>CBDFLB010000003.1:165000-2398430 GCA_965249015.1 Sphingomonas sp. | reverse complement strand
GAATACTGAGGATATAGAAGGTCTGTTGACGGGTGCTGAGGAAACGGACGCGCTCGAATTTAAGGGGGCCGTCTCGTGGGATCGGAACCTGTTCGTGAAAGACATCCTCGCGATGGTGAATGTCATAGATGGCGGCCGTATTGTAGTCGGCGTGGAGGACGGCACGTTTGTGAGGATTGGCCTCAGCGCTGAGCAGGTGGCAACCTACAAGATCGATGAGATGCGCGACGGCATCGCCCCGTTTGCCGACCCGCGCGCGGTTTTCCGAATGGAAACTGTCGTCGACGCGACTGGCCTGCGTTTCGTGGTGATCGAGGTGAGCCCGTTCGAGGACGTACCCGTGATCTGCAAACGCGACGGAGCCGATGTGCGGGCCGGCGTGGTCTATTTCCGCAGCAGGACAAGGCGACCCGAGAGCGCGGCCGTTGCGAACAGCACAGACATGCGCGACCTCGTCGAGCGTTCGGCGGCGTTGAATGCACGGCGCCTGCGCCGGATCGGCTTCGTCGCGGAATTGCAGCCGGGACCCGACTATGATGCGGAACTGGGAGGGCTCTGATGAAAGACGGGCTCCTCGAGCGGATATCCGAGCTGGGCCACTGGCGGGTCATATTCCGACCGCTCGTGCCCTTAGCCGAACTGCTGAGTTTTCGCGACTGCGCCGATTTGGTGGAGCGCAACAGGGTGTCGCTGCGGGGGTGGGACTTCCCCCATATCAGTCATCGCCAAGATGATCAGGGAGGTACGGAGCGTGGAAACAGCTACGTCGAAAGCTGGTGCGACTGGCAATCATTCCTTGAATTTTGGCGCATGCACCGCAGCGGACAATTTCTTTCCTACAATGCCGTCCATGGCGACGCCGAGGCGGTCGAAGACGGACACGGAGTCCGCTGGCTTAATGTCGTCGAAACGATCTACACAGTGTCGGAATTCGTCGAGTTCGCCCATCGGCTGGCACGGGCGGGAACTTATCGGGACGGATACCTACTCGACATTTCGTTGAGGAACACCGCAGGCCGCAGGCTCAACGCCGGCCGGGGGCGGATGCCTTTCTGGGACAATCAAAGCAGCAACGCCGCGACTATCCAGATCGAGCGGCGGGTAGATCCCGATGCGATTGAGGCCGGAGCGATCCCGACGTCGCTGGGCGTGCTTCTCGAACTTTTCGACGCGTTTGGTTGGAATCCCGACGCAAACCAGATTCGGGGCGATCAAGAGGCCTTCTACCGGCGCGAATTTCGTTAGGACCCAATCCCAGACACTCTGCCGCGTGTCATGGCCTTCCCGAAAAGCAGCCACCCGACCACGTGAGTACGATTCGCGCCGGACGAAGCGGTGCTCGCTGGCGATGCTGGGTGCAGGCAGGCCGGGGCGCCTGCCGAAAGTCTGCCGACGGCCCCGTGGCAATCGACTCTTTCGGGCTATGCCGTATGCTCGGGCGGACCCGGCCCTGTCTGGGCGGTGGAAGGTGGACAAGAGGATGCCAAGTCAAAGGCGGCATAGTGGCCCGAAGTCGGCGGCGAAGGCTACGGATACCGCGCCGCTATACTACGAGAGGCTCGAGTTCGCGAACCTGAAGTGCTTCCGCGGCGACCACGAGGTGGACTTCACCGGTGCCGACGAGCGGCCGTCACTCTGGACGCTGTTCCTCGGCGAAAACGGCGTTGGCAAGACCAGCATCCTCCAGATGCTCGCCTGGATGCGGCCGTTCGACTCGCCGGAGAAGAAGAAGACTATTGAGCCCGCACTATACGGAGAACCGGACAACTTCCTGTTCCTCAGACTCGTACGACAGTCCGAAGCCGCTGTCCGGATGACGGCCAAGGCGACGTTCGGCCATCGGAGGCAGTCGCTCGAGAGGAAGGTTCACACATACATCCAAGTAGCCACCAAGAGTGGCGACCCCCACACCGGCGACATCAAGAAGCTCTCCGACGTCGGGATCGGACGCGGTAAGAACTCTTCCAAGCCCGTTCCGCAGCTACCCCTCATCGGGTACGGCGCGAACCGGCAGATTGGCGCTAAGAACCTTGGTGATCCGGTGCTGACCGACCCCGTCGCGATGCTATTCGCCCCGATCACGACGCTGTACGATCCGGAATCCATACTTCGCGATCTGCACTACGCCGCCAAGATGGAAAAACCGGACGCGGCTGGCCGGCTTACCCAATTCCTCGAGCTCATCGCGACGATCGCGCCGGCAGTCGGGTCGGCATCGAACATTGTCTTCACCGGCCCTTCCATCAGAGCCGACGAGGGCGATCCCACGGGCATAAAGTTCAAGACCGGCGAGAGCCTCGTGCCCTTCTCCGGAATGAGCCTGGGACAGCAGACGACGATCGCCTGGGCGCTAGATCTCGCTTGGAGGCTCGTGCGCCTCTACCCGGACAGCGAGGCTCCCCTGGGCGAGCCCGCGATAGTCCTCGTTGATGAGATCGACCTGCACCTCCATCCCAAATGGCAGCAAAACCTTCGGAATTACCTCAGCAAGCACTTCCCTGCGACGCAATTCATAGCGACGGCCCACAGCCCGCTCATGGCTCAAGCGTCGCTCGATGCCAACCTGGTCGTTTTCCAAGAGAAGGCGGGCCGCATCTCCATCTGGAATGACGCCGAACGGTTGCTGGACTGGCGGCTGGATCAGGTCGTCACGGCACTGTTCGGCCTAGAGAGCGGCCGCAGCCGCGAGATCAACGCGCTGTTCGACGAGCGCGACAGGTTACTCGACCAGCGTAGGCGCACGCCGGCAGAGGAGTCGCTGCTCGCGGACCTCAGGGCGAAAATCGAGGGATTGTCCTCGCCGGATCCGATCGCGGACAAGGAGGCAATGGACATAATCCGCCGGGCGGCAGCACGGATGGAACGGGCGCCCGGCTGAGGATGATCAGGATCACACGACCAGACGGCATCCCGGCCGTGCTCGCCTCGCGCGGCGCGGGCCAGTCGAGGATCGATTGCGACGCCTACGACGCGAGCCCACGACACTATCGCGACGGGCGGCGCTCCTTCGCCCTCTCGTCCCGCATTTACGGCAGCAAGGCCGTAAAGTCGCTGCTTCTAGAGGCACAATTCCGCAAGTGCTGCTACTGCGAACGGAAGATCCTGCCCTCGGCCTTCGGCGACGTCGAGCATTTCAGACCTAAGGCGGGCGTCCGCTCCGTCTCGTCATCGACGCTGATCCGACCGGGCTATTACTGGCTCGCCTACGACTGGACTAACCTCTTGGTGAGCTGCGGCGTCTGCAACACGAAGTACAAGCATACGTTCTTCCCGTTGCGCAACGAGCGGCGGCGAGCGCGCTGGCACGGTGATAGCATCGAACTGGAGAACCCGTTGTTGGTTGATCCCGCAAGGGAGGAACCGCGGGAGCATATAAGATACGACGGAGACGCGCCCTACGCGCTGACCATGCGAGGCCAAACCACCATCGAAATCCTGGGCCTCAGGCGGGGCGATCTCCGCGAGGCCCGCAAGGACCAGCTCGACAAGCTGAGCCACCTATGGTTGACCGCCAGCAAGCTCGGGCCGGACGACCCGGACGGGGTCGCGGCGACTGCCTATCTGCACTCCCTCGCGCATCCGGCGCATGAATTCAGTTCCATGGTGATTGACTTCCTCGCGTCGTCGCTCCCTGCTATAGCTCAAGCTTAGTCTAGTGATTTCTAACAGTGGTTCTGTATTCTCTTAAGCTTACCATCTTTAAAATAGATAAGTCCTGATTCACCCACTTCGTATCGTTCGTTGAGGTGGCTCTATCGGCTATCGTAGAGAATGGAAACCTTCACCAATTCTCGAAGTTGTTCATTGTAGCATCGCGCCATGCCGCTTTTGCTGCACGAGCACTTCGCGAAAGGAAAACTAGCCACCTCAAAAATGCCGTTCCCTCGGCGGCGTCCCGCGTGTATGGTGGATGATCGAACCGGAGATAACCTTCATGGCACTGCAAGACCGATCGGCATTCTCGCCGCACGACGACCGGCGCGACACTGCGACGGAGATCGACGCCCCAATCGAGAGTGCCGCTTTGGCGCGCCTGTTGGACGAGGTTCGTGATGGGGAGCACAAGGTTGCCCGCGGCTACAACCGGACATACAACCGCCACAACCGGTAACGGCGCGGCACGTGCGCGTAGATACTATACTGCTTAAGGTCGCCAGTCGCTGCAACCTCGATTGCGGGTACTGCTACGTCTACAACATGGGTGACGAGAGCTGGCGCTCAATGCCGAAGCGTATCGAGGCTACGGTGCTCGCCGAGGTCTGCGCGCAACTGGCCAGGCTGTACGCGGCCCAGGACCACCCGTTTGCGGTTGTGCTCCACGGCGGGGAACCACTGCTGCTGGGGGCTGACCGTCTCGACGACCTGTTCACGCGTCTCCGCAGCGCCCTTCCGCTCAGCTGCTCCCTAAACGTGCAGACGAATGGAGTCCTTATCGACGAGGCGATCCTTGACCTCTGCGCCGAGCACGACGTGCGCATCTCCGTGAGCTTAGATGGTCCGGCCTCGGTCCATGATCTGAACCGGAAGGACCGCAGAGGGCGCGATAGTCACACGCGCGTGGTCGCGGGCCTGGCCCGCATGCGCGCGCACCCCGCCGCCGCCGAGATCTTTTCGGGCGTGCTCGCCGTGGTCGATCCGACGACGGATGCTCACGACATCTACGACTACTTCGCATCGCTCGAGGTGCCCAGCGTCGACTTCCTTTACCGCGACGGAAACCACACGGCCCTCCCATTCGGGAAGGCGGAGGTGCAAAGCGTCGAATACGGCCGCTGGATGTCGGCGATCCTCGACAGGTACCTATCGGACCCTCATCCGCCCCGCATCCGAATGCTGGACGACATGATGCGACTCCTTCTCGGCGGCTCCGGGGTCAAGGAGGGGGTTGGCCTGACCGACTTCGGCATCTTGGTGATAGACACCGACGGAAGCATCACGAAGAACGATACGCTGAAGAGCACGCCCGGCGGTGACCGGTTCGGCGATCACTGGCACGTGCTGAGGTCCGAGATCACCGAACTGGTTCGATCGCCCGAATACGTGGAATCTCACCGGATGCAGCGGCCAAGTTCGCCACTGTGCAAGGCCTGCCCCGAACTAGCGATCTGCGGAGGGGGAATGGTCACCCACCGCTTCTCCGAGCGAAGCGGGTACGCTAACCCGACTGTGTTCTGCGCCGACCAGAAGCTGCTTATCGCGAGCATGCGCGAATACCTGTCTCACCATATGGGTAGACGGGCGGCGTGATCGCGTCGCCGCCGACTGCAGTCCCGCGAACGGAGCCGTTCGCCCACGCAGTTGCGGAGGCCGTGCTCGACCACAACCTCGCTGCGGCCGTGCTCAACTGGTTTGAGGGCGGCGCGCCCTGGAAACTAATGATCGCCAGCTTCTACGAGCAATACGAATGCAATTTGCACGAGGCGGAGCTCCCGACCGAGATCGCCGCCCTGACCGACGACGCGTTCATCGCTAGGCTCGTCCAGGACATGCTGGATCCGATCACCCAGGACAGGCTCGAGCTAACCGATGTGAACGCACACCGACTCATCGGCGGACAGACGATCAGGATCCACAACGACTACATCGGCGGTGCAGAGACCCACCGCGTCTTGGTGCAGTTGAACCGCGGCTGGGACGATGCCAATGGCGGTATGCTGATGCTCTTTGCGGGGCCGCGCGTAGAGGACATTGCCCGCGTGATCCGGCCCGCGCACGCCAGCGCGACGAGCTTCGAGATATCGCCCCTTTCGTTTCACGCCGTCTCGACCATCCATACGGGCGAGCGCTTCACCATCGTCTACTCATTCAAGCGCGTCGCGCATGCGGCGCAGTGACCTGCCTAGACCTGTTCGAGACATCGCCGATCCGTCCCTCGACGAGAGGTGGATCTGGCGCCTCGTAGGGCCGCCGAAAGACGAGATCGCCGTGGACCTCAGGTCGAGAGGTCTCATTCCCGTCGCGCCACAGGCGATCGCGCGCGAGACGTTCGTGCTGGCGGCGCGGCACCTGGCAACGGTTCCGACACTGGAGTCGAGGCTCTCTTCCCTCGTCCGTACGGTGACAATCCTCTCCGCAGCACCAGAATACGACGTCAGCCATAGCGAGCCAAGGTGGCCAGGCGCGATATTCGTGTCCTCGCCGCCACCCGGCACCGTGTCAGCATCCATGCGACTGCTAGAGAGCATCGTGCACGAGGGGATGCATCTGCAGCTGACCCAGCTAGAGGAGCGGCAGCCGCAGGTCCTCAAGGGCGCTAGGCGCCAGTTCTCGCCCTGGAAGAACGAGGAACGCGACGCGCAGGGAGTCCTTCATGGCGTCTATGTCTTCACTTGCATCGCAGCGCTCCTCGCCGAACCGCCCCTACTCAACATCCTGCCAGCGGACGACATCGCCTACGCCGCCCGCAGGCGTATCGAGATCGCTTCGGAACTAGAGAACGTCGACATGCGCTCGCTCGCCGAGAGACTTAGCCACGAGGGACGCGCTCTGCTTGCCAGGCTATCGTCCCCCACCGGCCCGCCTCCATGGATCCTGTCGTTCGCGTAAAGTTCGGCGACGAAAAATGAGTTATTAAGCGCACGCGCTGAGCGATGGAACGCGGCGGGGGAGCAGGGAACTTAGCGGGACTGTGCTCCTAGCGCGGTGTCGGAGTGGGCGTGGCACTAGGCGCGTTCGATTTTACCTTGCCGTGCGGCAGACGGGGCGCCTGTGCGAGCGCGACGAGGAGGCTCCAGATGGCTGAGCGCTCAAATGCACTAGAGCGTCGAGCCGAATGTTATCACCCCCTCCTCTGACGGACTGAGCATCGAGCTGAACGAATGGCAGGATATGCCATTAAGACGCTCCAAAGCAGCCGGGCTGTGTTCCACCCATGCTCTAGGCGAAGAGCTCGTGAACGAAGGGCAGTTCTTGAAGCTGCCGTGAGCGGGGTGAAACGGCAGCAATGTTGGCGGCTCTGGCCACTCAGTTGCTATTCGAAGGAAGTGATAGCTGCCGATCCAACTAACGACGTTCGCGGCTCGGTATTAAGAGGCGGCTCTCGACCACTAAGCCGACATTGCACTCACCGCCGGAGCGGGCAGGTTAACATCGCAACATGAACGCGCCCCTCGATAAACCCGTGTCCGCCCAATCGATAACGGAACGCTTGGCGAACATACCGGTGATTTAGCATGATGCCGACATGTCCGACCTAGCTCAGTCTCGCCTGTATCAAAGCGCACGCCGCGGTGGAGGCAAAGCGATGCGGCTCGACTTAGAAGGTGAGCTTCGTCTCCCCTGCGATCGGCTTGCAGGGAGGCGCGTTTAATACGTCCAAGGGGTTCTTGATGACGGGGCACACAGCGACACCGGAAGACCCGGCGCGAGGTGCCAGCTTGACGACCTTCTCATCATTCGAACGAATTTCGCTTTGAATCCGCTCCAAGGTGATCACGAGGGTCCGGGTCGGATCCAATTTCGCTTCTAGGGTCATGACGCTGTCGGCTGATCCGACGATCGGCAGCTTCAGGCCCGTCGCAGGATATACCAGGACACCCTCTATGCCAACGGTTCGCCCGGCCTCGTCGCGGTCTTCCTTCGAGATTGTAAGCTCGGCGTAGCGACCCGCAACGGGGCCGCGCCAAGTTCCGATGTAGCGGTCGATCGGCTTGATGTAGAGCCATCTGTAGAGCTGGTCGGGCGAGATGAGAGCGGCCGCCAGGTATCCACCGATGGCGGTGACGACGCCGACAGCAATGGTCTTCCCGATGTCGCTTAAAAGGGCGGTTGAAAGACGAGCTGGCCAGGGACTGCGCGGTTTCGTATCGGGGACCTGAGATGGTGCAGTTGGTTCAGTCATTTCCAGGCTCCGCGCAGAGGTACGAAACTGATGTTCCATTCGTGGCGGACACCAGACGCTGGCCCGCGACCTTGATGAATGCCGACGGCCCGCCATCGAAAGCGAGTAGCCATTCAACCTTACGAGGGGTGAGCGCGGCGACATCAACCGCGAACTGACGGAGGGTTACAGCCGACATACCTCCTCGGCTGCCGTTGAACGCCATCACCATGAATATCTGCCCATCGACATACTTGCCGAGCGCTATCCGGTTAGCCTTACCATTCTTGAATGTTCCATCGATCTTGCCATCGAAAATCAGGATTGGCTGCGAGTAGATTTGGCTCGTCGAAGGCGAGGCAGGTTGGACGGCGCTTCGGCGAACGAGGCTGATCTGCGATTCGCGGATGTCCAGGACACCGCCATCCATGCGTGTAATGTGCGGGCTGACCTGTCGACCGTCAATAACGATCAGGCCTTCCGGCGCCGCCCGGCTTATCAACGAATAGCCGCCGGTCATCGCGACCCCGGCGCACCGGACGTTCGCGTCCGCGTCTTGGACGTTGAATGGCCGAGGGACGCGTATCTTCAGGCGGAAGTTGCGCGGCACGTCCACCCACGCATAGCCGATACCGCGCACGTCCCTTGCGGCGATCTTCGGCGCTAAGGGTTCGGCAGGCGACACCGACTCTGCGCGCGCTCCTAGGAACGGCAGGGTTGCCGTGGCAAATGCCAGAACGAATCGAAAGTCTCGACTAGCCATTTCCGTGCCCCCACGGGCGTAACTATACCTCAGGACAGGTTGGACTGCGAGATACTTGAGCCCATTCTGGCAGGATCGCCTGGGCGGAGCTCGTGGGCGGGTCTTCCGCTATACCCGAGGCGCTGTCCGGCGGTGTACTTAGTGGGAATGACGGCTTGCAGCGTACTCGGTCGTTTCACTGTCAGGATAGGACCGACGGCTTTGTCCCACATTGAACCGCGCCGGGTTTGTCGGAGGCTCCAACTCCTGAGAAGGTGGAGCGATGACAAGCAAAACAACGAACAAGTATGCGCCTGAAGTGCGCGAGCGTGCGGTCCGGATGGTGCTGGATCACGAGCGCGACCACGCATCGCGCTGGGCGGCGGTCGTATCGATCGCAGCTAAGATCGGCTGTGCGGCGCAGACGCTGCACGAGTGGGTCAAGAAGGCGGAGGTCGATAGCGGTCGACGCGTCGGCGTGCCCACCGAGGTCGCGGCACAGCTGAAGGCGCTGGAGCGCGAGAACCGCGAGCTGCGCCAGGCCAACGAGATCCTGCGCAAGGCATCGGCGTATTTTGCTCAGGCGGAGCTCGACCGCCCGTTCAAGCGATGATCGCATTTATTGACGACCAGCGCGCCGTTCATGGGGTCGAGCCGATCTGCAAGGTGCTGCCGATCGCCCCGTCAACCTATCATGCGCACGAGGCGAAGCGTCGTGATCCATTGCGCCTGTCGGCGCGGGCGCGCCGCGACCTTGCACTTCGGATCGAGGTGCGGCGCGTGTTCGATACCAACTACCGGGTCTACGGCGTGCGCAAAGTATGGCGCCAGCTGCAGCGCGAGGGGTTCGACGTCGCGCGCTGCACGGTCGCACGGCTCATGCGGGCGATGGGCTTGGCGGGTGTCATCCGTGGCAAGCCTGTGCGCACGACGATCGGCGACCGCTCGGCACCGTGCCCGCGTGATCACGTCAACCGGCAGTTCCGCGCGCCAGCGCCCGACATGCTGTGGGTTTCGGACTTCACCTATGTCGCGACCTGGGCAGGGTTCGTCTATGTGGCGTTCGTCGTCGACACGTTCGCACGGCGGATCGTCGGTTGGCGCGCGAGCCGGACCGCGCACGCCGGCTTCGTCCTCGATGCGCTCGAGCAGGCCCTCCACGATCGCCGACCGACGCACAGCGGCGGTCTCATCCACCACTCCGATCGCGGTAGCCAGTACGTCTCGATCAAGTACACCGAACGCCTCGCCGAAGCGGGCATCGAGCCCTCGGTCGGCAGTGTCGGCGACAGCTATGACAACGCTTTGGCCGAGACCATCAATGGCCTTTACAAGGCCGAGGTGATCCACCGGCGGGGACCATGGAGATCGTTCGAGGCTGTCGAGTACGCGACCCTGGAATGGGTCGACTGGTTCAACCACCGCCGGTTGCTCGAACCCATCGGCAACATCCCGCCCGCAGAAGCAGAGGAGCAATACTATGCCATGATCGAACAACGGCCTATGGCCGCATGACTCAAACCAAATAGCCTCCGGCAAACCCGGCGCGGTTCACAGAGTTGAAAAAAGCTTTGTCAACTTCGACTCCTCGGACGACGATCTGCCACATCCAATATGGCAGCCTTTGCGGTTGCAGACAGAAGCGTCAACGACCGAAGATGGGGCGCTTGCCGTCAGACGGCTTTCTCGACGCCAACTTGCCGGTCGGCTCTCAGGCGCGGCGCGTCAACCGACGTCACGGGAACGGGGAAAATTGGCCTATCCGTGACAATGCGGTGACACGCATTTAAATGAGCCGTCATGTTCCAAGCTCCCACGTTGTCCGTCATGCAGCGCCCTGAAGAAGATTTGTGTGGGAAATGGGGCATCTATTCCGAGTCTCGCGGTCGGTGGATTGATGTCATCTTTTCCACGGAGCGCGAGGCGAGTGAAGCGGCAGAGATACTGAAAAAGGCGGGAAGTCGCCATTTCGACTGCGCAGACGGTCGAAGGCCTGTCATGCGGTCTTCACCGGGTAGAGCGGCTGATGCGGCTTCACGCGCTGAAGGCACGCCCGCGTCGCCGTGGTCTGCCCAGGGATGACGGCCAGCGATCGGTGATCGCCGACAATGTCCTCGATCGCCAGTTCAGCGCCGACGCGCCGAACCGGAAGTGGGTCGCAGACTTCACCTACATCTGGACTGCCGAGGGCTGGCTTTACGTTGCCGCCGTCATCGACCTGTTCTCCCGCCGCGTCGTTGGCTGGTCGATGAAGGCCGAGATGACCGCCCAGCTCGTCACCGATGCGCTGATGATGGCGATCTGGCGGCGCGGTAAACCCGACGCGCTGTTGCATCACTCGGATCAGGGCAGCCAATACACCAGCGAGCAGTTCCAGCGGCTGATGACCGACAACGGCGTCACCTGCTCGATGAGCCGGTCGGGCAATGTCTGGGATAATGCCGCGATGGAGAGCTTCTTCTCGTCGCTCAAAACCGAGCGCATCGCCCGCAAGACCTACCGCACCCGCAATCAGGCCAGAGCCGACGTGTTCGATTACATCGAACGCTTCTACAACCCGACACGACGGCACTCGACATTGGGATATCTCAGCCCCGTGGACTTCGAAAGACAAGCTGATGTAGCCTAACTTGGTGTCCATGAAACCGGGTGCAGCTCATAGCGCTTCCTGCGCCACCGTCCGCTCGCCCATCATCGGCTCGTCTCCGCATCACTGCAGAAACATTGAATCACCACATTATAGCGACTTCAAGAGGGAGTTTTTCAACAGAATCGGGGCGGAAGCGGACGCCGGCGGACAGTAGCGCGCACTTTCGCTTTAAGCTTGAAGCAGCGATGCTCATTTCGTCCCACCGAAGAGATGATCGGCCCATTCGGCCATCAGCCCTTGCCTACGGGTGCGAAAATCCGTTCGTGAGTAGGCTGCGCGAACTTTGTTGGCGTCGATGTGCGCCAATGCGGCTTCGCTTACGGCATCTGGGTAACTCGTGACCTCGACCGCCCAGGTTTTAAATGCCGATCTAAAGCCATGAACTGAGTAAGGTAAGCCTCGATCCCGCATGATCTTCAGTAGGGTCATATCGCTCAACGCCTGTCCTTTAGTTCCCGGAAACAGGGGGCTATCACCATGCTTTTTGAGCGGAAGAACATGCTTCAATATTGCCAGCGCCGGGTCGGAAAGAGGAACGAAATGTGGCTTACCTGCTTTCATCCGCGTTCCCGGAATCGTCCAGCTACACGCATCAATATCGATCTCGCTCCAAATGGCGCCTCGAACTTCGCCGGATCGCGCCGCTGTCAGAATCAGGAATTGCAATGCAAGGCGCGATATCGTTTCTTTCGAAGTTCGGAGCGATGCGACGAACGTTGGCACGTCTTCGAACGGCATTGCGGCGAAGTGACTGTCGCTTTTGGGCTGACGAGGCAGCGCTTTTGCTATTCCGCCCAAATCGAGAGCGGGGCGATAACCCTTGGCTGCCGACCAATCGATAACGAGCTTAACGCGCTGGCGAACACGCCGGGCCGTCTCCGGGCGATCGAGCCAGATCGGCAGTAGCAAATCGCGAACCATCGGCGCTGTGATGCTATCGACCTTGACCTCTCCGAGCGACGCGAAGGCGTATCGCTCGAGGCTGGAGAGCCAGTCAGCCCGATGCTTCAGATTTTTCCAGCCGTCCTGATGCTCCTGATGAGCGATGCGCGCCGCTTCGCTAAACGTCGGCACCTGCTTGACGGCGAGCTTGGCTATCCTTCGTTCCTCAAGCGGATCGCTTCCTCGCCGGTACATCCGACGTAACTCGTCCGCCTTTTCACGCGCATCTTTCAGAGCGACATCGGTCGCAGAGCCGAGGCCTATATCACGGCGATTGCCGTTGGCCTGAATCCGCAGAACCCACGATTTCCCCCCGCTGGGCTTGACCAGCAGCTGCAAGCCGTCACCGTCCTGGTAGCGACCCGGCTTGCTGGCGGCCCTTATCGCCACAGCAGTCAATTTACCCATGAACCGTTCCCTCACTTGTTACCACACTGATGTGGTAACTGGAGGCGCATGTCAACGAACGACTGCGGACGAAGTAAACGAAAAACCCCGAAAAAACAGGAAAAACTGATTGTACGTGAGCGCTGGCGTATGAAGCTTATGTGGAGCTAGGCTCCACCAAATCAAAACATGACTATTTATTTCTGCTGTGAATTCTGATTTGTACGACGAGCAATCATCGGTTCTCACACGGTCCGTTGGCTTGCGGCAAACGAATTGGCTGTTGGCCGAATAAATGCCTCCGAGCGGCTTGAGCGGACGCGCCAACCGACGTCTGTTTCGCGCCGGTGCTCTCGCTTGCTGAAGCACCGGATCATGCGCACATGAAGGCGCGCGGCGTTTTCGAGATTCACGAAGGCACGAGTCAGCCCGCTCCGAGCCCTCGATTTTGCAGAACATCGGGTACCGTCGCAGGGCCGGATCGCGCCGCAGGGGAAGATGCAGCCGAGATACTGCGTCAACTGCGCCTGACACCCGAAGAGGTGGACCGGTTAATGGCCGCCGGAGCAGCGCGGTAGGAAGAGCGCTCGCAGCCAAGCCGCCCGATTTCGTCACATTCGCTGTCGAAAGTGGCGGTCAGCGAGTGGCGATTTGGGCAAGAAGGCGGACCTCGGTCTAGCCAGCGTTGTCGGACGAGGGGGGTGGTGCCCCGATCGCCAGCTCGACCTTCCGACTTTTGTCGACGCTATGCATCGTATAGGGAATAGTCATGAGTGCGGCTACTGACCGGACAGCGCTGGTAGACCGACTGCGCACAATCGTCGGTGCGCGCTATTTGCTGACCGGCGAGCGCCGAACGCGCCGTTATCGCGAGGGCTATCGTGCCGGTTTGGGTACGGCCATTGCCGTCGCCCGCCCCGGCACGCTTGTCGAGCTTTGGCGAGTGGCAAACGCGTGCGTCGAAGCCGACGTCTCGCTTATCGTCCAGGCATCGAATACTGGCCTCACCGGCGGATCGTCGCCAGACGGCGCGAATTATCCCGGCGGCGTGGTCATCATCAGCACGATGCGCGTGACCGGCCAGCACCTTATCGACGACGGTCGACAAGTCGTCTGCCTGCCTGGCACCACGCTCCATGTTCTCGAACGTGCACTCGCGGTCGTCGGCCGCGAACCGCATTCGGTAATTGGCTCGTCGTGCATCGGCGCGTCGGTGATCGGAGATATTTGCAACAATTCGGGTGGTGCGCTCGTGCAGCGCGGTCCCGCGTTCACGCAGCTGAGCCTGTTTGGCCAGGTGGGGTCCGACGGCAAGCTCGCGCTTGTAAACCACCTCGGTATCCGTATCGACGGCGACGCCGAGTGCGTCCTGCAAGCGGTCGAGGCCGGCGACTTTCCCCCGGACCGCGTCACAAACGATCCGGAAAAGTGGGCGCACGACCATGCCTATCAGGCCCAAGTTCGCGATATCGACGCCCAGACCCCGGCGCGCTTCAATGCCAGCCCGCGCTGTCTTCATGAAGGATCGGGGAGCGCCGGCAAGCTGATCATGTTTGCAGTCCGCGTCGATACGTTCGAGCGGCAGACGGGCGCGGCGACATTCTATGTCGGCACGAACGATCCTGACGCGCTGACGCGTCTGCGCCGGGCGCTGCTGTCCGGCGAGGCGCCACTGCCGATCGCAGGCGAATATATGCACCGCGCGGCGTTCGATTTGGCCGTGACCTATGGCAAGGACACCTTTGCCGCCATTCGGCTGCTGGGTACCGAACGGCTGCCGCAGCTCTTCAAGGCGAAGGCGATCGTCGACGGCCTCGTGCGACGCGTGGGTGTTCGAGATGCCGGCGACAAGTTGCTGCAGGCGGCGTCGCGCCTCTTGCCGCGCCAACTGCCGCCGCGGATGGTCGAGTTTCGCGACCGGTTCGAACACCATCTGATCCTGAAGATGCCGTCGGCGGCGCTCACGCAGACGCGCGCGCTGCTGGCCGAGATCGGGGGCAGCGGCGATTGGTTCGAATGTACCGCGGGCGAAAGCGAAAAAGCGTTTCTGTACCGCTTCGCGGTGGTCTCGGCGGCGGTGCGCTTCCGGGCGGTGCGCCATCGCACTGTCGAAGAGATCGTCGCGCTGGACATCGCGCTGCCGCGCAACGCCGCCGACTGGTTCGAACGGCTGCCGCTCGAGCTCGACGCGGCGACCGAACACAAGCTCTATTATGGCCATTTTTTGTGCCATGTCTTCCATCAGGACTATATCGTGAAGAAGGGGCACGACCCAATTGCGATCGAACATGCAATGTGGGCGCTTCTCGATGCGCGCGGGGCCGAATATCCGGCGGAACACAATGTCGGCCACCTCTATCCGGCCAAGCCCGCTCTTGCCGACTTCTACCGCAGTTTGGATCCGCGCAACCAGCTCAATCCGGGCATCGGAAAGACAACGAAGGCGCGCGACTGGGCAGACACGGGCGGGTGAGGGCGAGGTCAACTGATGCTGCAGACCTTGATGGCGCGCTGGCCGGCAACTTGATCGGGTTATGAAGCGCCTGCTCAGCGATTAGCGGCCGTCGGCGCAAAGTGCGACGCGAGATATGACTGGATCTCGGCCAGTTCACTGTTGCTTGCCATGGCACCGCGCGATGCCATCGTATCGACGATCTCGCGCCATCCCGCCTCGTCGTGCTGTTCCCTCGTGACCACGCCGAGCGCATGACAACCCGAACAGACCCTGACAACGCTGTCACGACCCGGCCCCGCCGGGAGTGAACTCGTCGCATCCGGCGGTGTCTGCGCCGCAGTCGTGGCGAGCGCGACGCTCGTGAACAGCGACGTTGCCATTATAGCTGGAAAAAGACGATTGGTCATCGGCATGCCCCTTCGAACCGTACGTACAGCATCTGCTACTTCGGCAAGCTGAACGCGATGAGCGCATCGCTTTCGAGCTTTGCACCAATCAACCCGCCGCCCGTCGCGACGATTGCGATAAATTGCTGCCCGCCCGCATCAGTATAGATGACGGGTGTCGCCTCTGCTGATGCAGGAAGTCGAGTGCTCCACAATTCACGGCCCGTCGCGCTTTCGAAAGCGCGGAAGCGATTGTCGTCGGTCGCTCCGACAAAAGCGAGACCTGTTGCGGTCAGCGTCGTTCCACCGAGGCCTGGACGACCGGTCGCCTGTTGTCCGTTCGGAAACCGTTCTGTCACGCCAAGAGTCTGCCGCCAGGCGATCTTGCCGGTGTTGACATCGACGGCGACAAGCATCTCGGTCGATTACTTTCGCATCGAGCTCAAAAACCAGATCAGCTCCCTGAGCACCACCGACCTCAACCAGCGCTGCGAGGACTCGGGTGGAACCGATCCGCTGTGCGCCTTTATTGTCCGGCCGTTTCCTTTTGCAAACCGGACGCCCGCGAACTTCCCGTCGACGATCTCGACGGTGCCGTTCAACCAGGCATCGTTGATCACGCAGGGGATCGACTACGAGGTAAACTACAAGTTTGCGCTTGGCGAAGGACAAATGGGCCTGCGCGTTCTCGGAAACTACACGCCGGTCTTGACGACCCGGACTTCGTCGGCGGCGAATGTCATTCCGGTCCTCAGCGCGGGCGTTGCGGGCACAGGCTTGCCGCGCCACAAGATTACCGGATCGATCGACTTCTCGCAGGGCGGGCTCCACCTCGGCGCGGACCTGAAATACATCGACGCGATGTTCTACACGCGCCAGGCCAACGTCTTCGTCACCAACAATCGCCTGCCCCCCGTCGCTTACCTAAACGCCAACATCTCGTACGACTTCGAACTGAGCGACAAGCGCTCGCTGACGCTGTTCGTCAGCGGAACCAACCTGACCGATCATTTCGTCTTTGCGCCGCAGAACAACGCGCAGCCGACCGAATTCTATCCGTCTTTCCAGTCGCAATATGACGTCGTTGGGCGTTATTTCGTTATCGGTGCCCGCGTTCGCCTGTGACGTCGAGGACAGGGCTCGGTAACGCAAGCTCTGTCGTCGTACGCAGTATAAGATCGCATCCCCGATACCTTCCTTCGCGCATTGCCGTAACCCGGTGTCGCGATTGCAGGGCAGGGACACTTGTGCCCGGTCGCGCTTCGAACGATGAGGCGTGATGACCAGTCGCGTCGCCGTCAAATCCTTGTCGAAATTCTATGGCGGCACCGAAGCGCTTTATCCGACCGATCTGATCATCGAGGCTGGCGAATTCGTCGTGATCGTCGGCCCATCGGGATGCGGAAAATCGACGTTGCTGCGTCTCATCGCCGGGCTGGAGACGCCGAGCGCAGGCCGTGTCGCAATCGATGACGTCGACGTGACCGATCAAGATCCCGGCGCGCGCGACGTCGCGATGGTGTTTCAGTCATACGCGCTCTACCCGCATCTGACCGTCGCCGAAAATATCGGGTTCCCGCTACGCATGGCCAAAGTGGCGCGGGCCGAGATTGCCGCACGCGTGGCCGAGGTGGCGGCGCTACTCGAAATCACCGATTTGCTTGACCGGCGTCCACGCGCGCTGTCGGGCGGGCAACGTCAGCGTGTCTCGCTCGGCCGCGCGATCGTGCGACGGCCCAAAGTGCTGCTGCTCGACGAGCCGCTCTCGAACCTCGACACCGCGCTGCGCGTACGGATGCGTCAGGAGTTCGCCCGGCTTCATCAGCGTCTCGGCACGACGATGATACTCGTCACCCACGATCAGCTCGAGGCGATGACGCTCGCCAACCGCATCGTCGTCATGCATGCGGGCCGCGTCGAACAGGTCGGCAGTCCAATGGAGCTTTACCGACGCCCCGCCACGATGCACGTTGCCGAAGCGATCAGCTCGCCAGCGATCAATCTCCTGCCGGTGGTCATTGCCGCCCGCGATGATCGAGGCGCTGAAGTCCTTCGCGCAGACGGCTCCCGTTGCCGGACCGCAACTTTCGTGCCCGAAGCATCGGTCGGAAGCGCGGCGACGCTCGGTGTCCGGCCCGAGCATCTCAGACCGGCAGCCGACGGCATGTTTTCAGGCTCCGTCGAGCTGTTCGAACGTCTCGGCCCGCTGTCTTTCGCGCATCTGGCGAGAGATGGCGCCGATAGCATCGTCGCGCAGCTCGGCGGCGATCGTCACGTCGAACTCGGAGATCAACTGGCTTTCACGGTCCGGCCTGAAGACGCATTGCTTTTCGACAGAGACGGCCGCGCATATCCCGCTATCCTTTGATCCCGCCCGAAAATAGGCCGCTAAGATACGAGCGCTGGAGCGCAAGAAAAAGCGCAAGCACCGGAAGTGTCGTAACGACCGCGCCGGCCATCATAAGCTCGACGTCCTGCGCATGTTCGCGGCTGATCGTGGCAAGCGCGACGGGGAGCGTGTATCGCGCCTGATCGGTGATCACGATCAGCGGCCACAGAAAATCGCTCCAGCTTGCCAGGAATGTGAACAGCGCGAGCGTGAACGTCACTGGCCGCAGCAACGGCCAGACGATGTGCGCGAACACCTGCCATTCGCCAGCACCGTCGATCCGCGCCGCGTCGAACAGTTCGTCGGGGATCGCAAGCGTGGCTTGTCGCACGAAGAGGACGCCGTAGATCGCGGCAAAGCCAGGCGCGAGCACGCCGAGGTAGGTGTTCACCAGCCCCGCATATCGCAGCATCAGGAACAGGGGCAACATCGAGACCTGGGTCGGTATGATGACGAGAACCAGGAGCACGCGGAGCAGGGAATCCCGACCGCTGAAGCGCAGCTTGGCGAACGCGTAGCCCGCCGGCACGGTCAGCGCGAGCCCCGTCACGGTGGCAATGACCGCAAGATACAGGCTGTTGAAGAACGCTGGCACGATGCGGAAATCGGTCGCGCCCGCGCCTGAGTCCTGCGCGAACAGGAGTTCGCGGTAATTGGCAAGCGTCGGCTGGCTCGGCCATAGTGGCGGCGGATATGTCGTGGCGAGCCCACGCGGCATCAGCGATACGCTGACCATCCAGAGCAGCGGAGCGATGGTCACGATAGCCAACGTGGCGACCGCCAGGTTGGCGAGAGGCGCGCGCCAGCCCGTCATACCCATTCCGCCCGCCGCCCGATAGCGACCTGCACGACGGTCAGCAAGCCAATCGCGATGAAGAGGATAACCGCGACGGCGGAGGCCAGTCCGAGGTTCCACCATGCCAGCCCCTGATCGAACATGAAGTAAAGGACGGTCGTCGTGCTTTGCGCAGGTCCCCCGTGCGTCATGACGTAAGGTTCGGCAAAGATCTGCAGGAAATTCGCGACGCTGAGCACGGCCGCCAGAAGAAGCGCGGGACCGATCGTCGGGACGGTAACGTGCCGAAACCGCATCCATCGGCCTGCCCCGTCGAGGCGCGCAGCTTCGTAGAGTTCTGCCGGTGCCGCCGAGAGAGCAGCAACGAAGACCAGCATATTGTAACCGAAGACTTTCCAGACGATGAAAATGAGCGTCGCCGGAATACTCGTGCGTGGCTCGCCAAGCCAGTCGACCGGCGCGACGCCGACAAGGCTAAGCGCGCGATTGAGCAGACCGGCTTGCGCATCGAGGACATATTTCCAGACGAGCGCCGTCGCGACCAGCGTCGTCACATAAGGCGCAAACAGCAGCAGTCGCCAGAGCGGTTTCCAGCGCACCGTGGCGTCATGGACAAGCACCGCGGCGAGCAGCGACAATGAAATTGCCGCGGGCACGCCGATGACCGCAAACAAAAGCGTGTTGCCGACCGCACTCCAGAACAGCGGCATTTCGAAAACACGGGCGTAATTGCCGAAACCGACGACGCGAAGATTGGCTGGATCGCCCAGCGCGTAGATATCGAAGTCGGTAAAGCTCAGCAGCGCTGCGCCGATCGTCGGGAGCACAAGCGTGACGAACGTGGCGATGAGCACCGGCCCGATGAACAGCGCCGCGGCGCGCCCCTGCCGCGTCAAACCGGCCGCCCGCGCGACAAAAGGTCTCGGCGCTTGGCAAGGATAGCATCGACACGGTCGTCCATCTCGATCGTCGCCCGGTCGACGCCGAACTCGCCCCGCACCATGCGCTCGGCGATCAGCTGGACTTCGCTCACGATCCGTTCCCACTCGGGCACCGCTGGCGGCGCGACAGCGCCCTCGACGTGGCGCGCGAATGCGGAAGTGCCGACCCCGTTGGCGACGACGGGCGCGTTCCAGACCGACCGGCGGGCAGGAAGGTCGCCGATTTCTCGGTACAGCTCGAGCGTCGCCGACGCGCCGCAGAGGAATTCGGCCAGGCGCCAGGCCCCGGCGGGATTGCGCGCCTTTCGGTTTACGGCAAGGCTGATACCGCTTGCCATCGATCGGGGTGTTGACGCCGTCCCCGGCGTCGCTTCGATGGCCCACAAATCGGGCGCGAACCATGACGCGCGACGCCGAAGGTCGCCGATCGTCGTGCCTGCCGACGGCAAGATCAAAATCTGCCCGCGGCGCAACGCGATCAACGAGTCACCGAACTGCGCGCCCTGGACGACCGGCGACCAATGTTCGTCGAACACCTGCTTGTAACGTCCGAGCGCGTCGCGAAATCCGGGAGAACGAAAGTTGCCCCGCGTATTGTGATCGCGCAGCAGCGGTTCGGGCTGTTGCGCCGCAAATGCGAAAAGCGGTTCGGGCCAGTCTATGAGATGAAGCGTGACGAAATTGTCACCCTGACGCCGCTTCAGGAAGCGCGCCATGCGCACCCACTCGCTCCAATCGGTCGCAGGCCCGGGGTAGCCTGCCGCAGCGAGCAAATCGCGCCGGTAAAATTGAACCCATGCGTCGACCGCCCAAGGAACGGCAATCGCGACACCCTTGTGCATCACCGACGAAAGCGCCGCCGGGAACACGTCCGACAACAGCGGGCTGTCGGTCGGCGCAGGCGCAAATGCATCCAGCAGCGCCAGTTCGGGCAACCAGCTGTTTCGGATCATGCTTATGTCGGGAAGAGAGTTGCCTACGAAGGCGGTCAGCAACTTCTGGTGCGCCGCGGTCCACGGTATCGCCTGCGTCGCCACGTGCAGCCCGCTTTCACGAACGAAACGGCTGACGAGCGGTGGCGCATATTCGCCTTCGGTTCCTATTGCCCAGAATTCGACGTCGGAAGCGGCCGCGGCGCGCGTGCACGCAGCGACGACGCCGCTCGCGCTCAAGGCAAGCACGTCACGGCGTCGCATCACCAGGTTCAACCTCTCGGCTCGCCGCCGCCGGTCGACAGGATCGCGCGGCGCTCGGGAAAAGATCGTTGCCGTGAAACCATTTGCGGGTTTAGGGGTTCCGACGACGCGCGTGGTATCGTCCGAGGCGTGTCGAGCGGGAGCCGGGGTTTGGCGAAGTATGAGGGCGGACGTCGCTGCGTCCTGCTGACGGGGCTCGCGTTGTTAAGCGCGCAGCCCGCAAATGCCCAGGCAACCGCAAACACTGCACCGGCAGCCGCCGGAACCACGGACTCGACCGCGGCGGACATCATCGTCACCGGATCGCGCATTGTCCGATCCGACCGCGCCACGCCCAATCCGATCGTCTCTCTCGACCGGAGCGCGATCGATGGCTCAGGCCGGACCAATCTAACCGACTTCCTGCTTCGCGTGCCTGCGCTCACGGGATCGCGCGACAACACGCAGACGTCGGGCGGCAACGCGTCGTCGGCGCAGCCGTTCGGCAATGTCGGGCTCAACCTGCTCAATCTGCGCAATCTGGGCGTGCAGCGCACGCTCGTGCTGGTGAACGGTCGGCGACACATCGCGGGCACGTTCGACAGTGCGGCGGTCGACGTCAATGCCGTTCCGCTCGATCTGGTCGAACGCGTCGACGTTTTGACGGGAAGCACGTCGGCGATCTATGGCGCGGATGGCGTTTCGGGCGTCGTAAACTTCGTTCTGAAGCGCGATTTCGAGGGCGTAACGGGGCGAATCCAGTCGGGCATCACGACGCGCGGCGACAACGGCACGCGCTTCGGCTCGCTTGCGATTGGACGCAATTTCGATAACGGTCGCGGCAACATCGCGCTGGCGCTCGAACATGCCGAAGAAGACCGCGTCACGAACGACGACCGTGAGTATCTGCGCCAGAACCGCCGGCAGTATCTGATACCGAACGACGCCGCGGCAAACGATCCGCAGGCGTTCCACAATGTCCTCGTCGGCGATTTGCGCTACCCCAACGAATCGCCGGTCGGTGCTTTCGACGTCGACGGTGACGGCGTCGCCGATTTCAACGGTCTCGGCCTGGCATACCGGCCCGGCGCGCCGGCGTCTTACTATACCAACGGACCGAGCGACGACACGCCCGTCGCCGGCTTCTATTCGGGCGACCTTGCGCCGCAGATCAACCGCACCTCGCTCAATCTGCTCGCGCACTATGAATTTTCCGATGCGTTCAAGCCGTTTTTCGAGGCAAAATATGTCTTCTCGCGCGCAACGACATTCGACTATTTCAATTCGATCTACGGCTACGCGGTCCCTGTCACCAACCCGACCATGCCGGCAAGCGTGCGCGCAGCGGTTCTCGCGGCCGGACTCGAGGCCGCGACCGTCAACCGCGACAATCTGGACTACGGACGCCACGGCGAGAGCGATGCGCGGCGCACATGGCGGGCGGCGGGCGGCGCGCGCGGGCAGCTGGGCACGCACGCGAACTACGAATTGTCATACGTCTACGGCCGCACCGATGTGCGGATCACAAAGATCAACGAGATCATCGCCGATCGCTATTACGCCGCGCTCGATGTCGTCGCCGATCCGCGTGGCGGGGGGCTCACCTGTCGCTCGAACATCGACCCGGCTGCTGCGACCGCCACCGCCGCGGTCACGTTCACGCCGGGAGCAAGCAGCGGCTGCCGGCCGGTCAGCCTGTTCGGGGCCGGTCCGATCGACGCACAGGCACTGTCGTTCTTTCAGGGTCTCGACGTCAGCCGGGCGCGTGTCACGCAGCAGGTCGCGACAGCATTCATAAGCGGAGATTTCGGCCAATTCGTCACGCTGCCCGGCGGCGCGCCGCAATTTTCGATCGGTGGCGAATACCGGCGCGAAACAAGCCGGTTTGAACCAAGCGCCAATTTCGCCAATGGACGTATTCTCAGCTACAATCTGCCGCAGACCGTGTCGGCGACGGGCGGAGCCTTCGACGTCAAGGAGGCCTTTGCCGAGCTTAACCTGCCTGTCCTGAAGGATGCGCCGTTTGCCAGCACGTTTTCGCTCGGCGCAGCTGTGCGCATTTCTTCCTACTCGACCGTGGGGCGCACCGAGACCTGGCAACTGAACGGCGTTTATGCGCCGGTCGCCGATGTTCGTTTTCGCGGTTCCTTTGGCCAGTCGGTGCGCGCGCCGAACATCGGCGAGCTGTTCTCGCCGCAGACGGGCACTTTCGCATTCGTCACCGATCCCTGCACCCCCGACCAGATCGGCAACGGATCGCAATCTCGGGGCCGCAACTGCACGGCGATCCTCGACGCGCTCGGCGTGCCGGCGAACGCACGCGGAACGACCGACCTTCAGACCGGGAGTTTCATCTTCGGATCGCAGTCGGGCAACCGTTCGCTCCGCGCGGAGTCGGCACGGACATGGACCGCCGGGGTCGTCCTGCGTCCGCGCCTCGTGCCGGGCCTGTCGCTATCGATCGACTGGTATGACATCAACTTGCGCAGGGCGATCACACAAGTCCAGCCCTCCGATCTCGCCAACCTGTGCGTCGACGCGCCGTCGATCAACAACAGCTTTTGCCCTGCGGTCACGCGCGCGACGGGGACAGGGCGGGTCACCGGGTTCCGCGTCCAGCCCGAAAATGTCGCCGCGTTCCGGACGGCGGGGGCCGACCTCGACATTGCTTGGCGCGTGCCAACGAGGAGCGCGGGAGTTTTCGACCTTCGCTTCGTCGCCGGCTATCTGCACCGGCTCGAGATCGTGTCGCTGCCGGGTGCGACTGCAATAAACAACGTCGATCAGTTCGGCTCGCCGCGCTGGAACTTCGTCTTCAGCCCGACGTGGAGCCTGGGAGCCGTAACGCTTGCTTACACCCTGCGATTTTTTGATAACACGCGCGTTGTGGCGCGCGTGGCGACCGACAATGATCCGCTGTACGCGCCTTATGGCCAAATTCGATACCGCCCGCTTTGGCAGCACGATATCCAGCTGGCCATACGCGCAGCGCAAAAGTTCCAGATGTTCGGCGGCGTTACGAATATCACCGATCAAAAGCCCGACCGGGGAAATTCGGTCAACGCACCGGTATCGGCAGTCGGCCGTGCTCTCTATGTCGGGGTGCGGCTGAACGATCGATAGCGATCGAGCGCCTCGTTCTCCCACGGACGTGGCGCGCCGGCTGGCAAACGCCCGAGCGCCTCCAGCCGACGCGACTGGCGTACTTCGAGTGTCAGCGTCATGATCGGCTGAGGCTGTAAGACGAACTGCCGCGGTGTCTGGCCCATGAAGCCGACGAACTCACGGATCAGATGGCTCTGATCGTAATAGCGCATCGCCAGCGCTTCGCTTTCGGCATCGTCGGCAACCCCGCGAAGGTCACTCGCCATGTCGAGGACG
This sequence comes from Sphingomonas sp., assembly GCA_965249015.1. Taxonomy (GTDB): domain Bacteria; phylum Pseudomonadota; class Alphaproteobacteria; order Sphingomonadales; family Sphingomonadaceae; genus Sphingomonas_O. The sequence continues at coordinate 2,374,367 of CBDFLB010000003.1, read as the reverse complement.
CGCGCGCGGCGCAGCACCTGCTTTGGAGTCAGGCCAAAATCACGCTTGACCAGCCTTACCAGCCGCCGCTGCTCGACGGCGGTCTCGCGCGCGAATTCTTCCACTGAAAATGTCGGATCGGAGAACGCGGCGTGGTCGAAACGCGTGGTGATGGGGTCGGGCAATGCCGCATCATTTCTTGTGATCACAGCGCGCACCATCTCCTCGAGCATGAGCAGTGCGTCGGACTTGTCCGTATCGAGATCGGTCAGCGTTCGATCGAGGCCGCCGATGTCATGGATTGCCGCCAGCGGCACCACCCGGTCGATCACGCGTGCGACCGCAGGGCCACCCAAGGCATGAACGGCTCCGGGTCGAAGTCCGAAGCCGATCATGTCGAACGGACCTTGAACGCGCACCGGCATTCGCCGCGATTGCGGACCAAAGAACAGCGCGCCGCGATCGTGATCGACCCGACCCGCTGCGGTCTCGGCGCTCCATCGACCGCGCAGCAGCACGCGGATGTAGCAGGTGTCGTTGAAGACACCGCAATCGATCACATGATCGTCGGGAGCGTCGACAGTCGTCACGAACAGCCGCGATATCCACGGTGCCAGATCGGCTGCAGGCGCGCGGCTGAGCGGCAAGGGTTGACCGTCGCGTGAGACGCCGCTGACGGGGTTGGCCTTTGCGTCCCTGCCGGGCGATATTCGTGATGTCACGGTAGCCTATAACGCTTTCTTGCTGGCTGAATGGCTTGGGGCATCATCATCACCCATACGAGCGGGCGCGCATCCTATTCGTCAAGTGCAGTTTTTATGAGCCAGTCCCGGTAAGGCGTGTTTGCAACCAGCTTGCGATTGTAATCGGGTGCGCCGTCGGACCACCAGGCCGGTCCTCGTTCGCCAAGCGCCTGTTTTGCCGCATCGACCGCGCGCCGCGCGTCGGCCTCGGCACGCTCGTCGCACGAACGCAAGGCGGTACCGACATTGCGCCGCGCTTCCATCAGTTCGCGCACCAGCCGTGAATGCTCGCCGGACGTCAGCGATGGGTCCGAGCAGCGCCACAGCCGCCCGCGAACCACGAAGTAGCGGCCGTCGGGAGTTACCGGATACGGCGTGGGTCGCGCCAACTCAGCGCTCGCCGCGTTGCCAGCGGGCAACCGCGTCGTCATACGCCTTGCGCTGGTCGGCGACGGTCTTTTCGAGCGTGTCGCGTTGTTCGTCCCACGTCGCATCGGCCATATCGAGCATTGTTTTGAGGTCGTCGATCTTCCGCTGCAACGTCGCGCGTTTCGCTTGATAGTCTTCGTCGGCGGTGCCCAACAGCTGCTCGGCCGCGTCGAGCGCGTCGCGCTTCGGCCGGGGCAGGGCGGGGCGCTTGGTTTTTTTACGAGTCCGCTTTTCGACCGGCTGCACCTCAGGCCCGTCCGCCGGAAGCGCCGCGAGTTGTTGTGCCATCGTCCCGCGCGATACCTGGATCACCGTGCCCGGTCGCGCCAGCGGTGCCTTGCACAGCGCCGGGTCGCTGACCTCCTCCGCCTCGCCGAGCGCGAAAAGGTTGCGCGTACTGCCCCACGCCGCAAGAGCCGCCTTCTTCGTCGGAGCGGCGACGTAGGCGTCGCGAAACCCGGCGACTGTTCGGAAGACCTTGAGCGCTCTTGCCACGGCTAAGTCGCCTTCAGATCGAGTTCGACGAATGTCGGCGCGTGATCGCTCGACTTTTCCCAGCCGCGCACGTGGCGATCGACGCTGGCACGCTTCAGCGTCTTCGCAAGATCCGGCGTCAGCAGCAGATGATCGAGCCGCAAACCTGCATCGCGTGCGTAGGCGTTGCGGAAATAATCCCAGAATGTGAAAATTCGTTCATCAGGATGCAGCGCGCGAACCGCATCGGTCCAGCCCTGCGCCGTCAACGACGCGAACGCCGCGCGAACCTCCGGCGCAAAAAGCGCATCCTCGGTCCATCGCTCGGGCTTGTAGACGTCGAGCGCGGTCGGCATCACGTTGTAGTCGCCTGCCAACACGACAGGTACGCCGCTGTCGAACAACGTCTGCGCGTGCGCGACCAAAACGCCGAACCACTTCATCTTGTAATCGAACTTGGGGCCGGGTCGGGGGTTGCCGTTGGGCAGGTAGAGCCCTGCGACGATAATGCCGTTTACCGCCGCCTCGATATAGCGGCTTTGCGCGCGATCGGGATCATCGGGCAGGCCGCGCCGCGTCTCGACCGGCGTGCCGACCCTGCTCAGGATCGCGACGCCATTCCAGCTCTTTTGACCATGCCAGATCGCCTCATATCCCGCCGCCGAGATTGCAGCTTCGGGAAAGCGGTCATCGGGCGCTTTCAACTCCTGAAGGCACACGATATCGGGTTGCGCCTCCCCGAGCCAGCGTAACAGGACCGGCAGCCGACCATTGATCCCGTTGACGTTGTATGTCGCGATTATCACGCGCCTGAAAGCCGATCGTCGCGGCAAAGGTTCCATGTTGATTTTGGGCAGCGGCAGGCTCGGTGCAGCGCTGGCGTGCTGCGATCCGGGCGGCTGGTTGTCAGGCTCGTCGATCGCGAATCACAGACCTCCTTCCGTCTTGCGGCCGATCCGGCGGTCGCGCTGTGTTTGACATCCTAAAGTTCGCGGAACACTGCGTGACGGCTGAACGAGATACGATGTGATGCCAAACAGATTTTGTCGGATGTGCGAGTGTCGGTCGATCACGGCGCCATGGCCATATCGGTCTGCGTCGGATCGGGAATTTGCGTAGGCGGCCATGCACTTATCGGTTGTGACGACGCTTTTTCATTCGCAAGCCCAGCTTGCCGAATTCCACGCTCGGACACGGGCCACCGTCACGGCGCTGACCGACGATTTCGAGATGATCTATGTCAACGACGGATCGCCCGACGGGTCGCTGCGTTTGGTGCTCGACCTGCAGCGGCACGATCCGCGCGTCGTGGTCGTCGACTTGTCGCGCAACTTCGGCCATCACCGCGCGCTGATGACCGGGATGCAGCAGGCGCGCGGCGACTACGTATTCATGATTGACAGTGACCTGGAGGAGCCGCCCGAGCTGCTGGCGGATTACTGGGCGACGATCGCGAACGAAGCCGAACTCGACGTCGTCTATGGTGTTCAGGACCAGCGCAAGGGAGGCTTGCTCGAACGTCTGACCGGTCGGCTCTGGTACCGCGCCTTCGCGCTCCTCTCCAACATCGACTATCCGGCCGACAGCGTGACGGCGCGGTTGATGTCGCGCCGCTATGTCGATGCCGTGATCAGCTACCCCGAAACGCAGCTCGAACTTTGGGGGATATTCGTTCTGGCCGGTTTCGAACAGCGCGCGATCAGCGTTGCCAAGGGCAGCAAGGGGACGTCGACCTACGGCCTCCTTCGCAAGCTTCGCATGATGATCGATTCGATCACCTCGTTCAGCAGCATCCCGCTGGTCGGATCATTTGCGCTCGGCTTAGCAATGACGCTCGTCTCGTTCGGGTTCATAATCTGGCTGTTGGTGCAGCGCTATGTCTACGACGAGATCATCGAAGGCTGGACCAGCACGCTGATTTCGATCTGGTTCATCGGCGGGCTCATCCTGTTTTCGCTCGGCATAATCGGAATTTACCTCGCCAAGATGTTTCTCGAGCTGAAGAACCGGCCGCTGACCGTCATCCGCAAGATCTACAGGGCCGGCGATGACTGACGTCCAGTCGCAGATCGAGAGCGAGCTCGAAGCCTATTATCAGCAACGCGCGAGTGCCACCGATCGCGCGGTACGGGTCGGATGGCGCGATGGCGATGCGCAGCGCCGCCGCTTCGAACAGCTCTGCAAGCTGCTTCCGGCCGATCGCGCGGAGGCGTTCTCGGTGGCCGATGTGGGGTGCGGATTGGGCGATTTTGCCCGGTTTATCGACGATGCGGGCTATACGAACGTGCGTTACACCGGATATGATCGCGCCCCGTCGATGGTTGCGTCGGCGGCCGCCCTGTACCCCAAGCGCCGGTTCTTGGCGCGGGACTTCGCCGCAGGCGTCCCCACGGTCGATTTCTGCATCGCAAGCGGAATCTTCAACAGCAAGTTCGGCGTCGACGACGAGTCATGGTTGCAATATGTCTTCGAGACGTTGAGCGCGATGGACGAGGGTTCGCGTCGCGGCTTTGCCTTCAATGCGCTGACGGTTTATTCGGATGTGGATCGGATGACGCCCGACCTTTTTTACGCCGATCCGTGCCGGTTGTTCGATCATTGCAAACGCAACTTTTCGCGCAACGTCGCGCTTCTCCACGACTATGGCGAGTATGATTTCACGATCCTTGTCCGAAAAGCGGAGTAGCGGGGGTGTCACAATTCTGGGTCGGAAATCTGTTGCTGGCATGTTCGATCGTTTCGAGCGCGGCGGGGCAGGTCCTGTTGAAACGAGGCATGACCGTGTTTGCTCATGCGCCGCTTTCGCTGCGCACCTTTGCGGCGCAGGGCGCAGGTGAACGCCTGCATTGGCTGTCCGCGTTCGCACTGATCGGCGCTGGCTTTATCCTCTGGCTGGCAAGTCTCGATCGCCTCGACCTCAGTTACGCCTATCCGTTGGCCTGCGCGTCGGCAGCGCTTGTCGCGCTTTTCGGAGTGCTGTTTCTTGGAGAGACTCTAACGGCGCGCGACATATTCGGCATTCTCATGATCGTCCTGGGCACGGCGTTGCTTGTTCCGACGCGTTGATCCGGCCATGGATGCGCCGCCCCGCCTTGCGATGACCGGCGACCGGTTCTCGTGGCCCGCAACGGCACTCGGCGCGCTCTCGCTGGTCATCGGCGTTCTGCTCATTGGCCTTGTTTTCGCGTTGTCGGGAACCGGCTACGACCTGACCGACGAAGGCTATTATCTTGCCTCGATCGCCCATTACGCCGAATTTCCGGTGTCGAGTACGCAGTTCGGTTTCGTCTATCACCCGCTCTACCTGCTCGTAGGCGGCAACGTTGCTCTGCTGCGAATCTGCAATCTTGCAATCACGCTCGCGCTTAGCGCGTGGCTTGCGCATGACTCGCTCAACGGGATCGGACCGTCGCGCGGATATTTGTCGGTTGGCGCTGCATCGACTTCGCTTACCGTGCTCAACGGCTGGCTGGCATCGCCGAGCTACAACAGCCTCGCGGTCCAGGCCGTCCTGCTGTGCATGATCGGGCTTGTGCTCGTGATGCGCCGCACATATTCCTTTTGGCCCTGGGTCCTTGTCGGCATCGCGGGTTGGCTGGCCTTCATGGCGAAGCCGCCGACGGCGATCGCGCTGGCGCTCATCATGCTCGTTGCACTCAGGATCAGCGGATTTCTGCGTTGGCTGCATGTCTGCCTTTCCGCGTTGGTCGCGACTGCGTGCCTGCTCCTGTCCGCGCTCGCTATCGATGGCTTGCCGTCTCTCTTCATCGCCCGGCTCCAGACCGCGGTGAGCGACGGCGAGATTCTGCAGGGCGTCGCGCCGATCAGCACCGTCTTCCTCGCCACCGCGTGGCCGCTTTCGTCGTGGGAAGGCTATGCCCTCGCCGGGCTACTGATGCTCCTGGCGGGCGCGACGGCAACAGCGCTGTCCGGCCGGAGCCACCGTTTCAACTGGACGATCGTGGCGGAAGTCGCGATCGCGGGGCTTGCCATGGCTGCGGTGCTTTACGGGGTCGGACTTCCGAACAGTCACGCTAGGACCGTCTTCTGGCGAATGTCCCCGTGCGCCAGCGCGCTCGGCGGAATCGTCGGGCTAATGATCCGAAACGAAGCGCGCTTTTTTCGCCTCTTCGACCGACAAGGTAGCGCCATCATCCTCTGCCTCGCCGCGCTGCCGTTTGCCGTCGCGCTGGGGAGTAATGTCAATTGCTGGATCATGGCTGGCTGCGCTTCGATCTGCTGGACGCTCGCGGGCCTGCGTGTTGCTGGCAAGGCCGGTCACGCCGGCGCAGGAATTGCGATGGTTTTAGCGGCACAAGCGGCGGCGACCATGCTCGTATTCACCTGGATCGATCGCCCCTATCGTCAGATCCAGTCGCTTCTGGCCGCCGATGCTCACGGCCGGGTAGCGAGCGGCACGCTGCACATGTCAGCGGACCGGGCGCGCTACGTCAACGACTTGCGTCGCGCCGCCATCGCGAACGGTTTTCGCAGTGGGGAAGCGATGATCGATCTGACCGGTCGGTCGCCGGGCACGCTGTTTGCAATCGGCGCGGCGCCCGTTGCCGAACCGTGGCTGCCGGGCGGTTATCCAGGATCGGTGGCCTTCGCCCGCCGCGCTCTTTTGCGCACCTCCTGCGGCATCACCGCAAATGGGTGGCTCCTTGTCGAGCCCGGCGGCCCGCGCGCGATTTCTCCGACGTCGGTCGGGTTGCAGACCTCGGGCTATCGGCCAGTCGTCCGTGTCGAGGCGCCCGCGTCCGATTTTCCCGCCGGGCATCTGCAATGGCTTTTGCGCCCGCTCGGCGATCCCGACGCCCGCTATCACGCCTGCGTTGCCGCGCGGTGAAGCGCATCGCCGTCACCCAGTCTAACTATATTCCATGGAAGGGCTATTTCGACCTCATCGCGGCAGTCGACGAATTCGTGATCTACGATGCGGTTCAATATACCCGGCGCGACTGGCGTAACCGCAATCGCATCAAGACACCGCAGGGGCCGCAGTGGCTGACGGTCCCGGTGATCGTCGAGGACATTGCGACCCAGACGATCGACGCGACGCGCCTTGCCGACCCGCACTGGGCCACGCATCACTGGCGAACGCTCTCTTCGAATTATCGCCGCGCGCCGCATTTCGACGCTGTCCGCGCCTGGCTCGAGCCGCTTTACCACGTTCGCTACGAGACGCTTTCCGATCTTAACGCTGCACTCGTGAAGGCAATATCTCGTCACCTTCGGATCGGCACCGCCATTTCCGACTGCCGCGCCTATGCGCTACCTCCGGGCAAATCTGCACGGCTGATTTCGATCTGTTGCGAAGCGGGCGCGGACGTCTACGTCACCGGACCGGCTGCCAAGGCATATCTGGACGTCGCAGCCTTTGCCGCGGCGGGGGTCGCCGTCGAATGGTTCGAATACCCTGACTATCCCGAATATCCGCAACGCTGGCCGCCGTTCGTCCATCAGGTTTCGATTCTCGATTTGCTTTTCAACTGCGGCGACGACGCCCGCCGATATATAAAACCGCGTCCTTAGATCAGGCCGAGCGCGCGCATGCTGCTTTGACCGCTGGCCGCGATGATGACATGATCGTGGACCGAAATGTTAAGCCGCTTTCCGGCTTCAATGATCTCGCGCGTCAGGCTGATGTCGGCGCGGCTCGGCGCCGGATCGCCGCTCGGATGGTTGTGAACCAGAATGAGGGCCGACGTGCCCAGGTCCATCGCCCGCCGGATGACTTCGCGAACGTGAACGCTTGCCTGGTCGATCGATCCCTCGCTCACGACCTCGTCGCGGATCAGGATATTCTTTGCGTTGAGGTGCAATACGCGCACGCGTTCGATGCCGAGATACGCCATGTCGGCGCGCAGATAGTCGAGCAGCGCCTGCCAGCTGGCCAGTATCGGGTTCTGCGCAACGGCCCCGTGAAGGACCCGCAACGCGATCGCCTGCGCGATCTTGATCGCGGCCGCGACCGTATCTCCAACCCCATCGACGCGCTTCAGGCTTTGGGCATCGGCCGCCAGCAATCCGCCGATCCCGCCGAATTCGCGCAGCAGCGCCTTGGCCAGCGGCTTGGTATCGCGACGCGGGATTGCCAGCATGAGCAGATATTCGATCAGCTCATAGTCTTGAAGGGCATCGCCGCCGTTGACGAGCAGCCGCCCGCGCAGTCGCCCGCGGTGTCCTTCGGCATCGGTCGGCGAAGCATCGGCCATCCGCACGATGCTAAGCCGCCGGCCCGGCGCGCGCAATTGCACTTGCCCACCGCGGCCGAAACGGCTCCTAAGGCATGGTGTGCGTTCGATGCTGACACTTCGCCGAATCGGGGCGGGACTGCTCGTCGTCGGCATACTGATCGCCACAGTCTTATGGCTCGAACGCAAACCCGTCGCCAGGATTGCGATCGACCGGCTGTTCGCGAGCCGCGGCGTGCAGGCACGCTACGACGTTCGGACGATCGGGCTTCGCTGGCAGCGGATCGAAAATCTCGTGATCGGCGATCCGCGCACGCCCGATCTGACCGCGCGCTGGGTCGAGATCCGCATCAATCGTTTTACGGCGGATGCTGTCCGGGCAGGGGGCGTGCGACTGCGCGGCCGGCTGACCGACGGGCGGGTCACACTGGGGTCGGTCGACCGGCTGCTGCCCAAAGGCGCCGACACGACGGCGTTTGCGCTGCCTGACCTCGACGTCGACCTGCACGATGCGCGCATGCGTCTCGACACGCCCTACGGCCCGATCGGCGCAAAGCTCGAGGGCCGGGGGAACCTGACCAACGGGTTTGCCGGAACGCTTGCCGCCGTCGCGCCGGGCCTTCGTGCAAACGGATGCGCGGTTTCTCGCACAACCGCATATCTTCGCGTGACCATCGCCGATCGCGCGCCGAGAATCACCGGACCGGTGAGGGCCGCGTCAGCGCGATGTAAAGGCGTAACGCTGTCGGGATCCGCGCTCGCGCTTGACGTCACGCTGAACCCGGCGCTCGACCATTGGCGCGGGGCAGCAGCGGTCGACGTCGCAGGCGGCCGGACCGAAAGCGTGACGCTTGCCGGCCTCGGCGGCCGCGTCACATTCGCTGGCACGCTTCACGACACGCGAGGCACCGCCGATCTTGCGGCTGCGTCGGCGCGCTATGGCGACACAAGGCTGTCCAAGCTGAGTCTGACAGGCACATTCGGGACGCGCGGCGGACCGCGCGGCGCGGGCAGCGTGAAGATCAAGAAGGTCTTTGCCGATCCCGGATTGCTCGCAAAAGTCACACGCACGACGACGAATGCCGCTTCCGGCCCGCTGGCGCCGATCCTCACCCAGCTGGTGCAATCGACGCGGACGGCGGCGCAGTCGGGGCTCGCCGTTACCATGAATGGAGAAGCCGGAGGGGGGGCGGTCCGGGTCTCGCGCATCGTCGCGACCGGCGCAAATGGTCTAATTTTGCATATGGCGGGAGGGCAGGGCCTCAGCTTCCAGGCAGGGTCTTCCAGTGCGGACGCGCGACTCGCCGTCCAGGGCGGCGGCTTTCCCGCGATCGACGCGATATTGACGCGCCGCGCCGACGGCATGACGCTGGGGCTCGCGCGGATCGCACCGATGACGGGGAAAGGCTCGCGACTGGCAACGACCACCGTTCGCTTCGCGGCCAAGCCCTCAGGCGCCATGCTCTTCGAAACGACGGTGACGCTCGACGGTCCGCTCGGCGATGGCAGGGTTGAGGGTCTGCGCATGCCGGTCGGTCTCGATGTTGCGGCGAATGGCGATGTGACGCTCAATCGCGCGTGCACGCCTCTCGCTTTTGAGCGCCTGACGATCTTTGCGCTGACGCTTCGCCCGGCGTCGCTGCACCTCTGTCCGGCCATGGGTAGTGCACTGCTGACGTTGCGCAATGGCAGGCTCGGCGGCGGTGCGACCGCCTCGGCGCCGCGTCTGGCCGGTCGGATCGGAAACGCGCCGCTTCAGCTTACGGCATCGCAAGCTCATTTTAGCAACGGCCGTTTTTCGGTCGACCGGCTCGCACTACGGCTGGGCGACGCGAATCGTCTCTCGCGCCTCGACATCGGCGTGCTGGACGGGACCATTTCGGGCCGCGATATTCGTGGCGGCTTCGTCCGGGCTGCAGGCAAGATCGCCAACGTACCGTTGCTCGTCGATCAGGCCGCGGGCGATTGGACCCTGCGCGGTGGCGCGCTGACGCTTCACGGTCGCCTGACCGTCGGAGACGAACAGGCGCGCTTCACGCCGCTTTCAGCGCGCGGCATGGTCCTGACCCTAGCCGATGGCCGCATCGGAGCGTCGGCGACGCTGACCGAACCCGCGACCGGCGTCGCGGTCACCAACGTTGCGATCACCCACGTCCTGCGGACCGGAGCGGGTCATGCGACGCTTGACGTGCCATCGCTTCGGTTCGGGAAGACCTTCCAGCCTGAAGCGCTGACCCCCGTGACGATCGGCGTCGTGGCCAATGTCGTGGGCGAGCTCAGCGGCCGCGGCACAATCGACTGGACCCCGGACCGGATCACGAGCCACGGGCGCTTCGAAACGCAACGAATGGATTTTGCCGCTGCGTTCGGTCCCGTCACCGGTCTGAAGGGCGCGATCACCTTCGACGACCTGCTCGCCATGACAACCCCGCCACACCAGCGTGTCACGATCGCGACGATAAACCCGGGCACCCTCGTTACCGACGGTGCCGTCACTTACCGTCTCCTGCCCGGGCAGCGCCTCGCGATCGAAAGCGGCGCGTGGCCTTTTGCCGGCGGTGCGCTGCTTCTCGACCCGACGACGATCGAAATGGGCGAGGACCGCGAGCGGCGTTTGACGCTGCGTGTTTCAGGCCTCGACGCCGCGAAATTCATCGAGCGGCTGCAATTCGAAAATCTCGCGGCGACCGGAACCTTTGACGGCGTCGTACCCATGTTTTTCGATGCGAACGGCGGCCGGATCGCCGGAGGCCGACTGCTTGTCCGCCGGGGCGGCGGCACGATCGCCTATGTCGGAGAGGTGTCGAACGCGAAAATGAACGTTTTTGCAAAACTTGCCTTCGACGCATTGAAGTCGATCCGCTACAATGACCTGTCGATCGCGCTCGACGGGCCGCTCGACGGCGAGATCGTCTCACGAATCAACTTCGACGGTGTGAACGAAGCGCCACTCAGCCCGCCCAAAAGCTTCATCGCACGCCAGTTCGTCGGTCTGCCGTTCGTCTTCAACATCAAGCTGACCGCGCCATTCCGCAGCCTGCTGAACACCGCACGCACTGTCCAGGACCCGACTTCGCTGCTCGAGCGCACCCTGCCCGAAATGCGCGGAGCCCCCGTTCAGCCGCCCGAAAGCGAGAAGCGGCCATGATGATCATGACATTGACGCTTAGACACAGCGGTGCGAGGCAAGCGGTCATGAAACAGTCCGCAATTCTCATCGTGATCGCCAGCTCCGGGTGCATCAATATCAAGGCACCCGACAAGCCGATCGAGATCAACCTGAACGTCAAGATCAAGCAGGAAGTCATCGTAAAGCTCCAAAAGGACGCCGACGACTTCATCACCAGCAACCCGGAGCTGTTTCCGAAATGACCTATCGTTCGAAGTTTCTTGCTGCCGCAATCGCTCTGACGGTCGCCGCGGGAGCCGCAACTGTCGTCTATGCACAGGCCGGCACCGTCGCGTCGGCGATCGACGCCGGAACCGTTGGTGAGCAGGCCGATGGCTATCTGGGCATCCGCGGCACCGTATCGGCTGCGATCCGCGCCGAGGTCGAGGCGATCAACATCAAGCGGCGTGCAGGCTACACCCAGCTCGCAGAGCAGCGTGGCGTCACGGTCAAGGACGTCGCAGCCGCGGTCGGCTGCAAGACGCTGGCGAGCCGCGTCGGCGCAGGCGAGGCGTATCAATTGCGCGACGGCGTGTGGCGCGTCCGCAATGGCACTGCGGCAATCGACCTGCCGGACTATTGCGCGAGTTAGGCCGCCGATTTGCCGCACCGCACAACGGTTGACTTGCTCCGGTCATTTTTCTAGACGCTCGCCCGTGCCGCCAAGCCCCTCGGGCACGGGCGGCGTTTCTTTATCTATCGAAAGCACGCTGGCTTGGCCGACGACCGCATGACCGAAGACGACACGCTCGACGCCCGCATCGCGGCGGCGAAAGCGGCGTCCGTTCGTCCGTCGGCGGCTGATTCACAGGCCGAAAGCCGGGGCTGGGCGATCGGGATCGAATTCGTCGGTGCCGTGCTCGTTTCGGCGTTCATCGGCTGGCTGATCGACCGGTTCGCCGGAACTGCACCGTGGGCGATGATCGTCATGTTGTTGCTCGGCTTTGCCGCCGGGACGCGTCGCGCGATGCAGACGTCGAAGCAATTCGACGCCGATCCGGAGCGCTAGAGCACAGCCGATGGCAAATCCCATGGAACAGTTCGAGATCGTTCCGATCGCGCCGATGGACGCGATGGGTTATGACGTGTCGTTCACTAATTCATCGCTGTGGATGATGATCGCGCTGGTCGCGATCGCGGCCTTCCTGTTCATCGGGACCGCGCGACCGCAGCTCGTGCCCACCCGCGCGCAGGCGGCGGTCGAATATCTTTACGACTTTGTCCGAAAAATGCTCGACGAAAACGTCGGTCCCGAAGGCAAGCGCTTCGTACCCCTGATCTTCTCGCTCTTCATTTTCGTTTTGGCGTGCAATCTGCTCGGGTTGATCCCGTGGGTCGGTGCGTTCACTCCGACCAGCCATGTTGTCGTGACGTTCGGTCTGGCAATACTCGTGTTTGCGATCGTCTGCATTGTCGGCTTTGCCCGTCACGGCTTTCATTTCTTCAGCCTGTTCTGGCCCAAAGGTGTCAATCCGGTGCTGGGTCTTTTCGTGGCGTTGATTGAATTCTTGAGCTTTCTCAGTCGTCCATTCACCCTCGCCATCCGATTGTTCGCCAACATGACTGCCGGACATGTCTTGCTCAAAGTGTTCGGCACATTCGTGGTCACTCTAGGCTCGTTCGGCGCTTTGCCGTATGTGTTCGGAATACTTCCGCTGGCAGTCAACGTCGCTCTGTCGGCGCTCGAAGTGCTGATCGCGGTGGTCCAGGCCTATGTCTTTGCGCTTCTCGCGTCGCTATATCTCAATGACGCCGTCAATCTTCATTAATCATATATTGTAAAGGGAATTAGACATGGATCTCGGTTCGGCAAAAGTCATCGGTGCAGGCCTTGCAGCCATCGGAGCGGGTTTGGCCGCGATCGGCGTGGGTTCGATTTTCGGACAATATCTGAACGGTGCCCTGCGCAATCCGGAAGCCGACGCGAAGATGGGCGGCCGCCTGATTTTCGGCTTCGCTGTTACCGAGGCGCTCGGGTTGATCGCCGCGGTCGTCGCACTCGCGCTCGCGTTCTCCTGAGTCCGGACTGAAACGGTCGTCCGCTATGCCTCAGTTTGATTTCGCCACCGTCGTCTGGCCGCAACTCGCATGGCTCGCAGTGAGCTTTGCGATCCTGTATTTCGGGATCGTACGCCTGACTCTGCCAAAGCTGACGACGACGATGGACGCGCGCGAGGCGCAAGTGGCGAACGATCTTTCGGTTGCCGAGCGCGCCAAGCACGAGGCGGACGCGATGGCTGCGGCTTATGCGGCGGGGATCGAAGCCGCGCATGTCAATGCGCGTGCGGCAATCGCCCAAGCGAAAAGCAAGGCGTCTGCGGACGTCGAAAGTGCGGTCGCTGCAGGTGCAAGCGTGATCGCCGAGAAGGCTGCTGCCGCCGAACGCGTGCTGACCGCCGCGCGAACGAAGGCGCTTCACGAGATCGAGGCGGTCGCCGCCGAAGCGGCTTCGGACATCGTCGAACGGCTGACGGGCAAGCGGCCGGACGCCACGCTGCTCGCAGCCGCGTCCAGAACCGCGCTGGCGCGTTGATCATGACAACCGAAACGCACGCCACGACCGAAGCCAATGGCACCCCGCACAGCGAACATGGCCCGGAACTGTTGGGGCTTGGCGCCGAAGGCTGGGTCTATGTCGGCCTGACGATATTCATCCTGCTTGCGATCTTCGTCGCGAAGGCTCCGAAGCTGATCACCGATGCGCTCGACGCGCGGATCGCCGAGACCCGCCGCGTGCTGGACGACGCAAAGTCGATTCGTGCCGAGGCCGAAGCGCTGCTCGCAAGCGCGCAGGCGCAGGCCAAAGCCAGCGCCGGTGATGCTGCGGCGATCATTCATCATGCCGAGGCCGAAGCGAAGACGTTGCTGGTGCAGGCCGAAATTCAGGCCGCCGACATGACCGCGCGCCGCGCAAAGATGGCCGACGACAAGATCGGTGCCGCCGAACGCAGTGCCGTCGCCGAAATTCGGGCAACGGCCGCCAACGCTGCCGCAGGTATCGCGGCGCGCGTGATCGCTCAGTCGCACGATGCCGGCTCCGACAAAATGCTGACCGATGCCGCGATCGCGCGACTGAATTGAACGCGTGAGTCGATGGGGTGACGGCGCGCCCCTGACTCCCTAGATCGGCGGCATGGTGTCGCCACAAGCTCCCGAGCGTTTCCATGAAGACAAGGCAACCTACGCCGTCAAGGGTGGAGACGCGCCCGATCTCGAGATCGGCATCGCGGCAATCCGCAATGTCTTGAAGACGCTCGCACAAAAGCCCGGCGTGTACCGGATGACCGACACGCGCGGCGACGTGCTGTATGTCGGCAAGGCGCGGTCGCTCCGCAATCGCGTTTCGAACTACACGCAGGTGTCGCGGCTGCCGCGTCGATTGCAGCGCATGGTCGCGCAGACGCGTGGCGTGACGATCGTTACGACGAACAACGAGGCCGAAGCGCTGCTGCTCGAGGCGCAGCTCATCAAGCGCTTTCGGCCGGCCTATAACGTGTTGCTGCGTGACGACAAATCGTTCCCGTTCATACTCCTGCGCGCCGACCACGCCTATCCGCGCATTCAGAAACACCGCGGCGCGCGTCGGGCGAAAGGTAATTATTACGGCCCGTTTGCAAGCGCCGGGTCGGTCAACACGACTCTGAACGCGCTCCAGAAACTATTTCTGCTCCGCTCATGCAGCGACAGTTTTTTCAACAATCGCGACCGACCTTGTCTTTTGTATCAGATCAAGCGCTGTTCGGCACCCTGCGTGGGCCGCATTTCGGCCGACGACTATGCCGAGCTGGTCGGCGATGCGAAATCCTTCCTCGCGGGCAAAGCGACGTCGGTTCAGGCCAAACTCGGCGGGGCCATGCAATCGGCGGCCGAAGCCATGGATTTCGAACGCGCCGCGCTTTACCGCGACCGCCTGCGCGCGCTGACGTTCATCCAGGGTTCGCAGGCGATCAATGCCGACGGAGTCGGCGACGCCGACATTTGGGCGCTCGCATGCAAGGAGGGGGTCACGTGCGTACAGGCCTTTTTCATCCGCGGTGGCCAGAACTGGGGGCACCGCGCCTTCTTCCCTGCGCATACCGCCGATGTTCCGGGCGACGAGGTTTTGTCGAGCCTGCTGATGCAATTCTATGAGGAGGTGCCGCCACCAAGGACGATCCTGCTCGACCGCGTGCTGAGCGAAGCCGCGCTGCTCGAGGAGGCGCTCGGTGGCAGAACGGTGCTGACGATGCCGCAGCGCGGCGATCGCGTTCGCCTCGTGAGGCAGGCAACGCGCAATGCCGAAGAGGCGCTCGATCGCCGCGCCGCCGAGGCGACCACGCAAGGAAAATTGCTTCGCGATGTCGCCGACCTGTTCGAACTCGACGGTCCGCCCAAGCGCATCGAAGTATATGACAACAGCCATATTCAGGGGACCAATTCGGTCGGCGCGATGATCGTCGCGGGTGCCGAGGGGTTCATCAAGGGGCAGTATCGCAAGTTCAACATCCGCAATCCCGACACCGTGCCCGGCGACGACTTCGCGATGATGCGCGAAGTCCTCGAACGCCGGTTCACGCGCGCGCAGGAAGAAGACCCCGATCGTGAGAATGGCTCATGGCCCGACCTGCTGCTGATCGACGGCGGAAAGGGGCAATTGTCGGCTGTAAAAGGCGTGCTCGACGCAATGGGCGTCGAGGATGTTCCGCTCGTCGGCGTCGCAAAGGGCCCCGACCGCAACGCCGGGCGCGAGACGTTCCACCTGATCGACGGGCGCGAGATCAACCTGCCGACGAATCATCCGGTGCTGTTCTATCTCCAGCGCCTGCGCGACGAGGCGCATCGCTTCGCGATCGGCGCGCACCGCACGAAGCGGGCAAAAGCGCTCGTCACATCGACGCTCGACGACGTGCCGGGCATCGGACCTGCGCGCAAGAAAGCGCTGCTGATGCACTTCGGCACGGCCCGGGCGGTCAAGAATGCGAGCCTCGAGGACCTGCAGAAAGCACCGGGCGTGTCCGACGTCGTTGCCCGCACCGTCTATGATTTCTATCATGCGAACGCAGGTCCGTGACGGCCCATTATGACGCGATCATTCTCGGGGCCGGCGGGGCGGGCTTGATGTGTGCAGGCGTCGCCGGGCAGCGCGGGCGGCGTATCCTCGTCATCGACCATGCCGACGCGCCGGGTAAAAAGATCCTGATCTCGGGCGGAGGACGCTGCAATTTCACGAATATCCATTGCACGCCCGAACGGTTCATCTCGGCCAATCCGCATTTCGCCAAATCGGCGCTAAGCCGCTTTCGGCCCGACGATTTCATCGCGCTCGTCGACCGTTACGGCGTCGCCTGGCACGAAAAGACGCTGGGTCAGCTGTTTTGCGACGGATCGGCGCGGCAAATCGTGGCGATGCTGATGGACGAATGCGCGCGCGGACAGGTCGCGTTCGCTTTGGGCACCGGATTTTCCGATGTCGCTTACCGAGAAGGGTTGTTTTCGGTCCGCCATGGCGACAGCATCGCGCTGGCACCGTCGCTGGTGATCGCGACGGGCGGGCCTTCGATCCCGAAAATGGGGGCAACCGGCGTCGCCTATACGATCGCGCGCCAGTTCGGCATGAAGATCGTCGAACCGCGACCCGGCCTCGTCCCGTTCACGCTGGGTGGTGATGATGTTTTGTTTCGCGATCTTTCGGGCGTCGCCGCCGAAGTCGTCGTGACCGTCGGACGACAGATGTTCCGTGAAGCCGCGCTGTTCACGCATCGCGGGCTTTCGGGGCCGGCGATGCTGCAGGCGTCGTCGTACTGGCGGCACCGCGAACGCGTCTCGGTCGACTTTACGCCCGACACGCCTCGCGGCTGGCTACGTGCCATGAAGCGCAGCGCGCCGCGCACGAAGCTGCGGGCGGCGCTTGGATCGCAGCTGCCGGTCAGGCTCGCCGACACCCTGTCTGAGCGTGCGGCGCTCGGCGGCGAGCTCTTGCACCACCGTGATGATGCGCTCGACGCGTTCGAGCACCGTCTGTCGTCGTGGCCGTTCACACCGAACGGGACCGAAGGCTATCCAAAGGCCGAGGTAACGGTCGGCGGAATCAGCACCGCCGCATTGTCGTCGCAGACCATGGAATCGCGTTCTATCAAGGGCCTATACGCGATCGGCGAGGCGGTCGACGTCACGGGCTGGCTCGGCGGCTATAATTTCCAGTGGGCGTGGGCGAGTGGCTACGCCGCCGGCCACGCGATCTGATCAGGCACCGCCGAACATGCGGCGTCCCTTGCGCACCGCGCGAAATGCGGTCGATTTCATCAGGTTGCGCGCCGGAAAGCGCTTCGGTGCGCGGGGCGAGAGTCCGGCGCGGCGCAAAATCGCATTCATTCCGCGCGCTTCGGCTTCGGCATAGCTGAACGCGCTTCGCCACGTCACTGAAAAGCTGACCGATACTTCACGACCGTTCTGCACCCAATGAGGTGCCATGACAGGTACATAGAGCCCGTCACCCGCAGCCAGTTCGAAAGTGCGCCCGCGCGCGGCAAAGCGTTCGTCCCAGACCAGATTGCGGTGCCCCGTTCCGGCATGGAGCCGTTCGTGCGCATCGGGCGGAGCGATCGTTTCATCGTCAGCGGGAAACACGGTCATCGATTTCGTGCCCCGAAGCTGGAGCAAAAGATTATGTTCAGGATCGAAATGAAGCGGCGTGACGGCACCGGGGCTCGACACGAAGATGAACCCCTCCTGCTTCAACATCGGCCCGGTTTTCGCGTCGATAGCGGGGTCGAAACGCGCCAGCGTTTCGGCGAGCAGCGCGCGGTAGGCATCGTCATGCTCGATGAACTTGAGGACGAGCCACGAGCCATTATGTTCGATCCCGGC
This sequence comes from Sphingomonas sp., assembly GCA_965249015.1. Lineage (GTDB taxonomy): Bacteria > Pseudomonadota > Alphaproteobacteria > Sphingomonadales > Sphingomonadaceae > Sphingomonas_O. The sequence continues at coordinate 2,356,530 of CBDFLB010000003.1, read as the reverse complement.
CAGCGTCTCGGCTATCGACAGTCCGTTTGCGGGCACGTCTTCAAACGCGATACCGATCGGCAGACGGCCCGAATTATATTCGACGTTTTCTTGGGGCAGACGCTCGGCGAGCCTGGCCAGAGCGTCGATTGACAGCATCGGATGGTCTGCCAGGTCATGCCGGACCAACCCTGCGGTTTCCGGATAGACTGCGCGAAGCGCCTCGACTCCTCTGACCTCGATCAAGTGGCCCTCCGCAATTTCGAAGCGATCGTTTCGATTGTCCGCGCGGCCTGGAACACGGCTTGCCGGCGCGTACCGCTAAGCGGGACGGTCACGCGGACGAGTTTGCGTCGTTCACCCCAAAGGCTGTTTATCATGGGATGGTCTTCGGCGGCGCAGCTGTCGGTCCAGTCGATATCATCGCGATTCAAACCCTTATGATATTCGATTGCGAGCAGCACACCCGGCGAAAAGCGCGCAAAGGTCTCGTCGAACGCAATTTTGAACGCGAACGCCCCCGGCGGCGTCATGAAGTTGACGAGCATCGCGATCGGCTTGTCGTCGACGGCAAGGCACGTCATGTCGAGCCGTCCTGTCCGGCTGGCCCCCTCGATCGCCTCACTGAAAAACGCCGAAGTGGCCGGATTTGCTTTGAGCGCCGAGCCGTCGCGTCCCTTCCAACCCGATGATTCGAGCGCGAGGAAATTGTCGATCCACGGGGTCAGTCGATCGCCTTCGACGAGCCGGCAGAACTTGACCTGCCCGAGTTGATCGAGCCGCGAACGCAGGCGCCGCAGTTCCTTGCGCTTTTTGGGACGGACGGTGGCGATATGATAGCTCTCCGGGTCGAGCGTGCTCGAGAGCATCGCGCGTTCGCTTTGATGGACAATGTCGGCGCGGCGAACGTCGCATAGCCCCTGATGAACCGGGCCGTCGGCGTTCAGACCGACGATGTGAACGAAGTTGCGGGCCCAGTCGGCGCGATCGAGGGCATCGATCACGACCGACCAGAACGCCCATTCCGCGCCGCGCCGGATCAGCGGGGTCCCGGCGAAGCAATGGTAATGGATCCAGTTTTCGACGTGGCGGATCGGCATCCGGCCATAGCGTGCCGTCGTGGTAACCGGCACAAGCCCGATCAACGCCGATCCGTGCCACACCGAGATCATTTTATCCTGAGGCTCGACCCCCAGATGCCGGATTGCCGGACGCACGAACCAGCTTTCGGCAAACGGATTGGGTTCGCTCGCGTCGTTGGCAAGCGCTTCCCATGCCGCGTCCCAATGTTGAGGAACCTGCGAAAGCGGGACGATTTGTGCCACCGATCCGCTAGAGAAATTTGCCAGCGGCATTGCGACGGTCATGTTGATTCTAGAGCGGCCACGATTTCACTGGCCCGTATCGGCAACACGTCGTGCTTGGCGAACAGATCGAAGACCGCATCCCACCATTGCCAGAACCGCGCGAGGTCGTCTGCCGTGCGCACGTACGGCGTATGCCCGGGCACCAGCGTCGGGGTGTGAAACGACAAGCTGAACAACTGATGCCCCGAGTCGAGCAATTGCCGGATCGCAACCAGCGCATCCTGAACCCGCACGCCCTCCGGCGTCAGCGGAACCCTGTCAAAAAGCTTGGCCCGCGCGAGCAGCCCCCTTGCCGGGGCAAAATGCTGAACGCGCAAGGTATTGCGCAACAGGCCCGTGCAGGTCGCCGTCAGCGGCACTTCGTGGAGACGCGTGCCGATCCTCCATGGCCAGATCGGATGCTTCGAAAAATCGGGACCGCCCTGCGCCCTGTAATCGAACGACGCGCGCACCGAAACGTCGAGTCGGTAGCCTTCGTCCGCGAGCAGCCCCGCCGTATTTGGTCCGATGCCATAGCGCCCGGCGCGGTAAACGCTCGGCCGAACGCCGATTTCACTGGCGATCTTATGCGTGAGCGCACGTATCTTTGCGGCCTCGAGCGCGCGCGGAAGATTGCCCGAGTAGCTGTTCGCGCCGGTGATTTCCTCGTCGAACGGCGGGTTTACCCAAGGGTGAAGCTGCGTCCCGATTTCGCAACATCCGCTCTCGACCATCGCCCGCATGGTCGCTGCACTGTCGGGGTTCGCAACGACCGGCCAGTCGACGAGATAGGTCGGCCTGCAACCGGCTTCAGTGAAAAAGCGATTGGCCTCCGGTAGCGCGTCGATCGCTTCGGTCGAGGTGGCATCGCGCCGGAAGGGGCTTTTCCAGTCGAACTCTTCCTCGGCATCGGCAAAGATCGCGAATCGCTTGCCCAATTTCGGCGGAAGTTCGACACGTGCGCGTTCGGGCGGCGGCAGGTCGAGCCGCGCGACGTCAGCGTTGGTGTCTTCGGACGAGATCACACGCCCCCAATGAAACATCGCCGCCCCCACGGGTCGCCGTAACACGGCTGTCGTTTCGCAATGCTTACCGCGCGCCGCTTTGGTGGCATAGGGGGTCTGTGCACGTTCTTGCCAACGCCATCGTCCTCACTGTCCGACCGCATGGCGAACATGGTGCGGTCGTCCGTGCCCTTACGCCGGAGAACGGACTTCTGGCCGGGTACGTGCGCGGCGGTCGTTCGCGGCGGCTGCGACCGATATTGTCGGTCGGAAACATCGTCGCGGCCGCATTCCGGGCGCGAAGCGAGACGCAGCTTGCCTCGCTGACGGTCGAGCTCGTCGTCAGTCGGGCACCGCTTCTTGCCGAACCGCTGGCAGCCGCAGCCATCGAGTGGGTCACCGCGCTGCCCGCGGTTGTCCTGCCCGAGGGGCATCCGTACCCAAATGTCCACGCGATGCTCGACGCGATGTTGATTGCGATCGAGGCCGCGCCGGCAGCGCGCGTCTGGATCGAATGGCTCGCGCGTTACGAAGCGGCGATCCTGGCCGAGCTTGGCTATGGCAGCGATGCATCGACGCTGAACCAGACCGGTGATCGACTGCACGATCATCTGCTTACCGGTCGCCGCGGCGACATTCTCCCTGCCCGCGGACGATTGATCGATCGCATCGAGCGCGCAATGGGGCGTTGACCGCCCGGCATGCGAGGCGGCAAGGGGAATGCATGAAACGGACCGACGGGCAGGACGAGGCGATCACGCGAAAATGGCGGCCCGCGACACAGGCGGTGCGCGGGGGAACCGTGCGTTCGGGCTGGGGCGAGACGAGTGAAGCGCTGATCCTGTCCTCGGGCTTTTGCTATGACGATGCCGAGACGGTTGCTGCCCGCTTTGCCGGCGAGGCGGAGGGTCCGACCTATTCACGCCTGCAGAACCCGACCGTCGAGATGCTCGAGCACCGCATCGCGCTGATGGAAGGCGCGGAGGCGGCACGCTGTCAGGCGACCGGAATGGCGGCGATGACGACGGCATTGCTCTGCCAGCTGGAAACCGGCGATCATGTCATTGCCGCGCGCGCGGCGTTCGGCTCGTGCCGCTGGCTGACCGATCATTTGCTGCCCAAGTGGGGAATCACGACGACGACGATCGACAGTCGCGATAATGCCGCCTGGGAAGCGGCGATCCGACCCGAAACCAAGGTCTTTTTCTTCGAGACACCTGCGAACCCGACGATGGATATCGTCGACATGGCGTTTGTGTGTGGACTGGCGCGCGCCCATGGAATCACGACGGTCGTCGACAACGCCTTTGCGACGTCGGTGCTGCAACGCCCGCTCGACTTCGGTGCCGACGTCGTTGCCTATTCGGCGACCAAGATGATGGACGGGCAGGGTCGGGTGCTTGCCGGCGCGGTCGCGGGGTCGAAGACGTTCATCGAAGATAAGCTGCTTCCTTTTCAGCGCAATACGGGACCAAACCTGTCGCCGTTCAACGCCTGGGTCGTGATGAAGGGGCTCGAGACGCTCGAACTGCGCGCGATGCGCCAGTCCGAGAACGCGCTGATTGTCGGGCGGTTTCTCGAAGAGCGCGTCCCCAGGATGCTCCATCCCGGGCTGCCGAGCCATCCGCAGCACAATCTGGCCGCCGTGCAGATGAAAGCCTGCGGGCCGATTTTCTCGTTCGTGCTCGATGGCGGTCGCGCACAGGCGATGGCTTTGCTCAACGCGCTGCGTCTTGTCGACATTTCGAACAATATCGGTGATTCGCGATCGCTGATGACGCATCCCGCTTCGACCACGCATCACAGCGTCGGCGCCGATGCCCGCGCCGAAATGGGCGTCGACGAAGGGATGATCCGGATCAACATCGGTCTCGAAGATCCGCAGGATGTGCTGGAGGATCTCGACCAGGCGCTGGGACAGGTCGGGCTGTGAAAGCGCTTTTCCCGTATTTCGAAATGACGCGCGGGATCACTGTCCGTGTGGCGGTGAGCTTTTTGCCCGAACAGTCCAATCCTGCAAAGGCGCACTGGTTCTGGGCCTATCACATCCGCGTCGAAAATGCCGGGCCGATGGCCGCGCAACTGATGACGCGTTACTGGGAAATCACTGACGGACGTGGTGCCAAAAGCATCGTCGAGGGTGACGGCGTTGTCGGCGATCAGCCGGTGATCAGCCCGGGTGCTGCCTATGACTATGTCTCGGGCTGCCCGCTTGCAACGCCGACCGGTTCGATGGTCGGCAGCTACGGCATGATCGGTGAGGACGGCTCGAAGTTCGAGGTGATGATCCCCAAATTTGCGCTGACCGCCCCGGTTACCGCCCGTTGAAGCGCACGCATCTGCCGCTGAACGGGCTGCGCGTTCTCGATGCCGCGGCAAGGCACTTGTCGTTCACCCGCGCCGCCGATGAACTTGCGGTAACGCCGGCGGCAGTCGGACAGCAAATCCGGGCGCTCGAGGATACGCTCGGTGTGGTTCTGTTCCGGCGTACCCCCAAAGGGTTGGAGCTTACGCCTGAGGGGGAGGGCGGGCTTGTCGACCTGCGTCGTGCGTTTTTGAGCTTCGAAGAGTCGGTACGTGCGATGCAAGCCGGCCAGTCGTCGAAATCGCTGACCATCGCCGCGCCGCGCGATATCACCGCAAAGTGGCTGAGCGCCCGCCTTGCGGCTTACCGCCAGACCGATCCTGAATTGCGATTTCAATTGGTGGCGAGCGACGAGCGCCCCGATTTTACCGAAGCCAACCTCGATCTTGCAATCCTGTTCGCCACCGGTGCGGGTGATCTCGAGGGCGTCGCTCTCGGTCCGCGCGGCTTCGTTCGTGTTGGTGAGGGTGCCATGATCGCGTGGCCCGGCTATCCTGGCGAAGAGAGCGCAAGTGTCAGCGTTGCCGATGCGGGTCTCGCCATCGATGCGGCGTTGGCGGGACTCGGCCGCGCGGTCGTCCCCGTGCTGCTCGCTGGCGCGGCGGTGGCGACGATCGACGACGAGCGCGGGTACTGGCTTGCCGCCCCCCTGCCGCAATGGCGTCAGCGCAAGGTCCGGGCGCTTGTCGATGCGCTGACCGCCTAGGTTCGGCGGAACGTCGCGGCCCAGGCATAGCCGCGAAACAGCGCTGTGGTCCCGACCGTAAGTCCTGCGTCAGCCCCCGCGCGTCTTGCTTCGTCGAAGAGCGCCGCGCGTGGTGTCACGTCGAATTTGCCCAGCCACCCGAACAAGGCACGTCGCCACGCTTCGGGCAGATGCTCCTGTTGCCCGAAATCGACGAGGCTGAGGCGTCCGCCCGTCGCCGCCAAGCCTTGCGCGATCGCCGCGCGCCAGTCGGGGATCATCGACAGCGTGTAACTGAAGAAAACACGATCGAACCGGTCGACGCCGAACAATCGCTGTGCGTCGAAGTCGGTGGCATCGCCCTGCGCCAGCACGACGCGGTCGGCGAGCCCTGCTGCCGCGACCTTCACTCGCGCGGTCGACAGCATCGCGGCGGATATGTCGAGACCGAATAGTCGCGCGCGCGGGTACGCCTTTGCAACGGCGATAAGATTGCGACCGGTGCCACATCCGATTTCGAGCACCGTCCCGTCCCCGGGCACGTCGAGCTGCGCAATCAGCCGGTCGCGGCCAAGCAGGAAATATTTCCGCGTCAGGTCATAGATGTGGCGTTGCCGCGCGTAGATCGCATCCATCCGCGCCGCGTCGCGTGCGCTCATCCGTCCTTCAGCACGTAAAGATGCACGCCGCCATAGATCGACGAGCGGTCGCGGCGCGTGAAGTCGAGGCTGTCTTCGGCGCGGTAGCCCCATCGGTCGAGGATCGCATCGGGCACGCGGCCGGGCAGAAGCGACGGCGCCGCAGCGGTGCGAAAGAGGACACGGGCACCCGGTTTGGCGGTGCGCGTGATCTCGGTCCACAGCTCGGTCAGTTGCGCATCGGTCATCCAGTCCTGCGCATCGAGCAAAATGTAACGATCGCGGCTGGTTGCCGGCAGGCTTGCCAGATGATGCGTGAAATTGGCGTGGAGCATCTCCACGCGGTCGATGCGGTCGACGACTGCATCATAGTTTGCTGCGTCCAGATAGGGCGGGACCGATGCCCCTTTACCGAGCGCATAACGCCGGCCGAACGCCTGTTGCGCAAAATAATTTTCGCGCACGTCGAAGTCGCAGGCAAGCTTTTCGAGGCGAGCTTTCAGCACCGCGCGGATCCCGCCGGCATCGTCCGCCGCAAGCGCTTCATATTGCGCCGGCGGAATGCCGAGGCCAAATAGCGAAGCCGGTTGGTCGACCAGCCAGCGCACGAATCTCTTGTCGAAGATCGGCGCGAGTTTCGTCTCGAACACGCGACGTTGCTCGGCGATCGACTTCGCCTCGAGCACCGCGTTCAAATCGATGCGATATAACTTCGCGAGCAGATGCGCGGTGCCGATGAACCCGCCCAGCAGCCCGCGCTTGTAGATGTTCTTGGCAAAGCCGCCGATCCGCCGCCGCCCGATCAGGTCGCGGCCTTCCCAGTAGCGCCGCGTCGTCTCGTCGATATGCGGACGGACGTGGCGGCGATAAGCGGCGATGTTGCTCTTCTGGTCGGCAGTCCCGAAAAAGCGGTAGAAACTGGCATGATCGGGAAGATGGCGCGCGGCGGCGATCTTCAGCCGGTTGTAGGCGACATGCGCGGTGTTGAGGTCGACCGCGGTGATCGCCTTGGGATCGGCCGTCAGATAGCTGAGCACATTGCAGCCACCGCTCGCGATCGTGACGATATGGCAATCGGGCGTGATCGCCAGCGCCTCCATGTCGACCACGGGGTCCTCCCAGATCTGCGCATAAACCAGCCCGCGAAACGCAAACGTGAAGGCGCGTTCGAGCAGCCCCGCTTTCGACGCGGCCTCATGCTGGTGGACGGCCTTCTGCACCGCCAGATTGCGTGGAGCCTTCGCCCGTGCCGTCGCCGCCATGCCCGCTCCTGTATTGCGCCCGTTTGTGACGCGCCTAGGGGATTGTGGTGACGGGGGTGTGACAGTGCGTCTGGCGGCGCCGGCGAATGCGGCTAATGGCTGATCGCACCGTCGCCGCAATGGTGGTAGAAGAAGGTCAGGGCTTTGGCTGAGGTTTTGTCGGGGAACACGCAGATAGATGTTTGACGCTCAGGGAGCCTTCAAAAAGCAATTTTCGCCGTTTGAAGACGGATATATTTTCTATCCAAGTAGTAAAAGCGGCGCGAAGTTCATCAGCAGCCAAGAGTATGAGCAGCTGATCGATGGTTGGCAGCACACCTCTGGACGCGCTGGCACGTGGAAGAACGTTGCAATCGTCATATCTGCGTTGGTCGTTTGGCAGGTTGTGAAGAGCTATTTCGAACCGCCGAGTTGGGTTGATACCGTTGTCTTGACTACGCTCTTGTTCGCCATCGCCGCGCGAGTGATTTGGGCCAGCTTCGCGCCTCGGCGGCTTGTCAAGGATCGCAAGCCGGTCGGGCCTCCACGATCTGTTGCTAAAGCTCGCGCGGAAGCACGATCCGTGCTGTCTTGGCCGCTGATTATCACTGTGTCAGTCGTCAGCGGAGCAATTTTCGGTGGCCACCTCGCTCACCAAGACACATCGTTTACATGGTGGGCTTGGACAATCGGCAGTGGCTTGATGTGCGCCGCTTACTTTTGGATAGGCATCGGCAAACTTCGCGACCGATAGGTTCTGTCCGGCGAAGTGCCAGACGTCAGGCATCAATCGCCTCTTCATCCACCCGCGCTGCATTTTCTTGAATGAAATTAAAGCGATGCTCGGGGTTCTTTCCCATCAGGCGCTCGACGAGATCGCGGACGCCGGCGCGGTCTTCATATTCCTGCGGCAATGTGACCCGCAGTAACGTGCGCGTCTTCGGGTCCATTGTCGTTTCGCGCAGCTGGCCCGGGTTCATTTCGCCCAGCCCCTTGAAGCGGCCGACGTCGACGGTTTTGCCCTTGAACGCGCCTGCCTCGATCTCCGCGCGGTGCGCGTCGTCTCGGGCGTAGAGGGACTTTGCGCCGACGGTCAGGCGGTAGAGCGGCGGTTGCGCGAGGAACAGATGCCCCTTGCGCACGACATCGGGCATTTCCTGAAAGAAGAATGTCATCAGCAGCGTGGCGATATGCGCGCCGTCGACGTCGGCGTCGGTCATGATGATGACGCGTTCATAGCGCAGCGCGTCGGCATCGCATTTGTCGCGCATCCCGCAGCCGAGCGCGAGCGCCAGGTCGGCGATTTCGCTGTTCGCGCGGATCTTGTCCATCGTCGCGCTGGCGACGTTGAGGATCTTGCCGCGGATGGGCAGGATCGCCTGCGTCTTGCGGTCGCGCGCCTGCTTGGCCGAACCGCCTGCGCTGTCGCCCTCGACGATATAGAGTTCAGTGCCTTCGTTGCCGTCGTTCGAACAATCTGTGAGCTTGCCTGGCAGGCGCAGCTTGCGCGCCGACGTCGCGGTCTTGCGCTTGACCTCGCGCTCGGCTTTCCGGGCCAAGCGATCATCCATCCGGTCCATGACATAGGTCAGCAGCGCGCGGCCGCGATCCATATTGTCGGTGAGGAAATGGTCGAAATGATCGCGCAGTGCGGTCTCGACGAGTCGCGCGGCCTCGGGCGAGGTCAGCCGGTCCTTCGTTTGCGACTGGAATTGCGGATCGCGGATGAAGACCGAGAGCATCGTTTCGGACGGCGCGATGACATCCTCGGGCTGGATGTCGGCGGCCTTCTTGTTGCTGACCAGCGCGCCGAACGCGCGCAATCCCTTGACGATCGCGGCGCGCAGCCCCGCTTCATGCGTGCCGCCATCGGGCGTCGGGATGGTGTTGCAATACCACGAGAAACTGCCGTCGCTCCACAGCGGCCACGCGACCGCCCATTCGACCCGGCCCTGCTGCTCCCCGGGGAAGTCCTGCGATCCGGCAAAGAATTCGGCGGTGGCGCACTCGCGCGTGCCGACCTGTTCGCGCAAGTGATCCGAGAGGCCACCGGGAAACTGGAACACCGCTTCGGCGGGGGTTTCGTCGCTGATCAGTTCGGGCGCGCATCGCCAGCGGATTTCGACGCCCGCAAAGAGATAGGCCTTCGAGCGCGCGAGACGGTGAAGCCGTTCGGGCTTGAAGCTCAACTCGCCGAAAATCTCGGGATCGGGAACGAACGACACGCTTGTCCCGCGCCGGTTCTGGACAGGCCCGAGCTTTTCGAGCGCGCCCATCGTCTGTCCGCGCGCGAACCGCTGGCGATAGAGTTCCTTGTTGCGCGCCACATCGACCACCGTCTCGGTCGACAATGCGTTGACGACGCTGACGCCGACGCCGTGCAGCCCGCCCGACGTTGCATAAGCCTTGCCGTCGAACTTCCCGCCCGAATGCAGCGTCGACATGATAACTTCGAGCGCGGATTTGTCGGGGAATTTCGGATGCGGGTCGACCGGAATGCCGCGGCCGTTGTCGACAACGGTCAGGCGATTGCCCGGCTCAAGCGTGATCTCGATCCGCGTCGCGTGCCCCGCGACCGCCTCGTCCATCGCATTGTCGAGCACTTCGGCGGCGAGGTGATGATAGGCGCGCTCGTCGGTCCCGCCGACATACATGCCGGGGCGGCGGCGGACAGGTTCGAGACCCTCGAGAACTTCGATCGACGACGCGTCATAACCCGTTGCAGGCGTAGGAGACGACGATGCAAACAAATCAGTCATTGCGGCGCGCTATAATGACGCGCCGCATCCACTGGCAAGCTATCGAACCCGCGGACCCCCGAACGGCATCGGCGGCGGCGCGCGACGGTCGCGGCGCGGCATCTGCGCTTGATACGCCTGACCGCAATGCTGCACGCAATAGGGGAAGCCGGGGTTCACGACGTTGCCGCAGAAATGGAAATCGGGTTCGCCCGGGTGCCCCAGCGGCCATTTGCAGATCTTGTCGTTGAGATCGAGCAACGTCGTCTTCCCCGCCATTTCGGGAGCAGGCTTTGCGGGAACCAGACGGCGCGGCGGTGCGGGGGTCGACGGAGGGGCCTGGTCGCCCGGACCCTGACGGAGGAAACCGCCGGGCCCGACCGACCGCAGCTGCGCACCGGTCGGACCGGTCGGTGTCTGCGGGACATAGTTCGGCACGAAACTGCGCGGCGCGGCGGGACCCGGCGTCGGCGACGGCGTTACCGGCGCTGCTGGGGAGGGGGTACGCTGCGCGGCGGGCTTGGCGGCGGCCGTCGCAGCGGGCTCGTTCGGCTTGACGGGCGACGGGCGAGATTGCAGCCCCAGACGATGCGCCTTCCCGATCACGGCGTTGCGGCTGACCCCGCCGAGATCGTCGGCGATCTGGCTGGCAGTCATGCCCTTTTCCCACATCGTCTTCAAACGGTCGATGCGTTCGTCGGTCCAGCCCATCTTTATCCCTTACAAATCTTGCGGCGAATGGCGCTTGCCCCTAGGCGAAGCGACTATGTCCGACCAGTCCCAAAGCATCATCGGTGCCGAACCCGGCCTGCCGGTCTTCCGCGGTGTCAACTGGACGGGCTCGAAGACTCTCTATATCAAGGAGGTGCGCCGCTTTTTCAAGGTGCAGCTTCAGACGATCTGGGGCCCTGCGATCTCGACCGCGCTGTTTCTCGTCATCTTTGTCGTGGCACTGGGCGGGGCAAAGCGCGACGTGCTCGGCCGGCCGCTTGCCGATTTCATCGCGCCCGGCCTCATTATCATGGGCATGATGCAGAACGCGTTCGCAAACACCAGCTTTTCGCTGCTGGTCGGGAAAATCCAGGGAACGATCGTCGATTATCTGATGCCGCCGTTGTCGAGCGCCGAATTGCTCGCGGCGATGGTCGCGGGCGGAATCACGCGCGCGATCTGCGTCGGGCTTGCCGTGTGGATCGTGCTGTTCTTCTGGCCGGGGCTCCATGTCCTGCCCATCCACATTTGGGCAGTCGTCGCGTTCGGGCTGCTGGGCTCGGCGATGCTCTCGTTTCTTGGCGTCCTGACATCGATCTGGGCTGAAAAATTCGACCATGCCGCCGCGGTTACGACTTTCATCGTCGGGCCGCTCGCGCTGCTGTCGGGCACATTCTACACGATCGACCGGCTCGCGCCCGCGTTCCGGATATTCAGCCGGATCAACCCATTTCACTACGCGATTTCCGGTTTCCGCTATGGGTTCATCGGCGAGGCGGACTCGCCCGTCGCGGTGGGACTGATCGTGCTTGCCGGCGCGAACATTGCGCTCTGCATCCTGTGCTATCTGCTTTTGCGGAGCGGGTGGAAGCTCAAGGCCTGAATTGACGAGACCCGGGGCGGGTCGATATATGCCATGATCATCAGCGGGCGGCCGAAAAGGGGTCGCCCTTTTCTTTTGCAAAGGCTTTCCGGCAATGACGATCACCGCGCTGATGCCCGTCTACCCCCGTTGCGACGTCCGGCCCGTGCGCGGCGAGGGGGCGTATCTCTTCGGCGAAGACGGCGAGCGATATCTCGACTTTGCAAGCGGCATCGCGGTCAACCTGCTCGGCCACGGTCATCCGCACCTTGTCAAGGCGATCGCCGAACAGGCGGCCACGCTGATGCACGTCTCGAACCTCTACGGATCGCCGCAGGGCGAGGCGCTGGCACGGCGCCTGATCGACCACACGTTCGCCGATACGGTGTTCTTCACAAATTCGGGCGCAGAAGCTGTCGAATGCGCAATAAAAACGGCGCGACGTTACCATCATGTCGACGGCAACCCGGGTCGAAAGACACTGATCTGCTTTCATAACGCATTTCATGGCCGGACGCTCGGCACGATCAGCGCGACCAATCAGGAAAAAATGCGCGATGGGTTCGAACCGCTGCTTCCCGGCTTCGTGTACGCACCGTTCGACGATCTTGAGGCTGCGCGCGCTCTTGTCGACGATACGACTGCCGGGTTCCTGGTCGAGCCGGTGCAGGGCGAAGGCGGGATACGCCCCGCCAGCCGCGAGTTTCTGCACGGCCTGCGCGCGATCTGCGACGATCACGGGCTCATGCTCGTCTTCGATGAAGTACAGTGCGGCGTTGCGCGCACCGGCAAGCTCTATGCGCACGAACATTATGGCGTCACGCCCGACATCATGGCGACGGCCAAAGGGATCGGCGGTGGCTTTCCGCTGGGTGCCTGTCTTGCCACCGAGGATGCGGCCAAGGGCATGGTGATCGGCACGCATGGCAGCACCTATGGCGGCAATCCGCTGGCGATGGCGGCGGGGCAGGCGGTCCTCGACGTGATCCTCGAGCCCGGTTTTCTCGACCAGGTCACCGCGACCGGCGAGCGGTTGCGCGGCGCGCTCGAACAGATGATCCCCAACCACGATCATTTGTTCGAAAGCGTGCGCGGCATCGGTCTCATGCTCGGCGTCAAGCTGAAGTCCGACAGTCGGGCGTTCGTCGCGCACGCGCGCGATCACCATAATCTGCTGACCGTCGCTGCCGGCGATAACGTCGTCCGCGTCCTGCCGCCGCTCAATATCGAAAACGCGCACATCAGCGAGTTCGTTGAGAAGCTGTCCGCCGCGGCACGAAGCTACGCAGTCGCGGCGTGACGCGTCACTTTCTCGATCTGTCCGATGCCGGCGGCGATGCGATCGCGGCGATGATCGGCGATGCGCTCGACCGGAAGGCCGCGCGCAACGGTTGGCCGCGGGGCAAAGTCGATCCGGACGCGCCGCTTGCCGGCCGCACGCTGGCGATGATCTTCGAAAAATCATCGACGCGCACACGCGTCTCGTTCGACATGGCTATGCGTCAGCTCGGCGGCACGACGATCGTCATGGAAAGCGGGTCGATGCACCTCGGCCGCGGCGAGACCATCGCCGACACGGCGCGCGTCCTGTCGCGCTATGTCGACGCCGTGATGGTGCGGACGGGTGACGCCGCCAATCTCAACGCGCTTGCCGCAAACGCCACGATTCCCGTAATCAACGGTCTCAGCGACCGTTCGCATCCGTGCCAGATCGTCGCCGACTTGATGACCGTGGTCGAGCGCGGCAAAGCGCTGCCGGGGTCGGTCTGGGCGTGGCTCGGCGATGGCAACAATGTGCTTAATTCGATCATCGAAGCGGCGGGGTTGATGAAGTTCACCGTTCGCGCCGGCTGTCCTGCGGGTTACGGACCCGGCAAGGCCTGGCTGGAGACCGCCGTCGGCAACGGCGCGACCGTCGCCGTGCTTTCCGACGCGAACGAGGCGGCGATAGGCGCCGACGTCGTCGTTACCGACACGTGGATTTCGATGGGGCAGGAGCACGCTAACGATAAATTGGCGGCGCTCGCGCCTTATCAGGTGACGCCTGCATTGATGGCACTTGCCAAGCCGGACGCGTTATTCATGCATTGCCTGCCCGCGCATCGCGGCGAGGAAGTCGACGATGCCGTGATCGACGGCCCGCAATCGGCGGTCTGGGATGAGGCCGAAAACAGGCTTCATGCGCAAAAGTCGATCCTTTTATGGGCATTCGGACTCCTCGGATGAGCGATATCGACCGTTGTCTGGGTTTTACGATCCCCGGCCGGCACGCGCGCGGCCGCGCCGTCCGCCTCGGCCCCGTCGTCGAAGCGATCATCGGCGCGCACGCCTATCCGCCCGCCATCGAGCGGATCTTGACCGAAGCACTCGTCCTGACCGCGCTTTTCGGCGCACTGCTGAAAGACAGCAGCGGCCAGATGACGCTTCAGGCACAAACCGAAGGCGGCGTCGTCGGGCTGCTGGTCTGCGATTATCGCGGCGGCGAGCTGCGCGGCTATGTCAACTTCGACGCCGACCGGCTGGCCCAGATGCCCGCACACCCGACGCTGTTCGCGCTGTTTGGCAAAGCGTATCTGGCGATCACCTTCGACCAGTCGGCGACCGCGGAGCGCTATCAGGGCATCGTTCCACTCGACGGCGCTTCGCTCGCCGAAGCCGCCGAAAGCTATTTCGCGCAGTCCGAACAAATCCCGAGCCTCATCCGCATCGCGGTTTCAGACGAGCGGATCGCGGGCGGGCTGTTGCTCCAGCATCTGCCCGAAGGCGAAGACGGCCGCGAACGATTGCATACCCGGCTCGACCATCCCGAATGGGAACATGTCGCGATCCTCGCGCGGACGATCGCGCCCGCCGAACTGACCGACCCCGCACTTCCGCTCGAAACGATCGTCTGGCGCTTGTTCAACGAGGAAACCGAAGTCCGCGTTCTTGGCGGTGCGTCGCTGGTCAAGGGGTGCCGTTGCGACGTCGATCACATCCGCGACGTCCTGCGCCGCTTCCCCGACGACGAGCGCGCGGCGATGGCGGACACGGCCGGAATCATCGCGGTCGATTGCGCTTTTTGTTCGAAAAGCTTTCCCGTTTCGGCACAGGGTCTTGAAGACGAAACCGAACGCTCCAACATTATGCCATAATCGAAGCCAATATATCAACGCTTGTATAAGAAGGGGTCGCTCCTCGCCGCGGATCGGAATTCCGACGTGGTCCTTTAGAGAGTTGCAGACCAATGGTTTTGAAAATTCTGTCGATTGCGCTCGGCATGGCGACGTTGGCCATCCTGCCATCCGCACGTGCCGATCCACCCTTGCCGATCGCGCTTCGCGTGCTTGAGCCCGGGCAGTGGGCGCTCCGTTCGCCCGACAGCAGCGCGCCACCACGCACGCTTTGCATCAGCGACCCGCGCGTCCTGCTTCAGCTTCGCCACGGCGGCGGATCGTGCAGCAAATATCTGATTACGAACGACGCCGCACAGGTGGTCGTGCACTATGCCTGCGCCGGACAGGGAAACGGACGGACGACCGTGCGTGTCGAAACCCCCCGCGTCGTCCAGATCGAATCGCAGGGGATCGAAGGCAAACAACCCTTTGATCTGGCATACGAAGGGCGTCGCGTCGGTGAATGCGCCATGACCGGGTCGACGGCGCAGCGTTGAATGGTTTGAACCCGTCGCGACACGGGCGGCGGCTCTTTTTGTAGCGCAGGCGCGCGCGATGCTTTAGCCGCGCGCCGATGATCATGTCACCAGCTTTGCCCGGCGCAGCCGCTGTCCTGCTTCTTTCGGGGGGTCTCGATTCGATGGTCGCGGGCGGGCTGGCGCGCGAAGCGGGTTACCGTCTGTTTGCGCTCACGATCGACTATGGCCAGCGCCACCGTGTCGAACTCGATGCTGCCCGCCGCGTGGCAACGATGCTCGATGTCGAACGGCACATCGTGCTTCCGCTCGATCTCGCGCAATTCGGCGGCTCGTCGCTGACCGACATGCGCATTCCGGTTCCGAAGGTAGGCGTCGGTGACACGATTCCGACGACCTATGTACCGGCGCGCAACACGATATTCCTGTCGGTGGCGTTGGGCTGGGCCGAAGCGGCCTCTGCGAACGACCTGATCATCGGCATCAACGCGCTCGATTATTCGGGTTATCCCGATTGTCGGCCCGCTTTCATCGCTGCGTTCGAAGGTCTTGCCCGGCTTGGCACCAGAACGGGCGTCGAGGGCCGGTCACTGCGCGTACACGCGCCGCTTGTCGCGATGTCGAAAGCCGACATCGTTCGCGAAGCCGCGCGTCTCAATCTCGAAACAGGGCAAAGCTGGTCGTGCTACGATCCCGCGCCCGACGGTCGCCCTTGCGACCGGTGCGATTCGTGCATTTTGCGCGCGAAGGGCTTTGCCGAGGCCGGGTTGCACGACGGGCTGTTGCCGTGACGTACGCCGTTAAGGAGCTCTTCCTGACGCTGCAGGGTGAAGGCATGCAGGCGGGTCGCCGGGCGGTGTTCGTTCGGTTTGCCGGTTGCAACCTGTGGTCCGGCCGCGAAGCCGACCGCGCGAACGCGGTCTGCCGGTTCTGCGATACCGACTTCGTCGGAACCGATGGTGACGGCGGCGGCAAGTTCACCGCTGCGCGCGATCTGGCCAGCGCCGTGGCGAGGCAATGGGGACCCGGGTCCGATCGCCGCTACGTCGTCCTGACCGGAGGTGAACCGATGCTGCAGGTCGATCCGCCGCTGATCGACGCCTTGCATGCCGAAAATTTTGAAATCGGGGTCGAAAGCAACGGCACGATCGCCGCCGTCGCGGGCATCGACTGGCTCTGTATCAGTCCCAAGGCGGGAAGCGATGTTGTCCAGCGCGCCGGCAACGAGCTGAAGCTGGTCTGGCCGCAGCCCGGCAGCGATCCCGACGCGATGGAGCGCTGGGACTTCGACCATTTTCTTATCCAGCCGATGGATTGCGACGCCGCTGCCGCGTCACGCGATGCTGCAATCGCATTTGTGCTGGCGAAACCACGCTGGCGACTTTCCACACAGGCGCACAAGGCGCTCGGCCTGCGCTAGCCCTGTACGCCGCAGGCGCGCTTGTATTCGCCGCGCCTGTCCCAGCAGCGATCCTCGAAATACGGTATCGGGACATTGACGCGCGGGATCGCGAAACGAAACTGCTGTTCGCCGGCCACCGCCAGGCTGCTGCGCAATTCGCGCAGACGTTCGATAGCGAGCGCAGTGAAACTTCCGCGCGGCGCGAACACGGCGATATGCGCGATCCGCGCCGCCGTGTGGCAAAATCCGAGTTGGCCTCGCACCGTCGAAAAGCCAAGATAAGTCTTCGTCCCGTATCGATCGAGCGCATCCTGCCCGGCCTTCGGTGTCTTGTTCACGCGTTTGAAATAACCCGCCACCTTCGCAAAGCTCGCCTCGAGCTCGGCACGGTGATTGGTCAGCACCGTGTTGTAGGTGTTTTCCGTCAGCAACGTCCGGTCGAACTGGCATTGCAGTGCCATCACGTTGAGCCCCGCGCGCAGTTGCCACGCCAGGCTCGCCAGCTGTTCGTCTGGCGTCGCGCCGACCAGCGGTACGCCAACACCCGCCTCTCCGGGCACGATCGGCGCGCCGGTGAAATCGGGTGCCTGCCAGAAAATCTGAGCCGATGCAGGCTGAGCGAACGACGTCACGCAAAGACCAAGCAAAACAAGGCGAAGGTTCATTGCACGCGCATCCTTGAGTAAATGGCCTCGCGGCATAGGCAGTTTGCCCGCGCGCGAAAACCCCTTGCGACGAGGCGAGTCTCCAAAGCGCCGGACTGAAACGAAAAGGGCCGCCCGATTGCGCGGGCGGCCCTCCAAAACGTCGAATATGCCGCAGATTACATCGCGTTCGATGCGTTTCCGGCAGTGTCCATCGTGTTCGACGACGACATGCTGTTCGACGCCATCATGTTGGTGTCGTTGCCGGCCATCATGTTGTCGCTTGCGCCCATCGCGCCGTCGGTGTTGGTCATCATGTCGTTGGTCGTGCCTTCCATGGCTTCGCCAGCGTTCATTTCGGTGACCATCGCGTTCGCGTCGGTCGTGTTGGTGGTTTCGGTCTTGCCACAGGCGGCGACGGCGAGTGCGGCCGCGGCGACCATCGAGATTGTAACGATCTTGCGCATTTTATGCTCCCTAGGAAAAACAGATCTGGCCGGTCGTTCTGCCGCTAATACCCAAATCGAAGTGGGCATTAGCTTTTCTTTAACTGCCGCTCAAGCGGATTGTTGCTCGCACTTTGACAAAAACGCGCCGACTTCTGCGAATAAGGCATCGTCGAACGCGGCTTTGCCGCTGAATTGCCCCAGTTTTGCTACGCTCGTGACACCAAATTCACTGATTCCACACGGCACAATCCCGGCAAAATGCGAAAGGTCGGGGTCGAGATTGACGGCGAAGCCATGCAGCGAAACCCAGCGCCGCACGCGCACGCCGATCGCGCCGACCTTGGCCTCGCCGATCTCCGGGTCGTCGGTCCAGATACCGATGCGGCCTTGGGCGCGCCATGCATGGATGCCGATCCGCGCGAGCGTTGCGATGACCCAACCTTCGAGTGCGTGAACGAAGCACCGAACATCGCGCCCGCGTCGGTTGAGGTCGAGGATGACGTAAACCACACGCTGGCCCGGGCCGTGATACGTATATCGGCCGCCGCGTCCTGCAGCGAACACCGGAAACGGCGCGTCAAGCAGTTCGCCGCGCACCGCGCTGGTGCCTGCCGTGTACAGCGGCGGGTGCTCGAGCAACCAGATCGCTTCGCGCGCCGTGCCTTGCGTCACGGCGGCGGCGCGCGTCTCCATCCACGAAAGCGCCGCCGGGTAGTCGACCGGTTGGTCGCTGACGATCCAGTCGATCCCCGAAGCAAGAGTACGCAGATGCTCCATGCGTCGTGCCTTGCCACCGCCGACGCGGCGCGGCTAGGGGCGGGGGATGATATCGATGAACCAGGTTTGGGATGACAGCATCGGCTTTATCCGGCGCGAATCGGCGCTGCTCGTGCCGCTGGCGCTGGCGACGCTTTACATCGGCGATGTCGTGACGGGGCTTGCCTCGGCCGCGCGCACCGGCACCGATCCTCGGCCGCTTGCCACCTTCGCGATCCTGGCCGGTGCGATCTGGTCGATCGTCGGGCAGCTTTCGATCGTTTCGCTGGTCCTGATGCCCGGCCAGAGCGTTGGCGAGGCGCTGAGGCACGGGGTGTCGCGGCTCGGCAAGGTGCTGCTGATCGCGCTTCTTCTGGGAGTCGTCGTTGCAACGGCAATGCTTCCTCTCGCTGTCGCAGCCGTCGCGAGCGGTGCCGACCCAACTGACCCCGCCTCGCTTCAAAATCTGCCCGGCTGGGTCGAGCTTCTGCTTGTGGTCGTGCTTGCAGCGCTCGTTTGGCTGGGAATCCGTCTTGCACTGATGAACGCGCTGATTGTCGATCGCAATCCGGGTGTGGTCGACGCAATCAGGCGCAGCTTTGCGCTGACGCGCGGCATCGCGGCGCGCCTGTTCCTGGTCGTCGCTCTGTATCTGATCGTCCTCGCGATTGTCAGTTCGGCGGTACGCTTTGTCGCGGGAACGGGGTTTACACTGCTCGGAAGCGTCCTTGAATCACCGTTTTCCGCAATGGTCCTGACCGCGCTCGTATCGGGATTGGTCAGCACCAGCTTGTCGCTCGTTGCCACCGTGTTCCTGGCGATGCTCTACCGACGCGTTATCAGCGGCACTTGAGAAGCCGCGTCGCGCGGCAGCGCCCCGGTCAGCCGCGGGTCGGCGAACATTTCCACTTGGCGGCGATAAGCGACGAACCCCTGCGAGCGATAGAAGCCGAGGGCATTCGGCGCGTCGAGCGTGCACGTGTGCAGCCATACACGCGTCACGCCACTTCGCCATGCGCTTGCCAGAGCGTATGTCATCAGCCAGCGGCCGAGCCCCTTGCCGACGAGTTCGGGCACGAGGCCGAAATACGCGATTTCGGCCTGCCCCGACACGCGAAAGTCGAGTTCGAGCATGCCGACCTCGATGCCGTTGCGGTCGGTGACCGCCGAAATCTCGACCAGCGGATCGCCGATGACTGCGCTCAGCGCGTCATCCGCCATGATTGTCCGCGAAAACCACAGCCATGGCGTGCCGACGCGCGCTAACAAGGCGCGATATTTGTCGGGTGCCGGCGATGGCCAGCGACCGATGGTAAACGGGACGGTCGGCACCGGCTGCGGCCGCGGTCGCTCGACCATTTCGAGCGACGTGACGATCGCCGCCACATGGCCGCTCGGGACCGCGCTCAGTCCCATGCGGCGAGCGGGGGCAGGCTCATCAGGATCGCATCGATATTCCCGCCGGTCTTCAATCCAAAGAGCGTGCCGCGGTCGTGGACGAGGTTGAATTCGGCATAACGGCCGCGCCATTCCAGCATCGTCCGCCGATCGGCATCGCTGTACGGCGCATCCATGCGGCGACGGACGATGCGCGGATAGACGTCCAGAAACGCCTCTCCCACCGCGCGGGTCAGCGCGAAATCATCGTCGAACCCGTTTTCGAGATGATCGTAGAATATTCCGCCGACGCCGCGATGCACCTTGCGGTGCGGGATGTAGAAATAATCGTCCGCCCACGCTTTGAAGCGCGAATAATCTCCCGACGGCTGGCTCGCGCACGCCCGCTCGAGCGTCGCGTGGAATTCGGCGGTGTCGGCGTCGTTGGGAATCGGCGGATTGAGGTCCGCACCACCACCGAACCAGCGCTTCGTCGTACACAGGAATCGCGTGTTCATGTGCACCGCGGGCACCTGGGGGTTCGCCATATGCGCGACAAGGCTGATCCCGGTGGCAAAGAAATTCGGGTCGTCGGCGGCGCCGTGCATCGATTTTGCGAATTCGGGCGCGAACGCACCGCCGACCGTCGACACGTTGACGCCGACCTTTTCGAAAACCTTGCCTTTCATCACGCCGCGTACGCCGCCGCCGCTGTCGCCGCTGGCGTCGTCGTCGCGATACCAGCTTGTATACGCGAACGCCGCATCGCTCGCGGCCTCGCGCTCGATAGCGACGAACGACGCGCAGATGCGATCGCGCAGCGCTTCGAACCACGCCCGCGCCGCGGCCTGTTCGTCGTCCATGGCAATCATTGCGGCAAGTCTCCCGTCTGGCGCAGCGCCTCGGCAAGTGCGATACCGGCGGACACCGCCAGGTTCAACGACCGCGCGGTCGCGGCGATCGGGATACGCACGCGCGCCGCCGCCTGCGCTGCGACGGCTTCGGGAACGCCGGCACTTTCGCGTCCGAACAAGAGGGTGTCGTCGGCGAGAAAACGGGTTGTAAAGAGCGACTGGTCGCCCCGCGTCGTCAATAGGATTAATCGGCCTGTCCTGAGCGCGTCGTACGTCGCCCAGTCGGCATGGCGGCGCATGTCGGCCTTCGCGATATAGTCCATGCCGGCGCGCTTCATCCGCGCGTCCGAAAACAGGAACCCGGTCGGTTCGATGATGTCGACGCCGGTCCGCATGCAGGCGGCAAGGCGCAGGATCGCGCCGACGTTTCCGGCGATCTCGGGCTGGTACAGGGCGATCCGCATGTCGCGATTGCCTAACCATGCGCTATCACCGCGACAAGCTGACAAAACGGTCTTTGCAAGCGGCAAGCGACGCGCTAATGCGCGCCTGACCCGACACATTTCGGGGTGCGGGCTCGTATGTTCGGGCCGCATGATAACAAGGGCCGTGATAGATGTCCGATCAGGTGATGGTTGCGGAGCATTCCGAAGCCGTACACGTAGACGGCGGCGTGCGCCGCCGTGATTTCATCAACATTGCTGCCGTCTCGATGCTCGGCGTCGGTGCCGGGGTGGTCGCGATCCCGCTCGTCAATCAGATGAATCCGTCGGCCGACGTCCTTGCCGAAGCGACGACCGAGCTCGATCTCGCCGCTATTGCCGAGGGGCAGGCGATCAAGGCGATGTTCCGCAAACAGCCGCTCTTCGTGCGGCATCTGACGGCCAAGGAGATCGGTGAGGCCAACGCCGTGCCGACCTCCTCGTTGCGCGATCCGCAGTCGCTGGCTGAACGGACCAAAGCCGGCAAGACGCAGTGGCTGATCACGATGGGGGTTTGCACCCATCTGGGCTGCGTGCCGCTTGGAGCGGCGGAAGGCGAGAACAAGGGCGAATTCGGCGGCTATTTCTGCCCGTGCCACGGTTCGGTCTACGACACCGCCGGTCGCATCCGCAAGGGGCCGGCACCCAAGAACCTGATGGTGCCCGATTATGCATTCCGGTCGGACACGACCGTCGAAGTGGGAGCAAAAGCATGAGCTTTCCCTGGGCCAAGCACTATGAGCCGAAGGCGCCGTTCATGCGCTATATCGACGAGAAGCTGCCGCTCCCGCGGCTGGTCTACAACGCCGTCGGCGCGGGCTATCCGGTGCCGCGCAATCTCAATTATTTCTGGAATTTCGGCGTCCTTGCCGGCGCCGCGCTGATGATTCAGATCGTGACGGGCATCGTCCTTGCGATGCATTACCGGTCCGACGGCGGCATCGCCTTCGCCTCGGTCGAGCACATAATGCGCGACGTCAACGGCGGCTGGTTCCTGCGCTACGCACACGCCAACGGCGCGTCGATGTTCTTCATCGTCGTCTACTTCCATATCTTCCGCGGTCTTTTCTACGGTTCGTACAAGCCGCCGCGCGAAGTCATCTGGCTGTTGGGCCTCGTCATTTTCCTGTTGATGATGGCGACGGCGTTCATGGGTTATGTCCTGCCGTGGGGCCAGATGAGCTTCTGGGGCGCGCAGGTCATCACCGGGCTGTTCAGCGCGATCCCGCTTGTCGGCGAATCGCTCCACACGCTGCTGCTCGGCGGGTTCGCGCCCGACAACGCCGCGCTCAACCGCTTCTTCTCGCTGCATTATCTGCTGCCGTTCGTGATCGCGGGCGTCATCATACTGCATATCTGGGCGCTGCACATCCCGGGATCGTCGAACCCGACCGGTGTCGACGTGAAGGGCGAGCAGGACACCGTGCCGTTCCATCCCTATTACACCGCAAAGGACGGTTTCGGCCTCGGCATCTTCC
The DNA here is from genome assembly GCA_965249015.1 of Sphingomonas sp. GTDB lineage: Bacteria > Pseudomonadota > Alphaproteobacteria > Sphingomonadales > Sphingomonadaceae > Sphingomonas_O. Next base: position 2,333,888 of record CBDFLB010000003.1, on the reverse strand, counting down.
TGGTCGTTTTCGCGCTTCTGACCTTCTTTGCGCCGAACGCGCTCGGCCATGCCGATAATTACATCCAGGCCAACCCCATGTCGACGCCTGCGCACATCGTTCCCGAATGGTATTTCTGGCCGTTCTACGCGATTTTGCGTGCGTTCACGGTCGACTTCATCCTGCCGGCGAAGCTCTGGGGCGTGCTTGCGATGTTCGGCTCGATCCTGCTCCTGTTCTTCCTGCCGTGGCTCGACACGTCACCGGTCCGTTCGGGGCATTATCGTCCGCTGTTTAGCAAGTTCTTCTGGTTCGGGCTGATCCCGTGCGTGCTCGTCCTCGGCTATTGCGGCGGTTCGCCGGCCGAAGAGCCGTTCGTGATGATCTCGCAACTGGCGACGGCATATTATTTCGCGCATTTCCTCGTCATCCTGCCGCTCGTCTCGATGGTCGAACGGCCGTTGCCGCTGCCCAACTCGATCACCGAAAGCGTGCTGCACGGCGAGAAGCAGGAATCGGCACCGATCGGCCTTGACGGCGGCCCCCGCCTCGTGCCGGCGGAATAAGGAAAGAAAATGGTTCGCCCGCTCGCTATTCTTGCCGGCCTCGGCTTCGTCGCCGTCGTCCTCTGGTCGCTCCTGTGGGGCGTCGTCGCCGTCGCGCCTGTCCTCAGCCAGCACGGCACGTTCGTTGCCCCCACGGTCGAACATGCGTTTCACCGTGAGCCCAAGGAGGTGTCGTTTTCCTTCGAAGGCCCCGCGGGCAAATACGACCGTCGCCAGCTTCAGCGCGGCTTTCAGGTCTACAAGGAAGTCTGTTCGGCCTGCCATAGCCTGAAGTTCGTCGCCTTCCGCGACCTCGAGCAGATCGGCTTTTCGAAACCCGAAGTGAAGGCGATCGCCAAGAATTGGTCGCTTGAAACGCCGTCGATCGATCCGGCCACCGGCGAGGCGACGACGCGAAAGTCGCTGCCGTCCGACTATTTTCCCAAGCCGTTCGCCAACGACGTCGCCGCGCGCGCCGCGAACAACAATGCGATTCCGCCCGACCAGTCGCTGATCGTCAAGGCGCGCGAGCATGGCCCGCACTACATCTATTCGCTGCTGACCGGCTATGCCGACCAGGAGGGATACAAGAACGAAATGGGCGTCGAATTGCTGAAGGCATTTCCCGAGGCGAAGACGCCCGAGGGGCTGCATTTCAATCCTTATTTCCCCAATCTGAATCTCGCGATGGCGCCGCCACTGGTCGCGGACCAGATCAGCTATTCGGACGGCACCAAGGCGACTCTCGAGCAGGAAGCAAAGGACGTGACGGCGTTTCTGACATGGGCGGCCGAGCCCAAACTCGAATCGCGTCACACCGCCGGCTGGGCCGCCGTGATTTACCTGCTGATCTTCACCGGCGTCGCTTACGCCGCCTACCGGACGATCTGGGCCGACAAGAAAAAGCACGGCTGACGATGGAGGCGGACGCGCTCAAGGGGCTCGTCCGCACCATCCGGGACTTTCCCAAACCGGGGATCGACTTTCGCGATATCTCGACGTTGCTTGCTGACGGCGCAGGCTTTTGCGCCGCGATCGCTGCGATGGTCGACATCGCGCGACCGCTCGCGCCCGACCGCATCGTCGCCATCGACGCGCGCGGCTTCCTGTTCGGTGCGCCGCTCGCGGTTGCACTGGGGGCCGGGGTCATCCCTGCGCGCAAGAAGGGCAAGCTGCCCGGCGCGACTCTGGGCGTTGACTATGCTCTCGAATATGGCACCGATCGCCTCGAACTCCACGTCGGCGCGGTGCTCCCCGGGCACCGCGCACTGATCGTCGACGATCTGATCGCGACGGGCGGCACGGCGCTCGCCTGCGTGCACTTGCTGCGCGAAGCAGGGGCAGACGTCGTCGGCGCGCTGTTCGCCATCGACCTGCCCGATCTGGGCGGTGCCGACCGGTTGCGCAACGAAGGCGTCCGCGTGAGCAGCCTGATGGCGTTTTCGGGGCACTAACCCGCGTCGGGCCGCCGTCGCACCAGCCCGATCGAAATGACACTCATGACTGCGATATCGTCCTGATTGAACACGGTCGCTTTCGACCGGAACGATCCCATGTCGTCGCGGCTGCGTGAAGGCCGCTTGTCGAGGACTTCGGTTTCAACGCGAAGAACATCGCCCGGATAGACCGGCTTCAGCCAGCGCAGTTCGTCGATCCCCGGCGATCCCAGGCCCGCTTGCTGGATGTCGGAGATATTCTGGACGAGCATCCGCATCATCATGGCTGCGGTATGCCATCCGCTTGCCGACAAGCGCCCGAAATAAGTCTTGGCGGCTTCCTCGTCGGAGAGATGAAAGGGCTGCGGATCATATTTGGACGCGAATTCGATCACCTCGTCGCGGGTCACCTCGTAGCGCCCGAAGGCGGCGCGGGCTCCAGGCTCGACATCCTCGAAATACAGCATCAGACGTTGAACCGGAACAGCATGATATCGCCATCGACCACGGCATAGTCCTTTCCCTCGGAGCGCCACTTGCCCGCGTCGCGCGCACCTGCCTCGCCACCATGCGCGACATAGTCGTCGAAGGCCATCGTCTCGGCACGGATAAAGCCTTTTTCAAAGTCGGTGTGGATCGCGCCGGCGGCGTTGGGCGCGGTCGCGCCGACATGAACTGTCCACGCGCGCGCCTCTTTGGGGCCGACAGTGAAGAAGGTGATGAGGTCGAGCAATTCGTAACCCGCACGGATCACCCGCGTCAGGCCGGTTTCGGCAAGACCAAGGTCCGACAGGAACTCGGCGCGGTCCTCGGCGGGCATGGTCGCGATGTCGGCCTCGATCGCCGCCGAGACGACGACCGCCTGCGCACCTTCGGCTTTTGCCTTTTCGAAGACACGGGCCGAGAGAGCGTTGCCGTTTGCCGCCGACGCCTCGTCGACGTTGCAGACGTAGAGCACCGGCTTGGCGGTAAGCAGCTGGGCCTGCGCAAACAGTCGCGCCTCCTCGGGATCGTTGACCGGGGTGAGGCGGGCGGGGGAGCCCGCTCGCAACAGTTCGAGCGCGCGGCCGAGAACGGCTGCCGCCGCCTTGGCTTCCTTGTCGCCCTGCTGTCCCTTTTTTACCAGGTTGGGGACGCGCTTCTCGAGGCTCTCCAGATCCGCCAGCATCAATTCTGTCTCGACCGTCTCGGCGTCGGCAATCGGATCGATCTTGCCTTCGACGTGCGTCACGTCGCCGCCCTCGAAACAGCGCAGGACGTGGACGATCGCGTCGACTTCACGGATGTTGCCCAAAAACTGGTTGCCGAGCCCCTCGCCGGTCGAGGCGCCGCGGACCAGCCCTGCGATATCGACGAACGCCAGCTGCGTTTCGATCTTCTTTGCAGACTTGCCGATGTCGGCCAGCCGGTCGAGCCGCGCATCGGGCACCGCGACATTGCCCACGTTCGGTTCGATCGTGCAAAAGGGATAGTTCGCAGCCTGCGCCGCCGCGGTCTGCGTGAGCGCGTTGAACAAGGTGGACTTGCCGACATTGGGCAGGCCGACGATCCCGCATTTGAAACCCATCGTTACGTCCTCAAGGTCGGCGCAGCGCGCGATCGGCGCGGCAAAGTTTCAACGGGCGTGGCGATGCCGTCAGGACACGCGTGATCCGCATTGCCTTGTGGTCGCTCTCGACCGTCATGCACGCACAGCCATAACCGTGCTCGCCATTGGTCTTGATCCACCCGCGTGCCGACATGTCGGGCATCGCGTCCATGCCCGGTGCCTGATATCCGCCCTGTTCGCCGATCGTCCATTCGCCGGCACCGTCGGTCAGCCACCAGTTCGCGGGTGTCGGGTTTGCGAGCCAGCCGCAGCGCCGTTCGGCAGCGGCGGCAGGAACGACGGCGACGGCGAGCAGCAGAAGTAGAATACGCATGACCATGCTCCCTAGCCGCCATCCATGCGCATCGCCACATCGTTCATGAAACGGGCGTCGTCGCCTTTTGCCAGCCATTCCGCCTCCGCCGCAACCGCGCCCAGCAAGTGCGCCAAGTCATCCATCTCCGCCTTCGCCCAACTGCCCAGCACGTGCCCCGTTACGCGATCCTTGTGCCCCGGATGACCGATGCCGATGCGGACGCGGCGGAAATCCGCGCCGATATGCGCGATGGTCGATCGGATGCCATTATGTCCCGCCGCACCGCCGCCGACGCGTACCTTCATCTTGAACGCTGCCAGGTCGAGTTCGTCATAGAACACCGTCACGTCCGCGGGCGTCAGCTTGTAGAAGCGCATCGCGTCGCCGACGCTGCGGCCGCTTTCGTTCATGAACGTCGCCGGTTTGAGCAGCATCACCTTGGCGTCGCCGATCAGCCCGTCCGCGATCGACCCCTGGAATTTTGCTTTCCAGGGGCCAAAGCGGTGTTCGGACGCGATGACGTCCATCGCCATGAAGCCGACATTGTGCCGCTGCATGGCATGTTCCGCGCCGGGATTGCCGAGGCCGACCCAGAGTTGCACGCGCGCTTAGGAAGCCGCCGCGTCACCCTCTGCAGGGGCGTCGTCGCTGTCGCCTTCGCTCGATTTCAGCGCCGACGGGGCAACGATGGTCGCGATCGTGTAGTCGCGATCGTCGATCGCCGAGGTCACGCCGTTGGGTAAAGCGATCGCCGAGATGTGGATCGAATCGCCGACGTCATATCCGGTCAGGTCGACAATGATCTCGTCGGGGATTTCGGCCGCGTCGCAGACGAGTTCGAGCTCGTGACGAACCACGTTCAGAACCGCGCCGCGCTTGATCCCCGGCGATGCCAGTTCGTTCGTAAAATGCACCGGCACGTTGACGGTCACCTTGGCGTGCTCCGAAATCCGCAGGAAATCGACGTGCAGCGGCCGATCGGTGACCGGGTGGAAAGCAACATCCTTGGGGAGCGTTCGTACGTCCTTGCCGGCCACGCCGACCATCACGACCGAATTCATGAAATGCCCGGTATGCAGCGCTTTCATCAGCGCCTTTTCTTCGAGATGAACCGTCGTGGGTTTTTCGTTGTTGCCATAGATCACGGCGGGAACGCGGCCTTCACGACGCAGAGCGCGGGAGGCTCCCTTGCCTGCCCGCTCGCGCGCTTCGGCCGACAGGGTCAGCTGATCGCTCATGTTAAGTCTCCAAATATCCCGCCACGCCTCCAGGGATGACCATGGTCCGGGGAGCGGCGCGCATAGCGCCACCGCTTTGCAAAAGCAAATTCAGTCGCGACCGCGCCCGGTCTTTTCCTGCAGCGCATCGATACGCAGCGAAGCCTCGGCCTTGGTCAGGCTGTCGTCGAAGTCCTCGCCCGCCTCTTCGCTCAGCGTCTTCAAGTACGAAGCCTGCGCCCCGGTCATCGCCTCGTCGCCGGTCGTCCAGTCCGAAGGATCCTTTTCGGCGTTACCCGTCGGATGCTCTTTGGGATTTTGCGTCTCGCTCACATATAATCTCCTTCACCGCATCAACCCCCTTGTTCCTTTATTGTTCCGCGGGAACAAAGGGCATATCGAGCGCCTGGGCGACGGCGTCGTGACGGATATGCCCGTTCGACACGTTGAGGCCCATTGCCAGATAACGATCGGCTTTCATCGCGGCCTCAGCACCCAGGTTGGCGAGGCGCATCGCAAACGGCAGGGTCGCGTTGTTCAGCGCGAAGGCAGAGGTCCGTGCGACCGCGCCGGGCATGTTGGCGACGCAATAATGAATGATCCCGTCGATCACGAAAACCGGGTCGTCATGCGTCGTTGCGTGACTGGTTTCGAAACACCCGCCCTGATCGATCGCGATATCGACGAGCACCGATCCGCGCTTCATCGTCTTCAGCATCTCGCGCGTCACCAGCTTCGGGGCCGCGGCCCCGGGAACCAGGACCGCGCCGATGACCAGGTGCGCCTTTGCCACAGCCGCGGCGATCGCCGCTTTCGACGCATAGGCGGTCTTGATCTGCGACGAAAAGAACATGTCGAGTTCGGCCAGGCGGTCCATGTTGATGTCATAGATCGTGACGTCGGCGCGCATCCCGACCGCCATCTGCGCGGCGTTGACGCCCGACACGCCGCCGCCGAGTATCGCGACGCGGGCAGGTGCCACGCCGGGCACCCCGCCAAGGAGCACGCCGCGGCCGCCCTGTTCCTTTTCGAGATAATGCGCGCCGACTTGGACCGACATGCGGCCCGCGACTTCGGACATTGGCTTCAGGAGCGGCAGCGCGCCCGACGGCGACGTTACCGTTTCGTACGCGATGCAGGTCGCGCCCGATTTCACCAGCCCCTCGGCCTGCGCCTTGTCCGCGGCAAGGTGAAGATAGGTGAAAAGCGTATGGTGCGGGCGCAGCATGGCGATTTCGGACTGCTGCGGCTCTTTGACTTTTACGATCATCTCGGCGGCGGCAAAGACCTCGGACGCGTTGGGAAGGATGCGCGCGCCTGCCTCGACATAGTCGCGATCGCTGAAATCGATGCCGTTGCCCGCGAGCGCCTCGACCAGCACCTCGTGCCCCTGCGCGGTCAGTTCGGCAACCGATGCGGGGGTCAGCCCGACGCGATATTCATGATTCTTGATTTCCTTCGGCACACCGACGCGCATTGTCTGTCTCCAAGCAATAATGTTGCGCACGTCTTAGCGGCTCGCGCCGGACCTGTCTTGCGTTTGCGCACGCATGAGCGAAGTGCTAGGCGCGCGGCCCGGCGGCAACGGGGCCGTAGGGCACAAATCTTCGAAAGGCTGGTTACAGGGGCTATGGCCACGACCGACGCTGCCGCTTCCGTTCCGACGTCTGCCCATGACGAAGAGGAAAGCCAGGGGCATCGCATCCACGGATCGACACCGGCGCTCGCGCTTGGCGCTGTTGGCGTCGTTTATGGCGACATCGGAACGTCGCCACTTTATGCGCTGAAGGAAGTCTTCGTCGGTCATCACCCGCTGACCGTCGACAGGCTCCACATCTACGGCGCGCTCAGCCTCGTTTTCTGGACGCTGATCCTGATCGTCACGGTCAAATATGTTTTCCTGATCATGCGCGCGGACAACAAGGGCGAGGGCGGGAGCCTCGCCTTGCTGGCGCTCGTACAGCGCATGAGCGGCGGCGGTCGCTGGGCGGGCAGCCTGGTCATGCTCGGCGTCATGGCGACCGCGCTGTTCTTCGGCGATGCGATGATTACGCCTGCAATTTCGGTGCTGTCGGCGGTCGAAGGTCTGTCGATCGTCGATGCGCGCTTTACGCAGTTCGTGCTGCCGGTCTCGATCGCGATCCTGATCGCGCTGTTCCTTTTCCAGGCCCGCGGCACGGATAAGGTCGGCAAGCTGTTCGGACCGATCATGATGACATATTTCATCGTGATCACCGGCCTTGGCCTTGTGCAGATCGTGCAGCAGCCGCAGGTTCTAGAAGCGCTGAATCCGCTCTGGGGTCTGCGCTTCTTCGAATATGATCCGCGCCTCGCTTTTCTGGCACTCGGTTCGGTCGTCCTCGCCGTAACCGGCGCAGAGGCGCTTTACGCCGACATGGGGCACTTCGGTCGCCGGCCGATCCAGCTTGCCTGGCTTTATCTCGTCTTTCCGGCGCTCATCATCAATTATCTTGGCCAGTGCGCGCTCCTGCTCGGTAATCCCGCTGCGGCCACGAATCCGTTCTTTCTGATGGCGCCCGAGGAATGGCGGCTCCCGCTCGTCATCCTTGCGACGATGGCGACGATCATCGCCAGCCAGGCGGTCATCACCGGTGCGTTCTCGGTTTGCCAGCAGGCGGTTCAGCTCGGCCTGATGCCGCGGCTCAAGATCGAACATACCAGCGCTTCGGCGGCCGGACAGATCTATGTGCCGGTCATCAACTGGACGCTGATGACGCTCGTCATACTGCTCGTCTTCGGGTTTCGCGAATCGAGCAAGCTTGCATCGGCGTACGGGATCGCGGTGACGGGAACGATGTTCATCACGACATGCATGCTCGGCGTGCTCGCGGTCCGCGTATGGAAATGGCCGACCTGGCTCGTCGGGCTCGTGGTCGGTCTATTCCTCATAATCGATGGTGCCTATTTTGCATCGAACCTGACCAAGATTCCCGATGGCGGATGGTTCCCGCTGTTGATCGGGGCGGTTGCCTTCACGCTTCTGACGACGTGGGCGCGGGGTCGGGCGCTCATGATCGCGCGCCTGCGCGAGGCGGCGATGCCGATCAACGTTTTCATCTCATCGGCAGCAACTTCGGCGACGCGCGTGCCCGGGACCGCGGTGTTCATGACGTCGACGCCCGATGGCGTGCCGCACGCGCTGTTGCACAATCTGAAGCACAACAAGGTGTTGCATGAGCGCATCCTCCTCCTGACGGTCAAGATTCTCGACATGCCCTATGTCGAGGACGATACGCGCTGCCGGCTCGAGGATCTGGGCGAGGGCTTTCATCGTCTCGTCATCAAATATGGCTTTATGCAGGAACCCGACGTTCCGGCGGCACTCGCCCGGCTCACCGGATGTGGTCCTGCCTTCAAGATGATGGACACGAGCTTCTTTCTCGCGCGTCAGACGCTCCTTGCGTCGTCGCGTCCCGGCATGGCGATATGGCGCGAAAAGCTCTTTGCCTGGATGCTGCGCAACGCAGAAAGCGCGATGGAGTTTTTTCGCCTGCCGACAAACCGGGTCGTCGAACTCGGCAGTCAAGTCGAGATTTAATATCAATATCTTGCACGAGTTTCTTTCTAGACCCTGTCAACCGTGCGACGACGCATTCCGAAAATCCTTGGACTAACTTTCGACTAACTTTTGAACGGGCGCGGCCACGCAAAAGCGAATGCCCGGATCGTCGAAACGACCCGGGCACCCGCATGACGATTACCGTCAGCCCCCTTCTTGAATTTGCGCCGTCTGCAACATCACCCGCCCCCTTTTCGCAAGGTGCCGGAGCCAGCGCACTCCCCGAACCGTGGCCATTGCCATTCCGTTTCAGTGATATGACGCTAGGGAAAGCCGGTCCCATTGCCAACGGATTTGGGACCGTGACCGCCCGATTTGAACGACCCTGTGTCGATTGCGCCACAGGTCGGCCGACGGTTGCGAAGAGTCGCGGCGATCCTTAAGGCACGCGATCACATGATCCTGTCCTCTTATGAACGCATGATCGTGCGGCGCTATCTGCTTCCGGGCAAGGGTGAGGGCTTCATCTTTCTGGTCGCTTCGATCAGCCTGGTCGCGGTGATGCTCGGCGTCGCCGCGCTGCTGATCGTCATGAGCGTGATGAACGGCTTTCGCGCCGAGCTGTTCGACAAGATCGTCGGGCTGAACGGGCATGCGGTTGTCCAGGGCTATGGCGGACGCCTGCCCGACTGGCGCGAGATCATGGCCGCGGCGCGCGCCACTCCGGGCGTGACGTCGGCGACGCCGCTGATCGAACAGCCGTTGATGGCCAGTCACGACGGCCGGGTCGAAGGCATATTGGTGCGCGGGATGCAGGTCGCCGACATTCGCGGCAACGCGACGCTGCACAGCAAGCTGCTTGCCGGCGACCTGAAGGCACTGCGACCCGGCAGCGGCAACGTCGCACTGGGCGCACGCCTTGCCGAAGCGCTCGGCGCGCAGGTCGGCGGCGAAGTGTCGCTGATCTCACCGGCTGGCCAGAGCACACCCTTCGGCACGGTTCCGCGCATCGTCAGCTACCGTGTCGCGGCGATCTTCGAGATCGGCGTCTATGATTATGACAAGGCGTTCGTTCTGATGCCGATCGAGGATGCACAGACGCTTCTTCTGCTCGGCGACGCGGTCGGCATGGTCGAAGTCACGACGTCCGCTCCGGACAATGTCGGCGCGATCCTGGCACCGCTGATGCGCCAGGTCGGCGAGCGGGCGGTGGTAACCGACTGGCGCCAGATGAATGCCTCGCTGTTCGAAGCCTTGGCGGTCGAACGCGTCGCGATGTTCGTCGTGCTGTCGATCATCATCCTGGTCGCGGTGTTCAACATTCTTTCGTCGCTCATCATGCTCGTGCGTGCCAAGACGCGCGACATCGCGATCCTGCGCACGATGGGCGCGTCACGCAGCGCGATGATCCGCATTTTCGTCTTTGTCGGCGTGACGATTGGTGCGCTCGGGACGGTCGCCGGGTTGATCGTCGGGTTCATTTTCCTGTTCTTTCGCCAGTCGGTCGTCAACTTTGTGCAACTGGTGACGGGCCAGAACCTGTGGGACCCCTCGATCCGCTTCCTCACTGAACTGCCATCCAAAACCGACCCGTTCGAGGTGCTCGGCATAACCGCGATGGCGCTGCTGTTTAGTTTGCTCGCCACGCTCTATCCCGCCTTCAAGGCCGCAAACACCGATCCGGTGCAGGTTTTGCGCTATGAATGACGTGCTCGCAGTGGCGGGCCTGAAACGCAGCTTCCGCCAGGGTGCCGCGACGATCGCGGTCTTGCGCGGTGCCGACCTGGTGATCGCGCCGGGAGAGATCGTCGCCTTGCTCGGGCCATCCGGGTCGGGCAAATCGACGCTCCTCCAGGCGGTCGGACTGCTCGAAGGCGGCTTCGAGGGCTCGATCCGGATCGCGGGCGAGGAGGTTTCGCGCCTCGACGCAGAAGGGCGTACGCGAGTGCGGCGCGACATGCTTGGCTTCGTATATCAGTTTCACCACCTCCTGCCCGATTTCGACGCGACCGAGAATGTCGTCCTGCCGCAGCTCATCCAGGGGCGCTCGCGGCCCGAAGCGGCGCGTCGCGCGGCCGACCTGCTCGGTGCGCTGGGGCTAGCGGGGCGGCTGACGCATCGGCCGTCACAATTATCGGGCGGCGAACAGCAGCGCGTCGCGGTCGCCCGCGCGCTCGCCAATCGCCCGATGCTTGTGCTCGCCGACGAGCCCACCGGCAACCTCGACGAGGCAACCGCCGATGTCGTCTTTGGCGAGTTCCTGCTATTGGTCCGCGGCGAGCGATCCTCGGCTCTGGTCGCAACGCACAACGAGCGGATCGCGGCGAAGATGGACCGCGTGCTGCGCCTCCACGAGGGGCATATCAGCTGACGAAAGGTGAGCGAAGACGATGAATGTCCATGATTTCACGGTCGCGAGGGCCGACGGGTCGATCCTCGATCTGCGCAACAGCGGCGGTCCCCTACTGATCGTCAACGTGGCGTCGAAATGTGGTTTCACGCCGCAATATGCAGGTCTCGAGGCGCTGTACCGGACCTACAAGGACCGCGGGCTCACCGTGCTGGCTTTTCCGTGCAATCAGTTCGGCGCGCAGGAGCCAGGCGGTGCAGACGAGATCGCAAGCTTCTGTTCGCTGACCTATGACGTGACCTTTCCGGTGGTGGCAAAGATCGACGTCAACGGTGACCATGCCGATCCGCTTTACAAATATTTGAAAAAGGCGCGACCGGGCCTGCTCGGGTCACAGGCGATCAAGTGGAATTTCACCAAATTCCTGATCGATGCCGGAGGTGTGCCCGTCGCTCGCTTCGCGCCGACCGACAAGCCCGAGGCGATTGCGCCGGCGATCGAGAAGCTGCTGGCCTGACGTGCGAGACGAATCGTTGAACGGCGCAGCATAATCGTTAACGATCGCGCATGTCGCACGCACCATTCGTCCCCTTACGCACCTTTTCGGCGTACACGATGCTCGAAGGTGCGATCGATCCCAAGGACATCGCCAAACGCGCGCGTGAGCTTGGCTTTCCGGCGGCCGCGATTTGCGATCGCAATGGCCTGTACGGTGTCATGCCCTTTTCGGATGCCTGCGCGAAGGCCGGTGTGCAGCCGCTCATCGGGACCTTCCTGTGCGTTGTGCGGCCCGACACCGTGGCAGGTGCTGCTCCTCAGTACGACTGGCTCGCTCTTTATGCGCAGGACGCGGTCGGGTACGACAATCTGTGCCGGCTGGTGTCGGCCGCGCATCTGGATCGTCCTGCGCAGGAACAGGCGCATGTCACGTTCGATGCGCTCGAAGGACGGACCGATGGGCTGATCGCGCTGACGGGCGGAGCCGAGGGTGCTCTGGCAAAGCTGTTTGCCGCGGGCCAGCATCAGGCGGCAACCGATCATGCCGACCGCTTGCGACTCCTGTTTCCGGACCGGCTGTACGTCGAGCTTTCACGGCGGCTCGATGCCGTTGAGGGCGCCGCCGAGCCGCATTTGATCGCGCTTGCCGATGGATACGACCTTCCACTCGTCGCGACGAATCCGACCTGTTACGCGCGCGAAGATTTACACGCTGCGCACGACGTCATGCTGTGCATCGCGGCGTCGGCTTATGTCGAGAGCGACGACCGCGTGAAGTCGTCGCCCGACGCCTGGATGAAGCCGTCGCACGAGTTGAAGCGTCTGTTCGAGGATTTGCCCGAGGCGCTCGAAAACAGCCTTGTCCTTGCAACGCGGTGCGCGTTCCGCGCGCCTGCACGCGACCCGATCCTGCCGAGCCTTGCGGGCAACCCGCGCGCCGAGGCCGAGCAATTGCGCGTCGATGCAAGTGCCGGACTCGAAGCGCGTCTCGCCAAAGTCACCGGTGCCGATGTCGATGCCTATCGCGCGCGGCTGACGTTCGAACTCGACGTGATCGTCGACATGGGATTTGCCGGCTATTTCCTGATCGTCGCGGATTTCATCAAATGGGCCAAGGCGCATGCGATCCCGGTCGGCCCGGGGCGGGGATCGGGGGCGGGCTCGGTCGTCGCCTGGGCGCTCACCATTACCGACCTCGATCCGCTGAAGCTCGGGCTGCTGTTCGAGCGGTTCCTCAACCCGTCGCGCGTGTCGATGCCCGATTTCGACATCGATTTCTGCGAGACGCGGCGCGAGGAGGTGATAAGCTATGTGCAGAACAAATATGGCCGCGATCATGTCGCGCAGATCATCACATTCGGGCGGCTGAAGTCGCGCGCGGTCCTGAAGGACACCGGGCGCGTTCTCCAGATGAGCTATGGCCAGGTCGACCGGCTGGCGAAACTCGTGCCCAACCACCCGACCGATCCGTGGGACTTGAAGCGCGCATTGAACGGCGTTTCCGAACTGGCCGATGCGTATAAATCCGACACCGAGGTCAGGCGCCTGTTCGATTTGGCGATGAAGCTTGAGGGGTTGCCACGCCACGCATCGACGCATGCGGCGGGCGTCGTCATCGGCGATCGTCCGCTCGATCGCCTCGTTCCGCTCTATCGCGACCCGCGTTCGGACATGCCGGTGACGCAGTTCGACATGAAATATGCCGAAGCGGCGGGACTCGTGAAGTTCGACTTTCTCGGGCTGAAAACGCTGTCCGTGCTGCGCCGCGCGCTCGACATGATCGAGGCGCGCGAAGGACATCGGCCCGACCTCGACACGCTCGGCTGGGACGACGAGGCGGTGTATGCGCTTTTGCAAAAGGGCGACACGGTCGGGGTGTTCCAGCTCGAATCCGAAGGGATGCGGCGTGCGCTCGCCTCGGTGAAACCGAGCAACTTCGGCGACATCATCGCGATCGGAGCGCTTTACCGGCCGGGTCCGATGGACAACATCCCGCTGTTCGCCGACCGCAAGAACGGCCGCGTGCCAATCCAATATCCGCACCCGTTGCTCGAAGCGGTGCTGGCCGAGACCTATGGCATCATCGTCTATCAGGAACAGGTCATGCAGGCGGCACAGCTGCTTGCGGGGTATTCGCTCGGCGATGCCGACCTTCTGCGCCGGGCGATGGGAAAGAAGATTCAGGCGGAAATGGATGCGCAGCGCGCGGGCTTCGTCGCCGGGGCCGCGGCGAACGCCATCGGCGCTGAAAAAGCGAACGAGCTGTTCGACCTGATCGATAAATTTGCGGGCTATGGCTTCAACAAGAGCCACGCCGCCGCCTACGCGGTCCTGTCGTACCAGACGGCGTGGCTTAAAACGCACCACCCGCACGATTTCTTTGCCGCATCGATGGCGTTCGACCTGTCGAATACGGACAAGCTGGCGATATTTGCCGACGACATGCGACGCCTGAAGGTGCGCGTGCTGCCACCGTGCGTCAACGCCAGCGAAGCCGACTTCACCGTCGTCGAAGATGGCGACGGCCTGGCAGTGCGTTACGCGCTTGGCGCTCTCAAAGGCGTCGGCGCGGGCGCGATGGCGGAACTGTGCGCCGAGCGGGAGGAGCGCGGCGCGTTCGCGAGTATCGACGATCTTGCCGCGCGGATCAGCCCCAAATCGATCAATCGCCGCCAGCTCGAAAGCCTGGCGGGAGGCGGTGCGTTCGACGCCATCGCGTCCAGTCGCGCAGGCATTTTTGCCGCTGCGGAGACGATCCTTGCGGTCGCCGCTTCGGCCGAGGGAAACCGTATATCGGGGCAGGGGGGGCTTTTCGGCGACGGACCGGCGGCGGTGGCGCCGGTGCAGCTGCCACGATCGGCGGCCTGGACGATGGCCAAGCGCATGAACGCCGAGAAAGACGCGTTCGGCTTTTACTTTTCGGCGCATCCGGTCGATCGATATGCCCATGTCGCCGCCGCCCATGGTGCGCGTACGTTCGGCACCATTTGCAGCCAGCCGGCGTCGGTCGACGGTTCGCGCACCACGGCCGTCCTCGCAGCGCTCGTCGAAAGCGTGCGCTGGCGCACCTCGGCCAAGGGCAATCGTTATCTGGTCGTGACATTGTCGGACGCGAGCGGCGCGTTCGAGGCGACCTGCTTCGACGATGCGACGCAAGCCGACCTGGAAAGCGCTGCGAGCGCGGGCGGTTGCGGACTTCTGAATGTCGAACTCGACCGTCGACCCGGCGACGAGACGCCGCGCGTCACGATCCGGCGGATTCAGCCGCTCGAGGCGCTTGCAGGGGATGCGCGCCTGAAGGCCGAGATCGTCGCGAGCGACCCTGCGGTCATCGAGGCGCTGGCAACCGCGCTGGCCGGGGCGCGCGGCGGACGCAGCGAGGTGATCCTTGACGCGATCCTGGGGGACGAGCGGCGGGCGACCGTTCTGCTGGGGCGCGACTTCCTGATCGACGGCGAACTGGCCGACGCGATCGGCGCGCTTCCGGGGATCGAGAGCATTTCTCTCGCAACCGCTGAGCCGCCGCGGCTTGCGCTGGTATCCTGACTGCGTAAGTTGCTCGGCGGAGAGACGATGATGCTTGGAGCCATGCAGGACTGGTCGTTGCGGGTGACGCATCTGATCGACCATGCGGCGCGCGAGGCCGGCACGAGGGAGATCGTCACGCGCTGGGGCGACGGAAAGATCGAGCGGACGAATTGGGCAGGCGTTGCGCACGACGCACGCAGACTTTCGCAGGCGTTCGTCGCCATGGGCCTGCAGCCGCACGACCGCGTCGCGACCTTTGCCATGAATCATCATCGTCACTTGTCGGCCTGGTACGGCGCGATCGGTTTCGGTGGCGTGATCCATACCCTCAATGTCCGCCTTTTCGACGAGGACCTGATCTACATCGTCAATCATGCCGAAGATCGGGTGCTGATCTACGATGCGCAATTCGGCGCGACGATCGAGCGATTGAAACCGCACCTAAAGAGCGTCGAGCGCTACATCTGTTTCGACGACGAATATGCCACGCTGATCGCGGCACAGGACGGGGATTACGCGTGGCACGTCGGCGACGAGCGCGAGCCGTGCATGCTGTGCTACACGAGCGGGACGACCGGCAATCCCAAGGGCGTTCTCTACGAGCATCGCTCGACGATGCTGCACGCGATCGTCGAAATGGCACCGACGGTTTTCGATCTCGGCGCGCGCGCCGTGCTGCTGCCGATCGTGCCGATGTTTCATGCCGCGAGCTGGGGCTTGCCGTTCGCCGGCGCTGCGGCAGGCGTCAAGTTCGTATTCTCGGTGACCAACGACGCGCCCATATTGCACCAATTGATCCTGAGCGAAGGCGTCACGCTTTCGGCCGGGGTTCCGACCGTGTGGCTGGCGATGTTCCGGCATCTCGACATGCTCGCCGACCCTTCGCTTGGAAGCCTCAGGCTCGTAACCATCGGCGGCTCGGCTTGTCCGCGTTCGATGATCGAGCGGCTGATGAACATGGGTATCGTCGTCAATCACGCCTGGGGCATGACCGAGACAAGCCCGATCGGGACGATGGGTGCGCCCACCGCGGATTGGGATGCTCTCGACTTTGCTCAGCAGGTCGACGTTACGGCCCGTCAGGGACGGGTGCCCTTCGGCGTCGAATTGCGGACGGTCGGCGACGACGGCGCGATCCTTGCTCGCGACGGCAAGACTTCGGGGCGGCTCGAGGTGCGGGGACCTTGGGTCATCAAGCGTTATTTCAAGATGGATGCGGATGCGGTCGGCCAGGGGCAGTGGTTCGACACCGGCGACGTGGCGACGCTGCATCCCGACGGGTCGCTGCAGATAACCGATCGGTCGAAGGACGTGATAAAGTCGGGCGGCGAGTGGATTTCATCGGTCGAGCTCGAGAACGCCGCGGTCGGATGTCGCGGTGTTCAGGAAGCGGCGGCGATCGGGGTTGCGCACGCGCAATGGGACGAGCGACCGATCCTGCTTGTCGTGAAAAAGGACGGGTACGACGTCACTGCCGCGGACATCACCGCACATCTGTCGGCAAAGGTCGCGAAATGGTGGCTGCCGGATGCCGTGATATTCATTGATTCGCTGCCGCATACCGGGACGGGAAAAATCCTCAAAACCGAGTTGCGCGCACGTTACAAGGACTACCAACTGACTTAGAGAAGGCGACGCTGCGCACCCTCGGGCGGCCGGAACAGGTCGGTGCGCAGCACGGCGCGGTTGTTATTGAGACCAAGCCGTCGGCAAGCGATCCCGAACCGCATACGCATGAGATCGTACCATGGCCCCTGACCGCGCATCCGGGTCCCGAAACGCGGATCGTTATCGCGGCCACCGCCGCGAACCGACTGGATGATGTGCATGACCTTTTCGGCGCGGTCCGGAAAATATTCGGCAAGCCATGCGCGAAAAAGCGGTGCCACCTCGTTGGGGAGACGGACCGGGATGAACGACGCCGAACACGCGCCGGCGTCAGCTGCCGCTTCGAGGATCGCCTCGGTCTCGTGATCGGTGATCGCCGGGATCAGCGGCGAGATCGACACGCGGACCGGAATACCGGCCCCGCTGAGTGCGGCGACCGCCGCGAGACGTTTCCGCGGCGACGGCGCGCGCGGTTCGAGCGTCATCGCGATCTTTGGGTCGAGCGACGTGATCGAGACCATGACGGAGACAAGGCCGCGCGCCGCCATGCCAGCAAGAATATCCAGATCGCGCGTGACGCGGTCGGATTTGGTCGTGATCATCAGCGGATGATCGCATTCGGCGAGCACCTCGATGCAAGCGCGCGTGATCCGCCAGTCGCGTTCGATCGGCTGATAAGGATCGGTATTCGTGCCCATCGCGATCGGCGCGCAACGATAACCCGGTTTCGTCAACTCGGCGCGAAGCAACGATGCCGCGTCGGGCTTTGCAAACAACCGGGTCTCGAAATCGATTCCCGGCGAAAGATCATGATACGCGTGCGTCGGTCGCGCAAAACAGTAGATGCAGCCATGTTCGCACCCGCGATAGGCGTTGATCGAGCGGTCGAACGGAACATCGGGCGACGCGTTAGGCGTTATGATCGTCTTGGCACGCTCGACCGTCACCGTGGTCGCAACCGGGCATGTATCGCCATCGATCAAACCACGGTCATCGAGCCAGTCGCCGTCGGCGATACGATCAGGCAGGGCGAAACGCGCGCTGAGCGTGTTCAGCGTCGCACCGCGAATCGCTCGTGATCCTGCCATATCGGGAAGCTACCACCGATGCAGAACATTACAAGAACAGAGCGACAGTCAGCGTTCCATCAGTCGCGGCATCAGTTCGACGAAATTGCAGGGCCTATGCCGGCAATCAAGCTGCGTCGACAGGATGCCATTCCATCCGTCGGCGACTGCGGACGGCGATCCCGGAAGTGCGAAGATATAGGTGCCGCGGGTGACGGCGGCACAGGCGCGCGACTGCACCGTCGACGTCCCGATCTTTTGGTACGACAACCAGCGGAAAAGTTCGCCAAAGCCCGGAATGTCCTTGCCTCCCATGCGCGCCAGCGCTTCGGGCGTGACATCGCGGCCGGTCACGCCGGTGCCGCCGGTGGATATGACACAGTCGACCTGGCGATCGTCGACCCAGGCGTGCAGACGCGCGACGATCGCGTCGATATCATCGGGGACGATTGCCCGGTCGGCCAGAAGGTGCCCTGCGTCGGTCAACATCGCGACAAGCGCGTCGCCTGACCGGTCGTCGGCGGCGATGCGCGAGTCCGAAACCGTGAGAACGGCGATGCGGACGGGAACGAACGCGACCGCTTCGTCGATCACCGGGCGATACGCGTCGTGCCGGCACCCGAAAGACCGGGGAAGCGCGGCCACAAGCCCTGGACGAGCGCGTAGCGGCTGTCGCTGCGCTGCCCCGCCTGTTGCTGATACATCCAGTAGTTTCGCAGTACGATCGTCACATAGCCGCGCGTTTCCCAGTACGGAACGCTTTCGATGTACATCAGCGGATCGCGATTGGTTTCGTCGCCGCGCGCGTTCCACCGGTCGAGCGGGGCGGGGCCGGCATTATAGGCCATGATGACCTTTGGAAGGAGGCCCCCGGTCGATGCCGTGTCGCGAAGCTGTTCGATGTAGCTTTGCCCGTATTCCATGTTGGTCGACGGGATCGACAACGACCCGACCATCGGCTGCCCGCGACTTCGCGCGATGTCGCTTGCCGTTCCAGGACGGACCTGCATCAGCCCGCGTGCGCCCGCCGCGCTGGTGACGTTGATCCGGAAATTGGATTCCTGCAGCGCGTGCGCGAAGACGAGCGCCCGATCGACTCGCCAGCCTCCGTCCGGCGACCACCCCGAGGGTGCCGGATAGCGCCCTTCGATCGTGGTGCGCGCGCCCCGCGGTCCATTATGTGCAAGGTAAAGCTGCGTAGCCGGCAGGTTGAGCTTACCGGCGATCAGCGTCAGCGTTGCATGTTCGGCCGGAATACCGATGCGCGCCTGCCAGCGGATGAGTTCGTCGGCGCGTTCGAGCTGGCCGATCTCCGCAAGCGCGATCGCTGCACGGACGTTGGGATGCTCGGCCACCTTGCGGATCGCGCCGCTGCCGTCGTCGTCACGGTCGGGGGCCAAGCCCATCGCCGCCTGCGCCAGCATGCCGTAGAAGGATTCGCCAAGACGCGCTGCGCTGCGCAAATGCGGCTGCACCTGCTCGGGCTTTTTCGCCGCCATGTCGGCGCGTGCAGCCCAATAATGACCGGCGGCGATCATTTCGGAGTCCGAATGTCGCCGCGCTACCGACGCAAATGCCGCCGAAGCAGCTGGCCAGTCTTTCTGACGCCATGCCGCCAGTCCGACGATCCAGTCCGCCATCGCAGCCCAGTCGCCGGTGCCCGATTGCGCTCGGCCGGCCAGTTTTCGCGCACTCACATCGTCGCCCGTCAGAAAATAGGACCAGGCGACGCGCTGCTGCCACTCGGTGCGACCCTCGGGCGTCAGATTGTCTTCGTTCACGACAAGGACCGCTTCGGCGTCGATCGGGCGGTCATCCTTGATCAGGGGTAATATGCGTGCCGCAACCCCGCCGGTGGCCGGATCGCCTTCCGTCGACGCCGTACGGCCGCGACGCGGAGAGGCGCCGAGCCATATCAGCTCGCGCGGTTCGGGAAGTAAAGGCACTGAGACTGCGCCGCGCGCCGAGGCAAGACGGATAAGTGCCGGCGCGAGCGGAAGATCGGGTGCGGTACTTGCCAGACCGACGAGATCGTTCGCCTCCGCCTTCGCTGACCCTTTGGCCGTAAAGATGATGGCGCGCGCGACGGGGTGCAAAGGCCCGGACTGCATGAGGGCGAGCTTTTCGCTGGCGTCGAGCCAATTTCGAGCATCGATGCTGGCGAAGATTTCGCGATACGCCATGCGGGCGCTCGGACCGAGCTGGACAGGCAACGGCGTAACCTGAATCGCGCTAGCCACCTCTTCGGCGCGCACAGTTCCCGGAAGCGTTACGGCCGCGATCCCGATGGCCAAAGCAGCTTTGATCTTCACGCGTCCTCCTTCGCTATCAGCCGCTGCATTTCGGCCCACGCCGCAGCCTTGCGCGCTTTCGAACCGGCAAACATGCGCGGATGCGCTGTCGCGACCGCGTTCACTTTGCCCGCGGAATGGTTAACCGCGTGTAACTTACCTTTCGCCGCGGCATCATCGATCCCGAGGACTGCACGGCTCGCCGCTCCACCCATGAGCCAGAGCTGCTTCGGGTTCACGAACGCGATGTGCTCGATGGCAAGGCCTGCCAACAGCATGATCGTTTCGTCCGACAGCCGTCCGGTGTCGGGCCGCCCGGGGGAGAGGAAGGCGATGTACACGGTATCTCGACCATGGCCGAGCGCCGCGAGCATCTTTTCGAAGATCGGGTCAACAAGCGGCCGCGCTTCCTCGATGTCGGCGACGTCGGGCTGATCGGCGAGGATCATCAACGCACTCGAACGGTCCCCGCTCGGCCTCAACCGTCGGTGAGCGGGTCCGACTTCGGGAAAATCAGTCGTCATCAAATGCGCGATCAAGGTATCAAGCGTGGCATGCGCTGACGCAAGCGGCGTCGCGACGACGGCGTGCGGCGGCCTCGCCGTGCCCAGCCAGTCAAACGGCGTCTCGCGAATGGCGACATCGACGCCGACGTCGTCCCACCAGCGCATCAGGCTCGATGCCGCTGCAACCTCGTCGATCTGGCGCAGGTCTTCCACGCAACCGGTAAGGCGCGTGTTGACGGCGGGGTCAATGATGGTGACAGGCAGCAGGGACAGGCCGTGACGCGCACACGGCAAAGCGTATCGGTTGAGGAACCACGATGAGCGAACGCGAATCCATGCCCTATGACGTCGTGATCGTCGGCGCAGGCCCCGCCGGGCTTGCCGCCGCCATCCGGCTGAAGCAGCTCGACGATCAACTCGGGGTCTGCGTCCTCGAAAAAGGGTCTGAAGTCGGCGCTCATATTCTTTCGGGTGCCGTCATCGACCCACGCGCGCTCGATGAGCTGTTGCCCGACTGGCGCGCGCAAGGCTGTTCACTCGCTGACGTGCCCGTGGTGGACAATCAGCACTGGGTCCTGACCGCCAAAAAGAAGTACGCCTTGCCGCACCTGATGATGCCCGGCTTCATGTCGAACAAGGCGACCTACACCGGAAGTCTTGCAAACCTCTGCCGGTGGCTCGCTGAGCAGGCCGAGGCCCTGGGCGTCGAGATATTCCCGGGCTTTGCCGCCGCGGAAATTCTTTATCATGAGGACGGCTCGGTAAAGGGCGTGGCGACCGGCGACATGGGCGTCGCCCGCGACGGCAGCCACAAGCCCGATTATCAGCCCGGCCTCGAACTTCACGCCAAGTACACGTTCTTTGCCGAGGGCGCGCGCGGGCACCTGACCAAACAGGTGAAAGGCCGGTACGATCTAGAGGCAGCATGCGAGCCGCAAGTCTATGGCATCGGGCTCAAGGAGCTCTGGGACATTGCACCGTCCAATCATGTCGCCGGGCGCGTCGTCCATACGCAGGGCTGGCCGCTGACCGACGCCTGGGGCGGCGGTTTTCTCTATCATCAAGCCAACAACCAGGTCGCGCTCGGCTTCGTCGTCGCGCTCGATTACAAAAATCCGTACCTGTCGCCGTTCGAGGAATTCCAGCGCTGGAAGCATCATCCCGAGATCGCGGCGATCCTGAAGGGCGGGCGGCGCGTGTCCTATGGTGCGCGCGCCATCAACGAGGGCGGCTGGCAGTCGGTCCCCAAACTCGCGTTTCCGGGCGGCGCGCTGATCGGCTGCAGCGCGGGATTCGTCAACGTCCCGCGTATCAAGGGGTCGCACACCGCGATGAAGTCGGCGATGCTGGCGGCCGAAGCCGCCGCCTTTGCGATAAAAGCGGGTCGCGCGCATGACGAACTTGGCGATTATCAACCTGCGGTCGAAGCGAGCTGGATCGCCACCGAGCTCAAGCTGGTGAAGAACGCCGAACCTTCGGTCGCGAAGTACGGCAACGCGCTGGGCACGATTTTAGCGGGGGCCGACATGTGGATGCGCACGCTCAAGATCGGTCTGCCGATTACGATGAAACATCATGCCGACCACAAGAGTCTGTGGCGCAAGGACCTGGTCAAACCGATCGACTATCCCAAGCCCGACGGCGTGCTGAGCTTCGACAAATTGTCGTCGGTCTTCGTTTCGAACACCAATCATGTCGAAGATCAACCGGTCCACCTGCAGCTTCGCGATCCGGACGTGCCGACCACCGTCAACCTCCCGCTCTATTCCGGGCCCGAGCAGCGCTACTGCCCGGCAGGCGTTTACGAATATGTCGAGGACCAAAGTTATCCGGAGGGCCTGCGACTGCAGATCAACGCGCAGAACTGCGTCCACTGCAAGACGTGCGACATCAAGGATCCGACGCAGAACATAAACTGGGTCGTTCCGGAGGGCGGCGGTGGCCCGAACTATCCCAATATGTAAGGCAATCGCACCGTGCGCCGCGATCGTCGCACCGCCGGCGGAGGCGCATCATGTTTCGGCACTGAAGCTATGCGTTCGCGCCCGCGCGCTCAAGATACACGCGCTTGGTGCGAGCATCGATCAGACGCAGCCCGAGATCGGTGAACATCTCGGCGACGCCTACTGGGCGGCTGGGCGGCGGATCGACGCACGACATGCGTGGACCGCCGCAAGCGCGCAGGCCGGGTCCGAAGCGACGATGCGTCTCGACCGCAAGATCACAGGCGGGTTCTGAGGCGTGGTGCGCGAAGTCGCTTACGCCAAAATCAACCTTGCGCTTCATGTACGGCGGCGGCGCAGCGATGGCTATCACGATCTGGAAACCGTCTTTGCCTTTTGCGACCGAGGCGATGCCCTATCGATCGAGCGCTCGACCGAGAATTCGCTAATCGTAAAGGGGCCGTTCGCTGCTGCCGTGCCGCTGGCGGGCAACATCGTCGAACAGGCCGTCGAGACGTTCAGCGAAGCCTTCGATATCCATGAACCCCGTCGAGTGCTGCTCGAAAAGGCGCTTCCGGTCGCCGCCGGGGTCGGCGGCGGGTCGGCAGATGCGGCCGCGACTCTCCGCGCTCTGGCACGCTTGTACGCCAAGCATGACGCCGACGTCCTCGGTCGATGTGCGGCCACGCTCGGTGCCGACGTCCCCGCTTGTCTCGCTTCGCAAACGGCGCGGGGAGAGGGGATCGGCCACGACCTGACTGCCGAGCCGAGCTTGACCGGGACGCCGGTCCTCCTCGTCAATCCGCGCATCGCGCTTTCGACCGCAGCGGTTTTTGCCGGCTGGAATGGCATCGATCGCGGGCCGCTGCTCGACTGGCGCGACGGCCGGAACGACCTCGAAGCTCCTGCGCGCACGATCGTGCCCGAAATTGCCGACGTTCTCGATCTGCTGCGAGCGCAGGCAGGCGCGTCGCTCGTCCGGATGTCGGGTTCGGGCGCGACCTGCTTTGCCCTGTTCGACGGCGTTGCGACACGCGACCTGGCGCAGAGCGCGGCAACGGCCTTCCGGCCCGGATGGTGGTCGATGGCGTCGACGCTGCGATGATCGACCCCTGGACCATGGTGGGCGGGCGGTTGCTCCACGACGTCCTGGTCATCTGCGATCACGCTTCAAACGACGTTCCGCCGGGAATCGACCTTGGCATCGATCGGCGATTGCTATCAACCCATATCGGCTGGGATATCGGCGTGGCGACCCTCGCCCGCGCGATCGGCGCGCCGGCGTTCCTGGGCAATGTCTCGCGGCTGGTCGTCGACTTCAACCGGGACCCGACGGACACCGCGATCGTTCCCAAGAGGAGCGATGGCCATGATATTCCAGGCAATCGCGGCACAGTGTCAGACCGGATCGCGCGCTACTGGCAACCGTATCACGAGGCGCTGAGCGCACTCATCGCCCGAACGCGACCGGCGTTGCTCGTGTCTCTCCACAGTTTCACGCCTGTCCTGGCCAGCCGGCCGAACGAACACCGTCCGTGGGAAGTCGGCATCCTCTACGGCAACGACGATCGCGCTGCACGGATCGCGATTCCCCTGCTCGCAAGCGCGGGCGTTGTCGTCGGCGACCAGCTGCCATATTCGGGCAAGGATCTCAACGCGACAATGAACCGCCATGCAGAGACGAGCGGCATGCCCTATCTTGGCATCGAGATGCGGCAAGACCTGATCGCCGACGACGCGGGGGTGTCAAGATGGTCGCCGATCCTGCGCGCTACGATCGCGACGTGCCTTGACCATTTCACCGCCGGCGGCACAGAGGACGAATGACTCATATTTTCGATAAATCGACGCTTCCCAGCCGTCACGTATCCGTCGGCCCCGAGCGTGCGCCGCATCGCAGCTATTACTACGCAATGGGGCTTACCGAGGAGGAGATCGCTCGGCCGTTCGTCGGTATCGCTTCGGCAGGCAACGACAGCGCGCCGTGCAACACGACACTCGACGCGCAGGCCGACGTCGCGCGCAAGGGCGTGGAGGCGGGGGGCGGGATGCCGCGACGCTTCAACACGATCACCGTCACCGACGGCATCGCGATGGGTCACCAGGGGATGAAGTCTTCGCTGGTCAGCCGGGAGGTCATCGCCGATTCGGTCGAACTCAGCGTGCGCGGGCATTGTTACGACGCGCTGCTCACCTTTGCCGGATGCGACAAGTCGTTGCCCGGCATGATGATGGCGATGCTGCGCCTGAACGTCCCGGCGATCTTCGTTTATGGCGGATCGATCCTGCCGGGGCGGTATCAGGACCGCGACGTGACCGTTGTAGACGTGTTCGAGGCGGTGGGACGGTTTGCGGCGGGCGATTGCCCGGTCGCCGAGCTGGCCGAACTCGAAAAGGTCGCGTGCCCGGGCCACGGTGCCTGTGGCGGGCAATATACCGCGAACACGATGGCATGCGTTGCCGAAGCGATCGGACTGTCGCTGCCGAACAGCAATATGGTTCCGGCACCCTATTCGTCGAGGGATCAGGTCGCGCACGATGCCGGCATACAGGTCATGTCTCTGCTCGCCGGAAATATCCGTCCGCGCGACATTTGCACCCGCGATGCCTTCGTTAACGCAGCACGGATCGTCGCCGCGACCGGGGGATCGACGAACGCCGCACTGCACCTGCCTGCCATGGCGAATGAAGCAGGGATCGCTTTCGATCTTTTCGACGTCGCCGAAATCTTCAAGACGACGCCGTACATGGCGGATTTGAAGCCAGGCGGCAAATATGTCGCCAAGGACATGTACGAGGCCGGCGGTGTCTATATGCTCATGAAATCACTCATGAGCGAGGGGCTGCTCGCGGGTGATTGCATGACCGTCACCGGCCGGACGCTCGGCGAGAATATCGATCGCGTGACGTGGAACCCCGATCAGAAAGTCATCTACCCGGCCTCCATGCCGATCACACCGACGGGTGGCGTCGTCGGGCTGCGCGGAAGCCTTGCTCCCGACGGCGCGATCGTGAAGGTTGCGGGAATGACAAGGCTTGCGTTTACCGGTTCGGCGCAGGTCTTCGATTGCGAAGAGGACGCCTTTGCCGCTGTCGAAGAACGCCGGATACGCGAAGGGTCGGTCATCGTCATCCGCTACGAGGGACCCAAGGGCGGTCCGGGAATGCGCGAGATGCTGTCGACGACGGCGGCACTTTACGGGCTGGGCATGGGAGAAAAGGTTGCGCTGGTGACCGACGGGCGCTTTTCGGGCGCGACGCGCGGCTTTTGCATCGGCCATGTCGGACCCGAAGCCGCCGACGGCGGGCCGATCGCGCTGATCGTCGACGGCGATACCATCATTATCGACGCCGTTGCTGGGACGATCGACCTGATGGTCGACGCGCAGACGCTCGCCGACCGGAGGGCCGCCTGGGTCGCGCCGGTCAACGATTATCGATCGGGAGCGCTGTGGCGATATGCGCAAAATGTCGGGCCTGCATTTCAGGGTGCCGTGACTCACCCGGGTGCCACAGCCGAAACGCATGAATATGCGGATATCTAGCGTCTTGTTTCTGATCGTCTTGAGCGCGTGCGGACAAGAGGCTGGCGGCGACAAGAACGCAGCCGCCGTCGAGCCGGGCGATCGGATTGAGTGCGCGATCGATGGGGCTCAGGAATGGACTGATCGCTGTTCGATCGAACGCGGGGAGGGCGGCGCATTGACGCTTCGTCATCCCGGTGGCGGATTCCGCCGCCTGTTGATCGTCGCGCACGGCGACGTCACGTCAGCCGACGGTGCCGAGGACGTCTCATCTAAAACGCTTGCCGACGGACGCATTCATATCATGATCGGCGGTGACCGGTATCGCTTGCCCAAAATGCGATGAAGCCGATAACCGGACCGGTGCTGACCGCCGCGCAGATGCGCGTTGCCGAGTCGGAATGCGGCGTTGCGCCCCCTGAACTCATGCGCCGTGCCGGGAATGCTCTTGCGGAAGCCGTATTGCGTTTCGGTGGTGGTCGCGAAACGCTCGTCCTGTGCGGACCGGGCAACAATGGCGGCGATGGCTATCTTGTTGCGACCCGGCTTCGCGCTCAGGGCATCGCAGTCCGTGTTGCTGCCGCTGGCGCGCCGGCGACCGACTTGTGCCGCACTGCTGCAGACGCCTGGGCCGGGCCGACCGAAGCGGTGGCGACGACGGACGCTGCACCGGTCCTCGTCGACGCGCTCTTCGGCACAGGATTGCGCCGCGCACTGGCACCTGAGATCGTTTCTGCGCTGACACGACTCTCGAACCCGGCCGATATCGTGATCGCAGCCGATTTGCCCAGCGGCGTCGGCGCGGACGACGGCGCGGACCTCGGCGCAGTCGCGGCCGATCTGACGATCGCCTTCGGTGCCGCGAAACCGGGACATCTGCTGCAGCCGGGTGCGGCTCTGTGCGGTTCGGTCCTGCGGGCCGATATCGGGATCGACGTGCGGAGCATCGCGAATGTCCTCAGCCCGCCGGCGACCGCGACACCAACCGCTGAGGATCACAAATATACCCGCGGTTTCGTCGTCGTGATCGGCGGGACGATGCCCGGCGCGGCAGCGCTCGCCGCGATCGCATCGCTGCGCAGTGGTGCCGGCTATGTCGCAGGCGTCGGACTCCCGCGCGAAGGGCTTCCGCACGCGATCGTGCATCGTGACCTGGCCATGCTCGACGACCCGCGCGTCGGTGCGGTCGTGATCGGCCCGGGTCTTGGCAACAGCCGCGAAGGCCGCGCTGCGCTCGGACGCGCGCTGGCTGGATCATGTCCGCTCGTCATCGACGGTGATGCGCTGGGCCTTGTCGACCCTGTCAGCGTGCGCCGCGCCGGCTTGACGATCCTGACGCCGCACGCCGGCGAGTTCGACCGGCTGTTCGGACAAAGCGGCGGCAGCAAGATCGATCGGGCGCGCGCCGCCGCGTCGGTCGGCAACGCAATCGTCGTCTTAAAGGGTGCCGACACGGTGATCGCCGCCCCCGACGGGCGCGTCGCACTATCGCTGCCCGCCAGTCCCTGGCTCTCGACCGCCGGAAGCGGAGACGTGCTTGCCGGGATTATCGGATCGATGTTGGCGCAGGGGCGCGACGCGTTCGAGGCCGCTTGTGCAGCGGTGTGGATCCACGGCGAAGCCGCGCGTCGCGCGGGACCCCGCCTGATTGCCGACGACCTGCTCGATCATCTTGCGCAAAGCTGGTGACCGACGCCGACACCATCGTCCGCATCGCCTCCCGCGGAGAGGGTATCACCGCCGACGGACGCCACCGGGCGCTGGCGGCACCCGGCGATCGCCTGTCGCCGGATGGCACGCTCTCGTTTGGCCCTGCGCACGTCACTCCGCCGTGCCGGCATTTTCCCGAATGTGGCGGCTGCCAGCTTCAGCATGTCGACGATAGCGCCTATGCGAATTTTGTCGTCGATCGGGTCGTTCAGGCACTTCATGCCCAGGGCCTCGACGCGCCATCGATCGACGTACCGCATCTCTCGCCGCCACGGACCCGCCGTCGCGCCGCGCTGAAGGCGGAGCGACACGGCAAGCGCGTCGCGATCGGGTTTCACGAACGTGCGAGCAACCGGATCGTCGACCTTCACGAATGTCACATCCTGCAGCCCGAGCTTTTCGCGTTGATCGCCCCGTTACGCCGGCTGCTTGTCGGCTTGCTCTCCGATCGCTCGCGCGCGAGCGTCGTTATGACGCGTATCGATCAGGGAATCGACCTTACGCTGGGCGGTGTAACGGTCGACGGCCTTGACGCGGTCGAAGCGCTTACAGGCTTTGCGCAAGCGCACGGGCTTGCCCGCGTCTCGATCGACGAAGGCTACGGCGCAAGCGCTCGTTTTGCGCC
Organism: Sphingomonas sp.; assembly: GCA_965249015.1. Lineage (GTDB taxonomy): Bacteria > Pseudomonadota > Alphaproteobacteria > Sphingomonadales > Sphingomonadaceae > Sphingomonas_O. The sequence continues at coordinate 2,305,637 of CBDFLB010000003.1, read as the reverse complement.
TGACAATGTGACGGTCACGCTCGGCGGCGTGTCCGTCGAATTTCCCGAAGGCGCGTTTCTTCAGGCCACCGCGGACGGCGAGCTGGCGTTGCAACGGGCAGTACGTCGAGCGCTCGACGGATGTCCGACCGTCGCCGACCTCTTTGCCGGCCTCGGAACGTTTGCGCTCGCCTTGCCCGGTCGGGTGACCGCGGTCGAAGGCGCACGCGACGTCGTCCTGGCGTTGGCAGCGACGCGACGTGTCGAGGCGATCCATCGCGACCTGTTTCGCCAGCCGCTTACCGAACCCGAGCTCGGCACGTTCGACGGGGTCGTCCTCGATCCGCCGCGAGCGGGCGCGAGTGCACAAGTCATGACGCTGGCACGCTCGACGGTTTCGCGCGTCGCCTATGTCTCGTGCAACCCCGCGACCTTCGCGCGCGATGCACGGATGTTGATCGAAGGCGGCTTCCGTCTGGAACGCGTGACGCCCGTCGGCCAGTTTCGCTGGTCGACTCACGTCGAACTCGCTGCCGCCTTCAGGCGTGAAAAACGAACAGGGCCATAAGCGCGTGCAGCGACAGCGCCATGAGGCACAATGTCGACAGCGCAAACACCGCGAAACGGTAACGGATGATGTTTGACGTGGCCTGAACAAGGCTGTGAACGATGCGCAAGACGACATAGGCCCAGGCGATCATGGCGTTGATCCCGGCACCCTGACCGATCAAGGCGAGCAACAGCGTTGCGGCATAGAAGATTGTCGGCTGCTCGACCAGGTGCATGTAATTATGGATCGGCCACTGCGCCTTGTCCTCGACGACGCCATCGAGCGCGCCGGGCTTGCTGCCGCGCACCTTCATTATATCGATCCCGGCGCGCTTGAGCGCGGGCATGCGGACCAGCACCGACCAGACGAGCATGACCAGCGTCCAGGCGATCAGCACGGCAACGGGCTTAAGGATTTCGGTGTTCATCAAGGCCCCCAATTGTCCCGCTGCAAGCTGCATCACTATGTTGCGGAATGCAACCTAATCGAAGATCGCGCCCCAACGCCGGCGCGTGCGGCTCTTCCAGGGACCGCGATGATAGGCGTCACTGGCAAGCAGCGGCATGACCGAACCCGCCTCGGCAAACACCATCTGTTCGATGCCGGTGTTGACCTTGCCCCAACTCGCCGCTTCTTGGAGCGTCGACGAAGAGCATGCCCCGTCACGGACGTCGGCAACGGTGATCTGCACGGCATATTTGTGCACCTGAACATCATCGTGGCCGAGGATTTCGGCACATACGACGGTGTCCTGGATGAAGTTCTTGGGAACGCCGCCGCCGATCATCAGCAGACCGGTCGTGCCCGCCTTGATCTTGATGTCGGTTAGCTCGCGGAAATCGGCGATGGCATCGAGCACCATGTAGGGCCGGCCCTCCTTTGCGCGGTCGACCTGATGCTTGACGAGGCCGAAACCTGCCGAGGAATCGACGAACGCCGGGCAAAAGATCGGCACGTCATGCTCGTAGGCGAGCTTGACCAGGCTGTTGTCCTTCTTGCCGTGTTCGACGAGATATCTGCCCATTTCACGGATGAAAGCGCGGCTCGAATAGGCGCGCGGCTCGAGCGAATTCGCAATCTCGAGGATCGTGTGGTCACAATCCTGCAACTGCTCTTCGTCGATGTAGGTGTCGTAGATCCGGTCGATCAGCAGCGATCGCAGCGTGTCGTCGTCGGGAACGTCGAGCGCCTGATAATGCTTGTGCCCGAGCCCTTCGAAGAAGTCCATGTCGACGATCGACGCACCGGTCGCGACGATGCCGTCGATCATGTTCGATTCGAGCAATTTGGCGTACAAGTCCATGCACCCGCCCGCGCTTGTCGAGCCGGCGATGACGAGGAAGATCGAGCAATCGGGATCCTCGAGCATCTGGTTGTAAATGCGGGTCGCACGCGCGAGGTCGCGGCTCGTGAAGCTCATCTTCCCCATCGCATCGATGATCGGCCGCGCGTCGAAGCTCGTAATGTCGATGTGCTCGACGGTGGTGGCGAGCAGTTCGGCTTTGCGCTGCGCATTGATCTGGGGGGTCATTGGGTCTTCTCCACTCCGTCATCCCAGCGAAAGCCGGGACCCCTCGACGCGAGGGATCCCAGCTTTCTCAGGGATAACGATACGGTTGCAAGGTCTGAGTTACAGCGTGACGACGTTCGATATCATTGGCGGCTCGCGCGACGCGTATAGCGAGACCATCGGTTCATCGGTCACCGCGATCGTGTCGACCGACCCAAAGCCGTTGAACCCTGTCCGCATCGCGCAACCGTATGCACCGAGCATACCGATCTCTATGTAATCGCCCGCGCCGATATCGCCGGGAAGAACGAACGGACCCGCCATCCGATCCATATCGTCACACGTCGGCCCATAAAAGCTGAACGCCGTGGGCTTCGCGCCCGACCCGCCGTCGCTGAGCCGTTCGACGGGGAACCGCCATCCGATATGCGCTGCGTCGAACAGCGCGCCATAGGCACCGTCATTGATGTACAATTCATCGCCACGCCGCTTTTCCACGCGGACGATCAACGAAGAATATTCGGCGCAAAGTGCCCGTCCCGGCTCGCACCATAGCTCGGATGAATAGCTGACGGGGAGGTCCTCGAAACATTTGTGGATCACCTCGAAGAAAACTTCGAGCGGGGGGGGTTCCATGCCCGGGTAGGACGAAGGGAAGCCGCCGCCGACATCGACGACGTCGACCGTGACGGCGGCATCGACGATCGCGGCGCGGACACGCTGCATCGCTTCGGAATAGGCGGCGGGAGACATCGCCTGGCTGCCGACATGAAAACAGATCCCAAGCGCATCGGCGAGCTGACGTGTCGCGATCAGGAGCTGCCGAACTTCATGCGGTTCGGCCCCGAACTTCGAAGCAAGGCTCAGCTTGGAGTGTTCCGACGACACGCGCAGGCGGACGCACAAGGTCAGGTCGGTCGCGCTTTTCGTCGCGCGGTCGATCTTCTCCAGTTCTTCCATCGTATCGAGCGAAAACGTGCGGACGCCGTGCGTGAAGTATGCCTCGGCAATTGCCTCCTCGGCCTTCACCGGGTGCATGAAACACAAGGTCGCTTCAGGCAACACCTGCGCAACGAGGCGGACTTCGGCGATCGAAGCGACGTCGTAGTGCGTGATCCCGTTTTCCCAAAGCGTCGTCAGCAAGTCGGGCGACGGGTTCGCCTTGACCGCGTAGATCGAACGCCCCGGGAACTTTTCGACGAAAAAACGCGCCGCACGCGCTGCGGCATGCGGACGGATGAGCGTGACCGGCTGAACCGGGCGCATGCTGAGCGCGATGCCACGGGCGTCGGAGTCCGAGGCAAAGTCGTTCGGGGCGGACGCTAGCCCCAGCGCGCGATGATGCTTGTGCAATTCAAGGGACCTCCAATGTCGTGAGACAAGTTGCGAAAAGCTGCCTTGCGGTTTGGAAGTCCCATGGGGCAGCGACGGTGCATATATGAAGGGATGTTCGACATGTAAAGTCTTGTTATGACGATCGGCCGATCGATCGGGCAAAGGGACAAGCGGTGCGCATTCCAACCTTCGCGGGTGTCCATGTCGCGGCTGCCGCCGTCGCGAGGGTCGTTCCGCCGACGCCGTTGCTCGAATTCGAATTCGACGGGATCACGGTTTTCGCAAAAGCCGAATCGCTGCAGCCCGTCGGCGCGTTCAAGCTGCGCGGCGCATGGCACCGACTGACCGCGCTGAGCGAGGACGAACGGCGACGCGGCGTTGTCGCCTTTTCGTCGGGCAATCATGCGCAGGGCGTGGCATGGGCGGCGCGCCGGCTGGGGATCGCGGCCACGATCGTCATGCCCGCCGATGCGCCGGCAGCAAAGCTCGCGGGTACGCGCGCGCTCGGCGCCGATATCAGGCTCTACGATCGGGCAACGGAACGCCGCGAACAGATCGCGAGCGCGCTCGCGGCCAAGCTCGGGGCAACGCTCGTACCCAGTTTCGACGACCCGTGGATCGTCGAGGGACAGGGCAGTGCCGGGACCGAAGCCGTCGCGCAGATGGCGGATCGCAATGTCGCAACCCCCGATCTGATCATAACGCCGTGCGGCGGCGGTGGCCTGGCGGCGGGACTGGCGCTGGCGTGTCCGGACGCGCGTATCGTCGTGGTGGAGCCCGCCGGATGGGACGACATGTGCCGCAGCCTGCGTGGCGGAACGATCGTGCCCGTCAGCGACGATGCCCCTCCTACCGCCTGCGACGCTTTGCAGACGCGACGCGTGGCCGCGTTGACGTTCGACATCCTTAAGGCGCGCGGGGCGAACGGAATTGCGGTCGAGGAGCACGAGACCGAAGACGCAATCCGCTTCGCCTTTGCAACGCTGCGTCTCGTGCTCGAGCCCGGGGGCGCGGTCGCGCTTGGTGCGGTCCTGTCGCGAAAAGTCACGCCGACCATGGCGACGCTGGTGATTCTATCCGGCGGCAACATCGATCCTGCGCAGTTCGCTGCGATCATCGCGCGATGACATTCGTCACCTTTCTTCTCGCGGTGGCGATGCTTGGTGCGACCGCGCTTGCCATTGGCGGCATCGTCCTCGTGCAAAGCGGGCGCGAAAGAAGCCGGGGCTGGCTCATGATCGCTGCAGCCGTCGTCGTCATTGGCAATGTCTTGATCCTGACGCCTTAGCGATCGGGCAGGTTGTCGAACGTTCGCCGGATTTCCTTCAATGTCTCGGCTGTCGTACGAAGGTTTACCGGGTCGAGTTCGGACATGATCTCGACGATGTCCGGAGTCATGTCGTCGACCGCTTCGGCATGCTTTGCCCGTCCGGCGGGTGTCACGAACACGCATTCACTGCCGTCGACCCAGTCGACGTCGACAAGACGTCGCGCCGCAAGCGTCGTGACGGTCGCACGCATGTGCGCGCGCTCGACTTGGAAACACCATGCGAGCGTCTCAAGCTTGTCTTCGGACTTTCCCAGACGCACGAAATGATTGAGCACACCGAATTCCGCAGCGCTCAAGTCGGCAAGTTGTGCGGGTTCGAAGCGTTGCCGCACGAGATGTTCGATGATCGCGATTTCGGTGAACAGGTCGAGATAGAGGCGCCGCGTGCCTGCATCGATGCCGCGTTCGCTGGTCACCGTAACGACCGCTACCGGATCGGCGAATCGGGCGCGAGGCGCATGTCGAGATAGCGATCGACCGAAGCCATCAGCTGGGTCTGCTCCTGTTCGAAGAAATGGTTCGCCCCCCGGATTTCATCGTGATGGATCGTGATGTGGCGCTGGGTGCGCAGCTTGTCGACGAGCTTTTGTACCGCAATGGGGGTGACGACCTCGTCTCCGCTTCCCTGGATGATGATCCCCGACGACGGGCAGGGTGCCAGGAACGTAAAATCGTACATGTTGGCTGGCGGGGCGATCGAGATGAAACCCTTGATCTCGGGCCGTCGCATGAGCAGCTGCATCCCGATCCACGCGCCGAAGCTGAAGCCCGCGATCCACGTCGTCTGCGCCTCGGGATGGATCGACTGGACCCAGTCGAGTGCCGATGCCGCGTCGGACAGTTCGCCGACGCCATTGTCGAATACGCCCTGCGACTTTCCGACGCCGCGAAAGTTGAAGCGCAGCGTCGCAAAGCCGCGCCGCACGAAGGTTTGGTAGAGTGACTGGACGATGCGATTGTTCATCGTCCCGCCGCCTTGCGGATGCGGATGGAGGATCATCGCGACGGGCGCGCGCGGGCGTGGCCCGGGGTTGAAACGACCTTCGAGGCGACCTTCGGGCCCCGGAAAAATGACTTCGGGCATGAGCACTTTCTGAATTGATCGACAGGCACGGATCGCGCGTTGCGATCGTGCGGCTATAGGGGCAAGGGAGCGGTCAGAGCAACGAAAACGGACAGATGCGCGTTGGCCGACCGGCTTTATCTTGATCACGCGGCCACGACACCGGTCGTCGCGGTTGCGCGTACGGCCTTTGCGGACGGTCTTGCGGCGTGGGCCAATCCATCGTCGCCGCACGCCGATGGCCGGGCGTCGCGAGCCGCGCTCGAAAATGCCCGACAGCGCCTGAAAACCGCGCTGGATTGGGACGGCGACGTCATCTTTACGGCAGGGGCGACCGAGGCGCTCGCGCTCGCGCTGAACCGAACGCTCGCCGATGCAACGCTTGTCAGCGTGGTCGAGCACGATGCGGTGCATCGCGCGGCATCGACAGCTTATGTCGTTCCGGTCGGCGTCGACGGGCGGGTTTCGCACGACGCGCTGGTCGGCAGGCTGGGCGCACTCAACGCGCGATGTCCCTTGGTCGCGATTCAGTCGGCGAACAACGAAACGGGCGTGCAGCAGCCGCTGGGCGTCCTGGCAGGCGTGGTACGTGCGGCCAAGGGGATTTTCCTCGTGGATTGCGCGCAGTCGGCGGGCAAGCAGCCATTGCCCAATGCCGACCTGATCGCCTTGTCGGCGCACAAGTTCGGCGGACCCCCCGGAGTCGGCGCGCTGCTCGTCCGTGATCTTGCGCTCCTGTCTCCGACCGGTGGCCAGGAACGCGGGTATCGCAGCGGCACCGAAAACGTCCCCGCCGTGCTAGCCATGGTTGCCGCGCTCGAAGTCCAACGCGGATGGCTCGACCGCGCAAAGGACCTTCGCAAACATCTCGATGCCGCGATCGAGGCTGCGGGCGGTCAGATCGTCGCAAAGGCATCGCCGCGCATCCCGACGATCGCGTCGTACCGGATGCCCGGAGTCGCGGCATCGGCTCAGCTGATCCAGTTCGATCTTGCCGGCATTTCGATCTCGGCGGGGAGCGCGTGTTCGTCGGGGACGCTCAAATCCAGCCATGTGCTCGCGGCGATGGGCTGGACCCATCCGCAAGCAAGCGAAGTCATTCGCGTCAGCTTCGGCGCGGAAACGAACCGCGCCGACGTCTATCGGTTCGTCGAGGTCTGGAAGCGCATCGCGGGGCGCCCCGATTGATTTACCTCGATTATCAGGCGACCACGCCGATCGCTCCCGAAGCGCGTGATGCGATGCTGACCTGGCTGTCACCTGAAGGCTCGGCGAATCCGCATTCGTCGCATGTTGCGGGACGCGCAGCCCGCGCAGCTGTCGAGCACGCGCGCGAACAGATCGCGGCGCTTCTGCCGCCGGGTGGTCGGCTTTTCTTCACGAGTGGTGCGACCGAAGCCGTGAATTGGGCGATCCGGGGTGCCGCCGGCGCAGGTTCGATCGTACTTCCCGCGACCGAACATGCGTGCGTGCGCGACACCGCCTCTTGGCTTGCGCGTGAGCGGCATGACGTCACGACTTTGCCCGTTAACCGCGATGGCCTGCTCGAGCGAGCGGCCATACCGAGCGACACGCGTCTGATCGCAACCATGCTTGTCAACAACGAGATCGGGGTGATCCAGCCCGTGGACGAGATCGGCGATGCGGCACATGCTGCGGGCGCGCTTTTCTTGTGCGACGCCGTGCAGGGCGTCGGCCGCATCGCATTGCCTGAGCGATGCGACCTGATCGCGATCAGCGCGCACAAGATTCATGGACCCAAGGGTATCGGCGGCTTGTGGGTCCGCGATGGTGTCGAGGTCGCTCCGCTCATGCACGGTGGGGGGCAGGAAAGGGGAGGGCGTTCGGGAACGCTGTCGCCCGCCCTGTGCGCCGGATTCGGCGAAGCGGCCGCCCTGATGCGACGTCGCGCCGCGGAGGACGCGGTCCATGTCGACCGGCTTTGGGACATTGCGACGGCCAGGTTGGATGGCTGGACGATCAACGGATCGATCACGCGGCGCTATCGGGGCAATCTCAACGTTCGCTGTGACGGGCTGGACGCGGCGCGACTGATTTCGGACGTCCGCAACGTCGCCTTCTCGGCCGGATCGGCATGTGCAAGCGGGTCCGGACGACCGAGCCACGTACTCAAGGCGCTGGGCCTGTCTCAGGCCGAGATGCGATCGAGCATCAGGCTCGGTTTCGGGCGCTACACGACCGAGGCCGATCTGGGTGAGGCGCTCGACATGATCGTCGCATCGGCAGACCGGCAGCGGGAACTGGTCGCGTGATCCGGATTCATATCGTTTCGGCAGACGGCACGCTCGTTCGCACGATCGAAGCCGCCGCGGGCGAACGGCTTCTCGAGGTAGCGCAGAACGACGGTCAGCCGCTCGAGGGGACGTGCGAGGGGCAGATGGCCTGTTCGACCTGTCACGTCATTGTCGATGCCAAGGATTTCGACCGCTTGCCACCGGCACTTGAAGAGGAGGAAGACATGATCGATCTTGCGGCAGGCGCAACGCGGACAAGCAGACTTGCATGTCAGATCATCCTGACCGACGCGATGGACGGGCTGTCGGTGCGGCTGCCGGGCAAAAGCCGTAACATGCAGGGACATTGATTTGCCGTCCTATTTGCATCATATGCTGCATCGGAAGTCGGGCGGACGATGCTCTCGCCAACCTGGTCAGGTCCGGAAGGAAGCAGCCACAACGAATTCGCACCGGGTCGTTCCGGCTTCCACCGCGAACCGGGTCTCGACCGGTGAGCGCGGACAAGGCCAGGCCTTGATCCACGTCACGGCTTTGCCGGGGCGGAACTTGCGACTAGATCAAGATTGGTGAGCATCCCGCAACCCTACCGCGTCCTGGCCCGCAAATATCGCCCGCAAACCTTTGCCGAACTGATCGGCCAGGACGCGATGGTGACGGCGCTGGGCAATGCGATCAAGCGCGACCGGCTGGCGCACGCGTTCCTCCTCACCGGCGTGCGCGGCGTCGGCAAGACGTCGACTGCACGCCTTATCGCCAAGGCGCTGAATTGCGTCGGGCGCGACGGGAACGGCGGACCGTCGATCGATCCGTGCGGCGTTTGCGAGCCATGTCGCGCGATCGCAGAAGGGCGCCACCTCGACGTGACGGAGATCGACGCGGCGTCGAACAATGGTGTCGACAACGTCCGCGAGATGACCGACGCGGTGCGCTATGCCGCGGTCTCGGCGCGTTACAAGATGTATATCATCGACGAAGTGCACATGCTTTCGAAGCCGGCGTTCAATGCGCTTTTGAAGACGCTCGAGGAGCCGCCGGCGCACGTCAAATTCATCCTCGCGACGACCGAGGTCGACAAGGTGCCCGTGACCGTACTGTCACGGTGCCAACGCTTCGACCTGCGGCGGATCGGCGCGGAGGAGCTCGCAGCGCATTTTTCGATGATCGCGCAAGCCGAGGACGTCGCCGCCGATCCCGAAGCACTTGCCCTTATCGCTCGCGCGGCCGAGGGGTCTGTGCGCGACGGGCTGTCGATCCTCGACCAGGCCATCGCGCATGCCGATCTCGACGGAGCAGGCCGGGTTACGGCCGCGGAAGTCCGGGCAATGCTGGGTCTGTCCGACCGGGGCGCGCTTCGCCATTTGTTCGGACTGATCCTCAGCGGCGACGGCCCTGCGGTCCTGGGCGCGCTCGAGGAACAGCGCGGTCTCGGCGTCGATCCGGCCGCTGTTCTGCGCGGGCTGCTCGAAATCGTTCACGCAACGACGCGGATCAAGGTCGGCGCACCGCTCGATCGCGCCCAGTCCGACGACGAGCGTACCGCACTTCAGGGTTGGGCAACCGCGATGTCCTTCGCGTTTCTCCACCGCGTCTGGCAGTTGTTGTTGAGGGGCCATGAAGAGACGGTCCGCGCCACGGATCCGGCGGAGGCGGCAGACATGGCGATTCTGCGCGTTATACACGCAGGGTCGATGCCGGACCCTGCAGACGTCGCCCGCCTGATCAGTGGCAAGCAAATGCAGACGATCGCACCACCGGCTGCGGCAAGCACGGCTGACCTGCCCAAAGATTTCGCGGCAATGATCACGCTTGTCGAAAATGCGGGCAAGCATCTCCTGGCGCAAAGGCTTCGCGACGAGGTGAACGAGATCGATTATGCGCCGCCAGAGATCACGATCCGGCCCACACGCCCCTTCGACACGCGCGAACTTGCGAGCGTTCTGAAGCAGCTGACAGGGGTCGTCTGGACAGTGACGAGCCGTGATGGCCCGGCCAAGCCATCAATACGCGAGCGCGAGCTGGCGTCCGAAGCGGCAGCGCGCGACGCTATCCTGGCCGCGCCGATCGTCAAGGCGGCGATCGCACATTTTCCCGACGCACAATTGGTGTCATGGTCCCAAGAACGGAGTACAAAAGAATGAAATCGATCGACGATATCCTGAAGATGGCGGCCAATGTTCGGGAAGAGCTGACGAAGGCGCAGGCCGGGCTGGACGCGATCGAGGTCGAGGGTGTGTCGGGGGGCGGTTTGGTCACGGTGAAGGCTACGGCGAAGGGCCGTGTGCTCGGCGTGACGATCGACGAATCGCTGATGCGGCCCGAAGACAAGACGATGCTCGAGGACCTGGTCGCGGCCGCGTTCAACGACGCGCGAGCAAAGGCCGATGCGGTGTCGGGAGACGCGATGGGCAAGATGACCGCAGGCATGCAACTGCCGCCGGGATTCAAGCTCCCGTTCTAGCGCAGGCAGGCATCGAGCGCGCCGCGTGCGACAACGCCGGTGCGCGCCGCGATCGCGTTGCCGTATCGGCGCGTATAACCACGCGGTACGACAGCGCCGCGCTTCTTGGGGAGCGGAAGCACGGCGGCGATGCGCGCAGCCTCAATGCGCGACAGGTGGCTCGCATCATGATTGAAGTAGCGTTGGGCGCCGGCGTTGACGCCATAGGTCGCGATTCCCGTCTCGGCGACGTTGAGATAGACTTCCATGATCCGACCTTTTCCCCAGATCTTCTCGATCAGGAGCGTGAACCACGCCTCCAGGCCCTTGCGGAAATAGCCGCCCCCCTGCCACAGGAACGCATTTTTGGCGGTTTGCTGGCTGATCGTCGATCCGCCGCGAATGCGACCGCCATGCGAATTGCGGGCCAGCGCCGCCTGGATCGCCTCGCGGTCGAAGCCGTCATGCGTGCAAAACTTCGCATCTTCGGCGGCGATGGCGGCTTGGACCATGTCGCGGTCGATCATCGAAAGCGGCATCCAGTCGCGAGCGATGGTTTCGCCGCGCGCAAGATCGCCGATCATTGTGAACGTGATCGGCGGCGGGACGAACCGGTAGATCAGCACCCAAAGCACCGAGCCCGCGACGAGATAGACGATCCACCGGCCGACGAACCACCCGAAGCGATACGCCGGCCCGTGCTTCACCGATCCGCGACGCGGCTTCACGCGAGCGCCAGTGTTCCGTTGTTCCGGGCGATGCGGATCATCGCCTTTTGCAGCTTGTCGAAGGCACGCACCTCGATCTGGCGGACCCGCTCGCGCGACACGCCGTAGACCTGGCTCAATTCTTCGAGCGTCTTCGGCTCCTCGACCAGACGGCGCTCGGTCAGAATATGTTTCTCGCGATCGTTGAGGTCGCTCATCGCCTCCGCCAGCATGGCATGCCGGTGGACGCGCTCCTGGCTGTCGGCGATTTCGTCGTCCTGCAGCGGCCCTTCGTCGGCCAGCCAGTCCTGCCACTGCTGACCTTCGCCCTCATCGCTGACGCTGACGTTCAGCGATGTGTCTCCACCCATCGCCATGCGCCGGTTCATGCTGACGACTTCGGCCTCGGTCACGCCCAGGTCGGTCGCGATTTTCCTCACGTCTTCGGGACGAAGGTCGCCATCTTCGAACGCTTCGAGGTTGTTCTTCATCCGGCGAAGGTTGAAGAACAGCTTCTTTTGCGCCGCAGTCGTGCCCATCTTGACGAGGCTCCAGCTGCGCAAGATGAATTCCTGGATCGACGCGCGGATCCACCACATGGCATAGGTCGCGAGCCTGAAACCGCGATCGGGTTCGAATTTCTTCACACCCTGCATCAGGCCGATATTGCCTTCGGAAATCAGCTCGGAAACGGGCAGGCCATAGCCGCGAAACCCCATCGCGATTTTGGCGACAAGGCGAAGGTGCGATGTCACCAGCCGTTCGGCGGCTTCCGGATCGCCATAGTCCTGAAAGCGTTTGGCGAGCATATATTCTTCTTCAGGCGTCAGGAGCGGAAACTTCCTGATTTCAGAAAGATAGCGGTTTAAGCTCGCTTCACCACCAAGCGCGGGTATCGTCGCGGGGACGTTGCCGTTACCTGCCATCGCGCGTCAATCTCCGGAAAAATGATCGGCCACCATAGGCCTGCTGCAACCACCCTTAGGAAAATGCTATATCGAGAGGGCGTTGAGCAATTGCAGCATATCGTCGGGCATCGCGCTTTCAAAGCTTAATGTGCGTCCTGTAACCGGGTGGATAAAGCCAAGTTCCGCGGCATGGAGCGCCTGGCGAGCGAAACCGAGCGCCTTGAGCGTCGTCCGGAGGGCTGGCGACACGCGTCCGTACACGGGATCGCCGAGCAGCGGATGACCAATCGAGGTCATGTGTACCCGCACCTGATGGGTACGTCCGGTCTCCAGCCGGCATTCGATCAGCGCCGCCTCGTTCAGCGGTCTGAGCAAGCGATAGTGCGTGACCGCGCGTTTGCCGCGAGGCTGGATCGCGACCTTTTTTCGATCATGGGGGCTGCGCGCGAGCGGCGCATCGACATGGCCGGAGGTCGGCATACCCGCGACCAGTGCGCTGTACCGACGATCGACGCGATGATCGGCGAATTGCTTCGACAACCCTTCATGCGCGCGATCGGACTTGGCGACGACGAGCAGCCCGGACGTATCTTTGTCGATCCGATGAACGATCCCCGGTCGCGCCACGCCGCCGATCCCCGACAGATGCCCGGCGCAATGATGAAGCAGCGCATTGACCAGCGTGCCTTCAAAATTTCCCGCAGCCGGATGCACCACAAGACCGGCCGGCTTGTCGACCACGAGAAGATGATCGTCTTCGAAAACGATCTCCAGTGGTATGGCTTGCGCGCGATTGTGCGCCGGTACGGGATCGGGAATATCGATTTCGAACGCGAAACGATCGGCGATTTTCATCGCGGGATCACGCGTCGTCGACGCGGCGTTACGTACGTGCCCTGCCGCGATCAGATGTTTAAGCCGCTCCCGCGAATATGCCGGCACCGAGATCGCCAGCGCTCGATCGAGCCGCCACCCAACCAGCGCAGGGTCCACATCGACAGAGATCGTGGAAAAGCCATCCGTCATCGCTATGACATGTGGCGATGAGGATGATGATATCAAGCGCATTGCTTCGTGACCTCGTCGACGCCGACGCGGCCTCACCCGATGCCGAGATTTGCGGCCTGCTGATTGGTCGCGATGCGATCGAGGAGATTGTGCCCACCCGGAATGTTGCGCGGAATCCAGAGAAATCATTCGAGATCGATCCGTCGGCACTGTTCGCCGCTATCCGTCGCGAAAGGGACGAGGGGAAAGCGATCCTCGGGTATTATCACTCGCACCCGCACGGAGCCGCGGTGCCTTCAGCGCACGATGCCGCACAAGCATGCGTCGACAATCGGATATGGCTGATTGTCGGCCGCGACGCGGTTCGAACCTGGCACCTTGTCGAGCCGAACCTTTTCGAGGAGGTCGAACTGCACATCGTCGATTAAGTGCTTCAAATGCTGTGTTGGAAATGTCACGTCGTTGTTGTACACTTGCAACGATGCGGCATCGGTTTCTCGTCTGGCAGCGGCGCGCGGCGATCGCGATCGGCCGTCGCCGCTGGGTGCCGATCGTCGAAGTGGGAACGCTTGCGACGCTCCTACTGATATCGGCAACGAGCTACTGGATTTTGACGCAGGGCGCGCCCGGACAGAAGCTGCTGACGCCGCCCGTCGTCGCGCTGATGCTCGTTGCCAATTTAATTCCTGCGATTGCGCTTATCGTCCTCATCGGCCGTCGTGTCGCAAAGCAGCGCGCCGCCGCGTCGCCGGTGGGCGGCGGCGGGCGCCTGCACGTCCGTCTCGTCGGCATCTTTTCGCTGGTGGCGAGCGTCCCGATGCTGCTGGTGGTTGTCTTTTCGTCACTGCTTTTCCAGTACGGCGTGCAGTTCTGGTTTTCGGACCAGGCGCGCGGCATGCTTCAGAATGCGAACGGCCTGGCACAGGGATATTATCAGGAAAAGATGCAGAACGTCGCCAGCGAGACGGTGACGATGGCAGGCGACCTGCGCGACTATCTCGCGCAGGCACCGACGCAGAGCCCCGCGTTTGCGGAGGGTTACGCGTGGCAGGTGCTGAACCGCAACCTGACCGAATCGGCCATTGTCGAAGTCACGGCGTCAGGCCCCAAGACCATCGCGATGGTCAATCCGGACGCCCGCCCGGTCGAAAAACGCGTGTCGCCGAGCGTTCTCGCAGCGCTGCGATCGGGCAAACCCGTGATAGTTTCGGACAGTGCCGACCGGATCGAAGCCGTCACGCGGCTCTACCCCGGCCGTGAAGTCTATCTTTATGCGTCGCGCATTTCGGACCGGCAGGCGCTGATGCAGACCGAGCGCGCCAAGACGGTGCTCGCCGACTATGACGGCCTGCTCGACCGTTCGAGACGGTTGCAGCTGCAGTTCAATGCCGCCTTGTTCGTGATCTCGCTCCTCATCGTCGGGATCGCCGTCTGGATCGCGCTCAACGTCGCGGACCGGCTGGTCCGCCCCGTCGGGGAACTCGTCGGCGCGTCCAGGCGGGTGGCTGCGGGCGATCTTTCGGCGCGCGTCGCGTCGCCCAGCAGTCGCGACGAGGTGGGCACGCTTGCCAACGCCTTCAACATCATGACCCGCCGGCTCGAGGAGCAGACAAGCGCACTCGAAAGCCGGCGTGCCCTGATCGAAGCCGTGCTGACGGGGGTATCGGCCGGCGTCATCTCGGTCGATCCCGGCGGGCTGGTGCGGCTCATGAATACGTCCGCGCAGACATTGCTTGCGCGCGCGGAGGCGAGCCCGATCGGATCGACGCTCGCCGATCTCGCGCCCGAACTCGATGCCGCGCTCAAGGGTGGTGAGCGCGAAACGATCGTGCAGCTCGCCTCACTCGCCGAGCCGCGTACGCTCGCGGTGAAGATCGTGAGCGACGATCGCGGGCATGTCCTGACCTTTGACGACATCACGCAACAGGTCCTCGATCAGCGACGTGCCGCCTGGTCGGACGTCGCGCGCCGGGTCGCGCACGAGATCAAAAATCCGCTGACCCCGATCCAGCTGGCGGCAGAGCGCCTCAAGCGTCGTTATGCCCATGAGATCACTTCGGACCCCGCAACCTTTGAACGGCTGACCGACACGATCGTACGCCAGGTGGGTGATCTGCGGCGGATGGTCGACGAATTCTCATCGTTCGCGCGTATGCCAAAGCCCGTTTTCCGAGAGGAACATGTCGTCGATATCGCGCGGCAGGCCGTCTTCCTTCACGAGGTGGCGCATCCCGCGATCCGGTTCACGCTCGACGCGCCCGATGCACCCGTGCTGCTGGTTTGTGACCGGAGGCAGCTCGGTCAGGCGCTGACGAACATCGTCAAAAACGCTGTCGAGGCGGTGGAGAGACTTGAGCCCGGGTCGGCGAACGAGGCGATGATCGGCGTCGTCATTGTCGAGGCGACCGACGGGAAGGTCACGATCGCGGTTGCCGATAGCGGCGTCGGCCTTCCGCCCGAACGCGACCGCCTGGTCGAACCTTATGTGTCGACGCGCGCGCGCGGCACCGGTCTTGGCCTCGCGATCGTCAAGAAGATCGTCGAGGAGCATCTTGGCACAATGACCTTCTCCGACCGCCCGGGAGGCGGCACGATCGTGACGCTTTGTTTCGATTCGACGATGCTTGCGCCGCTTGCGCGCGGTGACGACCCTGATCCGGTCGAATCGCTGCCTGCGGAATACGCGCGGGCGGGGCAGGGCTGATGCCGCTCGACATCCTCGTGGTCGATGACGAACGCGACATCCGCGACCTTGTGGCGGGCGTGCTTGAAGACGAGGGCTATTCGGCGCGAACCGCTGAAAACAGCGATGCGGCGCTTGCCGCGATTGCCGAACGCCGCCCCAGTCTGGTGCTTCTCGACGTCTGGCTGCAGGGGTCTCGCCTCGACGGCCTCGACCTGCTCGACGTGCTGAAGACGAATGACCCGTCGCTGCCCGTTCTGGTCATCTCGGGTCATGGCAATATCGACACCGCGGTGGCTGCGATCCGCCGCGGCGCAGTCGACTTCATCGAAAAGCCGTTCGAGGCCGAACGCCTCATCCTGCTTGTCGAGCGGGCGACAGAGACCCAGCGTCTGCGCCGTGAAAACGAAGTCCTGAAGGCGCGGAGTGGCGGCGACGACGAACTGAACGGCGTTTCCGCCGCGATCAACGGTGTGCGCGCGACGCTGAAGCGTGTCGCCGGCACCGGCAGCCGGGTGCTGATCACCGGGCCTGCGGGAGTCGGCAAAGAGGTCGCTGCGCGCCTTCTCCACAACTGGTCGACCCGTGCAAACGCGCCGTTCATCGTCGTGAGTGCGGCCAGGATGGAACCCGACCGCGTGGAGGAGGAACTGTTCGGGCTCGAGGACGGCAGCGGCCTGGCACGGCCCGGCCTCCTCGAGCAAGCGAACGGTGGCACGCTGTTCCTCGACGAGATCGCCGACATGCCGGTGACAGCGCAGGCGAAAATCCTCCGCGTGCTGACCGAGCAGAGTTTCGTACGCGTCGGTGGGTCGCGAACCGTTCGTGTCGACGTTCGCGTGATCTCCGCGACCTCGCGAATCCTTGCCGACGAGATCGCCGCAGGCCGGTTCCGCGAAGATCTCTACTACCGGCTGAACGTCGTTCCGGTTCACTTGCCGCCGCTTGCCGACCGGCGCGAGGACATCCCGCCGCTGGTCGAACATTTTCTGTCGCGCTTTGCGGCCGAACGGCGCGTGAGCACGCCGGCGATCGCGGCCGACGCCTTGGCGGCGCTTCAGGCCTACGACTGGCCAGGCAACGTCCGTCAACTACGCAACATCGTCGAACGGACGATGATCCTGGCCCCTGGCGACCGGCTTGCGCGGATCGATGTCGATCTGCTGCCTCCCGAAGTGATGGGCGATCCGGTGATCGGGCATGGCGGCAGCAAGAGCGGGGTGATGGGCGCACCGCTGCGCGAAGCGCGCGAGACCTTCGAGCGTGAATATCTCCGCGTCCAGATCCGCCGCTTCTCCGGCAACATTTCGCGGACGGCGAGTTTCATCGGGATGGAGCGATCGGCGCTGCACCGAAAGCTAAAGATTTTGGGCATCGCCGACGTCAAGGACAGCGACGAGTAGCACTTTCGCACGCGCGCTGATTTTGTTAGACTCGCAAGGGTTACCGCACAAGCGGCTGAACCCGCGGATCCACGCATCCGCCAAGAGCAAAGGCAACGCCGTGGCAGACAAGCCCAACAACCTTCAGGACCTGTTTCTCAATTCACTGCGCAAAGCCAAGACGCCGGTGACGATGTTCCTCGTCAAAGGCGTCAAGCTGCAGGGGATCATAACCTGGTTCGACAATTTTTCGGTATTGCTCCGCCGCGACGGGCAGTCGCAACTGATCTACAAGCACGCCATCTCGACCGTCATGCCGGCAAACCCGCTCGACCTCGCGCCGGTCGCCGCGGCCTTTGCCGAAGACACGAGCAAACCGAAACAACTCCAGGATATTTTCCTGACGGCGGTGCGGCGGCAGAATAATCCCGTGACGATGTTCCTCGTCAACGGCGTGATGCTTCAGGGCGAAATCGCCGCCTATGATCTGTTCTGCATGCTCCTCCAGCGCGACGGCATGGTGCAGCTTGTCTATAAACATGCGGTCTCGACGGTTCAGCCATCGCATCCGCTCAATCTCGCCGAAGAAGGTTCCGATGACGGCGAATAGTGGCATGTTTTGAGCGGTTTCGAACTTCAGCGCGTCGACGGGATCAGCCGCGGGGCGCGCGCCGTCGTCGTCCATCCCGACCGTCGCACCGGCGGCACGCGCGATATCGCCGCGCGGCTCGTCGAAGCGACTGGCCTCGCCGAGGCGATCGGCATCGACGTTGTCGACACGGCGGCACCGTTTGTCCGGTCGCCCAAGGCATCGACGCTGTTCGGAAGCGGCCAGATCGAAGCCATCGCTGCAAATTTGCGCGCTCATGATGCCGACCTGCTGATCGTCGACGGCGCGCTGACCCCGCTTCAGCAACGCAACCTCGAAACCGAAACGAAATCGAAGGTCATCGATCGCACCGGGCTCATCCTCGAGATTTTCGGCGAACGCGCCGCCAGCGCCGAGGGCCGGTTGCAGGTCGAACTGGCGCATCTCGACTATCAGGCGGGACGGCTCGTGCGCAGCTGGACGCATCTCGAGCGCCAGCGCGGCGGCTTCGGCTTCCTCGGCGGTCCCGGCGAAACGCAGATCGAGGCTGACCGGCGGCTGATCCGCGATCGCATGGCGAAACTGCGGCGCGATTTGTCGCAAGTCGTGCGGACGCGCGGCCTGCACCGCGATCGCCGCAAGCGCGCGCCCTGGCCGGTCATCGCGCTCGTTGGCTATACCAATGCCGGGAAATCCACGCTTTTCAACCGCTTGACGGGAAGCGACGTCATGGCGGAAGATCTCTTGTTTGCGACGCTCGATCCGACGATGCGCGAGGTGACGCTACCGGGACTGCGAAAGGCGATATTGTCCGACACGGTCGGCTTCATATCCGATCTTCCGACGCAATTGGTGGCCGCGTTTCGCGCGACGCTCGAAGAGGTGACGTCGGCAGAGCTGATCCTTCACGTTCGCGACATCGCTCATTCCGACACCCAGGCACAGGCCAGCGATGTCGAAAGCCTGCTGACCGACCTCGGCGTGATGGGTCAGGATGCGGAGAAAGTCGTCATCGAAGTCTGGAACAAGGTCGATCTGCTCGACGATGCGCAACGCGGCGAATTGCGCGGCGATGCGGCGCGGCGCGACGACGTCGTTGTGGTTTCGGCGTCGACGGGTTACGGGATGGAGCAGCTCGCCACGCGACTGGCCCGGTGCCTTACGGCCGATCAGCGTTTCAGGACCATCGCCCTCGCGGCAAGCGACGGCGTCGGCCGCGCGTGGCTGCATGCGCATGGGAGCGTCGAGAGCGAGAGCGGGGAAGGGGACGTGATCAACCTGTCGGTGCGCCTGAGCGATGCCGACTTCGCGCGCTTTCAGTCGCTCTGAGCGCGCTTCGCCGCAGTCCAGAGCCGTTCCTTTTGCGCGAGCGACAGGTGCGCAAACTGCGCTGATTTTTCGATCGACCGAAATCGACGTTCGAACTTGGCATTTGCTCGCCTTAGCGCGACTTCGGGGTCGATGTTAAGATGACGTGAAAGGTTGACGACCGAGAACAGCAGGTCTCCGAGTTCGTCTTCACGCGCATCGGCGGTCTTGGCGGCGGCAAGCTCGTCGAGCTCTTCGCGAATTTTTTCGCGCGGCCCGTCGGCATCGGCCCAGTCGAATCCGGTCCGTGCTGCGCGTTTCTGAAGTTTCTCTGCACGCATCAGGGCCGGCAGAGCCATCGCGACACCATCGAGCGCGCTGTCGCCGTTGCGCTCGTCGGCCTTCAAGGCTTCCCAGTCCGGCCGCATCGTCGACTGACCAAATATATGCGGATGACGCCGCTCCATTTTGTCGGCGATTGCTGTCGCCACGTCGGCAAGGGTAAAAAGATCGGACTGCTCGGCGATCCGCGACTGCAGGACGACCTGCAGCAGAAGATCGCCAAGTTCGTCCTTGACCGCGTCGTGATCGCCACGGGCAATCGCATCGGCGACTTCGTAGGCTTCTTCGATCGCGTAAGGCGCAATGGTGGCAAATGTCTGGACCCGATCCCATTCGCACCCGGTCTCGGGATCGCGAAGTCGCGCGACGATCGCGCAAAGCCTGGCGAGGGCGGCATGAGGATCAGCCACCCGATTGCTCGATAATATATATTATGTTAAGCATGCGCTGATTTTACGTCGGGTTGTCCTCTTCTGGCCCCTCCGGAACAAATCGAAGAAGTTATCGGACGTCGACCGGGCCAGCTCTCCTTCGTTCACGCCGCGAAGGCCTGCAAGAAAGCGCGCGGTTTCAACGACAAAGGCCGGTTCGCACGGCTTGCCGCGATGCGGCACTGGCGCCAAGAACGGCGAATCGGTCTCGATCAGCAAACGATCGTCCGGTATCGTCGCGGCCGTTTCCTGCAGATCCTTTGCGTTCTTGAACGTCACGATCCCCGAGATAGACACGTACAGACCGAGGTTGAGCGCGATCCGCGCAAATGCGTCGCTCGCGGTGAAGCAGTGGATCACGCCAGTGAACGCGCGCGCGCGCATCGCCTCGGTCAGAATGGCGGCCGTATCGTCCTCGGCATCGCGCGTGTGCACGATCAGCGGCAACCCGGTTTCGCTCGCGGCGTCGATATGGGCACGAAAGCTCACGCGCTGTCGTTCGCGATCGCTATGGTCGTAATGATAATCAAGGCCGGTTTCGCCGATCGCGATCACGCGACGGTGCTGCGCGCGGGCGACGAGCTTTGCCGTATCGACGTGCGGATGCCCATCCGCCTCGTGCGGATGGATGCCGACCGAAGCCCAGACATCGTCGTGACGTTCTGCAACGCCGATCACATCGTCCCACTCGCTTTCGCGGGTCGAGATATTGAGCATGGCGGAGACACCGACCGCGCGCGCGCGTTCGAGCACTGCCTGCTGATCTTCGACCAACCCTTTGTAATTCAGGTGACAATGCGAATCGACGAACATCAGGCTGGCAGTTCGATACGCGGAAACAACGGCGTCGGCGCGGCGATCCGGCAATCGCTCTCTGCCAGCGGCGCGTACCAATGCGATGCGATCCGCGCGAGCGTCCGCACGTCGCGCGGAACCCCCATGTGGTCGAGCAATCGCCCGGCGCTTTCGGGAATGATCGGCGTGATGATGATCGCAAGCTGCGCTATGCAGATGAACAAGGTTGCCAGCACCGTCTCCATGCGCGGCTGATCGGTCTTGCGGAGCGTCCACGGTGCCTGTGCATCGATATAGGCGTTGCAGGCGAACACGCCCTGCATCCACGCCTCAACAGCCTGCGACAGCGACAGACGCTCATAATGAGCGGGCATCGTCTCGAGCACGATCTCGTCGATCAACGCGAGCAAGGCTTCGTCGTCGATCGAATGGCCATGAATGGCCGGCAGAGACCCGTCGCAATTCTTGAAAATCTGCGTGAGCGTTCGTTGCGCGAGGTTTCCGAAGCTGTTGGCCAGATCGGCGTTGACCCGCGTGACGATCGCGTCCTCGCTATAGCTGCCGTCGTTTCCGAAACTGATCTCCCGAAGCAGGAAATAACGCAGCGCATCGACGCCGAACGCGTTGGCAAGTTCGATCGGATCGACGACGTTGCCGACCGATTTCGACATTTTTTCTCCCCGATGGAGAAGAAATCCGTGCCCGAAGACCTCCCGCGGCAGCGGCAATCCCGCCGACATCAGAAATGCCGGCCAATAGACCGCGTGAAACCGAACGATGTCCTTGCCGATCAGATGAAGGTCGGCTGGCCAGAAACGCGCCATGTCGCCGTCCAGATCCGGATAGCCGAGCCCGGTAAGATAGTTCGTCAGCGCGTCGACCCAGACGTACATGACATGATCGGGCGACCCCGGGACTTTGACTCCCCAGTCGAAGCTGGTGCGCGACACGCTCAGGTCGCGAAGGCCGCCTTCGACGAAACGGACGACCTCGTTGCGCCGGCTTTCCGGGCTCAGAAAGCCGGCATTGCTCTCATAATGTTCGAGAAGACGCTGTTTATAGCGCGAGAGGCGGAAAAACCAGCTTTCCTCGACCGTCCACTCGACGGGCGTCCCCATCGGCGACAGCCGGGTGCTCTCGTCTCCGGCGATCAGCTCCTTTTCCTCGTAATAGGCTTCGTCGCGAACCGAATACCATCCCTCGTAGCGATCGAGATAAAGGTCGCCGCTAGCCTTCATCGCGTCCCAGATCGCCGCGCTCGCTTGGTGATGACCTGGTGCCGTCGTGCGTTGGAAATTATCGTAGCTGATGTCGAGACGGTCGCACATGTCCTGAAACTGGTCGGACATTTCGCGCGCGAGATCGTCGACGTCGATCCCTTTTTCCCGCGCGGTCTGAAACATCTTCAGCCCATGCTCGTCGGTGCCCGTTTGAAAGCGCACGTCGCGTCCGGCCAGCCGGTGGTACCGGGCGATCGCGTCGGCCGCGATCGCTTCATAGGCATGGCCGATATGCGGCCTGCCGTTCGGATAGCTTATCGCGGTGGTGATATAATAGGGATCGCCCGGCATACGTCAGGCTTTAACGCCGCGCCCCGCGGCTGCAAGACTTGCGACATGCCCGGCCATCTCGAAGACGACGGTTTCCGCGACGAGTGACTGCGGCCCCGCGATCCGGGCAAGCGCGCGCGCCTTTGTCCACGCGTTCAGGCACGCTTCGAGCTCGGCTCCGGCGGCGCGGCGCGCGCGCATCGCGATGAAGCCGGGCACATGATCGAGGAACGCCTCGTACCGCGCGCTCGCGCTTTTCAGTCCCAGCGACTGCGCCAGCACGCTTCGGACGCGGTTCGTCGGATCGCCGTCGTTTGCGATCTGATCGAGTGCGTCTTCGAAGCCGCTCGCGTTCATTTCAACGCTGGCGAGTGCCTTGCCGGGCGAACCGCCGGCGGTCGCGATCAGTCGGCTACGCTCTGTCGCGTCAAGCCGGGGCAGACGTTCCGTCAGAAATGATGTCATCGCGGCGGGATCGAGCGTTGCGAACATCATCGTGCGGCAGCGCGAACGGACCGTCGGCAACAACCTCCCGGGCTGATGCGACACCAGAAGAAACACCGTTCCTGCGGGCGGTTCCTCGAGCATCTTCAAAAGCGCATTGGTCGCCGGTGCTTCCATTTCGTCGGCAGCGTCGATCACGATCACGCGTTTCGAAGACATTGCCGGCGCCATCGACAGCACCGGTTCGAGCCAGCGGATCTGGCAGATTCGAATGTTGCGCGCGGGCTCCTCGTCACCCTTGCGCTCGGCGAAGGGGACAAGCCGGTCCTTCACGTTCTTCTGCCAGACCTCGCGTTCCACAAGGCGATAATCCGGATGGCTGCGCGCAGCGATCAGGCGGCTCGTCGGATGATCGTCGGATACGAAGAACGTGGCGTCGGACACGCCCGCTGCCGACGCCGACGCCAGCAGTCGTCGTGCGGCCAGGCGAGCGAAGGTCCCCTTCCCCACGCCCGGCGGACCCGCGAACAGCCAGGCGTGGTGCATCCGGTCACCCGCCATCGCGTCTCGAAACATATCGATCTGCCGGTCGAGGCCGTGCAGCGTCACAGCAGGTCCTCGATCGCGGCAAAAATTAGATTCCCGACTGCGTTCACATCGCCCGAAGCATCGACGAGGCGAAATCGATCGGGCTCGTCGGCGGCGAACCGTTCGAAGCGTGTCGCCAAGTGCCGATGATAGGCGTCGTCACGCGTTTCGAAACGGTCATCCGATGGCGTCGCCCGCCCTCTTGCCCTCGCGATCGCCTCGTCGTGTGTCAGACGCAGCAGGATCGTTCGGTCTGGCATCAGGCCGTCGCTTCCGATTGCGTGCAAGGTCATGACGTCTTCGTCGGAAACGCCCCCTGCTCCCCCCTGGTAGGCGCGCGTCGAATCGACGAAGCGGTCGCTGATCACCCAGCAGCCGCGATTAAGTGCCGGGCGAACCGTCTTCTCGACGTGATCGGCACGCGCTGCGGCAAACAGCAGCGCCTCTGCAGTCGCTGACCAGCGGTCTTTGTCACCCGTCATCAATAGCAGGCGGATCGCCTCGGCGCCGGGCGTGCCACCCGGTTCGCGCGTCAAAACAACGTCGACGCCGCGATTTCGAAGACGGTCGCCGAGCTGGCGCACCTGCGTCGATTTGCCCACCGCCTCGCCGCCTTCGAGCGTGATGAACCGACCGCGCGTCACGCGCCGAACAAAGACTTCAGCCCCGCCCACAGTCGTCCGAAAAAACCCGCCGGTCCGACGTCGTTTTCAGCGACCAGTGCCATCGACTGCGGGCCAGTTTCCGGGGTTGTCACGATCAGGTCTGCGATGTGCTGCCCCGCCCTGATCGGAGCCTTGACCGGCCCATCGTAAACGACCTTGATCGACATGTTGGCGGCCGCGCCGGCGGGGAGCGTCACCGCCAGGTTGCGCGGTGCAATCAGACCGACGCTTGCTGCATCGCCAAGCTGGACTTCGGCCGTCTCAATCCGCTTTCCTTTTGCGAACAATGGTTTGGCCGTCCAGGCCTTGAACCCCCAATCGATGAACTTCACCGATTCGGCGATGCGCCCGTTGAAGCTGTCGAGTCCCGCGACGACCATCACGATGCGCCGCCCGCCCTGTTCGGCCGACCCCGTAAAGCCATAACCCGCCTCGTCGGTATGACCGGTCTTCAGGCCGTCTGCGCCCGCGACCCGGCCAAGAAGCGGATCCCGGTTCGCCTGCGTGATGTCGGCGTTGACGCCGAGCGTCTTGCCCCAGGTAAATTCCTTCAACGAATAGAAGCGCTTGTACAGATCGGGAAACTCTTCGATCGTCGCCTTGGCGAGCATCGCCAGGTCGCGCGCGGTAACATAGGTTCGCCCTTCGTCAGGCCAGCCGTTCGAATTGCCGAAGCGGCTGTTCTTCAATCCGATGCGCCTGGCCGCGTCGTTCATGCGCTGTACGAACGTCTCTTCGGTACCCGACACGCCTTCTGCCAGCACGACGCACGCGTCGTTTCCCGACAATGTCACGATGCCCTTCAGCAGATTGTCGACGCTGACCTTCTCGCCCGCTGACAGGAACATCGTCGATCCAGCGGCGGGTCCATGCCATTTCGTCCACGTTTCAGGACGAACCTCCAACTTCTGGTCGAGCTTCAGCTCGCCGCGCCGGATCATGTCAAAGGCGACGTACACCGTCATCATCTTGGCCATCGACGCCGGTGGCATGCGGCGATCGGCATCTTTTGAATACAGGACCGCGCCCGACGAAAGGTCGATCATGTAAGCCACGGGTGCCGCCGACTCATAGGGTGGCGCGGCGGCCGCAGCGGGATAGGCAGCCGCGAAAACGACTGCGACGATCGGAAAAAGCGGCTTCATGACAATCCTTGCAAAGCTTCGCCGGGCCGTGCCAGCAATGCGCTCAGCTCGCAACCGCATCGGCCAGCAGCCCGACCGCGAGCGCGTAGAAATTCGAACAATTGTAATCGAGGATCACGCGGTAATTGCCCGTCAGAAGGAACGCCGTGGCGTCGGGACCGTCGGGTTCGAGGAGCGACGCCAGTGCATCGTCGGGTAGCGACCGGCCAACCGGCGTCACGCCCAACGCTCTCCATTCGGCCATGGTCAGCCAGCGACTGTGCCGGTTGTGGACGCGCGGACAGCGCGGACTGACCGCGCGGTTGACGATGCTCCCCCGGTCGAGCGTCGCAGGGACGCGCACCGCCACTCCCCACGGCTGACTGCGATTCCACCCTGCAGCGACGAAATAATTCGCGATCGATGCCAGCGCATCGGCTTCGCTGCGCCAGATGTCGATCTTTCCGTCGCCGTCGCCGTCACGCGCGAGCCGCAGGTACATCGACGGCAGAAATTGCGGAAAACCCGTGGCCCCTGCCCAGCTGCCAGCGATCGCTTCGCGCGGAATGCCCGCGTCGATGATCTTTAACGCAGCAACGAACTCGGTCTCGAAAAGCGCGCGGCGACGTCCTTCATACGCAAGCGTCGCCAGCGCGCGCGGAAGGTCGAAACTGCCGGTAAAGGCACCGTAATTGGTCTCGTTGCCATAGATCGACACCATGATGCCTTCGGGCACGCCGGTCTCGCGCTCGACGCGGCTGAGGAACGGACGGAGTGCGACATATTTTCCACGGCCCCGGGTGATGCGGGCTCCGTCGACGTGCTTGGCGCGATAGGGTGCAAACAACGGGATCACGCCCGGATCGGAGCCGGGCTGCGCACGATCGAGCTCGATCACGCGCGAGTTCAGGGTCAGCGTCGGGATCACGGCGTCGATCGTGGCACCGCTGACACCCTGCAGCGCGGCCAGACGCCCCAGCGACTGGGCATAGTCGGCAAAGCCCGCTTCGCTCTGCGCCGCCGCCCGACCACCGTCGAGCAGCATCAGCGGCATCAGCATCGCGAGTGCACCGGCTCGAAGTTTCGCCACGTTGACCATGCGCATATTGTGTCACACTCGCGACCCCGCCGAAAAGTCTTTTCGTACGATGGTTGCGTGTTCATATGCGGCGTCGCTAAACCGCCATGGCGCGGACAGGTGGCCGAGTGGTTTAAGGCAACGGTCTTGAAAACCGTCGTGGGTGCAAGCTCACCGTGGGTTCGAATCCCACCCTGTCCGCCAGCCTTGACAGAGTCCGGGCGAAGCCGATTGCGGAGCCACTAAAGAAGTCCTCGCTTGAGCTTGATACGGCAACACCCATAGGAACGCCGGCCAAATGAAAACACTGACCCATCTCGAGCGGCTCGAAGCCGAGAGCATCCACATCATGCGCGAAGTGGTGGCCGAGGCCGAAAAGCCCGTCATGCTCTACTCGGTCGGCAAGGATTCGGCGGTCATGCTGCATCTGGCGCGCAAGGCCTTCTATCCCTCGTCCCCGCCCTTCCCGCTGCTCCATGTCGACACGACGTGGAAGTTCAAGGCAATGTACGAATTGCGCGAGAAAGCGGCGCGCGATGCGGGGATGGAATTACTCGTCTGGCAGAATCCCGAAGCCAAAGAGCACGGGATCAACCCGTTCGATCATGGCCCGCTCCACACCGACATGTGGAAGACGCAAGGCCTGAAACAGGCGCTCGACAAATACGGCTTCGACGTCGCATTCGGCGGCGCGCGGCGCGACGAAGAGAAATCGCGCGCTAAGGAACGCATCTTCAGCTTCCGAACCGCGACGCATGGCTGGGATCCGAAGAACCAGCGCCCCGAGCTGTGGAACCTCTATAATGCCCGCAAGGCGAAAGGGGAATCGATCCGAGTCTTCCCGATCTCGAACTGGACCGAGCTCGACATCTGGCAATATATCCATCTCGAGGGGATCGAGATCGTGCCGCTCTATTTCAGCGCCCCGCGCCCGATGGTGGAGCGCGACGGGATGCTGCTGATGGTCGATGACGAGCGCTTCCCGCTGAAACCCGGTGAAGTCCCCGTCGAACGCTCGATCCGCTTCCGCACCTTGGGCTGCTATCCGCTGACCGGCGCGATCGAGAGCGAGGCGAAGACCTTGCCGCAAGTCATCCAGGAAACGCTCCTGACCACCACCTCCGAGCGCCAGGGCCGCGCCATCGACCATGATCAGGCCGCCAGCATGGAAAAGAAGAAGGCGGAGGGGTATTTCTGATGTCTGATGTCATCTACAAAACCGATGACCTGATCGCGTCAGACATCGACGCCTATCTCGACCTGCATCAGCACAAGAGCCTGCTGCGCTTCATCACCTGCGGATCGGTCGACGACGGCAAATCGACGCTGATCGGACGATTGCTCTACGATTCGAAGATGATTTTCACGGACCAGCTCGCAACCCTCGAAGCCGACAGCAAGCGCATAGGGACGCAGGGGCAGGAGATCGACTTCGCGCTCCTCGTCGACGGCCTCGCCGCCGAGCGCGAACAGGGCATCACCATCGACGTCGCCTATCGCTTCTTTGCGACCGAAAAGCGCAAGTTCATCGTCGCCGACTGCCCCGGGCACGAGCAATATACCCGCAACATGGTCACCGGTGCTTCGACTGCTGACCTCGCCGTCATCCTGATCGACGCGCGCAAGGGAGTCCTCGTCCAGACGCGGCGGCACAGCTACCTCGCCAAGTTGCTCGGCATCCGCAACATCGTGCTGGCCGTGAACAAGATGGATTTGATCGGCTACGACCAGACAAAGTACGACGCCATCGTCACGGCCTATACCTCTTTTGCCGCGGGCATCGGTATCACCGAATTCACGGCGATGCCGATTTCGGGGTTCAAGGGCGACAACATCACCGAGAATTCGCCGAACACGCCGTGGTACATTGGCAAGCCGCTGATGGCGCATCTCGAAACCGTCGCGCTCGATAATGAGGCCGATCAGGAAAAACCGCTGCGTATGGCGGTGCAATGGGTCAACCGCCCCAATCTCGATTTTCGCGGGTTCAGCGGCCAGATCGCGACCGGGACCGTCCATCCGGGCGACGCGATCCGCGTGCTGCCATCGGGCAAAACCTCGACGATCAGCAGGATCGTCACGCTCGACGGCGAGCTTGGGGAGGCCGTTGCGGGCCAGTCGGTGACTTTGTGCTTCGACGCCGAGGTTGATTGCTCGCGCGGCGATGTCATCGCGGCTGCTGACGCGCCGCCCCAGGTTGCCAACCAGTTTGAAGCGACCATCGTGTGGATGTCCGACGATGCCATGATCCCGGGCCGCGCTTACTGGCTCAAGCTCGCGACGCAATCCGTGTCTGCGACCGTGCAGGCTCCCAAATATACCATCAATGTCAGTACGATGGAGCACCTCGCTGCCAAGTCGCTCGAGCTCAATGACATCGGCGTCGCCGAGATTGCGACCGACAGGCCGATCGTGTTCGAGCCCTATGCAGATAATCACACGCTCGGCGGCTTCATCCTGATCGACAAGATCACCAACGCCACCGTCGGCGCGGGGATACTGCACTTCTCTCTCCGCCGCGCGCAGAATGTCCATTGGCAGGCGACCGACATCGGCCGCGAAGCCCATGCCGCGCTCAAGAACCAGAGGGCCAAAGTGCTCTGGTTCACGGGCCTGTCGGGTTCGGGCAAATCGACCATCGCGAACGAGGTCGAAAAGGCGCTCAACCTGATGAACCGCCACACCTTCCTGCTCGACGGCGACAATGTACGGCATGGCCTGAACAAGGATCTGGGGTTCACCGAAACCGACCGCATCGAGAACATTCGTCGCGTCGGCGAAGTCGCCAAGCTGATGGCCGACGCCGGCCTCATCGTGCTCACCGCGTTCATCTCGCCCTTCCGTGCCGAGCGCGACATGGTGCGCGCGATGCTTCCCGAGGGCGAGTTCATCGAAATCTTCGTCGATACGCCGCTCGAAATCGCCGAAGCCCGCGATGTGAAAGGGCTCTATAAAAAGGCGCGCGCCGGACAACTGAAGAACTTCACCGGCATCGACAGCCCTTACGAGCCCCCGGCCCAGCCCGAAATCCGCGTCAACACGGTCGAGATGACCCCCGCCGAAGCTGCCGAATATATCGTCCGCCAGATCATGCCGCTGAAGTGAGCAGCCGACGCTCCCCCGTCATTGCGAGCGCAGCGAAGCAATCCATCCCGCCACGGGAGCGCATGGATTGCTTCGCTTCGCTTCGCTCGCGATGACGGAGCGAGGATCGCGATGACCGACGCCGAACTTGCAGCGCATCTTGCTGAAGTCGCTGGAAAATTACTGCTTCAGCTTCGCGACTGTGGCCTGTTGACTGCGCAGTCGCTCGGTAAGGCGGGTGACAATGTCGCCAATCAGTATCTGATCCAGGCGCTGGCCGAGCAGCGCCCCGATGACGGGCTGTTGTCGGAAGAGAGCAAGGACACCGACACGCGCCTGTCGAAATCGCGCGTCTGGATCGTTGATCCGGTCGACGGCACCCGCGAATATGGCGAGGGGCGCGCAGACTGGGCCGTCCACGTCGCGCTCGCAATCGACGGGGTCGCAACCGTCGGCGCGGTCGCCCTGCCCGGCCTCGACCTCACCCTGCGCAGCGACCGCCCCGCCCCGCTGCTCGCCATGCACTCCCCGCCGCGCATGGTCGTCAGCCGCACGCGTCCGGCGAAGGAAGCGCTCGCCGTCGCCGAAGCCTTGGGTGCCGAACTCATCCCGATGGGGTCGGCGGGGGCCAAGGCCATGGCCATCGTCCGCGGCGAAGCCGAAATCTATCTCCACGCCGGCGGCCAGTACGAGTGGGACAGCTGCGCGCCCGCCGCAGTCGCCGCAGCCTACGGCCTGCACGTCAGCCGCGCCGACGGGTCGCCGCTGATCTATAATCAGGCCGACACTTATATGCCCGACCTGCTCATCTGCCGCTCCGAATGGGCCGCGCCGGTCCTCGACGCGGCATCAGGCTAAGCCACCGCCTTCGACGCACGCAGCGCAGCGATCGTTTCGGAATCGAGCCCAAGCAGCGTGCTCAGGATCGCATCGGTATGTTCACCAAGGACGGGCGGCGCAGTCGGTGCGGGCTGCGTCTCTCCGGGAAACTTGATCGACCGGTTGACGATCTTGATCGTGCCGAGTGCGCGGTGCTCGACCTCGACAACCATGTCGCGCGCCACCGCCTGTGGCTGTGCGAGCGCCGCGCGCACGCCAAGGATCGGCGCGTGCGGCACATTGTGCTGCGTGAATATCTTGCCGAGTGCTTCGATCGTCTGCGACGACGTGCACGCCGATATCATCGCGTCGATTTCGACCCGGTTCGCGCGACGCTTTTCGATATCGTCGAACCGCTCATCGTCGATATATCTTTCGAGCCCGAGCGCGCGGCAGATATTTCCCCAGAACGCGTTGGTCAGGCAGGCGATCACGATCAGGCCGTCGCGCGTCGGATACGTCCCATAGGGCACCAGATTGGGGTGCTGCGCTCCTTGCGGGACGGGGTCTGCCTCGTCGTACCACGCGACCTGCGGCAGGTAGGCCATCATGCCCATCAGCCCGTCGAGCAGGCTCACGTCGATCAGGCGGCCACGGCCGGTGACGCTGCGTTCGTACAATGCCGCGAGGATCCCGATCGGCCCGTTGACGCCGCCGACCAGATCGCCGAGCGGGATGCCGAGCCGCGTCGGCGGACGGTCGCGTTCGCCGTTCACGCTGAACGCGCCCGACATGGCCTGCGTCACGATGTCAAACGACGGGTGATCGCGCAAGGGCCCGGTCATCCCGAACCCGGAGATCGCACAGTATATCAGGCGCGGGTTGTCCGCGCCCAGCACGTCGTAGCCGAGACCCAGCCGGTCCATGACGCCCGGCCGGTAATTTTCGACAAGAATGTCCGATCTTGCGGCAAGATCACGCGCGATCGCCACGCCTTGCGCCGTCTTCAAATCGATGACGATACTTTTCTTGCCCCGGTTGATGCCGAGGAAATAGACGCTGTGGCCATCGTCGAAAGGCGGGAACGTCCGCGTGTCGTCGCCGGCCCCGGGCGGTTCGACCTTGATCACTTCGGCCCCGAGGTCGGCGAGCGCCTGCGACGCCGCCGGCCCGGCGAGCACCCGGCTGAAGTCGAGCACGCGAACGCCTTGCAACGGGCCGGGCCAGGTCGGAGCGGGATCGTCACCCATCGCACGGGTCTTATGCGCTGTATCCCGAAGCCTCAAGGCGAATGCCGTCGCCGCAAAATCACTGCGGGAAATTGGGCTATCAATTCGCCGTAGGTTATGTTTTCAGTGCGCGCATGAAAATGCTGATCCTGATCGTCGTCGCGCTCGTCACGCTTCCCGCCAACGCCGCTCCCGAACAATATACGGCCATCACCGGCGGCAGGAACGTCGGGCATATCACTGCGGCGAGCGTCGGCAACAAGACGACGATCGATTACGATATCAAGGACAATGGCCGCGGCCCGTCGAGCAGCGAGACGATCGTGACCGACGCGCAGGGCCTGCCGACGGCATGGACGATTGCCGGCGCGACGACCTTTGGCAGCAAGGTCGCGGAACAATTTTCACACGCCGGCAAAAGCGCCACCTGGACCGACTCGATTGGACCCGGCAAGGCGACTTTGACCACGCCGAGCCTGTACATCGGTCAGGCAGTAAGCCCGTGGGCGCTCGGCATGTATGCGCGCGCGATGCTGGCACAGCCGAAGCGCGAAATCGCCGCGCTGCCGGGTGGCACGCTGCACCTCGATAAAGGCGAGACCTTCAGCGTCGGCGGCGCGAGCGCACTCGCCGTCACGCGCTATGACATTCGCGGCATCGACACGACGCCGTCGACGATCCTCCTCGACGAACAGAACGCGCTGTTTGCCTATGTCTCGCCGAATTTCGTGATCGTTCGCGCCGGTTACGAGAGTGAGGAAAAACGATTGCGCGATCTTGCGGCGCGCTGGGAAACCGAACGTTTCGTCGAAATCGAGAAGCGCGTCGGGCACCGGTACGGCACGCCGGTCCGCATCCGCAACGTCCGCATCTTCGATCCGGCGACCGCAAAGCTGACTGCGCCGGTCTCGGTCGTGGTCAGTGGCAAGACGATCGCCGGGGTCGAGCCGCTCGACAGTCCGGCGACGCCCGGTGAAACTATCGTCGATGGTGCCGGCGGAACGATCATCGCCGGCATGACCGAGATGCACGCGCATCTGGGTCAGGAGGAGGCGCTGCTGAACCTGATCGCGGGCATCACGACGGTTCGAGACATGGGCAACGACAATGCCGTTCTCGACGATCTCGTGGCAAAGATCGACGCCGGAACGATCGGCGGCCCGCGCGTGGTGCGCAGCGGCTTCATAGAGGGGAAGTCGCCGTTCAATTCGAACAATGGCATCGTCGTCGATACCGCGGCCAAAGCCGTCGATGCAGTGCGCTGGTACGGCGCGCGCGGATACTGGCAGATAAAAATCTATAACAGCATCGACCCGGCGTGGGTGCCCGCGATGGTCGCCGAGGCGCACCGACTGGGGATGCGCGTTGCCGGGCACGTCCCCGCGTTCTCGACCGCCGACGCGATGATGGCGGCGGGCTATGACGAGATGACGCATATCAATCAGTTCATGCTGGGTTGGGTCATCAAGCCGACAGAGGACACGCGCACGCTGTTCCGCCTGACCGCTTTGAAACGGCTTCCCGGGCTCGACCTGAACAGCGCGGCGGTGCGCGCCACGATCGACACGATGGTCGCGCGGCACATCGCCATCGATCCGACGATCGGCATTCACGAAGGTCTGACTCAGAACCGTGACGGCGAGGTCCCGCCAGGAATGGTCGACTATATCGATCACATGCCGATCGGAACGCGCCGTGACGCGATGAAGGGCTGGGTCGATGTGTCCGCCCCGGGCGACGACGCCGCCTATCGCGGCGCGTTCGAAAAGATCCTGGCGACCATCCGCATCCTCAACGATCGGGGGGTCTTCCTCGTGCCCGGCACCGACTCGGGCGGTGCGCTCACCTTTCACCGCGAACTCGAACTGCTGCAAAGGATCGGCATGACCGCGCCGCAAGTGCTGAAGCGCGCAACGTTCGACATGGCGCAGTATCTCGGCGAGGATCAGCGCCGCGGCTCGATAACCAAGGGCAAGCTCGCCGACTTCTTCCTCGTCCCCGGTGATCCGACCACCGACCTGAAGGCGATCAAGTCGATCAGCATGGTGGTCAAGGACGGAACGATCTATTTCCCGAGCGAAGTCTACCCCGAATTCGGCATCCGCCCGTTCGCCGACGCGCCGGTAATCACGCTGCCCGTCGTTGCCGTCCCTGCCCGCTAAAGGTCCGGCGCCATGGCCCTCCCCGCGATTTTCGATCACCTGCGCCTTCCCGTCATCGGCTCGCCGCTCTTCATCGTATCGGGTCCCGACCTCGTCATCGCGCAGTGCAAGGCGGGGATCGTCGGCTCGTTCCCCGCGCTCAACGCGCGTCCGGCCAGCCTGCTCGACGAATGGCTTCACCGCATCACCGAGGAACTGTCGCAGCATAACCGCGATCACCCGGATCGCCCCGCAGCGCCCTATGCCGTCAATCAGATCGTCCATAAGTCGAACGACCGGCTCGAAACCGATCTCGCGACCTGCGCCAAATGGCAGGTGCCGATCACGATCACGTCGCTTGGCGCACGCGAGGATCTGAACGCGGCGGTGCACGGCTGGGGCGGCATCGTTCTCCATGACGTCATCAACGACCGGTTTTCGCGCAAGGCGATCGAAAAAGGTGCCGACGGATTGATCCCGGTCGCCGCGGGTGCGGGGGGCCACGCCGGGGTTCAGTCACCGTTCGCGCTGATTTCGGAGATCCGCACTTGGTTCGACGGACCGGTGGCGCTGTCCGGTGCGATCGCCAACGGCTTCTCGATCCTGGCCGCGCAGGCACTCGGTGCCGATTTCGCCTATATCGGCTCGGCGTTCATCGCGACCACCGAAGCGAACGCCGACGCGGCGTACAAGCAGGGCATCGTCAACGGACAGGCGGCGGACATCGTCTATTCGGACTTGTTCACCGGGGTCAGCGGCAATTACCTGCGCGCGTCGATCGAAGCGGCGGGCCTCGATCCCGACAATCTGCCCAAGGGCGACTACAAGACGATGAACTTCGGCCAGAGCGACAACACGCCGGCAAAGGCGTGGCGCGACATCTGGGGATCGGGACAGGGCATCGGCGCGGTGACACAGGTCGAAAGCGTCGCCGACCGCGTGGACCGCCTCGAAGCCGAATATCGCGCCGCCAAACACGCGCTCGATGCGAAGTACCGCAACTGAGCCGACCGCGTCGGCGATTGCAATTTCGGCCCGCTTGCCACACAGGACCCGGCATTATGGCGAGCCACTGGACCCCAGCGAGCTGGACCGCGCATGAGGCGCGTCAGCTTCCCACTTATCCCGACGCGCTGGCGCTCGACCGCGCGACGTCGACGCTGGCAGGCTTTCCGCCGCTCGTCTTCGCAGGCGAAGCGCGCGACCTGACCGCCGAGCTTGCCCGCGTCGCGCGCGGCGAAGCGTTCCTGCTCCAGGGCGGCGACTGCGCCGAGAGTTTCGCCGAATTCCACCCGAATAACATCCGCGACACCTTCCGCGTCATTCTCCAGATGGCGGTCGTGCTGACGTTCGCGTCGAAACTGCCGACGGTGAAACTCGGCCGCATGGCAGGCCAGTTCGCCAAGCCGCGCAGCGCCGACACCGAAACGGTCGACGGCGTCGAACTCCCTTCGTATCGCGGCGACATCATCAACGACATCGCGTTCGAAGCGCAGGGCCGTACGCCCGACCCGCAGCGCATGGTTCAGAGCTATAATCAGTCGGCGGCGACGCTGAACCTGCTGCGCGCGTTCGCCGTCGGCGGCTATGCCAACCTGCATCAGGTCCACGCCTGGACGCATGACTTCATGGGCCGTAGCCCGTGGACCAGGCAATATCGCGACGTTGCCGACCGGATCGGCGAAGCGCTCGATTTCATGAACGCCTGCGGGATCAATCCCGATACGGTCCCGCAGCTGAAGGGCACGCAATTCTACACCAGTCACGAGGCGCTGCTGCTCCCCTATGAGCAGGCGCTGACGCGGCAGGATTCGCTGACTGGAGACTGGTACGACACTTCGGCGCACATGCTTTGGATCGGCGACCGCACGCGCTTCGAGGGGTCGGCGCATGTCGAGTTCCTGCGCGGCATCGGCAACCCGATCGGCGTCAAGGTCGGCCCCAGCCTGACGCCCGATGTCCTGCTGCGCCTCCTCGACACGCTCAATCCCGCGCGCACGCCGGGGCGGATGACGCTCATCACGCGCTACGGCCATGACAAGATCGAAACCGGCCTTCCGTCGCTGGTCCGCGCGGTAAAGCGGGAAGGCCATCCGGTCGTCTGGTCATGCGACCCGATGCACGGCAACGTCGTGAAGGCAGGCAACACCGGCTACAAGACGCGCCCGTTCGATCGCATACTCGCCGAAACGCGCGGCTTCTTTGCCGTTCACCGCGCCGAAGGCACCTATGGCGGCGGCATTCACGTCGAGATGACCGGACAGAACGTCACCGAATGCACCGGCGGCGCGGTCGACGTCACCGAACTGACCATCGGTGATCGCTATCACACCCATTGCGATCCGCGCCTGAATGCGGCGCAGTCGCTCGAACTGGCATTCCTGCTCGCCGAAATGCTCAACGCCGAACTGAAAGACCGCAAAGCTGCGGCCTAGCTACTGTATCGGCTGCCCTCTGGGTGCCTGCATATTCTGCACTTCGCCTTGCGCGTAGTCCGATTGCCGTTTCCAGTCACCCGTTGTGAGGCAGACCTTTTCCAACATCAGACTGCCGGTCTTTGTTTGCCGCTTGCAAATGAGCTTTTCGCCTGCCGCATTGCTGCTGGCCGTCAGCGGCGGCGGTGTTGCGGGCCGTCGTGCTCCATCGGGAAGCACCCATGGCACGATGCCGTCGCGGACGCCGGCCGTCCGCCACCCGTCGGCCGCAATGAGCGGTGTCGCTGTCGCTCCCTTCAGCAACATATCGCATGTCGCTGTGTCGAGCGCTTCGTATCCACTCGACCGCGTGACCTGACATCCGTCGAGGCGCCCGTCCCTATTCACGTTGATACGGAAATGGACATCGCCTTCCTCGCCGCGTTTAAGCGACGCGCGCGGATAGAATTTTTGTACGACCAGTCGGTTGCGAGCGACGATCTCCGAGGGCTCTGCAACAGGCACCGGATCGGTCACCACCGCTTGCGCAAACGCGACGCCCGAAAGTCCGACTAACACAAACCCGAGAGCAAAACGACGCATGGCAAGGTCCTTTCGGAAGTGCACCGTTTAAGACTATGCCGTCGCCCGGTCACGCGCAAGACGCTTGACCGCGTACGTCGCGGTGCATAATCGCATCGCACGGCCCCTTCGTCTAGCGGTTAGGACGCGGCCCTCTCACGGCTGAAACACGGGTTCGATTCCCGTAGGGGTCACCACGAGACAAAATGTGCCTAGGGTACATTTTGCCCGATGGTGACGGGAGCGAAGCGACCTCACCCGATGGTGACGGGAGCGAAGCGACCTCACCTGTCAAAACGTGACGTACGCAATCGTTTGCACATTGCATCGCCTCCTGCCGCCGCTATGAAACGACGCGACGGCCAAAAGGGGGCGCGCATGCCGACTTCGTTCGAGACCCTCATCCTGTTCGGCGCGACCGGCGACCTCGCCCAGCGGATGCTGTTCCCCTCACTTTACAACCTCGCTTGCGACGGGCTGCTCCCGACACGGTTTCGCATCATCGGGGCTGCACGGTCGGCGCTCACACTCGACGCATTCCGGTCGCAGGTGATGGCATCGCTCGAACCGCTCGAGCTTTACGATGCGGTAAAGGCGCAGGCCTTCGTCGCCCGCGTCGACTACTGCAGCGTTTCGGCCGACAAATCCGACGATTTCGCGTGCCTCGCGAGCAAAGTCGCCGACGCGAAGGCGCATGGCATCGCCTTTTATCTGTCCACCCCGCCCGCGCTGTTCGCGCCCGTCGTCGCGGGGCTCGCGAGCGTCGGCCTGACCGGACCCGAAACGCGCATCGCGATGGAAAAGCCGATCGGCCACGACCTCGCGTCGAGCCGCGAGGTCAACGCCGCGGTCGGCGCCGCATTCGACGAAGAGGATATTTTCCGCGTCGACCATTATCTCGGCAAGGAGACCGTCCAGAACCTGCTCGTCCTGCGCTTTGGAAACACCTTGTTCGAGCCGTTGTGGAACGCCGCACATGTTGACCATGTCCAGATCACCGTTGCCGAAACGGTCGGACTCGAAGGGCGCGTCTCCTATTACGACGGCGTCGGCGCGCTTTCGGACATGGTGCAGAACCACATGCTCCAGCTGCTCGCGCTCGTCGCGATGGAGCCGCCTGCGAGCTACACCGCGACTGCCGTGCGCGACGAAAAGGTGAAAGTTCTCCGATCGCTTCGCCCGATGACGGCGGGGCAGGCGACGCACCACTCGGTCAAGGGGCAATATGGCGCGGGCGCGGTCGACGGACAGCCGGTAAAGAGCTACGCCGACGAACTGGGCACGTCTTCGAATACCGAGACCTTCGTGGCGGTAAAGGCGCATCTCGACAATTGGCGCTGGCAGGGCGTTCCCTTCTACCTGCGCACTGGCAAGCGCATGCCCGCGCGCCATTCGGAAATCCTCATTCAGTTCCGCCCCGTCCCGCACTCGATCTTCAAGTCGAGGGGCGCAGGCCTCGAACCCAACGCGCTCGTCATTCGTTTGCAGCCCGAAGAAGGGATAAGGCTGACGGTGATGACCAAGGAACCCGGCCTCGACCGCGACGGCATCGCGATCAAGAAAGTCGGCCTCGACGTGAGTTTGGCGGACGCCTTTGCCAATTCGCGCCGCCGCATCGCCTATGAACGCCTGCTGCTCGACCTGCTCGAAGGCGACACCACTTTGTTCGTCCGCCGCGACGAAATCGAGGCTGCATGGACATGGGTCGATTCGATTCACACGGCGTGGGACGAAGCGGGCCTCAGCGCCAAGCCCTATACGGCGGGAACATGGGGACCATCGGCCGCCATCGGCATGATCGAACGCGACGGGGCATCGTGGCATGATTGAATGCAATGTGCTCCTTCGAAAGCAGGAGCCTGGGACATCTAAATACCACTCTCGCAGCAAGGCTCCTGCCTTCGCAGGAGCACAAAGATTATGAATCCCACTATCGAAGCAGTCACCGAACGGATCATCACCCGCTCGAAACCGACCCGCGCCGCGTATCTGTCGCTGATGGACCAGCAACGCGCAGCCGGAACCAACCGGACAGCGCTGTCATGCGGCAATCTCGCCCACGCCTTCGCCGCCTCGGGCGAGGATAAGTCGACGATCCGCCAAGGCAAAGCCGTCAACCTCGGCATCATTACCGCCTATAACGACATGCTGTCGGCGCATCAGCCTTACGGGCGCTACCCCGAAGCCATCAAGATCGCCGCGCGCGAAGTCGGCGCGACCGCGCAGGTCGCGGGCGGTGTCCCCGCG
The DNA here is from genome assembly GCA_965249015.1 of Sphingomonas sp. Taxonomy (GTDB): domain Bacteria; phylum Pseudomonadota; class Alphaproteobacteria; order Sphingomonadales; family Sphingomonadaceae; genus Sphingomonas_O. Next base: position 2,267,057 of record CBDFLB010000003.1, on the reverse strand, counting down.
ATGTGCGACGGCGTGACGCAGGGTCAGGCCGGAATGGAGCTGAGCCTGTTCAGCCGCGACACGATCGCACTTGCCACTGCCGTTTCGCTCAGCCACGCGATGTTCGAAGGCGTCGCGATGCTCGGCATCTGCGACAAGATCGTTCCCGGCCTGCTGATTGGCGCGCTTCGCTTCGGCCACCTGCCCACGATCCTCATCCCCGGCGGCCCGATGCCCTCGGGCCTCGCCAACAAGGAAAAGCAGCGTGTCCGCCAGCTGTTCGCCGAAGGGAAGGTGGGCAAGACAGAACTGCTCGCGGCGGAGTCGGCCAGCTATCACGACGCGGGAACCTGCACCTTCTATGGTACCGCCAATTCGAACCAGATGATGATGGAAGTGATGGGCCTGCACATGCCGGGCAGCGCGTTCGTCAATCCGGGCACCAAGCTGCGCGGCGAACTGACACGCGCCGCCGTCCACCGCCTTGCCGCAATTGGATGGAATGGCGACGATTACCGGCCGCTCTCGCATTGCGTCGATGAAAAAGCGATCGTCAACGCCTGTATCGGCCTGCTCGCGACCGGCGGCTCGACCAACCACGCGATCCACCTCCCCGCCATCGCCCGCGCCGCCGGAATCGTCATCGACTGGGCCGATTTCGATGCGCTTTCGGCGGCGGTCCCGCTCCTCGCTCGCATCTATCCCAACGGATCGGGCGACGTGAACGATTTCCACCACGCCGGCGGCATCGGCTTCATCATCCGCGAACTGCTCGACGCCGGGCTGCTTCACCGCGACGTCATGACCGTCGCACGCGCCGATCTCACCGATTATGCGCACGAGCCCGTCCTCGTCGACGATGCGCTGATGTGGCAGCCTGCCGTTGCCACCGCGCGCGACGCCACGATGGTCCGCCCGCCGCGCGACCCCTTCTCGCCCGACGGCGGCATGCGGCTGCTCACCGGCAACCTCGGTCGTGCGATCATCAAGACCAGCGCGGTCGACGCTTCGCGCCTCGTGATCGAAGCCCCTTGTGCCCTGTTCGACGATCAGGACGCGGTCCTCACCGCGTTCAAGGCAGGCGCACTCGACCGCGACGTCGTCGTCGTCGTCCGCTTTCAGGGGCCGGAGGCCAACGGCATGCCCGAACTCCACAAGCTCACGCCGGCGCTCGGCGTCCTTCAGGACAAGGGCTACAAGGTCGCACTCGTGACCGACGGCCGCATGTCGGGCGCGTCGGGCAAAGTCCCCGCGGCGATCCACGCCATCCCCGAAGCTGCACGCGGCGGCGCGCTGTCGCTGCTGCGCGACGGCGACATCGTCCGCGTCGACGCCGTGAACGGAACGCTGTCGACAACCGCCGCGCTGGCGAGCCGATGCGCGGTGCCCTGCCCCCCTGCGCACCAGGGCGTCGGCCGCGAGCTGTTCGCGTTCATGCGCCGCGGATCGGACGACGCCGAACATGGTGCGTCGGCCATGCTCACGGCGGCGGGTCTGTGACCGAAATCGTCGCGGTCGACATCGGCGGGACGCACGCGCGCTTTGCGATCGCCAGCGTCATCGGCGGCCGCGTGCGATCGCTGTCTGACACGACGACGCTGGTAACGTCCGAGCATGCGAGCTTTCAGACCGCCTGGGACGCATTCGGTGCCCAGCTCGGGCGGCCGCTCCCCGCAGCCGCTGCGATCGCCTTTGCCGGGCCGGTCGGCGGCGAGGTCTTGCAGCTCACCAACAGCCACTGGACGATCCGGCCCGCGCTGGTCAGGGAACAGCTCGCTGTCGATCGCTGCACGCTGGTCAACGACTTTGGCGCGGTCGCTCACGCCGTCGCCCAGGCACCGTCCGACCAGTTCGAACATATTTGCGGCCCCGACGAAGCCTTGCCGCTTACCGGCGTGACCTGCGTCGTCGGCCCGGGTACCGGCCTTGGTGTCGCCCAGATCATCCGCGCGCCCGGCCATTACCATGTCTGCGAGACCGAGGGCGGTCATCTAGACTTCGCACCGCTCGATGCGTTCGAGGACGGCTTGCTCCAAAGCTTGCGCGCCCGTCACCGCCGCGTGTCGGTCGAGCGCATTGTCGCCGGCCCCGGACTGCGTGCGATTCACGATGCGCTCGCCACTCTCGAAGGCCACGCCGTGGATGGCGGCGACGACGCGGCGCTGTGGTCCGCTGCGCTTTCGGGACGCAGCCACCTGGCGGTCGCAGCGCTCGATCGCTTCTGCATGAGCCTCGGTTCGGTCGCGGGCGACATCGCGCTGGCACAGGGTGCCGATGCCGTCGTCATCGCCGGCGGCGTCGGCGCGCGCATCGCCCGCCACTTGCCGCATTCGGGCTTTGCGCAACGCTTTTGTGCCAAAGGGCGGTTCGAACGCCGGATGGCCGCCATCCCGGTCAGGCGCATCACGCTCGATCAGCCCGGCTTGTTCGGTGCCGCCACCGCTTTTGCCATGGACCATATGCAATGACGATCGATGACATCATGCAAGCCGCGCCGATCATCCCGGTGCTCGTGATCGAGGACGCGGCGGATGCACGTCCCATCGGCGAAGCGCTCGTCCGCGGTGGACTGACAGTGCTCGAGGTTACGTTGCGCACCCCCGCCGCGCTCGACGTGATCGCCGAAATGGCCAAGGTCGAAGGCGCGATCGTCGGTGCGGGAACCGTCTTGTCGACGACCGACCTCGAATCGAGCATCGCTGCAGGCGCGTCGTTCGTCGTCAGCCCGGGCCTGACCGATCCGCTCGCCCGCGCCGCCATCGCCAACGGCATTCCCTTCCTTCCCGGCACAGCCAACGCGAGCGACATCATGCGCGGCCTCGACCACGGTCTCACGCACTTCAAATTCTTTCCGGCCGTGGCGGCGGGTGGACTGCCCGCGCTTCGCTCGCTCATCGCCGTTTTCGCGCAGGCACGCTTCTGCCCGACGGGAGGTGTTACGCTCGCGAGCGCAGCCGACTGGTTGAACGAACGAAGCGTGTTGTGCGTGGGGGGCAGCTGGATCGTTCCCAAAGGACCTCGCGACCTGAACGCGATCGAAGCAAACGCGCGCGCCGCATCAGAACTGCGCAAGAACTAGCGACAAGGGCCATGCGCTCAGCGCCATGAGCGTGCCGAGCGGCAATCGCGTGTCCGCCGCGACCTGTGCACCCCGCATTGCCATCGAAAGGACGGCAAGAAGTCCGATGACACTGGCCGCGACCAGGACGAGCGGCAGGCTTTGCCAGCCCAGCCAGCAGCCGATCGCGCCCAGAAGTTTCGGATCGCCCCCGCCAAGCCCGACACGCCCGCGAATCCGCCGATATCCTGCGCCGATCAGCCACAACGCTGCAAATCCCGCGACGCCACCGATCAGACGCGACCGGAGATCGACGCCGATCCCACCCGCTCCAAAAGCGAGACCGGTCGCGGCGAGCGACGCTGTCAGCCTGTCGGGCAACCAGAAATGCTCGAAATCGAGCGCGGCAAGAGCGATCAACTGCCAGCCGAACAGCGCGTTCGCGGCTCCTTCCCAGCCAGGATATGCCGACATGGCGACCGTCCCGATCAGCGCGGCGACACCTTCGATCGCCGGATGGCGCCAGTCGATCGGGGATCCGCATGCCCGGCATCGCCCGCGCGCCAGTCCCCAGCTGACGATCGGTATCAGGTCGCGGACACGAAGCGATCGGCTGCACGCGTCGCATGCCGATCGCCCGCGCAGGCTCCGCCGTTTCGGCCAGCGAACAATGAGCGTCGCGATGAAACTTCCCGCGATCAATCCCGCGATCGCGCCGCCCAGTCCCCACCAGGCGACGACGATCACGGCAGCCGTTCGTCGGGCGCGGTGCCCCACATATGCGCGGTCTGGATGAACCCGGCGCGACCCTTGACGTCGAAAAGGCACCAACCGCGCGCGCATTGGCTGATCTTGCCCACGACGCCGGGTTCGACGCGCCAGACGACCGGGGCCGCCGCATCTGCGTTCGCGCGCAGCTCGCGGACGTCGCCGACGATCAGCGCGGTACGAACCTCGCTCAGCAGGTTGGCCTGCACCCATCCCTTCGTCCCGTCGGGATCCTCGATTTTGCGCCAGTTCGGATAGACCTCGACGACGCGCACCGGCAAATCGGCACGATGATACAGCCAGCTTGCGGGAAATTCGCGGCCCGGCCCGGTGCGCATGCGTGCCTTGCCGGCGCTGATCGACGCCCAATAGGGGACTTTCTTCTGCGCGACCGCGCCCGTCGGCAAGACGAGCGCCAGTGCCGAAATTCCGAACATCAACCTGCGCATTCTTCGACTTCCCCTCGCCCGCCGCGACTTGACCGCTCCCTATCGCTGGGTCAACGGTTTGGAAAGATTGCACTGGCAAGAAGCAATCGGGGGGAACGCGCGGATGCATCGAGCCAGGATTGCGGCAACTTGTTTTGCGTTCGCGTTCGCGTCGTCGGCCGCTGCACAGCCGATCCTCGTTGCAGACAGCGGCGACAGCGCCTGGGTGATGAGCGCATCGCTGATCGCATTGGTGGCGGTGCTTGTCGGTGCTGCGTCGTTTCACGCCGCTCTCGCGCGTCTCCGCGACGCGGGGCCCGCTCTGATGCACGCGTTTGCCATCCTGTGCACGGTCTCGCTGCTGTGGGCGACGATCGGATATAGCCTTGTGTTCGGCGACGGGACGTCATGGCTCGGCGGTATCGGCAATGCCGGTCTCGCCAACCTGGCCGAGCTGCGTGACGGCGCGACGATTTCCGAGCCGTTGTTCGCCCTCTTTCAGCTGATACCCGCGTTTCTTGCCTCGGCGCTGATCCTCGGTTTCTTTGCTCAGCGCGTCCGCTTCGGCTGGGTCGTCGGTTTTACGGCGTTGTGGTCGCTTCTCGTTTATGTTCCCGTTGCGCGCTGGGTCTGGGGCGGCGGCTGGCTGGCCGGACTTGGCACCCTCGACACCGCAGGGGGGCTGGTCGTCCACACGACCGCCGGCGTCGCTGCGCTGGTCGTCGCGCTGATGCTGCGAAGCTCGGTGTCGGATGAGCCCGGACCGGCGCAGCCGGTGCTGGTCGGCGCTGCGCTGCTGTTCGTCGGGTCGCTTGCGCTGAGCGGTGGCGCAGCGCTCGCGGCGGATACCGATGCGGCGAGCGCCATCGTCAACACGCTTCTGGCCACGAGCGCCGCGGCCTTGATCTGGATTTCGATGCAACGCCTGGTCGACGGAACGGTGTCCGCAAGCGGCATGGCCGCCGGAGCCGTCACCGGTCTCGCTACAGTCGCTCCGGCCGCCGCGTTCATCGGCCCGATGGGGGCTATTCTCCTCGGCACGATGGGGGGCCTCGCTGGCTGTGCCGCCGCCTCGTTCTTTCGACGCGCGCTCGGCGGCATCGACGGGTGTCTCGTTTTTGCCATCCACGGCGTCGGCGGGATCGTCGGCAGCCTTGCCTTCCCGCTGTTCGTGCTCGCTGGCTTTGGGGGTCCGGGCTACGACGAGGGCGCGTCGCTGTCGGGCCAGTTCGTTGCCCAGGGCACGGCCGTCGTCGTGATCGTCCTCTGGAGCGCGGTCGTCACCCCCATCGTCGCGCTGATGGTTTCGATGGTCATTCCGATGCGCACCGGCGACGCCGACGCACATCGCGTCAGTCGCCCGTCAGGATCCGGTCGATAAGCTCCTTGACGGTCGGCACGAAGCCGTTCGAATAGAACGGGTCCTTCTTGAACCGGAACGCCGAGTGGCCAGCGAACATAAGATTTTGTTCGACGTCCTTGCCATGCGCGATGTCCTGCAGCGTCTTCTGGATGCAAAAGCTGCGCGGATCGGCGAGGTAGCCGGTCGTGTAATCGTCATGATCCTTCCATGACGAAAAACCGCAGTGCGACAGGCAGCCCATGCAGTCGGCCTGGTCCTTGCGGATTGCCGCCTTGTCGTTCGGTGTGACGAAGATCAGCGTGTTGTCGGGCGTCTTGAGCGCGTCGGTGTAGCCCAGACCATACCATTCGCGCGCGCGGAGCAGGTCGCCGCGCGTCACCCAGAAATTCCTGCCCTTCACGCCGACGTCGAGCTGATGCGTGTGGTCGCCGACGCTTCCGCCCGAAAACGCGATCTGCCGCTCGGAGCGCGCTTCGAGATGACGGAGAAACGGGTTGCGCACCGCACTCGAGTAAAATCCGGTCGGCGAAAACTTGTGAAGAAGGACATCGCCCTCCTCGAGCGTCATGAGGCGCTCTTTCCAACCCGCCGGGATCGGGCTTTCCTTGGTCAGCAACGGGCGCGTGCCGAACTGAAAGGCGATCTGCCCGAGGTCGGGATTTTCGACCCAATTGTCCCACTCGCGCAGCGCCCATACACCGCCCGCCATCACGATCGGCGTGGTATCGGCGATGCCACCCTCGCGCATCGTCTCGCGCAATGCCTTGACGCGCGGGTAGGGATCCTCGGGCTTGCGCGGGTCCTCGGCGTTCGAAAGGCCGTTGTGCCCGCCAGCCAGCCACGGATCCTCGTAGACGACCGCCGACAGATAATCCGCCGCTTTCGAATAGGCGCGTTTCCACAGCGCCCGGAACGCGCGCGCCGAACTGATGATCGGCAGATAGGACACGCCATAGCTGCTCGCGATCTCGGAGAGCTTGTAGGGCATCCCCGCGCCGCACGTCACGCCAGCGACCAAACCCTTGGTCCGTTCGAGAACGCCGTGGAGGATCGGCTGCGCGCCGCCCATTTCCCACAGCACGTTGATGTTTATCGCACCCTTGCCGCCCGCGATATCGTAGGCGCGCTTCACCTGTTCGACCGCGCCGTCGATGGCGTACTGGATCAGCGTTTCGTGGCGTTCCTTGCGCGTCCGTTCGGCATAGACCTGCGGCACGATCCTGCCGGTCGGGTCATAGCTGTCGGCGTTGACCGCGCTGACTGTGCCGATCCCTCCGGCAAGCGCCCAGGCACCGGCGCTGGCATGGTTGGTCGCCGAAACCCCTTTCCCGCCCTCGATAAGCGGCCACACTTCACGACCCTGATAGAGGATCGGTTTCAATCCCTTGAACAACGCCACTGCTCCTTGCCCCGTCTCAACATATACGCACCCACGTCGCAAATTGCTTCAACTTTCGCCAAGCGCGCCCGGCCAGCCGACCGCGTCTTCGTAGAGCGTTTTGTAAGCCGCGATCATCGCTTTCTCGTCGAAGTCGCGTCGCGCCCTCGCCTGATTGGTGACGCCGAGCGCCGCGCGCATGCGCGCATCCGCAGCCAGCCTGCTCAAGCCGGCATGGAACGCGGGCTCGTCGTCGACCGGCGTGACGAACGGCATGTTCTCGGCCGAGACCATCGCCGCGACGTCGCCGACATCGGTTGCGACGACCGGCTTGCCCGCCGCCATCGCCTCGACGAGCGAAATCGGGAACTGCTCGCTGTCGGATGACAGCGCGAAAATATCGAAATGACCGAGGTACCGCTGCGGTGCCGCCATGAAGCCGGGCATGACGAGGCGGTCGGCATAACCGAGCCGTCGCGCTTCAGCGAGGATCGCCTCGCGTTCGGGCCCCTCCCCTACGATGATCAGACGGCTGTTCGCGATTCCGGCCGCCGCACGCACCAGCCGGGGCAGGTTCTTGACCGCGCGCAGCCCCGCAGGCGTGCCGATCACGATCTCACCGGGCTTCTTGCGCAGCCCGGGAATCGCTATCGTTGCCTTGCCGCCATAGGCCGCGACGTCGATCCCGTTGGCGATCCGCCGGACGCGTCCGTCTGGCTGTTTCCAAATCGTCGCCGCAATCGTCTCGAGCCGTTTGGAGGGCACGACCAGAGCATGCGCCGCAGGCAGTCCAAGGCGACGGAACAGGTTGCGCTTCGTTTTCAGCGTCTCGGTCTCGTCGGCGTTGAAGCCGTCTTCATGGTGGATTAGCGGCGGCAGCAATTTGGGAAACATCCGCCGCGTCATCACCGCGTCCATCGCGCCCCAATTGTACGTCAGGATCAGGTCGAAGCGCTGCATGTACGTCGCGAGCGTCCGGTAACGCGACAACGCCGGCTTGCCTTCAAGGCTTGGCGCGCGCTCCGGAAAGTCGACGACGATGCCCGGCGCGATCGCCGCGCGCGCGCCCAGGGCATCGGGCACCGCGGTCAGAACGCTGTGCCGCGCCGCGCCGCCGAATGCGTTCATCAGCCGGACCGCGCGGGCCTCCTTGCCGCCCAGCGAAAACGTCGAATGACAATGCAGGATATGAAGATTGCTCATCGGACGATGCGTTCGAGCAGGCGGTCGACCGCGGCGATCGCTTCGGGCTCGTCGAGCGTCGGCGCGTGGCCAACGCCGGGTATCGTGACCAGTTCGGCCGAGCCGATCCGCGCCGCCATCGCCTGCGCCGTCGCCGCGCTCAGCATGTCGGACAGCGCGCCACGGATGATCAGCACCGGTGTCCCCGCCAGCGCATCGACGGCGGGCCACATGTCGACATGTGCCCCGCCCCCCGGCGCCCGCATCGGTTCGGCAATATTCTGGTCGTAATCGGGAACGATCCGCCCTGCCGGGGTCAGGCGACACAGGCGCTTTGCCATGATCAGCCAGTCGTCGAGCGCATGATCGGGATAGACGGGTCCATTGGCCTCGCTCAGCGCGCGTGCGGCATGTACCCAGGTCGACCATGACGTCGCCCGCCCGACATTTCCCCTGATGCGGTCGAGACCTGCGGCTTCGATGTCGGGGCCGATATCGTTCAGCAACGCGCCTGCGATCCGCGCCCGGCCGAGCGTTGCAAGCAGCATCGTCACGATGCCGCCAAGCGACGTCCCGAACGCCACGAAACGGTCGATCGCAAGCGCGACCAGCAGGCGCTCGACGTCCTGCGCGTAGGTCAGCGGCATATAGGTCATCGCGTCCTTGGCGTACCCGCTCTCGCCCCGACCGCGGAAATCCAGTGCGATGACGCGCCATTGCGGCGACAGGCGCGCGCTGACATGCTCGAAGTCGCGGGCGTTGCGCGTCAGGCCCGGGAAGCACAGGATCGGCGGCCGGTCGGCAGGCCCCGGGTAATCGCGATAGTGAAGCCGGACGCCGTCGGTCGACCACCAATAGCCATCGACCCAGTCGTTGCGCACCGGCAGCATGGTTGATCGCTCTCCCCTTGCCGTCCATATCGCGGCATGATCTCGTCCGCGCAACCGTTCACCCCCGTCGATGCAATCGCCGAAATCGCAGACTTCATCGCCGACCCCGTCGTCGCGGTGACCTTTCCGGCGCACGTCCTGCGCTGGCGCAACGATCGCGCCGCGCGCGATGTCGGCCTCTCTGACCTGTCCGACGCCCGTTGGATCGATCATTTCGGGCGTTTCGAGCCACTCCAGGGCACGCTCCAAACCCCCCTCGCGCTGCGCTATCACGGTCATCAGTTCAGGGTCTATAATCCCGACATCGGCGACGGGCGCGGCTTCCTGTTCGCGCAGATGCGCGACACGAACGGACGCCTCATGGATCTCGGCACCAAGGGGTCGGGCCAGACGCCCTACAGCCGCTTCGGTGACGGTCGCCTGACGCTGAAGGGCGGCATGCGGGAGATCCTCGCGACCGAAATGCTTGAGGCACTGGGCGTCGAGACGTCGCGCACCTTTTCGCTGATCGAGACCGGCGAAGCGCTGCAGCGCGGCGACGAGCCATCGCCGACACGTTCGGCGGTAATGGTGCGCCTCAGCCATGGCCATATCAGGATCGGCAGCTTTCAGCGGCTGGCGACGCTGGGCATGACCGACGAGCTCGGCCGGCTGACCGGCTATGCCCTCGAACATTATTATGCCGAGGGCGGTGGCCCCGACGCCCCTGCCCGGCTGCTCGCGCACGTCGCCGACCGAACCGCGCGACTCGCGGCGTCCTACATGGCCGCAGGATTTGTTCATGGCGTGCTCAATTCGGACAATATCAATATCAGCGGCGAAAGCTTCGATTATGGCCCGTGGCGGTTCGCACCGACCTTCGATGCCGACTTTACCGCCGCCTATTTCGACAGCGCCGGGCTCTACAGCTTCGGGCGACAGGCCGAAGCGATCCACTGGGACGTCGTTCAGCTCGCGATCGCGCTCGGCGGTCTCGCCGATCGCGACGCACTCGCGGCGGCCGTGGCCCGCTTCGCGGCGGCGTATCGATCCGCGATCGTCGAACGCTTCCTATGGCGGCTCGGCGTCGTCGCGCGCACGCCTGCTCAAGACCTCGCTGTCGTGCAGGCGCTCGAAAGCGCGCTTAACGAAAGCCGCTGCCCGATCGATCGTTTTTTCTTTGACTGGGCAGGCGGAACGCAGCGGCGCGGCGTCTACGATCATCCCGCGTTCGATGCCCTCCGCGCGGCTCTTGCGGGTTCCACGTCACGCGTCGACCTTGGACATTCCTATTGGGCTTCCGCCGAGCCCTGCGCGATGCTGATCGACGAAGTCGAAGCGATTTGGGCACCGATCGCCGCCGCCGACGACTGGTCGATGCTTAACGCGAAAGTAACCTCGATCCGGCATATGGGCGACGCACTGGCAAACCGGCAAATCGCCGCTTAAAGAACGAATATGACAAGCGAAATCGTTTCGACCGAACCTGCCACTGGTGCGATCCTCTGGCGCGGTCCGTTCAGCGACGTCGATGCCGAAGTCGCGCTCGCGCGATCGGCGTTCGCCGAATGGGCTTCGCGCCCGCTCGCGGTCCGGGTCGAGGCGATGCGCCGCTTCATCAACGTCGTCCGTGCCAAGCACGAGCCTTTTGCCGACACCATCGCGCGAGAGACCGGAAAGCCGCTTTGGGAAGCGCGTGCCGAAGTCGACGCCGTCATTGCCAAGGTCGAAATCTCGATCGACGCCTACAACGAACGCACCGCGCAACGTCGGCTCGACGGCGACATGCGCAACCGCCAGGCGCTGCGCCACAAGCCGCACGGGATCATGGCGGTTCTCGGCCCGTATAATTTTCCCGCGCATCTTCCCAACGGGCATATCGTGCCTGCGCTGATCGCGGGCAACACCGTGGTTTTCAAGCCGTCCGAAAAGGCACCGGCGACCGGCAGGATGCTCGTCGACTGCTACCATGCCGCAGGAATACCCGGGGCCGCGGTGCGGTGCGTCGTCGGTGGTCCCGACGAGGGCAAGGCGCTTGCCGCGCACGCCGATGTCGACGGCGTCCTCTTCACCGGATCGGCGCGCACCGGCGTCGCCATCAACCGCCAGTTCGCCGACAATCCCGGCAAGATCCTCGCGCTCGAAATGGGTGGCAACAACCCGATCATCGTCTGGGACGCGCCCGACATCTACGCCGCCGCGATCATCGTCGTCCAGTCGGCGTTCATGACCGCCGGTCAGCGTTGCACCGCCGCGCGACGCCTGATCGTCCGCGACGGGCATCACGAAGCGCTGATCGCGCAGATCAAGCGCATTGCCGAACGCCTGATCGTCGCCGATCCGCATTCGTCGCCCCCGCCGTTCATGGGTCCCGTCATCGACAACGAGACTGCCGACCTGCTCGAGGAGAGCTTCCTCGCGCTCATCATGAAGGGCGGCGTCCCGATCTTGCACATGGAACGGCTCGTCCCCGGCCGCCCCTTCCTTTCGCCGACGATCATCGACATGACCGACGCGACCGATCGGCCCGACATCGAGCTTTTCGGGCCGATCCTGCAAGTGATCCGCGTCGCCGACTTCGAATCCGCGCTGATCGAGGCGAACAACACGCGCTACGGCCTCTCAGCCTCGCTGATCGGCGGCAGTCCGCAGATGTACGACCAGTTCTGGGCGAACGCGCGCGCCGGGATCGTCAACTGGAACAAGCCGACCAACGGCGCCTCGTCGAAGGCGCCGTTCGGCGGCATCGGCTTGTCGGGCAATCATCGCCCGAGCGCTTATTACGCCGCCGACTACTGCGCCTACCCGGTGGTTTCGTCCGAGGAGGAATATGCGCGCGCGTCGATCGGGATCGGCCTGCGCGATACCTGACATAGCTGGACTACGGGGCGGCCAAGCTAGTTTCGTTTGCGGCGCTGCGCCCGAACCGCCACATGGCACGCATGACGAGTCTCCTCGATCCTCACGCCCGCGGCCGCGTCGTTCTCGTCGGTGCCGGTCCCGGTGATCCGGGCCTGCTGACCGTGAAGGCGGTCGAGGCGCTGCGCAGCGCCGACGTCGTCGTCCACGACGGCCTTATCGACGACCGCGTGCTCGACCATGTCCGCCCCGAGGCGCAGCGCATCAGCGTCGCCAAGAAGCGCGACCGACATACGATCCCTCAGGACGGCATCAACGCGCTCATCATCGCGCATGTGAAGACCGGCGCGATCGTCGTGCGGCTCAAGGGCGGCGACCCCTTCATCTTCGGTCGCGGCGGCGAAGAGGTCGAAGCGGTGCGCGCGGCGGGGCTTCCTGTCGAAGTCATCCCCGGCGTCTCCGCCGCGCTCGGTGGCGCCGCCGAAGCCATGCTCCCGCTCACGCACCGCGACTGGTCGTCGGCGGTCAGTTTCGTTGCCGGCACGTGCAAGGGGTTGGCGGAGCAAAGCTGGGCGGGCCTCGCCGGACAGGGCCGCACGCTTGTCATCTACATGGGCGTCACCTGCGCCCGCGCGATCGCCGACAAGCTGATGCTCGAGGGCGTGTCGCCCGGCATCGCGGTCGCGGTCCTCGAACGCGGCACGCTCCCCGGCGCGCGCGCGATGCGCACCTTGCTTGCCGATCTCGGCGATCTCGTCGAGCGCGAGAATGTCATCAGCCCGGCGATCCTCGTCATCGGCGAAGTCGTGTTGTTGTCGGACGCGACCAACAAGCTCGCGGCGCTCGCCACTCAGGCTGAGGCGCTCGCATGAAGATCCTGACCGGCAACGATCTGAAGACCGGCGACGTCACCTGGTGGACCGGCGACGGCTGGTCGCGCCATGTCGAGGACGCGATCGACGTCGGCGAACATGGCGAAAGCATCCTGTCCGCCGAGGAGGGCGCGCGCCGCGTCAACGCCCCCTATATCATCGAAGCGCTCGCCACCCCCGAAGGCCCCCGCCCCGCGCACATCAAGGATCGCGTCCGCGCGCTTGGCCCGACCGTGCGGCCCGATCTCACGCTGAAGCCCGCCGACCCGGCGGCCGGGGAGTGGGTGATATGATTATCGGGTGCGCCAAGTGCTCCTGCGAAAGCAGGAGCCCAGTCGATCGAGCACAGAGGCTGCGGGCAAGGCTCCTGCTACCGCAGGAGCGCAACAATGTATAAATACGACCATTACGACCAGGCCATCGTCGATGCCCGCGTCGAGGATTTCCGCGATCAGGTCGCGCGCCGCATCGCCGGTGACCTGACCGAGGACCAGTTCAAGCCACTGCGGCTGATGAACGGCCTCTACTTGCAACTCCACGCCTATATGCTGCGCGTCGCCATCCCCTACGGCACGCTCGATTCGCGCCAGATGCGGATGCTCGCGCACATCGCGCGTAAATATGACCGCGACTACGGCCATTTTACCACGCGCCAGAACATCCAGTACAACTGGATCAAGCTCGAGCAATGCCCCGATCTCCTCGCAGACCTTGCGACGGTCGAGATGCACGCGATCCAGACCAGCGGCAATTGCATCCGCAACATCTCGTCAGACCAATATGCCGGGGCCGCCGCCGACGAAGTGACTGACCCGCGCGTCTGGGCCGAGCTGCTGCGCCAATGGTCGAGCTTCCACCCCGAATTCAGCTATCTGCCGCGCAAGTTCAAGATCGCCGTCATCGCCAGCAGCGAAGATCGCGCAGCGATGCGCCTGCACGACATAGGCATCGAAATGGTGATGCGCGACGGCCAGCTCGGTGGCCGCGTCTTCGTCGGCGGCGGCATGGGCCGCACGCCGATGATTGCGCCTGAAATCCGAGATTTCGTCACCGCCGACGATCTGCTCACCTATGTCGAGGCCTGTCTGCGCGTCTACAACCGCTACGGCCGCCGCGACAACATTTACAAGGCGCGCATCAAGATCCTCGTCCATGAACTCGGTGCCGACGAATATCGCCGCCAGGTCGAAGAAGAATTTGTTCACGTCAAAACGCTCGGCCTCGATCCGCCGAAGGCCGAATTCGACCGGATTTCGGCGATGTTCGCGCCGCCCCCGTTCCACACAGACCGTCAACCCAGCGAAAGCGGGGATCTCTCGACAGAAGCGAACCCCGCCTTCGCCGCATGGGTCGCGCAAAATACGCATCCGCATAAAGCCGCCGGCTACACCATCGCCAACATCAGCCTGAAACCCGTCGGCGGCATCCCCGGCGATGCTTCGGCCGACCAGATCGACGTGATGGCCGACCTCGCCGAACGTTACAGCTTCGACGAACTCCGCGTCACGCACAGCCAGAACATCACCCTGCCGCATGTCGCCAAGCGCGACCTCTACGCGCTGTGGCAGGCGCTCGTTGCCGCCGACCTCGCCACCGCGAACCTCGATCTCGTCAGCGACATCATCGCCTGCCCCGGCCTCGATTATTGCAGCCTGGCCAACGCGCGCTCGATCCCGATCGCGCAGAAGATCGCCAAGCGGTTCGAGAATATCGAGCGCCAGCGCGACATCGGCGAACTGAAGGTCAAGATCAGCGGCTGTATCAACGCCTGCGGCCATCATCACGCCGGGCACATCGGCATCCTCGGCGTCGACCGCAAAGGCACCGAGAATTACCAGCTTTCGCTCGGCGGCTCGGGGGCCGAAGACGTCAGCCTCGCCAAGATCACCGGCCCGGGTTTCGACGAGGACGGGATCGTCGACGCGGTCGAGCGCGTCACCGACAAATATCTCGACGTCCGCGACGAGGGTGAACGCTTCCTCGACACCTACCGCCGCGTCGGTTTCGAGCCGTTCAAGGAAGCGATCTATGGCTGAGTCCCCAGAGAACAGGGGGGAACAGCCCGCGGTCACGCTCGACGCTTTCCTTGACCAGTCGAACGCGACCGCCGTTCGCCTCGAATCCGACGAAGACGCGCGTCTGCTGATCCCGCATCTCGACCGCCTCGCGCTCATCGAGATCGCGTTCCCCTCCTTCCGCGACGGCCGTGGCTATTCGTCCGCACGCATCCTGCGCGAAGCCGGGTTCAAGGGTGAATTGCGTGCGCAGGGCGACGTCCTCGTTGATCAGCTTGCTTTCATGCGCCGCTGCGGCTTCGACAGTTTCGCGCCCGAAAAGCCGATCGATCCCGCCGTCGCCGAAGCGGCACTCGCGCGCTATCCCCATGTGTACCAGCGCGCTGCCGATGGCCAGACGCCGGTCTGGAAG
The DNA here is from genome assembly GCA_965249015.1 of Sphingomonas sp. GTDB lineage: Bacteria > Pseudomonadota > Alphaproteobacteria > Sphingomonadales > Sphingomonadaceae > Sphingomonas_O. The sequence continues at coordinate 2,251,874 of CBDFLB010000003.1, read as the reverse complement.
CTGCGGCATGGCTAACGCGCTGCGCACGCTCGACCTTATCGACACGGCACCCAGGTTCACGCCCGAAAGCGCAGCGGCGATCGACGCCCGCTGGGCGGGCATCGACACGCAGGACATGCTGCGTGGCCTGTTCGATGAACCGCCGTTCGACGAAATCGCGCTGGTATCATCATTTGGTGCCGAAAGCGCGGTCCTGCTCCACATGATCGCGCAAATCGACAAGTCGGTCCCGCTCATTTTCGTCAATACGCAGAAGATCTTCGGCGAGACTCTTGCGTACCGCGATGAACTCGCCGAACAACTCGGTTTCACCGATCTCCGCGTCTATCGGCCCGATCCCTATCTCCTTGCGCAAAAAGACGCGACCTCGCTGCGCTGGTCCTACGACCCCGACGGCTGCTGCGACCTGCGCAAGGTCGAGCCGCTGCGCCGCGCGCTCGGCGGTTTCGATGCATGGATCTCGGGTCGGAAAGGCTTTCAGGGCAAGACCCGCGCGGCGCTCCCCCGCTTCGAGGAAGACGAAGGCCGCCTCAAGATCAATCCGCTCGCCGACTGGAGCAAGCCGCGCCTCGACGCTTATTTCGGCGAGCACAGGTTGCCGCGCCATCCTCTTGAAAAACAAGGATATTTGTCGATCGGCTGCGCGCCTTGCACTTCCAAAGTGCAACCCGGCGAAGACCCCCGCGCCGGTCGCTGGCGCGGCTGGGACAAGGACGAATGCGGCATCCACACCGACATCGTCAACGACCCCATTTTCTAGCCGATCGGCGGAAACAAAGGTTTCTTGGACTAACTTTCGACTAACTTTTGAACCTCAGCGCTGGTCGGGGTAGTAGGTCTCCTCGGCCAGATCGCTGAAGCGCGTGATCTTGGCCTCGAACTTCAGGTTGATCTTGCCTGTCGACCCGTGCCGCTGCTTGGCGACGATCAGCTCGCACGTCCCGAACACCTTCTCCATCTCGGCCGCCCATTTGGCGTGGTCCTCGTGCGTCTTGGCATCGTCGCTGTCGCCCGGTCGCTTGGGCTCGCGCGACTGGACGTAATATTCCTCTCGATAGACGAACAAGACGATGTCGGCGTCCTGTTCGATCGACCCCGATTCGCGCAAATCGGCCAATTGCGGGCGTTTGTCCTCGCGCTGCTCGACCGCGCGGCTCAGCTGCGACAGCGCCAGCACCGGCACGTTCAGCTCCTTCGCCAGCGTCTTCAGGCCGCGCGAAATCTCCGAAATCTCCTGCACGCGGTTGCCCTCGTTCGACCGCCCGGAGCCTTGCAGCAACTGGAGATAATCGACCACGATCAGCCCGATCCCATGCCGCCGCTTCAGCCGTCGCGCGCGTGTGCGAAGCGCAGCAATCGTCAGCCCGGGCGTGTCGTCGATGTAGAGCGGCAGCGTCTCGAGATCGGCGGCGGCGCGGGCCAGATTGCGGAAGTCGGCCTGCCCGATCTTGCCCATGCGCAACGCTTCCGAACTTATCCCCGAATTCTCGGCAAGGATACGCGTCGCCAGCTGGTCTGCGGACATTTCGAGGCTGAAGAACGCGACTTTGGCACCGACCGAGCGCGACGGATCGATCCCGTCCTCGGCATCGCGTACCCACCGCCGCGCGGTGTTGAAGGCGATGTTGGTCGCAAGCGCGGTCTTGCCCATACCCGGCCGCCCGGCAAGGATCAGCAGGTCCGAATGATGAAGTCCACCGATCTTGGCATTGATCGAATCGAGCCCGGTCGTGATGCCCGACAGCCCGCCGCCGGCGTTCAGCGCCTTTTCGGCGATTTCGACCGCCATCCGCGTCGCCTGCGCGAAGGTCTTGACGCTGCCTTCGCCGCCGCCCTCCTCGGCGACCTTGTACAGCGCGACTTCGGCAGCTTCGATCTGCCCCTTCGGATTGACTTCCTGCGACGTGTCCAGCGCGCCTTCGACCATCTCGCGCCCCACCGAAACGAGGGCGCGCAGCATCGCCAGGTCATAAATCTGATTGGCGAAATCGCGCGCACCGATCAGCGCGGCGCTGTTGCCGGTCAACTGCGCGAGATAGGCAGGACCGCCGAGTTCGCGCATCGTCTCGTCGGCGTCGAACATCGGCCGCAACGTGACCGGATTGGCGATGCTGTTGCGGTCGATCAGTTTCAGGATCGCGTCGTAAATGCGCCCGTGCACCGCTTCGTGGAAATGATCGGGGCGCAGCCGCTGCTGAAAGTCCTCGGCGATGCGATTGTCGATCATCAGCGCGCCAAGCAACGCGGCTTCGGCTTCGACATTCTGCGGCAGCTCTGGGCCCGCGGGCGGCGGTGCTGGAACGAGTCGGATCGGATCGGCCATGCCGGCATCATTGCGCGCAGTGGCGGCGCGGCTCAACCACGACGGACGACTTATCCCCGCTATACTTTTAAGCGGTCGTTCGCATAAGGCGAGGGATGTCCGACCCGCGCATCATCGCGATCGATCTCGACGAGCATACGATCCTTTGGCGTTCGGCCGATATCGAGCAAGAACGGCGGGTCGCGATCTTCGATCTGCTCGAAGGCAATTATTTCAAGCCCGAACGGCGTTACCCCGATAGCTATTCCGGGCCGTTCAAGCTGCTGCTTGCGGTCGAAGAAGGGCGACTTGCACTCACGATCTCGCGCGAAGACGGTCGGCATCTCGAAACCTTGGTCATCGCGCTCGGACGCTTCCGCCGGCCGATCAGGGATTATTTCGCGATTTGCGACAGTTACTTCTCGGCGATCAAGACATCGACGCCTGCGCAGATCGAAACGATCGACATGGCGCGACGCGGCATCCACAACGAAGCGTCCGAGCTGTTGAAGGAGCGGCTCGCCGGCAAAATCGACCTCGACTTCGACACCGCGCGCCGCCTGTTCACGCTCATCTGCGTGTTGCATATCAAGGGATGATCATGACCGCCGACGCCCTCATCGATGCGGCACACGAGGCAGCGCTCCATGCCTATGCGCCCTACTCGCGATTTGCCGTGGGTGCCGCGATCCGGATGACCGACGGCAGCATCGTCACGGGCGCCAATGTCGAGAATGCGAGTTACGGACTTTCGCTTTGCGCGGAGACTGTCGCGCTCGCAAAAGTTGCAAACGAGGGCCGACTTGCCGACGTCGTCGAGATCGCTGTCGTCGGCGACGCATCCAGCCTGTTTCCGTGCGGTCGCTGTCGCCAGTTCCTGAACGAAGCCGCCGAAGTGGGCGGGCGTGACATTGTCGTATACTGCGGAGCGGCGCACAGCCGGCACGTGCTTTCCACGCTCCTCCCCCACGCCTTTGGCCCCAAGGACCTGGCATGACCATTCAATCCGATCGCTGGATACGCGAGCAGGCGCTGACGAATGGCATGATCGAGCCGTTCGTCGAGGCACAGAAGCGCGACGGGTGCATCAGCTATGGCCTGTCGAGCTATGGCTATGATGCGCGGGTGGCACCCGAATTCAAGATCTTCACCAACGTCAACTCGTCGGTGGTCGATCCAAAAGCGTTTGATCCGGGCAGTTTCGTCGACCGCGAGACCGATTGCTGCATCATCCCGCCGAACAGCTTCGCGCTTGCCAGCACCGTCGAATATTTCCGCGTTCCGCGCGACATCCTCGTCATCTGCCTCGGCAAATCGACCTATGCGCGCTGCGGTATAATCGTCAACGTGACGCCGCTCGAGCCCGGCTGGGAGGGGCATGTGACGCTCGAATTTTCGAACACCACGCCGCTGCCCGCCAAAATCTACGCCAACGAGGGGGCGTGCCAGTTCCTGTTCCTCAAAGGCAATGAGCCATGCGAGGTCAGCTATGCCGACCGCGCGGGCAAATATATGCGGCAGCGCGGCGTGACCTTGCCCAAGCTCTAGCGGCTTTCAGTCCCGTCATGCGAGCGCAGCGAAGCAAGCCAGTCCCGCCGCTGGATTGCTTCGCTGCGCTCGCAATGACGGGGTTCTGGCCTTCAGCGTCGACTCTGATGCCGAATGTTTCCCGGTCGACCACGACGCTGGGTCGTCGGACGTGACGAACGACCGGTCGAACCCCCTTCGGGAAGTTCGAAGCGGAGCGATCCGCTGATCGGATTGGCCTCGGCGAGGCGCAGCGGCAGGGTCTGGCCGATGGTGTAGCGCGTGCCGGTGGTATCGCCTTCGATGCTCTTCGTGGTCTCGTCGTAACGGAAATAGTCGTTGCCGAGCGTCGAGATCGGCACCAGACCGTCGCCGCCGATGCCGTCCACAGTCGCGAAAAAGCCGAAGCTCGCGACGCCGGTGATGCGGGTTTCGAGAATTTCGCCGACCTTGGTCGACAAGTGCGCAGCAACGTAGCGGTCGATGGTTTCGCGTTCGGCCTCCATAGCGCGGCGCTCGGCCTTGCTGATCGCATCGCCGATAAGGGCCATCTTCGCCGCTTCGTCGTCAGTCAGCCCGCCTTCGCCCAGCCCGAACGCCCGCACCAGCCCGCGATGCACCAGCAGGTCGGCGTAGCGGCGAATCGGCGAGGTGAAATGGGCATAGCTGCCGAGCGCGAGGCCGAAGTGACCCGCGTTCTGTGGTGCGTAATAGGCCTGCGTCTGGGTGCGCAGCACCTGCTCCATCACTTGCGTGCGGTGCTCGGCATCGGCAACGAGCGACAGCAGGCGGTTGAACGTCGCGGGCGTGACCACCTGCCCCAACGTGAAGTTGACACCGAAGGTCGCGAGGTAATCGCGCAGCACGACCAGCTTCTCGCGGCTCGGCACCTCGTGCACCCGATACATGACCGGCGATTTCTTCGCCTCGAGCGCCTTGGCGGCGGCGACGTTCGCCGCGATCATGAAATCCTCGATCAGCCGATGCGCGTCGAGCCGTTCGCGCACCGCGATGCTCGTGATCTGTCCACGCTCGTCGAGCTGCACGCGGCGCTCGGGGAGGTCGAGGTCGAGCGGTTCGCGTGCATCGCGCGCCGCTGAGAGCAGGGCCCAGGCAGCCCAGAGGTGTACGAGGTGCTCGGGCGCTCGTCCGGCGTCGATATTTGCCTGCGCGTCTTCGTAGGCGAGGTTGGCTGCGACCCGGATGACGGCGCGGGTGAAACGCCATGACGTCACCTTCCCCCGCTTGTCGATGACGAGATGGCAGGCGAGTGCCGCGCGGTCCTGTCCTTCCTTCAACGAACAGATGTCCGCCGAAAGTTCCTCGGGCAGCATCGGCACGACGCGATCGGGGAAGTAGACGCTGTTGCCGCGTTTGCGTGCCTCGCGGTCGAGCATCGAGCCCGGGCGGACGTAGAAGGAGACGTCGGCGATGGCGACGATCGCGTCGAAGCCGTCGGCGTCGTTCGGAGCCGCCCAGACGGCGTCGTCATGGTCACGCGCGTCGGCGGGGTCGATCGCGACGATGGGGAGATGCCGCAAATCTTCGCGCTGGCCCAGGTCGAGCGTCGCAACCTTGTGCGCTTCGGCGATCGTTTCCTCGTCGAAGCGATCGGGAATGCCGTGCTTGTGGATCGCGATAAGGCTGAACGCGCGCGGCGCGAACGGATCGCCGAGGATCTGGACGACCCGCGCCATGATCCGCGGCGGACGGCCCGATTTTTCGGCGAGCACGAGGTCGCCGTCGTGCGCACCGTTCAGGTCGGCGATCGCGGTGTCGCGCCGCTCGCGCTTGTCGACCGGTTTCAGCCAAAATTGCCCGCCTTCTTCGCGCCGGACGACGCCGAGCATCGTTTCCGACGTCGCGGCAAGCTTCTTCATCGGATGTGCGACATGGCCTGCGCCGCGTTCCTCGGTGCGCGCAAGGATGCGATCGCCGACGCCCAGTGCCGAACGTTTCGCGCGTTCGATCACGCGAAGCCGCGGCGGCGGGATGTCGGATTGCCAGGCGTCGGGCACCGCAAAAACGCTGTCGCCGTCATGATCGACGATGCGCAGGACGGTGACCTTGGGCAAGCCGCCCATCTTGTGGAACGCGCGGCCGGGCGCGCTGTCGATCAGCCCTTCGTCGGCCATGTCCTTCAGCAACGCCTTCAGCGCGACCTTGTCGGCACCGTTCAGTCCGAAGGCCTTGGCGATCTCGCGCTTACCCGCTGCGACCGGCGAGGTGGTGATGAAGTCGAGGATCTGTTCGCGCGTCGGCAAGCCCGGCGTTTTCGGTTTTGGCATGTGCCTGCCCTAAGGATAAGGGGGCCGATGATCTATGACCTTCTCATCATCGGCGGCGGTATCAACGGCACGGCGATCGCGCGCGACGCCGCGATGGGCGGGGCGTCGGTACTGTTGGTCGAAAAGGACGATCTGGCGGCGCACACCTCTTCGGCCTCGACCAAATTGGTGCACGGTGGCCTGCGCTATCTCGAATATTTCGAGTTCAGGCTGGTGCGCGCGGCGCTGAAGGAGCGCGAGCGACTGCTGAAAGCGGCGCCGCACCTGATCTATGCGATGCACTTCGTCCTGCCGCACGAAAACGCAGTGCGGCCATGGTGGCTCGTCCGGCTCGGCCTGCTGCTCTACGACAGCATCGGTGGCAGGAGCACGCTTCCGCGCTCACGCTCATTGCATAAGAGCGACACGGCCTACCTCGAGCCACTGCAACGCCCCGGCAGGGGTTTCGTCTATTCGGACGCCTGGGTCGACGATGCGCGACTCGTGGTGCTCAATGCCATCGACGCAGCGCGACACGATGCGGAAATATGCACGCGCACTGCACTCGTTTCTGCGCGGCGCGACGGCGATGTATGGCGCGCGCAGCTTTCGGATGGGCGGACGATCGCGGCGCGCGCGCTTGTCAACGCCGCCGGGCCATGGGTCGTCGAAGCGCTTGCGCTTACCGGTGCCAATGCGCGCAGCGGCGTTCGCCTGGTCAAGGGCAGCCACATCGTCGTGCCGCGGCTGTTCAATCACGACCAGGCGTATATGCTGCAGCAGCCCGACGGGCGCATCGTCTTTGCGATTGCCTACGAGGGCGACAAGACGCTGATCGGCACGACCGACGTGCCCGTCGAGAAGCCCGAGGATGCGAAGATCACGGCCGACGAGGTCGACTATCTCTGCACGGCGGCAAATGGCTATTTCGTAAAGCAGATCGGCCCCGCCGACGTGGTCCGCACCTATTCGGGCGTGCGACCGCTTTACGACGACGGCGCAAGCGAAGCGAAGGCCGTGACGCGCGATTACGTGCTCGAGCTTGACGACAACGGCCCACCGTTGCTCTCGGTTTTCGGCGGCAAGATCACGACCGCACGCCATTTGGCCGAAGAGGCGGTGGCCAAGCTGGGGCTGGCGTCGGGAAACACGCGCAATGCCGTCTTTCCCGGCGGAGACATCGGGAACTTCGACGCGTTTCTTTCCGATCTGCGCATTCGATATCCTGCCATGTCGGCGGCGCAAGCGCTCCGCCTGGCACGCGCCTACGGATCGATGCTACACGATTTCATTGCACCCGACATGGGCGAAGAGTTCGGCGGCGGCCTTACCGCGCGCGAAGTCGACTGGATGGTCGGTCATGAATGGGCGCGAACGGTCGACGACGTCGTCTGGCGGCGGAGCAAACTCGGCTTCGTGCTGACCCCGGCGCAGATCGCCCGGATCGCCGCCTACCTTGCCGCTCAGTAGGTCCGTCCGATCAGGATCGTTTCCACGGCGCGCTGCCCAGTGAAGATACAGGACCCCAAGGGCGCGGCTTGCCCCATCGGCGCGTTGCGTACCGTGAGTTTCAGGCGCTTCAATCGTGCCACGATGTCGTCGAGTTCGGCGCCCGAGGGTCGCGACCAGTCGATACGCGCCCAGCCTTTGACCTTGTCCTCGTCGCCAGCAAAGTAGGTTTCGACCGCGGCCCAGTCGGTCATCGTGACGATCGCGTCGTCACGCCGTCTCGTCGCTTCGACGGAGAGCGCGGCATGGATATCTTCGAGAAGGCGGCCCGCATCGGCGATCAGGTCGGCAAGCGGAAGGAACGCAGTCGCGAGCTTGCCGTCTTCGCGGTAGAGCCGGTCGCGGCGGATGACCGCAGCCTTGCCATCGGCGACATCGCGCGGACCGACCTCGACGATCAGTGGCGCGCCCCTTTTCACCCAGTTCCAGCGCTTGGTCTGCGCCTTGATCGCCTTGGTATCGAGGAGCACGCGCACCGGCTCGCCAAAAGCCGTCGCCGCGCGCAATTCCCCCGCAAGCGCCCTGCAATAATCGAGCACTGCCGCATCGCCGTCATCGTCGCGGAGCATCGGCACGATGACGACCTGGTGCGGGGCGATCTGGGGCGGACAGCGCAGGCCGTCGTCGTCGCCGTGAGTCATGATGACGCCACCGATCAGCCGCGTCGACACCCCCCAGCTGGTCGTATGGCACAGCGCATGGCCGCCGTCCTTGTCCTGGAACCGGATGCCCGCGGCTTCGGCGAAGGTCGTGCCGAGATAATGCGAAGTTCCCGCCTGCAGCGCCTTGCCGTCCTGCATCATCGCTTCGATGCTGTAGGTCGCGTCGGCACCGGGAAAGCGTTCGTGCTCGGGCTTTTCGCCTGCAATAACCGGCATCGCCAGCGGCCCTTCGGCAAATTTGCGATACATCTCGAGCGCACGCAGTGTCTCGGCCATCGCATCGGCCTTGTCGGCATGCGCGGTGTGCCCCTCCTGCCACAGAAATTCGCTGGTGCGCAGGAACATGCGCGTCCGCATTTCCCAGCGCACGACGTTTGCCCACTGGTTGACCATCATCGGCAGGTCACGCCACGACTGGACCCAGCGCGCCATTGCCGCGCCGATCACGGTCTCCGATGTCGGCCGAACGACCAGCGGTTCGTCCAGTTTGGCCGCCGGATCGGGAACGAGCTTGCCGCTGTCATCGGCGATCAGCCGGTGATGCGTGACGACCGCCATCTCCTTGGCAAAACCGTCGACATGATCGGCTTCCTTTTCGAAATAGGACAGGGGAATGAACAGCGGAAAATAGCAGTTTTCGACGCCCGCCAGCTTGATCTGCCTGTCCATCAGCGCCTGAATGCGTTCCCAGATGCCGAACCCCCACGGCCGGATGATCATGCAGCCGCGCACGCCGGACTCCTCGGCAAGATCGGCCTCGGCGATCACCTGCTGATACCATTCGGCAAAATTTTGCGCGCGCGTGACCGAAAGTGCATGTTTCATAAGCCCCTTGCTTTGACGGACGCGCTCGCGCTCGGCAAGGGCAAGCAGTGCCCGACCGGCTGATCCCTGCCATTGCTTACCGCCTCGCCTCGGTCGTGGCGTTTGCGACGATGGGCGCTCTCATCAAGCTGGCGGAACTGCGCGGCGCCTCGCTCGTCGAGCTGCTGTTCTTTCGCCAGGCGGTTGCGGCACTCGTGGTGTTGGGCGTGGTCAGCGCCGGACCGGGGCTCGCAAGTCTGAAGACAGCGCGGCTGCCCGCACATATCGTGCGCACGGGCATCGGGCTGTCGTCGATGGCGTGCATGTTCCTGACGGTCATGCTGCTTCCGCTCGCCGAGGCGACGGCGTTTCAATTCACCGTCCCGATCTTCGCGACCATTCTCGGCGCGCTGATCCTGCGCGAGCCGACCGGCTGGCACCGATGGGGCGCGGTCGGCGCAGGTTTTGTGGGGGTCCTGATCGTTGCGCAACCGGGATCGGGGCATATTGCGCCGCTGGGCGCGATCACGGGGTTGAGCGCCGCGCTGTTCAGCGCGACCGTATCGATCCTGTTGCGCCGCATCGGCCGGACCGAACGGCCGACGACGACGGTGTTTTATTTCTCGCTGCTCTCGCTCCTCCCGCTGGCACCGATGTTCGCGATGGCCGCGCGGCCGCATGATCTGCCGACATGGACGCTGCTCGCGCTTGTGGGCGTGACCGGCGGAGTCGGCCAGATCGCGATGACCAGTTCGCTCACACTCGCACCGGTTGCGGTCGTTCTGCCGATGGATTATTCGGGCCTTATCTGGGCAACGCTTTACGGTTGGCTGCTCTTTGCCGTCCTGCCGACCCCGATGACCTGGGTCGGCGCTCCGATCATCGTTGCGAGCGGCCTTTACATCGTGTGGCGCGAACACCGTCGCCTGCAGGCGACGACGATCGCAATCGCGCCTGGATAGCTACTCCGCCGCGATCGCCAGGTCGGGATCTTTCCAGACCAGTACCGGCTTGCGCGCCGCCAGCGTCTCGTCGAGCCGACGGCGCGGCGCGAAGTGCGGCGCGGATTTGAGCGCAGGGTCCCCGGCCTTCGCGCGCTCTGCCACCGAGCGAAGCGCCGTGATGAACTGGTCGATCGCCACTTTCGATTCGGTTTCGGTCGGTTCGACCAGCATCGCGCCATGGACGACGAGCGGGAAATAGACCGTCATCGGGTGGAATCCCTCGTCGATCAGCCCCTTGGCGATATCGAGTGTCGTGAACCCCTCCGCCATCCCAGCGTCGGAAAACAGCGCTTCGTGCATGCACGGTCCGGCCGCCGCGAACGGCGCGTCGAGGACATCTTCCAGACCGCGCAGTATGTAGTTGGCGTTGAGGACGGCATCACCCGAGACCTGGCGCAGTCCGTCGGCACCGTGGCTCAGGATATAGCTCAGCGCGCGCGTGAACATGCCCATCTGGCCATGAAACGCGACCATGCGGCCGAACGACGATGCATGATGTTCGCCAGCTGTCTCTTCTTCGACGAGCGTGAGACGGTCGCCATTGCGCTCGACAAACGGCAACGGCGCGAACGGCGCAAGGCTGTGCGAAAACACCACGGGCCCCGAACCCGGACCCCCGCCGCCGTGCGGTGTGGAGAAGGTCTTGTGCAGGTTGATGTGCATGGCATCGACACCAAGATCACCGGGACGGACGCGGCCGACGATGGCGTTGAAATTCGCGCCATCGCAATAGACGAAGCCGCCCGCTGCGTGGACGGCGGCCGAAATCTCCGCCAAGTCGCTTTCGAACAGGCCGCAGGTGTTAGGATTGGTGATCATCACGCCGGCAACGTCGGGACCCAGCCGCGCCTTAAGCGCCGCCATGTCGATGCGGCCGCTTGGAGCCGGAATATCCTCGACCCGGTAGCCTGCGAACGCTGCGGTCGCTGGGTTGGTGCCATGCGCGCTTTCGGGGACGAGGATGACTTCGCGCGCGTCGCCGCGGGCTTCGAGTGCGGCGCGGATCGCGAGGATTCCGCACAGTTCGCCGTGCGCGCCCGCTTTCGGCGACATCGCGACGGCGGGCATGCCGGTGAGTGTCTTCAGCCAGTGCGCGAGCTGGTCGATCACCTCGAGCGCGCCCTGCACGGTGTCGAGCGGCTGCAGCGGATGAATGTCGGCGAACCCCGGCAGCCGCGCCATCTTTTCGTTGAGGCGCGGATTGTGCTTCATCGTGCAGCTGCCGAGCGGGAAAAAGCCGAGGTCGATGCCGTAATTCTGACGGCTGAGGCGCGAATAATGCCGGACGGTTTCGGGTTCGGACAGCCCCGCAAGTCCGATCGGCCGGGTCCGCGCAAGCGTCCCGAGCCGCGACGGTGCCGCGACCGGATCGGCCAGGTCGACACCCGTCGTCTCGCCGTCGCCAAGCTCGAAGATCAGCGCTTCCTCGAGCATCAGCGCGCGGTTGCCCGTCGTCGTCGCATGCGCGTGCCGGTCGCTGCCGCCGATTTCGGGTCGCCATCCGCTCGCGTTCGTCATGCCAGAACCTCCTCGAGAACAGTCGCCAGCGCCTCGATATCGTCAAGGGTCGTCGTTTCGGTCACCGCCACCACGAGCCCGTTCGCGAGCGGCGCGACGTTCGGATACAGCCGCCCCAACGAAACCCCGCCGAGGACGCCGCGGTCGGCGAGCGTCCGCACGACCGGCCGGGCCTCGCGCGGCAGGCGGAGCGTGAATTCGTTGAAGAAGCTGTCGTTGACGAGTTCAACACCCGCCACCTGCGCCAGCCGGTCGGCGGCGTGGCTGGCAAGGCTGTGATTGAGCGCCGCCAGATCGCGCAGGCCGCGTTCGCCGAGCAACGTCATGTGAATGCTGAAGGCAAGCGCGCAAAGCCCTGAATTCGTGCAGATGTTCGAGGTCGCTTTTTCGCGTCGGATGTGCTGCTCGCGCGTCGACAGCGTCAGGACGAAGCCGCGCTTGCCCTCGGCATCGACGGTCTCGCCACACAGGCGCCCGGGCATCTGGCGGACATATTTGTCCTTGCACGCGAACAGGCCGACATAGGGTCCACCGAACTGAAGACCGACGCCGAGCGACTGCCCTTCGCCAACGACGATGTCCGCACCCATTTCGCCTGGCGACCGGATCGCGCCCAGCGCCACGGGTTCGGTAACGACTGCGACGAGCAACGCTCCATGTTCATGCGCCCGTGCAGCAAGCGCGCTCAAATCGCTGATGCGACCCAGGATGTCGGGATATTGAACGACGACGCACGCCGTGTCGCTGTCGATCATCGCGGCCAGAGCGTCGACGTCGGTGTCGGGCGTGAGGGCGGGCGTATCGTAGATCAACGTATCGCCCGTGAACCGCGCCATTGTCTGCGCGACGCTCACATAATGCGGATGAAGGCCCGACGACAGCAGCGCCTTGCGCCGCTTCGTGACGCGTCCAGCCATGGTCACGGCTTCCCAGCAGGCGGTCGACCCGTCGTACATGCTGGCGTTGGCGACATCGCAGCCGAACAGTCGCGCGACCTGCGTCTGGAATTCGAACAGCACCTGAAGCGTACCTTGCGCAATCTCGGGCTGATAGGGTGTGTAGGCGGTCAGGAACTCGCCGCGCTGGATCAGATGGTCGACCGACGCCGGGATGTGATGGCGGTACGCCCCGCAGCCAAGAAAAAACGGCCCTTCGCCCGCAGGCCGGTTCTTGCGCGCGAGCGCCGACAAATGCCTTTCGACCGACAGTTCGGTCGCATGGCCGGGTAGTCCGCGGATCGGCCCGGTCAGCCGCGCGCTTTCGGGCACGTCGACGAACAACGCCTCGATATCGGGCGCGCCGACGACGTTCAGCATCGCCGAACGGTCGTGATCGGTAAGCGGTAGATAGCGCATCAGAGCCCCGCGACGAACGTGTCGTAGGCGGCGCGGTCCATCAGGCCGTCGAGTTCGCCCGCGTCGTCGAGGACGATCGTGAAGAACCAGCCGTCGCCCTCCGGCGCCGTGTTGACGAGCGCCGGATCGGCTTCGAGCGACGGGTTGCCCGCGCCGACGGTTCCGGACACGGGCGAATAGACGTCCGACGCGGCCTTAACCGATTCCACCACCGCCGCTGCGCCACCCTTGCTAAGCCGCGTGCCGTCGGCAGGAACTTCGACGAAGACGATGTCGCCGAGCTGTCCTTGCGCATAGTCGGTGATCCCGACAGTCGAATCATGCCCGTCGACGTCGATCCATTCGTGATCCTTGGTGTAGTAACGCATCAGGCGCTTTCCTTCCGGTGATAGCGGTGGGGGACGAACGGCATCGTCGTGACGGTCGCGCGCAGCCGCTTGCCGCGGACGTCGATTTCGAGCGTGGTGCCCGGCGCGGCTTTTTCGCTCGCGACATAGGCCATCGCGATCGGCACCTGCAGCGTCGGCGAAAATCCGCCCGACGTGACGCGCCCGACGCGGTCGTCGCCAACGTAGACATCGGATCCTTCGCGCGCGGGCTGGCGGCCCTCGATCAACAGCCCGACGCGCTTTGTCGGCGGCCCGTGCGCGAGATGATTCAGAATGCGATCGGCGCCGGGAAAGCCCCCATGCTCGCGCCGACGCTTCTGGATTGCGAAGATCAGCTGCGCCTCGACCGGGTCGACGTCAGTCGACAGGTCGTGGCCATAAAGCGGCAGCCCCGCCTCGAGCCGAAGCGAGTCGCGCGCGCCCAGACCGATCGGCTTCACGTCGGGATGCTGGCACAATTCATCGGCGAGCGCGGCAACCGCCTCGACCGGCACCGATATCTCGAAGCCGTCTTCGCCAGTGTAGCCCGAGCGACCGATGCCGAGCGTTACGCCGTTCCATTCGAACGACGATCCCTGCATGAACGTCAGCGCGCTCACGCCGGGGACGAGACGGGCGAGCACGTCGACGGCGCGCGGCCCCTGGAGCGCGAGCAGCGCACGATCGTCCATGTGGTTGAGCGTAATCGCGTCGGGGAGATGTTCACGCAGATGCGCGATATCGTCCCACTTCGTGGCACCGTTGACGACGAGATAAAGGTCGGGGGCCGCGTTGGTGATCATAAGATCGTCGAGGATTCCGCCATGCTCGTCGAGCAGCAGCGAATAGCGGATTCGCCCGGGCGCAAGCGACGCGATGTCGCCGGGAACAAGCGCTTCGACCGCATCTGCGAGTCCCTCTCCGCTCAGCAGCAACTGGCCCATGTGCGAAACGTCGAACAGCCCCGCGCGCTCGCGTGTCCACAGATGCTCGGCAATGATCCCCTCATACTGGATCGGCATGTGATAGCCGGCGAACGGAACCATGCGCGCACCGTTCGCACGATGCCACGCGTCCAGCGGAAGCGCCGCGATCGCTTCGGGTTCGTCGAGGTCGTATGTGTCGCTCACTAATTCGATCTCCGCGCGGTGGTGCACCTTGTCGGTGCCCCCTCTGTCACGGAAACCTGAGAGCTTTGATCCGGGACCGCGTGTCCGGGACTTACCCCTTCGGTGGCCCTCGCCAAAGCGAAGACGCTTTCCAGAGTTGCCTTGTCGTCCGCGCGGTCCCTTGTGCCTGAGAGATTCCGGGGCGGTTGCTCCTTCGGCGTGGGTCCGGGTTGCCCCTCCCCACTCTCCCGCGCGGCCGACTGCCGGTTGCCCGGCAGCAGCACCGCCTGTTTGTGCGGTGCAGCGATTCGTGTCAACGGTCTCAGCGCGTTGCGTTGTACTGAAGCTGATCCTGCGTGAGCTGGAAACCGATCAGAAGCTCGAAACTTGCGCGGGCTACGGCGGCGCGAACGTCGGGTGCCGCAAGCGGATCGATCGACGCGTCGGCGTCGCCTGCCTTGCGCTTCTTGGTCAGTTTCTGGCGCACGTCGTCGGGAAGTGTCGCTGCCGCGCGGTCGATGACCGCGCCGCCCTTTGCCGCCGCGCTTGCACGCATCTGGCCGTCGGCAAAGCGCAATGTCACGCGTTCGATACGCTTGGAGACGACCGTGGTGCCGCCGCGCACGACCGTGGCGAAATAGGGAACCACGACCTCGCGTGCGCCCGACGACGTGCTGCGGCGGCCCTCCACGACGAAGCTGGCTTCGGCGACGACCTCATTCCCCTGATCGCCGCAGATCAGCCGAAGGTTGGTGATGTTGGCAGTGACGTCGATCGCGCGCGCTTCGCGGCTCGACGGCGGGTTGAACAGCGTGATGTCGCCGGTCTGCGCCGGGATCGCGACGGCCGGACATGCGCTGCGCGTGATCGCGATGCCCCCGGTCTCGTCGATCTCGCCGTCTTTTGCGCAGGCGGACAGCAAGGTCAGGGCTGCGAGCGGCAGGGCGATTTTCAAGAGCGGGATCCTCACGCGATACGATTGCGGCTTCCCCATAGGAAGCGGCTTTCGCCGGCGCAAGCAATGGCGTAGGGCGCGCAGCATGACCCGCCCTCCCCTCGACCTGCTGATCGCCGCGCCACGCGGCTTTTGCGCCGGCGTCGATCGTGCGATCCGGATCGTCGAACTGGCGATCGAAAAGCATGGCGCGCCGGTCTATGTCCGCCACGAAATCGTTCACAACCGCTACGTTGTCGATACGCTGAAGGCACAAGGTGCCGTGTTCGTCGACGAACTCGACGAGGTGCCCGACGGCGCGCCGATCGTTTTTTCGGCGCACGGCGTTCCCAAAAGCGTTCCCGCCAGCGCCGAAGCCCGCGGCCTCGCCTATCTCGATGCGACATGCCCGCTGGTCTCGAAGGTTCATCGCCAGGCCGAGCGACTGGTAGAGAACGACCGGCATATCATCTTCATCGGCCACCGTGGTCACCCGGAGGTGGTTGGGACGTTCGGTCAGGTGCCGGTGGGTGCGATGACGCTGGTCGAGACGCTCGGCGACGTCGCGTTGCTCAACCCCGCCGACCCGACACGGCTCGCGTTTCTCACCCAGACGACGCTGTCGGTCGACGACACGGCCGAGATCGTGCGGGCGCTCCAGGCTCGCTTTCCCATGATCCAGGGGCCGCGCGGCGAGGACATTTGTTATGCGACGTCGAACCGTCAGGACGCGGTCAAACGCATTGCCGGGCGCTGCGACGCGATGCTTGTCATCGGCGCGCCGAATTCATCGAACTCGCTGCGCCTTGTCGAAGTCGCGGAGCGTGCAGGGGTCCGTGCGATGCTGATCCAGCGCGCCGCCGAGATCGACTTCGAATGGCTTGGCACGCCGCGCACGCTCGGCATCACGGCGGGGGCGTCGGCACCCGAAATCCTCGTCCGTGAAGTCGTCGAGACGCTCGGCGCGCGGTTTGCTGTGACCGAGACCGTGGTCGAGGCGGCGATCGAAACGATCGAGTTCAAATTGCCGCGAGGGCTTGCCGCCTGATGGCGGTCTATACGCAGGTGTCCGCCGAAGCACTGGCGGCGCTTCTGACCGGTTACGATGTGGGCGAGCTGGTTTCGGCCAAAGGCATTGCCGAGGGCGTCGAGAATTCGAACTACCTTGTCGACACGACCGGTGGGCGCTTCATCCTGACGCTATACGAAAAGCGCGTCGACGTCGCGGATTTGCCGTTCTTCATGGCGCTGCTCGATCATCTGGCCGACCATGCCCTCCCCGTGCCGCGCGCGATCCGCAACCGTGACGGTGTCCACTTGCAGACGGTAGCCGGCCGACCGGCTTGCCTGATCGAATTCCTGCCGGGTGTTTCGGTGACGGTACCGACGCCCCGCCAGGCGCGCGCCACTGGCTTTGCGCTCGGCCAGATGCATGGCGCACTCGCCAACTTCGGGCAGTCGCGGCCGAACAGCCTCGGTCTGGACGGGTGGCGCGACCTCGCGCGGCGATGTGGCGACGACCTCGACAGTATCGAGCCGGGGTTGAAGAGCCGCGTTCAGGCCGAACTCGACTGGCTCGACCGCAACTGGCCGCGTACGCTTGCGGCATCGATCGTCCATGCCGATCTGTTTCCCGACAATGTCCTGATGCGCGGTGATGCCGTTGGCGGAATCATCGATTTCTACTTTGCGTGTACCGAAGTGCGCGCGTGGGACCTGGCGGTCGCGCATTCGGCGTGGTGCTTCGCGCCCGACGGCACCGGATACCGTCATGACGTCGGCGAGGCGATGATAGCGGGCTACGAAGCGAGCTTTGGGCTGACCGCCGATGAGGTCGCTGCGTTTCCCGCGCTTGCGCGTGGCGCCTGCCTGCGCTTTTTGCTGACGCGAGCCTGGGACTGGCTCAATACGCCCGCCGACGCGCTGGTGACGCGCAAGGACCCGATCGCGTTTCTGCGCCGTCTCGATCATTACGCCGCGCTGTGACCGAGCTCCCGCATGTCACGATCGCCACCGATGGCGCGTGCAAGGGCAATCCGGGTCCGGGAGGCTGGGGTGCGCTGATCCGGTCGGGCGAGCGCGAGCGCGAGATATCGGGTGGCTCGGCGATGACGACGAACAATCGCATGGAGCTTACGGCCGCGATCGAAGCGCTGAACGCGCTGACGCGTCCCTGCCGCGTGACGCTGTCGACCGACAGCCGCTACGTGATGGACGGGCTGACCAAATGGATCAAGGCGTGGCAACGCAATGGCTGGCGGACCGCCGACAAGAAGCCGGTGAAGAATGCCGACCTGTGGCAGGCGCTGCTGCTGGCCGCGGCCCCGCACCGCATCGAATGGATCTGGGTGAAGGGGCACGCCGGCCATCCTGAGAACGAACGTGCCGACCGGCTGGCCAGCGACGCAGCGGTGGCGGCGTCTCGCTGACCCTAAAAGCGGGCCGGCGAAAAGGGTGCCGGGTCGATATGAGCCACCAAAGCATCGGGCGCGCGCCGCAGCAAAAGCGCCGCGCACATCGCCGCTGCGGCAGGTGCAGTTTGAATGCCATAGCCGCCCTGCCCCGCGCACCAAAAGAAGTCGGGGCAGCCAGGGTCGAAGCCGTAGACCGGCAGGCGGTCGGGCGAGAACGTCCGCAGTCCCGCCCATTTATGCTCGACCGCGACGACGCGCCATTCAGTGACCGCCTCGAACCGGTCGATGGCGATGGCGACGTCGATCTCTTCGGGCGACGCGTCGGATGGTTCGACCGGCGTCTCGTCGTGCGGGCACAGCCAGAGCTTGTTGGCGCCTTCGGGCCGGAAATAGAATGTCCCGGCAATGTCGATCGTCAGCGGCAGGTCGTGCGGGACGTCGTCGCCGTCGACGCGGACCTGCGCGATCGTCCGGCGGCGCGGCGACAGGCCGACCGTCTTTGCGCCGGCGCGTGCCGCGACAAGGTCCGCCCAGGCACCCGCGGCGTTGACGACCACGCGCGCATTTGCCGACGCGTCGCACCCCGTGATCCTCCAGCCATCGGCCGACCGCGTGACGCCGTCGACCCGGTAACCCGTCATCACCACGCCGCCCGCGCGGCGGAAGGAGCCGAGATAATGGTTAAGCAGTCCGCCGACGTCGATGTCGGCGCAATCGACTTCGAGCACACCGCCGACGATCACGGGCCTGGCGCGCGGCACGAACCGGCGCACGCCGTCATGATCGAGCCGCCGCAGCCGGGCGCCGGTGCCCGCAAAATTCGCCTCGAGCGCATCGAGCAGCGCGACATGTTCGGCTTGCGCGACGTTCAGCGAGGTTCGCGGTGTCAGGAACCCGCCCTCGCGCAACGGCTCGAGCGAGGCCTTGCTGAGCGGTTGCACCAGTGGCCCGCCGAGCGTCTCGTGCCAGAACGCCGCCGAACGGCCGGTCGAATGATATCCCGGTGTGTCTTCGGCTTCGAGCAGGACGACCGACGCATGCGGCGCGAGCGCGGCGGCGACGCTTGCGCCCGCGATCCCGCCGCCGATCACCGCAAAATCATATGTCGTCATTCGAGGAACTCTTCGATCGCCGCAAGCGCACGGTCGCGCGGGCCGTCGGACTCGCGCAGGATTTCGTGCGCCGTGTCGTCGCCGAACACAACCAGCGCGGCGTCGGGCAGGCGGGCGGCGGCCGCGTGGATCGCCTTTGCGCTGACAAGCTGATCGTTTTCGGCGCAGAGGATCAGTATGGGCGTCGTCACGGCTTCGAGCGTTCCCGGACGGCCGATCTTCGCGATCGATTCATAGGCCGCCGCGAGCCAGCGCCAGCTCGGCGGCCCCAGTGCCAGCGATCGATGCTGCGCTTTCCACCACAGCTCGTCGTCGTAGCGCGCGTGATCGTGAGTCAG
Organism: Sphingomonas sp.; assembly: GCA_965249015.1. Classification (GTDB taxonomy): domain Bacteria; phylum Pseudomonadota; class Alphaproteobacteria; order Sphingomonadales; family Sphingomonadaceae; genus Sphingomonas_O. The sequence goes on along the minus strand of CBDFLB010000003.1, from coordinate 2,232,651 downwards.
GTAGCCGCGTCGCGACGCACCCGGCGGCGACGGCTTTTCGTTATGCTTCCACGCCGGGCGCAGGTCGCTTGTCAGGCGCGCCATGACCTGCGCGATCGTCGACGCGACAGGCGCAGCGATGATGCCGGTCCGGAACCCGAGCATTGGCGCGACAAGCACTGCTTGATCGGGCGTGATCCGCCGTTCGGCGAGCGCGCGCAGCAGCAGATGTCCACCCATCGAGTGGCCGATGACGACGTGCGGTCCTGGCGCACGCGCAGTCCAGTCTTTGTAGAACGCGGCGAGATCGTCGATCCAAACCGTAAAGTCGTCGATGTGACCAACATTCGGATTGCCCCCGATGCGTCCCGAACCGCCCTGCCCGCGCCAGTCGAAACTCGTGACGGTCCAGCCGCCAAGCGACCAACGGTCGAACGCCTCGATATATTTCTCGAAAATGTCGCCGCGTCCGCCAAGCCAAAGGATCGAACCGCGCGCCGGGGTAGCGGCAGGGTGTTCGAACGTTCGGAGCAGCCAACCGTCGCTGGCAGGCACGAACGTAATCCGCGCCCCGGGCGGCAGTGCTCGACGATCGAAACTCATCGGCGGCTGGTTACGTTTTGGCAAGGCGTCGCGTCTAGGGCTAAACGCCATGGAAACCATATTCTTCACGCGCGTCCTGCTCGCACTCCTCGCGCTCGCGCTCGTGGTGGCTGCGGTCGGCGACTGGCGACGGCGATTGATCGAGAACTGGCTGACCGGCGGCATCGCGCTCGCGGCGCCGTTGCTGTGGTGGGTCCAGAGCGATCCGCTCTGGCCGGCGATCGGCATCCAGGTACTTCTGGCGACGGCGCTTTTCCTCATCTTCCTGATCTTTTTCGCAATGGGCGCGATGGGCGGCGGCGATGTGAAGCTCATCGCCGCGCTCGGCCTGTGGTTCCCGCTTCCCGAAATGATGACGCTCCTTTTGATCATGTCGATCCTGGGGGGGGTGCTGACGCTCGCGATGTTGGTTCACCACCGGCTAACCAGAAAAGCGGGGCGTCCCGAAATCCCGTACGGCCTGGCGATTTCGGCCGCCGGCCTGTGGACCGTCTTCCAAACGATATCTTAACCACTGCCGCGCATAACGGCGTCGAACTCAAAGACTTGCGCTTGGAGGCGCCTTCCCGTCATGGAGCCAAAGAAGATTGCCCTGCTCGTCGGAGCGCTCGTCATTGCCGCAGTGACCGCGGTCATGGCCAAAAGTATGTTCAGCTCGGCTGCTCCCACTGCGGTTGCCAAGATGATGGCCCCCGTCCCGACCGGACCCGAAGTGCTCGTCGCGACCCGCGCGCTGCCCGTGGGAACGATCCTCGGTCCCGACAGCTTCCGTTATCAGCCCTGGCCCAAGGACCTCGTCGAGAACGCCTATTACATCAAGGGCAAGATGGATCCGCAATCGCTTGCCGGGACCGTGGTCCGCAACGTGATTTCGGCAGGACAGCCGCTCACGCAAGGGTCGCTTGTCCAGCCGGGCGATCGCGGCTTCATCGCCGCAGCGCTTGGCCCGGGCATGCGCGCCATCACGATCCAGGTGAACAGCCAGGCGGCGGGTGTCGCGGGCTTCGCCTTCCCCGGTGACCGTGTCGACCTGATGCTGACGCAGACGGTGATCGGCGACGGACCGCCGCTGAAAACGGTCGAAACGATCGTCCGCAACCTGCGCGTCCTCGCGACCGATCAGCGCTCGACGCAGCCGGTCGACGACAAGGGCAACAAGCAGGTCATGACGTTCGCGACGATCACATTGGAAGTCACGCCACGAATCGCCGAAAAAATCGCGGTCGCGCAGACCTTCGGCCAACTGTCGCTCAGCCTGCGTTCGATCGCCGACAACACAGCCGACCTCGACCGTGCGATCGCCTCGGGCGAAGTCAACGTACCCAACGGGCTCGACCCGGCAAAGGACAAGGCGTCGCTTGTCGCGATCGCCTCGCGGCCTTCGGACGGCGCAGGCAGCTATGTCACTGGTGCCGACGTGTCGCGCTTTCAGCGACGCAGCGTGCCCTTGCTTCCCCCGTCGGCGATCTCCGCCGTCGTTGCGGGCGGCAATGCAGTCGGGATGAACGCCGGCAACGGCAAGGTGGTCACCACTGCCAATGTTCCGATGGTCCGCGTCTCGCGCGGCAACAATGTCACTGTCGTTCCGGTTGGGGGCAAATAAGATGCAGTCGAAGTCCATGATCCTGGCGCGACCCGTCGCGCTGGCCATCGGTGCCGCGCTCCTTCTGGGTGCGCCCGCCGAAGCACGATCGAAGGCACCGCGTGCGAAGGTCGCGCGCACTTCGGCCGAACGGCGGATGCCTGCCGGTATCCAGCGGCCTTCGGGCGAAATGGTCCTTTCAGAGGGCCGCGGCCAGCTGATCACGCTCCCGTCGCCGATCACCGACATCTTCGTTTCGAACGAAAGCGTCGCCGACGTCCAGGTCCGCTCGCCGCTTCAGCTCTATGTCTTTGCCAAGGGCAAGGGCGAGACATCGATCTACGCGACCAACAAGTCGGGGGGCGTCGTCTATTCGACCAACGTCCGCGTCGGCACCAATCTCAATACGCTCGACCAGATGCTGAGCTTGGCGATGCCCGAAGCGAATATCCGCGCGACGACGATGAACGGCTTGGTGCTGCTGACGGGAAGCGTCGCCAGCCCCGATGACGCGGCGGAGGCCGAACGCCTCGTGACCGCGTTCGTCGGCGGCGGAACGCAGGTCGTATCGCGCCTGAAAACCGCAACCCCGCTCCAGGTCAACCTGCAGGTGCGCATCGCCGAAGTCAGTCGTTCGTTCAGCAAGGAGATCGGCGTCAACCTGACGAACCGCGATTCGGCGACCAACGGTCCCGTCTACGGCATATTCCAGGGTCGCAGCCCAGGCACGATTACCACCGGCACCGGCGGGTCAACCGTCTTCAATTTCACGCCGAAGGGATCGACATCGACCACGCTTTCGATCGGTACCCGATTGCTGGGCATGGACCTTGCCGGCGCGCTCGACCTTGGCGAGACCGAAGGCTTTGTGACGACGCTCGCATCGCCGAATTTGACCGCGCTGTCAGGGGAGACTGCAAATTTCCTCGCGGGCGGCGAAATTCCGATCCCGATTGCCCAGGCGCTCGGTGCGGTTTCGATCGAGTTCAAATCGTACGGGGTCAACCTCGCCTTCACTCCCACCGTCATGAGTGACGGCCGCATCTCGCTACGCGTGAAGCCCGAAGTGTCTGATCTCGACTATCAGAACGCCGTGACTTTTCAGGGAACGACCGTTCCGGGTATCTCGACGCGACGCGCCGAAACCACCGTCGAACTCGGATCGGGACAGAGCTTTGTGATCGGTGGCCTCTTGAAGGCAACCAACGCCAATACGATGCAGAAAACGCCTGGTGTCGGCGACATTCCCGTGCTTGGCGCACTTTTCCGATCGAACGGTTTCCGTCGCGGCGAGACCGAGTTGATGATCGTCGTCACGCCTTACCTCGTGAACCCTGTCGCGGCGAACCAGATCGTCCTGCCGACCGACGGCTACAAGGCACCGACCGACCTCGGCCGGATCTTCGGTGGTGAGCTCTATAAGGGCACGACCGGCGAGAAGCGTCCGCAACCTTCGGTCGCGCCACCCGTCACGGTGCCTGCCGGAAGCGCACCCGGACCGCGCCCGCGCGGTGCCGCCGCCCCCGCGCCCGGCTTCAGCAATTGAGCGAAGGAGTAAGACCCATGCGTAACCTCCACCTCCTTCCCCTCGCCGCGCTTGCCCTGACCTTGGGCGCGTGCGGAGGCACGTCGAACCGCGGCCTCGAAAGCGTACATCAGCCGGTCGTGGCGCGGACGAACTACACGTTCGACGTCCCTGACGGACAGGGTGGCGCGAGTGCCCGCGATGTGCGCGGCTGGCTCGAATCGATCAACGTCGGCTACGGCGACCGTGTCTCGGTCGACGATCCGTCAAGCAACCCCGGCAACCGCAACAGCATCGCGGCCATCGCCTCGCGCTACGGCCTGATCCTCGAAAACAACGCCCCCGTCACGCAGGGCGACATCGCACCCGGCATGTTCCGCGTCGTCGTCAGCCGTACAAAGGCCGAAGTGCCGGGCTGTCCCGACTGGAGCCGTACCTCAGTCGGCAATTTCAACAACGACACGACCTCGAACTACGGCTGCGCATCGAACGCCAACATGGCGGCGATGGTGGCCAATCCCGAAGATCTGGTCGCCCCGCGCCACGCGACCGGCACGCCCGATACGGTCACGAGCCGCAACGCCATCCGCAAAGTCAAAGGAGCCAACTAGATGAACGCCCCCTGGTCTCCTTCACGCACCGGCGGTGCCCTGCGCGACCCCTTCACGGCTTTCGTCTGCGACGAGATGACCGCCGAACAGCTGCGCCCGATCGCGGTCGAGCTCGGCTGGGCCCCCGACAAGATCAACAAGGGCGGGCTTCGCAACGCGGTCCAGACGCTCTCGGTTTCGGCAAGCCCGAACATCTTGTTCGTGGATTTGTCCGAGTCGGGCGATCCCCTCAACGACATCAACGCGCTCGCTGAAGTCTGCGAGCCTGGCACCGTCGTCATCGCGGCGGGCCAGGTCAACGACGTCCGTCTTTACCGCGATCTCGTCGCGAGCGGCATCCAGGATTATCTGCTCAAGCCCTTCAGCCCCGACCAGCTGCGTGACGCGTTCACGCATGCCCAGGCGGTCTTCAATGCGCCCAAGCATGTCGAAAGTTCGGTCGAACGGCCGCACATCATGACCGCGGTTATCGGCGCGCGTGGCGGTGCTGGCGCATCGACCGTTGCGACCTCGATCGCATGGCTGATGGGTGAGCGCGCGCAACGTTCGACCGCGCTTCTCGATCTCGACGTGCATTTCGGCACCGGTGCGCTGTCGCTCGATCTCGAGCCCGGCCGCGGCCTGACCGACGCGATCGAGAACCCGAGCCGTATCGACGGCCTGTTCATCGAACGCGCGATGGTGAAGGCGAGCGAAAAGCTTGCGATCCTCAGCGCCGAAGCGCCGATCAACCAGCCGATGCTGACCGATGGTGCCGCCTTCTACCAGCTTCAGGAAGAGATGCGCAGTGCGTTCGAATGCACGATCATCGATCTGCCGCGCGGCATGCTGGTCCAGCATCCACACCTGATGAACGACGTCCAGTCGACCGTGCTCGTCACCGAACTCACGCTCGCATCGGCGCGCGACACGATCCGGCTGCTGTCGTGGCTCAAGTCGAACGCGCCGCAGGCAAGCGTCCTCGTCGTTGCCAACCGCGTCGCATCCAGCGGCGCAGTCGAGATCAGCCGCAAGGATTTCGAATCCTCGATCGAACGCAAGATCGATTATGTCATCCCCGCCGACCAGAAAGTCATCACGCAGGCCGCCAAGCTCGGCAAGACCGTCGCCGAAGTCGGCAAGGGTACCAAGCTTGGCGGTGTCATTGCCGAAGTCGCAAACCGCCTTGTCTCGGTCGGTGACGAGACCGCGACTGCGGCAGCGGACGCGGCGGCCGCGAAGGACAAGCCGAAAAACTCGCTGCTCGGCAAGCTCGGTGGTCTCAAATCGATGATGCCCGGCAAGGCGAAGGCCAAAGCGGGCGCTGAATAACGATGCCACCCCTGCCGATCCTGATGATGGCGGGCGCGGCGATCCTGGTGATCGCCATGTTCGCGCTTGCCTTTTCCGGCCCGTCGACGGCCAAGGCGCAGGTGCGCCGCCTGAACGCGTTGCGCGATCGCCACAGCAATTCGACAGGGGCGATCGTCGAAGCGCAGATGCGACGCATCCAGGCGGTCCGCAATACCAAGATGGACAATCTTGCCGGCCGGTTCCTGCCAAAGCCTGCCGTATTGAAAAAGCGGCTCGACATGACCGGCAAGAACTGGACTCCGGGCAAATATCTGGCGGCTTGCCTGATCATCGCGAGCGTCGAGGCGTCGCTTGCAATCTTCAAGGGTGCCCCCGTCTTTCTCGCTCTTTTCGGCGCTGTCGCCTCTGGCCTGACGATACCGCACGTCGTCGTCGGCATGACGATCAAGCGTCGCGTCGCCAAATTCACCAAGAATTTCCCCGATGCCATCGAACTGCTGGTTCGCGGGCTGCGGTCGGGCTTGCCGATTTCGGAAACGCTCGGCGTCGTGGCCGCTGAAATCCCCGGGCCCGTCGGTCAGGAATTCCGTTCGGTCAGCGACAAGATGAAGATCGGGCGGACGATGGACACGGCACTTCAGGAAACCGCCGACCGTCTCGGCACGCCCGAATTTCAGTTCTTCGTCATCACGCTCCAGATACAGCGCGAGACCGGCGGCAATCTTGCCGAAACGCTCTCGAACCTGTCCGAAGTGCTGCGCAAGCGTATGCAGATGAAGCTCAAGATCAAGGCGATGTCGTCCGAATCGAAGGCATCGGCCTACATCATCGGCGCGCTACCTTTCATCGTCTTCTTCCTGATCTACCAGATTAATTACCAGTATATGCACCAGTTCTTCAGCGATCCGCGGCTCATCGCGACGGGCCTTGGCGGCATGGTGTGGATGGGCATCGGGGCGTTCGTGATGCGCCAGATGATCAACTTCGAAATCTAAGGGACAACCGCAACGATGCAACCTGCTGCTGTTCCGACGATCTTTGGCATCGACGTCATCTGGATCGCGACCTTCATGACCGCGCTGTCGGCGTTGGCGGCGATGGTGACGATCTATGCGGCGACGACCGTGCGCGATCCGATGGCCAAGCGCGTCAAGGCGCTGAACGAACGCCGCGAGCAGTTGAAGGCGGGTATCGTCGCCTCGACGTCGAAGCGCCGTGCCAAGCTCAACCAGAAGAACGAGACGACCGACCGCATGCGCTTGATGCTGTCGTCGCTGAAGGTGCTTCAGGACACGCAGCTGAAAGATGCACAGATCAAGCTGATGCAGGCCGGCATCCGGTCGAAGGACCTTGCCGTCCTCGTGATCTTCGCGCGCCTGCTCCTGCCGATCATTATCGGCGGCGGCGTCGTGTTCTACGTCTATGGCATGGACGGGCTGGCGACGTGGTCGCCGTTCAAGCGCTATGCCATCGTCGCGGGATCGCTGATCCTGAGCTATAAGGCCGCCGACATCTGGCTGTCGAACAAGATCACCAAGCGTTCGAACGAGATCCGCAAAGGCCTGCCCGACGGGCTCGACCTGCTCGTCATCTGCGCCGAAGCCGGCTTGACCGTCGACGCCGCCTTTGCTCGCGTCTCCAAGGAATTGGGCCGCGCCTATCCCGAGCTCGGCGACGAATTCGCGCTGACGGCAATCGAACTGGGCTTCCTCACCGAGCGCCGCGCCGCGTTCGAGAACCTTGCGATGCGCGTCAATCTCGACGCGGTGAAGGGTGTCGTCACGACGATGATCCAGACCGAGAAATACGGCACGCCGCTCGCATCGGCGCTGCGCGTGCTCTCGGCCGAATTCCGCAACGAGCGCATGATGCGCGCCGAGGAAAAGGCCGCGCGCCTGCCCGCGATCATGACGGTTCCACTCATTCTCTTCATCTTGCCGGTTTTGTTCATCGTAATCCTCGGGCCCGCGGCCTGTTCGATCAACGACCAGTTCATGAACAAATAGGGTGTTGCGTGCGGCGGCGCTTCCTTGAAGGGAGCGCCGCTTGCGCGACGGAACCGTGCGAAGCCGCGGCGGTTAGTTCGGCAAAGGAACCGCGCCCATGTCCAACATCACCGCCGACCCGTGGGTCGTGTTCGCAATCATCTTTGCGATCGGTTTCGTCTTTGGATTCATCCTGCGACCAGGTGGTGCCAAGTGGCGGCGCAAATATGAGATCGAACGCGCCGCGCACGGAACGCTTCGCCGCGAATATGACGCGCACCTCGCCCGTCACGCCGAACCGGCACGGCCGATCGAGCACGACACGCTGAAATCAGGCAGCTTTTAGCGCCGCCTGCGCCGCCGCAAGTCGGGCGATCGGCACGCGGTAGGGCGATGCGCTGACATAATCGAGGCCTACCAGCTCGCAAAAGGCGATGCTCGCCGGATCGCCTCCATGTTCGCCGCAGATGCCGAGCTTGATGTCGGGCCGCGCCGCCCTTCCCCGCTCTGCCGCGAGCTTGACGAGTTCGCCGACGCCTTCGACGTCGAGGCTGACGAACGGGTCGGTCGCGTAAATTCCCTGGTCGACATAGGTGGTCAGGAAGCGGCTCGCGTCGTCGCGTGACACGCCGAGCGTCGTCTGCGTCAGGTCGTTGGTTCCGAAGCTGAAGAAGGCTCCGACTTCGGCGATCTCACCGGCTTTCAGCGCGGCGCGGGGCAGTTCGATCATCGTGCCGACGAGATAGTCGATGCGCTTGCCGCGTTCAGCGAAAACCGCCTCCGCAGTGCGATCGATGACATCCTTCATCAGTTCGAGTTCGCGCCGGGTCGCGACGAGCGGGACCATCACCTCGGGGATCGGCGAGACCTCGAGCTCGCACGCCGCCTCGAAGATCGCGCGTGCCTGCATTTCATAGATTTCGGGGTAGGTGACGCCGAGGCGACAGCCGCGGTGACCCAGCATCGGGTTGAACTCATGCAATTCGGACGCGCGCCGCTTGAGCGTGTCGACGCTGACCCCTGCACCCTTTGCAACGTCTTCGAAATCGGCCTCTTCGGTCGGCAGGAACTCGTGCAGTGGGGGGTCGAGCAGGCGAATCGTCACCGGAAGGCCCGCCATCACTTCGAAGATTCCGGCGAAGTCGGTGCGCTGTTCGGGGAGCAGCCTGGCGAGCGCCGCACGCCGCCCCTTCTCGTCCGATGCCAGGATCATCTCACGCACCGCGGTGATCCTTGCAGGTTCGAAGAACATATGTTCGGTGCGGCACAGCCCGACGCCTTCGGCACCGAACTCGCGCGCGATGCGGCAGTCGTCGGGAGTTTCGGCGTTGGCGCGGACTTTCATCCGTCGCGCGGCGTCAGCCCAGACCATCAGCGTCGAGAAATCGCCCGACAGTTCGGGCTGCACCGTCGCGACCGCACCGGCCATGACTTCGCCCGATGCGCCGTCGATGGTCAGCATGTCGCCCTCGCGGATTTCGCGGCCGCCGACGCGCGCGACCTTGGCCTTCGCATCGATGCTGAGCGAGCCGGCACCCGAGACACAGGGCCGGCCCATGCCGCGTGCAACGACGGCTGCATGCGAAGTCATCCCGCCGCGCGCGGTGAGGATGCCCTTGGCCGCGTGCATGCCGTGAATGTCTTCGGGCGACGTTTCGGTGCGGACGAGAATGACGCTGTCGCCCATCTCGGCGCGTTTTTCGGCGGTGTCGCTGTCGAACACCGCCATGCCCGACGCCGCGCCGGGCGAAGCGGGGAGGCCCTTCACGATCACGTCGCGCGTCGCCTTCGGATCGAGCGTCGGGTGGAGCAGCTGGTCGAGCGCTGCCGGATCGACGCGCAGGATCGCCTCGTCGCGGGTGATGAGGCCCTCCTCCGCCATATCGACCGCGATCTTGAGCGCCGCCTTCGCCGTGCGCTTGCCCGAGCGCGTCTGCAGCATCCAGAGCGTGCCGCGCTCGACGGTAAATTCGATGTCCTGCATGTCGCGGTAGTGCGTTTCGAGCAGGTCGAACACGCGCGCCAGTTCACCATAAACCTCTGGCATCGATTCCTGCATCGACAGCGGCTTGGCGTTCGCCCGCTCGCGTGCCGCCGTCGTCAGATATTGCGGGGTGCGGATGCCGGCGACAACGTCTTCGCCCTGCGCATTGATGAGATATTCGCCGTAATAAACCCGCTCGCCGTTGGCCGGATCGCGCGTGAACGCCACGCCCGTCGCCGACGTATCGCCCATGTTGCCAAAGACCATCGCCTGCACGTTGACGGCGGTGCCCCAGTCGTGCGGGATCGAATTGATGCGGCGATAGACCTTGGCGCGTTCGGATTGCCACGACCCGAACACCGCGCCGACCGCGCCCCACAGCTGGTCGTTGACGTCCTGCGGGAAGGGCTTGCCCCCGAGGTCGGCGACGAGGCGCTGATATTCGGCGACAAGCTTCTGCCAGTCGGCGGCGGACAAGTCGGTGTCGAGGGCGAACCCCTGGTCCTCCTTCGCGATCTCGAGCGCTTCTTCGAACGCCGCATGGTCGAGGCCCAGGACGACATCGGCATACATTTGAATGAAGCGGCGATAGCTGTCCCAGGCAAAGCGCGCGTCGCCGCTCGCGGTGGCGAGACCGACGACGGTCTGGTCGTTGAGGCCAAGGTTGAGGACGGTGTCCATCATGCCGGGCATCGACACGCGCGCGCCCGAACGGACCGAGACGAGGAGCGGATCGGCCGCGTTGCCGAAGCGCTTGCCGGTCACGCTTTCGATATGCGCGATGCCGCCGGCAACCTGCGCCGTCAGGTCGGGCGGAAACGCCTCGCCGTTATCGTGATAGGCAGTGCACATCGGCGTCGAGATCGTGAACCCCGGCGGCACGGGAAGCCCGATCGACGCCATGCCATCGAGGTTCGCGCCCTTGCCTCCCAGCAGCGTTTTGTCCTGCCCGCCTTCGGAAACACCGCCGCCGAAGCGATACACATAGTTGGTCATGCTGGCTCCCGCGCAGGCGAAGTTGACGAAGTTGACACTGGTTTCCTACCCGTCGATTTTCGAAAAATCGGCGACGCGGTGGACGGCATCGCGGACGCGTCCGAGCAGCGCCAAGCGGGCCGCGCGCTTGGCGGGGTCGGGATCGTTGACGGTCACCGTTTCAAAGAACGCATCGATCGGCGCGCGGAGGCTTGCGAGCGCCGACATCGCCCCTTCGAAGTCTTCGCGTTCGATGGCGGCGGTGGCGAGCGGCTCGGCGGCATCGAGCGCGTCGATCAGGGCAGTCTCGACGATTTCAGGCGTGTAGGACAGCGGATTCTGCCCCTCTCCCCCTGCGGGAGAGGGCGACTCGCCAGCGGCGAGCGGGGTGAGGGGTTCGGCAGGCGCTGACGTCTCGACCGCCGCCCCCTCACCCCGCTCAGCTTTCGCTGAGTCGCCCTCTCCCGCAGGGGGAGAGGGAAAGTCCTTCTTCAGGATATTAGCCGCGCGCTTGTATCCGGCGAGAAGGTTCTTCCCCTCATCGGTCCCCACGAACGATTGCAACGCCTTCACCCGCGCGAGGAGGCGGACGAGATCGTCCTCGCCGCCGAGCGCGAACACCGCGTCGATCAGGTCGTGGCGGACACCCGCCTCGCGCTGCTGGACTTTGAGGCGGTCGGCGAAGAAGTCGAGAGTCTCGAGAGACATCGTCGATGTTTTCGATCCGGGAGCACAACTTCGAAAGCTGGGTGAGCTGGTGACGCGATCTTGCGCCAGCCGGTCAGCTTCTTGAATGACCTTGAGCAGCGGCAATCGTAAGCCGTTTTCCAAAATTGTTTGAGAAATTTGGATAGCGGCTCGACGCAGCGCAAAGGGGTCTTTGGAACCAGTTGGTTTGATATTGCACGCGAAAAAACTGACGATCGTATCGAGCTTATCCGCCAGACTCACAGCCACCGTCACCGGCGCGGTGGGAACGTCGTCGCCCTGCCCGACGGGTTTGTAGTGATCGCGGATGGCGTCGGCGACTTCCGGCGCGTAGCCCTGTGCGCGGGCGTAGTAGCCGCCCATCACGCCCTGCAATTCGGGGAATTCGCCGACCATGCCGGTGACGAGATCGGCCTTGCAGAGGCGGGCGGCGGTTTCGGCGAGGGTTGCTAGCCCCTCCCCTTCAGGGGAGGGGTTGGGGTGGGGCTTGTCAGATTTCTCAATCGCCGCAGTCGGAGCGCCGGCAGGCCCCACCCCCAACCCCTCCCCTGAAGGGGATGGGCTTAGCTTGACAATCCCCTCTTCGACCAGCCACCGCGCGAGCTTCGCCACACGCTCGACCTTGTCGGCGACGGTGCCGAGCTTTTCGTGGAAAACGATCTGCGAGAGCTTCTTCGCCTGATCCTCGAGCGGCACCTTGAGGTCCTGCTCCCAGAAGAACTTCGCGTCGCTCAGCCGCGCCGAGAGGACTTTTTCGTTCCCTGCGATCACCGCCGCGCCGCCGTCGCTCGCGTCGATGTTGGCGGTGCAGATGAAGGCGTTGATGAGTTGCTCCTCCGCATCCGCAAGGGCGAAATATTTCTGGTTGGTGCGCATCGTCAACTGGATGACATCGCGCGGCAGTTCGAGGAAGGCGGGGTCGAAGCGGCCGAGCAGTGGGACCGGCCATTCGGTGAGGCCGGCGTTTTCGAGCACCAGCCCTTCGTCTGGGATGAGGCGCAGCCCGGCGGCGGCCGCGGCCCGCGCTGCGCCCTCTTCGATCAGCGCCTTGCGTTCGGACAAGTGGACGATGACGTGGCACAGGCGCAGGTCTTCGACATAATCGTCGGTGCTGCCGATGGTAATGGGACCGGGGTGGTGAAAGCGATGGCCGAGCGTTGCCGCGCCACTTTGAATGCCGTCGATTTCGCACTCGACGATGTCTTCACCGAACAGCGCGACGATGCCTTGCAGCGGACGAACCCAGCGCAGGCTTTCGCTGCTGATCGAGGCGTCGCCCCAGCGCATCGACTTGGGCCAGGGGAAGGCGCGGATGATCGCTGGAATGGCTTGGGCAAGGACCTCGGTTGTGGGGCGGCCGGGCTTTTCGATGACCGCGTAGAAAATGCCGTCGCGCTCGATGAGTTGGTCGCGGGTCAGGCTGGTCGCGCGGAGGAACCCGGCGAGCGCCGCTTCTGGAGCGCTAACGCGCGGCCCTTTGCGCTCTTCGCTGACGGCTACGGTCTCGTCGGGCAGTCCGCGCGCGATCAGCGCGAGGCGGCGGGGCGTTGCGAACGTCTCGATTGACTGCGCAGTCAAACCGGCTTTGGCGATCTCGTCGGCAAACAGCCGCGCCAGGTCGTCCTTCGCCCTGACCTGCATCCGCGCGGGGATTTCCTCGGAGCGCAACTCGAACAGGAAATCGGTCATTGGCGTCTACCAAGCCCGTCGTTGCGAGCGTAGCGAAGCAATCCAGTCGCTCTCGCTGCTACATGGATTGCTTCGCTGCGCTCGCAATGACGACGAGGGTCGACCCGTGTCACGCCGTCCACCCGTTCTTCGCCATGTGCGCGGCGCAGGCGCCTTTGGCGAGATCGCGGACACGGCCCATGTAGGCCGCGCGCTCGGCGACCGAGATGACGCCGCGCGCCTGCAACGTGTTGAAGATGTGGCTCGCCTTGATCGCTTGTTCATAAGCGGGGATCGGCAGTTCGGCCGTCAGGCAGTTTTCGCATTCGGCGGTCGCTTTCCTGAATCCGTCGAACAGGCTTTCGGTGTTTGCGACCTCGAAATTCCAGCGGCTCATCTGCTTCTCATTCGCAAGGAAGACATCACCGTAAGTAACGCCATTGCCATTGAAATCCAGATCGTAGACGCTGTCGACATTCTGCACGTACATCGCCAGGCGTTCGAGCCCATAGGTGAGTTCGCCCGCGACGGGTTTGCAATCGAAGCCGCCCATCTGTTGGAAATAAGTGAACTGCGTCACCTCCATGCCGTCGCACCAGACTTCCCAGCCGAGACCCCACGCACCGAGCGTCGGCGACTCCCAGTCATCCTCGACAAAACGGATGTCATGCAGCAGCGGATCGATGCCGATCGCCGCCAGGCTGCCGAGATAAAGCGCCTGCAAATCGGTCGGTGAAGGCTTCAGGATCACCTGATACTGGTAATAATGGCCCAGGCGATTGGGGTTCTCGCCATAGCGGCCATCGGTCGGGCGGCGGCAGGGCTGGACGAACGCCGCGTTCCACGGGTCGGGTCCGAGCGCGCGCAGCGTGGTCGCGGGGTGGAACGTCCCCGCCCCCATTTCCATATCATAGGGTTGCAGGATGACGCAGCCGCGGTCGCTCCAATAATCATGGAGTGTCAGGATCAGCTTTTGAAAGCTGAGCGGTCGGGTCAAATTCGCGGTCCTTCGCAGGTGCAACAATCGGCCCAAGCCTTTGGCTTAGGGGTGGCGGGCGGTCAAGCAAGGCGCTAGGCGGCGGCGATGAAACGCATTGTCGGTGCCGCGCTAACGGCGTTCGCTCTCCTATCCTGTCACAGCAATATCAGCGAGGCGAAGGCGGTGCGGCCGGCGCTGTGGAAAGTCAGCGACGCCGACACCACCGTATACCTGTTCGGAACGATCCACCTGCTGCCAAAGAATCTCGTTTGGCAATCGCCCAGGATCGCAGCGGCGATCGGCGCTGCGCAGGGGCTGGTGCTCGAGACCGTGCTCGACAAGGATCCGCAGAAGACCGGCGCGATCATGGCGCAGCTCGGCATGTCGCCGAACCTGCCGCCGCTGCTCGATCGTGTCGCGCCGGACAAGCGCGCAGCCTTGCAGGCGGTCGTGACCAAGAGCGGCGTGCCGCTGACCGTGCTCGACCGCTTCGAAACGTGGGCGGCGGCGCTGACGCTGGCATCGGCGGGGATGCGCGACCTGCCGGTCAGCGCCGACTATGGTGCCGAAGCCGTCCTGTCGCGCGCGTTCACGAAAGCGTCGAAGCCCGTCGCGGGGCTCGAGACGCCGGCGCAGCAGCTCGGCTATTTCGACGCGTTGCCCGAAACGGCGCAGCGTCGCTTCCTCGAAAGCATCGCCGAGGACGACAGCCACGCGCGGACCGAATTCGACGCGATGATCGCCGCCTGGAGCGCGGGCGACGTCAACAAGATCGCGCTGACGTTCGACGACGAACTGAAATTGTCGCCCGAACTGACCGAAGCCCTGCTGAAGCAACGCAACCGCAACTGGGCGGAGTGGATCGCGAAGCGGATGGCGAGCCCGGGTTCGGTCCTCGTCGCGGTCGGTGCAGGACATCTGGCAGGGTCGGACGCGGTGACCGCCTTGCTCACCAAACGCGGCCTCAAGGTGACAAGGCTGCAGTAACGGCGATCCGGCGTTCGACGTCGGCGCGCCATGGTGCGTCGGCGGGTGAGCGCGCGAGCAGCGTCCGCCAGATGCGCGTCGCCTCGTCGGCCCTACCCTCCTGCGCCAGCGCAAGCGCGAAGAAGAACGGCGGTGCGGGGGACTTGGGCGAGAGCTGCGCCGCGCGCGCAAAGGCAAAGCGTGCCGCGGGCGAGACGATGCCTTCGCCATGCGCGACGAGGGCGTTGCCGAGGCCGACCCACAAATTGCTGCTGCGCGGATAGTCGCGGATACCGCTGCGCATCGCCAGCACAGCACCCTGCGTCGACCCCATGCGCAACATCGTGTCGGAAAACCCGAGCCACTGCGCATCGCTGCCGAATTCGCCCATCATGGCGATCCGCGACTGGACCGTGGCGGGGTCGAGGCGGCTCGCGGTTTCGCGCGCGGTGACGCTGGTGCCGGCTTCGTTCGGGCTGCCCTGCCACGCATACCCCGCAACCGCGACGACGAGCGCGGCGGCCGCGAGCTCGAGCGATGACCGCGTCAGCCTGCCGAAGCGACCGAGCAGCGCGAGCGCGATCAGCGCGGACACAAGGACGATCGACCAGCCCATGTCAGCGCGCGCGTTTGCGGAAACGGCCGCGGGCGAGCAGGGCGCCGGTGGCAAGCAGGGCAATCGGCGTGATCCACAAGAGCGCGGTTTGCGTGTCGAACACCGGTTCGTAGCTGACCCAGCTGCCATAGCGGTCGATCAGCCAGCTGCGGATCGCTTCGGGCTTTTCGCCGGCGGCGATACGCTTGCGGATCATCGAGCGCATGTCGGCCGCCATGTCGGCGTCAGAATCGGCGATCGACTGACCCTGACATACCAGGCAGCGCACCGAGAGCATCAGCGCGCGCGCCGCCGCTTCCTGCCTCGCGTCGGGAAGCTGGGTGTAGGCATAAGGCGCGGCGGGCATCGAGGAATCAGCACGCAGCGCTGCAGGCCAACCAATCATCAGGCAAAGGAATGCGGCAGCACCCGGCGCATATGCTCGCTTCGTGCCTTCGTGCCTTCGTGTGAATGCCCGCAGGTTCGGCGGGCGTTCCTCTTGAAATGATGTGAATTCGCACGAAGGCACGAAGGCACGAAAAATAGAATGGCGTTTCATTGCGCTTCGCGCAGTTTGGCGAGGACTTCGGGCACGTCCTGCTCGCCGATTGCGCCAATGTGCTGGTGGCGGATGATGCCCCGCGCATCGACAACGAAGGTTTCGGGAACGCCCGACGAACCGATCGCGAGTTGAACGCTCGAATCGGCGTCGAGGCCGATCGCGCGATAGGGGTTGCCGTTGCGCGCGAGAAAGGCGTCGACGTCGCCGCGCTTGTCGCGAAGCGCGACGCCCTCGATCGTCACGCCCTGTCCGGCAAGGCCTGCGAGTACCGGCGCTTCGGCGATGCAGGGGACGCACCAGCTGGCAAAGATGTTGAGGAGATAGGGCTTGCCACTGAAGCTCTTTGCCGAAAGCCCGGGCCGCGTCGACGACGCTGCCGGGAGCGTGAACGGCGGCAGGCGCTGTCCGACCATCTTCGAACGGTGAAGCGTATCGTCGGGCCGGATCAGCCCCGCCGCGACCACGACCAAAACGATTATGAACCCAGCGAGCGGAACCCAGAGCCAGAGGCGTTTCACGCGTAGGCGGTCCGCTCTGCATAGCCCCGCGCGCGCCGCATCCGCCCGAGCAGCGACAGCGCGCCGCCGACGGCGATCATCGCACCGCCGAGCCAGATCAGCGTCACCATCGGCTTCCACCACAGCCGCAATTGCCAGCGCCCGGTCGCGTCCTGTTTGCCGAGCACGAGATAGAGCTGTCCGTCGAGGCGCGTGGCGATCGCGGCCTCGTTGGTTTCGGTCGGCGGGTTCGAGAATTGCCGCGCCTGCGGCTTAAGGCGGAAGGGTGCGCCGTCACCCCGGCGCGCCTCGAGCGTGGCCTCGAGCGCGGTCCAGTTCGGCCCGGCAACCGGCTCCACGCCCACGAACCTGACCGTGTAGGGGCCGACCTGCGCGCTTTCGCCGATGCGTCTGGCGACGAGCGTTTCCTTGATGAACGCGCTTTCGGTCGCCATGCCGGCGAGCGATACGGCAACGCCGAGATGCGACAGGACCATGCCGTAGGTGAAGAGCGGGGTGCGGCGCAGGTTGCGCCCCCAGAGCGGTGCCAGGCTCGCCGCGCCGACCCCGATCGCCAGCACGATGCCGAGGAACGAGAGGATGCTGATGCCGGGAGCGACGATGGCCATCGCGATCAGTGCAACGACGAACATGACGATCGGGAGCGCAACGCGCCTCAGCACCGGCCGCAGCGCATCGCGCCGCCAGCGCGTGAGCGGCCCCAGCCCCATGACGATCACCAGCACGAGCGCGATCGGCCCGGCCGTCGCGTCGAAATAAGGCGGACCCACCGACAGCTTGTCGCCGGTCAGCGCCTCGACTCCCAACGGATACAGCGTTCCGACGAGAACGATGCCGAGGATCGCCGACAACAGCAGGTTGTTCGCGACCAGCGCGCCTTCGCGGCTGATCAGGTCGAACTGCGTGCCCTCCTTGACCGTCGCGATACGCACCGCGAACAGCGCGAGCGCGCCGCCGATGTAGATCGCGAGCAATGCCAGCAGGAAGCTGCCGCGCGTCGGATCGACCGCAAAGCTGTGCACGCTGGTGAGTATGCCCGACCGGACGAGGAAGGTGCCGACCATGCTCATCGAAAAGGCTATGACCGCAAGCATGATGGTCCACGCGCGAAGGCCATCGCGCGTTGCGAGGACGGTCACCGAATGGAGCAGCGCGGTCGCCGCGAGCCACGGCATCAGCGAGGCATTCTCGACCGGGTCCCAGAACCACCAGCCGCCCCAGCCGAGTTCGTAATAGGCCCAGTAGCTCCCTGCGGTTATGCCAAGGGTCAGGAAAATCCACGCCACGAGCACCCACGGCCGCATTGCGCGCGCGAAATCGCGGTCGACGTCCCGCGTGACGAGCGCGCCGACGGCAAAGCTGAACGCGACCGACATGCCGACATAGCCCAAATAAAGCGTCGGCGGGTGAAACGCGAGGCCCGGGTCCTGCAGCAGTGGATTGAGGCCGTTGCCGTCCGCCGGCACCGGCGACAGGCGCGCGAACGGGTTCGAGGAGAACAACAGGAACGCGTAGAATCCAAAGCTGATCGCCGCCTGTGCCATCAGCGTCGCCGCGAGCGTGTTTTCGCGGATGCGGCGCTCGAATAGCGCAACCGCTGCACCGGCGATGCCCAGCACCGCGACCCACAGCAGCATCGACCCCTCGTGATTGCCCCAGGTGCCGGCGAATTTGTAAAGCATCGGCTTCATCGAATGACTGTTCTCGGCAACCAGCGCGACCGACATGTCCGACCGCACGAAGCACAGGATCAGCAGTCCGAACGACGCGGCAACGAAGAGCGCCTGCACCACGGCAACCGCACGGACGCCCGGCCGGAGCTCGGCGCGTACATCGGCGACCGCCATCGCGCCCAGCGTGAACTGTAGCAACGCGAGCGCAAACGCGATCCAGAGTGTTGCCAGCCCGGCTTCGGCGATCATGTGAGGCTCTGTTCCCCCGCAAAGGCAGAGGTCCAGACTTCTTTTTGGGACTGGGCCCCCGCCTGCGCGGGGGGACGATCACGGATCATTGTTTCAGCGTATCCGTCTTGTGTTCATTGCCCGCCATCTGCGGCGGCTTGTAATTCTCGTCATGTTTGGCGAGCAGATTGGTCGCAACGAAGGTGCATCGGGTCAAACTGCCCCCGGCAGTTTGAGGTTGCGCCGGGGGCGCAACCGACCCTTTGCAGCCGACGAAAGACCCTTCGGCCACCACCCCCGATCCTTCCTTGAAGAGGTCGGGCGGAATGCCGCGGAAGCGGACCGGCACCTGGTGCTGTTCATCATGGACCATGAAGTGCAACGTGACGCCGTCGCCTTCCTTTGCGAGCGACCCGTTCGTGACCATGCCACCGAGGCGGATCTGGCCGTCGGGAACCCCGCGGCGAACGATGTCGCCGGGTGCGTAGAAATAGCTGGCGCGGTCCTTCAGCCCCGACATCGCGAGCACGCCCGACCCGACGACGGCCGACAGCGCGGCGACCGCGAGGATCAGCCGCTGGTGCTTGGCCCTCATCGCTGCGCCGCCTTCTCGGCTGCGCGCATCGATGCCAGCGCCCAGAACGACACGATCGCGGTTCCGCCGAGCGTGATCGCATAGGCCGCCCATACGAATGTCATCTGCATCATGCGCGCGCCATGCGTTCGAGCCGCGCCTCGACCTTTGCCGACGCGAGGATGGCGCGCATCCGCATGAGGACGATCGCGCCGAACAGCAGGCTGAAGCCGAGCGTGGTGAAGCCCAATGGCCAGAGCAGTTCGGGCGCGATCTTCGACCCGCCCATCACCGAAATCGACGGCGCCTGATGGAGCGTGTTCCACCACACCACCGAATATTTTATCACCGGGATATTGACCGCGCCGACGATCCCGAAAATCGCGGTCGCGCGGCTGACACTGGTGCGCTCGTCGCTCGCTTGGGCAAGCGCCATGTAGGCGATATAGAGGAAGAGCAGGATGAGCATCGACGTCATCCGCCCGTCCCATTCCCACCACGTCCCCCACGTCGGCCGGCCCCAGATCGATCCGGTGGCAAGGCAGATCGCGGTGAACACCGCGCCCGGGAAAGCAACGGCGCGCGCACCGACGCCGGCGAGCGGATGACGCCAGACGAGCTGAACGATGCTTGCGATGGCGATGCCCGACCAGCCCGCCATGCCGAGCCATGCGGCGGGGACATGGACGTAGAGGATGCGCACCGTCTCGCCCTGGACATAGTCGGGCGGCGTGATGAACAGCCCGGCGTAGCAGCCGATCAGGATCAGCAGCGTGCCGCCGATGCCGAGGACGCGCGTCAGGGGCCGGGCGAGTTTCAGAAATCGTGTCGGATTGGCGAGCGCGTGCATCTGGGCCAATCCTTAGCGCAGCGCGCAACCGGGGAAAAGCTGTTCTTGGTGTTGCAAAGCTGTCACGATGTCGTGAAATATGATCGGGACCAAACGGAGATCGACAATGACATCGCAGGAAATCGCCGCGGACTTCGCGTCGATGTGCAAAGCGGGCGACTGGACATCGGCAGGCGAGAAATACTGGTCGCCCGATATCGTCAGCGTCGAACCGGGCGGCCCCGAAGGCATGGACCCGGTTTCGCGTGGCATCGACGCGGTCCGCGCCAAGGGCGAGTGGTGGTACACCAATCATGAAATCCACAGCGCCGAGACGACCGGGCCGTTCATCAACGGCGATCAGTTCATCCTGCGCTTCAAGCTCGACGTGACGATGAAGCAGAGCGGCACACGCATGGTGATGAATGAAGACGGGCTTTACACCATCAAGGACGGCAAGATCGTCGAAGAGCGCTTTTTCTTCGGCGGGATGTAACTCAGCGTCCGATCAGCGTTTGGGCCATCCGGTCCGCAACGGCGGCAGGGGTCTCGCCGGTCGCATCGCTCTCGGCCCAGATCGACTCGAGCCGCGCCGGGATCGCTGCGATCCGCTCGTTCACTTCCTCGTCGCCGCCCTGCCCCATATGGCGCAGCACGTTGATGATGCCGCCGGCGTTTATGACGTAATCGGGCGCGTAGAGAATGCCGCGCGCGCTGAGTTCGCCGCCCTGCGCCGGCGTTGCGAGCTGATTGTTCGCGCCGCCCGCGACGGCAGCGACGCGCAGCGCAGCGATGCTGTTGCGCGTCAGGATCGCGCCGAGCGCGCACGGGCTGAAGACATCGGCCTCGATCGTCATGATGGCGTCAGCCGCGACAACCGCCGCCCCGAGTTCGGCGGCAAGTGCTCCGGCGCGGCGCGGATCGGCGTCGGCAAGCGTCAGTCGTGCGCCATCGGCCGCCAGTCGCCGCGCGAGCCCGCCGCCGACGCTGCCGACACCCTGGATCGCGACGTGGACATCGCGCACCGTATCGCGCTGCAACGCACGGCGCACGGTCGCGCGCACACCAAGGTAAACGCCGCGCGCGGTCGACGGACCGGGGTCGCCGCCGCTCGCGCCGGGCAGTCCGGCGACGTGGCGCGTCGTCCGCGCCAGCGAAACCATGTCGGCTTCGCTCATGCCGACGTCCTGCGCAGTGATGTAGCGTCCGCCAAGGCTGTCGACGGCGCGTGCGAACGCGTCGAGCAGCGCCGGCGTCTTGAGACCGTCGGCCGGGGCCAGGATCACCGCCTTGCCGCCGCCCGCCGGAAGGCCGGCCATGGCGTTCTTGTAACTCATGCCGCGCGACAGACGCAGCGCATCGGTGAGCGCGTCGGCGCTGTCGGCATAATGCCAGAAGCGCGTGCCGCCCGCTGCAGGACCGAGCGCGGTCGAATGCACCGCGACGATCGCGGTCAGCCCGGTCGGCGCGTCGCGAAACAGATGGACGCCCTCATGATCGTCAAAGTCGGGAAGGTCCCACGCGGCGACCATAGTCATCTCACTGATATGAAAAGCAGAACTGGGGCGATTGACGGGGATTGAACCCGCAACCTCCGGTACCACAAACCGGCGCTCTAACCAATTGAGCTACAACCGCCACTCAGGCGAGCGGCCATAATGCGCGTTGCCGGTTTAGGCTAGAGCTTTCCGGCAAGGCGCAGCACGAAGCCGCCGGGCGTCGGCGCGAAACCCGCACCGCCGAGCTTTTCGGTCATAGCCGGGTCGGTCGACCGGACGATGAATTCGGCGCGGTAATCGCCATCGCCCCGAATGTGCAGGTTGAGGCGCTCCATCGCCGACTGGCTGACGAGGGGGACGAGCACCGTCCCGCCCTCGCACCGCAGTGTGCCGCCGAGCCCCTGAGCGAGCGCGAGGCCGCCGACGTCGCCGGCAAAAGTTGCGCGGACACGGCCCTGCGCCTTTTCGCACCGGTCGCCGCGAAAAACGAAGCTGACGTCGATCAGTTCGATCGCGTCGAGGGGGATCGGCGCAAAGAGGCGCGCCGTGCCGAGGCGCGCGGTTGCGTCGTCGACCGCAAAGCCGCCGGCGCTCGAGGTCAGCGATCCGCGCCCGAGCGCGCTCAGCATGTCGACGCGCGCACGTCCGATGAGGAGCGAAAGCGGCCGCAGCCCGACGCCGAGGTCGCCGAGCGCGAGCCGCCCGATGCGCGCTTCGATCAGGTGACCTGACCAGATCGTGCCGGTTGCAGCGCGTGCAGCGAGCCCGCGTGTCGTGAGCCCCGACATCGCGAGCGCGAGCGACAACGGCATGAAGATGACGAGTGCGAGCAGCAGCGATGCCGCGAACACCATGATCCGCCCACGCGTCATGGAACGCGGTGCCTGAGCGTGCCTTCGACGGCGAGCGTCGCATCGGCGTTCGTGCGGATCGTCAGACGTTCGACGAACACCCCCTGTCGTGCCAGCGTGCGCAGCCAGGCGAACAGCGCCGGGTTCTTTGCCGAAGTGATCGCGATGCCGACGCGGTCGTCGCCCTGCGGGTCGAGCGTCGCGAGCGTGAACCCCGCGGTCGACGCCGACTGGCTGACCGCAAGCACAAGCGTGCCCGAAAGCGGCGGCGGCGCACCCCGGCGGGCATCGTGCAGCGCCTCGACCGCGGCGGCGATCTGACCCGATTCGACTGCGACGCGGTCGAGGCGATCACGTGCCGTCGCCTTTGCACTTGTCAGCGGGCGGACGATGCCGAAGACGAGCACGACGATCGACAGGAGCGCGAACATGACGAGCAAAAGCTGTTTTTCACGCAGCGAGCGCTCGGCCCAGACGATGCGCAGCCGCTCGGTCATCGCACCGACACCGTATAGTCGCGAATCTGCCGACCCTGATCGACCAGCGCGGGTCCGGCCGCCGCGGTCAGCCCGGCGGCGGTCAATCGCGTCTCGAGCGCCGACAGGTCGGCGACGGTCGGCGCGCGCGCGGTGATGCGCAGCGTGCCGCCGCCGTCGAAGATCATTGCCGTCAGTTCGACGTTCGGCGTCGCCTGCACTGCGGTCGCAACCGCCGCCGCGAGCGGAAGCATGCCGCCGCCCGGCCCGCGCAGCCCGTTCAACTGATCCTGAACCTGAAAAAGCGGATTGTTGATGTTGGTGCCCGGCGGGAGCGCGGCGCGCGCGACGACGATGCTGTTCGCCTCGAGCCGGGTCGCCGCCATGCGCAGACGAACGAGTTCGACGATGTGGAAGAGCAATGTCGCCGCCGCGACGCAAAGCGCGATCCGGCCGATCCGCCGCAGCCGCACCCAGTCGATCCCCCAGACGCGGCGTTTGGCGAACAGCCCCTGTCGCAAGTCGACCTCGGGGTTGGTGACGCCCGCAACGAGACCGGTTTCGAGCGCGGCACGATCAAGCGTCGTGATCGCGCCGTCGGTCAGCAGCGGCGTCAGCACCGGATCGTCGGCGAATGCGCCGTCGGCACCGCGCAGGATCGTTTCCGCGCCGATGGTGCCGCGGACATAGCCAGCGGCGGGCCGCACGAGCAGCATCGACGCTGCGACCACCGCGTCGGGGTCATGGCCCTGCCCCGCCAGGTCGGCGAGAAGGCTGGCAAACCGCCCCCGGTCGATCGCCACGACCGGCCGGTCACCCGTTCCGTCGGGCCTGCCGACCGCGACGTGCAATGTATCGGCGGCCGATGCCGACTGCCCCGCCACCAGCAGCCGTGCGGCGGCGTTCGCCTGCGGCTCGGACAAATCGGGAAGCTCGGCATGATGGATCGTGAGGTCGTCGGCGGGAACGACGGCGACGACGCGGTCGTCGGCTTGTGCCGTCGCGACCCCCTCGCCGCGCGCGACGATCGCGCCGCCCGACACGCGGAGCCAGTGCGCCGATTCGCCGAGCATCAGGACCAGTGTGTCGCTCAAGACGGCTCGCCATAGCTGCGCCGCACCAGCTTTGCGGGCTTAAGCGCCGCGTCGATCAGCACGTTTTCCTCGAATTCGGCGCCGGCGAGCTCGATCATGACCTTCAGGTTGAACCAGCGCGTCTTGATCTGCGTCTGCGTCGTCGCTTCGACCGGCGCACCGGCGAGCGCAGGCTGGCCCCAGAAGCGCGCGGTGCTTTCCCAGCCGGTGAGCGGGCGATCGTCGATCACGCGCTGTGCACGCGCCACGTCGATCCCGGGCGCGAGCATCGCCAGCAATGCCGCCTGGCCGGGCGCGATCGTATTGATATTGATGGGAGACAGGTCGGTCACCGGCAACGCGCAGAGGAAGGGGCGCAGGCGGGTGTAGACGTCGGCGCGGACCCCGGCAACCGCGCGGAGCTCGCTCGGATCGATCATCAGCGTGTTCGCCGTGCGGTACGGCGTCGGGGCGCTGGCATAGGTCGCATCCTCGGCACCGCCAGGCTGCGGGATCGTGTCGCTGTCGATCCAGTCGGCGGCGGCAAGCGCGATGCCGCGAGCCTCGTTCGGCGCGATCTGCAGGACGAGCATCAGCCGCTCGAACTGCGCGACGCCTTCGGCTCGGGCGGCATAGCCGGCCTGGCCGTCGTCCATGACGAGCGAGTTGAGGTTGAAACAATTGCCGCCGTCGTCGAGCTGCGCAGTCGCGATGCCAGCGTCGATGGGAAATTCGGTCGGTTGTCCGGCCCAGTTGCCCTGAAGCGTCGTTCGCGTCGCGTCACGTTGAAGCAGATCACCGATGCGGTAGAGCGCGATCGTCTCAGCAGCCATGCCGTAACTGCGCGCCTGATCGATCGCGGCACCGTTGGTCGCGAGGCGGGTCGAGATCTTGAGTTTCTCGAGGCTGGCCGCGCAAAGCACCGCCATGACGGCAACGAGCAGAAGCACCGAAAGGAGCGCCGCGCCCTCTTCGTCGCGGTCGGAGCTCATTTTGTGCTCGACCCGACGAGAAAGGCCATCATCAATGCGGGTTGATCGCGGCGTTTGACGATCATCTCGACAGCGCGCGGCAACGCCTCCGGGCTGGGATTGGTCCAATCGGCGGTCCACAGGCCGTTCTGGCGATAGCGCATGCGTACCGTCTCGACGTCGTCGCACAGCAGCATCGGTTCGCCCGCGGTCGCGCCGTCGGACATCGCATAGGTGCGGCGCTCGAGCCGGCTTCCGGCAAGCGCGATCTCGACGCGCTGGATCGACGCGCGCGCGCCGGCGTCGGGGTTGGACCATCCGCCGCGAACGTAGCGAAGCAGCGGCGCGGCCCCGATGCCGTTCGTGCCACTGAATGCACGTTGCGTTGCTCCGATGACGTCGCGCGTGACGCGCGGCAGTGCCTGCGCCAGGTCGCTCGCGAGAAGCGACGCCATGCGTCGATCGTCGGCGACCGCGTCGAGGCGCTGCGTCGCGGCGGCCTGGGCACGAACGCTGAAGGTAAGGAGCGAGACCCCCGCCGCGGCGAGCATCGCGAAGATCACCAGCGCGACCATCATCTCGATGAGCGTGAAACCATGTTCGGCACGAGGGCGGAGATCGACGATCGTCGCGTCGGGGACAGGATGCGTCATTCGAGCGTCCGCGCCAGCGAAAGCGCGCCGCCCGGTCTCCCGGCATCGTCGAACACCGCCACGTCGACGCGCACGATCCGTGCATCGTCGGTACGCTTGGTCAACCGCGTCCAGCGCCAGGTGCGGCCGGCGTTGACTACCGAACCGCTCGTCTCGCCGATGGCGGGCGCGCGCACGTCGGTCATGATCTGGACCGCCAGGTTTCGTGTCACGATCTGTCCGATGGCGCGATCGGAAAGGACCGCCGTCGACCTGAGCGTCGCACCTTCGAGCCGGAGCAGCGCCAGCGCAGCGAGGCTGAAGATCGCCATCGCTACCAACGTTTCGATAAGCGTGAAGCCGTTTTCGGCGAAACGCAGCGAAGGCGCAAAGCCGTTTTCGGCGGAACGCAGCGAAGGCGTCAAGCCGCTTTCAGCGTAACGCAGGGAATGCGGGAAGCGGGCCTCACGATCCGACACGGATCGCTCCATTGCCCGTGATGGTCACGCTGGCGCGGGCGTCGTCGCGCGTCAGGACGACCGTTGCGGGTGTCAACGGTGCGCCGGTCGCGTCAAAGGTGATCGCCGCGAGCGCGCTGGTCCCGAGCTGAACCGTGGTGCCGGGTTGCCACGCGACAGAGCCGAAGGACTTGTCGCTGACGACGGCCCACGCGCCGCGCCGCCGCCGTTCGACGCCATAGCCGGTCGCGGTGATGCGGACGCGGGTGTCGCGGCCCTGGACAATGGCGTCGTCGCGCGCGGCGAGCGTGCGCGCGGCGAAATGTTCGGCCTCGTCGATCACGCGCCCCCTGGGATCGGGGATCGCGAACACCACTACCGCCGACGCCAGCGCAATGATCGTGATCACGACCATCAGCTCGATAAGCGTGAAGCCGTGTTCGGCGTAACGCCGCAAGGGAGTGAAGCCGTGTTCGGCGTAGCGCCGCAAGGGAGTGAAGCCGTGTTCGGCGTAACCCCGCAAGAGCGCGAAGCCCTTACTGTTATTGCCAGTT
Source organism: Sphingomonas sp. (assembly GCA_965249015.1). GTDB lineage: Bacteria > Pseudomonadota > Alphaproteobacteria > Sphingomonadales > Sphingomonadaceae > Sphingomonas_O. The sequence continues at coordinate 2,206,300 of CBDFLB010000003.1, read as the reverse complement.
GCCGATGTCGGCATTGTCGCCCGTCCCTCCCGGCACGCCGTCCGCCCCTAGCGTGTAGATGTCGAAGGTCCCGTGCTGGCCGGGCGAGGCGTAGAGATAGGGCTTCCCCCACGGATCGTTCGGAAGCTTCTTGATATAACCGCCGGCCTGATAGCGCGCCGGATCGGCAAGGCTCGCAGGCGGCGCGACAAGCGCCTGCAGGCCGTCGGCGGTCGACGGGTAACTGAGATTGTTGAGCCGATAAAGCTCCATCGCCTGGTCGAGCGTCGCGATGTCGGCTTTCGCCTTCTGGTCGTTGGCCTTGCCGAGGTTGGGGAGCACGGTGAGCGCGACCAGCGTCGCCAGCAGGCCGATGATGACGATGACGACCATCAGTTCAACGAGCGTGAAGCCGTTTTCGGTGGAACGCCGCATGAACGTGAAGCCGTTTTCGCCTTGCCGCTTTTCCCCCGCGCAGGCGGGGGTCCAGACGCTTCGTAGGGGCTGGGCCCCCGCCTGCGCGGGGGAACTCACATCATTCATCAGGTACCGGCCAATGTTTCGAGTTGCAGGATCGGGAGCAGGATCGACAGCACGATGGCTGCAACCACGACGCCCATGATGACGATGATAGCAGGTTCCAGAAGCGAAAGCGCGGTCGCCGTGAAGCTGTCGAACTCGCGTTCGAGGTAGTCGGCCGCACGTTCGAGCATCGCGTCGAGCTGACCCGAAGATTCGCCCGACGCGGCGAGATAGACCAGCAACGGCGGGAAGATCGCCGCGCGCCGGAGCGCTGCCGAGAGGCTCCCGCCGCCGCGCACCGCTTCGACGATGTCGTCGGAGGCGACGCGCAAGCGCCGGTTGTGGATCGTCTGACCGGTAAGGATGAGACCCTCGAGCAGCGGCAGGCGGCTTGCGACCATCGTCGACAGCGTTCGCGCCATCCGCGCGGCGTGGAGATCGCGCGTCAGCCGGCCGATCAGCGGCAGACGCAGCCACGCGGTGTCGAAGCGCAGCCGGAAGACGGGATCCTGCAACGCCCGCCAGCCGACGAACCCACTCAGAGCAATCGCGAGGAGGATCGCCCACCAGTAGCTTGCGAGAAAGCCCGAGATTGCCATGACGACACGCGTCAGCAGGGGCAGCGTCTGCCCGACGGTGTCGAACTGCTCGACGACCTTCGGGACAACCCAGATCATCAGCGACATGACGACGAAGCTTGCGACGAACGCCAGGACGATGGGGTAGGCAAGCGCGGTCGTGACCTTGGCGCGGATCGCGGCCTGTCGCTCCTGCAAGTCGGCGAGGCGTTCGAGAATCTGCGGCAGCGTGCCCGCGCTTTCGCCCGCCGCCACCATCGCGCGATAGAGCGGCGGGAAGCTCTTGGCCTCGCGACCCATGCTATCGGAGAGGCGTCGTCCTTCGAGCACGCCCGCGTGGACGCGCCCCACCACCGCCTCGACCGTCGCGTCTTCACTTTGCTGACCGATCGTGCGCAACGCTTCCTCGAGCGGGGTGACCATCGCCAGCGTCGCGACCTGGCGCGTGAACAGCGTCAGCGCTTTGCCGCCGAGCCGCCGCCGCGCCAGCCCCTGAAGCGACAGCAGTGGCGCGACGCGGGCCGTGCCCGCCGCGGTCTGCTCCAGACTGACGACATAGAATTTGCGCGCTCCGAGGCGGCTGCGCGCGTCTTCGAGCGTCGGGGCGGCCACCTGCCCGCGCCGCTCACGCCCGGCAGGATCGAGCGCGAGATAATCGAAATCAGCCATCGTCGCTGCCGCGCCGCGAGATGCGCACCGCTTCTTCGGGGGTCGTCAGCCCTTCGATCACCAATTGCCGGGCGGCGGCGCTGAGATTGGGTTCGCGGGCATAGGCGTGACGCGCGATCGCCACTTCGTCGCCGCCTTCGTTGATCAGGCGACGGATCGTGTCGTCGATGCGGATCGCTTCGAACACGCCGATGCGGCCCTTGAAGCCCGAACTGCCGCACGCCGCGCAGCCGCCGGGTTCGTAGACGATGGTGCCGGGTTCGACGCCCAGCAGCGCCGCGACCGCAGGCGTTGCCGCCTCGGGCTTGCGACACTCCGTGCACAATCGCCGGACGAGCCGCTGGGCCACGATCGCGCGCAGTGTCGACGCGAGCAGAAATGGTTCGATCTTCATGTCGCGCATCCGCGTGATCGCGCCGACGGCGTCGTTGGTGTGGACGGTCGAAAGAACGAGATGCCCGGTCAGCGACGCCTGCACCGCGATCTCGGCGGTCTCGCGGTCGCGGATCTCGCCGACCATGACGACGTCGGGGTCCTGGCGGAGGATTGCGCGCAGGCCAGCGGCGAAGGTCAGCCCGACCTTGGGGTTAACCTGCGTCTGACCGATACCGTCGACCGCGTATTCGACCGGGTCTTCGACCGTCAGGATGTTCTGCGAGCCGTCGTTGAGCAGCCGAAGCCCGGCGTAAAGCGTCGTCGTCTTGCCCGATCCCGTCGGCCCGGTGACGAGAATGATCCCGTTGGGTTCATCGAACGCCTCGCGCAGCAACGCGTTCAACTGCGGCGCCATGCCGAGCCCGTCCATGTCGATCCCGGCATTTTCCTTGTCGAGAATGCGCAGCACGACGCGCTCGCCGACCCGGCTCGGCAGTGTGGAGACGCGCACGTCGAGCAGCTTGCCCGCCAGAGTCAGCGAAATGCGCCCATCCTGCGGCACGCGGCGTTCGGCGATGTCCAATCGCGCCATCACCTTGATCCGGCTGACGATAACGGGCGCGACATGCGGCGGCATCCTGAGCGTTTCGCGCAGCAGCCCGTCGATACGCATCCGCACGACGAGGCCGCTTTCATAAGGCTCGATGTGGATATCCGAAACGCCCTGCCGCACCGCTTCGGCGATGATGCCGTTGATCAGGCGGATTGCCGGCGCATCGTCTGCGGTGTCGAGCAAGTCTTCGGCGCTCGGGATGCCGCCGGCGAGAAGGTCGAGGTCGTCGGCGCCGAGCGCCATTGCTGCGGCGGCGCCATCCATCTTGTAGCTGTCCGACAGCAGCCGGTCGAATTCGGTCGCGTCGGCCGAGGTCACGTCGAACGGCCGGGCGAGAAAACGGCGGACCTCGATCAGGACCTTTGGATCGCTCCCTTCGCGCAGCGCGACGCTCGGTCGTTCGCCTTCGGCCTGCTGGACGACCACGCCGAACTTGCGGGCGAACCCATAGGGAAGGTTCGGAGCGATTTCCTCAGTTTGGGTCACTGGACTTGCGCTTGCTGGGCGGCAGCTCGACTGGCCGGATGATGCCGCTGCGCCGGGTTTCGGGGATGATGGTGACGGGTGCGGGCGGCGGGGGCGCGACCACGACCGCTGGTTCGGCGGCGGCCGCAATGCTGCCCGTCGTCGTCGGGTCGATCCCCATGTAATCGCGCAGCAGCTCATCGATCGTCGGTTCGCGGTCGGGACGGTCGGCGCGCTGCTGGTCGCGGATATAGCCCAGCCGCTGTTCGGCAAGCCGCCGCGTGTCCTCGGCGCTGCGCATGATCGTCGGGCGGATGAACACCATGAGATTGGTCTTTGATCGCGACCGCGCACGCGACCTGAACAGCTCGCCGAGGCCCGGAATGTCGCCGAGCAGCGGCACCTTTTCGAGAGTCCGCCGCTCATTGTCGTCGAGAAGTCCGCCGATCGCCATGATCTGACCGTCGTCGACGGTCATCGTCGTCTGGATTTCGCGCTTGTTGAGGATAAGGTCGGCCGAATTGTTCGTGACGGCACCCGCGATCGAACTGACTTCTTGGCGCAGGAACAGCTTGATCGTCCCGCCGGCATTGATCTGCGGCTTCACCTCGAGCTGGATACCGACATTCTGGCGTGAGACGGTGCGGAATGCATTGTCGAAATTCCCACCCAGTTTCTCGCCGGTTGTGACCGGAACTTCCTGTCCGACGAGGAGCTTGGCTTCTTGGTTGTCGAGCGTCACGACCGAGGGGGTCGAAAGGATGTTCGAGGTATTGTCCTGTTGCACCGCGTTGATGATCGCGCCGAACACGCCATCCTTGCCGATCGTCGTGCCGAACCCGCCAAAGGCACCCGCCGCGCCGATGATCGACGACACCGCCGACTGCGCCAGCTGATCACCGACCGCGTTGTTGTTCGAGGTGACGGTCGTCGTGCCGTTGACCGTCGTCGTCGTCGTGTTCAGCTGACGGGCGCCGAGCGCGCCGGCGATCGTCAGGATGTTCGGATTGGCATTCGAGAAGTTCGTCGCGCCGAACGCGCCGCCCGACAGGCTTCCGAGCAGGACCTGCAGCCCGAGCTTGCGCGCCGCCGTGTCGCCGACTTCGACGATGATCGCCTCGACCAGCACCTGTTCGCGCCGCGTGTCGAGCTGGCGGATCACTTCGCCCAGCGTCCGCTGAACGTCGGCGGGGGCCGAAATGATGATCGCGTTGGTGCCTTCATAGCGCGCGATGACGGTCTTGCCGTTGCCACCCGTTGCGACCGTCGCCGACGTCGTCGCGACGGGAGCGGGCGTGTTCGGCGACGCGGAGACGACCTGCGGCGTCACGCTGGCGACATTCTGCCCGGCGAGTTGCTGCAGCACCGGCAGCAGCTTTTCGGCATCGGCATGCTGAAGGAAGACAACGCGGATCTCCGACCCCGCAGCGGCGCGCCGGTCGAGGTCGGCGACGATCTCGGCGAAGCGGCCGACGGTCGGCGCATCGCCGCGCAGTGCGATACTGTTCGACGAATCGATCGCCACGATCGCCACCGGTGCCGCCCCGCCCGCCCCCGCCAGTGCGCTGAGCGAGGTGGCGATCTCTCGCGCGCCGGCGTTCCTGAGTGCGATCACGCGCGTCAGCACATTGTCGTTGTCGATGCGTCGGATCAGTTCGCGGACGCGCCGGACGTTGTCGGCGAAATCGGCGACGACCAAGCTGTTCCCGGCCTTGTTCGCGGTTACCGAGCCCTCGCGGCTGACGAGCGGGCGGATCGTTTCGACCGCGCTTGCCGCATCGATCGAGCGCAGGCGGATGACTTCGGTCACGAACTGATTGCGCGCCGCGCCGGCGCTGCCGACGCGCCCGGGCTGTGTCGCTGCCGTGTCGATGGGCTGGATGCGGTAGGCGCCCCCCGACGTCGGCACCGCGACGAGGCCGTTGGCGCGCAGTGTCGACAGGAACACTTCGAAATATTCGGAGCGGCTGAGCGCGCGTTCGGTGACGACCGAGACCGTGCCCTGCACGCGCGCGTCGATGATAAAGGTGCGCCCGGTGACGCGTGACGCATCCTGGATGAAGGCGCGAATGTCGGCATCACGCAGGTTCAGCACCTGTTGCGCCGAGACGCTGCTTGCGGCGAAAAGCGCGAGCGCCAGCGCGATCCGCTTCACGGGCGCGCCTTGGCCGACAGGCTGATCGTCTTGCCGCCGCGCTCGACCGACAGCATGACCGTCCCCGCCGCCGCCGTCGACGCGATGGCCGCGCTGACATCGTCGGGCCCGCGGATCGTCTGGCCGTTGATCGCCGTCAGCACGTCGCCTTCCTGAAGCCCCGCTGCGCGGAATGCAGTGCCCGCGCCTTTCGGTGACACAACGAAGCCGGTCACCTGACCCTTCTCGCTACGCGGCATGAAGCCGATTTCGCTGGCCAGCGTCGCCGGTGTCGCCGTCGGCGGCGCGGCTGGCGCGGGCGCTGTCGTCGCGCCGGGCTGCGCGATCGGCGCGACCACCGACTGATCGAGGAACAATTGCTCGTCGACGCCGCCGCGATCGATCGTGATCCCCTCGAATGTCACCGCCTTCAGCTTGACGCCGGGCAGGATCTCGTCGCCGACCGCATAGCTCGACTGGACGCCATCGGGCGTGGCGATGATGGCCGAGCCGCGCCCCATCGCCTGATCGACGCGGACGCCGAACAGCTTGACGGCCAAGCTGGTGACGACCGTCGGCGCACTGGCGGCACCGCCGCGAAAAAATGGGTCGAACCGGGCAAGCAGCGATTCGTCGCCGCCGACGACCACCGCGGGCGCGGCGCGCCAGTCGCCGACCGGACCGACCGGAGACAGGATCGCCCAAAGCAGACGGGCGACCTGAACGCCGAGCAGAGCGATCAGCGAAAATTCTACGACCTGATACGGCAACTTCGACGGAACCTGTCGCCACAGGCGCGACAGCCGGGGATCCAATGTCAAATTCATTCAACGAATCCCGTGCCGCGACGTCATGGTTGACGGCCCTGTAAGACGGAAGCGCGGCATAGGCGAGACCCTATGCGTCGAGACGCGGATCAGAGCAAGACAAGCGCCGCGCCGAGCGCAAGCAGGAACGAAACCAGCGTCGCGGCGATTACCGGCAGAGAGGCGCGCCACCCCTGTTCGAGCAGGAGGTTCAAAGGTGAGCGGATGCCGGTTGCGGTGACGGCGAGAAGAAGCAGCGCCGACGCGATCCGCGGTGACCACGCAAGCACGGATGATGGCAATGCAACGAGCGAATGCAGCGCCGTCATCGCAAGAAAGCCGAGCACGAACCACGGAACGCCGACGCCGCCGCGCGCCGTCTCGGGCGCCGGATAAGCCCATGCCACCACCGCGAGCGCCGGCGCGAGCATCGCCACGCGGGTCAGCTTGACGATCGAAGCCGTCTGCCCGGCACCCGGCGAATAGGAATAGCCGGCACCCAGCGCTTGGGCGACATCGTGGATCGATGCCCCCATCAGGAAACCGGCCTGCGTATCGGTCAGGTGCAGGCTGTGCGCGAGAACCGGATAGACCGACATCGCCAGCGCGCTTGCTGCGGACACCGACACAAGCACGAGCGTCAGCTGCGCCTGCGACGTGCGCTTTTCGCCGAGCACGCTCGACAGCGCGAGCGCCGCAGACGCCCCGCAAATCGCCACCGCCCCGCCGGCGAGCGTCCCGAACGCCGCGCCCATCCGCCCGCCGCGCGCGACCAGCGTGCCGGTCAACGTGACCAGCGCGATCATCGCAGCGATCGCGGCGAACGCGACCCAGCCGAGACTGGCGATCTGGGCAAAGGTCACCTGCAATCCCACCAGGACGATGCCCCAGCGCAGTAGCGTCTTCGATGCAAAGCCCAGGCCCGGGTGCAGCCGCGCATCGGCGTTTACGAAGTTGAACGCCAGACCGATGAGCAATCCCATCAGCATCAGGGGCGCACCATAATGTTCGGAAAGATAGGCCGCCGCGAGCGCCGCGACGCCGGTCATGAGCAACCCCGGAACAAGGCCGCGCCAGCCGACCTTCGGGGCGGGACCGATGTCGAGCAGGTCGCCGTACAGGTCGGCGGCGGCGGGCATCGCAGCGTGAGGGAGGCGGTCGATCATTGACTTGGTCGCCCTTACTACACTCTAAGGTCGCGGCAAGACGAAGAGGATGACAGCGATGTCCGAACTGGCCGCCAAGCTCGATATGCGTCGCTGGATCATCGTCGGGCTGGTCTTCGTCGCGATCATGCTGAACTACGTCGACCGGCAGATACTCGCACTGCTCAAACCCACGCTCGAAGCGGAATTCAGTTGGAGCGACCATGATTATGCCAACATGGTATCGGCATTCCAGTTTTCGGCGGCGTTTGCGTTCCTTGGTACCGGCTGGTTCATCGATCGGGTCGGACTGCGCCCCGGGTTTGCGCTCGGCGTCGGCATCTGGAGTATTGCCGGCATGGCGCACGCCTTTTCAGCCGGCGTATGGGGATTCATCGCCGCACGCATGGCGCTGGGGGCCGCCGAGTCGGTCGGCACGCCGGCGGCGGTGAAGACCGCGGCAACCTACTTCGGACCGGACGAGCGATCGATCGTTCTTGGTATCGGCAACACCGCGCCCAACGTCGGCGCGGTCGTCACGCCGCTGCTCGTGCCAGCGATCGCGGTCGCGTTCGGGTGGAAGGCGGCGTTCCTGATCGCGGGTGGTCTCGGCCTTGTATGGGTTGTCGCCTGGCTTGCCGTCAAAGTGCCACCGGTGGCCGAACATGAAGCGCTCGACGGCGCGAAAGTGCCGTGGCTGAGCCTCGTGCGCGATCGTCGGACGTGGGCGCTGGCGGGTGCCAAAGTGCTGAGCGATCAGGTGTGGTTCTTCATGCTGTCGTGGCTGCCCGACCTGTTCCACCGCATGTTCGGCCTGCCACAGGGAACGGTCGGGTTGCCGGTGGCGCTTGTTTTTGCGTGCGCGGCGGTCGGTGCGCTCACCGGCGGCTTCCTTCCGACATGGCTGATGCGCAGGGGCTGGAGCGTCAACCGCGCGCGCAAGACGTCGTTATTCGTCTATGCATTGCTGATCCTCCCGGCTCCGGCCGTGCTGCTCGTATCGAGCCCATGGTCGGCGGCGCTGTTGCTGGGGCTCGGCCTGTTCGCGCATCAGGGGTTTTCGACCAACGTGTTCGGCTTTGCGACCGACGTGTTCCCGGCGCGACAAGTCGGCTCGGCAGTCGGGCTCGCAGCGTTCTGCGGCAACCTGGGCAGCATCGGCATGATCCAGTTCGCCGCATGGTCGCTCGGCAACGGGTACGGGTACGCGCCGATGATGGCGATCTGCGCGGTCAGCTACCTGCTCGCGCTCGCCATCATCCAGTTGCTCGTGCCCGTGATCCGCCCAGCCGCGTAGTCGCAATCACTCGCCGAATTTCACGCGCGCGGTCAAACCGAAGTATCGGTCGGCCTCGCGCGGGATGATCGCGACGTAGCTCGACGACCCGGTGTTCCCCGCCGACAGCGGACCGCCGTCCGAAATCGCCGCATAGAACGATCGGTCGAGCAGGTTCTTGACCTGGAACGTGATCCGGTAGCGATCGTCCGCACTCGACAATCCCAGCGACGCGTCGATCAGCCCGTAGGAATCGATCACGCTGCGGTTGCGGATGAAGGCGTTGCCGACGAAGTTCGAGATCTGGCTCGACTGATAGGATTCCTGCAAGCCGACGATCACGTCGGCAAAGCCCCCCGTGCGGACGCGATACTCGCCGCCAAGCGAGGCCTTCCACTTCGGTGCGTAGGCGAGCTGCGTTCCCGCCGGTACGACGTCGGCGGGATTGACGCCAGGCGTGAGCTGCGCTCGGTCGACCTTCGCATCGGTGTACGCAAGCCCCCCGGTGACGGTAAGGTCCGCGATCGGCCGTGCGATCATATCGAATTCGAACCCGCGCGTCGACACGTCGCCAGCGTTGGTGAAACGCGTGATCCGCTGGCCAAAGAGGAAATCGGGGTTGTTCGCCTGGAAATTTTTGTACTTGGTGTAAAATCCAGCGAAGTTTAGCACCAGCTTGCCACCGAGCAGGCTGTTCTTCAGGCCGATTTCATACGCGTTCGACGTTTCTGCCGCGATCGGCGCAGTGCCGTTCGGCTGGAGGTTGAAGAACACGTTGAGCGCCGGCCCCTTATACCCGCGTGTGTAAGTGGCATATGCGGTCGATCCGCGGGTGATATCGTATTGGATACCCGCTTTACCCGACAGGTTTTCGGCCTTGATGCTCTGGCGATATGGAATGCCATTTGCTGCAGCCGGATTGCCCGCCGGGAAGGTCGGACTGATCGAATCGATAACGCCTTGGTCGAACGGTGGATTCGATGCGCCCGGCACCGGCGTGCGGCGGATGTGGAACGTGTCGAGCTGATCGATCGTGAAGCGCAGACCGCCGATCAGGCGGAGGCTGTCGACGACATGAAACGTCGCCTGCCCGAACGCGGCGACATTCTTGAAAACCGACCCGAAATTGGCCGTACCGACCGGGAATGTCAGCGTCGACGCCCCCGCGGTCGTCGAACATGGGATGAGCCCGCCGCCGATCGTCGGCAGCGTCGATGCCGAACAATTGATGTTGCTGCGCGTGAACGTCCGTTCGGTTTCGGCGCGCGAATAATAGAGGCCAGCGACATATTCGAGTTGCTGGTCGCCGGGCGACGCGATGCGAAGCTCCTGGCTGAACGTATTGCCGACCTGCGGGCCGTCGTCCGAAACCTGGTTGATGCCGACATAAGGCCGGTCGAGAAAATCGCCCTCGCGCAACTCGCGGGTGTCGTATTTGCGATAGGCGGTGATCGATGTCACCGTCTGACCGCCGAGTTCGGCATCGAGTTGCGCCGAGACGCCCCACGCCTTTTCCTCGGCGCGGGTGATCGTGTTCTGGCGCACGCGTCGCGTGTCGGTGCCGCGCAATGCCGGCAGGGCAACCGCTGCACGCCCAGCGAAGCCGGGATTGACGCTTCCGTCGGCATTGAGCGCGGGCGCAACCACGACCGGCGCACAGCAATTGTCCTTGCTCTCTCGGTAATCGCCGATCACCGTCAATTTGACCGTTTCGCTGAGATCGGCCTCGATGATGCCGCGCGCGCCATAGTGGCGATAGCCGTTGACGCGACGGTTCACGTTGGCGGCTTCGTTGAAGATATTGCCGTCGTACGTGCCGGAGAAAGCGGTGAGGCGTGAACGCACCTTGTCGCCGATCGGCAGATCGACCGCCCCGCGAACGCGGTACTCGCTGCCATTTTCGAAGAAATAGCTGCCCTCGACATAACCTCCGAATTCCTTGCCCGGCTTTTTCGAAACGATGTTGAGAACGCCCGCCGACGTGTTCTTGCCGAACAACGTTCCCTGCGGCCCGCGCAACACCTCCAGTCGTTCGATATCGACCAGGTCGGTGAACGCCTCGCCCGCGCGGCTGAAGACGACGCCGTCGATAACAGTGGATACTGAAGGTTCGAACGCGATCGACGCCGACGACGTGCCGATGCCGCGCAGGAAGACGGTCTGGTTCAGCGGTGTACCCTGCTTGCGGATGTTGACGCTGGGGATGAGATATTGCGCGCTTTCGATATTGACCCCGCCCTGTCGTGCCAGTGCGTCGCCCGAAATGACCGACACTGCGACGGGCACATCCTGCAGCCGCTCGGTTCGCTTCTGCGCCGTCACGACGATTTCGGCGGGCGCGTCGTCACTGGCGGCGGGTGCGGCGTCCTGCGCAAAAGCCGGTCGCGCGGTCAACGCGAGTGCGGCGACACCGGCCAGCATAAGGGTCTTGGTCATCTGATAATCCTCCCTGAAATGTTGCCGTCGTCGCGGCATTGTCTACTCAAAAGCCCAGTTCATCCATCGACACGACACGCTTTTCACGCGCGCTCATTTCCGCCGCATGGCCGATCGCGACAGCCATCATGCCGTCATGCGCGCTGACCTCTACCCGACCATCGCCCACCAACGCGCTATAGAATTTCTGATGTTCATAATAGGTCGATCCGTGGTGGTGGCCCGCGCTGAGCGCGAGGGCGTCGACCGCGACATGAGTGCGTTCGACCGCCTTGGGCTGCATGAAGCCGGTACGGGGCGAATAGACGAGATCGCCGGCTGGAATGAGGCAATCGAGCCGTGCGCTGCTCCCGACCGCGCTGATCTCTTCCTGCTGCTCCGCTCCTTCGGCGAACATCGAAAGGTCGAGCATCGCGCGCGTCCCGTCGGCGAAATCGACCGTCGTGTAGCTGTTGTCGATGATGTCGGGCGGGAGCCCGTCGTAGCGTTCGTCGAGGTGGTTCACGTCCATCGCTCCCGAACAATAGACGCGTACCGCTTCGGACCGCGTGATGAGCCGCATCAGATCGAAGAAATGACAGCATTTCTCGACCATCGTGCCGCCGGTCTTTGCACTGAAGCGATTCCAGTTGCCGACCTTGGGCAGGAACGGAAAACGATGCTCACGGATGCTCAGCATCTGCAAGCGGCCGATCCGCCCGCCATGCACCTGTTCGATAAAAGCCGCAGCCGGCGGCATGTAGCGATACTCCATCGCGGTCCAGAAGACACCCGGCGACGCCGCCGCGCGCTCGACGATCCAGCGCGCGTCTTCGATCGTCGTCGCCAACGGCTTTTCGCACAGGATGTTCAATCCGGCGTCGAACAAGGGTTCGAGGACGGCACGGTGCGTGAAATTGGGCGTGGCGACGATGACGGCGTCGAGCCCGGCACCGGCCAGCTCGGCGCTGTCGGTGCAGACCACAGGGTCTGATTTGAGCGCCGCGCGGGCCCGATCGACCGACGACGCTTCGGGATCGGCGATCGCGACGATGTCGGCATCCACGGCCGCCTGGACATTCGCGATGTGCTCAAGGCCCATCATGCCCGTGCCGACCAGACCATAGCGTAACGTCATTGTCCCTCCCGGTGCCGACTTATGACGGTGCTGCTGCGAATACCAGTTTCAATTGCGCTCGGGCCCCGTTTCGACGCGCCACTTGACCCGGGCCCCCGCATCGCGCCAACACGGCGGTCAAGAACGATGAAAGCCATCTGCGGTATGAGCGAGTTGCCCCAAGTTCCCGCGACGCGCCTGCTCGGCAGGAGCGGGATCGTCGTATCGTCGATGGCGTGGGGCATGTGGCGTTTCGCGGGGCGATCGCTGGCGGAGGCGCGCGCGCTGGTCGACGCGGCGCTGGCGGCCGGGATCACGCTTTTCGATACCGCCGATATCTATGGCTTCGACGGCAAGCGCGGCTTTGGCGATGCCGAGCGACTGCTCGGTCAGGTTTTCGCCGAGGCACCGGGCCTGCGCGATCGCATGGTGCTGGCGACCAAAGGCGGGATCATGCCGCCGATCCCTTATGATTCGTCGCCCGCCTATCTCGAACGCGCCCTCGACGAATCGCTGAAGCGGCTCGGCGTCGCGCGCGTCGACCTCTACCAGATCCACCGCCCCGACGTTCTGACGCATCCGCACGAAATCGCGAAGTTCGCCGAAAAGGCCTATGCGCTCGGCAAGATTGCGGCGTTTGGCATTTCGAATTTCACGCCTGCGCAGGTCACTGCGGTCGCCGCGGTGATGCCGCACGATCTGCCGCTGTCGACCATACAGCCTGAATTCTCGCCACTGTGCCTGACCCCGGTCGAGGACGGCACGCTCGACATTGCGATGACATATTCCCAAGCGGTGCTTGCGTGGTCGCCGCTCGGAGGGGGACGTATCGCCGCCCCGACCGACGCGCGCGAAACCGCTGTCGCCGTCGCGCTCGACGAGGCGGCGTCAGCGCACTGCGTCTCGCGCACCGCGGCCGCCTTTTCATGGATCATGGCGCATCCGGCGGGTCCCATTCCGATCGTCGGATCGCAGCATCGCGCGCGAATTGCCGAAGCGGCCGACGCCTACAAAGTGCGATGGACGCGCGAAAGCTGGTACAAGGTCCTGACCGCGTCGCGCGGGGTGCCGCTGCCATGACCGAACTGTCCTGGTTCTCCGCCTTATGCGACGACGACTATGAATTTCTTGGGTCACCCGATCCGATGCTCGCCTCGAGCTGGGCGCATTGCCGCAACATCGTCCTGACGGCCGAGCAGGGCGGCTTCGACAACATCCTCCTGCCCAGCGGCTATCAGCTCGGGCTCGACACGACCGCGTTCGCGGCCGCCATCGCCGTGCTGACGCAGCGGATCCGCTTGCTGATGGCGGTGCGCGTCGGCGAAAGCTGGCCGCCGCAGCTCGCCCGACAGATCGCGACGCTTGACCGGATCAGCGGGGGACGCATGACGATCAACATCATCTCCTCGGACCTTCCCGGCGAAAAACTCGCCAGCGCACCGCGCTACGCCCGCACGCTCGAAGTCATGCAGATCCTGAAAACGCTGCTCAATGGCGAACATCTCAGTCATCAGGGCGAACATTATAAGATCGACGTGGCCCCCGCGCGGATGACGACGGTCAGCGGCAAATGCCCGCCGCTCTATTTTGGCGGATTGTCCGAAGACGCCCGCGAAGCCGCCGCGCAAGGCTGCGACGTGTACCTCATGTGGCCCGACACCATGCCCGCCGTCCGCGCGATTATCGCCGACATGCGCGCACGGGCCGCGCGGCACGGACGGACGCTGAGGTTCGGTTATCGTGCCCATGTCATCGTGCGCGAGACCGAGAGCGAAGCGCGCGCCTACGCCAGTCGCCTGCTCTCCAGACTCGACGACGAAACGGGCGACGCGATCCGCGCCAAATCGCTCGATTCGACCAGCGTCGGCGTGCAGCGGCAAGCCGAGCTGCGCGCAGCGGCCGGCGAGGAAGGCTATGTCGAGGACAATCTGTGGACCGGGATCGGGCGCGCGCGATCGGGCTGTGGTGCTGCGATCGTCGGCGATCCGGATCAGGTTCTTGCCAAGCTCAAGGCTTATGAAGCCGAGGGGATTGAGGCCTTCATCCTGTCGGGCTACCCGCACGCGGCCGAAGCAGACCTGTTCGCCCGACATGTCCTGCCGCGTCTTAATCATGGCCCGTTAATATTATAAGGACCAGTTCATAGTGATGCGCGCGCTTGTCCTTATCCTCGCACTTCTGCTTGCCGGCTGCGTGAGTGCGGTGTCGTCGGTCGTCACCGCACCGTTCAAGGTTGCCGGAAAGGCGGCCGACTGGGCGACGACGAGCCAAAGCGAAGCCGATCGCAATCGCGGGCGCGCGATCCGCAAGGCCGAGGAACGTGCGCGGCGCGACTGCAAGCGCGAGGTCGAAGGCGACCGTGCGCGCGAAGACTGCGTCCGCGAACGCCTGCGCACCGAGGGCATAACCTAAGCCGGACGCCCGGACCCACGGCACAGAATGATACACGTTCGCGATCGTGCAACAAAGTCCCGTTATTACGCGAATCTTGGCTAACGGCTGTAGCGCGCAACTTAAATCGATGCGATGCGTTGAGCCGCTAACCATAACCGCAAAGGGAAAATAATTCCTATGCGTACAAGATAACACGAAAGGACGCGTCCGGTTCCGGACCGGCCGCAGATGAGGGGACGGCACGTGCGTGACGATTTGCTGGAGCAAGCGATCGAGCCGGCGGAGGCACTTGTTGAGAGCCAGGTCGAAGAACCGCTGATACCCGGCAGCCTCTTTGGCATCGTCACTGCCGTGGCACCGGCACTTGCTCTTGCGGCCTGCGGTGGTGGCGGCAGTGCCGGGACGACGGCCGCTGCGCCCCCTCCGCCTGCGCCCCCACCGCCTCCACCCCCGCCGCCGCCGCCCACCGGCGTCCAGTCGAGCCGATTTCTGGCGCAGGCGACGATGGGCGCGACCAAGGCCGACATCAGCACAGTCCAGTCGAACGGCTATGACGCCTGGATCACAAGCCAGTTCGGTGTCGCGCGCGCAACCTCGCACTGGGACTGGCTCGTTGCGAAAGGCTATAACGATATTGCGAACATCAATGGGCAGAACGGGTTCAACCCGACTGTCTGGCGCCAGGCGATCAGCGGGCAGGATCTGCTGCGACAGCGGATCGGCCTTGCGCTTCTCGATTTTCTCGTCGTCGGCATCGACGGGCTGAACACCAGCTGGCGGGCGTTTGCGGCGGCCGCCTATTTCGATCTCCTGCTCGATGGCGCTTTCGGCAATTTCCGCGATCTCCTCGAAAAGATCTCGCTCAACGCGGGCATGGGCATCTACCTGACGTTTCTCAACAATCGCAAAGCCAACACCGCGACGGGTTCGCAGCCCGACGAGAATTACGCGCGCGAACTGATGCAGTTGTTCACGCTCGGCCTCTACAAGCTCAACGCAGACGGGACGCAGCAGACGTCGGCGGGCAAGCCGATCGAGACTTATGCTTCCGACGACGTGTCGGGGCTGGCGCGCGTCTTCACCGGCTTCGTTCTCGATTCGAACGACAACACGACGCCCGACCGCCTGCGACGGCCGCTGGTGCAGAAAGCGTCCGATCACGAACTTGGCGTAAAGACATTCCTCGGCACGACGATCCCCGCGAACACCGATGGCGTCATGAGTTTGAAGATCGCGCTGGATACGATCTTCGCGCATCCCAACATGCCGCCGTTCGTCTCCAAGCAACTGATCCAGCGGCTGGTGACGAGCAATCCGACGACGGGCTACGTCGGCCGCGTTTCGGCGATATTCGCCAACAACGGATCGGGCGTGCGCGGCGACATGAAAGCGGTGATCCGCGCAATCCTGCTCGACGACGAGGCGCGGAGCGACGCCGGAATCACGAACCCGAGCTTTGGCAAACTTCGCGAACCCGTCGTCCGGCTGACGAACTGGGCACGCGCGTTCGGGGTCACCAGCGCGTCGGATCTCTGGGCCTTTGGCGACACGAGCAGCACGGCAAATCGCCTCGGCCAGAGCATAGGTCATAGCCCCAGCGTCTTCAATTATTTCCGCCCCGGCTATGCGCCGCCCAACACGTCGATCACGAGTTCGGGCCTCGTCGCGCCCGAATTCCAGATCACCAGCGAACCCAGCGTGATCGCTTATGTGAATTACATGCAGTCGTTGATCCAGAGCGGCGCCGGCGATGCCAAGGCGGTCTACACCGATATCCTGACCAAAGCCGCCGACTCGCAGGCACTGCTCGATGAGATCAATCTCGTCCTCGCCGCGGGGCAGGTCAGCCCGGCGACGATCGCCACGATCAAGGCGGCGGTCGACAGCATCAGCAACACCGCGACCAATGGGCCGATCAACCGGGTTTATACCGCCATTCTGCTGGTGATGGCCACGCCCGAATATATCACGCAGAAATAAGGGGACGACGAAGTGAAGAACGATCAGTCACGTCGCGCGTTTCTGCAGACGACGGCGAGCCTTGGCCTTGCAGGCGCAGCGTCGCCATTCGTCACCACGCTTGCCGCGATCGGCGAGGCGGCAGCATCGGTCGCGACCGATTACAAGGCGCTGGTTTGCGTCTTCCTTTACGGCGGCAACGACTACGCCAATACGCTGACGCCCTATGATCAGGCGAGCTACGATGCCTATGCCCGCCTTCGTCCGGCGCTCGCCTACGCACGCACCGCGCTCGACGCGACGGCGCTGACGCCGACGGTCGCGCTTGCCGGGGGCCGGCAATATGCACTGGCGCCGGCGCTCGCGCCGCTGCTTCCGGTGTTCAATGCCGGAAAGCTTGCGGTGATGCTCAACGTCGGCACGCTCGCGCAGCCGACGACGAAGGCGCAGTATATCGCGCGCAGCGTCGCGCTTCCGCCCAAGCTCTTTTCGCACAACGATCAGCAAAGCTACTGGCAGTCGTCGAGTCCCGAAGGTGCGGCGTCGGGCTGGGGCGGTCGCATCGGCGACCTCATGCAAAGCGGCAACGGCACGTCGCTGCTGACCTGCATCAACGCCGCGGGCAACGCGGTCTTTTTGGCGGGCAAGACCGCTTTTCAATATTCGGTCAGCACAAATGGTCCGATCGCGCTTACGGGCAATACGTCGGTATTCGGATCGACGGCGGCAAGCGCGGCGCTGAAGTCGCTGATGACCGGTGCGCGCGCGAATATATTTGAAAACGAACTTGCAAAAGTCTCGAAGCGTTCGCTCGACACCGGCGCGCAGGTGACGAGTGCGATTGCAGGCGCCCCGGCTTTCACGACCGTCTACCCGGCGGGGTCGCTTGCCGACCAGTTGAAGGTCGTTGCACGCATGATCTCGATGAGCAGCGAGCTCGGTGCCAAGCGCCAGGTTTTCTTCGTGTCGCAGGGTGGGTTCGACCTGCACGACAACCTCGTCGCGACTCAGCCCGGTCTGCTTGCGACGGTCGCCGGTGCCATGAAGGCGTTCTACGATCACACTGTCGAGCTCGGCATCGCCGACAAGGTAACGACCTTCACCGGGTCGGACTTCGGGCGCACGCTCATCCCCAACACCGACGGGTCGGACCATGGCTGGGGATCGATGCATTTCGTGATGGGCGGTGCCGTCAAGGGCAAGCGATTTTACGGAACCCCCCCGGAGGTCGCCAACAACGGCCCCGACGATGTCGGCCAGGGTCGCCTGTTGCCGAGCACCTCGGTCGACCAATACGCTTCGACCCTGGCGAGCTGGTTCGGCGTGTCGAACGGCGACATGACGACGGTGCTTCCCAATATGGGGAGCTACAATCCGTCGACGTGGAACTTGGGTTTCGTGGCGTAGCGCGGGAGGATTTAGCGGCGCTGAATCTACCTCGCGCAAGCCCGGACGGCCTTCGTGCAGGCGAAGGACCGACGACGGCGTAGCGCGCACGGAGCGAGCGTAGCTAGCGACGAGGCGCGCAAGCCCGGCCGGCCTTCGCGCAGGCGAAGGACCGACGACGCGGCTTTGCCGCGGCGGGCATTACGCCGAGGCGCGACGTGGCAAAGCCACGCCGTCGATCCTCTGCTACGCAAAGGTCGGCCGGCCTTGACCGTCTCGCCCGCAGTTTGCGGTCGTGCGGTCTGCGGCGTGGGCGCGGCAGGGATTGAACCTGCGACCCCACCCGTGTGAAGGGTGTGCTCTACCACTGAGCTACGCGCCCTGCCGATCGGCCCGGACATCACGCTAAAATGCGAAAGGCGGCAATTACGCCGCCTGCCGCACTTTTTGCCTAGCCGCTGAGCGCGCGACTTGTAAAGTCGCTAGTTCACCGAGTCCTTGAGCGCCTTGCCCGGACGGAATTTCGGCTGGCTCGACGCCTTGATCGCCATCGGTTCGCCTGTCCTTGGATTGCGACCTGTCGACGCCTTGCGCCGCGTCACTGAAAAACTTCCGAAGCCGACCAGGCGAACCTCGCCGCCCTTTTTCAGCGAACCCGAAATCGTATCGAACACCGCCTCAACGGCTTTCGATGCGTCGCCTCTGCTCAAGCCCGCGACCGTCGCGACTTCGCCGATCAAATCTTGCTTGTTCATATCCTGGATTCCCCCCTCCCGGAACGATGGTGAATGACATGTTCATTTTTACAAATGAGCGCAGCAGTAAGCCGCGCCGTCGCGCGCTTGTCAAAGCAAAAGCGCGGGCAGCGGGATGACATGAGGAAACGTTCCGTTTCGAGACTCGCCCGTCGCCTAGTGCCGGAGGACATCCTCGTGCGGTGTCGCCGCGTGCGGCGGTTGCGCTGCGAGCTCGTCCGCCTCGGTCCACTCGATCGGCGAGAGCGTCTCAGTGAGCGCGAGCGCCAGCACCTCGTCGACGTGCCGGACCGGGATGATCTTCAGTCCGTCGCGAATGTTGGCAGGAATTTCCGCGAGATCCTTTTCGTTCTCATGCGGAATAAGAACCGTCGTGATCCCGCCGCGCAGCGCCGCGAGAAGCTTCTCCTTCAACCCGCCGATCGGCAGCACCCGGCCGCGCAAGGTGACCTCGCCCGTCATCGCGATCTCGCGGCGAACAGGCACGCCCGTCAGCGTCGAGACCATGGCGGTCACCATCCCCACACCCGCCGACGGCCCGTCCTTGGGCACCGCCCCTTCGGGCAGATGGATGTGGATGTCCTTGCGCGCAAACAGGCTGGGTTTGATCCCGTACGAGGGCGCGCGCGCCTTCACATAGCTCAATGCGGCCTGAATCGACTCGCCCATCACATCGCCGAGTTTCCCGGTCGATCGCACCATACCCTTGCCCTGCACGGTCACGGCCTCGATCGTCAGCAGCTCGCCGCCGACCTCGGTCCACGCCAGGCCGGTCACAGCGCCGATCTGGTTTTCTTCCTCCGACAGGCCATGCCGAAACTTCTGTACGCCTGCATATTCATGAAGGTTGTCGGGCGTGATCGTGACGCTCGCGACCTTGCCCTCCAATATCTGACGCAGCACCTTGCGCGCGAGCTTGGCGATCTCGCGCTCGAGCGTGCGCACCCCCGCCTCGCGGGTATATTGCTGGATCAGCGCGCGCAGCCCCTCATCGGTCAGGACGAACTCGGTCGCCTTCAGCCCATGCGCCTCGATCTGCTTTTCGAGCAGGTGCCGTTTCGCGATCTCGACCTTCTCATCCTCTGTATAGCCTTCGAGGCGGATGATCTCCATCCGGTCGAGCAAGGGCTGCGGCAAATTCAGGGTGTTCGCCGTCGTTACGAACATCACGTCGGACAAGTCGATGTCGACCTCGAGATAATGATCCTGGAACTTCCCGTTCTGTTCGGGGTCGAGCACTTCGAGCAGCGCCGAGGCCGGATCGCCGCGGAAGTCCTGTCCCAACTTGTCGATCTCGTCGAGCAGGAAAAGCGGGTTGCTTGCCCCCGCCTTCTTCAGGTTGGTGACGATCTTGCCCGGCAGCGAGCCGATGTAGGTGCGCCGGTGCCCGCGGATTTCGGCCTCGTCGCGCACGCCGCCCAGCGACTGGCGAATGAATTCGCGCCCCGTCGCCTTGGCGATGCTCTTGCCGAGCGAGGTCTTGCCGACGCCGGGCGGCCCGACCAGGCACAGGATCGGGCCCTTCAGCTTGTTGGTGCGCGCCTGCACCGCGAGATATTCGACGATCCGGTCCTTGACCTTGTCGAGCGCGTAATGATCGTTGTCGAGCACCGCCTGCGCCGCAACGAGGTCACGCTTCAGCTTCGACTTCTTGCCCCAAG
This sequence comes from Sphingomonas sp., assembly GCA_965249015.1. Classification (GTDB taxonomy): domain Bacteria; phylum Pseudomonadota; class Alphaproteobacteria; order Sphingomonadales; family Sphingomonadaceae; genus Sphingomonas_O. Next base: position 2,186,051 of record CBDFLB010000003.1, on the reverse strand, counting down.
GCAGGCCCAGCAGCACGTCAAGATAATTGCGCACGACCGTCGACTCGGCCGACATCGGTGCCATCGTCTTCAGCTTCTTCAGCTCGGCGGTCGCCTTGCTGCGTGCCTCCTTCGACAGTTTCAGCGCCGCGATCTTGTGCGTGTACTCGGCGATCTCGTCGCCTTCGCCATCCTCGCCTTCGTTGCCAAGCTCGCGCTGGATCGCTTTCAGCTGTTCGTTCAGATAATATTCGCGCTGCGTCTTCTCCATCTGGCGCTTCACGCGGCTGCGGATCTTTTTCTCGACCTGCAACACGCCAAGCTCGCCCTCCATGAAGGCGAACACCATTTCCAGCCGCTTGCCCGGATCGGCCTCGGCGAGCAGCGCCTGCTTGTCGGCGACCTTGACCGAGATATTGGCCGCAACCGCATCGGCAAGACGCGCCGCATCGTCGATATCGGCCAGCTGCATCGATGTTTCGGCGGGAAGCTTCTTGTTGAGCTTGGCGTAATTTTCGAACTGATCGACGACCGATCGCATCAGCGCTTCGGTCTCGTTTCCCGCGGCTTCGACGTTGGCGACATCTTCGACCGTGGCGACGAGGTGATCCCCCTCCCCCTGAAGCGTCGCCAGCATCGCGCGCCGCTGTCCCTCGACAAGGACGCGCACGGTGCCGTCGGGGAGCTTCAGCAACTGCATCACGGTCGCGATCACGCCCAGGTCGTAGAGATCGTCGCGCTCGGGATCGTCCTGCGCCGGATCGAGCTGCGCAACGAGGAAAATCTCCTTGTCCGCTGCCATCGCCGCCTCGAGCGCTGATACCGACTTGTCGCGACCCACGAACAGCGGGACGATCATCTGGGGAAACACGACGATGTCGCGCAGCGGCAAAACGGGATAGGATAGCGTCATAGACGATATATGGTGGAGCGTGGTGAGGAGCGCAACGGGTACCCGAAATCGTCACCTCAGCCTTAGTCTGGGGTCCGGCTGTCCTTCATCAAACCCCCGCCACGGCAAAGCCGCGGCGTCAATCGTCGCGCGCGACGCTGGCCGGCGTTCGCGGAGTCGGCGGTCAGCCTACGCTGACCGCTTGCCCGCTCCGCCTACCACCCGCAAACCCGCCCCTTGTTCTGCGCAGCCAGCCACGTCATCAGCGGCTTGAAATAGGCGATCATCGATTTGCCGCTCATCTCACGGCTGCCGGTGAACGCCTGAAGCGCATCGGGCCAAGGCTTCGACGCGCCCATTTCGAGCATCGCGTTGAAGCGCTTGCCGACCTCCTTGTTGCCGTAGAACGAGCAGCGGTGCAGCGGCCCGTTCCACCCCGCCTGCTTGCACGCGGCTTCGTAGAACTGGAACTGAAGCAGTCGCGCCAGGAAATAGCGTGTGTAGGGCGTGTTGCCGGGGATGTGATATTTGGCACCGGGGTCGAAATTCGTCTCGTCGCGCGCACTCGGCGGGACGATCCCCTGATACTGCAGGCGCAGGTCGGTCCAGCCCTTGTTGTAGTTCGCCGGCGTGATCTTGCCCGAAAAGACCTGCCAGCGCCATTTGTCGACGAGCAGGCCGAACGGCAGGAAGGCGACCTTGTCCATCGCCTGGCGTAACAGCAGGCCGATGTCCTTGTCCGCCGCCGGCACCTTACCCGTGTCGAGCAACCCGATCTGTACGAGATACTGCGGTGTGATCGACAGCGCGACGGTGTCGCCGATCGCTTCATGGAACCCGTCGTTGGCACCGTTCTGATACAGCGTCGACTGCCCCTTGTAGGCGCGCTGATAGTAATTGTGGCCAAGTTCGTGATGGATCGTCACAAAGTCGCCGCTGTTCACCTTCGTGCACATCTTGATGCGGATATCGTCCTTCGAATCGATATCCCACGCGCTGGCATGACAGATCACTTCGCGGTCGCGCGGCTTGACGAATTGCGACCGCGTCCAGAACGTCTCGGGGAGCGGCGCAAAACCGAGCGAAGAATAGAACCCCTCGCCCGCCTTCACCATCTTGAGCGGATCATAGCCTTTGGCCTCGAGCAACGCGCCGGTGTCATAACCCAAGTCCCCTGCGCCCGGCGGCGCGACGATGTCGTAGATGTCGCCCCATTCCTGTGCCCACATGTTGCCGAGGAGGTCGGCGCGGATCGGCCCCGTGGCACGCTGGACCGCATCGCCATATTTGGCATTGAGCTTGGCGCGCGTGTAGCAATGCAGCGCGTCGTAGAGCGGCTTGACCTCTCCCCAGAGCTTATCGGTCAGCGCGGCGAACGCGTCGGGATCCATGTCGTAACCGGACCGCCACATCGCGCCGACGTCGGCGTAACCAAGCTCCCTCGCGCCCTGGTTGGCGATCTCGACCATCCGCGCATAATCGCTCTTCATCGGCGATCCGACATTGTTGTGCCAGCTCGTCCACATTTCCGACAGCTCGGCCGGATTGCGGTTCGTGCCCATCGCCGCCTCGATGTCCGACCCGTTGATCGGCTGACCCTTCAGAGTCCCCTTGCCCTTGCCGTACGACGAGTTGAGCCGGGTCGCGATGACGTTCAGCTCGTTCGCCGCGCCGTCGGTCGACGGGGCCGGCAGTGTCAGGCCGTTGCGCAGGAAGTCGAGCTTGCGTTTGGTGTCCGCCGACAGCCCGGGCACCTTGGCGAACGTCGCCGCCTGCTTGGCGAAGCGCACGCCCATCTCTGTCCCCTGCGTGCCGACTCGCGCGCTCAGCGCGTCTGTGTCATCGGTGATGTACGTCGCATTGACCCATGCGACCTGACTGCCGAACTGATTGAAATCGGCGTATTCCTTTTCGACCCGAACGACAAAGGCGTCGGCATCAGCGGCAGTGGGCTCGGCGGTTTGGGCAAGCGCAGGCATCGCAACGGCAAGCGCAATCGCGGAAACGAACATTTTCATTGGGGCAACCTCGACCTGTAATATTATTGCGCGTGAGATTAACGCACAAGCCGGCGAGGTCAACGAATTCTAGGCAGCCACCGGCGAAACCGAATAAGATTGCTTGATCGCACGCGGGGCCGCAAGATATTTGGTCGGCAGGTCGGTGATGTTGAGCGCTCTGCGCACCTCGCCAAGCGGCAGCGGCAGCATCGCTTCCCAGTCGACGCCCGGCAGCCATTTGGCCGCGCGGCCACGCCTCAGCCCCTGCCACATCGCGCTCATGATCGGCTCGCCGGGAAAAGCCTTGCGATAGTTCCACGCGCCCGCGATCGCGATCACCATGAAACCGATGTTTTTGGTGTGCGGGTAGGAAAAGGCGACGTTGCAAACCTCGCCAAAGCCGTCGCACCCATAGCCGCCGACGACGTGCCACAAATCATGCTGCACGCGCACCCGCATTTCATAACGCCGTTCGTCCTCGCTCAGATCGAATTCGTCGAGCCCGGCATCGCGCGCCGCGTCGGTCAGGCCCTGCGGCGTGATCCCGCAATGATCCATGAACGCGATAAACTCGCGGCCGAGGCTCCCGGCCGGCAGCGCCTCGAGATAGGCGCGGTCGACCAGCGTATCGGCCAGATCGATCTTGTTCAAATTGACACGTGCGCCCAGCGGCGTGTTTGCAAAGCGTTTCACGTTGCGCACGAACGACATGCCGCGCATCGCCACGAGCAGGCGGAACACCTGCACGGTATCCTCCTTGTCGCGAATCAGCTTGCGGATCGCGTCGAGCGCAACCAGCGGGCGGTAGCGATTTTCGATGATCTGGCTGACATCCATGTCAGTAACATAGGCAGCGCGTCTTAATTTGCAACTAAAAAATCGCGAAATGCACTGCCCAGCTCTGGCTTCACCACGGCGCTCATGTGGTTGCCCGGAATCGCGACCAGCGACGCTGCGCGCATGACCGCGGCCAGCGCCGCGGCGGAGCCGTTGTCGTGATCGTCGGTGCCGCAGATCACGGCGACAGGCGTCGCGACCCTCCCCAACTCGGCCTCGCTGCAGTCGACGAACGTGTCGAGCAGAAGTTCGAGCGCCACCGGGTCGCCGCCGGTGGTTTTCATGAACGCTTGCGCAAACCATTCGGGCGAGCCCTGCTTGTGGCGGCCCAGCCCGGCAAAGACGGCATGGAAGTGCGCCGCCCGCGCACCGGAGTGCGTCAGTCCCGACAATCCCATCCCCGATATGATCGCACGCCGCGGCGCGGCACCTCGCACCAGCATCCGCGCCACTGTCCGCCCGCCGAGCGAATAGCCACCGAGATCATAGTCGGTCAGAGCGAGATGTGCGATGAGCGCCAACCCGTCGTCGGCAAGCACGTCCTTGGGATAACGTGCCGCATCATGCGGCTTGGCGCTTTCGCCATGCGCGCGCAGATCGGGCATGATCACCCGGAAGCCGGCCGCCGCCAGCAAGGCCGCGTGGCCGAATTTGATCCAGTTCGTCTGTGCGTCGGACAGATAGCCATGCAAGAGGACGAGCGCCCTGCCGCTGCCCATCTCACGCCATGCCAGCTCCACACCGTCGACCGGCGTGAAACGGTGGACCTTATTCGGGGACATCGAGGCCCGCCTTGCGCCACCGCTCGACCAGCGTCGGAACCGCATCGGTGCGATTCCGCGGCAATCCGCGCGTATCGATCCAGCTTTCGTGAATGCCCTCCGCGCCGAAATGGTTGGTGGGAATGAATTGCGACGGATCGTCAAAACTGCCGACCGTCAAGTCGATGTTGGGCCCGTCGAGATAGCGGAAGCCCAGCGGCGTCCCGCAGGCGGCGCAATAGGGCCGCTGCGCAATCGGTGACGATCGATACCAATCGGGCTCCGTCGTCCAGACGAGGTCCGTCGCGGACATGTTGACGAACGCGGCCGCAACACCGCCGGTCGCCCGCTGGCACATGCGGCAATGGCACAGATAGGCATCAGCCGAAGCGATCTTTGCTGCGTAACGGACGCGGCCGCACTGGCAGCCGCCCTCGACCATCAGGCGGCTTTCTTCAGGACCCGCCGCCCGAGCAGTTCGGCGATCTGCACCGCATTCAGCGCCGCGCCTTTGCGCAAATTGTCGCTGACGCACCACAGCGACAATCCGCTGTCGACGGTCGGGTCTTCGCGCACGCGGCTGACGAAGGTCGCATAGTCGCCGACACATTCGACCGGGGTGACGTATCCGCCGTCCTCGCGCTTGTCGATCAGCATGATGCCGGGTGCCTCGCGCAGGATCGACTGCGCTTTCTTGGCTGAAATCTCGCGTTCGAACTCGATGTTGATCGCCTCCGAATGGCCGACGAAGACCGGCACGCGCACACAGGTCGCGGTCACCTTGATCTTGGGATCGAGAATCTTCTTCGTTTCGACGACCATCTTCCATTCCTCCTTGGTCGATCCATCGTCGAGGAAGTCGTCGATATGGGGGATTACGTTGAAGGCGATCTGCTTCGTAAATTTCCTGGCCTCGGCGCTGTCGCCGACAAAGATGTTGCGCGACTGTTCGAACAGCTCGTCCATGCCTTCCTTGCCGGCCCCCGACACCGACTGATAGGTCGCGACGACGACGCGCTTGATCACGGCATAGTCATGGAGCGGCTTCAGCGCGACGACCATCTGAGCGGTCGAGCAGTTGGGATTGGCGATGATGTTCTTCTTGACGTAGCCCGCGATCGCCTCGGGATTCACCTCGGGGACGATCAGCGGCACGTCGGGATCCATCCGGTAGAGCGACGAACTGTCGATCACCGTGCAGCCCGCCGCGGCAAAACGCGGCGCGTGAAGTTTCGTCGCCGCCGATCCGATCGCGAACAGCGCAATGTCCCAGCCCTTGGGATCGAAATTGTCGATGTTCTGCACTTTCAACAGTTTGCCGCTGTCGCCGTAATCGACCTCGATTCCCTGGCTGCGCGACGACGCCAGCACCGCAATCTCGTCCGCCGGGAACTGCCGCTCCGCCAGAATGTTGAGCATCTCGCGCCCGACATTGCCGGTCGCGCCTGCAACCACGATCCGGTAACCCATCGCCATCTCCTGCTGCGCGGCGGCATAGCGGGCGACAAGCGAAAGTCCAGCCGGCTTGGGCTTGGCGAACCGATATGTTAGCCTTGCCGAGTCGGTGGCGCATTTCCGTCCCGCCGCAAAACTCAAGGAGCGCGTCCATGGCCTCCACGCCGATCGCACCGTCGATGCGCGACATCCCCGTGCGCACGATCACCGACGCGGATCTGACGCAATCGCTGCGTGACGGCTACCGCGATTTCCTCGCCAAGCGCGGCGACCTCGTCTTTATCGGCCTGCTTTACCCGTTGATCGGTCTCTGCGCAGCGATCGCGGCGAACGGCGGGTCGATCCTGCCGCTTCTGTTCCCGATGCTCGCGGGCCTGTCGCTGCTCGGCCCACTTGTCTCGACGGGCTTCTATCAGCTTGCCAAGCGGCGCGAGTCGGGCCTCGAATCGAGCTGGTGGCATTTCTTCGACGTCTTCAAGTCGCCGTCGCGCGAGGCGATTTTGCTGGTCGGTATCTTGCTGATGGCGGTTTTCGGCGCATGGCTCGTGGCAGCGGGGGTCACCTATGCGATCTTCTTTGGAACCGAGCCGCCCGCCACGTTCGGTATGCTGCTGCGCGAAGCGTTCACGACGCCGCAGGGCTGGGCGATGATGCTGGTCGGCAACGTCATCGGTCTGGTCTTTGCGGTCATCGTCCTTGCCACCAGCGTCGTCTCGCTGCCGATGCTTATCGACAAGCGCATCGATGCGGCGACCGCCGTGCGCACGTCGCTGAAGGCGTTCGCACTAAACCGGACGGTGCTGCTACGCTGGGGATTGCGCGTCGGCGTTATCCTGGTCGTCGCCGCGATCCCGGTGATGCTCGGGCTTGCCTTTGCCTTGCCGGTGCTCGGCTATGCGACGTGGCACCTTTACACGCGGCTCGTCGATCGGACGGCTATTCCCGAGATACCCGCCTGATCGCGGGGCGACGCGCGGCTTATTCAGCCGGCGTCGACTTCACGTCGCCGCGCGTATCGCGGCGTTCGGCGATACGTGCCGATTTACCGCGACGGCCGCGCAGATAATAGAGCTTGGCACGACGCACCGCGCCCTTGCGGACGACCTCGATGCTGTCGATGTTCGGCGAATAAAGCGGGAACACACGTTCGACGCCTTCACCGAACGAGATCTTGCGCACCGTGAAGCTCGATCCCATGCCACGGTTGGCGCGCGCGATGCAGACGCCTTCGTAATTCTGTACGCGCGTGCGCTCGCCTTCGACAACGCGAACGCCGACCTTCAGCGTGTCGCCGGGGCGGAAATCGGGAATGGCGCGCTTTTCGAGCAGCTTGGCAATGTTTTCGGCTTCGATCGTCTGGATGAGATTCATCTCATTCGTCCCTTGTCTCTCGTCGCGCGTCAGAGGCAGGCTGAACCCGAGCGCCGATATGACGCTCCCAAAGGTCCGGTCTGCGTAACCGTGTATCAGCCTCGGCCTGCGCTTTACGCCAAGCCGCGACGCCCGCATGATCCCCCGATCGCAACACTTGCGGGATCGCACGCCCTTCCCATATCGCGGGTCGGGTATATTGCGGATATTCGAGCAGCCCCGTTTCGAAGCTCTCGTCATCCCCGCTAGAAGCCGCGCCCATTACGCCGGGCAGAAGCCGGATGCAAGCATCGAGAATGACCATCGCGCCAAGTTCGCCGCCTGACAGGACATAGTCGCCGATCGAGACCTGTTCGATCTGCGGCCGCGCTTCGAAAAGGCGTTCGTCGAAGCCTTCGAAGCGACCGCACAGGATGGTGACCCCGGGGCCAGTCGCGATCTTGCGAATGCGCGCCTGCGTCAGCGCCACCCCACGCGGCGTCATGGCGAGGATGGGGGCCACTCCGTTCCCCCGCGAAGGCGGGGGTCCAGTCTCTTTGTTTGGGGCTGGACCCCCGCCTTCGCGGGGGCACAGTACATCCATCCGCGCTTCCGCAAGATCCACCGCCGCCGCCAGCACATCCGCCCGCAAAACCATCCCCGCGCCGCCGCCCGCAGGCGTATCATCCACCGACCGGTGCTTGTCGCTTGCGAAATCCCTGATCTGAATAGGGTCGCAAGACCAAATCCCCTCCCCCAAAGCGCGCCCCGCCAGCGACACGCCGAGCGGACCTGGGAACATCTCGGGGTAGAGAGTCAGGATTTGGGCGACGAAGGTCACCGGGTGTATGCCCAATCCAGAGCGAAAATAATCGGGATCGTCACGAACAAGGTGACGGGGACAGCTATTAGCGAGAGCGGCCCAAGACCAACCGTGACCATCGCCGTAGCACCACTGGCAAGGAGCAACCTTGCGGCACGCGATCCGCGAAAAATGCTGGAGCTCGCGGCCCAAAGCAAAACCGCTGGAACCGACATGATACCGACGGCGAGCAGGAAGCCCATCAAACCGTCCAATTCTCAACCTTCAACCCCGGCACATCGGCGAAGTCCCGCTCATTCCTTGTCACGACCGTCAAGCCAAGGGCAAGCGCCTGAGCTGCAATGAGCCGATCGAAGCTGCGTCGTTTGAACGACAGCTTTGCATACATCCGCGCGGCGGCGAGATCGAAGGGCAAAGCCGGCACTTCTTCAAGGAACGGCTCGATCAAGTGCATGGGCGGTGGTTTTCCACGTACCGACCCGTGCATCATTTCCGCAATCGCGACCGATGACGTCACGACGTCGGTCGCGTCGGTTTCAGACAAGTGCCCGATCACCTTTTCGTCCAAATTCAAGACGACGTCGATCACGATGTTGGTGTCGAGCAGGTATCTCACTCTGCGAGATCGCGCTCGGAAGGTCGCGGCTCAAAGTTGCGGTCTTCAACATAGCGCAACCCGCTACCGATCGCGCAACCTGCAACCTTGGCGATGTTGAACTTCCGTTTCGGGGCATCGACCGGTTGCACGCGAAATGTCATTGGAGCTTCACGCACCATCTGCACCTCGGTGCCTTCGGGCACGCCCAAACCCTTCGGCAGGCGCAAAGCCACCGAGTTTCCCGACTTGAACGTCTTGCCCACAAATTCATCGCCCATCGGAACCTCCGTATACACGCCGTGTATATACTAATCGACAAACGCGCTGTCAACGACCACCCTCTCCCCCCATTCGGGCACTGCGTCCGCCGACATCGGCACCATGAAGCGTTTGCCATCAAGTCGCTCGATCTCGAGCACATCGCCCGCCCCGAAGTTTTCGATGGCGACCACGCGGCCCAAATTATCGCCCACCGTCGAAACAGCAGGCAACCCGATCAAATCGGCATGATAATATTCCCCCTCCGCCAGCGGAGGCAGTGCTTGGCGCGGCACGGTCAGTTCGGTGCCGCGCATCCGTTCGGCCGTCGTGCGGTCGGGGATTTCGGCGAAGCGCGCGATGATCTGGTTCCCCTCGCGCAACGATTTCAGCGTAAGCGCGCCATCATTGAAGCGAACATGGCGCGCCAAGTCGTCGGCGAAGACCTTCAGCCGCACCTCCCCGCCCACGCCATGCGCGCCGATGATGACGGCGAGCGTGACGGGGCGGGCGGGGTCCATGCTCAGGCGTCGGCCTGCTTGTCTTCTTCTTGCGCAGCCTCGGCGGCAGGCACGTCTTCAGCTTGGGCTTGTTCCACCGGCGCGTCTGCGGCGGCGGGCGTTTCTTCGGTTTGGGCTGGCTCGATATCGGCAGCACCTTCAGCAGGCGCACTGGCGCTTTCGTCAATCGCTGTTTCGGCTTGCGGTTCGACAGCGCCTTCTGCGGGCGCGTCGGCCGACACGCCATCATTGCCGCCTTCATCTGCCGTCGCGGCGTCCTCGGCGGGTGCGGCGTCCTGTTCGACTGCCTGCTCGGGCGCCGCTTCCTCGGCGACAACGTCTTCGACGATCTCGGGTTCAGGCTCAGGCGCAGGAGCCGCCGCCGCTGCCGCCGCCGCTTCCGCAGCATCGCTCGCGCGCTTGTCCTGTTCTTCCTTGCGCTCGGTTGCCTTTTCGCCGGGCTTGCCCTTGTTCGGATTGCTGCGCGCCGCACGTTCGCGGACGCCGGCGGCGTCGAGGAAGCGGGCGACGCGATCGGTCGGCTGCGCGCCGACGCTCAGCCAGTGCTTGGCGCGCTCGCCGTCGAGCACGACACGCTTTTCATCGTCCTTGGCGAGCAGCGGATTATAGCTCCCGATCCGCTCGATGAACTTGCCGTCACGCGCAGCGCGTTCATCGGCAACGACGATCTTGTAATAAGGGCGCTTCTTCGAACCACCACGCGACAAACGAATTGCAACTGCCATTTGACTTCCTTCGCTACTTTTTGAATTTGCTCATTCCGGGAGGCAACGCGCCGCCCATCATCTTGCCCATCGCGGCCATCGGATCGCCGCCGCCGCCCATCATCCCCATCAGCGCCTTCATGCCGCCCATTTTCTTGAGCTTCTTCATCGCGCCCGCCATGTCCTGATGCATCTTCAGCAGCTTGTTGACGTCCTGAACTGTCGTTCCCGATCCCTTGGCGATGCGGATCTTGCGCTTTGCCTGAAGCAGCTCGGGTTTGGCGCGCTCCTTTGCGGTCATCGATCCGATCATCGCATCCATGCGCACCAGCAACCGCTCGTCGACAGCGCCCGACGCCATTGCCGCCTGCGCCTTTTTCATGCCGGGTATCATCCCCGCGAGCGCGCCGAGGCCACCCATGTTCTGCATCTGCTTCAGCTGCTGTCGCAAATCGTTCAGGTCGAACTGACCTTTCGCCATTTTCGCGGCCATCGCCTCGGCGTCTTCGACCTGGATATTCTCCGCCGCGCGCTCGACCAGCGAAACGATATCGCCCATGCCGAGGATGCGCCCGGCGACGCGGGCCGGATGAAAGGTCTCGAGCCCGTCGAGCTTCTCGCCGGTGCCGACGAACTTGATCGGCTTGCCCGTCACCGCGCGCATCGACAGCGCAGCGCCACCGCGCGCATCGCCGTCCATCCGCGTCAGGACGACGCCGGTCAGCGGCACCTGATCGGTGAAGCTCTTGGCGACGTTGACCGCGTCCTGCCCCGTCAGCGCATCGACGACAAGCAATGTTTCGGCAGGGACCGAGACCTGAGACACCGCGCGCATCTCGTCCATCAGCGCCTGATCGACGTGCAGCCGCCCGGCGGTGTCGAGCATCAGCACGTCATAGCCCTGGAGCTTGGCCGACGTCAGCGCGCGCCGCGCGATTTCGACCGGCTGCTGGCCGACCACGACCGGAAGCGTCGCCACGCCGATCTGCGTGCCCAACACCGCAAGCTGCTCCTGCGCGGCGGGCCGGTTGACGTCGAGAGACGCCATCAGAACCTTCTTGCGGTCTTTTTCCGAAAGTCGCTTGGCGATCTTCGCAGTCGTCGTCGTCTTGCCCGACCCTTGCAGCCCGACCATCATGATGACCGCAGGCGGCGTCACCTCGAGGTCGAGATCGGCAGCCTCCGACCCCAGCATCTCGGTCAGCGCGTCGTTGACGATCTTGACGACCTGCTGTCCCGGCGTGATCGAGCGCAGCACGTTCTGCCCGACCGCCTTGTCGGTGATGCTGTCGACGAACGATCGCACCACGGGCAACGCGACATCGGCCTCGAGCAGCGCGATCCGCACTTCGCGCATGGCACCGCGCACGTCGGCCTCGCTCAGCGCCCCGCGCCCGCGAAGGCGGTCAAAGACGCCGCTCAGACGATCGCTCAACGAATCAAACATGAACCGCCTTCACTCCAACGCAAAAAGGGCCAGCGGACGAAACCTCGTCGGCTGGCGCGCATCGCACGATGCTCTTCGAATGCGGTGCCATTACCCGCGACGGCCTTGTCCGTCAATCGGGCGCTGCTTAAGGTCTTCTTCACGCCTGCTTGATACCGGTCGTTTTGATCGCGGAACAGGTGGGGCTGGATCAGAGTGACGAGCGAGATATTATCGGGCAAGGGCAGTTCACGCGTCTTGAATGCGCGCAACGACGTGATGACGGGCGGGATCATCGTCGCCGCGATCATCATGTTCGTCGGTACTGGCGGACGCGTCATGTCGAGCGTTATCGACACGTTGCTCGGTGTGGGCGGCGGCGTCGACAAGACGCTTTCGGTCGCACTGCTTCTCAACATTGCCCTCATCATGTTCGGCTGGCGCCGGTACAAGGATCTTTCGAACGAGATCGTCGAGCGCACCGAGGCCGAACAACGCGCGCAGGTCCTCGCCTCGCGCGATCCGCTGACCGGCTTCCTCAATCGCCGCGCCTTGTCTGAAGACGGATCGGCGCTGCTTGCCCGCACGGTCAAGCGCGAAAAGACGCTCGCGGTGCTGATGCTCGATCTCGACCATTTCAAGAACGTCAACGACGTCCATGGTCACGCGGTCGGCGACGCGCTCCTGAAAAGCGTCGCGGCCGAAGTCATCGCGCTGGTTCCGCCGTCGTCGATGTCGGCACGCCTCGGCGGCGATGAATTTGCCTGCGCCTTTGCCTATGATGCTGGCAATCCCGAGATCGTCGAACGCATCGCACAAGCCATCGTCGCGCGTCTGGGCCAGCCGTTCGACGCCGCCGGCACCTTCGTCCACATCTCGGCTTCGGTTGGGATCGCGCATTCCGCCGCCGACTGCGACAGCATGGACGCGCTGATGCGCCGCGCCGACATCGCCATGTACGCCGCCAAGCATCAGGGCCGCAACCGCTATGCCTGGTTCGACGTCTCGATGGAGCGCGAACTGCAAGCGCGCAACGACACCGAACAGGGCCTGCGCATCGGCATCCCAAAGGGCGAGTTCGTTCCTTATTTCGAGCAGCAGATCGACCTTGCGACCAACCGCCTGCATGGGTTCGAGATGCTCGCGCGCTGGGATCATCCGACCCGCGGGCTGGTCATGCCCGACGCCTTCATCGGCATCGCTGAAGAAACCGGCGCGATTTCGGACCTGTCGTTTTCGGTCATGCGCCAGGCCTTCGTCGAGGCGCGCAACTGGGACCCTTCGGTCAGCCTGTCGGTCAACATCTCGCCGACGCAGCTGAAAGACCCCTGGCTTGCGCAAAAGCTCGTCAAGCTGCTGACCGAAACCGGTTTCCCGGCAACGCGCCTCGAAGTCGAGATCACCGAAACCTCGCTGTTCGACAATCTTGCGCTCGCGCAGTCGATCGTCGGCAGCTTGAAGAACCAGGGCATCCGCATCGCGCTCGACGATTTCGGCACCGGCTATTCGTCGCTCGCGCATCTTCGCGCGCTTCCTTTCGACCGCATCAAGATCGACAAGAGCTTCGTGACGACGATCTGCGAGAACGCCGAAAGCGCAGCGATCGTCGCCGCCATCACACGCCTTGGCGAAAGTCTTGGATTGCCCGTCACCGCCGAAGGTATCGAGACTGCGGAGATCGAGGAGCGCCTGCGCCAGCTCGGCTGTCACAAGGGCCAGGGCTGGCTTTATGGCCGGCCGCTGCCGATGCCTGCCGCGCGCACGCTGCTCGCCGAACGCAACCTGCTGGCCTACGCGCGCGTTTCGGACGCGAAAGTGCAGACCAACGACATGGCGCCTCCCCCGGCCGAGGACGATTTGCCACAGCGTCGCATCGCCTGATTCGACTTCGGCGACCCGCGCACCTAAATCGCGCGCCAATGACCGGGCGCTTTCACAAGATGCATGGACTGGGCAACGATTTCGTCGTCATCGACGCGCGTGTCGAACCGGTCGCGATGTCGGCGGCGCGCGCCCGCGCTATCTCCGACCGACGCACCGGAATCGGCTGCGATCAGCTGATCATGCTCGAACCGTCGGTAAGCGCCGATGCCCGCATGCGCGTCTGGAACCCCGACGGCGGTGAGGTCGAGATGTGCGGCAATGCCGCGCGCGCCGTCGCGCTGCTGCTCGGCGCTGCGGCGACACTCGAAACGATGGCCGGTCCCGTCGCAGTCGCACCGATAGACGCGGGCGCGACCGTCGACATGGGCGAACCGCGCTTTGCGTGGGACGCGATTCCGCTCGCCTACCCGATGGACACCGCGGCGATGCCGGTCGGTTGGGACGCGCTCGAGGCTCCGGCTGCCGTCAACGTCGGCAATCCGCATGTCGTCTTTTTCGTCGACGACCTCGACACGATCGATCTCGAGCGGCTCGGGCCTCTGATCGAAAGCGATGCGCTGTTCCCCGAACGGATCAACGTCAATGTCGCCGCGATAAGCGGGGCATCGACGCTCGCCCTGTGCGTCTGGGAGCGCGGCACCGGCATCACGCGCGCCTGTGGAACCGGTGCCTGCGCGACCGCCGTCGCGGCTATCCGCGGCAAGCGCTGCATTTCACCCGTCACGGTGAGCCTTCCTGGGGGCGACCTGACCATCGCCTGGGCACCCGGCGAAACGATCCGCATGACCGGCCCCGCGACCCACGTGTTCGCGGGTGAAGCCGACTGGGAAGCCTTCGGCGCATGAGTGTCGAGGTCGTCAACTTTGGCTGTCGCCTGAACCTTGCCGAGGGCGAAGCGATCCGTCGCGACTGGCGCGGTGGCCCCGCCGTCATCGTCAACAGCTGCGCGGTGACCGCGGAAGCCGAACGTCAGGGACGGCAAGCCATCCGCCGCGCGGTGCGTTCGGGGGCACGCGTCTTCGCCACCGGCTGCGCGGTCCGGCTCGATCCCGTGCGCTGGTCCGCCCTCGCGGAAATCCTGCCGCAGCGCGACGGCGCTCGCCCCGCCGTGTCCGGGGCGAGTCATGCCCGCGCCTTCGTCGAGATCCAGAACGGTTGCGACCATGAATGCACTTTCTGCGTCACCCGGATCGCGCGCGGACGGTCGCGTTCGTTCGATCCGGGCGCGATCGTGGCGGCGATCCGCGATGTGGTCGACCGCGGACAAGCGGAGGCGATCCTGACCGGCGTCGACCTGACCGGTTACGACGGCGGGCTCGCGGCGCTGGTCGCGCTTATCCTGCGCGACGTGCCCGACCTGGCCCGCCTTCGCTTGTCGTCGCTCGACCCGGCCGACGTCGACGCTGCGCTGTTCGGGCTGCTCGTGAATGAGCCGCGCGTCATGCCGCACGTCCACTTGTCGCTCCAGTCGGGCGACGACCTCATCCTGAAGCGCATGAAGCGTCGTCACACGCGCACACAGGCGATCGATCTCGTCCACCGGCTGCATTCCGCGCGACCCGAAATTGCCATCGGTGCAGACCTCATCGCCGGCTTTCCCACCGAAACCGCCGCGATGGCCGCGAACAGCAGCGCGATCGTCGACGAATGCGCCATCGTCTTTGCGCACATCTTTCCCTATTCGCCGCGTCCCGGCACCGCGGCGGCGCGGATGCCGCAAGTCGACCCCTTGCTTGCCAAGGCGCGCGCGGCCGACCTTCGCGCGGCGAGCGCGCGACGCAAGTCAGCGTGGCTGGCATCGCTGGTCGGCACCGAACAGCGCATCCTCGTCGAACGCGACGGCGTCAGCGGCCATGCCGAAAACTTTGCGCGGGTCGAGTTTGCGCCGCGCGTGCCCGGCAGCATCGCGACAGTGTCGATTACCGCGACCACGCGCGATGTCTTGGTCGCCGCCCGATGACTCAGACCAGCTGGTCTCAGCGCCTGTTCGGCGGCATGCGCCGGACGTCGGAGCGTATCGGTGACAATCTCGGCGCGCTGACCGGCGGAGAGACCATTCTCGACTCGGCGACGCTCGACGATGTCGAGGATGCGCTCGTGGCGTCAGACCTCGGCCCGGCGACCGCAAGGACGATCCGCGATCGCCTCGCCGAAACGAAATTCGAACGCGGTGTCGATGCGCGCGCCGTCCGCGCGGTGATGGCCGACGCGATTGCGCAGGTCCTGCGCCCCGTCGCCGAACCGCTCGTGATCGACGCCTTTCCCCGTCCGCAGGTGATCCTGGTCATCGGCGTCAACGGCTCGGGCAAGACGACGACCATCGCCAAGCTCGCGCATATCTTCCTCGAACAGGACTACAGCGTGATGCTCGCGGCGGGCGACACCTTCCGCGCCGCCGCGATCGGACAGTTGAAGGTCTGGGCCGAGCGTCTCGGCGTACCGATCGTCAGTGGTCCCGAGGGTGGCGACGCCGCGGGGATCGTCTTCGACGCGGTCAGAAAGGCGACCGAAACCGGTATCGACGTCCTGATCGTCGACACCGCCGGCCGCCTCCAGAACAAGCGCGAGCTGATGGACGAACTGGCAAAGGTCCGCCGCGTCCTTGGCCGGATAAACCCTGCCTCGCCGCACAACGTCATCCTCGTCCTCGACGCGACGACCGGGCAGAACGCGCTCGGCCAGATCGAAGTCTTCAAGGATGTCGCCGGCGTCACCGGCCTCGTCATGACCAAACTCGACGGCAGCGCGCGCGGCGGCGTTCTCGTCGCCGCGGCAAAGCAATTCGGCTTGCCGATCCACGCCGTCGGCGTCGGCGAAACTTTGGACGACCTTCGTCCGTTCGACGCCGACGAGCTCGCGCGTGCCATAGCTGGAGTTGACCGGTGAACGAAGCCAAAGCCAAACCGCATCCCGGATGGAGTCTGGCGATCGATTACGGGCCGTTGCTGCTGTTTTTCGTCGCTTATAAATTCACCAACGTGTTCGCGGGCACTGCGGTTTTCATGGCGGCGATCGTCGTTGCCGTCGTCGTGTCGAAATGGCGTCTCGGACGTGTCTCGCCGATGCTGTGGCTTTCGGCGATCCTCGTCGTCGGCTTCGGCGGCCTGACCATCTGGTTCCACGATCCCAAATTCATCCAGATCAAGCCGACGATCATCTACGCGCTGTTGTCGGCATTGCTCTTCGGCGGGCTCCTGATGGGCAAACCGTTGCTGAAATATGTGCTCGAGGCGGGCTACGACGGCCTCAGCGATCGGGGCTGGATGATCCTCTCGCGCAACTGGGCCATCTTCTTTGCGGCGATGGCGGTGATCAACCAGATCCTCGTCGCCACGCTCGACTTCGGCACGTGGCTGACGGTAAAGGTCTGGGGGCTGACGATCCTGTCGTTCTTGTTCGCGCTGGCGAACATCCCCGTGATGACCAGGCACGGGCTCGGCGAGGATGCGCCGACCGCCTAGGCCGCTTTCTTCTCGAGCAATCCATGTCTGCGCAGGCAATGGCGCAGCTGATCGTACGACAGCGACAATGCCTTTGCCGCCTCGCGCTGGTTGAAGCGGCAGCGGGTCAGCGTCGCTTCGAGGATCGCTTTCTCATGGGCGTCGACAGAAGCACGCAGGTCGGTAACAGTCTCGACCCGCGTCATCCCAGCGGAAGCTGCGATCTCTTGACGTGAGGGCTCCGAGCTTTCGTTGGTCTGACGGTTGCCTTGCGCGCTCGCCGGTGCCCACGGCGATGCAAACGGGTCGAACTCGATAACGTCGATCGGCCGCATCTCGTCGGTCCAGCGATAGACCGCGCGCTCAATGACGTTCTTCAACTCGCGAACGTTGCCCGGCCAGTCGTACCGCGCCAGCACCTCGCTCGCCCCCACTGAAAACCCCGGCCATTCGCGCCAGCCGATCTCCGACGCCATCCGCCGCCCGAAGTGGTCAGCGAGCACCGGTACGTCGCCGTCGCGTGCGCGCAGCGGCGGCAGGGTGACGACCTCGAAAGCCAGCCGGTCGAGCAGGTCGGCCCGGAAGCGCCCCTTCTCGACCAGCCCGGGTAAATTCTCGTTCGTTGCCGCCACGATCCGGACGTCGACCTGCACCGGCTTGTTCGCGCCGATCCGCGTCACCTCGCCATATTCGACCGCGCGCAGCAGGCGCTCCTGCGCGCCTGCCGACAACGTCGCCAGCTCGTCGAGGAACAGCGTCCCGCCATCGGCCTCCTCGAAACGCCCCTCGCGCGCTTTCGTCGCACCCGTGAACGCGCCCGCCTCGTGCCCGAACAGCTCGGCCTCGATCAGCGTCTCGGCAAGTGCGGCACAGTTCATCGTGACAAGCGGACCCGCCCAGCGCGGGCTCAGGCGGTGCAGGCGCTCGGCAATCAGTTCCTTGCCCGTTCCCCGCTCGCCGATCACCAGCACCGGCCGGTTGAGCGCCGCCGCGCCCGACGCGCGTTCGATGCTGTCGAGAAAGGCATACGACTGCCCGACAACCTGTTGCGACCGATCCATTTCCAACTGTTAGCACAAAATACTAATATTTGGATAGCTGTTGACAAAGAAGAATTTCAGCTTCGTCGGAAATCCGCCATTTGCCGGGTTGGCACGCTTCCTGCAAAACTGTTCATGTCCCGCCGGATGGTCCGACGGGAACATGATCACCGCAAAGTCAGGGAGACTTCAAATGACCGCATTTTCAACCGCTCGCAAATCCGTCGTCGCCACCGTTGCACTCGGCATCGTCGTCTTCAGTCTTTCGGGTCTCGACTCGACGCTGAAGCCCAACCGGATTTACGCCGCAAACGCGGTGACTCAGACGACCGCACAGGTTTGACCCTGGTGCGCATCGTGACCGGGGCGGCCCGTTCCCCTTGCTAGGACCGCCCCGGCGAACGATCTAAGGTTTCACTCAGGAGTAACGATATGGGTATTTTCTCGCGCACCCGCGATATCATCGCAGCCAACATGACCGACATGCTCGATCGCGCGGAAGACCCGGCCAAGATGATCCGCATCATCATCCTCGAGATGGAGGAGACCTTGGTCGAGGTTCGTGCCGGTGCCGCCCGCACGATCGCCGATCAGAAGGAAATGCGGCGTCATATCGACAAGCTCGCGAATCTCGAGGCGAACTGGCAGGAAAAGGCCGAACTCGCGCTCTCGAAGGGCCGCGACGACCTCGCCAAGGCCGCACTCGTCGAGAAGGCGAAGGCGACTGACATGGCCGACCAGATGTCGAACCAGATCAAGGTGCTCGACGATGCGCTTCGCGCGTCGGAGGCCGACATTGCCAAGCTGCAATCGAAGCTGCGCGATGCCCGCACACGCCAGAGCGGCATCGAAACGCGCATCGACAGCGCCAACCAGCGCTACCGGATGCGCGAAGCCTATGCCGGCGAACGCACCAAGGACGCCTTCTCGCGCTTCGATATTCTCGAACGCGAAGCCGACCTGGCCGAGGGTCGCGCCGATGCAATGGGCATGGGCAACGTCAAGACGCTCGACGAGGAAATCGCCGAGCTGCGCACCGACAAGAAGATCGACGCCGAGCTCGAGGCCATGAAGGCAAAGATCGCGGCGCAAGGAAAGAAAGGCTGATCCGATGGAAGATGTCCTCGTCCCGATCATGGTTGTCGGCATGCTTTTCGTCGCGCTGCCGTGGCTGATGCTTCACTACATGACCAAATGGAAACAGGCCAAGACGCTGACCGTCGACGACGAGCGCTTGCTCGACGACATGCACGATACCGCCCGCCGCCTCGAAGACCGGCTAATCACGATCGAACGCATCATGACCGCCGACAATCCCGAGTGGAAATCCGGCCAGTAACCCCCAATTCGCAAGGAGACCTGCAATGACCGCGCGTCGCACTTCATACTACCTCGACAAACAGAACGCCAAATGGCTGGGCGTCTGTTCGGGAATCGCCGACTACACCGGAATCGACCGCACCTCGGTTCGCGTCGCCGCCGTCGTCCTGACGATCATGGGCGGCTTTCCCTGGACGCTCATCGCTTACTGGGTCACCGCCTGGGTCGCCAATCCCAAGCCGTACGGCCTCTACGAAGATGCCGATGACGCAAAGTTCTGGCAGGGCGTTCGCCAGTCGCCGACGCGCAGCACGCGCGATGTCAAAGCCAAGTTCCGCGACATCGACCGCCGCCTCGCCGACGTCGAAACCTACTACACCAGCCGCAACTCGAGCCTCGCCAACGAGATCGACAGCCTCAGGTAACGCAATCAAACGGGGAGACGGACGATGGACTTTCATGGACCCGATTTCATCCTCGCCATCATCGCGATGTCGACGATCGGATGGATCGTAACGAGCTGGATCCGCGCCAGACACGGCTACCCGCTCGAAGGCGAATGGGGCGGGAAAGTGACCAAGGACGATCCGAAAGCGGCGCGCCAGATCGAATTGCTCAGCAACGAAAACGAGCAACTCACCGGCAAGGTGACCCGCCTCGAAGATCGCATCGCGGTGCTCGAACGCATCGCGACCGACAAGCCAACCCGTCTCTCCGCCGAAATCGACGGACTGATTTGAAAAAAGGGGCACGACAATGAGTGAACTGACGACGATCGCACCCGACGGGACGGTCAGCACGTCGACAACTGCCGACGGCTCTGCGCCAATCCCGATTGAACAGATGCCGCCGATGCCAGCGTTCCTGCTGGGGCTCATGATGGGCGTCCTGGCCCTATGGCTGATCCAGAAATGGGGCGCTCGCAAAGCCAGGCAGGCATTGGCGGGCGGCCCGACGACCGAAAGGGCCGTGGAGTTGCTGGCCAGGGAGAATGAACAGCAGCTGGGGCAGATCGGTCGATTGCAGGACCGCATCGCGGTTCTCGAACGCATCGCCACCGATAAACCGACGCGCCTTTTCGAAGAGATCGACGCACTCAAATAAGGATCAAGACCATGAACGAAGACGTTATCTTTGCGCTCATCCCGATCATGGCGCTGCTAATCCCGATCGTGGCGATCCTGTCGCGGACCGTCACCAAGATGATCGCGCTGAAGGAAAAGCAGCTTGCCAGTCAGACCGCGCTGACAGCCGAGAAGTCGGCGCAATATGCCGCGCACACTGAACGGCTCGAAGCGCGCGTTCGCGTGCTCGAACGGATCGCGACCGACAAGGGTGTCGACCTGTCGGACGAGATCGAAGCGCTCCGTACCCAGCCGCTCAACTGACAATCCGAACCGGGAGACGTGCAATGAACCCCTTTGAAATGGTCGTCCTGATCATCGCCATCGTGATGATCGCCAATGTCATAAAGTCGCGCAACCGCGCCCGCTATGGCCTGGTCGATGACAAGGATGGCGTCACCCGCGTCGTCGCCGACGCCGACGCCGAACGCCTGCGCGACGAGGTTCGCGGTTTGAAGGAGCGCATCGCGGTCCTCGAACGGCTCGTCACCGACGACAATGGTGCCCGCGCGCTCGATCGCGAGATCGAGAAACTGCGCTGACATCGGGGAGAGTGATCATGGATAATCTGCCGCTTTATCTTGCCCTGTCGCTGACCGCTGTCGCCGGAGTGACCGTCCTTGCTCTGATCGGTCTCAGGGCGTTCCGCGCCTGGCTCGAACTCAAGACGCTCGAGCTCGGGCAACGCCCCGCCGCCGCGCCGTCGACGGCCCAGCGCATCGACGTCGCCGACCTGAAGGAACGCATCCGCAAGCTCGAGGCGATCGCCGCCGGGGTGGATATTTAGCGTCGTCATTGCGAGCGCAGCTTCGCTCTGCTCGCAATGACGCGACGAGGTTGCTAGCAGACGACGATGACTCTCTCCGAAATCCTCGCCGACTATGAGACCCTCGACCCCGACGACCGCTACCGCTTGCTGATCGACCTCGGTCGCGACCTCGAACCCATGCCCGCCCCGTTCCGCACCGACGCGACGCTCGTTCGCGGATGCTCGGCAAGCGTCTGGGTCTATCCGACCCGCACCGAGAATGGCCGCTTGCACTTCATGGCCGATTCGAACGCCGCCATTACCAAGGGCATCATCGCGCTCGTCCTCGCGACCGTGCAGGACCGGACGCCCGAAGACATCATCGCGACCGACATTGACGCCGAACTCGCGCCCTTCGCCCTGAAGGCACAGCTCAGTTCGAACCGCACGCAGGGTATTCCGAACATGATCGCGCTGATCCGCGCGACCGCCGAACGGCTCGCCACGGCCTAGCGGTCAGTCGCGCATCGCGCTAACCTGTCGCGGTGAGTCTCTCCCCCGCCTTTTTCGACGAATTGCGCGCGCGCACGTTGCTCTCGGCGCTGATCGGCAAATCGTTGAAGCTCCAGCGTGCGGGCCGCGAGTGGAAGGCCCCCTGCCCGTTCCATAACGAGAAGACCCCATCGTTCTACGTCAACGACGACAAGAGCTTCTACCATTGTTTCGGGTGCAGCGCGCACGGCGACGCGATCCGCTGGCTGACCGAGCATCAGGGCCTGCCGTTCATCGACGCCGTCAAGGATCTCGCCGCGAGTGCCGGCATGGACATGCCCGCGCCCGACCGCCAAGCCGCCGCGGTCGCCGAACGCCAGAGCGGCCTTCACGACGTCATGGCCGCAGCGCAGCTGTGGTTCGCGAGCCAGCTCGCCGCAACCGACGGTGCCGACGCACGCGCCTATCTGACGCAGCGCGGCGTTTCCGACGAACTGACGACGCGCTTTGGCCTCGGCTTGGCGCCCGATTCGCGCGGCAAGCTCAGATCCGCGCTCGCGCGCTTCGGCGACGCGATGCTGGTTGAGGCCGGGCTGTTGATCGAGGTCGACGACAAGGAGCCCTACGATCGCTTTCGCAATCGCGTGATGATCCCGATCCGCGACGCGCGCGGCCGCTGTATCGCCTTTGGCGGCCGTATCCTCGGAGCGGGCGAGCCGAAATATCTCAACTCGCCCGACACGCCGCTGTTCGACAAAGGGCGCACGCTCTGGAACCTCGACCGCGCGAGTGCCGCGACGCGAAAGGCCGGGAGGCTGATCGTCGTCGAAGGCTATATGGACGGCATCGCGCTCGCCGGTGCCGGGATCGACGAGGTCGTGGCGCCGATGGGCACCGCAATCACCGAGCATCAGCTCGCGCGAATGTGGCGTCTCGCCGACGAACCGCTGCTGTGCTTTGACGGCGATGCGGCGGGGCAGAAGGCGGCGATGCGCGCCATTGCGCGTGCCATGCCGCTGCTCGCGCCCGGCCGCTCGCTGAACGTCGTCACGCTCCCTCGCGGCCAGGACCCCGATGACATCGTGCGCGCCGGCGGTGCTGCGGCGTTCGAGCACCATCTGGCAAGCGCCCGCCCGCTCGTCGATCAGCTCTGGTCGGCCGAACAGGACGCGGTGCCGCACGCCACCCCCGAACAGCGCGCGGGGTTGAAACAGCGCCTCATGGAGCGGATCGCCACCATCGCCGACGCCGATGTCCGGCTGCACTACAAGCGCGCGATCCGCGAACGCTTCGACGCGCGTTTTTTCGCGCAGACCGAATTCAGGCCCTTGGCGCGCGGCAAAGCGTTCGTCAGGGGCGGCCTGCCGCACGGCCCCGCCTCGTCGCGTGCACGCGCGATCGGCGGCGGAATCGAAAATCTCTATGGCCGGGCGATCATGGCGGGGTTGGTGCGCCATCCTGCGCTTATCCTCACCTGCGCCGAAGCGCTGTCGGTGCTGCCGCTCACCGACTCCCGCCTTGCCGAGCTTCGAAATATACTTATCGACGCCGCTTATGATAGCGACCTCGTTGAATCGGGCGCGCTTGAAACTATATGCTATGATAACGGGCTTTCCGCTGAACTAACGGAGTTGCGCGCATTCAACGGACTTGCCTTTTCCTTTACGCGCGACGATGCGGATGCCGCCGTGGCGCGCAGGGACCTGGCGATGGCGATCGAGGCGCTCGCCGCACGTCCTGAGCTGGACGCGGCCCTGGCGGCGGCAACGACGCGCTTGGCTGAAGGCGGCGGCGACGAAGGCTATGCGGAGCAGATGCGCCTGATGACGGCGCGTCACGATGCGGATCGAAAACTGGCGGCGCTCGTTCAGGGGGACGAGGATGCCGCGGACATGGGAACGACGAACTAGATGGCAAAGACGATTGAGGCCGACGCGCCCGAGAACGAAAATGAAAACGAAACGGGCGATGCACCGCTGATCGATCTGAACGACGCCGACATCAAGAAGATGGTCGCGCGCGCAAAGAAGCGCGGTTACATCACCGTCGACGATCTGAACGCAGTGGTCGGCGAAATGACAACCGACCAGATCGAGGACGTCATGTCGGCATTGAACGAGATGGGCGTCAACGTCGTCGAGAACGATGAAGCCGGGGACGACGGCGACGAGCCGAAGGACGACGAGGAGGAAATCCCCGCCGTCGATGCCGCCGACGACGGCACCGGCCACGTTGCCGAAAAGGTTACCAAGACGACCGATCGCACCGACGATCCGGTCCGCATGTACCTGCGCGAAATGGGCGCGGTCGAACTACTGAGCCGCGAAGGCGAAATCGCCATCGCCAAGCGTATCGAGGCCGGCCGCGACACGATGATCCTCGGGCTGTGCGAATCACCGATCACCTTCCACGCGATCATCAGCTGGTCGAACGCGCTCAACGAAGGCACGATGCAGCTGCGTGAGATCATCGATCTCGACGCCATGCTCAACAAGGATCCCGCGCCCGAGGCGATGACCGAGGACGGCGAGGAAGCGACCGGAGAGATCAGCGAAAAGACCGCCGGCGTCACGTTCAAGGAGGAGGACGAAGTCGAGGACGTCGTTACCGTTTCCGAAGACGAACATGACGAAGAGGCGCTGACCGAGCGCCGCGCGCCGCGCCCGTCGGATGACGAGGAAGAGGACAACACGCTCAGCCTCGCGCAGATGGAAGAGACGCTGAAGCCGATGGCGCTAGAAAAGTTCGCCTCGATCACCGCGCTCTACAAGAAATTCTCGAAAGTTCAGCAGGCACGCATCGACGCGCTCGGCGTCGGCAACGCATTTCCGGCGGGCGACGAGAAAAAATATCACAAGCTTCGCGAAGAGCTTACCGCCGAAGTCGAAAGCGTCCAGTTCCACGGCGCGAAGATCGAATATCTCGTCGATCAGCTCTACGCTTTCAATCGCCGGCTGACGGCGCTCGGCGGCCAGATGCTGCGCCTGGCCGAGCGCCACAAGGTGCCGCGCAAGGCATTCCTCGACAGCTATATCAACCGCGAACTCGACGAGACGTGGCTGGCAAGCGTGGCGAAGACCGACAAGAAATGGGCTGCCTTCGCCGAAAACGAAGCCGAAGCCGTCGACCGCATCCGCGTCGAGATCGCCGAGATCAGCCAGGCCACCGGCATGTCGCTCAGCGAATTCCGCCGCATCGTCAACACGGTGCAAAAGGCCGAGCGCGAGGCGCGGATCGCGAAAAAGGAAATGGTCGAGGCAAACCTGCGCCTCGTGATCTCGATCGCCAAGAAATACACCAATCGCGGTCTGCAGTTCCTCGACCTGATTCAGGAAGGCAATATCGGCCTGATGAAGGCGGTCGATAAATTCGAATATCGGCGCGGCTACAAGTTCAGCACCTATGCGACATGGTGGATCCGTCAGGCCATTACCCGCTCGATCGCCGATCAGGCGCGCACGATCCGCATCCCGGTCCACATGATCGAAACGATCAACAAGCTCGTTCGCACCAGCCGCCAGTTCCTCCACGAGCAGGGCCGCGAGCCCACGCCCGAGGAAATGGCCGAGCGCCTGTCGATGCCGCTCGAAAAGGTCCGCAAGGTGATGAAGATCGCCAAGGAGCCGATCAGCCTCGAAACGCCGATCGGTGACGAGGAGGATTCGCATCTCGGTGATTTCATCGAGGACAAGAACGCGGTTATCCCGGTCGATGCCGCGATCCAGGCGAACCTGAAAGAAACCGTCACCCGCGTCCTCGCCTCACTGACCCCGCGCGAGGAACGTGTCCTGCGCATGCGTTTCGGCATCGGCATGAACACCGACCACACGCTCGAGGAAGTCGGCCAGCAGTTCAGCGTCACCCGCGAACGCATCCGCCAGATCGAAGCGAAGGCACTGCGCAAGCTCAAGCACCCGAGCCGCAGCCGCAAGATGCGAAGCTTTCTGGATCAATAGCTTAGCTGATTTTTCCCGGAAAGCTGGGATTCTTTGGACTAACTTTTGACTAACTTTTGGACCGCTCGGCGATGCGTGATCACGGGAATCCGTGCGCGCACGTCGTCGATCTGCGACAGGTCGATGTCGCAAAAGCCGACCCCCGCCGCATCCTCCATGTCGAGCAGCACGTCTCCCCACGGCCCGACGACCAGCGAGTGACCATAGGTCGCGCGACCGTCCTCGTGATGGCCCGACTGCGCCGCCGCAACGACGAAGCAGGCATTTTCGATCGCCCGCGCCCGCATCAGCACATGCCAGTGCGCGCCTCCCGTCGGCACCGTGAATGCGGCCGGAATGGCGAGCACCGTCGCCCCCGCCCCGCTCAATGCCGCGTAAAGCGCCGGAAAGCGCAGGTCGTAGCAGATCGAAAGGCCGAGCCTTCCGACCGGCGTCTCGACTGCGACCGCCTCCTCTCCCCCGCCATAGGCATTCGACTCGCGCCAGCTCTCGCCGCCGCCCACGTCGACATCGAACAGATGGATCTTGTCGTAGCGCGCGACGACCGCGCCGCCTGCATCGATGACGAACGCCCGGTTGGCGAGCTTTCCGTCGGGTCGCTCGGGATCGATCGCCAGCGAGCCGATGTGCACCCAGATCGCGTTTGCCCGCGCGGCCTCGCGGACTGCGGCAAGGACTTCATCGTCGCCTTGGCGTCGGACCGACGCCCGCGCTCGCGCCCGGTCGCGGTCGAGCAACCCCGACATCTCGGGCGTGAACAGCATCACCGCGCCGCCCGCAGCCGCCTGCGCCACCGCGTCCACCATCACCGCCGCATTTGCCGCAACGTCGATCCCCGACGTCATCTGCAGCAACGCGATCCGCGTCACGCGGTCAGCAGCGCGTCGAGCTCTCCGCTGGCGTCGAGCGCGGCAAGCTCGTCGGACCCGCCGACGTGGCGGTCGCCGATGAAGATCTGTGGTACGGTCGTTCGTCCGCCCGATCGCGCGACCATCGTCCTGCGGCCCGCGCCGCCCATCGTGATATCATGCTCGTCGAACGACGCCCCTTTCTTCTTCAGGAGGGCGATCGCACGCGCGCAATAGGGGCACATGAACTTGGTGTAGATGTCGATCTTTGGCATATCCGAAAAATGGTGACGCGCATCCGGCTTGTCAATCGTCGCGAACCACACGCGCCCAGCAGACGAGCGTCACGCGTGCCGCGCCTGCCCGCTTCAGCGCTCGGGCGCTCGCATCGGCGGTCGCGCCCGTGGTCAGGACGTCGTCGACGAGCAGGACATGCTGCCCGTCGAACCGGCCGGTGACCGCGAATGCGCCCGCAACTGCGGTCCGCCGCTGCACCGGGCCAAGGCCACGGAGCGAGGGCGTCGCCCGCGTACGCCGCAGCGCCGTCACCGAGCATGGCAGCGCGGTGCGCGACTGCAGTCCCCGCGCGATCGCTGCCGACTGATTGAACCCGCGGCTCCAAAGCCGCCAGCGGTGCAGCGGCACGGGTATCAGCACGCCATCGCCTGGCAGGCGATCCGCCAGGAGCGCCGCAATCATGCGCGCAAGCCCGGGCCGGCGCGCATATTTCAGCCGCAAGGCGACATGCCGGGCGATGTCGCCATATGCGACGGCCGCGATCACGCCGTCGTAAGCTGGCGGCTTTTCCAGACAGCGCGCGCATGTCAGGCCATCGAGCGGCCCGAGCGGGATCGCGCAGCGCACGCAGCCGCCGTCGCCCAGAAACCGCATCCGCATCCAGCAGGTGGCGCAAAACCGGTGATCGGTCTCGACGACCGTCGCGCAACCGGGGCAGCGCGGCGGCAACATGAAATCAAGGATCGGCCGCAACATCCGCACGACGTGATTGTCGCCGCGCACGAAGCGCTGCACAAGCGCCCGATGACTCCGCCCGAGATTTTCGACCGAAACGCGCGCCGGGTCCGTCGCCGGCAATCGCGCCCCGATGGCTTCATTCCGAAGACGATGGCCGACGACCTGATCGAGCGCCTCGATAGCGTGCGGCGTCGCTTCTCGCGCGGGCTGATCGTCGGTCACGCTCCCCGCCTCGCGAATGCGCTGACCGAGCGCAAGGTCGAGGTCACGCTGGCGACGGGCGACGAAGATCGCCTCGACCTCGGCGGCGCGCAGTTCGATCTGGTCGTGTCGTCGGGTGCGCTCGACACCGTGGCCGATTTGCCGGGCGCCCTGATCCTGACGCGACGGGCGCTGATGCCGGACGGACTGTTCCTCGCCAATTTTGCGGGCGCTTCCGGCATGTCGGCGCTGCGGGCGGCGATTGCCGTTGCCGATGGAGACAACGCGATCGTACGCATCCACCCACAGATCGACGTCCGGTCAGCTGGCGATCTTCTCGTCCGCGCGGGCTTTGCGCTTCCCGTTGCCGATGTCGACACGCTCGACGTCGCCTATTGCGATTTTGCGTCGTTGCTGACCGACCTGCGCCATGGCGGCGCGACGAACGTCCTCGCGCGCAGGTCTGCCGTGTCACGTCGATGGATCGAGGCGGCGTCTTCGGCATTTTCGTCGATGGCAGGACCCGACGGGCGAACGCACGAAACCATGAGCTTCATCACGCTGACCGCCTGGGCGCCCTCACCCGATCAGCCGCGCCCCGCCAAGCGCGGCAGCGCTACGACGTCGCTCGAACAAGCGCTCAGGCCGGCGACGTAAGCGACGCGATCAGCGGCCGGTCGGCGGCGGGCATCGGCAGGTTATCGAGGGCGGCTGGTTGCAGCCATTGCAGCGCGCTCGCGTGGAGCGCCTCGGGCTCGCCGGTCCAGCGTTCGCACCGGTAAAGCAGCAGCAGCAGGTGACGGTCGCCGAGCGCTTCGCTCGCAAAAGCCAGCGGCGTGAACATCTCGGCCTCGATGCCCAGTTCTTCGCGCAATTCACGCGTCAAGGCGGCTTCGGGCACTTCGCCCGGCTCGATCTTGCCGCCTGGAAACTCCCACAACCCCGGCAGGCTCGCGCCACCGGGCCGCTGCTGCACCAGGACCCGGCCGCGATCGTCGGTCAGCGCGGCGGCGACGACGATCAGCACGGGCTTCGAGGGGCAAGGACGTTTCGATTTTAAGATGTTCTTAACTCGGGCCGCCATAGAAACGGTTTACCCTTAGGGGTGCATCGGGACTGGGGACAAGCGATGTTGGGACTATGGCGTGCGTTTGCACGCGACAACCGGGGTGCAACCGCTGTTGAATACGGCCTGATCGTCGCGTTGATTTTCATCGCGATCCTCGTGGCCGTGAACAATGCCGCGAGCTCGACGATCAGGATGTGGAACAACGTCGCGACAAAGGTCGTCAGCACGTAAAAAATTCCGAACGCATTAAGACTTTTTCAATATCCACCGCGTAATTCCAAAGATGTTGTTCGGGGGTATCCCGTCAACCGGGTAGGCAGATCAACAGGAGACCAGTAATGAAGATTCTTCGCAAGTTCATGCGCAACGAAAAGGGTGCAACGGCCATCGAATACGGCCTGATCGCCACTCTGATCGCGATCGCCGCGATCACCGCGATGACGTCGGTCGGTAACAAGTTGACCACGACGTTCAACAACGTTGCGACCAACCTCAAGGCTACCTAATGTCCTGGTCTCGATCAGAGACCGGACTTTACTGAAGCGAGCCGGGCGGCGGGCCATGTCCGCCGCCCTTCTTGCAATGGGACGCCACATTGACTGGAGTAGGGACGTGCATCATTTATTTCAGGTTGTTCGCGACACCAAGGGTGCAACGGCGATCGAATATGGCCTGATCTCCTCGCTCATCGCGATCGCCGCAATCACGGCGATGACGAGCGTCGGCGGCAAATTGAAGACGACGTTCAACAACGTCTCGACGAACCTAAAGGCGAGCTGAACACTCCGGCACGGGTGCTCAGCCGTAAACGATCAGCTTTACACGCTGGCCGGGTCGCAAAGCGACGCCGGCCTGTAATGCGTTCAGCGTCAGGAAGCGTTCGGTCCGCAGATCGTCATACGCCATCCGCCCGGCAAGCGCGGCGACCGTGTCCCCCGCCTTGACCGTCACGACGAGCACTCGACGCGGCCTGACCGCAGCCGCCTCGGCCGCAGTCATCCGCCGCACCGACCGGGTCAGTCCCGCGAACGGCCCGATCCCCTGTCCCGCCGGTGCGATGAACACGAAATGATAGGCGTGACTTGAGTCGAACGCGTAGGCGAACACGGTGACGTCGACCTGCCCCGACTGCGTGTTGGCGCGCGCTGTCGCAAAAGCTGCATCGATGCCGTTGATGCGCGTCCGCTCGACTTCGCCGACATCGATGCTGCCCTGACCGGCCAGCGCCCGGAAGGCCGCGCCGACATAGTTCGAAAGGTCGCCGTCGAACGTGGCACCGGTGAACTGCCCCTGCCCCCCGCTACCGCTGATCGAGACCGCCTGCGCGCCGTTCGACATCGCAAAGCCGTCGGGAACGGTGAAGGTCAGTCGCAGCTCGGGATGGCGAAACACCTGTCCGTCGACGACGCCCTGTTTCGGATCGTCGTCGTACATCGTGCCGTTGAGCGCGTTCAGGAACGCGTCGCGGTTGCGCACGCCTGCCCTGACGCCGGTCGCCGCAGCCTTTTGCGCGGCGCGGTTGACCCGGCTCGCAGGATCGGGGTGCGTGCTTGCCCAGGTCGGGGTCGACCGCCCCTCCTGGTTGCGACTGCGCGCATCGAGCGCGGATTGCGCAGCGAGCGATGCCAGCATCGTCGACGATGCCATCGGATCGTAACCGGCGCGCGCAAGATAGCTCACGCCCAGATCGTCGGCTTCATATTCCTGCGTGCGCGAAAATTTGAGCGTCAGCGCCTGCGCGCCCGTCGCGATCCCCTTGTTGAGCATCTGCCCGATCGCCGAGTTCCCGCCGAGCAATATGCCGACGCCGAGCTGCCCCAGCACGCCGAGCAGACCGTTGCGCGAAGCTGCGCTCTGGCGCTTTTGCGAATGCTGTGCCGCGACATGTCCGGTTTCGTGACCGAGCACCGACGCGAGTTCGGCTTCGTCGTTCATCAGCCCGAGCAACTGGCGCGTGACATAGACATAGCCGCCGGGAATGGCGAACGCGTTGTTGACCGGCGAATTCAAAAGCGAGACCGTGAAGTCCGACTGCGCGTTCGACAGGCCCGACTGGACCGAAATCTTCTGGCCGATGCGGCGCACATAATCGGCTTGCGGTCCGGCATAAAGTCCGCCGAATTCGGCGAGCAACTCGGGATGCGCCTTGGCTCCGGTCGCCTTGTCCGCCGACGAGATCGCCTGCTGCGCAAATGCCGGGGCGCCCGGTAGCGAGCCGGCGAAGAGAAGTGCCATTACCGGCAAAACAGAGCTGCGCATTATCGATACTCCTGTACGCACCACGATCATGCCACAGGATCGGCGTGGCCCCAAGCGCTCTAGAGCCCGCCCATCGCGAGAAACTTCTCGCGCCGCTGCCGGCGAAGCGCGGCCGGGTCCATACCCGCCATCTCGTCGAGCGCCGTCTCGACCGCATCGCGAAGCGCGCGCGCCGCCGCCGCCGGGTCACGGTGCGCGCCGCCGACGGGTTCGGGGACGATCCGGTCGACGACGCCCAGACGCAGCAAATCGCTCGCCGTGATCTTCATCGCATCGGCAGCCTCCGCCGCGCGCTCGCCGCTTCGCCACAAAATCGATGCGCAGCCTTCGGGCGAGATGACCGAGTAGACGGCATGTTCGAACATCAGAACGCGATTGGCGGCCGCGAGCGCGATCGCGCCGCCCGAGCCGCCTTCGCCGACGATCACGGCGACCATCGGCACACCGAGCGCGAGGCATTGTTCGGTCGACCGCGCGATCGCCTCGGCCTGGCCGCGTTCCTCGGCCTGAACACCGGGAAATGCACCTGAGGTGTCGACGAGCGTGACGACCGGTATGCCGAACCGGTCGGCGAGGTTCATCAGGCGCGCCGCCTTGCGGTAGCCTTCGGGCTTGCCCATGCCGAAATTGTGGCGCAGCCGGCTTTCGGTATCATCGCCCTTTTCGTGGCCGATGACCATGACCGCGCGATCGCCGAGACGTGCAAATCCTCCGAGGATCGCGCGGTCGTCGCCGAACGTGCGGTCGCCCGACAACGGCACATAATCGTGAAAGACAGCGCCGATGTAGTCGCCGAAATGCGGCCGTTCGGGGTGGCGCGCAACCTGCGTCTTCTGCCACGGCGTCAAGCGGGCATAGGTGTCGCGCAGCAGCTTGTCCGCTTTGGCATCGATACGGTCGATCTCGCCAAGGATCGCATCGGCGCCCTCGCTCTCGCGCAGGTCGGCGACACGCGCCTGCAAGTCCGAAACGGGCTTTTCGAAATCGAGATAAGCGACCATCGCGCTCGCCTAGGTCGCGGCGGGTTTGGCGTCAACGAGCGGATGGCGCGTCGTCACAAGCTCGACGAGATGCGCCGTTTCGACGTGCGTGTAGATTTCGGTCGTTGCGATATCGGCATGCCCGAGCATCGTCTGCAGCGCGCGCAAGTCCGCACCCCCCTCGAGCAGATGCGTAGCGAAGGCGTGGCGCAAGACATGCGGGCTGATGCGGTCGGCCGGGATGCCGGCTTCGATGGCGACGTCACGGACGAGCTGGAACAGGCGGACGCGGCTCAGATGCGACCGACCGCTGGGAAAGAGCCACGGCCCCGCTCCCGGCCGAACCTTTCCCCAGGCGAACACCGCGTTTCGCGCCCGCTCCGAAACCGGGACAAGCCGTTCGCGACCGCCCTTTCCCTTGAGAATGGTGAACGGCCGATCGTTGGCGATCGCGGCGCGGTCGAGCGAGACCAGTTCGGTTGCGCGCAGCCCCGATCCGTAAAGAAGCTCCATCAACGCCGACATGCGCAGGTCGGCGGGTCGCGCCGCATTCCGCTCGATCCGCCCGGCAAGCGTCGCGAACAGGCGGTCGATGTCGGCATGATCGAGGCTGCGCGGCAATCGGCGTGCCGTCCCCGGGCGCGGCAACGCATGCGACGGATCGTCGGCGCGGTACCCCTCGTCGATCAGGAACGCGAAAAACCGCCGGCAGGATGCCGCCTTCCGCGCGACACTGGCACGGGCAAGCGGTTGCCATCGTTCGGAAAGGCGCGTCACCTCGACCGGCCCGGCACGCCGCAACTGGCCGTCCAGTGCCGCTGACGCCAGCATCAGATCGGAGCGGTAGGCGCTGAGCGTGTTGCGTGCCGCACCCGCTTCGGCTGCGAGCATCGCCAGAAAGCTATCGATCAGGCCTGCATCATCGGCCGCGACATGCTCGGTCACGACCGCGCGAGCGCTTCGGCAGCGATCATGCGGGCTTCGGGCTCGAGGCCGACCCGCCGTAACGCGTCCACGATGCGGTAGAGATGGACCGGCGGGATGTAGGCCCAGCTGTTGTTCTGCATCCCGACAGCGCAAAGCAAGGCCACGGTTGCGGGTTGCCGTTGCTGCACCGCGCGGTCCAGCGCGCGGGTCCAGCTGTTCTGACGCCCGATCGGTACCGAAAGCGACTCGGCAAGGCTCTCGACGTCGCCGCGTGCGATCCGGCCGAGACCTGCAAGCCCGGCAAACAGGAATTGGCGGCGCAGTTCATTTCCGTCGGCAAAGCCGCGCAGATCACCCGCGCTGGCGGTCGCATCGGGGCGCGGCGCGCCGACCGCGATCATCGCCCATGCAAGCGTCCCCCGCGCCGCCGACTGCGACCAGCGCGCCGCCTGGATATCGAGCCCTGCCGACATCATCGCTGCGACAAGTCCATCGATGTCGGCGGCGTCCGCGGTTCCGTCGAGCGGGATCATGGCCGATGCGCGCGCCGTCAAAATCTGGCGCGCGTAATGCTGGTTGGCATCCCCCGGCGCACTCCACAAGGATCGCAGCGCCACCAGCCGCGCCGTCGGGCCGCCGTTGAACGCCGACCGAAGATCATTGGCAACGGTACCGCCGCGTTCGGCGGGGTCGGCGTTGTCGTAGATCGCACCGTAAAGGTCGACCAACGCCGCACTCGAGAAGACGCCGAGTGTCGCTGCGCGATCGGCAAAGCCCGTCCGCGCGCCGGGATCGCTCAACGGCGCCCGCGCCGCCCACGCCTGAACTTGCGGACCGACGGTTCCGAACAGGGGTGCAGGAATTTGCACACCGACCGCGGCGGCAAGGCCGAAGCGCCACGCCGTCAGCCGCTCTACGTCGTCCCACTGGATGTCGATCGCGCGGCGCGTGTTGGTGCCCGCACCGATCACCTTTTCGGCGAGCAGCACGTCGATGCCGCGCGCACGCCGCCCGCGGCTGTTGCGCGCCTGGCCGACAAGCGACGTCGCCGTGCCGCCTTCGCCCGACAGCCCCGCACACATCGCGCGCGCAAGCTGCCACGCGGGTGCGGGGCCTTGCGCGGCGGCACCGTCGGCGATCCCGCACAGAGCGGCCGGATCGGCGGCGGCGAGCGAGGCCTGCATCGCCGCCTCGTACAGCCAGGGGGTATAATTGTCGGCGTCGACGCGCTGGACGAGCGTGCGGGCGTTGTCGGCTTCGCCCATGCGTACCAGCAGCCACGCGCGGTGCGCGACCCAGTCGGCACCGGCAATATTGACCGGGGTCGCGGTTTGGGAGAGCAGCGCGCGACGCAGCAGGATCGATGCCCACCGCGACGCGATCGGCGCCTTTGTCCGCGTCATCAGCGTGGCGAGGAAACGACCATCGGCATCGCCGAACGCGGACGCGTCCATGCCGCCATCCTCGACCGGGAGCAGGCCGACCCGGTCGAG
The DNA here is from genome assembly GCA_965249015.1 of Sphingomonas sp. GTDB lineage: Bacteria > Pseudomonadota > Alphaproteobacteria > Sphingomonadales > Sphingomonadaceae > Sphingomonas_O. The sequence goes on along the minus strand of CBDFLB010000003.1, from coordinate 2,151,691 downwards.
CGAACGGCGCGCCTGAGGCGGCAGGTCCTGCGGCGGTGCCATCGCGACCATCGCATTGTCCTGCGCGTTACCGAGGTCGCTTTCATCGGCACCGACGTCGACGTCGGCGCTGTCGGGTGTCGATGGCGGACGAAGCGTCAGGTCGGGCACGTCGGCGGGGTCGGCGGCCGGTCGCGCCGGGCGGTCTTCGGGTTGCTTGGGGGTCGCCGGCGCGGGGGGCGGTTCGGGCTCGCCGAAACCCGGCGGCAGGATCGACTGCGGACCGCGCTGCGCCACCGCAGGATAAAGCGCGAGTAGCGCACACGACGCGCCCAGCGCGATCGCGCCCTGCCTGATGCGACGGTTCCTAACGCTGCGACGCATCGACCGGCACCGTCTTCTCCACGTGTTTCAAGGGCTTGGTCGCGTCGATCCGGGATAGCCAGACCGCACCGGCGACAAGAACGATGGCAACCAGCGCCCCAATCAATAATCTCGACATCCGTAACATGTCCTCAGGCATCGGGCGGGCGACCCGCCAGCGCGTCTTTGCCCGATCGCCACCGCCGCTGTATAGCCCCGACCGCAATGTCTCTCCACCCCAACCCCTCGCCTCGGGCAACGCCAATCGTCCTGATCGGACTGATGGGGGTGGGCAAGACGACGGTCGGCCGCCGTCTGGCCGGTCGTCTGCGGCTGCCGTTCGTCGATGCCGATCAGGAGATCGAAGTGGCCGCCGGGCTCTCGATCGCCGAGATCTTCGAACGCTTCGGCGAAGCGCATTTCCGCGACGGCGAGCGCCGGGTGATCGCGCGACTGATCGACGGCAGCCCGAAGGTCATCGCAACCGGCGGCGGCGCGTTCATGAACGAAGCGACGCGCGCGCTGATCCTTTCGCGGGCGACTGCGATCTGGCTCGATGCCGATATCGACACGCTCGCCGCGCGCGTCGCAAGGCGCGACAACCGGCCGCTGCTGCGCGGAAAGGATGCGCGGACGACGCTGGGTGAACTCGCGGCAGTGCGCAATCCGGTCTACGCGCTCGCCCCGATCCACGTCAAAAGCCAGCTCCATCCGCACGAGCTGACCGTCGATGCCATCGTCGGGAAGCTTTCGTCGTGACAACGATCACGGTCGGGCTCGGCGAGCGCAGTTACGACGTCGTCATCGCGCACGATGCGCTTGCTGCGGCGGGCACCTATCTTCGGCCCTTCTCGCGAACCGGCCGCGTCGTGGTCGTTACTGACGCCAACGTCGCTCCGCTCTACCTGCCGTCGCTCAAGCAATCGTTGCAGGCGTCGGACATGTCGGTCGAAGACATCATTTTGCCGCCCGGCGAAGCCGCCAAGAGCTGGTCGCAACTCGAAGCCTTGTGCGACCGCCTCCTCGCGCTCGAAGTCGAGCGCAGCGAGGCGATCGTGGCATTGGGCGGTGGGGTGATCGGCGACCTGACAGGATTTGCGGCCGCGATCGTCAAGCGCGGCTGCACGCTGATCCAGGTGCCGACGACGCTGCTGGCACAAGTCGATTCGTCGGTCGGCGGCAAGACCGCGATCAATACCCGCGCTGGCAAAAACCTGATCGGCGCGTTTCATCAGCCTGGACTCGTGCTGATCGACCCAACGACGCTCGACACGCTGCCGCCGCGCGAGCTGCGCGCCGGCTACGCCGAAGTCGTGAAATACGGGCTGATCGACGATCCTTCGTTTTTCGCATGGTGCGAAGCGAACGGCGCGGCGCTGATCGCGGGCGATGTCGACGCCCGCGCGCGCGCGATCGCACACAGCGTCGCGGCCAAGGCGCGGATCGTCGGCGAAGACGAGCGCGAGACGAGCGGACGGCGGGCGCTGCTCAACCTTGGCCACACCTTCGGCCACGCGCTCGAAGCGCAAACCGGTTTTTCGGATCATCTGCTGCATGGCGAGGCGGTTGCCGCGGGCATGGCGATCGCGTTTCGCTTTTCAGCGGCGCGAGGGCTTTGCCCGCCCGAAGACGCGGTGCGCGTTTCGGCGCATCTAGCCAAAGTTGGCCTCCCGACCGGTGCGCGCCCGGCGACCGACGCCGGCGGCCGCACGCTGGCCGCGCACATGGCGCACGACAAGAAGCGCGATGGCGGGAATGTGCCGTTCCTGCTCGCGCGCGGCATCGGCCAGACCTTCCTCGACAAAAGCGTGACGCTCGACGAGGTCGCGGACTTTCTCGACAGCGACGGCTGATGCCCAATGGCGTCGCCAAGCGCGATCTTCCCCAAAAGACCTGCCCCGCCTGTCAGCGCCCGTTCGCGTGGCGCAAGAAATGGGCACGCGACTGGGACAATGTGATCTATTGCTCGGACCGCTGCCGTTCAGTCGCGGGCGGCCACCGCAAGCCATAGCCAGGCGGCGATCATGGCGACGCCGCCGATCGGCGTGATCGCACCGAACCAGCGCGGCGCGCCCATCGCCATCGCATAAAGACTGAACGCGAACACGGCAGCACCGCCAAGCATGAGCCACGCCGCGCGCCGGTGAACCGCACCGGCCCAGATCGCGGCGACGGCGTGAATAAGCTGGTACGTTGCTCCCGTCTTCAGCCACTCGCTGCCGGGGGCGGCGGTGGCGTGTGCGCCGAATGCCCCTGCGGCGATTGCAAGCGCGGCGCTGATCGCGGCAAGCCTCGTCAGCCGGGTCATCCGCAATCGGTGTCGCGCAGACGCGGTTCGGCGGCAGGCTCAAGTCGTTGTGCCTCAGCCGATGCGGGACGAAGCGTGAACCCGCCCGTCTCGGCCAGCACGCGATCGCGCGCCTCGCGCAGGTCGCCGACCTCGAGCTGGATGTTCAGCCGCTCGCGGTCGCGCTTGCGATACAGGTCCTCGGTGCGGTCGATCTGTTCGACATCGACGCCGACGGCTTCCATCGCAAGGCGGCCCATGCGCACGGCCGAATCGAGAACTTCGCGCACGACGCCCGCGACCGGCGCGCCTTTCAGCCGGACGAGCGCACGACGATCATAGGCGCGCACGAAGATCACCGCGTTCGGGAACGCCGCATGGACCGCTTCGATCAGCTCGGGGCCGATCTGGTCGCCGTCGATGCAGAACAGGATCAGTTCGGCCTCCGCCGCGCCGGCCTGTCGCAACAGGTCCAGCCGCGTGCCGTCGCCATAATAGACCTTGGCATCGAACACCCCGGCAATGTCGATCATCTCGATGTCGGTGTCGATCAGCGTGACGCTGATCCCCTGCCCGGTCAGCATCTGGCCGACGGTCTGGCCGAATCGGCCGTAACCGACGATGATCGCGTTCGACCCGTCGGCTTTGGGCCCGTCGCGCGCTTCCTTGTTTACCGGAGCGGCGCGCAGCCCCCGCGTCGCCATCATCAGAAACGGCGTCGTCGCCATAGACAGTGTGACGACGGCACCAAAAAGGCTCGCTGCGTCGGGTGCGATCAGGAACGCCTGCTGCGCCTGTGCAAAGAGGACGAAGCCGAACTCGCCGCCCTGGCTCAGCAAAAGGCCGAGCGCCAGAGCGGGCCGCCACGCCATTTTCGAAACGAGCCCGATCGCCATCACGATCGCGCCCTTGGTGACGATCAGCGCGAGCGCCATCCCAACGACGAACAAGGGGCGCTCGGCGATCGCGCCCAGGTCGAGCATCATGCCGACGGAAACGAAAAACAGCCCAAGGAGGATCGACCGGAAAGGCTCGACATCGGCTTCGAGTTCATGGCGATAGGGCGTATCGGCGAGCATCACGCCGGCGACGAACGCGCCCAGCGCAGTCGAGAGATTCAGCGCTTCCATCAGCGCGGCGCTCGCGACGACGGCGAACAGCCCGGCAAAGACGAACATCTCGCGTTCGCCAAGATTGCCGATCAGACGAAAGAGCGGGCGCAGGATGAAACGGCCGGCGAGCATCAGCCCGGCGACGGCGGCGATCGTTGTCGCGAAAAGCGCCCAGCCCGGCGGCCCTCCGGCATCGGCAGGGTTGCGGCTCATCGCGGCGACGATCGCGATCATCGGCACGATCGAAAGGTCCTGAAAGAGCAGGATCGAGAAAGCGCGCTCGCCGAACGGTGTTCGCAGGCGACCGGCCGACTGCAGCATCGGCAGCACCTGCGCGGTCGAGGACAAGGCGAGCGGCATGCCGAGCGCAAGCGCGGCGTAGGGCGAAAATCCGGCGGCGAACCCCACAACTGCCGCAATCGCCAGCCCGCATGAAACGACCTGGACAAGGCCAAAGCCGAAAATTTCGTTCTTCAGTCGCCAGAGCCGCGTGGGATTGAGTTCGAGGCCGACGAGGAACAGCAGCAGCGCGATCCCGAGTTCGGCGGCGCCGAGTTTCGATTCGGCACCCGCGACGAGCCCGAGCCCGTGCGGGCCGATCAGCGCGCCGCTGACGAGGTAACCGAGCACGGCCCCGAGGCCAAAGCGGCGGAAGATCATGACGAAGACGAGGCTCGCCCCGAGCAGGATGACCGCTTCGCGTAGCGTCGAAGCGTTCATCGCGTCGCCACCGTTGCGGCTTGCGCAGCGGCATCGAAGGCGAGCAGGATCGAGGCATGCCGCGCCCTGTGCGGCCGGGCGGGCGCAAATACCGCCAGCCCCGGCCAGCTCCCGGGGTCATCGCGCTCGCCCGACAGAAACGCGCGCAATGCATCGGCCGCTTCGGTCAGCGCCGCGGCGTCGCGCCCGACCACCGCCTGCGCCAGAAGCGCCGCGGCGGCCTGCCCGAGGGCGCAGGCACGCACCTCCTGCCCGAAGGCCATGACCCGGCGCGCGTCGTCGAGTTCGACATCGACGATCACGCGGCTGCCGCAGGTCGGCGAGCGGCGCTCGATCGTCGCATCGGGCGACGCGAGACGTGGACGATCAGCGACCGATGCTGCCAGTCGCAGGATCTCGAGATTGTAGAGCGGCGGGTTCATCGTGCACGGCGCCGCTCGACAAAGCCGACCATTTCGGCCGAGCTTGCGCGCAACAACGGATAGGTTCGCGACGCCGTCATCCATGCGGGACGCTTCGCCGAGGCACCGTTGACGGTATCGAAAACCATCGAGACGAACAGGAATACCAGCGTCGCGCCGATCAGGCCCTTCAACGCGCCGAAGGCAAAGCCGAGCACGCGGTCGAACGGGCCGAGCAACGATCCGCGCGTGCTTCGTCCGAGCGACTTGGCGAGCGAGCGGATCAGGACGAAGGTGATGCCGAAGATCAGCGCCAGGCTGAGCACCGCCGCGCCCGACCGCGTGCCCACCGGTATCGCCAGCATCGCGCTGACCGGCGCATGGAACAGCTTGACCGCAAGGATGGCGAATATCCACGCACCGAGCGAGAGCGTCTCGCGGACAAAGCCGCGCGAAAAGCCCAGCAGCGCGCCGAGCCCGACCGTCAGCAGCACGAGGATGTCGAGTCCGGTGAGCGCCAACGCTAGAATGCCCGTTCGAGTTTGCTCAGCAGCGACCGCGCCGGGCTGGGCGTCGGCTCGATGTCGTCGAGCCCCTCGTCGAGCCGCTCGACGCGCCGGAACAAGTCGACTGTCGATGCGATCAGGCCGCGCGCTTCGACGGGCAGCTTGGCAACCGTCGCCGCGTCGCTCGCGACGGCCGGTCCCAGCCGGCGTGACGGCTCGCGCGCGGCTTCGGACGCAATCTCGCCGGTCTCGATCGCGCGCTGCGTCAGAAGCCAGGCGATGACGTGCATCAGCCGCGTCGTGACCTTCAGCGATTCGCAGCTGAAAACGACGCGGTCGATCGGTGCCAGGGCGTCGCGCGCGACGCGACCACCCGCGTCGAAATAGCTGCGCGCCTCGTCGGCAAGCAGCATCGTTTCGACATAAAGACTGTCAACCAGCCGGCGCGCAAACATTCGGCCTATGTGGCACAGTGGAGGGCATCCGAAAATCGCCAAATTCAAACTGCGCCCGAAGTGGTGTCAGGCGATGATGTCGGGGACGAGCCGATCGTGCAGCATCGTCATCTCGTCCTTCAGGCGAAGCTTGCGCTTTTTAAGGCGCGCGATCTCGACCTGGTCGGCGCTGTCCGACGCGATAAGCCCGCCGATGGCCGCATCGAGTTCGCGGTGCTCGCTCGTCAACGCATTCAGTTTGGCACGCAGTTCGAAGTCTTCCATCGCATCCTCGCGTACCCGCACCGAGCTTAGGCCAGCAGGATCGCCGGCTCAACCGCCGCACCGTGCCAACGTCCTGTCGAAACCGATCAAAAAGTGAGAGACATTTAACCGATTCGATGGTTCATTGCGATGCAACTCAGCAAGAAGGAGCCTCGTCATATGGACAGCGCGCACATCGCCGCACTTCAAGCCAAGCATTCGGGTATCGACCGGCGCATTGCCGCAGAAATTGCCCGTCCCCAGCCCGACTCATCGATGCTGGCGACGCTCAAGAAACAGAAATTGAAGATCAAGGAAGCGCTCGGCACCTTCCGGCGCTGATCGCCGCGTCAGCGCAGTTTCAGTCCCGGCCGCGTGGACTGCGGCACAGGCGGTCGCGCATATGTGATGTGCTTTCCCTGGCCGACCGGGTGCCGCGCTTGCTTGGGATCGATCTCGGTGTCGAACGCAACGCCGGCGCGCCCTTCCGCCACCCAGGCGATCGTGCCTGCGATCGCGCCGATTCCGCGCAAGTCGGCCGAAACCGCCGCGCCTTCATGAAAGAGCGGACTGCCGTCGACCATCATACCGCCGGGGGACAAGTTGCGTACCCGCACCGACACCGGCTTGCGCGCCCCCGCCACCGCGATTTCGGTGGACAGAAACAAGCTGTCGCGGGCCGCCTGGCGCTTCTGGGCAATCGCATCCGTCGTCATCGAAAATCAACCGGCCGCATCGTTTCAACTTCGGCAACCATAAGCGCCGAACAGCTTCTGAAACGTAAACGTCACTCGTCGCGCGAGACTTTTTCCTGGCGCTCATGCTTTTCCTGCGCCTCCAAAGTCATCGTCGCGATTGGGCGCGCTTCGAGCCGTCCGAGCGAGATCGGCTCGCCGGTTACCTCGCAATAGCCATATTCGCCTTCTTCGATCCGCCGCAGCGCCGCATCGATCTTTGCGATCAATTTGCGCTGGCGATCGCGGGTACGCAGTTCGATCGACCAGTCGGTCTCGCTCGATGCGCGATCGTTGACGTCGGGTTCGCGCAACGGCTCGTTCTGGAGCGTCGTCAGCGTGTCCTGCCCTTCACGCAGCAACGACTCCTTCCACGCGACGAGCTTTTCGCGGAAATAGGTGACCTGTCGCTCACCCATGAATTCTTCGTCGGCGGACGGCCGGTAGTCGTGCATGTCCGGGGTCATCGACTGCGCTGCATGATCGTCATGGGGCTCCGTATGATCCGCCAGGGTCGCCATTGCTCTCTCCCATGATCACCCGCGTCACTGTCTTTGACGGCTTCGGCGGGTCTATCTGCCGCGCCTATAGCCACGCCATTTGCCACGCACAAGCGCGCGGAAAACCAAAAGCATTTGCGGTAAAACAGCCCCAAAACGTAACATTAACCGCGAAACTTTGGCTCTTTCCCGGGGAAAGCCGATTGAAGACGGTGAAAAGTGAGTTAACGCGCTTGCACGTTCCCGATTAGTCTGCACGGTGAACCCATGGGCATCGGTGACCGGGGGCAATCCGGGCAGCGACAGCCGAAAACGGGATGCGTGTTATGTCAGTGAAGATGGCTCTAGCAAAACTTTGTGCCTGTGCGTGCGGCGGTGCCATTCTTGGCGGCGGCGCAATGCACGTCGCCCAGCAGCCGCGCGCGCAACATGCAAAGGTTCACCGGATCAAGACCAAGGTCCACGCGCCTGCCCATTACGCCAAGCGCAAGGTAAAGCAGCGTCTCGTGAAGCGGGTCCGGCGCGTCTCGACGCAATATGCATGTGCGGCGGGCGGCGGCGGTTCGACCGTGACGACGGTCACGCGGGGAAGCGGTTCGCGCGGCGGCATGTCGGCCGCCCCGCTACCCCCGATGGGGCCGATCGATTCGGCTTATGCACAGGATCGCGGCGGCGCGGGTGGCGGCTATCCGGTCGTCGTCGGCGGCTCGGGAGGGTACGGCGGTTACGGCGGCGGCGTTTTTGCGGGCGGCTTCTTCGGTGGCGGCAGCGGTGGCGGCGGGATCGTCGTCTCGTCGACGAGCAGCGGCGGATCGACCTCGTCGGGCGGATCGGGCGGCGGGTCGACCTCGACCTCGTCGGGCGGATCGGGCGGGTCGTCGACATCGACGGGCGGCGTCAGCAGCACGTCCTCGACATCGACGGGCGGCGTCAGCAGCACGTCATCGACGTCCTCAGGCGGATCGGGCGGCTCGTCGACCTCGACGGGCGGCGTCAGCAGCACGTCGGGCGGCGTGTCGTCGACCAGCTCGACGGGCGGCTCATCGACGGGTGGCTCATCCACCAGCACCGGGGGTTCATCGACCAGCACCGGCGGATCATCGACCTCGACCGGCGGGTCGTCGACCTCGACCGGCGGGTCGTCGACCTCGACCGGCGGTTCCTCAACCGGTACAAGCGGCGGATCGACATCGTCGTCGACCAGCTCGTCGACAAGTTCCTCGTCGAGTTCGAGCAGCAGCTCGTCATCGAGCGGCGGAAGCAGCAGCGGCGATCCGGCACCCGTGCCCGCGCCGCCGATGGCATTGCTGTTCGGGCTGGCGGCAGTCGGCCTCGTCGCGCGCGGACGCCTTGCCCGCCGCGCCGCGGTTTAGCCCGCCGGCCGTCACCCGCGAGGACAGCAAAGCAATCCGGCGGGCATTACCGCCAATTTGCCTCGCTTGTTGACGCGACGCTGCCTATTCGAAAATGATGGAGCCTAGCTCGATACTATTGAACTGAGCTCGTCCCGTAATGTTTAAAATGCTCCGCAAACCATCAATTTTGCGCCCGCGCGAAGTTCGCCCATGTTTATTGGCTCGAGGGAGTACGAGGATGGCGTGATCGCGATCGTCACGGGCTCGTCAGCTACCTGATCGACATCGCGCGCGCCAAGAGCGTTTTGGCTTATGTCAACAACGGCCAGCGGCGCTGGTCGGCGGTGCATCGGCGCGACAACGCCGCGGTCTATCGCCTGACGCTCAAACGCGGCATCGCGGGCGACCGATTCATGCCGTGTCCGAAGAAGGCGTCAGCCTTGGCGTGATCGCCGAGAGGCGATCGGTTACGGGCTGAAGGTGCCGGCCACATCGATTCCGGTGGATACGCGGCCCGACATTTCGGCGGGATGGCATTTGCCGTGGGATCGACCTGTCGGCGACGAGACTCGTTACGCGCCGTGGCTGGGCGGACAGCCATTATCGCCCGAACAACTGCTCGACGACCTTGCGGACTCGACGGACTACGCTGACTAAGCAACGCTGCTCGTTCCGTGCGGGCTAACCGTTGCAGCCGGCTCGTGGCCAACTCTTCTATCAGCCAGCTGGCGTACCGGTGCTTCTCGATGGGTACGGGCAAGTTCGCGGCGACGATCTACTCGGAGGTGGACTCAGCAATCGGGTGCCCTCAGTCAAATTGAAGGTCCTCCGCCATGTCGGCGAGCTAGGTCCGCAGGGCTGGCGCGCTCTTGCAAGCAGAATTCGGGAATGGCCACCATGTGGGCGTTAGAAAATTGCGTGTCCGGAAACTCTATTGGATGAGCCCCACTTCAAGCCTGATACTGGGTGCCGGTTTCCCAAGAAAGCGTCGATTTTGGTCACCTGCCACTCGATCCGCGAAAGAGATTGCGCAGCCGTCGTTGCTCACCCACCAGCTATATGCCTGAAGCGGCGCTTCCCCAGGATTGCAGGCGACCAGACCCGAAGACGCAAACGGCAGATACGGCCCGAGCACGGCTTCCGAGGTCATCGCGTAAACGCCGGTTGGCGCTTTGGGTACGTCCGGCGCGAACACATGCGACTGGGTCGACCAGAACAGATGCGCACGTCCGCCGAACCATCGCAGATGCGGTCGTTCCAGCTCGTTGTTGACCGCATCGGCCGTGATCAGTGGTGGCAGCAACGTCCATCGATCGCCGTCGCGGCGGGCGACCCCCACGCAACCACAATAGGCTGAAGCAGAGCCCGCGACCGAGGCGGTGAACAATATATATTCGGTGCCGTCGTTGGGGTCCCGGACATAAGCCGGATCGCGGAACGCCTTGATCATTCCGATGCTGCCGGCGGTCTCGCACGCATGTTCATAGAACAGCCCGTCGGCTGCGAAGCATTCTTCCGGTGTGCTCCAGGAGCCGATGTGGCCAGTCCTGACGTCGATTTCGGCGGAGCACGAAAAAATCCGCTGTTCGTAGGTCAAAGCGGCTTCGTCCCGCCGCCCGGCGGCCGTGAAATACAGCGTCAGTCGTGTGCCTTCGACGATCGCGCTACCCGACCACTCGCGACTGCCCGGTGTAAACCCTTTGGGAACGGCCGGGCCGAGGTCGCGCCAATCCGTCCCCGATTTCAGCAACCGACGGATACGCGCGGTTGCGTGACGCGCTTCGGGATCGTCGCCGATGGGTGCCGCAAGCGCGAACCAAAGCTCACCCGGGCCGACCGTAACCGCCGCCCCGGCGACGGTTTCCGCCGGCCAAAAGTCCCAATACCACAAGCCTTCGCCGATCGAGGGGCAATCGGCGGGGGCGATGACGGGGAGCGCAGGCAATGGTCGCTCGGCAATCATTGCAAGATGCGCCCGCGTCCACGCCGTTGTCGTCATCGCCTGCAGCTTCGGCTCAGAAGTCGAACTTGAGCGAGGCCGAAACCGTTCGTCCGTTTATCGAGCGCGCCCGCACGATGCCGTTGCCGGGGATCGAACCCTCTTCCGCCTCGGTATAGCCCGCGACGTCGAACAGGTTGTTGGCGTTGACCGATAGCGTCACGCGCTCGATCGGGTGCACCGCCACGAACGCGTTGACCTGCGTAAAGCCAGGCAGCTTCAGCTGATTGCTATCCTGAGTAAAGCTCGACGTCGTGCCGATCGCGCTGGCACCGACGTTGAACATGCCGCTGGTGAAGGTCGGGGCGACGCGGAAGATCAGCTCGGCCTGGCGGCGCGGGCGCTTGCCGACGACGGTCGGGTCGAGCGATGCTTCGATCTTGGCATTGGTATAGGTCGCACTGGCCGCAAGGCTGAACGCGCCGGTCCGGTAGCTGCCTTCGAGTTCGACGCCGTAGGCGCGATATGTGTTTGCCGTCGCCTTCTGCGTCGTCGCCTCGTAGTTCTGCTCCTGGGTGCGCGCCCAGAACCCGGTGCCGTAGAGCGCCAGGCCATTGCCCTGATATTTCACGCCGACTTCGGCCTGGCGGACGAAATCGACCGGACGAGCGTTCGGCAACAGGTTGCCCGTCGTCGGGCTCGTGTTACCGCCAAAGACGAAACGGTCGGCGTTGGCCCGGCCGCCGCGGCTGTAGCGTGCGAAGACCGAAAGGCTGTCGCCGACCCGGTAATTCGCTCCGACCGAATAGGACAGATAATCGTAATCATAGTTCACCGGGCGTTGAGCGGCGAGTGGAACGGTCGTGACCTTGGTTTCAGGCACCGAGATGCTGCCGTTGCCATCAACGTCGAAGGTGCCGACCGGGCCGTCGCCAGCGACGAACCCGCGGGCGCTGCCGAAGTCGTACCGCAAACTTGCGTCGAGCGTCAGTCCGCCAGTCTTGTAGCTGGCCGAAGCGAACGGCGCGTTGGTATCGAAATCGAGGTTGAACGTGCGACGACAGCAATTGCCGAAAAACGATGCGCCATAGGCGATCAGGCCGGTGTCAGTCTGCAGTACGCCGGCTGCATTGCGGACGTTGAGCAGCGCGGCGTTGTTGCCCTGCGCGTCGAGCAGGTACGACGACCAGGTCCAGTCGATGTCGATCGTCTGGCGTGACTTGTAGAAGCCCGCGGTCAGGTCGAGCGTGCCACTGCCCGCGCCTGCGGTATAGTTCAGGCGAAGATCATTGGTGACGTTGTTCAAGCTGTTGAGCTTGGTGTTGAACAGCACGATGCCGATCGCGTTTGCCGTGGTCGGGTTGGCGAATGCCTGACCGGCGTTCGGCCCGTTGGCATAGCTTACCGTCGAACCGACGCCGCCAATCCCGACCGCGAGGTTCTGGGCGGTATCGACCGTTGCCGGGAAGGGCGAGATGAACCGGCCCGAGATATCGGCGAAGCGGAATTTGTTGTTGACCGACAGGCCTTCGGCCAGGTCGAATTGAGCTTCGAAGCCGAGCGCCTTCACGATCGGATGCATTCCATCGCGGATATCGTCGGTCTCGCGATTGTTGCGACCGTCGAGCGTCACCGCTCGCGTAAAATAAACGCTGTGGATGGTATCGTTGTTCGGGCTCAAGCCGGGCAGCGCGGCGTACTTCGGATCGCCGTTGGTGCCGGTGACGCGCACCGGGCTGGGCAGATAGGCGATCGCGCGGTCGTCGAAATATTTGAAGTTCAGGCGCAGGAATCCACCGTCGAAGGTCTTGGTGATGTTGCCCCTGATCTGGCCGCCCTTGTTGCCGTCGTAACCGGCACGACGCGGCCCTTCGCCGACATGGTAGAAACCGCCAACATGGAAGTCGAGCGTGTCGGACAGCTTGCCGCCGTAATCGGCATCGAGCCGGTACTCGCCATAATCGAGCCCGACGGTAGCTTGGAGTGCGCCGCCTTCCTGCTCGCCGGTCTTTGAGATAAAGTTGATGATGCCGCCCGGCGAATTCGACGCAAAGGTCGACGCAGAGCCGCCGCGGATCGCCTCGACGCGTGCCAGGTTGCTGTCGGCGCGGACGAAGATGTCGGCATTGCCGAACGCGATGTCCCCAAATTCGAGCACCGGCAGGCCGTCTTCGTGAAGTTGCAGAAACTTGGCCCCGCCGGTCGAGATCGGAATGCCGCGTACCTGGATGTTGGCATTGCCTTCGCCGCCCGACGATTCGGAACGGATGCCGGGCAGGCTGCGGAACAACTCGGCGGCAGAACGCGGCGTCGCGATCGCGAGCGCCTCGCTGCCGAGCGAACTCACCGATACCGAACTGTCTAGACGGTTCTGCCCGCGCGGCGTGCCGGTGACGATGATGTCGGCGGCAGCGTCTTCGGCAGCGACTGCTGCATCGGCGGGCGGCGCACCCTGGGCAAGTGCTGCACCCGAAAACAACGGTGCGCAGATGAGTGCGGACGACAGCAACGTTAGCGTGCGAACTTTCATGATTTCCTCCCTCGAACGACCGGTCGTTTTGCCGATTGCCGACTGTCATAGGCGCGCTTTGCAATCGATTGCAAGAGATTTTTGCAATCGATTGCGGAAGTGCCGGGTAGCTGCTACGGCCGCTTGGAATTGCCGCGTCAGTCGGCACGGGGAGGACCATGGATATAAAGCCACAGCTGTCGCTGGCGCGGATCGCGCAGATGAACGTCGGTTTCCTCGGGCTGCAGTTCAGCTTTGGTTTGCAGCAGTCGAATATGGGGCCGATCTACTCGTATCTTGGTGCCGATGAGGCCACCATGCCGCTGCTCTGGCTTGCCGGGCCGATGACGGGGCTGATCGTCCAGCCCATCGTCGGCGCGATGTCCGATCGCACGCGCAGCCGCTGGGGGCGGCGGACGCCGTATTTCCTGGTTGGTGCCGTCCTTTGCGCGCTCTGCCTGTTCCTGATGCCGCTCTCGCCCACGCTGCTCGCCGCCGCCAGCCTGCTCTGGATCCTCGACGCCGCCAACAACATCACGATGGAACCGTACCGCGCTTATGTGAGCGACCGGTTACGCGAGGCGCAGCGGCCGTTTGGCTTTCTGTCGCAAAGCGCGTTCACGGGGCTTGCGCAGACGCTCGCCTATCTCGCGCCGTCGCTGCTGGTGTGGTGGGGGATCAGCCGCGACGCGGTCGACGCAAACGGAATACCGCATGTCACGCGGATCGCGTTTCTCATCGGATCAGTCTTGTCGATCGCGACAATCCTGTTTTCGGTGTTGCGCGTGCGCGAATTGCCACTGTCCCGGGCCGAGGCGGCGCACATCGCGGCTTCGCCACTGACGGTGGGCAACACGCTGCGCGAAATCCGCGACGCGATCGTCGAGATGCCGCGCCCGATGCGCCAGCTTGCGCTTGCGATGCTGTGCCAATGGTATGCCATGTTCTGTTACTGGCAGTATATCACCTTTGCCGTCGCGCGCTTGCTGTTCGGAACCGCAGAGGCACAGACGACGGGTTTTCGCCAAGCAGCGCTCGTGTCGGGACAGATCGGGGCGTTCTACAACTTTATCGCTTTCGTCGCGGCGCTGGCGCTCGTTCCGTTCACGCGCCGCATCGGGGCCAAGCCAGTCCATGCGCTGTGTCTTTTGGCGAGCGGGGCCGCGATGCTGGCGATACCGCAGATGCCGAGCGAAACCTGGCTGTTCGTGCCGATGATCGGCATCGGCATCGGCTGGGCGAGCATGATGGGCAACCCCTATGTCATGCTCGCCGACGCGATTCCGCCCGAGCGGACCGGCGTCTACATGGGCATCTTCAACATGTTCATCGTCATTCCGATGATGATCCAGACATTGACGCTCCCGCTGGTTTACCGCCCGTTGCTCGGCGGCGATCCGCGCAACGTTCTGATGCTTGCCGGACTGCTGATGATCGCGGGTTCGGCCGCGACGATGTGGGTGCGGACGCGCAAGGCCGGTCTCGCCAGCGCCTAAGCGCGTGTCGTCTCCCGCACGACCAGCGTCGGCGGCAGGACCACCGAGGGCGCGTCCTCGTCTCCCAACCGGCGGAACAAGAGCTCGATCATTGTCCTCGCCCCTTCGGCGATCGGCTGGCGGATCGTTGTCAGCGGCGGCGCGGTATGCGCGGCGAGCGCGACGTCGTCATAGCCAACGACCGCGACGTCATGCGGTACGCGCAAGCCGCGTTCGCCGAGTGCGCGGATAGCGGCCATCGCAACCACGTCCGAGGCGGCAACGATGCCGTCGGGGACCTCGGGCCCGCGCAGACATTCGGCGATCATTGCATAGGCTTCGTCGACGGTCAGGTGAACCGGCAGCAGCCTGGGTTTTCCCAGCCCGGCAGCCATACAGGCCGTTTGGACGCCCTTCCAGCGCTGTCCGAGTTCGGGTGCCAGTGGATTGCCGAGAAACGCAAGCTTTCGGCAGCCACCGGCGATCAAATGCTCGGCGGCGAGCCTTCCGCCAGCCAAATTATCGCTGCCGACGGTGCAATGAACATGCGCGTCGTCATGGGCGCCCCAGACCACGAGCGGGCGATAGCGCATGGCCGCGCGATCGAGCGTCGCGATCTGGTCCGACTGGCCGATAATGACGATGCCATCGACGCGGCCCGATCCGATCAGCCGGTCGAGCCACGCGTCGTCGGTCGGGATGACGCGCGACAGGAGCAAGTCGTACCCGCGCGCGACGACGGCGTCGGCAAGAAACCCCATCATCGCGTTGAAAAAAGGGTCCGACAGGTGCTGGCCGCGTTCGTGACCGAGCGGGAGGACGAGGCCGATCGCGTTCGTCCGCCGAAGCCGCAGGCTGCGCGCCGCCTGATTGATCTGAAAACCATGACGCGCGGCGATTTCGCTGACCCGTGCGCGCGTGACGGCGGCAATCATCGTGTTTCCGGCCAGCGCGCGTGAGACCGTCGATACCGAAACGCCTGCTTCGGAAGCAATCTCGGCGAGGCGGGATATGGTGCGCGTTTCGCCAGTCACGCGACCGTCGTTAGCCTACCGGTGCCTTGCGTGTCACCGCCAATTCCATAAGCGACCACAGGGCGGCTGCGGTTAGTTTGGTCCCTGCGATGTCGAATCGGGCCTTCATAGCTCTTTCGCTATCCACCATATGCATCACCAAACCGCGATTGAAGGGACGGCACGGGATGGAGCTCTCGGCGAGCCGGCCCAAACGATCGAAAAGTTTGGCGAATGCTGCCAATGTTAAAGTTCGTGCATCATCGCCGCTGAACTATGATCCAAACAGTGCGAATCACGCTTCAACACCGAGGATCGTGGAGGCTCAGGTCGCAGCGTTCAATTTTCAGCTCTGACGCTGATGTCGCCCCAAGGCACGATATACGAACGCCCCGGCTAGCACAGGTCGCACAATTTATCGCTGCACCTGGAAAAATTGGCGCGCCCGGAACGATTCGAACGTCCGACCCTCAGATTCGTAGTCGAATAAATGGCTGTTTCGTCTTATTTCAATTGAGCTCAGAAGGTACGATTAAGCTGTTCTCTTATCAGGAGAATCTTCTGATTAATAGTTGCCAATTGTTCCCCGATGTTTCATATAAGCAACGAGATTTTGTTGCCCCAGTGTTGCCCCGAGGGACATTGAATGCGTCGCAATTTGACCGTCAAATCGATTGAAGGATTACGACCGGCTCCGCTTGGGCAGCGCTACGACGTGCCCGACGCGATCGTGCCTGGCTTTGGCGTTCGGGTGACGGACAAAGGCAAGAAATCCTTCACGCTGACCGCGCGCTATCCTGGAAGCACGAACCCGACAAGGAGGACGATCGCGCCAGTCAATGCACTCGACCTCGCCACCGCTCGAGACATGGCGCGTCGCTGGCTTGCCGATATCGCTCACGGGATCGATCCGAACGCGAAAGCCGAGCAACAGAAGCGGCAAGCTGAAGCATTACAAGTCGAGACTTTCGCCAAAGTCGCGAAGCAATTCATGGCCCGACACGTTTTGCGGAATGGCCTTCGGTCAGCGCCCGAGATCCAGCGAATTCTGAATAAGGACGTTCTGCCGAGCTGGGCTGACAGAGAGTTCCGCTCGATCCGTCGCGGCGACGTTGCCCGCCTTCTTGACGCGATTGAAGAACGCGCGCCCGTGCACGCCGATCATGTGCTCGCCGTGCTGTCGAAGCTCTGCAATTGGTATCAAGCGCGCGACGAGGATTATGTCTCTCCAATCGTGCGCGGCATGAAGCGCACAAATGCCCATGATCGGAAACGAGACCGCAAGCTTGATGATGACGAGCTTCGCTGGGTCTGGTGGTGTGCGAGCGAGGCAGGCACGTTTGGAGCGTTCATAAAGATTGCGCTGTTGACGGCGCAACGGCGTGCCAAGGTTCAGACGATGCGGTGGGACAATATCGATAATGACGGCATCTGGTCGATCCCGAGCGAAGCGCGCGAAAAGTCCAATGCCAAATTGCTGAAATTGCCTCCCCTATCGCTCGACGTGCTCGACAGTCTGGCGTCAGACGAGACATCGGAATTCGTGTTTTCAGGCCGCGATGGCGGCGCGATCAACGGCATGACCAAATACAAGCGGCGTCTAGACGAGGCAGTCGCGCTGGCGGCAGGCAAGCCGATCCCGAACTGGACGATCCACGACCTTCGCCGCACCGCGCGCACGCTGATGTCGCGCGCGGGGGTGCGGCCCGAGATTTCGGAACGCGTCCTTGGGCATGCCATTCTCGGTGTTGAAGGCGTCTACGATCGATTCACTTACGATGACGAAAAGGCCGACGCTCTGGCGAAACTGTCGGCGCTGATTACGGATATCGTCGGGGATCGGGTCCAAGCAGTGCGCGAGACAATGACGATTAAGCGAGAACCAAGTCAGCCAAGCATCTCGTTATGACCAATGGCTTTTGACATTTTGGGATTTTTACGTTTGTTTGTCTGAATGATTACGGGCGGCAGGCGTTCAGAGCAATTAGCGTTGGTTCAGGCGCTAGCTAAGTGGCGTTCGCTTGACGATCCGGCAACAGGGTTAGAGGAATTCAGGGCTGCATTCGGCCAAACCGACGCCAAGCTCGACAATCTGATAAGGTGGTCGCGAACGATCGGTGTGAGCATGTTCGTGTTGTCCGCCGCGTTGGCAATCCAAGCAATTTTAGTGCCGCTGAGTCTTCAGTTCACACTGGCGATTGGCGCATTCCTCTGCTCCATCGCCGGCATTGTTATCTGGCAATATCCGGTGTTGCTGCAGATGGGCGAAGCGAAGGGGTATGTTCCGCAATTCTTGACGTTAGCTTCGCTGCAATTTGTCCACGAATTCAGGGCTCTTTGCCTCAAAGGAAACGTGAGCGTGGCTGACGTGCAGACCGGTCCGGTCGACCTGTCGGCATTTGCGTCGGCTTGGGCTATCGTGCTTTTCAGCGAGCGGCCCCGGGTGCGCTCGTTGTTTCTGGTGGCCGCTGGACGCGCTTTCAAACGGCAGCTGGTCGCGACCCTGCACTGTCCTGAGATTACGGATCTCGAAAGTAATCGATCGGTTCTCAGCCCCAATGCTTCACAAATGACCGCAGGCCAAAACGAGAACACTGGTACCGCGCCCGAAACTAGCGATAGACGGGCGGTCTTGCAGCGCAATTCGGTAGCGCGTGGCAAACGTCCGCGCAGTTCAGAAGAAAAGCGCGCTTATCTGGCCGATCTGAATGCCGAGCAACGTGCCAGAGGCGTTGCGCAGTTTCTTCGGGACAGGGATATTGTTCCGCGAAATCATTACAAATATGAACTGGTTGTAGAGATTCTCTGGCAGGAGTTTCGAGACAACCGACGCGATGATTACGAAATTTCGCTCGCCATCGAGAAGGCGAAGAAAGCGGTGCAGGAAGAATTTGGCAGCACGGGGTTAGCTGGCAAAAACTCCGACGCGTGGATCAAGAAGATCGCCTATGGAACGAATCGGGAGCTGCGCGAACAGCTTGAATTCGTTAGAGGCCAGTTGAAGCTCGGATTGGCCAATATCGTCCAAATATCACCGGTGGAACAGTGATAGTGGAACGGTAATGGAATCTGAGGCAAGCCTCACATCGGCTACACTGATCTGGCGCAATTCCGCGTCCGAAAGTGACTTCCGTGCAACATTCCCTCGATCTGCCAACCCCCGCTGCGGCGCGACCGCGCCGCCCCCTTCCCCCAAGCAAGATGCTTACGGTCAAGGATATCGTGTCCCTCACTCACATGAGCCGCGTGACCCTCTACCGTCTCGTCCGCGCTGGCGCTTTCCCTGCCCCCGTCGCCGTTTCGGGACGAAGCATTCGCTGGCCGGAGGACGATATCGCGGCATGGCAGGACAGTCTTCAGCGCAAGCAATATGGCGTCTGACGTGCCGATCGATTGCTCTTGGCGCACCTGCTGACTAACGGTCGGCGAGAGCTTAGCCGGGGGACGTTATCGAATGCCGACATTGTCATGGTTGACGCGCGACAAGGATGTGAAGCGCGCGGATGCCGTGGCCTACCGGCTGCTCGAACGCGACGACGCGCTGTCGTATGGCGATGCGGCAAGCGGCAACATGCTGATCCAGGGCGACAATCAGGAGGCGCTGAAGAGCCTGCTGCCCTATTATCGCGGCGCGGTGAAATGCATCTATATCGACCCGCCTTACAATACGCGGTCGGCGTTCGAGCATTACGACGACAATCTGGAGCATAGCCAGTGGCTCGCGATGATCTGGCCGCGCCTCGTGCTGCTGCGCGAGCTGCTCGCCGATGACGGCAGCATCTGGGTCTCGATCGACGATAACGAGGGGCATTCGCCAAGTATTATCTGGGATGGGACCGCGTCGCGGCCTTCAACGGCGCCGAAGATGGCGAGGAGTTCAAGGCCGCGCAAATGCTCGACAGCGTGGGCGAGATCGCGTTCTGGCTCCGCAACGTTGCGAAACACCGCGACGCGTGCTGGCTTCCGACGGCAGGCGGGCGCACCTATACCGATTTCATCGCCAAGCTGAAAGACGACCGATTGCTTGTCGTGGAGTACAAGGGCGGACACCTCGTCAGCGACGCAGTCGAGAAGCAGGCGGTCGGCCGCCTCTGGCAGGACACCAGCGGGGACCGGTGCGTCTACGTGTTTGTAGGGAAGGAACGCGACGGAATGAACGTCAAAGCGCAAATCGAGCAGGCGACTGCGCAATAACGTGCATCCCTGGCGGCATTAACGACGGTTGCTATTCCGGACCCCCGTAACGGCTTGAGTTGGTCAGGGCGTAGCCAATGGCCTGGGCATGAGCGATCCAAAAGTTTTCTGAAGCGTCTGCGGCATCGCCTGCAGGTGCGACGCCAAGCAGATCAAAGCGAGCGACGATGTTTCGAAGCAGCAAGTCGCGCATATACCGGCATTTTCGCGAAATGCGCCTGCCGCGGCCGATATCCCGGATATGTCGGGAAATCCGGCGCCGACAGTTAACGGTCTGCCCGACGTAAAAGATTGGACCATCGGCATGGCCAAAGGGATCGATCTTCGATGGATCACGGATTGCATAAATCGCGCAGATGCGTGGCTTCCGGAAGGGGTTGGGACAAAGCGCGTCGAACCGACAAGCCAAGCCGCCTGGGCGCCACAACTCGCCTTCGAACCAATCAGGAAACATGATGCCGCGTAACCGTGCAAAAACCAATTCGTCGTGCACTGGAGGTCTCCTATCGGCTGAATACCGACGGAGATTTTCAACCCCCTCCCCTTTCATTCATAAGCGCGCCTTTGGCGACCGGGATAGCCAGTCACTGGTAGCTCCCGCCAACATTCCCGCCGTTCGCGGGCGCGGTGCCGGTCGTTAAAAGCTGTCGTACAATCAGGCTACCTGTTTGCGGCATGCGTCCGGCGCGTGACTACGGGGCAGAGCAAGTTCACCCGCGGGCTCATGACAGACACCCAGGCGATCGCCGCCTATGCGCCCTATGTCGACGCGATGTTCATCGACCGCGAGTGTGCGCTTCTGCTTGGGGAGGGCGAGCTGCGCCGCGACCTGCACTATCGCGCCCGCATCTACAGCTACGCAAACAAGGACGCGTTTCTAGCCTATCTGCGCGAGCTTGAAGCCTAGGCGACGGCGAAGGTTCGCGGCTACGCCGAACGAATTTACGGCATCGCGTAAGCGCGGCGTCCACGACACGGATTTAGCATTAGGCCGTTAGGACAGCTTGACGGTGAAGCTCGACCCACACTATCAGATCACCGTACCAGGCGACCTTGATGCCGTTTCTTGAAACCTATCAACGTCAGGTCGCACTGCTCACCCGCGTGCTGCCTTTCGTCGCCGAAGAAAAGGCCTTCGCGCTCAAAGGCGGCACCGCCATCAATCTCTTCATACGCGATATGCCGCGGCTCTCTGTCGATATCGCCCTGACCTATCTCCTGGATGACGATCGCGCGTCGTCCTTGGCTGCAATCGACGCTGCCATGCTGCGGATCATGGACCGTAGGCGAACAACAGTTTCGCGCCGTGCTTGATGATGCCGTTGTGCTCCTGCGCCACACCCGGCAGGAAGCCCGGCACGTCAAAGAAGGTCACGATCGGAGTCTCGAACGCATCGCAGAAGCGCACGAAGCGTGCGGCCTTCTTCGATGAATTGATGTCGAGGCACCCGGCAAGCACCATCGGCTGGTTGGCGACGATGCCCACAGTGCGCCCCTCGATCCGCGCAAAGCCCACCAGGATATTGCCCGCATGCGCCGGTTGCAGCTCGAAGAAGTCGCCCTCGTCGACCGTCTTCCGGATGACTTCGTGCATATCGTACGGCTGGGCCGCGCTGTCGGGAATGATCGTGTCGAGGCTGGGCTCGATCCGGTCCCAGTCGTCGGCGGTCGATGACCGGCGCGCCAACCTTCATCGCCATGTCCATGATTTTGCAAATCTTCTGTGCGTGGCGCTCGGACAAAGAGCCTCCGAACACGGTGAAGTCCTAGCTGAACACGAACACGAGGCGACCGTTGACCGTGCCGCTGCCGGTAACGACGCCGTCGCCGGGGATAATGGTGTCCTGCATCCCGAAATCGGCGCAATTATGCTCGACGAACATGTCGAGTTCCTCGAACGTGTCCTCGTCGAGCAGCACGTTGAGCCGCTCGCGCGCGGTCAGCCGCCCCTGGCGTGCTGCGCGTCGATACGCTTCTGCTCGCCGCCGAGGCGCGCCTCAGCACGGCGGGCTTCAAGGACTTCGATAACGTTTATCATGGCAATCCGCAAAGCCCGGCTCGAATATACTGCCCGGTAAATTGGCTAATTTACCGGGCAGGAGTGCGCTTTGCTTCAGAACTTCACCGAAAACTCAACGAACACTTCACGTGGGTTGTCGATAAAGGCGGACATATCAGCGGTCACGCCGGTCGCCGTACCTGCGCCAGTTCCCCCGGCAAACGGAATATCATTCGCTGCCGTGACGACGAGCTTATTCGTCAAGTTGCGGCCAATGACAGAGAGGGTCCAGCGGTCTTCAGGGCCTTTAAGCGCGATTGCCGCGTCAAGCTTTGTATAGGCCGGCTGCACGGCATCGGGGCGCAAAGCGTCTGAGTAATTGTAACTTGACGTATGACTTACATCGCCGCTCAGCCGCAGGCCGATTCCGCTTGACGTCACCGGCGTTTCAAAAGTGACACCCAATCGTCCTGAAAACTTGGGAGCCTTTGGCGGCGTTCTATTCTCATAGTCTTGAGCGTTAAATTTGCCCCCTGAGAACACCAGGTTGCATCCTTGAAGAACCGTCTGGCCCGCGTAACAGGCGCCGACGTAATTATGGAAACGAGCATCATTATATGCCGCAGCGCCGCGGAAGCTCAGCCCCTCGACCGCCGGCACGCGATAGTTGAAATCGGCTTCAACACCTTGGGTGCGAAGCTTGCCAGCATTACCGGAAACCTGCGAGATCGTGACGGGATCAAAAAACTGAACCTGCAGGTCCGAGTACTCGTACGAGTAGCCCGTGACGTTCAAGCTGAGGCGCCGATCGAGCAGCAATGTCCGCAAACCAATTTCTCCGCCCTTTGCGGTTTCCGCCCGGTACCGGCTGCCAGCCTGGGTCGACGCTGCGGTGAGGCCTGCAGAAATGTTGAATCCGCCAGCCTTAAAACCTTCCTTGTAGGTTGCATAAAGCGTGGTATCGACCGACGGCTTGTAGCGGAGCGTGACCTGCGGGGAGAGATTGGTGTCACGGTACCGGTCTCGCAGCGACAACCCCCCCGGAAAGGCCGCTGCGAGAGCTGGATGAGACGCAAACGAGAACTGATATGAATCTCGAGACTCGATGCTGTAGCGGGCACCGCCCGAAAGCTCGAGTTGCGGCGTAATCTTGAATGTACCTTCGGCAAAAACCGACATAGAGTCGTTAGAAAACCCATTGTCGCGTTGGAACGACCGATAAGTGTTCAAGACCGGATCAATTGGTACTGGCAAGATGTACGCATCTGAGTTGAGGACGAACGTCCCATGAGCATAATATCCGCCAAACAGGACATTGAACGGACCGCTGAACTTCGACTGAAACCGAAGCTCTTGCGAAAATTGCTTGAAATCGACAAACTGTGTGAATGTGGCAGGGTAAGCCTCACCGCTCACATTGTTTAGATCTTCCTGCCGAAAGTGAGTGTATCCGGTGATGGAGGAGACATCGAATGGATCGCTTGTTACGTTTGCAGCTAGCACGACATATTGCGACTTGAAGTCAGCATACATCCGGCCGTCGCGGGCGTAACGGTAACCGGCTTGTGCGACTTCGACTGGGATAGAAGATTGGTCCGAACGGCCATTGACGACGCAGTCGGCGTTGGGACTCGGCGGTCTGCCATTTGCCGATAGAGGCGTTGTGCGGCCGCTGCCGCAAACGCGCTCGACCAGATCCGTGGCTCCGCCATCAACGACACTGGAAATGCCGCCCTTTAGCTGTAGCGTAAAATTCGGAGAGACATCGAGCTCGGCAGTCGCGCGCAAACCGTAGTTTTCACCGCCTCCACGTCGTGGACCAGGACTGGTCCGGACCTGCGTCCCTATATAGTTTGTGTAAGTTGGCGCCGCCGTATTGGTGAAAGCCCCATCGCTGTTTCCGTAACGGCCTGCGAGCCGCAGTCGCAATGTATCGGATACCGGACCAGACACATACGCTTCGACGTATTTGTCGCGCGCTTCAAACCCGTACCCGGCCTTAACACCCGCCTCAAATTCCCTTGTAGGGTTGTTGCTCGTTACGCTGATAAGCCCGCCGGTCGTATTCTTGCCGAAGAACAGCGCTTGGGGACCTTTAAGAACCTCAACACGCTGAATATCGAACTGAGGCAAACTGATTTCGCGACCGCGGCTCATCGCGATGCCATCGATCACAAATGAAACCGATTGATCGAAGGCCGCGCTGAGCGCGGTTGATCCAACGCCGCGCAAGAAGATGCTGGCCGACGAGCCGGACGCCGCTCTTCCTGCGACCATCGATGGCACCAAGGTAGCAAGGTCCGATACTCTGCTGACCTGATACTCGCTCAGCGTGCTGCCACTGACGGCCGTGATTGCCACTGGTGCATCGAGCAAACGTTCGGATTTTCGGCGAGCTGTTACGATGATGTCGTCAGGAGATTTATTTGACGCTTCTGCCGCAGCCGGCGTGTCGGGAGCGGTCTGGGCGAGCGCTGCCATCGGAACCAAAGCGCTAGTCGTTAGCGACAGGACTGCGACCTTCAATGTTACCGACATGGAACCAATCTCCCCTATGATGCGCGCTTTGCGACGCGCTTTTTTAACTCTGTTTTACCGTCTCAATCCGCGCTCGAGCCGTAGTGCCAGACAAGCCGAAGCCCAATTGTTCGTGTCGACGCCGTCGCGGTCAGACGACGAGCGAGCCGCCGGACGCAGAGCGATCGGCGTGATTTTTAATGGTGCTTCTGCAACGCTCGTTAGCGCAGCCATTTCAGCATTCCTCGTCCAGCCCGGCTCTTCGTCCGTCGGCTGTAGCTGACTTCCATCAAATCTAATGTCAATAGGTAAAATCGTTTTCCAATACATTACCTAACGAAATTAGATTTCAGGTTGACGTTGTTCGATCGCTTCGGCAGGCATTTGGAAAATACGAGGAGAGGCAGTTGATGGACCCGGCGCGGCAACCCGTCATCGTGGCGGTCGGCGAACGAATTGATCGGCCGCAGCAGGTCGAGAACGCCCTCGAACCTGTTGCACTGATGGTGGCGGCGCTCAAGGCATGCGAAGACGACGCGGGCGTCCCACTTCTGCAGCATATCACCAGGCTCAGCCTCGTCGGGCTGGTAAGCTGGCGATACCACAATCCGGCGGCGCTCCTTTGCGAACAGTTGCAGATCGATCCTGCGGAACAGGTCAATGCCAGCATGGGCGGCGAGACGCCGGTGCGGCTCGTTCACGAAGCTGCGGTCGAAATCGCGCGCGGCACCGAGATCGTTGCAGCCGTCGTAGGTGGCGAAGCGACCCACGCGCGTGAGCGGGCCCGTAAGCAGGGCGCGCGCCTGGCTTGGACACCGGCAGCAGCGCGCGAAGACGCCGTCCTGTTTCCGTGCACCCGCTTGGCGATGAACACGATGGCAAAAGAACTCGGTGCCAGTGACCCTGCCAGCATCTATCCTTTCTATGCCACGGCAACGCAGGCCTCTTGGGGGGAGACGCCGGGCGAAGGCCGCACCGCCGATGGGGCGCTTTGGGCGCGTTATGCAGCCGTAGCGGCCGATAATCCTAGCGCCTGGATCCGGACCGCGCCGACTGCCGAGACGATTGCGACCGTCAGTACCGACAACCGTATGGTCTCATGGCCGTATCCCAAGTTGATGGTGGCCAATCCTGCTGTGAATCAGGCGGGGGCCGTGATTGTCATGAGCCTTGCGATGGCCCGCAAATTCGGTGTCGCGGAAGACCGTATCGTTCATATCTGGGGAGGTGCACACGCAGCAGAGCCAGAAGACTATCTGATGCGTGATCGCTATGATTATTCGACCGCGCAGGCCGCCGTTCTGGATCGCGCTGTCGACATTGCTGGCGGCGATGTTGCCTGCATTGACCATATGGAATTGTACAGCTGCTTTCCGGTCGTGCCGCGCATGGCGCTGCGCGTGCTGGGGCTCGACGAAACGACGACTGTCCCTACCGTTGCCGGTGGCCTTACTTTTTTCGGCGGGCCGCTCAACAATTACATGAGTCATGCGACTGCGGCGATGGTCCGGGTCTTGCGCGCCCATACCGGCGATATTGGCTTGCTTTATGGTCAAGGGGGCTATGTTAACAAACACCAGACGCTAATCCTCAGCACCAGACCCGCGCCGAAATCGATTTCACTCGATACCTCAGTACAGCTCACTGCAGACGCGACGCGCGGACCGGTTCCGCCGCTGACTCCATCTTATAATGGACCCGCGTCGATCGAGACTTACACCGTCACTTATGCCCGGGATGGCCAACCGCTACAGGGTATCGTAATTTGCAGGACGCCCGCAGGCGAGCGAACGATGGCGCGTGTGCCGGTTGTCGATGCACACGGCATAGGCCTTTTGACGGCGCTCGATCGTAGCGCAGTTGGTGTCGAAGGCGTCATCCGGCGCGATGCTTTCGGCAAGCCGGTCTGGGGTTTGGTCGGGACAGTCGCTGGCCGACGCCGACAATTCACTTGTGTCGAGCGAGATGGGCCAATCACGATCGTGACGATCAATCGCCCCGAAGCGATGAATGCGCTTCATCCGGACGCTAACGCCGAACTTGCGGAAATCTTCGACGACTTCGCGACCGATCCGGCACAGTGGATCGCCATCCTGACCGGAGCTGGCGATCGCGCCTTCAGCGCTGGCAACGACCTGCGCGAGACGGTGCGGCGCATGTCGCGCGGCGAGCCGCTTGAGACGCCGACGACCGGCTACGCCGGCCTGACAGCGCGGTTCGATCTCGACAAGCCGGTCATTGCCGCCGTTAACGGCGTCGCAATGGGCGGCGGGTTCGAAATTGCCCTCGCCTGCGATCTGATTGTTGCCGCCGATACGGCGATCTTCGCGTTGCCCGAACCACGAGTCGGTCTCGCAGCTCTCGCGGGCGGGCTTCACCGACTGCCACGCGAAATCGGGCTAAAACGTGCGATGGGGATGATCCTTACGGGTCGCCGGGTCGACGCAGCAGAAGGTAAAGCTCTCGGATTCGTGCACGAAGTCGTCTCACCATCCGAACTCATGGCATGCGCGAAGCGGCTGGCGACCGCAATGCTCGAGCTTTCACCTATGTCGTTGCGTGCGTCCAAGCAGATCGTGCGCCTCGGCCTGGAAAACGCGAACATTGCCGAAGCCTATAATGCCCAGGAAAGTCACCCAGCGCTAAAGGCCTTGTTTCGGTCCGTCGACAGTCGGGAAGGCCCCCTTGCCTTTGCGGAGAAGCGCCCCCCGATCTGGAAAGGAAAGTAATGATCACCACCCGCTTCACCGAGATGTTCGGCGTCGAGCACCCGATCGCCCAGGGCGGGATGCAATGGGTCGGCACCGCAGAGCTCGTTTCGGCCGTTGCCAATGCAGGGGCGCTCGGCTTCCTGACCGCCTTGACGCAGCCGACGCCCGAAGCATTGGCGCAGGAGATCGCCCGAACGCGGAACATGACCGACAAGCCGTTCGGCGTGAACCTCACGATTCTGCCTTCGATCAATCCGCCGCCATATGCCGAATATCGCCAGGCGATCATCGAGAGTGGCGTGAAGGCAGTCGAAACCGCAGGCTACAAGCCCCAAGAACATGTCGACGCGTTCAAAGCTCACGGCATTAAGGTGATCCATAAATGCACCGCGGTTCGGCACGCGCTGTCTGCCGAGCGTATGGGAGTCGACGCAATCTCGATCGACGGGTTCGAGTGCGCGGGGCACCCTGGAGAGGATGACATCCCCGGCCTCATCCTAATTCCCGCAGCAGCTGACAAAGTGACCGTACCGATGCTCGCTAGTGGCGGCTTTGGGGACGGTCGTGGCCTAGTTGCCGCACTCGCGCTTGGCGCCGACGGCATCAACATGGGAACGCGTTTTTGCGCAACGGCCGAGGCGCCGATACATGATGGTATCAAACAGGCGATGATCGAAAACGACGAGCGCGCGACCGAACTTCTGTTTCGGAGTTATCGCAATACGGCGCGCGTCGCCAAGAACAGCGTTGCAATCGAGGCAATCCGTATAGAGCGTGAAGGCAAGCCCTTCGAGTCGATTGCTCACCTTGTCAGGGGTGCTCGCGGCCACGAAGGGTTGGTCAACGGCGATCCCGAGCATGGTATCTGGACGGCCGGCATGGTGCAGGGACTCATCCACGACATTCCAACCGTCAAACAATTAATCGAGCGCATCGTCAGTGAAGCTGAGGCGATTATCGACGGTCGGTTGCGTAAGGCTATCGGACAACTTCAAACCGCCTGAGAAGCGAGCCCTTAGCGATGCACCGTCTGGTCGCGACGTATGTCTGCTTGGCTAGGCCAATGCTTCAGCTGTCTGACGAGCAAGCGATGCCAGCAAGTCCATCTGCGCAACCATCGACGCAGCGTCTGCCGACGCGGCGGTGCCGCGGATCATGCGTCCCTTGATTCCGTGAATGATGGCGGCCAGCCGAAACATGTTGAATGTAAGATAGACATCGAGATCGTCGATGCGATCGCGGCCGGTTCGCTTACAATAAGCCGCCACATATGCGGCTTCGTCAGGAATGCCGAGCGCTGCTAGGTTGCGGTCCGCTAGCCCCCAAGGAAGCGCGGAAGGTGCTCGATACATCATAAGGTTATAAGCGAAATCGACCACCGGGTCGCCCAGTGTTGCCAATTCCCAGTCGAGGACCGCGACAATTCGGGATTCGGACGGATGGTAAATTACGTTATCGACACGGTAGTCGCCATGCACGATGCGCGTTCCCTGGTCCTGCGGCAGGCGTGCAGGTAACCATTCGACGAGATAGTCCATATCGGCGGTCCGTCCGGCGTCCTCATCCTCCAGATATTGACGCGACCAGCGTGAGACCTGCCGCGCTAGATAGCCGCCGTGTCGCCCAAAATCGCCTAGACCGACCGTTTCAGGGTCGATTTTATGAATTGCCGCGAGCGTTTCGCCTAAACCGCGTTGGCAGGCTTCCCTTTCAACGGGGGGCACGCCGGGGAAGCCACCGTCCCAGAAGATGCGGCCCTCGACAAGATCCATAACGTAGAACCACGACCCGATCACGGCATTGTCGGTGCACACTGCGTGAACATGGGGAACGGGAATGCCCGCTAATTCGAGCGCCTGCATGACGCGGGCTTCTCGGTCCACAGCATGCGCGCCCTTAAGTAATATGCCGGGCGGCTTTCGTCGCAGGACGTAGGACGCTCGCGGCGTGACAAGCTTGAACGTCGGGTTCGATTGTCCGCCACTGAACTGTTCAATTGTAAGCGGTCCTGCAAAGCCGACAACATGGGCGTCGAGCCAAGTGGTCAAGGCTTGTAGGTCGAAGCCGAAGCCCTCCCGGACTGCTGTCGTCTGCCCGCCCAAGGTCACGACTGCTGGTGCTTCCAGTCGCGTTTTATCTTTTTGGCAAGGCTCCACTTGTGGACCTCGGTCGGCCCGTCATAAATTCGAAACGCTCTCACTTCGCGAAAAACCTGCTCGACGATGGTGTCGCCCGAGACGCCGGTTCCCCCCATGACCTGAACACACCGATCGGCGATCCGCATCAACGCCTCGCTCACCGCAACCTTCGCCATCGAACTCTCCGACGTGCCGAGTGCCCCGGTGTCGAGTACATCGGCACACCAGTCGATAGTCAGTTCGGCAAGTTTCAGATCGATCAGGTTTTCGGCAAGCATAAAGCCGACACCCTCATGATCGATCAACGGCTTTCCGAAGGCTTGGCGACGGCAGGCGTAATCGGTCGCGATCTCGTGCGACCGCGCGCAGGCACCGAGCCAGCGCATGCAGTGCGTTAAGCGTGCGGGAGCCAGGCGAACCTGAGCAAGCTCGAACCCGGCACCGGGGCTGCCAAGCATCTGATCAGCGGGAACCCGTAGCCCTTCGATCGCAACTATGGAATGGCCGCCAGGCATAGATGAGTCGATCGTGTCGAGCACGCGCTCGATTCGGATTGCGGGATCGGGCAGATCGACGAGAAACAGCGAAGCGCCTTCTTCGGCTTTTGCCATAATGATGCCCACCTGCGCTCCGTCAGCCCCGGTAATAAAGGCTTTGCGGCCGTCGATCCTCCAGTGGTTTCCGTCGCGTTTTGCCACCGTCTGCATCATCGAGGGGTCAGAGCCAGCGCCGCCGTCGGCGGCCGGTTCGGTCATGAAAAAGGCCGAACGCGCCTTTCCCGACACCAGCGGAGACAAAAAGCGCGCCTTTTGCTCAACCGTGGCGGTTTTGCCGAGCAAATACATATTACCCTCGTCGGGTGCCATCACGTTGACCGCCAGCGGCCCGAGTGGCGACACGCCGGCAGCACGCAGGACGAGCGCGGTGTCACGATGGGTGATATGCTGACCGTCAGTCAGGATATGCGGTGTCAGGACATCGTGCGCGCGCGCGAGGTCCCGCATCTCCTGAACAAGGATGTCGCTCGGGCCATGCGCAGTGAGTCTGGCATCAGTTTCAAAAGGCACGATGATTTCACGCACAAAGCGTTCAACCCGTGCCGCAATTTCGGCGCCTTTACTCATAGTTTGGCTCATCCCACCACGGAAAAAAGTCAGGCATGTCGACCGTCACCCGATCCGGGAACGTCGGCGCACGCTTCTCAAGAAAAGACGCAACGCCCTCGGCCGCATCTGCGCTACGCCCGCGAGCGACGATGCCGCGACTGTCGATACGGTGCGCGTCCATCGGATGGGTCATATCGAGACCGCGCCACATCATCTGGCGCGCGAGCGCAACAGAGACGGGGGCCGTTCCCGCGACGAAACCGCGTGCCAGAGTCCGTGCCATGGGTAGCAGGTCATCGGGCGCATGAAGCGATCTTACCAGACCGCCGCGTAACGCCTCCTCAGCATCGAAGACCTGGCCACTGAAGCACCATTCGAGCGCTTGGCTGATTCCGACAACTCGCGGGAGAAAGTAGGAGGATGCTGCCTCCGGAACGATGCCGCGCCGGACGAAAACGAAACCGAAACGGGCGGTCGTGCTTGCGAGGCGAATATCCATCGCCAATGTCATCGTGACGCCAGCGCCAACAGCGGGACCGTTGATGGCGGCAATGATAGGCTTCAAGCAATCGAAGAAGCGCAACGTCACTCGCCCGCCCCCATCGCGCGGCGTATGGCGCTTGCCATCAGCGTGCGCAGTGCTGTCCTGGGCAACGAATCCATCTGCGCCTCCAGACAGGTCGGCACCTGCGCAGAACGCGCGACCGTCTCCCGTCATGATGACGGCACGGACGTCATCATCCGCGTCGATGCGGTCGATCGCATCGATCAGCTCGTCGATCGTCCGCTCCGTAAGCGCGTTCAGCTTTTCGGGGCGTGCAAGCGTTATCGTCGCGATGCCTTCATCGACATCGTAGCGAATGGTTTGATAGGTCGTCATTGCTAAAGGGACTGACCGTCGTCGATCACGAAATCAGCGCCGGTGACGTTGCCGCTTTCGTCCGATAGAAGGTAAATGAGCATCGAATCCAGCGCGTTTTCATCGAGCATGCGCCGCCTCGGCCATGTGCCGATATGTTTCTGCCCGCCCTCGCTTGCGAACCAGTCTGCTGCGAGTTCGGACGCGATATATCCCGGAGAGAGGATGTTCACGTTGGGTCCGAGCCTTATCCACTCGCGCGCCAGCAACTTGCCCATGTGCGTGACCGCCGCCTTCGATGCGCTGTAGGGCACGGTACCGGTCGTATGCATTTGCGCGGTTATCGACGAGATCAATACGATCCGTCCCCGTTCGGCGATCCCGGCCGAGCGCATACGACGCGCGCCCTCGCGCGCGGTCAGAAAAACACCTCGGACGTTCACCGCAAGCAACTGGTCGAAATCGGCAACCGCGATGTCGAGCGCCCTCCCCCCGATGGTGACGCCCGCATTGGCCACCACGCCGTCGACAGCTCCGAACGCCGCTTCAGCCGCTTCGAAAGCATCGAAAACCGACGCCTCATCGGCCACATCAAGTTGGACGGCGAGCGCCCGGCCTCCCTGGCTAACAATGTCTGCTTCCAATGCCTGCAATCGTTCGATCCGGCGTCCACCGAGCACAACGGATGCCCCTTGGGCCGCGCAGATTCGGCCAAATCTCGCGCCGATTCCCGAAGATGCGCCAGTGATCAGAAGCGTGCGACCGGCGAGTCTTGCCGCATCGGGCATGCTCATGCTCCTTGGAAATTAGCAGCGCGTTTTCCGACAAAGGCCGCCACCCCTTCATCATAATCAGCCGTTCGTCCCGCATCGCGTTGCGCCAGACGTTCGGCAGCAAGCATGTCGGTCCAGTCGGAATCCACCGCCTTCCAAGCCAGTTTGCGGATGGATCGCAGCGCAAAGGGACCGTTGGCAAGGCGACCCGCAATCTCGACGGCTTCTGTCTCGAGCGCGTCATCGGGCACGACCTGATTGACCAGACCCCAGTCGAGCGCTGTGCGCGCCGATAGTCGATCCCCGAGCAGCATCAGCTGCATGGCGCGAGGCCGGCCGATCGTGCGGACGAGCATGTGCGTGGACCCGGCGTCTGGAATCAGCCCGATACGGGCGAAGGCCTGCAGGAAAAAGGCGCTTTCGCCAGCTATGATCAGATCTCCTGCCATCGCCAGCGACGCGCCCGCTCCAGCAGCCGCGCCATTTACTGCGGCTACCCAGGGCACCGCGAGATCGCGCAATCGCTGCATCAGCGGATTGATATGGCTTTCGAGAACAAAGCCTGCATCAAAATCTCTCGCATCGCCCGATGCGCCGAGACCGCCGTTGAGGTTTGCGCCCGAACAGAACGCCCGACCAGTGCCGGTGAGGACCATGGCATGCGCCCGATCCTCAACTTCGTCCAAGGCTTCCGAGAACCCCTCAACCATGTCGAGCGTCAGCGCGTTAAGCGATCCTGGATCGTTAAGACGCATGATTGCAACAGAGTCGTGCCATTCGAGCTTCAGCGTTGCCACAGCCATAACGATCCTCTCAGTCTTCCAGCGTTCGCGCGATCAGCAGTTTCATGATTTCGGTCGTGCCACCGTAAATGCGCTTGACGCGAACATCCTTGTACATCTGCGCGATCGGATACTCGTTCATGTAGCCATAGCCACCGAACAGCTGCTGGCACGTATCGACGATCCTTTGGGCTGTTTCGGACACCCAGTATTTTGCCATGCTGGCCGTCGAAGCATCGAGTGTCCCCGTCATCAACCGTGCGATGCATTCATCACAAAAGACCCGCGCGATCGTGGCTTCGGTCTTGCATTCGGCAAGTTTGAACTGGGTATTCTGAAAGTCGATAATGCGTGTGCCGAAGGCGGACCGCTGGGCGACGTAATCGATCGTATGACGGAGCGCGGCCTCGATTATCGCCAGCGACTCAAGAGCAATCATAAGCCGCTCCTTGGGGAGCTCTTCCATTAGTTGATACAATCCGCGGCCCTCGATGCCACCGACCACGCTGTCCACGGGCACAAAGACGTCGTCGAAAAACAGTTCCGACGTATCGCCCATCTCCAGACCGACCTTGTCGAGGTTGCGGCCGCGACGAAAACCCTCGGCCTCTCGTGTATCGACCAGGATCAGCGAAATGCCCTTGCTGCGCGCGGCAGGATCGGTCTTGGCCACGACGATAATGAGCTCGGCATGCTGGCCGTTCGTAATGAACGTCTTTTGTCCATTAAGCAGATACCCATTACCGTGACGTTTGGCGGTGGTGCGGATCCCCTGCAGATCGGACCCCGCGCCCGGTTCGGTCATTGCAATTGCGGCGATCAGCTCGCCGGAAACGAGTTTGGGAAGCCAGCGTTGGCGCTGCTCGTCGGTACCATATTTTTCGATGTAGGGCGCGCAGATCGCATTGTGCAGGTGAAGACCCCAACCCTCAATTCCGGCCACGCCAAGTTCGCGGATGATCACCGCATCATGGCGGAAATCGCCGCCGGCTCCGCCATGATCGCTGGAAATCGAAACCCCGAGGAGCCCGGCATCAGCTGCCTTTTGCCATGCCGTGCGTTCGACGATTCCATCCTCGCGCCACTTGGCCAGTCGGTCGGACGGCGCGACTTCAGCAACAAAGCGCGCAACCGAATCGCCGAACATGGTGATTTCCTCATCCGCCCATGGGGCAGGACCATGGAAATATCGTGCGCTCATCAGCGCGGCGCCATCCGGATTGCACCGTCCAGCCGGACGTCCTCTCCATTGAAATAGCCGTTTTCAATCATGACCAGGGCAAGCTGAGCATATTCAGCAGGATTACCCAGTCGTTTGGGGAAGGGTACCGACGCGGCGAGCGCTGCTTTTACATGTTCGGGACCCCCCTGAAGCAGTGGCGTGTCAAAGATGCCCGGCAGGATCGTGTTGACGCGAATGCCCTCGCTCATGAGGTCGCGTGCGATCGGGAGTGTCATACCGACGACGCCGCCCTTCGATGCCGCATAGGCGGCCTGCCCCATCTGCCCGTCTTCGGCCGCCACGCTTGCAGTGTTCACGATTGCGCCGCGTTCGCCGTCCTCCAGCGGGTCGAGCGTCAGCATGCCAGCCGCCGATTTTGCGATGCACCGAAACGTGCCAACCAGATTGATCTGGATAATGAGGTTGAAGGCATCGAGGGGAAAATGCTTGATGCTACCGTCTTCGCGCGAACGCCCCGCGGTCTTGATCGCGTTACCCGTCCCCGCACAATTGACGAGTACCCGCTCCTGTCCGTGCGCCGCGCGGGCCCTAGCAAAGCCTGCATCGACGCTTGCGTCGTCGGTAACGTTCACCTTGCAGAAAATGCCGCCAATATCGGCGGCGACGACCTCACCCTTCACCTCGTTCAGGTCGAACAAGGCGACCTTTGCCCCGATGGCTGCAAGCGCGCGGGCCGTAGCTTCGCCAAGCCCCGATGCGCCGCCGGTGACGACAGCTGCAACGCCGGATTCGATTTTCATTATTAGTCCTTCCCGAGATTTCAGTCGTTGATTCGCTCGATGATGATCGCAGGGGCCATGCCGCCGGCCGCACACATTGTGACCAGACCGTAGCGCCCGCCGGTACGCTCGAGTTCGTCGAGAACAGTGCCGATCAGCATCGCGCCCGTAGCCCCGATCGGATGGCCGAGAGCGATCGCGCCGCCATTCACATTGACCTTGGAACGATCAAGATCGAGATCGCGGATGAACTTTTCAGCAACGACGGCAAAGGCTTCGTTGATTTCCCAGAGATCGATATCATCCTTGGTCAGCCCCGCTTTCGCCAGCGCCTTCTTTGCAGCCGGGACCGGTGCGTTGAGCATCAGCGTCGGATCGTCGCCGACATTGGCGGTCGCCACGATCCGAGCGCGCGCCTTCAGGCCGTGCTTCATTGCATAGTCCTTGGATGCCAGCAGGACCGCAGCGGCGCCGTCGACTACGCCCGAGGAGTTGCCGGCATGGTGCACCGGTTTGATATCCAGGTCGGGATAGCGACGATTGATCTGCTGGCGAAAGGTCGTTCCCTTTTCGTCATACGCCCAGTCGGCCATCGCGGCGAACGCGGGCTTCAGTTGCGCCAGTCCCTCCGCCGTCGTCTCCGGACGCGGATATTCATCCTTTTCGAGAAGGGGATTGCCCGCATCGTCTACGACGGGCACGATCGACCTGTCGAAACGACCTTCGGCAATTGCCTGCGCCGCGCGGCGCTGACTTTCCAGCCCGAACGCGTCAAGGTCCTCGCGGCTGATCCCCTGCAGGCTTGCGATCGCATCGCCGCAGACGCCTTGGTGCGATTGGGGATGTGCCGCATCAAGCCGCTCGTTTCCCGCGCCCATCAGAGCCATCGGTTTTCCCTCGGCCTGATCCTCCGCAGCGATCTGACCCGTAAAGCTCATCATCTCGGTGCCCCCCGCGATGACCAGATCCTCCATGCCGCTCATGATCTGCGCCGCCGCCAGGCTCACCGATGTTATTCCGCCACCGCAGAAGCGATCAAGCGTGACCCCCGATGCTGTAACTGCGTAGCCGGCATCGAGTGCCGCCATGCGACCGAGGTCGCCCCCCTGCTTGCCGCGCTGCGTCGAGGTCGACCAAATGATATCGTCGACATCTGAAGTATCGAGATGGTTTCGGTCGGCGATTGCCCTGAGCACCGTTGCCGCGAGCTGCTGCGGATGAAGATGGGCAAGCGCACCTTTTCCGACTTTGCCAATGCCGCGCGGCGTGCGGACAGCGTCAACGATATATGCTTCAGTCATTCGACGTTCCCATCATTTCAGTCATCAAAGTTGAACATTGCCTTTATGCGACACGCTGGCGCAGGCGGCAGCCAGCGTGTGCGGATCGAGCGGCTCGAGAACACCGGACCCGATCAGGGCACTCATATCCGGCGTCGCGCCGAGCCATTCGTGCACGATCTCGGCGCTATGCTCGCCCATCAACGGCGCGGGACCGGCGGGCGCTTCGACGGCGCTACAGCCCTTGGCTGCCCAGCGTTCAGCGATAACCGGCTCATCAAGGTAAGGATGACCCTCGACGCGGAACAATTCCCGCTCGCGGTAATAGGGGAATTCGGGGAGGTCGGCGACGCGGAGCATGCGGGCCGCGGGAACTCCAGCTGCCTGCAGCAGAGTCATGGCTTCCTCGCCAGACCGCGCTGCCAGCCAGTCCTTCAGAACTTCGTCGATAGCGTCGCGCGAAGCGCGACGCGCTGCCGACGTCTTCAGCAATTCTGCGTCGGGGAAGGCGATCGTTCGAGCAAGTTTGATCCAGTCATCAAAGCCGCGAACCGTAACAACGCTCCATTCGTCGTCTCCAGCCGAACGATAGACAGACCAGGGCCAGTCCGGCGTCTTTGGATCGGTTTCGCCGCACGACGCGCGTGCAACCTGCTCGCCGAAGTGCGCCAGCATCACCTCTGATTGAGCGACGCTCGCCCGTCCGCCGCGGCCCGTACGCAACCGCCTTATCAGAAGGGCAACTACGGCGATGGCGCCGATGCGACCCGCGACGTGATCGGGATAGATTGTCACCGAGTCGCAGAATCCTTCGGCATCATCCGGATAACGCCATGCCAGTGTCAGGCCGGTGGCCGCGCGTACAAGGGGTCCGTAGCCCATCCGCGCGCTCCACGGCCCAGAAGCCCCGAACGCCGAGCTGTCTGCTGTGATGATTGCGGGGTTCACGGCCGACACCGATGAATGATCCAGTCCAAGCGACTCCATCGTGCCCGGCTTGAAGTTCGACAGGATGATGTCGGCTTCGCGAGCGAGGTCTAAAAAAAGGTTGCGGCCTGCGGGATCACGAAGATTGATGCCAAGGCTGCGCTTGTTGCGGTGCCCAGCAGCAAAGCTCACCGAAAGTCCGTAGGAGAGATAGGATTGTCGATTGCCGTCCGGGTAATCGCGTGACTCGACTTTCACGACATCGGCGCCGCCGTCCGCCAGCAGACGACCTAGTTCGGCACCCACAACGATGACGCCGAGGTCGAGCACGCGTAGGTCGGCAAAGGGCAAGTCGCCAGTTTCTGTCCCTGCGGGCCAGGTTATTTCCGCTTCTGTTGCCGCCGTCGCAATCGGCCCCATGCGCACCGAGTCAATCTCGACGACGCCATTCGGAAGCTTGATTGCGACGCCATCGCGCGTAGATGCCGAAACAAAGGCGCCGCGCTCCCGCAAATGATCGGCGGCCAGACATTCCTCGAACGTCAGCACCGCACTGATCGGAACCCCGTGTCGCTGGCCGTCCTGTTCGAGGTCGGATCGCGAACGGTCGCGAAAATTGTCGGCGATGGCCTGCTGCAATTCGGTCGATTTGTAACGTGTCGTAATCTTCTCGAAATCCGGCCCTGCGAATGCCGACGGCTCGCCTAGCCACCGAAACATTCCCTGCCACTGTCGTTTCGCCAACAAACAGATGCGGACAAAACCGTCGCGACAGCGAACGATGGGGTATTGGACGCCGCGCACCGGACGATCGCGCGACAGCAGATGTGCAGGCTTGCCCATCGTTGCGCTGCCACTGATACCATAACCCGGATCGAGCGCCTGAACCGCGCCGTCGAGTGCCGAAAAATCGATGTGATCGCCGTGGCCCGTCCGCAGCGCCTGGTAGAGGGCAGTCACCAGTACGAAGGCGCCCTGCGCTGCGGCACATTGATAAGCCAGCTGGCCGGGCGGCAGCAGAGGCTCGCGGCCGCGGATACCCGAACGCGACAACTCGCCGGACAGTGCGTGAAGCACCGGGTCGGTCGCCTGCCAGATGGTATGGTCAGTGCCCGTACCAAAATCGCTGACCTGCATCGTCACCACGCCGGGCCGCCGCGCACGCAATTCGGCAACCCCGTTCGGAACTGGGCCGGAAAAGACGACAGCATGCGCTGCTTCAATCAGCCCATCGCGCCACCCCGCGTGGACACCGCTGGACCTGATCTTGCCATTGTTTGCGGCCGCGTCGGAAAAAGCATCCTCGCCAATCGGTACCGTCCGTTCGACTGTGGCCCCAAGCTCGGCGAGGTAGCGCGTAATGGGCGCCAGCGGGCTTGCCACAGCGTCGATGATCCGAATGCCGGCGAGAGGTCGATCGATGGGAGCCGGCGACGTCACGGCGTCAGACCTGCGGACCGCGCGGATAGGACGGGATCCCGTCGGGAAGCGCCACCCAGGGCAATTTGGAGTCGGTCCAGATATGCATTGCAGGGGCGAAAGGCGCAGGATCGTCGAGCGTGCCCGCCTTCACAGCAATCAGCTTGGGCGATGCACTCGGCACGGATCGAATCGGCGACCCACATGTCTTGCAATGATCGCGCGAGAGCGGTGCCCCGCTTTCGGTTTCAGTGTCCTGCCAAGAGGCGAGTTCCCCGACGGTTTCCATCGTGCTGGCGCGTACGATCAGATTGACCGAGTAGGCTGCTCCCGACTGTCGACGGCATTGAGTGCAGTGGCAGGCGGCAACAGCCAAGGGTTGCGAAGTGAGACTATACCGCACTGCACCGCATAGGCAGCGCCCCGTGATTTTTAGTTCGTCCGACATCCTCAGCTCCTCTCGCGCCATCGCGCTGTCTCTCTTGCACCTTTATCTAATGCTGTTAGATTGTAAATCGCGAAATGCGCTGGGTAGCGAGCGCTGGGCAGAGGAGAGATGAAAATGGCAACCGTGGCCGGCGATCGTTATGCCATGCTAATCGATGGGGAAGCAGTCACGACGTCTGCGACAATTCCTGTCAGGAACCCGGCCACTGGCGAAGTCTTTGCCGAGGCCCCTGCGGCGGGAGCCGAGGACCTCGAACGCGCCGTGGCCGCGGCGACACGTGCCTTTCCGAGCTGGCGCGATACCCCGGTCATGGACCGAAAAGCCGCCGTTAAGCGTGCCTCGAAAATCATTGAGGAACATGCCGACGAATTGGCGGCACTTTTCACGCTTGAGCAAGGTCGTCCGCTGGAAAGCGCAAAACAGGAAGTGATGGGCGCAGCATTCTGGTTTAAAGCGACCACCTGGCTCGACATCCCCGTGGAGGTCACGGAAGACACCGACACCCGCCGCATCGAGGTCCATCACGTGCCGCTCGGCCCGGTCTGCGCAATTGTCCCCTGGAACTTTCCTGTGCTGCTCGCCGCCTGGAAGATCGCGCCTGCGCTGGTGGCAGGCAATACGATGGTCTTGAAGCCATCACCATTCACGCCGCTCACTGCCCTTCGCCTCGGTGCGCTCCTTGCCAATTGCTTCCCCCGCGGCGTGCTGAACATCATCTCGGGAGGCGACGATCTCGGACCGATGATGACGGCGCACAAAGGGTTTGCAAAGATCACGTTCACAGGTTCGACGGCGACCGGCAAACGCGTGATGGAGGCGGCATCCAAAGACCTTAAACGGATCACGCTCGAGTTGGGTGGGAACGATGCTGCGATCGTCATGCCCGACGTCGACGTGGCAGCCATTGCCGAGCAGCTATTTCACGGGGCTTTCCACAACACGGCTCAGGTCTGTGTCGCCACGAAGCGACTGTTCATCCATGCCGATATCTATGACGAACTGCGTGATCGCCTGCATCAGCTGGCCAAGGAAACGCCTGTTGGCGATGGCGCCGAGCAGGGCAATCGCTATGGTCCGGTCCAGAATGAGCCGCAATATCGACGTGTGCTGGCAATGCTCGAAGAAGCACGTGCGGACGGTCTGACGCTTCTGGAAGGTGCACCGGTACCCGAACGCGGATACTTCATCCCGCTGACGCTCGTTGACAATCCGCCGGATGAAAGCCGCGTGGTCGCCGAAGAGGCATTCGGGCCGATCCTGCCCTTGCTCAAGTTCCACGATGTCAATGAAGTGATCGAACGAGCTAATGACAGCGAGTATGGCCTCGCCGGTGCGGTATGGTGTGCCGATCTCGATTTGGCCATGGCGATCGCGCATCGACTCGACACCGGTACCGTGTGGATCAATCAGAATCTCCAGTCGACACCCTTCACGCCACTCGCCGGGGCAAAGCAATCGGGCTTCGGACAGGAAAATGGCGTGGCGGGATTGCTCGAGTTCACCCGACCGAAGTCGATCTACGTCCCGAAGCTGCCTGCAGGGACCATGGCCGAAAGCGAGGCGGTAGCGCGGTGAAGCCCACACTGTCGCCTGCTGATGAAGCGTTCCGCACAGAAGTGCGCGGTTTCCTGAGCCAGGCGCTCACGATCCGAATGCGAGATGCCGGGCGATTGCGCACCAGCGTTTATGCCGATCCGGAAGCGCAGGCGGACTGGCAGCGTGCGCTGCACGAAAGGGGATGGGCCGCGCCGGCCTGGCCGACCGAATATGGCGGCGCCGGGTGGTCGGTGGTTCAGCGGCACATTTTCTCGCGCGAGCGCGTCGCGGCGGGTGCTCCGCCGACGTCGCCGATGGGCCTCGAACAGGTCGGTCCGGCCATTATGCGCTTCGGCAGCGCGGCGCAGAAAGAATTCTTTCTGCCGAAAATTCTGTCGGGAGAGCACTTCTGGTGTCAGGGCTATTCGGAACCGCAGGCCGGGTCCGATCTGGCATCGCTACAGATGCGGGCAGAGCGCGACGGTGACGATCTGGTGTGCACCGGCAGTAAGATCTGGACGACCCACGCCAATGTCGCGAACTGGATGTTCTGCCTGGTCCGTACGACGAAAAGCGAGCGCAAACAGCAGGGCATTACATTCCTGCTGATCGATATGACCGCTCCAGGAATCACGGTCACCCCGATTCTGATGAGTTCGGGAGAGTGGATTCAGAATCAGGTGTTTTTGGATTCGGTTCGCGTGCCCGTGACCAACGCCCTGGGCGAAATCGACGACGGCTGGACGGTTGCCAAGTATCTCCTCGAATTCGAACGTGGCGGTACGGCGTACGCGCCCGAGTTGCAGGTGAGTCTGGAGAATTTGC
Source organism: Sphingomonas sp. (assembly GCA_965249015.1). GTDB lineage: Bacteria > Pseudomonadota > Alphaproteobacteria > Sphingomonadales > Sphingomonadaceae > Sphingomonas_O. The sequence goes on along the minus strand of CBDFLB010000003.1, from coordinate 2,110,624 downwards.
GCCGGAATGCGGCAACCGTGGCCGCCGAAGACGGGATGCTCAACGTCGATCCCGTTTTTGCGGCCAAGGTCGCGGAGCTTGCCATCCGTATCGAGGTTCTGGATGCGCTCGAAACCGAGCTGCTATCGCTGTCGAGCGATCGTTCGATTGGCACGGACGCTTCGATGATGAAGATACTCGGCACCGAACTGCAACAGCGCATGACCGAACTCATGCTCGAAGCGGCCGGCCCCCTCGCTCGAGCGTGGCAACCCGGCGTGTCCATGCCGGGAGGCCCGGTCACCAATTTTCCGGGAACGCTAGACGATTATGTCAGCGGAGAGGCCTGGCAGGCCATTGCGCCTCTGCGGTACCTCAATGAGCGCGCAGGGACGATCTATGCCGGGACGAACGAGATCCAGAGAGGCATCATCGCCAAGGCCCAGTTTGGCCTTTAGTCGATCCATTTTCAGGCTGCCGTCAGCGCGCCGTAGCGCCGAACGTGGTCGTCATAGCCACCCAGTTCGTTTTCGATCACCGTCAGTCGCTTGAAATAGCGCCCGATTGCAAGCTCGTCGGTCATTCCCATTCCACCGTGCAGCTGCACCGCCTGCTGCCCGACAAACCGCCCGGCCTCGCTCGCCGTCGCCTTCGCGGCGCTGGCAAGTCGACCGCGTTCTTGCCAGCTGCCATCCAGCGCTGCCATCGCGCGCCGCGCAATAGCACCAGTGCGTTTAGCGGCGATATGCATATCGACCAGACGGTGCTGGATGACCTGGAAACGCGCGATCGGCTGCCCGAACTGCTCGCGCTGCTTGGCGTAGGCCGCCGTGTCCGCGACCAGCCGCCGCATCAACGCTGCGGCCTCGATAGCGAGACAAGCAATCGCAGCGTCGGTGGCGGCAGTAAGAATTTCGCCGGCGTCGTTGGTCAGCATCAAAGCGTCGGCATTGATGAACCGGAGATCCGTTGCAAACCTGCCGTCGATGGTCGGGAAGCTGCGGGCGGTGATCCCTGCCTGATTGCGCGGCGCTGAAAGAAGAGCCGTGGTGCCGCGCTCGGTTCGCGCGACGACAAGAAGCCAGTCGGCGCCACCGTCATCGAGCACGAGCAGCGCGTCGCCATCGAGACGCCAGCTGCCCGCCGTTGGCGTGGCACTCAAGCTGCCGCGCAGACGCCGATCGACGCCCGCAACAGCGACGCGGTCGCCATTTCTGGCAATACGTCCCAGAATCGTTTCCGCGTGCTCCCCAGCCACCGCCAGCAGGAGCCCTGTCGCGATCACGGCGGTCTCCAAAAAAGGGCTAGGCAGGCAATGTTCGCCCAAAGCGTCGATAACAGGCGCTACCGAACCCGTGCTCATACCAAGGCCGCCGAGGCGTTCCGGTATCGGTAGGCCGGGTGCACCCATCTCGACCAAAGTCGGCCAGACGCAGGCCGCATCGATCCCCCTCAGACGCCTATCGAGCGCGTCGCCAAACGCGTCATGCGGACTATCGATCATGATGCATCCCCGCCTGCCGATGTTGTGAGTGCTGGGGCCAGCGCCTTGCGCAAGGCCGTCTTTAAAACCTTGCCAGCCGGAGATAGTGGCATCTCTTCGACAAAACTCACCGACTTGGGGACCTTGTACCCCGCAATCAGTTCCCGGCAGTGCCGCCGCAACTCGTCGGGTTCACAGGTGACGCCGGGCCGCAGAATGGCGACGGCATGGACGCGTTCTCCCCAGCGTGGGTCCGGAAGCCCGATCACGGCGACCTGATGAACTGCCGGATGACTCGCGAGCGCGTTTTCCACCTCCGCAGAGTACACATTTTCGCCGCCACTAATGATCATGTCCTTGAGCCGATCGACGACTGTGAGATAACCGTCGGTATCGATATGGCCAAGGTCGCCGGTATGCATCCAGCCACCTCGAAGCGTATCTTCGCTGGCTTCGGGCATACCCCAATAGCCGAGCATGACGCCGCCGCCGCGCACGACAATCTCGCCCACGTCACCCGGCGGCAGCTGGCGGTCGTCACGATCGACAACGCGCACCTCGGCGGCGATTGTCGCTTGTCCGGCAGTCCCACGGCGACCGGCCTGCTTCGCAGCAACACGATGATCTTCGGGTCCCAGAATCGTGGCGATCGGGGAAACTTCGGTCATACCATAGGCCTGGACAAAGCCGACGCCCGGCATCGCGGACATTGCGCGACTGAGCAGGGCATCGTCGATCGGCGATGCTCCGTAGACGATGCGCTCCAGGCTTGCTGCACGCGCCGCTTCAAAGCCCGGATCGGTAAGCAGTGCCCGCAACATGGTTGGGACAAGGAATATGTCAGTGATTCTCTCGCGTTCGATCGCGTCGAGTGCTGGACCAGGCTCGAAGTGCGGAAGGAACACATGGGTCGTGCCCGCCAGCATCGAGGTATAAACGGCCGACTGGGCGCCGACGTGAAACAATGGCGCGACGTGCAGATAGCTGCGCCCCGGTCGGGCGCCTGGACAGCTGAGGTATCCCGCTGCCGACGCCAGAAGATTGGCATGGCTGAGCATGACCCCCTTAGAGCGTCCGGTCGTGCCGCCGGTATAAAGAATCGCAGCAAGTGCCTGCCCACCGCGGCGCACGTCATCGAACGGCTCGCCGTTCGCAAGCCATCCAGCCCCGTCTTCCACCCCGTCGTCGCGATCGCCACCGCCGATCTGAACAACTCGCGTGAGGCAGGGTGCACCGGCGCGGATGGAGTCGATCATCGAGGCGAAATGCCGATCGACGATCAGGATCGTCGTTGCACAATCCTCAAGCGATGCCGCGATCTCCGGTGCCGTCCACCGGGTATTTACCGGGTTGATAACCGCACCGGCCCAGAACGTGCCGAACAGGAAATCCAGATACTGTCCACTGTTGCGAGCCAGCAGTGCGACCCGGTCTCCGTCCTGCACGCCCGACGCACGCAGGGCAGCCGCGAAACGGGCGATGTCGCCCACAAGCTGGGTCCAGTCTCGTCGCATATCGCCATCGATCGATGCCACCGCATGCGGCGATCGTTGAACAAGGCGGTGCAGCGACTGAGTCAGATAGGTCATCGGCCCGTCGGACACCAAGCGGTTCGAAGATTTCGCATGGTGGGCCCAACGGCGCTTTTCTCAGGCGTCGCCCGCAATTTCACGATCAGCCCTCCGGCACAATCATGGCGCATATCTAGCCAAATTCGACTACAACGCTTTCGTGTCACTCCCAGCGGTCGTGGCAATGTCTTTCTCCGCGCGGCGCCCTGCCCGACATGCTCACACCGCAACATTTGCCGGATCAGGCGTCCAGAAGCGCTTCAAGCTGATCGTAGTAGCTGACGATCGTGCTCTCCAAGCCACAGTAGGCGATATTTTCAGGCACACCGGCGGAAAGCCCGGCCTGCGTTATCTCGGCTGCGCGAAAGTCTTCGCCGCCGAATACGCTGATGATGAGGTCATATGACCGTTTGAATACGTCTTCGACCTTCGGGCTGGTCGCCGCTTCGGGAGTCAGCATGTAGTAGTGCACTGTCGTGTGATCCACATCACGCGGCATCAGGATCATGATGCTGATGTAATACTGACTAGCGACGAGAACGACATTAGGAAATGCCGTATAGGCATAGGTAACCAGCTTGTGGATATTGGCGTCGACGTCTTCGTCGATCATGCTGGGATCATAGCCCGCACGGCCCGAGACTTGTCGTACGTTGGCACCGAAAACATCTGTTATCGAGGATGCATCGGTGAACAGTGCACCGATCGATGCGGCATGCAACCGCTGGACGTGATAGCCCTCCAAGAAAGGCTCAAGCACGACTTTCCAATTCGCTTTGATATCGAAGACCTTGCGGTCATAGACATGCGCATCAGGGATCCCGAGAGCTGAAAAGTCGCCGTCGATCTGGTCGTGAAGCTGGGAAAAGTCGGGTTCGCCACCATCGATCTGGGCATAGACGACGCCCCCCCAGACTCGCGACGGTAACTCCTTCAGTCCGCGCTCGCTCTTCACGATGCCGTCGAACGTTTCGGCCCGAGCAATACCGATTAATTTGCCATCAATCCCGTACGTCCAGGCATGGTAGGGGCACACCAAGCGGCCCTGCTTGTGGACAGCACAATCTTCGACAAGCTTGGCGCCTTTGTGCTGGCATGCATTGATGAAGACCTTGATCTCATCCGCGCGCGTGCGGGACACGAGCAGCGGCAATCCATAGGCCTCGACCGCGACAACTGAACCCGGCTCCGGCAGCAGCGCGCTCGGCGCAACTGGAACAGCGTAGCGCCGGAATATGCTGCGTTGTTCGAGGTCGAACCGTTCCCGGGTGGTGAAGATTGCATTCGGCCGACTCGCGGCGAGCGGCGATATGACGATGTCCCGCTCGGCTGGGATTCGACGAATCGATTCCTGCTGGCTTTCCGTCAGGTCGCGAAGGCACGTAATCCTCCGCTCAACGGGCTTCTCCACAGTTGACGTGGTCTCTGCGGGATAATTCATGTCCAGCGCCTCTCCAACTTTTCGATAGGGTATCGCGAATTTAATCTAACATCAATAGATATCACAGGTCCTTCAGGGCCACGCCCGCATTTGCCAAAAGGTTGGGATCAACTGGCACGCCAGCCTCAACGAGCCTGCGCCCTTGCACGTAATCCTTGACTGCGTTGACACAGTCCAGGGCGACCACCCTGCCCTGCTTCAGATAGACGACCGAAAAACTGCGAGAGTCCGGCTCGCCTCGGACGACGGCTTCGTCATGACCTGTCGAGAGCCCCACTGTTTGCAGTTTCAGATCATATTGATTCGACCAAAACCACGGAACTGAATCGTAGGGTACAAGATCGCCGGTAATCGCCTTTGCTACGACCAAAGCCTGATCATTGGCATTTTGCACAGATTCAAGCCGGATCTCATGCCCCTCGGCGAACCTGTTCCGATGAGCAGCGCAATCTCCAATGGCGAAGATGTCAGGCAAGCTCGTGCGGCAATATTGATCGACACAAACACCATTTTTGCCATCCGCCCCGGCTGCAAGCAACGGCTGCACGGCAGGGATGATTCCGATTCCGACGATAACAATTTCAGCAGGCACGATCTCACCGTCAACGAGACGCACGCCCGTAACCCTGTTCCGATCACCTACAAGGCTTGCCACTGAAGCGCCCAGCCTCACATCGACACCGTTCGCGCGGTGTGCACGTTCGTAAAACCGGGATAATGGCTCGCCTGCCACGCGCGCCAGAACGCGGTCCAACGCCTCAAACAGCACGACCGACTTTCCGAACGTGCTAAGGATCGCCGCAGCTTCAAGACCGATGTATCCGCCACCAATGACGACTGCCCGACTTATTCCATCGAGTTCGTCACGCATCCGGTCTGCATCGATTTTAGTACGTATCGTGTGTACGCCGGCTAAGTCGTATCCCTGACACGACAATTGTCGCGCGTCGCCGCCTGCAGCCCAAATCAAGGAACCGTAGCCAAAGGAGTCGCCGTCGTCCGTTAAGATCCTGCGATCGACTGGGAGAACCGCGACGACCTTACACCCGAGGCGCATATTAACTTCTCGCTCGCTCCAAAAAGCAGCGGGGCGAAGCAATATCCGCTCAAACTCTTTCTTGCCGGCGAGATAGCCCTTGGACAGCGGCGGCCGCTCGTAAGGGAGCTGCCGTTCCGCGCCGACGATGAGGATCGAGCCGGTGAATTTCTGTTGCCGAAGTGCGATAGCCGCCTGCGCGCCACCGTGCCCGCCCCCGACGATGACCACGTCAAAGGCCTTCACCTTGTCCTCGATGACTGTGTCAAACGATCGACTGGCAGGTACCGATCCAGAAATGTCATAATGCCTGCGTTGAACGCATCGTTACGATCGCCAGCAACCATGTGACCGGCACCGCTTACATCGACGACCTCTAACCCAGGCAATTGTGCACGAAAGGCTTCGACGCCTGAATCGCTCACGACATCGCTATTGCGCCCTCGCACCAACAGGACGGCGAGCTCATTGATCTTGGCCAACTTTCCTGCAGAGCGTTTGACAGTTTGCTGGTGATCGCTTGAACGGGTTTCTGTGATCCTCGGATCCCAATGCCAGTACAAACGACCGTTGGACCGCTTCCTTAAATTGCGCATGAGCCCGCTAGCGTCGCGGGGTCGCGGACGATCGCGATTGTAGGCTGCCACCGCGTCCGAAGCCTGTTCAAGATCTGCAAATCCATCAGAATGGGCGCACATGAAACTGACGATGCGATCGACACCCGATACCTCAGGCTCCGGCACAATATCGACAAGTATAAGTGCCGTAGGCCGCAGCCCTTCTGAACCGCGCCGGGTTTGTCGGAGGCTCCAACTCCTGAGAAGGTGGAGCGATGACAAGCAAAACAACGAACAAGTATGCGCCTGAAGTGCGCGAGCGTGCGGTCCGGATGGTGCTGGATCACGAGCGCGACCACGCATCGCGCTGGGCGGCGGTCGTATCGATCGCAGCTAAGATCGGCTGTGCGGCGCAGACGCTGCACGAGTGGGTCAAGAAGGCGGAGGTCGATAGCGGTCGACGCGTCGGCGTGCCCACCGAGGTCGCGGCACAGCTGAAGGCGCTGGAGCGCGAGAACCGCGAGCTGCGCCAGGCCAACGAGATCCTGCGCAAGGCATCGGCGTATTTTGCTCAGGCGGAGCTCGACCGCCCGTTCAAGCGATGATCGCATTTATTGACGACCAGCGCGCCGTTCATGGGGTCGAGCCGATCTGCAAGGTGCTGCCGATCGCCCCGTCAACCTATCATGCGCACGAGGCGAAGCGTCGTGATCCATTGCGCCTGTCGGCGCGGGCGCGCCGCGACCTTGCACTTCGGATCGAGGTGCGGCGCGTGTTCGATACCAACTACCGGGTCTACGGCGTGCGCAAAGTATGGCGCCAGCTGCAGCGCGAGGGGTTCGACGTCGCGCGCTGCACGGTCGCACGGCTCATGCGGGCGATGGGCTTGGCGGGTGTCATCCGTGGCAAGCCTGTGCGCACGACGATCGGCGACCGCTCGGCACCGTGCCCGCGTGATCACGTCAACCGGCAGTTCCGCGCGCCAGCGCCCGACATGCTGTGGGTTTCGGACTTCACCTATGTCGCGACCTGGGCAGGGTTCGTCTATGTGGCGTTCGTCGTCGACACGTTCGCACGGCGGATCGTCGGTTGGCGCGCGAGCCGGACCGCGCACGCCGGCTTCGTCCTCGATGCGCTCGAGCAGGCCCTCCACGATCGCCGACCGACGCACAGCGGCGGTCTCATCCACCACTCCGATCGCGGTAGCCAGTACGTCTCGATCAAGTACACCGAACGCCTCGCCGAAGCGGGCATCGAGCCCTCGGTCGGCAGTGTCGGCGACAGCTATGACAACGCTTTGGCCGAGACCATCAATGGCCTTTACAAGGCCGAGGTGATCCACCGGCGGGGACCATGGAGATCGTTCGAGGCTGTCGAGTACGCGACCCTGGAATGGGTCGACTGGTTCAACCACCGCCGGTTGCTCGAACCCATCGGCAACATCCCGCCCGCAGAAGCAGAGGAGCAATACTATGCCATGATCGAACAACGGCCTATGGCCGCATGACTCAAACCAAATAGCCTCCGGCAAACCCGGCGCGGTTCATTCCGCGACTGCGTGGATTGCCGTTGCACCGCCGAGCGATGCTCCTACCAGCGCAAACGGACCCCCGACGTCGCTCAGAACTGCATGGAGATCGTCTGCACGTGCGCTCAATCCATAGGCTCCATCCTTGGACCACTCACTGTCGCCGTGCCCGCGAGCGTCGAAATTAATGACGCGGTATCCGCGTGCTACAAGAGCGTTCATGGCGCCCGTCCAGCTATGCCGCGTCTGTCCTCCGCCGTGCAAAAGAATGACTGCGGGGGCCGCCAGCGGACCGGCAACGTCTGCGGTCAGCTTAAGACCATCTTTCGAGTGGTAGCACCTCGTCTCAAAGCCATCTGCAGCTTTGGATGCACGGGCAAGTGCTGGAGGGCTGCCAACTTTCATACCTGTCCTAACCAAGTCACTATTCTAATCTCATTAGATTTGCGTATAACCGATGTGCGATGAGGTGGCAACGCGACACGAAGCGCGCTATCGGCGAGAACGATTGCGCGAGCAGAGGACGACAGTTCAACATGGGAAATTCGGCAAACACTGCGGTGAAGACAAAGGTCGCACCGCGGATTCCGCGTGCTGGTCGGCCGTCCACGGCACTCATCACGCGAGAGGCCGCCGCCCAAGCTGCGCTCGCCGTTATCGACCGTAACGGTTTCGAGGCACTGAGCCTTGGAAGCGTGGCACAGGCTCTCGGCGTCAGCGCGCCTTCGCTCTATCACCATTTCCAGAACAAGGAAGAACTGCTCACGCACGTTGCCCGAGCGCTGCTGGTTGAGGTCGGCCGTCAGCAGCAGAGCTGGTCGAGCGATTGGGAGGAGCGGATGGTCGAGCTTAGCCTTGCTACGCGGCGGGTGATGCTGCGTCATTCGAACGCTGCACCGCTGGCGCTCCGCTACTTTCCCAGACAGATCATGCTGCAGGCCTATGAGAACGCACTGATCGACTGCCCCTATTCAATAGAGGTCCGTATGGTGATCAACGAGGTCGTCGAGCAGATGACCTATGGCGCGTCGTTATTTGCGGCGGCGGCAGAAGCGCATCATATTCCTGCCATGCCGATTGTGGATCCGGAACGCTTTCCCAATCTTTCGCAAGCGATGGAGAAGGCAGAACAGGATCCGGAACTTCGCTTTGTTGAAGGCCTGCGCGCGGTGCTGGCCGGTTTCCGGGCCCGATACGACGCACAAGCAGGTTAGGCGGTAGCTGCGACTTACGGACCGGCATTGTCGGCGAGAATCAGGTCTGCGGCCCGCCATGCCATAGCCATTGTCGGGCCCTGTGTGTTCCCCGACGGAATCACGGGCATAATCGAGGTATCCATGATGCGAAGGTGTTCGACGCCCCGGACGCGCAGGCGTGGATCAACTACCGATTCCGCATCCTTGCCCATTCGGCAAGAGCCTACAGCGTGATATCCGCACGTCCCGAAGCGGTCGTAGGCATCTAGGATTTCGGCATCGGTCTGAAACGCGGGACCCGGCAATGTTTCCTCGGCGATCGTCTCTGCAAGGGGCGACTGCGCAGCGTATTCGCGGACAACTCTGACCGCGCCGACCATGGCCTGTCGGTCGGCATCGCTTGCGCGGTGATTTGGCGCAAAGCTTGCCGCGGCATCGGGATCCCGGGTGGAGATATGAATGCTGCCGCGTGACGTCGGACGAAGGACGTACAGAACGACGTTCATGCCCGGAAAGCGCTCGACGTCTTTGCGCTGCTTCGCCATGTCGAACGAAAATGGCGCAATCAACATCTGGGCATCGGGCCGATTAAGCCCGGGCCGGCTCCGGAACCAGCCTCCGATTTCGTAGGCGGCTGCCGACATCGGGCCCCCGCCAGTCAGATAGTAACGCAGCGTCGAACGCAGCAGCCGCCATCCGTAAAAATGCTTGTTGTGAGAGACATCACGCTTGAGTCTCCATTGCATGATCAATCCGCGATGTTCGATCAGGCCCTCTCCAACCTCCGGGCAATGATGAATGACCGGGATGTCCATCTGCTCAAGCCTGGTCGAGTCTCCGATTCCCGAGCGCTCGAGTATTCCGGGACTAGACATTGCGCCGCCACAGATAATGATCTCGCAGCGCGCTCCGACACGATCGCGTTTTCCGTCACGAAGATATTCTACGCTTACTGCACGCTTATCGTCGAAAATGACACGATCGACCGTGCAGTCGGTCAGAACGGTAAGGTTCGGTCGCTTTTCTGCGGGCCGCAGGAATGCGACCGCCGCACTTTGACGCTTGCCGCCAAAGATTGTGCGTGGTGCGTATCCGATCCCATCGCCATTATCGGGGGCATTGACGTCTTCCTTCCGAGGCCAGCCCATCGCTTCCCCGGCCCTGATTTGCGCTTCGGACAATCCGTCGCGCATCGTTGGCATGGAAATGCGCAGCGGCCCACGGTCGCCGCGTGTTTCGCCTTTCCCCAGTTCGTGGCTTTCCAGGGCGGCATAGGCCTGACCAATGTTCTGCCAGCTCCAGTCGGAACTGGAGACGTCAGCGATGCTGTCGAAATCTGCGGGCTGGCCGCGGACATACATCATGCCGTTGATCGCTGTCGATCCCCCGAGCACCCGTCCGCGCGTCCACATTTCCGATTTACCTGCCGTGCAATCATCCGGCTGGCTGGGATAGATCCAGGAGTGCTTGGGGTTCGCCATTACCTTTACGACACCCTTGGGCATGGAAATAAATGGGTTCGAGTCGCGTGGTCCTGCCTCAATGAGACAGACAGAAATGGCTGTATCCTCGCTGAGCCGGTAAGCCATCACGCAGCCGGCGGCCCCCGCCCCCACGATGACGTAGTCGAACTGCTCCATGGCATCCTCCATTGGCCGTGGACGGCCACAATTATCTATTGATATTAGATAAACCGGTTTTGTGCCGCGTTGCAAGCAAGCCTCCAAAACCCTACCTTGGCAAAAATCTATTGCTATTAGATAATCACGTTCCTAGCATCAGTGTGTATAGCAGCGCCGGGAAACACCGACGCGAGAGAGGGTTAACATGTCTCAAAACTTGCCCTCGGCAATCGGATGGTGGGCGCGCATGCGTGGCGATCAGCCGGCCGTGATCCTGGGTGAGGATGCGCTGACCTATGCCGAATACAAGCTCTGGTCAGATCGCGTTGCCGCGATGCTGATCGCGGACGGCCTTGAGCCAGGCGACCGTGTGGCAATCTGCTCGACGAACAGCCTCGCCTATGTCGCCTTGATCATGGGCATCATTCGTGCTGGCGGCATCGTGAACCCGATCAATTTTCGGTACAAGGCGCGAGAGATTGCGGACTTATGCGAGACGAGCGAACCGCGGTACGCTTTCGCTGCGCCTGAATTCGCAGATACCATGACAACGGCCGGCCTTGCCCCAAGGCCCATGGCCGAGATCGAAGCGCTCCGGAGCGGACCGCCCGCTTCGATCGCCCGCGAGCTGGATACCGAGGCGCCTGTCGTGATCATTGCAACCTCGGGATCGACCGCCAAACCTAAAGGGGTCGTCTTCACCCATCGCTCAATGATTGCCTATGCATCAAACTGGGCTCTGGAGGAAACCACCGCCGGGCCCGGCTCGCGCATCATCAGCCTTGCGCCGCTCAATACTTCTGCCGGGTTTGTGCAGCTCATGCATTACGGAGTCGCCGGCTGCACGCTTTACATGCTGCCCCAGTTCGTCGCGGCCGACGCGCTCAAATTGATCGAGGAACAGCGAATTCATTGCTTCGGTGCCGTTCCGGCGTTCTTCGAATTCATTGCGGCGCTCCCCGAATTCGCTACCGCCGACGTGTCATCGTTGCGCTACGCGACTGCGGGAGGCGCGCGTGTCAGCCGCGAACTTATGGCGGCGTGGAAAGCTAAAGGTGTCACGATCCGCCAAATTTACGGTCAGACCGAAGTCGGCGGCAATGGGACCATCATGCCAGAGCATCTGGCCCTCGAGTCACCCGAAAAGTGCGGCTGGGGTGGTATATTCATCGACCTGCGCGTTGTTCGTCCCGACGGGCTAGATTGCAGTCCGGGCGAGCCCGGCGAGATTATCATGCGATCGCCCGGCATGATGGCAGGCTACTGGCGCAACCCCGAAGAGACAGCCAAGGCGATCCGCGATGGCTGGCTTTATTCCGGCGACATCGGCACGCTTGATGAAAACGGTCTGTTGACCTTTGTCGATCGCATGAAGGACCTGATTATTTCTGGCGGCCTCAATATTTCGGCGGCAGAGATTGAACGGGTGATCTGCGAGTTTCCTGGTGTCGTGGAGGCGTTGGCAATCGCAGCGCCCGATGCGAAATTCGGCGAGACACCCCTTGTCGTTTATCACGGGGCCGCCGAGGTCGATGTCGCTGCGCTGATCGAACACTGCAACGCGAATCTTTCGAATTATAAGCTGCCCAAATACGTGGCTTTTTCGGCCGAGCCCCTGCCGCGCCTTGCCACAGGCAAGCTGTCCAAGCCCGCCGTCCGCCAACTTTATGCGGGGGCGCATGAGCGCCTTGCCCGTCTGCGCTGAGGAGTCGTCCGATGAACATTGTCCCGGCCACCGAAGCCCGTGCGCGCGGAAATCCCCCTCCGCATGTACCGCCACATCTTGTCTTCGATTACGACATCCACGGCGAACCTCGAATTGGCGAGGACGTGCAGGGCAGCATGGCATCGGTCCTTGATGCGGCGCCCGACTATTTCTGGACAACGGCCAATGGTGGCCACTGGATCGCCAAAACGTTCGACGCCATAACCGATATCGTCACGGATCCAGAACATTTCTCAGTCCGTGAGATGCAGATACCGCGCGTCGAAAACCCGTTTTTCATGATTCCCCTGAGCCTCGACCCACCCGAGAACCTGCCCTACCGCCGTGCACTCGCGCCGATGTTCGGGCCGGTAGCGATCAAGGCACTTGAGCCCGGCATTCGCGAATGGGCTGTGCGGTTCGTCGATGCCGTTGTCGACAAAGGCCAATGCGACTTTCAGCTCGACGTTTCAAAGGTTTTTCCGGTCAGTGTCTTCATGGAACTGATGGGCATGGATCTGTCGCGGTTGCATGAATTCCGTCGCGTCGCGGAAGACTTTTTTGCCTGCTCCAATGATGAAGCCGAGCTCGGTCGGCTGGTCGGCACTATCCAGAACATCCTAGTGGAACTGGTCGCCGACAAACGGCGCAATCCTGACGACAAGCTGATGACGCATCTTCTGAACGTTGACATCGGCGAACGAACGATGCGTGACGACGAAGTGCTGGCCATGGCCTTTGTCCTATTCCTCGGAGGAATGGATACTGTCACAAACGTAACCGGGTTTGCATATCAGCAACTTGCACAAATGCCCGAGGTGCAGGCGCGCCTAGCCGCCGACCCTTCGCTTTGTGGCGCTTTTGCCGACGAAGCCATTCGCTTGTACGGCGTGGTGAACACGCCGCGCCTTGTTGTGAAGGACCGGGATATCGGCGAGGCAAGGTTTCGGCCCGGCGAAATGGTTCTTTCCTTGCTTTGCCTTGGCAGCCGCGATCCGGCAAAATTCAGTCGACCCAATGACTTCGACCTCGACCGGAAGCGCGTCGCGCACCTGACTTTTTCGACCGGTCCTCATTTGTGTGTCGGCCATGTTCTCGGGCGGGCCGAACTGCGAATCCTGACCGAGGAATGGGTACGCCGCATCCCTGTTTTTTCCGCCACCCCTGGTGAACCGCATCGCTTTCGCCTTGGCACGGTGATGGCGCTGGAGGGTCTTCCGATCGAATGGCCAGTCTCGTGAGGATCCACGTGGGGGCTGATGCGCCCTATTGGGACGGCCTTGCCCAAGGCAAGTTGTTCGTGCCGCGCTGCGACAGCTGCGACCGGTGGATGTGGCCAGCAGGGCGGCGCTGCGGCACCTGCGGATCAACTGATGCTCGCTGGATCGAACGCAACATGGCGGCAACTGTCTTTTCATGGACCCGAACCTGGCATCGCTTCGGCATGACAGAGTCGCTCGATCTGCCCTTCACGAGCGTCGTAGCACAGGTCGATGATTGCGGCATTCGCCTGCTCGGACTGCTCGACGATCCTGATCGCGTCGATCCTCGGATTGGGCAGCAACTGATCGGCAGGCCCGGCCACACCGTTGTTGGCGACGACCAAATCCCGACCATCATCTGGAGCCGTGCGTCTTGAGACATCCGCTTTATGGGACAACTGCAATCGCAGGGGTCGACATCCGGCAGTACAAACGTGGCGGGGCTCCCCTACCCGAACGCAGCGTACTGGTCGATGCGATCGTGGACGCTTGCGCCGACGCCGGATTCGACCCGGCGGAGGTGGACGGGTTCGTCTCCTATGGCGATGACAAAAACGAGCCGGTGCGCCTCATGCCCGAGCTGGGGACGCGCGAACTGCGGTGGTCCAGCACGATCTGGGGCGGCGGGGGTGGAGGCATTGCCGGCGCCTTCGGGGTGGCGGCTGCAGCCATTTTGACCGGACAGGCGCGCGCGGTCGTCGTTTTCCGCGCTCTGGTCGAAGGGTCGAGTGGGCGCATGTCCGCGGCAGTCATGGCGCATCACCTCAACGATCATTTGCTCGCATCAGGCGTGGTGTCGCCTGCTCAGACTTGCGCAATCCGCGCCAACCGGCTTTTCCACCACCATGGCGTCGCTCCGGAAATCGCCGAGGAGTTGGTGCGAGTTGCCTATCATCATGGCAGCCGCAATCCCGAGGCCGTCAGCTTCGGTCAGACGTTCGACATCGCCACATTGCGCAATTCTCGGCTAATCGCCGAGCCGTTCCGGCTTTATGACTGCAGCCGCGAGAACGACGGTGCGGGCGCGCTGCTCATGGTCTCGTCAGAGCTCGCGCTCGAACTGCGCCAGCCGCCCGTCTATCTCTTGGGTTGTGCGCAGGGCGCTGAAGCCGGCTGGGGAGACCTACTCGAGAATGACAACGCAGATCTTTACGCAACGGCTGGGCTTCGACCGATCGCGCGACGGCTCTATGCCGAAACGGGTCTGACGCCTGCCGATATCGATGTCGTCCAGCTCTATGAAAATTTCGATGCGCAAGGAATCATGTCGATAATTGACCATGGTTTCTGTTCGTACGAGAACGTGGCAGACTTCGTCCGTTTCGAAAATCTGATCGCTGACGGCGGCAAGCTGCCGATAAACACGTCAGGCGGCAATCTGGCGCAGGGTTTTATTCACGGCATCGGCCTTCCGATCGAGGCAGTCAGGCAACTCCGCGGCGAAAGTGCCAACCCGGTTGCTGGGGCGCGGACGTGTCTCGTCGCCGGGGGGCCGGGCGCACCCACAGTCAGCTCAGCAATATTCGCTAATCAAATACTCTGATTGGAAGTTCGCTCAAGCAGGGCTGAAGTCGACCTGTCTGTATCGCGATACGTGTAGATCGGAGGCGCCAAATTCGGCGCTAATTGCCATAAGTCGCTTCACATAATGGCCAATCGCAAGTTCGTCGGTCATTCCCATGCCGCCGTGCAGCTGGATCGCTTGCTGTCCAACGAACCGGCTGGCGTCATCCACCACAACCTTGGCTGACGCAACGGCTAGCGCGCGTTGTCGGGCAGACCCCTCAAGGCTCAGTGTCGCGAGATACACGCTGGAGGTCGCCATCTCGAGCTGGATGAGCATGTCTGCGATGCGATGACGAAGAACCTGGAAGCTCGAGAGCGAAGTACCGAACTGACGCCGTTGCGTTACATGGGCCTTGGTGTCCTCAAGCAGCTGCGTCATCAACCCGATCGCTTCGGCGCAACTCGCAGTGATTGCGCGGTCCATGATTTCCAAGGCCAGCGGATAAGCGTCTCCCTCGGTCAACTTCATCGCGTCGGTAACGACGACGTCGTCCAGCTCAACATCGGCGGCCCATCGGCCGTCGATCGTTGGGAAGTCGGTACACCGAACACCGGGAAGTGCCTTGTCGACTAGGAACATTGACAGTTCCTGGCAGCCTGCATCACTTTCGGACTGCGCAAGCACAATCAAGTGTGCAGCCCAGGGCGCGGCCGCCACTGCAGATTTTTCGCCGCTGATTTGCCAACCGTCGCCGTGCCTTGTCGCTGCGGTCGCCACGCTCCGGAGATCGATCCCGGTTTGCGGTTCGGCCCAAGCGTAGGCCAGGAGTAAATCGCCCTTCAGCACTGCTGCAAGCGCCGATCCGGCGCTGTTCCCGCTGCAGCGCGACAGGATTTCAGCACCGATTACGATTGTCTCGAGAAAGGGTTCGCGCACCAGTGTGCGACCGATTTCTTCCATGATGATCATGTGTTCGATCGGGCCGCCGCCCAGCCCGCCATGATCGCTGTCGATTGCTGCACCAAGGATACCTAGCTCCTGGGCGAACCCTTGCCATATCGCGGGCCTTCGCGCGCCATCTGAAGACACTCTGTCAGTGCGATGCTCAAAAGGGTGATGCGCCCGCAGGAAGCCTGTCACGCTGTCGCGGAGCAGCACATGTTCTTCGCTCAGATTGAAGTCCATCGTCGCTGCCCGTTACTGAAAGAGAATTTTGGCGACAATGTCGCGCTGAACTTCGTTGGTGCCAGCATAGATCGACGCGGCTCGGTCATTTAGATAGGTTGCGACCGCGACGCCGCTTCCGGTTTCTTCTGGCCTGTCCGGCATCCGCAGCGATCTTCGACCTTCAAGTGCAACGCCGATCTCGGTCAGCTCCTGCCGCAGCTCCGTGCCACAGATCTTCGACATCGACGACACCAGCGAGGCGCGCTTTTCGTCCATGTCGGTAAAGAGGAGTCGCATCTCGCTGACCTCCAGCGCCGACAGACGCATTTCCGCGCGTGTCAGCCGGTCGGCGAGCGCGCCCGAATTGGCGCGTAGCGAATGCTTCATCCATTCAAGCCGCGCACGCAGTAACGGCGACCACATCGACGACCTTTCGTGCCGGAGCAGATACTTCGCCACGGTCCAGCCATCATTCTCCTCGCCCAGCAGCCCTTCCACCGGAACGCGCGCATTGTCGAAGAATACTTCGTTGAGTTCGTGATCACCCGAAATCGAAATGATCGGCCGGATGTCGATGCCAGGCAAATCGATGTCGAACAGAAGGAAAGAGATGCCGCGCTGCGGCTTGGCGCTGCGATCGGTCCTGACGAGGCAGAACATCTTGTTCGAGAAATGGGCGTGCGTTGTCCAGGTCTTCGAGCCGTTGAGGATGTAGCAATCGCCATCGCGCTCGGCGGACAGCCTGAGCGAAGCAAGGTCGGACCCGGCTTCAGGCTCCGAATAGCCCTGCGCCCACCAATCATCGCCGGACCGTATGGCCGGAAGCAGCGTTTCCTTCTGCTTCTCGGTCCCGAAGGCGATGATGACAGGGGCGACCATATGAGTGGAGTTGGGCGACAGCGGCGGTGCCCCTGCAAGCGCAAGTTCGCGCTTGAAGATAAGATGCTGGGTCGGCGTCCAGCCTGTGCCGCCATAAGCGACAGGCCAGTGCGGCACGCTCCAGCCGCGCTTGGCTAAAATGCGAAACCATCGGTTTGCGGCCGGGTATTCGCAATAGATGCCGGGGCAGTTTCGCCCGGCAGCGGCCAAGTCTGCAGGAAGCTCGGCATCCAGAAACGCACGGACCTCGTCGCGAAATGCGATGTCGTCGGCTGCAAAGTCGAGGTCCAACGGTCAGGCCTTGCGCTTGGAGAAGGCCGCGATACGCGCCGCGACGTCGGGCGCGTGACCTTCGTTGCGGTAAGTCTCGTGTGCGAGGCCCGCCGCGAGCGGGACCCCATCAGTCTGAACCAGCAGCCGCTTGTTCGCAGCGGCACTGAACCAGCTATTGGACAGAATCGCGTCGGCAACGGCGCGCACATCGCTGTCGAACGAGGCGTCCTCGAAGCGCCGCTCGACCAAACCGATACGCAACGCCTCTTCGGATTCTACCGTGCGGCACGTAAACATCAGGTCGCGCGCCACATGAGGTCCGACCCGGCGCGGAAGGCGCTGGCTCATACCCCAGATAGGCGTAAGGCCCCAACGACCATGGGTATCAGCAAAACGGGCATTTGCCGATGCCAGAATCAAGTCGCCCGCGAGCGCCAGCTCGAGCGCGCCAGTGTAGCAATGGCCATGTACCGCGCTGATGACCGGCTGCGGCAAATTGGCGAGCCTCTCGATCACGCTCGCCTGAAGATTGAGCTGCGCGCCACTCTCGCCATCGTCGATCGCGCCCAGATCGTGGCCTGCCGAGAAACATTTTCCGGCCCCTCGAAGGATCACGCACCCGATCGTCGTCGATACCGCGATGTCGGCCACATGCTGGCCCAGCAGCACGAACATGTCAGTATTCAGCGCGTTGAGCTTGTCCGGCCGGTTGAGCGTCAGTGTCGCCAGGCCGTTTTCGTCGGTTCGCACGATGCAGGGGTCGGTCATCGACCGATACTCACGCGAGCGGCAGACTGCGGCCAGCCATTTGCTCGGCCTTTGCGTAGAGGGCCTCTGCCGCTGTCGCGTCAGTTACCCATGGCATGGTCCCATGCAGCGTATCGCGAACGGCGGCTGGGCGGGCAATCGAGCAATCTTCGAGGTAATTGAACTTGCCTGCCAGTTCGGGCGAGGTCGCTGCCCATAAGGTTGTCGCGGCGCCTTGTTCGACCGTTTTGTAGGTGCGCGTCGTGGGCAATTCGATATCCGTCCTAAGCTTCATGGCGGCGTAGTCTTCCTTTGACAGGTAACGCATCAGCTCGGTCTGGATAAAACCGGGATGCACGGCGAGTGCTGTGGTACCGCTAGCCGACATTGCGGAATGGACCTTCAGCGCGAGCAGTGCGCTGGCCGTCTTGGACTGCCCATAAGCGGTCCATTTATCATAAACATCGTGCTCGAAATTCACATCCTCGCGGATGCCCGAAAAATGATGGCCGGATGACGTCAGGACAATCACCCGGGACTTTTCGGCTTTCAGGATAGCCGACGCGAGGCGGCTGATGAGTGCCGCATGTCCTACATAATTGGTTGCCAGTTGCATCTCGGTCCCGCGCGAGTTCCGCTCAAGCGGACACGCCATGATACCGGCATTGGCGATCATTCGGTCGATCGGTCGGTGAAGCGCGAGAACCGCGTCGGCAAAAGCATCGACACTATCCAGTTCAGCCAGGTCGAGCGGGTAAGCCAACACCGTTCCCGTTGCACCCTCCCGGAGTTTTGCCGCGGCCGCGTCGAGTTTGACGCGGTCCCGTGCGCCAATACAGACATCGGCGCCGGCCGCGAGCAATGCGCGCGCGGTCTCGAATCCAATGCCGCTGCTTCCCCCGGTGACGATGGCGAATTTACCTGTCAGATCGACGCCCTCCATGACCTCCGCGCTGGTGGTTTCCGGTCCCATATTTCCTCGTCCTATTTTGTTGATGCGGTGCGTTATTATTGGCCCACGCCCGGCGTTGGTGACCACAACCATGGCGTGACTTCCGGATCGGCTTCCTCGCGGAAAATCCACTTACACAGGCGTCGGATCGGCTCTATGCCGTCCTGCGGCGATCCGAATCCGGTCAGCGAACCGGCGGCATGGCCGAGTGTCACAAGGCGCTGCCCGCCCGCAAGCGCCAGACGATCCTGAATCTCAACAGCTAGCGATTCGGGATAAATGCCAATCGTTTGGCAGTAGGAGTCGATGCGCGGCAATATGTCGTCGATCGAATCCACCGGTACGAAGTTTGCGACGCGGTTCGTCAGACTTGGCGCGAAGTCGACGGGTTCAGGCATTTTCGAGACAATCACGCCACCCTCATTGTCATGCGTCCCGACGACGGTATAAAAATCGTCCATGAACGATGCAGCATCGAGTTCGCTCTGGAGTTCGCGATTGATGCCGCCTTTTGGTTTGGTGCTGAGATGCTCGGGAAGGCCGAGCAATTTATCATAGGCACGTTCAGCAAGTGCCTCCGCCTTGGCGACTCCGTCATCGTCCGACCCGGACATGACATAGACAACCCGGGCGCTCGCGCAGACTTCCTGGTTCTGCCCCCCGAAGTCCGACGATACGCGCTGGGCGACATCATCCATCGCCGCGTCGCTGTCAAAAGCCTCGGCGCCAATGATGCTTATGCTGCGCTTGGGATCGAGCGAGATCAGCTCCAGGCCGGGCTGGATGTATTGCACCACGTGCTTGATGGAAGAAAATCCGCCCCAAGCAACGATCTTCTCGATGTTATGGGGTTGATAGAGCTTGCTTTCGAAAGCCTCATCACCGCCTTTCCAATAAGCGATGCTGATATGCTTGGTCAGCGGATGATCGGGCGCAAAATCAATCATTGTCCGAGCAACAGCGATGCCGGTGAAGGGGTCGTTCGAAGGTGCCTTGATGATGGCATCACCTCGGGCAACCGAGTTCCGTATCATCGTGACGGCCGACAGCACGGGGCTGTTGCCGGCAACGATATGCAGGGCACGCGCGCCGAAAGCGCGTACGTGCCGCTTTGCGCCACGGGCAGTCGTCCGCGTGTGAACCCAGCCGTCGAGAAACTCGCGACCGATCTGCGCAACCATGTCCTCGAGCTCGGCGCGGACAAACAGGCCAGGAAGGCGCGAAAAACCATAGCGTAGAAGCGAAGGGGTGGTCGGGGCAGTCTGCAGTGTGAGGTCGAACGCCGCTTGCAGGTGCGCATTTTTGTCGAAGTGCAGAAGCTTTCCGAGTTCTTCAAGATAGTCGAGAATATCGTCGACGGAGAGGTCGTAGAGATCGCTCATCAGATTGGGATTGCCGAGCGGCAACCTGCCGACGATCGTCGCAGGGTCGGGCGCCAGAAACTCGAGGTCGCCATTACGACCGCCGAACCGCATCAGGTCGGACGTAATGATTTTCCCGCGAATGATTGCCGGCGCAACTTCGAGATCCTGATCGAACTTTATCTGCGTTGCCATGATATCATCCTCTTTTTCTGTTTGGCGGCTCAGGCCGCGGCCGCAGTCTGAATTTGAGTTAGGAAATCCATCGCCTCTTCATGAGCTTCAGCGGATGCAGCGCAGCTAATCTTGTCGTCGCCACCACGCATCTCGCTGTAGCGCGCGATCGTCGCGTCAATGTACGGGCCCTCGCGTCCGCAACCGCACGCGCGGTCGAACGTCATCGTGACTTCATCGCCGGTCACGAAGCCGCCCCAATGCGTATCGGGCAGCAGATCGTAAAAGGCAAAGCGCCCGGTTACCGAACCGGTTCGAGGCAGGATTGCGCTGGTGTCCGGGTCGAGCACGAAAGGGATTATCCAAGGTGCGATATGATAGTGATTGTTCTCGCAAAGCAGGTTGTTCGCGTTCATCTCGGTCATCGCGTAGTTCGCGGGCATATGATCGACCCCGGCAAAGCGCATGACTTGAGCCTTCCAGTCGTCCGGCAGGACCATTCCCTTGGCGCCCCCCCCGGTGGAGATTACCGAGTTAGCTGCAAAAACGCCGGTGCGGCCCTCGGCAAGCCCCTTCTGAGTAAGCGGCCACAAATACGTCGGGGCACACGCCATAAATACGCGCTGGCCTGCCAGTTCGGAAGTGATGTGATCGAGGAAAGTCTGCATCTGAGCTGCGCGGGCGTTCTGGTCAGTCTCGAACTCATGAAGTCGAGCGAGCAGGTTTGGCGCTATCTCCAGGCGATCGAGATCGCCGCGTGCCTTTGCGGCACGTAATCTGCCAGCCAAATACAGAATGTCAGCGCTCATTGCTCCGGGAAATGCGGTGTGCATGAAAGACTCGTCGCCATGGGCAATCCGCTCAAAATACTGCTCATTGATTCGGAAATGCGCGGAACTCCCCGAGCGGAAGCTCGGCGAAATGACATGAGCTTTCGGTTGCGGTTCTGCTGGACGCGGATCGCCGAATTTTTGAAATCGCATGGGATAGAGCTTGCCGAAAGCGGAGTGCTCGCGCTTTGACTTCGGAAACAGCGAAACTGTTCCGCTCGTGCCGGACGAGTGGTGGATGCACAGGTCGCTTTCGGCGTCCATTGTCGCGATCCAGCTGTCGATGCTGTCGCATTTGGACACGTCGATCTGTCCGATCGGCACCGTCGTAAGCTTTCCCAACCAAGAGTTGATCATCGGGAACCGGCTCTTCTCGAGGAGCGAGCTGGGATATGACTTGTAAACGGTGTGCTCGAACAGCAGTGGGACGACATCGTCGATCGTTTCAATCGCATCGACACCCTGCCGATCCGCCAGCTTTTTCAGATAGCCAACGCTTTCGCGAAGCTGCGAAAACCGCAATTTTAGACCATCGAGCTGCATCGCCTCGCGATCAGCGCGCGGCATCGACCAAATCTTTGTCGCGGACCAGTCGAAATACTCGACGGGATCGGAAATGAAATCCTGAACGCTTCCGGACTGGGTCATATCGGCCTCTCCAAATCGCTGCGCCCCCTCAAATTGGGCTTTACAGTTACAATGTAACAGAATCGGATTTTTGTATCATCGCTCGCCTAACGCAGCTATAGACCCGCTGCAAGCAAAAATTTAATGCCATTAGATTTGGAGGCCCGGTGATGCTCGAAGATAGCGTGGTTGTTCCTAGTCATGTGCCTAAGGACCGGGTGTTCGGCTTCGATCTCTATGGTCTGACGGACGATCCGCGTTTCCAAAATGGCGTTCAGGAAGGGTTGACGTTTCTGCACCGAGAGGCACCGGACGTCTTTTATACGCCTTCTAATGGCGGGCATTGGGTGGTCACGCGCGAGAAGCTGATGCGCGAAGTGTTGATGGCACCCGAACGCTTCTCATCAGCCCAGCTGACTGTACCTCGGACCGAGCAGCAGCAGCAGTTGATACCGCTTACGCTCGATCCTCCCCGACACACCCCCTATCGCAAGATACTGATGAACTTCTTCGGACCGAAAACCGTCGCCGGGATGGAAACAGACATGCGTCTGCGCGCGGCCGCCTTGATCGATAGGGTGAGCGGAGATGGCGGGTGCGACTTTCTCCAACAGGTCGCTATGCCGTTCCCCGTTCAGGTATTCATGGACCTCATGGGCCTTCCCATGGAAAAGTTTGGCGAGTTCCGCCGTATTGTCGTTGACTGGTTCGGTTCGCCTAATGGCCCACGGCGACAGAAACTGGCGATCGAAATTTTGGGTCACGTGCGCGAGTTGATCGCCGATCGCCGGCAGGAACTACGCCAAGATCTGGCCAGTGCACTCCTGACGCAAACAGTCGAGGGCCGACTGCTGCTGCAGGATGAGATCGAATCGATGTGTTTCCTGCTGTTTCTGGCGGGTCTCGATACGGTGGCAAACGCTGCTGGCTTCATGTTCGCGCGCCTCGCGACGATGCCCGATTTGCAGCGGCGCCTTGCTCAGGAGCCGGACTTGGCCACGCGCTTCATTGATGAAGTGCTTCGAATGTCGGGCGTGGTCGCCACAGCTCGAGTGGTGACTGGCGACACCAAGCTTGGCGGTGCCGCAATGAGGGAGGGCGACATGGTCCTTTGCCCGCTTGCCCTGGCTGGGCTCGATGAAACCAGCAATCCCGACCCACTGACCTTTAGTCTCGATCGTAAAGGTTCGAGCCACCTGATGTTCGCGACGGGGCCGCACCTATGTGTCGGGCATTTTCTGGCCCGTCTCGAATTGCGCATCCTTCTGGAGGAGTGGTTAAAAGCCGTACCTCAGTTTGCGCTCGATTCAGGGCATCGACCTCAGGTGAAGATTGGGTCGATGACGGCCATGCTCAGCCTGCATCTGGGATGGGGCAAAGCAGAGCAGCGCAGCCAGGCAGCCTGATGACGGAATCGCATCGCGCCAAGCACGCCGTCGACGCTGCACCCTCGTGGCAGGTCACTGCCGACTATGGTGAGCTGGTACCGACTGAGCGTCGAGCTCGTATGCTGGAAGCGACGATGACCGTTGTTGCTCGGGACGATGTTTCGGGCGTCACAATGGATGCCATTGCCAAGCTCGCCAACATTTCTCGGATCACGCTCTATCGTGAATTCGGAAACAGAACCGAACTGCTCGAGGCAGCAATTGCCTATCGCCTCATGCAATTCGATCGCCGATTCTTCGAGCGGGTCACCGCCCCGATCGGATTGGCCGATCTGGTCGCCGACTATTTGTTGGCATCGATCCGAATCTCGAAGCGCAACGCGGTCACGAAGCGATGGACACGTGGTGGCATGGCATTTTTAAGACAGAATTCGTCGATTCATCGCACGGCGGTTGCAACCTGGACACCAGTGATTGTCTATTACAAGACTAAATCGAGGTGGAACGCGTCGATTTCGCCAGAGGAACTGGCCTCGTGGATCAGCATGTTACAGTACTCGTTCGCCCGTTTGGCTATCGAGACGGATCTCGACGAGCCTGAAATGCAAAGGCGAATACGAGTTTTTGTGAACCCGGCGTTCTCGAATGCTTTTTCGTCTGGCTAGCCTGCGAGGATCAAACTGCGTTTTCGTCCGGAAGCTGATCGACGCCCCGCCCCGCCGCCGATAGATTTAGCGTAAGCATAATCGTCGCTGACGCCAGCGATAGCCCGATCCCGATCCAATAAAAGCTGAGGTAAGATCCTGTCTGAGCGCGACGCACATCCTCTCCGTGTCGGCCTTGGTCTTCGGCTCGACCGAAACCTCGATGAAGAACTCGGGCAATGTGCCCGGTATAGAATCGGCCATAAAATGCGCCCAGTGAACTGACCGATGCATTATCGCACGAGATAAAGGCTAACGCGACACGACGTTTGAGAAGAACACTGAACATCCGCGACCGGGGCGATTGCCGCCTGACTGCTTTCGAAAAAGCGGTCAGGCAGCTATAAACCCTCCGCCTCCTATAAGCGGACCGACGGGAAAGGCCCAATCTTGCCTTTAACACCCCGCAGACTGCACCTGAATGTAAGGCAGGTTCTGAAGGGCACTTTATTGACCAGCAACGTCGCCTTTCTTGTCGAAGCCTGACACCGACATGCAACGGTTGCGAACCATGGCCTTCATTCGTTGCACGTCAAAACCGGCTAATCTGAGATCCCGCGCGCCCGAACATATGCGATCAGATCGCCGAACGTTTCCATGTCGAATGCATCGTCGTCGGGGATTTCAATGCCGAACCGTTTCTGTGTGTCCGACAAAAGCCCGTAGAAGTCGAACCGGTCGGGCAGGACATCTTCCCAGCGCGCTTCGGGCACGACGCGCGCGGTATCGATGCGGGTCAGATCGCCGACAATCTCGCGAATAATGTCAAGGATCGGTCTGCCCTGTGGTGAGTCGGTCATTGGTTCCAGCCCTTCATCCTGGGTTCCGGGGACTTGTATTTGGATCCGATAGGGACACGCCTCGATAGATGCCTTTTGCATCAAGCTGCGTCCACCTCATCGTCATCCCGGCCCAGAGCCGGGGTCCCGCTTCTTTTTGTGAAACGCCGCGCCTGCCGGGAGCGCCGCGCCCAAGGCAAATCGACCCCGGGGCAAGCCCGGGGTGACGCGAGGTGTGCAAGGGCGGATTTTGACGAAGCAAAGCGGTGCGGTCGGCGTCCGAAATCTTGTCGGCTGCCGCCGCAGGCCGCAGCTAGCTGCGTCGGTTCACGCCAACGTTCCGGACCACCGTAGCACTGCTCGGTTAGCTCAATAGCTGCCTTAAGTTCATGTTCGAATGTGGCGTAGCGCTCAAGTAGCAAAGGTTTGATTGCGTTATTTAATTCCCTTTTTCTATCGGTCGCATGTTCGTGCGAACGACTGTATTGCAGATTAAATGGTCTTCAGACACCACCCACTACTCTGTACAGTGAACCGCGCCGGGTTTGCCGGAGGCTATTTGGTTTGAGTCATGCGGCCATAGGCCGTTGTTCGATCATGGCATAGTATTGCTCCTCTGCTTCTGCGGGCGGGATGTTGCCGATGGGTTCGAGCAACCGGCGGTGGTTGAACCAGTCGACCCATTCCAGGGTCGCGTACTCGACAGCCTCGAACGATCTCCATGGTCCCCGCCGGTGGATCACCTCGGCCTTGTAAAGGCCATTGATGGTCTCGGCCAAAGCGTTGTCATAGCTGTCGCCGACACTGCCGACCGAGGGCTCGATGCCCGCTTCGGCGAGGCGTTCGGTGTACTTGATCGAGACGTACTGGCTACCGCGATCGGAGTGGTGGATGAGACCGCCGCTGTGCGTCGGTCGGCGATCGTGGAGGGCCTGCTCGAGCGCATCGAGGACGAAGCCGGCGTGCGCGGTCCGGCTCGCGCGCCAACCGACGATCCGCCGTGCGAACGTGTCGACGACGAACGCCACATAGACGAACCCTGCCCAGGTCGCGACATAGGTGAAGTCCGAAACCCACAGCATGTCGGGCGCTGGCGCGCGGAACTGCCGGTTGACGTGATCACGCGGGCACGGTGCCGAGCGGTCGCCGATCGTCGTGCGCACAGGCTTGCCACGGATGACACCCGCCAAGCCCATCGCCCGCATGAGCCGTGCGACCGTGCAGCGCGCGACGTCGAACCCCTCGCGCTGCAGCTGGCGCCATACTTTGCGCACGCCGTAGACCCGGTAGTTGGTATCGAACACGCGCCGCACCTCGATCCGAAGTGCAAGGTCGCGGCGCGCCCGCGCCGACAGGCGCAATGGATCACGACGCTTCGCCTCGTGCGCATGATAGGTTGACGGGGCGATCGGCAGCACCTTGCAGATCGGCTCGACCCCATGAACGGCGCGCTGGTCGTCAATAAATGCGATCATCGCTTGAACGGGCGGTCGAGCTCCGCCTGAGCAAAATACGCCGATGCCTTGCGCAGGATCTCGTTGGCCTGGCGCAGCTCGCGGTTCTCGCGCTCCAGCGCCTTCAGCTGTGCCGCGACCTCGGTGGGCACGCCGACGCGTCGACCGCTATCGACCTCCGCCTTCTTGACCCACTCGTGCAGCGTCTGCGCCGCACAGCCGATCTTAGCTGCGATCGATACGACCGCCGCCCAGCGCGATGCGTGGTCGCGCTCGTGATCCAGCACCATCCGGACCGCACGCTCGCGCACTTCAGGCGCATACTTGTTCGTTGTTTTGCTTGTCATCGCTCCACCTTCTCAGGAGTTGGAGCCTCCGACAAACCCGGCGCGGTTCACAACATTGTCCAGCTCAGTGCCGACCCAGCATTCGGGAATGTTCAATTCATCGGAGCGCTTAAGCATAAGAGCTATCATCGCCTTAGCGACACCGCACCGCTGACAAGTAGGGGTAACGTCGATCTCATCGATATAGAGTTCGGGTGGCTTGTCCGGTCTCAAATGCACGACCGCACTGCATTTTCCGATGACCCTGTCGCCTTTCCACGCCAGCAAGAGCCAGTGGTTTGGATCCTGAAGATAGGGGCGGAGGAGCTCAGCTTTGAGATCCCCGTCAAAAACGTCAGGTTCGACGTATTCGACCCAGTCATGCTGCCCGGCTTCAACAAAGGCGAGCTTCAGACCAATACCTTCGGGCAAGGTGCGACCCATTCGATTACGTAGGTCTGAAACGACTTGGGCGCGGAAGGTCAAACGTGTCGCAAAGCACAGCGACGTCGTGCCGATCGACCGCGCGAGGTTCGAAGCCATTGCGAAACATCAGAACAATGGGTGCCGCAATGCAGCGCACTTGAATATTGCCTATCTGGCCAACGCCGTCCAATGCGCCAGCTGGGTAGAACGCTTCGTCTGCTGGATCGCCCAGAACACCCTTCCCCTCTGAATCCAGCACGAACCCGTGAAGGTCTACGCTTTTGCCAGCCAGATTTTGGTACACAGGGTTCCAATATCGAGCCTCGGGATCTGCTACACGCGCATAGCCTTCGCGTTCCAGAACCTCGTTCAGTTTTTCAAAATCAAGGAGATAAACCGCAAGATCCAGGTCAGAGTGCGGCCGCGTTTGGTGCCCGAGGGGCGCATCGACGCCCCAGCCCCCATCGATCCAGAAGTCGATGCCTTGCAAATCGAGAATGGCGCCAAGCCGACAGACTTCTTCGATATCCATGTCAAAGCTATAGCAGGAAGAGGAAAGTCACGGGAAGTCCGCTAACCTAGACGAACAACCAAAAGCCGACTTTCCGGACTCCCCAACCAATCGGCCGATCCCTCAGACAGCCGCTTATCGTATCTCGGTGCCCTATTACGTCGTGACCCCGGAAAGGGCCCGTCTCGCTACTCGATGTTCAGCATGCCGACCCGCAAGCCCGACCTCCGCCGTTGCGCTTCGTTCCGCGCCTGGGCGTGCTCAGTGAACATTATGGTTAGGGCGCCAATCACTTCGCGCTGGGCGAGGATGTGATCGGCACTGTATTGCCGGATTAGTCGGATGCGAAGCGTCGCCCCGAGATCGCCACCGATTACCTGTTCCACAGCGGCATACCAGGTCGGCGTCGCTACCCGGTTGATACCGATAACGAGAGTGAGCGGCGCGCAGCACGTCAACATGATCCCGCATAGCAGGCCAAGGAGGGGAGAGATCGACCCGGTCAATATCGACGAACCGATCGCCACCATGGCAGAGAAAATCATAATGCCAAGCAGGCTGACGGCCACGCCGACGAACATTGCGCCGATGCCCCGCGTCGGCAACACTTGCAGCCAGACGAGAAACTTGCGAGCAAAACCCGGGCGCACGGCGATCGTCTCGATATCGGCGGCAGTCATGATCAGTACCCCCGGTTCGGATCGTAGCCGCCGCCTGTGGGTGGCCAATCGTTCAGTTGCGAATGCCTTGAGAAATGCGTCCAGCTGTCGTGATGGCCATGCCCGATCGAATGATGATGATCGTAAAACGTACTCACAGGCGGTGTCAGGTTGGTCCCGAACGGGTTGCCATGAACATCGATGCTGGAGTTCATCATCGGCAGCCCGGTCGCCGGATTGACGCTTGGTCCTTCCGCGCCTGACGACCCGAACCAGCTTCCCATACGATCCCAAAACCTCATGGCTTGAATTCCTTTGTAACCGGAGCCTAAATATACCGGAATGGGATATTGCGCAATAGGCGCTATTGTAGCGTGATGCCGCCCGCCGCACCTGACCAGAACATCCATGCCCGCATCGTCGCGATTTTGGTCGAGGCGCGTCACGCCGCAGGTCTGCGCCAAGTCGACCTCGCCAAGCGTCTCGGCCGCGCGCAGTCGTTCGTTTCGAAATACGAGACCCGAACGCGGCCGCTCGAGCTTGTCGAGTATCTCGAGATCGCACAGGCGCTCGGGAAGGACCCGGTCGCGCTGCTCGACAAGATCCTCGAGCTGCCGAGTCCCTGAATCGGCTTGCCGCCTTTGCGCAAGCGGTGACTTTCATGAGTATCGCCATAGCGTGCAAACTCTAGACACGAAGCCCCCTTTGCTCGGCCAGAACCAGTCCGTCATCTTCGACCAACCCGTCGTGTTCGTTAAGCGTCAGGACGATTGATCGGCGAGAGCCTTCTGTTCTTATCTCGCGAGTTGCTCAGTCGGCGCTTCGTTCAATCGTGATATGCGCTCGAACGGACTATAGCTGTAGCACTCTACTGGCCCATGCACCGGCGCCAGCATCGTGCGCTTGACGAACAGCCGCGTCGCCCCGTTTTCGAGGTTCACCGCTGCGGGCACCTGCACTTCGACGAGCGGCCCCCTGACGCCGAGCACGAGCCCGCAACTCGTCTCGTCTCCGATCTTGACCGCCGCCTGGAACGTTTGAAGCGCCGGCAATGCCTTTGCGGCCCGCGCCTCACCATCGGTGCGGCGTACTGCGTCCTTCAGGGCTTTGGCATCGGCGACTGATTTTTCGCCTTGCCGCCGGCGATCGACCGTCGCCTCCACGCGCGCGACCAGCGCCCGATCGACCTCGCGCACCGACAGCATTACGGCGCGATTGCCAGTCGAGAGTTGCCAATCGCCGATCTGCCGCCAGTCGCCCGCTGTCGTCGGCAGTATCGCGACGTGCCATGCGGGTGCGCCTTGAACGTCGAGGCAGGAAAACACTCCCAGCGCGCCGCGTGCGTCGATCCCCGCCGCCATTGCGCTGCTATTACCCGAATATGTTTCTCGCTGGACCGAAAAGTGACCGTCCGGCGGTGACATAACCCAGCGACCCGGCATGTCTTCGGGCACTAGAAATGGCCCGTTGCCGTCGGCCAGCTTTGTCGAGAAGAACGCCAGTCCCTGTTTGGGTGCGAGCGCGTAAGGCTGAACGGCCTTCAACGTCCTACCCGAACTCGCGCAGAACTTTGCAAGCGCATTGCGCGGGTCGTCGAACATGCGGATATTACTGCCGTTGAAAAAGACGCTGGTCCAATAGCTGCCGTCGGCTTTGCGCCCCTCCATGCCAGCGATCGATTCTGGATCGAGCTTACCAGGAATAACGCTGGCGATCACGCCGAACACGCCCCACCCCTGCTTGAACCGTTTCGCGAGGAATTGCTGAAGATCGCTTGGACGATCTGGCTCGGCGACCGCCATCGTCGGCGTGCCGACACCCAATAACAGTGCGATCAGGAACCGCTTCATCACGCCCGCCCTCGCTCAACATCGACGAGGCGGCCCGAAGCCGGGTGTTAGTAACCCTGCACTGTCACAGAGCGCCACCACCTTTAGGCGAGCCCTGGACATACGTGACGGCCACCCGGCCAGAACGAATGTTCCGACCGGCGACAGTGATTTTGAGGTTACTATGCCTCACAGCCGGAATTTGCCGGACTGCATCGCAAGTTTGGTCTTGTCGGGAGCGAAGTGCAAGCGCGATCAGATTGCGAGGGGCTCTGTGCCTTCGCTGAGAATGTCGAGGTAGCGGCGATAGGCGAACACCCTGCCCCGCCGCTTGCCGGTCACTTCCTCGACGATGCCGAGCCGCTGGAGCTCGACGAGCGCGGCGTTGACGGTCGGCATCGTCAGCCTCGTCCGCGCGACCAAGGCACTCGCACTCGCGTAAGGATCGCGTTGCAGGACGTCGTGCACCAGCAGTGCAGACCCCGCGCGCTCGCCCTGCGTCGCGATCGACTCACGGTCCGCACGGAACAGGGCGACGATGCGTGTCGCCGCGTCGAACGCCTGCGCCGCAACGCTTTCAACCCCTTCGAGGAAGAAATCGAGCCAAGCCTCCCAATTGCCGTGCTCGCGCACTTCCTGCAGCAGCCTGTAATAGTCCCCCCGGTGCTGCTTGAGGAAGAGACTGAGGTAGAGCAGCGGCTCGCGCAGTACGCCGGTCATGGTCAAATATAGCGTCACCAGCAGCCGCCCTACCCGCCCGTTGCCGTCAAGGAACGGGTGCAGCGTTTCGAACTGAACATGAATGAGCGCCGCCTTGATCAGGGGAGGCAATCGGCTTTCCTCCTCGTGGAAGAATTTTTCGAGCGCACTCAGACCCTCGGTCATCTCGATCACCGGCGGCGGCACGAACAGCGCATTGCCGGGTCGCGTTCCTCCGATCCAGTTTTGACCGGTCCGAAACTCGCCGGGGTTCTTGGTCTGCCCCCGCCCGCTGGCAAGCAACCGCTCGTGAAGCTCGCGGATCAGGCGGAGCGACAGCGGCAGCTCCTTGAGGCGGTCGATCCCGTAAAGCATGGCGTCGACATAGTTCGACACCTCGCGGATATCATCAACCGGTTCGCCCGCCCGCGCCTCAGTCTCGAAGCGCAGCAGGTCGGTCAACGTCGACTGCGTGCCCTCGATCTGCGAACTGAGCACGGCCTCCTTACGGACGTACATGTAGAGAAACAGCGCCTGCGACGGCAGGAGCGTTGCAACTCCGTCGAGCCGCCCTAAGGCGCGCTCAGCGCGACTTAGACGGTCGAGCAACGGCAGCAGGTCTATCGGCGGAACCGGCGGCAGCGGCGGCGGTACGAAGGCACGGACCTTTTCACCGAACGTCGATGTCTCTACGGTACGCCCGAGGCGCTGAGGATCGTTGGTTGACACTGCAGTTTAATTAGCAGCCGCTACTAATAAAGCAAGTGCTTGTCGTCTTTAATAAACGTGTCGCTTTGCTTGCGGCGTTAAACAAGCGTCTGACGTCGAATAAGACCTCAGATCGTCTCGTCACCGACTTTGAAAACCGCCTGGAAGGCGCGTAGCTTTGGCAACTCGAGTGCCGCCCGGCGAGCCCTGGCCCGCCCCCCCCTCGGCATCCCTTCGCGCTTCGTCGGCCGCCGCATTAGCATCGGCTTGTCGCAAGCTTTGAACATAAACGACGGCCACCTTGCCACATTCGAGTGACCCGCAGTGACGGTTTAAGGTTTCGACGCCTCACAGCCGGAACTGACCGAATTGCGTGACGTTTTTGATCGGCTTGGGCGAGATTAGCGAGTGAGAGGACCTTGGCTCAATGGCCGGTAATCGCCGCCCAAGTGCAATATGAAACAGCACGAATCACTCAGCAACGCTGTAGTTCGCGGAGCCACAGGTCGCCGCTCTTAATCGGGGCGTCCGAAATCTAATGTTGCCCCAAATGTTGCCCCGACGCGCAACCGACGAACGCCCCATCAAGCGCGAGAAACGTAAGTGACTGTAATTATTGGAAGAATTGGCGCGCCCGGAACGATTCGAACGTCCGACCCTCAGATTCGTAGTCTGATGCTCTATCCAGCTGAGCTACGGGCGCGCAGGAGTGGGATCCGTAAGCGTATCATGACCGGGGTGCAACCCCGTTGCGGGGTTCGCCGCGTGATCGTACGACGGGCAAGATGAAACAGCTTCTTCTCCTTGCACCCCTCGCGACTGCAGCGTGCACCACGACCGTCGATGCCCCGTCGCTGGCTCTCCGGGCGATCGAGAGCCGTCCGGAGACGACCACACAAACGCCGGCGGCGCCACCGCTCCCGATCACCGCCTCGCTCACCGCGCGCTTGGCGGGGTTGCTCGGCGAGGCCAGATCGGGCGAGGCGGACTTCGCGCGCATCGAGCGCAGCGATGCTGCGGTCCTTGCCAAAGGGCAAGGCGCGCCGCCGGGAAGCGAGGCGTGGATCTCAACCGAGGTCGTGCGATCGGCGCTTCAAGTCTCGCGACAGCGAAGCGCCGCTGCGCTTGCGGAGATCGACGGACTGGCGATCGCCGAGCGCGCGCGGGCCGCAAGCGATGGGACGGTCGGCGGACTGGATGAGATCGCGACGACACAAAGCGAGATCGACGCGATCGTTGCACGGCTGACGGCACGGCTCGACAAACTCACGCACTGAGCGCGGTCTTGTGCGCTTTTGCCAGCTCGACATAATGGGCCGCGCCACGACGATTGGCGACAATGTCCTCGGCGCTCAGTTCCCGAACCTTCCTGGCCGGACGCCCCATCCATAATTCGCCCTTGCCGATGGTCTTGCCCGGCGTCAGCATCGCACCCGCCGCGAGCATGCCGTCCGACCCAATCGTGCACCCGTCCATCACGATGCAACCAAGGCCAACGAAGGCATGATCGTGCAGAACGCACCCGTGGAGCATGACGAGATGCCCGATCAGCACATCGTCGCCGATGATCGTCGGCAGGCCGCCACCCGCGTTACCCGAATCGACATGAACGACGCTACCGTCCTGAATATTGCTGCGCGCACCGATGCGTATCCGGTTTACGTCGCCGCGAAGGACACAATTGTACCAGATGCTCGAATCCGGGCCGATCTGGACATCGCCAATGACGCGCGCTCCGGGAGCGACGAAAGCGCTTTCGGCGATATCCGGCGCGTGACCTCCGAAGGCGATGATCTGCCTCATGCGAATTGGGGCCGGCCGATCATATGAGTGATGTGCGGTCTCAGCGGATCCCCTGTGCCGAGCGCCGGGTGTTCGAAGTCGAGATCAGGACGACGCTCGATGCCGAGACGCCGCATGAGCTTGCGACTGCGCATATTGCCTGGCGTGGTGATCGCCCAAACCGCGTCGACGCTGAGCTTTGCCCACGCCCAGCGTAGCGCCGCCGAAGCCGCCTCGGTCGCATAGCCCCTGCCCCAGGCATCATATTTAAGCAGCCAGCCGATCTCGATACGATCCTCTAACGGTGTCTCGACCGGCCCGAGCTGAAGGCCGCAATAGCCGAGCATTTGGTTGTCCGAACGCCGTTCGATCGGCCAGAAGCAATGACCGAACATAGCCTGATTGGCGATCTGACCGGCAACAAGCTTTGTTGCAGCTTCGAAAGTCAGCAGGATCCCGACACATGCCATCACCCGCTCATCCCGGCCGATCGCGTGCATCGCGTCGACATCCTGGTCTTGCCATCCTCTCAAGACGAGCCTTTCGGTCTCGACGCGAAAGTCAGCCATTCAGAAGGCGCGCTGCGTGTACCGCGTGATATGTCAGGATCCCTGAGCAACCGGCGCGCCGGAAAGCGAGCAGCGTTTCGAGCACGAGTGCGTCCCGGTCGCCAGCGCCTGCTGCCGCCGCCGCCTCGATCATGGCATATTCGCCCGACACCTGGTACGCGAACACCGGCACTTCGAAGCGTTCTTTCACACGTCGCACGATGTCGAGATAGGGCAGGCCGGGCTTCACCATGACGCTGTCGGCGCCTTCGTCGATGTCGAGCGCGACCTCGCGCATCGCTTCGTCGGCGTTGGCGGGATCCATCTGATAGGTCTTCTTGTCGCCTTTCAACAACCCGCTCGACCCGACCGCGTCGCGGAACGGGCCGTAAAAGGCGCTCGCATATTTCGCGGCGTACGCCATGATCTGGACATTGTGGTGCCCCGCCCGTTCGAGCGCATCGCGGATCGCGCCGACGCGTCCGTCCATCATGTCGCTGGGAGCGATGATGTCGGCCCCGGCCGCCGCCTGATTGAGCGCCTGCCTCACCAGTACGTCCGAGGTTGCGTCGTTGCGTACATAGCCAAGCTCGTCGATCAGACCGTCATGACCGTGTGTCGTGTAGGGATCGAGCGCCACGTCGGTCAGCACGCCGATGTCGGGGACCGCGCCCTTGATCGCCCGGATCGCCCGACACATCAGATTGTCGGGATTGAGCGCCTCGCCGCCGTCATCCGTGCGCAAGGCCCGCGGGGTGTTGGGAAACAGGGCCACGCATCCGATGCCAAGGTCGCGCGCCGCCTGCACCTGCCCGACGAGCAGGTCGACGGACCAGCGTGACACGCCAGGCAGGCTGCCGATCGGCTCTTCGGTCGCGTCGCCCGACGTCACGAACAGCGGCCAGATCAGATGCTGTGGGGCCAGATGCGCTTCGGCGAACAGCGCCCGGCTCCAGGCGGTCGCGCGCGTGCGGCGCAAGCGAAGGGCGGGGAAATGACTCATGACGCTTCCACTCGCGCCGTCGCGCCGGGGACGCCAGGCGTCAAGCGTTTCGTGCGCCAACTCCCGTGAAGAAAATAGGTCGTCATCATCGTGAGCGACGAAAGCGCGCTTGCAATCGACGACCACCAGATCGCATCGGCACCATAATGCGGGTAAAAGCCGAATGCGAACGCAAAGCGGACCATCACTGCCGAGACCACCAGGAAAAGGAACGGCATCAACACCGCCCCGTTCGCCCGGACAACCGATCCGATCACCATCGAGATGCCCATCGGGATATAGATCCACGAAACAATATGGTTCATGTGGATTCCGATCGGGATGGCAGGACTTCCGGCGGGGAGGAAAAGCCCGAGCAGCGGCCGGGCAAAGATCGTGATTGCGACGATCAGGACGAGGCTCATCAGCGTGTTGAGCCCCATGCCCGCCAGGCTGATCTGCCACAGCCGGTCCCAGCGTCCTGCACCGATATTCTGTGCAGCCATCGCGCTTACCGCCGTGCCGACGGCAACGGTCGGCATCTGGACATAGCTCCACAGCTGATTCATGACGCCGAACGCAGCCGTCGTGTCGACGCCCTCGCGATTGACCAGGCCGATGAGCACCAACATCGACCCCGACATGACGATCATCGATGCCCCCGTCGGCAAACCGATCGCGATGATCGCCCGCGTCGTTGCCAGCTGCGGCCGGATCCACGCAAGTTCCGGCCCGCGCAGCGCAATGACCGAATTGCCGCGATAGATCCGGAAAATGAGCACGCAGACGCTGATCAGGCCGGCGATGAGGGTCGCCACTGCCGAACCCGCGATACCCATTGCCGGCACCGGTCCCAGGCCCAGAATGAAAACCGGATTGAGAACGATATCGAGCGCCACGTTCAGGATTGCGTTCCAGAGCGGTATCACCGCGTCGCCCACGCCGCGCAACGCCGACGTGAGCAAAATCATGATGAACGTGAACGGCATGCCGAGGAAGATCACGCGCAAATAAGAGAGCGCAAACGGAAAGGCGTTTTTCGGCGTCGCGAGCAGATGGAGCAGGTCAGGCGCAAAGACCCAACCCAGCACCGCCGCGACTATCCCGAAAATCGCGAACAGACCGATCGCGCTGCCCAGGGTGCGCCGCACCGCTTGCGGGTCGCCGCGCCCCATGTGCTGGCCGATGAGGATCGTCGTCGCCAACGCAAATCCGAACAAGGTGGCGAACATGAGGAACATCACCATCCCCGCGTTCGACGACGCCGCGAGCGCCGCTTCGCCCAGAAAGCGGCCGATCCAGATCGAATTGACCGATCCATTGATCGACTGAAGGATATTCACGCCAAGCGAGGGGAGCGCGAATGCGAAGAGCGTCGACGCCACCGGGCCGGTCGTAAGGTTGCGCATGGTACCGGCCCCGGGCGCAGCGATCGTATCGGGCGAAGACTCGGTCATCGCCTGTTCGCCTAGCAGAGCATTCATCATGGTGGCGATGATGTTTCGCGGGCATAGGCAATCGCGTGACCGCCCTGCCCCGCTCCGCAGTCCTGATCGTCAACGCCCGCTCGCGCCGCGGACGCGAACTGTTCGCCCAGGCGCGAGAGGGGCTGGAAGCGGCCGGCATCACGCTGAGCGCAGCGCACGCGCTCGACACGCCGGACGCGTTGCAGCCGACGGTGAAGGCTTCGGTCCAAGGCGGCGCACCGATGATCATCGTCGGCGGCGGCGACGGATCGCTGTCGTCGGCGGTCGATTTCCTCGTCGGCACCGATTGCGTGTTCGCGCTGCTCCCGTTTGGCACGGCAAACAGTTTTGCGCGCTCGACCGGCATCCCGCTCGATCTGGCTGGTGCGATCGACGTAATCGCAAACGGCCGCCGGGCCGCGGTCGACCTTGGCATGATCGATGATGATTATTTCGCCAACTGCGCTGCGATCGGCCTTGCGCCGCTGATCGCAGAAACGGTCCCGCACGCGCTGAAACGATACGCCGGCCGCATGGGTTACCTGAGCTGGGCAGGCGTGTCGCTGGCACGGTTCCGGCCTTTCACGCTGAGCGTCGACGGCGAGGCGATCGAGGCGACCGAGGTGCGCATTGCAAACGGCCGGTTCCAGGGCGGCACCGAACTGATCGACGATGCGGACCTGCAATCGGGCGAGATCGTCGTGCAGGCGGTGCGCGGCCGCACGCGTCTCGGCCTGCTGTGGTCGTGGTTCGCGTCGATCGCGCGCTTGCCGCATCGGCGTGCGACAACGCGCGAATTTCACGGCCGATCGATGCGGATCGAAACGGTCCCGCCTTTGCCGATCTCGATCGACGGAGAGATCGCCGCGCATACCCCGGTGACCGCACATGTCGCCGCGCAGGCGATGTGGATGGCGCTTCCGCGGTTAGGGTAAACGCGCGATCGCAGCGCGCAGGCGCTCGGCCTCGGCGGACCTCTCGGCATGGTCCGCACGGGCCTTGGCGATCGCTTCGGGCTTGGCCTTTTCGACGAACGCGGGATTGTTCAGGCGACCGGCGAGCGAAGCCGTTTCCTTTTCGGCGGCTTCGGCCGCTTTGACGAGGCGCGCGCGTTCGGCCTCGACATCGATGATGCCTTCTAGCGCTATGAAAAACGTATCGTTTCCCCAGATTACAGGTGCCCTTGCTCCATCCGGCCGACCGTCGACGAGTTCGACCCGAGCGAGGCGCTCGAAATAAGGACGAAGATCGCCAAAAAAGCGGGAGGCCTTCTTGGTCGGGTCCGCAATGCCGATCTGAACTTTGGGGCCGGGCGATATATTCAATTCATTACGAGCCGTGCGAACTGATCCGACGAGTTCAAGCAAACCTTTGACCGCCTCTCCTGCCTCCGCATGAACAACCGCGCCCGGCTCCGGCCAACGCGCATGGACAAGATCATGCGACCGCACCCCCATCGCGTGCCACAGTTCCTCCGTGATAAATGGCATGAACGGGTGGAGCATCACGAGGATCTGGTCGAACGCCCAGCCGGCGACCGCGCGTGTTTCGTCGTCGAACGCGCCCTTGACCAGTTCGATATACCAGTCGCAGAATGTTCCCCAGGCGAAATGGTAGATCGCATCGGCCATCGCATCGTAGCGCAACTCGGCAATCGCCTGGTCGAGCTTTGCCAGCGTTTCCACGACTTCGCCGATGATCCAGTTGTTGACCGCGAGCGTCGCATCGGGCGCAGCAACCGACGCCGATACCCCCACCCCATTGCCCTGCAGAAAGCGCGCGGCGTTCCACAATTTGGTTGCGAAGTTGCGGTATCCTTCGACGCGTTTCTCATCGAGCTTGATGTCGCGTCCCTGGCTTTCCATCGCCGCGAGCGTAAAGCGCAACGCATCCGCACCATATTGGTCGATCAGGCCAAGCGGATCGACCGTATTGCCTTTCGATTTCGACATCTTGGACCCATCGGGCGCGCGGACGAGGCCGTGGAGATACAATGTCTTCCACGGCACCTCTTTCATGAAGTGCAAACCCTGCATCGCCATACGGGCGTCCCAGAAGAACAGGATGTCGAAACCCGAAATGAGGATGTCGTTCGGGTAATGCTTCGCGAGGAGCGACTTCCCCTCTCCCCCTGCGGAAGAGGGCGACTCGCCCGCGGCGAGCGGGGTGAGGGGTTCGACAAGCACCGACGTTCCAATCGCCAACCCCTCACCCCGCTCAGCTAACGCTGAGTCGCCCTCTCCCGCAGGGGGAGAGGGGTGATTGCCTGCCGGCCACCCGAGCGTCCCGAATGGCCACAGCGCAGAGGAGAACCATGTGTCGAGAACGTCGCCGTCCTGCGTAAGCGCGACGCCCGCGCCGGCAAGATCCTGCGCGCCTGCCAAGTCTTCAGCGACATAGTAGTTGCCGTTCTCCGCAAACCAGGCCGGAATCCGATGCCCCCACCACAGCTGCCGCGAGACACACCATGGCTGAATATTCTCGAGCCACTGAAACCATGTCTTTTCCCAGCTCTGCGGTACGATCTTGATCGCGCCCGACCGTACCGCCTCGATCGCCGGACCCGCGAGCGTCTTCGCGTCGACATACCATTGGTCGGTCAGCCACGGCTCGATGACAACGCCCGAGCGGTCGCCAAAGGGGGTCTGAATGACACGGTCCTCGATCCGGTCGATCAGGCCTTCGGCGGAGATCATCGCGACGACTTTCTTGCGCGCCTCGAACCGGTCCAGGCCGAGCAGTGCATCGGGTATAGCGCCGCATTGCAGCACACGCCCCTCGGCATCGAGCATGTTGAGCATATCGCCCGCCGCAAACCCCGCGCGCTTTCCAACCTCGAAGTCGTTGAAGTCATGCCCCGGAGTGATCTTGACCGCGCCCGAGCCGAGTTCGGGATCGGCGTGGTCGTCGGCGATGATCGGAATGAGGCGACCGGTAATCGGCAGTCGCACCATCTGCCCGACCAATGCGCTATAGCGTTCGTCGCGCGGGTTCACCGCGACCGCCATGTCGGCGAGCATGGTTTCGGGCCGCGTCGTCGCGACCGAAATGTGGCCGTTGCCGTCGGCGAGCGGATATTTGAAGTGCCAGAACTTCCCCTGAACCTCGCGCGTCTCGACCTCGAGGTCGCTGATCGCCGTCTTCAGGCCCGGATCCCAGTTGACGAGCCGCTTGTCACGATAGATCAGCCCTTCATTATAAAGATCGACAAAGACCTTGATGACGGCTTTCGAAAAGCCCTCGTCCATCGTGAAGCGTTCGTTCCGCCAATCGCAGCTTGCCCCAAGGCGTCGGAGCTGGCGGGTGATCGTCCCGCCGCTTTCGGCTTTCCAGTCCCACACCTTTTGCACGAATTCCTCGCGCGAATAATTCGTCCGCTTGTCCTGACCTTCGGCCAACTGGCGCTCGACGACCATCTGCGTCGCAATGCCGGCATGGTCGGTCCCCGCGACCCACAGCGCGTCCTTGCCCTGCAGCCGCGCATGACGGACGAGGATGTCCTGCAGTGTGACGTCGAGCGCGTGACCGATGTGGAGCGACCCCGTGACATTGGGTGGCGGCATGACGATCGTGAACGGCGGCGCATCGGGCCGGTCGGGACGAAACGCGTTCGTCGCTTCCCAATGCGCATACCATTTCGCCTCGATGGCGGCGGGATCGAATGTTTTGGGGAGTTCGGTCATGATGCGCCCGCGCTTAACGTGGCAGGGCGCGCGGGGCTATCCCCGGTCGGTAATCCGCTTGATTTCCTGCGCAACCATTCGTTCGACAACGTCTGGAAGCCGCGCTTCGAGCCATTCCGCGACCATTGGCTTCAGCATTTCGCGGACCAACCCCTCGAGCGTGTCGCTTCCCGTAATTTCAGGCTTGACCACGAGCGCAGACAACGCGGCGAGCGACGACCGGCTCGCCTCCGCCGTGGCAGGGGAGACGAGCGCGGATTTCGCTTCGACCTCCGGGTGGGAAGGCGACGGGTCAGTCATGGTTTCTGGCGCGATCGACTCGGTCAATTCGAGCACCTCCTCGTCGTTGTCGGGATCGGTCGCCGGCACCGGATCGGCCATCGGCTGGACCACCGCACGGCGGGCGCGCGGCGGCGAGAGCGCAGCCTCGCTGTCCTCGGCGATGATGCGTTTGATCGATGACAGTATTTCCTCCATCGACGGTTCGCTGCTGATGTTGCCCATTGATGCCCCCGCTGCACCCTTATGGCAGCTTCGGACCGATGATTGCCGGGGTTTGCGCGGGTGTGTCAACCGTTCGCGTCGCAACGGGAAGCGGTTGCGCGTCATCGTGCCAGTCCCAGATGATGTGTTTGACGCGATCATAATTGGCAATCGGGTCGTAGAGCGCGCCGCCGTCGAGCCCCAGATCGCGCGCCTCGGCCTGCCCCATCGCCGCCAGCAGCGAGAAACCCGAGACATAGCTGTTGCGCCGTGCCGAGACGAGCTGCACCTGTGCGCTCAAAAGTTCCTGCTCGGCATTCAGGATGTCGAGGATCGTGCGGTTGCCGACGCTGTTTTCCGCGCGCACGCCTTCGAGCGAAAGCGTGTTGGCATCGACTGCAGCCTGCGACGACGCGATGACTTCGTTCGACGCCCGATAGCTCGCGAAAGCGGCGCGCGTTTGCGCAACGATGCTGCGCTCCACTTCGGTGACTCCTTCGATCGCCTGCGATTCGCGGGCCTGCGCCTGTCGCACCTGTGCGCTCGGCAATCCTCCCTGAAACAGCGGGATCGACGCGCTCAGCCCTGCAGTGACCCCGGTGCCGCTGTTCCGAAACGCGCCCGCCGTCCCGCTGCTGATCGAATCGAGATAATTAAAATAGGTACCGCCGGCGACCGCGGAAAGCCGCGGCAGGCGGCCTGCGCGCGCGACACCGACGTCATATCGTGATGCGTCACGCTGACGCTTTGCCGCGAGCAGCCCGGGATTGTTATCGAGCGCGACAGTGACCGCGCCCTGCGGCGAACCTGGCAAATTTGGCAGCGGGGGCGGCGGTTCGAGCGCGTCTGCCGGATCGCCGACAAGCCGGATATATTGCTCGCGGCTGTTGATCAGGTTCGCTTCGGCGGACTGTAGCTGGCTTCTGGCGAGCGCGAGCCGCGCCTGCGACTGCGCGACGTCGGTGCGGGTCAGGTCGCCGACCTGAAACCGGTCGCGCGTCGCTTCCAGGTTTACGCTCAGGACACCGACATTGGCGCGTTGCAGGCTGACGATCGCCTGGTCGCGAATCACGTCCATGTAAGCGCCTACGACCTGCGCGAACAGCGACGCCTCGGTATCACGCAAGTTCGCGCGCCCGGCATCGATGCGCGCATCGGCCGCGCGGACCGAATTGCGCACGGCACCGCCCTGATAAATCGGCACCGATGCGTTTATGCCGGCGGTCACCTGACGTTCGGGCGACGACGAAAAGCTGCTCGACGACGCGCTTTTGACGAAGTCGGTGAAGGCACCTGTCGCATTCAACGCCGGCAATCCGCGCGAACCCTGGATCGGCCGGTTTTCGTCGTTGGCGCGCTGCTGCGCCCGCGCACCCGTCAACGTCGGATTCGTTGCATAAGCTTTTTGCAACGCCTCGCGCAGCGTTCCCGCATGGGCCGGAAGCGCGACAGAAACCGAGGCCATCAGGAGCAAGGCGGCAGCATTCTTCATCGAAATATTTCTCAAAACACGAACGCTTTCGGTGAGGCGTATTGGGGAAGGGCGACCATATCGGCGTCTGCGAAGCTGACGAGCGCGAAACCCCCGGAGCTGCGCCGTCCGACGGCGAGCCGAGTGACTCCTGCTTCGACAAGGCCGGTGACCATGCGACCGCCCGGGGCAAGCGCATCGACAAGCAACTCGGGCACGTGTTCGACCGCGCCGTCGATCATGATGACGTCGAAATCGTCACGAGGCTCCGCGCCTGCCTCGATGGACGTCACCGCCCCGGTCAACCGCGCCGCAACCGCCGCGGTGTAGGGCGATGCCGACCCGACGATCAGCACTCTGTCGCCAGAGCTGATCTGAGCCGCATCGAGCAATCGCGCGATGACGACGGGCGGATTGATTGCGCGACCATCGCCAAGCGGGATGGCAACATCGGCATAAGCGGTGGAACGGCGACTTTCGGGAACGAAGTCTTCGCGCGGCACGTGACGCATAGCCTCGATCACACCGGCGTCGGTGACGCCTTCGGGCCGCAGCTGGCTGACGACCATCGCATTGCGCATCGCATCGTACGAATCGGTCGTCATGCAGTCCTCGTTGCTCCGTTGCCGTCAGTGGTCGCATAACTGTATTGCCAATGCAACACAGTTCGCAGCGCCCGCTTCTATCGCAGCGCAGCACGCGCGCCAAGCCGCGATGATGTTGACTTGGAGGTGATGTCCGCGCAGAGGCTCGCACCCGCACGGGGCCCGATGGCGGAGTGGTGACGCAGAGGACTGCAAATCCTTGCACCCGGGTTCGATTCCCGGTCGGGCCTCCACGCTGAGTTGGCTTGAAACAAGCCCGCTTGTTTTAAGACTCAGCGAAGCGCGGCCAGCCTCCGCGAAGCTGAGGACTGACGACGTGGCTTTGCCACGGCGCGCGCCCGCACTAAGAGCGC
The DNA here is from genome assembly GCA_965249015.1 of Sphingomonas sp. Lineage (GTDB taxonomy): Bacteria > Pseudomonadota > Alphaproteobacteria > Sphingomonadales > Sphingomonadaceae > Sphingomonas_O. The sequence goes on along the minus strand of CBDFLB010000003.1, from coordinate 2,067,871 downwards.
GATATGACCTTGCGCCTCTTCAACAGCCTCACCCGCCAACTCGAGGATTTTTCCCCCCTCGATGGGAACACCGCACGCGTCTACACCTGCGGACCGACGGTCTATAACTACCAGCACATCGGCAACATGCGCGCCTATATCTTCGCCGACACGCTGCGACGCGTGCTCGAGTTCAAGGGCTACGAGGTGCAGCACGTCGTAAATATCACCGATGTCGGCCATTTGACTTCGGATGCAGACGCGGGCGACGACAAGATGGAGAAGGCGGCTTCGGCTGCGGGAACGTCCGCGCGCGAGATCGCCGATTTCTATCAAGCCGATTTCGAAGCCGACCTTGCCCGCCTCAACATCATCAAGCCCGAGCATCCGAAAGCGACCGATTATGTCGCGGCAATGATCGACTGGGCCAAGTCGATCGAGGCCAAGCATTGCTATCGGCTCGAGGGCGGGCTGTATTTCGACACGTCGACGGTGCCCAATTACGGCGCTCTCGCGCGCGCGACGACCGACGAGGGGCAAAGCCGGATCGATCCCGTCCCCGGCAAGCGGCAACCGCAGGATTTCGCGATCTGGCGCTCGACGCCGCCGGGCGAGACCCGCCAGATGGAGTGGGAGTCACCGTGGGGCCGCGGCGCGCCGGGCTGGCACATCGAATGCTCGGTGATGAGCCATGCGCTTTTGGGCTTCCCGTTCGACATTCACACCGGGGGGATCGACCACCGCGAAGTGCACCATCCGTGCGAAATCGCGCAGAACCAGGCGCATTTCCCGGATGCGGGGACCGGCGCGCGAATATGGATGCACAATAATTTCCTGATCGACCGGCGCGGCAAGATGAGCAAGTCGAGCGGTGAGTTTCTCCGCCTGCAGACGCTGATCGACAAAGGCTTCCACCCCCTCGCCTTCCGCATGATGTGCCTGCAGGCGCATTACCGGAGTGAAATGGAATTCACGTGGGAAGGACTGGCGGCGGCACAGACGCGGCTGAAGCGTATCGTGATGGGGGTCAGCAGGATTCGAGCCCAAGGATGCGGCAAAATACGTCACGCGTTCAACGAGATCGTGGCATTACGACTCACGGTGCTTGACGCGTCGATTTCGGATGACTTGCGCACTTCGGAAGCTTTGATTCTTCTCGAGCAGCTCACGGGGGAGGTTGTGGCATCCTTGGCCCCAGCAAACGACACCCTCAAGGCGATCGAAGGTCTCGAGGCGGTTCTTGGCCTCCTTCTGTTTGAAATAAACAGGACAGACCTCCGCATTCGCCCCATCTCCGCCACCCTCACCGAAGCCGACATCGAGGCCCGCCTAAACGAGCGCAAAGCCGCGCGCGCTGCCAAGGACTTTGCCACCTCGGACCGAATACGCGATGATCTCATCGCGCAGGGTGTCGAGGTCATGGACGGCGACCCGCTCGGCTGGGACTGGAAGCTCGATGTTTAAATCGCCGTCATTGCGAGCGGATCGAAGCAATCCAGTCGGACAGAGCTGCTGGATTGCTTCGCTTCACTCGCAATGACGGAATGACGAAAACGATGACCACCGCTACTCTCCCCGCCGCGATCCGGCCGCTGATCGAAGCGCGCCTTCCAGATTGGCTCGATGCGCGCTGGTTCACGAACCTCGACGACGCCCTCGCGCTCGCTTCCGATACCGAGATCGGCTGGCTCGACATGTACGACTGGGCGGACATGGTCGCCGTCATCGAGCGGGCGCCGCGCCTCAAGTGGCTCAGCTCGATCTACGCGGGGGTCGACTGGATGCCCATCGATCGCTTGCGCGCTCAGGGGGTCACCGTGACGAACGGCGCAGGGATCAACGCGATCACTATCGCCGAATGGGTCGTCATGGGTATGCTGACCGTCGCCAAAGGCTATCGCGACATCGTCCGCGCACAGGATCGGCGCGAGTGGCTCAAGGGGCCGCAAGGAACAGTCGAACTGGCTTACTCGCGCGCGCTCATCATCGGCGGCGGCGCGATCGGCGGGTTGATCGCGGCCCGGCTCGCCGCGTTCGACGTGACCGTGACAACGGTGCGCCGCACCCCCGGCGCCGCAGACATCGGCCCGGAGGACTGGCGCGCGCGGCTCGGCGAGTTCGACTGGATCATCCTCGCCGTCCCGGCGACACCAGAGACCGAAGCAATGATCGGAGTTGCCGAACTGGCAGCGATGAAGTCGACCGCCACGCTCATCAACATCGCGCGCGGCTCGGTGATCGACCAGGACGCGCTCGTGGCAGCTTTGACTGCGAAGTCAATCGCGAATGCCTTCCTCGACGTGACCACGCCCGAGCCGCTGCCCGCCGGACACGCGTTATGGTCGCTGCCCAACGCCCACATCACCATGCACCTGTCGGGCCAGTCGCAGAGCAAGATGTTCGTCCGCGGGGCCGCGCGCTTTCTCGACAATCTCGGTCGCTGGCATCGCGGCGAACCGCTCTTGCACCGGGTCGATCTCACGCTCGGCTATTAAGCGGCCTTTTTCAGCTTCGCGAGCCGCTTCAATATCATGTCGCGCTTCAGCCGCGACAGATGATCGATAAACAAAATGCCTTCGAGGTGATCCATCTCATGCTGCAAACAGGTTGCGAGCATCCCCTCGATGCGCTCGTCATGCGCAACCCCGTCGAGATCGAGCCAGCGCGCACGGCATGCGGCGGGACGTTCGACCTCGGCATATTGATCGGGTACCGACAGGCAACCTTCGTTATAGATATTCTGATCTTCCGAAGGACTGACGATCTCAGGATTGATGAAGACCCGCGGGTCGCGGATCGCCTTGCCATCGGCGTCCTCATGCTCCTGCAAATCGATCACGACAACGCGCTTGGGCACGCCAACCTGGACGGCCGCCAAGCCGATGCCCGGCGCTGCGTACATCGTCTCGAACATGTCGGCGACGAGCGACCGCAGAGCATCGTCGGCGCCGTCGACCGGTTTGGAAATGACGCGGAGCCGCGGATCGGGCGCTTCGATGATCGGGAGGACGGCCATGCGCTTTAGGTATGAAGCGGACGGACGAGCGTCAAGCTACCGGTCGCCTCGCACGGAGCGCCTGCGCCAAAGTGCCGTCGTCGAGATAATCGAGTTCGCCGCCGACCGGAAGCCCGTGCGCGAGCTGCGTCAGGCGCACGGGATAGGCTTCGAGGCGGTCGGCGATATAATGTGCCGTCGTCTGGCCCTCGAGCGTGGCGTTCATCGCCAGCACGACTTCGTCCACCCCGCCTGACGCGACGCGCGCCACCAGACGATCGATGGTGAGGTCTTCGGGACGGACGCCGTCGAGTGCCGACAGCCGGCCTCCCAGCACATGAAAGCGGCCGGGAAACAAACGTGACCGCTCGAGCGCCCACAAATCGGCCACCTCCTCGACGACAGCGATCGAACGATCGTCACGACGCGGATCGGCGCAAATGCCGCACGGATCGGTCGTGTCGATATTCCCGCAGTTCGCGCATTCGGCGAGCCGCGCGTCGACGCGTTCAAGCGCGCGCAGCAACGGCACGAGAGCGCCTTCGCGTTTCCTGAGCAAATGCAGGGTCGCGCGGCGGGCCGAGCGCGGGCCGAGGCCCGGGAGCTTTGCCAGGGCTTGCGACAACGCTTCGATCTCGGGTGACGGCATAATCGCGTCGCTAAGGCTTGACGAGGCAAAACAAAAGCCGTTCGGTCCTGTCATGCGCATCGTCTTCATGGGAACGCCTGGCTTTGCGGTGCCGAGCTTGGACGCGCTGACCGCGGCGGGGCATCAGATCGTCGCCGCCTACACGCAACCTCCGCGCCGCGCCGGGCGCGGCAAAGTCCCAAGCCCTTCTCCGGTTCAGATCCGTGCGGCGGCACTCGGCATCGAAGTGCGGCATCCATCGACGCTACGGGACGATGATGCGCAGACATCGTTCGCAAAACTTGGTGCCGACTTGGCAGTGGTCGCGGCCTATGGCCTGATATTGCCGCAGCCGATCCTCGACGCTCCGGAACTTGGCTGTATCAACGTGCATGCGTCGCTCCTGCCGCGCTGGCGCGGCGCTGCGCCGATCCAGCGCGCGATCCTTGCCGGAGATAAAAGGACTGGTGTCACGATCATGAAAATGGAAGCGGGGCTCGACACGGGGCCGATGCTGGCGACGGTCGAAACGACCGTCGCCGGCAAGACCGGCGGCGTCCTGACCGACGAACTCGCCCATCTCGGTGCCCGGCTGCTCGTCGAAGTCTTGAGCGACCTGCCCCGCTTCAAGCCGGTCTTGCAGCCAGACTGCGGCATTCTCTACGCGCCCAAGGTGGACAAGTCCGAAAGCCATCTTGATTTCGTCGAGAATGGCGACGCCGTCGTTCGGAAAGTGCGCGCTTTCAGTCCGACACCCGGAGCGTGGTTCGTGGCGAATGGAGAGCGGGTCCGAGTGCTGGACGCCGAAAGTCTGCAAATCGACGGAGGCGTGGGCGTTGTCCTGGACGACGCCCTCACGATCGGCTGTGCGTCCGGTGCCGTCCGGCCGCGTCTGATCCAGCGTGGCGGCCGCGGCATCATGACAGTTCCGGAGCTTCTGCGCGGCTTTACCATTCCCCGCGGAACACGCCTGGCGTGAGATTTCGGCTCGTCGTCGAATATGATGGCCGTCCATTCATGGGCTGGCAGCGACAGCCGCACGGGCCGAGCGTTCAGGCAGCGATCGAGAGCGCCGCGTCACGGGTCGTGCAAGGCCCGGTGATCGTGCATGCGGCCGGACGTACCGACGCCGGGGTGCATGCGCTCGGGATGGTCGCGCATCTAGACATCACTCGGCCGATATCGCCATTCCGCCTTGGCGAGGGGCTGAATGCGCTGCTGCGTCCGGCACCGGTCGCCATCGTCGGTTGCGAGACGGTCGCGGACGCGTTTCACGCCCGCTTCTCGTGCACTGCGAGGCATTACGAATATCGGATCGTCAATCGTCGCGCTCCCCTAACGATCGATGCGGGACGCGCCTGGCGGGTGCCGGTGCGGCTCGACGCGGCGGCGATGCATGAGGCAGCGCAAGTGCTTGTCGGTCGCCATGATTTCACGACCTTTCGTTCCGCTCATTGCCAGGCGCAAAGCCCGGTGCGCACGCTCGACCGGCTCGACGTGACGCGTACAGACGAGCAGGTCCATATCGTCGCCAGCGCGCGGTCATTCCTTCACCATCAGGTACGATCGATGGTCGGCTGCCTTGCCATGGTGGGCGAGGGGAAATGGTCTTTGGAAAATTTGCGCACGGCGCTCGAAGCACGCGATCGACATGCGCTCGGCTTCAACGCGCCGCCCGACGGGCTTTATTTCCTCCGCGCCGATTACTGACCGAACAGGCGTGCCATCGATCGTTCAAACATGACAAGCTGCCACAGAAGCCGACCATGGTTCGCGCGCGCGGTCCTGTGCGTCTCGACGGTCTGCTGCAGGACCGCGGGCGCGAACCAGCCGGTCTCCGCAAGGCGCGCCGCCACGCCTTGCGCCTCACCAAGCAGCGGACCGCGAAACCAGGCGTCGATCGGACTGACGAACCCCATCTTCTTTCGATAAAGGATTTCGTCGGGAAGCGTGCCGCGAAGCGCTTTCTTCATGAGCCACTTCCCCGTTCCGCCACGCAGCCGCATCGAGACCGGCAGACGGGCACCGAATTCGACGAGCCAGTGATCGAGCAGCGGCTCGCGCGCTTCAAGGCCGACCGCCATGCTGGTCCTGTCGACTTTGGTCAGAATATCCCCCGGTAGCCAGATCTTGAGGTCGGCATATTGTGCCCGATCCAGCGGACTGCGGGCGGGCGCGGTACGCATAGCAGCGACGTAGCGGTCCTCGGCACGATGGCCTTGAAGTTCGCGACGAAGCGTCTCCGAAAACAGCGCCGCACGCATCCCGGGCCCGGTGACGCCGACAGCCAGCGCATAGGCTTCGTCGCCATCGCGGGCGAGCGCCTCGAACGTGGACTTGGCGCGAAACCGTTGCGGTGCCCAGTCCGCTTTCGGATAGTATCTTGCCAGCGATCCAAAAATCGATTGTCGAAATTGCGCGCGAAAAAGGCCACGAAAACGTTCCTCCGCGGCGTGAAATTTGTAGCGCCGGTATCCTCCAAAAATTTCGTCGGCCCCATCGCCTGAGAGCGCAACGGTCACGGTCTCGCGTGCCAGCTGACAAACGCGCAAGGTCGGCAGCGCCGATGCATCGGCGAACGGCTCGTCGAACGCATTCACCAGCGCGCCGATCGCAGCGAAATCGTCCGAAGCGACGATCCGCGTTCGATGATCGGTCGCGAACCGCTCCGCGATCATCCGGGCATATCGGGTCTCGTCGTAATCGACGCGGTCGAAGCCGATCGAACAGGTTTGCACCGGTTCCGAACTCGCTTCGCTCATGAGAGCGACGACCGCCGACGAATCGACGCCGCCGGAAAGGAAGGCCCCGAGCGGAACGTCCGACACCATCCGTGATGTCACGGCGGCGCGGAGCCGATCGCGCATTTCGGCAACGAGTTGCGGCCGCGAAGCTGCACTGCGATCAGAAAAGTCGACGTCCCACCACACGACGGGATGCGGCACGATCCCGTCGCGCCGAAGCGTCAGGCACGATCCCGCAGGAAGCTTGCGGACGCCTCTGACCATGCAGGCGTCGTCGGGCACGTACCCGAGGGCAAAATAATCCTCGATCGCATGCGGGCTCGCTTCGCGGCGCACCGCGGGATTGGCGAGCAAGCCTTTAAGTTCGGATGCGAATGCGATGCCACCGTCGGTGAGCAGGGTATAATGCAGCGGCTTCACACCGAGCCGGTCGCGCGCCAGAAACAGCGTCTTTCTCGCGTCGTCATAGAGCGCAAACGCGAACATGCCGTTCAACCGGGGCAGCAATTCGGGGCCCCATGCGCGCCAGCCGTGGATCAGCACTTCGGTATCGCTTGTCGTTCGGAAGCGTGCGCCGACCGCCTCCAGTTCACGCCGCACATCGCGAAAATTATAGATTTCACCATTGTACGTTATGACGATCGCGCCATCGTCGCTCGACATCGGCTGGGCACCGCCGGCCAGATCGATGATCGAAAGTCGGCGGTGCCCGAGACCGACGCCCTGCGCGGTCCAGATGCCCGACCCATCGGGGCCGCGATGCGCCTGCACGTCGGTCATCGCGCGGACACGCGCCGGATCGACCGGCTTTGCAGTCCCGATGTGAAAGATGCCGGCGATCGCGCACACGGGCTAGCCGCCCCGCGCTATGATCAAGAGGCGCGTAGTGCGAGCGTCGACGGAACCGAAGTCGCGCAAAAAGCGCTCGATCGCCGCGTGCGCGTGCCCCCCTTGCGCCGACACGATGACGACGGCCGCGCTCTGGTCGCCACCGGTCAGCCGCGCCCGCAGGGTCCGCAGTTTGACGGTGAGGACATCGCCCGTTGCGCCGGACCCGAGTACGTAAAACGTCACAGCCTCGCGCATCAGCTTGCCCGGCGCGCGCATCAGTTGCGCCTTTCCTTCAGGCGGAGCGGCGATATCGGCGGCCCACGCCCACGGGCCGGTCGGATCGATCGCGCCCTGTGCGAAACCGACGATTTTACGGCGTTCGGCCTGCCAGCCATAGAGCGCGATGCCGACGTCGACCTCCTGCCCGATCGTATTGCGGTAGCGACCGAGTAACGCGTGATCGGCACCGTCGAAACGCGGTGCCCATGGCAAACCGACGTTGTTCGGAACCACCGTCCACCCCGAGACGACGGGAAGCACGATAGCGTGCGGCAAACGCTGCCGCCCGCGCGCCATGACCACGCTGTCCCATAGCCCCGGCATTAACGCCAGACCGATCGCGGCGAGCGCGACGGCGTAAGGCGATCTGCGCTTTCCGACTGCCGAAAACCGCTCCCCGAGCCACGGGTCGCTGATCTTGCGGTCGAAAAAGCGCCAGCTCAAAGCCATCACCGCGGCCATCACGAACGCAAAGAAAAACCAGCCATAGACGATATGGTCAAATCCGGTGGCCGCTTTGACCGACGTCAGGTGCGCCGCAAAGATTGTCGCGAACGCGCGCACGCCGTTCGCGAGGATCGGGACGACGATGCACAATATCATGAACAGGATGCGCCGGTTCCAGCGATGAAAACAGACGTTCGCGACAAGCGCGCCGTACGCGATCATCGCGACGAGGAACTTTACGCCTGCGCAGGCCTCCGCGACTTCGAACCAGCCGTTCGGGATCGTGATGAAGACGCCGTCGATATTCGCGGGCACATTCGCAATGTTTAGCATCGCCATCGTCATCCGCGCGGTCAGCGTCTGCATTGCCGGCACGAATTCGTCGCCGAACGGGATCAGGAAGACAAGGAAGAAGACGGGGAAAAGCAGTCCGCGAAAAACCGCCGGCCCGAGGATCGCGAGCACGGCCGCCTGGATCATCGCGACAAGTGCTGCGTGCCGGATAAGCGCCACGCCCGCTGCTTCGCCGATCAACCAGCCGAACGCTGCTGCGGCCAGTACGATCAGACCGGGCGCCCATGCCCGCGGCTCGATCGCGGCGACCTCAAAGCGTCGTTGCCAGATCAGCCAGGCGACCAGCGGCAGGATGAACAGGCAGTGACCATAGGTCGAGGCGTTCCACCACTGGCTCGCCATGTCGATGGCGTCGCGGCTGAAAAGGGCGAGAACAATGACAATCGCAGCGCTTAGTGCGACAAGATGCGTTGTCCAGACCCCGCTTCGCCTTGCCGCAATCGATGTCAATGCCGATGCAAGGCTGAGGCGACCGGCCGACCGCGATCCCCGGAAATCGCTCTCGAACGGGGCGCTCATCCGGTCACGATTGCGGCAAGCGGTGACAAGCGCGAGTCCCAGGTGTAGCATGTCTCAACGCATCTGCGCGCAGCCCGCCCGATTTGTGCTGCCCGCGCAGGGTTCGTCAGCAACGCCGCGACCGCAGGACCCGGATTGTCGGTAATGATGAGATCACGGCCATCGACCGCATCGAGACCTTCGGCTGCTGCCCGCGAGGCGACGCACGCACGACCCATTGCCATCGCTTCGAGCAGCTTGTTCTGAACGCCGCGAGCCACCCGCAACGGTGCAACGGCGACGCTCGCCGCCGCAAGCCAGGGCCGCACGTCGGCCACTTGGCCCGAAACGATGACGGCATCGCTTGCGAGCGATCTGACCTCGTCAGTCGGTGCCCGACCGACGATCGCAAAGCGGACATCGCCGCACTGCCCGCGAATTTGCGGAAGGACCTGAAGCGCGAAAGTGGTGACCGCTTCGACGTTCGGGGGGTAGTCCATCTGACCCGTAAAGACGATGACCGGACCATCGACGTCTGCTGGCGCGACCACGTCGGGTGCGAATGCGTCAAGATCGACGCCGTTGCCGACGACAAGCACCGGCAGGCCGGTTTGATCCCTGAAAAGCGTCGCTTCGGCATCGGTCACGAAGATCGACGCGTCGGCGCGCTCGGCCGTCGCGCGTTCCCACGCGAACAGGCGCTTAGCCTCCTGTCGACCGGCAAATCCCATCGCCGCAAATTTCGCCGAGTCCATGTCGACGAAGTCCATGACGAAACGGCCGGGGAAGTTCTGGGGGACATACGCCGCCATCTGGCTCGAGAACGCGTAGATCACCGAAACATGTGGCAACCGCGGGCGCACGGCGGCATCGAGCCTCGGGTCGTAGAAGGCCGATACCGATGCCGAACCGCCTTTCGCGAGCGCCCTGAATATGGGTAGAACCTTCGATTTTCGGCGGGCAACGACGGTCACGCTCGCGGCAACGCTTTTGACCGCCTGAACATGCGCTCGATCCGCCTCGTCATCGATCAGGGCGCAGACATGAACGGGCGCGATCCTCGCGAGGGCGTTCAGCACGTGCCACGATCGTATCCGGTCGCCGCGATCAGGCGGATAGGGCAACCGATGCGCGAGGAACAAAATGTCGCCGTTCATCCCAGTCCGCGCGCGATCAGAGGGCCCAGACGATTTGCGATCGGCAAGGGCAAGCGCCGCCACATTTCGACCTTTCGACTATATTTCGGGTCGAGCGGATTGACCGACCGCGCCGCGCCGGTGGCGCGCAGTGCGTAATGCATCGGTGCAGCGGCGAAGCCCCAGTTGTGTTTGAACGCGGCAGCACCTGTCCCGATCTTCGATCTCCCGAAATCGAACCGCACGCACCCGCGCTCGCGGGCATGGCGCATCAGCGCGAAATACATCATGTCGTTCGCACGCAACGCGCGCGCCGCCGCCGTGCCCCCGCCCCAATAGGGCATCACCGTGCCGCGATGATAAAGACTAAGGACGCTCGCGAGCGGCGTTCCGTCCTTGCGAATGGTCAGTACGTCGGCGTCGGTGCCGAAAGCGTCGAGCACCGCGGCAAAGAGCGATCGCGGGAAGACCGGCGTGCCGAGGTTCCGTACGCTCTCGGCATAAACCGCATAGTGTGCCGCGCGGTCGCCGAGGTCGACCGTCAGACCGTTCGAGAGCGCCTTGCGCACCTCGGCGCGCTGTTTGCGCGGTATGGCCAGCAGCTCGCGATCGTCGTCAGCAGCCAGACCGCGTTCGTGGCCGAGATAGGTCGTATTATTTTCGGACCAACCGTCGGGAACGGCACCGCCACGCAACTCGACCGACGTGCACGACAACTCTTCGGCCAGGGCCCAGGCCGCGCGTCCGAGTGCCTCGACCGCCTCGGCGGTCGTCGCCAGTATCCCGCCGCCAACCGCAAAGCCTGTCGAAACGAGCGCACGACCGAACAGGATCGATCGCACGGCATGCAGCGGCAACAAACCGGTGACGACGCTGTCGCCGGCAATGAAATAGACCGACTTATGGCCGCATGCGCGCGTCACCGCTTCGATCCAGGCGCGACGATGAAACGGCGTCGCGCCGGGCTGGGTCGCCAGGAAGGCGTCGATCGACGCGCAGTCCTGAGACGACGACGGGTCTGCTCGGCGGACCGCGGTCATCGCACGACACTGCGCGCTGCAACCTCGTCCACCCGTCCCCAATCGAATGAACGCAGCAGGCGGGTCAGCTTCGACTCCATCACCGATAAATTGGTATAGTGTCGCAGTCGCGACCGCAGCGGCGCATTTGCCACGCGGGGCTGACCGGGATCGATCTCCCAGGGGTGAAAATAGAAGATGCCCGGCTCGCCCGCGGCGTTGACCTGCTGCAGCGCCCAGCTCGAAAAGCGATAGGGAAGCAGACGGAAGAAGCCGCCTCCTCCCGCCGCCAGGGTGCGACCGGCAAACCGCGCTGTCGTGACAGGAAGTTCGATCATGTCGGCCCCGGGCACCGGACGAAACGCAAATCGCGGCGCCTCGGGCCAGCCATAATGATCGTGCGCGACGGGGGCGACGCTCGATGAGTAAGCGTAGCCCGCGTTCGCGAGCACCGGATGCGCCCAGGGCGTGCGCGCGTCGATCGAGAAGCTCGGGGCCCGGTATCCGGTCACCGCAACGCCGGCGGCATCCTCGAGCGTTTCGCGCGTCCGCTTCAGGTCGTCGGCGAAACGTTCGGGCGTCATCGTGAAGACGCGCGCATGGTCCCAGCCATGGCTCGCGATCTCATGCCCTGCGCCCGATATCGCCCGAACAAGCGAAGGATATCTTGAAGCAACCCATCCGAGAATGAAGAACGTCGCCTTGACGTTGGCGGCCGCGAACAGGGCAAGCACCGCTTCGCTGTTACGCTCGACGCGACTGGCGAGCGAATCCCAGTCGGCCCGCCGGATCGTGTTTTCAAATGCGCCGACCTGAAACCAGTCCTCGACGTCGACCGACAGCGCGTTGAGCATTACGACCCCTTGGTTCCCGTATAGCGACTGCAGGCGTGCTTGTCGAAGCGTCAGGCGGCCGACACCCGCGCGTGATCGTCGCGCTCGACCCAGTCCACAAGCAAAGTCAGCACGCGGCGGAGCGCCCCCTCCTGCTCCTGCACTTGTGCCTCCAGCATCGCTATCCGCGCTTCGTGGTCGAGCAAACGACCGTCGTCAACGGCGCGAGCGGTCTGCCGCTCCATGTCCACGGCCACATCCTCAACTCTCGCGGTTGCAGTCGCGGATCGCGGCGTTTCGTGACCCAGGTCCGCCAAGACCTGCGCGACCAAAGTGTCTCCGATCAAGGTGCTGTCTTCGATGGCACCCATCAACAGCGTGCGGGTCGCAAGCGTGTTGAGTTTTCGCGGCACGCCGCCGCTGGCTTTGTGCAAAAGTGCGACGGCCTCCTCAGAGAAGTGCGGCGTGCCCGTCCAGCCCGCAAGCGTAAGGCGATGTTCGAGATAGGGCCGCGTCTCGTCCGCGGTCATCGGGTCGAGATGATGCGTGGCGATCACCCGCTGGCGCATTTGTTCGAGCAAGGGCGAGGCATTGAGCCGATCGCGGAATTCGGGCTGCCCGAGCAGGAATATCTGCAGCAACGCCTGACCGTCGGCCTGAAAATTGGAAAGCATGCGCAATTCTTCGAGCGCACTGACGGGTAGGTTCTGCGCTTCGTCGACGATCAGCAGCGTCCGCCGCCCGCTCCGTCCGGTATCGAGCAAATATTGTTCGATACGCGCGAGCAACTGCGCCTTTTCGACGGCTTCGGTCGGCAGAGCAAAGACCTGCGCCACGAGCCGCAGCATGTCGTCCCCTTCGACCTGCGTCGAAACGATCTTGAAGGCCTCGAGCCGCGCGGGGTCGATCGTCGCCATCAGATGGCCCACGAGTGTCGTCTTGCCTGCGCCGATGTCGCCGGTGACGACGATGAAACCCTCGTTCTGGGCAAGGCCGTAGCCGAGATAGGCCATCGCCTTTTTGTGCGTCGCGCTGGCGAACCAGAACCGCGCGTCGGGCGTCAGCTGGAACGGCGGCGCGGTCAGGCCATAATGATCGGTGTACATGATAGCGTCCTAGAACTCGTATTTTGCACCAAGCAGCGCCGACCCGGTCAGGCTCGACGCCACGTCTTCGATACGCGAAGAGTATATCCCGAGTGCCGCCGTACCCGTCAGACGGCTGCCGAAGCGCCGGTAATAGGCCGCCGTCGCACCGGTTCCGAGCACGTTGGGTGCGCCGACGACGCCGCTGTCGAACAAATTGGCGTAGACGCTCGCGTCGATACTCGACACTTCGTCGAGCTGGCGGGCGACGAACGCCTGCAGATAATAGCTTTCGTCGGTGACGCCGTTGGTCGAGAAGAACGGACTGTTCGGCGCAAAGAATTTGCGCTGTGCATAGCCGCCGCCGACGCCCGCGCGCATCGCCCCGCGCTGATAGGTCAGCACGGCGTTGAGCCCGCGCGACCGATACGTGCCGGTCGCGACCGACTGCAACGCCGCGTCGAGGCAACCGCCGCCGTTGGTCACCGAGTAGACGCAGCCGCCGACCTGATTGCCGAATGGGTTGCGTGCGACCGTGAACTGCGTCGGCAGCGCAGCAAGGCTTTGGTTCAGCTGACGCCCGAATGTCTGGATGCCATCATACAGCCCGGCCTGGAACGCGGTCGAACCATTCATCTGATAGGAAATACTGCCGGTATACGTCATGCCGCCATAGCGCCTGCCCGCGCGAAATTCGGCCGACATCCGACGGCTCGGACGCCAGACGACGCCCGTGTCCCAGATAAAGCCGCTCGAATCGAACGCAAGAAGGCGGGGCGAGGCCGGATCGGTCTGAAAGCGGCCACTGCCATCAAGGACAGGCACACCGTTTGCGTCGCGCAGGGCGTCACGCTGGCTTGCCTTGATATCTTCGTAACCCACGCCGCCGACGAGTGCGACGGTAGGTGCGACCGGCACGACGACGTCGGCACGGGCATATTTGCTCTCAAACCGCTGGTCGAGCTGGGTCGCGTCCTCGCGCTCGTAACCGCCCGAAATCGTCCAGCCGAACGGCAGCCGACCCGAGCCCATGCCGACGCTTGCTGTCGCGACGTGGCTGGTCGACGAATCGAAGATATCGAGCAACGGCTGCCCGCTGACGAGAGTTGCGCGATCGCGACTCTCGACCTTCGTATAGCCAAAGCGGTAATTTGCCCCGATGGTGAGATCGCCGAGAGTGGTCGCGATCGTCGGGCCGGCATAGACCGAATACAGCTGCGTCACGTTGCTCGGGTTGCCCACAAGCACATTGGGTGCCGCGCCACGGATATCGAGCCGCGTCCGCGTGGCGAGGGCGCCCGCCTCTAAACTCAGCAGGTTGGGCACCGCGGTATACCGTGCCCGCGCGATCCCGCTGTGGACCTGCGCGTCGCCTCCGCCGCGGTTCCAGCCAAAGCGATAGTCGTAACGGTAATTCAGCTGCACTTCGGTGCGTTGCGTGCGCACCGAAGCGTCGACCCCGCTGCTGAGCGTGGTGTAGGTCAAGACCTCGCCGCCGTTCTTCAGGTCGGCAAAAAATGCCTGGCTGACCTCGAGATACGGGACGACTTCGACCTGGCGCGTACGCGCCTGAGCGTTCGAAGCGACCACAAGCGCCCCAGCGCAAGCAAAGAAAAGTGTAAATCGCATGGTCATTCCCCCTGACCGTAATAGGAACCAAAGCTGTGGTTGCCGCCGAAATAGCTCGAACCGTTGAGCAAAAGGCTGATGTGGCGACAGCCGTCCACGAGCGCGAGCGCGTCGCGCAATTCGGATTCGGTTGTCCGGTCGGCGCGGACGACCATCATCACCTGCCCGACATTGAGCGCCAGTACCGACGCCGGCGACGCCGCGAGCGCAGGCGCAGAATCGAAAATGACAATGCGATCGGGAAACTTGTCGGCCAGACCATCGAGCACAACCTTGGTGCGCGCGGACGCTAGCATTTCGGTGTCGTTGTTCGCCTGTCGGCCCGCCGCCAGCACCGACAGCTTCGGGATATCGGTGCCGATAATCAAAGTTTCGACGTCGATCCTGGGATCAGCGAGCGCGTCCATCAGGCCGGGACAACCTTCGATGCCGAGTGTCGACAATATCTCGGGCTTCGCGACGTCGGCATCGACGAGAAGCACTTCGGTGTCGCGTTCGGACGCGAGGCTGAGCGCGAGATTGACTGCGCAAAACGTCTTGCCGTCATTGGGCTGGGCCGAGCAGACAAGGATCATCCGGCCACGCTCGAGCGGGCGACCGCTCGCCGCGCCGCTTGCGCTCAGCAGGAGCTGGCGCTTGACGATGCGGAATTCCTCGGCGAGCGAACCTGGCGCGGCGTCGGGCACGATGTAGCCGCTGTCACGCAGCCGGGCACGATCGATGGTAGCCGTTCGGGATCGGCCCGCGACGGTCGCAGGCCGATTGCCTTGCACGGCGCGCGCGGCGGGCTGCGCGGCCAACGCAGGTCTGACGACGTCGGCAACGGGAGCAATGACGGGCGGCCGTATTGCCGCACCGAAATCGAATACCTCGGCCGCGCGTTCGATCAGCGAGCCGGTCGACGGCGTGAGCTTCTGGTTCATGCCCATCTCCTCACGCCACCATGCTGCGCTGAATGAACTCGACGACCATCAGCAGCGCGTAAATGCCAAAGAGCGCGGCTGCGCCGCCCGAGAACAGCTTGAGCTTTTTCTGGCGCTGCACCCGCTGGTCGCGCGTCAGCACTTCGTGAATCGAACCGAGCACGGTCAGCCCCGACGCCTTCGCCAAAGCGGCGGGCGTCGCGAAGCTTCCCTGCAGCTGCCCAAGCGCAAAGGCGGCGCCTGCGCCGCCGCCCACCGCCGCAAGCAACACGACAGTCAGCAGCAGCGGCCGGTTCGGAGTCGACGGCGTGCGCGGTGCCGACGGCGGATCGATGACGCTGAACTTTGCCGAGGCGGTCTGCGCCTGCACGTCGCCGCGCAAACGGATATCGTCGCGGTCGGCGAGCAGCTTATCGTACTGCGTCTTCAGGACCTGATAATTGCGCTCGAGCCGCGTTTGTTCGGCGGCGACCTGCGGGTTGGTTGCCTGCTCGGCGAGAACCGCGTTGATCTGTCCCTGAATCTGCGCCTTGCGCGACGAAAGCGCGCTCGCCACCGCCTGCTTTTCGGCGAGCATCGAGCGCAAGGAAACATACATCGGATTGGCCGTGACGATCGCGGGGGCCGCGCGCGGTGCGCTGCTGCCGCCGCCACTGCGCGGCGTTCGGCCAAGCTCGTCGCGAAGCGCAACCATGTCGGGATGCTGATCGGTCCAGCCGCGCGCTCGTCCCTGCGCGATTTGGGCGCGAATGCCCGCACCCGGATCGACACCGCCGACACTGCCGCCGATCATCGCGCCCGGCGATCGCGTGCTTGCAGGCGTCGCGGCCATTTGCCCGCGCACTGCCGACAGGCTGGCTTGTGCCGCGCTCAAGTCCCCATCGATGCGTGCCATTTCACCGCGTGCTGCCGCGATCCGGTCCGCGATCGTGCCGGTGCCGGGCAGCAGCGCGAGGTATTTCTGTTCGAATGCGCTACGGTCGGTCTCGGCCGCGGCAAGCTGCTTTGCACGCGCGTCGAGCTGCGCGTCGAGAAACTTCAGCGTTTGCCCGGTCTCGACCCGGCTGCCCGATAGACTTCCGTCTACGAACAGATCGATGATCTTCTGGACGATCTGGCGAGCGAGCTTTGCATTGGCCGCGTCCGACAGGCTGGAGTCGCCGGATTCGGCCGAGATCTTGAAGAGATTATCCTGTTCGGCGACGACCTTCACGCTTTTCGAAAGCGCAGCGGCACGATCGCTGACGTCACGGTCGTTTGCAACCTGGAGCGACAGGTCGGTCCCGCGCACGACCTTTTCGAGGTTGACGGCCGACGTCAGCGTCTGCCGCACCGCGTCGACACCCTGCTGGCGATCCGATGCCGTGATGCCGACTTTGTCGGGCAGCAATGTCGAAGTTTGCACCAGCAGCTTGGCCGTCGATTCATATTTGTTCGGAACAAGGCTGATGACGAGCCATCCGAGTAGGGCAATTGCCCAGCCGACACCCAGTGCCAGCCAGCGCCGTTTCCAGACGCTGTGCAAAGCAATCATCAGTTCGTCGTACAGTCCATTCATCAGAACATGCTCGACGGGATGATGATCACGTCACCCGGCTCCAGGCGCACGTTCGCGCTCGAATCTCCGCGCTTCAGCAAACGGTTGAGCCGTAACGCGAATTCCTTCTGCTTGCCCGATGCCCGGTCCGCGCGGATCAGTCGCGCGCGATCGCCCGCCGCCATTTCGCTCAACCCCCCGACGGCGATCATCGCGTCGAGCAGCGTCATGTTCGCGCGATATGGGATCGACGCCGGCTTTTCGGTTGCGCCGACGATCCGGACCTGTTGCGAAAATGTTCCCGAGAAATTGTCGACGATCACCGACACGCGCGGTGCATTGATATATTGCTTGAGTTCGGTCGTGATGTCGGCCGCAAGCTGCGTCGCCGTCTTGCCAACCGCCGGCATGTCGGAAATCAGCGGCGTCGTGATGCGCCCGTCGGGGCGAACCTGTACCTTGGCACCCAGTTCGGGATTGCGCCACACAAAGATCGTGAGCTGGTCGAGCGGACCGATGATATATTCCTCGCTCGGTATGTCGGTCGCCGCGACGAACGCGGCTGGCGGCAGTTCGGGGCCACCGCCGCGCCCGCCGGCGCATCCGGCGATCGCTGCAGCAGCGCTCACCAACAGCAGATGTGAAATTACCCGCATCTTCATGCCCTTTTTCCCAACATGGCGTCACCTGCTCCGCGCATCAGGGTGCCGACACAAAATCTTGATGCCGGCTCGTTAGCGCAGGAGAGGTGAATTTAGCGTTTAGCTCGTTCCGATGACGATTTCACGTGCCGGACCATGACCGAGGAACGCTGCGGGGCTCGCTGTCGCCCCGTACGCGCCTGCCATGAAGATGGCGATGACGTCGCCGACCTCGGCACGGGGCAGCGCGACCTGATCGCCCAGCCTGTCGAGCGGGGTGCAGAGGCAACCGACGACGTTGACGACCTCGTCGGCCACCGCGTCGGTCCGATCGGCGACGGCGATCGGATAGTTGCGCCGGACGACGGTCCCGAAATTGCCGCTGGCCGCGAGCTGGTGATGAAGCCCGCCGTCCGTGACGAGGAAAGTCTCGCCGCGACTCTCTTTGCGATCGACGACCCGGGTAAGATAAACCCCGCATTCACCAACCAGCCAGCGTCCGAGTTCAATCGCGAAGCGGCTTTTTCCAAGCGAGGCCGATCGATTGTCGATCGCCTCGCCCAGGCGCTCGCCGATCTGCGCGACATCGATCGCAACCTCGTTTGCGAAATAAGGTATCCCGAAGCCACCGCCCAGGTTGATCAGCGCCGGCTCCGCGCCGACCTCGTCGGCAAGCTGACCCGCCAGTGCGATGGTCGCGGCCTGACTTGCAACGATCGCATCGCTGTCGAGCGACTGGCTCCCGGCAAAGATATGAAAGCCCCGCCAGTCGGCACCCGCCGATCGCAACTGTTTCACCAGCGCCGCGGCGCGGTCGGCATCGACACCGAAGGGCGACGCGCCGCCACTCATCTTCATGCCCGATCCCTTCAGTGCAAAGCCCGGATTGACCCGGACCGCAAGGCGCGGAGTGATCCCGCTGCGCTCGGCGATCGCAAGCGCGCGTTTGGCCTCGCCTTCGGACTCGATGTTGATGACGACGCGCGCGGCAATCGCGGCGACCAGTTCGGCGTCACCTTTGCCGGGCCCGGCAAACGAGATATGGCTGGCACCGGCACCAAGTGCGGTCTTCAGTTCGCCGTGCGACGCGATATCGATGCCGTCGATGATTCTTGCCATTTCGAATACGATCGCCGGCAACGGATTTGCCTTCATGGCGTAGTGGATAGCGACGCCGTTGGGGAGGGAGGCACGCAGCATCGCAACTTTCGCCCGCGCGACCGTGAAATCGTAGACGAATGCCGGCGTATCGCCCGAAGCAGCGACGGCGGCGGCAACACGCCGTGGATCGAACCAGTGCGGGATCGTTCCGTGCGGCTTCATGACGTCATCGTCGCACGGAGGAACGCCCGGTCGATCTTGCCGTTTGCGTTGCGCGGCATCGCATCGACCCAGTCGATCCGCGCCGGCTGCATGTACCCGGGCAGCTCGGTTTTCAGGAATGCGCGCAACGCCCGATCATCACCGGTTCCGCGGACGGCCAGGCCGATCGCCTGCCCGAGGCGCGCGTCGGGGACGGCGGTCGCGACGGCTTCGACGACGATTCCGCTTGCGATCGCCGCCTCTTCGATTTCGAACGGGCTGATCCGGTGCCCTAAAGACTTGATCATCTCGTCGTCGCGCCCGACGAAATAGAGCAGACCGTCGGCGTCGCGCCGCACGGTATCGCCCGACCAGACCGCGGTGCCGCCGTACCTTGACGCTCGCGGCGCTGGCCGGAACCGCACCGACGTACGCTCGGCATCGCGCCAATATCCTTGCGCAACGAGCGGCCCTGCGTGGACGAGTTCTCCAACATCGCTGTTATCACCGGAGGGGTCGACGACCATGATTTCGGCAAATGGCACCGCCTTGCCGATCGACGACGGATGTGACGCGACCAGACTCGGCTGCAGAAATGTCGACCGAAAGGCCTCGGTCAGTCCGTACATCGGGAAGATGTCGGCGTTCGGGAAGGTCGTGCGCAGCTGCTCGACCAAGGATGGTGACAGCGCGCCGCCCGAGTTGGTGACGCGGCGGATGATCGCGGCGGCATCGCCCCAGTCGGCCTCGGTAAGCTGCAGCCAGAGCGGCGGAACGGCTGCCAGCGTCGTGATGCCGTAGCGCTCGACGGCTTTCACCACGTCGCGTGCCACGAGATAATCGAACGGCATCACGCTCCCGCCCGCTTTCCAGGTCGAAAAGAGCTGGTTCTGCCCGTAGTCGAAGCCGAACGGCAGGAGCGCGAGCGTCCGGTCATCCGCATTCATGCCCAGATAGTGCGCCACACTGACGGCACCGAGCCACAGATTGGCGTGGCTCAGCATGACCCCCTTGGGCCGGCCCGTCGATCCCGATGTGTAGAGGATCGCGGCAAGCATGTCGGGAAACGCGTCCGACGGCAGCAGGCGATCGTCTCCCGATCGTGCCGCCACCGCGACACTTTCGTCCCAAATCGAACACCCCTCGGGCAGGTCGCCGGCAAGAAGCGTCGCCGTCCGTTCGACGCCGGTCAGAAGGAGCGACGCATCGCTGTCGTGCAGGATGTGCCTGACCTGAGACCGGCGCAGAGCCGGATTGATCGGAATATGGACGAGGCCCGCGCGCGCCGCGGCAAGCGGCATCAGGCTGGCTTCGATGGTTTTTGGCAACCATGTCGCGACCCGCGCGCCACTGGGCAATCCGCGCGACTGAAGCGCATGCGCCAGCGCGCCGACGGCCGCTTCGGCTTGCGAAAACGTCAGCGTTTCCGACTTCGTAACCAAAGCCGGTGCATCAGGACGGCCATCGAGCAGGACGTGATCGATCGGACGCGGCGTAGGGTCTGGCGGTTGCACCCGTGCTCCTTTAATGGCGCCGCGTCTTTGCGGCCAGTCGGGGACCTTGGGCTTTGTGGGTAAAGGGTGAAATATTTCGTAACCTCGACGACGTTACGGCAAGCGCGCGCGGTGCGCTCGAACGGACGTCGCAGCGTTCGATGTTCGACCGTATCGAGTGGTTCCGGCGCACCCGGCAGTTCGCATCGCCGCCCGGACAGCCGCTGATCGTCCGCGCGCGCGCAGAAGGAACCGATGGCTGGCTGTTCCTGATGGAAGACAAGGGGCGCGCAGTCGCGCTGAGCAGCTGGTATACATTGTCGTTTCGACCGGTTTTTACAGATGACGCCGTCGACGGGACGAAATACGCGCTGCTCGTCGCCGTCGCGCGCCGCCTTCGCAAGCGCTTGGCGAGCGTTCATGCAGAACCCGTTACCGCGGCCGATGCGGCAATCATATGCAAGGCGTTCGATCGTGCCCGGTGGGTCGCGCAAGCACGTCCCTCGACCGCGAATTGGACGGTGCGCACCGAAGGCATCACGTTCGAGGAATATTGGAGCGCGCGACCGGGCGAATTGCGCTCGACGGTCAAACGCAAGGCAAGCAAATTCGCCGTCGAAACGAAGATATTCACCAGTTTCGACGGCATGGCCTGGGCCGATTATGAGATGATCTACGCCGCCAGCTGGAAGCCCGACGAAGGGGCACCCGAATTTCTTCGCGACATGGCGCTTGCCGAAGGTGCCGCGGGGACGTTGCGTCTGGGTATAGCATCGATCGGTGGTGAGCCTGTCGCGGCGCAACTCTGGACCGTCGAAAACGGGCACGCCATCATCCACAAGCTTGCGCACGCGGCATCGGCAAACGATCAATCGCCGGGATCGATCCTGTCGGCGGCGATGTTCGAATACGTTATCGATACCGACCGCGTCGCACTCGTCGACTTCGGCACCGGTGACGATGCCTATAAAGCGGACTGGATGGATACGCGCACACAGCTTTTCAGTGTCGACCTGTTCAACCCCCTGCGGCCCGCAGGCCTGTGGGGTGCGTGCCGGGCCTGGCTGTCTGCGCTTGTCGGGTGGCGGCCGGGGCGCTAGGGGGCGCAGCCGATGATGGATGCGCATGCCGTTGCTGACGTGGTTCGTGCCGTGCTGCGTGATGTGCTATCAATCGACGCTGCCCGTGCCGACAGGTTCGTCGCCGCCACGCCGCTGTTCGGCGCGCTTCCCGAACTCGATTCGATGGCGGTCGCGGGGCTTCTGACCGAGCTGGAGGATCGTCTGGGCATTATAATCGACGACGACGATGTCGATGGCGATCTTCTCGCCACGTTGGGGAGCCTGACAGAATACGCGATCGGAAAAGCAGCGCGATGATCGAAACTTACCGTTGGCCCGGCGGCGAGGAAGCGCTGCTTCGCCACGGTCCGGCTTCGTCGGTGACGCTGGTCATATTGCCGGCACTTTTCGAAGAGGCCAACCGGATGCGGCGACTGACCGTCTCGGTCATGCGGCATCTCGCCTCGGGCGGCATCGGAACGATCTTGCCCGATCTTCCCGGCACGGGCGAAAGTCTGCTCGACCTTGATCAGGTGACGCTCGACGACTGGATAGACGCGGTGTCGGTGCTCGCCACCGAGGCTGGCGGGTCGATCGCGTTTCGCGGCGGCGCGCTGCTCGATGAACGCTTCGAGCGTCGGTGGCGGTTCGCACCCGACAGCGGCGAACGGTTGTTGCGCGACATGGTCCGCGCGACGGCATGGTCACAAGCGCAAACTGTGACGGACATCGATGAGAGAGCGCGCATGCAGCCGATCCGGCTCGCGGGTAACGTGCTGCATCCGGCGATGTACAACGCCCTGCGGACCCGCGTATCTGTCGACAACGCACGGATCGCACCGTTCGAAGGCGCGCGGCTTTGGCGCGCCGCCGAACCCGGCGACGATCCGGCGCTTGCGCAACTGCTCGCGAACGACATCGCGTCCTGGGTGACCGCATGCGACGGCTGATCCGCTTCGAGTGCGAAGGGTCCGTTCTGTCCGCAACGCTCGACCACGGAACGCATTCCTGCGGGTTGCTTATCGTTTCCGGAGGCAACGAAATCCGTATCGGCGCGCATCGCGGCATGGCGCAACTCGCGCGTGACATCGCCGCAAGGGGGCATTCGGTCTTCCGCTTCGACCGCCGCGGGATTGGCGACAGCGAGGGCGACAATCTCGGTTTCCGCCGGAGCGGTGCCGACGTGCATGCAGCACTTGAATGCTTTCGGGCGTCCTGCCCGGCGATGACCAGAGTTGCGGCGTTCGGCAATTGCGATGCCGCGACGGCACTCGTGATGCACGATCCAGCCCTCGACGGTCGCGTCCTTGCGAACCCATGGGTTATCCCCCCCGACGGCGACCTGCCACCGCCCGCGGCGATTAAGGATCGGTATATCAAGCGTCTGCGCGATCCCGACGCGTGGAGGGCGCTTCTGTCCGGGCAGGTCGACATGCGCAAGCTCGCCAAAGGGCTGGGTCGCCTCGCGGCCTTGAGACCTCCGCTGCCCGACAGCCTGGCCGACAAGATCGTGCGCGCGATCGAGGCGTCGACCGTCCGTACGACAATCGTGCTCGCCGCGCAGGACGCGACCGCACTTGCGTTCGCCGATGTCTGGCGCGGCGACCCCTCGGTCCCGGTGATCCGTATCGAGACCGCCTCGCACAGCTTCGCCGAAACGGCGGACTATCAGGCGCTCCTGCAAGTCCTTGCAGACACGCTTACCAATTAGTTGCGCCAAACTCCGCGACGCCCAGGAAACGTTCGGCGTCGAGCGCGGCCATGCAGCCCATTCCCGCCGCGGTCACCGCCTGGCGATAGATTTTGTCGGTCACATCGCCTGCTGCGAAAAGGCCGGGCACAGAGGTCCTTGATGATCCGGCCTCGACCAGCAGATAGCCGCCGTCGTCCATCGGCAGCTTGCCGCGAAAGATGCCCGTTGCCGGCGTGTGGCCGATCGCGACGAACCCACCGTCGGCTTCGACGTGCGACTCCGCGCCCGTCACCGTGTCGATCAGGTCGACGCCGATCATGACTTCGGGATCGCCGGCCCCGACAAACGTCGCGACGCGCTTGTTGAACTGGACTGAAATCTTTCCGTTGGCGAACAATCGGTCCTTGAGAATTTTCTCGGCGCGCAGATGGTCGCGACGATGGATCAGCACGACGTCGGGACTGTGGTTGGTCATGTAAAGCGCTTCTTCGACCGCGGTGTTGCCGCCGCCGATGACGACCACTTTTTTCCCCCGATAAAAGAAGCCGTCGCACGTCGCGCAGGCCGACACGCCCTTGCCCTGCAACCGCGTCTCGCTTTCGAGCCCGAGCCAGCGCGCCTGCGCTCCGGTCGCAATCACGAGCGTTTCCGCCCGGTAGATCGTGCCGCCGTCGCCCGTCAGTGTGAAAGGCCGCGCCGAGATGTCGACGTCGACGATGGTGTCCCAGATCATTCTTGCGCCGACCTGTTCGGCCTGCGCGGTCATCTGCTCCATCAGCCAAGGCCCCTGGACGACATCCCTGAAGCCCGGATAATTCTCGACGTCGGTCGTGATCGTAAGCTGGCCGCCGGGCTGGATGCCCTGCACCACCAGCGGGGTCAGCCCGGCGCGCGCAGCGTAGATCGCCGCCGACAGTCCGGCCGGGCCCGAACCGAGGATCAGCATGCGTGTCTCGACGGTTTCGGCCATGTGCGCTTTCTGTTCGAAATTGGTAGCGGAGGAGGGACTCGAACCCCCGACCCCAGGATTATGATTCCCGTGCTCTAACCAGCTGAGCTACTCCGCCCCAAACCCCACGGTGTCTGAGTACGGCGGGCGTATAAGTACGCCCGGTTGCATGGTCAACAACACCTCTGCATAGGCGTCGGCCATGCACGATATCAAGGCGATCAGGGAAAATCCGCAACGTTTCGACGCGGGGCTGGCGCGGCGCGGAGCCGCCGTTGCGGCGGGCGAGCTCCTCAAGCTCGACGCGCAACGGCGCATGGCGATCCAGGAAGCCGAGCATGGTCAGGCACGACGCAAGGCGCTGTCGCAGCAGTTCGGTACGCTGAAGGCAAAGGGCGAGCCGATCCCGATCGAACTGATCGCCGAGCTCGAGTCGCTGAAGAACGCGCCGGTGCACGGCGACGCTCTCGAAATGTTGACAGAGGCGCTCGACGGCGCGCTCGCGGCCATACCCAACCTCCCCGCCCCCGATGTTCCGGACGGGCGCGACGAAAACGACAACGTCGTCACGGCTGAACACGGGGCAATCCCGCAGTTTGCGTTTACGGTGCGCGATCATGCCGATTTCGCCGGCGCACTGGGCCTCGATTTCGAGAGCGCGCAGGCGGTTTCGGGCGCGCGCTTCGCTTATCTTCGCGGTGGCGTCGCGCGACTGGCCCGCGCGCTTGGCCAGTTCATGGTCGATATTCACACGACCGAGTTCGGTTACGAAGAAGTCGCGCCGCCGCTGCTGGTCCGCGACGATGCGATGTTCGGCACCGGCCAGCTGCCAAAATTTGCCGAGGATCTGTTCACCGCGGCCGATCAGAGTGGGCGCGATCGCTTGCTGAATGATGCGATCATGAGCGGCTTCGACGCCGCGATGCAGGACGCCTCGGCACGCGGAAAATCCTATTTCGATGCGTTCAAGGCGCTCGTCCGCGCAGCGCCGACGCGCGAGCAATTCTGGCTGATCCCCACGTCCGAAGTCTCGCTTACGAACCTCGTCCGCGAGAAAATCCTTGCCGAGGCCGAGCTCCCTCTTCGCTTTACGGCATTGACCCCCTGCTTCCGTTCCGAAGCCGGTGCCGCCGGCCGTGACACGCGCGGTCTCATCCGCCAGCATCAGTTCGACAAGGTCGAACTCGTATCGGTCACGACACCTGATGCATCGGCCGCCGAACATGAGCGGATGACGCAGGCTGCGGAGACGGTGCTGGCGCGTCTCGCGTTGCCCTATCGCCGGATGTTGCTGTGCGCCGGCGACATGGGATTTCAGGCGAACAAGACCTATGACCTCGAAGTCTGGTTACCCGGACAAGCCGCGTACCGCGAAATCTCCAGCTGTTCGAATTGCGGGGACTTCCAGGCGCGCCGGATGAATGCGCGCTATCGCAAGGCTGGCGAGAAGGGCACGATCTTCGTCCACACGCTCAACGGATCGGGCGTTGCGGTCGGACGCGCGCTGGTCGCAGTGCTCGAGAATTATCAGCAGGACGGCGGACGCGTCGCCGTTCCCGACGCGCTCGTGCCCTACATGGGCGGCATGACGATATTGGAGCCCTGATGCGTATCCTTCTGACCAACGACGACGGCATCCATGCGCCGGGCCTGAAGATTCTCGAAGCCATCGCCCGTAAGCTCAGCGATGACATCTGGGTCGTAGCGCCCCAGGAGGAACAGTCGGGTGCCGGACATTCGCTCACGCTTTCGCGCCCGGTGCGCGTCCGTCGCCACGACGACCGTCGCTTTTCGGTGAGCGGGACGCCGACCGACGCCGTTATGATGGCTTTGGGCGTCGTCATGGGCGACCACAAACCCGACCTGATCCTGTCGGGCGTCAATCGCGGTGCCAACCTGGCCGAGGACGTGACCTATTCGGGCACGGTGTCGGCGGCGATGGAGGGATCGCTCGCCGGCTATCGCTCGATCGCGCTGAGCCAGGTCTACGCTCGCGAAGGTATGGGCGACACCGTCCCCTTTGCCGCTGCCGAGGCCTGGGGTGAACGCGTCCTGCGTCCGCTGATCGACGCCGACATGCCGCCGCGAACGCTCGTCAACGTCAACTTCCCGGCATTAGCACCCGACGCGATCAAAGGGATCAGGGTCGTCGAACAGGGATTCCACGATTACGGCCGCGCCAATATCGTCAAGGGCACCGACCCGCGCGGCTATCCCTATTACTGGTTCGGTCTTGGTCATGTGGCTCATACGCCGGGTCATGACACCGACCTCGAAGCAATTGCAGACGGATATGTGACGGTGACGCCACTTCACCTCGATCTCACCCACTATCCGTCGATGGCGATGCTGGCGGACGCTTTCCAAAACGGCTGACTTCGCTTATGGGCCGCGGCTCCCATGGCAACCACATTTCCCTCCGCGCCCAAAGTGGGCATGGTTTCGCTCGGCTGTCCCAAAGCGCTGGTCGACAGCGAACGGATCCTCACGAAACTGCGTTCGGACGGCTATGGTCTGTCGCCCGACTACGCCGGCGCTGATGTCGTACTGGTCAACACATGCGGCTTCCTCGACAGCGCCAAGGAGGAATCGCTAGAGGCGATCGGCGAGGCGCTGACTGAGAACGGCCGCGTTATCGTCACGGGTTGCCTCGGCCGCGAAGCCGAATTGATCCGTGCGCGTTTTCCCAAAGTCCTCGCGATCAGTGGTCCGCACCAATATGAGGCTGTGGTCGGCGCCGTGCATGCCGCCGCCCCGATGCCCGTCAACGCGTTCCTGAACCTCGTTCCCGAAAGCGGCTTAAAGCTGACGCCGCGCCATTACAGCTATCTGAAGATTTCCGAGGGCTGCAATCATGCCTGCGCCTTCTGCATCATCCCGAGCATCCGCGGGCGTCTCGCCAGTCGCCGCCCCGATGCCATCCTGCGAGAGGCCGAAAAGCTCGTCGCGGCAGGGACCAGGGAATTGCTTGTAATCAGTCAGGACACATCGGCCTATGGCGTCGATATCGGGCACGCCGCGCGCGACTGGCATGGCCGCGAAGTCCGCGCGCATATGACCGACCTGGCGCGCGAACTGGGATCGTTGGGGGCGTGGGTGCGGTTGCACTATGTCTATCCCTACCCGCATGTCGATCAGGTCATCCCGCTCATGGCCCAGGGACTGGTCACCCCGTATCTCGACATTCCGTTCCAGCACGCCGCGCCGTCGGTCCTGAAAGCGATGAAACGCCCGGCGAACGAGGCAAGAGTGCTCGAGCGCATTCGCACCTGGCGGCAGATTTG
This sequence comes from Sphingomonas sp., assembly GCA_965249015.1. Taxonomy (GTDB): domain Bacteria; phylum Pseudomonadota; class Alphaproteobacteria; order Sphingomonadales; family Sphingomonadaceae; genus Sphingomonas_O. Next base: position 2,040,531 of record CBDFLB010000003.1, on the reverse strand, counting down.
CCCCGACATCGCGATCCGGTCGACGTTCGTCGTCGGTTTCCCCGGAGAAAGCGCGGCAGACTTCGACTATCTGCTTCGGTGGCTCGAAGAGGCGCAGCTCGACCGCGTCGGTGCGTTTCGTTTCGAAGCCGTCGAAGGCGCGGCAGCAAACGCCCTTCCCGACCCCGTTCCCGAGCCCGTGAAGGAAGAGCGTTACGCCCGGCTGATGGCACTGACCGCGCGCATCAGTGCCGAAAAACTCGCAGCAAAGGTCGGCCGCACGCTCGATGTCATCATCGACGAGGTCGGCAGCGACGGCGGAGCGACGGGCCGGTCGCAGGCCGATGCGCCCGAGATCGACGGATCGGTCCTGCTGCGCGACGTCGGCGCTTTGGCACAAGGCGACATCGTCCCCGTGCTCATCGAGGATTCGGACGCTCATGATCTGTACGGTGTGCCGGCATGATCGACTTCGGCGGCCTGCTTCAGGCCGACAGGGGGCAGAACGCGCGCGCAATTCACCTGATCGATGCCGGTGGCTTCGACGCGTGGCTGACGACACGGCCTGAACGGGACCGCGTGGCGGCCGCTTCGCAAAGCCTGAAGCCGGTCGCGCCGGCATTCGCGATACTGCCGGGCGAACCGCCCGAAGACTGGTCGGTTGTCGCGGTCGTCGACGATGCTTCCGCGCTGTCGACCTGGTCCCTCGCCCGACTTGCCGAGGGTCTGTCCGAAGGCACGTACCGTATCGAAGGCGCGACGCTGGGCCCGGCGGCGCTTGGCTGGCTGCTCGCGCAATATCGCTTCGACCGGTACCTGACGAGCGAGATCGCGACCGGCCCGCGTATTCTCCTGACGCAGGACGCGGCGCGCATCGACGCCGTGGTGCAGCAGGCCCAGGCGACCGCGCTTGTCCGCGATCTCGTCAACACGCCCGCAGGCGACATGGGCCCGGGGGCGCTCGAAGCCGAGGCCGCGACGATCGCGCGCGCGCACGGCGGCGTGCTGACCGTCGTCAAGGGCGATGCTCTCGAAGCCGGTTTTCCGATGATCCACGCGGTCGGCGCGGCGGCGACCCGCGAGCATGCGCCGCGCTTGATCGAGGTCGAGTGGGGCGATCCCGCAAATCCGCGTATCGCGATCGTGGGCAAGGGCGTGACATTTGATTCGGGTGGTCTCGACATCAAGCCGGCGGCGGGCATGCGCCTGATGAAAAAGGATATGGGCGGCGCGGCGCATGCAATCGCGCTCGCGCGGCTCGTCATGCAGCATCGTCTACCGGTCCGTCTTCACATGCTCGTCCCCGCTGTCGAGAATGCGATCGCGGGCAATGCGTTTCGCCCGGGCGACATTCTTCGCTCGCGCACGGGGCTGACCGTCGAGGTCGCGAACACCGATGCCGAAGGCCGGCTGGTGCTTGCCGACGCGCTGACCAAGGCCGCCGAATCGCAACCGACGCTGATCATTGATTTTGCGACGCTGACCGGTGCGGCGCGGGTGGCGCTCGGGCCCGATCTTCCTGCCGCCTTTGCCAATGACGACGCGCTTGCGCTCGCTGTCCTCGACGAAGGGACGAGGGTCGACGATCCGCTTTGGCGGCTGCCGCTGCACCATGGTTATGCGGATATGCTGAAGTCGGACGTCGCCGACCTGAACAACGCGCCCGAGGGCGGGTTTGCCGGCGCAGTGACGGCAGCGTTGTTCCTTCAGAAGTTCGTGCCGGCCGCGATCCCATGGCTCCACCTCGACACGTTCGCGTGGCGTCCGTCGTCGAAACCCGGGCGGCCCAAGGGCGGCGAGGCGTTGGGCCTGCGCGCCGTCTGGGCGATGCTCGAGAAACGATTCGTTTAATCCGCGCAACCACTCGGGCGATGGTGCGTTGGTGTAATATGCGTGACCCGAACCTGTCCAATTGGATGCAAACCCTGATCGACTATGTGCGATCGGGCAAGCCGGACCTGACGAATCGTCAGATGGCTCTGCTTCTGCTCGTCTATCTGACCCCGGGGCCGCATACGGTACGGGGGATTGCACACGGTCTCGGTGTGTCCAAACCGGTCGTCACGCGCGCCTTGAACAGATTGGGGTCGCTGGGCTATCTGCGCCGTCAGCGCGACGAGGCCGACCGACGCAACGTGTTTGTGGCGCGCACCGACGAAGGGGCAGACTTTCTTGACGAATTCGGCGGACTCATCGCCAACCGATCGCGTTTCGACGGACCCCGCAGCGCGGCCGCGTAAGCGGTTCTCGCTCACAGGACATTCGGCGACGCTCGATCCGGCGGTCGACGCCGTGCGCGATGATCTTGCCGATGTCACTCTGGCCGACCGGGTCTTCGCGCCGCATTATGCTGAGGCCGTGCCGTACACCGCTATCGCCGATGCATTGACGCATTCCCTGCCAAAAGTCGACGCGCCGGTCGTCGAAACACTCCAAATCGGGGCTCCGCTCGATCTGTTCGACCTGAACGGGGGATGGGGCTGGGTTCGCACGGGTCGCGGCATGGGCTACGTCGCCGCCGACTGCATTGCACCGGCGTGAACCGGGTCTTCATCGATGGCGCTGCCGGCACGACGGGGCTGGAGATCGAAGCCCGGCTGAGCGGACGCGCCGACTTCGACCTGATCAAGCTCGACGACGTGCAGCGCAAGGACGAGACCGCGCGGCGCGACGCGCTCAACGCCGCCGACTTCGTGATCCTCTGCCTTCCCGACGACGCCGCACGCGAGGCGGTCACGTTGATCGACAATCCCCGCACCCGCATCATCGATGCATCGAGCGCACACCGAACCGCCGCGGGCTGGACATACGGCTTGCCCGAACTCGACCCCAAGGTCGCGAGCGCCCGCCGCGTGTCCAACCCCGGTTGCTATGCGACGGGCTTTGTCGCGCTGGTCGCGCCGCTTGTGGAGGCGCGGCTGATGGGTGCGGGAGCGCGGCTGCATTGCAACGCGGTCTCCGGCTATTCGGGCGGCGGCAGGGCGATGATCGCAGAATTCGAGCGCCCGAACCCACCCGCCTGGCGCACCTATGCGCTCGACCTTGCGCACAAACATGTGCCCGAGATGCAGCGTCATAGCGGCCTCATCCATCCGCCGTTGTTCGCGCCGTCGGTCGTCAATGCATTTCGCGGCATGATCGTCGATGTACCGATCTTCGGGCTCGACGCCGGTCGTGCGCGCGCGGCACTTGCCAGCGCCTATGCGGACTCGCCGGTCGTCCGCCTGTGCGAACACGATGGAGCCACACTTGCGATCGACCATGCCGAAAACAGCGACCGGCTCGACCTGTTCGTCTTTTCGAACGGTGCGCAGACCCGCCTGATCGCGGCGTTCGATAATCTCGGCAAGGGCGCAAGCGGCGCTGCGGTCCAGAACCTTAATCTGATGGCGGGGATCCCTGAAACAACCGGCCTGCGCCTCTAGACCGGCTGTCTACATTTCGCCCTTGGCTTTTCGGTGCGCGTACCATTTTGCCACATTTGCATTATGCTGCTGGAGCGTATCGGCGAACGCCGAACTGCCGTCGGCCTGAGCCACGAAGTAAAGCGCGTTCGAAGGCGCCGGATCGAGCGCAGCGAGGATCGATGCCTTGCCCGGATTGGCGATCGGGCCGACGGGAAGGCCGCTACGGCGGTAGGTATTATAGCCATTGTCGGCGTCAAGCTCGGAGCGCAGGATGCGTCGGCCAAGCGGTCGCCCTTTCGTCACCGGATAGATCGTGGTCGGGTCGGCCTGTAGCGGCATGCCGCGTTTCAGGCGATTGCTGTACACCGCGGAGACAAGCCGTCGTTCGTCGGCACGGCCGGTTTCCTTTTCGACGATCGAGGCAAGGATAATCGCCTGTTCGGGTGTCTTGACTGCGGTCGTGGGCTTTCGTGCGGCCCATGCGTTGGCGAGCGTGGTCTGCATCGCCTTTTGCATCCGTGCCAGAACCGCAGACCGCTTCTCGCCACGACTATAAGCGTAGCTGTCGGGAAGCACAGATCCTTCGGGCGGTACCGAAATGTCGCCGCTAAGCAGCGGCACAGCCATGAGTTTTTCCGCGACCAGTAAGGCGGGCAACCCCTCGGGAATCGTCACGAAACGCTGGAGCGTTTTGCCCGATTGTAACAGCACGAGGATGTCCCCCGCGCTCATGCCCGACCGGATCTGATATTCGCCGGGTTTGATCGGCTCGGCTGAACCGAACAGCTTTGCATGGCGGATAAAGCCGGTCGCCGAATCGATTGCCCCTGCCGCCTCGAGCGTGCGCGCCGCAGCCGTCAGGCTCGAGCCCGGCGTGATCACCACATCGACGTCGCGCGCCGCGCCGCCGGGACGCAGCAGGGCGATCGCCAAGATCGCGGCGACGACGAGCACCGCGATGACCCAGAACCGGCGCATCAGACCGCGCGCATCACCAGCGATGCGTTCGTGCCCCCGAAACCGAAGCTGTTGTTGAGCACCGCTTTGACGACGCGCTTCTTTGCGACGTGCGGGACGAGATCGACGCCTGCACATCCCTCGCTCGGATTGTCGAGGTTCAGTGTTGGCGGAACGATCTGATCGCGCATCGCTAGGATGCAGAAGATGCTCTCGACCGCCCCCGCCCCGCCAAGCAGATGACCGATCGCCGATTTGGTCGAGCTCATCGACATCGTGCCGATCGCGTCGCCGAACAAGCGTCGTACCGCGCCCAGTTCAAGCTCGTCGCCGAGCGGTGTCGAGGTGCCGTGCGCGTTCACATAATCGATATCGCCCAGCGACAATCCCGACTTGCGCATCGCCATGTCCATCGCGCGGAACGCGCCCGACCCTTCGGGATGCGGTGCGGTGACATGATAGGCATCGCCCGACAGCCCGTAACCGATGACTTCGGCATAGATTTTCGCGCCGCGCGCCTTGGCATGCTCATATTCTTCGAGGCAGACGACCCCCGCGCCCTCGCCCATCACGAAGCCGTCGCGGTCAACGTCATAGGGGCGCGACGCCTTTTCGGGGGTGTCGTTGAACGCGGTCGAAAGCGCACGCGCCTGTGCAAATCCGGCGATGCCGAGCGGGCATATCGCGCTCTCTGCGCCGCCCGCCAGCATGACGTCGGCGTCGTCGTCGCGTATCATGCGCGCGGCGTCTCCGATCGAATGCGCGCCGGTCGAACACGCGGTCACGACGGCATGGTTCGGACCCATCAGACCGTATTTGATGCTGACCTGTCCCGAAATCAGATTGATCAGGCGACCATGGACGAAATGCGGACTGACGCGTCCGGGGCCCTTTGCCGCAAGGACCAGCGATTCGCTCTCGATCCCCGGCAGACCGCCGATTCCCGACCCGATCGAACAGCCTGCGCGATAGCGTTCGGCCTCGCTCATGTCGGTCAGTCCGGCGTCCTCGAGCGCCTGCCCCGCGGCGTCGATGCCGAACGTGATGAACAGGTCGACCTGGCGCTGCACCTTGTGGTCGACGCGCTTGCCGGGGTCGAAGCCATAGGGGTGATCGGCGGGCTTCACTTCGCACGCGATGGTGCATTTCTGGTCCGACGGATCGAAGCGGGTGATCCGCGCCGCGCCCGACTTCCCGCCGATAATGTTGGCCCATGTCGTCTCGACATCACCGCCCAGCGGCGTGACCAGACCCAGACCCGTGACGACCACTCGCCGCATCATGTTCTCCTAAACGAAACAGGCCCAGCCCTTGCGGACCGAGCCTGTCAAAGCCCCGAAAGGGAGGGGCGCTCAGCCCTGGTTGGCGTCGATGAAGGCAATCGCGTCCTTCACGGTCGCGATCTTCTCCGCCGCGTCGTCGGGAATTTCCACGCCGAATTCCTCCTCGAACGCCATGACGAGTTCGACGATGTCGAGACTGTCGGCACCCAGATCGTCGATGAAGCTCGAGTCCTCGGTCACCTTGTCGGCGTCGACGCCGAGATGCTCGACGACGATCTTCTTAACCCGGTCGGCGGTCTCGCTCATGAAGGCACCCTTCTCGTTCATCAAAATGAAAGTTCGTCATTCGCCCTAATCGCCGAAATAGGGGTACGCAAGTCCCGCATCATCCGCGACCAAGCATGAAATCGACCATGCCGCCAAGCGAGCGAAAGCCATTGAGCGATATACCATCCGCCTTGATGCCGGCGGGAAGCCAGGCGCGTTCAAAGCCCAGCTTGGCCGATTCCTTGAGGCGCAGGCCGGCGTGCGCGACGGGGCGCACTTCGCCCGACAGCGCCACCTCGCCGAACGCGACGACGTCGGTTGGAACCGGGCGCTCGCTGAACGCGCTGACGAGCGCGGCGGCGACGGCAAGATCGGCGGCGGGGTCGCTCAGCCGGTAGCCGCCGGCGATATTCAGATAGACCTCCGCTGATGAAAGCGACAGCCCGCAGCGCGCTTCGAGAACAGCGAGGATCATCGCTAGCCGCCCGCTATCCCACCCCACGACTGCGCGGCGCGGCGTGGCACCGCTGGCCAGGCGGACGGTGAGCGCCTGCACTTCGACAAGTACCGGGCGTGTCCCCTCGAGCGCGGGAAACACGACAGTTCCCGCGACAGCCTCCCCGCGCGAGGTGAGGAACAGCGACGACGGATTGCCGACTTCGCCAAGGCCATCCTCGCCCATCGCGAAGACGCCGATTTCGTCGGTGCCGCCGAAGCGGTTCTTGATCGCGCGCAGGATGCGATACTGGTGGCTGCGTTCGCCTTCGAAACTAAGCACGGTGTCGACCATATGTTCGAGCACGCGCGGCCCCGCGATACTGCCGTCCTTCGTCACGTGGCCGACGAGGACCACCGCCGAGCCGCGTTCTTTGGCGAAGCGGATCAACTCGCCTGCCGAGGCGCGGACCTGACTGACGGTTCCGGCCGCGCCCTCGATCAGGTCCGAATGCATCGTCTGGATCGAATCGATGACGAGCAGGTCGGGGGCCCCACCGGTCCCGCTTGTCGGGCCGGACAACGAAGGCGGGAAAGTCGCAAGAATATCACGCACCGACGTCGCGGCCGCGAGCTGCACCGGCGCGGTGCCGAGCCCAAGCCGCCTGGCCCGGAGGCGGACCTGATCGGCGGCCTCCTCTCCCGAGACATAGGCGACTGACTTGCCCGCGAGCGCGAGCCTCGCGGCGGCCTGTAGCAGCAACGTCGATTTCCCGATCCCCGGATCGCCGCCGATCAGCGTTGCCGTCCCTGCGACAAAACCGCCGCCAAGCGCGCGGTCGAGTTCGGCGATGCCGCTCGGCATACGGGGCGGCAACCGCGTCTCGCTGTCGAGCGGAACAAGCTGCACCGCGCGTCCGCCGCTCTGTAGATTGTGCCGCGCCGAAAAGGGCGTCACGACCCCGCCCGCATCCTCGACCAGCGTGTTCCATTCGAGGCAGTCGTCGCACTGCCCTGCCCATTTCGACGCGACCGACCCGCAGGCCTGGCAGACATATCGTTTTTGAAGGCGGGCCATCACGACAGTCTATCAGCATGAGAACGATAGGGGAACAGACTTTAGTGGCGGGACATTATCCCGTTGTGGCGGAGCAGAATCGTCGAGCGTCGGGATCAGCGCGGCGATCGTCTGCTCGCGATATGCTCGATCCGCCCGATCCTGGCGATACTGGTCGACCGCAAAGGCAGCGGTCATGCCAATGAATATGATCGTGAATTGGAAGAGCAGTTTGCCCGGCAAACCTTTCGACTCTTCGTTCAGAAACCCGCGCCATGTCCCCACCATCGCTGCCCTTTCGCCGCATCAGCCACTTTGCGTCTGGCTCAGACGCGGGAAAGGAATGGGGTCCGCAGGCGACACCTCGTCGCCATAGCGCGCGAGCGCTTCGACAGGGGGAACCTCGTCGATCTCGCGCGCGCCGGTTTCGACGTTGAGGTCGCGGAACTTGCGTGCGGTTACCAAAGTCCTCGTCTCAAAGCTGCTGACGAAGCTGTTGTAATTGTTGACGGCGCTGGTGAGGCCCCCGCCGACTTTGCGCAGGTCGGACGCGGCTTTGGCGAGACGGTCGTAAAGTTCCTTACCGAGCTCGCCGATCTGGCGCGCTTCCTTGGCCATCTTCTCCTGCCGCCAGACCGCAGCGACGGTGCGGGCGATGGCGATCAGGTTGGTCGGAGTCGCCAGCAAAACCTTTTTCTCGAAGGCGAAATCCCACAATGTCGGGTCATGTTCGAGCGCCGCCGACAGGAAATGCTCGCCGGGAACGAACATGATGACGTAATCGGGCGCATCGGCGAACTGGCTCCAATAGGCTTTGTTGCCGAGCGCGTTGACGTGCGCGCGCATCGAATTTGCATGCGCAGTCAACGCGAGGAGGCGCTCGCCTTCGTCGACCGCACCAAAGGCGTCCTGATACGCGTTGAGCGACACCTTCGCGTCGATCACCAGCGACTGGCCGCCGGGAATGTTGACGATGACGTCGGGGCGAAGGCGACCGCCCTCGCCTTCGACGCTGACTTCGGTCGCGAAATCGGCATGTTCGGACAAGCCGCAACTTTCGAGAACGTTCTTCAGTTGCTGCTCGCCCCAGCGACCGCGTGCCTTGGGCGCGTTGCGCAGCGCGTTGACCAGCTTTGCGGCTTCGGACGACACGCGTTCGGTGCCCGTGCGCATCGATTCGATCTGGCCCGACAAAATGCCGAACGCGTCGCGCCGTTCGGCCTCGACCCTCCCGACGGTCTCCTCATATTTCTGTAAGCGTTCGTGGACGGGTTGCAGCAGCGCTTTCAACCCCTGCCCCGTCGCCGCTTCGGACTGCGTGAGGCGCGCCTCCGCGCGCTCGAGAAACTGGCGCTGCGCCGATTCGAGAAGTTTCGCGCCCACCTCGGCAAATTGCGCGGACAACGTCTCGCGCGCCGCTGCCATCTCGTCGAGGCGCGCCTGAAAGGCGACTTCGCGCGCGTCGCTTCCCGCTCGGTGCTCCGCATGCGTGCGAAGCGCATCATCGCGCTCGCGGGTGACCTCGGCGAGCATCTGACGATGCAGATGCGACTGGTCGGCATGGACGCGCAAGGCCGCGACCTGCCGGCTCGTGAAGAGCCACGCGATCAGCGCACCGAGTGCGAGGGCGACAAGCGCCGTCACGATCAGCTCGCCGATCACGTTTGCGGCCGCGAAGTTGACAAAGTTGACACTATCGACACCCGGACATTTTCCTCGACCGCATGGACTCTTTCAATTTTCTGGAACGTAGCCGGAACAGAGATGGTAGGACAGCCCAAATCAATCGCCGCGTTTCGCCGCGATGCCAAGGTCGGTCAGCTTTTTGCGCAGCGTGTTACGATTTATGCCGAGGAGGTCGGCGGCGCGCAGCTGATTTCCGCGGACGGCGGTCAGCGTCGCCATGAGGAGCGGCCGTTCGACTTCGGCTATGATGCGGTCGTAAAGGCCCGGCGGCGGAAGGTCGCTCCCGAACTGGACGAAATAACGCCTGAGATGTTGTTCGATCGACGCACCCAGTGTTTCGACGCTTTCCGGTTCAGACGCCGTCTGACGGCCAAGTTGCGCGGCGATCGCTTCAGCCGAGATCGTCGGATCGCGCGCGATCGCGGCGAGACGACGCATCAGGTTTTCGAGCTCGCGGACGTTGCCCGGCCAGACATGTTCGGCAAGGCGGGCGATCGCCGCATCGGCAAGCCGCTTGCGCGGCAACCCGTCGGCGGCGGCGCGATCGAGGAAATGCCGCGCGAGCAGGCCGACGTCGTCGCGGCGCTGTCGAAGCGCGGGCAAACGGATCGGCACGACATTCAGGCGATAATAGAGATCCTCGCGAAATTGCCCGTTTGCAATGAGTTCGGTCAGGTTCTTGTGTGTCGCCGCGATGATTCGCACATCGACCGCGACGAGCCGGGTGCCGCCCACGAGCGTGAATTGGCCCGACTGAAGAACGCGCAGCAGGCGCGTCTGCGCTTCCATCGGCATGTCGCCGATCTCGTCGAGAAACAGCGTGCCGCCCGCGGCCTGCTCGAAGCGGCCGGCGGTGCGTGCGAGCGCGCCGGTGAAGGCTCCGCGTTCGTGGCCGAACAGTTCGGCTTCGATCAACTCGCGCGGGATCGCGGCCATGTTGACCGCGACGAACGGGCGTGCCTTGCGCGGCCCGAGATCGTGAAGCGCGCGCGCGACGAGTTCCTTGCCGGTGCCCGATTCGCCGAGGACAAGCACGGTCAGATCGGTCGCGACGACGCGTGCGATCATCCGATAAACGTCCTGCATCGCCGCCGACCGGCCGATCAGCGGCAGATCGGCGTCGTCCGCAGGCACCGACACATCGACATGACCGCTGCGCGCGAGACCGTCGCGGACCGCGCGGCAAAGCTCGTCGAGATCGAACGGCTTGGGAAGATATTCGAACGCGCCCTGTTCAGTCGCGCGTACCGCCGTCGTCAGCGTGTTCTGCGCCGATAGGACGATGACCGGCAGATCCGGTCGCGCAGCAAGGATCGTCGGGACAAGATCGAGGCCGTTGCCGTCGGGGAGCACGACGTCGGTGATGAGGACGTCGGGAACGAACCGCTCGAGCATCGACACCTGTTCGGCGACTGTTGCCGCCGTGCGCACATCGTGCCCTTCGCGGCGCAGCGCTTCGGTGACCACCAGGCGGATCGCGGCATCATCGTCGACCAGCAGGATTTTGGCGCGCGTCATTTCGCGCGGGGCAGCAGGAGGCGGAAGACGGTGCGTTCGGGATTCCCTTCGCGCGCGAACCGGATGATCCCACCGTTGTCGCGGACGAGTTTGTCGACAAGCGCAAGGCCCAGACCGCGGCCCGACGATTTCGACGACACGAAGGGTTCGAAAAGATGATCGGCAATTTCATTGGGCGGGCCCGGGCCATCGTCGACGATGCACAATTCGATCGGCACCGAGAGACGCCGGCCGTCCGCGGCGGGAATCGCGACGCCATGGCGGTACCCGGTGGTCAGCGTGACCGTTCCGCGTCTTCCCGATGGCACGGCTTCGGCGGCGTTCTTCAAGAGATTCAGCAAGACCTGTATAATCGAGTCGCGGTTGACCAGCACGGGGGGGAGCGACGGGTCATAGGCATCGCGGATGTCGATCCGGTCACCGAACCCGGTTTGCGCAAGCGCCCGCACATGATCGAGGATCGCATAGATGTTCTCCGCGGTGCGGGTCAGCGGGCGATTGTCGGTGAAGGCCTCCATCCGATCGATCAGCGTCGCGATGCGATCGACCTCGTCGCGGATCAATCGCGTCAGCGCGTTGCCACCCTCGCCGACCGCGACGTCGAGCAGTTGCGCCGCGCCGCGGATCCCCGCGAGCGGGTTCTTGATCTCATGCGCGAGCATCGCCGCAGCGCCGGTCGCCGAGCGCAGGCCGCTGCGCCGGTCGCCCATCGCCTGCGCCGTCGCCGCGCCGTTGAGCGAGATCAGCCGCCAGCCGTCATGTTCGGGAAACGGGTTGCTGTGAAAATCGAGGCGGAGCTTGGTTCCGCGCTGCGTCTCGACGACGCAATCATAAGACGCGAACGCTGCATCATCACGCAACCCGGCACGACACGCCTCGGGCAGGCGCAGGATGATGCCGAATGGTTTGTGCAGCAGATACGATGCGCTCGCGTTCAGCAGCATTTCTGCAGATGCGTTGACGCCGCTGATGCAGCCTTCGGGGTCGAGCACGATCAGCGCGCCGGGCATCGCCGCGATCAGCGCTTCGGGGGTCGGCCCCGACGGCACCGTCAGGCGGCTGCGCGCGACAGCCACGGGTCGTAAAAGCGGGCGAGCATGTCGAGCACCGTCTTGCTGTCGGCGACCTGATTCACGGCATTGCGGAATTCGGCCGATCCGTGCAGCCCCTTGGTGTACCAGCCAATGTGCTTGCGCGCGAGGTTGACGCCGGTGATTTCACCATAGTGCGCGAGCATCGAACGGTAATGCTCCGTTATCAGGTGATATTGCTGCTCGATCGTCGGATCGGCGGCGACATGCTGGCCCGTGAGTGCGGCCATCACCTGCCCGAGCAGCCAAGGCTTTCCATAGGCCCCGCGCCCGATCATCACGCCGTCGGCGTTCGACTGGTCGAGAGCCTTGTGCGCATCCTCGATCGAACAGATATCGCCGTTAACGATGACAGGGATGCGCACGGCGTCCTTGACCTTGCGCACGAACGCCCAGTCGGCGCTGTCGCGGTACATCTGTGCGCGCGTTCGGCCATGGACGGTGATCATTTTCGCGCCGAGATCCTCGGCGATGTGCGCCAGTTCGGGGGCGTTCAGGCGACTGTGATCCCAGCCCATGCGCATCTTGACGGTGACGGGCACGTCAACGGCCGTGACGGTCGCAGCGATCAGGCTGGCAGCGAGCGGCAGATCGCGCATCAGCGCCGAGCCGGCGTCGCCGTTGACCACCTTCTTGACCGGGCAGCCCATATTGATGTCGATGATCGCGGCACCACGATCGGCGTTAAGCTTTGCCGCCTCGGCCATCTCATGCGGCGTGCAGCCGGCAAGCTGCATCGAGACCGGCTCCTCAAGCGGGTCCCATGCAGCCTTTTGCAGCGACTGGCGCGTTTCGCGGATCATCGCCTGGCTGGCGATCATCTCGGTCACGTTCAGGCCGGAGCCGAAACGCCGGACGACGGTGCGGAACGGCTTGTCGGTGACGCCGGTCATCGGCGCGAGGATGACCGGCACCGGGATCGTCAACGAGCCGATGTGGATGGGGTTGATGCGCAACGGGTTTGCCTAAAATTCAGGCAGGCCTTACGCGCGAAGCCACTGGTCGGCAAGTGTCGGCTTGGCTAAGTGCAAAATATGGAAACGGTCGCGCTCATCGTCGCTGCAGGTCGCGGCGAACGCGCAGGCGGCGACGTGCCGAAGCAATATGCCATGCTCGCCGGGCGGAGCGTCCTCGCGCGTGCAGTCGATGGCTTTGCAGGCATGCCTGTCTATGTGGTGATTGGCAGCGACCAGAAGGCGATGGCGGAGTCGGCGCTCGATGGCCGCGACGTCACGCTCGTCACCGGCGGCCCCGAACGGCAACGATCGGTGCAGCTTGGCCTTGCGGCAATCGGCCGCGCCGACCGCGTCCTGATCCATGACGCAGCGCGCTGCTCTGTGCCGCGACCCATCGTCGACCGGTTGCTTGCCGCGCTCGAGACGCATGACGGAGCGGTGCCGGTGCTCGGCGTTGCCGACAGCGTCGCGCGCGCGCGCGGTGCTCTCGGCGATGCGGTCGACCGGAGCGACCTGGTGCGCGTCCAGACGCCGCAGGCGTTCCGGTTCGATGCGATCATGACGTCACACCGGCTCTGGACAGGGGCACCCGCAACCGACGACGCGCAAGTCGCGCGCGCCGCGGGTTTCTCGGTCGCGACGATCGAAGGCGACGTGATGCTCGACAAGATCACCCGGCCCGAAGATCTTGCCGCCGCTGCACGACGATTGCTCGTCAGCCGCAGCGCCGGCGGGTTCGACGTTCACCGGCTCGAGGCGGGCGAAGAGCTCTGGTTGTGCGGACTCAAGATCCCGCATGACAAGGGGTTGAGCGGGCATTCGGATGCCGACGTTGCACTTCACGCGATTACCGACGCTTTGCTAGGCTGCATCGGCGCAGGCGACATCGGCGACCATTTTCCGCCGAGCGACGCCCGCTGGCGCGGCGTTTCGTCCGACCGTTTCGTCGATCATGCCCGCATGCTCATCGCGGCGCGCGGCGGCATCATCGATTTCGTCGACCTGACGATCATCTGCGAGAGCCCGCGGATCGGCCCGTTCCGTTACGCGATGCGCGCTCGGATCGCCGCGATCTTGCAGGTGCCCGTCGGGCGCATTAGCTTGAAGGCGACGACGACCGAGCGGCTTGGATTTACCGGGCGTGGCGAAGGCATCGCCGCGCAGTCGATCGTCACGGTTCGCGTTCCGGAGGATATGTGAGCGACCCTATTACAGGTGACATGCCCCGCGTCGACACGCTGCTTCCCGAGGAACTCGTGGCTGCGGCGACGCGCGTGCTCGACGCGAACCGCGCGGCCGGCCGGACGATCGCGGTCGCCGAAAGCTGCACCGGTGGGCTCGTCGCGGCCGCGCTGACCGAAGTCGCCGGATCGTCGGATGTCTTTGCCGCCAGCGTGGTCTCTTACTCGAACGCTGCCAAGATCGCGCATCTCGGCGTCGGCAGCGACATTCTTGAAACCTTCGGCGCGGTGTCGGTCGCGACCGCGTGGGCGATGGCGCAGGGTATGCTGAAAGCCAGCGACGCCGACATCGCGGTCGCGATCACCGGGATCGCCGGACCCGATGGAGGCAGCGAGCGAAAGCCGGTCGGCACCGTCGTGTTCGCGCGCGCCATCCGCGGGCAAAGCGCCGACAACGTCCATGCCGACAAGAAATATCTGGCCGACAACGGGCGCGGCGGCGTCCGGCTTCAGGCGGCGCTGGTGGCGCTCGAACTGCTGATGCCCGATCGCGCGGCGTAAAGCGTATCGGCGCGCGCTTCGAAGGCATTGATCATCTTGCGCAGCGCGGCATCGAACATCTGCCCGGCGATCGCTTCGAAGACGCGGTTCTTGAAGGCGAACTCGACCGAAAAATCGATCGTGCAGCCACCCGGCGCGGGTTCGAAGCGCCAGTCGTTCTTGAGAAATTTCAGCGGTCCGTCGACATAGTCGACGCTGATGCAGCGCGGTCGCGCCTTCGTTACGCGACTGGTGAAGCGCTCGCGGAGCGACCGGAACCCGACGATCAGGTCGGCGATCATCTCGGTCTCGCCGTTCGAGCGGACGCGGACCGCGGTGACCCACGGCAGAAACTCGGCGTAGCGACCGACATCGGCAACCAGATCGAACATCTGTTCGGCGCTGTACGGCAGGAAACGCTTCTCGCGGTGGTTGGGCATCAACCGAGCAACTTCAGTAAAACTCCCGCGCTGATTGCCAGGTTGAAACCCAGCATCCATTTCACAGGCGTCAGGTCGCCTTCGATTTTGGCAAATTTGTTATCATACGCCGCAACTTCTTCAGCGGCTTTGCGTGCCTGCTCTTCGGACGAGCCTGCGGTTCGCAACGCATCATAGAGGCTTGCCATCATGATCGACATAAGCGCTCAGATCTCCAAACGGGCGTGGCGCGCCGCACGGAGCTTAACAAAATCGTCGCCTGCATGATAGCTCGACCGCGTCAGCGGCGACGATGCGACGAGCAGGAACCCCTTGGCGCGCGCAATCCCGGCGTAGGCGTCGAAGGTCTGCGGGGTGACGAAATCGATGACTTTGGTATGGCGCGGCGTCGGCTGGAGATATTGGCCAAGCGTCAGGAAATCGACGTCGGCGCTGCGCATGTCGTCCATGACCTGATGCACTTCCATGCGCCCCTCGCCCAGCCCCATCATCATGCCCGATTTGGTGAAGATCGACGGATCGTGACGCTTCACGCTCTCGAGCAGGCGTAGCGAGGCGTAGTAGCGCGCGCCGGGACGGATCGTGGGATAGAGGCGCGGAACGGTTTCGAGATTATGATTATAGACGTCGGGCCGCGCGGCGACGATCGATTCGACCGCCGCCTGCGACTTGTTGCGAAAATCGGGCGTGAGTATCTCTATGGTGGTGTTCGGCGTTGTGCGCCGCAGCGCCTCGATCACCTTGACGAATTGCGACGCGCCGCCGTCGGGCAGGTCATCGCGATCGACCGACGTCACGACGATATGTTCGAGGCCCAGTTCGGCGGCCGCATCGGCGGTGTGTTGCGGCTCGGACGCGTCGACCGCGCGCGGCATCCCTGTCTTTACGTTGCAGAAAGCGCAGGCGCGCGTGCAGGTATCGCCCAGGATCATCACCGTCGCGTGCTTCTTGGTCCAGCATTCGCCGATATTGGGGCACGCCGCCTCTTCGCAGACGGTCGCCAGATTGAGCCGGCGCATCAGCGCCTTCGTCTCGGCGAACGCCGTGCCCAGCGGCGCCTTGACGCGGATCCAGTCGGGCTTGCGCGGACGCAGGGGCATAATCGCGGGATCGGCTTCGCTCATCGATCTCAGATAGCGATGCGCGTGTGGACTTGCCACCCCCTGCCCCGCTTGGCTACGGCTGCGGGCATGACCGATCGCCTGCTCGATGGATATCACCGCTTCCGCGCCGATCACTGGGCACGCGAGCGCGCGCGCTGGGAGGAGTTGGCGCAGGGACAACGCCCCAGGACGATGATCATCGCCTGTTCGGATTCGCGTGTCGATCCCGCGACGATATTTTCGACCGCGCCCGGCGAAATCTTCGTCGTGCGCAATGTCGCCAATCTGGTGCCGCCGTTCGAAACCGGCGGCGGGCGGCACGGGGTATCGGCCGCGCTCGAGTTTGCCGTCACTCAGCTCGAAGTGTCCGAAGTCATGGTGATGGGCCACGGCGCATGCGGCGGTGTTGCCGCTGCGCTGTCGCGCGGGTTTGCCGATGCACGGGCGGGCGAAGGCGGGTTCATCGCTCACTGGATCGACCTGCTCGATGAAGCGCGCGAACGGGTCGTCGCCGAACACGGCACCGGGGCGCAAGGCGTGCACGCTCTCGAGCACGAGGCAGTCAAGGTCAGCCTTGCCAACTTGCGCACCTTTCCATTCATCCCGACGCGCGAAGCGGCCGGAACGCTGCAGCTGCGCGGCAGCTATTTCGCGCTCAGCGACGGCGTGCTTCACCTGCTCGACGAAGCGACGGGGGCGTTCGCGCCGACCTGACGCGCTTATCCGCGCAGGCGCGGGCGGCCCATGAAGTCCATCTTGCCGATCGGGACGCCCTTCGAGCGCAGGATCGCGTAGGCGGTCGTCGCGTGGAAATAGAAATTGGGAAGCGAAAACGAGAGCAGGAAATTCTCGGCAGTGAACTCCATGCGCAGGTCCTTGAAGGCGAAGGCCATGTCATTGCCGCCGAAGCCGTTGACCTCGTCGGGCGCGATCGCTTCCAGCTCGCTCTGAGCGGCGGTCAGCGCGGCCCTCAAGCCGGCGAAATCGGTCGGCCATGGCGACAGATCAGGACTGAACAGTCCCGCCTGCACGCCCCTGATCGCGCCGATCGAATGCGCCGCGACCGATTTCATCTGATAGCCGAACGGAAGCATGTCGTCGGCGAGCCGGGTTTCCATCACCGTGACGGGGTCGACGCCGGTGTCGGCACAGAAGCTCTCGGCCTTGGTGAGCTGGCCAAGCGTTGCGCCGATCGTCTGCTGAAAGTTCGGGATCGTCGCGTCGTACAGCGTGAAAGTCATCGTTCCAGCTCCTCAATCGGTAATCCAGTCGCTTCGGGCATAACCCATGGCATAAAGCAAGGCCGAGAGGTCGCCGTGGCGGACGCAGGCGTCGGCGGCGGCCTCTGTTTTCGGCTTGGCGTGGAAGGCCACGCCGAGGCCGGCGGCTTCGATCATCGGAATGTCGTTCGCGCCGTCGCCGATGGCGATGCTGACCGCCGGATCGCGGCCGTCAAGCGCTTCGAGCAATACGACGCGCTTGGTCGCCGCATCGACAATCGGCTGTTCGACTTCGCCGGTGAGGACGCCGTCCTTCACGATGAGGCGGTTGGCGATCGCGCGGTCGAAGCCGATCTCTGCGGCGACGGGGCCCGCGAAGTGCGTGAAGCCTCCTGAAACGAGGATCGATTCGCCGCCTTTGGCGCGGAAAGTCCGGACCAGCGCCTTGGCCCCGCCCATGAGCGTGACGCGCTCGCGCAGGCATTCGGCGATGGTCGCTTCGGACATCCCGGCGAGCAGCGCGACGCGGTCACGGAGTGCTCCGGCAAAGTCGATCTCGCCGCGCATCGCGCGTTCGGTGACAGCCGAGACGTCGGCCTTCAGGCCCGCGTAGTCGGCAAGTTCGTCGATGCATTCGACGGTGATCATCGTCGAATCCATGTCGGCGACGAGGAGCGCGCGGTGGCGGTAGGCGGCGGGTTGGATGATGATATCCACATCACCTGTCATCCCGGCGAAAGCTGGGATCGCTTGACGTGAGGGATCCCAGCTTTCGCTGGGAAGACGGGCCGGAAATGTAATATCGCAAGCGACGCCGTCGATCACCGGCGCTGCGGCGCCCCGCAACGCATCGCACGCTGCCGAAATATCGCCTGCCTTCAGGCCTTCGAGTGCTACCAGCGTTGCAATGAACACGTCCGACCTCCCGCCGATGGTGCTCATCGCAGGGCCGACCGCGAGCGGCAAGTCGGCGCTGGCGATGGCGCTCGCCGATCTGACCCAGTCGGTGATCATCAATGCCGATTCGATGCAGGTCTACCGCGACTTGCGCGTGGTGTCGGCGCGGCCTTCGGTCGAGGACGAGATGCGGGTGCCGCACCGTCTGTTCGGATATATCGACGGTGCCGAGGCCTGTTCGGCGGCGCGGTGGGCGGTGGATGCCAAGATCGCCATTGCAGAAGCGCATGCGGCGGGGCGGCTGCCGGTACTGGTCGGCGGGACCGGGCTGTACATCCGGACGCTGCTCGACGGCATCGCGCCGGTGCCGACGATCGATCCGCGCGTGAGAAAAGAGGTTCGCGCGATGGTGGTCGCCGATGCGCATGCCGCCCTGCAAAGCGAGGATGCGGGCGCGGCGGCGCGGCTGGCGCCTGCAGATGCGGCACGCGTGATGCGGGCGCTCGAGGTCGTGCGATCGACGGGCAAGCCGCTGTCCGACTGGCAGGGCGCGCGGACCGGCGGGATCGCTTCCGCGATCCGGCTCGTGCCGATGGTCCTGCTCCCGCCGCGCGACTGGCTGGCCGAACGGTGCGACGCGCGGTTCGAGGTGATGTTCAAGCAGGGACAGGTTGAGGTTGCGGCGTTGATGGCGCGCGGGCTGGACCCGGCCCTGCCCGTCATGCGCGCGATCGGGGTGCCCGAGATCATCGCCCATCAATCCCAAAAGTTAGTCAAAAGTGAGTCCAAGAACGCCGGAAAACTGGCAACGCGGCACTATGCGAAGCGGCAATATACATGGTTCCGGCGCCAGACCCCCGAGGACTGGTCCCACTTTGAAGAACAATTAAGTAACGAAAGCGTGGACGAACTGGCAATAATGTTGCGTAGTCGGGCCTTGACAGCATAGTTTGTTATGCATATCGGCGTCGGCCTTGCCTTTCGTACCGCACTGCAACAGGAGGATCGCGATGCCCGCCGAACTGCCCGGAGCCGAAATCCTCGTCGAGGCGCTCGTCGATCTCGGCGTGGAATTCGTGTTCGGCTATCCGGGTGGCGCGGTCCTCCCGATCTATGACGCCTTATTCAAACAGAAGCGCATCAGGCACATTCTTGTGCGGGCCGAGGCGGGGGCGGCGCATGCGGCCGAGGGTTATGCGCGTTCGACCGGCAAGCCCGGCGTCGTCCTCGTCACGAGCGGCCCCGGCGCGACCAACGTGATCACGGGTATCACCGACGCGCTGATGGATTCGATCCCGATGGTCGTCATCACGGGTCAGGTGCCGACGAGCCTGATCGGCAGTGATGCTTTCCAGGAAGCCGATACCGTCGGTATTACTCGGCATTGCACCAAGCATAATTACCTCGTCAAAGACCCGGCCAAACTCGGGGGGATCATTCACGAGGCGTTTCATATTGCGACGTCGGGACGGCCCGGGCCGGTGGTGATCGACATTCCCAAGGATGTTCAGGTTGCGACCGCAACCTATCGTAATCCTGGAAAAATCCAGCACAAGACCTATCGCCCTGCGCTCAAGGCCGATGCGAAGTCGGTCGAGACTCTGGTCGAGATGCTCGCCGCTGCGGAACGACCGATCCTCTATACCGGCGGCGGCGTCATCAATTCAGGACCGGGTGCGGCGCAGATGCTGTGCGAACTCGCGCGGATTACCGGCGCGCCGGTGACGTCGACGCTGATGGGGCTTGGCGCCTACCCGGCTTCGGGCGGGCAATGGCTCGGGATGCTGGGGATGCACGGCACATATGAAGCCAATATGGCGATGCACGGATGCGACCTGATGGTCTGCCTCGGGGCGCGGTTCGACGACCGCGTGACGGGGCGGCTCGACGCGTTCAGCCCTCGGTCGAAAAAGATTCATGTCGATATCGACCGCAGCTCGATCAACAAGATCGTCCGCGTCGACCTGAGCGTCGTCGGCGACGTCGGGCGGGTGCTGGAAGATGCGGTCAAGCTGTGGAAGGCGCGGCAGTTTCCCAAGGCTGACCTGTCGGCTTGGTGGACGCAGATCGACGGGTGGCGCGCGAAGAAGTCCTTGGGCTTTGCCAGGTCGACGACCGAGATCATGCCGCAGCATGCCGTGCGCGCGCTGTGGGAAGCGACGCACAAACGCAATCCGATCATCACGACCGAAGTCGGCCAGCACCAGATGTGGGCGGCACAGCATTATGGCTTCGAATTGCCGAACAAGTGGCTGACCTCGGGCGGACTCGGGACGATGGGTTATGGTTTGCCCGCGGCGATCGGAGCGCAGATCGGCAATCCCAAGGCGCTGGTCATTGACATCGCGGGCGAAGCGTCGATCCAGATGAACATTCAGGAACTGGCGACGGCGACGCAATACCGGCTGCCGGTCAAGATCTTCATCCTCAACAATGAATATATGGGCATGGTCCGCCAATGGCAAGAACTGACCTATGAAAGCCGCTATTCAGAGAGTTACAGCGATTCATTACCTGACTTTGTGAAGCTCGGCGAGGCTTATGGGTGGAAAGGCATCCGCATCGAACATCCCAATGATCTCGACAGTGGGATTGCGGCGATGCTCGATCATGACGGGCCGGTGATCGTCGATTGCATGGTCGCCAAGCTGGCGAATTGTTTCCCGATGATCCCGAGCGGGTCGGCGCATACCGACATGATTCTCGATCCGGCGGGCGTCGTCGGGACGATGGACGATGAAGCGAAGGCACTGGTATGAGCACGTGCCGTCGTTGCGAGCCTGGCGAAGCAATCCCGCTTGCTGCGAGAGCGTCTGGACTGCTTCGCTGCGCTCGCAATGACGACGTGAGAGCCAGCGCCTGACATGCACATCAAGACCGGCCCGATCGAGCGTCATACGCTTTCCGTTACCGTGGACAACGAGTCCGGCGTGCTGGCGCGCATCGCGGGGATGTTTTCGGCGCGCGGGTATAATATCGAGAGTCTGACGGTGGCCGATATTTCGCAGGACGATGCGGTGTCGCGGATCACGATCGTGACGTCGGGGACTGCGGCGGTAATCGAACAGGTGGTGGCGCAGCTCGACCGGCTGGTGCCGGTGCACAGCGTGGTCGACCTGACGGTGTTGGGCGAGCATGTCGAGCGCGAGCTGGCGCTGGTCAAGGTCGCGGGGGTGGGCGAACACCGGATAGAGGCGCTGCGGCTGGCCGAGGTGTTTCGCGCCAACGTGGTCGATACGACGATCTCGAGTTTCGTTTTCGAAGTTACCGGCGCCTCGACGAAGATCGACCGGTTCGTCGAACTGATGGGCGAAATCGGGCTGGTCGAGGTCGCACGCACCGGCATTGTCGCGATGGCGCGGGGGAAAGTGGCGGTTTAGTGTTCTTATCCCTCTCCCCCTGCGGGAGAGGGAGGGGCCCGCGCCGCAGGCGTGGGAGGGTGAGGGGTGCGCAGTCGATCTGTTCCCTTGCCGACCCCTCACCAACTTCGACTAAGCCTCGCCGAGTGGCGAGGCCAAGTCTTCGTATCCTCTCCCACAAGGGGAGAGGAGTTAGAGCGGGAAACAACAATGCGCATTTACTACGACCGGGACGCCGATATCGGCCTCATCAAAAACAAGAAGATCGCCATCGTCGGCTACGGGTCGCAGGGACATGCGCATGCGCAGAACCTGAAGGATTCGGGCGTTGCCGACGTTGCAGTGGCGTTGCGCGAGGGATCGGCGACCGCGGCCAAGGCGATCAACGCCGGCTTCCGCGTGATGGCCAATGCCGACGCGGCGGCGTGGGCCGATATCGTCATGATCCTTGCACCGGACGAACATCAGGCGGCGATCTATGCCGATGACCTGGCGGCCAACCTGAAGCAGGGTGCGACGCTCGCATTCGCGCATGGCCTCAACGTCCATTTCGGGCTGATCGAACCGCGCGCCGACCTCGACGTCATCATGATCGCGCCAAAGGGGCCGGGGCACACGGTGCGCAGCGAATATCTCCGCGGCGGTGGGGTCCCCTGCCTGATCGCGGTGCATCAGGATTCGAGCGGCAATGCGCATGACATCGGGCTTGCCTATGCCTCGGCCGTCGGCGGCGGGCGCAGCGGCATCATCGAGACGAACTTCCGCGAGGAATGCGAAACCGACCTGTTCGGCGAGCAAGCGGTGCTGTGCGGTGGCCTGACGCATCTGATTCAGGCGGGGTTCGAAACGCTGACCGAGGCGGGCTACGCGCCCGAAATGGCCTATTTCGAATGCCTGCACGAAGTGAAGCTGATCGTCGACCTGATGTACGAGGGCGGCATCGCCAATATGCGCTATTCGATCAGCAACACCGCCGAATATGGCGACATAACGACCGGGCCGCGAATCATCACGGCCGAGACCAAAGCCGAGATGAGGCGTGTCCTCGACGATATCCAGCAGGGGCGTTTCGTCAAGAATTTCGTTCTCGACAATCGCGCCGGGCAGCCCGAGCTGAAAGCCGCGCGCAAGATGGCGGCGGCGCACCCGATCGAGAAGGTCGGCGCCGAGCTGCGCGCGATGATGCCGTGGATCGGGGCCAATCAACTCGTGGACAAGGCGAAGAACTGACGGCTAGGGTGCAGCTCCCCCCTGCAGGAGTCGCCCCCATGCGCCGCATCGCTCTGATCGCCCTACCCCTCCTAATCGCCGCGCCGGTGATCGCCCAGCAGATGGCCAAGCCCGGTTCCAAATCGACAGCGGCGATCACCGGCGGCACCTATGCCGTCGACCCCGGCCATACGCTCATCGGCTGGCGCGTCGACCATATGGGTTTCAATGATTATTTCGGGATCTTCGGCGAGGCCACGGGTACGCTGACGCTTGATCCGAAAATGCCGAACGCGTCGAAGGTCGACATCACGATCCCCGTTTCCAAGGTGACGACCGCGAACGCAGGGCTGACGGCGCACTTGACGCGCGAGGGCAAAGACGGGGGCAAACCCGACTTTTTCGGACCGAATGCCGTCGCAAAATTCGTTTCGACCTCGGTCGCCGCAAAGGGGATGACCGCGACCATCACAGGCAATCTGACGCTGAACGGGGTGACCAAGCCGGTCGTCCTGAACGCCGAATTTTCGGGTGCAGGAAAGGCGCCCGCGATGATGGGTGGCAAGGAGAACGTCGGGTTTCACGCCCGGACGACGATCAAGCGTAGCGACTTCGGCGTCGCTTATGGCATTCCGATCGTGTCGGACAACGTCGCCCTCGACATCACGGTCGCGTTTCAGAAATGACCGGTCAGGCGGCCCGGCGGTCGATCCGGGCGAAACCGGCAAAGGTCGCGAACAGCGAACGGTCGGTGACGTCGGCGAGCAATGCCTCGATTTCGTTCGGATAGTTGAGCGCGCCGAGCGGCTTGCTCTCCATTGCCCACGACCCGAACTCACGCCGTGCGATGACGCGATCCGACAGGATCACGCTGGCACGGTGGCGATCGTCGGCGGCGATACGCAACATCGTCGCTTCAACCCGGTCCGCCGGGCCTTCGAGCGCCTGGAGAAAGCGCTTGCCGTCGAACAGCAGCAGGCCGGTCACGTCGTCGCGCCGGTTGTTCATACGCGAAATGCGCAGAATCGCAGCGACACCGCTCGGGTCGAAACCGGGGCTGGCGGAACTGATGTAGACAAGCTGGCGCATGGGTCCTCTCGCGAAATGCCAGCCGAAACTACGGATGGAGAGGTAAAAGATTTAGTAACAATGGCACGCGCCGCACGCGAATTGTCGACTCAGGGCGGTCCGGGTGCGATAGCGCTGCCCATGTTGCGCGATCCGTCGGTGAAATACCGCCCTTTTCCCCCGATCGATCTGCCCGACCGGCAATGGCCGTCGAGGACGATTACCCGCGCGCCGCGCTGGCTGTCGACCGACATGCGCGACGGCAACCAGGCGCTGATCGACCCGATGGACAGCGAAAAGAAGCAGCGCTTCTTCGACTTGCTCGTGCGGATCGGCGTTAAGGAGATCGAGGTCGGGTTCCCGAGCGCTGGCGCGACCGAGTTCGACTTCATCCGGGCGCTCGTGAACGGTGGCAAGGTTCCGGATGACGTCATGGTGCAAGTGCTGACGCAGGCACGACGCGACCTGATCGAGACGACGTTCCGCTCGCTGGAAGGATCACCGCGCGCGATCGTTCACGTCTACAACGCCGTCAGCCCGGCGTGGCGGCGGATCGTGTTCGGCATGGAACCGGCGCAGATCAAGGCGATCGCGGTCGATGCGGCGATGATCCTGCGCGACGAGGCCGCAAAGCGTCCGTCGACCGACTGGCATTTCGAATATAGTCCCGAAACATTTTCGACCGCTGAGCTCGATTTCAGCCTCGAATGCTGCGCGGCGGTGATGGATGTCCTGCAGCCGACGCCGGCCAAGCCGATCATCTTCAACCTTCCGGCCACGGTCGAGGCGGCGACGCCCAATATCTATGCCGATCAGATCGAATATTTCGGACGGAATATTCCCAGGCGCGACTGCGTCGTCTTGTCGCTCCACACGCATAACGACCGCGGAACGGGAGTGGCCGCGACCGAGCTCGGGCTGATGGCGGGGGCCGACCGCGTCGAGGGTTGCCTGCTCGGCAATGGCGAGCGAACGGGGAACGTCGACCTCGTGACAGTGGCTCTGAACATGTATACGCAAGCCATTGACCCCGGACTGAATTTTTCGAATATCGACGCGATCGTCAAGACCGTCGAATATTGCACGGGCATCGCGACGCACCCGCGCCAGCCCTATGTGGGCGACCTGGTCTTCACGGCGTTTTCGGGGTCGCATCAGGATGCGATCAAGAAGGGCTTTGCCGCGCAGGAAACGCGTAACGACCAATATTGGGATGTGCCTTACCTACCGATCGATCCCAAGGATTTGGGGCGCGATTATGAAGCGGTGATCCGCGTCAATTCGCAGTCGGGGAAGGGCGGCGTCGCCTGGGTGCTCGAACAGGACAAGGGGCTGAAGCTGCCCAAGCGGTTGCAGGCCGACTTCAGCCGCCATGTCCAGGCGCTTGCGGACGATCTCGGCCGCGAACTGCAGGCGGCGGACATCTGGCGCGCGTTTCAGAGCGCGTATCTGGGCGCAGGGCGCTTTGCGCTGGGCGATTACGAGGAGAACCGGGCGGCGAACGGCGACCGCATCTTTGCGGGCAAGATCATCGTCGATGGCGTCGCACGGTCGGTCAGCGGGCGTGGCAACGGGTTGATCTCCTCGGTCGCCGCGGCGGTCGCCGAACTGGGCGTCGGCCTCGATGTCATCGACTATACCGAACACACGCTCGGCATCGGCAGCGACGCGCAGGCGGTGGCGTACCTCGAGTGCCGGACGGCCGACAGGACAGTATGGGGCGTGGGACTCGACGCCGACGTGGCGACGGCGAGCGTGCGCGCTGTTCTGGGGGCGGCGAACGCGGCTTGACGGATCAGTCATGCGGTTGAGCGATTTTGCGCCCCGTCGCGAACGCGTAAGCCGCGATCGGTTCCCAAGGGCCACCGCGATACCACCAGGCGGCGAGGCCTGCGAGTGCGAGCGGGCGCGGCCTGAACGCGCACGATAGCGTCTCGAGCAGCGCCTTCGCCTCGGGTGCCTTGACCTTGTTCTGTATCGTCACATGCGCACGCCACGGATTGCGATCCTGTGGCATGAGCATCGGTGCGAAGCGTTCGGCGATACGGGCGCGGATTGCTTCGAGGTTGGGGCTGTCGATGCGGAAGGCGACCCCGCCTCCGAGGTTGATCAGTGCCGAAAGACGCGCCCCGGGGTCATTGCCGCGCGCTTCGTCTCGCAGCAGTTGCGACAGCTCGGTCTCGCACGACGGCGGGAGGTGATGAAACATCGTCAGATGCGCGCGCAGTTGATTGCGTTCGGGCGGAAAATGCGCGCGGCGCAGGCCGTCGAGGATCGCAAAATCGGGCTCGCCGATCAGTGCCGTGACGATGATCGGCGCGGACATTCAGATCGGCTTTAATGGAACATGCATGCCGACGGGCCACTCGACCGTGATCGGATCATCGACCCTGACCGCGCCGCCCGCAATGACGACACCCATGACGCCGGCCTTTTGCCTGACACGTCCGTCGGGATCACGATCGAGGCACGCGGCCATGAGCCCTGGCATCATCCGTTCGAGCTGGACGCACGGGTTGCGCAGGCCGGTCAGCCCGATGACGGTATCGCCGACGTGCAGTCGTGTCCCGGTGGGCAAAGCGAGCAGATCGAGGCCGCGGGTCGTGATGTTCTCGCCGAGCTGACCGGGCGCGAGCGCAAAGCCTTTGCCCGCGAGCTCGTCGAACAATTCGGCATGGATCAGATGCACCTGTCGCAAATTCGGGAGCGAGGGGTTGTAGCGGGCGCGCGACCGATGCTTGACGAGCGTCCCGCAGTGCGCGTCTCCCTCGACGCCGCGACCTTCGAGCAGAAGGATCGCGTCGCGCGGCGTTTTTCCGACGCCATGACCTTTGCGCGCAGCGACGGCGATGACAATTGCCATCAGCGCCGCCCGAACAGTTTTTCGATATCGGCATGCGCGAGCTTCACCCATGTCGGCCGGCCGTGGTTGCACTGGCCCGAACGCGGCGTGATTTCCATCTCGCGGAGCAGCGCGTTCATCTCGGCGACCGAGAGGATGCGACCGGCGCGCACCGACCCGTGGCAGGCCATCGTGCCGGCGACGGAGTCGATGCGTTCCTTGAGCGAAAGGGCTTCGCCATAGGCCGCAAGTTCGTCGGCGAGGTCGGTGACGAGCCCTTTGACATCGGCCTGCCCGAGCAGCGCGGGAACGCCCCGCACCAGCATCGCGGCGGGACCGAAGCGTTCGAGGTCGAGGCCGAAGTCGGCGAGTTCGGCAGCGCGCGCCTCGAGGCGGTCGCAGGCGGGTTCGTCGAGTTCGACGACCTCGGGAAGCAGAAGCGGCTGCATCGCGACGCCGCCGTTGGCGCTCGCCTTGCGCATCCGTTCGAGGACGAGGCGCTCGTGCGCGGCGTGCTGATCGACGATGACGAGCCCGTCCTCAGCTTCGGCGACGATGTAGGTCGCGGCGACCTGGCCGCGGGCGACGCCCATGGGGTATTCGAGCGAGGCGGGGCCTGATTCGTCGGCGGCTTCGGCGCGGGCGAGCGGCGGAGCGGCGAAGGTCGAGCGACGATCGAAAACCGAATTTTGCGTCATCCCGGCGGACGCCGGAATCTCTCGCGTCACGGGATCCCAGCTTCCGCTGGGATGACGGCTGTGGCTGGGATGACGGCTGTGGCTGGGATGATTGGCGTAGGTCGTCCAGGCACCCAATGCCGCCGCACTGGGACGCGGCTGGCTGCGGTGCCCGGCCTCGTCGAACGCGGCGCGCAGGCCGCTGACGATCAGGCCGCGGACGAGACCGGGGTCGCGGAAGCGGACTTCGGTCTTTGCCGGGTGGACGTTGACGTCGACTTCGCTCGTCGGAATGTCGAGGAACAGCGCGACGACGGCATGGCGATCGCGTGCGAGCATGTCGGCATAAGCGCCACGCACCGCTCCGATCAGCAGGCGGTCCTTCACCGGGCGACCGTTGACGAACAGATATTGATGATCGGCGACACCGCGATTGAACGTCGGAAGACCCGCGACACCGCCGAGGACGAGGCCTTCGCGCACAAAGTCGATGGCGACACTGTTCTCGATCAGCGCGCGGTCGGTCAGTGCGGCGACGCGCGCGGGCCGGCTTTCCGCACGAACGGCAAGCGTGCGCCGCCCGTCGTGCTCCACGGTGAAACAAACATCGGGGCGCGCCATCGCGAGGCGTTTCACGACATCGACGCAGGCGGCATATTCGCTGCGTGGCGACCGGAGGAATTTGCGTCGCGCGGGGACTTTTTCGAAGAGGCCTTCGACGAGGACGCGCGTGCCGGGGGTAAGCGCGCATGGCCCCTCGCTGATCAGCAGGCCGTTGTCGATCGCGCGCGACCAGCCTTCGCTGCCCGGGGGCCTGCTGTCGACAACGACGCGCGCGACGCTCGCGATCGAGGGCAAAGCCTCGCCGCGGAAACCCATCGTCGTAACCGCCTCGATCGCCCCCTCATGCCAAAGGCTTTCGGGGAGCTTCGACGTCGCATGGCGTTCGAACGCCAGCGCAATCTCGTCGGCGTGCATGCCGCAGCCGTCGTCGCTGACGTCGATCAGGTCGATTCCTCCGGCCGCCAGCCGGATGGCAACCTGCGTCGCGCCGGCGTCGAGCGCATTTTCGACGAGCTCCTTCAGCGCGGCGGCCGGGCGCTCGACGACTTCGCCCGCCGCGATGCGGTTGACGAGATGTTCGGGGAGCCGGCGTATTGACATGCGCGGGTCACTAGCCCAATCGGCGGCATCCCGCACCCCGGCCGCTGCGGAAAAATCGACAGCACGAACCGCGCGGCCCAGAAGGCACCGAGTTTCCCCCGCATGAAGAATCCGTTTTCACGTTTTTTCAAGTTCATGAGCCATGACATGGCGATCGACCTCGGCACCGCGAACACCGTCGTCTATGTCCGTGGCCGCGGGATCGTGCTGAACGAACCCTCGGTCGTCGCGATCGAAACCATAAACGGCGTGAAGCGCGTCAAGGCGGTCGGCGACGACGCCAAGATGATGATGGGCAAGACTCCCGACAGCATCCAGGCGATCCGCCCGCTTCGTGACGGCGTCATCGCCGACATCGACGTCGCCGAGCAGATGATCAAGCATTTCATCCTGAAGGTGCACGGCGGCAAGAAGAGCCCGTTGCGCTGGCCCGAAATCGTGATCTGCGTGCCGAGCGGATCGACATCGGTCGAGCGCCGCGCGATCCGCGATGCGGCATCGAATGCCGGCGCGTCGCAAGTGTGGTTGATCGAAGAGCCGATGGCGGCCGCGATCGGCGCCGACATGCCGGTCACCGAACCGATCGGATCGATGGTCGTCGATATCGGCGGCGGGACGACCGAAGTCGCGGTGCTGAGCTTGCGCGGTGTTGCCTATTCGACGTCGGTGCGCGTCGGCGGCGACAAGATGGACGAGGCGATCGTCTCCTATGTTCGCCGCAATCACAATCTGCTGATCGGCGAAGCGACCGCCGAGCGGATCAAGAAGGAAGTCGGCATCGCCAAGCCGCCGGTCGACGGCATCGGCATGACGATCCATATCAAGGGGCGCGACCTGGTCAACGGCGTGCCCAAGGAAATCACGATCAATCAGGGGCAGATCGCCGAAGCACTGTCCGAACCCGTCGGCACGATCGTCGAGGGCGTTCGCATCGCGCTCGAGAACACCGCGCCCGAACTCGCCGCCGACATCGTCGACCAGGGCATCGTCCTGACCGGCGGCGGCGCGTTGTTGCAGGGCCTCGACGAGGTGTTGCGCGACGAGACGGGCCTACCCGTCACGGTCGCCGACGATCCGCTGACCTGTGTCGCACTCGGCACGGGGCGCGCTCTGGAAGACCCGATCTTCCGCGGCGTGCTCCAGACCGCCTGACCGGGAGGGAGACCCTGTTTCACCCAGCCGGAGGCATCGTGACGGAGCGAATTTTGGTGCAGGGCGAGAAGCACGGAGGCGAACGGGGCATGGCCCCCGCGACCGACACGCGACGAAGCCCTGCGTCAAAATTCGCCCGCCCCTTCGGGGGTTGCCCTGGAAAGCCCACCGGACGCGTCGCGCCGCTTGCACGGGCCACCAGCCCGCGCCGCGCGCCGCGCCTTACCGGCGGACTTTCCAGGGCAATCACGATGTCTCCGGCTGGGTGAAGCAGGGTCTTTGCGGTCATGGCGCCGCCGTCACGCGCGCGCCAGGGCTTTTCGAGGCGGGCGCAGTTCGGTCTGTTCACGAGCTACGTCATCGCGGTCGCGGGGATATTGTTCGGGCTGCTGCTGGTTCTGACCGCGCGTTTCGATCCCGCCGGGCATGCCGCGATCCAGTCGCTTCTCGCTGACATCACGTCGCCCGTCGCAAAAGGCGGGCGCGCACTCGTCGGCACGCTCGCGTCGGGCTATGATGGCGTGTCGGCCTATATCGACGCAGGATCGAAAAACCGTGCCATGGAAAGCGAATTGCGACAGTCGCGCGCAATGCTGATCGAAGCGCGTGCAACGGCGCGCGAGAATTATCGGCTGAAGCGGCTCGCCCGGTTGATCGAGGCCAGCCCCGACGCGGTGGTGACCGCACGGCTGATCGCGTCGACCGGCGCGAGCGCGCGGCGCTATGCCACGCTCTCGGCGGGCGGGTCGCAGGGCGTAGCGGGCGGACAGCCGGTGCGGACGTCCGAAGGACTGATCGGGCGCGTCGTGGCGGCGGGCCGCGTGACGGCGCGTGTCCTGCTCATCACCGACGGCGGGACGGTAGTTCCGGTGCGGCGTCTGTCCGACGGGCAGCCGGCGCTTGCGACCGGGCGCGGCGACGGCGGTCTCGACATTCGCGCGCTCCAGGCGGGAAGCAATCCGTTCCGGGTGGGCGACGTTTTCGTGACATCGGGCGCGGGGGGGATATATCCGCCCGACATACCGGTCGCGCTCGCCAAGATCGAGCGCCGCGACCTGACGATCGCGCGACCGCTTGCCGATCCGGCGCGGCTCGACTTCGCGATCGTCCTGCCGCCATTCGTCGCGCCCGATCCCGCGCTGGCCCCTGCGCCGACGGTTCCCTGACATGGCCCTCCTGCCCCGCCGTGATCGTTTCGCGCCGCCGCCGACAGCGTTCGAGCAGCAGCTGATCCCGGTCGCCTCGGTTATGCTGGCTTCGCTCGCGCCGCTGTTGCCGGTTATCGTGACCGCGCCGCTGGTGCCGCCGTTCGGCTTCATGATGCTGATCGGCTGGCGGCTGCTTCGCAACGATCTCTGGCCGGTGTGGGCCGCGCTGCCGCTGGGCGCGTTCGACGACCTGTTCAGCGGCGCGCCGATCGGCACGGCGATGGCATTGTGGACGATCGCGTTCGTCGCGATCGACGCCATCGACCGCCGCTTCGTGTGGCGCGACCATGTCCAGGACTGGGGCATCGCCGTGGCGTTCGTGGCGATATACCTGGTCCTCGCGTCGTGGCTGAGCGCGGGCATCGCGCCGCTGTGGCTGCTCGTGATCCAGACCGGGTTTTCAGCGCTGTTATTCCCCGTGGTTGGACGAAGCGCGGCGATGCTCGACCGATGGCGGCTCGGGCGATGAAGTGGCCCGCGCTGATCTTCGACCGTAAAAGCGTCAGCGAGGCGCAGGCGCAGTTCGTGTTCAGTCGGCGCAGTTTCGTGCTCGGCGGCGCGCAGCTTTCGATCGGCGCGCTGCTCGCCACGCGCATGGCGTATCTGTCGATCTTCGAGAACGAGCGCTACACGCTTCAGGCCGAAAGCAACCGCGTCAACCTGTCGCTGATCCCGCCGCGCCGCGGATGGATCGTCGATCGCAAGGGGCAGCCGCTCGCGCTCAACCGCACGGTGTTCCGCGTCGATATCATTCCCGATCGGCTGAAGGACGAGGCGGCGACGCTCGACGCGCTGCAGTCGCTGCTGAAGCTGACATCGGACGAACGCGACCGGATCGAGCGCGACATCGAAAAGTCGGCCGGGTTCCAGCCGGTGCAGATCGCCGAAAACCTCGACTGGGAACGTTACGCCGCGGTCAGCATACGCGCGCCCGACATGCCCGGCGTCCAGCCCGCGCAAGGGTTTTCGCGCTATTATCCCGAAGGGGCGGGCGTCGGCCATCTGCTCGGCTACGTCGGTGCCGCGTCGGCAAGCGATTATGAAAAGACCAAAGATCCGCTGCTCGTCACGCCGGGCTTCAAGGTCGGCAAGGACGGCATCGAGCGGTTCATGGAACCGCTGTTGCGCGGCAAGCCCGGCGCACGGCGTAGCGAAGTGTCGGCACGCGGCAAGCTGATCCGCGACCTCGCCACACGTCCGGATGTCGCGGGCAACACGCTGCACTTGACGATCGACGCCGGGTTGCAGGCTTATGCCGCGCGGCGGCTGGGCGACAATTCGGGATCGGTGACCGTCATCGATACGCAGACTGGCGGCATCCTCGCGATGGCGTCGATGCCGGCTTATGATCCGAACAGCTTTTCGGACGGGATCGGCCGTATCGAATATGCCGCACTGACCAGCGACGATCACCTGCCGCTCGTCAACAAGACGTTGCAGGGGCTGTATCCTCCGGGGTCGACCTCGAAGCCGTCGACGTCGCTGGCATTGCTTCATGCCGGCATCGACCCGCTGGCGACGGTGAACTGCAACGGCGGCTTCCGCGTCGGCAACGCGATCTTCCACTGTTCGTCGCGGCGCGGGCACGGGGCCATCGCGCTCGAACGCGCGATCATCAAGAGCTGCGACATCTATTATTACGCGATGGGGATCAAGGCGGGCATCCAGCCGATCGCCGACATGTATCGCGAGCTCGGGCTCGGCCTCGAATACCCCCTCCCCACCCCGTCGCAACGGTTCGGCACCGTCCCCGACCCGGCGTGGCTGCTGCGCAAGTACAAGCGCGAATGGGCGGTCTACGACACCGCGAACGCGTCGATCGGCCAGGGCTATGTGCTCGTCAATCCTATGCAGCTTGCGGTGATGGCAGCACGGATAGCCAGCGGCCGCGCGATCGTCCCGCATCTCACCGGCGGGGCAAAGGCGGGCGCGCCGCTGAACGTCAGCCCCGAACATCTGGCCTTTGTTCGCAAGGCGATGGGCGGGGTCGTCAATTCGGGCATGGGCACGGCATCGGTCGCAAAGCTTCCGGTCGACGGCGTCGAGATGGGCGGCAAGACCGGCACCGCGCAGGTCCGGCGGATCACGATGGCGGAGCGCGCGGGCGGCGTGAAGTCCAACTCCGCACTACCGTGGCGGCAACGCGATCATGCGCTTTTCATCGGCTTTGCGCCGGTGGTCGACCCGCGCTACGCCATATCGGTGATCATCGAACATGGCGGCTGGGGCGCGCAGGCGGCCGCGCCCGTCGCGCGCGACGTCATGACGTGGCTGTTCGCGCCCGACAAGGCGATGGCGGCGCTGGTCGAGCTCGAAAAGACGTGGGGCGGCGACATCAATGCGCGCATGGCGGCCAAGGCTGCGGGATACAAATTGCCGCAGACCGCGCCACCCCCCGAGGTCGACGGGACGCAGGACACCCCCGAGTGAGCCGCCGATGAGCCTGATCCCGGCGCCGATCGCCAGCATCAACTGGCGGATCCTCATGCTCGTCGGTGCGATCGGAAGCTTCGGCCTGATCGTTCTTTATTCCGCGGCCGGCGGCAGCGTGACGCCGTGGGCGCAGTCGCAAGGCGTCAAGCTTTTGGTGTTCACCGGCATGGCGGTGGCGCTGTCGCGCATTCCCGAGCGCTATTGGAAAGCGGCGGCGTTTCCGGCCTACGGCGTGATCCTCGTGATGCTGATCGCGGTCGAATTGCTCGGCGCGGTCGGTGGCGGCTCACGACGCTGGCTCGAACTCGGCTTCATCCGGCTGCAGCCCTCCGAACTCATGAAGCTCGCCATCGTGCTTGCGGTCGCGCGCTTCTACGAT
The DNA here is from genome assembly GCA_965249015.1 of Sphingomonas sp. GTDB lineage: Bacteria > Pseudomonadota > Alphaproteobacteria > Sphingomonadales > Sphingomonadaceae > Sphingomonas_O. Next base: position 2,007,023 of record CBDFLB010000003.1, on the reverse strand, counting down.
CTCCTTCCGGCGGGCGAGATACGCAGTTTCAACGCGCTCTGGCCCGCGCTTTTGATGATCGGACTGCCGTTCGCGCTCGTGCTGATCCAGCCCGACCTCGGCACGGCGGTGATGATTGCGGCGGGCGGGATCGTCGTGATCTTCCTTGCAGGCGTGCCGATGCGGCTGTTCGCGGGCGCAGGCACCGCAGTCGCGGCGCTTCTGCCGATCGTGTTTGCGATGATGCACGATTATCAGCGCAAGCGCGTGCTGATCTTCCTCGACCCCGAAAGCGATCCGCTGGGGGCCGGCTATCACATTACGCAGTCAAAGATCGCGATCGGATCGGGCGGCATCTTCGGCAAGGGGTTCCTGAACGGTACGCAGAGCCACCTCGACTATCTGCCGGAGGGGCACACCGACTTCGTCTTTGCGACGATGGCCGAGGAATGGGGGCTGGTCGGCGGCGTTGCGATCATCATCGCCTTTGTTCTCCTGACGCGGTGGGGCATGCGCGTCGCGTCGCGTGCGCCGACGCGCTTTGGGCGGCTGACGGCGGCGGGGCTCATCACGACGATCTTCTTCTATGTCGCGATAAATCTGATGATGGTCATGGGGCTGGCGCCGGTCGTGGGCATCCCCCTCCCCCTCGTCAGCTTTGGCGGCACGGCGATGCTGACCGTCATGCTGTGCCTGGGCGTGCTCATGAGCGTCGAGCGCGACGGCAGGACGCGGCGCGGAGGCTTTGGCTAAGCCATTGCGCGTGTGCCGCCGCGATGCTAACGGCGCGCTTCGCTTCGCCGAAGCGGACGCATAGCTCAGTTGGTAGAGCAGCTGACTCTTAATCAGCGGGTCCTTGGTTCGAGCCCAAGTGCGTCCACCAAATTCTCTCAGAAAATCGAGGGTTTATCGAAATCTCGGACAAGGGGTGAAACCTAAGCTCCAAATTAGGTTCCGTCATTGGTGCCGACCCGGTGGCGTTGCTGGCGAACATCCTTCGCCATTGATCTGATGAAATGATTTGCGACGCGAGCTATCGAGCAGTTCATTGACGGGCGGCGTTCGGGCACCATAGGTGGTAACTTGGCATCCGCCCGGTAGCTCGTGATGGCGGCCATCGCCAACATTTTTGCCGTTCAACACCATGACGAGACCGCCTGAAAGCCGCCCTTCGTTTATCCATACGACGGCGGCAGCTTTGTGCGCCGTTCCGGTCATCGATCGAGGTCGAGGCGAGCGCTGAACGCTGGTATATTCGGGCCTATCGTAGATCGGCTCAATCGGTGTTCTTGGACGTCTGGGAATTCAGCCAGTGTCGCGGCGATAGGCCGATCACCTTCGTAAAGGCACGCGTCAGCGCCGCAGGACTTTCATAACCGATCGCCGACGAAACGGTCTTGATCGGCTTGCCCTTGCGCAGCAGGTTTTGCGCGATGGTCATCCGCCAGCGCGCCAGATAGTTCATCGGTGTCGTTCCCGCGACCGTTCGGAAGTGGCGCGCGAAAGCAGTACGCGACATGCCCGCCACATCAGCGAGATCGTCGAGCGTCCATTGCCGCTCGGGCTTGTCGTGCATAGCGGTCACGGCGCGCGCGAGGCGCGGGTCTGCGAGCGCAGCCAGCACGCCGCCGGTGACCAGCCCCGTTTCGATGATGTGCCGGATGACTTGTACGATCAGATATTCGAACAACCGATCGAGCGCGACCTGGCGACCGTCATGCTCGGCAAAGGCCTCACCGAGCAGCAGATCGAGCGTTGGCGCTATCGTAGCGATTTGGGCGAACGAGATGATGACCAGTTCGGGCAGTGCGAGCGCTATCGGATTGCCCTGTCCGCCACCGATCTGAACCGTTGCGCAGACGAGATCGGCGCCCGCCACGGGATCGGGATCAAAGCTGTGCGGCGCGTGGCGCGGCAGCATCAACAGGCTGGGCTCGCACACGTCGATCACAGCGTCGCTCGCGCCCGAAACCCGCAACTGACCCGCCTTCAGAATGTGCAGATAGCCCAGCCCCTCAGGATTATCGAACGCGACAACGGTGCAAAGATTGCCCGAAAAGAACGCACGCGCGGTCGGCGTGAAGTGACTGAACAGCGCTGAAAAATCATCCATGTGGCACGATCTGCAACGTTATTGGCACCCTTCGTGTCTGATAGAGGGGTATCTGAGCGTGGTGCAACCCCGCACAGCGCCGACAAAGGATATTCGCAATGCCCCGTATCCAAACCGTCAACACCGCCGCCATCCACGCCGACACCAAAGCCACGCTCGACGCCGTCAAGCAGAAGATCGGGATGGTCCCCAATTTGTTCGCCACCTTCGCGCAGGCCCCTGCTGTCCTCAACGGCAACCTGGCTTTCGCCGACGCACTGGGCAAAGGCGTTCTGACCCCTGCGCAGCGCGAAATCGTCTCGCTCGCCGTCGCCCAGCATAATGAATGCCATTATTGCCTCTCGGCGCACACGTTGCTCGGCAAGGGTGCGGGCCTGTCGCCCGATGCGATCCGTGCCGCCCGCCAGGGCAAGGGTGCGACCACAATCGACAACGCCATTGCCACACTCGCGCTGCGCATCGTCGAAAGCCGCGGCCAAGTCAGCGATGCCGATCTGGCGTCCGCCCGTCTCGCCGGTCTGGACGATGCGCATATCGTGGAAATCGTCGGCAACGTTGCCCACAACGTGCTGACCAACTTCATGAACAATGTTGCCAACACCGAGATCGATTTCCCGGTTGTTGATGTGGCGCTCGCTGCCTGACCTCAACCGTTGCGGGCCGGTGGAAATTGCCGGCCCGCAGGTGCAAAAGCCGAAAAGGACATCCGAATCATGAAATTGCAATTCCTTAATCCCGCGCTGCACGGCGTCCTCGGCTATTTCGCGGCAGGCACCTTGATCGTGCTGCCCTTCCTTCTCGGCTTTGACGGTATCGAATTGTGGCTGTCCGTCGCGGCGGCATCGGCCTGATTCTTTACAGCCTGATCGCTGACTATACGTTCGGGGTCGTCAAGCTGGTGTCGTTCGACGCGCATCTGCTTCTCGATCTCGCGGCAGCCGTTGCCTTTATTGCAGCGCCGTTCGTACTCGGCTTCGGCTTCCTCGCCGCGATCTATTATCCGGTGATGGCCATCGGTGTGATCGCGGTCGTCGCCTTCACGGCACGCGCCGGCCGATCGGCCACGCTGGTCGCGGCCGCATAGCGACAGTAACCAAGATCTTGACCGCCAAGCCCGACATCGCCGCCCTGCACGCCGAAATTGCGGCGTGCAGGGTTTGCGCTGTCCATCTGGCGGCAGGTCCGCGCCCGATCACGCAGTTCTCAGCGACGTCGCGGATTGTGATCATCGGACAGGCACCCGGCACGCGCGTTCACGAAAGCGGCGTTCCGTGGGCGGATGCCAGCGGCGAACGGCTGCGCGAATGGACGGGGCTGACGCCCGATCTCTTCTATGACTCCGCCAAGGTCGCGCTCGTCCCCCTGGGGTTTTGCTATCCGGGGACCGGCGCCAGCGGCGATCTGCCGCCACGCCCCGAATGCGCACCGCTGTGGCACGAACGGGTACTGGCGCTGCTGCCTGCGGATCGGATGGTGATCCTCGTCGGCAGCTACGCGCAAGAACGCTATCTGCCCGACGCCAAGCGGCCGTCGCTCACCGAACGGGTCCGGGCTTTTGCGACCTTTGGTCCGCGTTGTTTTCCGTTGCCGCATCCTTCGTGGCGCAGCACGGGCTGGATGAATAAAAATCCCTGGTTCGAAACCGACGTGCTGCCCGCAGTGCGCCAAGCCATTGCTGCCTAGTCGTTGCGCCAGTCCGCCTCGAACCAGGCCAGAAACGCCCTGGCCTTGGCAGAGGGCAAGCGACCTGCCGGGAACAGCGCCCATAGATCGATCGACGGCAACGTCCAATCGGTCAGGAGCGCCACCAGCTGCCCCTCGGCGAGTAACGCGCAGCCGTCCCTCAAGGCCGGTTGCCAGCCCGCGTGCGCTGGCTTCGGCCTCGTAGGCCTCGTCGATGGCGCGTCGTGCGCGCTCGTAGAAGGCTTGACCCGCTTCGGTGGGCGACAACCGCCGCGTCGAGCGCACCAGCAACCTCACCTGCAGCCGGTCCTCCAGCCCCGCGACGATCTTCGACACCGCAGGCTGCCCAATATTCATGTCGCGACCGGCGGCCGAGAACGAGCCGGTATCGACCACCCGGATGAACGTCTCCATCGCATGAAAGCGATCCATGATCATTCCTCTCAGGCATGAAGCATATTGCCAACGCGTATCTGCCGCAATGCACCGGAATGACCGATCTGGGTGTCACGCCAATCCCGGCGGCCAGACAAAGGAATTCGCTATGACCATCAACGGCTTTCTTCTTCATGACAGCACGACCGCAGCGCCGGTATCGGCTGCGATCCTCGACCAAGTTCAGGCAGGCTGGGGCTTCGTTCCCAATCTCCATCGCGTCCTCGCCACGAGCCCTGCAGCGCTCGAAGCATATGGCACGCTCTGGGGTATTGCCGAGAAGACCAACTTCACCGCCGTCGAGCGCAACATCGTCTATCTCGCGATCATCTTCGAGAACGAGTGCGTCTATTGCATGCCCGGCCACACGAACCTGTCGAAGCAGGCAGGCGTCAAGGTCGATCACGTCAACGCCATCCGGAACGGCACGCCGATCGACGATACCAAGCTCCAGGCCCTGCGCAGCTTTGTCGCCAGCGTGACGCGCAATCGCGGCATGATCAGTAACGCCGAAGTCGCCGCATTCAAGGCCGCCGGTTACGACAATCAGGCGATGCTCGACGTGCTGGTGCTCGGCGCGGCCAAGCTGATCTCAAACTACACAGTGCACCTTGCCGAAGTGCCGCTCGACGAATTCATGAAGGGTGCCGAATGGACCCCGCCGGGCAAGCTGCGCGCTGCTGCCTGAACTTTCTCCCTCTCCTCCGCGCTTGCCCCCCTTGGCGCGGAATTCCCTCCCTCTCCCGGCATTTCCCCCCTTTTGCCGGGAGAGGGGTATTTTTTGCCAAAGGAATTTCCCGATGCGTGAGTTTTTTATCAGCCAACGCGACTGGATCGTGCCGACCACCATCGGCTTCGGGATGTCGAGCTTCATCCAGCTTTATCCGATGGTGGTCGGCCTCTCGCTTTGAAGCAGGCCGCATCGCCTTTCTCCCCGGAGCTATGTCATGTCACTCAAGTCCGAACTCGAAACCTTCCGCGCAGATTTCATGGGGAAAGTTCCCCCTGAAATCCGTGAGGCGATGGGCCGCGCCGATCTCGATCTCGCCGCATCGGCGATTGCCGAGACCGCGTTAAAGGCGGGCGACATCGCCCCCGATTTCAATCTACCCGATGCGCTCGGCAACCAGGTGCGGCTGTCAACATTGCTCCGGCGGGGCCCGGTCGTGCTGAGCTTCTATCGCGGCGGCTGGTGCCCCTATTGCAACCTTGAGCTGCGCGCATTGCAAGCTGCGTTGCCCGATTTTGCGGACCTTGGTGCGACGCTGGTTGCGGTGTCTCCGCAAACCCCCGATGCGAGCCTTTCGACGGCCGAGAAAAACGACCTCGCCTTTCCGGTGGTCAGCGATGCGAGAAACAATGTGGCCAGCTCCTATGGCATCGCGTTTGATCTCGCGGCCGAACTGCGTCCGATCTACAGCCAGTTCGGCCACGGCCTTCCCCAGATAAACGGCGATGACAGCTGGCTGCTGCCAGTCCCGGCGACCTATGTGATCGGCGAGGACCGGCGCATCGCGCTCGCCTTTGTCGATATCGATTATCGCAATCGGCTCGAACCCGCGACAATCGTCGATGCACTCGGCTTGCTTGCGCGCGCGAGGGCGGCATGAGCGGTTTGATCTGCAAATCGCGCGCGCTGGCGCACGATGAAATCGCGATTGGCCTTGCCGCCTATAGCCGCTCGTCGAGCGTGCCGATGATGGCCCTCGCTATCGCCACCGACCTCGTTTCGCGCGTTATCCGCGCGCAGCGCATTCCCGCCAACGACAACTTCCAAGGAGAAGCATCATGATCCAGGTCTATGCCTTTGCCACCCCCAACAGCGTCAAAGTGCCGATCACGCTCGAAGAGCTCGGGCTCGAGTACCAACTACACAGCGTCAACATTCGTACGGGCGCGCAGAAGGGGGCCACGTTCGTTAAGCTCAACCGCAATGCCAAAGTTCCGGTACTGGTCGACGATAACCTGACGCTCACCGAGAGCGCCGCAATCCTCGTCTATCTCGCCGAAAAGACCGGCAAGCTGCTCCCCGCCACCGGCGAGGGGCGAGCCCGCGTGTTCGAGCAATTATTCTTCCACGCCTCTGGGCTTGGTGTTGCGTTTGGCAACGCCGGTTACTTCCGTAAGCTCGCGCCCGAACAAGTGCCGCTCGCCATCGACCGCTTCGGCGATGAGGCCGACCGCATTATTGGTGTTCTCGACACGGTACTCAGCCAGCACCGGTTCGTGGCAGGCGATGAGCTCACTATCGCCGACATCGCACATTTCAGCTGGATGTGGCGGCGCGAATGCGCCGGGGTCAGCCTCGATACCACACCCAATGTCCAGCGCTGGTTCGACGAATTGAACGCGCGTCCGGCGTTCAAGCGCGCGATCGAGCGCACGACGGCGCTGGCGTCGTGACGCGCGCCATTGTCGTCACCGGCGCTTCGAAGGGAATCAGTCGCGCCGGCGCCGATCACCTCGCCGCCGGTGGCTGGGCAGTGATCGGCGTCGCGCGCCAGGCACCAGCCGATTTTTCCGGGCGAATTCATCGCTGCCGATCTGAGCGATCTGCTCGCCACAGCCGCGTTAGCAGAGATGCTTGCCGGGCGCGGCGACGTGCTCGGAATCGTCAACAATGTCGGCCTCGCCAAAGGTGAACGGTTCGGGGATGTGTCGCCCAGCGATTTCGCGCAAGTGATGGACCTCAACGTCCGACCGGCGTTGCAGCTCACTCAGGCGTTGCTCCCGGGCATGCGCGCCGCGCGCTTCGGGCGCATTGTCAATGTTAGCAGTCTTGTCACGCGCGGGCTTCCGCTCCGGACAAGCTATGCCGCCGCCAAGGCGGCGCTTGAAAGCCTGACCAGAACAATGGCCATCGAACTTGCGGCCGATGGAATTTCCGCCAATGCTGTCGCGCCCGGCCCGACGGAGACAGGGCTTTTTCGTGCCAACAACGCCCCGGGCAGCGACGGCGAGGCGCGCTATCTAGCGGGCATACCGATGAACAGGTTGGGACGCCCCGACGAAATCGCCGCGGCAATCGCGTTCCTGGCTTCCGCCGGAGCGGGTTTCATTACCGGACAGATTCTGTTCGTCGATGGTGGAGCAAGTCTGGGTCGTGCATGACGCAACGAGCCGAGCTATTGCCACCAACGGAGGCAGAATCGATGCGACGTGACATCACTTTCCCCAATAGTGCCGGTGTCCAGCTTGCCGGGCGGCTTGAGCTTCCGCCGGGCCGCGTTCGCGCGGTGGCGCTGTTTGCGCATTGCTTCACCTGTACCGCGCAAAGCCATGGCGCACGGCGGATCAGCATCGCGCTGGCCGAGCACGGGATCGCGACGCTCGCCTTTGATTTCACCGGGCTTGGCAGATCGGCCGGCAGCTTCGCCGACAGCCATTTCGCTGGCAATGTCAGCGATTTGATCGCCGCCGCCGATTATCTGCGCGGCAGCATCGGTGCGCCGACGATTCTGGTCGGCCATTCGCTCGGCGGCGCAGCGGTGATCGCGGCGGCGGGCGAGATTCCCGAATGCGCCGCGGTCGTCACGATCGGCGCGCCGTTCGATCCTGCGCATGTGCTGCATCAGCTGGGCGATCAGGTTGCCAAGGTCCGCGCCGCAGGACAGGCCGAAGTGACGATCGGCGGGCGTCCGTTCGAAGTGTCGAGTGCCTTTCTCGATGCCGTCGAAGGCCAGGATCAAGCCGGGCGGCTCGCCATACTCAAGCGCGCGCTTCTCGTCCTTCACGCGCCGACCGACGCGATTGTCGGGATCGAGAATGCCGCGCAGATCTTTGGCGCGGCCAAGCATCCAAAGAGCTTCGTCTCGCTCGATGGGGCCGATCATCTTCTGACCCAGCCTGCCCCTGCCGCCTATGCTGCTGGGATCATTTCGGCTTGGGTTGAGCCTTATCTCGCACCCGCGCTGGCGATCGACGCGCCCGCCGAGGGCTGGGTCCGCGTCATCTCGACCGACGCCAAATTTACGACCATCGTGGATTCATCGGGTCACAGCTTCCTGGCCGACGAGCCGCTCAAGGTCGGCGGCGCCGATCTCGGGCCGACGCCTTATGACCTGCTGCTGTCGGCGCTCGGCGCCTGCACCGCGATGACGATCAAGCTCGTTGCCGATCGCGAGCAGATTCCGCTCACCGGCGTTTTGGTCGAACTCAATCATGGCCGCTGCCATTCCAAAGATTGCCTCGCGACCGACGAGGGCCGACCCAAGATCGAGGTCTTGTCACGGTCGATCACGCTCGCAGGCGAATTGACTGACGCCCAACGCGCACGCCTTCTGGTCATTGCCGACAAATGCCCAGTGCACCGCACGCTCGAATCGCATCCGGTGATCGAGACGACACTTGTTCACTATGCGGATCCATGAACCGGAATGACGATGATCGCCAAACAAGCCTACCTTAAGCCCGTTTTGAGCGTTCCGTATGAGCCGCCATCCGTTAATCGACGCGAGGCGCGGCCGTAAGGACGCGGATGCCGCCTAGGACCCTTAAAAATTGCTGTCGCTCAATTCAGACGATTTGCGCTCACACGCGCCAGCTCAAATTATGCCGCCAACAACATGCCAAAATCGTTCATAGCGTACGGTGAAAATTGAACGATGCGCCCGTCTCGTCGAACAGCCCAGTTTCGCTCCATAAATGCATTCAGAAGTGCTGCACCCAACGCGCCGCCAAGGTGATGACGACGCTCGCTCCAGTCGAGGCACGCCCGGCAAACCGGGCGGCGGTTCGCTTCGAGCGTGGCAACATCGACACCGAAATCCGAAAAGAAAGCGCGACCGGCCGGCGTCACGCTTAGGCTGCTGCCGCCCTCGATGAACTCATGCCTGACCAGCGTGTCGAACAGCTCCACGCCGCGTTCACCAGCCAGATGATCATAACACATACGGGCGGTGCGAAGCGCCGCGTCATTGGGACCGGTGCGCACCGGGGTTGCTCCCGTGCGCTGGGCCACGCCCATAAGGCCTTCGAGCAACTACGCAATGTCGGGGCCGGACAAACGCACATAGCGATGCCGCCCCTGCTTTTCGGTTAGGGTCGGACGGGCGTCGCTCAGCTTGGTCAGATGCCCGCTCGCGGTCTGAATCGTAACGCCAGCGGCTTGCGCCAGTTCGGTGACGGTCAGCGCGCGGCCGTCCATCAAGGCGACAAGAATATTGGCCCGCGCCGGATCACCGATGAGGGCGGCTACGCGCGAGATCGTCGGGCCATCGGGCATAGTTCGGACTTAGCCGAAGCATTGATGCAACTCAATGGTCCATGGCTAATCCCAGGCTACCAAAAGGGCATTGCGATCATGATCACCTGCTTCATCCGATACGAGATCGACCCCGTCAAAATCGACGCGTTCGAGGAATATGCCCGCAACTGGGGCGCTGCCATTCCGCGCTGCGGAGCCGAGCTGATCGGCTATTACGCACCGCACGAGGGGTCGAGCACGACGGCTTATGGCGTGTACAACATCGACAGCCTTGCCGCCTATGAACAGTATCGCGCAAGACTGAGCGCGGACCCTGTGGGCCGAGCCAATTACGACTTTGCCAAGCGCGAGCAGTTCATCCGTCGCGAGGACCGGATGTTCCTGCGCCTTGCGTCGGCCCCGCATGCGCCGCTGGTGCAATCATGATCGCGGTGATCTTCGAGGCTTGGCCGGCCTCGGGTGAGAGGCAGCACTATCTCGATCTTGCCGCCGCTCTGAAAAGCGATCATCCGTTCATAGCGCTTTTCGTTGGACGCAAACGACGCATTGGGCCGAAAGCCGGCTGGCAATTTAGGATCTTTTCGTCGGGATAGCCGCCGTTGCGCGTCGTGCCCACGTTCAACTAGGGCCGTATCGCTTAGCCGATTGATGAATGAAGAACCCCGCCGCGATATTCGAGTTCTCTCCGGCGCAATTCGATATCGCTGGATACGGCGCATCACGCTTGTAGCCGGCGATCCGCTGCTCCATGCCTTCAGGCTTGGCGAACATGCGGCTCGCCTGTGTGCCGGAGCAAGAGATGACGCACCGATACCAGCCGATCCCTCTGCCTGATCGCGCTACTTTATCTGATGAAGAGGCGCTGACCCGGGCAGATGCCGTCCTGACCAGGATGCGTCGCCGCCATACGGTCCGCGAATTCAGCAACCGCGCCGTTTCGAGACAGGTTATCGAGCGTTGCGTCGCGGCGGCGGCCACCGCTCCAAGCGGGGCCAACCAACAGCCTTGGCGGTTCGTCCTGATCGGGCCGGGACCGCTCCGGACACAGCTTCGCGCCGCCGCCGAGGCAGAAGAACGTGAGTTCTACGCCGGCCGGGGCGGCGAGGAATGGCTGGATGCGCTGGGTCCACTCGGCACCGATCCGAGCAAACCATTTCTGGAGGTCGCGCCCTGGCTAATCGCCATCTTTGGTCAACGATACGGAAAGGCCGAGAGCGGGGCACGGGCGAAAAACTATTACGTGCCGGAGTCGGTGGGGATCGCAACCGGCTTCCTGATTGCCGCTCTGCACGAGTGCGGTCTCGCGACGCTGACCCACACTCCTAGTCCGATGAACTTTTTGAACGAAGCTCTAGGACGCCCGACCGAGGAAAAAGCCTATATCCTGCTCGTAGTCGGGCATCCGGCGGAGGACGCGACTGTTCCCGCTTTTGCCAAGCGCAAGCTACCGTTGGCCGAGATCCTGACGCTATACTGACCGCCAATTCTGCGTAAAATGGTCAGCCACGCCGCACGTCCGCAAACCTGCTTCGCTGTCACGAAAATCTCAAGGAAGAGCGATGTCGTCTCCGACCCGTACCGTCACTGCCGCCATCGTCCAGGCGGCGCCTATCCCGCTCGCGGTCGGCGACGGGATCGCAGCGCTGGTCGGACATCTGTGTACAGTCGAGGCGCATCAAGCCGCGATCGTCGCTTTCGGCGAGACATTCTTAGGCGGGTATCCGCTATGGCTCGACGAAGCACCGGGCGCTGCGCTGTGGGACCACCCCGGCACCAAGCGCCTTCACGCGCTCCTGCTCGACCAGGCGATCGTGCCGGGCGACGCGCGGCTGGCACCAGTGCAGGAGTGGGTCGATCGCGCCGGCACGCTGGTATCGGTCGGTGCCCATGAGCGGCTGCGCGCCAGCCTCTATAATAGCCAATTGCTGTTTCGTCCGGGACAGCCGCCGCTGGTTCACCGCAAGCTGGTGCCGACGCATGGTGAGCGGCTGATCTGGGCGCGCGGCGACGGCTCGACGCTTGGCGTCCACCAGGCACCATGGGGAGCCGTCGGTAGTCTGATCTGCTGGGAGCACTGGATGCCGCTGGCGCGCGCGGCAATGCACCACGCCGGGGAGACCGTTCACGTCGCAGCCTGGCCGACGATTCGCGAAAGTTACCGCGTCGCGTCGCGGCACTATGCGTTCGAGGGTCGTTGCTTCGTTCTGGCAGCGGGCACAATTCAGCACCGTGACGACCTGATCGATGGCCTGATGCGGCTCGGCGGCGATGGCGATGTGCTGGACCTCATCAGGGCGATGCCGGATGGACCGCTTCAACACGGCGGCAGCCTGATCGTCGGGCCCGACGGCGTCGTGCTTGCCGAGGCGGGACGAAATGCTCAGCTACTAACGGCGACGCTAGACCTTGCGCAGCGCGATGCCGAACTCGCCGCGCTCGATGTCGATGGCCATTATTCACGGCCCGAAGTCTTCGAGCTGATCGTCGACCGAGCCGCGAAAGCTGGTGTGAGCACGCGTCAACTTTAGCCTCCTGCCGCAGTTGGTCGTGACCTGTTCCCGACATTCGCGTCACCAATTCCGTTACCCGCAACCAGACGCTCGTTCACGCGTGGCTCTGCGGCTAACTCCGGGTCGGTCGCTGACTGGCCGGTTCCAGAATGCACGCAGGGTTAGCGGATATTAATCGGCATGATTCAGGCCGGGATATCGGGCATTGTCGAGCGGCGAGAGCTTGGCGCGGCCACTGAACTGGTCGCGCATGTACTGCATGCCCTGCCACGGCGGGAACGCGGCGTCGGACTTCGGCGCGACGAGCTTGGCGATGCGGATCATGACGCCGATCATGCCGAGGCTTCCGACCTACAGCGGTCGAAAGCGCTCACCAGTCACGGCGCTCATAGCTGCTGCGATCTCGCGTGCCGTCACGCTATCGCCTGCGATCCGCAAAATGCGCGGCGTGTCATCGTCCATTGCGGCCGCAGCCGTGTAGGCGGCGACATCGTCTTTCGTGGTGAAGTCGAGCAGCTGATCGGCGTCGTGCCAGTACAGCACGCGGTGGATGCCCGGCTGAATGATCGGCACTTCCGCGCCGAGCATGTCGAGGAACGCCCCGTTCAGGATCGACGACACCTTGATCGGTGCGCGGTCCGCGATCGCCATGAATTCGCAACGGAGATCGAAATTGCGATTGTCGCCGGGCCGGGTCTTCGTGAAGTCGGCGGCATAGTCTGACGGGATGAACCGCGGCACGCCCGCTTTCACCGCCGCATCAAGCAACACGCCCTGACGATCGATCATGACGTCGCGGAGACCATTGAGCGCAGAGACGACGCAGGCCGCTCCGGTGCAAGCGGCAGCCATGTCGTCAACGCTGCGAGGGTCCGCAGCCACGATCGTCGCACCATAGCCTTCGATACGGCGGCGCTCATCGGGCTTGACTTCGGGGCGGACCAGCGCGCGGACATCGGCACCGCGTGCCACAAGAGCCTTGGCGATCCGCCCGCCGAGGTCGCCCCCGGCCCCAGCAAGCACGATGACGCGACAGTCGGTCATGATCCACCTGTCTTGTAGGCGCCGTTCATCGAGATGATCGACGGCGCGGGTGTATAGGAACCGATCCGGCCCATCATCTGGGGCATCAGCGCCATTGCCGCTTCGCGGCTCTTGTTGGTCAGCGCATTCTGCAGCTCGCCGGCGATCGACTGGACGCTGGTCGGGGTCGCACCCGCCTGCACCAGCCGCTGAAGTGCGGCATCGTTGATCGCAGCTGTCCACGATCCCGACGCGTCGATCGGAATGAACACGTGATAGCCCGCGGCGATCAGCGTGAGCGCGGGATAGACGAGGCAGAAATCGGTGGTTATGCCCGACAGAATGATCTTCTGGCGCGCGGTCGCTTTCACCGCCTCGGCAAAGCGCGCATCGTCCATGGCGTTGAGGTTGCCCATCCGGTCGATCGGAGCCACGTTCGGGAACGTGTCGGTAATGCCCTTCAATAACGGACCCGACGGCCCTTGCGCACCGCCGCCGGTGGTCGTGAGCACGACAGGCAGGTCGAAGATCTTGGCGAGCTGTGCCAGTCCTTCGGTATTGGTCTTGAGGAGGGTCATGTCGATCGATTGCACACCCAGCGTGAGCGTCGTCTGGTTGTCGATGAACAGTACAGCTGCGTTGTCGGGGGACAGCGGTTCGAGATAATCGGCTTGCGCGGTCATGATGTGGGGTCTCTCTTTTGAGTGAAAACTTGAGAAGGCAGTCGTTCAGACGAACGGTTATGCTCGTGCGGGTATCCGGGGGCGGTCGGTCAGATCGGGCCGGTGGCTGCTGGCATCGAACCGCGCTCGCAGCCGGGCCCATGCAATCTCGAAAAATAAAACACGACGGCCTGAACGCTGGGCTCGAGAAGTCCGATTGCCAGTGCGGCATGCCAATTCCCGGTAAGCAGGTAGGCGAGCGTGAAGGCCACCGTGATGTGGCACATCCAATAGGTTCCGGTTTTAAATAGCGTCAGCATGATGATGATCCCGGGTTTCTATGCGGATGGGGCGAATGGCCTGAGTTCGAGGCAAAGGTCATTCGCCGTTTGACGTCCGGGCGGCGCTCCCGCGGGGTCAGTCTGAAAGAAGTCGCCGACACGATCGGGCAAGGGCTGGGTGTGCCGGTCGCATCGTTGCCGGAGACGCAGGCTGCCGATCATTTCGGAGGGCTGGCCTTCGCGGTCGGAACCGACCTGTCGGCATCGAGCACATCGACGCGGCAGCGGCTGGGCTGGGAGCCGTCGTCGCGCATCGGCTTCATCGACGACGTCGAACGATCGACCGCCTACGCCACCTGACCACGCGCGCGCTGATCGATGAGCGCACGCATCGTAATCGGGCTGCGCCCGAGCAGTCGTTCGAGCGTCGTATCGATCAGGCTAAATTCGCCCGTCCGGCTTGCCGCGTACAAGCCGAGTGCGATGCGGATTGCCGGTTCGGGCACGCCCTGCGCCGCCATCTTCGAGCGCAACGCTTCGTCGGTTGAGACGCTGCGCGTGATGGGTCGACCGAGCACTTCCGACGCGATGATGGCGATGTCCGCAAGGTCGAGCGCCTCGCTTCCCGTCAGCGGCGGGGTCGGCCCGTCATAGCCACCGTCGGCAAGGATGATTGCCGCCGCCTCGGCGAGATCGGCGTGCGCCGTCCACACCACCTTTCCGTCGGCGGGCGCCTCGATCGTGCCGGTGGTCAGCGCGTCGCCCATCAGCATCAGTCCGCTCGCGGCGTAAAAGCCGTTGCGCAGCGCGGTCCAGGCGATCCCGCATTCGGCGAGCATTGCCTCAGTCGCCGCGTGGTCGTGCATCGGCGGGAACGCGGACGTGCTGCTTGCCGCCATATGGCTCGTGTACACCAAGCGTCGTGCGCCTGCCGCGACGACCGCATCGATCGCGGTGCGATGCTGCGCGAGCGGGTCACCGCCGCTCGCGCGGGCGTTCGACGAGACGATCAGCACTTGTTCTGCGCCCTCGAAAGCATGGTCGAGGCTCGCCCGATCGGTGAAGTCGCCGCGTCGAACACGCACGCCCATCGCGACAAGGTCATCCGCCTTGACCGGGTCGCGTACACTCGCCCCGATGCGGTTTGGGGCAACCCGCTTTAAGAGTTGCTCGACGATGCCGCGCCCGAGTTGCCCGGTCGCCCCTGTTACGATGATCATGTTCCGGTCCTCTCTTGGTCAGGCTATCGCGCGCTCGATGTCGAAGCCGAGATCGATGCCATAGAACGTCCGCCCGACTTCCAGGCACGCGCCGGTCTCACGCCGTGTGCGCGCCTGCATGCCCGCCTCGAACGTCGCCAGTGCATCCGCAAGCTCGGCATTCGGATCGGCAGCAAGCGCATCGGCGAGTTCGAGCGCGTCGAACATCGCGAGGTTCACGCCCTTGCCGGTGAACGGCGGCATCGCGTGCGAGGCGTCGCCGATCATTGTCAGGCCCAGCTGCGTCGCCCAAGTCACGTCGGGCGGCATGACCGATAATGGCCAGCGGTGGAAGCCCGGCGTAATCTGCGTCAGCATATCGACAAGTGCTGGCGACCAGTCGGCATAGGTGTCGCGAATGACGGCGAGCACGCTGGCGGTGTCGTCGAGCGCCAGTCCGGTGCCGACAGGCCAGTCCTCGGCAACGCGCAGCGAGTAATAGACGAGGATCAGGTCGCGCGCACAGCGCTGTACGAAAATCGTCCGACCTTCGCCTGCAAACATGATCGATCCCTGTCCGAGGAGTTCGGCAAGCGGCGATCCGTGCCACAGCTCGGGGCGAATGTTCGCTGCGACCATCGTCTGCCCGGTGTAGGTCGGCACGACCGGTGTCAGCCGGCGTCGCACCCGCGACCCCATGCCGTCGGCACCGACGACGAGGTCGGCAAGGACCGGCGCGTGATCGGCAACGTCGATGCGCCAGCGGTCGCCGTCGCGGACCACGTCGGTAACCGCGCGATCCCACTGCACCGTGCCGGGCGCGAGCGAGGCTAGCAGCAATAGGCGCAAGTCACCGCGGTCGATCTCGGGGCCTGCGTCCTCATGCGTCTCGTCGCCCACGCCGGGCAGTTCGACCCCTTGCGAGGCGATGACTTTGAACCCGCTCGCGTCGCTGCGCCCTACGCACGCGAACACGTCGGTCAGCCCGGCGGCGTCGATCGCACGCTGACCCAGGCTGGGGCGAATATCGAGGCTGCCACCCTGCGATCGTGCGGTCGGCGATGCGTCTCGTTCGATGACGGTCACGTGATAACCGCGCGTTTGAAGGATGCGCGCGAGTGTCAGACCGGCAGGGCCAGCACCGACGATCGCAACAGTGCCGTGCGTCAGAAGATCGTGGTTGGTCATATTAAGTTCTCCCTGTCCAAAGCGTCAAAGTGTCAGCAGCATCAGCGCCGAGGTCAGCGCGAAACTGACGATCCCCGGCGCGGCGAAGCGAAGCGTGGACATGAGCGGCCTTAAAAGTTCGTCGCGGGATGGCGATAGCGGTTGACTACCGCCACGCTGCTGCCAACATGCTGTCAGCAGTGATCGCGTAGGAAACGAGAATGCGACGCGCCGACCGACTCTTCCAGATTATTCAGGTGCTCAGGCGGCATCGTCGACCGATCACTGCCGACGCGATTGCGCTCGAGCTCGAAACGTCGAAGCGCACGATCTACCGCGACATCGCGACGTTGATGGCGCAGCGCGTGCCGATCCGCGGCGAGGCGGGCATCGGCTATGTCCTCGATGGCGGCTTCGACATGCCACCGCTAATGCTGACATCGGACGAGATCGAAGCCGCAGTGCTCGGCGCGCAATGGGTGCGTGCGCGTGGCGATCCGGCGTTGTCGCGCGCCGCCGAAGACCTAATTGCCAAGCTGGCGGCGACCGTTCCCGAAGGACTACGCGGGCTCGTGCTCGAGCCGGTCGTCATCACGCCGCCGGGCAGTACACCGCCAACAGGTATGGTCGATGTGGCGCAGCTGCGCCTGTGGTGCCAGCGCGGGCGCAAGCTTGCGATCGACTATGCTGATGACGCCGGGCACGCCACGCGGCGCACGATCTGGCCCTTCATGGTCGGTTATCGCGATGCCGTCCGCATGGCGATCGCCTGGTGTGAGCTGCGCCGCGACTTTCGCATGTTCCGCATCGACCGCATCGCGACGATCGAATTTCTCGATGATCGCTACCCTGACCGGCCTGCGGCGCTCCGCCAACGCTGGCTCAAGCTGATGGAAGTGCGCGATGCCGAGCGGCAAGCCGCTTTTCCGCCACTCAATGCGCGTTGACCGCTGCCAGCACAGCGTCGAAGCGCCCCTCGGCCTCGGCGTTGCGAAGGAATTTTACGCGCTCGACGAGGATCTCGGACGGGGTCGGCGTTTGCGCAAACAGCGCCATCACCTCGTCTAGATAGACATCCAGCGGTAGATAGCCTTCACGCGTCGCCTGCCCGGGCGTGAGATCGGTCTGGACCGCGGGCGGCGCAAGTTCGATGACTTCCACCTTGCCCTGAAGCTGGTGACGAAGCGACAGCGTGTAAGAATGCAACGCCGCTTTGGTCGCGCTGTAGGTCGGGGTCGCCACCAGTGGCACGAACGCGAGACCCGAGGTCACGTTAACGATCGCCGCATCGGGCACGGCGACGAAGTGCGCGCTGAGCGCGTCGATCAGACGGATCGGGCCGAGCAGATTGGTGACGACTGTCGCTTCGGCATCATCGAGTTCGCGCGGCTGCGTCAGATCCTCGAACCGCATGATCCCCGCGTTGTTGATCACGACGTTCAGCGCCGCGTGCCGCTCGACGACCGTGCTCGCAAAGGCGCGGATCGCATCCGCGTCGGTCATGTCGAGCGTATAGGCGATCATCGTGTCACGTCCCGCGATCGCCTCGTCGAGGGAGCCCTGCGTTCGGCCGGTAACGATAACGGTATTACCTTGGTCGGCAAGGCGATGCGCCAGCGCGCGCCCGATGCCGGTACCGCCGCCGGTGATGAGGATAGTATTGCCTGTCAGTTTCATGCTGCGTCTCCTCGTTGCGTGGTCGTTGAGCCATATTTAGAACGACAGCTGCGGCAAGAAAGAAGGCACCGGAAAGATTTCTACTTGCCCAAAAGAGAGTGAGCCAACGGCGACTGATTTAAAAATCGAACCGACGCCGGACGAGGTCGATCCCCGCGTTGAGGCTCTGGTACGGACTGATGGGGCGCGTCGCCGACAAATGAACGATGCTCGTCATCGAGGAACTCGTGCACGGCGAGGAACTGCGCTTCACTGAACCTGGGCGACGTGTCGATGGCATCAGTCAAAAGATGTCGACGCAAACGCCGCGGCGGATGGAGCGCGACGGGTTGCTGGTGCGAACAATCCACACGGTCATTCCGCCCAAGGTTGAGTACCGACTGACGCACCTCGGGCTCAGCCTAGGAGAGGCGTTCTGCGGTTTATGGGTGTGGGCCGAGCAGATCTCAGTAGGATTGAAAGGTCTCGAAACGATTTTGATGCGCGGCGCAACTAGTCAGTCCGGCAATCGGCCGAGACCGCGTTGGAAGCTGCCATTGATTCATGCCCCTTTTATCGGCGGGGAAGAACGCGAGGCCAAGTCAGGACCTAAACACGCGTGGGAGCACCGCTCGTTACGACGGTAGCAAGACCGTGCCCGCAGAGCAGTGCGAGCGCTTGCCGCAGCCCCGCAGTACAGTAAGGTCTGCGAAAAAAGGACAATCATATGGCGCGCAAATTATTAGCAAATCTGACGCCTGCATGTCGATGATCAGCGACCCGTACGACTGGAAGGGCAAAATCGGTCAGAACTGGGCGCGGGACTATGCGCGGACCGATCGAAGTTTTTCGGGACTGACGACCGTCCTTGTTGCGCGGACCTGTGCACTTTCGCCCGGTTGCCTGCTCGATATCGGGTGCGGTGCCGGTGAAACGGCAATCGCCGTTGGCAGAGCAACTCCGAAAGCTGATATCATCGGGATCGACCTCTCGGAGCCGCTAGTTGCCGTCGCGCGGCGTCGCGGTCGTCCCTTGAAGAATGTTCGCTTCGCCGTTGGCGACGCCTCCGCGTGGCGCGATCCAATATTTGTGCCGGATACGCTCATGTCGCGGCACGGGGTCATGTTCTTCGCCAATCCTGTGAAAGCCTTCACTAACCTCAACGCGTCTTCGCGTCGGGGCGCGCAACTGATCTTCTCCTGCTTTCGTGATCGCTTAGAGAATGCGTGGGCAACAGAAATTGGCAAGCTGGTGGGCACTGTGATCATACCCGGTGACATCACGGCACCGGGACCGTTTGCATTTGCCGATAAAACACATGTCACGCGCATACTCGCAGCTGCTGGCTGGGAAAACGTCGCGTTCGAACCCGTCGATTGGGACTACGTCGCAGGCGACGGCGCGGACCCCGTTTATGACGCCGTCGAATATTTTCAGAAAATCGGACCTGCAGCATCGACAATCGCCGCACTTGAAGGTGCTGAACGTGACGCCATGCTGGGAAAGATCGCCGACCTATGTGCACTTAACATTCAAAACGGACGCGTCGTCTTCAAAGCGAGCGCGTGGATAGTGACGGCGCGCGTTGGGTAAGACTCGCCGCGCGGAGACTTGACCGGTTTCCCTCCGCCCGCTTCGGCGGCAAGCGCCGACATTTGCAGTCGTTCGCAGAAAAGTGCGATTGAGACGCTTACTCCTGCGGCACCTAAGCGTTCCATCAGCCCGCGATCCATCGCTATAGCTAACGTCATGAGGCAAATCTATTTCATTTCGGTCACGTTAGCCCATAAGGTCATTCATGGCCCGCTGGTAATATCTGCGTCATCGGGCAGAATGGGGGTCTGCGATGGCCGAAGCTGCGATCGGGCAGATGCGAATCGATGCGCACCTCCTTATGGAACGCGCCTTACACGCTCTCGACTGCGCTGGGGGAATCTAGAGCTGCCATTCACCTTGACTTCGCGATAGAGGAACTTGGCCCGCGATTTCCCGAAACGCGGGCAGCGATGATAGCGGCAGCGGTTGAGCCGGTTGCACTTATTCAGATGACGAACATCGCATCATTCTAGCGCAGCAAGCTCACGAATCTCTTCGTCGTATGCTGCCGCGACATATTGGCCACTCATTGTTTTGATCGACCGAACGAAAGTCGCCCCTCGCTCGTCAACCTGCCCACAAAATGGATGGGAGGCGAGTTTCGGTTGTAGCGTTTCGGAAAAGCCGTTCGGCTATCTTACGGCTTGACGGAATGCGGTCGGCGATCGACCAATTGCCCGCCGGAATGCAATTGAAAGCCGCGCCGGTGACGAAAAACCCGCCCGAAGTGCGATCTCGCTGATGGGCAAACTCGTCGCGGCGAGAAGTGATGCAGCCAGACTGATACGGCGCAGCAAAAGATGCTGATGCGGTGCGCGGCCGTAGGTGCGCGAGAATGATCGGGCGAAGTGAAACCGGCTGAGTCCGGCGACTGCGGCCATATCGGAAAGCGAAAGCGACGACGCAATGTTGGCTTCGATGAACTCGGTAAGCTGACGCTGTTGGGCGAGCGTCAGGTGGCCCGCCGCAGGCCTGAAGGCGCATCCAAGCCAAGGGTGCAGCTGAAGGACTGCGAGCAGCCCGAGCGTTTCCGCAGCGACCGACTCAGCATCGCCGTCCGAGGTCGCCAAGGCCTCCAATCGGCGCAACGTCTGGCAGAGACGCATATCTTCGAAGTAGAGCAGCGGGCGCACCGACAGCCCAACCAGCGGTCGCTCATATTCTGCTTCCGCAAGGTCGGGATCGAAGAAGATCGCTGTATAGCCATGATCATTGCCAGCCAGCGCCGACCAGCCCGAGACCCGCGCATGCTGCGGAACGAAGGTCAGACGGTCGCGGAGGTTCGCACAATTCGCGCGCTCGACCTCGCCGACGGCCACCTCTCCATCATTAAGCACGATGTCGTGCACCGCCAGATAATGGCTCGGCCCCTGCCAATCATAATCGAACGCCCGCGCCTGGTGAATGCGGACGCTCTCGATCGTGAACCCGGCCCAGCTGTGGCGGATGCATCTATCGGGCCGGGGAGGCTCGTCGCGAAAATTCAGTCGAACACCGGCCATCGGTACCAAAGGGCCTCCAGTCCAATGCGGCCAATCGCGGCGGAAAGAATAAATAACCAGATCCCGATTGTCCATTTGAGTCCGCCATGGAAAGCTTGGCTCTAGGCAAGAAAGCGAAAATCTGATTTAATATAGGAAGCGTGTTCAGGGGTTTGACTGCGGCCGCAGGCGAGTTGCGGGCCAGCGCGGGGAGTTAGTGATGCTAGCGTACGCAGGCGGCGATTCGGGCTCGTTGCGCCCGGTCATGGACAGCATGCACGAAGGCTTCGGGCTGCTTGCGCCCGATTTCACTATTCTCGAATTGAACAAGGAAGCGATGCGCATCGACGGCCGCGCTCGTGAGGACGTGATCGGCCAATCGCACTGGATCGCCTACCCGGGAACTGAGCACAGCGAGGTAGGCAAGCTCTACAAGAGTGCGATGGCGGAGCGGGTGCCGATCGCGCTCGAGAATCGCTACGAATGGGTGGACGGTCGGACGTCGTGGTTCGAGACGCGTGCGTTTCCGGTCGAGAATGGGTGCCTTGCCATATTTTTCCGGGACGTCACCGAACGGAGTCTTGCAGGGGAGAACCTCGCCCGAAGCGAACAGCGCTTCAAGGCGGCCGTGGCGGCGATCGATGGCGTGCTGTGGACCAACAGTGCCGATGGCCAAATGGTTGGCGAGCAATCTGGATGGGCTTCGCTGACGGGGCAGAGACCTAAGGAGTATCAAGGCTATGGTTGGTCGGCCGCCATCCATCCCGACGATGCGCAGCCGACGATTGAAGCCTGGGAGGCCGCGGTCCGCGCTAAAACGACATTCGAGTTCGAGCATCGCGTTCGACGCTACGATGGCAATTGGCGACTTTGTGCGGTCCGCGCTGTCCCGATCGTCGGCACCGACGGGACGATTGTCGAGTGGGTCGGAATTCACCGCGATATTACAGACACACGCGCAGACGCGCTCAGACTCCATCAGCTTGCGGAGACGATCGATGCCGTCTTCTACGTTCACGAACTGGATGAACAGCGGATAGCCTATGTCAGCCGCGCCTATGAGCAGATCTGGGGACGATCGCGCGACGAACTGTACGCCGATGCCCGCAGCTTTCTGAAGAGCGTGCATCCCGATGATCGCGCGAAACTCGATGCCGCGATGCGCGATCAGATGTCGGGAAAAAGCGTGCCGATCGAATATCGGCTCCGGCTCGAGGACGGCACCGAGAGGATCATCCTCGATCGTCCGTTCGACACGATCGATCCCGTAAGCGGTGCGCGTCGCGTTGTAGGACTCGCCACCGACATCACCGAATTCCGCAAAGCGCAGGAACTGCTGGCCCGCAACGCCGAGACATTTGCCAACCTCGTCGTTTCCAATCCTTTCGGCATCTACGTCCTCGACGCCGACTTCAGGCTGGTGCAGCTTAGCCAAGGCACACAAAATGTGTTTGCGGGGATCGAACCGCTGATCGGCCGGGATTTCAGCGAAATCGTTCACATCCTCTGGACCGAACCTTTTGCCACCGAGGTCATTGCAAGGTTCCGTCATACCCTGGCGACCGGCGAACCCTTTGTCAGTCTGTCGAGTGTCGAGCAGCGTGCTAACGTTGACAAGATCGAAGCGTATCACTGGCGCATCGAACGAATCTCTTTGCCCGACGGTCGACACGGCGTGGTCTGCTATTTTTACGACCTGTCCGAACGCAATGCCTATGAAAGCAAGCTGACGCAGGCGCTCGCCGACAAGGACCTCTTGGCGCGCGAGATCGATCACCGGGTGAAGAATAGCCTGACCGTGGTTGGTTCACTGCTTTCCATGCAACGCGGCGCTTCCACGTCCGATGAGACGCGCGCAGCGCTCGATGAGGCCGCCGCGCGTGTGATCGCCGTCGCCCGCGTTCACGAGCGTCTGCACAAAAGCGACCGTCTGGGACGCATTGGCTTTGGCGAGTACCTTAAAGAACTTTGCCGTGATCTCGGCAACTCGATGCGCAGATCGGACATCGAAATGGATTGCCGAACCGTGGCGATTGATATGCCGGCCGAACAAGCGATGTCGCTGGCAATGATCGCCAACGAACTCATCACGAATGCATTCAAACATGGCAGCGCTGCGGGAGCAACCAAGGTTTCCGTCGAGCTCTCGGACGAATCCGGCGTGTTGCGGCTTACCGTGGCCGACAACGGTACTGGCATTCCCGCTTCGTCGACGGGCGAGTCGGCAAGCCTGGGTCTAAACATCGTGAAAGCTCTGGCGCGGCAGCTTAGGGCAGAAGCGATCTTTCCCGCGCCAGGTATGGCTGCAAAATTCGTGATTTTGGTTCCGATGTCGAGCGTGTGAAGCAATTGGATAGTTGTGGGCAATGACTAGTTCCGCCAACATTGCAGTTGTTTATTCAGATTTTAGGCTTTTCGAAAGCTGTCGTTGGTTCACGCGCAGCGACGGCGGTGGCAACGATTGAAAATCGGATAGCTGGCGCGGAATACCGGTGCGTTCTCCGGTCTCCTAAACGAATCGATTAGGCAAACTAAACGATCCGTTGATTGGCAAGACAGGCTGGCCATGGTTTTTCGCGAAATAGTATCGAAGTCAATTGTGGTGGCCGGATTGATGGCAAATTCGATTGTCGGCGCAGGTGAGTGGGCTGCGCTTTCGGGCGCTGCTAAGGGCAGCTTCGTAGAAGCCTACGTCCAGGATCCCGCCAAACCCACCAAGCCCATATTCCGTGTTCCGCTCATTGACATCAGCAAACTTCCGCCTGCTGCGGCGTTACAGGGCCGCCTGTCGGCGCTGGCACAGATTTGCGACTAATGGAACCTTGATGACACCAAGCATGTCGTACGCTGGGCACACATGCAACGGCATGAAATCAGGGCGCTGAAATACAGCGACCGTCAATCAACAAACGTCGAGCCGCGATATCAACCGGTCTATGATGTAGACGACCACACTGCACGTACGCTCGAAGAAATTGCGGTCATCAATCGCTTCGAGCCAGGTGCAATCTGGAGCGACATCCGGGGTGGACGCCTGAATGAACTTCTGAATGAAATCTCCAGTCGTGCCGGTGCTTCGGGTCACTTTCGCAATGGCAGCGTTGGCACGGCACTCGATAGTCGAGGTCAGGCCATCGTCTATCCGTCATGCAAAAACATCCCATCGCAGATCGCCGCTCTGAATGCGTGGCTTATCGCGAACCAGGATTATCCGATCGCGTGCGCAGCGGTCACGATGAACGTGATCTTCAACATGCACCCGTTCGACGACAGGAATGGCCGGTGCGGTCGCATCCTTTTCAATCTGCTCTGCGCGACAAACGGCACGGCGAACCGACAATGCCGTTGTACGAATTGTCGGTCGCGTCGCGTGGGCAATATGTCATCGGTCTGCGCCTTGCCCAATATCGCGGGGACTGGATGCCGTTCATCGACACGCTCGATGCATTCGCACGGTTTACGCAAATAATTCTCATTCAGGCACCGCTCGGGAGTGACGCAAAGTGATCGAACTACACAGCGGGCGGCGCGTTGCTTTCGATCCGGCAGGCTTTGACAATGACCTCACCGACCCGGGGCTCGACTTCGGCGTCCGAAAGACGGGCGGTGCCGGCGAACCGGCTCCTGTGCCAGTCGATCTACGGACTGACGATGCAATCGCGGAGCCGCCAATCGCGCCGCCGCCAGAAATGCCGCGCGTCGATCCGGCCTTGCTCCTCGCCATGGTGGAGGAGGTCAAATATCCCGACAGCCTGCCAGAGGAGGTATTCATTGGCATGGATCAAGGATCCGGAAAGGGCGGTGTCGGTTTTGGAGACATCGACTCGATCAACGACATGCTGGGCGCGCAGGCGATGGCAGCGTTTTCGGCGCAAAGTAACGCGGCGAGCGCATTGAAAGCCGCCGGCGTGCCGTTCGCGCGCAGTTCGTCAGGAACGCCCATTGTCAAAGGCGTGGGGTATGCGAGCTATGCCCCGGGCGGTGGTGCTGTCGTGACGACCACCCAAAACGCCGGCGGCGGCACCGGCGTGACGGTGGCCAACTACAGCACCCCGACTGCTTTCGCCGCCGCGACGCAAAGCGCGGGCACGGGCCAGCCTGCAAGCGCCGCGCCATCCGATCCGAACAGCATCGTGGTGACGGCGCAGCGAACGCACACGCCCGCCCCCACAACCGCGAGCCTGCAGGTCAATCCGTTTTCATCGGGCATCGATGCGTCGACGCAGCCTGTCTCCGAGCCTCACGCCGCTGCACCGACACCACCGCCGGCGCCCGATGATCCTCAAGAAATCGTGGTGACGGCCAAACGGGTGAGTTCGCAAACTGGAAGCGGCAATTACACCGGGCTCGACGGCGTGCGTTATTCGAGCACGGGTCCAGCGCCATGGAGCGCCTATCTGCTTGGCGGGGTGGCGGTTCCGTCGACTCAACCAATCAGGCCGACCGGGTGCGACTGTTCTTTGCGACCAGTGATCAACACTTGCCGGCCGAGTTGACCAGCGCCGAAGCGCTTGCGCAGTCGCTCTGAACCGCGCCGGGTTTGTCGGAGGCTCCAACTCCTGAGAAGGTGGAGCGATGACAAGCAAAACAACGAACAAGTATGCGCCTGAAGTGCGCGAGCGTGCGGTCCGGATGGTGCTGGATCACGAGCGCGACCACGCATCGCGCTGGGCGGCGGTCGTATCGATCGCAGCTAAGATCGGCTGTGCGGCGCAGACGCTGCACGAGTGGGTCAAGAAGGCGGAGGTCGATAGCGGTCGACGCGTCGGCGTGCCCACCGAGGTCGCGGCACAGCTGAAGGCGCTGGAGCGCGAGAACCGCGAGCTGCGCCAGGCCAACGAGATCCTGCGCAAGGCATCGGCGTATTTTGCTCAGGCGGAGCTCGACCGCCCGTTCAAGCGATGATCGCATTTATTGACGACCAGCGCGCCGTTCATGGGGTCGAGCCGATCTGCAAGGTGCTGCCGATCGCCCCGTCAACCTATCATGCGCACGAGGCGAAGCGTCGTGATCCATTGCGCCTGTCGGCGCGGGCGCGCCGCGACCTTGCACTTCGGATCGAGGTGCGGCGCGTGTTCGATACCAACTACCGGGTCTACGGCGTGCGCAAAGTATGGCGCCAGCTGCAGCGCGAGGGGTTCGACGTCGCGCGCTGCACGGTCGCACGGCTCATGCGGGCGATGGGCTTGGCGGGTGTCATCCGTGGCAAGCCTGTGCGCACGACGATCGGCGACCGCTCGGCACCGTGCCCGCGTGATCACGTCAACCGGCAGTTCCGCGCGCCAGCGCCCGACATGCTGTGGGTTTCGGACTTCACCTATGTCGCGACCTGGGCAGGGTTCGTCTATGTGGCGTTCGTCGTCGACACGTTCGCACGGCGGATCGTCGGTTGGCGCGCGAGCCGGACCGCGCACGCCGGCTTCGTCCTCGATGCGCTCGAGCAGGCCCTCCACGATCGCCGACCGACGCACAGCGGCGGTCTCATCCACCACTCCGATCGCGGTAGCCAGTACGTCTCGATCAAGTACACCGAACGCCTCGCCGAAGCGGGCATCGAGCCCTCGGTCGGCAGTGTCGGCGACAGCTATGACAACGCTTTGGCCGAGACCATCAATGGCCTTTACAAGGCCGAGGTGATCCACCGGCGGGGACCATGGAGATCGTTCGAGGCTGTCGAGTACGCGACCCTGGAATGGGTCGACTGGTTCAACCACCGCCGGTTGCTCGAACCCATCGGCAACATCCCGCCCGCAGAAGCAGAGGAGCAATACTATGCCATGATCGAACAACGGCCTATGGCCGCATGACTCAAACCAAATAGCCTCCGGCAAACCCGGCGCGGTTCACTCATCGACCAGCGTGGCGGCGACACAAGCTCGCTCATGGCACTCGCCGAGGCGTTCGACGCGCACGCTGCCGTCGATCCTCGCGCGTCGCAAATTGCAACGATCCTCTCGGCACGCGCAAACAGCCTTAACGACCTGGCCAACGGCATCGTCACGCGCGATATCGGCGGCTTTTATGCCACGAGCATCGCTGGGCCGGGGTCGGGGCGCTCGGCACTATCGTGCTGGGCGAAAGCTTGCTCGCGGGGGCGGTAACGTCGGGCCTGTCGGCAGGTGCCGCAGGCGTTCCCGCGCGGTGGATGGCCGGAGAGCCGAACGGGGTCGGCACGTTTGCCGCCGACTCGGCTTCCGGTATAGCAACGTTCGGCATGTTCCGCGCCGGCGGCTTCCCTCTCGGAAAAATCGGTACCGATGTCCATATAGCGGAGATCGCAGTCCCTCAGGTCACGATGAACAAAGCTGCTGGAGATGCGTTCGAGGCGGACGTGATCGCAAATCTATTACCGAAAACTCAGATCAATATTCGGCCTCAGATAACGATCAAGTCCGGTGGCCCATCGAGCTTGAAAGTGCGACTAGACGCCTTGGGCGACGACATGGTGACTGGCGTAACAAAGCTGTCGGACATGAAGGCCTCGGACACGGCGCCCCTTACCGCCAATCAGATTGTGGTCTATCCGGAATTGGAGCTTTACGGAGGCATTGTAGTCGGCAAAGGAAAGTCGCCCTACGTTGGGGGCACAAATATCCCGCCGGCAACTGTCGATATAATCAGGAAGTAGGGCGATGAGCTTGGACAATACAGATGTCGTTGACGCTGTCGGCACCGAAACAAAAGACGATACCATCGTTCTTAGCATAATCGATGGTTGGGACTGGACCGATGAGCAGAGACATCTTCAGGCTTTGCAACACAAGTTGAACGCATATTTTATCTTTGTTGAGTCTGGAGAGATTTTTCTGTCTTATCCTGAAGCTATTGGCCACGTTGTGCGCGTCGATATCATTGGTAAATTTCCCATTCCGGATATTGGGTTGGCTTTTTTGAAGAAGGCAACGATTGTTGCGGCCGAATTGAATATGCTGGTGACTCATCGCCTTCATTGAAATTTCTAGTTACCTGACGACGATTATCGCGACTTCAAGGCGGCGCAGAAGGAAACCAGTCCGCACAGCAACGATCCCGAGATCGAACAAGCTTTCGCCGGTGCGCAAGTCCGTATCGAGGGCCTGAACAATCTGGCCAACGGCATCATCACGCGCGATATCGGCGGCTTTTATGCCACGAGCATTGCCGGGGCCGGCGTTGGTGCACTCGGAACAATCGTGCTTGGCGAGGGCCTGCGGTTGGGCGGCGAGGCGGTTGGCGGCGCGGTCGATGCACTTTCGGGTTTGGCGCAATTGGGCGGCGACCTGCTGGTGAGCGGCGCGTATCAGCGGTCGGGGCTGGCGGGTATCTTCGGCGCGACCCCGAGCTTTGTTCAGGCGGCAGACGCCCGAAACACCGCTGTTGCCGACGGCATCGTCAGCGGCCGGGTCGTCACCAACACGCTCTATGGCATCGCCGGTGGCATCGATGCCGCGCTGTTGGGCAATGATCTCGGCCCAGCCGCGCGCGGTCTTGGCGGCCTCGCTGCTGGTTTCGGAATCGGCGAGGCCGCGTCCGTCGTCGCAGGTGCCACGCGGGTCGGGACGGTTGTGGGGGAGGTATCTGCGATTGGCGCACCGACTGGGGAATTCTACAGCGTCGCTTTTGAAACTGCACTCAAACCAACATCGTATCCTAGCATTTCGCGTGGAGCGCATTTCCAAGAAGCTAACAAATCTCTGTTACAGGCGATGGAACAAGACGCTGCGTTCGCCAGTGACGTCCAAAGCCTTGGCATAAATCTTCGGGACGTACCCGGCGTTGCGCTCTTCTACACTCGCGATCAACCACCGAAATGACGGATACGCATAAAGAGAGTAATTTTTACAGATATCAAATTCGGCGTATAGCGGCATCCGCCGACCCGGAAAAACTTCGGGCATGTGACGACGGGATGGATGCGTGCAGGGTCTGAAAATTCTGGTGATCGGCGGCGGCATTGGCGGGCTGACCTCTGCAATCGCGCTGCGCCGCGCCGGGTTCGCCGTCGACATCGTCGAAAAAGATCCCGATTGGGCAGTCTATGGCGTGGGGATTATCCAACAGGCCAACGTCATCCGGGCGATGGCCGATTTAGGGATCATCGAGGATTACGTCCATGCTGGGTTCGGATTCGACCATGTCGAAGTGTTTATTCCGACTGGCATGCGCGTCGCGACGGTTCCCTCGCACCGTCTGAAGCCCGATTATCCGGCCAATGTCGGCATCGGCCGCCGCGCTCTCCACAAGATTTTGGGGGATCGCGCCATCTCGGCCGGTGCGTCGGTACGCCTAGGTGTCACTGCCGCGACAATCGACGACGACGGGACGGGCGTCAAGGTCGGCTTTTCGGACGGAACGACGGGGCAGTACGATATCGTGATCGGGGCCGATGGCCTCTATTCGCAGACGCGCAACTTGGTGCTCGACGACACGCCGAGGCCCGATTTCGTCGGCCAGAGCGTGTGGCGCTATAATTTCCCCCGCCCCGACGACGTCGTGGCGCTTTGCGCATATGACGGGCCAATCGGTGTCGGGCTGGTGCCATTGTCGAACGAGACCATGTACATGTACGTGACCACGCCCGAGCCGGATAATCCGCGCTACCCCCGCGACGGTCTCGCCGCTGCCATGCGAAGCAAGCTGGCAGGACAGCCGCCGCGGATTGCCGAGCTGGTCGAACAAATCACCGAAGACGATGAGGTTGTGTACAAGCCGCTCGAAACCATCCTGATCACGGGCGACTGGCACAAGGGGCGGATCGTCCTGATCGGCGATGCTGTCCACGCGACGACGCCGCATCTCGGCCAGGGCGCTGGGATGGCGATCGAAGACAGTATCGTGCTGGCCGAGGAACTGGCGCGGCAAGACACGCCCGAGGCGGCATTCGCGGCCTATCGCACGCGGCGCTTCGAACGCTGCAAATATATCGTCGAAGCGTCGCGAGCGATCAGTTTCGGCCAGACTGGTCAGGGGCCGCGCGTCGACCAAGCGCGGGCGACGCACGAGATGTTCCAGATCACGGCGCAGGCGATCTGAAGTCGTGGCGCTGACACTCGCACAGGCATCGACGATCGCATCGGTGACGGTCGGCCGAGGGGAACCGGCGCGGTTTTGCGCCGCTTTGCGTCGTCGTTCTCGATACCGGGGGACATGCCCTGTCGCTTTTGCGCGACGAGCGCGCGTCGATCTCGCGGCCCGAGATTGCGACCGGCAAGGCAGCGGGGTGCCTTGGCATGGGATTTGGCGGGCGCGAACTGGCCAGAAGGGCGCAAGCCGTGCCGCATTTCTTCGCCAACCTCGCGACGATTTTCCCCAAGGGCATCGTCACGGTCGCGGGCGGCGTCCTGATCCGCGATGCGTCGGGGACGCTGCTTGGTGCCGTGGGCGTCAGCGGGGATACGTCGGACAATGATGAGGTCTGCGCGCTCGCCGGCATTGCGGCGGCCGGTCTGGTAGCGGACACGGGCATATGACAGGCACGCTCTTTACCGACGTCGCGATCTTCGACGGGTCGGGCGCGGCATGTTTTCCCGGTGAAGTGCTGGTGCGCGGGGAGCGGATCGAGGCGGTGGCGCGCGGGGATGAACGGCTCGACCGCAGCGGTGCGTTGGTGATCGACGGACAGGGCGCAACATTGATGCCCGGAATGGTCGAGGCGCACGCCCATCTGACCTGGCCGAGTTCGGTCGAACGCGTCGTCGACACGATGAAGCTGCCCGCTGAGGAGCATCTGCTGGTCACCGCGCAGAATGCGCGGATCACGCTCGATCACGGGTTCACCAGTGCCTATTCGGCGGGATCCTTGGGCGAGCGGTTCGAACCGGCGCTGCGCGACATGATCGATGCGGGTCACTTGCCAGGGCCCCGCCTGCGTGCCTCGGCTCTGGAAAAGGGGGCCGAAGGTGTGATGGGCGTGCCCGAGGGGCATGATCCCACGCACGACCGCAGCATCGACGGGCTCCGCGCCTATGTCGCGCAGATGAAGGCCAATGGCTGCGACACGATCAAGTTCCTGATGTCGAGCGACGAAGGCTTTGCGCCGGGCGGCAGCCAGGTCCTGATGTACTCCGAAGACGAAGCGCAGGCGATCAGCGAGGCGGCGCGCGAGGCCGACATCTGGCTTGCTTGCCACGCCCAGGCATCCGAAGCGATCAAGCGGGCGGTTCGCGCCGGTTTCCGAGCGATCTTCACTGCACCCATGCCGATGACGAAGCACTCGACTTGCTCGAGGCGAAACGCGACGCGGTGTTCGTCGCCCCTGCCCCCGGACTGCTTTATGCACGGTGCCACGAGGCGCAGGACTTTGGCATCGGCCCGGCCGAAGCGGCAAAAATGGGCGCAACCTCCGGGTTGGAGCTGATGCGACAGGTGATCCCGCAAATGCGCAAGCGCGGCATTCGCGTGCTGCCGGGCGGGGACTATGGCTTTCCCTACAATCCCGTCGGTCGCAATGCCCGCGACCTTGATATCTTCGTAACGCAGTTCGGCTTTTCGCCGCGCGAGGCGCTTGCCGCGGCGACCAGCGAAGGCGGCGCGCTGATGGATTTGCCAGTCGGTGAAATTCGCGCCGGGCGGCTTGCCGACATATTGCTCGTCGCGGGCGACCCGACCGCCGACGTTACCATTCTCCAGAACAAAGCCAGCCTGCTGGCCATCATGAAGGGCGGACATTTCCACAAGCCGCCCGTCCCCCACCTTGCGATAAAAGGATCTGCGTCATGAGCCGTGTCACCGAAATCCGATATGTCGGCTATGGCGTGCCCGACCTTGCGTCGGAGCGCGCTTTCTACGCCGCCAAGTGGGGATTGAAGGAAGTCGCCGACCGCGACGGGATGGTCTATTTCGCGACCGAGGGCCATGACGAACTCTACGTGGTGCGCTTGCGCGCAGCCGAAGCGAAACGGATCGATGTCGTGGCGTTTGCTGCCGACAGCCGTCTCGATGTCGATGCCTTGCATGACAAGGTCGTGGCCGCCGGGTGCAGGATCGTCTTTGCACCGAAGGATCTCGACAGTTTCGGCGGCGGTTACGGCTTCCGCTTCTTCAGCCCCGACGGTCTGACCTTCGAGATTTCAAGCGATGTCGCGCGCGGCTCGTCGCGTCCGATGATGCGCTGGGAAGGCATTCCGCAAAAGATCAGCCACATCGTTCTGCACTCGCCCGATCACAAAGCGGCGACGGCATTCTTCATCGACGTGCTCGGTTTCAAGCTGAGCGACTGGCTGGGCGACTTCATGTCGTTCTTGCGCTGCAACGAATGGCATCACCGCATCGCGTTCCTGCCGGGGCCGCCATGTCTGAACCATGTTGCCTATGACATGCTGGGCGTCGACGACATGATGCGCGGTATCCACAACCTGAAGCAGAAAGATGTCGAGATTGCGTGGGGACCGGGTCGGCACACCGCGGGCAACAACACCTTCAGCTATTTCGTGACGCCCAACGGCTTTGCTGTCGAATATACCTCCGAACTCGAAGAGGTCGACGAGGCGACTTGGCAGGCGACCGTCCACACGCCCGCTCCGCTCGTCATGGACCAATGGGGCATTGGGATCGGCGGTCCGCAGACCATGCCGCATCCGGCACCCGATTCAGGACTGTTCCAGTCGGTCGGCGTTTAGCCAATGGCGTTGTTCGAACCCTTTCCGAATTATATCTGGAACCTGTCAGTCGCCATCGCCATGGAATCGGGTGCGCAGGTCGGCGAGATTGTCGACATCATCGCGGCGGCCAAGGATGCGGCGGGAAGCAGCGCCGACAATGGTACGCAGGCCTTCATGAAGGCGTGGATGGAAAAGGCGGACACTCTGATCGAACTGTCCGCGCAAGACGAAGCGCTGGGGCACAAGTTTTCTTCTGGGCTGAAGCTCGAGCGCGCCGCGCTCTACCTGCTCAACGGCGAACGGATGCAGGCGCAGGGTACGCCCGGCCGGCTCGAAACCTATATGCGCGCCCGCGATTGTTTCGAGCGCGCGACAATGCTCGGAAAGCTCAACTGCGAGCGCGTCGAGCTACCGCTGGCAACGGGCACGATGCCCGCGCTCTTCACCCGCGCACCGGGCGACGGTCGGAAACCCGTCGTGGTCTATTGCAACGGCCTCGATAGCAACAAGGAACTGCTCTACTGGTCGCGGCTGCCGGAGGCGCTTGCCCGGCGCGGCATCTCGACCTTGTGCGTCGATCAGCCCGGAACCGGCGAAGCGTTACGGCTACAGAATCTGCCGGCCACGCCGTTCAGCGAGGAATGGGCGTCGAAAGCGATCGACTGGCTGGAAACACAGTCCGATGTCGACCCGGCTCGCATCGGCATGACCGGCATTTCGCTCGGTGGGCACTATGCGCCCCGCGCCGTGGCATTTGAGCCGCGCTTTGCCAGCGGTGCCGTCTGGGGTGCCAATCATAACTGGGCCGAGGTGCAACGGAAGCGCCTCAATCGCGAAGGCGAGAACCCCGTTCCTCATTATTGGGCGCATGTGATGTGGGTGTTCGGCGCGTCCGACATGGAGGATTTTCACGCCAAGACCGCCGGCATGACGCTGAACGGCGTCATGGAACGGATCAAGGTCCCCTTCCTCGTTACCCACGGCGCGGAGGATCGCCAAATCGGCGTTGACTATGCCCATCAGAGCTATCAGCAGCTAACGAATTCGCCCAGGCGCGCGCTCAAGATCTTTACACCGCGCGAAGGCGGGGTTGAACATGTCGGAGCCGACAATATGAGCTATGGCCGCGACTATATCGCAGACTGGTTCGCCGACACGCTGGGCGGCCATACCGGATGAGTATGAAGATCATGGCAAGTTTGTCTGTAAAGCGTCGGGGAACCAGGGGAGATATCGGGGTATGACTCTGACGCTGTGTTTCGCACCGGGTAGCTGCTCTCGCGTCCCGTTGATCGCGCTCGAGGAGATCGGTCAACCATTCGAAACGCGCCTGATCGCGTTTATGAGAGGCGAGCACAGGTCCCCAGAGTATCTCGCCATCAACCCCGCCGGCAAGGTACCGGCCCTTCTCGTCGATGGCGCGGCGATCACGCAGAACACCGCCATCCTTTCCTACCTCACCCGTCGCTTTCCCGAGGCGCAGCTGCTGCCCGCGGTATCGCACCCGTTGACCGAGGCACAATTGCTCTCGCGTCTCGCGTGGTTTTCCGCCGATCTGCATCCCATCGTCACGCGCATCCGCATGCCGCATTTCGCGTGCGACCTTCCCGAAGCGCCTGCCCGGGTGCGCGAGATGGCAGCGGCGGCGATGGCTTTTCAGCTTGCGCC
Organism: Sphingomonas sp.; assembly: GCA_965249015.1. Lineage (GTDB taxonomy): Bacteria > Pseudomonadota > Alphaproteobacteria > Sphingomonadales > Sphingomonadaceae > Sphingomonas_O. The sequence goes on along the minus strand of CBDFLB010000003.1, from coordinate 1,972,785 downwards.
GGTCGAACGGGCGTTGACTCACTCACCCTGGCTGTTGGGCGAGGTCTGGTCGGTGCTCGATGCCTATCTCTATTGGATATGGTTCCGCATCACGGGGGCAGGGTTCGATGCCGCCCCCTTCCCCGCCATCGCCGACCACGCGTACCGGATCGAGCAGCGCCCCGCGGTTCAACGGGCACTGGCGCGCGAAGATGCCGCTGAACAGGCACTTGCCGGGCAAGGTCTGGCCGTTCCGTTACGCTAGCCAGAGGATTGAATATGACCCGCCGCTTCGTCGATCTGTCGATCTATCTGGAGAATGACGTCATCACCGATCCGCCGTTCATGCGGCCCAAGATCACCTATCAGACTCACCGTGAAACGGTAAAGGAAGCCGGCCATTTCTTCCCCGGCCTGACCGCCGAGCAAATGCCCGGAGGCGAAGGCTTCGCCGCCGCCGAGATGGTGACGATGTCGACGCACAACGGCACGCACCTCGACGCGCCCTGGCATTTCGACCCGACTATGAACGGGGGCGAACGCGCGATCACGATCGACGAGGTCCCGCTTGACTGGTGTTTCCGGCCCGGCGTTAAACTCGACTTCCGTCATTTCGCGGACGGCTACGTCGTCACCGCCGCCGACGTCGAGGCCGAACTTGCGCGGATCGAATATGCGTTGCAGCCGCTCGACATCGTGCTGGTCAACACCGCTGCCGGCGAGGCGCTCGGCGATCCGAACTTCGTCGATATCGGCTGTGGCATGGGTTATGAAGCGACGATCTACCTGACGTCGCGCGGTGTTCGCGTTACCGGGACCGACGCCTGGTCGTGGGACGCGCCGTTCAGCTATACTGCCAAACGCGTGGCCGAGACCGGCGACACTTCGCTCATCTGGGAAGGTCACAAGGCCGGGCGTGACATCGGCTATTGCCACCTCGAAAAGCTGCACAATCTGGAAGCGTTGCCGCCGTTCGGGTTCACCGTCTCGTGCTTTCCGCACAAGGTGAAGGGCGGCTCTGCCGGCTGGACCCGCGCCGTGGCAATATTCGAGGAGTAAGCCATGAAGCTCGCCACCGTTGCCAGTACTGGTCCTGACGGCTCCCTCGTGGTGGTGTCCGAAGATGGCAGACGTTATCTCGAAGCGGTCAGCGTCGCATCGACGCTACAGCAGGCACTCGACACTTGGACCAGCGCTGAGCCGAGACTGGCCGAACTCGACGTCCGGCTCTCGGCCGGCGAAGGCCAGACGACCGCCGCACTCCGCTATGCCGCGCCGCTGCCTCGCGCCTGGCAATGGCTCGACGGCTCGGCCTATGAAAGCCATGGCGCGCTGATGCAGAGCGCGTTTGGTCTGCCGCCGATCGAAACCAAGCTTCCGCTCATGTATCAGGGGATGTCGCACCAGTTTCTGGGGCCGAACGACAACGTTGTCCTGCCGAATGAGGACGATGGGATCGATTTCGAAGGTGAGTTCGGTATCATCACCGATACGGTGCCGATGGGCGTCGGGCCGACCGAGGCGCTGAGCCATATCAAGCTGATCGTGCAGCTGAACGACTGGTCGCTGCGCGCGCTCGCGCCTGTCGAGATGAAGACCGGCTTTGGCTGGATCCAGGCCAAACCGGCGTGTAGCGTTGCCCCCTTTGCGGTGACCCCCGACGAGTTGAGCGACGCGTGGCGTGACGGTCGCGTTTGCCTGGACCTGACGGTCGACTGGAATGGCAAGCGCTTCGGAAATGCGAATGGGGCACCGATGGCGTTCGGGTTTCACGAACTTGTCGCGCATGCCGCACGAACGCGGACTTTGCCGGCAGGCACGATCATCGGTTCGGGCACGGTGTCCAATCCCGATTATCGAAACGTCGGATCGTCATGCATCGCCGAACGCCGCGGCATCGAGATGGTCGACGAGGGGGCCGCGCGTACTGGCTTCATGCGGTTCGGCGACACGGTGCGCATGGAGGCGCGACTGGCCAACGGCGCGCCAATGTTCGGCGTGATCAACCAGCGTGTCGTCGCGCCGGGCCTGGACACATGATGGTCGCAGCGTTCGATAGAGAGCGGAAAACCGAATTTCCGGCTCGCGTCGGCAATTTTGTCGGTGCGGCTTAAGCCGCCGCCGCGAAAAGCCGATTGAGGGAGGCATCGACGTCTTCGCTTTGCCATGGCTTCTTGAGGACCGGCAATGCACGGAACGCAGCGGGCAGTGTCTGCGTGTCGCTGCCCGTGCAAACCAGAATGGGCACGGCGCGTTCCTGCGCTGCGACGACGACCGCTTCGCTCGTCCCGCCCCTCAAGTGAACATCGAGGATGACCGCATCGATGTTTGACGTCTCAAGCGCGGTGATCACCTCGGCGCAGGTCTTGACCGTGCCGACGACCACACCACCCAGGCGTTCGATGACATCCGCGAGCAGCATGGCGATGATCGCTTCATCCTCCGCGATCAGCAGGCGCTGCCCTTCCAGAAATGATGATCTACCGTCCCCCATGCAGCCTTTTACCGTATCGTTCCTGCGATGTCACGGCTTGCGAGCACACGGCTATTCAGCGGTCGGCGAAGCTCGGTGCTTCGCCGTCCTGTGCCCAAGCTGTCGGTTCTAAGCCTCAAGACCGAAGCAAGCAATTGGTCGCGGCTTCGGTTCGAGTCATCTCAAATATCGGTTCCGAAATCGATCACTCTTGTATTCGTCGTCGAAATAACGCATCAGTACCGCACGGGTCGAGTCGGTTCTCAATCTATGGCTGCTCTTACTGACAACAGTGTCGGTAATTCGAGACCATTATGTCCGACATACTGAGTTCAATTATATTGTGACGTTTGCGTAACGTTTGCAAGAGGACTGAGTTATGGCCGTTGAAAGCAAGATCGAGCGCGAGCGTTCGCACTTCAAACTACTTCTCGCCGCAAACCCGGATCATTTCGGCGCGCGAAAGATCGCGACAAGTGCATCCGCGGCGGCTGGACAGTTCAACGGCAACACGTCTTACGAAACGATCGGCTGTGTCGGCTACAACCCGACGCTCGGGCTGCTCGAGGCGACGGTGCAAATCCGGCGCGCCTTTGGATATGGCGGCGATCTGTGCAGCCCGGGCTCGACCGAGTTCGTCCGCTTCTATGTCGATTTCGGAACGGGCTGGGTCGATGCTGGACTGGCGTCGTTCAAGGCGCATGACGTTGCTGACGGCAAAGATTGCGCGAGCAAATCGATCAAGCCGTTGAGCTATGCCGTCAGCGTGCCTTACACCCCCGCACGGCTGCCCTGTTACAGACCGCAATTGCCTCGCGTCCGCGCTATATTGTCCTGGGAATGGCAGCCGCCGACGGGTCAGCCGAACTGGCACCCGGTATGGGGTACCGTCGCCGATCGACATATCCAGATCGCTGCCGGCCGCTTGCGGATTTTCGATTTGCTGAAAGAGGCGGCGGCCCCGTTGCCGTTCGACATCGCGCATCTGGCCTTGACCGAAATCGACCTGCCGCACCCGCCCCCGCTCGACACGATCGAGCTTGCCGCGCTTTATTCGCACGCTGGACCCGGCACCAAGGCGACGAAAACGAACGTCGAGCCTCACCGTTTCGGCTTTGCCGAAGCGCATGCACAACTGACCAGCAGCGTTACCGGTGACGGGACCGCATTCGCAGCCAAGATTGCCCAGTACAAAAAAGCCGGCATCGATTGGGCCGCCGTGTTCGCCGCGATCGATAACCCCAAGGGCGACGTGAGTTACGAAGAACTGAGTTGCGTCGCGCTCGACTATAATCGCGAATGGGCGGTTGCCAATTTCGTGATGAAACGTGGCAGCGGCTATAGCGGCGGCCCCTGCACCGCAGGCAGCACGGAATATATCGCGTTCTGGATCGACTGGGACGATGTCTGCGAATGGACCTATCTCGGCACCGTTCAGCAGGCCGTGCATGATTATGCCGTCGTTCCCGCCGATGGCCTGCACTACTGGGTCGGTATTCCGGCGCGCATCGCCGAACACCGGCGCAACTGCAAAGCGCCCAAGATCGGTCGCCTGCGCGCAGTGCTGTCATGGAATGCCGCGCCGTCAACATCCGATCCCGACGCGGTTCCGCACTGGGGCAACCGGCTCGACACGCATATCGAGATCAAGCCCGGCCAGCACGTCGGCGAACTCCCGCTGATCGATACGTTGGGCGGCGTCAGCCTGACTTACATCAGCACGTCAACGACGGGGTTGACGGTACCGAACGGTCTGTTTGCCGAAACCGGCGCGCCGACCGACCCCTGGTTGCCGTCGCGCACTTGCGCGTTCGGGGGTGCGATCTATGCCACCGCCGAAGTGCCCTCGAGCTTTGCCGCCAGCGCCTTCCAGTATCGTCTGGTGGTACGACCCGAAGGTGGCGCAGCCGGCTATCCCAAGCCGGTCGCAGGCAGCTTTGCAGTAACGCGCACGCTGGCTCTGGGTGGCGGCACGACGTTCGTGACGCCCGGCGCAGACGGCTGGACGCCATATCTCGATCCCAACCTCAACATCTATTCCAACCTCGGCGTCTGGGCGACCAAGGGCTTCAGTGCCGCCGAGCGCAATGCCCGCTGGGAAATCCGCCTCGAACGCCGCGATGGAGGTGGCGTCCCCAATGGTCTGACCGGCTGGTACAAGCTGCAGCTCGACAATGACGAGCCGGTGGCGTCGATACAAATCGACAACGGTGGAGTCATACAGGACTGCAACGACTTCAATCAGGGGACCGACGTCACGGGGCACTTCCTTGCCTATGATCCGCAGGGACATTTCGGTGCCTGGTCGCTCGACACGACCCCTGACAGCCTGTCGCCGCCAAATCCGGTCGCCGATCCGGCGCTTGATTATCGCTCGCCAACGACGACGGTTGGTCCCGGCCATGGCTGGCGGCTGACGCCGACCGCGGGGCTGCAACCGTGCGGCTATGTCGTCACCGCATTCGTCTACGACAACACCGTCGTCGACAGCAATCCGTGGACGCACAATACGGCGAAGGACGACACCGGGTTTTGCCTGCGCAAATTCCCCTGAATTGCATTTAGCAAGGTCCCGTTCCCGGTTTACAAGAGGATAAGTGCCATGGTCGATAGTGTCACTCAACTGCGCGCTGCAGGTCCGGCCGGACTGAAACGAAATCTCGTCGTTTTGGGCGACGGTTTTGCGGCGGCGGATCAGCCGGCTTACGACAACTGGGTTCAAACCAACCTCATCGACGGCGTTTTCGGCCATGATTACTTTCTCGAAGATGCCTCGGCATGGAACATATTTCGCGTCAACCTCGTGTCGGTCGCTTCAGGTGTCAGCACGCGGGTCTACAACGAGATGGGCACCCCCGCCGACGGCTCGGACGACACGATCACCTCGACCACGTTGCTGAACACGCCGCTCGGCATGATCTTTAGCGGATCGTGGGCGCATTGCTGGATGGAATATGGCACGAACACCGACACGGCGATCAAGAACGCATTGAAGAAATGGGTACCCGATTCCCAGCTTGTTCTCATCGTTCTGAACACGACCGGTTTCGGCGGCTGCGGCGGCGGCGGACGGGCGCACGTCACGCTCAACGGCGGATGGGAGGTCATCGCGCATGAGTTCGGGCACGGCCTCGGTGGCCTGGCCGATGAATATTGTGTCGACGGTGCGTATTCGGGCGGCGAACCGGGTTCGGTCAACCTGACGATCAACACAAATCGCGCCACGACCAAATGGGGACGGTTCATTGCGCCGAATACCCCGGTGCCCACCGGCGTTGGCAATTGCGCAAACTATAATCAGGGCACCCGCCCTGCGGGATGGGACAGCAATACCGATGTCGGCCTGTACGAAGGCGGTGGCACGCGGCGGACCGGTATCTATCGTCCGGCCGAGAACTGCCGGATGCGCGGCAATGCGCCACCCTTCTGCCCGGTGTGCTACACCTCATTCAAGCAGCAATACGACGGCTACACGGGGCATCATTTCCGCAATTGCCATGCCGGCGACTTCAACGGCGACGGGCGCAGCGACGTGCTGGTGCATTCGGGTAACTCGATCCAGATATTCCGATCGAACGGCGCGCAGCTCGATCATGTTTCAAGCGCGGTCGAACGGGTTCCCGGGTCCTGGCAGTTCCAGGCGAACGACCAGTTTTTCGTCGGCGACTTCAATGGCGACGGCAAGGATGAGGTCGTTGTCTTCAACGGCACCGACTGGAACATGCCCTATCTCGGCCTGCTGGCCGATGATGGCCACAACGGCTTGCGTCTGATTGCTCGCTATGACGGCGATATCCCCGGTTGGGGCGGTCTTGCGCGGCACGATAAATTCTATGTTGGCGACCTGACCGGTGACGGCAAGAAGGACCTGCTGGTCTTCAACGGCGACGATTGGTCGATGACCTATGTCGCGATGATCCGATCGACCGGCAGTGGCTTTCAGGTCGTGCGCCGGTTCGACGGCGACATTCCGGGTTGGGGTGGTCTTGCGCGCCACGACAAGCTGTTTTTGGGCAATTACAGCGGAGACCAGCGCGACGATCTGTTCATCTTTAACGGCGACGACTGGAGCATGAGTTATGTCGGCATGTTCCGGTCGACCGGCACGAACCTGACGATGACCGCACGTCACGACGGCGACATTCCTGGCTGGGGCGGTCTTGCCCGGCATGATCAGCTGATCGTCGGCGACTTCGACGGCGACGGCAAGGCGGACCTTTTCATCTTCAATGGCGACGACTGGAGCATGTCCTATCTCGGCATGTTCAGATCGACCGGGACCGATGTCACGATGGTGCACCGTTACGACGGCGACGTCCCCGGCTGGGGTGGTCTCGCGCGCCACGACAAGTTCCTGAAGGCCGACATAACCGGCGACGGCAAAGCGGACTTGTGGGCATATAACTACACCGACTGGTCGGAGGAATATCTGGGCCGCATGATCTCGACCAGCACGGGCCTGCGCGCCAGTTTCACTGGCGACTGGGTCGGCGAATGGAATCTGGGTGGCATCGATAAGTTCGAGGTCTGCAATTACCAGGGCCAGTCGGGCCAGCCCAATCTCTTCGTGCACAACCAGAACTGGTTCGGCATGATGCAGGGACGGCGCGGACTTTCGCTCCAGCGCATCTATTATCGCTGGATTCACAATTATCGGCACGGCCGCAACTGGTGAAGGGACATTGTCATGACGCCCGATCAACTCCCCGTTAAACCCGCCCATGATGCGGCATTCGCCCCGGTCCACCGCGATGCGCCGGTGAAAGGCGCGCGCGATGCCACGGTGTCGGCCACACCGGTGCGAGAGAGCATGCCCGCAAAGCCGGCCCTCGACAAACAGGCGTCGGCAACCAACGCAACGTCACCGCAAAGGGGCGGTGGCGATCCCCCGCACGGGTCGGATCAGGTACGTCCGCGATACCTGCCCGAACCGGACGGCGAACAATATGTGCGTCTCACGGTGCACGTCGAGGACGGTCGAATGACGATCGTCGACAGCCATCTCGTCGCCGGGCCGCTTGCCGAGACAACCGCGTTTCAAGCCGGTTTCGCATACGAGGTCCTGGCGGGCGACCGTCGCCTTCATGCCGGATCGATCCCGGACCTTGGCACATTCCGGTCTTTCGCAGTGCCGAAGGGCAAGGGCGTGCAGTCCGGCCATCACACCTATCGGCTCTCCACGTACGAATTCGACGCGCGGGTGTCGCTTGCCAATTTGCGTGACGTGGATTTATCGAAGGTTTCGGTCGCACTTTACCGGGTAAAACAGCCCGATCAGGTCGGAGCCGCCGGGGCAGCACCTTCGGTTCGTTCGCTCGCGGCTCAGCGCGATGATCAGTTCCGCGAGATGGGTCGTGTCGAGGGGATCCCGAGCTGGGCTTTGCCAGGTCTTGCCGCACCGGATCACCGGCAAACGCGACCGTCGGCAACGAAGGTCAGGGATGACAAGGATGGCTACACGGACAACGGCGATGGAAATGACGGCAAAAAGGACTGAGTGCGGCTTGCTTTGGCTCTGTCTGTTAAGACTGTCACCAAATAAGGTTACTGGCTGCGAATTGCCTTGGCGCGCGCCTCGCCCTCGGTTCGGACAGCGTCGGCGCGCGCGGCACCCTGCGCACGGACGATAGTCGCTTCCTTCCGCGCGGCCTCGGCACGTACGTCGAGCGTCTGGCCCTGATACCCCCCTGCGAGATCGGCGCTGTTTGCCATCAGCGCGGCCGAATTCGACAGCACGTCCGCGTTGGTTCTGGCATCACGCTCGATCGCGTCCGCCTTGTTCCCCGCCGCTGCCTCGATCGCGTCGGCTTGACGTTCCTTGGGGTCGGACGACGTGCAACCGGTAACGATCACAAAGAACGCGGGCAAGATGACGGCCCGACAAAGTCTCACACCGATACTCCCTTTGAATCAGTCGCGAGTCGATCCGCTTGTGACCGACTTGGTCAGCCGTTCGATACCGTAAAGAACCGCCCAGCCGACCGCATATGTTGCGACGACAGGCAGGGCGATGCGGATCGCGGATTCGGCAACGGTACCGACGATCGCGCCTTTGAGGCCGCTATCGCCATCCTGTCGGTCGATCGCCGCTCCGATCAGGGCACCGATGAAGTTCGACATGTCTTATCCTTCGACTGATTGCGTTGCGGCATCGGCGCGCGTCAGGCTTCGACGGCGTCGATATTGACCGTCGTCTCGGCAAGCTTGGTCATATATTCGTCGCCGCCGTAAATTTCCTTTGTCGCCTGTTTCAGCGCCTTGGCAGCGTCCTTCAGTCCCAGCGTTTCGGCAAAGGACATCGCGGTTCCGAATCCAGCGATCCCGTAATGAGTCATGCGCTGATACTGCGCGATGATGACGGCATCGAGCACCGGGCCCTTGTCGGGCGCTTCTTCCGACGTGTGCTTGGTCGCCTCGGCGACGAGACCCTCCATGCCCTTGCAATGTTCCTTTTTAACTTTTTCTCCCGACGCCTCGAGCAACGTTTTCAGAACTTCCGTATGCTTTGCGATACCGGCCTGCGAATTGGTGAGCATGTCCTTCAAGCCGGCGTCGCTCGCCTTCGAGGTCATCTTCTTCAACACGCGCGCCATCTGGTCGTTTGCCGACCACAGGTCCTGCAGTTCGCCGGTGTAAAGGTCGTTCAGGTCTTCGGGGGCAGACATCGCGGGTCTCCAGCTAGCTGCAGCAAAGCTGCGACGTTGCAGGAACACCGGCGTCGCGACTATGTTCCCGGCCTGGATTCCAGCCTCGACATGATGCAGCCGATGCGGTGACAGGTCAGCGCGGTTTGACGTACCGGCGCATCTGGTCGCCGAATTCCTGTGCTGCGTCGGCAGCGAAGCCTGAGCCCGCCGCCGCGCGACGCAGCGCGGCAAAGGCAGCAGCGCCGTGACGCTTGCTCGCAAACAACGCCGATGCGTTGTCCGCCACGAAGGGCTCATAATCGTTTTTCGCTGCCGCACAGGCCGCGAATGCGGTGAGCGAATCGAGATCGGCGACCGACAGCTCGATATCGTCGACCGTATCCGGACTCACCAGCGGAGCCGGATAATGCTGCTCGAACAGAGTCGCGACCGTGTCTGGCGATCCCTGTTCGAGAGTCGCGCATGTCGGCAGATCGTAGCGTGAGTCCTGCGGCAAGATTGGTCTCCTGTCTGGCGCAGACGCGTTCTGAACATCGGCCGCGATCACGCGCACGACCGCCGGAATCCTCGCGTCAGGACGGCTGGCGGCCACGTCCGCGTCAACACCATCGCAGCCCGACAGAATGACGATCGACAACAGAAACTGCATGCGGCTCATATGCCTACGCATCCTTGACGCACGGTCCACGATCGAACCGGACGCTGCGTACGGTCGCGTAACGAGCGGGCGACCCGCCGACCGTCACGACGAACAGGCAGCGCTGGCCCCGCTCAAACAGCATGTTGCAAAAGCCCGCGCCGGTCCCCGAGCAATTGTTGATTTCCGGATAAGTCGCGCAAAGACGCGGCCTCGTCCCGCCGCCACTGCAGCCGCCGTCGACTGGCGTCCAGCCAAGGCGCACGATCGCCTTGCGCGCGTCCGGATAGGCCAGCCCTTCGAGCTTTGCCGCGGCCGTTGCTGGGATTGCAGACAGCAGAGCGAGAACCGCAATAGCAGGCATGGCGACGGCACAGCGGATTTTCATCCTATCGTCTCTAGCGACTTTTTGCGATGGTCGTCAAAAGTTCGCGCAGTTCGCGGGTTGCGGACATGTTCGCCGAGTTCGTACCCTTCTTCTCGTAATAAGACATCGTTCCGTCGGAGATGCGGCCGTCGCCGATACGCAGGCCTTGCGGAACGGCAATCGAGGCCCACTCCTTTGCGGCTGCATATTGCGCCGTCTCGACGGTGCCCGTTCCATTGCGAACGAAAGCTGCGAGCTTCCCGCCGCCGGCCTTGTCGAGCAGGAATTCGCGGAACACGCGCTCTTGCAGTTCGGGCGTGTACCGCTCGTTCCCCGTCAGGCCGAGCTTTTCCTTGGCCGCGCGGAGAGTACCGATCGTTGTCTGGTACTTGCCGGTCGCAAACATGCGGTTGCTGTCGTAGCCCGACAGGCTTTCGGTCGCGAGGATCTGATTGATCGTCTTGCCGGTGACGCTTCCCTCCGCCGGGTGCAGATAGGAATGCCCGACCTTGCCGCCTTTCACGCCCTTGGTTCCGCTGTTGTACGACTCGTAATTGCCTTCCCCCTTGGTGATTACGCTTCCGAGCCGCGCCACGAGGTCGCCCGACGGAGCGGGAGTGGTCTTCGTGACGGGTGAGGTGCCGGTGGTCGCCCCGGTCTGTACCGGTGCGGTCTGCGATTTCGCGTCGGGCTTGATGTAAACGCCGATCAGGACGCGACCACGACCTTCAAGTCCGTTGGTCGCAGGCCCCGTTCGCGCGCGGGCCGAGAAATAATCGCTTGCAAACCCGTTTCGGGTCCGGATTTCGATATGACCCCATTTGACGTTCTTGTCGGTCGCCCCCGGCGCGGCGCCGTAAACGAGGATGGCACCCGGCGGCGCATCATAGGGTGAACGGATGGTGTTGCCCGGCTGCGAGAGCACATTGACGAAACCGTTGGCCACGAGTTGCGGCCCTGCCCCTTTTGCCGGCACGCCGCTCAGGCGGTTTTTCGTAGCGCCCGCAGCCAGCAGCGCGTCCTTGACCCAGGCATAGCACGCCCCTTCCGACTTGTGCCCCGACGCGCGACGCTCGGCAATGTCGGCAGCACGAAGCGAGGCGGCTCCGGGAGCCAGCGCCCCTCCCGTCACGCGCGTCGCGTCGGCTCGTACGTCCGGTACGTTCGGCGTGGGCGCATCCGAACGCCGCGCGGGGACCGCGGGAGGAGCGGGTGGCGCACTCCGGATACGGATCACCTGTCCTGCAAAAATTCGATTCGGATCGCTGATGCCATTGGTCCGGGCCAGCGCCGCAATCGTCGTTCCATTGGCGGCCGCGATCCCTCCAAGCGTCTCGCCCCGCTGGACGACGTGCGTCGTCGAGCTGTTGGCAGGAAGCCGGATCGATTGGCCAATGGCGATACGATCGGGATTGGAAAGACCGTTGATCCGCGCAAGGACCTGCCAGGTGGTTCCGTGTTCCTTGGCGATGCGCGAAAGCGTATCACCTTGCTTGACCTTGTAAAGCGTACCCGGAGCGCCGCTGAAGCGGTCGAGCCCGTTCGCATTGCCAAGAAGCCGGTCAAGTCCGAAGCTTCCGATCGACGCGTTGACGTCCCTGTCTTCGGCCGGCGCATAGCTTGCGCCCGGCCGCCCGCTGATTTGTTGGCTCGACGTCATTTCACTGCGCTCCCAGATTTTAGCCATCGTCTTGTGCGCCGCCTCGGCCGGGTCGCCAATCAGCGATATGTTTAGAACAGCTAAGCGATTCGTTTAGGCGCTGGCACGCGTTGTGCCGCGAGTCTCGGTCGCGTCACGATACCGACGCCTTGCCGTCACAACGCGGGCCTAACCGCAGCGCGGGCGGCGCAAACGCCGTTACGTCACCGTAATTGGGGGTCAATTCAATGCGATCAATCTTTCGCCTCGCGCTTGTCGGGTCCTCGTCGCTCGCCTTCGCCTCTCAAGTCCTTGCCCAGACCCCTGCCGCCGAGGCCGAAAGCGCGGAGATCATCGTCATCGGTCGCGGCGAAACGCGGCAAGTCCAGGAAATCAGCCAGGCCGATATCGCGCCGCTGGTCGCGGGCACGACGGCACTGAAGGCGCTCGACAAGCTGCCGAGCGTCAACTTCCAGTCGGCCGATGCGTTCGGCGCATATGAATGGTCGCAGCGCATCACGGTGCGCGGATTCGATCAGAGTCGTCTAGGCTTCACGCTCGACGGCGTTCCGCTCGGCAACCAGAATTACGGAAACGTCAACGGGTTGCACACGAATCGCGCGATCAGCCCCGAAAACGTCGGCACCACACGCCTGACGCAGGGCGCAGGGTCTTTGGGAACGCAGGCCACGAACAATCTTGGCGGCACGATCGAGCTGATCTCCCGCGAACCGGGCACCGAATTCGGTTTCGACGGCAATGCGACCTATGGCAGCGACACGACGATCCGCGGCTTCGCACGCGTCGATACCGGTGGCGAAACGGCGCGCGGCTTCCTGTCCTATGGATATCTGACCACCGACAAGTGGAAAGGGTTCGGCGCGCAACGCCAGCATGTCGCAAACGCCAAGGCCGTGGTCGACGTCGGAGAGGTAAAGCTTACCGGCTACTTCAGCTTTTCGGACCGGCGCGAACAGGACTACCAGGATCTGAGCCTCGACATCATCAAGCGGCTCGGGCCAAATGTCGACAATATCACGAACAATTATGCGCTGGCGGTACTGATTGCCGACGTTGGTGCGAACAGCGGATACACCGGTGCGCCGAAACTCAATCCTGGCGCAGGGGTTGTAACGCCAGCACCATATTTGAACGCCGACGACGTCTATTTCGACGCATCCGGCCTGCGCAAGGATTACCTCGGCTATGTCGGCATCGAATTGCCGCAGGGTGACGGTGGCAGCCTTGCAGTCAAAGGCTATTTCCATAACAACGATGGCCAGGGCACGTGGTTCACCCCCTACGTCCCCTCGCCCACCGGCGTGCCTATCTCAGTGCGGACGACCGAATATACGATCCGGCGCAAGGGCGTGTTCGGCAGTTACTCAAACGATTTTGGTTTCGGTCAACTGACTTTTGGTGGCTGGTACGAGCGCAACGATTTCCGCCAGGCGCGCCGCTTCTATGCGCTGACCAGCCGTACCGTGCCCGGGCGCTCTGCACTGCAGTTCCAACGCGATCCCTTCGCCACACAATGGGACTTCAACTACACCACCGACATCTTCCAGTATCATGTGCAGGACAAAATCGAGTTCGGCGCGCTGACGGTGGATTTCGGCTGGAAGGGTTTCAGTGTCAAGAACACCGCAAGCCCGATCATCCAGGCGGGCCGGGCAGCGGGATCGATCACGGCGGAGGACTGGTTCCTGCCGAGTGTCGGTCTCAACTACAAGCTTGGCGAAGGCGCCGAACTCTATGCCAGCTTCTCACAATCGAAGGCGGCCTACGTCTCGGCCTTCACCGCTGGACCATTTTCGACGACGCAAGCCGGGTTCGACGCCATCCGTAGCACGCTGAAGCCCGAAGCGTCCGACACCTACGAAATCGGCGCACGCTTCAAGCGCGGCGGGTTCAACGGATCGGTCGGCGGTTATCTCGTCAATTTCCGCAATCGCCTGCTCGGCGTTTCATCGGGACCGGGCATCGTCGGATCTCCAGTCGTCCTTCAAAACGTCGGCGGCGTGCGCTCGGCGGGGCTTGAGCTGGCCGGCAACTATCGTTTCGGCGGCGGACTCAATCTCTTTGCGTCGTATAGCTATAACGACGCCACCTATCGCAACAACGTCCTTGGGCCGACGGGCGCGATCGTCGCGGCGATCGAAGGCAAGACGATTACCGATGCGCCTCGGCATCTGCTCAAGCTCGACGCCAGCTTCGACGTCAGCAACGTGTTCGGCCGCGTCGGCGTAAATTACATGAGCAAGCGGTTCTTCACGTACACGAACGACCTCAACGTGGCCGGAGACGGGCGCGGCTTCGTCGAAGGCCGTGCACTGGTGGATGCGTCGATCGGTTATCGCCTCGACCTCGGCATATTGCGCAAGGTCGAGATACAGTTGAACGTCACCAACCTGTTCGAAAAAGACTATATCTCGACGATCGGCACGAACGGCTTCGGTAATTTTGGCGACAATCAGACCTTGCTGAACGGTGCGCCGAGACAGGTCTTCGCCACGCTGAAGGTCGGTCTGTAGGATGCGGCAGTTCTGGCTCGGCGTTGTCGCGCTCGCGTTCGGCGTCGCGCTAGCGGGAGCGGCGCACGCCGGCCCGGTGCTGCTCATCTCGATCGACGGGCTGCGGCCGGGCGATATTCTCGATGCCGACGCACGGATGCTCAAGATCCCGAATCTTCGCGCGTTCGTTCGTGACGGTGCGCACGCGCGCGGCGTCGTCGGCGTCCTGCCGACGGTGACTTATCCCAGCCATGCGACGCTGATCACGGGCGTGAGCCCGGCGCGCCACGGGATCGTCAGCAACACGACGTTTGACCCGACGAATTTCAATCAGGGCGGCTGGTACTGGTATGCCGAAGATATCAAGGTTCGCACGCTGTGGGACGCGGCACGCGCAAAAGGGCTGACGACCGGCAACGTCCACTGGCCAGTCAGCGTCGGCGCAAAGAGCATCACGTGGAACCTGCCGCAAATCTGGCGAACCGGCCATCCCGACGACGAAAAGCTGATCCGCGCGCTTGCGACGCCAGGACTGCTCGCGCCGATGGAGGCCAAGCTCGGTGTCTATGCCCGCGGGATCGACGAGGATATCGAGGGTGACGAAACGCGCGGACGGTTCGCGGTCGAACTCCTGACGACCAAACGTCCAGACTTTACCACCGTTTATCTTACGGCCTACGATCATTACCAGCACGGCTTCGGACCTGGCGCGCCAGAGGCACATGCGGTAATCGAACGCATCGACGCGGTGGTCGGCCGGCTGCTGACGGCGGCACGGACTGCGCGGCCCGACATGACAATCGCGATCGTTTCCGACCATGGTTTCGATGCCACGACGACCGAAGCCAACCTCTATCGTCCGTTCATCGATGCCGGGCTTATCAGGCTGGGGACCGACGGAAAAATCGCGACGTGGCTGGCGGTGCCGTGGAATTCGGGCGGATCGGTCGCGGTTGTTCTGGCCCGCCCCGACGACGTCGAGCTTCGCGCCAAGGTCCGGTTGCTACTGGACAAGCTTCGTCGCGAACCCGACGGGTTCATCGCGAGCGTGATCGAGAGCGACGCGATCGTCGCGGCCGGTGGCAATCCACAAGCGCAATTCTACGTCGATCTCAAGCCCGGCTTCCTCGCCGGTGGCTTCGACGGAGCCGCAGCAGGGGTGACGAGGCCGGCGAAATACCGCGGCATGCACGGCTATTTCCCCGCCTCCCTCGCCATGCGATCGACATTCCTGATCAGCGGCCCCGGCATCACGGCGGGGCTCGACCTCGGCGAGATCGACATGCGATCGATTGCGCCGACGCTTGCAAAGGTGCTGAACGTTGCGCTCGACGGGGCCGAGCGACCGGCGTTGCGCCTGATCAAGCGCCCGTAAGACGGGTCATCCGCGGTGGTCGGGCACATATCCCGGATGCGCCACCCCGAAGAGGAGTGCCGCGATCAGCAGCGTCACCGCCAGCAGCCAGCTCATTACGACGCGCGGCGCGACCGCGTAGCCGTGTCGGACAGCAATTCGCGCCGGAAGCGCGGCCGACAGCGCGAGCACGCTCGCGGATATGTCGGAGCCAGCCGGTGCCGACCGGATCGCGCTTCCGGCGAGGCCACCGGCGACGATCGCCAACCCCACCAGCACCGCAGCAGACAGGTATCGCGGCCAGTAAACGAATATACTCGTCGACACGATAACGGCGCAGCAAAGGATGATCCCGGTTTCCGGATCGAGCCGATACGAAAACAAGGCCGCACCGCCCGCCGACAGCGCCGCAACGACCACAGTCATCATCGCAGTCCGCAGCGGCGCGAAACCGAGCGCGAGACCGAGGGTCGCGAACATCATTCCGGCCGGTACCGCGACGTCGATCACGCCGTCGCGCCCGCCGCCTTGGCCAGATAGTAGATTCCGGCGAGAAAAACGACCGCACCGAGCACGCGTACGGCGATCGCGCCCTTTGCATGGTTTGCAAGCAAGCCGACCCCGATCCCGGCAACGTGAAGCGAGCCCGTCGCAAAGACGAAGCCGAGACTGAACGCGACCGGATCGGCCATCGACGGCAATTCCGAACCGTGGGCATAGCCATGGAAGAGCGCGAAGACGGCGACGGCAAGCGATGCCAGCCACACGGGCGCGCGCCATCCCGTCGCAACTGCAGCCCCAAGAAAGATGACCGACGCTGCGATGCCGAACTCAACCGGCGGCATCGGCGTGCCGAGCATCCCGAGAACACCGCCAAACGCCATGACCGTGGGAAAGATCACCGGGAGAGCGACAATCAACGGTCGCCCCAGAAATGCGCCCCACAGGCCGACCGAAACCATCGCCAGCAAATGATCGGGTCCTGAAAAAGGATGAACAAAGCCCGCGACGAACCCGCCCGAGAGCGCCGCACCGCTGTGCGCCATCGCCTGTGTCGGGGCACAGGCTGTCGCGCCAGCGACGATCAGCAGTCGCAAGCGCTTCATCGACGGTTGCAGCTTCATTGCGGCTCTGCGAAGTGAACGAACGTCAACGGAGATCTCCCATGCGCACTGCAATTGTAATCGGGCTGTCGCTTTTTGCCACGTCGGCGATGGCGCATGACTTCTGGATACAACCGCTGCGCTTTGCAACGACGGCACCCGGCCCGGAGCCGGTTCGCATCTATGTCGGACACGGGTCGGCGCGCGATCGCTGGGGCCTCGACGCCAGTCACGTCGTCCTCTTCAGCACGATCGGTCCCGACGGCATCGTCGACCGCAAGGCGTCGCTCACCCTCGGTGCCCCCGGTATCGATGCGGTCGTGCCGCTGACGAAGCCCGGGAGCTATATTCTCGCTTTTCAGTCGTCGCCTTCGAAGAGCGACCTGCCCTATTTGCGCTTCAACGATTACGTAACGGTCGAAGGTATCACGCCGATCATCGAAGACCGGCGACGGCGCGGCACCGAACGCAGCAACGGCCGCGAAAGTTACAGCCGACGGGCGAAAGCGATCGTCAACGTCGGCCCCGTCGACAAGGCGAGCGCCGCGCGAGTGACGCGGCCGATCGGCCTGTCGCTCGAGATCGTGCCCGAACGCCATCCGGCGCTGCTTCGCCCCGGTGAGCGGCTGCCGGTTCGGATTTATTATGGCCGCAAACCTCTTGCCGGCGCGTTCGTGAAACTCACCAATCTCGATGCCGACGAAAAGCCGGTCGCGACCGCGCGTACCGACGCGGCCGGACGAGCGTTGTTTGTCATTCCGACCCGTGGATCTTGGCAGTTCAACGTCATCTGGTCCGACGTGGCAAAGAACAATCCCGACGCCGATTATGTCACGACGTTTTCGAGTCTCACCTTCGGGACTTAGGGGCGTGTGGCGGACATATGTCGCCGCCACACGCGTGTCCTCAGTTGGCGATCGGCTCAGTCGTCAGGCTGAGCGGCGGCACGTCGGTCGCCGCCGGGTCCTTTGGCTCGCTGGTGTTACTCGCGTCGAAGGCCGTCGCGAAACTCGCTCCGATCTGCGACTGGACCGACGCAACCGGCGGCGGTGACGGTGGCGGCGACGCGGTCGGCGTGTTGTCCGACCGGTTGTTGCACGCCGCCATCGCCAGCGGAAGAATCAGGGCCGTGCCGGCTTTCAATATTGTTGCACGATGCATCGTTCAGATCCTTCTACGGGCGGTCTTGGGGACGCGGCGCACCACGCAGCGGGGGATTGAGATACGGGAACACGCCGAGGATGTTGGTCGCACGGCTGGGTGCACCGTCGGTGTAGGCAACTAACCCCGTCGGAGCGTTTGCCGGCGTGCACAGCCCCAGATCGGTCTGAACACCGCCGATCGGCACGGGATGGCAAAGCCGCCCCATCGCCACGCGAAGCACGATGTCGACCGTATCATCGCCAGGACGTCGACCGTTCGGGAAACCGGCGAGATCGTCGGCAACCACACCCAAGGGGTTCTGCGCAGCCTGCGGCGTCGCGGCAACACCGGTATTCAGACGGATCATTTCCGAGGCCGTTACCGTGGACTGCTGGTTGAGCGTCTTGATGCCGGTCAGGAAGGTCGCGACCAAGTCATTGCGCGGAAAGTTATTGGGCGCAAGATCGGCGATGTTCGTGCCCAAGGTCGTGTTGACCGCGCCGCGAAACAGCACGTTCAGGATCGCCGGGAACGTCGGATTGGTCACGAAATCGGCGAGTGCTGCGTCGGCAGTCGGCTTAACGGCGTTGAACAGGTCTTTCGACGGCAGACCGATCACGAGCTCGTTGACCAGCGGCATGCCGAGACGCGATACCTGAACATAGGCACCGCCCTGGCGATCGGCCTGCGGGTGCGTCGGCGCGGTGCGCAGAATGCGTGCCTGCGGCAGGCTTGCCGTGCTCCACACGCCGATGACGCCGTTACCGGTTCCCTTAAGGCACGCGATCGGCACTTCGAGCGCAAGGCTGGTGACGTTCTTCTTGCCGATCAGTTCCTGATTGTCCTGGCTCTGCGTGATGCCGCCGGGAAACGGTCCGAACGCGGGGCTGCTGTACGTCGCGTCGGGCGCACCCTGAATTGGCACCAGGTTCACGAGGTCGAAAACCGGGCCCAAGTTGACGGCAAAATATTCGGCGCGTTGCCCTGCGAAGACCTTGGCCGGCGTCGCGCATCCGGGGATGTTGACCGAATAGATGAACTGGCCGGCATAGGACGGATAGTCGGGGATCGACTTGTTCCCGGCATTGTCGAAGGGTTTGGTGAAAGTCGAACCACCGCCAGTCGCATTGGTAACAGCCGCACGCGTCCCGCTGCGGCGGTCGCCGGTGATAACGGTAAGCGAATAGGTCTCACGCTCACCGAGGTCGGGATCGTCGGGTATCGTCACCTGACCGACATGGCGCAGCGCGATCGGCAGCGTCTTTCCGCCGACATTCACCGTCGCACCGGTTCCGTTGACCAAGGTGTTCGTGAATTTGAACTGATAGGTCAGATCTTCCTTGGCGTCGCCGTTGCTGTCGATATGGATTTCGTAGAGCGCGTCGGGGTCCATCGAATAATAATTGGGTCCGTCGCCTGGATTTTCGCCGGGCTGGAAATTCGCGATCAGCGTGACATAATCCTGCCGCCCCGGCTCGTAGCTTCGGAACGCATAGACGTCGGTGTTGTCGACCTTGGGCTGCCGGGTGATATTCGGAGCTTCACGGTGGCTCGACGCGATCGCAGGCGCAGACACGATCAGCGCGGCTGCCGCGCTCGAGACCGCAAGCTTACTCAAATTCGACATTTCATTCTCCTGTTCGCTCTACCTGAATTTCCCCGGGATCGGCGAGCGTTGCCGCGTCCGGATCAAATACGTTCATCGAAGCGTCATGGATGCATGGTCCACGCCCGCTATAAGCATTCCCGACTGCACACCGCTCGACGGGCCTTCAGTACTCCAGCGCGCGTTCGCCGTGTCGAGCAGATCCTGCCAGCGCCATTCGCCGGATCCGACCGCAAGCACGACCGTGTCCGCCGTGCCCGACAGCAGCAGCAAGCGTGGCCCGATCTGTGGCTGCATCCGGCATTCCGGAGTTGCTGCGGCGATGGTCTCGGCAACGACGTCACGGATCATCGCGACGGCGGTCGCGTCGAGCTGACGATCCTCGTCGAGCCACGCCGCCTTCCAGATCATTATTGCGTTTGCGACCGACAGTTTGTCGCGCGGAATGGTCGGCAGCGAATTGAGAACCTCTTGGTTGCCCTGTAACGCAGCCCTGACGGGCTCCGTCAGGTCGCACGCACCCGTCACGACGCCGGTGTCGCCTTGGCCAGGCACGCTGACAGCCGCATCGTCCGGCATTGACGGCGACGAGACGAGCGTCACCGCGACCCGCGTGGGCAAAGGCTCTGCACGCTTCGGCTGCGACGCCTTCGACTCCGCCCCGGCGGCCGCCGACGCTGCGATGTCGAAGACCGATAAGGCGCGCGTCAAGAGCATGGGGCGCAGTGGTGCCGGAGGCGCAAGAAAGAACAAGGCGATCACTCCGGCGTGAACCGCGACCGTCGCCAGCAGCGGTGCCTTGCGCAGCGATAGCCGGGGCGCGGGGCCAAGTGCTGCGCCTCCCTTCATCCGACTGCACGCCGGCGTGATCGTGTCAAAATACGGGCGATGTCAGAACGCAAGGCGCGCGCCGATCGTGAACGCGTGAAGCTGGCGATCCTTGTCGAACTGGACGTTGTAGTCCGCGACCATCGACAACGGACCGTTGCCCGCCACGTTGATCGTCGCACCAGCACCGTAATAATCCTCGTCAAGTCGGGTCGCGGTGAACCCGAACGGCGTCGTCGACAGTCCCGGATTGGTGAACCCCGCCGTGATCAGCTGCGGCCGATCGCGGAACTCATGCGTATAACTGCCGTGCAGTTGCGGCCGCACCGTCGCGCCGCCAGCCTCGAACTTGGCACCGACGCGCAGACCGCCCGTCGCGCGCAACGATTCGCGGTCGAGATTGCCGACGATCAGTGCGCCGGCCGACCCGCCGCTTTCGGTGAACCCATCGACCCGAACGTCGGTGTAGCGCACCGAGGCAAATGGTTCGAATTCGGCTCCGCCAAAGTTGAAACTGAGGCCTGTCGACGCGCCGGCCGCCCAAACGCGGCCCTTGGTCGACGCCTGGGTCTGATCGAGCAGCGACCCGATCGCGATCGATCGACGCAAATCCCAGTCGAGATCGGTATAGCTGCCCCACGCGTCGATATAGACCGGGCCGACATTGGCGGTCCCATAAGCACCGGCAAACAGGCTCTTGAGTTTGCTCTGCGGACTGCCCGGAGTGAGGCGGGCTTCGGTATCGCTGTAGCCCCCGAACACGCCGAGCGCGACCGCGGGGGCAAATCGATAATCGAGACCGCCCAACACATGCAGTTCGCCCGTCCGAGTCAAAGGCCGGTCAACGTCGGCGTCGTAATCACCGAACCTTGCACCGCCGAGCAGCCAAGCGCCGACATGTCCCGCTTCGTCGAGCGTCGCGGTCGAACCATCGGGCATGGCCGCATTGCCGCGCAGGTCGCGCGCATAACGAAGGACGTTCGTCTCCGAGATTTCAACTGCGTTCAGCGAGATTTCGTCGATATTCGAATAGGCCGCCGGAGACAGGGCGACAAGCGCCGCCGACTGCGCACCCGGCGTCGCCCCAACGCTGTCGATCGCGTTGAGCAACGCGAGCGTTGTCCCGGTGGGCGTGCCCGTGAAGCCGTCGAGCGCCGCGCCGACCGCGACCTGGTTCGCGGTCGTGCCCATCGATCCGAACGAGGCCAGCGCAATCGCCAGGCCTTCATAGGTCGTGTTGCCGGGCAAGGCGCCGACGAGCGTCGCCGCGCCCGTACTGAGGTTGATCGTGTAGAGCGACGTGACCCGGCTGACCGGATCGGTAAACGTCGCGTAGGCTTGGCCCGTGCTGCCAATGTCGAATCCTGCCGAACCGAGCGACGTCACGCCGGTCGAACCGACGGTGAACAATTGGCCGGTGTTTGGCGAGACCGTCGCGTTGCCTTGCGTCGCGAGCCGGGTCGGCGCCAGCGCACCGCGCGTGTCGAGGACATAAAGCGTGGTCGTCGTCGCACCGGCGACACTGTTCGTATAGGCCGCACCCGCCACGGTCGGGATCGCAGTCGCATTGGGATCGGTCGGCGCATAGGTCAGATCGCCGTCGATCGCGACCAGCGCGCCGGTATCGGGATTGGCACGGAAATCCTGACGGGTCTGCGTCACGATGCGGAGGCGATCGACCGTCGGGTTGAAATCGAAACCGACGCCCGCGATCGTCGGCGCGGGCGGCGCACCCACCGTGGTCGCGACACCTGTCCGGGCGTTGATCGTGTAAATCTGGCCGACGTTGCTGATCGCATACAGCACGCGCGGCGCAGCAGGCCGGTAATCGATGCCGGCGATCGTCTGCCCGGCACCAAGACCGGTGACCGTGATCGAAGTCGCCACGGTCGTTGGCGCGGTCCCGCTGACCGTCACCAGCGTGTTGCCGCCGCGCACGACCTGGATCGACTGAGCATGGGCAGAGCCGCCTGCCAGCCCCGCCGCCAACGCCGCAATGCTAAGACGAGCCGATATCCTATGCTTGAGCATTACGCTTATTCCCCATTTTAGTCCGCCCAGCGACCGCGCTGGATGTCGAACCGACAATTAACCGCAATGCCTTCGCCCGGTTCCTGAAATCTTGCTCGCGTTCTTGCACTCATGATCGGCATGATCGACAGTTACGCGCGAGGGCCGCAAACGGCTTCAAACAATTGGGACGTCCGATCATGACACTGCGCCGCGCCGCCATTGTTTCGCCGATCCGGACACCGGTGGGAAAGTTTCTGGGGAGCCTCTCGTCGCTGACCGCAGGCGATCTGGCGGCGACCGTCATGAAGGCTCTCGTCGCACGAACGCGTATCGATCCCGAACGCATCGACGACGTCGTCTTCGCGCAATCCTATGCCAGCGGCGAAGCCCCGTGCATCGCGCGCTGGGCAGCGCTGGCGGCAGGACTGCCGGTCAGCGTTCCGGGCTATCAGCTCGACCGGCGCTGTGGTTCGGGCCTGCAATCGGTGATCGACGCGGCGATGATGATACAGACCGGAGCCGCCGATGTCGTGATTGCGGGCGGCGTCGAGAGCATGTCGAACGTCGAGCATTATTCGACCGACCTTCGCCGGGGGTCGAAGATGGGCACCGTGACCCTGCACGACCGCCTGACGCGCGGCCGCCTGATGTCACAGCCGGTCGAACGCTTCGGGGTCATCAGCGGCATGATCGAGACCGCGGAAAATCTCGCCCGCGATTATGCGATCACACGCGAGGCCGCTGATGCCTACGCCGTGCGCAGCCATCAGAACGCCGCGCGCGCCTGGGAAGCCGGAATTTTCGCCGATGAGATCGTCCCCGTCGCCGTACCCCGCCCGCGCAAGGAACTGCTGATCGTCGACCGCGACGAGGGATATCGCCCGAACGCAACGCTGGCCACATTGAGCGCCTTAAGCCCGCTCGAGGGTGGCGTCGTAACGGCAGGCAACGCCAGCCAGCAAAACGATGCTGCGGCGGCATGCCTTGTGGTCGCGGAAGACCGCCTTGATGAACTCGGTCTCGAACCCATCGCCTGGCTTCACGGCTGGGCAGCGGCGGGCTGCGAGCCTTCGCGGATGGGGATCGGCCCGGTGCCCGCCGTCGCGCGTCTGTTCGCGCGCACTGGTCTCGGCTGGCGCGACATCGATCTCGTCGAGCTCAACGAAGCGTTCGCACCGCAAGTGCTGGCGGTGCTGAAAGCCTGGGGCTGGAGCGACAACGACGGCCGCCTCGACATACTCAACGTCAACGGATCGGGGATCTCGCTCGGTCACCCGATCGGCGCGACCGGCGGGCGCATCCTAGCAACGCTGACGCGCGAGCTGCACCGCCGTGGCGGGCGCTTCGGGCTTGAAACGATGTGCATCGGTGGCGGACAGGGGCTCGCTGCAATCTTTGAACGCGCCTGACTCAGCCGATCGCGCCTGTCTGCCGAAGTGTGGAAATGATGGCGTCGTCATAGCCGATTTCGGCAAGGATGGCGTCACCGCCGCTGCCGGCGGCCGCCGCTGCACGAGGCCGATCGGTATTGCTGACCGAATAGCGCGGCGCAGGCATCGGCTGTATGGCGCCGCCGATTGTGGCGAACGTGCCGCGCGCACGATTGTGCGGATGATCCGGTGCCTCGGACATCGACAGCACGGGCGCAAAACACACGTCGGTCGTGGCCATTATGGCGTCCCAGGCGTCGCGCGTGCGCGTCTTGAATATCGCCGTCAGTCTTTCTTTCAGCACTGGCCATGCCCCGCGATCATGCTGGGCATCAAACGCCGGAACCGCAGCAACACCTGCGTGTTCGCAAAGCAGCGCATAGAACTGCGGCTCGATCGACCCGATGGAAACCCACTTGCCGTCGGCACATTCATAGGTGTCGTAGAAGTGCGCGCCGCCGTCGAGCATGTTGACCCCGGCTAGATCGGCGTTGACACCGGCCGCGAGCAGATGCCAGCTCATGCCCGCGATCAGCGCCGACCCGTCGGTCATTGCACAATCGATCACCTGCCCGCTCGCCTCCCCGGTCTTCACCGCGAGCAGCGCGCTGACCATCCCGAACGCCAGCATCATCCCCCCGCCGCCGAAGTCGCCGATATAGTTGACCGGCGGCACCGGCCTTTCGCCGGCCCGGCCGACCGTATGCAGCACGCCCGACAGCGCGATATAATTGATGTCGTGCCCGGCGGCGTGCGCATACGGCCCATATTGTCCCCACCCCGTCATCCGCCCGTACACCAGCGCGGGGTTTTCACCGATCAGTGTCGCGGGCCCGAGACCGAGGCGCTCCATGACGCCGGGGCGATAGCCTTCTACCAGACCGTCGGCGTGTCGACAGAGGTCGCGCGCGACGGCAAGCCCTTCGGGAGCCTTCATGTCGAGAATGATCGATCGTCGACTTCGCGACAGCGCGTCGCGGGGGTCGAGCACGGCGCCAGGTCGATCGACGCGGATCACGTCAGCGCCATGATCGGCAAGCATCATGGCGCAAAACGGCGCGGGGCCGATCCCTGCAAATTCGATGATCCGTATGCCGTTGAGCGGTCCCGTCATGTTGAATACTCCTGCGGTTCGCCGCCTGTCGGCGTGACGCATGCGACGCGTCGAGGCCATGGCGCAAGGAACAAAATCGTGCCCGCCCGGTTCGCTCGGCGTGTTTGGGGAATTTGAGAAAATGCGCTTTGCCGCCATCATCGTCCTGCTCGCCGGGACCTCGATGGTTCCGCTCGCCGCTCAAAGCGCGCCGCGCACGGAGGGTCGTTATGCGAGCGACAACGTCGCGCATGCGCAGGCCCGTTACCGCGTCGCCGTGCGCTCGGGCGACATGGCGAGCGCCGCGGTGGCGAAAGCCGACCTGCAGGCGTTTCGAGCGAGAGCTTGGGCGATCGCACATCCGGCACCGCTTCCGGTCAGTCCCGCCCGCCGTTAGGCGACATACGAGCGGAACTTTGGCCCGCGAGCTCCGTTGCGAAAGCGAGTTCAACGCAAGGGAACATCGCCATGTTCGACGCCAAGCCCACCGACGCCATCGCTCTCCTCGAAGCCGATCACCGCGCCGTCGACGCGTTGTTCGAACGATTCGAGAGCATGACGGATGATGACGAGAAGTCCGGACTCGTAAAGACGATCTGTACCGAATTGATCATCCATACCAGCATCGAGGAAGAGATTTTCTATCCTGCGCTCAAGGGCAAGATCGACGACGACATGCTCGACGAGGCCTATGTCGAACATGACGGAGCCAAAATGCTGATCGCCGAATTGATTGCGAGCACGCCGTCCGCACCGTTTTACGACGCCAAGGTCAAAGTGCTGTCCGAAGAGATCAAGCATCATGTCAAGGAGGAAGAGGAGCCCGGCGACGGCATGTTCGCCGCCGCGCGCGAAACCGACGTCGACCTGGTGGCACTCGGCGAACATATGCAGGTGCTGAAGGACGAGTTAAAGGCGAAATACGAAAGCGCAGGACCTCCGACGCCGACCGCGCGCTCGCTTAACGGTGCACGGCTCGAGCTCGGCCAGCCCGTGGACGGCGTCGAAGTCGCCTGACGAGTGAATTGGGGCCGCTCAGTCGGAGCGGCCCTCGACATCGGACGACGGTGAACATATACGGAACAAATGGCCCAGCTCGACGTCCGTCAGAAACTCGAAATTCTTGCCGATGCAGCGAAATATGATGCGTCGTGCGCGTCTTCGGGCACGTCCAAGCGCAATTCGAAGGATGGCAAAGGTATCGGCTCGACCGAAGGCATGGGGATCTGCCACGCCTATGCGCCCGACGGTCGGTGCATCAGCCTTTTGAAAATCCTGCTGACCAACAGCTGCATCTTCGATTGTCACTATTGCATCAATCGCAAAAGCTCGAATGTCCGTCGCGCGCGTTTCACTGCGAAAGAGGTCGTCGATCTCACGATCTCGTTTTATAAACGCAACTATATCGAGGGCTTGTTTCTGTCGTCGGGGATAATCGGAAGTTCCGATTACACGATGGAACAGCTGGTCGAAGTTGCACGCAGTCTACGCGATGACCACGATTTTCGCGGGTATATTCATCTCAAGACAATTCCAGACGCCGATCCCGAACTTGTCGCCGCCGCCGGCCGCTATGCAGACCGTGTGTCGATTAACGTCGAATTGCCCACGACGCCGGGCCTGAAGCGCCTCGCCCCCGACAAATCGGTCACCCGGATAGAGGGCGCGATGGCCGATATGAAGGCGTCGATCATGGATGCGCGCGACGCCACTCGTCGCTATAAATCCGCGCCTCGATATGCGCCTGCGGGACAATCGACTCAGATGATCGTCGGAGCCGATGCCGCCACCGACAGCGATGTCATCGTGCGCGCAAGCGGGCTTTACGACGCGTTCGGTATGCGCCGGGTCTATTATTCGGCGTTCAGTCCAATCCCCGATGCAAGCGCGGTCCTGCCGCTGAAACGGCCGCCTCTCATGCGCGAGCATCGCCTTTATCAGTCCGACTGGCTCATGCGCTTTTACGAATTTTCTTCGGCTGAAGTCCTCAGCGCCACCGACGACGGAATGCTTCCGCTCGATATCGATCCGAAACTTGCCTGGGCGTTGAAGTTTCGTGAGCATTTTCCCGTCGATATCAATCGCGCGCCCAAGCATCTATTGCTGCGCATCCCCGGGCTTGGCGTCAAGGCGGCGACACGGATCGTCGCCTCGCGGCGCTGGCGCCGATTACGGCTCGACGATGTCGCGCGGCTTACGGCTTCGATCGCAAAGCTGAGGCCGTTCATCATCACCGACGACTGGCGACCCGTCATGCTGAGCGACAAGGCCGATATTCGGTCGCTCGTCGCACCGAGGGTGGAACAGATGGAATTGTTCGCAGCTTAACCTCGACATGCGGACAGTGACGCTCTCCGAACCCGATGATTTCGACGCGTGGCGCGACGCCGCGCGCGCGCTCGTCTTGGCAAAGATGCCGCCCGATCGCATCACATGGACCTCCGGCACCGGCGTCGACCTGTTCGCCACTACCGACGGTCTTCCCGACGCCACCGGCGCGCTCACCGTACCGCGCGCGTTTCCTGACCTTGCGAAATCGGCGATATGCCATTCGGACCCGGAACGCTTCGCCTTGCTCTATTCGCTTCTTTGGCGATTGCAGGAGCATCGCGCGCTGTTGTCCGATCAAGCCGACCCCGCAGTGCGGCGGATCGAAGACCTTGCCAAGGCGGTGCGCCGCGACATCCACAAGATGCGCGCGTTCGTTCGCTTTCGTCAGGTCGACGACCGCTACGTCGCCTGGTTCGAACCCGATTTTCATATCGTCCGCGCAAACGCCGGCTTTTTCGTCCGCCGTTTCGGGTCGATGAAATGGTCGATCCTGACACCCGAATTGTCGATCCACTGGGACGGCGAGGCGCTTTGCGAGACGGTCGGCGCAAGCAAGGCCGACGCGCCCGAGGGCGATCCGATCGAGGAGATCTGGAAAACCTATTATGCGAGCATTTTCAACCCGTCGCGCGTCAAGATCGGCGCCATGACAAAAGAAATGCCGCGAAAATACTGGAAAAACATGCCCGAAACGGCGCTGATCCCGGCGCTGATCGCAGGCGCTCAGGCGCGCGAAAGCGGGATGATCGAAAGGACCACGATGGGTGACAACAGCCTGCCCGCATGGGACGCGTTGCGCGAGGAAGCCTTGTCATGCACGCGCTGCCCGTTGTGGAAACCCGCCACCCAAACGGTGTTCGGCGAAGGACCGGTCGACGCACGGTTGATGTTCGTCGGCGAACAACCCGGCGATCAGGAAGACCTTGCCGGACACCCCTTCGTCGGCCCAGCGGGGCAGATGTTCGACAAGGCGCTCGCCGAAGCCGGAGTCGATCGCGCGCGCACCTATGTCACCAACGCGGTAAAGCATTTCAAGTTCGAGGCGCGCGGCAAACGTCGCATTCACGCAAAGCCGGCCGCAGGCGAGATCGAGGCCTGTCGCTGGTGGATCGATCAGGAACGCGCGATCGTCAAACCTGAAATCACCGTCGCGCTTGGCGCGACTGCGGCGCGCAGCCTGTTTGGAAAAGTCATGGCGATCGGCAAGTCGCGCGGCGCGGCGCTCGAACTGCCCGGCGGCGGAGAGGCATGGATCACGGTGCATCCGAGCTATCTGCTGCGAATCGATGATCCCGGAGCCGCGCGTGAGGAATACGCGCGCTTCGTCGACGATCTAAAGACAATCGGCCAGCGGATCGCAGATTGAGCGGAACCGTTGTGCCGGGCGCGGGTTCGTTTGATCTCCGACATAAAGGATCTTACCCGTGGCGTTGACAGCGATTGCACTGAACTGCACCCTGAAGGCCACAGGCGAAAGTTCGACCGACGCGATGATCGCGGTGCTGGCCGAAGCATTCGCAAAACATGACGTCAGCGTGACCGAGACCGTCCGCATCGCGGCGCTCGACGTGAAAACCGGCGTGACGAGCGATGAGGGTGACGGCGACGCCTGGCCCGACGTGCGCCGCAAGATCCTTGATGCCGACATCCTGATTTTCGGCACCCCGATCTGGATGGGGCAGATGGGAAGCGTCGCCAAGCGCGTCCTCGAGCGCATGGACGCCTTTTTGTCGGAAACCGATGACAACGGCCGGATGCCGAGCAGTGGCAAGGTCGCCGTTGGCGCGATCGTCGGCAACGAAGACGGCGCGCACATCGCCAGCGCGCAGGTTTTTCAGTCGCTGAACGACACCGGATTCACGATCCCCGCGGGGGCCGCTTGCTATTGGGTCGGCGAGGCGATGCACAAAACCGATTTCAAAGACTTGTCCGAGACGCCTGAAAAAGTTCTCGAGACTGCCGCAATGACGGCGTCGAATGCCGCGCACCTTGCAAAGCTCTTGAAAAACGAAATTTATCCCGGCGTCGCCTGAACCGAACGGCGGCGTTCCCTCACCAACACCTGCAGCACCCGTTCGGTTTGCCCAAGATATTTGCGCGGACGCGGCAGCTTCCTGCGCAACCGGTCGACTTTTTCGGGCGTGTCGACCAGCGCGATCACGGCTGGGTGGACATAGGATTTGCGCGCGATCGCCGGTGTATTGCCAAGCGCGGCGGCAACCGGCTCGAGCATCGCCTTGAGCTTCAGTGGCATTTCGGCTTTCAGCAAGGTGTCGAGTGCAATGACACTGGCCCCCCACGTCCTGAAATGCTTGGCGCTGAATTCGCATCCCGAAGCCTCGCGCAAATAGGCATTGACGTCCGCGGACGTAACAGCGTGCCGCGCGCCTTGCGCGTCGACATATTCGAACAACCGCGACTCCGATTCATCGAGGCATCGTTTGACCACGCGCGCCAGCCGCTTGTCTTCGATTTTCAGCAGCTGTGCCTTGCCCGACTTGCCGATGTAATCGAACTTGACCGCCTCTCCCTTTACCTCGACATGGCGCTTGCGAAGCGTGGTCGCGCCATAACTCTTGTTGCTTTGCGCATAGACCTCATTGCCAACGCGCACGCGCCCGCGGTCAAGCAGCCGAACGACGGCGGCGAGCACGGCATCGCGGTCGATGTTTCGCTGCGCCAGGTCGCGTTCGACGCGCGCGCGGATCGCGGGAAGCGCGTCGGCAAAACTCCCGCAACGCGAATATTTGTCAGCCTCCCGAGCGGTCCGAAAGCCGATGTGATAGCGATATTGCTTGCGTCCGCGCGCATCCCAGCCGACCGCCTGAAGATGCCCGTCTGGTCTGGGACAGAACCAGGCATCGGTATATGCTGGCGGCAGCGCGATCGCGTTCAGCCTGTCGATTTCCGTGCGGCGTGTGATCCGTCGCCCCTTGACGTCGAAATACTGCCAGGAACGTCCCGATTTCTTGCGCGTGATCCCCGGGCCGCTGTCGTCGACGTACCGAACCCCTCCCGTTGCTGGCTCAGCCATTCACGATCGTGCCGCCGTTGGGATGGAGCACCTGGCCCGACATATAGCTTGAATCATCGCACGCCAGAAACAGGAACGCCGGTGCAACTTCGTTGGGCTGCCCCGGCCTGCCCATCGGGGTGTCCTCGCCAAAGGTCGCGAGCTTCTCGGGTGATGCCCCGCCCATCGGATTGAGCGGGGTCCAGATCGGCCCCGGCGCAACCGCATTGACGCGGATCCCGTCGGCGACCAGATTTTCCGACAACGAGCGCGTGAACGATGTGATGGCACCCTTCGTGCTCGAATAGTCGAGTAATTCCTTGGCACCCTGATAGCTCGTGATGCTCGTGCAATTGACGATCGCGCTTCCACTTTTGAGGTGCGGCCGCGCCGCCTGCACCATGAAGAACATGCCGAAGATATTGGTTTGAAACGTACGCCGGAGCTGTTCCTCGGTGATGTCCTCGATCACCTTGTCTTCGTCCTGCTCGCCGGCATTGTTTACAAGGATATCGATGCCGCCGAGCGTGGCGACGACCCGCGCCACCGCGTCGAAGCAGAACTGCCGGTCGCCAATATCACCGGCGATCGCGAGCGCTCTACGCCCCTCTGCCTCGACGATACTGCAGGTATCGGCGGCGTCGTCGTCTTCGCACAGGTGCACGATCGCGACGTCCGCACCTTCGCGCGCGAACAGGGCGGCGACCGCGCGGCCGATGCCGCTATCGCCGCCGGTCACGATCGCAACTTTGCCATGCAACCGCCCCGACCCGGGAAAACGCGGTGCCCAGTCGGGCTTGGGTTCGAGTGCGCGTTCGTGACCGGGCAGTGCGTCCTCATGAATCATCGGCTCGGTCGCCGCTATCATGCGAGCTTGAACCCTTCCTTGTTCATGGCGGTGGTAAGCGCACGGTTTGCTTCGTCGGACAGTTTCGCCTTCAACGCCGGAAAAAGCGTCGCTTCTTCTTCCTCCATGTGGCGTTCGATGTCGCTGCGGAACTTTCGCACGATCTCGAGGAAGCGTTCGCTGTCTTTCGGGCAGTTGGTCAGCTCGTAAAGATACTGCTTCACGTAACCGTGATCGTTGTTGAGGTGATCGGCGGCCTCGGTCTCGCCTGCATCGCGCAGTGCCGGATAGACCGCATTTTCCTCCTGCAGCGCATGCTTGGAAAGCGCGTGCTTCAACTGCGCGAGCAGCATCGCGCGCTTCGTCGTATTTTTAGTCGTCGTCGCCTCGATTGCGTCGAATACGGCAAGGGTCGCCTTGTGCTCGGCGGCGAGCGCTTCGTCCCAATCGCCGGCAAGCGCGGTCGGCGCCTGCACCGCGATCTTGCGTCCGATCATCGCTGCGACGCCGAGCGCCGCACCTGCAACTGCGGTGCCGATCAGTGCCCCTTGCGAAAACTCGCGCGGCTTGGCGTCACGTGAACGCGTCGAGCGCGCTTTTTCGGTCTTTTGCGTATTGGCCGACTTTGGCGGCGAATTGGTTTCAGTAGCCATCACGAATTCCTCGACACTTGAACTGGTCGGCAAACTCGTGACGCGCAGCGCCGTTCCATCGACAACCGATATTTTGGCTTACGCCAGCGCGTGTGTGAAAAGCGCAAGCATCCGCGACCAGGCGCGCTCGGCCTGCGGAGCATTGTAGACGGCCGAATCGGGCGGACACCAGCCGTGCATCGCGCCGGCGTAGACCTCGATCTCCGCAGGGAGCCGCGCGCGATCGAAAGCCGCGCGCAATGTCGCCTTGGCCGCGGGATCGCGCTCGTCGTCATTTGCCGCGACCGCTATCAGGAACGCGGCCTTCATTTTCGGGATCAGCAGATGCGGGCTGTCGGGCTTGTCGGTCGCCATGCTTCCACCGTGAAACGTCGCTCCGGCACCGATCCGATCGGGGATCAGCGCCGCGGTGCGCATCACCAGCGGACCGCCCATGCAATAGCCCGTGGCTGCCATCTTGCGCTTGCGATCGACGCTGCGCTGCGCGTCGAGAAAGGTCACGAACGCGCGCGCATCGGTTTCGGTCGTCGCCGGTGTCAACGCCATCATCATCGGGATCAGGCGCGCGCGGGTCGCCGGGTCCTGAAAACTTTCGCCCGGCGCGATCACCGGCGACTTTGCCACGCGGTAAAAGGGATTGACGACAAGGACCGCATAGTCG
The DNA here is from genome assembly GCA_965249015.1 of Sphingomonas sp. GTDB lineage: Bacteria > Pseudomonadota > Alphaproteobacteria > Sphingomonadales > Sphingomonadaceae > Sphingomonas_O. The sequence goes on along the minus strand of CBDFLB010000003.1, from coordinate 1,940,455 downwards.
GCCTGCGCGAGGCGCTTGCCCATCTGCCGAAACGCGGGGCGCAGGCCCATGATGTCGGGCCAGATCAGCACCGCCGGATGTTTCCCCGACGACGGCGCGACGAAATAGCAATCCGCTTTGCCGTCGGGTGTGGTGATGACGACATCGCGCTCGGTGACCGCGATTGACGCTGCGCCCGCGGGAAGTGCGGCGGCAAGCCCGATACCGGTCGCCAGAACGCCGAGTTCGCGGCGGTTGAGCTGGGCGAACGCCTGGTTCTCAGCTTCGGTATGGTCGTCGCACATCGGTCAGCTCCTTTATCAATCGATCGCTTCGAGGCGCAGTTCGAGCGCCTTCTGTTCGGTCCATAGCGCCTCGGGCACGGTCCGCAGCTTCTCGAAATCGGCAGCGCTCGCATCCGCCTCGTCGCGCCAAATCCCCGGGTCGACGATCAGCAATTCGGTCATGTCGGCGTCGGATACGTCGAGCCCGTCGAGATCGAGCGCGCCCGCCATGGGCAGACGTCCGACGGCGCTGTCGACCGCGCCGGTCGTGCCGTCGCAACGCTCGACGATCCATTTCAGCACGCGGACGTTGTCGCCAAAGCCGGGCCACAGATAGCGGCCATCAGCGTTCTTGCGGAACCAGTTGACGAGGAAAATCTTCGGCAGCTGCTTGGCCGCGCCCGCGTGGGCCTTCCCGAATGCGAGCCAGTGCGCGAAATAATCGGGCATCGAATAGCCGCAGAACGGGAGCATGGCGAACGGATCGCGGCGTAGCGCACCGACCTTTGCCTCGGCTGCCGCCGTCGTCTCGGACGCGACGTTTGCGGCAAGATAGACGCCGTGCTGCCAGTCGAACGCCTCGGTGACGAGCGGAACGGCGCTCGCCCGCCGGCCACCAAACAGGATTGCCGAGATCGGCACGCCGGCCGGGTCGTCCCATTCCGAAGCGATCGTCGGGCATTGGTCCGCAGGCACGGTGAAGCGGGCGTTCGGGTGCGCCGCCGGTTTGCCGCCGTCGGGTGACCAGGGCTGCCCCTGCCAATCGACCAGTCCTGCGGGCGGCGTGTCGGTCAGCCCTTCCCACCAGACGTCGCCATCGCTTGTCATGGCAGTGTTCGTAAAGATTGCATTCGCATGCAAAGTGTCGACGGCGTTGCGGTTGGTGGCGATCCCGGTCCCCGGCGCGACGCCGAAAAAGCCCGCCTCGGGATTGACGGCATAGACCCGCCCGTCGCCGCCAAAGCGCATCCAGGCGATATCGTCGCCGACCGTTTCGGCTTTCCAGCCCGGTATCGTCGGCACCAGCATCGCCATGTTGGTCTTGCCGCACGCACTGGGAAAGGCAGCCGCCAGATAATGCGTCCGCGCCTCGGGCGACGTGAGCTTGAGGATCAGCATATGTTCGGCGAGCCAGCCCTGATCGCGTGCCATCACGCTGGCGATCCGCAGCGCGAGGCACTTCTTGCCGAGCAGCGCATTGCCGCCATAACCCGAGCCATAGGACCAGATTTCGCGCGTTTCGGGGTAATGAACGATCCATTTCTCGTCAGCGCACGGCCACGGCACATCGGCCTGACCGACAGTCAGCGGCATGCCGACGCTGTGGACGCAGGGCACGAAAAAGCCATCGGTGCCGAGCATCGCGAGCGCCGCCGTACCCATCCGTGTCATCAGCTTCATCGAGATTACGACATAGGCACTGTCGGTCACCTCGACGCCGATAACGCTCGCCTCCGACCCGATCGGGCCCATGCAGAATGGCACGACATACATCGTCCGCCCCGCCATGCAGCCGTCGAAAAGCGGCTCGAGCGTCGCGCGCATGTCGGCAGGGTCGCGCCAGTTGTTCGTCGGCCCGGCGTCCTTTTCGCGTTCCGAGCAGATGAAGGTCCGGCTCTCGACGCGCGCGACGTCGCGCGGATCGGATCGTGCATAAAAGCTGTTCGGACGTTTGGCGGGATCAAGGCGGGTCAGCGTCCCCCCGGCGACCAGCAGCGTCGTCAATTCGTCCCATTCGGCGTCCGACCCGTCGCACCAGCGGATCGCCGAAGGCTTGGTCAGCGCCGCGATTCGATCGACCCAGGCGATCAGGCCGGCGTGCTGCGTGGGATTTACGGTCGTCTCAGGCATCAAGGTTTCCAGCTCCATGCAAAACCTCATGCGTCAACACCACGGCACGGCACAAGTCGCTTATGCGGTTTGCGTGCGGCAGCGTCCGGTTCGGGGCCATGCTCCGATCGTTAACGCTCGACGTGGCATTGCCCCCTCGCCATAATGCAACGCAACTCGGGGAAAGCCAGCATGTACGAACTCTTCGTCATCATCGCAGTGCTCGCGATCGTCTATGTCGTCATGGGCGTGAAAATGGTCCGCCAGGGCTATCAGTACACGATCGAGCGCTTCGGCAAGTTCACCAAGGTCGCGCATCCGGGCCTGACGCTGATCTATCCGTTCTTCGAACGCGTCGGCCGCAAGGTCAACATGATGGAACAGGTGCTCGACATTCCGGGTCAGGAGATCATCACCAAGGACAATGCGATGGTCGCGGTCGACGGCGTCGTCTTTTTCCAAGTGCTCGACGCGGCGAAAGCGGCGTATGAGGTCAGCGACCTGTATCTCGCGATCATGCAGCTGACGACGACGAACCTGCGCACCGTCATGGGGTCGATGGACCTCGACGAGACGTTGTCGAAGCGCGACGAGATCAATGGTCGGCTGCTTAGTATCGTCGATCTCGCGACCGAGGCCTGGGGTGTTAAGATCACCCGCGTCGAGCTGAAGGACATCCGCCCGCCCGCCGACATCGTCAACGCGATGACCCGCCAGATGAAGGCCGAGCGCGAAAAGCGCGCCTCGATTCTCGAATCCGAAGGCGCAAGGCAAAACGACATCAATCGCGCCGAGGGGCAGAAGCAGTCGCAGATCCTCGAAGCCGAGGGCCGCAAGGAAGCCGCCTTTCGCGATGCCGAAGCGCGCGAGCGATCCGCGCAGGCCGAAGCGGCCGCAACCAAGGCGGTTTCGGACGCGATTGAGGGCGGCAGCGTGCAGGCGATCAACTATTTCATCGCGCAGAAATATGTCGAAGCGATCGGCCTGTTCGCGACGTCTCCAAACGCCAAGACCATCCTGTTCCCGGTCGAGGCAACCCAGCTTATGGGGACGCTCGGCGGCATCGGTCAGTTGGCGAAGGAAGCGCTCGGCGGCGATGACACGCCGTCGCCTGCATCACCGCCACGCAAAGGCCCGTTCGAGCAATGAGCGGCATAGCGGCGCACTGGCTCTGGCTGATCGCGGCGACCGCGCTCGGTATCGCCGAGCTCGTGATACCGGGTGTGTATCTGATCTGGATCGGTGCCGCCGCGCTCGTCACCGGCATCGCCACGCTGCTTCTGCCGCTTCCACTCGTCGCGCAGTTCGGCCTGTTCGCGCTGACCGCATTTGCTGCCATCCTCGCGGGACGACGTTATCTCCTCAACAATCCGATCATATCCGACGACCCCAAGCTCAACGATCGCGGCGCACGTTTGATCGGCAGCATCGTCATCGCCGTCGAACCTGTCGACGGCGCGCATGGACGCGTGAAGGTTGGCGATGGGGTGTGGTCCGCGCGCGGTGCCGATGCCGATATCGGCGATCGCTGCCGCGTTACCGGAATCGACGGCGGAATATTACTGGTCGAGCGCGCCTGATCCGCCGAGACGACCGGTCTGCACTTCGATTCCGGCAAGCGTCGCGGCCGAAACCGGCTTACCAAAGGCAATCGCGCGACGCTCGCTGAAACTGTCGCCCGATGGTTTCCACATCTGGTGCATCAGCCTGGTGTCGCGCTCTACCACCCAATATTCAGGCACCCCGGCCGCTGCATATATCCGCAACTTCACGCCAAGATCGATCGACGCGGTCGAATCGGAAATTTCGATGGCAAGCTTCAGCTTGGCAAGCGGAAGGACGCCCAGTTCGTTATCCACGCCGATGGCGATGTCTGGCTCCGGCACCGAGTCGTCCGCAAGCAAAACTGACCCTGCCGTAAAGACCCGCCACCCCGTGAGGGTGGACCGCAACGCAAGAGTGAGGTCCGTCACCAAGTCCGAAGTGGTCTTGGCGTGCCAGCTATGGACCGCGTTCATCGCCCAGATCTCTCCTTCGATCAGCTCGGTCCGGCCGACATGATCGAACGCACCCGCATCGGACAGCATCAGGTAATCAACGGCGCGAAGGCCGACCTTACGCGGCATGGGAAGCGGCGTGAACGCGTTCATCCTGCCCCGATACCACGAACCAGTGCGTGGTGCCAATTACCGACGCGCTTGGCGCGCACTCCAACGATCAGCGCGTGAGCCTGCCCGCCATGCCGATGATGTCGTTCAGCGGATTGCCGTCATGATCCATGTCGAGCAGCCCGCCGAGCCCGCCCAGTCCGGGCGCGGGTGCGCCTTGCTGGTTGCCGCCCATCAGTCCGCCCAGCACGTTGCCGAGCATCCCGCCCAGACCCCCCGTGCCGGGCGCTGGCTCGACAGCCGCGGTCGCCCCGCCGCCGCCGGCATGTTGTGCCATGTAACCCGCCACCGCCATCGCGATCAGCGGGAGCATCTTTTTCAGGAGATCACTCGAAATTCCGGTTTTCGTCGCGGCGTCGGCTGCGACGGCGCGGCTGACGTCCTTCGAGCCGAAAATCTGGCCGAGGACATTGTTGCCGGCATCGACGTTGCTCGGCCCAGCGCCGAGGACGCTCGCGAGCAGGCCGCCGCCGCCGAGGCCACCGAGCATGTCGACCAGCCCGCCCAGCCCGCCGGGCTGCGTCTGCGCCTGGCCCTTCAGTCCGCCGAGCACGGCGGGTAACAGCGCTGCAGCGCCCGACGCCGCTGTCCCCTCGTCGACGCCGAGCTCGCGCGCGATCGCGCCGACGCCGCCGGCCTGCTTGAGGATGTCCATCATGTCCATGTGCCCGCTCCCAATACGATTCGTGTTCGGGTTATGGCGTAGGCGCGGACGCCATCGAAGGAAAGGCGGGCTGCCGTTACCTGTCCTTAACCACGACGCGTTAACGATGCGGGCGTGCCGTCCGGACCCGCGCCCGCACTGTTTGCGCAACCATTCAGGGTCGCGGCGATGCTGTCGGCGCTCCTCGTCATGATCGCGGTGGCCACAAACCTGCGATTGGGCTATCAGGCCGACTTCGTAAGTTTTTGGGCCGCCGGTCGGCTCGCGATCGCGGGAGCGCCAGCGGCCGCCTATGCGATCGATGCGCACAAGGCTGTCGAATTGTCGGCGGTTGCGCTCGACGGGTTGATGCCTTTCCCCTACCCGCCCCCTTATCTTGCGGTGGTCCTGCCGTTTGGCCTGCTCTCCTACGCGCTCGCGCATGCGACGTGGGTGGCAGCGACCGGTTGGGGCTATGTGACGGCGGCGCAGCGTCTGATGCCAGGGTCGGTGCCTGCCGCGATCGCATTTCCCCCTGTCATCATTTGCGGCATCATTGGGCAGAACAGTTTTCTGCTTGCGGCGATTTTCATGGCCGCGCTTACCCAGCTCGCGCGACGCCCGCTGGTTGCCGGAATGATTTTCGGCTTGCTGGTGTTCAAGCCGCATCTTGGGCTGGTCATTCCGCTCGCCTTGATCGCCGGGCGCGAATGGCGCGCGTTTGCCGGCGCGGCAATTTCGGCGACCGGACTGACGGCGATCAGCGTTGTCCTGTTCGGACTTGCAAGCTGGCAGGGCTTTTTTGCGCTTCTGCCGCTTTATGGCCACATCGCCGCCGATGGTCTCGTCAGCTGGAACAAGATGGCGAGCGTGTACGCCGGGCTGAGGCTGATCGGCGTACCCGCGCTGACGGCATGGACGATCCACATCGTGATCGCGTGTGGCGCGTCCGCGGTCACCTGGAAGATATGGCGGGGCAGCGTCGATCCGCTCGAACGCGGCGCAGCGCTGGCTGTCGCGACACTCCTCATCAGTCCGTATATCTATATTTACGACCAGATGCTCATTTTCGCGGCGATTGCCTGGCTGTTGCGCGAGGGCGGCAGGCCGTATGTGCTGGCGTCGATCTATGGTCTGTCGCTCGTCAGCCTGGCCGGAAACTTTCACGCCGCGGCGACGATCAACCTGGCCCCGGTCGTGACGCTTGTCGCGCTGCTCGCGCTTGCCCGACCGACGGTCAGGATCGGGAATATGCACCCGGTACAATTGCCGATCGGATAAGCTTGGACTAGGCGGTTTGCAATGTCCCCGACCATCGCCTTGATCGACGACGACCGCAATATTCTTACCTCGGTATCCATTGCGCTGCAGGCCGAGGGGTTCCTGACGCGGATCTACGCCGACGGCGAAGCCGCGTTGAAGGCGCTGATCGAAAATCCGCCCGACCTTGCGGTCTGCGACATCAAGATGCCCCGGCTCGACGGGCTCGAACTGCTGCGCCGCCTGCGCGAACGGTCGTCGCTGCCGGTGATTTTTCTGACCTCGAAGGACGATGAGCTCGACGAAGCGCTGGGCCTGGCGCTCGGGGCTGACGACTATATCGCCAAACCCTTTTCGCAGCGGCTTTTGATCGCGCGCATTCGGGCGATCCTGCGTCGGGTCCAGATCACGCGTGCGCCGCCCGAGGACGCTGCGGCGATTGCTGAGCCGATCGTGCGTGGCCGTCTGGAGATGGACCCTGCCCGCCACCGTGTCCGCTGGGGCGGGCGCGACGTCGCGCTGACCGTGAGCGAATTCATGATTCTCGAAGCGCTCGCGTCGCGGCCCGATGTCGTCAAAAGCCGTAATCAGCTTATGGACGTCGCGTATCAGGACGACGTCTATGTCGACGACCGGACGATCGACAGCCACATCAAGCGTCTGCGACGCAAATTCCGGCAGGTCGATCCACGCTTCGATGCGATCGAAACGCTTTATGGCGCTGGCTATCGCTTCTCCGACGCCTGAGCGCGACGCGCGGTCGCACGGGTCGCTCACACGCCGCATCCTGGCGGTCAACATCGTCGCGCTTGCGCTGGTCGGCGGCAGCATATTCTACCTCGACGGCTTTCGCACACGCCTGATCGAGGAACGGCGGACGCAGCAGGAAAGCGAAATCGAGCTGATTGCGACCGTCCTCGCTTCATCGCCGCCGAGCGCGCATGCGGCGATCATACGGTCGCTTGGGCAGGAGGCGGGCGATCGCATCCGCGTCTATGACGGCAAGGGCGCGCTTCGGCTCGACAGCTGGCAGCTCGGCCCCCGCACATTCCGCCTGGTCGATCCCGCGACCGAAAGCCGCGATGCACGCATCGCCCGGTGGATGGACGCCGCAGTCGACCGCGTCGTACGCGCACGCATTCCGCCGCCCTTTGTCGATCAGGGCAAGTCGAACGGCACGAACTGGCCCGAGCTGAAGGCGGTGCTGGTGGGTGACGCGCACATCGCCTCGCGCGTGCGGCTTGCGCCCGACCGCTCGCTGGTGATCAGCGCGGCGACGCGCGTCGGCAACCGGCCGCTTTATCTTCATTCGGTCCAGAACGCGCTCGACGTGACCAAGCTCGTGCGCGAGGAGCGATTCCGCTTGTTCGTCATCGTGACGGTCGCCCTGTTGCTTTCGGCAGCGCTTTCATTTTTTCTAGGCCGCACGATCGTCCTGCCGCTGCGCCGTCTCGCCGCATCGGCGGTCCGCGTCCGCCAGGGCCGGGCGCGCGAGGTCATCGTGCCGCGCCTTCCTGCGCGTAACGACGAGATCGGTCAGCTTGCCCGCGCCTTGTCCGACATGACGCAGGCGCTTCGCGAGCGCATCGACGCGGTCGAATCCTTTGCCGCCGACGTCAGTCATGAGCTGAAGAACCCGCTGGCGTCGCTTGGGTCTGCGGTCGAAAGCCTCGACCGCGTCGACGATCCCGCGCTGCGCCGTCAGCTGCTCGATATCATCGGCGACGACGTCCGCAGGCTTGACCGGCTGATTACCGACATCGCCGATATCTCGCGGCTCGATGCGCAGCTCAGCCGGTCGGCGCTCGAGCGACTTGACCTCGGAGCCCTGATCCAGTCGGTCGTCGATATGCGGACGACGCGCGATCCCGCGCTTGAAAAACGGCTTCGGTTCGCGCGTCCGTTCGCGGCGATTGAGGTCCGTGGCGACGAAGCGCGTCTGGCAAGGGTGTTCGAAAATCTCATCGACAACGCACTGTCTTTCGCCCCTCCGATCACGCCCGTTCGTCTCGGTCTCGTTTCGAGCGGGACGCGCGCGCGCGCGTGGGTCGAAGACGACGGCCCGGGCGTTGCACCCGGCGCGCGCGAAGCGATCTTTAAGCGTTTCCACAGTGACCGGCCCGAAAGCGATCCGTTCGGCCGTCATTCGGGACTCGGACTTGCTATCGCGCGAACCATCGTCGAGGGTCATGACGGCAGTATCGAAGTCACCGAAAGCGAGACCGGGTCGGGCGGTGCCCGCTTTCTCATTTCGCTGCCGCTGGCCGAGGTGACAGGATGACCGTGCCATCGTCCGAAACTTTGCACGCGTCGTGCGTCGCGATCGGCGGACGTGCCGTGCTGATCACCGGTCCGTCGGGGTCGGGTAAATCCGACTTGGCGTTGCGCCTGATCGATCGCGGCGCGAGCCTCGTCAGCGACGATTATACGCATGTCAGGCGCAGCGGTGACGCGCTGCTGGCGACCGCACCCGCCAACATCGTCGGGATGATCGAGGTCCGCGGCGTCGGCCTTGTAACCATGACGAACGACGTCGACGTACCCGTTGCCCTGCTGATTGCGATCGCCCCAGAGGTCGACCGCTTCCCCCACAGCGTCGAAACCGAAGTCCTGGCGGGCTTGGTGATCCCGCGCTGTTATGTCGTCCCGTTCGAGTTCTCGGCTCCGATCAAGGTCGCGCTGCTTCTTGAAATGAACGGGCTGCGATGAAGCGCTCGCGACCCCGCCGCATCCTTCTCGTCACCGGCATGTCGGGCGCGGGCAAATCGACCGCGCTCCGGTCGCTCGAAGACATGGGCTGGGAAACCGTCGACAATCTCCCGCTGCTGCTGCTCGACCGGCTGATGAGCACCGAGCTGCCCGAGGGCGCGCGCAACGACCGCCCGCTCGCCTGCGGTATCGACAGCCGGACACGCGGCTTCGATGCGGCCGCCATCGTCGATCGGATCAAGGCCTTGCGCGCGCGCGGCGACGAGATTTCGACGCTGTTCCTCGATTGCGGCGGAAGCGAGCTCGAGCGCCGATATTCGGAAACGCGTCGCCGCCATCCGCTCGCGCTCGATCGCCCCGCTGTCGACGGGATCGCGCGCGAACGCGAGCTGCTCGGGGCCCTCAGGCGCTGGGCCGACCAGATCATCGATACCACCGGTTCGACGAGCAACGACCTCCGTCTCGAAGTGCGCAGCCGCTTTGGCGAAACATTGTCGTCGCCGCCGACGCTGACCGTCATGTCGTTCGGATTTGCGCGCGGCGTCCCGCGCAACGCCGACCTCGTCTTCGACATGCGCTTCCTGCGCAACCCGCACTGGGATGAGGAATTGCGCCCGCTCAGCGGCCTTGACGAGGCCGTGACCGCGTACGTCGCCGCCGACCCTGCCTACGAGGACGCGGTCGCGCGTATCGAGGATCTGCTCGTGCTCCTGCTGCCGCGTTACGAAGCCGAAGGGAAAGCCTATGTCACCGTCGCCTTCGGATGCACCGGCGGCCGCCATCGCAGCGTCCACGTCGCGACGCGCGTGGGAGAACGGTTGCGCACCGCCGGATTTTCGCCCACGGTCTCTCACCGCGATCTGGCGAGCCGTCCGGACGACTCGCTCGAGGGGTCGACGCCCAATCGCGGCGGCGGGTGAACGGGTGAAGGCGGGGACGATGGAGTCGCAATGATCGGGCTTGTGCTGGTGACTCATGGAGGGCTCGCCACCGAATTCGTCGTCGCGATGGAGCATGTCGTCGGGCCGCAGCGTGCGATCGCGCCGATCTGCATCGGACCCGACGACGACATGGAACTGCGCCGCGCCGACATCGCCAGCGCCATAGCCGACGTCGATAGCGGGCGCGGCGTCATCGTTCTGACCGACCTGTTCGGCGGCACCCCGTCCAACCTCGCGATCTCGCTCATGAAGCCCGGCAAGGTCGAGGTGATCGCCGGGATCAACCTGCCGATGCTTATCCGCCTCGAAGGCGCAAGGCGGACGATGACCGTCGGCGATGCCGTTGCCGCAGCGCGCGAGGCCGGTCGCAAATATATTTCGGTCGCCTCCGAAGTACTCGGCGAGCAGGCGGCCTGAGGCACGATGGCCGAACGCACGGTCCTCATCACCAACCGGAGGGGACTGCATGCACGTGCCAGCGCGAAGTTCGTCACGATGGCGACCGGTTTGCCGGCGCGCGTCGAAGTCGAAAAGGATGGATCGTGCGTCGTCGGCACGTCGATCATGGGGCTTATGATGCTGGGTGCAGCGATGGGCGACCATGTGACGATCCGCGCCGAGGGCGACGGCGCCGAACAGGCCGTCACGGCGCTCGCCGACCTGGTCGAGGCCAAATTCGGGGAGGAGTGATGCCCCGTCTCATCACCGGCTTCTCGAACCCGCTCGTCAAGCAGGTACGGGCTCTTCGCGACAAGAAATATCGCCGCGTCGAAGGCAAATTCCTTGCCGAAGGCCTGCGCATCCTCACCGAAGCGCTCGATGTCGGTGTGATCCCCGAAATGCTCTGGTACGCCCCCGACAGCGCCGATCATCCGCTGGTCGGGAGACTGATCGCGGCAACCGAAGGCGCGCGCGGCGAGGTGCTGGTAACCAGTCCCGACATTCTCTCGAAACTTTCGGGCAAGGATAATCCCGGCAGCGTCATCGGCGTCTACGGCGAACGCAGAACCCCGCTCGACCAAGTGGACCGGCACAGCGCCGATATCTGGATCGTCGCCGAACGGCTGCGCGATCCGGGCAATCTCGGCACCATCCTGCGTACCGGCGATGCGGTCGGCGCGGGCGGTCTCATCCTCATCGACGACTGCGCCGACCCGTTTTCGGTCGAGGCCGTGCGCGCAAGCATGGGCGCGATCTTCACGCAGGCGATCGTGCAAACGCGGTGGCAAGACTTTAAGCCCTGGCTGCGCGGTGGTGCCGGCCAACTGGTCGGGACGAGTCTCGACGCGGTGACCGACTATCAGCAACCCGATTATGCGCGACCGGCGTTCCTGCTTGTGGGGAACGAGGCACAGGGGCTTCCCGACGCCTATGCCGCGGAATGCGACCTGCTCGTCAAGATACCGATGAGGGGCAAGGCCGACAGCCTGAACGCAGCGGTGGCAACCGCGGTCATGGCGTACGAGGTCCTAAACCAGCACCGGCACCATTAACATGCTGTTACCCTGCTGCGGGTAATGCCGGATCATGGACCTGCTCGTACAAGCCGCATCCTCACTTCGGACGCTGTGGCAAAATCAGCTGCTCGGAATCTTCGTCGCGCCGCAATCGACCTTTTCGGTGGGGGCGCTCGGTCTGACGCTTGCGACCGCCGTGCTCGTCACGGTCCGCCATCGCAGCATTTCTTTTCGGACGCTGCGTCGCGCGCTGTTTCCGTCGCGGCTCTGGCGAACGCGATCGGGACGCAACGACATGATATGGTTCGCACTCAGTATCGGCGGGATCGGGGTCGCGTTCGCAACATTCGTCATGACGATGCCTTCGATCCGTGGCGCGACGCTGAACTGTCTAACGGCGACGTTTGGACCGTTATCGGATCCTTCATTGCCCGGCTGGTTGATCACGACCATATCCACGATCGCTCTCTTCCTCGCCTATGAATTCGCCTATTGGCTCGATCACTGGGCGATGCACCGTTTCCGCGCCGCCTGGGCCTTTCATCAAGTGCATCACAGCGCCGAATCGCTGTCGCTTTTCACGCTTGCGCGCGTCCATCCGGTCGAATCGATCGGCTTCTACAATCTGATTGCGCTGGTCATGGGCCTGACCGGGGGAATCCTCGCCTATCTATTCGGCCCGTCGGCCTCGCCCGCGATGCTGTTCGGGACGAGCGCACTCACGCTGATCGGCGCGGTATTCATCGGTCATCTCCAGCACAGCCATCTCTGGATCACCTACGGCCCGCGCTGGGGGCGCATCCTGCTTGGACCGGCGCACCACCAACTGCACCATTCGCGTGCGCCCGAGCATCATGACCGCAATTTCGGGAACATATTGACGCTGTTCGATCGGTTGTTCGGCACCTTCTCGATGCCCGAGCCTGCCCGCCAGCACATCGCCTTTGGCATCGATGCACCGCATTTCGATCCACAGTCGCTTCACGGCATGACGATCCGCCCCTTCGTCGAAGCGTTTCATGCCCTTCCCTTTGGCGATCGTGCATGCGACGCTTCTGCGCATGCGCGAAAAGGAACTGCGGCTGGCGCTGATCTGCTATGGGGGGATCAGCCTGGCGGTCTACATGCACGGGATCACCAAGGAGGTCTGGCACCTCGCCCGCGCGTCGCGCGCGTTCCATGATGGCGCGAGGCCAGCGACGGCAAGCCAAGCGGTCTATGTCGAACTCCTGCGCGAAATCGAGACCATCTCTGACCTGAAGCTGCGCGTCCTCGCCGACATCGTGGCGGGCGCATCGGCAGGCGGGATCAACGGCATTTTCCTGTCGCAGGCGATCGCGAGCGGTCAGTCGCTCGAGCCGCTTACCGACTTGTGGCTCGAGGATGCCGATGTCGATCACTTGCTTGATCCGAGGGCGCGGATGCATTCGCGGATATCCAAGATCTGGGCGACCCCGCTGGTCTGGGCGTTCGCCAATCAGCAGGGTGCCGACTGGGACGATGGCCTCGACCCCGAAACGCGCGACGAAATCCACGACAAGCTGACGCGTTTCATTCGCGGCCGCTGGTTCGAACCGCCTTTCGGCGGCGAAGTCTTCAGTCGCTTGCTGATGAAAGCGTTCGACGCAATGGCTTCGCTTCCGGTCGGGCCGCGGCTGCTTCCGGACGAACAACCGCTCGACCTGTTCGTCACCGTGACCGATTTTCGCGGCCATCCCGAAATGCTGCGGTTGAATTCGCCGCCCGAGATCAAGGAGACCGAACACCGCCTGACCTTTTCGTTTCGCGACGCGCCGGGCGATCCGGCGACGTTGGGCGATGCCAACGATCTGACCTTCGCCGCGCGCGCCACGGCAAGCTTCCCGGGGGCTTTTCCACCCTTTACCGTTGCCGAACTCGACCGCGTCCTAGCCGAAGATGGACGCGCATGGCCCGCGCGTGACGCGTTCCTGTCGCGTGTCTTGCCGGGGCGAGAGGGCACCGTCCTGATCGACGGTTCGGTACTGGCGAACGCGCCGTTCCGCCCCGCGATCGCCGCGTTGCACAGCCGCCCCGCGCGCCGCGAGGTCGACCGACGCTTCGTCTATATCGATCCGAAACCGGGCATTCACAGCGTCCGGATCAATCGCCGCGGCGAGGCCCAGGTGCCGGGCTTCTTCACCACCATTTTCGGCGCGTTGTCGGACATTCCGCGCGAACAGCCGATCCGCGACAATCTCGACGCGATTGCCGGACGGTCGGACCGGATCCGCCGGTCGCGTCGCATCATCGAAGCGATCCGTCCCGAAATCGAAGCCGCCGTCGGGCGACTTTTTGGCCGCACCTTCTTCCTCGAACGGCCGAGCGCAACGCGCCTTGCCAGATGGCGCGCCGCTGCAGAGGCACGGTCGGCACGCGATGCCGGTCACGCGTGGTCGGCCTATATCCGCCTTCGCGTGGAAAACGCGGGCGGCGCCGACAGCGACACTGCCGCCTTCGTCGACGCGAACGACGTCGCTTATCGCAACCGACGCCTGCGATTCTTGTCGCGCACGATCGCCACGCTCGCCGAACAGCATCCTGCGATTAATTTCGAGCCGGTCCGTGCCGCCGTATTCGGCCGCCTCCTGAAGCTCTTCGAAGCACAGGACGAGCGGATCGACCTCGCGCTGTTCGACGCCGATACCGACGCCGCGCTTGCGAGCGCGCTTGTTCTTCTTGCCAAAGCCGACCGGCGCGCGCCGCTGCTCGCGTACCTCGGTTTCGCCTTCTACGACGTTGCGACCTACCCGCTGCTGCGGGGCGAAGGGCTCGACGAATTTGACGCGATCAAGGTCGATCGCATCTCGCCCGACGAAGCGCAGTCGATCCGCAAGGGCGGGGCGCGCGCAACTCTAAAAGGTATCCAGTTCAACAGTTTCGGCGCTTTCTTCAGCCGGACGTACCGCGAAAACGACTATTTGTGGGGTCGCCTTCACGGCGCGGAACGGCTGATCGACATCACGCTTTCAACGCTTCCCGCCGACGTCGCCCTCGACAAGCGCCGGGTCGTCGCGACGAAGCAGGCGATCTTCGTCGCTATCCTCGATGAGGAAGCCGCGCGCTGTGCCGCCATCGCGCCGCTGATCGCCCAGTTGCGCCTTGAAGTCGCGGCCATGACGGGGATAGACTGAGCGCAAGCTGAAAAGGTCGTTCCCATGCAATTCCTGCGCACCGTCTTCTGGGTCGTCCTCGCGGTCGTCGGCGTGATCTTCTCGTTCAACAACTGGCAGATCGTCAGCGTAAAACTGTGGGGCGACATCGTCGTCGATACGCCGTTGCCGGTGCTGCTGTTCGTCGTCTTCATGCTCGGTCTGCTTCCCGTGCTCCTGCTGCACCGCGCCACGCGCTGGAGCCTCAGCCGCAAGCTCGACGCCGCCAACCGCAATCTGACCGAGACGCGCGCTGCCGTAGAGCCGCCTGCGACGATCGACCCGGTCACCCCGACTCCGATGGCATGACCAGTCCGATCTGGGTCGCCATCGACACGCCCGATCTGGCACGGGCGCAGGCCATCGTCGGGCGCGTGGCGCGTCACGTCGGCGGGATCAAGCTGGGCCTAGAATTCTTCGCTGCCAACGGGCGCAGCGGCGTGCACGAAATGGCAAAGCTGCGCCTGCCGATCTTTCTCGATCTGAAGCTGCACGACATTCCCAATACGGTGGCGAAGGCCGTGCAGGCGCTCCGCCCGCTCGATCCGGCGATCCTGACCGTTCACGCCGCAGGAGGGCGGGCAATGATGGAGGATGCCAAAGCGGCAGCGCCGTCGGGCACAAAGGTCGTTGCCGTCACCGTGTTGACCAGCCTGGACGAGACCGATTTGTCCGCCGCGGGCGTTGCCGGAAGTGCGCATGACCAGGTCATGCGCCTTGCCGCCACCGCGCGCGAGGCCGGCCTCGACGGCGTCGTATGCTCGGGAAACGAGGTCGCCGCCGTGCACAAATTCTGGCCCGACGGGTTCCTTGTCGTCCCGGGCGTTCGCCCTGCGGCCGGAGAGATTGGCGATCAGAAACGGATCATGACGCCGCGCCAGGCGCTCGACAACGGCGCTTCGATCCTGGTCGTCGGCCGCCCGATCACGCAAGCCGAAGACCCCGACATCGCCGTCAGGGCGATCGAGGCCACTTTGTAAGGAGCATGAGATGAAACCGTTGACCCTTTCAATCGCGATGGTCGCCCTCACGCAAGTCACAACTGCGCGGGCAGACGAAGCGACCCTCGTCAAGGCGATAGCGACATATAATCAACTCCCCGCAAAGGGGCATACGCTCACATTCGATGCAGACAAAACCGCACCCGATCCGCGAGCAACGCGCATTCCCGCCTGGCTTGCACAAGTCGGACTGACGGATCGAGAAGCGGCTGCGACCGCCGCTGCGTTCGGTGTGTACGGAAATAGCTATCAAATCAATTATCGCAGCCGAAATTGGGGAACAGGCGCATCGGTCGCAGGCTATGTTGCGGAGACAGTGGTCAATAATACAGGCAAGGGCCGGAGCAATAAATTGCCCGACGCGGGATCAAATGTGGCCCCGTCGCGTGAACTGATCGAAGCGCGGCGCTCGTCGCTACTTTCGGCGATGAAAGATATGAGCACCTGTAGCGGCGCGCTGGTTCGCGCAGTGCAAAAGACGGCCAAGGTCCGTGTCGGCGATGATGCAACGCGCTTGCTCGCCAAAGCGCAACGCGATCTCGGCGCGGCGGCACTCCCGCCCGACGATTCCTGTTTGTCGTAACCTTGGCAGTTCACGTTAAAATCTGCGGGCTGTCCACGCCCGAAACCCTTGACGCGGCGCTGAAAGGCGGGGCAACCCATGTCGGGTTCGTATTTTTTGCAAAGAGCCCACGCAATGTAACACCTGAGAAGGTGGCGGCGCTGGCGGCGCGGGTTCAGGGAAAGGCCAAAATCGTCGGCCTGTTCGTAGATCCCACCGCCAACGAAATTGACCGCGTCCGCGCGCACGTGCGTCTTGATATTATCCAACTCCACGGCGATGAGCGCCCTGCATCCGTATCGCGCCTCAATACGACCACTGGACTCGAACTCTGGAAAGCCCTGCCCGTCCGCACCGCGAGCGACTTAGACGAAGCCCAGAAATATCGCGGGGCAGCCTCGCTCATCCTTTATGATGCCAAGCGACCCACCGGGTCTGACCTACCCGGCGGCAACGGTTTGCGGTTCGACTGGGAGTTATTGCGCGGGCTCAAGCATCCACTGCCGTGGGCGCTTTCCGGCGGCCTCGATGTTGACAACATCACCGAAGCCGTCCGCATCACAAATGCCCCGCTGGTCGACGTATCCTCCGGCGTCGAATCTGCGCCCGGCGTCAAGGATGTGGACAAGATTGCCGCATTCCTTCAGATCGCGTCGAAGTTATGACCATCGCAAACACGCTTCGCACGCAGCCCCCCTCGAAAGCGAATAGCTTTCGCCAACAACCCGACTCTCGCGGGCATTTCGGCCAATTCGGCGGGCGTTATGTCGCCGAAACGCTGATGCCGCTGATCCTCGAACTCGAGCGCCATTACCGTGCTGCGAAGAACGATCCGGCATTCGCGGCCGAATTCGACGATCTGCTCGAACATTATGTCGGTCGGCCGTCGCCGCTCTACTTCGCCGAACGCCTGACCGAGCATCTGCGCACTCGCGCGCCAAACAAGGACTCCGGGGCCAAAATCTACTTCAAGCGCGACGAGCTGAACCATACCGGCGCGCACAAGATCAACAATTGCATCGGCCAGATCCTGCTCGCCAAGCGCATGGGCAAGACGCGGATCATCGCGGAAACCGGCGCTGGGCAGCACGGCGTCGCCACCGCCACCGTCGCTGCGCGCTTCGGCCTGCCCTGCACGATCTTCATGGGCGCGCGCGACGTCGAGCGGCAATCGCCCAACGTCTTCCGCATGAAGCTTTTGGGGGCGCAAGTCGTGCCCGTCACCAGCGGCGCGCAGACGCTCAAGGACGCGATGAACGAAGCGCTGCGTGACTGGGTCGCCAACGTCCACGACACATTCTACATCATCGGCACGGCAGCGGGGCCGCACCCCTATCCCGAGCTCGTCCGCGATTTTCAGAGCGTGATCGGCAAGGAGGCGCGCGCTCAAATTCTGTCGCGCGAAGGTCGCCTGCCCGACCTGCTCGTCGCGGCGATCGGCGGCGGGTCGAACGCCATCGGCCTGTTCCACCCTTTCCTCGACGACGCCGACGTGAAGATGCTCGGTATCGAAGCCGCGGGCCACGGCCTCGACAAGCAGCATGCCGCGAGCCTCGCAGGGGGCCGCCCCGGTATCCTCCACGGCAACAAGACCTTCCTGTTGCAGGACGAAGACGGCCAGATCGACGAAGCACACAGCATCAGCGCGGGCCTCGACTATCCCGGCATTGGGCCGGAACACAGTTGGCTGAAGGAGATCGGCCGCGTCGAATATGACAGTGCCACTGATGTGGAAGCGCTCGAAGCCTTCAAGCTGATGTGCGCCATCGAAGGGATCATCCCCGCGCTCGAACCCGCCCACGCTATCGCCGCCGTGATCCGCCGCGCGCCGGATATGCCGAGGGACAGCCTGATCATCGCCAACCTGTGCGGGCGCGGCGACAAGGACATTTTCACCGTGGCGGATGCGCTTGGGGTGGCGTTGTGACACCGTTCTCAGCGGCCGATTTTACCGCCGATCATGCTTGGGGCAGCACGTTGCTGAACGATTTTGGTGACGTGACGGTACGGCTGCACTGGACTGACCAGCCGTATCGTTGGCACCGCAATACAGGCCCAGAAGTCTTCGTGGTGCTCGACGGCATCGTTGATATGCACATACGTGAGAATGGCATCGAGCGGATCGTTCGGCTCAAGGTTGGTGATGGCATCGCAGTGAACGACGGCGACGAGCATGTCGCCCATCCGGTGGGCGCGGCGCGCATCTTGGTGGTCGAGCGCAAGGACAGCGAATGACCCGCTTGGCTTCTGCCTTCTCCAGGTGCCCCGCGCTCATCACCTTCGTCACCGCTGGCGACGGTCCCACCGCTGAAATCCTCGACGCGCTCGTTGCAGGCGGGGCGGACGTCGTCGAGCTCGGCATGCCGTTCACCGACCCGATGGCCGATGGTCCCGCGATCCAGGCGGCAAACCTGCGCAGCCTCGGCGCAGGCACCACGACCGCCGACATCTTCAAACTCGCCACCGATTTCCGCGCGCGCCACCCGAATGTCCCGCTCGTTCTGATGGGCTATGCCAACCCGATGACGATCCGGGGCAGCGACTGGTTCGCCGCCGCATGCGTGAAGGCGAGCGTCGATGGCGTCATCTGCGTCGACCTGCCGCCCGAAGAGGACGAACTCGCCGCCCCGTTGCGCGCCGCCGGTGTTGCCCCGATCCGCCTCGCCACGCCCACCACCGACGCCGCGCGCCTGCCCGCCGTGCTCGAGGGTGCGAGCGGGTTTCTTTATTATGTTTCGGTCGCCGGAATCACCGGTCTGCAAGTGGCTGTGCAGACGAGCATCGAGGCCGCGGTCGCAAAACTGAAGGCCGCGACTACCCTCCCCGTCGCGGTCGGGTTCGGCGTCCGCACACCCGAACAGGCTGCCGCCATCGCGCGTGTCGCCGATGGTGTCGTCGTCGGCTCGGCCATCGTCGAGATTATCGCGCAGTATGGGGCAGAGTCCCCGCCGCACGTCGAAGCTTACATCCGCACCCTCGCCGATGCCGTCCACATGAAAGTTCCCGCATGAGCTGGCTCGACCGCGTCCGCAACAGCATTCCCTTCATCGCCAAGCGCGAGACGCCCGAAAATCTCTGGGTCAAATGCCCCGGCTGCGGCCAGATGGTCTTTGCGCGCGAATATGAGGAAAATCTGAGCGTCTGCCCGCAATGCAATCACCACGGCCGCATCCGACCCAAGGCGCGCTTCGAGCAGATTTTCGACGAAACCTACACCGAACTCCCGACCCCGCGCGTCGCCGAAGACCCGCTGAAATTCCGCGACACCAAGAAATATACCGACCGCATCAAGGCCGCGCGCACCGCGACCGGCGAGCATGATGCACTGATCAACGCGCGCGGGCAGATCGGCGGGCGCAATGCCGTTGTCGGCGTACAGGACTTCGCCTTCATGGGCGGTTCGATGGGCGTCGGCGTCGGCGCGGCGTTCGTCGCCGGTACGCGCGCCGCAATCGCGGACAAGTGCCCCTACGTCATCTTCACCGCAGCGGGCGGCGCGCGGATGCAGGAAGGCATCATGTCGCTGATGCAGATGCCGCGCACGACCGTCGCGATCGCCGAACTGCGCGAGGCGGGGCTGCCCTACATCGTCGTCATGACCGACCCGACGACCGGCGGCGTGACCGCAAGCTATGCGATGCTCGGCGACATCCAGATCGCCGAACCCGGCGCGCTCATCGGCTTTGCGGGACAGCGGGTGATCGAATCGACGATCCGCGAGAAACTGCCCGAAGGATTCCAGCGCGCCGAATATCTCCTCGACCACGGCATGCTCGACATGGTCGTGCCGCGCAAGGAGCTGAAGCACAGCCTCGGCACGCTGATCGGCTATCTGACGGACAAGCGGAAAGCCGCCTGATTTGGCCGATCATGCGCGTTCGGACGACCCTGCCGTTCAAGCGCAATTGGATCGCTTTGCTCTACTCTCGCCCGGTCGCGACATCCTCGGCCTCGAACGCATCACTGCGCTGCTAGCAACCCTCGGCAACCCGCAAGAACGCCTGCCCGCCGTTTTCCACGTCGCGGGGACGAACGGGAAAGGATCGACCTGCGCTTTCCTGCGCGCGATCCTCGAAGCAGCGGGCAAGACCGTCCATGTCTACACCAGCCCGCACCTCGTGCAGTTCAACGAACGCATCCGCGTTGCGGGCAGACTGATCGAGGACGAGGACCTCGCGCCGCTGCTATCCGAAGTCCTCAACCGCGCCGAAGCCTACGCGATCGGCCCCAGTTTCTTCGAGGCGACCACCGCCGCCGCGCTGCTCGCGTTCAGCAGGACACCCGCCGACTTTTGCGTCATCGAAGTCGGCCTCGGTGGGCGGCTCGACGCGACCAACGTCGTCACGCCGATCGTGTGCGGTATTGCGCAGGTCGGCATCGATCATCAGGCGTTCCTCGGCGACACGCTTGTCGAGATCGCGGGCGAGAAGGCGGGGATTGCCAAGGCGGGCGTGCCCCTGGTTTGCCTGTCGCAGCCCCCGCAAGCGCTGGCGGCGATCGAGGCCGTGTCCACGAAGGCCGGTGCCCCTCTGAGCCTCGAAGGTCGTGACTGGCAGATCGACCCGACGCTCGTGCCATCGATGGCGGGGGCGCATCAAGTGCAAAACGCCAACTTGGCCGCACAGATGGCGCTACGTGCGGGTCTGACCAACGATGCCATCCGCACCGGCATCGCCAAGGCCCACTGGCCAGCGCGGTTGCAAAAACTCGCCCCGGGCTCTCTTACAGGCTCCAAGCAGGTCTGGATCGATGGTGCCCACAACCCCGCAGCCGCCCTGGCGCTTGCGGACGCGTTAGCGAGCCAGCCGCGTAGCCTGATTCTGGGCATCCTCGCCAACAAGGACGCGGAGGGCATCGTCGCACCGCTGGCGGCCCACGCGCTTAGCCTGACCTTCGTCGCCGTGCCGAACCACGACAGCCACAACCCGGAAGCGCTTGCGAGGCGATGGGGCGGACGTGCGGCGGCATCGCTTGAAACCGCGCTGGCGGACATCGAGGACAATATCCTGATCGCCGGCTCACTCTACCTGGCGGGCGAGGCGCTGCGGCTGAACGGGGAAATGCCGGATTAGCGGGGTTGCGGGAGCGAAGTTCTCGAAGTTCTCACTACGCGCCTACAGGCGGTCAGCGCACCGAGCCTTTGGTTGCGCGGGATCGGGTGGTGTTCAACGGTATGAAAGAGCGATCCGGACCGTTGCATAAGTCGGGTGGTGTAGGACAGCGGGATTTCTGGTAGTCGCAATCCACCGTCACCCCGGCCCCGGAGCCGGGGTCCCGCTTCTTCGGGTTTTGGCAATGAGCGGCGACATCAGATCAAGTCCAGGGTGATGAAATTTGAGATTCGGCAATGCAGACGAAATTTATCTGGCCGCGACACCATCTCTTTGATCCCGAGTTAAGCACGCAGGACAAAAACATCGTTCATGCCGAGCGCTTCCGCGAGCATGATACAGACCGTGAAGCACACCTCCGTCGGCGTCGAATTTTGGAATTAGCGGATCAAAAAAGCGACCATCAGAAAATTCGTATTTTCTAAAAGTCGACCAAGCGACCAGATCGGCGAGCTGCATAAGTCGCGTGGCTTTGCTATCAACGAAGAGCGGTACTTCAGCTATGCAGCGGTAGTTTCCCCATTTGCCGCCAGTACTCCTGAAACGGCGAGCGAGAGCTTGAAGCGGTTTTTCGTGACGCGACTCGTCCATAACGATAAGGCCACGATTTTTTCGATCATTGCGATAGTTGTCACGTTGAAGAAACAGATTGAAGCGATTACTAATTTCTTCAAACGCTAATTCTACGGGGTCGGCTGGAGATACCGCTTGTTTGTCGATAACTACGCTAAACGCTCGCACCGAGGGCGGCTGACTTACAATTGTTCGAATTACGCACTGGAGAAGATTCTCGCGGTCCGACTTTGATTTTAACGCTTTCCAAGGCTTACGCCGACCTGCATATATGTCAGTAGCGTGAAGCTCGATGTCTTCAATTGGGCCAAGCGCAAATGCCGTTATGCATTCGTCAACGTCACGAATAACAGGAAAAATTCCTGTCTCGTAAACCGCCACACCAGCAAGAACAAAAAATTGCTCGTTTGCGTTAGAAACTGAGCCCGAGTCATCTACATATATAATGTGCATTTCGGGAACAAAGCACAAAAAATGCAGCTGGGCGAGAACCAAGTCTCAACGAACCGCTACGCAGCCCTACCCAACCACAGGAGCTAGTTAGGAGAGGAAATCCTACAAAGCAATTAAAATCGCACTTCATCTGGTCAACTTCTTATACGCCAACCGCGTCGGCCGGTCCGCTGCATCGCCCAACCGCCGCCGCTTGTCTTCCTCGTAACTCTCGAAATTCCCCTCGAACCACTCGACGTGTGAATCCCCCTCGAACGCCAGGATATGCGTCGCTAGGCGATCCAGAAAGAACCGGTCATGGCTGATCACCACCGCGCAGCCCGCGAACGACTCCAAAGCCTCCTCCAAAGCCCGCAACGTCTCCACGTCAAGATCATTCGTCGGTTCGTCGAGCAGCAGCACATTGCCCCCCGCCGCGAGCATTTTAGCCATATGCACCCGGTTGCGTTCGCCGCCGGACAGCTGGCCGACCTTCTTCTGCTGGTCGGTGCCCTTGAAGTTGAACGCGCCGACATAGGCGCGCGTGTTCACTTCATGCTTGCCGAAATAAAAGCGGTCGTTGCCGCCCGATACTTCTTCCCAGACGTTCTTGTTGGGGTCGAGGTCGTCGCGCGACTGGTCGACGAACCCGAGCTTCACCGTCGTGCCGATCTTGATCGAGCCGCTGTCGGGCTTCTCCTGCCCCGTGATCAGCTTGAACAGCGTTGATTTGCCCGCGCCGTTCGGCCCGATGACACCAACGATCCCGCCGGGCGGCAGCGTAAAGTCGAGCCCTTCGAACAGCAGCTTGTCACCGTAAGACTTGGTCAGCCCCTCGGCGTCGATGACATTGCCGCCAAGCCGTTCCGGAATCTGGATGAGAATCTGCGCCGCGCCGGGGCGACGGTCGGCTTGCTTTTCGACCAGCTCATCGAACGCGCGGATACGCGCTTTGCTCTTGGTTTGCCGCGCCTTGGGTGACTGGCGGATCCACTGCAATTCGTCCTTGATCGCCTTCTGCCGCCCCTCCTCCTCGCGGTCCTCCTGCTCCATGCGCTTGGCCTTGTTCTCGAGCCACGCCGAGTAATTGCCCTCGAACGGAATGCCCTTGCCGCGGTCGAGCTCGAGCACCCAGCCGACGACATTGTCGAGAAAGTAGCGATCGTGAGTGACGAGAATGACGTTGCCCGCATAGTCGATCAGGTGCTTTTCGAGCCACTGGACCGACTCCGCGTCCAAATGGTTGGTCGGTTCGTCGAGCAGCAGGATTTCAGGCTTTTCGAGGAGCAACCGGCACAGCGCGACGCGGCGTCGCTCACCGCCCGACAAATTGTCGACGGGCGAGTCCCCAGGCGGACAACGCAGCGCTTCCATCGCGATCTCGAGCTGGTTGTCGAGCGTCCATCCGTCGACCGCGTCGATCTTCTCCTGAAGGTCGCCCATCTCGGCAAGCAGTTTGTCGAAATCGGTGTCGTCGGTCGGCTCGCCCATCTCGGCCGATATGGCGTTGAAGCGATCGACCATGTCGGCGACCTCGCGCACGCCGTCCTTCACATTTTCGATGACCGTCTTCTTCTGGTTGAGCCGCGGCTCCTGCTCGAGATAACCGACCCGCACGCCCTCGGCCGCCCACGCCTCGCCGTTGAATTCGGTGTCATAGCCCGCGATGATCTTCATCAGCGTCGATTTGCCCGCACCGTTGACGCCGATCACTGCGATCTTGGTGCCCGGCAGGAACTGCAGGTGAATGTTGTTGAGCACCGGCTTGGCAGCGCCGGGGAAGGTCTTGGTCAGCCCCTTCATGACATAGGAATATTGCACGGCCATCGGTCGGGGACTTTCGGTTGGATGTGAGCGGAAGTTGCGCCGTATTTAGGGGCTGGCACGCGGCTTGGCAAACGCACCGCGGTTCGCTAGCCGCCGATCATGAAGACGCTCATCCTGCTCGCCGCTGCCCTTCCCGCGATCGCATTGGCGCAGGTGCCGCCGATCGCTGCGACCGCCGGGGCTTCGCTTGATGCGCCGCCCCCCGTCGCGCCCGAAATCGCGGTACTTCGCGACGCCGCGCTCGCGGATACGGTTGCCTATGACATCATCGAAGGGCTGACGACCGAAGTCGGCCCGCGCCTCGCCGGCACCGAGGCCGAGGCGCGTGCCCGCGACTGGGCGGTCGTCAAGCTCACTGCGCTCGGTTTCAAGAATGTCCGGATCGAGACCTACCCGATGCCGACCTGGGTTCGCGGTGACGAGACCGCCGAGGTCGTGTCGCCCTTCCCTCAGAAACTGCGCCTCACAGCTCTCGGCAACTCGGGCGCGACACCCGCACAGGGGCTGACCGCGCCAATTGTCTTCTTCAAGAGCTTTGCCGATCTTCAGGCGGCTCGCGTCGGCAGCCTTGCAGGCAAAATCGCCTTCGTCTCGAATGCGATGGTGGCGACGCAGGACGGCGCGTCGTACGGCACCTATGGTCCTGCGCGCTTCGTCGGGCCCGGCATCGCCGCGCAGAAAGGCGCGGCGGCGATCGTCATCCGCTCGATCGGATCGGATCACGGCCGCGGCCCGCATACCGGCGTGACGAATTTCCCCAAAGGCGTGACGCCGATCCCTGCGGCTGCGCTGTCGACCTCTGACGCCGATAATCTCGAACGCATGATCGCGCGCGGCAAGCCGGTCACGCTGCACCTGACCCTCACCCCGCGCCAGGTCGGCATGACCGAATCGGGCAACGTCATCGCCGAAGTGCCGGGGAGCGACGCGAGCGCAGGGATCGTCCTGATCGGCGGGCATCTCGACAGCTGGGATCTCGGCACCGGCGCGGTCGACGACGGCGCGGGCGTCGCGATCACGGCCGCTGCCGCAAAGCGCCTCCTCGACAGGCCGCAGTCACGCCGCACGATCCGCCTTGTCTGGTTCGGCGCCGAGGAAGTCGGCGGCTTCGGTGGCGAGGCCTACGCAAAGGCACATGGCGGCGAAAACCACGCGCTTGCGGCCGAATCGGACTTCGGTGCCGACCGCGTCTGGCGCTTGCAAACGAAGTTTCCGGGCAAGGCAAAGGCAGTTGCCGATCGCATCCATGCCGCGCTGCTTCCGCTCGGCATCGTGCGCGGCAGCGCGGTGGCGGGCGACGGCGCCGATATCGAGCCGATCCTGAAGCTCGGCAAATCGTCGGCGGTGGATCTTAACCAGACCGGCATTCGCTACTTCGATATCCACCACACGCCCGAGGACACGCTTGAGCGGATTGATCCCGACCAGCTGCGCCAGAATGTCGCCGCGTGGACAGCGATGCTGGCTATCGTCGCAAACGCGCCCGAGGACTTGGTGCCAGACCAATCAAGGCATTGACGTGGCGAATTGTGTCACTATTTAGGCAAGTGACGACGGCAATCGGGCCGACGCCAACGTGCTTTCCCGAAGGAAATCCATAGCATGACGAAATTCACTCTCGTTCTCGCCGCCACCGGCCTCCTCGCTCTGTCGGCGTGCAACAAGACGCCCGAAGCGCAGAATGTCATCGACAGCGCAGACAACACCGCCGCCGTGCTCGAAAACACGGCCGACAACCTCGAAGCGGTTGCCGACAACACGAGCGGCGCCGCCGCCAACGCGATCGACAACGCCGCCGACGCGACGTCGAACGCTGCCGACACCGTCAAGGATGTCGCCGCGAACGCTGCCGACAACGCGAACAAGTAAGCTTCACTGATCGAACGAAATTGGCGCTCGGTCCCGCGGACCGGGCGCCTTTTTTGTAACTTTGCCGAATTGGTCGGGGAGACAGGATTCGAACCTGCGACATCCTGCTCCCAAAGCAGGCGCGCTACCGGACTGCGCCACTCCCCGACGCGGTGCGAGGCTCAGATAGCGGAGCTATGTGACATGCGCAACGCGTCCGGACGACCTCAATGCAATTGAGGACCGACGACGCGGCTTTGCCGCGGCGGATACATACCTCGACTTGGCTCGCCGCGGCGAAGCCGCGTCGTCGGTCCGCGCGCTGCGCCGCTGGCCGGGCTTGCGCGTCGGGCGATTAGCTTCGCCACTCGTGCCGCGCGCTACGCCGTGGGCCCGGCAGGACTCGAACCCGCAACCTAGCCGTTATGAGCGGCCGGCTCTACCATTGAGCTACAGGCCCGCGGCGCCGCTGCGCGATAGCGCTAAGGCGTTCCCGCTGGCAAGTCGGCGTGCGCGCTCGACCCCGGCAGTGTCACGATGAACGCATCCTCGGTAATCGCCAGCCGCCCGCCGAGGCCGCGGACCAGCCCGCGGACAAGATGCAGCGTGAAGCCAAGGCCCAGCAACGGCGCGTCGGGAAAAGGCGTCTGGACATCATAGGACGGATCGAGGAGCGTTGCTTCGCCGACCCCCGCGAGCGTCGTGGGACGCGATACGCCAAAGCGCACGTGCCCGCCGATCACGCTCGACAGGTCCACTGCGATCACTTCGTCCGGCGCGGCGTTGCCGACGGCGGCACCGATCAGCCGCATCATCATCCGCTCGATCAGCGAGGCGCGCACGTCGACCATCTCGATTGCGGCATCGGCTGTCACCCGAATTCGGACGCCACGCGTCGCGGCGGCCGGCTGGAGTACGCGCTCGACGTCGAGCAGCAGGCGGCGTGCGTCGAGCTGCTCGTCGACCGCGCCTGCCGCCCCCGCGCGCATCTGCGCAGTCTCATCAAGATCGTCGACCATGGCCAGAAGCCGCCGCCCGTCCTCGACGATCGCCCGCGCGCGCGCGCGGTACGCGAATGCGGCAGGACCCAGCAATTGCTGGTCGATCATGTCGGCAAAGCCCAGGATCGCGTTCAGTGGCGTTCGCAGCTCGTGGATCAGTTGGCGAAGCGAGTCGGTTGGAAGCGCAGTCCCGGCGAATAGCGCAGGCCCTGCAACCTCGTCGGCGCGCGGGCGGCGTGCCGTGCCGTGATAGCCCGCGAACCGGCCGTCGCGCGGATTGAACACGGGCGTCGCGCTGATCAGCCATTTGCCTCCCGCCGGGCCAGACCCTGCAACCGCAAGCCGCGCATCTCGAAACGGAGCGCGGCGGCTGAACGCACCCGCAGCCTGCCCGTCGACACCGGGGCCATCTGCATCCGCAGTCACGGCGACGTCGACGCCGATCAACGCCTCGCGCGGTGCACCGCTCACCCAGTCGACCAGGCCGTCGACATTCGTCTCGAATGCAAAGTTCGTAGCGGCGCTCGGGGCAGCCGCCGCGGCGGTCGCGCCAAGTCGAAAAGCCTCGATCCGCGCCACGAGATCGCGGATCTGCGTTCCGGGATCGACCGCGCCCGCCTCCGCCCCGGGAAGAGCGAAGTCGGACGCGCCATAGCTTGCAAGTGCGCGCCGCGCCGCCTCGGGCAGGTCGCGGCGATTGCGCAAAAGCGCGCGCGATGGCGGCGGAACCTGACGGATCAACATGCGCCAGGCGTCGTCGTCCAGCTGCACGCGCGCCAGAAAGGGTGCGGCGACGGCCGGTTCGTCGGTCGCAAAGATCATCGCCACGTCCCCGCTCCCCGCGCGACCCGCAAGCTGCGAAGCGGCGCGGCGACGCTGTTCGATCGGGACCGAGGTGCGCAAGCTCGCGATGCGCCGGATCGCGGCGACGCGCAAAGGGTCGCTCACGTCGTCATTGGCCTGGATCAGCAGGTCGACAAGTTGCCGCCATTGCGCGGTCCGTCCGCCGATGTCGTCGGCATCGATCGACAGCGCCGTCGCAAGCATCGGATCGTAGCGCACGCATATCCTCGGTCTTGGTCCACCCCGTCATGAGGCGGTCCGTTAACGATTTCGATACGCGCGCCCTCAGCCTTGCGGAAGCGTCCGTTTTGGGACGTTGCAAATTGGCACAATTGCAATCGCGAGCAACAATCTTATGGTCGCTCGCAAGAACCGATCAGGATGATGCGTGAAGTGACCGGAAACGGCTTTGATTCAGTCGATCGACGTATCCTTGCAGAGCTGCAGGCGGATGGCCGGATGACCAATGTCGAGCTTGCGGCGCGTGTCGGATTGACGGCGCCGCCATGCCTTCGCCGTGTCCGCGCGCTTGAGGAGCGCGGCGCGATCGCCGGATACCATGCACAGCTTGATGCCGAAGCGCTCGGCTACGCAATCACCGTTTTCGCAATGGTCAGCCTGAAGAGTCAGGCCGAGCCCGATCTTCAAGCGTTCGAAGCGCATGTCGCCGGCCTCGGCCCGGTGCGCGAGTGCCATATGCTCAATGGCGAAATCGACTTCATCCTGAAAGTCGTCGCGCGCAGCCTGCAGGAATTCCAGAGTTTTCTGACGTCATCGCTGACGACCGCTCCCAATGTCGCCAGCGTCAAGACGTCACTCACGATCCGGACCGCAAAGCACCTTCCCGGCTTCCCGGTGGCCGACTGACGTCAGTCCAGCGGCACGATGAACTCGTCGGGGTTCGCAACCCCCAGGTCGCGGCGAACCAGTTCGTCGACAATGTCGGGATTGGCATGGCGCGGATCGAGCAGCGCCACCCGGTTGGCGAGGACGGCCTTGTCGCGTTCGACCGCGATCAGGTCGGCCCGCCGCGCGTCAAGCGCTTTTGAATATTCTCCCCAAGCAAGGACGCCGTTCGAACCGAACAGGGCGTAGCCGCCAAAGAAGACGATGATCAGCGTCGCCAGCGCAGGCATCGCCGCAGCGCTGAGCGTCACCCAAATCTTTTTGCGAGCCTTGTTCATGAAGCCATTGAATCACCTGCGATTCGCCGCGTCAACCGCCAGAACGCGCAAAAATGCCCTTTCCTGCATATTTTGCGACCGATCCCAGCTCTTCCTCGATCCGGATCAACTGGTTGTACTTGGCGAGCCGGTCGGACCGTGCCAGCGAGCCCGTCTTGATCTGTCCGCAAGATGTCGCGACGGCGAGGTCGGCGATCGTGACGTCCTCGGTCTCGCCCGAACGGTGCGACATGACTGCCGTATAGCCCCCGCGCTGCGCCGTCGTTACCGCGTCGAGCGTTTCGGTCAGCGTCCCGATCTGGTTGACCTTGACCAGCAGCGCGTTGGCAAGCCCTCTCGCCATCCCGTCGGACAGCCGCGTGACGTTCGTCACGAACAGATCGTCACCGACGAGCTGGACCTTGTCGCCGATCAGGTCGGTCAGGATTTTCCAGCCGTCGAAATCGTCTTCGCTCATGCCGTCCTCGATCGAAGCGATCGGGTAGCGGGTGGCAAGGTCGGCGAGGTACGCGGCATTCTCTGCCGGGCTGCGCACAACGCCTTCGCCAGCGAAACGGTACGCGCCGTCGCGGAAATATTCGGTCGCGGCGCAATCGAGCGCGAGCACGACGTCGTCGCCCGGCCGGTACCCCGCCGCCTCAATCGACGCCATGATCAGGTCAAGCGCTTGCGGCGCGTTCGCAAGGTTGGGCGCAAAGCCGCCCTCGTCGCCCACCGCCGTCGCCAGCCCCTGGTCCTGAAGCTTTTTCTTCAGCGTGTGAAAAATCTCCGCACCCATCCTGACGGCGTCGAACAGCGTCGCGGCACCGACCGGCATGATCATGAATTCCTGGACGTCAATTTGGTTGTCCGCGTGCATCCCGCCGTTGACGATATTCATCATCGGCACCGGCAGGACATTTGCGCCGACCCCGCCGACATAACGATAAAGCGGCAATCCGCGCGCATCCGCCGCGGCTTTTGCGACCGCAAGGCTTACCCCCAGGATTGCGTTCGCGCCCAGCCGCGCCTTGTTCGCCGTTCCGTCGAGCGCGATCATTGCGGCATCGATCACGCCCTGATCCTCGGCATCGGCGCCGATCAGCGCGTTCGCGATCTCGCCATTGACCGCGTCGACCGCCTTCGACACGCCTTTGCCCAGCCACGACGGCCCGCCGTCACGCAGTTCGACCGCCTCATGCGCGCCCGTCGACGCCCCCGATGGCACCGCGGCGCGGCCGAAACTGCCATCTTCGAGCTGAACGTCGACCTCGACCGTCGGATTGCCGCGGCTGTCGACGATGGTGCGCGCGTGGATGTCGAGGATCTCGGTCATGCGGGGCTTTCGGGCGTTGGACGTTTGTCGGATGCGCGGGGCACCTACCCAAGCGTGGTCCTTTGTGCAAACGAGCGCGGTCGCGTAATGGAACCGGCGCTTGACGTAACCGGTTAACGCACCACATCCTGCTTACCGACAACCAGAGGACGCATTTCCATGGCCGAAACCACCGCTTCGAAAACACCCCGCAAATCGACCGCCGTGCGCGAGGACGCGGTATCGGCTGCAGAGGCTGCTGCGCCCAAGTCGACCGTCGACAAGGTTCGCGAACAGGCATCGGCGCTGGCCGGCGAAGCGACCGAGGCCGCGCGCAACGCCGCCAACACCGGCAAGGAAAAGGCCGCCGAAGCGCTCGACAGCGTCGCCAAGATGGCCGACGACGCGGCGCGCGCGGTCGATGATCAGTTCGGGGCCACCTACGGCGATTACGCACGCAAGGCATCGTCGACCGTCGCCGACGTCGCGAGCTCGCTGAAGTCGAAGGATATCGACGACCTTATCGCCGACACCACGGCCTTCGTGCGCAAGAGCCCGGTCCTCGCCGTCGGTGCTGCTGCCGCGGTCGGATTCCTGCTCACGCGCCTGGTGAAGATCGGGACCGGCAGCGACCGCGCCTGATCCTTCAGCGCGCGTGGACGCGAGCGAAATGGACCCGCCGCTGCCCGGAGCCGCAGAGACGCGGCCGGGCATTGGCGACCTGTTTTCGCAACTCGTCGACGATACCAGCGCATTCATCCGCGCGGAAATCACGCTTTATCGTGCCCGCGTTGGGCGACAAGCGTTGTCGGCGGGGATCGTCGTCGCGCTTTTCGGCGGCGCGATCGTTTTATTGCAGGGCGCGACGATCGCGCTTCTCGTCGGACTGATAATGGCGCTTGCGCCGCGGGTCGGCATTGGATGGTCGATCACCATCGTCGTGCTCGGAGCGGTGGCGCTCGCTACCGGCATGGCACGCCTGGGCGTCGGCCGCGTAACGCGACTGATCGGTTCGAAGGGCGACGAATGAAGAAGGTTGTCGATCTTGTCGTCGAAAACGCGGAACGCACGTCGCAGGCGGCGCGCGCGCGGATGATCGCGACTGCGATGACGTTGCGCAGTCGGCTCGCGCCGCGCAGCCTGATCGCCGATGGTGCCAGCGCCGCCGTCGGTCGCGCAAGCCAGATGGTCGACACCGTGACCGAAGCCGTCAAAAGCCGCCCGGTGGCGAGCGGCGCGGGCGGGGCCGCAGTGCTCGCGGCGTTCGGCCTGCGCTTCTGGCTGAAACGACGAAAAAGCGCCAACGGCGATGAAACATCCGCGCCGCCCGAAGGTTAACGTGCCGACCTTGTAATCAGAGGACCCTATGAACGACATCACCGCCAACGAAGCTTCGCCGACAGCGCGTCCGAGAAAGCCCGCGACGCGCGCACGCCAGTCGGTCAAATCCACGATCGACCGCAGCCGCAACAAGGTCCAGGGCGGCGTCGCCCGCCTCCGCTCGCGCGCCGATGACGCCGTCGAAGCCGGCGCATCGTTGGTCGACGAAAGCCCGCTGACCGCAATCGCGGGTGCGCTCGCTGTCGGTGCCACCGTCGCGGCGCTGCTGCCCGCAACGCGGCAGGAAGCACAAGCGATCGGCCCCTTCGGCGACCGCATTCGTGGCGCACTTGATGCGTCATTCGCCGCGGCGAAATCGGCTGGTGCCGAGCAGCTGACCGCGCGCGGCCTATCGTCGACGGCGCTTTCGAGCGGCCTCAGCGGGATCGTGGTATCGATCATACAGGCGTCGCTTGCAGCGAACCGCGCGCAAAAAGCGGCACCTGAGCCTGTCTTGGCTGCTCCGGTGGTGGAAGAAAAGTCAGTTGTCGAGCCCGACGACTTGTTTGAGGACGACGACGACAAGGCCGACGCATAGATTCGGGATCGCAAATCGACGCGGACCACGATAGGTGATTTTTGCATGAGCAAGCTCCACCTCGTGTTCGGCGGTCGCGTCAAAGATCCGCGCACGCTCGATTTCGATGATGCCACGATCCAGATTGTCGGTATCTTCCCCGACTATGCGGCGGCCGAAAAGGCGTGGCGGG
This sequence comes from Sphingomonas sp., assembly GCA_965249015.1. GTDB lineage: Bacteria > Pseudomonadota > Alphaproteobacteria > Sphingomonadales > Sphingomonadaceae > Sphingomonas_O. The sequence continues at coordinate 1,908,248 of CBDFLB010000003.1, read as the reverse complement.
CAGCCGCGCAGCGGACTGTCGACGATGCCGAGATGCGCTTTGTCGTCGCACATCTTCACCGTCTTCTCGAACCCGACATACTGGCGCGAACGTCCGCTCAGGCCGATCGATAGCGCCACGCGAGTAGCGGCCTCGCCAGCGCCAGCCCGGCGAGGAACCCGCCGACATGCGCCGCTGTCGCGATCTGGTATCCCCCACCGTGCGACGCCAGGCCGACCAGCCATTGCAGCCCGGTCCACGCGATCGCGAGCCACAGCGCGCGCACCCAATGTGCCGGGATCGGCCCCCACCGGCGCACGTCGTTGCGCCCGAAAAGCAGGGCATACACCGCGAGCAAAGCGGAGATTGCGCCGCTCGCCCCGATCATCGGCACCGGCGACATCGGCGACGCGACGAACTGCCCGGCGGCAGACACATACGCTCCGACGACGTAGAGCACCGCAGTCGGCCACGGCCCCATCACGGTTTCGACCGAGCGTCCGCAATAGACGAGCATGAGCATGTTGAAACCGAGGTGCAGCACGTCCGCATGCGCCAGCGTAGCCGTCAGCGGTGTAAGGACAAACGGGGCCAGAAACCCCGTTGCACCGACGGAGAATCGCAAAGGGATGAAGCCGAGCTGATCGGTCGCAAATCCTTTCCAGACGATACCAAGCGACGAAAGCAGGAGCGCTACCACGTAAGCGATCACTGTCAGGATCACGATCGTATAAATGAGCCGTGGCGGCCGTGACGGCGCCACGTCAGATGAACTCGATTTTCGACACCTGATAATATTTGTCGCCCGACGGCACCGTCACTTCGACATCGTCCTCGACCCGCCGGCCGATGAGCGCGCGGCCGAGCGGCGAGTTATACGAGATCCGCCCCGACTTCGCGTCGGCCTCGGTCTCGCCGACGATCTGATATTTGACCGGCTTTTCGTCCTCGTCGAGCAGCGTCACCGTCGCGCCGAAGACGATCTTGTCGCCCGACAGCGTCGCGGGATCGATGACCATCGCTCGGCTGAGTTTCGATTCGATGTCGCCGATCATCGCCTCGACCTGGCCCTGCCGCTCCTTGGCGGCATGATATTCGGCATTTTCCGACAAGTCGCCGTGCGCACGCGCTTCCTCGATCGAATCGATGATCTCGGGCCGTTCGGCCTTCAGACGCGACAGGTCCGCGAGCAGCATCTTCTGCCCCTCGACCAGCATCGGCATCTTGTCGACTGTCGCCATCGTTGCGTGTTCCTATCCAAAAGCAGTCCGCCCCCCGGCGTGCGGAGGTGTCACTGTCGCGCTGTCGGGATCAGCTTGCCAGCCGGTGATGATAAGACTGGAGCGACGCGACTTCAAGCCCGCGCGTTTGCAGTGCAGCAATCGCCTGGGCGGCCGCAACCGATGCCGCGGCCGTCGTGAACGAACAGATCCTGCCCCTCAGCGCCGATTTGCGGATTTCGGCCGAATCCTTCAGACTCTGCCATCCTTCGGTCGTGTTGTAGATCATCTGGATCCTGCCGTCCTTGATCCGGTCGACGATATGCGGGCGCCCCTGCGCCACCTTGTTCACGCGCGTGACGCTGAGCCCTTCGCGCTCGAGAAAGGCGGCGGTTCCGCCCGTCGCCACCAGCTCGAAGCCAAGTCGGGCCAAAGTCACCGCCGCCGGAAGCACAACCGGCTTGTCGCTGTCCTTGACCGATATGAACACCGCGCCCGATCGCGGAAGAATCATACCCGCGCCGAGCTGCGCCTTGGCAAAGGACAGCGCGAAGTCCTGATCGATCCCCATCACTTCGCCCGTACTCTTCATTTCGGGCGACAGGACCGGATCGACCCCGGGAAAGCGCGCAAACGGAAACACCGCTTCCTTGACCGAAACGAAATCCCCCGACGCACCAAGCTTGGGCAGGTCGGCAAGCATCTCCCCCGCCATCACCCGCGCCGCGATCTTGGCAACCGCAGCCCCCGTCGCCTTTGCAACGAACGGCACGGTTCGCGACGCCCGCGGATTTACTTCGATAATATAGACAAGGCCGTCCTTGACCGCGAACTGCACGTTCATGAGGCCGCGCACCGACAGCGCCCGCGCCAGCACATCGGTCTGCCGCGCAATCTCGGCGACGATCTCGGGCGGCAAACTATAGGGCGGCAGCGAACAGGCGCTGTCGCCCGAATGCACCCCGGCTTCCTCGATGTGCTGCATGATCCCCGCGACCGTCACATCGACTCCGTCCGCGACCGCATCGACGTCGACCTCAATCGCGTCGCGCAGATAGCGGTCGATCAGCACCGGCGCATCGCCCGAAACCCGCACCGCGGTCGCGATATAATTGTCGAGCTGTGCGGGCGTGTCGACAATCTCCATCGCGCGCCCGCCGAGCACGAACGATGGCCGCATGAGCACCGGGTAGCCGATCCGCTCAGCGACCGCGATCGCCTCGTCGCGGCTGCGCGCAATGCCGTTTTCGGGCTGCTTCAGCCCCAGCTTGTTGACGAGTGCAGCGAACTGTTCGCGGTCCTCGGCCAGATCAATCGCCGCCGGGCTGGTGCCCAGGATTGGGATCCCCGCCTCACTCAAAGCCTTTGCCAGATTGAGCGGCGTCTGCCCGCCAAACTGCACGATCACCCCTTTCAACGTTCCCGCTTTCTGCTCGACATGCAATATTTCGAGCACATCCTCCGCCGTCAGCGGTTCGAAATACAGCCGGTCCGACGTGTCGTAATCGGTCGAAACCGTCTCCGGATTGCAATTGACCATGATGGTCTCATAGCCCGCATCGCTCAGCGCATAGCAGGCGTGGCAGCAGCAATAGTCGAATTCGATCCCCTGCCCGATCCGGTTCGGCCCGCCGCCCAATATGACGATCTTCTCGCGGTCCGAAGGCGCCGCCTCGCACTCGGGCTCGCCGAAACTGGGAGCCTCGTAAGTCGAATACATATACGGCGTTTTCGCCGCGAACTCGGCCGCGCAGGTATCGATCCGTTTGTACACGGGCCGCACGCCGAGCCGGTGCCGCAATGCACGCACATCGGCCTCGGTCACGCCGCCGGTCATCGCGACAACAGCATCGCGCACCAGCCCCCCGCGCGCCATGCTCCGCTCGGACAGCCCTGCCGACTGCAATGCCAGAAACGCCAGCCGCTTGTCCGAAAAGCCCATCGCCTTCAGCCGCCGCATGCCCGATGCATCGCGCGGCAAACCATTGGTGCAAACTTCTTCTTCGGCGGCGACAATCTCCGCGATCCGTTCCAGAAACCAGGGATCATATTTCGCCACCGCATGAACTTCGGCAACGCTCATCCCCTCGCGCAACGCCTGCGCCGCGACCAGCAACCGGTCGGGCGTCGCGCGTGACAATGCCGCGATCAAGTCATCCTTCGACGCGCCTTTCAACTCGTCGACAAAGTTGAACCCCGAAAGCCCGGTCTCGAGGCCGCGCAGTGCCTTCTGCAACGACTCGTGGATATTGCGTCCGATCGCCATCACTTCGCCGACCGACTTCATCGCCGTCGACAGCAGCGGCTCGGCCCCCTTGAACTTCTCGAACGCAAAGCGCGGGATCTTCGTCACGACATAATCGATCGTCGGCTCGAACGACGCCGGCGTCGCGCCGGTGATGTCGTTCTGCACCTCATCCAAAGTATAGCCCACAGCGAGCAACGCCGCGACCTTGGCAATCGGAAAGCCCGTCGCTTTCGACGCCAGCGCCGACGACCGCGAAACCCGCGGGTTCATCTCGATCACGATCAGCCGTCCGTCGGCCGGATTGACCGCGAACTGCACATTCGATCCGCCGGTCTCGACCCCGATCTCACGCAAACACGCGATCGAGGCGTTGCGCATGATCTGATATTCCTTGTCGGTCAGCGTCAGCGCGGGCGCGACCGTGATGCTGTCGCCGGTATGCACCCCCATCGGATCGATATTCTCGATCGAACAGACGATGATGCAATTGTCGTTGCGGTCGCGCACGACCTCCATCTCATATTCTTTCCAGCCGAGGAGCGACTCCTCGATCAGCACTTCGGTGGTCGGGGACGCGTCGAGCCCGCCGCGCACGATCTCGATGAATTCCTCGCGGTTATAGGCGATCCCCCCGCCGGTCCCGCCCATCGTGAACGACGGCCGGATGATCGACGGCAACCCGGTCCGCTCGAGCACCGCCAACGCCTCGTCGAGCGTATGCGCGATCCCCGACCGCGCGCTTTCCAGCCCGATCTTGGTCATCGCATCGCGGAACTTGATCCGGTCCTCGGCCTTGTCGATCGCCTCGGCATCCGCGCCGATCATCTCGACACCATATTTTGCCAGCGTGCCATCGTTGAACAGCGCCAGCGCAGTATTCAGCGCCGTCTGCCCGCCCATTGTCGGGAGGACCGCGTCGGGCCGCTCCTTCTCGATGATCTTGGCAACGATTTCAGGCGTGATCGGCTCGATGTAGGTCGCATCGGCCAATTCCGGATCGGTCATGATCGTCGCCGGGTTCGAATTGACGAGGATGATCCGATACCCCTCAGCCTTCAGCGCCTTGACCGCCTGCGTCCCCGAATAATCAAACTCGCACGCCTGCCCGATGATGATCGGGCCTGCACCAATGATGAGGATGGAGGTGATGTCAGTGCGTTTGGGCATTGTTTTCAGGCTGCCTTTGGTGTGTTATGTGACCAACGAATTGGAGAACTGCTGCGGTGGACAGGCCCGACATTCGCCGAAGCGAAACGCCGGACGTAAATACGTCCGTTTTTTCGCCTGCGTCCGACGAGGACTGGGTTCACGAATTGATCGCGATGACCCGCCCCGGCGTTGAAATCGAATTCCCCTCGCGCAGCCTTGCTGGTCGCATCATCCCGTTCGAATATGATGATTTTAGTTGATACCAACGTCTTTAGCGAAACGACGAAACCCCAACCCGATGACCGAGTGGTCGATTGGTTGTTTGCACATCGCAGTGAGACGTTGCTTTCCACCATCGTCATCGCTGAACTGACCGTTGGCATCCGTAATACGCGCGGCGCTAGCATGCGCGCGCTATTGACCCCCTGGCTTGCGCGGCTGATCGAACGACACAAGGATCGCACCATCACATTCGACGTGCCGTCAGCCCAATGCTGGGGCGAGTTTGCGTCCAAAGTCTTGATCGCAGAACAGAGGGTCGGTTCTCGACAATTTGATACATTGATCGCTGCACAAGCAATGGCTCTGGGCATCCCGCTTGCAACAAGGAATGGGCGTGATCTGGAAGACATCGACGTTACCATCATCAACCCTTGGACCGCGTGACCGCCTGGGTCCCCGAATAATCAAATTCGCACGCCTTCCCGATGACGAAGGGTCCGGCGCCGATGATGAGGATCGAGGAGATGTCGGTGCCTTTGGGCATTACTTACTATCCAAATAGAACATTGCCCAAAGCGCAATGACCGCTAAAACAACCGCAATTACCGAAGCAATTGAACCCCATTTTGGCCAATCGACATTTTTGTCGGTGTTTTGAGCGTCATCGAACTGTATGGCGTCCTCTGCTGCCCTTGGCTGGTGCTTCACTGACAGCTCGAATTTGCTGTTGCCGTGAGCCGAAGCGTCGAACGTTCCAACCTCAACGAAGGCGCGGACTTGGCTGTTATCGTGCGAACTAGCCGTAACCCGAGGCCCGATCTGGCGCTCATTGGTCACCCCATCATCCCCACAAACCGCTCGAACAGATAATGACTATCCTGCGGCCCCGGTGACGCTTCGGGGTGATATTGCACGCTGAACGCCGGTGCATCGGTCAATCCGAAGCCGCAGTTCGAGCCGTCGAACAGGCTCACATGCGTCGCCTTTGCATTCGCAGGCAAAGTCTCCGCGTCTACCGCAAAGCCATGGTTCATGCTCGTAATCTCGACGCGCCCGTCCGAAAGCCGCTTGACCGGATGGTTTGCGCCGCGGTGCCCCTGGTGCATCTTCACCGTCTTCGCGCCGACCGCGAGGCCCAGCAGCTGATGCCCGAGGCAAATCCCGAACAGCGGCTTGCCGGTGTCAAGCCAATCGCGGATCACCGGCACTGCATATTCGCCCGTCGCCGCAGGATCGCCCGGGCCGTTCGACAGGAACAGGCCGTCGGGCGAATGCGCCATGATGTTTTCGAAGCTTGCCGTGGCGGGCACGACAGTGACTTGACACCCAACGTCAACAAGATTGCGCAAGATATTGCGTTTTATACCATAATCGATAGCAACGACCTTGCGGCCCGAAAAATCCTTGGGCTCACTTTTGACTAACTTTTGGCCGAGCTTCCACAATCCCTCACGCCACCCATAGCTCTGCAGCGTCGTCACCGGCTTGGCGAGGTCGGTGCCCTCCAGCCCCGGCCAATCGCGCGCCAAGGCCAGCAGTTCGGCGACATCGAAGACCCCGTCCTTGCGATGCGCGATCACCGCATTGGGCGCGCCGACTTCGCGAATGCGTCGCGTTAAAGCCCGCGTATCGACACCCGCCAGCCCGATCCGCCCATTGGCGCGTAACCAGTGGTCGAACCCGCCGGTAGAGCGGAAATTCGACGGCGCGGTCACGTCCTCGCGGACGATGCACCCGACCGCGTGCGCGTTCACCGCCTCCATGTCCTCGACATTCGCGCCGACGTTGCCGATGTGCGGAAAGGTGAACGTCACGATCTGCGCCGCGTAGGACGGGTCGGTCATGATCTCCTGATAGCCGGTCATCGCGGTGTTGAAGCAGACCTCGCCGACGGCAGCGCCCTCCGCGCCAAAGCCGCGCCCGCGCACCACCGTGCCGTCGGCGAGCACAAGTATTCCGGTCGCAGTCGTGGCTTCGGGCATGCGGAAAGGCACTCCGTTGGGGTCAAGGCAGCGATGTCGCTAAGATGCTGCGGTTAGGGTTGCGGATGTCCGGCGTCAACCTAAAGCTGCGCGCATGATTCGGGACGAAATCCAGGCGGCGCAGATCTCCGCGATGAAGGCGCGCGAGGCCGAGACGCTGGGCACCATCCGCCTCATCCAGTCCGCGATCAAGAACCGTGACATCGAAGCGCGCACCGGAAAATCGCCTGACGACGACGATGTCCTCGTCGTCGAAGTGCTTCAAAAGATGGTGAAACAACGCCGCGAATCGATTGCGATGTTTAACGAGGGCAACCGGCCCGAGTTGGCGGCGAAGGAAGCCGCCGAAGTCGCGGTCATCGAACGCTTCCTCCCGCAGCAGCTGACCGAAGCGCAGACGATCCTCGCGATCGAGGCGATCAAGGCCGAAGTCGCGGCGACCGGGATCAAGGACATGGGCCGCGTCATGGCTGCCCTCAAAGACCGTCACGCGAGCGAACTCGACATGAGCCGGGCAAGCGCGCTCGTGAAGGCATCGTTCGCCTGAAGCTGCCGCTACTCGGTCAGGATCGCCGCGACCTGCGCGACCGGGGTTCCGGCGCGGATGATCATCCATTCGTCGGGGCGGCGCGAATCGATCACGGTCACGGCTCCCTTGGGACAGACGCCGAGGCACTTTACCGCGACGATGCCCCTGCCCGCCTTGCGCCCCTTGCCGACAAGCTTGCGCAACGCCTTGACTAGCGGCGTCCTGCCCTTCTCGCCGAACCCGCCGTCGATCTTGTTCGAGCATTTTGCGCAGACGAGCACCGCGCTTTGCCAGTTCGACGATGCGCGGCGGATCATCGCGCCGCGGCGCGCCGGTCCTCGGCCGTGCGAAGCACTTCCCACGCCGCCTGAACCGCGCGGAAATGTTCGGCCGCTTTCGCGTCGCCGGGTTTGAGGTCAGGATGATTGGCCTTGGCCAGACGCCGCCACGCCGCCCGCGCCTCTTCGAAACCGGTGTGCGATTCGAGGCCGAGCACGGCCAGCGCGCGCATCTCGTCGCGCGACCGGGTGCCATCGCCCGGCGCACCCCAGCCGTAATGCGTCGCCGCGGTGTACGCCGAAGCGGTGCGACCCAATTCGGCCTCGCGCGCGGCGGTGTCTTCGGCGCTCAGGCCCTCGAAATAATTATAACCCTGGTTATATTCAGCGGCATGCCGTTCGCAAAAATACCAGCGATCGGGCGAGTTCGGCGACTTGGGCGCCGGACGATCGCCGGGCTTGTCGCAATCGAAGCGATCGCACATGCGCACATGCGTCGCGTCGGTTGCAGCGCCATAGCCGCGCCAGCGCGGGAAGCCCCAGTCCAGCGAACGTGATGAGGAACGTGCCACCGGCTGCAGATAGGCCGAAGCCCCTCAGGTTGCTAGAGCGCCGCGAACTGAATTCGCGTCGTCGGTCCTTCGCTACGCAAGGCCCTCCGCGCTTTCGCGTTTGCTTTGCGAGCCGTCGGATAACAGATGTTATCCGGCTCACGAAAGCGCCAGAGGGTCTGTAAGCCGGGTTCTGTCCGCGCGCCGAAGCACACTGAGCGACCATTCCTCTACGGACGCCGTCGCCGACGTCCTCTAGCGACCAACCCGGACGACGGAGGCGAGCAACCCCGTTTGCCGTCCCTATTCGGTCTTGCTCCCGGTGGGGTTTGCCCTGCCGATCCTGTTGCCAGGATCGCGGTGCGCTCTTGCCGCACCGTTTCGCCCTTGCCGCGCCGAAGTGCGGCGGTCTGTTTTCTGTGGCACTGTCCCTCGGGTCACCCCGGCCGGGCGTTACCCGGCACCGTTACTCTGTGGAGCCCGGACTTTCCTCGGGGAGCAAGCTCCACGCGGTCGCCCGACCCTCTGGCCTCGCGGCTTTAGTCGTCGCCGGTTGGTTTGGGAAGCAGCAAGGCGAGCAAGATCGCCCGGCATTCGCCATCGATCGTGCCGTCGAGGAGTTCGGGCCTGAAACGCCGCTGGAACGCCACCGTCGCCGCCAGCGGATCGGTGATGTCATAGCCGAAGCGGTTGAGCGCAAGCAGGAAGCCGGCGTCGCTCCAGTGCGGATCCATCAGATTTCGGGTCGGCCGCGGCAGCGCGAGGCGCAATTTGGCAAGGCGCGACCATGGGAACAGCTCACCCGGGTCCTGCTTGCGTGCCGGTGCGATGTCCGAATGGCCGACGACGTTGCCGCGCGTGATCGCGTGCCTGCCGACGATGTCGGCGACGAGGGGGATTAGCGCATCGATCTGTTCCTCGGGAAACGGTCGATATCCGAACTCGTGACCGGGATTGACGATCTCGATCCCGATGCTCGCCGAATTGAGGTTGTCGAGCCCCCGCCAGTGCGACTTCCCGGCATGCCACGCCCGCTTGTCCTCGGCCACCAGTCGCAGCACCTGTCCATCTTCGGCGACGATATAATGCGACGACACTTTCGACGCGGGATCGGTCAATCGCGCGATCGCACCTGCCGCATCGGGCATCCCGGTATAGTGAAGGACGAGGATAGAAACGGGCATCGTCCGTTCGTCGAAATTGGGCGATGGCGTTTCGATCATGGCCGGATCATAGCCCGGCTCCTAAGCTTGGCAATCCGCGAGCGCTCTCGAGCGTTACGCGACCCGCCGCGTGGCATTCCCCTCGCCGCGAGCGACGGTATAAAGACCGCGCATGGCCGTATCCGACACGAAGCGCGTCGTTTGCCCGATAACCGTTTCTCCCGCACCGAGCATCAGCACACCGTCAGGCGCGAGCGTCTCGTAAAGCCGCTCGAAGACGGCGCGACGCACTGTTGGCGCAAAGTACATTAGGACGTTGCGGCACAGCACGACGTCGAACTGCCCGGGCGGCGGCAAAATCAGATTATGGGTCGCAAAGCGCACCATGCGCCGCAGCGCCGGAGCGATGACCCAGTCGACGCCATCCTGTTCGAACCAGTCGAGCATCGTCCGCGCGGGCAGTCCGCGTTGAACCTCGAACTGCGAATAGCGCCCGGCTTTTGCACGGGCGACCGCTGCTTCGCTAACGTCGGTTGCCGAGATGCCGATCGACCACCCTGTCCAGCGCGCCTGCCTTGCACGCAACAACATTGCGATCGAATAGGCTTCCTGCCCGGTCGAACATCCCGCCGACCAGATGCGCAGGCGCTTCGTCGCCTGGCGCGCGGTCCGCAGTCGTTCGAGCGCGGTGCCGTCAAGAATCGCAAAAGCGCCCGCATCGCGAAAGAACGATGTTTCATTGTTCAGCAAAGCCTCGACCACGCGCGTTCCAAGCGACGGGTCGCTCGCCTTCACCAGCGCGCTCACGAGGGCGTCGACCGAGGCGAGTCCCAGTGCGCGCGCAACGGGTTTGAGGGCAGTTTCGATCCGCCATTGCCGCCCTGCCACAAGCTGTTGTCCGGTTCGCTCTTCGAGCAGCGAGCCGAGGATGCGCCGCGCCGCGGCGCAATGTTCGGTCATGAGCGAACGCCGCGCCGGGCGACGTAGGCCGCGAGCGCCTGGGGCGGCGCAACAAGGCTCGCAAGCCCTTCTCGTGCCACGCTTCCGGGCATCCCCCAGACCGCCGACGAGGCCGCGTCCTGCGCGAGGACTGTCCCGCCGGCGTCGGTTATCGCACGCGCCCCTATCGCGCCGTCGCGGCCCATGCCGGTGAGCACGATCCCGACCGCCGTATTACCGTATGCGCTTGCCACCTCAGCGAACATCGGGTCGACAGAGGGGCAGCAGCGCGACAGCTGCGGCAAATGCGAAAGGCGTGTTTCCACGGCGGCACTGGTGCGCCGAACACCGAGGTGCGCATCGCCGGGGGCAACGACGATCATTCGGCGCCGCAGCCGCTCGCAGCCCGACGCGACTCGAACCGGCCGCTTCGACAAGCTGGCGAGTTGTTCGGCAAAAAAGGGCATGAATGCGGGAGGCAGATGCTGGGTGAGGAGAATCGGCGCGTCGAACGCAGGTGGCAAAGCCTTGAAGAAGGCCGCAAGCGCGTGCAGTCCGCCGGTCGAGGCACCGATCGCAAGGCACGCGATCGGCGTATCGCTGTCCTGACGCAGCGATATCGGCTCGCCCGATTTTGCAGCCGTCCTCGGCAGCGCCTCGCCGAGGCGCATCATCTTGTCGACCAGCAATTGCCCGAACTGCTTGCCAAGACCCCCCGGTGCGGGCTTGGCGAGCGTATCGGTCGCCCCCAGCGCCAGCGCTTCGATTGTCGCACGCGCGCCATCGGCTGCCAGCGTCGACACGATCAAAATGCGTGCGCCGCCACTTGCCGTGACGAATGCAGGGAGTGCCGCGATCCCGTCGAGTCCGGGCATCTGAATATCGAGCAGCACGATGTCGACGCTGTTGTTCGCAAGCCAGTCGAGCGCACGGCGCGCATTGTCGAGCGCAGCGACCACGTGCAGCATCGGCGTCGCCGCCACGATCTGCGAGAGCGCGGCGCGGGCAACCGCCGAATCGTCGACGATCAGGACGCGGACGGCGGCGGCCGCGGGTTGATCGGGACGACGCAGGACCGGAGCGGACGTCATACCGACGCGCTTAAGCGACGCCGACGATCTGCAATTTGCTTGCGAGCGTTTCGCGGTCGAAGGGTTTCATGATATATTCGTCGGCCCCGGCATCGAGCGCAGCGCGGATATGCGCCGACCCGTTCTCGGTCGTGCAGAAGACGACCTTGGGTCGCGCCCCGCCCCGTTCGCCGAGCGCGCGCAGAAACTCCATTCCGCTCATCACCGGCATGTTCCAGTCGAGAAGCACGACGTCGGGCGGCGCGATTGTACAGGCGTCGAGCGCGACCCGGCCATCCTCGGCCTCGGTAACCGTGAAATCGAGCGCCTCCAGGATGTGGCGCGCGACTTTGCGGATCACTTTGGAATCATCGACGATCAGGCAGGTTCTCGACATGTTACGCTTTCACACTGGCAGCCGCAGGGTCGTGGCTTTGGGTCTAGGATCGAATGCGTGTGTTCCGGGTTAACGGCTCAGGCGGCAAGCGCGACGGGCCCTGTGACCAGGCGCACCGGATCGATCAGCACGGCGAACCCATGCGCCGTGTCGACCGCACCGATCGCGACCGCCTGCCACTTGTCGCCGACGCCCGGCTCGAACGACGCCACGGACCCGTGCGGCGCGACGACTTCGACGATCGCATCGACACGCAGCGCATAGCGGTGGCCCGCCGCAGCGACGACGATCGCACGGTTGCCCGTCGCCTTGGCGCGCAAGCCCACCGCGGCCGCTGCGTCGACCACGGTCAGAACGGTGCTGCGAACAGCGGCGAGACCGATGATATGGTCGGCCGCAAGCGGGACCGGCACGATCTGCCACAGGTCGACCACCGATTCGATCGCCGACGCCGCAATCGCAACGCGTTCGCCGCCGATGATGGCGATCAGGACCAGCGCGGTCACGCGCGTCGTATCCGTTTTGGTGTCGAAATGCGCGGCCATGCGATCAGCGGCACGGGCTGACCTGCGATTAGAACGAAGCCCTCGACAAGGCCGTCGCCCACGGGGGCCACCTGAGGCACAGGTGCCAGATCGTGAACGACACCGACGGGATAGGCGACCGGGCCATCAGGGTGCGTCAGCCGCAAGATCACGACTCGCCCGTCCTGCGGCAACGCACCATCAAGGACGACGGGCATGAGGCGATCGTCGAGACGGACATAACAATGCTGTCCCTGCGACACGAAATTGCCGACGTCGACATCGTCGATATGCCCGACATCGCGCGCGCGTATCGCGCATCGGCGACCGTCGAGCCCGTCGAAAAGTAGGACCGAGGCGGGTCGGTCGGCGACGACCTCGACGTCGGCCAGCCGGCGATGCTGCCGGACCGAGTCGACGCCGGCGCGCGTCGCAATCCCGGCGGCGTCGATCACGAGCACGGGGACGCCATTGTCGGGCAACGACTGCCCGGCATAGACCCCGAGCGCGGCAACATGCGGGGCCGTCGGGCGCACGACCAGCTCCTCGTGATCGCGTACCCGTCCGACGCCGAGCGCAAAGCGGTTGCCTCCGGGCGGATCGACGACGACGAGATGCGACAGCGCTTCGTCGCGAATGCACAAGATGGCGGCAAGCGAAACGACCGACAGCATACGGCCGCGGATCACCGCGACGTTACCCCCACCGATCGCTTCGACCCGCACCGAAGGCGATTTCACCGAGACGATCTCATCGATCGTGGCGCGCGGGATCGCAACGACCTGTCCGCCCGATTCGACGAGCAAGGCATTGATGATACTGAGCGTCAGCGGCGCGCGCAGCGTGATGGCAAGGCCGTGGCCCGGCCGGTTGTCGAGAGCGATCGTGCCGCCGAGCCGTTCGACATTGGCGCGCACGACATCCATGCCGACACCACGGCCCGATATGTCGGTAATGCCCTCGCTCGTCGACAGTCCGGGCATGAAGACCAGAGCGAGCGCCGCCTCTGCGGACATCGCGGCGGCATCGCCCGGGCTGATCAGCTTGAGCGCGACGGCCTTGGCGCGAAGGCGAGCGATATCGATCCCGCGTCCGTCGTCGGCGACAGTGATCGACACCTGGTTCCCCGACTGACGGGCGATGACCGTCAATGTGCCGCCGCCCGGCTTGCCCGACGCCTCGCGCTCGGACGCGGCCTCGATCCCGTGATCGATCGCGTTGCGGACGATATGCATGAGCGGGTCGCGGATCGCCTCGATCATTTCGCGGTCGATCTCGACGTCGCTGCCTTCGATGCGCAGACGAACCGTCTTGCCGACGCTTTTGGCGGTGTCGCGGACAAGCCGGGGAAGAAGGGCGAAGAGCCGTTCGATCGGCTGCATGCGGGTGCGCGCAATGGTTTCGCGAACCTCGCCGATCGCCGACGAAAGGCGGTCGAATGCGGCGCGCGTGCGGACGTCGATGTCGGTGCCGCGCAGTTCGCGCGCAAGGTCGTTGCGCGCCAGCACGAGATCGGAAACCTGCGTCATCGCGGTCTCGAGCACGTCGACGCCGATGCGGACATTGCGGACGTGCCCGCTCGCGACATCGCGAACCTCCGGTGCGCAGACCGTCGCAGTGTCGAGGCCGGCGATCAGGCCGTCGTCGCATTCGGGAACCGCCTCGTCCGATGCGATCGCCTCGCTCAGTCGCGCGACACGGTCGATGATGGCGAGTATCGCGCCGACCAGCCGGGTATCGGCAACGCGCCGGCCGGCGCGCACGTCGCCAAGTGCTGTTTCGGCCGCATGCGCAAGCACGCCAATTCGCGGCAGATCGAGGAAACCGCAGCTGCCTTTGACCGTGTGAACGAAACGGAAAATCTCATCGAGGCGCGTCGTATCCGCAGGATTTGCCTCCCACGCGATCAGGGCCTCGCCGATGCGTTCGAGCGTCTCGCGGGTTTCGGCGACGAATTCGCCGGTCAGTTCGTCCACGCGCAGCTCCTCAGCCATCGGAGGATGCCATGCGCGAATTTGGTTAAGGACCGGTTAGGCGCGCATCAGCGTCGCGCCGAACAGCAATATTGTCGCGTCGGGCGCGAGCACCTGCGAATGGCCGCCACTTTCGACCGCGAGAAGATGGACGAGCCAGGCCGCCGCGGCGCGCGGGGTCAGGCTTTCCTCAGCGGCCTCGCCATTTAGCGCGGTGCGCAATTCGGCATCGAGCACGAGCCGATCGCCTTCGGCACGCACGACGATCTCGGTCTTGCCGTCGACGATTTCGGCACCGACGTCGAGCCGCCCGCCGCGGACGAGCGCATCGCCCGCCATCAGGACAAGGTTGAGCAACACCTTTATCGCTGTCTTCGACAATGTCGCTTCCTCGACGAGCCAGCCGATTTCGATCCGCTTGTTGTCGCCGAGCAGCCCTTCGATCGCCGCCTTCGCCTCGCGCGCGTCGACGACATCGCCGAAACCGCCGGCAGCGCCGAACGCGAGCCTGAAGAACTTTAGCTTGTTGGCAGAAGCGCGCGCGCTTTCGGCAAGCAGCTCGAGACAACGCAGGCGCATGTCGGGATCGGTCTCGTCGGCGAGCAGCTCGAGCCCGTTGTTCATCGCGCCCACCGGGCTCAGCAGGTCATGGCAAAGCCGCGAACAGAGCAGGCTGGCGAAATCGACCGCGTTGACCGTCATCAAAACCCCCGTGTCGCGCCGCTTTGGCGAAGGCGCGAAGAGCGGTCAACGGTTGCTGCCCACGCCTCATGCGTATTCAGGCGGAGGCGGCGATGCCCTCGTCGCTCGCCGCTCCAGTCTGCCGCACCGACTGAACGACGTAGCCCCGCCGCCACAAGGTCCACAAAAGGAGCATGCCCGGCACTGCGGCGACGATGGTAAAGCCCCAAAAGCCGACCCAGCCGAGATCCTTTGCCAGCACACCCGACGGCGTCGAAAGCCACGTCCGGCCGACCGCTGCGAAGGACGAGAGCAGCGCGAACTGCGTTGCGGTGTAGGCGAGGCTCGAGAGCCCCGAAAGATAGGTCGTGAACACGGTCAGGCCGATGCCGCTCGTGAGGTTTTCGGTCACGATCGCGGCCACCAGCATCCAATAGTGATTGCCCGTCGCGGCAAGGATCATGAACATGACGTTCGAAATCATCATCATGAAGCCCGATATCAGCAGCGCGCGGCCCATGCCGAGCCAGAGGATGAACGGCGCGCCCAATGCCGAGCCGATGATCAGCGCGGCAAACCCCCACGCCTTATTGGCCGAGATATAATCGAGATCCGAAAAGCCGAGCTGGACGATCATCGGGCTGAGCATCACCTGGCCCATAGCGTCGCCGATCTTGTAGACGAGGACGAAGGCAAGGATCAGGATCGCGCCATGACGCGTCAGGAATTCGCGGAACGGATTGACGACGGTCTCGACAAGCCACTGCCCGACACTCATCCCCCGGCTCTCGCCGTAACGGTCGATATAACGGCCCGGACCGACCCACAGCGCGCCGATGATCGCTGGCAGGATACAAAAGGCTGTCAGGCCATAGGCCACCGCCCAGCCGAGCCCAAGTCCCTCGCTCGACGCGAGATAAATCGTTCCCGCACCCGCGAGGAGGTTCCCGGTCCGGTAACCGAACTGGTTGGCTGCCGTGCCGTGAGACAGTTCATCTTCGGCAAGGATCTCGATCCGATAGGCGTCGATGACAATATCCTGCGTCGCTGAAAGGAATGCCACGACGATCGCCCAGAAGGCAAAGGCACCAATGTGGTTCGCGGGATCGCTCGCGCCCAGCTGCCAGACCGCGCCGAACAGCAGCGCCTGAACCACGAAGAGCCAGCTGCGGCGCTGACCGAGCAGGCGGGTCAGCCCCGGGATCGGCAGCTTGTCGACGAGCGGTGCCCACAGGAACTTGACCGTGTAGGGCGTCCCGAGCGCAACCGCAAATCCGATCGTCGCGGTGTCGACGCCGACCTTGCTCAGCCAGAATGTCATCGTCGCGATCAAGAGCGTCAGCGGAAAGCCGCTCGATATGCCGAGGAGAAACGCGACGATCGGATTTTTGCGCAGATAAGGGCGGAAGGCGGGTACAGTCGTCGCGACGACGACGAGACCGACCATTATTCCGGCAAAGATCAGAAACCGGATCCAGTCGATCGACATGCAAATCTGCTCCCCAACGCCAATTTTCACGCGACCCTAGCGCCATATCGGCTTAAGGGAAGCGCCGAGATGAGAGGTCGTACCCACTCCCCACGGCGGCGCGACGGCCGCGCGACGCCCGGCGCGCGGCGATGAAACCGACCGGACATCGCAACCCCGCCGACGGTGCACGCATCGCCAAGCTGCTCGCGCGCGCCGGCGTCGCGAGTCGCCGCGAGGTCGAACGCATGATCGCCGACGGGCGCGTCGCGCTCGACGGGACGCGCGTCGAAACGCCCGCGACGATCCTGAAAACGCTCAAGGGTGTGACGATCGACGGCAAAGCCGTGGCGGCGGCCGAGCCGACGCGGCTGTTCCTGTTCCACAAACCGACCGGCCTTTTGACCGCCGAGCGCGACATGAAGGGGCGTCCGACGATCTATGACAAACTTCCGCCCGGGCTGCCGCGCGTCATGCCGGTGGGACGGCTGGACCTTAACACCGAAGGGTTGTTGCTGCTTACGACAGATGGCGAGTTGAAGCGACGTCTCGAACTTCCGGTCACCGGCCTGCCGCGCACCTATCGTGCGCGCGTCCATGGCACCGTCAGTCAGGCGCAGCTCGAAGAGCTGATCGAGGGCATCACCATCGACGGCATCCGCTACGGCAGCATCGATGCCAATCTCGAGCGTCGTACAGGCACCAACGCATGGGTGGAGATGACGATAAAGGAAGGCAAGAATCGCGAGGTCCGCCGCGTGCTCGAACATTTAGGCCTCACCGTGAACCGGCTTATCCGCACCCGCTACGGCCCGTTCACGCTCGCCGACGCGCCCGCCGGTGCGGTCGAGGAGGTAAAGCAGGATCAATTGATCGCGTTCGTGAAGGGCTTGCCCGAGGCGAAGCCGGCGGCGGTACCGGTCAACACCGATGGTTCGTTCCGCCGGCAGTGGCGTATCCGGACGCCTGCGCGCCCGGCCGGGTCGCGGTCGCCGCGCTGAATGCGCATTATCGCCGGACTTTATCGCGGGCGTCCGCTGCGGGCACCGAAGGGCGAGATCACGCGCCCGACCGCGGACCGCACGCGCGAGGCGCTGTTTTCGATGTTGATAAGCCGTCTGGGCAGTCTGCAGGGGCTCCGTGTCCTCGACCTGTTCGCAGGTTCGGGGGCGTTGGGTCTTGAAGCGCTGTCACGTGGCGCGAACAGCTGTACATTCGTCGAACATGACGCAAGCGCGCTCGACGCGTTGCGAGCAAACGTCACGGCGTTGGGCGTCGCTCATGCCGACGTGCGCGCACAGTCGGTGATGACGCTTGGCCCCGGCAACGATCCGTACGACCTGATCCTGGTCGACCCTCCTTACAGGACCGGTGCCGGCACCGTTGCGCTCGAGCGGCTATCGCGATTGGGCTGGGTCGCGCCCGAAGCGATCGTGAGTGTTGAAACACTTAAAAACGAGACGGTCGCTGTCGGGGGGTTTGCGCTCGACGCCGAGCGCGTGTTCGGCAAGACCAAGATCACGCTGCTCCGCACGGCCTGATCGTCACGATTTGCCGAACGCCTTTTCGGCAAGCGCGACGACTTCGGGATCGGGATCGACCGGCTTCATCGAAACCGCGGCTTCGAGCCGGTCGGCGATGAACGTCAGTGCCGAGATCCGCGCCGCCTTTTTGTTGTTGCCGTCGATCACGCACCATGGCGCCCAGCGCGTGTCGGTGCGCTCGAACATGTCGGCATAGGCTTTCAGATAATCGTCGCGCCGGGCGCGGTTGCGATAGTCGTCCTTGCCGGTCTTCCAGCGTTTCCACGGGTCGTTCAAACGGTGCTGGAAACGCTCGTCCTGTTCTTTCTGCGTGATGTGCAAAAAGAGTTTGATCAGCGTAACGCCGTTGTCCTTCTGCTGGGCTTCGAATTCGTTGATTTCGTCGAAGGCGCGCTTCCAGTCCTTTTCGGCGCAGTAGCCCTCGACGCGCTCGACGAGAACCCGGCCATACCATGTGCGGTCAAAGACGTTGACTTCGCCCCTCGCCGGAAGCCGTTTCCAGAAACGCCACAAGAAATGACGATCGCTCTCCTCCTCGGTTGGGGCGGCGATGGGCCAGACTTCATAGTAGCGCGGATCCCACTGGCCCGTCATCCGCGATATCGTGCCGCCCTTACCGCTCGCGTCCCAGCCTTCAAAAGCGATGATGGCGGATTGTTTGCGGACGATGTAGGCAATCTGTATGCGCGCGAGGCGGTCCTGCAATTTCAGCAAGTCATGGTCGTAGTCGCCATCGTAGGATTTGCCGTCTTCAAAATCTTTCAGGTCTATTGCCATCGCGTCCACCTTAAGCGGGCTGATCTAGCACGCGAAGGTTAAGTTCGCGCAACTGCTTGGCCGTCGCCGGTGTAGGCGCGTTCATCATCAGGTCCTCGGCGCGTTGATTCATCGGAAAAACGATGACTTCGCGGATATTGGGTTCGTCCGCCAGCAGCATGACGATGCGGTCGATTCCCGGGGCCGAACCACCATGCGGAGGCGCACCCAGCTTGAATGCACCGATCATGCCGGCAAAATTCGTGTCGACCTGTTCCTGCGTGTAGCCCGCAATCTCGAACGCCTTGTACATGATGTCGGGTCGGTGATTGCGGATCGCGCCCGATGACAGTTCGATGCCGTTGCAAACGATGTCGTATTGGAAGGCGAGGATGTCGAGCGGGTCCATGCCCGTAAGCGCGTCCATCTCGCCCTGCGGCATCGAGAAGGGGTTGTGGCTGAAATCGATCTTCTTGGCGTCCTCGTCATATTCGTACATCGGGAAATCGACGATCCAGCAGAATTCGAAGCGGTTCTTGTCGATCAAGCCCAGTTCGTTGCCGATCCGCGTCCGCGCCGCGCCTGCGAGCTTGGCCGCAGTGGCTTCGGGCCCGGCCGCAAAGAAGATGCCGTCATCGGGGCCGAGGCCGAGTGTCGCAACCAGCGTGCGCGTCGCGTCCTCGCCATGGTTCTTGGCGATTGGGCCGCCGAGTTCGCCGCCCTTTTGCGTGATGTAGCCGAGGCCGGCAAACCCCTCGCTCTGCGCCCAGGCGTTCATGTCGTCGAAGAACTTGCGGCTCTTTTCGGCGGTTCCCGGCGCCGGAATGGCACGGACGACATCGCCCGCATCGACCATCGAGGCGAAGCGGCCGAATCCCGATCCCCTGAAATGGTCCGAAACGTCGCTGATGACGATTGGGTTGCGAAGGTCGGGCTTGTCGGATCCGTATTTCAGCATCGATTCGCGGTACGGAATGCGCGGGAACGGTGCAGGCGAGACAGCGCGGCCGTTCGCAAATTCCTCGAACACGCCGTGCAGAACCGGCTCGATCGCCGCGAAAACATCGTCCTGCGTGACAAAGCTCATCTCGAAATCGAGCTGATAGAACTCGCCCGGCGAACGGTCGGCGCGCGCGTCTTCGTCGCGAAAGCACGGCGCAATCTGGAAATAGCGGTCGAAGCCGGCCACCATCAACAGCTGCTTGAACATCTGCGGGGCCTGGGGCAGCGCGTAGAATTTGCCCGGATGCACCCGGCTCGGGACGAGATAATCGCGCGCGCCTTCGGGGCTGCTCGCGGTCAGGATCGGTGTCTGGAACTCGGTGAACCCCTGTCCGATCATGCGCTTGCGAATACTGGCGATGACGTTCGAGCGCAGCACGATGTTGGCGTGCAGGCGCTCGCGCCGCAGGTCGAGATAGCGGTATTTGAGCCTGATTTCCTCCGGATATTCGGCCTCGCCGAACACCGGCATCGGGAGCTCGGTCGCCGCCGACTGGACGACGACTTCGGATGCCCGCACCTCGATCGCGCCGGTGGCCAGGCCCGCATTCACCGTTTCGGCCGACCGCGCAACGACCGTGCCGGTAACCGTCACCACGGATTCCGCGCGCATCTTGTCGAAGACCGCATGTGCCGGACTGTCGGTATCGGTCACGATCTGCGTAACGCCGTAATGATCGCGCAGATCGACGAACAGCAGGTTACCGTGATCGCGCTTACGGTGAATCCAGCCCGACAGGCGGACCGTCGCACCGACGTGCGATACGTGCAGCTCGGCGCAGGTGTGCGAGCGATAGGGATGCGACGTCATACGCGCGGCTAACACAGGGGCGGGCCTCGATTGTCAAGGCGCGCAAGGCCGCTATGAGGCGATCATGAAGATTCACCCCCTGATCACCGACAGCGCCGTCCTCGCCGATTTCTGCACGCGCATGGCGCAGGCGAGCTTCGTTGCGATCGATACCGAGTTCATGCGCGAGAACACCTTCTGGCCCGAACTCTGCCTGATCCAGGTCGCCGACGAGCACGAAGCCGCGGCGATCGATCCGCTCGCACCGGGTATGGACCTGAAGCCGCTGCTCGACCTGATGACCGACAACGAGGAGGTGCTGAAGATATTTCACGCCGGCGGTCAGGACATCGAGATCGTCCACAACCTGACCGGCAAGACGCCGCACCCGCTGTTCGACACGCAAATCGCCGCGATGGCGCTGGGACAAGGCGAGCAGGTCGGCTATTCGAACCTCGTCGACCAATGGCTCGGGCTGACGCTCGACAAGGGCGCGCGTTTCACCGACTGGGCGCGGCGTCCGCTCGACAATCGTCAGATCGACTACGCGATCGGCGACGTCACGCATCTGGCAAAGATTTTCCCGATGATGCTCGACAAGCTCATCAAGACGGGTCGCGGGGACTGGCTCGACCAGGAAATGGAACGCCTCGCCGACCCGGCGAACTATGTCACTGAGCCCGGAGACGCTTGGCTGCGGGTCAAGATCGCCAGTCGCAAACCCGAGGTGCTCGGGCGGCTTCGCGCGCTCGCGGCGTGGCGCGAGAACGAGGCGCGGAGCAAGAATTTGCCGCGCGGACGCATCGTCAAGGACGAGACATTGGGCGACCTCGCGCTGCACCCGCCACGCTCGCAAGCCGACCTTGCGCGTGTGCGCGGCCTGTCGGCGTCGTGGGCGGGGAACGACATCGGCGGGCGGATGATCGCGGCTCTCGCCGACGCGCCGCCACTCGCGCCCGAACTCATGCCGGTACGCGACGATCGCAAACCGGGCATGGGGAAGGATGGCGCGCTGATCGCCGACCTGCTCAAGCTGCTGCTGAAAATCCGCGCCAAGGAATCGAATGTCGCACCGCGGCTGCTGGCGCGCACCGACGACATCGAACAGCTTGCGGCGGGCGTCCGCGAAGGACTCTCGATCCTGACGGGCTGGCGTTTCGAACAATTCGGCCGCGATGCGCTGGAGCTGGTCGAGGGGCGCCTCGCCTTTGCTGTTCTGAACGGCAAGCTGAAGATGACGCGCACCGAGAACATCGCGTGAGGGCACTTGCGGCCTTGGCGTTCATCGCGCTTCCCGGCTGCGCGACGGTTCCTCGGCCAAGCGCCTGTGATGCATCGCGGGTCGCGGCTTTGGTCGGTTCGGCGGCCACCGCCGCGGTTGGAGCACGCGTCCTGTCTGAGAGCGGTGCGCGCGTGCTGCGCTGGATACAGCCGAACATGATGGTGACGATGGATTTCAGACCGGATCGGGTGAACGTCAGGATCGATGCCGCGGGTCGCGTCACGCGCATCGACTGCGGCTGACTTCAGGCGACGACCGCTGCCCGGTCGAAAAACGCGCCGAGCTGACGATGACGCCGCTCGACCGCCTCACCGTACAGCGGGCGCAGATCGGTCGACAGGGTCAGGGTAAGCGCGCGCTGGTCGATCGAGAGACCGCTTGCGGCCAGCGGCCCCGCGACGCCGCCGCTCAAACGCTGCCCGAGCCGCATCGCAAGTCCCCACCCCGTCGCGACGGCAAGGTCCTCGGCCGACGCAAGTTGCGTGATGACCGGCGACGCCATCATTCCTCCGCCAAAGCTCGCCGACAAAGCCTGCGCGATCATTGCGCGGCCGCGCGCGTCGACGCCGACCCAATTGCCGTGCAGCGCAACCTCGACACCGCGTTCGGCGCGAAATTCTGGGCTTGCGGCCCAAGCCACATCGCCGAGCAGACACGCCGCATGGCGCAATCGTGCCAGCGCAACATTCTGATGCGCGAACAGGGGCGCGATCCACGCCGCGAGCACGTCGCCATGTTCGTCGAAACGCCCCTGCCGCGCCCCCGCCGCGCGCGTGCCTGCGACCAACGGATCCTCGCGGCGTTCGTCGTCGCTCAGGGCACCGTATAAAAGACCTTCGCGAAGGCCGAAGGCGGACACGATCAGGGCCGTCGAGCCGAGCTGTCGTGCCAGCGTCGCAAGCAGCGCGGCGGCATCCCCAAGCGCCGGGATGCGCGTGCTCGACAACGCTTCGATCGCTTTCAGCGATTTGCGATCGATCCGCGAAACCGCCCGGACGAGGCGCACGGCCGCCTGCGGTGGCATCCTGTAATTGTGGAGCACCGGAAGCGGGTGGTCGACAAGGTGCATGTGAAGGCGCGCGAGCGATCGCCATGATCCGCCGACGAGATAGAATGGCAGGCCACGCGCGACCTTGTCCCAGCCCGCGCGGATAAGCATGCGTCTGACCTGTCCATCAAGCGCGCGCCGGCCCTTGGCCCGGATCGCAGGCACGCGCAGCACCCCGAGCGGAAGCGAGATGCGATCGCGGACAGCGCCCGCGCTGACCCGTACCAGTTCAAGGCTCCCGCCACCCAGGTCGCCGACGATACCGTCGGCATGCGGGATCGCCGAGATCACGCCAAGACCCGCTGCGCGCGCCTCGTCTTCGCCGCTCAATATTTCGATGTCGACGCCCAAAGCCGACGCGAGCTTTACGAAGGCAGGCCCGTCGCTCGCGTCGCGCACGGCGGCAGTCGCGACGGCGCGCACGTCTTCGACACCCATCGCGATCGTCAGCGCCCTAAACCGCGCAAGGCCGCGCAGCGCGATCTTCACCGCGTTCGGATCGAGCTTGCCGCCCACCTCGAGCTGAGTGCCAAGTCCCGCCATCACTTTTTCGTTGAAGACTGTCGCCGGCGCGCGGGCCGGTCCGTCGTAGACCACAAGCCTGACCGAATTCGATCCGATGTCGATAATCGCACGCAACGGCCCGCTCGGCATCAACGTCGCCCAAGGCTCAGCGTCGGGACCGCGCCGCTTGCGTCAAGAGCGGCACCGCGTCCCGAAAGCGACGGGTTGGTCATGAAATAGCGGTGCAGGTTGAACGGCTTTGCAGTGGCTTTGTCACGAACATAAGATCCATCGGCGCAAAGCGTCCAGCTCTGTTCGGTATCGATCAGATTGGCGACCATCACTTGGTCGAGCACCTGATCATGTACGGTCGCGTTCAGTACGGGAAGCATATATTCGACGCGCCGGTCGAAGTTGCGCGGCATCCAGTCGGCCGACGAGATAAAGACCTTGGCACCGTCGTTCGGCAGCGCCTTGCCGCTGCCGAAGGCCCAGATCCGGCTGTGCTCGAGAAAGCGTCCGACGACCGACTTTACGCGGATAGTGTCGGACAGTCCCGCAACTTGCGGACGAAGGCAGCAGATGCCGCGGATCACGAGGTCGACGGGCACGCCAGCCGCGCTCGCCTCGTAGAGCTTGTCGATGATCGCGGGATCGACGAGCGAATTCATCTTTGCCCACACCCCCGTCATCTTGCCCGCGCGCGCGTTGGCGATCTCGTCGTCGATCAGCGCCATCAGTGTCGAACGCAGGCTCTTGGGGCTCATCGTCAAAAGCTCAAGCTGTGCCGGTTCGACATAGCCAGTGATGTAGTTGAACATTTGCGCCGCATCGCGACCGAGCCGCGGATCGGCGGTAAAGAAGCTGAGGTCGGTGTAAATCCGCGCCGTGACCGGATGATAGTTTCCGGTGCCGAAGTGGCAGTAACTGCGATAGCCGTCGGCTTCGCGGCGCACCACCATCGACACCTTGGCATGCGTTTTCCAGTCGATGAAACCGTAGACGACCTGCACACCCGACCGTTCGAGCTGCGATGCCCAGAGCAGATTCTGCTCTTCGTCGAAGCGCGCCTTCAGCTCGACGACCGCGGTGACCGATTTGCCCGCCTCGGCTGCGTCGCAAAGCGCGCGGATGACATTGGACTGCTTGCCTGCGCGATAAAGCGTCTGCTTGATTGCGACGACGTCAGGATCGGCAGCGGCCTGGCGCAAAAATGAAAGAACGACATCGAAGGTTTCGTACGGATGGTGGACGATGATGTCCTTGGCGCGGATCGCCGCAAAACAGTCGCCACCATGTTCGCGGATGCGCTCGGGAAAGCGCGGCACGTAGGGCGTGAATTTCAGATCGGGCCGTTCTTCCTCGACCAGCGCGTCGAGCGCGCCGATGCCGAGAAAGCCGCCGGTCTCGGTGATGATCGCGTCGGCGCCACCGAGCTCCTCCTTGATCGCCGCCTCGATGTCGGGCGCGATGCCGGGTTCGAGCTCGAGCCGGATCACCCGGCCGCGACGCCGCCTTTTGATCGCGGTGCGGAAATATCGAACGAGGTCCTCGGCTTCCTCCTCGATCTCGATATCGCTGTCGCGGATGATGCGGAACGCGCCCGCCGCGACGACCGTATAACCGGGAAACAATATCCCGGTGAAACGCCGCAGGATACTTTCGAGCGCGATGAAATGCGCGGTGTCGCCGGGCAGACGCACGAAGCGCGGGACGCTTGATGGGATCATGACCAGCTCGCGGATCGATTCGCCGTCGCCAACGCGGCACAGGTCGAAGATCACGCTCAGCCCCTGATTGGGGATGAACGGAAAGGGATGCGCCGGATCGAGCGCTTGCGGCGTAAGGACGGGGAAGATCTGATCGCGAAAATGGCGCTCGAGCCAGATCACGTCCTCGTCAGCGAGCTCGTTCTCGTCGAGGACCGCCAGCCCCGCGCTGTCGAGTTCGATGCGCAAGTCCTGCCAGATGTTCTGCTGGCTCGCCATCAGCGCGTCGGCATCGGCGCTGATCGCAGCAAGCTGCTGGCCGACGGTGAGTCCGTCGACCGATCGTTCGTCGATATCCTGAAGCTGCTGGCCCTTCAGGCCCGCGACGCGCACCATGAAGAATTCGTCGAGATTCGCGCCCGATATCGACAGGAAGCGCAACCGCTCGAGCAGCGGGTGCGCACGGTTCTGCGACTCCTCCAGGACCCGGCGATTGAACGCGAGCCAGCTCAGCTCGCGATTGAAATAGCGGGCAGTGTCGAAGGTTGTGGCCATCGCCATGACTTAGACCTGTGCCGCGGTCACGTCGACTGCCAGCACCTCGCGCGCGAATGGCACGGTGACCGGGCGACCGCGTGCGAGCGACGCACTGTCGAGGCGGTCGACCAGCGCTATGACCGCGCGGTGCGTGCGCTCCACCCGCGTCGCCAGATAGGCGACGAGCTCGGGCGGCGCGACGATGCCACGCCGAGCGAGCAGATGCGCGATCAACTGCGCGATCAGCGATTCGTCGGGATCGGCGAACGTGACGACGGGTGTCGCCGCAAGCCGCGAACGCAGGTCCGCGAGCGTGATGCGCCAGCGCGGCGGGGGTGCCGCGGCAATCAGCAGCAGTGGCTGGTGATGCGCCTGCGCCGCGTTCCAGGCATGAAAGATCTCGGTCTCGTCACGGACATGCGCATCGTCGATCAGCCGCGCGCGTGCGCGCTGTGCGAACAACCGCCCGAAGAGGCTGCGGCCCGACTTTCGCGGGCCGGTCAGGATCATCGTACAGACAGGCCAAGTGCCGAACGCCTCGATGCGCCGGACCGCGGCTTCGTTCGAAGGTGTCACGATGAAGGCATCGCTCGATTCTGCTGCCGGCCAGTCGAGCGGTAGCGCGATCTGGTTCATTGCTCATTTGCGGGCGGAGCCGGAGCGGCCGGTGATGCCGGCGGCCTGGACGGTGCCGAGCGCCGGATTCGCAGTGCCGCTCCGCCTTCCTCGACGCGAAAGCCGCGCGCCGTCAGCGCAAGCCGCAGCGCCGCGATGTCGCCGTCGAACGTCACCTTCATCACCGAGATGCCGCCGAGCGCGAGGCTGGTCGTGTCGGTCGACCGGACGCCCGGAACGCCGCGAACAGCGGCTTCGGTGCTCGTCACCGATCCAACATCGGGCGTGTCGAACTGCACCGTGATGACCGTCGCCGACGCAGCCGCCACGGCCGCGCTGCCGTTTTCGATCGCATCACCTTGCCCCTCTACCGGCAGAGCGTCGGTCGCGTTGGCGATCAGGCTGGCCGGATCGATCGGCGTTTCGAAGATCAGCGACGGGTCGGGCCGCAGCATGCCCATCGCAAGTGCACCCGCATACGCCGAATCCATCCGCCGCACGGCTTCGTCGAACATCGCCGGGATTGCGTCGCTCGCCCCGACGCGCAGAACGAACGACGATATCTGGCGCGCATCGGGTCCGAATCGGGCGGTGAAATGCCCCACCACCGGCCCCCCCGGCCATTGCCGCTCAAGCCGGACCTGCGGCACCAGCACGTCGGCGGCGCCATATTGATCGAGCAGCGCACGCCACCACAGCCGCCCCGGGCGCAGCGTCTGTCCGTAGTTCAGGAGCAGCGGATCGGGGCCCGTTCCGGTCGGGCGGACATAGTCGATCGGGCTGGAACCCGCACGAAACCGCGCCCACGCCTTTTGCCACTCGGTCTTCGCCTCGAACACCTGCGGCGTGCCGCCGGACCACATGACCGGCACGACGAGCAGCGGCGCCGATCGCGAAATGTTGCCACTGATCCCGAGAATCTGTCCGGCGCGGGCGCGATCGAAAAGTACGCCGAGTTTTGCGACATAACGATTTGCGCCGATCTGTTCGTCGTCGACCACGATCCCTGCGACGATCGCGTCGAGCGCGTCATCGGAGAGCCCGGGCGCGCCGCCGCCGCCGCCGTGCATCTTCGACCACAGCATCGCCCAGCCCTTGCGCTGCGCCAACCGCCAGCCGCCAAGCCGCGCGGCCTGGCCGGTCTTGGCCGCCACATCGACATCGATTCCGTTGACTTCGAAACTTCCCGACGAATCGAGCGGCGCGACGCCGCGATCGCCGCCTTCGATCTGCGCGTAGACGATCGCACCCAGCCCGAGCGCAGCGGCGAACAGAGCGGCAGGAAGGATGCGCGACTTCACGGCGCGCCTTTTGGCGGGTTGGCCGTGGAAATCCAAGCGCCTTGTCGCTAGGCGTCATGCGATGAGCACGCGCCCGCCCTATACTTATGCCCAGTCGGGCGTTTCGATCGATGCCGGCAACGCGCTGGTGCGGATGATCGCGCCGCTGGCAAAAGCCACGCGCCGCCCCGGGGCCGACGCCGATCTTGGCGGATTCGGCGGGTTCTTCGACCTGAAGGCGGCGGGCTTTATCGATCCACTGCTCGTCGCGGCGAACGACGGGGTCGGCACCAAGCTCAAGCTTGCGGTCGAACATGATCGTCATGATGGCGTCGGCATCGATCTGGTCGCGATGTGCGTCAACGACCTGATCGTGCAGGGAGCCGAGCCGCTGTTCTTTCTCGACTATTACGCGAGCGGGAAACTCGACGCCGAGGTTGCGACGCGCGTCATCGCCGGCATCGCAGAAGGCTGCAGACAAGCCGGTTGCGCGCTGATCGGTGGTGAAACGGCCGAAATGCCGGGCATGTACGCCGACGGTGATTATGATCTTGCCGGGTTTTGCGTGGGCGCGGTGGAGCGGTCTCAGGTACTGACGGCGGACAAGGTCGCGGCCGGCGATGTCATTCTCGGCCTGGCCTCGTCGGGGATTCATTCGAACGGATTTTCGCTGGTGCGGCGTCTGGCTGCGGATCGTCGCTGGCGGATGGATCGCCCTGCGTTGTTCGATCAGAATGTTTTGCTGATCGACGCGCTGATGGCCCCGACGCGGATCTATGTGAGGTCGCTGCTGCCTCTCGTCCGCGCAGGACAGATCACGGCGATGGCGCATATCACCGGCGGTGGCCTGCTCGAAAACATTCCGAGGGTGCTCCCTGCGGGCCTCCACGCGCATGTCGACGCCGATGCCTGGCAACAGTCGCGCTTGATGGCGTTCCTGCAGGCGCAGGGGCAGATCGAGCCCGAGGAAATGGCGCGGACGTTCAACTGCGGTGTCGGGATGGCGGTGTTCGTGCGTGAAAGTGATGTCGAGGCTGTCACGGCCGCGCTCACCGAAGCAGGCGAAAATGTCGTGCGCATCGGCCATGTCGCGCCGGGGGACAAGGGTTGCACTGTGTCGGGCTCCGTCGAAACATGGAGCGCGCAATCAGCCTGGAGCGCGACCCATAATGGTTGATCCCGTCATTGCGAGCGCAGCGCAGCAATCCAGGCCCGCCGCCGGATTGCTTCGCTGCGCTCGCAATGACGGCTGGTTTGTCACGCTGTGAAAGCCCGCATCGCCGTTTTCATTTCGGGCCGCGGCTCGAACATGGCGGCGTTGGTTTATGCGGCGAAGGCGGCGGATTGCCCCTATGAGATCGTTCTGGTCGCGGCGAATGACCCGCAAGCGCCCGGCCTGACGCTTGCCAAGGCCGAAGGCATCGCCACCTTCGCGCACAGCCACAAGGGCACCCCGCGCGTGACGTTTGACGCGATGATGAGCGCGGCAGCGAAGGATCATGGCGCGGAGTATGTCGCACTGGCGGGCTATATGCGGCTGCTCTCGCCTGAATTTGTGGCCGAATGGGCGGACCGGTTGCTCAACATCCACCCCTCGCTCCTGCCCGCTTACAAAGGTCTCGACACGCATGAGCGCGCGCTGGCGAACGGTGAACGGCAAGCGGGCTGTTCGGTGCATGTCGTGACCGCCGATCTCGACGACGGGCCGGTGCTGGGGGCGACGGAAGTCGCGATCCTGCCCGGTGACACGCCCGAGAGCTTGGCAGCGCGTGTCCTGATTGCCGAGCAGCAGCTTTATCCGCGCATCCTCGGCGACTATGTGTCGCGCGAGGCCAGTCCCGACTGGCTCGTTGCCCGCGTCCGCGAACGGGCGATGGTGCAGCCCGAGGCGGAGGAGACGCTGTCGCACGGCATGCCCTGCTTCGGGATCATCGGCGGCAAGAAATTCGCTTATGTTTCGATGGACCACCACGGCGACGGCAAGACCGCGCTGCTCGTCAAGATCAGCGGTGCAGAGGAACAGGCGATGCTGATCGAAAGCGACCCCGACCGCTACTACCGCCCCGCCTATTTCGGCGACGGCTGGGTGGGGATCAGGCTCGACCTGGGCGACACCGACTGGGACCATATCGGCGAGTGGCTCGCCAAAAGCTGGCGGGCGGTGGCGCCGAAGAAGCTGATGCGCCTGATGGATGTGGCGGGGGAGTTTTAGTCCGGACCGTTCATATTGAGCATTGCAACCCGCCACGCGCAAAACCCGGTAATTGCGACCACTGCCACGGCGAACGCGCCCGCCAAAGTAACCGGCATAGGCGGAATGTACCCAGCACGGGCACCCCACACAACGGCTAGCATGGTAAGGACGGTGAAAACCGAAATTCGCGCGTAAAGCGTCGCCGTCATTTCGACTCTCCAAAATTTTCGTTATCCTACGATTTCTTCCGGCTTGAAGAAATAGGCGATCTCGATCGCCGCATTCTCGTCGCTGTCCGATCCGTGAACCGAATTCGCTTCGATCGATTCCGCCAGTTCCTTGCGGATCGTGCCGGGTTCGGCGTTGGCGGGGTTGGTGGCGCCCATGATGTCGCGGTTGCGCTGCATCGCGTTTTCGCCTTCGAGAACCTG
Source organism: Sphingomonas sp. (assembly GCA_965249015.1). Taxonomy (GTDB): domain Bacteria; phylum Pseudomonadota; class Alphaproteobacteria; order Sphingomonadales; family Sphingomonadaceae; genus Sphingomonas_O. The sequence continues at coordinate 1,878,183 of CBDFLB010000003.1, read as the reverse complement.
CACGACGACAGGACCTGAGATCATGAAGCTCACGAGTTCGCCGAAGAACGGCCGCTCCCGGTGCACGGCGTAAAAGCCTTCCGCCTGATCGCGCGTCATATGGATGCGCTTCGACGCGACCACCCGGAGCCCCGCTTCCTCGAGCATCCTGGTGACCGCGCCGGTCAGGTTGCGGCGGGTGGCGTCGGGCTTGATGATCGAAAAGGTGCGTGTCGCGGCCATGACGGTCGTAACTCCATGAAGTTGGTGTGATTGGATGCGTGCGCCTTTAGTCAGCAGCGCATGCCCGCGCAACTACCGCTCGTGATTGTCCGCGACGAACCTGTCGATCAACCGCACGCCGAAGCCGGTCGCGCCCTTGTCCCACACCGTGCCGGGTTTCGCCGCCCAGACCATTCCGGCGATATCGAGGTGCGCCCATTTGACGCCGTCGTCGACGAAGCGCTGCAGGAATTGTGCGGCGGTGATCGACCCCGCCTCGCGCGGCCCCACATTTTTCATGTCAGCGATCGGGCTCTCGAGCAGCTTGTTGTATGCCTCTCCAAGCGGGAAGCGCCACAGCGGATCGCCCGCCGCCGCGCCCGCTGCGGTTAGCTGCGCGGCAAGGCCATCGTCGTTCGAGAACATGCCGCCGTATTCGTTGCCGAGCGCGATGATCATCGCACCCGTCAGCGTCGCGAGATCGACCATCACCTTGGGCGCGTATTTGCCCTGCACCCATGTCATCGCGTCGCACAGCACCAGCCGCCCTTCGGCGTCGGTGTTAATCACCTCGATCGTCTGCCCTGACATCGACGTCACGACGTCACCCGGGCGCTGCGCATTGCCGTCGGGCATGTTTTCGACGAGAGCGCAGACGCCGACGACATGCGCATTCGCCTTGCGCATCGCAAGCGCCTTCATCGCGCCGGCGACCGCGCCCGCGCCGCCCATGTCCCACTTCATGTCCTCCATGCCCGGCGGCTGCTTCAATGAGATGCCGCCCGTGTCGAAGGTCACGCCCTTGCCGACGAACACGACGGGCGTCTTGCTCGCGCCGCCCGTCCCGTCCCAGCGCATGCACAGCAGCCGCGAAGGCCGCGCCGATCCTTGCCCCACGCCCAAAAGCGATCCCATGCCGAGCGCGCGCATGGCGTCGTCGTCGAGCACTTCGATCTCGACGCCGAGATCGGCCAGATGCCGCACGCGTTCGACGAAGGTCTCAGGATAAATGACGTTCGCCGGCTCGGTCACCAGCTCGCGCGTCAGCGACACGCCCGCGATGATCGCCCGCGCACGATCCAATGCGGTTTGCGCCGCGGGATCGGTGGTCACGATCGACACCTCGTCGAGGGTCGGCTTCTGTCGCTCGGGCATCTTCGTGCGATAAAGATCGTAACGCCATCCGCGCAGCACGACACCGGTCGCAAGGCGGGCAACGCTTTCGGCATCGATCCCGCCGGCATCGATGACAAGGCTGGTGTCGCCCGAGGTTAAGAGCCTGGCCGTCAGCGCCCCGCCCGCCTTTTCATAGTCCTCCGCGCTGCCTTTGCCGACCCCGACGACGAGCAGCCGCTGCGCTCCGGTGCCGTCGTCCGACGCCTGCTCGATGATTGTCCCGGCCTCGCCTTCGAAGCGGCCGAGCTTCGCTGCAGCCGCAAAGCCGTCGGGGACCGGCGCGTCCTTCGCGACGAGCAGGGCGAGCGACCTGCAGGATTCGGTGCGGCGGAAAATCAACGTTACGCGCATGACTGGCTTTCTGTACGAGGAATCACGAAAGACCCTCGCTGTTAGACGCCCTGGCGCGAATCCGCAAAACGCCCGATTGCGATTGCCGCATCCGTGCGATAGGCGCAGCGGCGAGCGTAACGGCCGGGTGTTCTGGCCGGAAATGGAAAGCCCGCGTGATACGCAAAGCGATCGTCTTGCTGGCTTCGATGTCGTTCCTGATGCTGACATCGACGGAGGCACGCGCGCAGGACGTGCCGACGATAACCCCTGGCGACCAGATCGACTTCGCTGCCGATAGCCTCGAATATGCCAACGACGCCGACATCGTAACCGCCGTCGGCGACGTCCGCATGGCCCGCGGTGCCGACCGTGTCCGTGCCGACCGTATTGTCTGGAACCGCAAGACCGGAGAGGTGCGTGCCGAAGGCGACGTGAAGGCGGTCAGCGCGACGGGTGATACGCTGTACGGCGACACGGCGATATTGACCGACTCGCTTCGCGACGGCGTCATCGAAAACATGCTGCTCGTGCTTGCGGACGGTGGGCGCCTGGCCGCACGCCGCAGCGAACGCCTGAACGGCGTGACGACGCTGACCGACGCGTCCTATTCGCCATGCCCGGTCGTCGACGACGATGGCTGCCCGCGCAAGCCCAGCTGGCAGATCGCGGCGGTGCGGATCATCCATGATCCGATCGGCAAGAAGCTGACATTCAAGCGCGCCCGGCTCGAAATGTTCGGCGTCCCGCTGTTCGTGATTCCTGAATTGTCGCAACCGCTCGGTACCGGCGGGCGCAGCGGATTGCTGTTCCCCGACCTGCGCTACACGCGTCCCAACGGGCTCGAGGTCGCGCTGCCCTATTATGTCCGCATCGCGCCGAACCGCGACCTGCTCGTCACGCCGCATATCTATTCGGCGGCGCTGCCTGCGATCGAAGGCCAGTATCGTGCGCTGACGCGCTACGGCGCGTATCAGATCAGCGGCATCGCAACCTACGGCTCGCGTATTCCGACCGCCACCACGGGGATCGCCGCACAGCGTGCGTTTCGCGGCTATGTCGACGCGAGCGGCCGCTTTCAGCTCGATCCGCGCTGGAGCATCAGTGGTTCGATCCGGCGCACAACCGATCGGACGTTCCTGCGGCGCTACGATATTTCGCGCGACGACCGTCTGCGCTCGACGCTGCGTCTCGAACGGATCGATGCAAACAGCTACTTCTCGCTTGCCGGCTGGGCCGTGCAAACGCTGCGTGCCGGCGACGTTCAGGGCCAGATTCCGATCGCACTTCCCGAAATCGACTATCGACGTCGCTTTACCGACCCGCTGCTTGGCGGCCGGTTCGACCTTCAGCTCAACAGCCTTGCGCTGGGCCGGACCGCCGGACAGGATACGCAGCGCGCTTTTGCCGGTTTGCGCTGGGATTTGCGAACATTGTCGACATTTGGACAGGAGATTCTCTTTACCGCCTACGCACGCGGTGACCTGTATCACAGCGACGAAAATCTTGCGACTTCAACGGCGCTTTATCGGGGCACGCCCGGGTATCAGTCACGCGCGATCGGCGCACTCGCTGCCGAAGTGCGCTGGCCCTTCATCGGCGCATTTCTGGGTGGAACGCAGCGCATCATGCCGCGCATCCAGCTCGTGGCATCACCGCGCACGAGCAACCTCAACATCCCGAACGAAGACGCCCGCGCCGTCGATCTCGAGGACAGCAACCTGTTCGCGCTCAATCGTTTTCCCGGGTACGACCGGTGGGAGGACGGGACCCGGCTCACCTACGGCCTCGATTATGCCTATGATGCGCCCGGCTGGGCGGTGACGGCAAATGTCGGCCAGAGCTATCGCCTGACCAATACCAATACGCTGTTGCCCGACGGGACGGGGCTGTCGAACAAGCTGTCCGACATCGTCGGCCGAACGACCGTCCGCTACCGCGATTTCGTCAGCGTCTCGCATCGCTATCGCATCGACAAGGACAATCTGACGCTGCGTCGCAACGAGCTCGACGCGACGATCGGCAGCCGCTCGACGTATGCGACGATCGGCTATCTCCGCCTCAACCGAAACATCGGCGCGCAGCTCGAGGACCTTCGCGACCGCGAAGAAGTCCGCCTCGGCGGTCGCGTCCAGATCGCGAAATATTTCTCGGTGTTCGGCTCGGCGGTCATCGACCTTACCGACCGCGCCGAAGATCCGCTCTCCGTGGCCGACGGTTACGAGCCACTCCGTCATCGCCTGGGCATCGCCTACACCGACGAATGCCTCGACATCGGGCTGACGTGGCGGCGTGACTATGACACCACCGGCGATGCCCGCGCAGGCAACTCCTATCTGCTCAGGCTGGTCTTTCGCGGGCTCGGTCGCTAAGCCTGCGTTCACCCTCGAACGGGCATGGGCCTCCGCTCGATCAAACCAAGGACTTTTCGACGCGTGAATATCCGATTGAAAGGCTTTGCCGCGGCGGGCGTGCTGGCGCTGGCCGCTTCCACCGCGATCGCACAAACGATTAACGAACCGGTCCCGGCCCCCAGCACTGCGAACCTCAACCTGCCCTCAGTCGTCACGCCCTTCGGCAAGAGCGAGCCCAATGTCCGCAAGGCGACGGCGATCGTCAACGGCGATATCATTACCGGAACCGATGTCGATCAGCGCCTGGCGCTCATCGTCGTCGCCAACGGCGGCCGCGTGTCGCCCGAGGAAAAAGAACGCCTGCGCCTCCAGGTTTTGCGCAACCTTGTCGACGAAACGCTGCAGATTCAGGAAGCCAAGGCCAACGATATCACCATCACGCCCGCCGAGATCAATGCGAGCTACGCACGCGTCGCGGAGCGTTTCAAGCGCACGCCCGCGGCGATGGCGCAGTATCTGCGCGAACAGAAGTCGTCCGACCGCTCGATCAAGCGACAGATCCAGGGCGAGCTCGCGTGGAGCCGCGTCCTGCGACGTCGTGTCGAACCGTTCGTCAATGTCAGCGGTGAGGAAGTGCAGTCGATCATGGACCGGCTGCAGGCGTCGAAGGGGCAGAAGGAATTTCACATCGGTGAAATATATCTGTCGGCAACGCCCGAAAATTCGAACGAAGTGATCGCCAACGCACGCAAGATCATCGATCAGATCCGTCAGGGCGGATCGTTCGCAGCCTATGCGCGACAGTTTTCCGAAGCGTCGACCGCTGCGGTCGGCGGCGACCTCGGCTGGGTCCGTGCGCCGCAACTGCCCGATGCGCTGGCGCTTGCTGCGCAGGAATTGTCGGTCGGGCAGCTGGCGGGGCCGATCGCGGTTCCGGGCGGTTTCTCGATCGTCTATCTTGTCGACAGTCGACAGGTCCTGACGTCGGACCCGCGCGATGCCGTGCTTAACCTGCGCCAGATGTCGATCAAGTTCGAGCCAGGTGTTGCGCCGGCGCTCGCAACCGCGCGGGCGGAAGCCTTTGCCAAGGCGACGCGGACGATGGGCGGCTGCGGACGCGTCGCCGACGTCGCGGCGGAACAAAAAGCCGAGGTCATCGACAATGATCAGGTCAAGGTGCGTGACCTGCCGCCGCAGCTTCAGGACATGCTCCTGAAACTGTCGGTCGGCGAAGCGACGCCGCCGTTCGGATCGCAGACCGAAGGCGTCCGCGTGCTCGTCCTGTGCGGGCGCGACGAAGCGCAATCGGCCGGAGGGCCGTCGTTTGACCAGCTGATGTCGCAGATGGAGGAGACGCGCGTAAATCAGCGGGCGCAGCGCTATCTGCGCGATCTTCGCCGCGATGCGGTGGTCGAATATCGTTAATCCGCATGCCAGCGACGCGCCGCTTGCGGTCGCGATGGGCGATCCGGCGGGGATCGGGCCCGAAATCATCGCCAAGGCGTGGGTCGAGCGCGAGCGCAGCGGCCTGCTGCCTTTCTTTGCGGTCGGCGATATTCGCGCCATCCAGGCGGTCTGGCTGGGACCGGTCGAGCGGATCACCGAGCCACGTGCGGCCCGGGCGACGTTTTCGCGCGCGCTTCCCGTCATGCAGGTCGAAGACGCAGGATCGATCACGCCGGGCGAACCCAATCTCGACGGCGCGCGCTGTTCGCTCGATTCGCTCGAGTTCGCGGTCGGGGCGACGCGCTCGGGCGCAGCGCGCGCGCTGATCACGGGCCCGGTTTCGAAGGCGCAGCTTTACGCGATCGGTTTCGCTCATCCCGGACAGACCGAATTCATCGCCGAACGCTGCGGCGTCGCCAGCGAGAACGCGGTCATGCTTCTCGCCGGGCCGACGTTGAAAGTGGTGCCGGTCACCACCCACATGCCGCTCGCCGACGTTGCCGCCGCCCTTTCGATCGAAAAGATCGTCGCGACCGGACGCGCGACGGCGCGCGGCCTGCAGCGCAATTTCGGTATCGAGAACCCCCGCCTCGCATTTGCCGGGTTCAATCCGCACGCCGGCGAAGACGGCGCGCTGGGGCGCGAGGAAATCGATTTCATCATTCCCGCGATCGAAGCCTTGCGCCGCGAAAATATCGACGCGGTCGGCCCGACCGCCGCCGACGCCATGTTCCACGCGCGTGCACGCAGCCAATATGACGCCGCGATCTGCCTTTATCACGATCAGGCGCTGATCCCGCTCAAGACGCTCCATTTCGACGAGGGCGTCAACATGACGCTGAGCTTGCCGATCGTGCGCACCGCGCCCGATCATGGCACCGCATTCGGCATTGCCGGCAAGAACGTCGCCAACCCCGGGGCCATGATCGCCGCGATTCGAATGGCCGCACAAGCCACCGCCTGTCGCGCCGAGCAGGCGTGCGCCCAGGCGGCGTGACGCGCGCGCCGGCAAACACCCGCCACGAACGTCCGCCGTTGCGAGAGGTCATCGCGCGGCACGGCTTGTCGGCGAGCAAGGCGCTTGGCCAGAATTTCCTCCTCGACGGTCAGTTGCTCGCGCGCATCGCCGCCGTGCCCGGCGATCTGGAGGGTCGGTCGGTCTATGAGATCGGCCCCGGCCCCGGCGGGCTGACGCGCGCGCTTATCGACGCGGGTGCGCGCGTCACCGCCGTCGAGCGCGATCGCCGGTGCCTGCCCGCGCTCGCTGAACTTGCCGCTGCGCATCCGGGTCTGCTTCGCGTCGTCGAGGGCGACGCGCTGGGCGTGGCGCTTGACGACATGATCGATCCCGGCGGGCATATCGTCGCCAACTTGCCGTACAACGTCGGCACCGCACTTCTGGTGAAATGGCTGACCGGCGAGGCGTGGCCACCGCGCTGGGCGACGCTGACGCTCATGTTCCAGGCCGAAGTCGCCGAACGCATCGTCGCAAGGCCCGATACCGCATCCTACGGTCGGCTGTCGGTCCTGTCGCAGTGGCGGAGCCGCCCGGCGATCGCGATGCGCGTGCATCGGTCGGCCTTCACGCCGCCACCCAAAGTCATGTCGGCGGTGGTTCAGATCGTCCCGATCGCCCAGCCGGATGCGACCCGTTGCGCGACGATCGAGCGCCTGACCGCGGCCGCGTTCGGACAGCGCCGCAAGATGTTGCGGCAAAGCCTGAAAGGCGTCCCCGGCGCGCTCGAGGCGCTGGCAACGCTCGCGATCGACCCCACGCGTCGCGCCGAGACGCTCAGCGTCGACGATTTCGTCGCCATCTCGCGACTGATCTAGTTCGGCTTACCCGTCGTTCCCACCGGGCGTGGCGTCACGGTTTGCGCCGACAGCGCCGGCCCCGAGCCACCACGATCGATCGCCGCTGCAAGCGCGACCTGTTCGGGGCACGTCGCCACACAGATCGACCGCACCTTGGCGAGATTCTCGCGCGCCTTGGTGACGGCACCCTTCGACACCAGCGCCTCGCCCTGCCCCGCCAATGCCGCGATGTCGTTCGGTTCGATCAACAGCGCCTCGCGGTAAAGCCGGATAGCCTTGCCCGGCAGCGCCTGTTTGCGCGCAACATCGGCGAGCGCGAGGAACGCCGCCCGGTTTTTCGGATCGACCGCAAGTGCACTTTCCAGCGCGTCGTTCGCGCTGTCGCACCGCCCGGCGACGGCCTCGGCCTGACCAAGGCGCGTCAGCGCAAGCGAGCGCGCATCGACCTGGCTGTCAGGGCGCTGGCCGTGGCCGACGCTCGACACCGTGGCGAGGACAACGGCAAGCGCAATTGCCGGAAGCGTGAGGCGCATCAGGGTCTCCACAAGCATTTGAAGCGCGATGCTAGCACGACCGTATAAGCCGCGCGACGAAAAAACCGTCGGTCTCGTCGCGCGACGGCGTCAGCGTCCGGACGTGCTCGACGGTCCAGCGCGGCGTCTTTCGGAGGAACGCGTCGACCTGCGCCTGACCCTCCTCTTCGATCAGCGAACAGACCGCATAGACAAGTGCGCCACCGGGTTTGAGCAGCGTCGCCGCCAGATCGAACAGATACGCCTGTAATGTGATCACCGCGTCGAGCCGCGCGTGCGTGAGCCGCCAGCGCAGTTCGGGATTGCGCCGCCATGTGCCCGTTCCCGAACACGGCGCATCGACGAGGACGCAGTCAGCACGACCGGTCAGGTCGTCGAGCGCCGCGCTCTCGTGTTTGGGATCGAGCAACCGCGTTTCGACGAAGGACGCGCCGGCGACATGCGCGCGCGGAACGAGGCGCGTCAGCCGGCCGCGATCGGTGTCGCACGCGTACAATGCGCCATGCCCCGCCATATCGGACGCGAGCGCCAGCGTTTTGCCTCCGGCCCCCGCGCATAGATCGATCACCAATTGCCCGGGCGAAGCCTTGCACGTTGCGGCAACGATCTGGCTGCCGGCGTCCTGCACTTCGACGAGGCCCGTCAGTTCGCGATGATTGGCGAGCGAAAGCGGCGCGGGCAACCGTATGCCGCTCGCCGTGCCAGCAATCGCTTCGGCACGCGCAAGCATCGACAACATGGCATCGCGCGTCGTCTTCAGCGTGTTGACGCGCAGGTCGAACGGCGCGCGCCCGAGCAGCGCGGCATGTTCCTCCTGGGGAATAAGGCGCGCGAGCCAGCCTGGCAGCAAACTTGGCACCGCTGCACGCTCTGACCCGCCGATCGCGGGCGGCCCATATGTCGATCCATCGAACAGCGCGGCGAGGTCGGGATCGTTCGCCGCCAGCCCCAGCATCGCCGCCCGCCCCGACTTCGGCACCTCGCCAAAGGACCGGATGGCGCGATACACGAGCTCGCGCACGACACGCCGGTCGGCCGATCCGGCGAAACGCCGCGCCTTGAACCAGTTCGCGATAATCGTATCGGCCGCAGCGCCATTGTCGCGCACTGCGGCGATGATCAGGTCGAGGATTTCGATGCTGGACTGAACGCGCGCACCCGGAGTCATGTCACGCGTGTCATGATATCACGCGTGTCATTGCGTCGGATAATTCGGAGCCTCGCGCGTGATCGACACGTCGTGGACATGGCTTTCGCGCAGGCCCGCGCCCGTGATGCGCACGAAGCGGGCTCGCGCCTGCAGGTCGGCGATGGTACGCGATCCGGTATATCCCATCGCCGCCTTCACCCCGCCGACAAGCTGGTGGATAACGTCCCTTGCCGGACCCTTGTATGCGACCTGACCCTCGATCCCTTCGGGAACCAGCTTGAGCTGGTCTTGGATATCCTGCTGGAAATAACGATCGGCAGAGCCCCGCGCCATCGCGCCGACCGAACCCATGCCGCGATAGGATTTGTAACTGCGTCCCTGATAGAGAAAAATTTCGCCCGGCGCCTCGGTCGTGCCCGCCAGCAGCGATCCGACCATCACCGTGGAGGCACCCCCCGCCAGCGCCTTTGCGATGTCCCCCGAGGTCCGTAGCCCGCCGTCGGCAATGACGGGAATGCCCGACTTCGCAGCCTCCTCGGCGGATTCGAGGATCGCCGTCAATTGCGGAACGCCGACGCCCGCGACAACTCGCGTCGTGCAGATCGAACCTGGCCCGATGCCGACCTTGATGCCGTCCGCCCCGGCACCGATTAGGGCGCGAGTCGCCTCTCCGGTCGCGACGTTGCCGGCCACGATCTGAACCGAATTGCTGAGCTTGCGGATGCGCTCGACCGCGAGCGAGACCATCTTCGAATGGCCGTGAGCGGTGTCGACGACGATCAGATCGCATTCGGCGTCGATCAGCGCCTCGGTGCGCTCGAACCCCGCATCACCCGTCGTCGTCGCGGCGGCAACACGAAGCCGCCCGGTGCCGTCCTTGGTCGCATTCGGATACGTCACCGCCTTCTCGATGTCCTTGACGGTAATCAGACCGGTGCATCGAAAGTCGGTGTCGACCACCAGCAGCTTTTCGATCCGACGCTGATGCAGCAAACGCTGCGCCTCCTCCTGACTGACGCCTTCCTTGACCGTGGCAAGGTTCTGGCTGGTCATCAGCTCGCTCACCGGCTGCGCGGGATTTTCGGCGAAGCGCACGTCGCGGTTCGTCAGGATTCCAACGAGCCTGCCCGACGCCTCGACCACCGGAATTCCCGAAATGCGGTGCCGCGCCATGATCTCGCGCGCGTCGGCGAGCGTCTGTTCGGGGCGGATGGTGATCGGGTTGACGACCATCCCGCTTTCGAAGCGCTTCACCTGGCGCACCGCAGTCGCCTGTTCCTCGACCGAGAGATTGCGGTGAAGCACGCCGATGCCGCCAAGCTGAGCCATCACGATCGCCATGTCGGCCTCGGTCACGGTGTCCATCGCCGACGACAGGATGGGAATGTTCAGCGAAATGCTTTTGGTCAGTTGCGTGCGTGTATCGGCCTGGCTGGGCAGCACGTCGGACGCGGCGGGTTGCAGCAATACGTCGTCGAACGTTAGGCCGAGGGGGATGTCCATGGGGGGGTTAAGCACCTGCGTGAGTCGTGCGGATCGGCTTAACCGGACCGCGCCCGATGCGCCAGCGCGGCTCGCAGACGGGTCAGCCGCCGGCGCTGCGGATCACGCGCCGGGCCGGTTCCTCGAACCACCGGAAGCTCAAGCGGCTGATGCCGACGAGGCATCCCATGTACAGCGGCACGATCCCCGCCATCTGCCCGATCGTGAAGTAGCGACCGCCGTTGATCGCCAGAAAGACGAGCGCCAGCGGAATGTGAAGCAGATAGATCGAAAACGACAAGTCGCCGAAGAGCTGCATGATCCGTGATCGCAGCACGACGCGGCTCGACGGGTGAAGGCACGCCAGCACGACCCAAGGCCAGGCAAACAGCGACATCATGACGCCGGCATTCGCGCCCGACCGTTCGAGCAGCGGAGCGATAAGCAGAGCAGTGATGGCCACCGCCGCCGTGACAAGAAACGGTATGCATAGCAGCGTGACGCGGTGACGATGCAGCATCACGCCGACGAAGAACCCCACCAGGCCGCGTGCGATGCGGTCGGGAATGGGGATCAGATCCGGACGCACGTCTGCACCCACGCCAAGCAGGACCGCAAGCGCCGCGCCTGCCATCAGCCATCGGCCGCCGATCCGCGCAACGACATAAAATAGTACATAACAGACAAATTCGCTCGTCAGCGACCAGGCCGGCGAATTGAAGCTGAACCCGCGTTCGAACCCGGCAGCCTGGAACATCAGCAGGTTCAGTCCGAAATGATAAAGGTCATATCGCACATGGTCCCTGTCGAACGCGGGGGCGAGCGGCGCGCCTGCCCAGACGACGACGGCGACGATCATCAAGGTCGCCAGATGAAGCGGATAAATCCGCGCCACGCGCGCCACCGCATAACTCCTGGCGGTCACCCCCGGGGCAAGGCGTCCTCCGCGCAGATAGACATGCGCAAAGATAAGTCCCGAAATGACGAAGAACAGGTCGACAGCGCTCCACAGATATCCGTTGCCCCAGCGCCCGAACGCCGTGTCCAGGCCCAGCACCCCGCCCGGATGCGCCGTCATCACCTTGAAATGGAAGACGACAACGCAGAGCGCCGCGATACCACGCAGCGCGTCGATTTCGTAAAGCCGGTCTGGCAGTTCGGATCGCGTGTCCGCCATCCGCCGCGCATACCGCGCTATTTCTTAAGGGTTAGCCCACCGAAACGCTTATTGAAGCGAGCGACCTGGCCACCGGCGTCGAGCATCTTGCCATGCCCGCCCGTCCATGCCGGATGCGACTTGGGATCGATCTCGAGCGTCATCGTGTCGCCCTCTTTCCCCCACGTCGACCGGGTCTGGAACTTGGTCCCGTCGGTCATCTGGATGTTGATCATGTGATAAGCGGGGTGAACGTCGGGCTTCATTGCTGGTTTCCTGCAAAAATGGCTGGTTCCAACCAGCCTGGGGGAAAGCGAAGCGGCGCAAATACCGACGCGGCTCATGTTCTGCAAGTCCGTATCGAAGGGGCGTTTGCTGTCCTTGATTAATTGTCCCCTGTCCCATTTCGGGAAAAAGCCTCGAGCCGTCGCGAGTTTCCATTGGCGAATCCGCGCTCGAGGCGATACAGGAGTTGGAATAATTCATGGTCGCAGTCCGGCACAAGTCGCCACGTTTCGAATTTGCCACACTGCGGGGCTGCACCAACGCATCTCCTTCAGCCAAAAGGAAATGTCGCCATGAAGAAAAATCTGAGGATTATAGCCGCCGCTATCGCGCTCGCGTCGAGTGGTACGGCGCATGCGGCGCTTATATACGATTACGAGCTCAATGGCAGCCTCGCCAACGCGCTGGGCGGTGCCAACATCGTCACTGAGGGTGGGACGCTCGGGCCGACCGGCTACAGCTTTGCAGCAAACCAGGGATTGTCGATCGCGAATGCGTCGATAACCAATGTCTACACAATCGACATTGGTTTTTCTTTCCAGACATTGTCTGGCTATCAAAAGATTATAGACTTCAAGGATTTGGCCTCGGACGCCGGCCTGTATACCTTGAACACGTCGCTCAGTTATTTTCCGAATACGTCGTCACCCGGCCTTTTCACGCCGAATACAATCGTGGCCGTCAGGCTGTCGCGCAACGCGGCCGGCCTCGTCCAAGGCTATGTTAACGGCGCGTTGGCGATTTCGTTCGATGATTCGGTTAACGCTCCGTCGAACACGGCAATTTTCAATCCCGCAGTTATGCGCTTCTTCCACGATGACAATCCGACTGGTCAGCGCGAAGCGGCAGCGGGTTTTGTCGACTACATCCGCGTTTATGATGTTGCCAATGCAGTTGTTGGCGGTGCGGTGCCGGAGCCTGCGAGCTGGTTGACGATGATTTTCGGCTTTGGCGCGACTGGTGCCGCCTTGCGTCGGCGACGTTCGCCAGCGCGCGCCGGGAGGGCGTCGCTCATTTCGTCCTAGCTTGGCGGATCGGCGATCATTGCGGTAAAATTGGCCTCGGCCGCAAGCTTGCCTTCTACGAGGGCCCGCCCCGCGAATTTGCAGACGCTACTGCGCTTCTGGACAAATTCGACCTCGAGGCGCAGAAGGCAGCCGGGTTCGACGGGCGCACGAAATTTCGCGCCGTCGATCGCCATGAAATAGACAAGCTTGCCCGAACCGGCAAGGCCGAGCGATTCGACCGCGAGAACCCCCGCCGCCTGCGCCAGCGCCTCGACGATCAGAACGCCGGGCATGATCGGCCGTCCGGGGAAATGACCCGCAAAGAACGGCTCGTTGATCGTCACGCCCTTGATCGCGACGATGCGCTGATCGACGACCAGTTCTTCAACGCGGTCGACGAGCAACATCGGGAAGCGATGCGGCAACGCCGCCATCACCCCCCGAATGTCTAATTCCACGGACTTAGCGTCCCGGCGGAGTCGGCGTCGTCGGCTTCGGCGCTGCGGGGGCGACTGGCTGACCCTGCCCCCCCGGCTGCCACCCGGCGGGCGGCGTGATGCTCACCGTGGGCACGGTGCGGTTCAGTTCAGCGACCACGGCATCGGTGATGTCGACGCTCGGCTGATACGAGATCGTCGCCTGCGGGTTCAGCACCAGATTGACCTTGCGTGAAACCATCGCCGCCTTGATCGCGCTGTCGAGTTTAGCGCCGATCTGTTCTTCGACATAGCCCTGCGCGCGCGCGATCGGCGCGGACAGCCGCTGCAGCTCGGCCTGCGCCGCCTGCTGCTTTGTCTGGATCGCGGTATATTGCGTCTGGAGCGTCGCCTGCGCGGTGTTCGCTTTCTGCGCCGCCTGGAACGCCGTCACGAGCGGGGCGATCTCCGCCTGCAAGGCCTTCGACCGTGTCTCGAACGTCGTGATCTGCGACGCGTAGGTCGTCTTCATCTGGTTCATCGCCGTGATGAACGCCGCAGACTTTTGCACGGCGCCCTGAATGTCGGCAACCGCGATGCCTTCGACGGCCTGCGCCTGCGCAGGGGTTGCGACGGCGAGAATCGGAGCAGCAGCGAGAAGCGCCGCCTTGAATATGGTCTTCATCAGAATTGTGTTCCTACGTTGAAAGTGAATAATTTCGTTTGATCGCCCGGCTCTTTCAGCAACGTTTTTGCGATGTCGATGCGGAACGGGCCAAAGGGTGAGTTCCAGTTTACGCCGAAGCCGATCGCGACGCGCGGCTTGGCGCTGTTGCCGAAGAAGGATTCGTTGAAGGGGTCGATTGTCGATTCGGTTGCAAGGCACCCGGCTGCCGTGCCCGGGCCAACACTCGGTGCGAGTCGCCGCTGACCGGTCGTCAGATCGCGGCAGACACTGCGGTAGACGCCCGCCGAATCCTTGAACGTGTTTTCCAGGGTCAGCAAGTTCGGCGTCGTCACCGCGAAAACGGCACCGACATCGAGGAAAATCGATGGACGCAGGCCGAGTTCCTTGGCACCCGACCCCAGCGGAATTTCGAGTTCTGCCCGTCCCTGGTAATAAGCACGCCCACCGATCGCATCGTCGGTGACCGAGTTCTTGTCCGTGCTACAGGTCGGTGCCGTCGTCGGAGTAGCCGAAAATGTGCATATCGAACTGCGCAGCACACGCGGGCCGACGCCACGAATGTCGAAGCCGCGCATCTGCGGTTCGCCCAGGAAAAAGCGGTCGGTCAGCCGCACCTTGTCGATTCCGGGACCCGTGGCCTTGTCGAGCGAATGGATGTAGCCACCCTCGGCGCTGACCGAAAAGATGAACCTGCGTCCAAGATCCCAATATTTAGCGGCGTCGAAGCGCGAACGGACATATTTCACGTTCCCGCCGAGCCCTGCAAAATCCTGGCTGAACACCATCCGCTGACCGCGCGACGGGCGGATATTGTTGTTGAGGTTCGAATAGACGAGGCTGTAGCCGAGCGACGACGTCGTCCGGTCGCCCAGCGAATCGCAAAGATATCGTCCAGCGACAAAAGGATCGCATTCGTCGTCACCCAGCTTCCCATCGCCGTTCTTATCGAAATAATAGATATTCCGGTCGAGCGAGACCTTGTCGAAGCTGAGGCCATATCGCGCCGCGAACGACCAGAACTCGGTAAGCGGCACGCCCATGCGCAGCTGGAACCCCGTTGTCACCTGCTGATAGGTGCGATTGCGGTCGCCATTCTGCGTGAAGTTGAAACTGTTCAGGTCGCGCCGGAAAATGTCGCCGCCGAGCGCGATGTTCTTGTCGAGGAAATAGGGTTCGGTGAAACCCAGCTCGACCGATTTCGAATAGGTCGAATAGTTGACCGAAGCGCGAAGCTCCTGCCCCTTGCCGCGAAAGTTGCGCTGGCGGATCGACGCGTTGACGATGAAGCGTTCGAGGCTCGAAAAACCTGCAGACAGCTCAAGTTGCCCGGTCGACTTTTCCTCGACATTGGCTTCAAGCACGACGCGGTCGGGCGCCGAACCCTGCTTCTGCTGGATTTCCAGCTTCTCCTGAAAAAAGCCGAGACTCTGGATCCGTTCCTGCGACCGCTTGACAGCGACGCCGTTGAACGCGTCGCCTTCGGCAACGCGGAATTCGCGGCGCACGACCTTGTCCTGCGTCAGCGTGTTGCCGTTGATATCGATACGCTCGACATAGACGCGGGGCGCATCGCCGACGCGGAACGTGATGTTCATCGTCTTGGTTTCTTTGTCGCGCTCGTACTGCGGATCGACCTGAGCGAAGGCATAGCCGAACAGCCCTGCGGTCTGCGTCACGCTTTCGATGGTGTCTTCGACCTGCTTGGCGTTGTACCACTGCCCTTTTTGCATCGGGATCAACGGCTTGATGGCCTCGGCCTTGAAATCGCGAATATCGCTTTCGACGTTGATGTCGCCGAACTTGTAGCGTTCGCCTTCCTCGACGACGTAAGTGACGATGAAATCGCGCTTGTCGGGGGTGAGCTCGGCCACCGCCGACACGACGCGGAAATCGGCATAGCCCTTGGTCAGGTAGAATTGCCTGAGCTTGCCCTGGTCATAAGCGAGGCGGTCGGGGTCATAGCTGTCGTTCGACGAGAAGAAGCGATAGAAGCGCGAACGCTTCGTCACCATCTCGCTGCGCAACTGGCCGTCGCCGAACACCTCGTTGCCGATGATGTTGATCTGGCGGACCTTCGACTTTGGCCCCTCGCTCAACTCGTAGACGATGTCGACGCGGTTCTGGTCGAGCATCACCATCTTGGGCTCGACCGTCGCTGCGAACCGCCCCTGACGCCGGTAAAGCTCGATGATACGCGCAATGTCGGCGCGCACCTTCGAGCGGGTGAAGATCGTGCGCGGGGCGAGTTTAAGCTCCTTGCCGAGCTTGTCTTCCTTGATCCGCTTGTTGCCCTCGAAAACGATCCGGTTGATGACCGGATTTTCCTTGACGATGATCGTCAGCGCACCCTGGTCGTCGCGGATCTGCACGTCGGCGAACAGCTCGGTCGCGAACAGATCCTGCAGCGCCTGATCGAGCGTTTCGCGCGTGTAAGCCTCGCCCGCGCGCAGCTTGACGTAAGAGCGCACGGTCTCCCCCTCGATCCGCTGCGATCCCGAAACCGCGATCGACTTGATCGTCCCGCCATCGGTGTCGGGGGCCGGCGCGGGGGCCGCAGGTGTCATGAGCGAAGGCGTGGCAGGCGTCTGCGCGAGCGCGGGAACGCCACTCAGCATCGTCCCGATCATCAGCATCGGCAATATTCGGCGCACGCTCATCGTCGGCTTGTCAACTTTCACGCGGCAACCGCCCTTTGCATTTGATACGACTTGCGCGCCGCCCTGCCCCATGCGCATCAACCAATCAACCCGGCGATGCCGCGCCACAGACCGAGACCCGCCAGATCGTTGACCGTCACGACGACCATGAACAGCAGCAGTGCGAGCAGTCCCGAACGATAGGCCCACTCCTGCGCCACCGCCGGGACAGGTTTTCGCCGCACCGCCTCGATGGCATAGAAAACGAGATGACCGCCATCGAGCATGGGGATTGGCAACAGGTTGATGAACCCCAAGTTAATCGAGATCATCGTCATCAGCCAAAGGAACTCGAGCGGACCGAGCGTTGCCTGTTCGCCCGAAATCTTGGCGATCTTCACCGGACCGCCAAGCTCCTTGATCGACCGCGTTCCCGAGACGACCTGCCACAATGTCGTCGCCATGGTACGCACCGAACCGACGGTGAAGCGCACGGCGGCACCCGGCAGTTCGATGAGCGGCGGGCGGACGTAGACGCGTTTGGCAGGGCCGATGCCGAGCAGTCCGCGCCGCATCTCGTTTCCGAAGCGGTCCTTCAGCATGTCGGTGCGCGGCGTTGCGGCAAGGGCAAGCGTCTGCCCGTTACGGCTGACCGTGACGATCAGCCGCTCGTCGGGGTGAATCGACACGATCCGCGCGACATCTTCGAAGCTGACGATCGCCTGTCCCTCGACCGCGTCGATCCGGTCACCGAGCTTCAGTCCGGCCGCGTCCGCCGCCGACCCGCGCTCGATCACCGCGATGACCGGCGGCGTGCGCGGCTCGCCGATCGCGCCGAACAAAGCGATGAACACGACGATCGCAAAAAGGAAATTGGTCATCGGCCCGGCGAGGATGATCAGCGTCCGCTGCCACAACGCCTTTGACTGGAACGTCCGGTTGCGCTCTTCCGAAGGCAGCGCGAGCCAGGCGGGGTCGGCCTGGCTCGATACGCCCATGTCGCCGGCAAAGCGGACATAACCACCCAGCGGCAGCCAGCCGATTTGCCACGCCGTCCCACGCCTGTCGGTCCATTTCGCGATCGCACGGCCAAAGCCGATCGAAAACGCTTCCGCTTTCACCCCGCACCAGCGCCCGGCGAGATAATGGCCCATCTCGTGAATGAACACGAGCGGCGAGATCGCGAGCGCGAAGAACAGGATCGTCCACAGAAGATTGGGCGTTTCGATCAAGCGAACTGGTCTTTCATGGCCTGCGCGGCGATCATGCGCGCTTCGGTGTCGATGGTCAGGACGTCGGCGATCGTCTGCGGTGCCGATGGGTCATAGCGGCTGAGCACATCCTTAACAACGTCGGCGATGGCAAGAAAGCCGATACGCCGCTTCAGAAATGCGGCGACTGCCATCTCGTTCGCCGCGTTGAGGACGGCGGGTCGCGCGCCGCCGGTTTCAAGCGCCTCGCGCGCCAGTGCAAGAGAGGGAAACCGGCCGCTGTCGGGCGCTTCGAAGTCGAGACGACCGATCGTCGTCAGGTCGAGCGCGGCGCTGTTCGTCTCCATCCGGTCGGGCCAGGCAAGCGCCGAGGCGATGGGAATGCGCATGTCGGGCGCGCCGAGCTGCGCCAGCGTCGAGCCGTCGACATAATCCACCATCGAATGCACCACCGATTGCGGATGCACGACGATGTCGAGCCGCGCGCTTTCGACGCCGAACAGATAATGCGCCTCGATCACCTCGAGCCCCTTGTTCATCATCGTCGCCGAATCGACCGAGATTTTTGCGCCCATCGACCAGTTCGGATGCTTGACCGCGACTTCGGGCGTCACCGCGGCCATGTCGGCACGCGACCAGGTCCGGAACGGGCCCCCGCTCGCGGTCAGGACGATGCGCCGCACGCGCGTGTGGGGGTTGCCCGACAGGCACTGGAAGATGGCGTTATGCTCGGAATCGACCGGCAGCAGCAGCGCCCCCGACGCCCGCGCCGCTCCGGTCATCAATGCGCCGGCGGAGACGAGCGATTCCTTGTTGGCGAGCGCCACGGTCGACCCGCCTTCGAGCGCCGCCATCGTCGCCGCAAGCCCCGCACACCCCACGATCGACGCCATCGTCCAGTTGACGGGTCGCCGCGCTGCGTCGACGATGGCCTCGGGTCCCGCGGCGATCTCGGTCCCCGCGCCTTCGAGCGCGTTCTTGAGGTCGTCGTAAAGCGCAGGATCGCCGATGACGGCAAGCCTTGCTCCCGTCGCTCGCGCTGCCATCGCCAGCCCTGTCACGTCGCGCTGCGCAGTCAGCGCCACGACCTCGAACCGATCCGGCGCCTGCTGAATCAGGTCGAGCGTCGAGGATCCGACCGAGCCCGTCGCGCCGAGGATCGAAACGGTGCGGCGCTCGGTCATCGCCACGTGCCCGACAAAGCCGCGACCAGGCAGATCGCGGCAAAGACGATCATCACCGCCAGCAGCCCGTCGACGCGATCGAGAACGCCGCCGTGCCCCGGGATCAGCGTCCCGCTGTCCTTTACGCCGGCACGTCGCTTCATGAAGCTTTCGGCAAAATCGCCCGCCTGCGCAACGATGGCGAGCGCCGCGCCGAGCAACAGGGCGTGCGCGACCGATCGTCCGGGCCGGGTCGCGGCTTCCGAACTCCAGCTCATGACGAATGCGACCGCCGCGGACGACGCCATCATTCCGCCCAGCAGCCCCGACCAGGTTTTCGACGGGCTGATCGACGGCGCGATCTTCGGTCCGCCGACGGCCCGGCCAGTGAAATACGCGCCCACGTCGGTTGCGATCGTCGCGACGATCGGCAGCGTCGCGGCGACCAGCCCGACCCCGCGCAGCATGATCAAAGCCGCGCAAGCGGTACCGATGTAGATGACGCCGACGATCGCGAGGGTCAGCCGCCCGCCCGCCCCGCGCACAATCCGCCACGTCAGGCCGATCCACTCGTAAAAGGCAATGGTGCCGACGATGGCGACAAGCGCGACGATCACCGGACCGCCGACCCATAGCGCCGTTCCTGCAACCGCGATCATGACGATCGCCGACCCGCCGCGCACCATCAGGTCGCTGTTCAAAGCCCGCCGAACCTCCGCTCGCGCAGGCCGTACGCCGCGATCGCGTCGCTCAGTTCGGCCTTGCCGAAATCGGGCCACAGCGTGTCGACGAACAGCAGTTCGGCGTAGGCCGCCTGCCACAGCATGAAGTTCGACAGGCGTTGTTCGCCCGACGTGCGGATCAGCAGGTCGACCGGCGGCAGGTCGCCGGTGTCGAGCGCCGCCTGAACCTTTCCCGCATCGATCGTCGCCGGATCGTCCGCCACCAGCCGCCGAATGGCGCGGACGATCTCGTCCTGCGACCCGTAGTTGAGTGCGATGACGAGCGTCGCGCCGCTGTTGCCCGCCGTCCGCGCGAGCGCGCCATCGATCAGAGCGACAAGATCGGGCGTGAACACGCGGTAATCGCCGATCACGCGCAGCTTCACATTCTCGGCGTGCATCTCGTCGAGGTCGCTTTTGATGAAATGCCGCAGCAGCCGCATCAAGTCGCCGACTTCCTCGGCCGGCCGGCGCCAGTTCTCCGAGGAAAAGGCGTAAAGCGTCAGAACCTCGATGCCGAGATCACGCGCGGTCCGCGAGACCAGGCGCACCGCCTCGATCCCCTTGCGATGGCCGGCGATGCGCGGCAGGTGGCGCTTTTTGGCCCAGCGCCCGTTGCCGTCCATGATGATCGCGACATGGCGTGGCACCCCGGGTGATGCGCCCGACCGGGGTGAGGGGCTGGCCGCCAGCGCGGTCACTTGCCCAGGATTTCTTTCTCTTTTGCGGTCGCCGCAGCGTCGAGTTCGGCGATCGTCCCGTCGGTCAGTTTCTGAACCTCGGTCTCGTGCCGCTTGCGCTCGTCCTCGCTGATATCGCCCTTCTTCTCGTCGATCTTCAGCGCGTCCATCCCGTCGCGCCGGACATTGCGCGCCGCGATCCGTGCCTTCTCGGCATATTGTCCGGCGAGCTTGGCCAGTTCCTTGCGCCGCTCCTCGGTCAGGTCGGGGATCGGCAGGCGGATCGTCGTACCGTCGACGATCGGATTGAGACCGAGGCCGGCCGAGCGGATCGCCTTGTCGACGGGGCCGACGTTGCCCTTGTCCCATACCTGCACCGACAACATCCGCGGCTCGGGCGCCGAGACCGTCGCCACCTGGTTCAGCGGCATGTGCGCGCCGTAAACCTCGACCGTCACCGGATCGAGCAGGCTGACCGCAGCTCGGCCGGTACGCAGGCCACCAAGGTCGCCCTTGAGCGATTCGACCGCGCCGTGCATGCGGCGTTCGAGATCGGTTTTGTTGTACGCTGGCATGTTCAGGCTTCCTCGTTTCCAACCACCGTCGCCACGCCGCCGCCACCCAGAACGGTGGCAAGATTGCCCTGTTCACGGATGTTGAAGACGACGATCGGAATATTGTTGTCGCGGCACATCGCCACGGCGGATGCGTCCATCACTTTAAGATTGTCCGACAGAACACGCTTGTAACTGACGGTTTCGTATCGTTTTGCCGCTGCGCTTGTCTTTGGATCGCAGTCGTAGACTCCGTCGACCGACGTCCCCTTGAAAAGCGCTTCGCACTTCATTTCCGCAGCGCGTAGCGCGGCACCCGTATCGGTCGTGAAGAACGGGCTTCCGGTGCCCGCCGCAAAGATGACGATCCGACCTTTTTCCAGATGCCGCTCGGCGCGCCTGCGGATATAGGGTTCGCACACGCTCGCCATCGGGATCGCCGATTGCACGCGCGTGTCGACGCCGATCGCTTCCAAAGCGTTCTGCACGGCAAGCGCGTTCATCACCGTCGCCAGCATCCCCATGTAATCGGCAGTCGCGCGCTCGATCCCTTTTGCCGCCGCCGCCATGCCGCGAAAGATGTTCCCCCCGCCGACGACGACGCACAGTTCGAACCCCATCGCTTTTGCGTTCGCAATCTCGCCAGCGACGCGCGCGGTCTCTTGCGGGTCGATCGTAAGCCCCGAAGGGCCCATCAACACCTCGCCCGACAGCTTCAGCAGAATGCGTTTGTAGCGGGGGCGGCTCATCGCGCGGAACTGGCTTTCATGAGGGGGCAAGCGCGCCGCGCACTCTAATCGGCGCGCGCGCTATTGCCAAGGGCACGCTCAGGCGTTCGGCTCGGGGGTCGTAATGCCAGCGGTCGCCGCGACTTCGGCGGCAAAGTCGCTTGTCGCCTTCTCGATGCCTTCGCCCAGCTGGAAACGGACATAGTCGGTGAGCGCGATGCTGCCGCCCGCCGCTTTCGCCGCAGTGGCGATCACGTCGGCGATCACGGTCTTGTTGTCCATAACAAAAAGCTGCGACATCAGCGCGTTTTCCTTGCGGAACTTGGCCATTGCGCCGTCGACCATCTTGCCGATGATCTCGGCCGGCTTGCCGCTTTCGTTCGCCTTTTCCATCGCGATCGCGCGCTCGCGGTCGACGAGTGCCGCATCGAGCCCTTCGCCATGCAGCGCGAGCGGACTTGCCGCGGCGATGTGCATCGCCAGCTGCTTGCCGAGCGCCTCGATCGCTGCCGTGTCGGCATCGCCTTCGAGCGCCACGAGAACGCCGATCTTGCCGAGCCCGGGCGCGGCAGCGTTGTGGACATAGGACACGACCGCGCCCTTGTTCACCGAAACTGTCGCCACGCGGCGAAGCGACTGATTTTCGCCGATCGTCGCAATATTCGCGGTCAGCACGTCCTGGACCGTCGCGTCGCCCATCGGTGCGGCCGCCAGCGCCTCGACACTCTCGCCCTTTGTCAGCGCCAGCTCGGTCACGCCGCGAACGAACGCCTGAAACTGTTCGTTCTTGGCGACGAAATCAGTCTCGCTGTTGACCTCGACCGCTGCGCCCATGGTCCCGCTCACCGCGACGCCGACGAGCCCTTCAGACGCTGTCCGCCCGGCCTTCTTAGCGGCGGTTGCAAGCCCCTTGGTGCGCAGCCAGTCGACCGCGGCGTCCATGTCGCCCGCCGTCTCGCCGAGCGCCTTCTTGCAATCCATCATTCCCGCGCCCGAAATCTCGCGCAGGTCCTTCACCATCGCAGCGGTGACTTCAGCCATATGATCTTCCTCGCAAATGTCGTCGTTGTTACGCCGCCGCGTCTTCCGCAGGGGCAACGATCGTCGTCGGTTCAGGCGCAGATCCCTCGGCGGGCGCGGCCTCCTCGACAAGCGCGCTGTCGACCGGCGGCTCGTCCATCGCACCGATGTCGACGCCGCGCGCCGATGCGCCCGACTGCCCGCCGCGCGTCGCCGCCGCGCCGATCGCTTCGCAGTACAGGCGGATCGCCCGCGCCGCGTCGTCGTTTGCAGGGATCGGGAACGCGATGCCGTCGGGCGAAACGTTCGAATCGAGGATCGCCACGACCGGAATGCCGAGGACATTGGCTTCCTTGATCGCCAGTTCTTCCTTGTTCGCGTCGATCACGAACATGACGTCGGGAATGCCGCCCATGTCACGGATACCGCCGAGCGAAAGCTCGAACTTGTCCTTTTCGCGTGTCAGCTGAAGGACTTCCTTCTTCGTCAGGCCAGCGGTATCGCCCGACAGCTGCTCTTCCAAAGCCTTGAAGCGCTTGATCGATCCCGAGATCGTCTTCCAGTTGGTGAGCATGCCGCCCAGCCAGCGGTGGTTGACGAAGTGCTGACCTGCGGACCGCGCTGCGTCGGCGATCGGATCCTGCGCCTGGCGCTTGGTTCCGACGAACAGGACCTTGCCACCCGCCGCGACGGTCGATGCAACAAAGTCGAGCGCACGGGCCATGAGCGGCACGGTCTGCGACAGGTCGAGGATATGCACGCCATTGCGATCGCCGAAGATGTACGGTTTCATCTTCGGATTCCAGCGATGCGTTTGATGTCCGAAATGCGCGCCAGCATCGAGCAGCTGGTGCATCGTGACGACAGGTGCCGCCATAAGCTTGGTCTCCTAACCCGGTTGAACCTCTGGGAAGCGATGACCCTGCCGTGTCCGGCCGGGCACCGGTATGGTGCTTCCCATGTGGAATGGACGCGTCCCATACTTAGGGCTTGCGCATGACGCAAGAAGCTTGTTAAGAACAAATCGTGAACATTGGAACCGTTATTGCGCGGGTTCGTTAAGCCATTGTCAGGGAGTGCTAAAATGCTTCAACTTCTTTCCATCGTTGCCGTACTGGCGCTTCTGTCGGGCGCGATTGCGATGATCGTCACGACGATAACCGATTCTTGCCAAACGATTTCCGCGGCGTTGAGAGGCACGACGGCGGCCTCCACGGCAACAGTAATGTTGCCGCGACGGCCTATTCGGCAGGCGTTTCCGGCGAATCATTCGGGCGAAGCGTTCCGCGTCGCCGCTTGACGCGTGCGTAGCTTCGGACGCTGAACGGGATCAACGCGATGTAACCGATCGATACGGCGATCAGAGTCCACAGCGGTTCGGCAAAAAGCGCGGTTCCGACGAGCGCCAGCAGCAGGATCGCCTCCAGCCTGACGTTGCGGCGGAGCCGGATCGATCCCCAGCTGAACGTCGCGACGTTTGAAATCATCAGCATGGCGATGAATGCCACCCATGGCGCGACGACGATCGCCTCGCGAAACCATTCATTTCCCGTGACGATCCATAGATACAGCGGGAGGAAAGCCAGGCCCGCTCCCGCCGGCGCGGGGACACCGGTCAGAAATCCGGCTGACTTGTGCGGTTGGTCCTCGACATCGATGCGCGCGTTGAACCGTGCCAGACGCAGCGCCTGGCACACGACGAAGGCGAGCGCGCAGAACCAGCCGAAGCGCGGAAAATGCTGCAGCGACCAGAGATAGACGATCAGTCCGGGCGACACCCCGAATGCAATGACATCGGAAAGCGAATCGAGTTCGGCACCGAAGCGGCTTTCGCCGCGAAACATCCGCGCTACGCGCCCGTCGACGCCGTCGAGAATTCCCGCGATGACGATCGAACCGATCGCCTTCATCCAGTCATCGGCAACGCCATCGGCACCCGACGCGGCAATCGCAAACCGGATGCCGGTCAGTCCGAAACATAGGGCGAGCGCGGTAATCGCATTGGGCGCGACGGTTCGCAGCGGGATGCCGCGCCGCGCTTCGTTCACTGGCTGATGCCCAGCGTGCTCGCATTGTCGCCGATCAGGCCAAGGATCGTCTCACCGGCGATGCTGCGCTGTCCGAGCGCAACCTTGGGTGCGGTCCCCGCGGGCAGATAGACATCCACGCGGCTTCCGAAGCGGATCAGGCCGATGCGCTGCCCGGCGATCACGGCATCGCCCGGTTTCACGAACGGCACGATACGGCGTGCGATCAGGCCGGCGATCTGCGTGAAGCCGATCCGCACGCCGTCGCCACGCTCGACGAGAATATGCTGCCGCTCGTTCTCTTCGCTCGCCTTGTCGAGGTCGGCATTGAGGAATTTGCCAGCGATATAGACGACCGATCTTACGACCCCGCTCACCGGCGTCCGGTTGATGTGCACGTCGAACACGCTCATGAAAATCGACACGCGGATCAGCGGCACATCGCCCAACCCATCGTCGCCCGACATCTCGCGCGGCGGCGGCACGCTTTCGATGAGGGTGACGAGCCCGTCGGCGGGGGCGACGATCGCGCGGTCGTCCTGCGGCACGGCGCGCAATGGGTCGCGAAAGAACAGCGCGACCCAGAGCGTCAGTCCGATCAGCGGCCACGTCAGCCACGTCGCCCAAAGCCAGGCGAGCACCGTGACGGCGCCCGCGATCGCCACGAACTTGCGGCCTTCCGGATGCACCGCCGGGACGCGCCATTTCACGTCCACCGGCGCGGAGGGTAGGTTTGAGGTTGTTGCCATCGAACAAGTGTAAGGCGTGGATGTCGTGGTTACAATCCGGCGACGCGGGCGCATCGCGGTTGATTGCGCGCCATCGCCCCTCTAACGACGCGTCAGAAATTCCGGGAGCGCATGGCATGGCCAAGATCAAGGTTAAAAATCCCGTCGTCGAGATCGACGGTGACGAGATGACCCGGATCATCTGGCAGTGGATCCGCGAGCGGCTCATCCTGCCGTATCTCGACATCGACCTTCACTATTACGACCTTGCCGTCGAGGTTCGCGACCAGACCAACGACAAGATTACCGTCGATTCGGCCAATGCCATCGCCAAATATGGTGTCGGCGTGAAATGCGCGACGATTACGCCCGACGAGGCGCGCGTCGAGGAGTTCAAGCTCAAGCGGATGTGGAAATCGCCCAACGGGACGATCCGCAACATTCTGGGCGGCGTCGTCTTTCGCGAACCGATTGTGATCAAGAACGTGCCACGCCTCATCCCCGGCTGGACCGACCCGATCGTCGTGGGACGCCACGCCTTTGGCGATCAGTACCGCGCGACCGACTTTCGCGTCCCCGGCCCCGGCAAGCTGCGCATGATCTTCGAAGGCGACGACGGCAAGGTGATCGACGAGGAAGTGTTCCAGTTCCCGTCGTCGGGCATCGCCATGGGCATGTACAACCTCGACGAATCGATCCGCGACTTCGCGCGCGCCAGCATGAATTACGCGCTCGGCCGCGGCTGGCCGCTCTACCTGTCGACCAAGAATACGATCCTGAAGGCCTATGACGGACAGTTCAAGGATCTGTTCCAGGAGATTTTCGACGCCGAGTTCAAGGACCGCTTTGCCGCCGCGAACATCACCTACGAACATCGCCTGATCGACGACATGGTCGCCTCGGCGCTCAAATGGTCGGGCAAGTTTGTGTGGGCGTGCAAGAATTATGATGGCGACGTCCAGTCGGATCAGGTCGCGCAGGGCTTCGGCTCGCTGGGCCTGATGACCTCTGTCCTGCTCACCCCCGACGGCAAGACCGTAGAGGCCGAAGCCGCGCACGGCACCGTAACGCGCCATTATCGCCAGTATCAGGCGGGCAAAGCGACGTCGACCAATCCGATCGCGTCGATCTTTGCATGGACCGGCGGCCTCAAATATCGCGGCAAGTTCGACGAGACTCCCGACGTGATCCGCTTCGCAGAAACGCTCGAGCGGGCGTGCATCTACACCGTCGAACAGGGCGGCATGACCAAGGATCTGGCGATCCTGATCGGCCCCGATCAGGCCTGGATGACCACCGAGCAGTTTTTCGAAGGCGTGCGGCTGAACCTCGAAACGGCGATGAACGACTGGCGCTAATCAGCGACCTGATCGCTGCTTAGTCGACGACGATATCGCCGCGCATTCCCAACCTCGTATGCAGAAAGTGCGTGCAGCGCACCGCGTATCGTCCGGCCTTGGGCGTCATCGTGACGTCGCGACTTTCGCCTTTATCGAGATCCACCTTGCCGCCGGGCACCGCCCCGCCGAAAAAGGATGCCGCGGCGTAATTATGCCTACTCGAGCCGCGGTTGACGAAATGAAGCGTGACCGGCTGCCCGCTCTTCAATCGCAGCGTGGCGGGCGCAAAGCTGAAGTTGGCGAGGATGATGTCGATCCGCGGCGGGGCCGCTTGCTCGGCCGACGTCGCCGAAGCCAGCGCGAGGCCCAGAAAGCCGGTAATGGCGTACTTTGATCGCATCGCCGATCCTGTCCAAAGCAGTCGCATAACAGCTTTTCGCCCGCGCGTCATTGCCAGCCCGTCCGGCCCGGGTACCTTGCGATCATGGCGCTTCCGCTCGAATCAACCGGTTTCTCCGATGCGCTGGTCATCCTCGGCGCTGCGGGGCTCGTTATCCCCGCGTTCGCGCGCGCGCGGATCACGCCGGTCATCGGCTTCATTCTTGTCGGCATCCTGGTGGGGCCCCATGGTTTGGGCGCGCTGGTCGCACGATTTGCGTTCCTCCATCATGTCTCGATCACCGAGCCGCGATCGATCGAGCCGTTCGCCGAACTCGGCATCATCCTGCTGCTGTTCTCGATCGGCCTCGAGCTGTCGTTCCGACGCCTGTGGACGATGCGACGCCCCGTCGTCGGCTTCGGCGCGGCCGAATTGCTGGTGTCGGCGGCGCTGATCGGCGGAGCGCTTGCGATGTTGGGACAGGCGCCCGGTGCCGCGATCGGCCTCGGTATCGCGCTCTCGCTGTCTTCGACCGCACTCGTGATCCCGATCGCGGGCACGGCAAGCGCGGTCGGCCGCCTCGCCTTTGCAATGCTCCTGTTCGAAGATCTGGCGCTCGTCCCGATCATCTTCGTCCTGGGTGCCGTTGGAGGCGGCGGCGGCTTTACTGCACTCGCGAGCGTGATCGCGATCGGTATCGCGACCGTGGCCGCGATCATGGCGGTGGGCTGGTTCGTTCTCCCCGTGCTGTTCGCGCAGGCGGCCCGGACGAAAAGCCCCGAGCTTTTCCTCGCCGCAAGCCTGCTCGTCGTGATCCTCGCCAGCGTCGCGACGACAGCGGTCGGCTTGTCGCCGATCGTCGGCGCGCTGGTCGCCGGACTGCTGATCGCCGAGACCGATTATGCCGACGAAGTCGAAGCGGTCGTCGCGCCATTGCGCGGACTGGCGCTCGGCGTCTTCCTGATCAGCGTCGGGATGAGCCTCGATCTCGGCGCGATCGTGGCCGGCTGGGCGGCGCTCGCCGCCGCGGTCGTCGGTGTCGTCGCCGTAAAGACCGTCGTCACGACCGCGTTGCTCCGCCTCGGCGGCGTTCGCACCGCGATCTCGGCCGAGACAGGATTGCTGATGGCCAGCCCGTCCGAAACGACGCTGATCGTCCTTGCCGCAGCGGCGTCGGCGGGGCTGATCGACGCCCACGACGCGGCGTTCTGGCAGACGGTGACCGCAATCGGGCTGACCATCACGCCGCTGCTCGCGCGTGCGGGGCACGATGTCGCGCGATGGATCGAAATCGGGAGCGCCATTCCGGACGATCCACCCGCCGATGCGCCTTCACGGACCATCATCGTCGGCTTCGGCCGGGTCGGCGCGATGGTCGCCCAGATGCTCGACGTTCATTGCAGGCCCTGGGTCGCGATCGAGGCGGACGTCGATGCGGTCACCGCTGCGCGGCGGAGGGGCAAACCGGTCCGCTTCGGCGATGCCGGACGGGCCGGGACGCTCGAACATCTCGGGGTTGCAAGTGCCGCCTCGGTCGTTTTCACGATGGACGATCCTGTTCAGGTTCTCCGCCTGGCACGGCGGCTGCGCGACCGATATCCCGAACTGACGATCGTCGCGCGCGCGCGCGACACCGGTCATGCGGCGGCACTTTACCGTGCGGGCGTCAGCGACGCGGTTCCCGAAACGCTCGAATCGTCATTGCAATTGTCCGAGGCGGTGCTGGTCGATCTCGGCGTGGCGATGGGGCCGGTGATCGCATCGATCCACGCCAAGCGCGACGAACTACGCGCCGAGATCAAGGCGGCGGGTCTGCTGTCTGTGGTGCCCAAGCTCAAGTCGAGCTGACGGCGTCGAGCGCGCGGGGCCTATCTACTTACGGCAGGGTAGCGCGTGCCAACTGAGGCCGATCGCGACCGTTGCGATCATGAAAGCGCGGCCTTGATTGCGGCGATCGCCTCGGCGACCTTCGACGCGTCGGGTCCGCCGCCCTGCGCCATGTCGGGCCTGCCGCCGCCGCCCTGTCCGCCGAGCGCAGTGACGCCCGCGCGGACGAGATCGACCGCCGAGACACGCGTCGTCAGGTCATCGGTAACAGCGGTCAGGATCGATACCTTGCCGTCGTTCGTCGTGACGAGCGCGACGACGCCCGACCCGATCCGCGCCTTCGCGTCGTTGGCAAGCGCGCGCAGTTCCTTTGGATCGAGCCCGTCGTAGCTTTGGCCCAGGAATTTGATGCCGCCGACGTCTTCGGGATCGGCTGCTGCGCCGCCTTCGCCAAGCGCCGCGACCTTCTTGGCCTCGGCCAGCTCCTTTTCGAGCCGCTTGACCGTTTCGGCGAGCGCGGCGACGCGGATCGGCACATCGTCGGGGCTCGCCTTCAACGCCGCCGCGATGCCTTTCAGCTGGTCCTCGCGCGTGGTCAGCCAAAGGCGCGCCGCCTCGCCGGTCATCGCCTCGACCCGGCGGATGCCGCTTGCGACCGCGCTCTCGCTCACGATCCTGAACAGTGCGATGTCGCCAAGCGCATTGACATGCGTCCCGCCGCACAATTCCACCGAATAGTGACCTGCATTCGCGTCGGCCTTCGGCCCCATGCTGAGCACCCGGACTTCGTCGCCATATTTCTCGCCGAACAGCGCGAGCGCGCCCGCCGCGACGGCATCGTCGGGCGTCATCAGGCGCGTGGTCACGAATTCATTGGCGCGGATTTCGGCATTCACCTCGGCCTCGATCGCGGCAATGTCCTCGGCCGACAGCGCGCTGCCGTGCGAAAAATCGAAGCGCAGCCGGTCGGGCGCGACGAGGCTGCCCTTCTGGCTGACATGTCCGCCGAGCCGGTTGCGCAACGCCGCATGCAGGAGGTGAGTGGCCGAGTGATTTGCGCGGATGCGATCGCGGCGCGCCACGTCGATCCTGAGACTGACCGTGTCGCCCATGCTGATCGTGCCAGCCTCGAGGCGGGCATGATGCGCGTGCAACTTTCCGAGCGGCTTCGACGTGTCGCCGACAACAGCGCGCAGCCCGGCGTCGCCACGGATCGCCCCGGCGTCACCCATCTGCCCGCCGCTTTCGCCATAAAACGGCGTCTGGTTGGTGACGATCACGACATCGGCAGGGGCCTCGGCGCGCGGCACTTCGGCACCGTCGACGACGATGGCCAGAACCTCGCCGACACCTTCGCTCGATGTATATCCGGTGAATTCGGTCGATCCGACGCGCTCGGCGATGTCGAACCAGACATCGTCGGACGCCTTGGCGCCCGATCCCTTCCACGCCGCGCGCGCCATCGCCTTCTGTCGCGCCATGCCGTCGTCGAAACCCGCGCGGTCGACGTCGATGCCCTGCGGGCGGAGCGCGTCTTCGGTCAGATCGTACGGGAAGCCATAGGTATCGTAGAGCTTGAACGCGACGTCGCCGGGAAGCGTCGCGCCCGCCCTCATGCCCGCGGTCGCCTCGTCGAGCAGTTTGAGGCCATTCTGAAGCGTCCGGCGAAATTGGGTCTCCTCTTGCAGCAGCGTCGCCTCGACCGCCGCCTGCGCACGGATCAGCTCGGGGAACGCCGCGCCCATTTCGGCGACGAGCGAGGGCACGAGCCGGTGCATCAGCGGATCCTTCGCACCGAGCAGGTGCGCGTGCCGCATCGCGCGGCGCATGATCCGCCGCAGGACATAGCCGCGGCCTTCGTTCGAGGGCAGGACGCCGTCGGCAATGAGGAACCCCGAGGTCCGCAGATGATCCGCGATCACACGGTGCGACGCCTGGTTCTCACCGGTCGTCGCGGTGTGCGTCAATGCTCCGCTCTCGGCAATCAGCGCCTTGAAGATGTCGGTGTCGTAATTGTCATGCACGCCCTGCAGGACCGCGGCGATACGTTCGAGCCCCATGCCGGTGTCGATGCTGGGCCTTGGTAGCGCGATCCGGTCGTCGGGGCCGCGCTGGTCGTACTGCATGAAGACCAGGTTCCAGATTTCGACGAAGCGGTCACCGTCCTCGTCAGCGCTGCCCGGCGGGCCACCGGCGATGTGCCCGCCGTGGTCGTAGAAGATCTCCGAGCAGGGTCCGCATGGCCCGGTGTCGCCCATCGACCAGAAATTGTCAGCGGTCGCGATGCGGATGATGCGTTCGTCGGGAAGGCCCGCGATGCTGCGCCACAGGGCATGCGCTTCGTCGTCGGTGTGATAGACGGTGACGGTCAGACGGTCGGGCGAGAGACCCCATTCGCGCGTGATCAGCGTCCAGGCATGATCGATCGCCTGTTCCTTGAAATAATCGCCGAACGAGAAGTTGCCGAGCATTTCGAAAAAGGTGTGATGCCGCGCGGTGTAGCCGACATTGTCGAGATCATTATGCTTGCCGCCGGCGCGCACGCATTTCTGGCTCGACGCCGCAGTCTTGTAGGGGCGCGTCTCGAGGCCGGTGAAGACGTTCTTGAACGGCACCATGCCGGCGTTGATGAACATCAGCGTCGGATCGTTGTGCGGGACGAGCGGCGCGGACGGAACGCGCGCATGGCCCTGACCCTCGAAATAGTCGAGGAAGGAGCGGCGGATGTCGTTCGTCGAGGTCATGCCCCGCGCTTAGGGGAGAGCAGGCAAAGGCTCAAGCGCCGGGCTTCCTACCTCGCAGACCGGTCGGACCACGAGGCGATCTGCAGCCGCTTTTCGACAAGCCGGCTGTTCCAAAAGTTAGTCAAAAGTTAGTCCAAGGATCGGCGGATTACTCGGCATCGTCGTCCGCCGACGGGCCGACCATGAGTTCCTCGGCGACCTTGTCGGTGCGCGAACGGACCGCAGCCTCGATACGCGCCGCAACGTCGGGGTTTTCGCGGAGGTAGATCTTCGAATTCTCGCGACCCTGCCCGACGCGGATCGAATCATAGCTGAACCACGCACCCGACTTCTCGACGATCCCGGCCTTGACCCCAAGGTCGAGGATTTCGCCAGTCTTCGAAATGCCTTCGCCATACATGATGTCGAACTCGACCTGCTTGAACGGCGGCGCGACCTTGTTCTTGACGACCTTCACGCGGGTGGTGTTGCCGACGATGTCCTCGCGGTCCTTGATCTGGCCGGTGCGGCGAATGTCGAGACGGACCGAAGCGTAGAATTTGAGCGCATTACCGCCGGTCGTGGTTTCGGGCGAACCGTACATGACGCCGATCTTCATGCGGATCTGGTTGATGAAGATGACGGTGCAGCGCGAGCGGCTGATCGAACCGGTGATCTTGCGCAAGGCCTGCGACATCAGGCGGGCTTGCAGGCCGACATGGCTGTCGCCCATCTCGCCCTCGATCTCGGCGCGGGGGACAAGCGCCGCGACCGAATCGATGACGAGGACGTCGACCGCGTTCGAGCGCACGAGCGTGTCGCAGATTTCCAAAGCCTGCTCGCCAGTATCGGGCTGCGAGACGATAAGGTCGTCGATGTTGACGCCGAGCTTCTTGGCATAGCTCGGATCGAGCGCATGTTCGGCGTCGATGAACGCCGCAGTCCCGCCAATCTTCTGCGCTTCGGCAATGGCGTGAAGCGCAAGCGTGGTCTTGCCCGAGCTTTCCGGGCCGAAGATTTCGACGATGCGGCCGCGCGGCAGGCCGCCGATCCCAAGCGCGATGTCGAGCCCGAGCGAGCCGGTCGACACCGCCTCGATCTCCATCTTTTCGCGGCTGCCGAGTTTCATGGCGGAGCCCTTGCCGAACGCGCGGTCGATCTGCGCGAGAGCGGCTTCGAGCGCGCGGGCGCGGTCGGTTGTGGATGCGGATGCCATGTCGGACTGGATGACCTTCAATTGCGCTGCCATTTGTCACTCCCTCGTAGCCGTTCGCGCGCTGTCGTCAACGCCGTGATTGGTCTTGTATCGGGTTTGTTCCGATGGAACAAGGGGGGAACGGAATTTTTTCACGCGCCGTCATTGCGAGCGCAGCGAAGCAATTCATACGGCCCGGTTCGGCTGGATTGCTTCGCTACGCTCGCAATAACGGACGAATGGGTTACCGCGGAGGCGCGAGGAATAAGGACGGGGCCAAGGAGTTGGGCAGCTAGGAATTGACCCTTCGTTGCTGATTAATCTCTATACAAGCTCCCGATTGATTACATCTTCCAGATAAATTATAGCTGGAGATATGGCCAAATAATATGCGATTGAAAAGAGTTCAAGTAATACGATATCTATAGAGCCTCTTCTAAATTCGAAGCTGGTTGGGGCTCTTATAACACCGTGCTTATCCGCGCTTATGTCCATGCTGAAAGTCATATCATCTGTATTTATAGTGATAATCCGGCGCATTTCTGCCAAGGCCATCTCAAACGGGATTTTTGGTACCTTGGAGTGAACACCTGACGCGACGTTCGCGACGTATTGAATTACCTGTGAACGGGTAACCCAAGCATCCCGAACACAGAGAACCTTTTGAGAAAGAAAGTGATCTAATCGAAGATCGACTCGATCGGTTATTATCGTGCCAGCATGTTGGTCCTCAAGCATTACAAGTAAGTTTCCAATTCGCTTACTTGCCGAGAGGGTAGCATCGCCCCATTTTTCGTTTGGAAAGCCACTGCAATAGAATATAACCCCCCTTAACCTGTGAACAGGGCGCAAATCTGGTGCACTGAGGAGCACGCGACCAATTCGCGGATCGGCCACTCGAATAATTTCTCGATTTACGAGAAGTCGTCTCAGGGAGTTGCTCATTTCGCGCAACGTCCGCCGAGACGGGAACGGCGTCCTTAAGATGTCACGGAGATGCACCAGATCTTCGACAAATGCGGTTGCAGCCTCTCGGGTTTCGTAAGCCCTCCGTGATTTCTGTTCAAGATTCAGAGGCACGAGGCTGCTGAGCCCTCAATAACGCCGGTTACGGTGACGCCGAATGCGATCACCCCTACCCCGCCCCCAAAGCCAGCTGCGCCGCCTCGGCCAGCTGCTTGACCGAAAACGGTTTCGGCAAAAAATGCACGCGGTCGAGGTCGATCGATTTGCGGAGCTGTTCTTCGGCATATCCCGACATGAACAGGATCGGCATGTCGGGGAGCTTTTCGCGGGCGGCGCGGACCATCGTCGGGCCGTCCATCACAGGCATGACGACGTCGGAGATGATGAGGTCGAAGTGCGCGTCGTCGCCGCCGAGGATCTCGAGCGCTTCCTCGCCGTTGCTCGCGGTCAGCACCTTGTAGCCGTGGCGGGTCAGCGCGCGTTCGGCGACGGCGCGGACCATGTCTTCGTCCTCGACCAGCAGGATCGTACCGGTGCCCCATAGCTCGGCGGGCTTTTCGGCCTTGGGCACGTCGACGATCGTCGTCCCCACTTCGGCGTTGACGGGAAGATAAAGAATGAAGCTCGTGCCCTTGCCGACCTCGGATTCGGCGAAGATGAAGCCGTTCGACTGCTTGACGATGCCGTAGACGGTCGAAAGGCCCAGACCCGTGCCCTTGCCGACTTCCTTGGTGGTGAAGAAGGGTTCGAAGATCTTGGCGAGATTTTCGGGCGCGATCCCCGAGCCGGTATCGCTGACCTTCAGCGCGGTATAGTCGGCGGGCGGCATGATGTCGGCGCCGAGCTTCCTGACCTCGCTGGCGCTCAGCGAATAGGTCTGGATCGTCAGCGTGCCGCCCTGCCCCCGGCCCGCCATCGCGTCGCGCGCGTTGACCGCGAGGTTGACGATCACCTGTTCGAGCTGGCCGGGATCGGCGCGGACGGCGCCCAGGCCGCGACCGTGCTTGATGACGAGCGTAACGGTCTCGCCGAGCAGTCTTTGCAACAGGTTCGAGACTTCGCTGACGACGTCGGGGAGCTGGAGGATTTGCGGGCGCAGCGTCTGCTGGCGCGAGAAGGCGAGCAGCTGGCGCGTGAGACCGGCGGCGCGGTTCGAATTGATGCGAATCTGCTGGATGTCGTCATAGTCGCTGTCGCCGGGCGTATGGCGCATCAGCATCAGGTCGCAGTGGCCGATGATGCCGGTCAGGATATTGTTGAAATCATGCGCGACGCCGCCCGCAAGCTGGCCGACCGCCTGCATCTTGGTGGCTTGTGCGACTTCGCGTTTGAGGCGCGATTCCTCGGTATTGTCCTTGAGGCTGAGGAGGACGGCGGCTTCACCGAGGCCGCGTGCACCCGCGATCGTGAGCGCAACCGGTTCCTCGGGCCGGTCGCGCAGGCGCACCGCCATGTCGCCCGAGACCGCCTGTCCCGTGGCGAAGCGGCGGACCGCGTCGGCAACAGCGGTCTTGTCCTCGCGGATGACGAGATCGCCGGGATAGACGGGGGTAGAGCCTGGGGGGACACCGGCGGCGCGGATGAACGCCTGATTGAGGTAGAGAAAGCGCCCGTCGCGGTCGGCAAGCGCGAGGCCCAATGGAAGCATCGAGAGCAGGGTTTGCAGGCTGACGTCGGCACCGGCACCCATGTGGACGCCGTCTTCGTCGAGCAGGACGATGACGCGCGCGCCTTCGTTCTGGTCGGCCTCGACCGGAATCTGGAGGAGGCGCAGCGGGAGCCCCGCGGGCCCTTCGGCGGCGAAACGGACGATGCCCTTGGCGTCCGACGACAGCAGCGTCACGAACTCGCGACCCGCGACCGGTGCCTCGATCCGGCCGAGCGCGCGGACGACGAGCGGGCGGTTGGCGGCGCGGATGCGGCCTTCGGGGCCGATCAGCGCGATCATGACTCCGGCTTCGGCGAGGCGATCGCCCCATGCGCCTTCGACCGCGGTCTGTGCCTGCGCGACATGGTCGACGCCGCCCGACGGGCTGAAGCGCCACAGCAGGCAGTCCTCTGCGGCACCGGCGCGGATCACCCGCGCATCGAGACGCCGCCCGTCGCGGACTATGGCACGCGCTTCGGCGCTGCCGTCGCGCCACGCAGCGCGTCCGGCGGCGTTAAGACGCGCGACGTCGGGCGCATCCACCGGCAGGCCCGGCGGCGTCGCGGTCGAGCCGAAGATCGCGTCGTGCGCGGCATTGGCGCAGACGATGCGCCCGCTCCGATCGGTGATCGCGACCGCGACGCCGTCCTGGTCGGCGGCGATCCGGACGAGCGACCAGTCGACACTTGTTTCGACGAGCGACTGCGGCGGAAAGGCATGGCGGACGGCAAGCAGCAGCGCGCCGAGCATCAGTCCAGCCGCGCCGAACGCCGCAGCGATCACCTTTGCATCGGTCACGCGCAGGATCAACATCGCCGATGCGACCGCGCTGACGACGACGATGGCGGTGATCAGGCGATCGGAATCGCGGGCACGGCGGCCGCGGAGCGTGTCAGCCACGGCCGCGCCGCCGCCACTTGCGCGCCACGCGCAGCCGCCACAGCAACGCCATGATGGCGTAGCCGAGCGCGCCGGCAAACGCAGCGAGGACGAGGCTTCCAACGGCGACGTCGCCGGTGGCGCGGAGGAGCCACAGCAGCCAGGCATGCGCCGGCGTTCCGGTCGGCGCCGCGATCACGGACGAAGGCGCGGCCCGGACGAAGTGGATCAGGAACCTGCCGATCGCATGTTCGGCCGGAAAGATGACAAACCAGGTCAGCGGGTTCGAGACCCAGGTCGTCCCCGCCGCGATCACGATGTTCGCCCGGATCGGGATCGCGAGTGCCGCTGCGATCAGCGTATGCGCGAACGGCACCGCGAGACCGGCAACGAGGCCGAGCGCGACGCCGCGTGGCACCGAACGCCGGTTGAAGCGCCACAGGCTCGGATGCGCGAGGCGATGCGCGAAGGGTGCCAGAAAACGGTTGGCGGCGAGGCTGTCGCGCGTCGGCAGGCGCGCGCGCGCCCAGTCGAGCAAGACCGCCATCACCCCTTGTCCCTCAGAAGGCGCGCCGCTTCGCGCTTCCAGTCCTTTTCCTTTTCATATTCGCGCTTGTCCTGATGCTTGCGCCCCTTCGCAATCGCGAGTTCGACCTTGGCACGGCCGCGGCTGTTGAAATAGATCGCGAGCGGAACGAGCGTCATCCCCTGGCGCATGACCGCGGCCTGCATCTTGTTGATCTCGCGCTCTTTAAGCAGCAGCTTGCGCGCGCGCTTGGGCTCGTGGTTCTCGCGGTTGCCGTGGCTGTATTCGGGAATGTTCGAATTCACCAGCCAGACCTGGTGATCCTTCACCTCGGCATAGCTTTCGGCGATCGTGCCGGCACCGAAGCGCAGCGACTTGACCTCGGTCCCGGTGAGCGCGATCCCCGCTTCGAACGTCTGGTCGATCGCGAAGTCGTAATGGGCGCGGCGGTTTTCGGCGACGGTTTTGACTTTATCGAAGGCAAGGGGGACAGGACGCGTCATGGTCGGCGCGCTGTAGGCACGATTGCGCCAAAGGGAAAGCGAGCGATAGGATGGCCGCGGAACAAGTCGGCGCACTCGCGGTTTCTCGCGGACCACTGCGAGAGGATATCTGAAATGAAGAAAATGCAGACGGTTGCGATGCTTACGTTGGCCGCATTCGCCGCGTCGCCAGCGCTGGCGACGACCACAACGACGCAAACGACTTCGGTTGCGACGGCAACGCCGGCCAATTCGGGCGCATCGACGGCCACCGAGACGCACGTCGTCAAACGTCATGTCGTACAGCGGACGACGCATCGTCATCCGGTAAAGCGCAAAGTGGTCGCCGTACACACACGCACGACGTCGCGGACGACGAACTGATCGCTTAGCGGTCGACGAGGCCCGCGCTGCGCAGGGCCGCGTCGACCGCGCCGCGAGAGGCCGGCGCAGCAGGCGTCATGGGAAGGCGTAGATCAGCCGTCATCCAGTCGACGACGCGCGTCATCGCATATTTGACCGGGCCCGGCGACGCATCGCTGAACAGCGCACCGTGGAGCGGAAAGAGCAGGTCGTTGAGCGCCATCGCGCGGTCGCTGTCGCCCTGCGCGCACGCGCCCTGAAAATCGGCGCACAGTCGCGGCGCGACGTTTGCCGTGACCGAAATACACCCCTGCCCGCCTGCGGCATTGAAGGCGAGCGCCATGTCGTCGTTGCCCGACAGCTGCGCGAATTCGGTGCCGCAGCCGAGGCGGTGCGCGGTGACGCGCGCGATCTGGCCACTCGCATCCTTGATACCGACGATCGTCGGTATCTCTGCGAGCCGCGCCAAAGTCTCGGGCAGGATGTCGGTCACGGTCCGCGCCGGGACGTTGTAAACGATGATCGGGAGGTCCGACTGCGCGGCAAGATGTGCGTAATGTGCGTAAATGCCGTCCTGATTGGGACGGTTGTAATAGGGCGCGACGACCAGTGCCGCCGCTGCGCCCGCGTTTTTGGAAAACCTCATGTGACGCACCGCAGTCGCGGTATCGTTCGATCCGCAGCCGGCAATGACGAGGACCCGGCCGTCGGCGGCCTCGATGCACAGGTCGATGACGCGGTAATGCTCGTCGAACGACAGCGTCGCGTTTTCTCCGGTCGTTCCGCACGGCACGAGCGCCGACGATCCCTCCTCGATCTGCCATTCGACGAGGCGACGGAACGCGTCCTGGTCGACCTCACCGTTACGAAACGGCGTCACCAGTGCCGGAATCGAGCCGGAAAACATCAAGATGCTCCTTCACCTCGCCGCGCCTGCGCCGTAAAGAGCGGACATGCATAGCATTTGTTCAGCCCCTGATAAGGACCGCCGCGCCATAAAGTCCAGCATGAGCAAGCTTGTTCTTGCCGGGTTCGCGCTGACGCTGGCCGCACCGGTCGCCGCGCAGGAGCTGCTTGCGGCACCGCCGACGCGCTCGACCGTCGTCGCGACCAGCGCCGGCCTGTCGGGTGCGGTCGCGCAATGGAACGCGATCCGCCAGAGCGAGGCGCTGCCGTTTTCGTCCTACGCCGACTTCCTGATCGCACATCCGGGGTGGCCGAGCGAACTGGCGCTGCGCAAGAATGCCGAGCGTGCGTTGCGCCCCGACTTTGCATCGCCCGCGATGGTGGTCGGCTTCTTCGAGCGCTATCCACCGCTGACCCCGGCAAGCTCGCTGCGGCTGGCCGAAGCGCAGGCGGCGCTCGGCATGGTCGATGCGGCGCGCGCGTCGGCGCGACGGGCGTGGGCGGCAGGCGCTTTGTCGCCCGAGGACGAGACGCGGCTGATCGCACGCTTTGCGGACGCGCTGACCCCCGACGATCACGACGTGCGGATGGACCGGCTGTTGTGGCAACGCGCGACATCGATCGCCGGGCGGCAATTGTCGCTGACGTCGCCGGCGCGCCAGCCGATCTATGCGACACGGCTCGCGTTGCTCAGCAAGGCACCGGATGCCGCGCTGAAACTCGAGATGACGGCCGACCGTGCGCGCGGCGATACCGGACTGTTCGCCGACCGCATCACCTGGCTGCGCCTGACCGGGCAGGAAGGCACCGCGCGGATGCTGCTCGCGGCACCACGCAAGCTTTCGGCTGCGCCGCTCGATCCGGCGAAATGGCTCGAGATCCTCTATGCGACCGCGAAGGGCGCCGCTGCCGCCGGGCAGTCGCAGCAGGCCTATGATATCGCGCGCCAGGTCGACGACAGCTATCCGGCGGGCATGTCGGTGCGCGACCGGCCGGTCGGCGAACGCGATACCTATACCAATCTGACGTGGCTCGCCGGAACGACGGCGCTCAACCGGCTCGGCAGGCCCGCCGACGCGATCGGGATGTTCGACCGTTATGCGAAGGCCGCGAAGTCGCCGCAGACGATATCGAAGGGACTCTACTGGGCAGGTCGCGCGGCGCAGACGGCGGGACGACGCGACGAAGCCAATGGTTATTACGCGCGTGCGGCCGCCTATTTCGACCAATTCTATGGCCAGCTCGCGACCGAGCGGCTGGGCCTGCCGCTCGCGATCCCTGCGACGACACGCACGATCGAGGTGTCGGTGAGCGTACGAGAGGCCTTCAACCGGCGCGAGATCGTCCGCGTCGCGGAGATGCTCGGGAGCCAGGGCGACTGGGCGACGCAGAGCCTGTTCGTGCGGACCATCGCGGCGTCGGCCGATAGCGATACCGACCATATGCTCGCCGTCGAGCTGTCGCGACGGCTCGCGCGGCCTGATCTTGCCGTGATGGTCGGGCGCAGTGCCGGGATCAACGGCCTTCGCGACTATGTGCGTGCGGGGTTCCCAACCGTGGCGATAGCGGAGGACAATCACGACACCTGGACGATGATCCATGCCATCGCCCGCCAGGAAAGCCAGTTCGACCGGAAGATCGTAAGCCGGGTGGGCGCACGCGGGCTGATGCAGCTGATGCCGGGGACGGCGCGCGAGACGGCAGGCTTCATCGGCGTCGGCTACACGCCGTCGAACCTCGACGATCCTGCGTACAACATCCAGCTCGGCAGCTGGTATTTCGGGCGCTTGATGGACCGCTATCAGGGGAGTTATCCGCTCGCGGTCGCAGCCTATAATGCCGGGCCGGGCAATGTGAACAAGTGGCTCGCGGCGAACGGCGATCCGCGCGCGGGCGGACCCGACATCCTGAGCTGGATCGAAGCCATCCCGCTTGCCGAGACGCGCGGCTATGTGCAGCGGGTGCTCGAAAACGCCGTCGTCTACGACCTGCTCAACCCGAAGGGCGGTCAGGCCAGGCGCAATCCGCTCTCGGCCTATCTCGGCAAGTCACAGCCCGGTTGAGCGACCCCGCCGACCCGATCACGCCGGCCGGCTTCGCCGCGATGCAGGCCGAATATGCGCAGCTGATGACTGTCGAGCGCCCGTCGGTGGTCGAGACGGTCAGCTGGGCGGCGGGTAATGGCGACCGGTCCGAGAACGGCGACTATATCTATGGCCGCCAGCGACTGCGCCAGATCGACCGGCGCGCAGGCCTTCTCGCGCGGCGGATGAAGGCGTGCCGGGTGATCGACCCGGCGGCGCGTGCGGATCCGACACGGGTGTGGTTCGGTGCGACCGTCACCATCGCCGACGAGGGCGACGATCGCCGCACGGTGACATTGGTGGGCGACGACGAGAGCAACGCGGGCACCGGGCGGATCGGCTGGGGCTCGCCGATGGCGCGGGCCTTGCGCGGGAGTGCGGTCGGCGACGTGCGGCGCGTGGCGACGCCGGGCGGCGAGCGCGACTGGGAGGTGTTGGCGATCGCGTACCCGGCATGATAAAGTCGTTGCCATGACGCATCAGCAGCGCATCGAAGCCGGATCGACGCCCGTCAGGCTGACGGCCAAGGATTTCTGGCTGCTCGCCGAATCGGGCGCATTTGAAAATTACGCGCGCACCGAATTGATCGAGGGGGAAATCTGGGCGGTGAACTCGATCTGGCGCTGGCATTCGCGCACCAATGCCCAGTTCGCTTTTGCAGTCATGAAGGGTCTCGAGGAAGCAGGACTCGACCTGACCGTCTATGGCCCCGGAAGCATTGCCATGTCGGACGACTCGGTGGCCGAACCCGATGTCTCGATCGGCGAGCACGAAAGCAGCGCACGCGAACCCATCAGCCTTTGGGCAGTCAAGATCGCGATCGAACTCGCCGACACGACGCGCGAAATGGACCTTGGCCGCAAGGCACGGCTGTATGCCCGCTACGGCGTTCCCGAATATTGGGTCGCCGATCGAGAGACGCAGAAACTGATGCGTGACGCCGGGCCGACCGCCGACGGCTATACCGACATCGCGGGCATCGCGTTCGGCGAGGCGATCGCGGCGGTGACGCTGCCCGGTCTTATCGTCAAGACCGCTTCGCTGCGCGACTGACTCATCGTTCGGGCGGCGGATCGTCTTCGACCGACCAGGCGTGATTTTCGCGCAGCCAGGCGGGCACGGGTCGTCCTGCTGCATCGCGCGAAGGATCGAAGCGGAAGCGTTCGCGGATGAGGCGGCAGGTCGTCTCGTCGAGTTCGCCATTGCCGCTCGACTTGACGATGTCGCATTCGCCGACGCGGCCGTCGGCCATCACGAGATAGCGCACGGTGACGGTGCCGCTGACGCCCGCTTCTCCGGCGGCGCGCGGATAGTCCGAATCCTTCAGCCGCCCTTTGCGCCAGCGCGGCGGCGTCTCCGCGCCCCCGTCACCGTCGCCGTCGCCCGCGCCGCCGCTCCCCGTGCCGTTGCCGACACCGCCCGCGCCGGTGCCGGGGCCGCGCACGTCGCTTGCGCCCGACGACGCGTCGCGACCTGTTGCCGCAACGGGCGCGGTGATGACCGGCGGCGTGATGGGGCGGGGAACAATCGGCGGCAATGCGACGATTTCGCTCGCCTTCGAGCGGATATTGGGCGGCGCGGCGGCACCCTCCGGGCGGTCGTGAGCTTGCGGCTTTCGCAATACGCGCTCGGGCGGCGGCGGCGGCGCGACGTCGAAGGTCTTCAGCGCTTCGAGGTCATCGCGCACGTCAGCCGCGGGCGGCGCTGTCAGAACCAGCCAGATCAACAGGACCTCGGCAAACGCCGTCAGCGCCGCCGCGACGGCATGGCGTCGGCGGCGCGGGTCGCGGAGCGCTGAGTTTATCACGGCCGTGTTCACGCGGACGGGTCGAGCATCCTCGCGATGAACGCGCGATTTATCCCGCGTTGGTCGCTCAGGCCGGCGTCAGCGCGACGTGCTCGGCGCTTGCGATCGTAATGATGGTTCCGGGGTTGCCCGGAGCGACCACGAGCCGCCCGTCAAGCTGCCCCGCGAGCGCTTCGATAATGCCTGTGCCCAGCCCGACTTTGGGCATTTCAGAAGGGAGCGGCATGCCGACGCCATT
Source organism: Sphingomonas sp. (assembly GCA_965249015.1). GTDB lineage: Bacteria > Pseudomonadota > Alphaproteobacteria > Sphingomonadales > Sphingomonadaceae > Sphingomonas_O. The sequence continues at coordinate 1,835,312 of CBDFLB010000003.1, read as the reverse complement.
GTCGCTGACGCGCAATTCCCACGTAGCGCCGTCCGACTTGTAGCCGACGACGATCTTGCCGGTTTTCGGATTGCCCGGAAAAGCGTGCTTGAGCGCATTGATGACCAGCTCGGTCACGATCAGTCCGAGGCTGACCGAAACATCGGCGTCGGTCACGCTGTCATCGACCGACGCGGCGAGGGTCAGGTCGTCTTCCTTCGAAATCATCGATGCCGAGATGCTGGCGCAAAGATCGGTGAAATAGGTCCGGATCGCGACGTCGCCGCTCCTGGTTTGGGCAAGCTGGCGTTGCAGCGTGGCGACCGACATGACGCGGTGATGCGCGTCCTTCAGGTGCATGCGGCTTTCGAGTGACTTCACGCTGCGCGCGCTTTGCATCAGCACGCTCGCGATGATCTGCAGGCTGTTCGCAACGCGATGCTGGACTTCTTCGAGGAGGATGTCCTTTTCGCGGATGAGATCGGCTTTTTGACGGGCCAGCAGCCGCGCTTCGGTGACATTCTGGATCGCCAGAACGATCCACAGCTTGTCCGAATCGTCGGCCTTCAGGGCGTGCGCATTGAGCACCAGCCGGGCGAGCGGCCGGCCGCGCCGCTCAAGGTCCATCTCGTAGGCGTCGATGGCCGAATGTCCCGCCACCGTCGTGCGCAGCAGCGAACGCAGTTGCGGCACATCCCATTCGCCGCCGCCAATCGCGAAACACTCTTTGCCGGGAATGTCGGCGCAATCGACCTCGAAGTCGACGCAAAACGATTCGCTCACCGCGCGAACGATCAGGTCGCTGTCGAGAAGAAGCAACGGGGTCTTGGACGATACGACAAGTGCGATGCCAAGGCTGCTGGTAGAGCCATAAGGCAGGGGCGTAAAAAATTCCATGGCCGCAGCCTTCGGAAGCCGGAGACTCGCGGTGCGAAAGCCATTCCCGGAAGCACTGCAGCACTTCATGTCCGGACGTGAAGTCAGGATGTAGAAGAGGTCTACCACGTTCCGTTTCAAGCAGCATCATCAATTCGTACGGTGCGGCGGCTTGCCGGGCGCGCCGCCGTTCCCTAATCGTTCGTGCGTGACCAGCCCCGCCCGCGTCGAATCCGACCCGCCCTATCTCCGCGGCCTGAACGCGCCGCAGCGCGAGGCGGTGCTGACGACCGATGGTCCCGTGCTGGTGCTGGCGGGCGCGGGGACCGGCAAGACAGCGGCGCTAACCGCGCGGCTTGCGCACCTGCTCTATACCCGCAAGGCTTACCCGAGCGAAATCCTGAGCGTCACCTTTACCAACAAGGCCGCGCGCGAGATGCGCGAACGCGTGCGCGCCATCGTCGGCGACGTGGTCGAGGGGATGCCTTGGCTCGGCACCTTCCACGCGATCGGCGCAAAGATGCTGCGCCGCCACGCCGAGCTGGTCGGGCTGCAGTCGAACTTCACCATCCTCGACACCGACGACCAGTTGCGCGTGATGAAGCAGCTCATCGTCGCCGCCGACATCGACGAGAAGCGTTTTACGTCGCGCGCGCTGGGCGGGTTGATCGACCAGTGGAAGAACCGCGGGCTGGTGCCAAAGGACATCGACGCGGGCGAAAGCGAGCGCTTTGCCAACGGGCGCGGAGCCGAGCTCTATGCGCAATATCAGGCGCGGCTGATCGCGCTCAACGCCTGCGATTTCGGCGATTTGCTGCTCCATATCCTGACGATATTGAAGACACACCGCGACGTGCTCGAGCAATATCAGACCAAATTCCGCTACATCATGGTCGACGAATATCAGGACACCAATTCGAGCCAGTATCTCTGGCTCCGGTTGCTCGCGCAGCAACGCAAGAACATCTGCTGCGTCGGCGACGACGATCAGTCGATCTATTCATGGCGCGGCGCGCAGGTCGAGAACATCCTGAAATTCGAGAAGGATTTTCCCGGCGCAAAGGTCATCCGCCTCGAGCAGAATTATCGCAGCACGCCGCACATCCTCGCTGCCGCGAGCGGGGTGATCGCCAACAACAGCGGGCGGCTCGGCAAGACGTTGTTCACCGACCTTCCGCAGGGCGACAAGGTTCAGGTGATCGGCGTCTGGGACGGCCCCGAGGAAGCGCGCCGCGTGGGCGAGGATATCGAAAGCTGGCAGCGGCGCGGCAACAGTCTCGACACGACCGCGGTCCTGATCCGCGCGCAATATCAGAGCCGCGAGTTCGAGGACCGCTTCATCGCCATCGGGATGCCCTACAGGATCGTCGGGGGTTTCCGCTTTTACGAACGCGCCGAAATCCGCGACGCCCTCGCCTATCTGCGCGTCGTCAACCAGCCGAGCGACGACCTCGCGTTCGAGCGTATCGTCAACGTGCCCAAGCGCGGGCTCGGCGACAAGGCGGTGGCGAAGGTCCAGCAACTTGCACGCGCGCACAACGTCGCGCTGTCGACCGCCGCCGCGCTGATCCTCGACACCGACGAGCTGACGTCGCAGGCGCGCCGGTCGCTCGGCAATCTGGTCGGCGACATCGCGCGCTGGCGCGACTGCGCCGGCCAGATCGGGCATGCCGACCTCGCGCGCCAGATCCTCGACGAATCGGGGTACACCGCGATGCTCCAGGCAGACCGCTCCGCCGAAGCGGCCGGGCGTCTCGAAAATCTCGCCGAACTGGCGCGGGCGATGGAAGAGTATGAAACGCTCGGCGCGTTCCTCGAGCATGTCAGCCTCGTCATGGACAATGACGCCGCGCGCGATACGCCGAAGGTCACGATCATGACGATTCACGCCGCCAAGGGACTCGAATTCGACAAGGTGTTCCTCGTCGGCTGGGAAGAAGGCGTGTTTCCGTCGCAGCGCGCGCTCGACGAGGGCGGACTCGCGAGCCTTGAGGAGGAACGCCGCCTCGCCTATGTCGCGATCACGCGCGCCAAACAGTCGGCGACGATCATCCACGCCGTCAACCGGCGCATCTATGGCCAGTGGACGTCGAGCATCCCGAGCCGCTTCGTCGGCGAGCTGCCCGAGGCGCACATCGAGAGCGAGACGACGATGACCGGCGGCGCCAGCCTGTGGCAGGCGAACTGGTCCGAACGCGGCGATCCTTTCGCGCATCTCGCCGCCTCGAACGCGGCGCGCGCGGCGCAGCGCGGCCCCGGGTGGCAACGCGCGGCGGTGAACTTCTCCGCCCAGCCGCAACGGATCGTCGAGGCACGCGGGCCCGCGATCAGCCTCGGCAACAAAGGGCGCAGCGACCTGGACGTCGGCCAGCGCGTGTTCCATCAGAAATTCGGTTACGGGCTGATCGCCGAGATCGAGGGCAACAAGCTCGAAATCGACTTCGAAAGCGCCGGGCGCAAGCGGGTGCTCGACAGCTTCGTCAGCGCCGGATGAGGATGGCGGTTCGCGCCTGGGTCGTCGTGTCGATCGGGGTCCTCGCCGCGTGCAGCCCGACGGCGACGACGCCGCCGCCGCCGCGCGTCGATACTGTACCGCCGGTCGTGCAGCAGCCTTCGCTGGTCGAGGTGCCGATCGCGGCGCGCGTCGTCGATCTCGAGCGGGCGCTGAATGCCCGTGTGCCGCGCATCCTGTGGCAGATCGACGAGGTCAAGCGCGCGTGCATCCCGGCGCAGCGCATTTTCGGCGGCCGGCTGAAGGTCACCCCCGATATCTCGTGCAGGATCGTCGGCACGGCAACGCGCGGTCCGATCTCGGTCGGCGGGTCGGGCGCGCTCCTGACGCTGTCGATGCCGGTGAACGTCACGGTCGCGGCAAAGGACATCGGCCGCATCATCAAGCAGGAGACCGCAACCGCCGCGGCGCGCATCCGGGCGACCGCGCGGCTCGGCATGACGCCGTCGTGGCAGCCGACCGCGAAAGTCGACATCGACTATAGCTGGACGCAGCTGCCCGGCATCGACATCCTCGGCCAGCGCGTGAGCTTTGCCCGCAAGGTCGACCCGCGCCTGCGGAAAGTGATCGCGGACCTCGAGGCGCAATTGCCGCGCGAACTCGCCGCGCTGAATGCCCGCGCGCAGGCGCAGGCGGCGTGGAACAAGGGCTTCGTCAGCCTCGAGCTCAATGCGCGCAAGCCGCCGGTCTGGCTGCGTGTCACGCCGCAGCAGGTGGCGTACGGGGGCTACCGCGTGAACGGCGGCGACATCCAGCTTTACCTGACCGCAACCGCGCTGACCGAGACGTTCGTCGGTCCGCGCCCCGATCCCAATCCGCCGACTCCGCTGCCGCCGCTGGCGTTCGAACGTCCCGGCAGCAGCGCGCGGCTGTTCGTGCCCGTGACGGCCGCGTACGACGAACTCGAACCCGTGCTCGCGCGTGCGCTGGGGAAGCTCGCCGCAAGGGGTGTCGTCATTCCCAATGTCGGCCCGGTCGCGGTGCGTTTCGGCACGGTGACGATATACGGCACCACCGGCGGGCGGATCGCGGTCGGCATCGGCATCGAGGCGACCGGGCCGGGCGGTGTCCTCCATCCCAAAGGCGTCGTCTGGCTGACCGCCATTCCGGTCAATGCTCCGGGATCGCAGGTCGTGACGGTGCGCGACCTGCAGATCACCGGCGCGACCGACAGTGCGGCGACCAACCTGCTGGCCGCAGTCGCGCTTTCGGCGGACACGCAAAGTGCGATCCAGTCGTCGCTGACCGAGAATTTCGCGAAGGATTACAATAAGGTGCTGGGCAAGGCCAATGCGGCGATCGCGGCCAAGCGCGTCGGCGATTTCGTGCTGGCCGCGCGGCTGGTCAAGGTCGAGAACGGGCGGGTTCTGGCCTATGGTCAGGGGCTTTACATGCCGGTCTCGGCGCTCGGCACCGCGCGCCTGACCTACGCCCCGTAAGCGTCTGCTCCGCTTAAACGTCGTTAACGCCCCGCATTGGCACGGCATTACCTTGCCGCTTTCGGGACGCGGCGTGATCGGTTAAAATCGCCTTCATGCACCGCTATCACCGCGCGCCGCTGACGGCCATGCTGGCACCGCTGCTGACGGTCGCGCCGGCGCTGGTGGCGCTGATGACGGCGCTCGGCCTGGCGCAGTTCGCGCCGATCGTGCGTGCCGCCACCCGGCCGCCGCCCGCGCCGGTGCCAAAGCCGCTCGCGACGCTCATGAAACCGGCTCTCTACCCGGCCGATTATCCGGTCGCGCGCACGATGCGCTTTGCCCGTCCGATCGCGTTCGGCGACTGGGCTTGGAACGAGACGCGCGGGCCGCTCACCGGCGCCGTCCTCGTCACCGTCGACATCGAGTCTCAGACGATGTCGGTTTTTCGCGGCGGGTATCAGATCGGCGCGACGCGGATCATCTATGGCGACGACGACAAGCCGACGCCGACGGGCGTGTTTCCGATCCTCGAAAAAGACGAAAAGCATCGCTCGAACCTCTTCGTCAACGCGCCGATGCCGTATATGCTGCGGATGACCGGCGACGGCATTTCGATCCACGGTGCCGAGAAAGTCGAGCCGATCTATGCGACCAACGGCTGCATCGGTATTCCCAACGGATTTGCGCGCCGCCTGTTCGAGGTCGTGGTGCCGGGCGACCGGATCGTCGTCACGAAAGCCGCGCAAACGCGAGCCGGAGTCGTTATTCGAACCGGCGGTCGCGCGACTGAAACTTAACCCGGGCACGGCGGTTACCGGGGAGCCTTTTCATCCGGAGTTTGCCACCATGCCGTATGTCACCGCTGCCAATGAGACCAAATTGTTCGTCAAGGAATGGGGCCTGGAGGGTGGCCGTCCCGTCATCCTCATTCACGGGTGGCCGCTCAACGCCGACAGCTTCGACGACGTTGCGCTGGGCCTCGCAAACGCCGGGTTCCGTGCCATCGCCTACGACCGGCGCGGCTTCGGGCGGTCGGATCAGCCCTGGGAAGGCTATGACTACGATACCTTCGCCGACGATCTCGCCGCGGTGATCGAGCAATGCGATGCCGAAAATGCAGCGCTCGTCGGCTTCTCGATGGGCGGCGGCGAGGTCGCGCGCTATCTGTCCAAACATGGTTCGGCCAGTGTCTCGCAGGCGGCGCTGATTTCCTCGGTCGTCCCGTTCATGCTTAAAACAGCCGACAATCCCGACGGCACCGATCAGTCGGTGTTCGACAAGATGACCGCAGACATGAAGGCCGATCGCGCCGGATTCATGCAAACCTTCGCCAAGCAGTTTTTCGGCGTCGGCATGCTTAGCTCACCGGTCAGCCAGGGCGTGCTCGACGCGTTCTTCCAGGCGGCGATGATGGCGGGGCTGCACCCGACGCTGGCGTCTGCGAAAGCGTTTTCGTCGACCGACTTCCGTGCCGACACCGCGGCGTTCACCGTGCCGACGCTCATCATCCACGGGACGAGCGACCAGACCGTGGCGATCGACCCATCGGCGCGGGCAGCGGCGGCACGCATCCCGCACGCCAAGCTGATCGAATATGACGGCGAACCGCATGGCATTCTCGAAACCAAAAAGGACGACGTGCTGCGCGACCTGCTGGCGTTCCTGAACGGAGACGAAGTTTCAGCGGGTCAAGAAATCCCCGCGACCGATCGTATCGATCCGATGATCGCCGGATTGCCGCCGGTCTATTGAAGCGCGTAAGGGGGAGAGGGTGACCGCTCCACCCTCTCCGCTCTCGTTTCGCGATTTCCGCCTTTACTGGGTGACGCGCTTTACGCTGGTCGTGGCGCAGAACGCGATGGCGATCATCATCGGCTGGCAGGTCTATGATCTTGCGCGTGGGGCCCTCGGCATGTCCGAGCGGCAGGCGGCGTTCCAGCTTGGTCTGATCGGGGTCGCCCAGTTCGCGCCGTTGCTCCTCCTGACGCTTTTCAGCGGCTGGGTCGCCGATCGTCTCGACCGGCGCTGGATCGCGCGCGGTGCGATCGCGCTCGATCTTGCCTGTGCGGCGATGCTCGCCTCGCTGACCGCGTCGGATAATGTCGCCCTGCCCGCCCTGTTCGGCGTCGCGGTGCTGCTCGGCGTCGCACGCGCGTTTGCCGGGCCGGCGATGTCGCCGCTTGCCGCCAGCCTGGTCCCGCCCGAAAGCCTGCCGCGCGCCATCGCGATGTCGTCGATCGCGTGGCAGACCGGCGCGATCGTCGGCCCGGCGCTTGGCGGCTACCTCTATGCCGCGGACCCGGCGGCACCCTATTGGGTGAGCGCGTTGCTTTTTGCCGTCGCCTTGCTGGCCATGGCCTTGATCCGCCCGGTCGCGCGCAGGTCGATCGAAAGCGCCGACCGACCCTGGACGCAGATGATCGAAGGACTGCGCTATACCCGCAACAACCGCATCCTTCTGGGCGCGATCTCGCTCGACCTTTTCGCGGTGCTGTTCGGCGGCGCGACTGCGCTGCTCCCGGTCTATGCGCGCGATATCCTGCAGACGGGGCCCGATGGACTTGGCCACCTGCGCGCTGCGCCCGCGATCGGCGCGGCGGTGATCGCGCTGTGGTTCGCGTGGCGACCGCTCGAGCGCGAAGTCGGCACGCGCATGTTTCTTGCGGTCGGCGTCTTCGGGCTCGCGACGGTCGTCTTCGGGCTGTCGCGCGTCGAATGGCTGTCGGTGCTGGCGCTGATCGTGCTGGGTGCGGCCGACATGATCTCTGTCTATGTCCGCTCGTCGCTGATCCAGCTCCACACGCCCGACGCGATGCGTGGCCGCGTGAGCGCGGTGTCGCTCGTCTTCATCTCGGGATCGAACGAACTCGGCGAAGCGCAGTCGGGCGCCGCCGCCGCGCTGCTCGGCCCGGTCGCCGCGGTTGTGACCGGCGGGATCGGTGCTATTCTGGTGACCGCCTTGTGGGCCAGGTGGTTTCCAGAACTGCGTAACGCGCGCAGCTTTGCGCCACCGCCCGCACTCGACGAACGCCTGATCAGGGAGACACCCGCATGAAAGCCGCCAGCATCCTCGAAACCATCGGCCAGACACCGCACATCCGCGTCAGCCGCCTGTTTCCCGACGCGGATGTGTGGATCAAATCGGAGCGCAGCAATCCGGGCGGATCGATCAAGGACCGCATTGCGCTCGCCATGATCGAAGACGCCGAACGCTCGGGCGCGCTCAAGCCCGGAGGCACGATCGTCGAGCCGACATCGGGGAATACCGGCATCGGGCTTGCGATGGTCGCTGCGGTCAAGGGCTATACGCTTGTCCTCGTCATGCCCGAGAGCATGAGCCTCGAGCGGCGGCGGCTGATGCTCGCTTATGGCGCGACGTTCGACCTGACGCCGCGCGAAAAGGGAATGAAGGGCGCGATCGAACGTGCCATCGAACTGGTCGGCGCGACGCCGAATGCCTGGATGCCGGCGCAATTCGAAAATCCGGCGAATATCGACGTGCATGTCCGGACGACCGCGCAGGAAATCCTCGCCGACTTTCCCGACGGGCTCGACGCACTGATCACCGGGGTGGGCACGGGCGGCCATATCACCGGCTGTGCCGAGGCGCTCAAGAAGGTCTGGCCGTCGCTGAAGGTGTTCGCGGTCGAACCGACGCTGTCGCCGGTCATCTCGGGCGGACAGCCGGGGCCACACCCGATCCAGGGCATCGGCGCGGGGTTCGTCCCCGCCAACCTGCACACGCAGTTGCTCGATGGCGTCATCAAGGTCGACCCTGCCGATGCGAAAACGATGGCGAAACGCGCGGCTGCGGAGGAGGGGATGCTCGTCGGGATCAGCTCGGGGGCGACGCTCGCGGCGATTGCGCAGAAACTGCCCGATCTCGGCGCAAAGACGCGGGTGCTGGGTTTCAATTACGATACCGGCGAACGCTATTTGTCGGTTCCCGATTTCCTGCCCGAGTGAGCATGATCATCGTCGGCCAGGGCGGCATCGGCGCTGCGCTGGCTGACCGGATCGACGGCGCAGTTCGCTGGTCACGGCCCGAAGTCGATCCGACCGACGAGGCGAGCGTCGGACGGGCCGCCGCGACCATAGCGGAAATCGACCTGGCCATCGTCACCACCGGAATGCTCCACGACGACAGGCAACGTCCCGAACGTGCGCTGAGGGAACTCGACCCCGCGGCGCTTGCGCGCAGTTTCGCGATCAACACGATCGCCCCGGCCATCATTGCCAAGCACCTCATCCCCAAACTGCCGCGCGACCGCCGCGCCGTGTTCGCCGTCCTCGGCGCGCGCGTCGGGAGCATAGGCGACAACCGGACGGGTGGCTGGCACGGTTACCGCGCGTCGAAGGCGGCGCTCGTGATGCTTATGAAAACCATCGCCATCGAAACCGCGCGCACCCGCCCGCAGGCGATCGTCGTCACGCTTCATCCCGGCACTGTGGACACATCGATGAGCAAGCCCTTTCAAGTCAACGTCGCGGCCGAAAAACTGTTCACGCCGGGCTTTGCAGCCGAACGGCTGCTTGGCGTGATCGAGGGCCTGACGCCCGCCGACAGCGGGGGCCATTTCGCCTGGGACGGCACGCGCATCGCCGACTGAAAAGCTGGTCACGGCGGCAATCATCCGCTAGGCGAAATGACAGTTAAGTTTCACCGAAAGACAGCGCACTCATGAGCGATGAGCTAACTCTCGCCGACCCGTCCGACATCACGCCGATCAACATCGTCGACGAGATGAAGACGTCGTATCTCGACTATGCGATGTCGGTAATCGTCGCGCGCGCGCTGCCCGACGTCCGCGACGGTCTGAAACCCGTCCACCGCCGCATCCTCTATGCCTGCCACGAAGCGGGCTATGTTGCAGGCAAGGCCTATCGCAAGTGCAGCCGCATCGTCGGCGACGTCATGGGCAAATATCATCCGCACGGCGACAGCGCGATCTATGGCGCGCTCGCCCGGCTGGCGCAGGACTGGTCGATGCGCGTGATGCTCATCGATGGGCAGGGCAATTTCGGATCGATGGACCCCGACGAGCCCGCCGCGATGCGCTACACCGAAGCGCGCCTCGCCAAGGTCACCAACGCGCTTCTCGACGACCTCGACAAGGATACCGTCGATTTCAGCCCCAATTACGACGCCTCGGAACATGAACCGCAGGTGCTCCCCGCGCGTTTCCCCAATCTGCTCGTCAACGGCGCAGGCGGCATCGCCGTCGGCATGGCGACCAACATCCCGCCGCACAATCTCGGCGAGGTGATCGACGCCTGCCTTGCCTATATGGATAACGGCGGGATTACGATCGACGAGCTGATCGCGATCATCCCCGGCCCCGATTTCCCCACCGGCGGCCTGATCCTCGGCCAGCACGGCGCGCGCTCGGCGTACAACACCGGGCGCGGCTCGATCATCGTGCGTTCAAAGCACGAAGTCGAGGAAGGCCGCGGCGACCGCCGTTCGATTGTCCTCACCGAAATCCCCTATCAGCAGGGCAAGAACGCGCTCGTCGAGAAGATCGCCGAAGCCGCAAAGGACAAGCGCATCGAGGGCGTCAGCGACATTCGCGACGAATCGAGCCGCCTCGGCGTCCGCATCGTCATCGACCTGAAACGCGACGCGACAGCCGACGTCGTCCTCAACCAGCTCTGGCGCCACACCCCCGCGCAATCGAGCTTTCCCGCCAACATGCTCGCCATCCGCGGCGGCCGGCCGGAGACGTTGAACCTGCGCGACATCATCGCCGCGTTCATCACCTTCCGCGAGGAAGTCATCACCCGCCGGTCGAAGTTCGAGCTGCAAAAGGCGCGCGACCGGGCGCACGTGTTGCTCGGGCTGGTCATTGCGGTCACCAATCTCGACGAAGTCGTGCGCATGATCCGGGCTTCGGCGAGCCCCGCCGAAGCGCGTGACAAGCTGATGGCGCGCGAGTGGCCGATCGAGGAAATCCGCCCCTACATCATGCTCGTCGAGGCGATCGAGCCGCAGGTCGACAGCGACACCTATCAGCTGTCCGAAATTCAGGCGCGCGCGATCCTCGAACTGCGCCTCAACCGCCTCACCGCGCTCGGTCGCGAGGAAATCGGCGATGAACTCAAGAAGCTCGCGGGCAGCATCGTCGAACTGCTCGAAATCCTCGCCAACCGCGTCCGCCTTTACGAGGTCATGCGCGAGGAACTGACCGCGATCCGCGACGAATTTGCGACTCCGCGCCGCTCGATCATGTCGCCTTCGTTCGACGGCATCGACGATGAATCGCTGATCGAGCGCGAGGACATGGTCGTCACCGTCACGATGGACGGCTACATCAAGCGCACCACGCTCGACAGCTTCCGTGCACAACGCCGCGGCGGCAAGGGCCGCGCGGGGATGTCGACCAAGGACGAGGACGTCATCACCGAATTGTTCGTGACGTCGACGCACACGCCCGTCCTGTTCTTCTCGACCGCAGGCAAGGTTTACCGAAAGAAAGTCTGGCGCCTGCCCGAAGGCGGCCCGAACACGCGCGGGCGGCCGATGATCAACCTCCTCCCGCTCGCGCCCGGCGAAACGATCTCCACCGTGTTGCCGCTCCCCGAGAACGAGGACGAATGGGGCAAGCTCCACGTCATGTTCGCGACCGCGCGCGGGCTGGTCAGGCGCAATTCGATGGATGCCTTTACCAACGTCCCGAATAACGGCAAGATCGCGATGCGCTTCGACGACGAGAGCAGCGACCGCCTGATCGGCGTCGCGCTCCTGACCGGAGACGACGACGTCCTGCTTGCCACCCGTCAGGGTAAGGCGATCCGCTTTCGCGGCGATGACGTCCGTGAATTTCAAAGCCGAACCGCAACCGGCGTGCGCGGCATGACCCTGCGCGGCGACGACGAGGTCATCTCGCTGTCTATCCTCCACCGCTCGGGCGCGACGGTCGAAGAACGCGACGCCTATCTGCGCGCCGCGCCGTGGAAGGAAAACAACAACGAGGCGACGCTGCCGCCCGAGCGCGTGCTCGAAATGGCCGCGGCGGAGCAGTTCATCCTGACCGTCTGTGCCAACGGCTATGGCAAGCGCTCGTCGGCCTTCGAATATCGCCGGACCAACCGCGGCGGACAGGGCATCGGCAATATCGACAATATCGCGCGCAACGGCCCCGTCGTGGCAAGCTTTCCTGCATCGCATGGCCAGCAGCTGATGCTCGTCACCGATCAGGCCAAGCTCATCCGCATCACCGTCGGCGACCTGCGCGTCATCGGTCGCAATTCGGCCGGCGTGAAGCTGTTCGACGTCGCACCCGGCGAACATATCGTCGGTGCCGCGCGCATTGAGGAAAGCGAGGAGGAGGCCGAAGCGGTCCTGACCGACCTCGAGCCCGAGATTGCCCCGGTCGACGATGCCGTGATCGGCGATAACCTCGCCGACGGCGGAGAGGCTGACGACCCAACTTAGGCGTAAAGATGCGTGACTTGCGCACCGGGCGCGGCTGCGTCGATCAACACGCTTCGGTGACAGCAAGCCGGGTCGCGCTCGAAACAGAGCAGCGCCGAGGGGGCGTTTCCGGCGAGCGCAAGCATCTGCGCCATCGCCGCGATCGCTTCGGGCAATTCAAGCTGGCCCGCGTAGATATTCGCCATCTCGCCATGCCGACCCTTGCGCGCAGCCTCCCGACCCGCTGGCGGCGTGCCCAGCGCTTTGAGGTGGACATAATCGATGCCCGCCTCGCGCAAGCCATTGGCCAGGACGTTTTTGGAAAAGCCGGGCTTGCGCGACAGCGGCACCGCGCGCACGTCGATCAACCGCCTCACGCCGGCGGTTTTCAGTGCGGCGATGACCTCGCCCTGCGTCGCGCCTTCATAGCCGATCGTGAAGATTTGCATCGCCCGATCCTAGCGCAGCGCGCAAAAGGCGACAACGCCGCGCGAATGCGCTATGCGCATCGCCAATGTCCTCCTTCACCACCGTCCCGCCGCTTCTTGCCGAAGCATTGACCGCCCGTGGCTATGCCGAACCGACGCCGGTCCAGGCCGCCGTCCTCGAACCCGAAGCGCAGGGTCGCGATCTCATCGTGTCGGCGCAGACGGGGTCGGGCAAGACCGTCGCGTTCGGCCTTGCCATGGCCGAGCAGATGCTGGGCGAGGACGGCAAGGTGCGCTTCATCCGCGAACCCCAGGCGCTCGTGATCGCCCCGACGCGCGAACTCGCGCTTCAGGTCAGCCGCGAACTGATCTGGCTCTATGGCAAGGCGGGCGCGCGCGTCGCCACCTGCGTCGGCGGCATGGACGCCTCGAAGGAACGGCGCACGCTCGGGCAAGGCGCGCATATCGTCGTCGGCACGCCGGGTCGCCTGTGCGATCACCTCAATCGTGGCGCACTCGATCTTCGCGCACTCAGGGTCGCGGTCCTCGACGAGGCCGACGAGATGCTCGACATGGGTTTCCGCGAGGATCTCGAGAACATTCTCGACGCGAGTCCCTCCGAGCGCCGCACGCTCATGTTTTCGGCGACGATGCCCAACGCCATCGTTGCGCTCGCCAAGCGTTACCAGAAGGACGCGCTGCGCATATCAACCGTCGGCGCGGATCGCGGGCATGGCGATATCGCCTATCAGGCCGTCACCGTCGCGCCGTCGGATATCGAGAATGCCGTTGTCAACCTGTTGCGCTTCCATGAGGCCGAATCGGCGATGCTGTTCTGCGCCACGCGCGACAATGTCCGCCATCTGCACGCCAGCCTGATCGAGCGCGGCTTCGACGCCGTCGCGCTGTCGGGCGAGCATAGCCAGAACGAGCGCAATGCCGCGCTGCAGGCGCTGCGCGATAAACGTGCACGCGTGTGCGTCGCGACCGACGTTGCCGCGCGCGGGATCGATCTGCCGACCCTGACGCTCGTCATCCATGTCGAACTCCCGCGCGACCCCGATGCGCTCCAGCATCGGTCGGGTCGCACCGGACGCGCGGGCAAGAAGGGCACGGCGATCCTCATCGTCCCGCATCCCCGCCGTCGCCGCGTCGAAGCGATGCTGCGCGATGCCCGCGTCACGGCCGACTGGATCGGCGTCCCTACGGCGGACCAGATCCGCGCTAATGATCGGGAGCGCCTGCTCGTCAATCTTCTCGAACCGGTCGAGACCGACGATGAGGACAAGGCACTCGCCGCGCGACTTCTCGCCGAACGCTCGCCCGAAGATATTGCCGCCGCGCTTGTGCGGCTCCACCGCGCGAAGATGCCGGCGTCGGAAGAGATGCTTGACGTCAGCGTGCGCGCACCGCGCGAAACCCGCGATTCAACCGCCCCGCGCGCCGGGTTCGAGGACACAATCTGGTTCCGCATGGACTGCGGCCGCAAACAGAACGCCGATCCGCGCTGGATCCTGCCGCTGCTGTGTCGTCGCGGTCACATCACCAAGTCCGAAATCGGCGCGATACGCATCGGCCAGACCGAGACCTTCTTCCAGGTGCCGCGCGCCGCGGCAGCAAAATTCAAGGATGCGCTGAAGCGGACCGAGGGCGGCGATCCGGACGGCGAGGACGGCATCCGCATCGAGCAGCACGCCGGGCCGGCGCCCGAAGCACACAAGGCACCGCGCCGCGGTGGTCCGCCTGCCGAGCGCCCGCAACTTTCGCGTCGTCCCGACGGGCCACCGCGCGCGCACCGCCCCGGTGGCAAGCCCCCCTATCGCGCAAAGCCCACCCGCGCGCCGCGGTGAGCATCACCATCCTCGTCGATGCCGACGCCTGCCCGATGAAGGACGAAATCTACAAGGTCGCGCTGCGCCACGAAGTAGCGGTGAAGATCGTGAGCAATTCACCGTTCCGCGTCCTTACCCACCCGCTGGTCGAGCGCGTCGTCGTCGGCGACAAGTTCGACGAAGCCGACGACTGGATCGCGACCCGCGCCGATCCGGACAGCATCGTCGTCACCGCCGACATCCTGCTGGCGGACCGCGCGCTGAAAGCCGGGGCGACCGTTCTGTCCCCGACTGGCAAGCCGTTCACGACGAACAGCATCGGCACCGCCATTGCCACCCGCGCGATCATGGCCGACTTGCGTGCCGGAGGCGCCCTCATCGGAGGCCCGGCCCCGTTCGGAAAAACCGACCGTTCACGCTTTCTGTCGGTGCTTGACGACACGCTCGTGAAGTTGAAACGAAGCGCGCGATGACGCACGACATCCACATTATCGGCGGCGGGCTTGCCGGGTCCGAAGCGGCGTGGCAGCTCGCCGAGGCCGGCTTGGCGGTTCGCTTGTCGGAAATGCGCGGCGGTGGTGACGGAACGGCGGCGCATCGTAGCGACGACCTCGCCGAGCTCGTCTGCTCGAACAGCTTCCGCTCGGATGACCCCGACTCGAACGCCGTCGGCCTGCTGCATCAGGAAATGCGCGCGCTCGGCTCGCTGATCATGCGCATCGCTGACGAGACACGCGTGCCCGCAGGGTCCGCGCTCGCCGTCGATCGCGACGGCTTTTCGCAGGGTGTGACGCAAGCCATCGCGTCGCACCCCAACATCATCCTCGTCCGCGAACGGATCGACATGCTGCCGGACGGTCCGACAATCATTGCCACGGGCCCGCTGACCGCCCCCGGGCTCGCGTCAGCGATCGGCGCACGAACCGGCGAGGACGCGCTCGCTTTCTTCGACGCACTCGCGCCCATCGTCCATCACGACAGCATCGACATGGACATCTGCTGGCGCGCGGCGAGATGGGACAAGGGTGGAGCCGACTACATCAACTGCCCTATGACCAAGGCCGAGTATCTGGCATTCCACGAAGCGCTGATCGCGGGCGAGAAGACCGAATTCAAGCAATGGGAAGCCGACACCCCCTATTTCGACGGCTGCATGCCGATCGAGGTGATGGCGTCGCGTGGTCTCGACACGTTGCGCTTCGGGCCCATGAAGCCCGTTGGTCTCGACAACCCCAGGACCGGGCACTGGCCGTGGGCGGTCGTACAGCTGCGTCAGGACAATGCGCTCGGCACGCTGTGGAACATCGTCGGCTTCCAGACCAAGCTGAAACATGCCGAGCAGGTGCGCATTTTTCGCATGATCCCAGGGCTGCAGAATGCCGAGTTCGCGCGGCTGGGTGGGCTGCACCGCAACACCTTCATCAAGTCGCCGATCCTGCTGGACGCGACGCTGCGCCTGAAGAGCGCGCCGCATATCCGTTTCGCCGGGCAGATCACGGGGTGCGAAGGCTATCTCGAAAGCGCCGCGATCGGCATGCTCGCCGGACGCTTCGCCGCCGACTCAACTCTCGCCCCGCCGCCGCCTGAAACCGCGCTCGGTGCACTTCTGGCGCACATAACCGGCGGCGCCGATGCGAGTACCTATCAGCCGATGAACGTCAATTTCGGTCTTTTCCCGCCGCTCGAAGGCAAGAGCCGGAAAGCCGACCGCAAGCGGCTTTACACGGCGCGCGCGCGTGCGGCACTCGACATGTGGCTGCCTAGCCCTCAGCCTCTTCGTCAGCCGGAGCCGGCGCACGCAGGCTAGGCGCGCATTTCGGTTTGGCTTTGACCTTGCGCACGACTCGCGTCGTCGCGAACTCGGTCGCATTCAGCGCATTGCTGCGGTCCTTGTCGGCGGCGGCGAACTTGACCACGGCTTTGACCGCATATTCCTCGAACGAGATGCGCCCGTCGTGATTGACGTCGAGCTTGGCGAACCCTTTCTGCCGGCCTGCCAGATATTCGTCGCGTCCAACGGCACCGTTCCGGTCCTTGTCGTAACGCGCAAAGCGTTTTTCCTCGCGCGTCCGCTCGGTCGCTTCGGGCGGCGGGGCGAGGTCGACGATGCCGAGCGGCGCGCTTGCGGTTGCGGCGGGCGCAGTCGGGATCGGCGACGGCTTGTCGGCTTGCGCCTGCCAGATGAACAATCCCGCGACCATCAGCAATATCGCTGCACCACCGCCTGCCAGAAACCGCCACATCGTACGTACCCCCAAAGTAAAAGCCGAGCGAGGATAGCAAGCCGGAAGATCAGAGCAAGACGGCATGCAACATGTCGAGGCGCGAGACGGGTGCCCAAATGGCTTCGAAAGGCCTTCGGGCACGCATCGCGGCGATCCGTGCCACAATTCGAAGCGGCTTCGGCCCTGCCACCGCCGAATCGGCGAATACCGAACGCGCGGCGGCCCAAGCGCGACGCGCCGTGACGGGGTCCGAACAATGTTGCGCGAAATCGATGAGCGCCCACCCTGTACCCGCGCCCGCGCACGCCGCCGTCTCCAGAATCGCCGCGGACGCTGCGAACAAACGCTCGCCGCGTCCGGAGGCGTACATCTGCAGTATTTCTTCGGTGAGCGGCATAGGCTCGAGAAGCGCTTCCCATCCCTCGACGATCCCAGCGAGCATCGCGCCCGTGACGTCATGATCGCGGACGACGTCGCTTAGCGCCTGCAAGACGGGTTCGCCCGTCACGTCGCCTTGATTGAGCGCCACGAGCCGTTCGTGCCACCATGTCAGGCGCATCTGGCCGATCACCGGGACGCTCGTCGTCGCGACGATCCGTCCCAGCATCGCATCCAGTTCCCACAGTGCCGCAAGCGCGCGGCGCTTGGCGGGCGGCGCATAGGCAAGCGCGATCGACTGGATTTCATTCAAACGCGGCGCATCCGAAAACACGGCAAACCGGGCGTTAACCGCATCGCTTGAACCGCCGTTAGCCTAACTTCGCGCATGGCCCCGTAACCAAGGTGCATTCGGGGGTTTCATAGTGGGCAAGATCAGCACGGCGCAAGCGGGCCCGGCCCCCGCCGGCTTCCTGGCGCGACTGCGCAGCGATCAGCGCGGCAACACGCTCGCCATCGTCGCCGCCGCGATTTTTCCGATCATCGGCTTCGTCGGGTCGGGCATGGACATGAGCCGCGCATACCTCGTCAAGACGCGCATGCAGCAGGCGTGCGACGCCGGGGCGCTCGCGGGGCGAAAATCGATGTCGGGCACGACGATGACGACGGCCGACAAGGACACCGCCGTCAAATTCTTCCGCTTCAACTTTCCCGACGGAACGATGGCGACGCAGCCGCTGACCGTTGCGGCGACGGAAGGGCCGAATACGATCACCGTCGGGCCCGATGCCAACGGCCAAGTCGGCATGACCGCATCCGCCACGATGCCCAACATGCTGATGCAGGTCTTCGGCTTCGACACGCAGGTCATATCGATCAAGTGCAAGGCCGAGGAATATTACGTCAACACAGACGTCATGATGGTCCTCGACACCACCGGGTCGATGAACTGCTCGATCAGCGATCCGCTGACGTGCGGGCAGCAGACCGAAAAAAGCGATTCGAAGATGAAGGAACTTCGAACTGCAGTGAAGACGCTTTACACGAACCTTCGCCCGGCCCAGCTCGCGCTCGAAGCCAAGAGCCTGCGCATGCGCATCGGCTTCGTCATGTACGCCAGCAACGCCAACGTCGGAAAGCTGATCTATGCCGAGAACCCGGCCTACATAAACAATGCCTCGAGCAGCTATCGTGACAGTAGCGGAAACCTTTACGCCGGGCCGACGCAGACCGCTGCGTGGATGACGGGAACCGGTGCCAGCGACTGGACCGGCTGCATCATCGAGCGCCAGACCGACAGCGCGATCACGTCATCGACCACGTCGATCCCGGCAACCGCGCTCGATCTCGACATCGCGACGCTGCCATACGACACCGCCTCGCGCTGGTCACCGCACGTCCCGTCGCTTTATCAGGCCAACGCCTACGGCTATTCGGCATATTCGGACAATGATCTCATGATCTACGGATATTCTGCGTGCGCCCGACCCGCGGTGCATATGAAGGCGTGGGCAAGCACGGCCGACTTCGACGCGTATGTCGACACGATCCAGACCGGCATCGGCGGTACCTATCATGACATCGGCATGATCTGGGGAACGCGGATGATCGCCAATCAGGGCATCTTCGCCGCGCGCAATCCCGACACATTCAACTCGGTCAAGGTCCGGCGCACAATCGTGCTCGTCACTGATGGCTACATGTCGCCGAACCAGGACATCTATACTGCCTACGGTGTCGAGCGTTATGATCAGCGGATCGGCGGAGGCTCGACCTCGGATCTGACCGACCGGCACCAGAAGCGCTTTGCGCTGATGTGCGAGCGGGCACGTATGGCCCCGATCAAGGCCGACGTCTGGGTGATCGCCATCCTGCCGACAGGATCGACGATGCCGTCGAACCTCACCGACTGCGCGCCGGGCGGGCAGGCGCTGATGGTTTCGAACACCACCGCGCTCAACAACGCGTTCAAGGCGATTTCGGACAAGGTCGGCAACCTGAGGATCGGAGGGTGATCCGCCGCATACGCCCGATCGGCCGCGACGATCGCGGGTCGACGATCATCGAATTTGCGGTCGTGCTATTGCCGCTGCTGACCTTGATCCTGGGGGCTTGGGAGATGGGGCGGCAGGTCTACGTCTCGTCGGTCCTTCAGGGCGTGCTCACCGAAGCCGCGCGCAAGGCAGCGCTCGAGAACGCGACCCCGGCGACGGTCAAAACCTATGTCGATTCGCAATTGGCCCAGTTTGCCGCACCGGCGAGGATCGGCATGACGATAACCAGTTTCAAGAAATTCACCGGCATCGGCCTGCCTGAAAAGATCACGACCGACACCGCGCCGCTCGGGATCTACAATTCGACCGACTGCTACATC
This sequence comes from Sphingomonas sp., assembly GCA_965249015.1. GTDB lineage: Bacteria > Pseudomonadota > Alphaproteobacteria > Sphingomonadales > Sphingomonadaceae > Sphingomonas_O. Next base: position 1,815,873 of record CBDFLB010000003.1, on the reverse strand, counting down.
GATTCGAACAACAACGGCGTGTACGACGTCCAGCAGGGCACCAGCGGCGTCGGCACCGCCGAAGACGCGCTTCGGGTGAAGCTGTCGATCGACATGAAGCGCCTGACGCCGCTGGGACAGATGATCGGCTATCCCGACACGTATCAGGTCGAACGGACGACCTTCATTCAGGTCGAACCCTATGCCGGCACCGTCGACCCGCCAACCAGGTGTTCATGACATGATCGTTCGAACCAAGATGGTCAAAGCTGCCAGGCGCTTCTATGCCAGCCTTGCCCGCGATCGATCGGGCGTTGCGCTGATCGAGTTCGCTTACTCGCTGCCGCTCCTGATCCCGCTGTCGATCTGGGGCATCGAGTCGGCGAACCTCGCGATCGTCAACATGCGCGTCAGCCAGGTGGCGATGATGGTCGCCGACAACGCCGCGCGCGTGCGCGACCGCATCGACGAGGCCGACGTCAACAACATCCTGCTCGGCGCAAAGCTTGCAGGATCGAACATCGACCTGATCAACAAGGGGCGCATCGTCGTCGCGACGGTCGAGGACAATGCAGCCACGGTCGCAACCGACGATCAGGTCGTGAAATGGCAGCGCTGCAAGGGCGTCTACGCTCCAGGTGCGACCAAAACCACCGAGGGACAGGTGCTGACCGGTGGGGTCGGCGCAACGGGAAACAAGATTTCGCCAACGCCAAGCAACCCGATCATCTTCGTCGAAATTTACTATCAGGTTCCGTTGCTCGTGCCGGGCCTGTCCCGACCCATTTTCGGTACGCCGATCCTGCGTTACTCTTCGGCGTTCCTGATCCGCGACCGTATCGACCAGAATTTGCAGAATGCCGGCGCGCTCACCGGGTCGGCGAAATCGACCTGCGATTACTATAACAACACCTGATCAGCGGTTGCAGACCGACTTCACCGCTGCGATCACCTTGGCTGCGGTGACGAGCATCGCCTTTTCCAGGTTGGCCGCGTAGGGCATCGGCACGTCCTCATTGGTGACGCGCAGCACCGGCGCGTCGAGGTCGTCGAAGCCGCGCTCCATGCAGATCGCCGCGATCTCCGATGCGATCGAGCACGTCGGCCAGCCTTCCTCGACGACGACAAGGCGGTTGGTCTTTTTGAGACTTGCCAGAACGGCATCGCCGTCGAGCGGTCGCAGCGTCCTGAGGTCGATGACTTCGCAGTCAATGCCCTCGCCCGCCAGCGTCTCCGCCGCTTCCAGCGCGAGGCCGACGCCGATCGAATAGCTGACGATGGTCACGCTGGTCCCGGGCCGCATCGTCCGCGCCTTCCCGATCGGGACGACATGCTCGCCCGCGGGGACGTCGAACGTCCGCCCATACAGCAGTTCGTTTTCGAGGAAAACGACCGGGTCCTCGCAGCGGATCGCCGCCTTCAGCAGCCCCTTGGCATCGGCCGCGTCATAGGGCGCAATGACGATCAGGCCGGGAACGCTTGCATACCACGGCCCGTAATTCTGGCTATGCTGCGCCCCGACGCGCGACGCCGCGCCGTTCGGCCCGCGAAAGACGACCGGGCAACGCATCTGTCCGCCCGACATATAATTCGTCTTGGCGGCCGAATTGATGATGTGGTCGATCGCCTGCATGGCGAAGTTGAAGGTCATGAACTCGATGACCGGCCGCAATCCCCCCATCGCCGCGCCCGCGCCGATGCCGGCAAAACCGTGCTCGGTGATCGGCGTATCGATGACGCGGCGCGCGCCGAATTCGTCGAGCAGCCCCTGCGTCACCTTGTACGCGCCCTGATATTCGGCGACTTCTTCACCCATCACGAACACGCGGTCGTCGGCGCGCATCTCCTCGGCCATCGCATCGCGCAGCGCTTCGCGGAGAGTGAGGCTCTTCCCCTCTCCCCTTGCGGGAGAGGGCGACTCAGCGTCAGCTGAGCGGGGTGAGGGGTCGGCAGTCGGGACGTCGGTGCCTGCCAACCCCCTCACCCCGCTCGCCTTTGGCGAGTCGCCCTGTCCCGCAGGGGGAGAGGGGTCAGCCGCAGCAACCGCACCTTCTTCACCCGCCATCGTCGCGATCACCGTCCCGACCTTCACTCCATCGGTCCCCGCGGCGACCAGAATTTCGCCGACGACCCCCTCGTCGACCGCTTCGAATTCCATCGTCGCCTTGTCGGTCTCGATCTCGGCGAGAATGTCGCCCGACTTCACATTGTCGCCTGCCTTCACGAGCCACTTCGCCAGCGTCCCCTCCTCCATCGTCGGCGACAGCGCGGGCATCTTGATCTCGATGGCCATCAATATTCTCCCACCAGCACTTCGGTGTAGAGTTCGGCGAGATCGGGTTCGGGTGACTGCTCGGCAAAATCCGCCGCTTCGGCGACGACCGCGCGGATGTCCTTGTCGATCGCTTTCAGAACATCGTCGGTCACGCCCAGCGCCTCGAGCTCCTTTTTCATCCGCTCGATCGGGTCCGACGTGTCGCGCATCGACTGCACTTCGTCGCGGCTGCGGTATTTCGCCGGATCGGACATCGAATGCCCGCGATAGCGATAGGTTTTCAGCTCGAGGATGATCGGCCCCTTGCCGCTGCGCGTCCATTCGAACGCCACTTGCGCGGCACCGCGTACGGCGAGCACGTCCATCCCGTCGACCTGAATTCCGGGAATCAGGAAACTGTCGCCGCGCCGATACAGGTGCGTCTCGGCGCTCGACCGCGCGACGCTCGTCCCCATCGCATACTGGTTGTTCTCGATCGCATAGATAACCGGCAGCTTCCAAAGCTCGGCCATGTTGAAGCTTTCGTAGACCTGGCCCTGATTCGACGCGCCATCGCCGAAATAGGCGAGGCAGACACCGCCGTCGCTCTTGTACTTGTGCCCGAACGCGAGGCCGGTGCCGAGCGAAACCTGCGCGCCGACGATGCCGTGGCCGCCATAAAAGCCATGCTCGACGCTGAACATGTGCATCGAACCGCCCTTGCCGCGCGAGATGCCCGCGGCGCGACCGGTCAGCTCGGCCATCACGACTTTCGCCGGAATGTTGCAGAGCAGCATGTGGCCGTGATCGCGGTAGCCGGTGATGACCGAGTCGAGCCCGATGTTGAGCGCCGACTGCAACCCAACGGCGACTGCCTCCTGGCCGATGTACAGGTGACAGAAACCGCCGATCAGACCCAGACCGTAAAGCTGCCCCGCCTTTTCCTCGAACCGGCGGATAAGCAGCATCTGCCGGTAGAATTCGAGCATCTCGTCCTGCGATGCCGAATATCGCACCGGGTCGGGCGGGCGGATAGTGGCCGGAGCGGATTTTGCGATGGCTTTGGCCAAGAGCACGGGCCTTTCAGGATCGGCGATACGACGCCGACGCTATACGCAGCGCCAGCACTCACGCGCAACCGCGTTCGCTATGCCGTCTGATCGAGCCAAAGCAGCCAGAACGCCGCAATGTCGGCGCGCGCACCCTTGACCGCGCCAAAGGCCGTTCGTGCGCCGGCCTTGTCGCCCGATCGTGCAAGCGCGATACCAAGCCGCGTGTTGACCGCGTCGGCGTCGACCCCGCCCTTGGCCAGCGCGGTCCGATACAGCGCGATCGCCTTGGCATCCTGACCATAGCCGAGATAGGCGTCCGCCGTTGCCGCCGCGACGCGCCCGGTGGCGGCCGCGCCCGCCTGCCGCTCGGCCGCGGCAAGCGACGCCTGATCGCCGCCGATCTTCGCCGAGGCCATCGACCGCAGCTCGTTGAGCGCACGGCTCGAGGACGGCACGGCACTGGTCGCAATACCTTCGTCGATGATCGACTTGGCTTCGCCCGGAAGCCCGCGCTCGGTCGCGAGCGATGCGAATTCATAATAGTCGCGCTCGCCCGCAAGGCTCTTGGTCAGCCGCATCAGGCGAAAGATGTCGAGATTGAGATTGCCGTCGCGCTGCGCGCTGTCGCGATAGACGACCAGCGCGCTGCGCCAGTTATCGACCGTCGGATAGGCGCGAACCTGCGCGCGCGTCCACTTCGCCGACTCCGAATTGAGCTTTGCCTTGTAGGCGACCGAAGCGGCGCGCTGATACCAGGCCTCGGGTGCCTTGCCGCCAGCGGCGGCCTTTGCGGCAACCGCCTTGTCGACGTAGACGAGGCCCGCAGGGACGCTGTTCGATTTGAAGTTCGATTCGGCGAGCAACAGGTAAACGTCCTGTTCGGCGGGTTTGTAACCCAGCCGATCGGCTTCGCCGAGATATTGGATCGCACGCGGAAAATCATTGGCGAGATAGGCGAACTGCCCTGCATAGAAGTTCAGTTTCGGCGCATCTGCCGCCGCAAGCGGACTTCCGCTCGACAGCATGGCGATAACCGCCTTCTGCTGCATCGCCTGGTCCTTGACTGCGCCACCGACCTGAAGCCTGAGCTGTGCCGCCACGAACTTGTCGTCGGCGGTCGTCGCCGCGGCTTCGGCAGCAGTCACGGCGGCATCGGCACCCGCAGGGTTCGCCTTGATCGCTGCCTGCGCCGGACCTGCGGCCGCGCGGAATTCCTTGCTCAGCGTCATCTTCGGCGCTTCGGCGGGCTTTTCCTTGGCGGCAAGCGCCATCGTCGGCAACGTCCCAAGCGCGAGTGCGGCGCCCAGCGCCAACGACGAAATGAGCTTCATGTCTGATCATCCTCCTGCTGCGGTTCGGGGGGACCGCGTTCAACGTCGTGCCTAGCGTCGGCGTTTCGGCCGCACAAGTCGGCTCGCCGCGCTGAACAACGCTTGAACTTGCCGATGGTGCCCTCAGGCCGCTTCGAACATTTCGACGGGCAGCGCCATCATCGCCTCGGCACCTGCCTCGATCTTGCGGCGCAGCGCACCTGTGTCGGGCATGATGCGTTCGGCATAGAAGCGCGCGGTGACCAGCTTTGCGTTCAGAAACGCCGCCTCGCCCTCACCCGCGGCCAGCATCGCCTGCGCGGCGCTCGCCATCCGCAGCCACATCAGGCCTACCGTCACGATCCCCATCATGTTCATATAGGCATAGGATCCTGCAGCGGCGTTGTCGGGGTTGGTCAGAGCGTTCTGCATGAACCACATCGTCGCGCTCTGCAGGTCGCCCGATGCCTTTTCCAGCCGCGCGGCGAAGTCGGCCAGCGCCGGTTCGCGCTTTGCCGCTTCGATTTCTTGCGCGATCACACCAAAGAGCGTCTGCACCGCCCGCCCGCCGTCCTTTGCAAGCTTACGGCCGACCAGATCGAGCGCCTGGATGCCGTTGGTGCCTTCGTAGATCATCGCGATCCGGGCATCGCGGACATATTGCTCCATGCCCCATTCGGCGATGTAGCCGTGGCCGCCATAGACCTGCTGGCTGGTCGTGGCGATTTCATATCCCTTGTCGGTGCCATAGCCCTTGATGACCGGGGTGAGCAGGCTCAGCAGGTCGTCGGCGCGCTGGCGTTCCTCCTCGGTCTGCGCCTTGTGCGTCAGGTCGCCCTGCAGCGCACCCCACAGGCAGAGCGCACGCAGCCCCTCGGTCATCGCCTTGCCCTCCATCAGCATCCGGCGGACGTCGGGATGGACGAACAGCGTGTCGGCCTTTTCGCCCGGCTCTGCGGCCCCGGTCAGCGCCCGGCCCTGTCGCCGGTCCTTGGCATAGTCGACCGCGTTCTGCTGCGCGACCTCGGCCATCGCCAGCCCCTGCAGGCCCACGCCCAGCCGCGCCGTGTTCATCATGATGAACATCGCCGCCAGCCCCTTCATTTCCTCGCCGACAAGGAACCCGGTCGCGCCGTCGTAATTCATGACGCAGGTCGAATTGGCGTGGATGCCCATCTTGTGCTCGATCGACCCGCAGGTCACGGCGTTGCGCGCGCCCAGCGTCCCGTCGGCGTTCACGAGGAACTTCGGCACGATGAACAGCGAGATGCCTTTCACGCTGTCGGGCGCGTCGGGAGTCTTGGCGAGGACGAGGTGGATGATATTCTCGGTCAGATCGTGCTCGCCCGACGAGATGAAGATCTTGGTTCCGGTCAGCGCGTAGCTGCCGTCGGCTTGCGGAACCGCCTTGGTCTTGATGAGGCCGAGGTCGGTGCCGCACTGCGGCTCGGTCAGGTTCATCGTCCCGCCCCATTCGCCCGACACCATCTTTGGCAGGTACGTCGCCTTCTGCTCGTCGGAGCCCTTGACCAGGATCGAGGATACCGCGCCCATCGTCAGCCCCTGATACATCGCGAACGCCATGTTCGACGAAATCAGATATTCTTCGAACGCAGTCGAAACGACATGCGGCAGCCCCTGCCCGCCATATTCGATCGGCATGCCGAGCGTCGTCCACCCGCCTGCGATGAACGCGGCATAGGCTTCCTTGAAGCCCTTGGGCGTCGTCACCGAGCCGTCCTCGTGACGCGTGCAGCCTTCGAGGTCGCCCGACTGGTTGAGCGGAAACAGCACCTCGGCGACGAACTTGCCGCCTTCGCCAAGCACCGCTTCGACCATGTCGGGCGTCGCATTCTCGAACCCGGGAAGGTTGGAATAGCGGTCGAGGCCGATCACGGCGTCGAGGATGAAGCGCGTGTCGCGGATCGGAGGCGTATAGCGGGGCATGTTCGTCCTTTGGGGAAATCAGTGAAGGCCGCCGTCGGCAGCCTGTACCATCGTTACAAAGCGCGTCAGTTCGTCGACATGCGCGTCGATGTCGGCACGCTGTCGTTTCAGCAGCTCGATGCGCGACCGGCATTTGTCGATCGTGACGTGGCGCTGCGTCGCGCGACCGTCTCCCACGTCGTACAGGTCGATCATCTCGCGGATATCGGCAAGGCTGAACCCGACCCGTTTCGCGCGCAGGATCCACGCGAGCCGCGCGCGGTCGCGCTTTGTGTATATCCGTGTCGTCCCGCGCCGGATCGGACAGATCAGCTGCTCGTCTTCGTAAAAGCGCAGCGCGCGCGCCGTAACGCCGAATTCCTCCGACAAATCCGATATCGTATAGTGATGCCGGTCCCGGTGATCGGGCGTTTCCAGCGTTGCGTGCGCGCCGAGCGTTGCCATGCGCCTGCCCTAGTTGACGTAAACGTAAAGGGCAATACCGGCTACGGCCTCAGGGCTGGATACCGCTTTCGAACGGAGAGCCGGGTCCGCCGCGCTGCGTCAGCACCATCGCACGACGCCGGGGCGCAAAGCTGATGTGAACGATCCCGCGCCCCGACTCATAAATCAGCTGGTCGATCATGCCGTGCAGCGCGCGTCCCGACGGCATCGCGTCGCGCACGAAGCGTGCAAAGCCGAGCACGCTCATCCCCGCCGCGTGGCAATCGACCGCCCACGCCTGCGGGTGATCGCTGTTGGGCACCCCGCGCACCGCCTTGTTCACCGCCGGGTTGCGGTACGCGCTGGTGATGACGATCGAACATCCCGCCAGATCGCGGATGGTCTGGAGCGAGGGTGCCGTCACCTCGCGCAGCCGCTTCAGATGCTCCTCGGTCGGCGTGTTGGCGATGCCAAGCTCGTCGGCCTTCGAAGAAACGAGGAACTCGGTCAGCGAAAAGTTTGCAGTGAGGTCTCCCATGGGCAACTCTCCATTTGGTTCACGGCAAAGTCGCAACCACCACAAACCGAAGCTGACCATCATTGTCTAAAGGTCGGTTTATAGGCTCACCATCCTTCTTCAATGGACGAACCTTTATACGATTTACTTCTTTGACTTCGCCATTATTGTCAGAAGCAAAATGGTCGGCCTCTTGACGTGTTTCAAAAGCTTTTACGAGTAAGTCCATGGATCAGGTCCTTTTATGGTTTGACGGCTGCCGCCACTGCCCAATCTTTGACTGACAAGCCGGCGGGGAGGCCACCCCGCTCAATAATCGCAGCGCAAGCGGTTTTTTCGACGACGCCGCTGCACGCTTCTTGAAAGTCGGTTACGGAACCGACCTCGTGATCAAGTTTTCTCAAGAAATCAATCAAGACTGAAACTCCGCGAACTTGGTCCGCAACGGCTTTTCGCGCGTCGCCGATTGCGGCAAAACGTTCAGCTTGCCCTTCGCTTGCGGCTATCGCCGCATCGCTTGTGGAAACGGCCGCGGCACCTGCTCGCGACGCGAGCGCGCGCGCAGCTAGCCCAGTGGCGAAATATTGCGCGATTTCGCCTTTTGCGCCCAGACCGGAACTGCCCGACGACGCACCAAATTTGGCACCAAAACTGGCCATGACAGAATAAGAATCGGACGAATCCGGACCCTGTTTGCCGATCAGAATACATGACGCATCAAGAACTGGCGATCTTCCCGCAGGCAAATTTGGTTTGGGGCATGGCTTCTGGGTGCTACCATCGTCGTCGGTATTTGCCACGAGTGGCATCACGACCGCCTCTTGGCAGCTGTATCCGACCGTGATGCTTGGGGTCGCCGTTGCATCCTGCCCTACCTTGATCCCGAAACTCGTATTCGTCCCAAATACGAGCGTATTCGAATGCCGCGTCATCTGCGCGCAGCCCGACAGGGTGCCTGCCCCCATCAGGGCGGTGAAAGCGATCCTGCAAAGTCGGCCACGCATGCTGTGTCCCCTAAAGACTTGAGCATCTGCACGACATGATCTTCCTCGATCCGGTCCCGCAAGATGATCACCGTGCGACAGTCTCCCGGCTCCGCGTAGACAAACTTGCTGTCCCGCCAGCCAAGAAACGCTGCACCGTCAAAACCGATCCCCAATGACTTGACGTCGATTGCGGTCAGTTTTCCACGCGACTCCGGATACGCAACACGAACAAGGCCAAGATAGTAATGCGATCTTCCAATCCCATCACTCGGCACGACAACACAGCCTTGCAACAAAATAGCGGCAAGCAAAGACACGAGTCTGTTCATCGATCAATTTGAACAGAATTGAACCTCGAGTCAAGCAATCGAGCGATTTATTCGACAGTAAGGACGTTCCCCGCCACAACGCGGTAGAAACAACTCCGCGCGCCGGTATGACAGGCCGGCCCCGCGGGTTCGGCCCGGATCCACAGCGCATCCTGATCGCAGTCGATGCGCAGCTCGACGACACGCAGCACGTTGCCGCTTGTCTCGCCCTTTTTCCAGATGCGCGCCCGGCTGCGCGACCAGAAATGCGCCTCGCCGGTCGATTGCGTCAGCGCGAGGGCCTCCGCATTCAAATACGCCAGCATCAATACCTCGCCAGTCGCGGCATCGGTGACAACGGCCGCGATCAGGCCGGCATCGTCCCACTTCGGGTAAAGCCGATCGGTCGTTTCGCGCGAGGCATCGTCCACGACGTCAAGAATGCACGAAAGTTCGGAGTATTGGAACCCGTCCCGCCTGCACCGTGTTGCAAATCGAAACAAGGAACCTGACCGATGAACAATCCTTCGATGCTCATGTCGCTCAATCTGATGACGCTCGGCGCCGTCCTGTTGATCCTGATCGGATCGTTTCTCTGGTTCATGCGCAAGCGCTCGAACCGGCATCCGATGGAAGGCCAGCCCGAGCGCAAGATCGGCGAACATCTCGACCGGATGGAGGCCAAGGCCGACGAACACCCGCCGCACTGAATTGCAGGCCGAACTAAATGTGACGATGGGGAGACAACGCGGGCGGTCGCGGCTATAGGCCCGGCAAACGCAGCCCGGTCGCCTTGCCAATGATCACGACTCATCCGTTCGACGACGACAAGCTGCGCGAGGAATGCGGCGTTTTCGGTGTCTGGGGAAGTGAGCCCGCGTCGGCGATGGTCGCGCTCGGGCTCCACGCGCTTCAGCATCGCGGGCAGGAAGCGGCGGGGATCACCAGCTGGGACGGCAGGCATTTCCATTCGCACCGTGCGATGGGGCATGTCGCAGGCAATTTCGACCGCGACGACATCATCCGGGGGCTTCCCGGCGACGTCGCGTGCGGCCATGTCCGCTATTCGACGACCGGTGAAACGGCGCTGCGCAATGTCCAGCCGCTCTATGCCGACCTGGCGAGCGGCGGTTTTGCGGTCGCGCACAACGGCAACATCTCGAACGCGATGGCGCTGAAACGCGAGCTTGTCCGCCGCGGGTCGATTTTTCAGTCGACGAGCGACACCGAAGTCATCATCCACCTCGTCGCGACCAGCACCTATCGCACATTGCTCGACAAGTTCGTCGATGCCCTGAAGCAGGTCGAGGGCGCGTATTCGCTGATCTGCATGACGCCCGAGGGGATGATCGCCTGCCGCGACCCGCTCGGCATCCGCCCGCTCGTCATCGGCAAGCTTGGCGACGCCACGATCTTCGCGTCCGAAACCGTCGCGCTCGACGTCGTGGGTGCCGATTATGTCCGTTCGGTCGAGCCCGGCGAAATCGTCATCGTCACTGCGCAGGGGCTGAAGTCGGTCAAACCCTTTCCGCCGATGAGCGCGCGTCCGTGCATCTTCGAGCATGTCTATTTCAGCCGCCCCGATTCGATCGTCGACGGGTCGAGCGTCTATTCGGTGCGCAAGGCGATCGGCGCGCAGCTGGCGATCGAAAATCCCGTCGATGCCGATCTTGTCATCCCGGTCCCCGATTCAGGAACCCCCGCGGCGATCGGCTATGCGCAGCAATCGGGCATTCCCTTCGAACTCGGCATCATCCGCTCGCATTATGTCGGGCGGACGTTCATCCAGCCGGGCGACCAGGTCCGCCATCTCGGCGTCAAGCTGAAGCACAACGCCAATCGCGCGCTCATCAAGGGTCAGCGGATCATCCTGGTCGACGACAGCGTCGTACGCGGCACGACCAGCCTGAAGATCGTCCAGATGATGCGCGACGCAGGTGCCGCCGAAGTCCACATGCGCATCGCCAGCCCGCCGACACGGCACAGCTGCTTCTATGGCGTCGACACGCCCGAACGGTCCAAACTCCTCGCGCACAAGCTCGACGTCGGCGGCATGCAGGACTTCATGCACGCCGACAGTCTTGCCTTCGTCAGCATCGACGGGCTTTACAAGGCGCTCGGCGAAGCGCGTCGCGCCGACATCCGTCCGCAATATTGCGACGCCTGCTTTACCGGCGATTATCCGACGCGACTGACCGATCAGGACGATACCGCCGTCGAGGACCAGTTCGAGATGCTCGCCGAACGCGTCGTCTGAGGAATTTGGGTCGGCCCGTTTCCGAGCCGACCCAAGCCGCTGCGCCTGAACGGTCGAGACAGACGGGTCGCGAGCCTGTCCGACCGTCCGAGCGCGCAGGAACCACTAGGTAAGCTGAACGCCGCCGGTCCCCCGCCGTGTGCGCAGTCCGATGCCGATAATTCCGAAGCCCGCGATCATCATCGCCCAGGTTGGCGCTTCGGGCACCGCCACCGCGAACAATCCCTTGCTCAGGACGCGCGACGAGACTCCGTCGCCGAGCAACAGCCCAGCCTCATTGTCGAAGCGGAAATGAATCCCGCCCCACAAGCGGCTGTTCGCCGCATCGAGCCGCGCCTGGCTGAGGCTGGTAAAGCTACGCGTGTCGGGCCCGATCGTGAACGTGAACCCCTGATCGTCGCCGAAATAGGCGTTGAGGATCGCCGCGCCGGTCGCCGACAGGTCCGAATGCGTCGAGATGTACGAGGGGTGTGCCGGCGTTGGAAACAACGCGGTCCAGTCGGCTTGCCCCACCGTGTCAGGATTGGTGTCGTTGTCGCCGAGCTGGATCGCGGTGATCGGCCGCCACAGCCGGTATTCGTACTTGGCGGCGAAACCCTCGATCCCGGCATCGGCAAGTCCGGTCGACAGCGTTGCGAAGGCGCTGGCGTATTGCAGCGTGTTCAACCCTTCGTTCTCGCCAAGGATCAGGCCGACACGGATCCAGGTGCCGCCATTGGCCGCGTCCCAGAACAGCGCACTGTTCTTCTGGTCCTGCTGCTCGGCGGTTAAATTGGCTCCTCGCAGCACGTTCACGATGTCCTTCACCTCATTATAGGCGGTCGTGTATGCTCCCGTATTCAACCCGGGCGGCGGAGCGGGGTGAACCGCCGTGGCATCGGCGGCTGAAAGCGCGAAGGTCTTGACGCCGCCCCAGCCCGGTACGGCTGGCGCACCGAAGCCCGGGGGTGTCGGGCGCCAGTCGCCCGGAAGTCCCGTCGTCGTATAGGGAACTGCGCCTGCGGTCGATGCGCCGTCGCCAGTGCGATTGACGATCATCGCGGCGGCATAGGCGGCCCCTGTTGCAATGCCGTTCGTCTTCGCCGCGCCGTCGGGAATTAACGCCAGAGCAGCGCTGTAAGCCGACTGATAGGCCGCGCTGTTCCCTGCATTGACCGACGACAACACATTGAACGCCGCTGCGGCGACGGCCGCGCGCGTATCGCCCCCAAAGCCGGTAACGCCACTGAGATAGCTTGGCGCGTTCTTGCCCGTCGTCGCGTTGGCCGCGTCGTACATGGCGATATTCATCATCGCGTAAGCGCGAGTCTGAATGACGGCGTTCGGGATGCCCGTCGCACCGTTGATCAGGTTATTTGCCGTATCGTTCCAAAAAAGTATTGGATCGCTGTTGATGGTGATTGCGGCGCTCGCCGGGTTCACGACGCACGCCGCGGAGGCGAGCAATGCCGACGCGATTATCGCCCTGGCACGATTACGGAAGTTTCGATCTGCACGAGTCATGTCCCTGATCTCCAATAAATTCGTTACACGGCGCGCCCGTTGGTTCCGCAACCGCACGATCGACGTCTCCCGTCATCCGGTCGAGTTGCAAATCGTTGCAAATTGCGGAATGCTGCGGCGGTGCGGGGGCCTGCGATGCGCGACGACCGACGGATCGACGGCTGGAAGGCAATCGGCAACTTCCTTGGCCGTGACCGGACGACCGCGATGCGATGGGCGCGCGAGCGCGGCCTGCCGGTGCACCGTGTACCCGGCGGGCAGCAGGGCACGGTCTACGCACTCAGTTCCGAGCTCGACGACTGGATCGCCGGCGATCCGAACGATGTCGCGCAGGTCCAGAGCCTGCCGGTCCAGCCGGTAGCCGCATCGCCGCGTCGCCGGCGTTGGCCCCTTGCACTCGCGGGTGCCTTTGCCCTGGCAGCGACGGCCGGCTTCGTCGTCTCTCGGCGACCGCCCGAGGCTGCGGGCCTCGTCAGCCTGTCGGTCGCGCCGTCGGCCTCGGCGAATCGCGAGAGCCGACGCTTCGAACGCGGCCTTACCGCCGATCTCGCGCGCTTCGCCAATGCCAGCGCCGGGCTTGCCGTCATCGACAACGGAGGATCGGATCGAGCCAATTCGCAATATGCCGTGCGCGTCCAGATCGATACGGTGAAGGATGCCATCGTCGTCGAAACGCAGCTCGTCGCGCGCGATGGCGGCATGGTCCTGTCGTCGCGGCGGTTCGAAGACAAGGTCGACAACCAGTCGGTCCTGCGCGAACGTATCGCCGCAAACATCGTCGGCATCACGCGGTGCGGATTCTGCTCGCTCGACACGGAGCGCGCGCAACTGCGGCCAGCCGATCTCGCGATGCTTCTCTCGACATGTCAGACGATGCTCGACGGCGACCTGACCCAGGCTGTTGCGAAGGCGCGCGGGCTGACCATCGCTCGCCCCGATCTCGCCATCGGCTGGGCCGCGCTCGCCAGCCTCCAGGCGATCGATGGCCAGGATCGTGGCGACGCGTCGCTTGTCGCTGCGGCGCGAACATCGTTCGCGCGTGCGTTCGCGATCGCGCCCGATGCGCTTGCGACGCGGCTGGCGAAAATCGACCTGGTCGGCAGTGCGTCGCCCGACGCGCTGCCGTTGATCGATTCGGCGCTGCAAAAATATCCCGACAACCCCGACTTGTTGCGCGCGCTCAGCGTCACGCTTTTCAATCTTGGTTATGTCCGCGCCAGCGTCGAACCGGCGTTACAGGCCGTTCAGAGTGATCCGACGTGGCTCTATGGCCGCGACATGGCGGTGCGCCGTCTGGCGGCGGCCAGGCGCGTTGACGAGGCGCGTCGCCTCCAAGCCGAAAATGAAGCGATCTGGCCCGGGCACCCGGCGATCGTGCAGCAACGCGAACGGTTGCGTCGCGAAAGTGATAAACTCCCGGTCGCCGCGCTCCGGGCGCAAATCGCGACAGTCGAACGTGAGAACGCGGGTACGTCGGGCGGTGCCTATCTCCTCGCGCAGCTTTACGAGCGTGCAGGCGACCGGCACCAGGCGCTGTCATGGCTCGCGCGGGCACCGGTCGTCGACATGCAGTTGCAGCATTCGCTGCTGTTCTGGCCCAGCGCCGCCGGCCTGCGCACCGAACCCGCCTTCTTCGGGAAAATGGCCGCTCTCGGCCTTGTCCGCTGGTGGACGTTGCGCAGGCAATGGCCCGATTTCTGTTCCGAGCCAAAACTGAAATATGATTGTGCGGCCGAAGTCGCAAAGCTTGGCGCTCGCTAGGCGAAGGGATTGGCCGGCACGCCTTGCAGGAGGGTACGAAGCGCGCCAAAGCCGCCGGATGACAAACGCATTGACCGGGCAACTCGCCCTCGTGACGGGCGCTTCACGCGGGATCGGTGCCGCGACCGCCGAAGCGCTGGCTGCCGCAGGTGCGCACGTCGTCCTGACGGCGCGGACGACCGCCGGTCTCGAAGCCGTCGAAGAACGCATCCACGGTGCCGGCGGCAGCGCCACCATCGCGCCGCTCGACCTTGTCGATCCCGACGGCATCGCGCGATTGGCCGAAGCGATCGCAGGACGCTGGAGCGCGCTCGACGTCCTCGTGCTCGGCGCGGCCACTCTGGGGACGCTGACCCCGGTGCCGCACATCGATGCAAAGGAATTTCAGCGCGTCGTGACGCTCAATCTGACCGCACAGGCCGCGCTCATCGGCGCGTTCGACTCGCTGCTGCGCGCGGCCGACGGCGCGCGCGTCATCGGACTGACGTCGAGCGTGGCGACGACCCCGCGCGCGTATTGGGGTGCGTATGGCGCATCGAAGGCGGGGTTCGAAAATCTTCTCGCGAGCTATGCCGAGGAGACGCGCAACATCGGCCGCGTGCGCGTGGCGATCCTCGACCCCGGAGCAACGCGGACCGCGATGCGCGCGCGCGCCTTTCCCGGCGAAGACCCCGCCGACGTGAAGGCTCCCGAAGATGTTGCGGCCCGGATCGCCGAACTGGCACGCGACGGCTTTGCAACCGGTCATCGCGAACGCGTTAACTGACTTTGGCGAGCCGCCGTTAACCGGGTCCGCATTAGACTTTGATGCAAGGGGGCGCGACTGTTCGTATCCGAAAGGCGACAACATGACTGAACCATTTGTACAGGACCGTTATTTCGTCACCGCGCAGGAGGATCGCTGCGCACCGCGTACCGCGCTCCGGATTCCGGGGTCGCTGCGTCCTTCGGGCGACAAGGGCTTTGCGACCACCGTGCACGACCTGTCACTGGGCGGCTTTTCTTGCGAGGCGATGTCACGCATGCGCCCCGGCGGGTTGTGCTGGCTCACGCTTCCCGGGCTTGCCGCGTTGCAGGCCGAAGTGATCTGGAACCACGGCGGCATGGTCGGCTGTGCGTTCGCCAACCTGCTCAACCCGGCGGTCCACGACTCGATCCTCAGCCGCTATGGCTGACGCGCGGTTTTGATCAGCGTCACCAGCACGACGTCGATGCCGCCGCCGCGGAAGCCGCCCTCGCAATACATCAGATAATAGCGCCAGAGCGCGGCGAAGTCGCCGTCGAACGCTTCGGGCAGCGTCGCGGCGTCGAAATTGGCACGCCAGATTTTGAGCGTTTCGGCATAGTCTTCGCCAAAGCAGCGTTCGTCGGTCCAGTGCAGCCCGCGCGCTTCTGCAAGCGCCCTGAACCGTTGCTTCGAAAGCAGCATGCCACCCGGGAACACATAGGTCTGAATGAAATCGGCGCTCTGCCGATAGGAATCGAAAACATCGTCGGCGATCGCGATGAACTGAACGGCGGCGCGCCCGCCGGGCTTCAGGCAGCGCACGATCGTATCGAGATAGGCCGGCCAGTAGCGTTCGCCCACGGCCTCGACCATTTCGACGCTGGCGATTGCATCATACTGCCCATCGACATCGCGGTAATCGCACAGCTGGAAGTCGATGCCCGGATGATGCGCCCGCGCATGATCGAGCTGGCACGGCGACAGGCTGATCGCGGTCACCGCAGCGCCGCGGGTCTGCGCCGCCTGCGCCAGGCTCCCCCAGCCGCAGCCGACCTCGAGCATCCGGTCGCCCGGTGTCAGCGTCAGCCGGTCGAGCAAGGCCGCCTGTTTGCGCCGCTGCGCGCTTTCAAGCGTGTCGCCGTGCTCGAACATCGCACTCGAATAGCTCATCGTCGGGTCGAGCCACGCCGCATAGAAATCGTTGCCGAGATCATAATGCGCGACGATGTTGCGCCGCGCGCCGGCCCGGTCGTTGTGGCGAAAGGCATGGCGCAGCCGCTTGGCGACGCGAGACACGCCCTTGGCGCGCGCCGTCGCTTTCAGGGTCGTGCGATTGCGCATGAACAGCGCGAACAGCGGCACCGGGTCGGGGCTTGACCAGTCGCCCGCCGCCCAGCCCTCGTACCAGCCGACGGACCCGGACCTGGCAAGCCGCACGAGCGCGCGCCAGCGCCGGACGACGACAGTGCATGACGGGCCCGGCGCGCGGCCGCCCAATATGCGATAGCTGCCGTCGGGAAGGAACGCCTCGATCTGCCCGACCGTCAGACCCGATCCGATTCGGTCGAGCATCCGGTGGAAAATGCGGGCGCGCAGCCGGGCGACGAGACCCGGCCGGGGCAGCGGCGCGTTCACGTCACTGCTTCATGCGCGCATAAGCCGCAAGAGCGCGGGCGCGTCCCTCTCGGTGCCCGATCAGCGGCGCGGCATAGTCCGGCGGCGCCGCACCCGCCTCGTGCGGATCGTGGATGACCGCATCGCTCAATGCCGCCAGCTCGGGCACCCAGCGCCGGATATAGTCGCCCGCATCGAATTTTTCCGATTGCGACAGCGGTGCCATGATCCGGACGAACATGTTGGCGTCGACGCCGGTGCCCGCGATCCACTGCCAGTTCACCGCGTTCGACGCAGCGTCATAGTCGACCAATGTTTCCCTGAACCACCGGTCCCCGCGCCGCCAGTCGATGAGAAGATGCTTCACGAGGAACGACGCCGTAATCATCCGCACGCGGTTATGCATCCATCCGACCGCCCACAATTGCCGCATGCCGGCATCGACGATCGGATAGCCGGTACGACCCTTCGTCCAAGCGGCAAAGCCCGCGTCGTCGTCGCGCCATTCGAACGCATCGAATTCGGCCCGCCCGTTTTCCCGATGGTAATCGGGAAACTGGTCGAGAATGTTGGCGGCGAAATCGCGCCAGCCGATCTCGCGCAGATAGGGCTCGGCTTTCGCTCCAACCTGCTTGGACACATGATGCCACACGGTCGCGGGCGAAATCTCGCCGAAGTGGAGGTGCGGCGACAGTTGCGAAACGCCCGCTTCGGACGGCAGGTTGCGCGACCGGCCGTAGTCCGAAACGCCGGCGAGCCAGGCCTTCAACGCCGCCTTCGCCCCCGCCTCACCCGGACTCCAGACATCGAAGCCGGTTGCCCAGTCGGGCTTCGTCGGCAGCAGTTTCCACTCATCGAGGCGGTCGCTGCGCGCGGCGACTCCGGTGAGCGAACGCGGCACGGCAAGCGGCGACGGCGGCGGCATTCGCCCGAGCAGCGCTCGCCAGAACGGCGTGAAGATCCTGTAGCGCCCGCCGCCCCCGGTCCGCAACGTGCGCACCTCGGACAGGTAATTGCCGTCGTGAAGAGTCAGTGCATCGCCGAGGTCAGAATCTATCGCCTGCCACCACGGCTCGTAATGCCGCGTCGCATGAATGTGCGTCGCCCCGGTTTCCGCCATCACCGCGCGGAGTTCGGCGGTCGCGTCGCCGCGCCGCAGCACCAGCGCAGTGCCCAGCGCGGCAAGGTCGGCGGCTAGCGCAGTCAGGCTGTGATGCAACCAACAGTGCTGCGCGGCCCCTGCATGTTCGTCAAAGATATAGACCGCGACGACGGGCCCGGCGTGCGCAGCCGCGTTCAACGCGGCGTTATCGCTCAGGCGAAGGTCCTGGCGAAACCAGAGGATCGAGGGTGCGGCCATCTTCGCCCCGGCTAGATGACGTGATGGTCCTTGTCGACATGCCATGTCTGCGCGCGCTGCATCAGCGCCTGCAGGTCGGCAGCTTTACCATCGGCGGTGGCTTCGTCGGCCGCGAGCAGCGTCTGGTCGAAGGTCGGCCGCGGGTCGTCGTACAATACGCCGAGTGCCATGGGGAACGGTCCGAACACCATCTCCACCAGCATGTGCGCGACGGCGCGGTTGGTGATGTCGTGGACGATCACACCCGCCGCCGCCCAGTCGCCACCCACCACGTCGACGACCTTGAGCCGCAGCGCGTCACGGTCGAGCGCGATGCCCTTGGTCCCTTTCGCAAACAGCATCGGCTGGCCATGCTCGACCCACAGCTGATGATCGTCGGCGTTTTGCTTGTCGGCGAATTCGCCGAACACGTCGGCGTTGTAGACGATGCAATTCTGGAAGATTTCGACGAACGCCGCACCCTGATGCCGGTACGCCGCCTTCAGGACTTCGGGCAGGCGCTTGTGGACGTCGATCCCGCGCGCGACGAATCGCGCCCCTGCGCCCAACGCAAACGCACAGGGTCGCGCTGGCCGGTCAACCGATCCGAACGGCGTCGACGGCGACTTGGTGCCCTCGCGCGACGTCGGCGAATATTGTCCCTTGGTCAGGCCATAGATCTCGTTGTTGAACAGCAGGAACTGGCAATTCAGATTGCGCCGCAGCAAGTGCATCGTGTGGTTGCCGCCGATTGACAGCGCATCGCCGTCGCCGGTGATGATCCACACGTCGAGCTCGGGATTGGCGAGCTTAACCCCCGTCGCCACCGCCGGCGCGCGGCCGTGGATCGTGTGAAACCCGTATGTTTCCATATAATAAGGAAACCTCGACGAACAGCCGATGCCGCTGACGAACACCGTATTTTCAGGGACCGCGCCAAGCTCGGGCATCGTCCGCTGCACCGCTTTCAGGATCGCATAATCGCCGCACCCGGGGCACCAGCGCACTTCCTGATCGGTCTCCCAATCCTTGGGGCTGGTCAGGCGAATAGGGGTCATGTCGTTCATAATGTTATCCTTGCGCGGTCGGGGTCGGCCCGCCGGTGGGATTGGGGAGCGACGCATCGCTCGGCGCGACGGTGCCGCCCTCGTTACCCGCGACCGCATCGAAGAACTTGGCGATCGCGTCCTCGATCTCGGCAATGCGGAACGGCTGGCCGCTGACCTTGTTCAGCGGCCGCGCATCGACCAGATATTGATCGCGAAGCACGGTCTTCAGCTGGCCGGTGTTCATCTCGGGCACAAGTATATGTTCGTAGCCGCGTAGCAGCTCACCCAGATTCCGTGGCAGCGGCCAGATATGGCGCAGGTGGATCTGGCTCACGTCGAGCCCCCTGTTTCGCGCACGCCGCACGGCCTGAAGGATCGGTCCGAATGACGAGCCCCAGCCGACAACGACCAGCTTGCCCGAGGTCGTGCCGATTTCGACGCCTTGCTCGGGAATGTCGCCCGCAACGCCGTCGACCTTTGCCTGCCGAATATCGGTCATCGCCTGATGGTTGCCCGGCGAATAATCGATATGGCCGGTGTCGACCTGTTTCTCGATCCCGCCGATCCGGTGCAGCAGCCCCGGTGTCCCGGGCTTGACCCACGGCCGCGCCAGCTTGTCGTCGCGGGCATAGGGCATGAAGCCACCCTCCGGGGCCTGTTCCATGAATGCCACGGGAAACGCCTCGAACGCGCTGCGATCGGGCACTTTCCACGGCTCGGCGGCATTGGCGATATAGCCATCGGTCAAAAGCATCACCGGAGTCATGAAGGTGACCGCGATCCGCACTGCCTCGATCGCGCAATCGAAACAGTCGGCGGGCGACCGCGCTGCGATCACCGGCATCGGCGTGTCGCCGTTACGGCCATAGACCGCCTGATAAAGATCGGACTGTTCGGTCTTGGTCGGCAAGCCCGTCGACGGCCCGCCCCGTTGCGAATTGATGATCACGAGCGGCAGTTCGGTCATCACCGCCAAGCCCATCGCCTCGCCCTTCAGCGCAATGCCCGGACCCGAGGACGAGGTGACGCCGAGCTGCCCCGCGTAAGACGCGCCGATGGCGGCTCCGATGGCGGCAATCTCATCCTCGGCCTGAAAGGTCGTGACGCCGAATTCCTTCAACCGCGCGAGATGGTGCAGAATCGCCGAGGCCGGCGTGATCGGATAGCCGCCGAAAAACATCTTGAGATTGGCAAGCTTTGCCCCCGCCACGAGCCCGAGCGACAGCGCCTCCGCCCCCGTCACGGTGCGATACAGGCCAGGCTCGGCGGGCGCGGCGGCAACCGCATGCTGACGCACCGACGCGCCCAGCTCGGCGGTCTCGCCGTACGCATGCCCGGCGTTCAGCGCCGCTATGTTTGCCTGCGCAAGCACCGCGTTCTTGGCGAACTTCGCGTTCAGCCAGTCGACGATCGGGGCGCGTTTGCGCCCGAACATCCACAGCGCGAGGCCGAGCGTCCACATGTTCTTGCAGCGCAGCGCTTCCTTGTTGCCGAGCCCGAACGGCTTGACTGCATCCATCGTCAGCTGCGAGATATTAAACGAAATCAGCTGCCATTTCGCCAGCGACCCGTCGGTCAACGGCGACACCTCATACCCTGCCTTGGTTAGGTTGCGCGCGCCGAATTCGCCCTCGTCGGCGATGATCAGGCCGCCGGGCTTCAGCGCGTCGACATTGGTTTTCAATGCCGCCGGATTCATCGCCACCAGCACGTCGGGCGCGTCGCCCGCGGTCTCGATCGCCGACGATCCGAAGTTGATCTGGAACGCCGAGACGCCGAACAGCGTCCCTTGCGGCGCGCGGATTTCAGCCGGAAAATCGGGAAAAGTCGCGAAATCATTGCCCGCAAGCGCCGACGACAAAGTGAACTGCCCGCCGGTCAGCTGCATCCCGTCGCCCGAATCTCCGGCAAAGCGCACGACGATGTTTTCGGGGTCGGGTGCCGCAGCGTCGTGCGGTGTTCGTTCGATTGCGGCGGTGGCCATCAAGTCATCCTGATCGAGTCGGTGGCGCGCTTTACGACGCCCCGCCCTTCGCGCCAAAGTAGTAAATCTGTCACGCAGATCAATCGAAATAGGCGGCAGCGAGCGTTCGCATCGTCGCGGCATGCCGTGCCGCGACCGCACGCACGTCATCGCCATAGCCCCCGCCCATGACGCTCGCGAGCGGAATGCCGTGCGCACGCGCGCGCCCCGCAACCCGTGCGTCGCGTGCGGCAACTCCCGCATCGCTAAGCGTAAGCCGGCCGAGCTTGTCCAACGCGTGGACGTCCACGCCCGCCTGATAGAGGATCAAATCGGGGCGCAGCCGCTCGATCATGGCACCGAGCGCAGGCGCAAGCGCATCCAGATACGCCGCATCCCCGGTCGCATCGGGCAGCGCGACATCGCATGTCGAATGTGCTTTCCTCACCGGGAAATTCTTGTCTGCGTGCACCGACAGCGTCGCGACGTCGCTGCGTCCGGCCAGGATCACCGCCGTCCCGTCGCCCTGATGAACGTCGAGGTCGACGATCAGGATGCGGCGCGCGTCGCCGTCGCCGAGCAGACGGAGCGCCGCCACCGCCAGGTCGTTGAAGACGCAATACCCCGCGCCACTGTCGGGGAGCGCATGATGGCTCCCGCCCGCTGCGTTCGCCGCATAACCATGATCGAGCGCCAGCTTGCACGCGAGCCAGGTTCCGCCCGACGACAGCAGCGAGCGCAGCGCCACTGCCGGCGTGACCGCAAAGCCGATCCGCCGTTCGATTTCGGGCGACACCGCCGCCGCCAGCACAGCCGCCACATAGGCCCGATCATGCGCCGCCTCGATCCAGCGCACCGGCATCGCTTCGGGCCGATGCTCGGTCATGGGGCCGCCGCCGCGCAGCGCCTCCATCACCAGCGCATATTTGCTGAACGCGTGCGCACCGCCGTTCGCCGCCACGACGTAATCGGGATGATGGACGACGTGGAGCATCGCCGCTAGCTAGATCGCGATTTCCCGGCTGGCGAGGCACAAAACGAATGACTGGCGACCGACCCGACGTTCAAATGTTCCTGACGTTTCTGAACAACCTGCCCACGCCCAAGGTGCACGAGCTCGACGCACCCGCCGCGCGCGCACAGATGGTGGCGATGGGGCCCGTTGCGGAGGTGCCGCGCGGCGAACTCGCGGTGATCCGCAACCTCGAAATTCCCGGTCCCGCGGGCACCATCCCCGCGCGGCTCTACGATGCCCGCGAAACCCGCGACCCCGGCCCCGTCATGGTCTTTTATCATGGCGGCGGTTTCGTCATCGGCAATCTCGAAACGCACGACTCCTATTGCGCCGAAGCCGCGCGCGCGCTCGACATCCCGGTGATCGCCATCGACTACCGGCTCGCACCCGAAAATCGCTGGCCCGCAGCGCCCGACGATTGCGAGGCCGCAACCCGCTGGATCGCCGCGAACTTACCCTGCACCGGCCTCGTCACCTCGGGCGACAGCGCGGGCGGCAACCTGGCGATCGTCACGACGATGGCGCTGCGCGACTCGCCCGCCGCCGTTGCCGTCATCGCCCAATATCCGATCTACCCCGTCGTCGCCGATCACAACGACTGGGCATCGTACCGCGAACACAACGTCGGCAAGCTGCTGACGATCGAAGCGATGGATTATTTCGAAAACGCCTACGCCGCCGAAGTCGGACATGTCCGCTCGGCTCCGCTTGGATACGATCAGGCGGGCATGCCGCCGACACTGCTCCTCACCGCCGGGCTCGATCCGTTGCGCGATCAGGGTCGAGCCTATGCCGGCGCGCTGATCGCGGCGGGCGTGCCGACGGTGTACAGAGAGGCGATCGGCAACATCGACGGCTTCATCACTCTTCGCAAAGCGATCCCTTCGGGTCAGGCCGACATCGCCGGCGCATTCGCTGCGTTGAAGGCAATGATCGCCGAATACGCATGAACACCCTTCCCTATCGCCCCGCTGCCGCAGTGATGCTCCTTAATGCCGACGACAAGGTGTTCGTGGCACAGCGCATCGATTCGAGCCTCGACGCCTGGCAGATGCCGCAAGGTGGGCTCGACCCGGGCGAGGACACAGAGGCGGGCGCGCTGCGCGAACTCGAGGAGGAAACCGGTATCCCCCCGCGCCTCGTCACGATCATCGCCCGCGCCTCTCGCGCGCTGTACTACGATCTTCCGCCCGAGATGCACGGCCGCATGTGGGGCGGAAAATACGGTGGCCAGGTCCAGAGCTGGTTCCTCGCGCGTTTCCTCGGCACCGATGCCGATATCAACCTCGAGACCGAACACCCCGAGTTTCGCACCTACAAGTGGGTCGATCCTTGGGCGCTTCCCGACATCATCGTTTCGTTCAAGAAAAAGCTTTACGAGGATGTGCTGAGTGAGTTTGCGGCGCATTTGCCAGCTCGCCCGTTAAGGGGCCGCTAGTCGGACCGGATACGCCGCGAATTTCCTGTCGGCGGTCAGGATCGCCAGATTTTCGACAATCGATTGTGCAATGAGTAGCCGGTCGAACGGATCGCGGTGGTGCAGCGCCAGGCGTCCGACCGCATAAATATGCTCGCGCGAAACCGGCAGGCGCGCGTAACCGTCTCGGTCGATTACGCCGTCGGCTTGAATGGGGTCGATCGCGAGGCGACCGGTGCCGTTCTTGATCACGATTTCCCAGATCGTTGCGTCGCTTACGACGATGTCGTGTGACCTGTCCGTCAGTGCATCCCGCAGGCCACCGGCCAGTCGCGGATCGTCTGCAATCTGCCAAAGCAGAATTTGCGTATCAATCAAAAGCCTCAACGGTCACCATAATAGGCGGCTTCGAATTCGGGCATCGGATCGTCAAAATCGTCTGCGATCGAGACTTTCCCTTTCAGCGAGCCGAAGGTCGGCGGCGGGCGCAAGCCCCTGCGCGGCGGACCGGACAGCGTCGCCACCGGCTTGCCCCGCGACACGATCGTCACCGCTTCACCCTTCGCCGCTTGGGCAACGTAACGGCTCAAATTCGCGCGAAACTCGCGAACGCCGACCTGACGACCCATCACGCATCTCCTGGTGTCCACAACTTATGTACACAAGGAGATCTCGTCAACCCGCCTTCACCGCCTGCCTGAACGTGTGGAGCAGCGGCTCGGTATAGCCATTGGGCTGCGCAACGCCT
Source organism: Sphingomonas sp. (assembly GCA_965249015.1). GTDB lineage: Bacteria > Pseudomonadota > Alphaproteobacteria > Sphingomonadales > Sphingomonadaceae > Sphingomonas_O. Next base: position 1,791,704 of record CBDFLB010000003.1, on the reverse strand, counting down.
TCGAAGACGAGCGCGCGCGCCGCGCGAAATGCCATGCTGTCCGCCATCAGCGTCCGGTACAGCGGATCGCCTGCGTTCTGCGCATCGACCTTCGCCGCCATCCGCATCAGCGCCGCGTCGACCTGATCGGCGGTGCACACGCCATGCAGCAACCAGTTCGCCAGATGCTGCGATGAGATGCGCAATGTCGCGCGGTCCTCCATCAGCCCGACGTCGTCGATGTCGGGTACTTTCGAACAGCCGATGCCCTGGTCGATCCAGCGGACGACATAACCCAATATCCCTTGGGCATTATTGTCGAGTTCGCGCTCGATTTCCGCCTCGCTCCAATTCTTGCCCCCCGCCAGCGGCAACGTCAGCAGATCAGACAGCGGCGGAATCGCGGTCAGCGCCTTCTGACGCGCAAACACGTCGACCTGATGATAATGCATCGCGTGCAACGTCGCCGCGGTCGGTGACGGCACCCATGCGGTGTTCGCGCCCGCCATCGGATGGCCGATCTTTTGCGCCATCATGTCGGCCATGCGATCGGGCGCGGCCCACATCCCCTTGCCGATCTGCGCCTTGCCGCTGAGCCCGCAGGCAAGCCCGATCGCGACGTTGCGCGCTTCATAGGCCTTGATCCACGCGCTCGACTTCATGTCGGCCTTGGCAACCATCGCCCCGGCCTTCATCGAGGTGTGGATTTCGTCACCGGTGCGGTCTAGGAAGCCCGTGTTGATGAATGCGATCCGGTGGCGCACGGCATGGATCGTCGCGGCCAGATTGGCCGATGTCCGGCGCTCCTCGTCCATCACACCGACCTTGATGCGGTGCCGCGTCATGCCCAACGCGTCCTCGACCGCGTCGAACAGGTCGTTGGTGAACGCCGCCTCTTCGGGTCCGTGCATCTTGGGCTTGACGATATAGATGCTGCCGGCGCGCGAATTCATCCCCCGATCATGCATCGCGATCAGTGACGTCATGACCGCATCGAGGATGCCTTCGGGCACTTCGGACCGATCGCGCAGCAGGATTGCGGGGTTGGTCATGAGATGGCCGACGTTGCGAACGAACAGCAGGCTGCGCCCGTGCAGCGTGAACGGCGTGCCGTCGGGCGCAATCCATTCACGATCGGGTTCGAGCGACCGCGTCATCGTCTGTCCGCCCTTGTCGAAGGTCGCGGCCAGGTCTCCCTTCATCAGCCCGAGCCAGGTGCGATAGCCCGCGACCTTGTCGTCGCCGTCGACCGCCGCGACCGAATCCTCGAGGTCGACGATCGTCGAAAGCGCCGATTCGAGGATGACGTCCGACACACCGTCAGGATCGGCACGACCGATCATGCTTTCACGATCGATAATAATCTCGATGCGTAAACCATTGTTTTCGAACAGTAATGCCCTAGGATTATCGGCGGGCCCCCGATAGCCCACGCAGATTCCTTGGACTAAACTTTGACTAACTTTTGACCAGCCCGGCACTGCCTCGTCGAGGAACGCCTTTGCGCGCGCGATTACCGCGCTGCCACGCTCGACATCGTAGCCACCGGGCCTGGCCGGCGGCGCATCGAGCGCGTCGGTTCCGTAGAGCGCGTCGTACAGGCTCCCCCAGCGCGCGTTGGCGGCGTTAAGCGCAAAGCGCGTGTTGAGCGCGGGCACGACGAGTTGCGGCCCCGCCATCGTCGCGACTTCAGCGTCGACGCCCTCAGTGTCGATCGTAAACGGGGCGGGTTCGGGCACGAGATAGCCGATCTCGCTCAGGAAGGCCTCGTAAGCGACTGCGTCGAACGCATTCGCCTCGTGCCACGCGTCGATCTTGGCCTGCATCGCGTCGCGCTTGGCCAGCAGCGCCCGGTTCACCGGCGCAAAATGATCGAGTATTCCGGCAAGGCCCGACCACAGTCGGGCCGGCTCGACGTCCAGACCCGGCAGGACCTCCACCTCGACAAATGCGGCGAGCACGTCGGCCACCTGCAGGCCTGAGCGTTCGACGTAGGCGGTCATTGCAGGACTCCTGATTGGTTGCGCCGGTGAGCGAGGCGCGGCGCGGCTATGCCGACGATCGCGGGCTTCGACAAGCAGTTCGCAGGCGGTTAAGAGGTCTCGATGACGCCCGCCGAGCACCGCCTGACCGACCGCGCCGCCGCAGCACCGATGCGCGCACAGGTCGAGCGCTGGGCCGCAATCAACAGCGGCACCGGCAACCTCGACGGGCTCGCCCGCGTCGCGCGCCTGCTGTCGGACGCGTTCGCGCCGCTGCCGGGTACGCTCCGCATGGTCGACCCTTCGCCCGAAGCGTCGGTCCTTCCCGACGGCAGCACCCGCCTTGTCGAGCGCGGCCAGCATCTTCACCTCAGCGTCCGCCCGACGGCAAACCGGCGCATCCTGCTGACCGGCCATATGGACACAGTCTTTCCCGCGGATCACGGTTTTCAGGCCTTGAGAGAGATCAGCCCCGGCATCGTCAACGGTCCCGGAACGGCGGACATGAAGGGCGGCATTGCCGTCATGCTCGCGGCGTTGAGCGCTTTCGAAGACAGCGCCGACGCCTCCGCGCTCGGATATGATGTCCTCATCAACAGCGACGAAGAGACTGGCTCGGCCTCTTCGGCAGCGCTGATTGCAGAGCTGGCGCGGGGCAAACTTGCAGCGCTCACCTACGAACCCTCCGCGCTCCCCGATGGCACCCTCGCGGGCGCGCGTCCCGGCAGCGGCAATTTCAGCTTCGTCGTTACCGGCAGATCGGCACATGCGGGCCGCAACCCGGAAGACGGGCGCAACGCCCTCCTCGCCGCCGCCGCTCTGGCGCTCGAACTGGCTGCGCTGACGACGGCCGGCCTGTCGGTCAACCCGGCGAAGATCGACGGCGGCGGGCCGAACAACGTCGTCCCCGATCACGCCGTCCTGCGCGTCAATCTGCGCCCCGCGACGCCCGACGTCGAAGCGCAAGCGCGAGCCGCGATCGACCGGATCACGACCAGGATCGCCACCGAGCGCGACGTGGGCATTCACGTGCACGGTGGCTTTGGCCGCCCGCCCAAGCCGATGACTGCCCAGGCGCAGGCGCTGTTCGATCTCGTCAGGCAATGCGGTGCCGATCTCGGCCAGTCGATAAGCTGGAGAGCGACCGGCGGCGTCTGCGACGGCAACAATATCGCCGCATGCGGCGTGCCCGTCGTCGACACCATGGGGGTGCGTGGCGGCGCGATCCATTCGCCCGACGAGTATATGATCGTCGGCTCACTGGCGGAGCGGGCGATGCTGTCGGCACTGACGCTTCAGCGCATCGCAACCGGAGCGTTCGTGCCATGACCTTCCGCCTTCGCGCCGCACGCCTGTCCGACGTTGCCGCGCTCTACGAAATGGCCAAGCTGACCGGCGGCGGCTTCACCAACCTGCCAGCCGACAAGCCGAACCTGAAGGCGAAGCTTGCGCGCGCAGAGGCAGCGTTCGCGCGCGGCGACGAGGTACTTGCCGACGACCTGATCATCCTGATGCTCGAGGATATCGACACCGGGCATGTCCGCGGCACGTGCCAGATCTACAGCAAGATCGGCCAGACCGCGCCGTTCTACAGCTATCGCATCGGCACGCTGACACAGACGTCGTCTGAACTGGCCCGCACGTTCCGCGCCGAAATGCTGTCGCTTTCGACCGATTTCGAAGGCGCGAGCGAAGTCGGCGGGCTGTTCCTTCATCCGAGCGAACGCGCCGGTGGTCTCGGCATGCTGCTCGCGCGCAGCCGTTATCTCTACATCCGCGCGCATCGCTCCCGGTTTTCCGACCGGATCTTCGCCGAGCTGCGCGGCGTTTTCGACGAAGGCGGCGGGTCGCCGTTCTGGGACGGGCTTGCAGGCAAGTTCTTCGGCATGACCTTCCCCGAGGCCGATGCCTTCAACGCGGTCAACGGCTTTCAGTTCATCGCCGACCTGATGCCCAAGCATCCGATCTACACCGCGCTCCTCCCCGAAAGCGCGCGCGCGGTGATGGGCCATCCGCATCCGACCGGTCGCGCGGCGATGCGGATGCTCGAGAACGAGGGCTTCGTCCACGACCATTATATCGATATCTTCGACGGCGGCCCGACGATGCATGCGCGCACCGACCAGGTGAAGACGATCGCGCGCGCACGCGACATCGAGATTACGGGCGTCGGCGCGAACGAGGCACAGCGCGCGATCGCCGCGACCGGTCGTCTTGCAGATTTTCGCGCAGGCTGGGCATCGGTCAGCGACGATGGCACGATCGATCCTGCAGGCGCGGCGGCGCTTCGGGTCGAGCCAGGCGACATCGTTCAGGTCGCCCCATCATGAGCGATCAGGTGCGAACCGCGACCTGTGGCTGCGGTCAGCTGCGCGCCGAGGTGCGCGGCGATCCGGTGCGGATCTCGGTCTGTCATTGCCTCAACTGCAAAAGGCGCACCGGCGCGGCGTTTTCGGCGCAGGCGCGCTGGCCGGACGCACAAGTGGTCGTGAGCGGCGAATCGAACGTCTGGACGCTGACCGGCGACAGCGGCGGGCGCGGCACGTTCCGCTTCTGCCCCCAATGCGGCGCGACGATCGCCTACGTCATCGACGCGATGCCGGGCCTCATCGCGATCCCGATCGGCGCCTTTGCCGACCCCGGTTTCCCCGCGCCGCGATTTTCGGTCTACGAAGAACGGATGCACCCGTGGACCGCCATCGTCGGCGACGCGGTCGAGCGCTGGTAGTGAGCCTTACCGAAATCAACTTCGACGGGATCGTCGGACCCAGCCACAATTATGCCGGCCTCAGCCCCGGCAATCTCGCTTCGGCAAAGAACGCAGGCGCGGTGTCGCACCCGCGCGCGGCCGCGCTACAGGGGGTCGAAAAGATGCGCGTCAACCTGTCGCTCGGGCTGACGCAGGGCATTTTGGTGCCGCACCCCCGCCCCGACGGTGACTGGGTGGCGCGTATCGGCACCGATATGCAGACCGCCGAACCGCACATCCGCGCGGCCGCGCTGTCAGCGTCGGCGATGTGGGCCGCCAATGCCGCGACGGTTTCGCCCGCGCCGGACACGGCGGACGGCCGCTGCCACCTGACCGCAGCCAATCTGATGACGATGCCGCACCGCGCGCACGAATGGCCGGCGACGCTTGCGCAACTGCGCCTGGCGTTCGCGGACCCCGCCTTCGTCGTCCACCCCCCCGTCCCCGCGCCTTTTGGCGACGAGGGCGCCGCGAACCACATGCGCCTGTGCGCATCGCACGATGCGCGCGGGGTCGAGGTCTTCGTCTATGGTGTGCGCGGCGGCGCGTTCCCCGCGCGTCAGCATGTCGAAGCGTCGAGGGCAGTCGCGCGCCTTCACGGGGTGTACGACCCAATTTTCGTCGCCCAGTCCGAAGCTGCAATCGCGGCAGGCGCGTTCCACAATGACGTCGTCGCGGTCGCGAACGGACGCGTGCTGTTCACGCATCAGGACGCATTCGACGACAGGGACACGCTTTATGCAGAGCTTGCCCGGCGGCTTCCCGGAGTCGAGATCGTCGAGGTGCCGTCGCGCGTCGTCAGCCTTGCCGACGCGATCGCCAGCTATCTTTTCAACGCGCAGCTGGTGACGCTTCCCGGTTCGACCGGCATGGCGCTGATCCTGCCCGCCGAAGCCCGCGCCAATGCGGCGGTCGCGCGCTGGCTCGACGATCATGTGGCGGGCAATGGCCCGATCCGGCAGATCCATAGCGTCGACGTGCGCGAATCGATGGCGAACGGCGGCGGTCCGGCGTGCCTGCGCCTGCGCGTCGTTGCCGATCCGGCGACCGTCGATCCGCGCTTTCTGGTCGACGATGCGGCGCTCGACCGGATCGCCGACGTGATACGACAATACTGGCCCGAAGCCATTGCGCCCGAGGACCTTGCGCGCACGGACTTGCATGCCGAAATCGTGGCCGCGCGGGGCGCGCTGCTTAAAGCGTTGGGCTTGAGCGAATTGTCGGATTAACTGACAGTTCACCATGTTCGTCGAAGCCGATGAACGGCTTTGCGCCATTGGCCCGAAGCTTGCGGTGATGTCGATATGCTCAAGAAAATCGGTCGTCTGTTCGTTATCAAGACCAAATTGGAAGCGTATCTGATCATCTACGCGCTAGCCACTGGCGCGATGGAGCGTGGCAAGACCTATCTGGCCGCCTATCCGGGGGCCGGCGGCTGGCTGTTGTTCGTGGCGTGCAGCGGCGCGGTCTTCATGGCGGGTGCCAAAATCCTCGACGCCATCGCGATGTCGCGGCAGGTCGCGTCAGCGCAGGACTTCGGTTAGCGCCGCCACCACGCGCGCCTGTTCGTCGGGCGTAATGACGCTCGACATCGGCAGCCGGACAAGGCGCGCCGTCGCGTCGTCGGTGACCGCCATCGATCCGCTGACACGCCCGTAACGCCGGCCCGCGGGCGACGAATGCAAGGGCACATAGTGGAATGCGGTGCCGATCCCCTGCGCGCGCAACCGGCTCATGACATCGCTGCGGTCGGTATCGGGTGGCAGGAGCACGTAATAAATATGTCCGTTGACCGTGCACGCCTCCGGCACGTGCGGGCGCTGCAGCCGCCCCGCCGCCGCGAGCTCGGCAAGCGCCGCGTCGTAGCCATGCCAGCGCACGCGCCGAGCCAGGGTAACCGCCCCGGCATGTTGCAATTGCCCCCACAGGAACGCGGCCACGATTTCGGACGGCAGATAGGAGGATCCGATATCCTGCCACGTGTATTTGTCGACTTCGCCGCGGAAGAAGCGGCTGCGGTCGGTACCCTTCTCGCGAATGATTTCGGCACGATCGATGAGGTCGGCGCGATTGACAAGCAGTGCGCCGCCCTCGCCGCTGATGACGTTTTTGGTCTCATGAAAGCTGAACGTGCCGAGGTCACCGATGCTGCCGAGCGCACAGCCCTTGTACAGCGCGCCGACCCCTTGCGCTGCGTCTTCGACGACGGCGAGGCCGTGCCGCCCGGCCATGGCGACGATCGCGTCCATGTCGCACGCGATGCCGGCATAGTGCACGCCGACGATGGCGCGCGTACGCGGCGTGATCGCCGCCTCAATCAGGGCTTCGTCGATGTTGAGCGTATCGCTGCGTACGTCGACGAAGACGGGCACGCCGCCGCGCAATACGAAGGCGTTCGCGGTCGAGACAAAGGTGTGTGACGGCATGATGACCTCGTCACCCGGCACGATGTCGAGCAAAAGCGCCGTCATTTCGAGCGCCGCCGTGCAGCTGTGCGTCAGCAACGCGCGCGCGGTACCCGTCTCTCGTTCGAGCCAGGCATGACACAGGTCGGTGAAGCGCCCGTCGCCAGCAAGAACCCGATCCTCGATCGCCGCGCGAATATAGCCAAGCTCATCGCCGGTCTCGGTCGGCAGGTTCAGAGGGATCATCGGCAACGTCATGCGGCGCGCCATAGCCGCGCGCCGAACGATTTGAAAAGCAAACGAACCTCCCCCGAGCAGGGGAGGTTCGCCTGCGACCCGGCGCGGCTCAGCTGGCCGCGGTCAGGTAAGTGGTCAGTTCGGCAAGACTGACGCCCTTGCTCTTGTCCTTGTCAGCGCTCGTGAACGCGCCTTTCAACCATGCCGTCTTGTCAGCGGGCTTCATCGCCGCTTCGCCGGACTTTTCCTTCAGTGCGACCAGCCAGCTGTCGAATTCGGTGCGGTTGAGCGCGCCGTTGCTGTCCTTGTCGTACGTCGGAAATTCGGATGCGATGATCGCTTTGGGATCTTGCGGCGCGGTTGCGTCGGAGGCGGCGGCGGCCGGGGCTTGCGACGTCGCGTCCTGCGGTGCCGCCGAAGGCGTTGCCGCCGTCGACGGCGTCGACGCGCCGGTCCCGGTCATTTGCGCCAGAGCGGGCGAAGCGAGTGCGGCGACTCCCGCGGCAATCAAAAGGCTTCTCATAACATATACTCCATCTGCTTCGAACCTACGGCTCGGGGAAAGCCGTCTCCTCATCAACGAACCGTGCAGGCCGCCGTTGCTCGCCCCGACGCGTTGTCGCGTCGGTTTGTCCCTGCTAGGCGGTCCGATCATGATCGAACGCTATTCACGCCCCGAAATGGTCGCGCTCTGGTCGGCCGACACGCGTTTTCGCATCTGGTTCGAGATCGAAGCGCATGCACTCGAAGCAATGGCGGAACTTGGCACCGTGCCGCGATCGGCGGCCAAAGCCGTGTGGGACTGGTGGGCAACCGACCCTGTTATCGATGTCGCTGCCATCGATGCCATCGAAGCGGTGACGAAGCACGATGTCATCGCGTTTCTCACCTGGGTCAGCGATCAGGTCGGTGCGCACTCGGGCGAGAATTGGGCGCGCTTCCTGCATCAGGGGATGACGAGTTCGGACGTTCTCGACACCTGTCTTGCCGTACAGCTTGCGCGCGCCTCCGATCTGCTGATCGCCGATCTCGACGCATTGTTGCGCGCGATCAAGCGCCGGGCGTTCGAACACAAGCTGACGCCGACGATCGGACGGAGCCACGGTATTCACGCCGAACCCGTGACGTTCGGACTGAAGCTTGCGCAGGCCTATGCAGAATTCGCGCGCAATCGTGACCGCCTCGTCGCGGCGCGTGCGGAAATCGCGACCTGTGCGATCTCCGGCGCGGTCGGCACCTTCGCCAACATCGATCCGCGCGTGGAAGCGCATGTCGCCGACAAGATGGGCCTTGCGGTCGAGCCCGTGTCGACCCAGGTCATCCCGCGCGATCGCCACGCGATGTTCTTTGCAACGCTCGGCGTCGTCGCAGGCTCGATCGAACGTCTCGCGATCGAGATCCGTCATCTGCAGCGCACCGAGGTCCTCGAGGCCGAGGAGTATTTCGCACCCGGGCAAAAGGGTTCGTCGGCGATGCCGCACAAGCGCAATCCGGTGCTGACCGAGAATCTGACCGGCCTTGCGCGCATGGTGCGAAGCGCAGTCGTGCCGGCGCTGGAAAACGTCGCGCTGTGGCACGAGCGCGATATCAGCCATTCGTCGGTCGAGCGCATGATCGGCCCCGATGCCTGCGTAACGCTCGACTTTGCGCTCGCGCGGCTGACCGGCGTCGTCGACAAGCTGCTCGTGTATCCCGAGCGGATGCAGAAGAACCTCGACCGCATGGGCGGGCTGGTCCATTCGCAACGCGTCCTGCTCGCGCTGACGCAGGCTGGGATGAGCCGTGAAGCCGCCTATCTGGCCGTCCAGCGCAACGCGATGAAGGTGTGGGACTCGGACGGTATGCTCTCGTTAATGGAATTGCTGAAGACCGATCCCGACGTCACCGCCGTGCTTTCGGTCGACGCGATCGAGAATGAATTCGACTTGGCGTACCATCTCGCGCACGTCGAGACGATCTTTGCCCGCGTGTTCACCTGACGGTTGCAAATACTGCAACCGTCGCCGCAATCGTTGCGATTGCGATATCAGACCAAAGCGATAGGGATTGCGGTGCCGCAAATGAGCGGCAGAACAGGAAGACCAAAATGCGTCAGTTGGAAACGTCGGCGACCTTCGTCGTTGCGATCCTGGCCCAGCTTCTGGTCGTGGCGGCGGTCACTCTCAACCCGATCGCCTGACCTTGCAATGAAGCAGGCCCCGCCTGCCCCGCGCACCTTGGTGCCGGGGCGGGCGCAACCTTGTCAGACGATATCGTCGAAAACCGACCTGATCTTGTCGAAGAAGCCGCGTGACTGCGGGCATTCTTCGCCCGTTTCGGTTTCGCGAAAGGCTTCGAGAAGCTCCTTTTGTTTCGCGGTCAGTTTCGTCGGCGTTTCGACCTCGATCTGGACGACGAGGTCGCCCGCGCCGCGCCCGTTGAGAACCGGCATCCCCGCGCCGCGCTGGCGCAGCTGCTTGCCCGACTGAATGCCCGGCGGAATTCGGATTTCGTGATGCTGGCGATCGAGCCCGGGAACGTCGATCGTTCCGCCGAGCGCTGCGCAGGTGAAGCTGACCGGCACGCGCGCAAAGAGCGTCGTCCCGTCTCGCTCGAATATCGCGTGCCGCGCGACGTGCAGGAAGATATAGAGGTCGCCGGGTGGAGCCCCGCGCGCACCCGCCTCGCCTTCGCCCGACAAGCGGATGCGCGTGCCTTCGTCGACGCCTGCGGGAATGGTGACGGCGAGCGTCTTGGTCTTGTCGACGCGACCCTGGCCACGGCAGACCGTGCAGGGGTCGGCGATCACCTGTCCCGCGCCATGGCAGGTCGGGCACGCGCGCTCGACGACAAAGAAACCCTGTTGCGCGCGGACCTGGCCGCGACCACCGCACGTCGCGCAGCCCCGCGCCGCCGTGCCGGGTTTGGCACCGGTGCCGTCACAGGGCTCGCAGCGTGCCGACACATCGACGCTGATCTCGGTCGCCTTGCCGTGAAAGGCGTCTTCAAGCGTGATCTCCACATCGTAGCGCAGATCGGCGCCGCGGCGGGGCCCCGCCTGGCGACCGCGTCCGCCGCCCATAAATTCGCCAAAGATGTTGTCGAAAATGTCCGAGAAGCCCTCGAACCCGGGCCCTTGCCCGCCGCCATTCTGGAACGCCGCCTTGCCGAAGCGATCATAGGCCGCACGCTTCTGCGGGTCCTTAAGGACGTCATAGGCTTCGGAGATCGACTTGAACCTGGCTTCGGACTCGGCGCAGCCCGGGTTCTTGTCGGGATGGAATTTCATCGCGAGCTTGCGATAGGACGACTTGATCATCCCGTCGTCGGCAGTGCGCTCGACCTCCAGCAGCTCGTAATAATCGGTATCGGCCACCATTCACCCCTGAACCAACCGCCGCCCCGGATCGCTCCGGGGCGGCAAAGTTGACGAAGTTGACACGCGTTTCCTACGCCTTCGCGCTGTCGTCGACTTCGGAGAACTCTGCGTCGACGACGCCATCGTCGGTCGGACCCGCTTCAGCTTCAGGCGACGCAGCCGATGCCTGTTCTTTGTCGTAGATTGCCTGACCCATCTTCATGGCGACCTGAGCCAGCGCCTGCGCTTTGTCGGTCATCGCCTGCACGTCACCGCCTTCGACAGCGGTCTTGGCTTCGGCGACCGCCGCTTCGATCTCGGTCTTGAGGGTACCGTCGATCTTGTCGCCATTGTCGGCAAGCTGACGCTCGGTCGTGTGGATCAGCGATTCGGCGTTATTCTTCGCTTCCGCCGCCTCGCGACGCTTCTTGTCTTCCTCAGCAAAGGTTTCGGCATCGCGGACCATCTGGTCGATGTCGCTGTCCGAAAGCCCGCCCGAGGCCTGGATCTTGATCTGCTGCTCCTTGCCGGTCCCCTTGTCCTTGGCCGACACGTTGACGAGGCCGTTGGCATCGATGTCGAAGGTGACCTCGATCTGCGGCACGCCGCGCGGCGCAGGCGGGATGCCGATCAGGTCGAACTGGCCAAGCATCTTGTTGTCCGCCGCCATCTCGCGCTCGCCCTGGAAGACGCGGATCGTGACCGCATTCTGATTGTCGTCGGCGGTCGAATAGGTCTGCGACTTCTTCGTCGGGATCGTCGTGTTGCGATCGATCATGCGCGTGAACACACCGCCGAGCGTCTCGATGCCGAGGCTGAGCGGCGTCACGTCGAGCAGCAGCACGTCCTTGACGTCACCCTGAAGCACACCCGCCTGGATCGCGGCACCCATCGCCACGACCTCGTCGGGATTGACGCCGGTCTGCGGCTCCTTGCCGAAGAAATTCTTCACCACTTCGCGGACGCGCGGCATGCGGGTCATGCCGCCGACAAGCACGACCTCGTCGATTGCGTCGGCTTTCATGCCGGCGTCGGCCAGCGCCTTCTTGCACGGTTCGAGCGTGCGCGTGATCAGGCTCTCGACGAGCTTTTCGAGATCGGCGCGGCTGATCGCCTTGACCAGATGCTTCGGACCCGTCGCGTCGGCAGTGATGAAGGGCAGGTTGACCTCGGTGCTCGCGGCTGACGAAAGCTCGATCTTCGCCTTTTCGGCGGCTTCCTTCAGCCGCTGGAGCGCAAGCTTGTCCTTGGTCAGGTCGATGCCCTCGGCCTTCTGGAAGTCGGACGCGAGGAATTCGACAATCTTCGAATCGAAGTCCTCACCGCCCAGGAACGTGTCGCCATTGGTCGACTTTACCTCGAAGACGCCGTCGCCGATCTCGAGGATCGACACGTCGAACGTGCCGCCGCCAAGGTCATAGACGACGATCGTCTTGCCGTCCTGCTTCTCCAGCCCATAAGCCAGCGCCGCTGCGGTCGGCTCGTTAATGATCCGCAGCACTTCAAGGCCGGCGATCTTGCCCGCGTCCTTGGTTGCCTGGCGCTGAGCGTCGTTGAAATAGGCGGGGACAGTGATCACCGCCTGCGTGACGGTCTCGCCGAGATAGGCCTCGGCGGTGTCCTTCATCTTCTGAAGAATGAAAGCGCTGATTTGCGACGGCGAATAGTCCTCACCGCTCGCCTTTACCCACGCGTCGCCGTTCGGGCCTTTGGCGATCGTGTAAGGGACCAGCTCGGTATCCTTCTTGGTGATCGGATCGTCGTAGCGGCGACCGATCAGGCGCTTGACCGCAAAGATCGTGTTGTCCGAATTGGTCACCGCCTGACGCTTGGCGGGCTGACCGATCAAGCGCTCGCCGTCCTTGGCGAAGGCGACGATCGAGGGAGTCGTGCGCGCGCCTTCGGCATTCTCGATCACCTTGGGCTTGCCGCCCTCCATCACCGCAACGCAGGAATTGGTCGTGCCGAGATCGATACCGATAACTTTGGCCATGTCTTTTACGTACCCCATAAGCTGATGGGCGCATGAAGCCGCCCGATGATTGTTTCGCAGGCCGATATAGGAAGCGTCTTGCGCGTCGCAACCTTTCGGGTGCACGAGGCGCGACATTGTTCGACATTGGAGCCTGCCCGATGCGTGCCCTCGCCCTGTCCACGTTGCTTTTGCTCGCCGCGTGCGCGCCCGATCCCGTGCTGCGCGTCGACGGCGCGTGGGTGCGCTTGGCGGCGGTGCCGAAGAACCCCGCTGCGGGCTATTTCACGATCCACGGCGGGCCGAAGGGCGATCGCCTGCTCGAAGTGTCGTCGCCGGTCGTGATCCGCACGGAGCTCCACGAAAGCATGGCGGGCAGCGGCGGCATGACGTCGATGAAACCGATCGAAAGCGGCGTTGAAGTGCCCGCTGGCGCGACGGTGACGTTCAAGCCCGGCGGCAGGCACGCGATGATGTTCAACGTCAATCCCGGCATCGTGCCCCCGCGCAGCCTGCCGATGGTGTTCTCGTTCGCAAGCGGCGAGCGCATCACCGTCGATGCAAAGGTGCTGCGCGCGGGCGATCAGTGAGCGGGCGTTTCCTTACCGCGGCCGAGACCAGGCTCGCGCAGTCGGTCTTCGGCGACGCGATCCACTACGACAGCGTGCGCATCAACAACCGGAAATGGATCTTCTTCCAGCCGCGCGAGACCGCGATGTCGCCCGACGGGCACCTGTGGTTTCATCCCAAGGGGAGTCTCTACTGCGATGATTTCTGTGGGAAAGAGGTCGATGACCAGGGGCTGTTCATCCACGAGATGACGCATGTCTGGCAGCGGCAGACGGGCGTGAACCTGGTGCTCCGGCGGCATCCGTTTTGCCGCTACAGTTATAGCCTGAAGCCCGGCTGGCCGCTGCAGCGCTATGGGCTTGAACAACAGGCCGAGATTGTCCGCCACGCGTTTCTGTTGCGCGAGAAACGGGTCATTCGCGGCGCCCCGCCGCTGGCGCAATATCGGACGGTGCTGCCTTTTAGCGCCGCATAGCACATTGAACCCGCCTCAGCGCGACTGCTCGTCAACCGCAGTCGCCACGCCATCGCCATCATAGGTCACACGCAAGACACGATAATCGACCGCGAACTCTGCACGGCCGAGGAACCAGACGTCCACCGCTGCGTCCTGCCCGTCGGGTTCGCCGAGCAGGCCGCGAATCGCCTTACGGCTCGCGCCCACCCGGACCCCGGCGGCGCGGGCATCCGCGACAAGCTGACTTCGCGGGTTTTTTCCCGTCGCGTCGCCCTTTCCGGTCGCCCAACTCGCTTGATCGAATGCCATCCCGTTCTCCTTGCACGCGGCGATCGAAACCGGTGCCGCAAAGACAAGAGCGAGCGCAATGCGGATCAACGCCGATGCCCGGTCATCGTGCCGAAGCGTTGCCGTCGGGTGTCGCGATCCGGTCGCCGGGCGCCAGCTGCATCGTCATCCCATGCGCTCCAACGGCCACGGTGTTGCTCCACGCAAGATGCACTGCCTTGTCGATGACCACAAGCTGCCCGTCGCTCAATGCCTTGGCGACATAATCGGCAAGCTGGGCCGGGCTGGCGCCGGGGTGATCGACGGCGATTTTGCGGCCGACTTCATTGTTGTACAAATCCATCGCCTCGCGCGTTGAGCTGCCGGGATTATTGCCTTCATGCGCGGTCGTGAATTGCTTGGTCCATGTTTCACCGAATTCCGACGTCAAGCGCGCGTTCCAGTAGGCATGACGAAAGGCATCATTATGTCCGTCATTGGTTGGCCACAGCTTGCGCGCGATGGCCTGTTCGGCGGCGGGCAGTTTCGAAATCTGCGCCTCGACCGTTCTTGGAATCGTCGCTGGCGGTGGGCTGCGCCGGTCTGCCTGCGCAAACGCATCATCCTTGATCCCCTTGAAGGTCTGCAGCCCCGAAAACCCGCGATCGCGCGTGAGATTGTCGAGCAGCTTGCCCTCGGTGATCGTCAGTTTCTGCGTGCCCCCCAGCGACCCGATGCCGATCGATCCGAACAATTTAGGGTGCCAGTCCTTGCTCGCTTCCTCGGCAACCTGATAATTTTTCTCGATCGCCGCCAGCGAAGGTCGCGACGGCGGTTCGGGCCGGGGAGCGGAGGTTGCCCCCACGGCATGGGCAGCTGAAACACCGGAAGCGAACATCACGCGACTCCTGAACGACCTCGAGTCATCAGCAAATAGGGTATCGGGATATCGCACGACATCGACAAATCGTTTAGGCGGCCGTCTAACGATAGGGGGCCGCCGCTAACGCAATACCGGACGATCCTGGCCTTTACGCCGCGTTAACCTTTTCGCGCGAAACTGGCACCATGCACTACAATCCCGCCGCGATCGTTGCCGATGACGCCCCCGACGCCGCGTCGGTCGAAGCGATCACCGCGGCGCTGCGCGACTTCGCG
Organism: Sphingomonas sp.; assembly: GCA_965249015.1. GTDB lineage: Bacteria > Pseudomonadota > Alphaproteobacteria > Sphingomonadales > Sphingomonadaceae > Sphingomonas_O. The sequence goes on along the minus strand of CBDFLB010000003.1, from coordinate 1,776,591 downwards.
CGAACGGTGCGGCAGGCGAGCGAGCATCCACGGCGGCCGGAAATGCGCGAGATCATGAGCGACGTGAAGGCGCGGATCGAGCGGATCAATGGATGAACGTCAGTGAACTCGCCCGACGATTTCCATATTGCTCGCAGTAAGTTGCTCGATGCCTTTGCGAGGCTCGAGTGTTCGGTCATGGCTTTCATGGCGGTGAACGGCGCTGACGTCGGTTGTCCAACCGGACCGCTTGGTCATAAGCTTGATCTACTTTCTAAACTGAAGGCAGGTCCGCAATTGTCAAAGAGGCGAAAAGAGGAAATAGCGGCGTCGTTAAGGGCATTTAGCCCCTATTTGAGCGTTCGCGCCGATATCGTGCACAGTCCATTGCACGTTATCCGGCTTGAGGAAGATGTCGCAATTTACCGCAACGCGGCCGACGCGAACGCGGAATATCCGAACGGTCGGATGCTGACGCTAAAACAGCATGGCAGCTTGGCAACAAAAGTGATCAATCTCGCAACAATGCTAGAAGCCAAGTCTAACCCGCCTTCGCCACCCCGACCATTGCCGGCCGCAACAACCGGTCTTTGATCATGTAGCCGGCCTGCATTTCCTGGACGATTGTGCCGGGTTCGGCGTCGGCGCTCGGGATTTCGATCATTGCCTGGTGGCGGTTGGGGTCGAGGACTTCGCCCACCGAAACGATCCGCGTGATGCCGTTACGCTGGAACACCGCGTCGATCTCACGCCCGGTCGCTTCGAGACCGACGACGAGCCCCTTGAACTTTTCGTCTTCGCGCAGTTCGGCGGGGATCGCATCGAGCGCGCGCGAGAGATTGTCGGCGACTGACAGGATGTCGCGCGCAAAGCCCGTCGCGGCGTAGGCACGCGCGTCCTGCGCGTCCTTTTCGAGGCGGCGGCGGACGTTCTGCGTTTCGGCCTGCGCATAGAGTACGCTCTGCTTCGCCTCGACAAGCTCGGCTTCGAGCACGGCAAAGCGCTCCTCGGGATCGGGTTCGCCGGGCGCACCTTCGGAAATCATCTCGTCTTCGGCAGTCAGGTCTTCGTCATTCATCCCAGTAATCTCGTCAAAGTTTGTGCGGTAAAATCCACCATCGGAACGACGCGGGCATAATTCAAGCGCGTCGGGCCGATGACGCCGACCACGCCGATGACGCGCCCGTCATGTCCGCGATAGGGCGCCGCTATCACCGATGACCCCGACAGCGCGAACAATTTATTCTCGGCACCGATGAAAACCTTGGTCGCGGCCCCTTCGCGCGCGCTGTCGAGCAGGCGCGCGATCTCTTCCTGCCCCTCGATCTCGTCGAGCAGCTGGCGGACGCGTTCGAGATCGGCGGCCGAGGCGTCGTCGATCAGGTTGGCCGCACCGCGGACGATCAGCACCGGACGCGCGGCGCCGTCCTTCGTCCAGACCGCGAGCCCGCTTTCGACCAGCGCACGCGCCGTCGTATCGAGCGCGGCACGACCGCGTTTCAGCTCTGCGCCGACACGCGCCTGCGCTTCGGCCAGCGTCAGGCCCGACAGCTGCGCGGTCATATAGTTGGCCGCCTCGGTCAGATCGGTCGGCGTCATGGCGCGCGGCATGTCGATGACCCGGTTCTCGACCGAACCGTCGTCGCCGACCAGCACTGCAAGCGCCTGATCCTTGCCGAGTGGAACGAAGGCGAACTGCTTCAGCCGCACCTCTCGCGCCGGGACGAGGACGATCCCGGCGCAGGCCGACAATCCCGACAGCGCGAGCGTCGCCGCCGCCAACGCGCCCTCGACCGGTCCGCCGACCGAGACCCGCGATTCGATGACGGCGCGCTCGTCGGGCGAGGGCTCGGCGGCCTGCATCATCCCGTCGACGAAAAGGCGCAGGCCGCTTTCGGTTGGCATCCGCCCCGCCGACGTGTGCGGTGCGGCGAGCAGACCGAATTCCTCGAGGTCCTGCATCACATTGCGGATCGAGGCCGGCGAGAGATTGAGCGGCGAAAGCTTCGAGATCGTCCGCGATCCCACCGGCTGACCTGATTCGATATAGCTTTCGACGACGATGCGGAACACGTCACGCGCGCGATCGGTCAGCTCGGTGACGGGTGCAGACATCGCGTATCAGCGTCGCGCGCGCCAGATGAGGACCGCGCCGATGAGCGCGAGCAACGTGCCCCACAGCGCCCAGATTTTCTGTTCGAGCATGAAACTCGACGACGGCCACATGACGAGGCCAAACCCCTGCCCTATCCAGAGCAGGCCCATGAGCAAAGCGAGCACACCGACGATCAGCATTACGGTCTTCATGGCACATTGTCCCTTTTCGGTCGCTCGGCTAGATGCGCCGGTTCAATCGATTAGGACAGCCATATATGCGACCTTCCGGACGCGCGCCCGACGAAATGCGCTCCATCACCATCGAACCCGGCTTCACCAAACATGCCGAAGGGTCGTGCCTGATCAGCTTTGGCGAAACCCGCGTGCTGGTGACCGCAAGCGTTGAGGAGAAGGTGCCCCCGTTCATGCGCGGCAAAGGCGAAGGCTGGGTGACGGCCGAATATGGCATGCTCCCGCGTGCCACCCACACGCGCAGCAATCGCGAAGCCGCCAAGGGCAAGCAGTCGGGCCGCACGCAGGAAATCCAGCGGCTGATCGGCCGCTCGCTGCGCTCGGTCATGGACATGAAGGCGCTTGGCGAGCGCCAGATCACGCTCGACTGCGACGTCATCCAGGCCGATGGCGGCACCCGGACCGCGTCGATCTCCGGCGCATGGGTGGCGATGCGGCTGGCGGTCGATGGCCTGCTCAAGGAGGGCAAGCTGACCGTCGATCCGATCCGCCAGAAGGTCGCGGCGATCAGCTGCGGCATTTATGAGGGCACGCCCGTCCTCGACCTCGACTATATCGAGGATTCGAACGCCCACGCCGACGCCAATTTCGTTCTGATCGGCGACGGCAACATCGCCGAAGCACAGGCGACGGCGGAAGGCGCGACCTACGACGAGGAAGCGCTGCTCCGCCTGCTCCGTCTCGCGCGCATCGGTTGCGCACAGATTTTCGAAGCGCAGGACCGGGCGACGGGGCACTAGTTGCTCAAGTCCCTGCGAGCGTGGGCAGCGGCTCTGAAACGAGAGATAGCCGTCCTAGCACTTGCGGCGCGCGATCCGCGCGTAAATTCTGCGGCCAAACTGATTGCTGTCGTCGTCATCGCATATGCGATGAGTCCGATTGATCTGATACCCGATTTCATCCCGGTCTTGGGGCTGATAGACGACCTGGTATTGTTGCCACTCGGCATCTGGCTCGCGATCCGACTGATCCCGCGGCCTCTCATGGCTGAATTGAGAGCTGCCGTCACAGCGCGACTCGATGATCGCCGTGCGGGACGACTTGGCCTTTTTTTGATTGCTGCGATCTGGCTTGTTGCTGGATCGACGACTTGGTGGTTGCTAGGTGATTACGTATGGGTACACACAAATTGAGCCCCGGCAAGCTGGTTATCGCCAGTCATAACGCGGGCAAGGTGCGCGAGATCACGGCGTTGCTCGCACCGTTCGGTATGACGCCTGTCAGCGCCGCCGCGCTCGACCTGCCCGAGCCCGAAGAAACGGGCACGACGTTCGCCGCGAATGCATTGCTGAAGGCGGTATCGTCGTGCGACTTGTCGGGGCTCCCCGCGCTCGCCGACGACAGCGGCCTGTGCGTCGAGGCGTTAGGCGGCGAACCCGGCGTCTACACCGCCAACTGGGCCGAGACCGATGCGGGTCCGCGCGATTGGATGATGGCAATGCAAAAGGTCGAGGACCGCCTGCAGGCAATGGGCGCAGACATATCGCGCCGGGCGCATTTCGTCTGCACGCTGGCGCTACGCTGGCCCGACGGCAGCGATGCGCTGTTCGAGGGCCGCGTCGATGGCACGCTCGTCTGGCCACCGCGCGGCGAACGGGGGTTCGGCTATGACCCGATGTTCGTCGCCGACGGCCACGAGCAGACGTTCGGAGAGATGGACCCTGCCCTGAAGCACGCGATCAGCCACCGCGCCGATGCGTTCGCAAAGCTCGTCGCGGCGTCGTTCTAACGCAACAAAGTACCGAAATAATTGCCGGCGGGAAGATAACGGCAGACGAGAAAGTCGTCGCGCGCGCTGGTGGCGAGCGCGCAGCCGAAACGCTGCGTCGTCGGCCACACGACCTGCGTATAATGCCCAACGCGCGACCAGTGGCCGGACTTCACGACGTCGGGAAAGCGACCGGCGCGAAAGTCGCGGCGTTCGTCGACCCAGAGCTTTGCCATCGCAGCGTAACTGAACGCGCCGCGCGTGCCCATGTAGAGGTTCTCACCCTGCGGCGGATCGACCCCGCGTTGCGGATCGTGCGCGAAGCTGTTCGTCGCGGCAAGCCGGCGGGCATAGGCCATCGCGGCGGTCGCAAGCGTTTCGTCCCATGTAAGCGCAGGCGATCCGTATTCGCGCCGGGCACCGTTGTGCGCGGCAAGCATATTGGCCTTCAGAAGCGCGTCACCACGCGCTTCGACTTTTCCGTTCCACGGCATTGTTCCGCGCTGGAACCGGTCTTGCGCAGGCGCTGGCCCGGCGAGCAACATTGCCATAAGAAGTGCACGGATGATCATGCCGGCTGCCGCTACCCTGCCATTGCTGAACGCGACCCGAACTGAGCCGCTTGCGCTTTATGTTCACTGGCCGTTCTGCGTCTCGAAATGCCCCTATTGCGATTTCAACAGCCACGTTCGCGCGAGCGTCGATGAGGAGAAATGGGCTGAGGCGCTGCTTGCCGACCTGGCGCACGAAGCCGCGCTGACCCGCGGGCGAACGCTGGGATCGATTTTCTTCGGCGGTGGCACGCCGTCGCTGATGCCACCCGCGACCGTCGCCCGGCTGATCGATGCCGCCGCGGGGCACTGGCGGGTAGCCGACGATCTGGAGATCACGCTCGAGGCCAATCCGTCGTCGGTCGAGGCGGCACGTTTTGCCGATCTGGCGCTGACCGGTGTCGACCGTGTCTCGATCGGACTGCAGGCGCTCGACGACGCCGCGCTGCGCTTCCTGGGGCGTGCGCACGATGTTCGTGAAGGCCTCCTCGCACTCGACGTCGCGCAAGCCAATTTCACGCGGGTGAGCGTCGATCTCATTTATGCGCGTCCGGGCCAGTCGGCCGAGCGCTGGGCGGACGAGCTTGATCGCGCGCTCGGCTTCGGCACCGAGCATCTGTCGCTGTATCAGCTGACGATCGAGCCCGGAACGCGCTTTGCGACGCTGGTCCGCGAAAACAAGCTCCTGCCAGTGGGCGCGGATGACGCCGCCGACCTGTTCGAAGCGACGCGCGCGACGACCGCCGCGCGCGGGATCGTCGCGTATGAGGTTTCGAATCATGCGCGGCCCGGAGGCGAGAGCCGCCACAATCTCACCTACTGGCGCTATGGCGACTATGTCGGGATCGGACCCGGCGCGCACGGACGGCGCAGCGGCGCGGCGACGGTGCGCCACAAGAAGCCCGAAAACTGGATCGCCGCCGTCGATCGCAATGGTCATGGTTGTCAGAGCGAAACGCCGCTGAACGGGCGTGAACGCGCGACCGAGGCGCTGCTGATGGGCCTGCGCCTGCGCGAGGGCGTCAACCTGGCGCATATCCGCGCGACGAGCGGCGTGCCCGATCCGGTCGACGCGGGCGCGGTGGCAAGGCTTCAGGCGATCGGTCTGCTCAGCATCGAGGCCGACCGCCTCAGCGTCACCGAGCGGGGCATCCTCGTGCTCGATTCGATCCTTGCGGAGATCGTGGTCGTCTAATTGCCGAACCCGCGCGGCGCGGCGGACACGACCGTCGACCCGGCGGGCCCGGCCTGCTGCACCTCAAGCGCGCGTTCGACGATTCCGTCCCTGCCGAAGCGGAACGCACCATCGATCCCGGTGAAGCCGCCGCCGTCGGTCAGCCGCCCGGCCGGGAACGCCGCGCCGATCCGCCAGTCTCCCGACAGCCGCGTGACGAGCAGGACCGCGTCGTAGCCGAGGCTGGCGAGACGATAGGGCGCGCGGCCGAAACGCGCGCGGTATTTTGTCGCCAGCTGGCCGTAGAGGCCGTCGGAAACACTTGCAAACCACGCGCCGCGCAGCGCCGGTGACGCTGCAAGCGCGCCTTCGGTGTTCCACAACTCGGTGCCCAGAATCCGTGCCGATGCGCCGCCCTTCGAGCGCAGGACGGGCACGGCCTGAACCGCAGTGCGCCCCGAATCGGCGATCAGCACAGCCTCGTAAGGCGATGCCTGACTGAGCCGCGTGATCGCCGCGCTGATCGACCCGGCGCTGCGGTCGAAATTCTGCATCGACACGACCTGACCGCCGCTCGCCTCGACCGAGCGGAGGAACGCCGTCGATGATCGCTGCCCGTAAAGCCCCGCCGGGATCAAGCCAGCGAACTTGGTCAGCCCTTTCGACCGCGCGTAGCCGATCACGCGTTCGATCGATTGCGCAGGGGTGTACCCCATCACATAGGTACCGTTTCCCGCCACGCCGGTGTCGTTCGAAAAGGCGATCACGGGCACGCGCGCCGCCCGCGCGACCGGCGCGACCGCGCGGACGTCATCGGCAAGGAGCGGCCCCAGGATCAGGCGGTTACCCTCGGCAAGCGCCCGCTGCGCCGCGCCCGCCGCACCTGTCGCGGTATCGTACATCGTGACGCGGATCCGCGCGCCACCGGTGTCGAGGACAGCCATGTTCGCCGCATTCGCGATTGAGGTGCCTACGCCTGCGTTCGGACCGGTCAGCGGCACGAGCAACGCCACGCGGTTGCGCTCGGTATCGGTCGGCAGTGCCGGCGTCACCGGTTCGGGCTCGCTCGCCACAGGCGGTGGCGTCGTCACCGGCACGCTCTTGGGAACGACCTTGCACCCGGCGACAAGCGTCAGCAGCGCGAGGACGGCGCACTTGGCCGACGACGACGAATGCAGCACGCCCGGTTTCCTTTTGCGGACTTCGTCTGCCATGACCCTCACCCTATGTCTGCAACCCTGAGTCCTGGCCTCTACATCGTCGCGACCCCGATCGGCAATCTCGGCGATCTTTCCCCTCGCGCGGCCGCCACGCTGTCGGGCGCAGACGCGATTGCCGTCGAGGACAGTCGGGTAACGGGCAAGCTGCTGCGTCACATCGGGATCAAGCGGCCGATGGTCCCCTATCACGATCACAGCGGCGAGCATGTGCGCGCCGGGCTGATCGCTCGCATGGCGAGCGAGGCGGTCGCGCTGGTGTCCGACGCCGGGACGCCGCTGATCTCCGATCCGGGCTACAAGCTTGTCCGCGATGCCCGCGCCGCGGGGGTGGCGGTCGTGACTATTCCGGGACCAAGCGCAGCGATTGCGGCGCTGACTTTGGCGGGCTTGCCAACCGACCGGTTCCTGTTTGCCGGGTTTCTACCGTCTAAAGCGAAGGCGCGTGGCGACGCCATTGCCGAGATCACCAGCGTGCGCGCGACGCTGGTCTTCTACGAATCGGGTCCGCGCCTTGCAGCGACACTGCGTGCGCTCGCGCAAGCGCTGGGCAACCGCGACGCTGCGATCGCGCGCGAGGTCAGCAAGCTCTACGAAGAATGCGTGGCGGGCAGCTTGAGCGAGCTCGCCGAGCGCTATGATGATGCGCCGCCGAAGGGCGAGATCGTCGTCGTTGTCGCGCCGCCATCGGCGACCCGCGCAGCGTCCGAAATCGACGCCGACGTCGCTTTGACCGAGGCGCTTACCCGCCTTTCCCCCGCTCGCGCTGCAAGCGAAGTGGCATCGGCGCTCAAACTCGACCGCCGCACGCTTTACGCGCGCGCGCTGGCGCTCAAGCCGTGAAACGCCAGCAGGCCGAAGCGCGCGGCCGTAAGGGTGAGGCCTATGCCGCGCTATGGCTGCGGATGAAGGGCTGGCAAATCCTTGGCGAGCGGGTCCGCACGCCAGTCGGTGAAGTCGATATCGTCGCAAGGCGTGGCAAATTGATTGCCTTTGTTGAGGTGAAGACGCGCGCCACCGACGCCGAGCTCGATCACGCCATCGACGATTACCGCCTCCGCCGCGTCGCCGCCGCCGCCGAAATTCTCACGCCCCGATTTGCGAGCGACGGCGAGGACGTCCGCATCGACGTTATCCTGCTCGCGCCGCGCAGCCTGCCACGCCACCTTGTCAACGTCTGGCATGGCTGACATGGCGCGCCGATGACCTTGCGCGTCGCTTTCCAGATGGACCCGATGGCGGGCATCAACATCGCGGGCGATTCGAGCTTTGCGCTGATGATGTCGGCGCAGACGCGCGGCCACACCGTTTATCATTGCGCGGTGCAGGACCTGACTTGGGAAGCCGGGCGGCTCTACACGATGGGCTACCCGGTCACGGTTCGGCGCGAGGTCGGCAATCATTTCGACCTCGGCGAACCCAGTATCCTCGACCTCGGCCGCGACGTCGACGTCGTGATGATGCGGCAGGACCCGCCCTTCGACCTGAGCTATATCACCGCCACGCACCTGCTCGAGCGCATCCTGGGCGAGACGCTGGTCGTCAACGATCCGGAGAGCGTCCGCAACGCGCCCGAAAAGCTGTTTGTTCTCGACTATGCGCGCTTCATGCCGCCGACGATGATTACGCGCTCGCTGGGCGCGACGCGCAAGTTCCTCGCCGAGCACGGCGAGATCGTCGTCAAACCGCTCCACGGCAACGGCGGCAAAGCAATCTTCAAGGTCGGCCGCGACGGTGCCAACCTATCGTCGCTGATCGAGATGTTCAACAGCGCCTATGTCGAGCCGCACATGGTGCAGGCGTTCCTCCCCAGCGTCGCGGGCGGCGACAAGCGCATCGTCCTCGTTGACGGCGTGGTCGCAGGCGCGGTCAACCGCGTGCCCGGGGAAGGCGAAATTCGCAGCAACCTCGCGGTTGGGGGCAAGGCGGCGAAGACTGAACTCACACCACGTGAGGTCGAGATTTGCGAGGCTCTGGGGCCGGAGCTGAAAAAGCGCGGGCTTTTGTTCGTCGGTATCGACGTGATCGGCGGCGAGTGGCTGACCGAGATCAACGTAACCTCGCCGACCGGCATCGTGGCGATCGATGCGTTCAATGGCACCGATACGGCGGGGATGATCTGGGATGCCGTTGAGGCGCGGCTTGGCTGAAAAAGGAACCGCGCGCCGTCGCAAAGGTTTTGCCTCACTCCTTCGTAAAGTAGACGGAAGGAGACCTGTATGAAATTGCTAAATCTCGCACTAGCCGCCGCGGTCGTCGTCGGCGTGCCCTCGGTCACGATGGCGCGCGACGGCTGCGGCTCAGGATATCATCGTGGCCCGGCCGGTCGTTGTCGACGCAATGGTGACCGTGTCGTCGTGGTTCGCCCCGCAATCGGTGTCTGGTATCCGCGTCAGGGCTGGTGGGACGGCAGACGCTACTGGCAGCACCGCTATCGCCATCACAATGGCTGGCGTTATCGTTAACGGTTCCACGCGGCAAAGCGACGTCGTCAGTCGACGTTTATAATGCCGCTGACCGGTCGGATCGCGCCGTGCTGGAAAAGCGGACGCTATTTCCTCGCGCGATCCGACTAAGCCGCGTCGCCCACCGCTTCTTTTTTCGTATAGACGCGAACCGGCTCTTTCGTCCCCGCGACGACGTCCTTGTCGATCATAACCTCGTCGACTCCGTCCATACCTGGCAGGTCGAACATCGTGTCGAGCAGGATGCTTTCGAGGATTGAGCGAAGGCCGCGGGCACCGGTCTTGCGCTCGATGCCCTTCTTGGCAATCGCGACCAGCGCCTCCTCGGTGAAGCCCAGGTCGACGTCTTCCATCTCGAACAGCTTGCGATATTGTTTGACCAGCGCATTTTTCGGCTCGGTCAGAATCTTGACCAGCGCCTCGGTATCGAGATCCTCGAGCGTCGCCACCACCGGTAGACGGCCGACGAATTCGGGGATCAGCCCGAACTTGAGCAAATCCTCGGGCTCGCAGCTTTGCAGGATCGCACCGGTCCGCCGGTCATCTGGGCCGGCAACATGCGCACCGAAACCGATGCTCTTGCCCTGCAGGCGATCGCCAATGATCTTTTCGAGCCCCGAAAACGCGCCGCCACAGATGAACAGGATGTTCGTCGTGTCGACCTGAAGGAATTCCTGCTGAGGATGCTTGCGCCCGCCCTGCGGCGGCACCGAGGCGGTGGTGCCCTCCATCAACTTGAGCAAGGCTTGCTGAACGCCCTCGCCCGACACGTCGCGCGTAATCGAGGGGTTTTCGGCCTTGCGCGAAATCTTGTCGATCTCGTCGATGTAAACGATCCCGCGCTGCGCGCGCTCAACGTTGTAATCCGACGCCTGCAGGAGCTTCAGAATGATGTTCTCGACATCCTCGCCGACATAGCCCGCTTCGGTCAGCGTGGTCGCATCGGCCATCGTGAACGGTACGTCGAGAATGCGCGCCAATGTCTGCGCGAGTAAAGTCTTGCCGCACCCGGTCGGCCCGACGAGCAGGATGTTCGACTTTGCAAGCTCGACATCGGCACCCTTTTGCCCATGATTCAGCCGCTTGTAATGATTGTGCACTGCGACCGAGAGGACGCGCTTCGCCTTTTTCTGGCCGATGACATAATCGTCAAGCACGTCGCAGATTTCCTGCGGAGTGGGGACCCCTCCGTCCTTCTTCGAGACGAGCGAGGACTTGGTCTCTTCACGGATGATGTCGTTGCACAGGTCGACGCATTCGTCGCAAATGAAGACCGTCGGCCCGGCGATGAGTTTGCGAACCTCGTGCTGCGACTTGCCGCAGAAAGAGCAATAAAGCGTGCTCTTCGAATCGCTGCCGCTAAGCTTCGTCATTCGCGCCTTCCATGCGGGCAAATGCCCGGAGCCATGTTACCGTCACAATTCTAACGGGCAATGCTGAATATGGCGTGACCGTCACTCCTCGACCGCCAGTGGCCGCTTGTCCATCACTTCATCGACCAGTCCGAACGCCTTGGCTTCCTCGGCTTCGAGGAAATTGTCGCGATCCATCGCCTTCTCGATTTCCTCGACGGTCTTGCCCGTATATTCGGCATAGAGCGTATTGAGGCGATGACGCATGCGCAGGATTTCCTTGGCCTGGATTTCGATATCCGACGCCATGCCCTGCGCGCCGCCCGAGGGCTGGTGGATCATGATCCGGCTGTTGGTAAGCGCAACGCGCTTGCCCTTCTGGCCGGCCGCGAGCAGGAACGACCCCATCGACGCGCACTGGCCTATGCAAACTGTCGACACTTCGGGGCGGATATATTTCATCGTGTCGTGGATCGCGAGGCCCGCCGTCACCACTCCGCCCGGCGAATTGATGTACATGAAGATATCCTTCTTCGGATTCTCCGATTCGAGGAACAGCAACTGCGCGGTGATGACCGACGCCATGTGATCCTCGACCCCGCCCGTCACGAAGATGATGCGTTCGCGCAGCAGTCGCGAATAAATGTCGAAACTGCGCTCGCCGCGCGTCGACTGTTCGATGACGATCGGGACGAGGCCGCCAACGATGTCGGCATGATCGGGGGTGCGCATGGAATGTCCTTGATATCTTGGTTTTGCCCACGCGCTATTTCGGCGGTCGCGATGAAAGGTTCAACCCCCCGGCGCAGGGTGCGACAAATAAGCGAGGCGCCGCACCTCGCGCCGTCCGCGGACCACGGTGTCGAGGATCAGCCCGCAAAAGCCATTGAGCGCCGCCAGGATCATCAGCCCCGTCGCAAGGATCGCAGTCGGAAAGCGCGGAACCAGACCAGTGTCGATATAAGTGATCACCAGCGGAACCGCGAGGACGACGGCGGTCAGCGCCAGCAGCGCCGCCGCGCCTCCGAAGAACAACAATGGTCGCTCGAACCTGAAAAGCATCGCGATCGTCCGAACGATGCGCAACCCGTCGGACCAGGTGCTGAGCTTGGATACCGAACCTTCGGGCCGCGCGGCGTAGGCGGTCACGACCTCGGCGACCGGCATCCGCATTTCGAGTGCGTGGACGCTGATCTCGGTCTCGATCTCGAACCCCGCCGATAGCACGGGGAAACTCTTGACGAACCGGCGCGAAAAGACGCGATAGCCGCTCAAAATGTCGCTGAAACTGCGGCCGAACGCCCATGCGAGCAGAGTGGTCAGCATCGCGTTGCCGAGGCGGTGGCCACGGCGATAGGCCGCGTCGACTTCCGAACGCCGCGCGCCCACGATCATGTCGAGACGTTCTTCGACGAGCCGCCCGACCATGCCCGAGGAAGCCGCCGCGTCGTATGTCGCATCGCCATCGGCCAGCACGTAGATATCGGCGTCGACATCGGCGAACATGCGGCGCACGACATGCCCCTTTCCCTGCATGTTTTCGGTCCGGACGATCGCCCCCGCCGCTGACGCGACTTCGCATGTCCGGTCGGAGGAATTATTGTCGTAGACGTAGATTTGCGCATCCGGGAGCGCGGCGCGAAACGCGCTTACGGTCTGCGCGATCGCGGCATCCTCGTTGTAGCAGGGGAGGAGCACCGCGATCTTCATCGCGCCCGCTCCTGCCAGTTTCGCAAAGCTCCGCCAAGCCCGAGCCAGGGAAGCACGCCAAAGTGTCGCGCAATCGCCCAGACGGCGAGCGGACCGGCAATGCCGATCACCGTACCCAGGATCAGCGCCGCCAGGTCGTGCGTAAAGCCGATTTCGCGCAACCCCATCCGCGTGCCCGCCGAGAAAATCGTGTGGAGAACGTAGATCGCCAGCGACGCGGTTCCACAAAATGCGATCCAGCGCGACCGCGGGGCGACAAGGATCGACAGGCCGACGATCGCGCCAATGCCAAGCAGCGCGCGCACGACGAACAGCGCGCGCTCGGGCCGGACGTCGCCTGCCACATAGCTGACCGCGAAGAGCAGCGTGCAGAGCGTGACGGCGAGCGCGACCGCAAGCCGACGCGACGAGAAACCGGACGCCTTGTTCGCCATCAAAATGCCAAGTCCGAAGTACAGGTAAAAGCCAAAGGCGATCGAAACCATGCCCGCACCCGTTGCGCCGAGGCCGACCGCACTCGCCGCACAGAGAAGCAGCGTTGCGCGCCGGTCCGCGCGGCTGACGAAGGCAATCGCATGACAGATCGCCAAGGCGTACAGGAACCAGTACTGATAGACCGGCGTCCGCCAAAGCTTCAGGACAGCGTCGGCCTGCACCGCATGGTTTACTGCGCCGGCGGCAAGCGTCGCCAGGCCGATAGAGACCGCGCTCCAGAGGAAATATGGATAAGCGAGCCGCGTTGCCTTGTCGCGCCAGAAGCGCGCCGTACCGCCGGACAGCGCACGGGGCACGAACAGGCCGGCCAGGAAAAAGAACAGCGGCATGTGAAACGAATAAATGACCGCGTCCTGAACGTCCGCGCGCCAGGCCGGGTCGTACGCACCGCTGTTCACGTGCCCGCGCAACGCGTGCGCATAGACGACGAGGACGATGCCGATACCTCGGGCGGTGTCGACCCAGCTTAACCGCTCCGGCGCTGGAGCCTCGGACAAGACGCGCTCAGCTCGCCTTCTTTTTCGGTGTCGATTTTTTGGCCACGCCGTCGGTCGCCGTCACGTCGGCCGCTTTTGCCGCGCGCTTCTTTTTTACAGGCACCGCCGGATCGACAATTTCGTCCGCCGCCTGCGAATCAGACGCGTGATCATGGCCGCAGTCGGGTCCGTGGACATGTCCGATCTCTTCTTCGATCGCCGCTTCGAGTTCGGCCTTCGCGACCGTCCGGTCACTGATCTCGGCCTTCGAGAACAGAAAATCGACGACCTTGTCCTCGTACAGCGGGGCGCGCAGTTGGGCTGCCGCCATCGGCTCCTGCTGGATATACTGCACGAAGCGCTCGCGGTCCTTTGGATCATATTGCGCCGCGGCCTGCTGGATCAGCCGGTTCATCTCGGCCGAGGTGATGTCGATCCCGTTCGCCTGACCGATTTCGGAAAGCAGGAGGCCAAGCCGGACACGCCGTTCGGCGATCGCACGATACTCGACCTTGTCGTTCTCCATCTCGGCGCGCGCGGCATCGACATCGTCCTCGCGCGCGGCTTCCTGCTCGAGCTGCTGCCAGATCTGATTGAACTCGGCGTCGACCATCGACGGCGGGACTTCGAAATCGTGCGCGGCCGCAAGATGATCGAGCAGCTTGCGCTTCATGTGCGTGCGCGTCAGCCCATTATGCTCCTGCTCGATCTGCCCCCGGATCAGGCCGCGCAGCTGTTCGAGGCTTTCGAGGCCCATCGTCTTGGCAAACGCGTCACCCGCGACCGCCGATTTGGGCACGCGTACCTCGTTGATGACGAGGTCGAACGTGGCGAGTCTCCCCTTGAGATAAGCGACATTGTAATCGTCGGGGAATGTCACGCTGATCTGCTTTTCGTCGTTCGCCGCGACGCCGATCACCTGGGTTTCGAACCCGGGAATGAGGCGCCCGCTGCCGATCTCGACCGGGATACCCGTGCCTTTGCCGCCATCGAACGGCTCGCCGTCGACCTTGCCGAGATAGTCCATGACGACGAGGTCGCCCATCACTGCGGTATGACCGGCGGGCGCATCGTCGAAGCTTTTCTGCTGACCCAAGAACATCGCGACTTGTCCGTCGATCTGCGCTTCGTCGATGTCTGCGGTCAGACGTTCGAGCTTGATCCCGTCGATCTGCGGCGCAGGCACGTCGGGAAGCACTTCGAGCGCGATCTTTATCTCGGCATCGTTGCCCTGCGCGTAGCCGTCGTTCAGTTCGACCGACGGTTGCATCGCGGGACGCAGGTTGTTCTCGGTGATCATCTTCTGCACGCCGTCCTGGATCGACGTGTTGAGCGCTTCCTGAAACAGCTGCGGCCCGTGCATCTTGCGGACGAGATTGGTCGGCACCTTGCCGGGGCGAAAGCCGGGCATCTTCATCTGCGGCGCGATCTTGTTGACCTCGCCGTCGATCCGCGACTCGATGTCGGCCGCAGTGATGGTCAGCGTGTAGGCGCGCTTGAGGCCCTCGTTCAGCGTCTCGGCAATCTGCATTTCAAACCTTTGTCCTTACTGTGCCAATCCGTCGCTTGCGCTCGGGAGTTCCGCGCCAAACCTGTCTCCCCGACAGCTTTGAGTCGTCGAAACTGGTGCGGGCGAAGGGACTCGAACCCCCACATCTTTCGATACCAGAACCTAAATCTGGCGCGTCTACCAGTTTCGCCACGCCCGCTCGGCGCTTTGGCAAGGCGGGGCCTATAACAGCGCGAGCGCGAAGGGCAAGGGAGCCAATCGCGATCTGCACGGTTCTAGCATCGGATATTAGGAGAACGAGAATGGCGACCATCCCCCCGATCGACCCGCAGCCCGATACCGGACCCGTCGAAAGCCCGGAGCCGACCGTCCCGCCGTCCGAATTGCCGCCGATCCCCGACGACGTCGATCGGCCGGCGGCGATGCTCAGTTGAGGCGGCGCGCCGCGTAACGAACGGCACTCGCCTCGATCGCGTTGCTCAGCACGTGACTTGCCGTGCGGGCATCGGCATTCGTGTCGTCGATGGGTATCATAAACGTAACGCTATCGATCTTCTTGCGGGCGGCCCGGTCATAGGTTTCCCAGCGGACCGCGATCGTCCCGTGCGTGCTCGGCGCGCGGCCGACCTTGCCGACCAGCGGGACGTCGCCTGCCACGCATAATCGCAGCTTCGCCTCGGTGAGTTCGATCGCGATGCGAAACTTTGTTGCCGGTGACGGATCGCCGTACAGCGGATCGGGCTGTGGCGCGATGGTCAAACCATGCTCTCGAAGCAGGCTCTCGACCCGCCCCACCAAGGCATGATCGCCGGGCCGCGCGACATCACGCCAGCGCAGTTTACCCTTTGGCAAACAGATCAGCCCCGCCTTGACGTTGCCCACCTGCTGCATCGGGGTGGGCGCGTATTCGATCGCCGCGATGGAATAGTCGGCGATGTCGGCGGCGTCCGCGACAGTGCAAAGCAGCAACGCGGCGGTTGCGGTCACGCATCTGTAAGCGAAGCTTATGCCAGCGCCTTTCGCAATTGTTCATTCACGACTTGCGGGTTTGCCTTCCCCGCCATCGCTTTCATCGTCTGCCCCACGAAGAAGCCGAACAGCGCTTCCTTGCCATCCTTGTACTGCGCGACTTTATCGGCATTGGCGGACAGGACATCGGCGATAACGGCGTCGATCGCGCCGCTGTCGCTGGTCTGCTTCAGGCCGCGTGCCTCGACGATCTGCGCCGCGGCGTCGCCGGTCTCGAGCATCGCCTCGAACACCTGCTTTGCCATACTTCCCGATATCGTGCCGTCGGCAACGAGCGCGAGCAATTCGGCGGCACGTACCGGCGTGATCGGACTGTCGGCGATCTCGCTGCCCATCCGGTTCAGCGCGCCGAACAGTTCGGACGTCAGCCAGTTTGCCCCGGCCTTTGCCTCGACTCCTTCCGCGAGCAGCGCCTCGAACCAGCGCGCCGTCTCGACGTCCGACGTTATGACGTCAGCATTGTAGGGTGTGATTCCCAGACTTTCGACATAGCGGGCCCGCTTTGCATCGGGCAGTTCGGGCAGACTCGCCTTGCATTGCGCGACGAAGTCTTCGGTCAGGGTCAGCGGCAGCAGGTCGGGGTCGGGGAAGTAGCGATAGTCGTGCGCGTCCTCCTTCGATCGCATCGAGCGCGTGACGCCCTTGTCTGGGTCCCACAGCCGCGTCTCCTGCTGTATGGTGCCCCCGCCCTCAAGCACGCCGACCTGACGCCTGGCCTCATATTCGACCACCGCCTGAATGAAGCGAACCGAATTGACGTTCTTGGTCTCGGTGCGCGTGCCGAGTTCGTCACCCGGTTTGCGCACGCTGACATTGACGTCGGCGCGCATCGAGCCCTGCTCCATATTGCCGTCGCACGATCCGACGTAGCGCAAGATCGCTCGCAGCTTCTTGACATAGGCACCCGCCTCGGCAGGCGAACTCATGTCGGGCTTCGATACAATCTCCATGAGCGCGATGCCCGAGCGGTTAAGGTCGACATAGGACATCGTCGGATGCTGGTCATGCATCAGCTTGCCGGCATCCTGCTCGATATGGATGCGCTCGACACCGATGACCTTTTCGCCCTCATCGGTTTCCACTGTCAGCGAGCCTTCGCCGACAATCGGATGATAAAGCTGCGAAATCTGGTAACCCTGGGGCAAATCCGCGTAGAAATAGTTTTTGCGGTCGAAGCGGCTCCAGCGATGAATTTCGGCATCGATCGCAAGCCCTGTGCGCACCGCCTGCCTGACGCATTCGCCGTTGGGAACGGGCAACATTCCCGGCATCGCAGCATCGATCAGGCTCACTTGCGAATTCGGTTCGGCACCAAACGCCGTCGCAGCGCCCGAGAACAGCTTGGCCTGCGACGTGATCTGCGCATGGACCTCGAGGCCGATCACGACCTCCCAGTCGCCGGTTGCGCCCGTGACGCGGAAATCGCTCACCACCAGACCTCCGGTCGTGCGACAAACCCGGCGCGCTCCTCGATCGCGAGGCAGGCGTTGAGCACGCCCTGTTCGTCGAGTGCCCTGCCAATCACTTGCAACCCCAGCGGCAGGCCCTGCCCGTCAAGGCCGCCGGGAACCGACATCGCAGGCAGACCGGCAAGCGACGATGGCACGGTGAAGACATCGTTCAGATACATGGCAAGAGGATCGTCCGCATTTTCCCCCAAAGAAAACGCAGCGCTCGGTGCGGTTGGCGTCAGCAGCAGGTCGCAGCGTTCCCAAGCGCGTTCGAAATCCTGCGCGATCAAGGTTCTTACCTTTGAAGCCTGGGTGAAATAGGCGTCGTAAAACCCTGCACTTAAAACATAAGTGCCGATCATGATCCGGCGCTTGACCTCTGGCCCGAAGCCAGCGGCGCGCGTCGCGGCGTACATGTCCTGCAGTCCCGCGCCGTCGGGAAGATCGCGCATTCCATAACGCACACCGTCGTAGCGTGCGAGGTTCGACGACGCTTCTGCAGGCGCAATGATGTAATAAGCGGGCAGCGCGTATTTCGTGTGCGGCAGCGACACCTCGACGACTTGCGCTCCGGCGTCGCGCACCCACGAAATGCCCCGCTCCCATAGCGCATCGATTTCGGGAGGCATAGCGTCGACCCGATACTCTTTGGGAATGCCGATACGCAAACCCCTGATGTCGCTTGACAACATCGCGTCCCAGTCGGGCACGGGCAGATTAAGCGAAGTTGCGTCTTTAGGATCGAACCCGGCCATCGCGCGCAGCATGACTGCGCAGTCACGCACGCTGCGCGCCATTGCGCCTGCCTGATCGAGCGAAGAGGCGAACGCGACGATGCCATAGCGCGAGCAGCGGCCATAGGTCGGCTTGATCCCGCAGATGCCGGTGAACGCTGCCGGCTGGCGGATCGATCCGCCGGTATCGGTTCCCGTCGCCGCCGGGCAGAGCCGTGCCGCGATCGCCGCCGACGACCCGCCCGAGGACCCGCCCGGTGCCAGCGCCGCGTTGCCGCCGTCGGACCGCCGCCACGGCGAAATCACGTTCCCGAACGCGCTCGTCTCGTTCGACGAACCCATCGCGAACTGGTCCATGTTGAGCTTGCCGAGCATCCCCGCGCCCGCCGCCCACAGATTGGCCGACACCGTCGATTCATACGGCGGCCTGAAACCGCCCAGGATCAGACTGCCTGCCGTCGTTTCCACGCCCTCGGTGCAAAACAGATCCTTCATACCGACGGGCACGCCCGACATCGGCTTCAGCGTCCCCGACATACGGTCAGCGTCGGCCCGGTCCGCCGCCGCCAGCACATGTTCGGGCGTCTCGACCAGAACCGCGTTCAACATCCTGGCATTTGCGACCGCGTCGACAAACGCCGTCGCCACCTCGCGAGCCGAAAAGTCGCCGTCGCGCACGCCGTCGCGGATCTCCACGATGCCAAGGTCGGTCAGCGCGTTTGATGTCTCAAACACTATTCGATCACCTTGGGAACGCCGAAAAACCCATGCTCGGGCGCTGGTGCGTTCGCGAGGACGCGGTCGCGGATATGACCGTCGGTGATAACGTCGTCGCGCAGGCGCAGCGTATTGGCGATCACCGCGGTCATCGGCTCAACCCCCGCTACGTCGACCTCCCCCAGCTGTTCGATCCAGCCAAGGATGTTGTTGAGTTCGGGAACCATCGCCGCGACGTCCTGTTCGGTCACCGCAATGCGCGCGAGTGAGGCAATTTTCCGGACGGTGGCGCTATCGACGGACATGAGCGACGCCGCTAGCAGCAACACCCGAAGCCATCAACCACGGGAGCCGATGTGGCCCGCAAGTTCCTGATCATCATTGCCTTCGTGATCACGATGATCCTGCTGGCCGGCGTCGGCTGGTCGATGTTCAGCGAGCGGATGATGCGCGCGGCCCTGGTGCCGCATACCGCTTTCGTCGCGCAGAAGAACGTTCGCGCCGACGCGTACGCCGATCGCAGGATGTGGATCGCCCGACCCGATATTCCCGGAAATCCGGCGCTATGGACGCCGCCGACGTTCAGCGACACGACGCCCAAGGGCGATGCGGCGATTTTCTTCATCCACCCGACGAGCTTTATTCAAGCGCTTCCCAAATCGTGGAACGCGAGACTCGACGACCGGACGACCAACGACCGCGCACGGCTGTTCGTCCAAGGACAGGCCAGCGTCTTCGGCAACGCGGGGGATACCTGGGCACCGCGCTATCGCCAGGCGAGTTTCGGCGCTTTCCTGACGACGCAGGCCGAAGCGCAGATGGCATTGGACGCGGCTTATGCCGACGTCGCGGCGGCGTGGGACGCGTTCCTGGCAACGATCGCACCCGACCGTCCGATCATCATCGCCGGTCATAGCCAGGGCAGCGTCCATCTCCTTCGTCTGCTGCGCGAGCGTATCGCCGGTCAGCCGGTGGCCCGTCGCATCGTCGCCGCTTATGTGATCGGCTGGCCGGTTTCGGTGACTGCCGACCTGCCCGCGCTTGGGTTTCCCGCCTGTGCGACACCCGGTCAGGCCGGATGCATCCTGAGCTGGCAGAGCTTTGCCGAACCCGCCGACACGGCGCAGATCACCGAAGTTTTTGAGCGAACGACCGGGTTCACCGGCGCAACACGACGCGGCACGCGCATGCTTTGCACCAATCCGCTTACCGGCGTTCCCGACACGGCGGCTGCGGCACGCGCCAATCTTGGTGCCACCATCCCCAGTCTCGACCTGAAGACCGCGCGCCTCGAAACGGGCATGATCCCGGCACGCTGCGACGCGCGCGGCTTCCTTCTGATCGGCACGCCGCCCGAAGGGATCAACGCTTATGTCCTTCCCGGCAATAATTATCATGTCTTCGACTTCAGCCTGTTCTGGGCCAATATCCGCGCCGATGCCAGGCGACGGCTGGCGACGTTCGAAGCAAAATGATCACTGACGACAGCATGGCGTTTGCAGCCGTCCTCCCCGGGCGCGGACGCTTGATCGCCCTCGATGTCGGCACAAAGACGATCGGCACCGCGCTGTGCGATGCGGGATGGACGATTGCCACCCCGGCAGTGCTGATCGCCCGGCAACGCTTTATGGCGGATAAGGCGACGATCGTCCGGATGATCGACGATGGCAAGGTCACGGGCATCGTCGTCGGCCTTCCGCTCAGCCTCGACGGCAGCGAATCGCCGCGCACCCAGTCGACCCGCGCCTTTGCGCGCAATATCGACGATATCGGCGCGCCTATTCTTTTGTGGGACGAACGCTGGTCGACCGCCGCCGTCGAGCGCCAGATGATCGCCGCCGACATCACGCGCGCCAACCGCGCCGCCCGGATCGATTGCGCCGCTGCGGCCTATATCCTCCAAGGTGCGATTGACCGGCTCGCCAGCGCTGCCTAGACAGACGCTTCAGTGACATCGCCGTTCCCTCACCGCGACCTGACCGGCATCGCGAACCTGCAGCCGCACGAGATATCGTTTCTGCTCGACGAAGCCGACGGATGGGTCGTTCATAATCGCGAACACGGCAAATCGGATCATCGTCTCGACGGGCTGACCCAGATCAACGCCTTTTTCGAAAACTCGACGCGCACGCTGCTGAGTTTCGAAATTGCAGGCAAACGGCTCGGTGCCGACGTCGTCAACATGCACGCTGCGCAATCGAGTGTGAAAAAGGGCGAGACGCTGATCGACACCGCGATCACGTTGAACGCCATGCGCGCCGACGTGATCGTCATTCGCCATGCCAGTTCGGGGGCGGTCGCACTCATCGCCGACAAGGTCGACTGCCCGGTCCTTAACGCCGGTGACGGCGCGCACGAACATCCGACGCAAGCGCTGCTCGACGCGCTGACCATCCGCCGCCGCTTCGGTCGTGTCGCCGGTGTACGCGTCGCGATCTGCGGTGACGTGCTGCACAGCCGCGTTGCTCGCTCGAACATACTTGCGCTGACGGCGCTCGCGGCCGACGTGCGCGTCGTCGCCCCCGCCACGCTGATGCCGCGCGACATCGAACGCATGGGTGTAAAGGCGTTTACCGTCATGGACGAAGGCATCGAGGGTGCCGACGTCGTGATGATGCTCCGCCTTCAGAACGAACGCATGGAGGGGGTCTTCGTCCCCTCCACACGCGAATATCATGCGCTTTACGGGCTCACCGAAGCTCGCTTGCAGCGGGCCGCGCCGCACGCGATCGTCATGCATCCCGGCCCGATGAACCGCGGCGTGGAGATCGCAAGCGCCGTCGCCGACCTTCCCGATCGGTCGCTTATCGCCGAACAGGTGGAAATGGGGGTTGCCGTGCGCATGGCGTGCCTCGATGTCCTTACGCGGGGGCATGGCCGATGAGCCGAATTGCGATCCTCGGCGGCACAGCCGATGTATTGATCGAAGATGATATCATCGTCGCCACTGGAGCGTTCGAAAGTCCGGGGGATGCCGAAATCATCGAAGCGACCGGACTGCACGTCGCACCCGGGCTCGTTGATCTCGGCGTGTTCGCCGTCGATCGCGCGGCCTGTGCCGCAGGCGGGATCACCCGCGTCGCGCTGATGCCCGATCAGGCACCGCCGCTCGACGACCCGGGCCTCGTCCAGCGCGCGGCGCTCGCGGCCAAGCCGCACTTGTGGGTCCACCCGATCGCTGCGGCGACGCGCAGCCTCGAGGGCGCGAATCTCGCCGAATATGCCTTGATACAAAGGGCGGGTGCCCGGGCTGTCGCCACCGGACGCGGCTGGATCGCCGATTCGGGGGTGATGCACCGCGTGCTGGCCTATGCCGCCTCGCTTGGCCTGACCGTCATCGCGCATGCCGAGGACGGGGGTCTGACGCGCAATGCCGTAGCAACCGCGGGCGAGACCGCGACACGTCACGGCCTGACCTCTGCTCCCGCATTTTCCGAAGCCATCGCCATCGCACGCGACGTCATGCTTGCCGAGGACACGGGCGCGGCGATCCATTTCCGACAGGTCACCACGCGCGCAGGGTTCGACCGCGTCCGCCGCGCCAAGGCGCGCGGCGTGCGCGTTACCTGCGGGATAACGCCTGCGCACTTGCTGCTGTCGGACATCGCAATCAGCGATTTTCGAACCTTTGCCCGGCTTTCACCGCCGCTGCGGGCTGAGGACGATCGTCAGGCTTGCCTCGAAGCCCTGGCTGACGGCACGATCGATGTCTTGTGTTCGGGACATGATCCGCGTGGACCCGAAGCCAAGCGGCTACCGTTTGCCGACGCCGCGCCTGGCATGGTCGGCGCTGAAACGCTGCTGACGCTGGGGTTGACGCTGGTCCGCGACGGCACGATCGGTCTGGACCGGTTATTCGATCTCGTCGCGACGCGACCGGCGCGGATCCTGAGCGTCGACGCCGGCACGCTGCGCATCGGCGGCCCTGCCGATATCTGCCTGATCGACATCGACAAGCCCTGGCAGATCAAGGGGGAAGCTCTGCTGTCCGAGGCCGCCAACACACCGTTCGACGGCTTGCCGGTTCAAGGCAAGGTCGTCCGCACGATCAAGGGAGGCAGGACGATAAGCTAGCGCGCGGCGAAGCGGACAGGCTTTGCAGAACGCGGCATGCCGCGCTGCACCCACTCCGCCGGGGCATCGCCTAGAAGTCCGCGAACGAAACATGTGCCGCCGGCGTTGCGGATGCGGCTGCAGACCAGTCCCGCCTCTGCGCGCGTCGCGAATCCGCCGATCGACAGCCGCGTGAACGTCGTACCATTCACGCGCGCGACGCTGTTCGCCGGGTCAAAGCTCGTCAGGCCGAAACGCGGGGCGAGGCGGCCCCACGAGTTGCGCGAGACCGCCGCGTTTTCGAACGCGCCAAGCTGCACGACGAATTTCCCCGCGGTTACGCTGCGCGCGGATTTGGGTGAAGTCGCTTTCGACGGCATCGCCTCGCGCATCGATACGCGGCGCGAAGCGGGAATCACGACCTGTTTGATCGACCCGGTCGCGGCGCGGATAACGGGCGCTTCAGCAGTCGCTGGGGCCTGCGCGGTTTCGAAAACCGGCGGAGGCGTGTCGACGACGGCGGGCGCGGCTGCTGTTGAAACGGCCGCAACTTCGGTGACGGGCACCGGGTCAGCTGCGGCAACGACAGGGTCGGCAGCGAGTTTGTTCAGCGCAAGCCGGGTCGGCTGCCCAGTGTCGGTTACAGGCTTCACGCCAAGCAGCGACGCGACCTGGTCGTAGCTCGATTGCGGACGAACGAAGCTTGCCCACTGAGTTATCCGCGCGTCGACATCGACGTTCGACAGGTCTTGCGACGCCATGACGCGCGCGTTCGCCCATTTGCCCGCCATTGCATAAGCGAGCGCGAGGTTCTGACGGGTCTTGGCATCGGAGCCACCGGCGCGGATCGCCGATTCGAGCGTGACGACGGCCGTGTCGGCGTCGCCCGCCAACGCGACGGCGAGGCCATAGTCGGACGCGGCAATCTTGTCGCGATAATCGGCGAGCGTCGCCATCGCCATGTCGCGCTTTCCCTGCGCGACCTGCGTCAGCGCAAGGTTCAGCCCCGCCCGACCATTGTCGGGCGCGAGCGTCAGCGCGTCGGAAAAGCTGGTCTCGGCAGCGGCAAACCGTCCTGCCGACAAATAGGCCTGACCGAGCAGCAAGCGATATCCGGGATCGCGCGGACCGTACTCGACCGCGGTTTCGGCGGCCGACACAGCGATGCGGTAGCTTTGGCGAGCGAGCGCAGCAGTCGCTTTCGCCGCCGCGGTCGCAGCGACCTGACCCTGCTGCGATTCGGATGCGGCTTTGCTGTCTGTGACCGGTCCGGCATGACCGCCGGTAAGCGCCATCCCGGCGGCGAGACCTGTGACGGCGAGTTTGGCGAAACGGGTCGACATCATCGACATTTCCTTCAACGCTTGAGGGCGGTTGTCGCGGCCAGGTCGGCCGCCGTGTGCTGGCTGTTCAAAAGCGCGTCGAGCGCGCTGATCACGACCTGTTGAGCCGACCGGTGCTGGACCGCGCAAAGCAGCCGGAGTCGCAGATGACGTTCAGGGTCGAGGCGCAGCGTGAACGCCGCCTTGCCTTTCGATCCGGGTGCCGCACGCGCGACCCTCTCGGCCGTAGGTACTGGTGTCATCAGTTCGCGGGCCAGCGCCTCGTGCTGGCGATGGATGACCGCCGGCGCGGGGGCTTCATGCTCGACTGTCGGATGGATCGGCACGATTTCGGCCGATGGCTGATAGGCCTCGTGGCCCATGTCGTTCCAGCCAAGGTCGTCCTGTGCGACCGCCGAGGCGGCGACCATGCCGAAACCGGCAAAGCCTTGCGGGCGCATGGCCGGTTTTGCCTGTCCCTTGCGTGCTAGCAAAGACGACGACAGCGATGCGAGAGGCTTGGGTTCGCTCATCATCGTCCCCCTCACTGGCCGACCACGCGACGGCCGAAACCGCTGGCGGCCGGGCGATGCGCGGCGACGGGGGATGCCGAAGCACCGGGAGCCGAGAAGACCGTGCGACGGAAATTCTTTTCGAGCCGGTCGGATACATAAGTCCACAGTTCGCGGACTTCGTTTGCCGACCGCCCGTTCGGGTCGCATTCCATGACCGTCCGCCCGTCGATCATCGAGGCGGCGAAATCGGTCCGGTGATGGAGCGTGACCGGCGCGACCGTGCCATGCTGCGACAATGCGACGGCGGCTTCATAGGTGATCTTGGCCTTGGGCGTCGCGCCGTTGACGACGAACAGCAGCGGCTTGCCCGCGCGGTCGCACAGATCGACGGTGGCACCGACGGCGCGCAGGTCGTGCGGACTCGGCCGTGTCGGGATGATGATGAGTTCGGCGACCGCGATGACGCTCTGGATGGCCATCGTGATGGCGGGCGGCGTGTCGATCACCGCAAGGCGGAAACCCTGTTGCCGGAGCATCTCAAGGTCGGCCTGCAACCGTGCGACCGTGGTCTGCGCGAACGCCGGCAGTTCCGCCTCGCGCTCGTTCCACCAGTCGGCGAGCGACCCTTGCGGATCGATGTCGATCAGGACAACGGGCCCCGCCCCTGCCAATTGTGCCTGCACCGCAAGATGGCCGGACAGGGTCGTCTTCCCCGATCCCCCTTTTTGCGAAGCCATCGCCAATACGCGCATCTGGATTCCTTGGATTAACTTGCGTTCCGGCAAGGCCATTCGCATGCGCCAAGCTAAAATCGGGTTAACGTCGATCGCCGTCACGCGCCGGTCTTGTCGTCCGGATAACGGCGGATTAACCAATGCCGTGCAAAGGACTTCGCATTCAAAGGAGTTGCCCGATGCTGCGTCGCTATGTGTTGATATCCGTTCTCGTCGCCGCCGTGCCTTTCGGCACATCCGCGCTTGCCGACGTGAAAAGCGGGATCGACGCTTATCAGCGCGGCGACTTTGCCAATGCCGTCGGCACTTGGCGCCCGCTTGCCGCTGCGGGCGACGCCGACGCGCAATATAATCTGGGGCAGGCCTATCGCCTCGGCCGTGGCGTCCCCGCCGACTCGCAGATGGCGGAAAGCTGGTTCAAGCGCGCCGCCGATCAGGGTCACCTCCGCGCGCGCAACGCGTATGGCCTGACGCTTTTCCAGAACGGCCGCCGTGCCGAAGCGATCCCCTTTGTCGAGGAAGCGGCCGGCCACGGATTCCCGCAAGCGCAATATGTCTTTGCGACATTGCTGTTCAACGGCGACATGGTGCAGAAGGACTGGGTGCGATCCTACGCGCTGATGACCCGCGCCGCCGCGGGCGATGTCGCGGCGGCGCGCGGCGGCCTTGCGCAACTCGATCAGTACATCCCGCTCGAACAGCGTCAGCGCGGGTTGAAGCTTGCACAGATGTTCGAGGCGGCGAACACGAATTCCAAGGGAAGTGAGCAAGAAGCGGTCCCCGAAATCGCACCTGCGCTGCCCAGACCACAGCCCAAGGCTTCATCGAAAGCGGCGGTGGTCGCGACGGCGAAACCCGACCCGGCCAAAGCGCCGATCGTCAAAACGCCGGTGCCCGCAGTCGCGACCAAGCCAGCCGTCGGCGGTGCATGGCGCGTCCAGCTGGGCGCATTCTCAAGCGCCTCGAGCGCAAACGCGTTGTGGAAAGTCCTCCAAGGTCGCATCGGTGCTCTTGCCCCTTATCAATCCTTTGTTGTTCCGGCTGGCGCGGTGACACGCCTGCAGGCGGGGCCACTCCCGAGCCGGGCGGCCGCCGACAGATTATGTGTTTCGGTAAAAGCGTCGGGCGCGGCCTGCCTGCCGGTCGCGCCTTAGCGCGCAGACGCGGCGGTGGTCAGACCAGCCGGCTCTGCTTCATCGCAGCTTCGATGAAACTTGCGAACAACGGGTGCGGGTCGAACGGTTTGGACTTCAGTTCGGGATGAAACTGGACGCCGACGAACCACGGGTGGTCGGGGCGTTCGACGATCTCGGGAAGCGTGCCGTCGGGTGACACCCCGCTAAAGATCAGGCCCTGGCGCTCGAGCGCACTGCGGTAATGCGCGTTGACTTCGTAGCGGTGCCGGTGACGCTCACTGATCCGCGTCGTGCCGTAGATCCCGGCGACCTGGCTGTTGCCGCCGAGGACAGATGGATAGGCGCCGAGACGCATCGTTCCTCCCAGATCGCCATCGGCTGCACGCTTTTGCAGACCTTCGCCGCTCATCCATTCGGTGATGAGCCCGACGACGGGTTCGTCGGTCGGCCCGAATTCGGTGGTCGAGGCGTCGGCGATGCCCGCGGTGTTCCGAGCGCCTTCGATACATGCCATCTGCATCCCGAGGCATATGCCAAAGAAAGGCACGCCGCGCTCGCGCGCGAAGCGGACGCTCGCGATCTTGCCCTCGCTTCCGCGTTCGCCAAAGCCGCCGGGGACAAGGATCGCGTGACAGGGTTCAAGCTGCGCAGCCAGATCGCCGTCGCTCTCGAACAGCTCGGCGTCGAGCCATTTGATCTTGACGCGGACGCGGTTGGCGATGCCGCCGTGGACAAGCGCTTCATGCAACGATTTATAGGCATCCTGAAGTCCGACATATTTACCGACGACGCCGATCGTCACATCGCCTTCGATGTTACCGAGCCGATCCTCGATATCGACCCAGCGCGAGAGATCGGGATCGCGGGCGGGCTCGATATCGAACGCGCGCAGCACTTCCTCGTCAAGTCCTTCGCGATGATATTGTAGCGGCACTGCATAGATCGACTTTGCGTCGAGCGCGGGAATAACGGCTTCCTTACGGACGTTGCAGAACAGCGCGATCTTGGCCCGGTCGCTCAAGGGAAGCGGTTGTTCGCAGCGACAGACGAGAACGTCGGGCTGAACACCGAGCGCGGCGAGCTCGCGCACCGAATGCTGAGTCGGCTTGGTCTTGAGCTCACCGGCGGCCGCGATGTACGGGACGAGTGTCACGTGTATCGACACGCTGTTGCCGCGTCCGAGGTCGTTGCGCAACTGGCGGATCGCCTCGATGAAGGGCAAGGATTCGATGTCCCCGACCGTCCCGCCGATCTCGCACAAGACAAAATCGAGATCGTCGATCTCGTTCATCGCGAATGCCTTGATCGCGTCGGTCACGTGCGGGATCACCTGCACCGTCGCGCCGAGATAATCGCCGCGTCGCTCGCGCTGGATGATCTGCTGATAGATGCGGCCGCTGGTAACGTTGTCCGACTGGCGCGACGCGACGCCGGTAAAGCGTTCGTAATGCCCCAAGTCGAGGTCGGTCTCCGCGCCATCGTCAGTCACATAGACTTCGCCGTGCTGATACGGGCTCATCGTGCCGGGGTCGACGTTCAGATACGGGTCGAATTTGCGAATGCGGACACGGTAACCGCGCGCCTGCAACAGCGCGGCAAGGCTCGCCGCCATCAGGCCCTTGCCAAGCGAAGACACCACGCCGCCGGTAATGAAGATAAACCGCGCCATGGGAGGAGGGGCTTAGCGGTCGGCTTGCCGCCTGTGCAAGGCGGCGACTCGAATTTTGCGAATTAGTTGGCGTTCCCGTCGGGCACCGGCACCGCCTTCGGTGCGGCGGGCGGGCTGATCGTCGCCTGGGGGACGACCGGCTTCGTTTTCGCGGCTGCCGGCTTAAGTGGCGATGCGTCGCGACGGTCGGGCTGCGCCTTGGGCGCTGCGATCAGCGGGACGACCGGCGGCGGGGCCGGCACGACAGTAACCGGAGCAGCAGCCGCCGCAGGATCGCCCGACAGCGGTACCACCGGCGCGGGTGCAGCCGGGAGCGGCTTCCGCGCCAGCGACGTATCGATCGTCGTCGGTGCCGCCTTCTGCGTCGCGATAACCGCAAGCGCGATCGACAGCATCACAAAGCTCACAGCTAGAATCCCGGTCGCGCGCGTCAGGAAATTGGCCGCGCCGCGCGCCGACATCAGCCCGGTCGGGCTGCCGCCCATCCCGAGCCCGCCGCCTTCGGACTGCTGCAGCAGGATGACCCCGACGAGGCTTGCGGCAATCAATGCCTGGACGACGAGCAGGAATGTAAACATGAGTTGTGTGGCGTTCGCTGAGAGGTTCGGAAAGGCGCAGTCCTTAACCGGTCACCGGTGCAGGATCAACCGCTGCTGCCACGATCGGAACGAAGTCGGCGGCGGTCAGGCTGGCACCCCCCACCAGCGCACCGTCGACATTGCTTATGTGCAGAAGTTCCGCGGCATTCGACGCCTTGACCGACCCGCCGTACAGGATGCGCACATCGTTCCCGACGAGGGCACGGATCTCCGCGTGGATTTCCGCCACATCTTCTCCCGACGGCGTCCGCCCGGTGCCGATCGCCCAGACGGGTTCGTACGCAACGACGGTCTTGTCGAGCATGCCCGGGAGCGAGCCGCGCAGTTGGCGCTTGACGACCGCGACCGCTTCGCCTGCGTCGCGTTCGGCAAGCGTCTCGCCGACGCATATGATCGCGGTCATTCCAGCGGCGATCGCGGCTTCGGCCTTTGCGCGCACATCGCCATCGGTTTCGCCGTTGTCGGCCCGGCGTTCGCTGTGCCCGACGATACAGTAAACGGCCCCGGCTTCCGCGAGCATCGCGGCGGACACGCATCCGGTGTGCGCGCCCGCCGGTTTTGCATGACAATCCTGTGCGCCGATCGCAATGCCCCTTCCCGATGCCGAAGCGATCAGCGGAAACGGCGGGCAGATCGCCACGTCCACCGCCAATGCATTCGCCGCGTCGGCGATGGCATCGATCTCCGCCAGCGCTGCAACGCTTCCGTTCATCTTCCAGTTTCCGGCGATAAGCTTGCGTGCGATCATGGGCGCGCTCTATGGGGACGCTGCCTCTTTCTCAAGACCGGACTGCCCTTCGCATGATGACCGCCTTTCGCCGCTTCGCCGGATCACCCATCGGGCTTGCGGTTTTCGCGGTCATTCTGATCGCATTCGTCGTGACGCTCTATGAAGGAAAATCGGCATTCGGCGGGCGTATCGGTTCCGGGGGCGGGCTTGCGTCGGTCGGCGGCGTCGGCATCGGCGAAACCGACGCACGGCGAAGGGTGCAGAACCAGCTCGACGCCGCGCGCCAGCAAAAGCCGGAAATCGACATGGCAGGCTTCGTTGCCGACGGAGGGGCCGATCAGACGATCGAACAAATGATCAATGCCGAAGCGCTGGCGCAGTTCGCGGCGGCGAACGGGCTTATCGCAAGCCGCAAGCTTGTCGACGGCGCGATCGCCAGCGTGCCTGCTTTCAACGGCCCCGACGGCAAGTTCGACCGGACGGCGTTCCTGGCCATCCTGTCGCAGCGCAAGATCCCCGAAGCGCAGGTGCGCACCGATTTTGAGCGCGAAGCCATCACACGCATGTTGCTCGGACCGGTGGCAGGCGGGGGGCGCGTACCGACTGCTATGGTCCTGCCCTACGCGTCTTTGATGCTCGAGGTTCGGCAGGGCCAGATCGGCGTGGTGCCTTCCGCCGCGTTCGCCTCGAACACGCCGGTTTCGGATGGGGAGCTGAACGCCTTCTACAAACGCAACATCGCACGGTACACCGTACCCGAGCGCAGAGTGATCAAGCTTGCACAATTCGACCGGACCCGCTTCGAAGCAAGCGCGACGCCGTCAGAAGCAGAGGTTGCGGGCGCGTACAAGGCTGCTGCGGGCAAATACGCCGGTCGCGAACTGCGGGCGTTCACGCAAGTGATCGTGCCGGCGCAGCGCGACGCTGCGGCCCTGCTTGCCAAGGTTCGCGCCGGTGCCCGCATCGACGAGGCGGCGAAGGCTCTCGGTCTGGAGGCGCTCGCGGTTCCGGCAAACGACAAGGCTGCGTTTGCCAAACTGACGGGTCCTCGCGTTGCCGACGCTGCGTTCGCGGCTGCGAAAGGCGGTTTTTCGGCGGTCGAACAATCGGGACTGGGTTATCATGTCGTGCGAGTCGACTCGGTCACCGAAGCTGCGCAGACGACGCTCGCGCAGGCGCGGCCCGCGATTGTTGCTGAACTGGTCAAAACGAAGACCGACGAAGCGCTCGCCGATTTCATCACCAAGGTCGAGGACGAGATCAACGGTGGCGCGACGTTCGACGAAGTGGCGCAGAAGTACGGCATGGCCGCAACGGCGACGCCGGCGATCACGGCGAGCGGGATTGCGCCCAATGCGCCGGACTTCAAGCTGCCCGCCGAATTGCAGCCGCTGCTACGCGATGCGTTTCAGGCCGACCCGGGCGACGATCCGCAAATCGCCTCGATCGGCCGCGGTACCTCTTATGCACTATACCACATGGATCGCGTGATCCCCGCAGCGCCAATGCCACTGGGTGACATTCGCGGCCGGGTCGGTGCCGACGTGCAGGTCTACCGCGCAGCGACTGCGGCGAAACGCGTCGCCGACGCGATCGCCGCAAAGGTCAACGGCGGGACCACGTTCGCGCAAGCGCTCGCAGGCGCAGGCATCGCGCTGCCAGCACCAAAGCCAGCCGGCGGCCGCCGTATCGACATCGCGCAGGCCAAGGAGAAGGTGCCGCCGCCGTTGGCGCTGATGTTCGGCATGGTCGAACGAAGCGCCAAGGTGCTTGCAGTCCCGCAGGGCGCAGGCTGGTTCATCGTCTATCTCGACCGGATAACGCCCGGCGACGCGCGCGTGGCGCCGCCGCTCATCGAAGCGACGCAGAAGCAACTGGCCGGCGTGGTCGGTAACGAATATGTCGAGCAATTCGCCGCTGCAGCGCGTGCACGGGTCGGCGTCACGCGCAATCCGTCGGCACTGGCGGCGTTCAAGAAATCGTTGACCGGCGGCGCGGCGGGCCAGTGATCGCGTCCGGCGACGCGACCGCAGCCGCCCAGCTCGAAGCGGGACGACCCGCGCTCGTTTGGCGGAGCATGATCGCCGACACCGAGACGCCGGTTTCGGCCATGCTCAAATTGTTCGAGCCCGAGCGTGGCGACTTCATTCTCGAATCGGTCGAGGGTGGACGATCGCGCGGACGCTACAGCCTGATCGGTATCGCGCCTGATCTGGTTTTCCGGGCTTATGGAGCGACTGCCGAGATCAATCGGCATTGGCTCACCGATCGAAACGCTTTCGCAGGCGTCGCGGGTGACAGCCTTGCCGCGCTCCGGTCGCTCGTCACGGCGTGCCACATCGAGATACCGGACGGGGTGCCTCCCGCGCTCGCCTGTCTCGTCGGATATTTCGGTTACGAGACGATAGGGCTGATCGAAGCACTGCCGCGCGCGCCCGCGAGCCCGCTCGTGATTCCCGACATGCTGTTTGTCCGACCGACCATCGTCCTGATTTTCGATCGGCTCACCGACCGCCTGTTCGTCGTGTCGCCGGCGTGGCCAGGAGGTTCGGTCGTGGCGGCAGTCGAACGGATCGAGGCCGCGATGGCAAGGCTTGCGCTTCCGGCGACCGGCGTTATCCGCGGCACCGGCCCGGCGACCGAGACGGCCGACGCCACGGCGGTTCTTGCCGACGGCAAATATTCAGCAATGGTCGCGGCGGCGAAGGACTATATCGCCGCCGGAGATATTTTTCAGGTCGTCCTGGCGCAGCGCTTCACGCTTCCTTTCCCGCTTCCCGCATTCGATCTCTATCGCGCGCTTCGCCGGATCAACCCTTCGCCATTTCTCTATCACCTCGACCTGCCCGGATTTGCGCTCACCGGCTCAAGCCCGGAAATCCTCGTCCGCGTCCGCGACGGCGAGGTCACGATTCGGCCGATTGCAGGCACGCGGCCACGCGGGCGCACGCATCTCGAGGATGCAGACAACCGCGCCGCGCTCCTCGCCGACCCCAAGGAGCGTGCCGAACATCTGATGCTGCTCGACCTTGGCCGCAACGACATCGGTCGCGTGGCAGAGGCAGGCAGCGTCACGGTGACCGACAGTTACGGCGTCGAATTTTACAGTCACGTCATGCACATCGTGTCGAACGTGGTCGGCAAGATTGCGCCGGGCAAGGACGCGCTCGACGCTCTCTTCGCGGGCTTTCCTGCCGGGACCGTCAGCGGCGCGCCCAAAGTACGGGCATGCGAGATCATCGCCGAACTCGAACCCGAGACGCGCGGTGCCTATGCCGGCGGCGTCGGCTATTTCAGTCCGGACGGAAGCATGGACAGCTGCATCGTGCTGCGCACAGCGATCGTCAAGGATGGCGTGATGCATGTTCAGGCCGGCGCCGGCATCGTCGCCGACAGCGATGCAGCGTCCGAACAGCGCGAATGCGAAGCCAAGGCCGGTGCGCTCATCGCTGCGGCCCAGGAGGCGATGCGGTGTGCGGCCGACCCCGGTTTTGGCAAGTAATCAGGCAACCAGAACGCGGTCGCGGCCCGCCGCCTTGCCGCGATAGAGCGTTTCGTCGGCACGTCGCAGTAGCTCGGTCATTCCCTCGCCCTCTGCAAGCAACGCGACCCCGGCAGTGAACGTCACCGCGCCGATACGGTCGCCCGTGCTGGCGGCGTACAGCGGCAATGCGGCCATCGCGGCGCGGCAGCGGTCGACAAGCTCGCCTGCTCGATGTGCGTCGGTATCCGGAAACATGATGATAAATTCCTCGCCGCCAAAACGACCGACGGTGCCGTGACGGGCCAAATGCTTCGTCATGAGTTGCGCGACGAACCGCAACACCCGGTCCCCGGTCTCGTGACCATGAAGGTCGTTCAGGCGCTTGAAATGATCGATATCGCAGAAGGCAAGCGAGAGCGGTGTGTTCTCCGCATGCGCAGCCGCGATCGCGCGATCGAGGTCGCGTTTGAAAGCGCGGCGGTTGGCAAGTTCGGTCAGCGGATCGAGGTCGGCGAATCGCTGTGCTTCGGCAAGATGTGCACGTAAACCTTGAAGTTCGCGCGTCGAGTTGCGCAATTCGGCTTCTGCGGCGCGCGTGCGCACGATCATCGCCCGCGTCAAGTCGACGATCTGCGCCGCGTCGTTCAGACCGTTTTCGAGCGCAAAACGGAATGCGGCGGCATCGTCGCCCGTTTTGCGTGCGATCCCCGAAAGGCCGTCCATTTGTACGTCGATGTCGGACGCCAGCTGCGCGAGCGCATCGGCGCTGACCGGGCGAGCGTGCTGGGCAAAGATACTGTCGGCTGCATCCATGCTGAGCGAGCCGGTCGACTCGATCGCGTTGCGAATTGCGCTGACCAGCGGACCGTTTTGTGCAGCCCGAAACTGAAACGCCAGGTCATAATTGTCGGGTGTCGGGTCAAGTGCATTGGCCGTCAAGAACGCTCCAACTTCGCCGAACAGTTGTTCGCGCCAGCCACGCTCTTGTCCGGTCGCATCAACGCTTGCGCCGTGCAGCCAGCGCCGCAAACGCGAAAAATGGTCATGACGTGGCTGAAAAGTCATGGTCGGGGTAACGACCAGCAACCAAAGCAGTTTAATTCAGTCGCCCTTTGCGCCAAGAGCGGCGGGATGAAACTCTGTCCCGATGTTCTCGTCGTCGACAATTACGACAGCTTCACCTGGAATCTGGTGCATTATTTGATGGAGCTGGGTGCCGCAGTCGACGTCGTGCGCAACGACGCCGTCACAGTCGAGACCGCAATGGCGTCCGGCGCGAGGGCCTATCTGATTTCGCCGGGGCCGAAAACCCCGACCGAGGCAGGCATATCGCTCGGCCTGGTCGCGGCCTGTGTTAAAGCGCGCAAGCCGCTGCTCGGTGTGTGCCTGGGACATCAGGCCATCGGCGAGCATTTCGGCGGACGAGTCGTGCGCGGGGGGTTGATGCATGGCAAGACCTCGCCGATCACGCACGACGGCACCGGGGTTTTCGATGCGCTGCCATCGCCGTTCACCGCAACCCGTTATCATTCGCTGATCGTCGAGGGCGTTCCCCCCGTTCTGATCGTCAACGCGACCGCACCCGATGGCAGCGTGATGGGCGTGCGGCACGTGACGCTTCCGATCCACGGGGTTCAATTCCATCCCGAAAGCATCGCGACGGAACATGGCCATGCGATGCTTGCGAATTTCATGCGCATCGCAGGGATAATGGTAACGGCGCACGCATGAAACTGCCCGACGCTTCGACCCCGCTCGGAGAGGATCAGGCGCGGGCCGCATTCGACGCGATGCTCGACGCCACGGTCGATAACGCGGCGATCCGCGATTTTCTTCTCGCCATGTCGCTGCGAGACGAGACCGCAATCGAAATCGCGGCCGCCGTCGGCGCGGTCCGGGCGCGGATGGTGGGTGTGAGCGCCCCTCCCGGAGCGATCGACGTCTGCGGTACCGGCGGTGACATGAGCAACAGCCTCAACATCTCGACCGCTGTCGCGATCGTCGTCGCTGCCTGTGGCGTCCCGGTCGCCAAGCATGGCAATCGCGCCGCGTCGAGCCAGGCGGGGGGTGCCGACACGCTCGAGGCGCTCGGTCTCGACCTCGATCGCGCCGCCGCCACCGCCGAGGCGACGCTCGCCGATCTGGGCATCGCGTTCCTGTTTGCACAGACTTATCACCCTGCACTCGCGCGCCTGGCACCGGTCCGCAAGTCGATCGCGCGCCGGACGATTTTCAACCTCACCGGGCCGGCATGCAATCCGGCACACGTCACGCGGCAGTTGATCGGCGTCGCGCGGCCCGATTTCGTGCCCGTCTACGCCGAAGCGTTGCGTATTCTGGGCATGCGAGACGTGATGATCGTTGCGGGTCACGAACCGCTCGACGAACTGTCGATCGCCGGGCCGAGCACGGTCTGGCCGATCCACGCCACCGCTTACGACGTCACTCCCGAAGATGCGGGCTTGTCGCGCCACCCGCTCGTCTCGCTGAGGGGCGGTGACGCGGCGTATAATGCGGCCGCGCTGACGCGCCTGCTTGACGGTGCGCCCGGGGCTTACCGCGACGCGGTGCTTTTCAATGCTGCCGCCGCGCTGATCGTCGCCGGCGAAGTCCAGGACTGGCGGTCGGGCGTCGAAGAGGCCGGTGAAGCGATTGACAAGGGGCTTGCCAAGGCGTTGCTCGACTGCTGGATCGCGTATCGGTGAACAAGCTTCAGGAAATTTGCGCGACCACGCGTGCCGAAGTCGGAAGGCGTCGGGCTGAAGGACTCGCCAAATGGCCGCCGCCATTACCGGTTCGCGGTTTCGAGGCAGCATTGCGCGCACGGGCTGAAAGCGGATTCGCGCTGATCGCCGAGATCAAGCGGGCGTCGCCGTCGAAAGGTTTGATACGGGAAGTCTTTGAACCGGCCGATCATGCGCGCGCATATGAGGCGGGCGGCGCGACCTGCTTATCGGTTTTGACCGACGCACCCTATTTCCAGGGCCATGACGACGACCTCGTCGCTGCGCGTGGCGCCTGCACGCTCCCCGTCCTCCGCAAGGATTTCATGGTCGATCCATGGCAGGTTGCAGAAGCGCGCGCGATGGGAGCCGACGCCATCCTGATCATCGTGAGCGCGCTCAGCGACGCAATGATGGTGGACATTCGTGACGCAGCCCGCGCCGCCGCGCTCGACGTTCTGGTCGAGGTCCATGACGCTGACGAGATTGCGCGCGCCATGACGCTGGGGGCGACGATGATCGGGATAAACAATCGCAATTTAAAGACTTTCGAGACTGATCTTGAGATTACGGTTCAACTTGCTCGTCTCGTGCCGTCGGATCTGCTGGTCGTCTGCGAAAGCGGTGTTGCGAGCCACAGCGACTGCTCCCGGATGGCCAAGTATGGCGTCCGGAGTTTTCTGGTCGGTGAAAGCCTGATGCGACAGCCCGACCTCGAGACCGCGACGCGACGATTGCTCACGGGCGGATGAGCCAGTTGACCCATCTCGACGACACCGGGGCCGCACAGATGGTCGACGTCGGTGCAAAGGTGCCCACAGTGCGTGAGGCGACAGCCGAGGGGCGCATCCGTATGTCGTCGGCCGCCGTCGCCGCGATTCGCGGGGGTTCGGCAAAAAAGGGCGATGTCATTGCGGTCGCCCGCATCGCGGGGATCATGGCGGCCAAGCAGACGAGTTCGCTGATACCGCTATGCCATCCCGTCGCGCTCTCTTCGGTGGCGGTCGACTTCGACATGCAAGACGATGGCGTGTTCGCGACGGCTACCGCTCGCACTGTCGGAAGCACCGGGGTAGAAATGGAAGCGTTGACAGCTGTTTCGGTGGCATTGCTGACAGTTTACGACATGGCCAAAGCGCTGGACATGCGGATGATGATCGACGGCATTCGCCTCCGCGCGAAATCGGGTGGCCGACACGGCGACTGGCGAGCGTGATCACCCCGGACGTCGCGCTGGCCCGACTTCTCGCGCTGGCCAAGCCCGTCGTCGTCGAAACTGTGCCGTTGAACATGGCAGCCGGGCGTTGGACAGCCGACGCGGTGGTCGCGCGCCGAACGCAACCCGCATGTGATCAGTCGGCGATGGACGGCTTTGCGATCGCCCATGTCGAAATGTCCGGTGCACGGTGGGAGATCGTCGGTGAGTCGGCCGCAGGATCGCCCTTTAAGGGGACCGTCCATGCCGGCCAGGCCGTTCGCATCTCGACCGGTGCAAATATGCCTGAAGGTACTGACACCGTTTTAATTCAAGAGGCTACCATATGGTCTGGTAACGTGTTAACACTTGGGAGCAGTGGCCCCGTTGGTGCGGGGGAACATGTTCGACGCAGAGGGTCCGACTTCAGCGCCGGCTTGCCGTTGATCGCAGCTGGAGAGCGGCTCACGCCCGCGCGGATCGCGCTCGCAGCGATCGATGGGCGGCGCACGCTCACGGTACGCCGCCGCATCCGTATCGCGATCGTTTCGACTGGGGACGAACTGCTTTCGCCGGACACTGCGCCTGATCCGCACCGGCTTCCGTCATCGAACGCCGTGATGCTCGAAGCAATTGTCGCGGATTATCCTGTCGATGTTACCGACCTCGGTATCGTAGGAGACCAGCGTGAGGCGCTGCGTGATACCTTCGTAAAGGCGGCAGACCACGATGTCCTGGTCACCACAGGCGGCGCGTCGGTCGGCGATCATGACCTTGTCCGGCCAGCGCTGCTCGACGCGGGGGCGACGATCGATTTTTGGCGCATCGGAATGCGGCCGGGCAAGCCGCTGATGGCCGGGCGGCTGGGAAACACCGTCGCATTGGGGCTTCCGGGAAATCCGGTGTCCGCGTTTGTGACAGCGATCCTGTTTCTCAAGCCGCTCATCGCCCGCCTCGCCGGCGCCGCGGATCCCCGTCCGCGAGCAATCTCGGCACGACTCGCAGCCCCGATGCCGCAAGTCGGCGCGCGCGCTGATTTTGTCCGCGGGCGTTGGCAGGACGGCGATGTCGCGCCGTTGGACGGGAACAGCGGGATGCTTCTGCCGCTTGCAGCCGCCGAAGTTCTGATCATTCGCGACGTCGGCGCATCGGCCGCGGCCGCGGGCACGATCGTCCAAGTCATTCCGATCGCTTGACGTTCCGTTTTTGTTTGCCTAGAAGTTCCGCATTCGTTCTTTTGACCCGGAGTTCTAGATGCTGACCCGCAAGCAATATGAACTGCTTTGCTTCATCAATGACCGCCTCGGCGAGACCGGTATTTCCCCGTCGTTCGAGGAAATGAAGGATGCGCTCGAGCTGAAGTCGAAGTCGGGCGTGCACCGTTTGATCTCGGCACTCGAAGAGCGGGAGTTCATCCGGCGCTTGCCCAACCGGGCACGTGCGCTCGAGGTGCTTCGCATACCGGAACGCGAAAGTGGCAAGGTCGTATCGATCCGGGCCGCCGTTCGCGCTCCTGCTTTGCCTGCGGCGGCGAACATGAACGACATCTTGGAATTGCCGCTTCACGGGCGCATCGCCGCAGGCTTGCCGATTGAGGCGCTAGAGGGGCAATCCTCGCTGTCGGTGCCCGCCGCATTGCTCGGCCCGGGCGAGCATTATGCGCTCGAGGTGTCGGGTGACTCGATGGTCGAGGCGGGAATCCTCGACGGGGATTACGCGCTGATCCGCAAGACTGAGACCGCGCTTGACGGCGAGATCGTGGTGGCACTGGTCAACGATAATGAGGCGACGCTAAAATATTTCCGAAGGCTTGGCCGCGACGTTCGGCTCGATCCCGCCAACGCCGCGCATCGTCCGCAGCTGTTCAAGGCCGAACAGGTGCGTGTTCAGGGACGGCTCGCGGGGCTCCTTCGGCGCTATTGACGGCGCGCGGGACGGCGCGCGCAACGACCCATGGATGCGCGCCCTCGCCTTCAGCGACCGTCTCGACACGACCAGAAGCCAGTGTGATCGCGAGGCCTCCGGTCTTTGCCAGAAGCGTGCGGTCAGCTTTGAACCAGCGCGGGTGACACCAGTCGGGCAGGCGCCGGCCGCTGACGACGATGTCTGCAGCAGCACATTCCCCGCGCAGCAGGTTCGGCGCGATCAGGTAATGGCTGCGCGTCGCAACGATGCGCCATGCGCGTCCGTTACGCGTCAGGTCGACGCGGCAGATGTCGGCGCTGCAGTCTGCACCCGGCATGACGTCGAGGTCATCGAGATCGCCGATCAGGCCGGCGCGTTCGCTGAGGACGGAGCGGACATACTCCCCGGCGCGCGGCCGTAGCGTCGCCAGGCGGTCGTCGCTACCGCGGACGGCCATATGCATGCCGTCCCCCGTGACGAGAAGATCGGGAGCCGGGGCGGTCACGCTCCATAGCACGCCGACCGCAATCAACGGGCATCCAAGCAGGCGCATCCGGCCACGCCAGAGCATTAGCCAGAGGCCGCCGCCGATCATCAGGCCGAACGCACCGATCGGCACCGACGCGAGTGCCGCCTGTGCGCCCGGCACGTTCGCGACGACTCGCGCAAGACCGAGCAGTGCCTGCAAGCTCGATCCGGTGGCCCACCAGAACGGCGCGCCAAGACCGACGACGTCAAACACCAGTGCGAGCGCCTCGAGCGGCATGATCACGAACGTTGTCAACGGGATCGCAATCATGTTTGCAAAGGCGCCGTAAAGTCCCGATTTGTGGAAATGGAAAAGTGCGATCGGCGCAAGCGCCGCCTCCACGACAATTCCGGTAACGAGAAGTCCGATGATCGCGCGGCCGAAACGGCGCGGCCAACGATCGTCGCCGCGTGCGCTGAAGCGCCGCATGACGGGCGTTTCGTGCAGCGCGACAATCGACGTGATCGCCGCAAAGCTCAGCTGGAAACTGGGGCCGATGAGTGACTCGGGCCAGAGCAGCAAAACGACGATCGCGCCCGTGGCCACCAGTCGCAGCGTAAAGGCTTCGCGTCCCACTGCGATTCCGCCAAGCACAAGAACAGCGGCAACGCAGGATCTTACTGTGGGAACTTCCGCACCGGTCAGAAGTGTGTAGCCGATGCCGGCGAGCGCCCCGATCAGCGCCGAGATGAGCAGCAGCGGCATGCGGAGCGCCAAAGTCGAACTCAGCGCCAGTAGCCGCAGTGACAGGAATATCGCCGCGCCGACGACGGCAGTGACGTGCAGACCGCTGACGGACAGCAGATGGGTCAGACCGCTTGCGCGCATCGCGTCTTCGTCTTCTTGGGTGATCCCACCGCGATCGCCGGTTGCAAATGCCGCTGCGATGCCGCCGGCGCTCCCGTCCAACCGCGACCGGATGTGTGTCGACAATCGTCCACGCAAGTCCGCGCCCGTCGCCTGCGCAGGGCCGATGCGGACGACCGGCCCGATCGCCTTGCCGGTTGCGCCGAGCCGCTGGAACCAAGCCGCCCGTGCGAAATCGAACCCCCCGGGTATGCTCGCGTTTTGCGGTCCGACGAGGCGCGCGCGCAGTTTCAATATTTCTCCGACCCTCAAATCTTGTGGCATCATGACGTCATCGACGTTGACCCGCACTCGCGGTGGCAGCGTCGATGCATGCGCGGGGTCGATCGTCAGTCGGGTGCGATCTTTGGCCGTTTGTGCTTCGATCCGTTCCACCGTTCCAACGAATTCGACGACCGCTGGTCGGACGAGGACCGGTGCTGCAACCCAGGTCGCCCGCGCCCAAATGGCGACCATGCCGAAAGCCGAGGCGAGCGCGCCGATCAGCATGACACGCCGTGCGCGCCCGCCGACCGGAAGCAGGCGCGACACCATGATGATCGCGATCATGACGATAAGCCAGGCGCGCCATGCATCCGCGTCGTCGAGCACGAACCAAGCGGCGATCCCGCTGCCGATCGCGACGGGCAGCCACAGCGCGAGTTGATCGCGCTCGGCATCGAGTATCGCTTCGACCCGGCGGCTGACGTGCAGCCACCCGCCTCTTTGAAGCGGGATCAGGCCCATGCTAGGGGCACTCGCAACCGTCGTGGCCATTTCGACCCATATGGTTGGAGAAAGATTTCGTGAACGCAAGCGCCTCGACCGTCGTTACCCGCTTTGCGCCCTCGCCGACCGGCTATCTTCATATCGGCGGCGCGCGCACCGCGTTGTTCAACTGGCTTTATGCGCGCCACTGTGGCGGACGTTTTCTGCTGCGCATCGAGGATACCGACCGTGCGCGATCAACGCAGGGCGCGATCGACGCGATCATAGACGGCATGCGCTGGCTCGGGCTCGGTTGGGATGGTCCCGAAGTCTATCAATTTGCGCGCATGGAGCGGCACGCCGAGGTCGCCGACCAGTTGCTCGCGGCGGGACATGCCTATCGCTGCTACGCGACGCCCGAGGACCTCGAAGCGATGCGCGCAGAGCAACGCGCCCGAAAGCTGCCGTTGCGATATGATGGTCGCTGGCGCGATCGTACCGAGACGCCCGACCTGCCATTCGCGGTCCGTTTTCGGGCACCGCGCGGCGGCACGACCACAATCGCCGACCGGGTTCAGGGTGAAGTCACCGTGGCGAACGACGAACTCGACGACATGGTCTTGCTGCGCTCCGACGGAACGCCGACCTATATGCTCTCGGTCGTCGTCGATGATCACGACATGGACGTTACGCATGTGATTCGGGGCGATGACCATCTGAATAATGCGTTCAGACAGTTAGCGATGATTGATGCAATGGGGTGGAAACGGCCCGTTTACGCCCATGTACCGCTGATCCACGGATCGGATGGTGCGAAGCTGTCGAAACGCCACGGCGCGCTCGGCGTGGAAGCGTATCGTGACGAGATGGGAATTCTGCCCGAAGCGCTTTCCAACTATCTGCTGAGACTTGGCTGGGGTCACGGCGATGACGAGATCATCGATCGCGAGCAGGCCGTTGCATGGTTCGATATCGATGCCGTAGGTCGCTCGCCGTCGCGCTTCGACGTCAGAAAGCTCGAGAACATCAACGGCCACTATCTTCGCGAGGCCGACGACTCGCGACTGGCCGCGCTGATCGCGCCAAAATTTTCGGTGCCCGATGTCGATCTGCTCACGCGCGCGATGCCCGTGCTGAAAATTCGTGCCAAGTCGATCAACGACTTGGCGACGGGCGCTGCGTTCCTGTTCGATACGCGACCGTTGACACTCGACGCCGGGGCCTCTGCATTGCTAAACGACGAAAGCCGGGCGGTCCTGGAGCAAGCGCTCTTCGCGCTGACAACGCTGACCGACTGGAATGCGACTGCGCTCGATCAGGCAGTGCGGCGCGTGGCGGAGGATGCCGGACTCGGTCTTGGCAAAGTGGCCCAGCCGCTGCGCGCGGCGCTGACTGGGCGAACCACCTCGCCAGGGATTTTCGACGTGCTGGTGCTGCTCGGGCAGGACGAATCGCTCGCCCGGCTTGACGATTGCCTCGCGGGGCGCAACGGCACGAGCTAACGCCTGCAGGGAGTGAACGAATGTCCACCGCAAAGCTGATGCTGGACGACCAGGAAAACGAATATGCGGTGCTCTCGGGCAGCGTGGGTCCCGACGTCATCGATATCCGCAAGCTCTACGCGCAAACGGGCGCGTTCACATACGACCCGGGCTTCACGTCGACTGCGGCCTGCGAATCGGCGATTACGTACATTGACGGCGATGCAGGGGTGCTGTTGCACCGCGGCTATCCGATCGATCAGCTTGCAGAACAGTCGAGTTTCATGGAGGTCAGCTATCTGCTTTTGAACGGCGAACTGCCCGACAAGGCCGCGCTCGACAAATTCACGAACACCATCACGCGTCACACGATGCTTCACGAACAGATGGCGACCTTCTATCGCGGGTTCCGCCGCGATGCGCACCCGATGGCGATCATGTGCGGCGTGGTGGGGGCGCTCAGCGCGTTCTACCATGACTCGACCGACATCACCGATCCGCATCAACGCATGATCGCGTCGCACCGGCTGATCGCCAAGATGCCGACGATCGCGGCCATGTCCTATCAGTACAGCGTCGGCCGACCG
This sequence comes from Sphingomonas sp., assembly GCA_965249015.1. Classification (GTDB taxonomy): domain Bacteria; phylum Pseudomonadota; class Alphaproteobacteria; order Sphingomonadales; family Sphingomonadaceae; genus Sphingomonas_O. Next base: position 1,733,458 of record CBDFLB010000003.1, on the reverse strand, counting down.
TTTCTTTATCCGCAAAACAGCCTCTCCTACACCGGCAACTTCCTGCGCATGACGTTCGGCAACCCGGCCGAACCTTATGAGGTCAACCCGATCGTCGAACGGGCGATGGACAAGATTTTCATCCTGCACGCCGATCACGAGCAGAACGCTTCGACGTCTACGGTGCGGCTTGCCGGATCCTCGGGTGCCAACCCGTTCGCCTGTATTGCCGCAGGCATTGCTTGCCTGTGGGGCCCGGCACATGGCGGCGCCAATGAAGCCGCGCTCAACATGCTGCGAGAGATCGGCACGGTCGACCGCATCCCCGAATATATCGCGCGTGCCAAGAACAAGGACGACCCTTTCCGACTGATGGGCTTTGGCCACCGCGTCTATAAGAATTTCGACCCACGTGCGAAGGTCATGAAGGCAACGGCCGATGCTGTTTTGAAGGAGCTGGGGGTTACCGACCCGATCTTCGACGTCGCGCGCGAGCTTGAACAGATCGCGCTGAACGACCCTTACTTCATCGACAAGAAGCTCTACCCGAATGTCGATTTCTATTCGGGCGTGATTCTTTCGGCGATCGGATTTCCGACGACGATGTTCACCGTGTTGTTCGCGCTCGCCCGGACGGTGGGCTGGGTCGCGCAATGGAACGAGATGATCAGCGATCCCGAACAGAAGATCGGTCGCCCGCGTCAGCTCTACACCGGACCGGTGCAGCGCGATTATGTTGCGGTGTCCGAGCGCTAGGCGGCGGGAAGCGTCAGCACGAAGCGCGCACCCTGCCCCGGCGCGCTGTCGACGACGATGTCGCCGCCCATCGCGCGCGCCAGTCGTCGCGATATGTAGAGGCCCAGCCCGCTTCCGCCGGCCTCAGTTGGATCGACCCGCTCGAACTTCTCGAAAATGCGCGTTTGATCGTCGATAGCGATGCCTCTGCCCTGGTCGGCAACGACGAGCACCGCGCTGTCGGCGTCGCGTTCGGTTCGCAACCAGATCATCGATCCTGTGGGGGCATAGCGCACGGCGTTGCCGATCAGATTGACGACGATTTGCAGGACGCGGTGAAAATCACCGCGCGCGGACAAGATTTCGGCGGACGCAGGGCGATCGATGCGGATGTCGCGGTCGGCAGCACGTACCCGAAGCAGCCCCGCCCCTCGCCGGGCGATGTCGGCAAGGTCGATGGTTTCGGGTTCGATCGCGAAGTCGGCGCGTTCGACCGCTTCGAGATCGCCAAGATCGTCGACGAGCGCGAGCAGATGGCGGGCGGCGCTGGCGATGTCGCCGGCATAGTCGGCGTAGTCGCGGCGCAGTGGCCCTTGCGTCTGCGCGCGGATCGTATCGGCATTCGCGACGATCCGCCCGAGCGGAAGCCGAAGCGCCTTTCCCAGGCGCTCGCCGAACCCGCGGTCGACTGGTGAATCGTAGCTCGGCTCCTCGGCCGGTTCCGCCGCGATGCCCGTCGCCCGCCCGGCATAGCCGGCGAACCGACCGTCGGCGTCGACGCGGGCCTGCGCCGAAAGAACAAGTTCGCTTTCGGGACGATCGCGTCGGATTGCGCGCTGGTCGGTAAAGCCCGTCGCTGTCGCGATCGCGTCGATAATCGGGAGGTCGCCGTCCGCGTTCTCGAGAAGGCGCACGATCCGCGTCAATGGCTGGCCGATCCATTCGGTGCCCCCGGTCGAGAGTGCGGTCAGCCGCAGCGCTGCATCGGTTGCCCATGTCCACGTCTCGATCACCGCTGTCGACGGCACGGGATCCTCGGCCTGCGGCAAGAGCCATGGCACGCGTTGTGGCCGTATGGCCCACCCACCGACCGTCAGGACGACGTGGTCGCCATCGGGCCGCGCGCGCACCCAAACGTCGAGATCATGATCGCCTTCTGCGACGACGACGCTTCGTGAGACCAGAATGCCGAGCGTCCTCGCCAGCCGCGCCATGGATGCGAGGGCCGGGACGGCGAGCGGATCACCCATCACCGCGCCCGCGGCTTCCTGTAGCGCGAGGAGGCGCGCGTCGGCACTGACCAGCCGACCGCCGCCGTCGACGCGCGCTATGCTCGATTCAGCCACGAGCCGGCCTTCTGATCGCGGAGGAGCGCCCCATGCGGCCGTTGTTTACGCAAGCGCGGTTAAGGGCGAGCTAACCCTACCGAAGCTTTGCGCACCGCCCAGAAAAGACCGATGACGGCATGCGCAGCGCTCAGCGCCACTGCGACGAGAGGTGCTCCCACCGCAAAGCCGATCAGACCCACGATCGCATAGCTGCCGGGCTCGCTTTGCCAACGTGAGGGCGCCGTACCGTCACGCATGACCGGCGTGGCCAGCCACGTCGCGCCGACGACGACCAGCGAAAGGACAACGCACCCCCACTGGGCCGTACGCAGCGTCAGCGTCATTCCCATCGCGACGTAGATGAGCAAGGCGCTCGCGAACCGAACCGTCGCCCAGAGGCGTTCCGACTGTCGCGCCGTCGCCCCGGCCGCCGCGCCGACTGCTGCTCCTGAATCGACCACGAGACCTACGAGCATCAGCGCGAGTGAAGCCACGACCCAGCCCATCAGGCCGCAGATGGCAGCGACGCCGAAAACAACCACCGCCGCCATCGTCAATGATCGGACAGGCACCCCGAGATCGCCTGTGGCTCGAACGAGATGCCTCGCAAGCGGGGTGATCAGCCATCGTGTTACCAGACCATCGGATGAATTTGTGTCGGTGCTGGTCAGGCGTCGTCCCGCAAGTCTTGCGCCGGCCGGGTCCCTTGCGACGATCAGATCCGTTGCGGCTTCGCCGGGCGATAAGGTGATGCGGGCTGCGCCGTCCTGAACCGCGCGTCGCATGAGTGTCGCCGCGAGGTCCCAGTCGCCGACCATCGTTGCGGTCCGGCGCAGCCCGCCGCCGTCGATCAGGGCAAAACCGGTCCACCGCGCCGTGGCGTCGATCCGCTCGAAGTCTTCGTTCGAGGGTTCATCGCGAACGCACAGCAGAGTCGGTTGGGGGCCGGTCGCCACCGCCTTCAACCGCTTTGACGTTACGAAAATGTCGGGCGTGATCATCAACACCTGCTGATCCGGGTGGATATATTCGGCGACATCGGCTGCGCTGCGAGCGACATCGACGCTCAGGCCCTCGCGCCGCAATCGATCGACGACCGTGATCAACGCTGATGTCACGCGTTCAGCAAAGATCACGGCATGACCGACCCCGGCCTCCCGCACCCGGCGAAGCTGCAATTCGACCGGATCGGTGCCGACGACACGCCACTCCGGCGGCTCTCCGGCGAACAACAACGCAGCTAACGGCAAACAACCTCCCCGCGCGGCCGAACCGCGATCGGCGGCTCTTAACGCAAGTCCGCTGCCGTTGGCACCCTAAAGGTCGAGCGCGTCGATCGCCCGCTCGATGCGGCGCAATTGTGCCGCGTCGATTTTCGACGACGAACCCGCGTCCGTGGCCGCGGCCATGAGCCGGCGTGCGCCGAAGCTTGCGGCCAGATTGTGAAGTCGCGCGGCAGACACCTGCCAGTCGGCAAGCGTGGCGGATTGCCTCAAAGCGTCGACGTGGGCGCGGGCGCTTTCGAAGAACGCGTTGCGCAGTTCGGCGATCAAGCCGGGTTCGTCGCCGACCGCCGCCGACAGCGCCGCTTCCAGTGCTCCAGGGTCATAGGCCATCGAAGCGCTTTACGAAGGCTCGCTTAAAAACTGGTTTATGCGGTGAGCCGCAACAGGTTTCGCAATTCCGAAACTATATGGTAAACGGCCGTTCATGAACGGGGTCACGCAATTGGTCGGCCTTAGGCCGAACCAGAACGAAGCCGAGCGCGCCGACGATGCGCCGCTCGAGCTGAGCGAATATGTATCCGAAGCGGAGGAAGGCGAGGCCGTCAAAGTCAGTTGGCGTTTGCGCGTCGTCACTGCGCTGTGTGCGAGCGCTGTGATCGGCTGGTTATCGTTACTTGGCAGTGTTTACGGTCGACGTTGGGCGGAAACGCCGCCGACGATCGAGACATTCGCAACGATAATCGCCGTGGGGTGCGCGCCACTTGCGCTGATCGGTATCATTTTTGCGCTGGCCACGCAGGGCGGGCGCAGCATGACCCGCCGGATCACCGACGCCTCGACGCAGATGCGCGGCGAGCAGGCGCGGCTCGAAGCGGCGGTCGCGCATGTGACCCGTCAGCTCGCGCTTGAGCAGGGCGAGCTTTCCGAAGCCAACGACAGGCTGATGTCATTGGGGGAGGAGGCGGTTCATCGCATGAAGGCCGCGACCGTCGCGATGCGCGACGAGGTCGAGACTTTGACGCGCTACGGGCAGTCGCTGAAATTTTCCGCCACCTCGGCACGGGCGGATCTTGCCGTCCTGCTTGCCGACCTGCCCAAGGCGCAGCTCGAGACGCGCCAGATGGTGTCGGCGCTGCAGGAGGCCGGCATCACTGCACACGAGCGCGCGGGCGCGCTCGACGCGCAGCTGGCATCGCTCACGCAACGCGGTCGCGAAGCCGACGAGATCGCCGGCGGCGCAGCCCAGAAGCTGGCAGCGCACCTCGCGCGCGTCGAAAGTATAAGTGCGACGGCTGGCGCCCGGCTCGAGGATGCGGCGGCGACCATGACGGGGGCGATCGATTCAGCGCTCGAGCGCGCCGCGGTCGCCGGCGATACGGCGCGCCAGAATATCGACGCGCAAGGCGCAGCGATGGTCGCGCTTGTCGATCAGACCGAAGCAGCACTTTCACGTACCGGTGCCGATGCGGCCGACGCGATCGCGGCGCGCGTCGATGACGTGACTGAGCGGCTCGAAGCGCTGGGCGCGCTGCTGGCGTCGCAAAGCCAGACGACCTCGACATTGCTCGACGACGTGCGATCGGGATTGGAAGGTGTCGATGCGCGGTTCGACGTCCTCGACGACAAGGGGGTTGAGCGCGCGGAGCGGCTGACGAACGCGCTCGCATCGCTCGATCGCCATGCCGCGACACTGACGAGTTCGCTTGAGGTTGGTACGACGACCGCCGACACGCTCATTGCACGCGCCGAGACCCTGATGACCGCGCTCGATGCGTCCGCACGCGAGATCGATGAAACATTGCCGGCGGCGCTCGGTCGGCTCGACCTACGGACCGACGCCAGCCGCGCAAAGATCGACGAGACTGCGCCTGCGGTGTCTCAGCTCGAGCGCGACGCCTCGTCGACGCTTGATCGCCTGATCGAAGCCGAAGCGTTGCTCGCCAAGCAGCGCGCTTCGCTCGATGCGCTGGCCGGCGATGCCGACCGCCGCCTGGATGCCACGCGGGACGCTGCCGCGCAACTTGTCACCGCGGTCGAGCACGCCGAGGCGACGACGAGGACGCTCGCGGACGGCGCGGGCGCGCAACTTGTCGAAGCAATGGTCCGCGTCCGCGAAACCGCGAATGCCGCCGCAGAACGCGCGCGCGACGCGATCGGCGCGGTGATTCCAGAGGCGACGGCGCAATTTTCCGAGAGTGCGCGCACCGCGCTGGCAGCGGCGATCACGCGCGAAGTCGAAGTGCATATCGCCGAGCTCGCGCACACCGCGGAGCGCGCTGTCGAGAGCGCGACCAAGGCGTCGGACATGTTGATGCGCCAGATGCTGACGATCGCCGAGACGAGCGCTCAGGTCGAAGCGCGTATCGCCGATGCGCGGGTTGACGTCGAGCGCGGTGATCGCGACAATTTCGCTCGCCGCGTCGCGCTGCTCATCGAGTCACTGAACTCGACGGCGATCGACGTCACGAAGATTCTTTCGAATGACGTCACCGACGGTGCCTGGGCGAGCTATCTGCGCGGCGACCGCGGCGTCTTCACGCGGCGTGCGGTGCGCCTCCTCGATTCAGGCGAAGTCAAGGAAATCGTCCGTAAATACGACGAGGAGAGCGAGTTTCGCGAACAGGTCAATCGCTACATCCACGATTTCGAGGCCATGCTCCGCAACGTTCTCGCTACACGTGACGGCTCGGCGCTCGGCGTTACTTTGCTGTCATCGGACATGGGCAAGCTCTATGTTGCGCTGGCGCAGGCGATCGAGCGCCTCCGCAGTTAGGTACGCGTTACGCCAAGCATTTCGACGGTGACCCAACCGTAAATATAATTTGCCCAAAACAATGCGAACAACGCCGCCGAAACCGCCGTCGTCCGTATCAACGCGCGCCGGGGACGAAAGTCCTTTGGCGCACCACGGTCTTCCCCTGCGACTGCGATCATTTCCTCTTCGCCGCGCCCCCGCGCCTCGAAAGGCAGAACCAGAAACGCGGACATGACCCAAAACAAGAGATAAATCGCAACCGCGGTTTTCCAGCTCATCCGCCGACCACCAGCACGTCGACGATCGGCTTCTTTCCCGTCCATTCGGTCGCGCAGCGCCGTACCGCGAGCCGAACCGCTTCGCGTCGGCGATCGGGATTTTTTTCGAGCGCGGCTGCGTCGGCGGCGGCGGCGCGGGCATCGGCCAGAAATTCGTCGCGATCATCTTCCACGGGCACCCCCTGGACCCGCACATCAGGCTTCCCGAATACGCGGCCGGAGGAATCCACCGCAATCGCCACAGAAATGACGCCGTGCGCCATGATCCGCCGCCGCTCACTGATCGTCGCACCATCGGCAGGCAAAATGACATCGCCGTCGAGCACCAACCGCCCGGTCCGTTCCTTGGCCGTGATCTTCGGACCGTCCGGTGCCAGTCGCACGACGTCGCCGTTCGATTGCACAAGCGCGCGTGGAATGCCCTCGCCAAGGCCGAACCGCGCCTGTTCGGCCATGTGCCGCCGTTCACCATGTACGGGGATGAGCATCTGCGGACGGATCCATTTGTACATAGACGCCAGCTCGGGCCGCCCGGGATGGCCCGAGACGTGAACATGTGCCTGTTTCTCGGTCACCATGATCACGTTCTTGCGCGCGAGTGCGTTCTGAATCCGGCCGATCGCGACTTCGTTGCCGGGAATCTGTTTGGACGAGAATATTACCGTGTCGCCCTCGCCCATCTTGATCGGATGCTGGTCGAAAGCGATCCGGCCCAACGCCGCGCGCGCTTCGCCCTGACCGCCGGTCGCGATCACCAGGCTCTGATGCCCCGGCAAATCCATCGCCGCGTCCATCTCGACCAGGTCGGGGAAGTCCTTCAGATAATTGTTCGCACGCGCGGCACCGATGATCCGGTCGAGTGAACGTCCGGCCACCGTCAGCCGCCGGCCCGACGCCTTGGCGACAGCGCCGAGAGTCGCCAGGCGCGCGGCATTCGAAGCAAAGCTTGTCACCACTACGCGACCCTGCGCCGCCTTGACTGCCGCCATCAGCCCGTCGCGGACGCTGCCTTCGGTTCCCGATGCCTCGGCATTGAACGCGTTCGTTGAATCGCAGACGAGCGCCAGAATGCCGCTGTCGCCGATCGCGGTCATCTCCTCGGCCGTTGCCGGCACGCCGAGGACCGGATCATCGTCGAGCTTCCAGTCGCCGGTGTGGAACACGCGGCCGTAAGGTGTATCGATAATGCAGGCATCCATGTCGGGGATCGAGTGCGCAAGCCGGACGAGGTGAACTGCAAAGGGCTCGAGATCGATTGTCTGCCCCGGCTTGACCACATGGAGCTTCACCCGGTCGGCAATCCCTTCCTCTTCGAGTTTGCTACGGATCAGCGTCGCGGTGAACGGATTGGCGTAAAGCGGCACGCCGAGGTCGGCGGCGAGATAGGGCACCGCACCGATATGGTCTTCGTGACCGTGCGTCAGGACGATCCCGACCAGATCTTTTCGCCGCGCCTCGATAAATTCCAGATCGGGAAGGATCAGCTCGACACCGGGGTAATCGGCACCCGCGAAGGTCAGCCCCAAATCGACCATCAGCCATTTGCCATCGCAACCATATAGGTTGACGTTCATACCGATTTCGTCCGATCCGCCGAGCGCGAGGAACAGCAATTCTTTACCGGGAGTTGTCATGTCGACTTTCTGAAATATTATAAATGGGCGGGCGCCGAACGCGCCCAGAGCATACTCAGCCCGCGCAGCGTCAGGTCCGCATCGACCGCATCGAAAAGATGGCTGTGCTGCTGAAACAGAGTGGCGAGTCCGCCGGTGGCGATCACCGTCACCGGCCGCCCGATTTCGGCTCTCATGCGACTGAGCAGCCCTTCGATCATCGTGACGTAGCCCCAATAGATGCCGATCAGCATCTGGCTTTCGGTCGTGCGGCCGATCACGCTGTCGGTGACCGGGGCTTCGATCGCGATCCGCGGCAGCTTTGCCGCCGCAGCGACGAGCGCATCGAGCGACAGGTTCATTCCCGGCGCGATGATGCCGCCTTTGTATGCGCCATTGTAATCCACGTGGTCGACCGTGGTCGCGGTCCCGAAACTGATGATAATCAGATCGCCGGGGTGCAAGGCGTGCGCAGCGATCGCGTTGCAGGCGCGGTCGGACCCGACGGCGTGCGGCTCGTCGACGTCCAGTGCGATGCCATATTCGAGCGGACTGCGCCCGGCGACCAGCGCTTCGACATTGAAATATTTGGTCGCGAGCGACTGAAGATTATAAAGCGCGCGAGGGACCACGGTCGAGATAGCCACGTGCGTCACGTCGTCGCGTTTCAGTCCTTCGAGTTCGATCAGGCGGATCAGCCACATCGCATATTCGTCCGCCGTCCGCCGTGGATCGGTCGCGATCCGCCAGCGCGTTCGCGGACTGCCGTCGTCATTCACCAGCGCGAACTTGATATTGGTATTTCCGGCGTCGATGGCGAGCAGCACGAACGGCCCTTCAGGTCAGGAAGACATCGCCGGCGTGCATGGCACGCAGCGTGCCATCCGCCAAGCGCAACCGCATGGCGCAATCATCGGTCAGACCTTCGAATTTGCCTTCGACTTGATGCCCGTCGGGCAACAGCACGGTCAGCGCGGTCCCGATCGCATGCGCGCGCGATGACCAGGCGTGACGGATCGGATCGAGCCGGTCGCGTCGCCAGATTTCGGTCCAGCGCTCGAGCGTGCCCGCAAGCGCGTCAAGGAACACCAACGGTTGTGGCGGTGCGATGCCCATAGCGCAAAGGCTGGTCACTGTTCGACCGACGTTCTCGGGATGGCTCGCCAGATTGACGCCAAACCCGATCACGACGCAATCTCCTGCGCGTTCGAGCAGTATCCCGGAGAGCTTCGCCCCACTAACGTCCAAAAGATCGTTCGGCCATTTGAGAACGATGTCGCGCGTCCATTCACTCAATGCGTCGTAGAGCGAAAGCGCGGCGACGAAAGCGAGCGTCGCCGCCGCCGGATCGCTGACTCGCAAGCGAACGATCGTGCTCGCCTCGAGGTTCCCCGGCTCCGATCGCCACTGTCGCCCGCGGCGGCCGCGCCCGGCGGTCTGGCGGTCCGCGATGAGCCATTCGCCCTCATCAGCCCCGGCGGCAGCCGCTGCAAGCATGTCGGCGTTGGTCGATCCGGTCGAAGCGACATGCGTGATCTTCAGAACAGCGAACGCGCAGCGACGGCGGCCTCGCTGCCCAGCACCGGAATGAGCAGATATCCGAAGACAATAAATGTCGCGCAGACGGCGATCAGGCCGTTTTCAAGCCTGCTCCCCGCCGGCGCGTACGTCATCGCCGGTGCGTCGAAGTACATCGTCTTGATGATCTTGAGATAATAATAAGCGCCGATCACCGAGGCAGCGATACCGATCGCTGCAAGCGGCAACAGGCCGGCTGCGACCGCTGCATCAAAGACAACGAACTTTGCCCAGAAGCCGAACAGCGGCGGAATGCCCGCAAGGCTGAACATGAAGATCATGAGCGCCGCGGCCAGGCCCTTGCGGCTTTGCGACAGTCCGCCGAGGCTCGCGATCGTTTCGACCGGCTGACCGTCGGCATCGCGCATCTGGAGGACGCACAGGAAGCTGCCGAGCGTCATCACGACGTAGATGGCGAGGTAGGTCAGCACCGCGGCCACCCCTTCCCTGGTCCCCGCGGCAAGCCCGACAAGCGCAAAGCCGACATTGTTAATCGACGAATAGGCGAGCAGTCGCTTGATGTTGGTCTGTCCGATCGCGCCGGCCGCGCCGAGAACGATCGAGGCGAGCGACGCAAAGATCACGATCTGTCGCCATTCGGGCGTCGCCGATCCCATCGCTTCGACCGCGATCCGCACGAGCATCGCCATCGCCGCAACCTTCTGCGCCGTGGCGAACAACGTCGTGACAGGGGTCGGCGCGCCTTCGTAGACGTCGGGCGTCCACATGTGGAACGGCACGGCCGCGATCTTGAACGCCAGACCTGCGAATACGAAGACCAGCCCGAAGAGCTGGCCTGTTGTCAGTCCAGCTTCGAACGCACGCGCGATCCCGTCGTAGGCGGTCGTGCCGGTGAAGCCGTAGACGAGGCTCACGCCGTAGAGCAATATCCCGCTCGCGAGCGCACCCAGGACGAAATATTTCAGCCCCGCTTCGGCAGATCGGGCGTCGCGGCGCATGAAGCTTGCAAGCACGTACGAAGCAAGCGATTGCAGCTCGAGCCCGATGTAGAGCGTGATCAGGTCCGCCGCCGAGACCATCATGCCCGCGCCTGCGGTCGCGAACAGGATCAGGATCGGATATTCGGCGCGGAGGCGATCGCCGCTCGCAAAGAAGCGCGGCGCGATGACGATCGACACCGCGGTTGCGGCGTAAATGAGTATCTTGGCGAACGCGGCGAACGCATCGGCACGGTAGAGTCCATCGAACGCGACGCCCTTGCCGTCCACAGCGATCAGCACCGCCGAAGTGCCGATCAGCGCGACCGAAGCCCAGCTGATCGCCCGCGTGGCATCGTCACCGCGCCACGCGGCAACGAGCATGAGGACGATCGCCCCCAGCGAAAGCACCAGCTCGGGTGCCGCAAGAATCAGCGACAGGTTCACGGGTGCGCCCTGGCGTCGATGATCTTGAGCGCGGGCTTGCCCGACGCGAGCTGCGCATCGCCGCCGGGATTGGCGCGTTCGATCCGCGCGACCAGCGTGCCGACATCGCGGCGCATCGGTTTCAGGAAGCTTTCGGGGTAAATTCCCATCCAGAAAATGACCACGACGATCGGCACGAAGATCGCAATCTCGCGCCGGTTCAGATCGGGCATCGCCACCGTGTCGTCGCCGGCGGCCTTGCCGTAAATCATCCGGGCATAAAGATAGAGCATATAGGCCGCACCAAGTATGATCCCCGTGGTCGCCACGAACGCGACCCAGGTTGACGCGCGATACGCGCCGACCAGAGCCAGGAATTCGCCGACGAACCCGCTCGTCAGCGGCAAGCCGATGCTCGCCATCGTGAAAACCATGAAAAACAATGCATAGCGCGGCATCGTATCCGCCAGCCCGCCGTAGCGGCCGATTTCGCGCGTGTGCAGCCGGTCGTAGACAACGCCGACACAGAGGAACAGCGCGCCCGACACCAGCCCATGGCTGAGCATCACCAGCATTGCGCCTTCGATCCCCTGGCGGTTGAAGGCAAGCAGACCGATGGTCACGAATGCCATGTGCGCGACGCTTGAATAGGCAATCAGCTTTTTCATGTCCGACTGCACGAGGGCGACCAGGCTCGCATACACCACCGCGACCATCGACAATCCCATGACGAGCCAGAACCAGTGCGCCGTGCCTTCGGGAAACATCGGCAGCAGGAAGCGGATGAAGCCATAGCCGCCCATCTTCAGCAGCACGCCGGCAAGGATCACCGAACCCGCGGTCGGTGCCTGAACATGCGCGTCGGGGAGCCATGTGTGGACGGGCCACATTGGCATCTTGACTGCGAACGAGGCGAAGAACGCGATCCACAGCCAGACTTGAGCTTCGGGACTAAAATCATATTGCATCAGTGTCGGGATGTCGGTCGTCCCTGCTTGCTGCGCCATCCACAACATCGCGATCAGCATCAGCACCGAACCGAGCAACGTATAGAGAAAGAATTTGTAGCTTGCGTAAATCCGGTTCGTGCCGCCCCAGATGCCGATGATCAGGTACATCGGGATCAGCCCGGCTTCGAAAAATATGTAGAACAGGAATAGGTCCTGCGCCGCGAACACGCCGATCATCAGCGCCTCCATAAGGAGGAAGGCTGCCATATATTCAGGGACGCGCGTCTTGATGGCGTCCCACGACGCCGCGATGCAGATCGGCATCAGGAAGACGCTGAGCATGATCAGCATCAGCGCGATGCCGTCGATCCCCAGCGCCCACGCAAAGCGCCCGAACAGATCGATGCGTTCGACATACTGCCATTGCGGTGCCGATGTGCCGACGTCGAATTGAGCCCATAGCCCGATGCCGAGCGCCAGATCGGCCAGCGTCGCCACGAGCGCCACCCAGCGCGCGGTGGCGGGGGAAACGTAGAGGCAGAGCAACCCGGCAAGAAGCGGCACTGCGATCATGATCGTCAGCGCACCACTCACCTTGTCATCACCCAGGTTGCGGCGGCGCTCAGCCCGATGAGCATGACCAGAGCGTATGTGTAGAGATAGCCTGATTGCAAGCGCGCGGCGAGGGCGCTGCCCTGCGCCACGACCGCCGCTGCGCCATTGGGGCCGAAACGGTCGATCAGTCCTTCGTCGCCGCGCTTCCACAGCAGGCGCCCGAATGCGAACGACGGCTTCACGAAAACGGCGTCATACAGCTCATCCCAATACCATTTGTTGAGCAGGAACAGGTAGATCGGGCGGAACGTCGCGACGAAACGGGCCGGAACGCTCGTATTGCGGACATACGCCCACCACGCGAGCCCGAGCCCGATCAGCATGACGATCGTTGCCGACAGCTTCACGGATAATGGCACGCCGTGCATTTGATGCATCAGTTCGGCGTCGAAGCTGAGCGATCCTTTCCAGAATGCGGCACCGCGTTCAGCGTCAAGGAAGCTTTGGTGAAAGACCATGCCGGCGAACACTGCGCCGATAGCGAGCAAGCCCAGCGGCACGAGCATCGACAGCGGACTTTCGTGCGGATGATAGCCGGCCGTGCCTTCGGGCGCGCTGACCGGATGCGGATCGCTGCCCGCGCTTTCGCTGTCGTGGTCGTCGACATGATGCATCGCATGCCGGATATGCTCGCTCCCTGCCCAGCGCGGCTTGCCCCAGAAGGTCAGGAACATCAGCCGCCACGAGTAGAAACTCGTCAGCAGTGCTGCGAGCACCGCGACGAAGAACGCAATCCCGCCCGCATCGCCGCCTCGCGCGTACGTCGTCTCGATGATCGCATCCTTCGAATAGAAACCTGCGAAGCCGAAGACGTCCGATATGCCGACACCGGTGATCGCCAACGTTCCCGCCAGCATCGCGTAGAACGTCAGCGGGATTTCCTTTCGCAAGCCCCCGTAAAAGCGCATGTCCTGCTCATGATGCATGGCGTGGATCACACTCCCGGCACCAAGGAACAGCAGCGCCTTGAAGAAGGCGTGCGTGAACAGATGGAACATCGCCCCGCCGAACGCGCCGACGCCCGCGGCCATGAACATGTAACCAAGCTGGCTGCACGTCGAATAGGCGATCACGCGCTTGATGTCGGTCTGCGTCGCGCCGACGGTTGCTGCAAAGAACGCCGTCGCTGCGCCAACATAAGTGACGACGTGCATCGCCGTTTCGCTGGTGACGAACATCGGCGACAGGCGACACACCATGAACACACCCGCGGTCACCATCGTCGCGGCGTGGATGAGGGCGGAGACCGGCGTTGGCCCCTCCATCGCGTCGGGCAGCCAGGTGTGCAGCCCGAGCTGTGCCGACTTCCCCATAGCGCCGACAAATAGGAGCAGGCAAAGCAAGGTCATAACCTCGAACCGACCACCGAGGAAGCCGATCGCCGCTCCGGCCATCGCGGGCGCGGCTTCGAGAATGGCGGGGATCGACACGGTGCCGAAGACGAGGAATGTCCCGAAGATACCAAGCGAAAAGCCGAAATCACCCACCCGGTTAACGACGAACGCCTTGATCGCCGCCGCGTTCGCAGCCGGCTTGTGATACCAGAAACCTATGAGGAGATAGGACGCGAGCCCAACGCCCTCCCAACCGAAGAACATCTGGACGAGATTGTCCGCCGTCACCAGCATCAGCATGGCGAAAGTGAACAGCGAAAGATAAGCGAAAAACCGCGGCTGGCCCGGATCCTCGGCCATATAGCCCCAGCTATACAGGTGGACGAGCGCCGACACTGACGTCACGACAACGAGCATCACCGCGGTCAGCGCATCGACCCGCAGGCTCCAGTCGACGACCATGTCGCCCGACCGGATCCAGGCGAGTACCGGAGTGACCTGCGCTTCCGAACCCCCGCCGAGGAAACCGATGAAAATCGGCCATGCCAGCGCGCAACTACCGAACAACGCCCCGGTCGTGATGACTTTTGCGGCGGTATTGCCGATGATCCGCCCGCCGAGCCCGGCGACCAGCGCCGCCAGCAGCGGAAGAAAGACAAGCGTAGAGATCATCCGCGCATCCGGTTTACGTCGTCGACCGATATTGTCGCGCGGCCGCGAAAATAGATAACCAATATGGCAAGGCCGATCGCCGCCTCCCCCGCCGCGACGGTCAGCACGAACATGGCAAAGACCTGCCCCACCAAGTCACCAAGAAACGCGCTGAACGCGACGAGATTGATGTTGACGCTTAACAGGATGAGTTCGATCGACATCAGGATGACGATCAGGTTCTTGCGGTTGATGAAAATGCCGAGCACGCCGAGAACGAACAGGATCGCCGAAACCGCGATATAATGATGCAGGCCGATCACAGATCAACTCCCGCACCCACAGGCTGCTTCACGATGCGCACGGCATCCTGCGGCCGGCGGCGGACCTGACGATCGATGTTCTGCGCTTTCGACCCTGCGCGCTCGCGGTGCGTCAGCACGATCGCGCCGATCATCGCGACAAGAAGGACCAATCCTGCCGCTTCGAACGCATAGAGATAGCGCGTGTAGAGCAGCAGGCCGATCGCTTCGGTGTTGGGTACCGACGCCGCAATCGGCGATGCGCGCTCGGCAAGCACCACCGGCCCTGCGCGCCAGGCAAAGGTCGCGATCAGCGTCTCGGCCACCAGCGCCGCCGCGATCACCAATCCGAACGGCAGATACTTCGTAAACCCCTGCCGCATCTCCGAAAAATCGATGTCGAGCATCATCACGACGAACAGGAACAGCACCGCGACCGCGCCGACATAAACGATGACGAGCAGCATCGCGATGAACTCCGCGCCGACCAGCACCATCAGGCCCGCCGCGTTGAAGAAGGCGAGGATAAGCCACAACACGCTGTGCACAGGATTGCGCGCGGTGATCGTCATAAGGCCGGAAAGCACGACGATGCCGGCGAACAAATAAAAGGCGAAGACCTGAATCACTGCCCACCCCTCGTCATCCCAGCGAAAGCTGGGATCCCACGACGCAGGAATGCGCTCAACCCGCAAGAAATCCCAGCTTTCGCTGGGATGACGGCGGGGGGAGTGTCGATCATCCGCGCGCCCCTATCGATACGGCGCATCGGCGGCAAGGTTCGCGGCGATGGCGCGTTCCCAGCGGTCGCCATTGTCGAGCAGCTTTGATTTGTCGTAGATCAATTCCTCGCGCGTTTCGGTCGCATATTCGAAATTCGGTCCCTCGACGATGGCATCGACCGGACACGCCTCGGCACACAGGCCACAGAAAATGCACTTGGTCATGTCGATGTCGTAGCGCGTCGTGCGGCGGCTCCCGTCGTCACGCGGCTCGGCCTCGATCGTGATCGCCTGCGCCGGACACACCGCCTCGCACAGCTTGCACGCAATGCACCGCTCCTCGCCATTGGGATAACGGCGCAGCGCATGTTCCCCCCGGAACCGTGGGCTCAGCGGGTTCTTCTCATACGGATAGTTGATCGTCGCCTTGGGCTTGAAGAAATATTTGAGCGTCAGCCAATGCGCCTTGAGGAATTCCCACAGCGTGAAGCTTTTGATGAGGTGGGCGAGTTGGGTCATGATTTGGCCTTGGAGCAAGTGCCTTCGATCAGGACGACAAATGGAATATGGGTATCTGCTTTCCTGTCGGTCGCGATTGCCGTTGGCAAAATCACTAACTTGGCACTTCCGTCAGCCTGACCTGCAAGATGAACCTGTGACACACATGAAGTCTCAGTAAAAAGGCAAGGGCCGGGCGAAAATGCACTAAATGCGACCACGCCTTTTCCGGTGCGAATTGCGGGAAATTGACCCGCTATGTTGATGAGATCAGCGGGCCAAGTAATTGTAGCAATGTCTAAATCGCCGGATTTTCCTTCTTTGATGTCGATCTTAAAGGCCATTTTACCAGCCCAAAAATCTGGCGAATTGATCGGCATCAGTGTTGCAGTTTCGCCGCTGCGGTTCAAAGATTTTGGCGCTTCAACCTTGCAATCAAATGTTGCCGAGTTTGCAGGTGCCGCAAACATCAAAATTCCCATGAGGCAGCCGTATCCAATATCGCGCTTGATCATCCTGAATACCTCGTCAGCATCAGATACCCACTCACCAGCACCACCCAAACCAGCGACAACGGCAGGAATATCTTCCAGCCCAGCCGCATCAGCTGGTCATAGCGGTAACGCGGGACGGTCGCCTTCACCCAGCTGAAGATGAAGAAGAAAACCAGTATCTTCAGGAACAGCCAGAAAATCCCCGGGATCACATAAAGCGGTGCCCAGTCGACCGGCGGCAGATACCCGCCCCAGAACAGGATCGCGTTCAGCGCGCACATCAGGATGACGTTGGCATATTCGCCCAACCAGAACAGCGCGAAGGCCATGGACGAATATTCGGTCTGATACCCCGCGACGAGCTCGCTTTCGGCCTCGGTCAGGTCGAACGGCGCGCGTGCGGTCTCCGCCAGGCTCGAGATGAAAAACACCACCGCCATTGGCAGGAATAGCGGATTGAAACCGAAGCCGTTGGTGATCCACAAATGGCTGCGCTGCATCTCGACGATCGCGGTCATGTTGAACGACCCGACCCACAAAACGACCGAAATCAGGACAAAACCGATGCTGACCTCATAACTGACCATCTGCGCCGCCGCGCGCAGGGCGGAATAAAAGGGATATTTCGAGTTCGACGACCAGCCCGCCATCATCACCCCGTAAACGCCGAGCGACGACGCCGCGAGGATATAAAGCAGCCCGACATTGATGTCCGACAGGACCATCCCCGGCCCGAACGGCACCACCGCCCATACGATCAGCGCGACGGTAAAGGTGATGATTGGCGCGAGAAGGAACAGCCCGACATTGGCCGACGAGGGAATGATCGTCTCCTGAAGGAACACCTTCAGCCCGTCGGCGAACGACTGCAGCAGCCCGAATGGCCCGACGACATTGGGCCCCTTGCGCAGCGCCATCGCCGCCCAGATCTTGCGGTCGGCATAGATCAGCATAGCCACCGCGAGCATCAGGGGGAGCGCGATAAGGAGGATAAGGATGGTGTTCGCGAAGAACCAGCCCGCGCCGTAGCCGAGTTGTCCCTGGAGGTAAGCCGTCATTCCGCCGCCTCGAGCATAGCCGCGCCGTGCAGTATCTCCGCGGAACATTGCTGCATCGTCGGCGACGCGCGACAGATCGCATTGGTCAGGTAGAAATCCTTGATCGGATAACCCGCCATTTCGGCCCTGGGCGACTTCGGAAGTTTCGGCGGATTCCAGCCGAAATCAACCACACCTTCAGTCGCGAATGCGGGCACTTCGGCGAACATAGCCGCGCGCAGGCCGTCATAGGTATCGAATGGCAGCGTGTGCCCGAGGACCTGCGACAACGCGCGCAGGATCGTCCAGTCTTCGCGCGCGTCGCCCGGCGGGAACACCGCACGTTCACCCCTCTGGACACGCCCTTCGAGGTTCACATAGGTCCCCGGCTTTTCGGCGTAGGTCGCGCCCGGCAATACGACGTCGGCCGCCGCGGCACCCATGTCGCCATGATGGCCGATGTAGACCTTGAACGACGATCTGAATGGGAGCCAGTCGACTTCGTCCGCGCCCAGCGCGAACACCAATTTGGTTCCGTGCAGCGATTCTATCCCATTGGGTTGTGCATAGCCGAGCATCAACCCGCCCATGCGTGCCGCGGCCATGTGTAGAATGTTGAACCCGTTCCAGTCCTCCCGCACGAGCTTGTATTTTTGAGCGATCGCAAGCGCTTCCCCGTGGACACCCTCAACCGGCAGCGCGCCACCGCCAACGATGATCGCAGGCCGATCCGCCGCCACCAGCGCACCCGCCAACGCCTTTGGCAAGCGCGACAAAATGCCGAGCTCGCTTCCAAGCCAATGCGCCTTGTAAGTAAGGTCGACCTCGGGTCCGATGGCAAAAACCTTGGCCCCATGACGGATCGCTTTGCGCACGCGCGTATTGACCAGCGGCGCTTCCCATCGCAAATTCGTGCCGACCAGAAGAACCACGTCGGCACGTTCAATACCCGCAATGGTTGTATTGAAGTTCACCGCGCTCAGCGAAGAGACATCGTATTTCAGGCCCGTTTGCCGCCCCTCAAGCAGATTGCTTCCTATTGAACGAACCAAATGCTTTGCCGCATACATGGTTTCGCAATCGACGAGATCACCCGCAATCGCGGCAACGCTCGAGCCCGTATCTACTGCTTTGATCGCCGCAAACGCTTCGTCCCATGTCGCCTCTACCAGTTTCCCAGAAACACGCACAAACGGACGATCCAGCCGTTTCCTTACAAGGCCGTCGACTGCATGCCGCGTTTTGTCCGATGCCCATTCCTCGTTCACATCCTCGTTGATCCGCGGCAGGGCGCGCAGAACTTGCCGACCGCGTGAATCAAGCCGGATGTTCGTACCCACCGCATCCATCACGTCGATCGCGGGGGTCTTCTTGAGCTCCCACGGCCGCGCCTCGAACGAATAGGGCTTAGACGTCAGCGCCCCCACCGGACACAGATCGACGACGTTGCCCGACAGCTCGGACCGGATCGCATGTTCCAGATAAGTCGTGATCTGCATGGTTTCGCCACGCCCGATCGCACCGATATCCTCGACGCCCGCCACTTCCTCGGCAAAGCGGATGCAGCGCGTACACTGGATGCAGCGCGTCATCACGGTCTTGACGATCGGCCCCATATATTTCTCGGTCACCGCGCGCTTGTTGTCGTCGTAGCGGCTGTTGCCCTTGCCGTACGCGATGCTCTGGTCCTGCAGGTCGCATTCGCCGCCCTGATCGCAGATCGGGCAGTCGAGCGGATGGTTGATGAGCAGGAACTCCATCACCCCCTCGCGCGCTTTCTTTACCATCGCGCTGTCAGTGCGGATCATTTGTCCCTCGGCAGCCGGCAGCGCACACGACGCCTGCGGCTTCGGCGGCCCGGGCGCGACCTCGACCAGACACATCCGGCAATTGCCCGCGATGCTCAGCCGTTCATGGTAGCAAAAGCGCGGAATTTCCTTGCCCGCAGCTTCGCACGCCTGCAGCACAGTGGCGCCAGCGGGCACTTCAACTTCAATGCCGTCGACTGTGAGTTTAGGCATGACGGGCATCTCGATTGTTGAACATCATTTCCCGGTCCCGTCGGTCGAGCGTCGTGCAACGGCGAGCCAGTACAATCCTTCGGAAACGAATCCGCGCAATACCGGCTTTGAAAATGCAATCTTTCGCCCTTGGGGAAGGCATGGTCCAAGCGTGGGGCCGAGCATTGCAAACGCAGTGCTCTCGGTCGTCGAGCCCGGAATCGACATCACCAAATCGCGCGCCGCAGAAGTCCGCGCCTTGGCGACGCATTCGCCAAATTGCTCGAATGCAATCGCATATGCGGCTTCGGGGCTATAAGGCTCCGCATAGCGTGCGCGATAACCGCTATCCTTGATACCGGCGAAGTCAGGCATCAGATCACGACCGAACTCCTGTAGATAAACGGCTTCGAAAAAAGAAGCGCGCAAGAGCTTCATCGAAAAGCTCAGCTCGCCGCCACTAAGGCATTCGTCGCCTTCACGGTCGAACATCGCACGGCTCATACGGTCATATTCGGGCGCTCCGACCGGCAACGACAGTAATTTCGTCAGTCGGCCTTTTGAGCGCGAAGCAATGCAGGACGCAAAATTTCGCATCGTCAAGCGAGCCGCATTGGCATCGCGCGTGTCGATTTGCGCGGCCTTGCTTTGCAACAATGTGCCTGTTTCTTGAGCATCAGCCGACGGAGCGAGCGCGACCAGAAGTGGCACAGAAACAATAACCCGTAGAATATTCACAGCCCAGCCCCCGCCGCCGCACCCGCCAGATGATACATCGCTTCCGCCGTCAGTGCCCGGATCGCGATGCGGTTCAGGCGCATTGTGCCGCCTCTGGGGTAGCAGGCCGAAAACCCACCCGAGAGCGTGGCCAATGCGGTCTTTTCCTCGGCACTGCCCGACGCACTCAGCGTCAGATTGTGCGCGGCCTGCGGATTGGTCGATGCGATACACGCTGCAAAGGCATGTCGCGCGGCGACCGGCCCCGTCGGTGCGCCTGGGCCGGTCAGCCATTTCGCGCCATAACCCTGCGCTGTGATCCCCGCCGGACTGCGGAAACCGTATAGCTGGTCATACAATTGTCCCGCGATCGCCCCGCGCACCAGCATCGGCGAAACACGAGCGGTATCAGGGAGCGCGAGGCAATCGTCATATTTTCTCTTGAGGCGCTTTGTCAGGGTCGCTTCGGCGTCACTGCCCGGCATCGAGGCGACCAAAGCTGCGGCGGAATCGCGGTCCCCGCGCATCACGCAACGGGCGAAATCGCGCATTGTGACGGAGACGCTCTGAGGAACCTCCTGTGCGTGCGCAGGCGTCGCGCACACCAGCGCGGTTGCGGTTAAAGCAAATACCCGTCTCATTCTGCCGCCTCCAGCATTTCGCCACCCTGCCGTTCGTTGATCCGCCGCTCGATCTCGGGACGGAAATGGCGGATCAGCCCCTGGATCGGCCACGCCGCCGCATCGCCCAGTGCGCAGATGGTGTGGCCTTCGACTTGCTTGGTGACGTCGTAAAGCATGTCGATCTCGCTGATGTCCGCGTCGCCGGTCCGCAGCCGCTCCATTACGCGCCACATCCAGCCGGTGCCTTCGCGGCACGGGGTGCATTGGCCGCATGACTCATGTTTGTAGAAATAGGATAGCCGCGAAATCGCGCGGACGATGTCGGTCGATTTATCCATCACGATAACCGCTGCGGTTCCAAGGCCTGAGCCAAGCGCTTTCAACCCGTCGAAGTCCATCGGCGCGTCGATAATCTCGTGCGCGGGCACCAGCGGCACCGACGACCCGCCGGGAATGACCGCGAGCAGATTGTCCCACCCGCCGCGAATGCCGCCGCAATGCTTCTCGATCAGCTCGCGAAAGGGGATGCTCATCGCTTCCTCGACCACGCAGGGCTTGTTTACATGGCCCGAAATCTGGAACAGCTTGGTCCCTTCGTTCTTCGGATTGCCGATGCCCGCGAACCAAGCGGGTCCGCGCCGCAGGATCGTCGGCACAACCGCGATGCTTTCGACATTGTTGACCGTCGTCGGGCAGCCATAGAGCCCCGCCCCCGCCGGGAACGGCGGCTTCAGGCGCGGCTGGCCCTTCTTGCCTTCGAGGCTTTCAAGCATCGCGGTCTCTTCGCCGCAGATATATGCGCCTGCGCCGCGATGGACAAACACGTCGAAATCATAGCCCGATTTGCAAGCGTTCTTGCCGATGAAGCCCTTGGTATAAGCTTCCGCCACGGCCGCAAACAGCACTTCGGCCTCGCGGATATATTCGCCGCGAATGTAGATGTATGCCGCCCGCGCGCGCATTGCGTAGCCGGCAATCAGCGCGCCTTCGATCAGCTTATGCGGATCGTGGCGGATGATCTCGCGGTCCTTGCAACTGCCGGGTTCGGATTCATCAGCGTTGATGACGAGGAAATTGGGCCGGCCCGCCGTCGGTTCCTTGGGCATGAAGCTCCATTTCATTCCCGTTGGAAATCCGGCGCCGCCGCGCCCGCGGAGGCCGGACGCCTTGATCACGTCGATGATCGCATCCTGGCCGACACTCATCAGCGCCTTCGTTCCGTCCCAGTCACCGCGCTTCTGCGCAGCATTCAACGACCAGGGTTGAAAACCGTACAGGTTCGTGAAAATGCGGTCTTTGTCCGCGAGCATCACCCGCCCCCGTGCATGACGAACCATGCAGCCAGCGCCAGGACGCCGAGTATCACGACAAACTTGATCGCGCCGGTGATGAACCGGAACGCCAGAAACGCGACGATGACCGCTACCACGATAGCGCCGATGCTCATGCCCACACCTTGCGGTAATCGTGGTTCTTGGCAACCATTTCAGCGAGCGTCGTCGGACCGCCTTCAGGGCAACTCACCTGCCGATCGATCTGCGGGCCTGGCGTTATCGGACGCCCTTCCGCGAGCGCGCTGAGGATCGCTTCCATGCTGTCATAGGTCAGGTCCTCGAAATTATCGTCGTTGATCTGAACCATCGGCGCGTTGGCGCAGGCGCCCAGACATTCGACCTCGGTCAGCGTAAACAACCCATCTGGCGTCGTCCGTCCCTTTGCCATTCCCCGGTTCGCGCAGGCGGCGAGCACATCGTCGCTCCCGCGCAACAGGCACGGCGTCGTCCCGCACACCTGCACATGATAACGGCCGACGGGGGCCATATTATACATCGTGTAGAAACTCACGACTTCATAGGCGCGCATATAGGGCATGCCGAGTTGGCCTGCGACAAACTCGATCACCGGCACGGGCAGCCAGCCTTGCGTGTTGGTTTCCGCCCCCACTTGCCGCTGGGCAAGGTCAAGCAGCGGCATCACCGCCGATTGCTGCCGCCCCGGCGGATAGCGCGCGATGATGTCCTTCGCGGTCGCGGCGTTGTCTTTGGTCCAGGCGAACTTGCCCCACCGCGCGGGGGTTTCCTGTTCGTTTGGAATGTTTGGAGCGTCAGCCATGCCAACCTCCGTCATTGCGAGGAGCGTAGCGACGCGGCAATCCAGCGGCGGTGGCGCGGCAACATGGATTGCTTCGCTCCGCTCGCAATGACGAGGCAGGCGCGCGGGTTTCGGCTACGTCGGGGATGTGTGGGGTGTCAGCCATCAGCACCTTCATCCGCACAAGAGCACGAATCCTTATTAAACTGACATGACATAGTTGTCGTGACCGTGTTGCCCAATTGCCCCTCAACCCGGACGCGAACTTTAGAATATTTTCGGTCGCCATTCATGATGACATCTTTAAACTCGCCAGACAAACTACCGTCGTTCGACCGAGTAACCGGAACTGAGCTAAGCTTATCCTCTAAAGGCACAAGTGAGTAGTCGTGAAATTTAGCGGTTTCTGGATTGAGCAAGGTTGCCTTGATTGCCGTCTGACACATAGTTTCTCCCGGCTTTGCGCAAGCATTCAAAAGAAGCACTGCGATTACCAAGACGTACTGTCTTATCACCGGTCACACTCCCCGAACACAATATCCATCGCGCCGAGCACGGCGGTTGCGTCGGCGAGCATGTGGCCCTTCAGCATGAAATCCATCGCCTGAAGATGCGAAAACGCGGTCGGCCGGATTTTGCACCGATATGGTTTGTTGGTCCCGTCGCTGACTAGGTAAACGCCAAATTCGCCCTTGGGACTTTCGGTCGCGACATAGACTTCGCCGGCGGGGACGTGGAACCCTTCGGTATACAATTTGAAATGGTGGATCAGCGCTTCCATCGAGCGCTTCATTTCGGCGCGCTTGGGCGGCACGACTTTGCGGTCGTCGCTCGCAATCGGCCCCTCGGGCATTTCCTGAAGGCACTGTTTCATGATGCGCACCGACTGGCGCACTTCCTCGACGCGGACCATGAAACGGTCATAGCAATCGCCGCGCGTGCCCACCGGCACGTCGAAATCCATTTTGGCATAAATATCATAAGGCTGCGACTTGCGCAGGTCCCACGCGATGCCGCTCCCGCGGATCATCGGCCCCGAAAAACCCCACTTTAGCGCGTCATCCTTCGTGACGACGCCGATGTCGACGTTGCGCTGCTTGAAGATGCGGTTGTCGGCGACGAGCGAAATCGCATCCTCGAACAGCCGCGGCAGCCGCGTGTCGAGCCAGTCGGCAATGTCGGTCAGCAGCTTGAGCGGCACATCCTGATGAACCCCGCCCGGGCGAAAATAGGCAGCATGCATCCGCGCGCCCGATGCACGTTCGTAAAAGCCCATCGTGTCTTCGCGCAACTCGAACAGCCACAGGTTCGGCGTCATCGCGCCGACATCCATGACATGCGAACCGAGGTTGAGCAGGTGATTCATGATCCGCGTCAGCTCGGCAAAAAACACGCGCAGATACTGCGCACGGATCGGAACTTCGAGGTCGAGCAGCTTCTCGATCGCGAGCACATAACTATGCTCCATGCACATCGGCGAGCAGTAATCGAGCCGGTCGAAATAGGGCAGCGCTTGAAGGTAGGTCTTGTACTCGATCAGCTTCTCGGTGCCGCGGTGGAGCAGCCCGACATGCGGATCGCAACGCTCGACGATCTCGCCGTCGAGCTCCATGACGAGACGCAGCACGCCATGCGCGGCCGGGTGCTGCGGCCCGAAATTGATCGTGTAATTCTGGATTTCGACGTCGCCCGGCGTCGGCTTCTCGCCGTCGGTCGCCGCCTGCAGTTCCGTCAAGACCTCCATCAAGATCCACCCTCGAGCTTACGCGCGCGCTTCGGCTTCGCGGCTTCATTCGCCGCTGCGCCCGCGCCGGTGTCCGACGTTTTCTCGGTGACCTTGGCCTCGGCCACGATCGCCGGCGCGGCCGTCGCCTTGACGTCTGCCTTATAAATCTCGTCCGCTTTTAGGGGCGTCTGCGCGCCCTTCGCTTCGGGCAGCGCTGCCTTTTCGTCACCCGGCAGCGCGTAGGCGGCACCTTCCCAGGGGCTCAGGAAGTCGAAGCTGCGAAAGTCCTGTGCCAACCGTACTGGTTCATAGACCACGCGCTTCGCTTCCTCCGAATAGCGCAGTTCGACATAACCTGTCATCGGAAAATCCTTGCGCAGCGGATGGCCGCGGAAGCCATAATCGGTAAGGATCCGGCGTAGATCGGCATTGCCGCTGAACAGCACGCCGAACATGTCGAACACCTCGCGCTCTAGCCAGCCGGCGACCGGCCATATTTCGGTAAGGCTCGGCACCGGCTTAACCGCATCGGTCATCACCTTGATGCGCAGCCTGTGATTTCTCGTCACGCTCAGCAGATGATAAACGACTTCGAAGCGATCGGGCCGGTCGGGATAGTCGACCCCGGCGATCTCCATCAGCTGCTGATAGCCCGCGCCTTGCAAACCCGTCATGACCGCGACTAGCCTCGCGCGATCGACCGTCAGCGTCACCTCGCCGACCTGCTCTGCCGCGTCGAGGATCGCGTCCCCACATACCGCACGTGCGGCGTCGATCGCACCGTCGTTCGATGCAAACACAGGCGCAGGGCTGCGCATCAGCGCGCGTCCCTCACCGTTCGATCGTCCCGCTGCGGCGGATTTTGCGTTGCAACTGCATGATGCCGTACAACAATGCTTCGGCGGTCGGCGGGCAGCCCGGCACATAGATGTCGACCGGCACGATCCGGTCGCATCCGCGCACCACCGAATAGCTGTAATGATAATAGCCGCCGCCGTTCGCGCAGCTTCCCATCGAAATCACATATTTCGGGTCCGACATCTGGTCGTAGACCTTGCGCAGCGCGGGTGCCATCTTGTTGCACAGCGTGCCCGCGACGATCATCACGTCGGACTGGCGCGGTGACGCGCGCGGCGCGACGCCGAAGCGTTCGAGATCATAGCGCGGCATGTTGACATGGATCATCTCGACCGCACAGCAGGCGAGGCCGAAGGTCATCCACCAGAGCGAACCGGTGCGCGCCCAATGGAACAGGTCCTCGGTCGATGCGACGAGGAAGCCCTTGTCGGTCAGCTCGCCGTTGAGATCGTTCAAGAAGGCGTCGTCGGGCGCGCGAAACTCGCTCTCCTTTAACAACCGGTTCTCGGCGGGGCTCAGCTCTACTCCCATTCGAGTGCGCCCTTCTTCCAAGCGTAGACGTAGCCAAGGATGAGTTCGAGCAGGAATATCATCATCGCGCCCCAGCCGACCATGCCGATGCCGTGCAGCGCTACCGCCCAGGGGAACAGGAATGCCGCTTCAAGGTCGAAAATAATGAACAGGATCGCGACCAGATAGAAGCGCACGTCGAACTGACTGCGCGAATCCTCGAACGCCGGGAACCCGCATTCATACTCGCTGAGCTTTTCGGGCGTCGGATTATACGCACCGGTAAAGCGCTGCGCGATCATCGGCAGGAACACGAACGCACTCGATATCAACAGAGCGATAGCAAGGAAAAGCAGGATGGGCAGATATCCGGCGGCAGACGGCGCCATGGTCGAAAAACTCCCGGGGCAGAGGGTGCCGCCCGTCGAACGCGCTTTAGGCCAGCACCCGGACCTTCGCAAGCGCAGCAACGTTCGAAACGACTAGCGCAAAGCCCCCGCGACGAGCTTGTGGAGCCGCGAATGCAGCCCGTCGCTCGCGGCGAGAAATTCGTTGCGCTCCATCGCACGATCGCCCCCGCGAAAATCGGTGACGAAGCCCCCCGCTTCGCGCACGAGCAATATGCCGGCGGCGACGTCCCACGGCTGAAGGTGACTTTCCCAATAGCCATCGTAACGCCCGGCGGCGACCCATGCGAGATCGAGCGCCGCCGAGCCGAAACGGCGAACACCAGCGACTTCTGGCGCAACCGCTCCGAAAATGCGGCTCCACTGCGCGAAATCGCCGTGACCGAGAAAAGGGATCCCCGTGGCGATCAGCGATTCGGACAGATCGGTGCGCGCCGACACGCGCAGGCGCCGGTCGGTCAGCCAGGCACCACGACCCTTTTCGGCCCAGAACATCTCGTCGGTCAGCGGTTGGTACGTCAGCGCCGACGTAATCTCGCGCTTGCCGTTTGGCATCGGCTCCTCGACCGCGATCGAGATCGCGAAATGAGGGATGCCATGGAGAAAATTCGTCGTGCCGTCCAAGGGGTCGACGATCCAGCGCGGTTTGGCCGGATCGCCGGCGATCTCGCCCGATTCCTCCATCAGCAACGCCCACTCGGGCCGCGCCTTGTTCAGCTCATTATAGATCGCATCCTCGGCGCGCTTGTCGGCCATCGAAACGAAATCGGCCGGGCCTTTGCGGCTGACCTGCAATTGCTGGACTTCGTTGAAATCGCGACGCAGCCGCGGCGCCGCCTTGCGCACGGCGCGGTCCATGATCGTCATCAGGCCGGAATGCGAGACCATTCAGCCTTCCGCCCGCTTCACATAGGTCTGCTCATAGACGTCGACCACGATGCGTGTACCCGCGCCGATATGTGGGGGAACCATCACGCGGACGCCGTTTTCGAGCACCGCCGGCTTGTACGACGACGACGCCGTCTGCCCCTTTACCACGGCGTCGGCCTCGACGATCATCGCCTCGATCGTATCGGGAGCTGGACCGAGATTGGCCGCTCCTCCCACAATTCCATCACGACATCCATGCCATCCTGCAGGAATGCCGCGGCATCGCCGAGGATGCCGCGATCGAGCGTCACCTGATCATAGGTCTCCTTGTCCATGAACGTCAGCGCTTCGCCGTCGGCGAACAGGAACTGGAAATCTTTGGTGTCGAGCCGCACCTTCTCGACGCTTTCGGCCGAGCGGAAACGGATGTTGGTCTTGCGCCCGTCGATCAGGTTTTTCAGCTCGACCTGCATATAGGCACCGCCCTTGCCCGGCTGCGTGTGCTGGATTTTGACCGCGCGCCATAGCCCGCCTTCATATTCGAGGATGTTGCCGGGACGGATTTCGACCGCGTTGATCTTCATGTGCACCCACCGATTGAAAGAGCAAAGCGCGGGCCCTACCGCGCAGGCGGCACCCGGGCAAGCAGCGGGTAGGGGTTGACCGCGGTCCCCTGATACCATTTCTCGTCCGGTGCCACCCGCTGCAGCGCGAAGTGCAGGTGGTCATTGCCAGTGCCCGCGTTGCCGGTATCGCCGACGAAGCCGACGGCGTCGCCCTGTACGATGCGGTGCCCTTCGGCGAGCCCTGCGGCATAGCGCTGGAGATGGGCGTAATAGGCGATCCATTTGCCGTCATCTGACCGAATATAGGCCGTCGTCCCGCCGGCGTTCGACTGAAACAGCTTTTCGACCGTGCCCGTCATCGCGGCGATCACCGGCGTTCCGCGGGGCGCGGCGATGTCGAGCGCCTGATGCGCACGCGCGCCGCCGTCTCGCGCGTCATGCCAACTGTCGATCAGGGCGGATCGCGCGACGCCCGCCACCGGGACGATCAACGCCTCCGGGCGTGCCGGTTGCGCAGCCACCGTCTCATGTCCCGACCGACCGCGCGCGATCATCACGGCAAAAAAAGCAACGATCGCAAGCAACAGGACCAGCGTAACGCGTTTCATGACTGAAAACGAAGCGGCACCCCCGATTTGACCATCAGGGTCAGGCGCGCGACGTCCCAGTTGGTAAGGCGGATGCAGCCGTGACTTTCCGCCCGTCCGATCGTCTGCGGGTTCGCGGTGCCATGGATGCCGTAATGCGGCTTCGAAATGTCGATCCAGGCGACGCCAACCGGGCCGTTGGGACCCGGCGGTAATTTCTGCTTCTGCTCCTTGTCGTCGGCGTCCCAGAACAATTTAGGGTTATAGTGGAACGGCGGGTTGTAGGAAATTCCCTTGATCGTCCAGTTGCCGATCGGCAGCGGATCGTGCTCGGAACCCATGGTCGCAGGAAATTGCGCGACCAACCGCTCTTGCGCATCGTAGACCTTCAGGACGCTTTCCGACTTGTCGACCACGATCCGTTTCGCCTGAGGCTGGTCGGCACTGACGTTGAGGCTGTTCAGCGTCTGCGTCCAGCCTGTGTCCCTGGTTTCGAAAGCACGCGACGTCGGAAGAGCGTTGGGAAACACGATGCGTGCGCCGGGTCGCAGCCGCGCCTGTGGGCTGTTCAGCGCGATGATGACTTCCTGGGTCGTGTGAAAACGTTCGGCCAAAGCCTCGAGCGCGCTGTGGTAGTACAGACCGGGCAGCTTTGCCTGGTCGGCGGGCTCTGTCGGCATCGGGTTGATGAAGGGCCCTTTCAACACTCCGGGTGTGATCGTCAGCGTGACGATCGGACGCCACGCACGATATTGGTATAACGCGCGCTGCGTCGGCGCATCGGCCTTGCCCGTCGGCGTCAGACCTCGCGCGCTCTGAAACCCGCGCAGCGCCGCTTCGAGCGACTGGCCGCCTTTGCCGTCGAGAACGCCGGGCGCAAAGCCCAGTTTGTCGAGGATCACCTGAACATGCAAGACGTTGAGATCGGGCTTGGCCCGATCGGCCCTGACGGGTTCGGCATCGCTACGCGCACTGGCGAATGTGGATGTCAGCAGCAACGAGGCGGCAAGCGCGAATTGGGTTTTCATGGTCGCATCAACCTGCGCGCGCGGCTTTTGTTGCGCGCGTCCGCGATCAGGGGGCGAGCTCGGCAGCAAACGCACGGACCGCCGCCGCCTCGTCACCGCCCCACACCGCATTGCTGACCGCGATGAAATCGGCACCTGCCGCGACGAGCGGTCCTACGTTATCGGGCGTGATGCCGCCGATCGCAACACACGGGGTGCCGAACAGCGTCTGCCACCAAGTCAGGATCGCGGGATCGGGCCGAAACTCGCTTGGCTTGGTCGTGGTCGCATAAAAGGCGCCGAACGCGACATAGTCCGCCCCGGCCTCGCCCGCTTCCATTGCGAGATGACGGCTGTCGTGGCACGTCACGCCGATCTGAGCCTCGCGACCCAGCACGTCGCGCGCTTCCCGGGGATCACCGTCGAATTGCCCCAGGTGCACGCCGTCCGCGCCCATGCGCTTGGCAAGTCCGATGCTGTCGTTGATGATGAACGCGACCTCGGCATCGGCACAGATGCGCTGAAGCGGTTCGCCAAGCGCAGCGATCAGATGGTCGTCGACCCCCTTCAGGCGCAACTGGAACGCGGCCACCGGGCCCGCACCGACTGCACGCTCGAGCCGATCGGCAAATGTCGCATCGATCACCGGTGGCGAAATCAGGTAGAGCTGACAGGCGGGGCGTCGCTCACGCGCGAACCGCGCGCCGAAGGCGGCGTCGATCGGGGCCAGGCCTTCGGTCTCGACAATCATGCCGTCGCCGGTAACAGGGCTCCGACCGGGGTCAAGCGTTCGGAGGGGCACCGCCACAGCATTCCCATGCGGACGTCGAGCGATACCGGGTCGAAACGATCGAGGCCGGACCCTGGATAGAATGTCATCTCACCGAACCGCGGCCCGCTTGCGAGATCATAGAGATCGACGCGGACAAAATCGAAATCGCGCGCCAGTTTTTCCGCTGCATCGATCATCACGTCGAGCGCCCGTGGCCGCACCGGGTCGCCGCCCTCGCTCGCCCGCGAAACGCGCCGCCAGTTCGGGTCCATCACGGTCCAGCGATGTTGCGACCCACGGCCGAAATGCGCCTGAATATATCCGACCCGCCCCCCGAATACGTAGAATTTATAGTCGACGGGGAGCGCTCTCGCCTCGCCGATGAACGGCTCGATCAATGCACCGCGGGGAATGCCCGTGTACAGCCATTCGTCGAGCCATGTGCCATAGGTCGTTCGTACCCACCGATCGACGCGGCGCTGCAGTGCAGTGGTGTCATGTGACTGCGACCAAAGGAATATTGTCTGATTACAGCCATGGCGCGACTTTACGACGCACGGTGGAGCCCACGCGAAGTGCCGCGGGATCTTCGTGCCCGACCACAAGGTCGGCGTGACCCAATCCTCGCCGAGAGCGTCGGCGACAAATTGCTTCACCCGGACCTTGTCCGCCAGCGCGGGCAGTCGCGGGTCGCGATCGTGCAATTTGCGCCATTGCACCAGTTCGGTGAAGCGCCGCGGGCGGCTGAGGTCGGGCCACCGGCCGTGGCACCAGAAATATGTGAGCGCGATCCGCGCCCTGGCTGAAAGCGCGGCGGGCGCGAGTGGCGACATATGATCGGGCGGCATCGCCGCATAACGCGATCAGCCGATCGCTGGTTCCTTCTCGACCGTTTATGCCACCGACGCTGCATGGATCGCGTCGATTGCCCCGCCCAGCGAGCGGTCGAACGCAGCATTGTCCATGTCGTATCGCAAATCCTCGAGCAGCGCGCGGCTGAAACTTGCAATCACGCCATGATTTTTCGCAAGCTCGGCACAAGCCTCCGGACGCGCAAATCCGCCCGACAGCGCGACGACGCGCAGCACGCGCGAGTGTTCGACAAGCGGCGCGAACAGATTGGCTTTTACCGGCAGCGACAGTTTCAGCATGACCTTATCGTCGTTGTCGCCCGCCATCGAGTCGAGCGCCTTCAGCGCCTCGTCGAGCAGGATATGATCCGCCGCGTCGCGTTCGGCGCTCTTGATGTTAACCTCGGGCTCGATGATCGGCATCAGCCGGTGTGCGATAACCTGCACGGCAACGTCGAATTGCTGCTGGACGATCGCCGCGATCCCGGCCGCGTTCGCCAGATTGATGACCGATCGCTCCTTGGTACCGAATACCCCGAGCGCCTTCGCCCGTGTCAGCAGCGCGTCGAGATCGGGGATCGGCTTCATCAGTTGGACGCCGTCAGCTTCGTTTTCCAACCCTTTGTCGATCTTGATGAACGGCACGACGCCGCGATCGATCAACGCCTGCGGCGTCGGCTTGCCGTCGACCATGCCATCCATCGTCCTTTCGAACAGGATCGCGCCGATGACCTTGTCGCCGGTAAAGCAGGGCGACGTTATGATGCGCGAACGCATCGCATGAATGAGCGCATACATTTCCTCATCATCGGCAAACGCATCGGCCTCTACGCCATAGCCCTTCAAGGCCTTCGGTGTGGATCCGCCCGACTGGTCGAGTGCTGCGATAAACCCCCGTCCTGCGGCGATCCGCGCCGCCATTTCAGCTGTCTGCATGTTTACTCCAAAATCCGATTTTGATGCGTTCCGATAGCCTGAAGGTCCTCGCTGGCAAGCTCTAACGCCGCTACGCCGGGCAGTACGCGCCCCTCCATCCATTCGAGGAACGCGCCGCCGGCAGTCGACACATAAGAGAAATCGCCGGCCACGCCCGCCGGATGAAGCGCCGCCACGGTGTCGCCGCCACCCGCGACCGACACCAGCGTACCGTCGCGCGTCAGCGCTGCGGCAATCCGCGCCAGCGCAATCGTTGCGGCCTCGAACGGCGGCGTCTCGAAAGCGCCCAACGGCCCGTTCCAAATGAGCGTACGGCAATTTTTGAGAACATCGGCAAGCGCCTCGACCGCCGCCGGTCCGATATCGAGGATCATCTCTTCTGCCCTCACCTCGTGCACATTGACGGTTCGCGTTGGCGGATTTGCGCGGAATTCGACTGACGTCACGACGTCATACGGCAGGTGGATCGTGCACGCCGAAGCCTCCGCTAAGTCGAAGATCGCGCGCGCCGTGTCGACCAGATCATGTTCGCACAGCGACTTGCCGACGTCGATCCCGCGCGCGGCCAGAAACGTGTTGGCCATCCCGCCGCCGATGATGAGATGATCGGCTTTGTCGACAAGATACCCAAGGACATCGAGCTTGGTCGATACCTTCGCCCCTCCGACGACGGCCGCGACCGGGTGCTCGGGACGCCCCAGCGCCTTTTCGAGCGCCGTGAGTTCGGCCTCCATCGCGCGTCCGGCAAAGGCCGGCAGGACATGCGCCAGCCCTTCGGTCGATGCGTGCGCGCGGTGCGCGGCTGAAAAAGCGTCGTTGACATACAAGTCGCCGAGTGCCGCAAACCGCGCGACGACGTCGGGAGAATTTGCCTCCTCACCGCTGAAAAAGCGCGTGTTTTCAAGGACAACGATTTCACCAGGCGACAGCAGGCCGATAGCCGCAACATCGCCTTCCCAGTCGACGAAGCCGACGGCCCGCCCCAAGACTGCCGAATACGCGTCGACAAGCCGCGAAAGCGACAGCTCGGCTGTCGGCCCGTCCGGACGGCCGAAATGCGACATCACCAGCACGATGGCACCTTTGTCGGCCAATTCGGTAACGGTATCGATCGTGGCGCGAAAGCGCGTGTCGTCGGTTACATGCCCGTCGACGACCGGAACGTTCAAATCCTCGCGAACGATGACTCGTTTACCAAAGACGTCACCCATATCATCAAGTGTTCTGAAGGCCATCAGATGAGCTTGGCCATTGCGCCTGCCGTATCGACCATCCGGTTCGAAAACCCCCATTCATTGTCGTACCAGCTGACCACGCGCACGAGCGTGCCGTCGATCACGGCTGTCTCGAGGCTGTCGACAGTTGACGACGCGGCATTATGGTTTAAGTCAATAGAAACAAGAGGTTCATCGGTATAATCGAGAACAGTTGCGAGCGGACCGGCTTCGGAGGCTGCCTTCAAAATCGCGTTCACCTCGTCACGTGTCGTTGCCCGGCCGGGCGTAAAGGTGAGGTCGACGAGGCTGACATTCGGTGTCGGCACGCGGATGGCCGACCCGTCGAGCTTGCCCTTGAGCTCGGGCAGAACCTCGCCAACCGCGCGCGCGGCGCCGGTCGTGGTGGGGATGATCGACATCGCCGCCGCACGCGCACGTCGCATGTCGGGGTGAATCTGATCGAGGATCTTCTGGTCGTTGGTGTAGGCGTGGATCGTCGTCATCAATCCGCGTTCGATCCCGATCGAATCGTTCAAAACCTTCGCGACGGGTGCGAGGCAATTGGTCGTGCACGATGCGTTCGAGACAATCGTGTGCGCCGCGGTCAACTTTTCATGATTGACACCGAAGACCACCGTCAGGTCCACGCCCTTCGCCGGTGCCGAGATCAGGACGCGCTTCGCGCCCGCGTCTAGATGCTTCTGCGCCGACTCACGATCGGTAAAAAACCCTGTGCACTCTAAAACGATATCGATGTTGTTCGCAGCATGTGGCAAGTTTGCAGGATCGCGTTCGGCGGTCACGTGAATGCGTTTGCCATCGATCACGAGGTCGTTTCCATCGGCCCCCACATTTCCCGGATAGCGACCGTGAACGCTGTCACGCTGGAACAGCATCGCATTCGACTTCGCGTCGGCCAGGTCGTTGATCGCGACCAGTTCGAGACCGCAGTCGGGACGCTCGAGGATCGCGCGCGCTACCAGGCGGCCGATCCGCCCGAAACCATTGATCGCAACTTTAACTGCCATGTCTATCCCTTTGTAAGTTCTTCGATAATCGCAGGCGCGATCGCTTCGGCGGTGAGCCCGAAATACCGGTACAGGTCGGCGATTGGTGCCGAGGCGCCAAAACTGTCGATGCCAAACCGCAATCCGCCATGGACGTGGCGTTCCCAGCCGAACGTCGCCCCTGCTTCGATCGAAACGATGAGGACGCCGTGTGGCAGCACATCGGCACGATATTCGGAGGGCTGTGTGGCGAAATGTTCCCAGCATGGCATGGATACGACGTCTGTACCCATGCCCGCGCGCTCGAGCATCTCTGCCGCCGCGACCGCGATCTCGACCTCCGAACCCGTGGCGATGATGACGATCCTGCGCGGCGCCTTCGCCTCGCGCAGCCGGTACGCCCCTCGCGCCGACCAATTCTCGCTGATGTCCACGCGCAATTGCGGCAAATTCTGTCGCGACAGCGCGAGCAGCGAAGGCCCGTCGGCCTTCGCCAGTGCCAGCGCCCAGCACTCGGCGGTTTCGATAGCGTCGCAGGGCCGGTACACATCGAGGCCGGGCATCGCGCGCAGCGACATCAGTTGTTCGACCGGCTGGTGGGTCGGCCCGTCCTCGCCAAGACCGATGCTGTCGTGGGTCATCACATAGATAACGCGCGCGCGTTGCAGCGCCGACAAGCGGATTGCGGGTCGCGCATAGTCCGCGAACACAAGAAATGTTCCGCCGTACGGAATGAGGCCACCATGAAGCGCCATGCCATTCATCGCGGCACCCATCCCAAACTCACGAATACCATAATTAATGTATCGGCCGGCATAGTCGTTTTGATTCAATACGCTGGTCGATGAAGTTTTCGTGTTGTTCGAACCCGTCAAATCGGCCGATCCGCCGACGAGTTCGGGTATGGCCGCAGTCGCCGCGTTCAGCGCGAGCTCGGACGCCTTGCGCGTCGCGACATTCACCGGCTTTTCGATCAATCTCGCGAGGTGATCACTTAACCAATCGATCGAAGGCAGCGCTCCCCGCGCGCGGCGTTCGAAATCCGCCGCATTCGCATCGGCCGCCAGCCGCGCTTCCCAGGCGACACGCTCGTCGGCTCCGCGCCGCCCCGCTGCGCGCCATGTGCCCAGAACATCGTCGGGCACCGTGAAGGCCTGCGCTTCCCAATCCATCGCCAATCGCGCCGCGGCCACTTCCGCTGCGCCAAGCGCTGCGCCATGAGTGGCCGACGTTCCCTGCTTGGTCGGCGCACCCTTGCCGATGATCGTACGACACGCAACGAGCGAAGGCCGCTCATCGGCGAGCGCCGCATCGAACGCCCGCGCGATGTCCGCCGGATCATGCCCGTCACACGCCTCGACATGCCAGCAGCTTGCGCGGTAACGCGCCGCGATATCTTCGCTCGACGACAATGCGACCGCGCCGTCGATCGTAATCCGGTTGTCGTCCCAGAGCACGATCAGCCGCCCGAGACCAAGGTGCCCCGCGAGCCCGACCGCCTCGTGATTGATCCCTTCCATCAGGCAGCCGTCGCCCGCAACCACCCAGGTCCGGTGATCGACCAGCCCGTCGCCGAATAGGGCGTTCAGATGCCGCTCGGCGATCGCCATGCCGACCGCCATCGCCAGCCCTTGCCCCAGCGGCCCGGTTGTGCACTCCACGCCTTCGAGCTCGAAATTTTCCGGATGCCCCGCACACGGGCTTCCGAGCTGGCGAAAGGTCCGGATATCGTCGATCGTCGGCCGCGCATATCCGGTCAGATAGAGCGTTGCATACGCAAGCATCGAGCCATGCCCGGCCGAGAGCACGAAGCGGTCGCGATCGGGCCACTTCGGTGCCTGCGCATCATATTTCAGGTATTGCGTGAACAGGACCGTTGCGACGTCGGCCATCCCCATCGGCATCCCCGGATGGCCCGAATTGGCAGCCTCGACGGCATCCATCGTCAACGCGCGGATGGCGTTGGCAAGGCGATCCGGCGTGGCGGTCATTCAGCTGTCCCCGGGGGTCGGTTGAGTCGCGTCGGAGGCGACGGTGCGCCCATTTGTCGCGGCGGAGCGCGTGCGTCAACTTTGCGACGACGGTTGAAGCCGCCCGCGCGCGTGCTATTCAGTCATCATGACCGAAGACTCGACGACACAAGCGCTGACGCGCATCGACCGCGCGCTGGCAAGGATCGAAGCGGTCGCGCGTCGTAAATCGGCGACCGCGGCGGTCGATCCGCGCTATCAGGCGCTCCGCTCGCGCACACAGGCCGCGCTTGCGAGCCTCGAATCGGTGATCGCGACTGCCGGCGGGAGCCGCTGATGGCGGAGGTAGACTTGCTTGTCGGCGGACGGCGCTACAGCATCGCCTGCCGCGACGGCGGCGAGGACCATTTGCGGACGATTGCCGCACATGTCGATCGCAAGGCGGTCGAGGCGCGCGCTGCGGTCGGCGACGTCAACGAAACGCGGCAGCTGCTGTTTGCAGCCCTCCTGCTTGCAGATGAGCTTGCCGAAAATGCTGGCAGCGTCGTACCGGCGAACGTTGCTCGACCCGATCCGCAAGTCGCAGCCGTGCTGGCAAAACTGGCAACACGCATCGAGGCCGTTGCCGATACGCTTGAGAGTGCCTAGATAGAACGTGGCGGGCACTGCCCGGTACGAGCTTGTAGAACATCCCTGAGGCTATTCATCATCCAACGGGGACTGTCCCTGCCCGGATCCTGGTCCGGTGCACATGGCCCCCACCTGACGTTACAGGCGTCAGAGGATATTCGGAGCAAACGACCATGGTGGTCCCGCCAACCGCTCCGGATAAACTTCGCAAATTATTGCGGCAATGCCGTCGAACCGTCTCAGACACAACGACTTTTCCGCAGATACCAGCTATTAATGACATTATCGGTGACGCAGTCTGCGTCGGCTCATATCTGCCAATCGGCGGTGAACCCGATCCGACTGCCTTTCTTGGCAATTATGCTGGGGTGACGTCACTTCCGGCACTTGCAAACAAGGACGCGCTCATGGTCTTTCGAAGCTGGGTCGCTGGCGATCCGATCGAAAAGGCGCCTTGGGGCGGACACCAGCCGCCTGCGTCTGCGCCGGTCGTCACGCCGACACTGATTTTCGTACCGATGGTCGGCTTCGACGCCGCGGTCAATCGCATCGGCCAAGGCGGCGGACATTATGACCGCTATCTTGCGGCGCATCCGCAAGCGTGCCGAATCGGCGTCGCGTGGGAATGTCAGCGGGTCGATCGCATCGATGCGCGCGCCTGGGACGTGCCGATGGACGCCATCGTTACCGAAGCCGGCTTTTACGTAAAGGATCTGAACCGATGCCGCCGCCACTAGAAGCGCCGAGCTGGCGCAAGCCGGTGGGGATGTTGCTCATTCTCGTGCTGATCTTCACCTGGGCAGGCGTGATCCTCATTGCCGCGCCCGTCATCGTCACCTTCGCATGGCCGCTTCAGGCGGCTTTTTTCGCCGTCGTCGGCACGATCTGGATCATGCCGCTGAAGCCAATGCTGCGCTGGATGGAAGCGGGTAACATTCGATGAGCGCGCCATGGACCGCGAGCCGCGTGGCGCGAGTGACGGGGCTCGAACCCGCGACCTCCGGCGTGACAGGCCGGCGCTCTAACCAACTGAGCTACACCCGCTGAAGTGCGTGAGGCGCGGCAGTTAGGCGAGCATCGTGCCATAGTCAAGGCGATCGGCCCCGCGCCGTCCGCGCATCGAAACGCGCATCAGATTTGACGTCAGAATGCTTGTTTTCGGCCAATAGACGTTAACGTCAGGCCGCCGATCCATTCAATTTCGGACCGATTTCCGCTGTACGAAGATCGCTCACGCTGACGTCATTTCGTCGCCCTTGCGTTAACGGTTTCTTGGGTAGTTTGCGCACATAAGCCGCCTCGGGACGTCAATTGTCTTGGGGACTGCAATGATTTCGGGGACCGGATGGTCGATACTCAACGTGCGCTTGGCGCGCATCGCGCCGCTCGTCGTCGCCACCGCCACGATTGCGTTCGCCGATCCTGCGCACGCCGTCGGGACGACTGCGGGCACGACGATCAGCAACACCGCGACCGCGACTTACACCGATCCGCAGGGTACGCCGGTGAGCGTACCGTCGAACCAGGTCGATATCCGCGTCGACGAGATCCTGAACGTCACCGTGGCGTCCGCCGATCCGGGTGACGTCGCCGCGCTTCCGGGCGCCACCAATCAGGTGCTGAGCTTCACCGTCACCAACACCGGCAACGGCGCCGAAGCGTTTCGCCTGTCGCCGGTCAACGCGATCGGCGGTGATCAATTCGACCCGACGACGACGTCGCTGGTCGTCGATAGCAACGGCAACGGTGTCTATGACGCCGGCGTCGACATGATTTACAACCCGGGGTCGAACGATCCCGTGCTCGCACCCGACACCTCGGTCAAGATATTCGTCTTGTCGACCATTCCGGGCAGCACAACCGATGGTCAACGCGGCCAGACCGATCTGACGGCCGCAGCTGTGACGGGGACCGGCACACCGGGTACCGTGTTCGCTGGGCAAGGCACCGGCGGCGGCGACGCGGTCGTCGGCGCGTCAAGCGCGACCGGGCGCGATCGCGGTTTCTATATCGTCAGTGCAGCGACGGTGACGTTCGTCAAGAGCGCGTCGGTCGCCGACCCGTTCGGCGGCACAAAGGCGGTGCCCGGTGCCGTCATCACCTACACGCTCGTCGCAACGATATCGGGCGCGGGCTCGCTCAACAATCTGGCGGCTGGCGATCCCATCCCCGCGAGCACGACCTACGTTCCCGGAACTATCACGGCGCAAAGCGCCTCGATCACCGACGGGACCGACGGCGATGCGGGCGAATTTGCAGGCAACCGCGTGACCGTCCGCTTCGGAACCGTTCCCGGCGGGCAGACCCGCACCGTCACGTTCAAAGTGAAGATCAACTGAGAAGGACATCCCCCATGAAATTTCTCTTCATCCTCGCCGCGCTGATCGCGCCGACCGCCGCCAGCGCCGCGAACGAAGTCGCGCTGAGCAGCGCGGTTTTCGTCGAAAAGACCGTGCCGCAGGCCGACGGGCGCAGCCGGCTGGTTCTCGAAGAACCGCGCGTCGTCGTTCCCGGCGACAAGCTCGTCTTCGTTCTCAACTACCGCAACCAGGGCGCGAAGCCCGCGACCGACTTCGTGGTGACCAACCCCATGCCGGGCGCTGTTGCGTACCAGGGAACGGCTGATGCCGGTGCGATCGTCTCGGTCGATGGCGGCAAGAGCTGGGGGCCGCTGGCCGCGCTAAAAGTGCGCAAGCCCGACGGCAGCCTTCGCGCTGCCTATCCCGAGGACGTCACGCACGTCCGCTGGGCCATGAAAGCGCCGATTCCGGTCGGCGCGAACGGCAAACTCAGTTTCCGCGGCGTCGTCAGATAGCCGCAAACCGTCTTCGGTGCCGACGGAGTGGAAACGGCATCCCGCTATGAAAGAGACCGCGCGATGACAACGACCATGAAGCTGCTGACCGGTGTTGGCAGCATTGCCATTACCGCTCTGGGAGCCACTGGCGCCCTTGCTGCGGGAACGACGTCGGGGACGACGATTTCGAACACGGCGACCGTCAACTATACGGTCGGCGGCACGGCGCAGCCATCGGTCTCGAACACGCCAACGGTGTTCACCGTCGATCGCAAGGTCGTCTTCCGTGTCGACGAAACCGCGCCAATCGCGACGACCACCGTCGCGCCCGGGCAATCGGTCGCGGTCACCACATTTACGGTCAGCAACACGTCGAACACGGCGATGGATTTCGGGCTCGCCGTCACGCAGCAGGCGGGCGGCGCTGCCCCGCACGGCGGTACCGACAACTTCGACGTGACGACGCCGGGCACCTACGCCGATACCAATGGCAACGGCACCTATGACGCCGGCACTGATCTTGCCATCACCTATCTCGACGAAGTACTTGCCGACACGTCGCGCACCGTATTCGTCGTCGCGGCGATCCCGGCCGGGCGTGCGACCGGTGATGTTGCAGCGGTCACGCTGACCGGACAGGCGCGCGATGGCGGCACCGGCGGCGCGCAGGGCGCGGTCGCGACCAACACTCCTGGCGCAAACACCGCTGGCGTCGACACCGTTCTTGCCGACACCGCTTACGACGCGCTCAACACCGCTTCGGACGGCCTGGGTGTCGCAAAGGACGATTACACCGTCTCGACCGCCGCACTGACGCTGACCAAGGTCGTGACGCCGATCAGCGACGGCTTCAACACCGGGCCGAACGCAAAGATGATCCCGGGCGCGGTCGTGCAATATTGCATCATCGCGGCCAATGCTGCCGGTGGCGCAACGGCGACGGGTGTGTCGATCACCGATCCCGTTCCTGCGACGCTCGCAATCGTTGCCGGTTCGCTGCGTATCAACGGTACTGCGACGGCCGGGGCCTGCAACACCGACGGTGTTGCCGGTGGTACCGTCGCTGGCCAGAACGTCTCTTCGGGAACGCTCAACAACATCGCCGCCGGGGCGAACGTCACCATCTACTTTCAGGCGACGATCAACTGATGCGCCGTGCGCCGGAGATCGGGGGATTTTCCGGCGCGCGTCTGCTCGCGGCGTTCCTGTCCATCATC
Source organism: Sphingomonas sp. (assembly GCA_965249015.1). Lineage (GTDB taxonomy): Bacteria > Pseudomonadota > Alphaproteobacteria > Sphingomonadales > Sphingomonadaceae > Sphingomonas_O. The sequence goes on along the minus strand of CBDFLB010000003.1, from coordinate 1,692,640 downwards.
GGTCGGGAACGCCGTTTGCATATTTTACCAGGGGACCAGGTTATGCGTAGTTTCAAACTGCTGGCGAGCTCCGGCTTGGTCGCTATCGTGACGGCGACAACGGCCAACGCGGCGGGGACGGCGTCGGGGTCGACGATCTCGAACACCGCCACCGTCGGTTATTCGGTCGGCGGCGTGGCGCAGGCTCCCGTTTCGAACACGCCGACGGTCTTCACGGTCGATCGCAAAGTCGTTTTCCGCGTCGACGAAAGCGCGCCGGTCGCGACGACGACCGTCGCGCCGGGCCAGGCTGTTGCGGTCACGACCTTCACGGTCAGCAACACATCGAATGCCGCGCTCGATTTCGGTCTTGCCGTAACGCAGCAGGCCGGCGGCGCAGCGCCGCACGGCGGCACCGACAATTTCGATGCGACCACGCCGGGTACTTACGCCGACACCAACGGCAACGGCGTCTATGACGCGGGCACCGATCTCGCGATCACCTATCTCGACGAAGTGCTTGCCGATACGTCGCGGACGGTCTTTGTCGTGGCAGCAATTCCGGCCGGTCGGGCGACCGGCGATGTCGCCGCAGTCACGCTCACGGGTCAGGCGCGCGATGGCGGCAGCGCCGGCGCGCAGGGCGCAGTATCCGCAAATACCCCCGGCGCGAACACCGCAGCCGTCGACACGGTCCTTGCCGATGCCGCTTACGACGCATTCAACGCCGCATCGGACGGTCTTGGCGTGGCCAAGGACGATTACACAGTGTCGAACGCGGCGGTCACGCTAACCAAGGTGGTAAAGCCACTCAACGACGGTTTCAACAGCGCCGCGAATGCCAAGCTGATCCCCGGCGCGACACTCCAATATTGCATCATCGCATCGAATGCCGCCGGCGGCGCGACGGCGAGCGGCGTTTCGATCACCGATCCGGTACCGGCGACGCTTTCGATCGTTGCGGGTTCGCTGCGGATCAACGGCACGGCGACCGCGGGAGCCTGCAACGCCGACGGCGTCGCGGGTGGAACCGTGGCTGGCCAGAACGTGTCGTCGGGCACGCTCAACAACGTCGCCGCCGGGGCAAACGTCACGATCTATTTCAACGCGACGGTTAACTGATTTGCGGCAATCGTGCGGTCTCATGCCGCACGGCGCCATTCGAGTGCTGATTACCTATGTGGGCCGGGGTTAACCATCTTCGCGCGATTGTCGCCGCACTGGCCGTCATGGCCGGTGCGAGCACGCTTGCGCATGCCCAGACGATCAGCAATACGGCCGCGCTGCAATGGCAGGCGGGATCGGCGACGATCGTCAAATCGTCGAACCAGGTCGACTTGACCGTCGAGCGCCCGCCGGCCACGCTCTCACTCGCCACATTCCAGTTCTCGGGCGAGCCCAATGCCGAACGGCTCCCCGTCCCCTCGACGATCTGTCGCGGCAGCGGCGGCGACGTCACGGTCGATCTCGAAGGCGCATTTGCGGGCACGCCGCGCGATCCGGCAAGTGTCGAACGCACGACACATATCCGCGCTGGCGAGCCGCTGATCGTCGGTGTAACCTCGGCGGCCGACAATGCCGATGCGGCCGCGATCGACACGCTGAGCGTCACGCTTACCACCCCCGCCGGTGACAGCGAGACTTTGATCCTTCGGGAGACGGGAGCTAACACAAGCTTGTTCGTAGGCGTTATACGTACCGCTGCGGTTCCTCCCCAGCCGGTCCAAGGCGATTGCCAGCTCTCGCTTCAACCCGGTGACACGCTGCAGCTGATTTCGCGCCGCGCGTCCGACGGGTCGCTGATCGCGTCGTCGCCCGTCGATGTCCTTGTCGATCCGTTCGGCATCGTTTTCGACAGCGGCGACGGCGCGCCTGTTCCCGGCGTGCGCGTGACGCTCATCGACGACCAGACCGGCCAGCCCGCCATCGTCTTCGGCGACGATGCCATCGCCCGTTTCCCGTCGACAATAGTGACTGGGACGACCGTCACCGACGCGAGCGGCGCGCGCTACGTCTTCCCACCCGGCGATTACCGTTTTCCGTTCGTACGCCCGGGCCGATACCGGTTGCTGATCGAGCCACCCGCGCCGTACACCGCACCGTCGCTCTCGACGCCCGCCGAACTGGCGGGTTTGCTGCGTCCCGACGGCGTGCCCTTCACGCTGATCGCAGGCTCCTACGGCCAGCCGTTCCTCGTCGTCGATCCTGCGCCCGTCCGCGTCGACGTACCGGTCGACAAGCCCGGCGCCGCCCTCCAGCTGCGCAAATCCGCCTCCGCCGCGGTCGCCGTCCCCGGCGACGCCGTCCAGTATCGCATCACCGTCACCAATGGCGACGCCGTGCGCGCGACAGGGGCAATCACGATTAGCGATCGCCTGCCCGACACGATGCGCCTGAAGCCGCAATCGGTTCGCTACAACGGAATGTTACAATCCTATACGGTTAGCAACGACGCGCGGGATCTGACCTTCACCCTTCCCCCGCTCGCCGCCCGCGCGTCGGGTGTCCTCACCTATCTCCTCGAAGTGCGCCCCGACGCGCCCGCCGGACAGACGATGAACCGTGCGCAAGCGCGCGACAGCCGCGGCACCGTCAGCGCGGTCGCCGACGCGATGGTCCGCATCGCCCGCGACGGCCTCAGCGACCGCCTCACCATCATCGGCCGCATTACCGACGGCGGCTGCGCCGTCGATCCGACCCAAGCCAACGGCATCGGCGGCGTCCGCGTCATGCTCGAAGACGGCAGCTACGCCGTCACCGATCCCGATGGCCGCTATCATTTCGAAGGCGTGCTCCCCGGCACGCACGTCGTCCAGATGGACGCCTCCACGCTCGGCGCCAGCCTGATCACGGCCGAATGCACGCGCAATGCGCGCAGCGCCGGCAGCGCGATCTCGCGCTTCGTGCACGGCCAGGGCGGCACACTCGTCCGCGCCGATTTCCGCGCTCAAGCGGGCGTCAACGCGCTGCTCGGCGCAGCAAAAGCCCCTGCCCGCATCAAGCCCGCCGGTGAGGCAACTGCGGCAGGTGCGGAGCGCGACTGGTTCGCTGGTGAAGCCCCCGGCATCGCCTGGCTCTTCCCCGCCGCCGATCACAATCCGCGCACCAAGGCCGTCCGCGTCGCGATCAAACATCTCCCCGGCCAGACCGTCAGCCTGTTCGCCGACGGCAAGCCCGTCGCGCCGCTCGCACTCGACGGCACGCGCAAGAACGGCGACGGCACGATCGCGGTGACCCTGTGGCGCTCGCTCGACCTCAACGACCGCGACACGCGCTTCACCGCCGAAGTGCGCGACGCGAACGGCGTCATCGTCGAGCGCCTCGAACGCACCGTCCACTACGCCTCGAACGCCATGAACGCCGTGCTCGTCCGCGAAAAATCGGTACTTATCGCCGACGGCGTTACCCGTCCCGTCATCGCGCTGCGCCTCACCGATCGCGACGGCAAGCCGGTGCATGACGGCGTCGTCGGCGATTTCAGCGTCCCTGCGCCTTATTACCCTGCGGTCGAAGCCGAAGCGCAGGCCAGCCGCCAGCTCGCCGGTCTCGAGCGCGCCCGCCCCGTCTGGCGCGTCGAAGGCGAAGACGGCATCGCTTATGTCGAACTGGAACCCACCACCGCCTCGGGCGCGCTGTCGATCGCGCTTGCGTTCCGCGACGGACAAGTCAGCCGCACGCAGCGCATCGAAAGCTGGCTCGAGCCCGGCAACCGTCCGTGGACCGTCGTCGGCCTCGCCGAGGGCACCGCCGGTTTCAACAGCGTCGAGCGCGGCCTCGAGGATTTGCCCAAGAACACCGGCGAGTGGCTCACGTCGGGCCGCGTCGCGCTTTATGCCAAGGGCCGCGTGAAGGGCAAATGGCTACTGACGCTTGCTTATGACAGCGCGAAGAATGCCGACGAGACGCGTTTCGGCGGTATCATCGACCCGCAATCCTATTACACCATCTACGCCGATCGCAGCGAGCGGCGCTACGACGCCGCGTCGGTGCGTCGTCTTTATGTCCGCCTCGAACGCCCGCAATTCTACGCATTGTTCGGCGATTACGAGACCGGAATGGTCGAACCGCAGCTGACGCGTTACGTCCGCAGCTTCAACGGCGTGAAGGCGCAATACCGCAGCGAACATGTCGCCGCGACCGCCTTCGCCGCTGACACGCCCTATCGCCACCGCCGCGAGGAGATCCAGGGCAACGGCCTCTCCGGCCCCTATCGGCTCGGCGCGCGCGACATCCTGCCCAACAGCGAGCGGATCACGATTGAGATCCGCGATCGGCTTCGTTCGGACCGCATCGTCGAAACCAAAGTGCTGACACGCCACATCGATTACGACATCGACTATGTCGCCGGCCAGTTGCGCTTCCGCGAGCCGATCCTCAGCCGCTCGTCGCTGCTCGATCCGCAGATCATCGTCGCCGATTACGAGGTCGATGGCGTCGGCCAGCGCGTCACCAACGCGGGCGGCCGCGCGACCTGGACCAACGGCGCCAAGACGCTGGTTGTGGGAAGCAGCGTGATCCACGACGAAACCGACCTCGCCAAAACCAATGTCGGCGGCGTCGATGTCAAATACACGCCGAACGCCGCGACCGAGATCCGCGCCGAATTTGCGCGCAGCGACACGACCGCGCGCCCCGGCGCAACCGCGACCTCGGCGGGTGCCGCCAACGCCTGGCTGATCGAAGCGGAGCATCACGGCCCCAAATATGACATCTTCGCTTATGCGCGCGAACAGCAGTCGGGCTTCGGCGTCGGCCAGCTGAACGCGTCCGAAACCGGCACGCGCAAATATGGCGTCGACGGCCGTTTGCGCATCACCGATGCGCTCTCGATCATCGGCAGCGCGTGGCAAGAAGACTATCTCGCCAACAGCGCGCGCCGTCAGGCGGGGCAGGCACGCGTCGAATATCGCACCAAGGGCGTCGACCTGCGCGCCGGGCTCACCATCGCCAATGATCGCCTTGCTGACGGGCGCGAGGCGAATTCGACCATCGCGCAGCTTGGCGCAACCAAACGCGTCTTCGGCAACCGCCTCGAACTCGACGCGCAGACCGAATTCGCGCTTGGCGGCAAGGACGCGAGCATCGACGTTCCCGCTCGCCACCGCGCCACCGCACGCTTCGCGATCACGCCCGACGTCGCCGTCATCGGCTCCTACGAGATCGCAAAGGGCGAACATATCGACGCGCGCACGGCGCGTGTCGGCTTCGACGTCAAGCCGTGGGCTGGCGGCCACATCGTCACCAGCGTCAACCAGCAGTCGATCGCCGAATATGGCCCGCGCAGCTTTGCCGCTTACGGTCTCTCGCAATCACTCCCGGTCGGCAAGCGCGTCACCGTCGATTTCACGCTCGACGGCAACAAATCGCTGACCGGCATCGATCCGGCGCGCGTCCTCAACGTCGCGCACCCGGTCGCGAGCGGCGGCTTCATCGGCACCGACGGCGCGCTGACCGAGGATTTCACCGCCGTCACGGCAGGTGCCACTTATCGCGGCGAACGCTGGAGTCTGACTGGCCGCGCCGAAGCACGCGCAGGCGACCGCACCGATCGCTACGGTATGACCGTTTCAGCATTGCGCACTCTAGGCGAAGGCCGCGCCTTCGGCGGCCAGTTCAGCTGGTTCCGCGCCAACGACAAGACCGGCCCCTCGACGCAGGCGACCGCGCTTGCCCTGAGTTGGGCGCATCGTCCCGACGACAGCCGCTGGGCGTGGCTCGAAAAGCTCGAGCTGCGCAGTGACAGCGTCCGCGGCGTGACGGCGGGCCTGGTCGGCCCGATCGGTGGCGCGCCGAGCCTCATCACCGGAGATGCGAGTTCCAAACGCATCATCAACAGCCTCAGCATCAACTGGTCGCCGGTTACCAAATCGGAGGGTCGCTACTTCGGCCGCAGTGAAATCGCCCTGTTCTGGGGCAGCCGCTACGTCGCCGACCGCATCGATCAGGACGACCTGTCGGGCTGGTCGAACGTCGTCGGCGCCGACATCCGCTTCGATCTTTCCGAAACCATCGATCTGGGCGTCGCGGGTACCGTGCGTGAGAGCGACGGGGGCCGCGCGATCAGCTATTCGGGCGGCCCTTCGATCAGCCTTTCGCCGTTTGCGAACTCCTATGTTACAATCGGCTACAACGTGCTCGGCTACCATGATCGTGACTATGCCGACACGCGCTACACGCGCAGCGGCCCCTATGTGACGCTCCGCCTCAAGTTCGATCAGAACAGCCTTGGCGCGCTGGGCATCAGCCGGCGCTGAAGCTCACTTCTTGCCGGCAAGCTTGGCGAATTCGGCGTCGACCTCGGCGAGTTTCGCGTCGGTCAGCGTCTCGCTGGCATATTGCTGAATCGACCGCATCGTCATGCTCCGCGCCAGTTCGATCTGCGGATTTGTCGCAAATCCCGGCAGCACGCGGTCGAGGACCGCCTTTGCCGCCGGATCGTCGAGCAGGGTTCCGATGTCGGTATCGGTGGTCGTATAGAGTGCGGGTGCCGCTGGCTTGGTGGTCGCGGGCTGAGCACCGGCGGCGGCCGGGACGACCATGGCGGCGAACAGTACGATGGCAGACAACTGGCGAATCATTCAAAACTCCGGGAGTGATTGGGCATCATATCTGACAGCCGGTCGATGAACAGGGCCTGACATCGTGGGCGGATTGCTGCACACGAGGTCGCCGCACCAGCTAGCGCAATCCGTACGCATCGCCCAGCCGATCGAGCGCCAGAGCAAGCACGACCCGACCCGAGCGCGTCGGCCAGCCTATCGCCTTTTCGGCGACAGGCAGGCTTTCTCCGGCGCACACGACGCGCCACAATATGTCAGCAAGGCCGCGCCCGACGTCGGCGATCGCGTGTTCGAAACGCCGCTTCGCTTCGATCTGCGCCAGCGTCGGATCGAGGGCCGGCGGGGCATCGCGCCGCCCCTTCGCCATCGGGCTGGCGTCCCAGCGCATCGTGACGCTTGGCCCGAGCATCGCCTTTTCATAATCGGCGCGCAGGCGCTCACCGGCCTCGAACTGACGCGCGTTGATCAGACTACGTGCGCGCAGCCAGGACAGCGGAGACTCGGCGATATTGACCGCAAAGGTTCGGCCCGACTCGGCCTGCGTTTCGATCAGTTCGCGGTGCCTCATCCGACTCACTCCTCTTGTGCGAAAATAATCCTTGTCATCAACGTCGCGCTGTAGGAAAGAATAAATCCTCATTGGTTAGGCGTTTTTGGCATGATCACCCGCATCCGCGAAGTCCGTCGCGCCAAAGGCATGACCCTGCTCGATGTTGCGGCAAGGTGCGCGCCGCCGACGACAGCACAGACGATCGGTCGGCTCGAGACCGGAACACGGACCGTGTCGGTCGGATGGCTGAACCGCATCGCTGCCGCACTCGATGTGACGGCCGGCGACCTGGTCGAACTGCCTGATCACGCCGACCTCGCGGTCGCCGCGATCCTCGATCACGAGGGGGCCCATGCGCCGCGTCGCGAATCCTTTGCGACGCCGCCGATTCCAGCGCCCGGCATGGTGGCTATAAAGGTCGATACCGCAATCGGCGAATATCGCGCTGGCGACATGATCTGGTGCCAACGTGTCGACAGCGGCAATTTTGCAAAACTGCTCAACCGCGATGTCCTGCTGCCGCGCCCGGCGGGTCGCTTCATATTCGGCCGTCTGATCAATCGCGATGGCACCATGCTGCAAATTCTGCAGCTCGGCGCGGGTGGCAAGCAGCAGGTCATCACCGATCCGGCCTGGGCGGCCTACGCTGTCAAGCTCGTGCGCAACCTGTAAGGATGGTGGGCGCTGACGGGCTCGAACCGCCGACCCTCTCGGTGTAAACGAGATGCTCTACCAACTGAGCTAAGCGCCCGACCCGCTCGTAATTGCCCGAACGTCGGTCAGACCGCAAGCCCGCCCGCCGCCTTGGTCGCATTGAGATACGCGGTCATGGCGGCGGCAGCGCCATCGGACAGGTCGATGAAAACGCGCCGTCCATCCTCCGGGTCCGCCACGCGCACGAACATGCCGTTATCGCTCATTGTCTTGATCCAGCGCAGCGCCGTAGTCGGAGGAACCGCAGCGGCGATGCACAGGCTCGATACGGCGACGCGGATCCGCTCGAGCCGCGCCGCCATCAGGTCGAGCAGCATGTCCCAAGCGGGATCGGCAAACAGGTCGCTTCTGAAATAACGGTCGCGCATACGCCGCAGCCGGATGATTGCGCGGACGTCGCCAGCGGTCACGACGCTCCCCGGCGCCACATAACGCACCGGTTCGGCACGGTAACCGATGAAACCGTCGCTGAACCCTTGCAGCGGAACCGGATCGTTCCCAACCAGATCGGCCAACGTCCGTGCGATACGTTGCACCTCTTCGGCGAGGCGTTGAAGACGCATCGAATCGTCGGCCGCGACTTCGTGCAGGACGGGTTCGCGCCGGATACCGAGGACCGCAAGCGTCGCGACCCAGTCCGCTGCAGTCGCCTGGCTCATCATCACGATCGACGGCGCGTCGAGCTGGCCGATAACCCAGTCGAGGCATTCGGGCACCACGTTGACCAGCGTGGGAACGTCGTCCGTCAGCGCGACGGCGTTCAGCTGATCGAGAAAGCGCTCAACATCGCTGCCATCTTGCTCCGCGACATCGATGAGCACCGCTTCGCCCAGCGTATGGCCGGCCAATCGCGCAGCGCCATCGCTGACCGAGCCTGCAAAAAGGACGCGCGCGCCGATCCGTTCGGCGATGGCGCACATCGTTTCCCGCCCGGCATCGCTGTCGGCGAAAATCGAGATGCGCCGTTCGTCGATATCGTAACTGGCCAAGCTCGCCACCTCTTCTGACCGCAACTCGAATACCATTGTCACCCTTTGCCGATGTTCTGTCCAGCTTGTCGCCGCTTCGGATATTTGTCAGCCGGTTTCGGGACGGATTTGGATCAACATTGGCTCGCCGGACGTCGCGACTCGGCTCATTTCGGGCGCTGTAACTTTCACCATTCTGGGGCGACGCTGGTGATGAACGAAAATTCCGCCCGAGCGCGCGACGGCGCGGCGACCGTCGAGAGCCTGCTGCTTGGCGACAGCGCGGCGATGGTTGCGGTCCGCGCGCTCGTCAATCGCGTCGGCCCGGGTACGACTTCGGTTCTGATCACGGGGCCTTCGGGGAGCGGCAAGGAGCGCGTTGCCCGCGCCGTGCACGCAGCAAGCGACCGCGCGGCGGGGCCGTTCGTCGCCATCAATTGTGGAGCGATCCCGCGCGATCTGCTCGAAAGCGAATTGTTCGGCCATGAAAAAGGCAGCTTTACCGGGGCTTACGCACAGCGTCAGGGGCGTTTCGAAGAAGCGAGCGGCGGTACGCTTTTCCTCGACGAGATTGGTGACATGCCGGCCGACATGCAGGTCAAGCTGCTCCGCGTCCTCGAGGAACGCCGCATCGAACGCGTCGGCGGGCGTGGCAGCATCGCCGTCGACGTCCGCATCGTTTCGGCAACGCATCGCGATCTCGCGGTGGCGATCGCCGAGCAGCGTTTTCGCGAAGACCTTTACTACCGGCTCGCGGTGTTCCCGATCGACCTTCCCGGGCTGGCCGCGCGGCCGATCGACCTTCCCCTGCTCATCCGATATTTCCTGCGCGACATCGCTGACAGCAATTCAGCCGTGCGCTTTTCGGCCGACGCTCTTGCCGTTCTCTGCGCGCATTCCTGGCCCGGAAATGTCCGCGAACTGCGCAATTTTGTCGAGCGCGCGGCGATCCTTCATCCGGGCGAAACGCTTGGTGCTGTGGCGGTCGACGCGCTGCTCCTGCGACCCAAGTCGAGCCTGGGCGTCGCCCCGGGCGTCGCCGCGCGTCCTTTGCAACCGACTCCCGATCTGGCTGCAGCCGGCGTCGATCTGCGCGCGATCCTGCACGAAATCGAAGGCCGCTATATCGGCGAAGCGCTCGACCGGTCGGGGGGAGTCGTCGCAGACGCGGCGCGGCTGCTCGGGCTTCAGCGCACGACGCTGATTGAAAAGATGCGCCGTCACGCAGCCTGAGCGATTTGACCCCATGCATCGACGATCGGTTCCAGTGTCTGTCGAGCCTGTTTGCACCAAAGTGGATTAAATTCCTGCGATGCCTGGGTAAGGCAACGTCGGGCCTCGCGATAGACCTGAGCCATCAGCCCCGCAGTCGTACCGCCTGTCCGATGATCGAGGCTTGTTTCGAGGGCATGCAGGATTGCTTGGGCACGTGCGACCTGACCGTGTGCCTGCTGCCCGCGTGACATCGCGGTCGTCACGATATCGATCTGATCGAGCAGTTCGCCCAGAAGGATCGCGACCAGGCCGTGCGCCGAAGCGCCTTCGACGCGACTTGCCCGATCGACCTCGCGATACGCCGCCGCCGCGTTCATTTCGACGAATTCCAGGCCGCGACCTGCTGCTCGACATAGCTTTGAACCGCTTTCAGCTGCGCCACACGCCGGTCCATGCCGCCAAAGCTCTTGGTAAGACGGTCGACGAGGCGGGCATTGTCATCCTCCATTCGCACACGCTCGCGCGCGATCGCCGTGCCGATCCGCTCGTATCGCGATGTCGCGGCCGCAAGCGCACCATCGGCCTTTGTCAGGCGATCGCTCATCGCGCCGAGCGCAGCGGACAGCCCGCCTGGTTGCACGAGCAACGCCGCGATTTCGGTCGGGGCCGCGGTCATGGCGGCGTCGAACTTTGCCGCGTCGAGCGTCAGCGCCCCCGTCCGCGAAACCCCGATACCGATGTCGGACAACGTGCGATATGTGCCCGTCGCGGCAAGCTCGACCTGCGGCAAGTTGCGGAACTCGGCCTGCATCGCGCGCGCGGCGCTATCGCCGGTCAAGGCACCGGCACGTACCAGCGCCGATCCGCCACGCATCGTGTCGGCAAGCGTGGCCTGGAGCAGATTGAAGCCCTTGACGAATGCGCCGGCAAGCTTTTTCAGGCCCGCCGCGTCGACACCGACTGCGCTTTCGGCATAGTCACCGACGAGCGACGACAGCCCTTCTTTCAGCGTAGCGATCGCAGAGATGCGCGCGCCGTTGTTGCGTTCCTTGGCGACGATCGCGCCCTCGCGCGCGTCGCGTGCGTTTGCGGCGAGCTCGGCGACCAGCGTATTCGTGTTGATTCCCGATCCGATGCCGAGGCTGCTGGCGATTGAGGTTATCATCCGCGTTCTCCCTATCCGCCGTCGATTACGGTCGCGCCGCGCGCAACTTAAGGCGTTGCGCCTCCTCGATCGCCGCGTCGATCTGCGCAAGCAGCGCCGGGCTATGGTCACGTAGACCGTCGAGCGTCGCGCGCGCTTCAAGAAGCGCGATCGCCACGGCCGCAAGCCATTCATGTTTGTGGCGGGTCATGTCTGGCTTAACGGCTCCACACCGCGATGGTTAAGCTTCGCGGGCACCGTTCGCGCCGAAGCGCGCCGCATCGGGGACGTCGACGGTCGGCGGGCCGCGGCCGGCGGCAAGCGCTGCGTCCAGGTTCATGACGAACGCCAGCACCGTCGCGACCGCAAGGTACAGGTCTTCACGCACGCGGTCGCCGGTCCTGCTGGTGAAGAACAGCGCACGTGTCAGCACCGGATATTCGAGGCAGGGGACATCATTTCCCTTGGCCAGATCGCGGATCGCGGCTGCGGCCTCGTCGCTGCCGCGCGCCACGACGATCGGCGCGGGTTCGCGGGCAGGATCATAACGCAGCGCGACCGCAAAATGGGTCGGGTTGATCAGCACGACCGTGGCCTCGGTCATCGCCGAACGTGCCGACATGGTTGCCAGTGCATATTGTCGGCTCCGACGTTCGCGCTTCAGTTCGGGTGATCCGTCGGCCTCGCGCTGTTCACGCGTGACGGCGTCGCGCGTCATCATCAGCCGGCGTCGGCGTTGCATCGCCTGAAGCGGGACATCGATCGACGCGACGATTCCAAGCATCGCCCCGCCAACGACAAGTGTCCGTGCGATCATCCGGCCTGCCACGCCGGCGCCGCTGGCCGCGTCGCCTGCCGCGAGCCCGATCAGCGACCAGCGCGTGCCATAAAGCACCGCGACGCAAACGCCGCCGACAAGGCATGTCTTGGCGATCGACTTGCCCAGCTCGCCGAGCGCTGCGACCCCGAACATTCTCCACAAACCCGCCGCGGCGCTGATCCGCGACCATTTTGGCGCAGCGTTGCCGCCGCGAAACCCGAGCGATCCGAGCAGCGCCGGTGCTCCGATCGCAGCGACCATCGCTGCGGACAGCAACGACAGCAGCGGAACCGCGACATGTCCCGCCGCCCACGCGATCGCCGCGCCCGCACTGAAGCTCTCGATTGCGGCATGATCGAAGCGCAGCATGGTGCCGAGCATCATGCGAAGTTGCCCGACGATGACGCCGCCGAATGTCGAGGCGAGCACGACGCCGGTGCCAAAGACGAGCGCCGTCGACAGTTCGCGTGACTGCAGGACGTCGCCGTCGCGCCGCGCGTCCTGCAACCGCTTGGCGGTCGGGCTTTCGGTCTTGTCGCCATCACTCATCGCTGCGCAACCCGTGCCGTGTCCTCGAGGGTTGCGATCAGTTGCCGTGTCACCGCAGTCCCGATGACCGGCGTCGCAAAGGCAAGCAGCAGCAGCCCGGCAAGCAAGGCCGCGGGCAATCCCACCGCGAACAGGTTGAGCGCAGGTGCCGACCGCGCCAGCGTCGCCATCACCAGCTGGATCAGAATGACGCCGGTCACCACGGGCAGCGCCAGAGTCACGCTTGCAGCGAACATCGCGCCGCCCATCGCCACGACCGCCCCGGCCGCTTCGCGCGACAGCAGCCCGCCACCGACCGGCAGCGCCCGATAGCTTTCGATTATCACCGTCACGAACGCGAGATGCCCGTCGATCGACAGGAAGAGCAGCGTGGCGAGCAGCGTGAGCACCTGACCGATCGCAGGGCTGCCGTGTCCGCTCATCGGATCGATCGTCGCGGCGAAGCCAAGCCCCATGGCATTGCCGATCGCCTCGCCAGCGATCCCCGTCGCTGCAAAGCCCGCTTGCAGCGCAAACCCGAGCGCAAGGCCGATGACGATTTCGCCGATGATCAGCGCGACGCCGGCAACGCTGACGATGCCGCCCGCCGGCAGCGCGACCAGCGCCACCTGCGCGCCCGGCACCCCGACCGCGAGTGCAAGGACGAAGCGAAGCAACAGCGGCACTTGCGGCGCGCCGAAGACCGGTGCCGCGAGGAATGCCGCGCCGGGTCGGATCGACGCCAGCATCAGCGCCGGAAGCATGGCCTGCGCCGCGCCGATATCGGCCCCGGTCAGCGCGTGATCTCCGGGATGCGCATGAACATGTCGCGCGTGAAATCGACCATCACGTTCATGATCGTCGTACCGAAGAGCGCGAGAACGATGGCGACGACGATCAGCTTGGGCACGAACGAAAGCGTCGCTTCGTTGATCGAGGTCGCCGCCTGCACCACGCCGACGAGCAGGCCGACCACGAGTACCGGGATCAGGATCGGCATCGATGCAAGCGCGGTCGCCCACAGTGCGCGCTGTGCCATCTCGATGAAGAAATCGGGATCGCCGCCCATCATCCGCTCCCGAACGAAGCCGCGATCGACCCCATCGTCAGCGCCCAGCCGTCGACGAGCACGAACAGCAGCAGCTTGAACGGCATCGACACGATGCTGGGACTGAGCATCATCATGCCCAGCGCCATCAGCGCGGAGGCCACGACGAGATCGATCACGAGGAACGGCAAAAAGATCAGAAAACCGATTTGGAATGCGGTCTTCAGCTCGCTGGTTACGAACGCCGGCAGCAGCACGGCGAAAGGCACGTCTTCGGCCTTCGCCACCCGCGGTGCCTTGGCGAGTTTGAAAAACAGGTCGAGGTCGCTGCGACGAACCTGCCCGGTCATGAATTTGTGGAGGGCATTGCCGCTCCGAGCGACCGCCTCGTCGACCTGGATCTGCTTTGCCTGATACGGTTGGTAGGCGGTGCGGTTCACCTCGTCGACAACTGGCCGCATCACGAACAGCGACAGGAACAACGCCATCCCGACCAGCACCTGGTTCGGCGGCGTCTGCTGCAGCCCCAGCCCCTGACGCAGGATCGAGAGGATGATGATGATGCGCGTGAAACTCGTCATCATCAGCAGGATCGACGGCAGCACCGCCAGCATCGTCATCAGCAAAAGCAGCTGCAACGACAGCGCCAGCGGTTGACCGCCCTGGATCGCCGACAAAGGTGCGAGCGCGGCGGTCACGGTCGCGCCCGGGCGCGTTTGAGCGTGGCCGAAAAGCTGGCGTCGAACGGCACGACATTGTCGGATCGCGCGTCGGCGATCTCGATCAGCGAAACCGCGCTCCGTGAAAATGCGATCAGCATTCGCCGGCCGTCGACCTCGACCAGCGTCAGGTTCGCGCCGCCCCCGAGTGCCTGCCGGCCGACAAGGCGGATCGGCGCAACCGGCCCGAGCATGAAGCCACCACTTTTGGCTTTGCGCAGTGCCGCGAGCGAACCCACCGCAAGCCCGCATACGCCCAGCAACGTGAACATATATGACAGCATCACTGTCGCCGTTCCTTGCGCACGCCTGCGGCTTCGGCATCGACGATCTCGGTGATGCGTATCCCATAGCGGTCGCCCGCGTTCACGACCTCGCCGCGCGCGATCACGGTTCCATTCGCCAGCACTTCAACTGGCTCGTCGATCGGGCGGTCGAGTTCGATGACCGCGCCCTGCTTCAGGTCGAGCAGGTCCTGCATCGTCCGCGACACCGACCCGATTTCGACGGACAGCCGCAGCGGGATTTGCGCGAGCAGACCCCATCCCGCCGCATCGCCGACCATGATTTCTTCGCTCATGCCTGAAACTCCGTTCGTTGAATGACGATCGCGGCGCGGCCGTTGCGCGCGTCGGCGCTGCCGGTCGCGATGCGGTATCCGCCCGCGATCAGTGCAACCTCATCGAGAGTCGGGATCGGAATGACCGATCCGAGACGAAGGCGGGCGACCTCGCCGGCGGCAAGCGTCGGCCGCGCGAGCACGCACCGCACGTCGAGGCGCGTGTTCGACAACGCGCGTTCGATCCGGTGCTCCCATCGCTGATCGGCGACCGCGACTTCGTGGCCGATCTCGACCCGGGCCAGAATATGAACCGGAACGGTCAGCGCGATGGAGCCCAGCGCGACGTCTCCCGTGTGCAGGCAAAAGCTGCACGCGACCGCAGCCTGTGCCATCGTCACCGCCTCTTCGGGGACGTCGGTCGCGCCTCGAACGACGACACCTCCGGTCCCTAAAGTCGGCGCGATCGCCCCGACGAATGCCGTGGCGATGCGGTACCCGAAGCGGGCAGCCAGCCGGGTGGGCGTGGCCGGTGCCGGAGCTGGCTCGCTGTTGTCACCACCATAAGCGACCTCGATCAGCGCATGAAGCACGGCGTCGGGAATCGAGGCCAGTGCATGTACACCATCAATTGCGACGACCACATGACGCGTGGTTGTCCCAAGCTTCTCGAGGCACGTTTCGAACGATGCTTCGACAATATTGTCCAGCGCGAGCGTCAGCGGCGCGCCGAGCGCGTCGTCGGCGACCGCCCGAAGCCCCCGCTCGAACCGGGTCATAAACCCCGCCGACGGGCGCTCTGTCGCAGGAAACGCAACCGTGGTCAGCAACGTGCCAGTCATCACTGCACCACGAAACTGGTGAAATAGACGGTGTCGATGCCCGCGATCTCGCCCCGTTCCTTCAATGTCTTGTTGAGGACGGTTTTCAATTTGGCAGCGAGCGCCTGCTTGCCTGCGATCGTCGTGACCGCGTCATAGGTCTCGTCGGCGATGACCAGCAGCGCGGCCGAACGCAGCGCCATCTCGTGCGCCTTCAACTTTTCCAGAAAGGTCTCGTCGTAAAACGTGCCGAGCGAGATCGACAGTTGCACGAACTGGGCGCTGTCCCGCAGGTTCGACGTGAACGGCTGGCTGAGCGCGAAATAGCTGGCTTCATAATGCCCCTCGCCCCCCCCTTCGCGCGGCACCTTCTTCGGCGCGTTCGGATCCTCCTTCGCGCCTGCGTGCTCGCTTGCGAACATGTCGGGCTTCATCGCATACAGCCCGCCGCCGACCCCGGCCGCGCCGATCGCAAGCCCGATTAGTACCGGCATCATCTTGCCGATCATCCCCTTTTTTTTCGGTGGTTTCGCAGCTGTCGTCTCGGTGCTCATAGCGATGTCCTTTTATGCAAAGCGACCGGTGCGGACCGGTGCGTCTGGAGCGGGTGCGCCCGGCGGCGCGGGCGGCGCGGGCCGGACGGGGACAGGGGCCCGCGCCGACCGTCCGCGTGCGTCTTCCGAAGCGAGGTCGACCGTGACCTCGACGAAGGGTGATCCGCCACGCGCGTCGTTCAGGATCGTTTCGGCCTGACGGACGGCTTGCACTTGCGCCGGCGTGTCGAGGCCAAGTCGTACGCTGCTTCCGGCATCGCCACGTTCGATCGTGACGAAGACCGGGCCGAGACGTTCGGGCCGCACGCTGAAATGGACATCGGCGTCGCCGGTCGCGGCAAGCACGTCGCGTGCCGCCTCGGCGATGTGCATCGCGAACACCGGCGCGCGGTCGGCAGGCGTGGCCGCAGGTACGGCGCGGTCGATCAGGGCCTGCACCGGTAAGGGCGCGCGCTGTTCATTCACGATGAACGCGACCCCTTCGCGCGACTCGACGTTCCGCTCGACCGGCGGCTTGCGGACCTCGATCGCGACCGCGACCGGAATCGCCGTCGCGTCAGCGACCGTGGATGGGATCGCACCGATAGCGACGGCAACGCCACCCGGCTTCGCGGCGAACGGATGAGAGATGGCCCGGGCGGGACCCGCCGAAATTTCTGGACTTATAACCGGATTGGTACTAAGGACGATCGCATCCGCGGGCGGCAAAGCGAGTTCCGCGGCCGGCTCGCTCGGGCCATCGTCGTCGCCCTGTAGGGAGATAGTGTCAACTTCGACAACTTCGCAGCGACGCGGGTCCGCTTCTGCGCCTGGGGCCGAAACAACGAGAACGGGAAGATGAATGCCAGTCGCAAGCGAAGACACCGTCGTCGGGACGTCAACCGATAAATTCGTCGTCAGCTCAGGCGCGACCGGCAGACTCCCGGCTTCGTCCGACGCTTGACCCGCGACGACCGCCTGTGCGGCGGTTGTCATCGCGGCAGCAAAACTGCCGTCGAGCGCAGCAGCCGGACTGCTTTTCGAAAGGTCGGCGCAGCTTCGCTCGTAACCGACGTTGCTCGCGACGATCATCATTGCTGCGCGCCCGGCGTCACGGGCACGGCCCGTGCTTCGTTCTTGCTCGCCAAGCTGCGACGCGCGGCGCGTTGCCTTTCCACCACGACGTCGAGCGCCTGTCGCGCGGTGCGGTGCGAAAGACTGGCGTCGTCGCGCTCGGTTTTGACGACCGCGGCCCGCTCGCTCGCTGCGGTCGACGCCGCGCGCATCCGCTCTGCAAGCTCGAGCCGGGCGGTCAGTGCCGAACCGGGCGTCGTGCCGGCGACGGTATCGAGCGTCGCTGCAGCGCTCCCCAGGCGGGTCAGGATATCATCCTGTTGCACCGCACGCGCCGTCGCTTGCGCCAACGCCATGGCCGCCGTGCGAACCTCGACACGGCGGAGCGCAATCAAGGTTTCGAGCCGCCGCGTCACGCGCCGAAACCGCTTAAAAGCCGTGCGACCGCGTCGACTGCGCGGACCTGCATGTCCGAAGACTGCTTGAGGAAGTCGATTATCGCAGGGCGCGCCGCCAGCGCCTCGTCGACTTCGCCGTCGGCACCTGCGCGATAGGCGCCCATCAGCACGAGGTCGCGATTTTCCTCGGCGGTCGCCCACAAGCGACGCACGCGCGCTGCAGCCGCCTTGTGATCGGTGGACGCGATGTCGTTCATGACGCGGCTCAGCGAACGGCCGATGTCGATCGCGGGGAATACGCCCTGTTCGGCAAGCTGACGCGACAGGATGACATGCCCATCCGCCACCGCGCGCGCGGCATCGACGACGGGGTCGTCGACGTCGTCACCGTCGGCAAGCACGGTATAAAGCGCGGTGATCGACCCGCCCGAGCGCACGTCGTTGCCACAGCGTTCGAGCAACGCCGGGATCATCGCCAGTGCCGAGGGCGGATACCCCTTCATCGTCGGCGTCTCGCCCATGCCGATGCCGAGCTCGCGCTGAGCATGCGCGATGCGCGTCAGGCTGTCGACGATCAGGAGTACGCGGGCACCGCGGTCGCAGAAGAATTCGGCGATCGTCGTTGCCCTTTGCGCCGCACGGATGCGCAGCAGCGGCGATCGGTCGCCCGCTTCTGCAACGATCACAGTGTGTCCGCAGGCCGCCGTCGCGCGCGTCGCCGCCACGAAATCAACGATTTCGCGATTGCGCTCCCCGACCAGGGCGACGACGACGATATCGGCGTCGGCACCGTTTATCATCTGCCCGATCAACGTGGATTTGCCGACTCCCGATCCAGCCGCAAGGATGACGCGCTGGCCGCGACCAATCGTCAGAAGCGCATCGATCGCGCGGACGCCGGTGCCGAATACTGTATCGACCGCGCCCCGGCTGAGCGGATTGCGCAGCTGCCCGCGCACGTCGCGTACGGCTTCGCCGGGAATCGGCCCGAGGCCGTCGAGCGGCGTTCCCCGCGCGTCGATCACGCGTCCGGCCAGCGCGCCGCTCAGCGTGGCGACCTGCGAAGAGGCACCCGCCACGACCCTGGCACCCTGAGCGGGCGATGCGTCGGCCTGCAACATCATCAGAACGGCATCTTCGCCATTGAAACCGATTACTTCGGCCAGGACCGATCCGTCGACGAGCGCGCCGGCGCCGAGCGCACAGGGAAAGCCGCGCACGGTCATGAAGGGTCCGCGTACGCCTGTCAGCCGCCCGACCGGCATCGGCATGATGCGCGACGGCCGACAAGACGCGATGGTCGTTTCGGCAAGCGACAGCATTGTCATGTCGACAGGCCCATCGCGTCGATCTGCGTCCGGAGGCGCGCCAGCGCACTGGCCACGCCGTCTTCGACGATCGCATCGCCAAGCCGCGCCTGAACGGTCCCGCGCGGCACTGCGGAATCGGCAATCACATTGCCACCCTCGAACAGGACGATGTCTTCGGGATGCACGACAAGCACCGCTTCGGCGTCGCCCGCCATAAAGGTCGCCAGCGCGTCGGCACGCTCATGCAAAAGGTCTCGATCGACCGGCGCGTTGCCCGCTATATCGACGACCAGCCGTTCGATCGCGGTCATCATCATCGCCGCGAGAAGACCGGGCGCCGGTGCGGTAAGTGCTTCGAGCCCGTCGGCCAGTTGCAGAAGCGCCGCGCGTTCGCTCGCGACTTCGCTCTCGACTGCCCGCCGCCCTTCGGCGACACCGCGCGCATAGTCATCGCTTGGCGGCGCATCGGGATCGTCGGCAACCCAGAAGTCGGCGCGCTCCCACATCTTAGACATAGGCCGCGTTCCCGCCAATCTGAAGC
Organism: Sphingomonas sp.; assembly: GCA_965249015.1. Taxonomy (GTDB): domain Bacteria; phylum Pseudomonadota; class Alphaproteobacteria; order Sphingomonadales; family Sphingomonadaceae; genus Sphingomonas_O. The sequence continues at coordinate 1,673,159 of CBDFLB010000003.1, read as the reverse complement.
GAACCGTCGTTTTCCATTTGCCGGACGATACCGACGATCGCCTTTTGCGCACTCTCGACTTCGGCGAGCGCCACGGGGGCCGCCTCGGCCAGTTCGTCGCGAATCGAGTCGGCGGCGCGCGCCGACAGACCTGCAAGCATCGCCTCGCGTTCGCCCTCGCTAAGCGTCCGCATCGCAAGCACGAGCACGTCGGCATCGACCGCGCGCATCACGCTCGCCAGGTTCTTCGCCGACAATTTCAGGACATCGGCAAAGACGAACATTTCGTCGGAGATTTCCTGCGCAAGCACCTTGTCGCGCTTGCCGATCGCACGCAGCAGCGCCTGATCGGTCGGCTTGGGCATCTTGCTCAGGATCGCCGCAGCTGCCGTGACGCGCGCCGAACGTTCGACCGCGACCGGTGCAGGCTTGGTTGCGCCATCGCCCAGGAGGCGCGCCAGTTCTTCGATCGCAACCGGGCCGACATGCGCGAGGCGCGCCATGCGGCGGACCAGCCCCTCCTGGATGCTGCTCGGAATCGACGTCATCAGCATGGCCGCCCGTTCGGGCTCGACGTCGGACAGGATCACGGCACCCACTTGCGGATGCTCGTTTGCGATAAAGGTCACGACGTCTTCGTCGCGCATCCACTTCAGCGGAACGATCTGCGCGGTCGGCGCAGCGGGGGCGAGCCTGGCCATCACCGCGTCGCCGCGCCCGTCGCCCAGTGCCTTGGTGATCACCGATCGCGCGCGCTCGGTGCCGTCGACACGCACCGCGCTGTGGCTGCGCGCCGATTCGACGAAGCGGCTCAACGCCGCTTCGGCTGCGTCCGATCCGACTTCGCTGAGGCCGACCATCGCCTTGCCGAGCGCTTCGACTTCGCCCGGCGACAATTCGCCGACGATCTGCGCCGCCTGATCGTCGGCAAGCAGCATCAGCAGAATCGCGGCATCGGGGCTGACGTCAGCCATCAGCCTTCTCCGGCACCAGCAGCGTTCGCATGACGGCGGCGGCTCGTTTCGGATCCTGGCTGACGAAGTCGCGCATCAGTGCCGCACGATCGGCATAGCTCGGGGCCGAGGAGATCATGTCGAGCGTGATCGGCGCGTCGTGCCGCTGCCGCGCCATTTCGTCGGCGAGCATCGGCGCGAGTTCGGCCTTGCGCTCTGCCGCCGCCTTCGCGCGGTTCTTCAGGAAGGGTCGTCCGACGCCGAAGACGACCAGCGCGACCGCACCGAGCCCGGCGACGATGCGTCCGATGGCGAGAAAATCGATGCCGTCCATCCAGCTGGTGGCGATCGGCGCTGGCTCGGCAAAGGGTCGCGACGAGACGACGACATCGTCGCCGCGCGCCGCGTCGAACCCGACCGCGCGTTTGACCAGGCCGTCGATCGCCGTGATGTCGACGGTGTTGCGTGCCTTTGCACCTTTCACGTCGCGCAACGCGACTGCGACCGTCAGCCGCTTGACCGTGCCCACCGGGTTCTTGATCACCGCGACCTCGCGGCCGAGCTCATAACTGCGCGTCATGTCCTGAGAGGTTCGCCCGGGAGGGGTCGCGCCCGGCTGCGTCGGCGTCGGTGCGGTCGTCGATACGGTCGATGCAGGCGGTGCCTGGTTCGACAGCGTTCCCGGAATGCCGACGGCGGGTGCTTCGCCCGCTGCCGAAGTCCAGCGTGATTCCTCACGTGCGACCGCGCGCTGCTCCTGCGGAAACGTTTCGCGCGTCGATTGCTGCTCGGCAAAGTCCAGGTCGGCGTGCACTTCGGCGGTGAAGCCGTCGGGCCCGACCAGTGGCGTCAGCAACTGCGACAGCGCGGTCCGGTACCGTTCCTCGACGCGCGCCTGGATATCGAGCTGCCGCGTCGCTGCGGCCCCTTCGCCGTCGGATGAGGCATTGGTCAGCAAGCGGCCGGTCTGGTCGGTCAGCGACACACGCTCGCTGTTCAATCCCGAAACCGACGAGGCGACGAGGTGGAGGATCGCCTGGACCTGATCGGCGGTCAGCGTGCGTCCGCCGCGCATCGTCAGCATCACCGACGCCGAAGGTTCGACGTCGTCGCGCAGGAACGGCGATGCGCTTCCCCCCGAGAGGTGCACGCGCGCGGCCTCGACCGGATCCATCGCCTCGATCGTCCGCGCCAGATCGCTTTCGCGCGCGCCGCGCAGGCGTTCGGTCTCGACGGCATGACTCGATCCCATCGGCATCGTGTCGAGCATCGTCGCGCCGGTCGGTGCCGCCTTCGGCAACCCCTGCGCAGCGAGTAGCATACGCGCCTTGTGAAAGTCGCCGGTCGCGACGCGGATCGCGCCAGTCGCCGCGTCGACAGCATAAGGCACCGCCGCAGTGTCGAGCGCAGTCGCGACGGCGGCCTTGTCGCTGTCAGACAAGCCCGCGGCAAGGTCGCGCTGCGGCGACCCGCTGATTGTGCTCCACGCGAGTGCGGCCGCCCCAGCAATGCCGAGCACGCCGATCGCAGGCAGGCTGCGCTGGACGGCCGGCTGCGCGAAAATGCGCTTTGCCTGCGCGACCGGCTTCGGGTCGACGATGAGTGCCCCCTGCGCCATGTCAGACCGGCATGTTCATAATATCGCGGTAAGCCGAGAGCAGCTTGTTGCGCACCTGCAACGTGGCCTCGAACGCGATGCTCGACTTCTGGCGCGCGAGCATGACGCCGGCGATGTCGCTCGTGTCGCCGCGCTCATAGGCTTCAGACGCTGCTCCGGCCTCCGCTTGCGCGGCATTGACCGCGTTCAAAAGCTTGCCGAACCCGGCCGTCTCGACGGGTTCGGGCCGCGCGGCCGCCTTCAGCGCGTCGCTGCGCTGAATGACGGCACTGCGCAGGTTGAGTACCGAAGCGGCGTCGATCGCGCTCATGCCGCGACCCGCATTTCGGCGAGGCGATAGCGCAGCGTCCGTTCGGACACGCCGAGGCGCGCCGCTGCCCTGGCACGATGACCGTCGACCTCGTCGAGAGCCGATTGGATCGCGGACACCTGCGACTGCCTCCCGACCGATTTGAGATCGCGCTCCGGCACGCGCGCACGCCGTTCGATCGACAGGTCATCGGCCTCGATCCGGCCCTGCGTGCAAATCATCAGCGCACGCTGCAGCACGCTGTCGAGTTCGCGGACATTGCCCGGCCAGTCGTGCGACATCAGCCGATCGAGCGCCTGCGCCCTCGGCCAGGCGAAATCATACCCTGAACGCGCGTGCCGGATCAGCAGCGACGCCGCGATCGCGCGCACGTCCTGACGCCGCGCGCGCAAGGGCAAAAGCGTCAACGCCATCACGTTCAGCCGCCAGTATAGATCGGCACGAAAGCGGCCGGCGTCGACTTCGTCTGCAAGATCGCGGTTCGCTGCTGCGACGACGCGAACGTCGACCGCGACCGGAGTTATCGCACCGACGGGAAGCACTTCACCTTCCTGCAAGGCGCGGAGCAGCTTGCCCTGCAACGCGAACGGCAGGTCGGCGACTTCGTCGAGCAATATCGTCCCGCCCGAGGCAGCCCGAAACAGGCCGATGCTTTCGGCAAGCGCGCCGGTGAACGCGCCTCTGACATGGCCGAACAGGATCGCCTCGGCCATCGTCTCGGGAAGCGCTGCGCAATTGATGGCGACGAAGGGCGCAGCGGCGCGCGATGACTGCGCATGCAAAAAGCGCGCGAGGCCTTCTTTCCCGGTTCCGGTTTCGCCAGCGATGAGAACGGCTGCGGAGGTTTGCGCGACGCGTGCAGCCTGCATCATCAGCGCCGCCGTCGCGGGCTCGGCTTGCGCCATTGTCGGGTTGGCGCGGACCAGCTCGGCGATCAGGGCATGGCCGAAAGCCATGTCCTCAAAACCAAAGCCGATCCGCGCCGGGTGACCGTCCCTGGGGGAGACCAGATAGGGAGCGGTCGTGGGGGTCGTTGCCTCGACGAGGACGTCGCACACCTTTGCGCGCGCCGCCTCGTCGAGCGAATAAATGGTGGACGGTCCTGCGCCGGCGACGATCCCGGCATTTGCCAGCGTCGACACCAGAGTCGGCCAGTGGGCGCGGGCTCCGGCGCTGATCGTCACGAAGGTCATTGGCTCTCCACCCCCTGCCAAAGCGCAGTCGTGGTTATCTTTGCAATCACCATGCCAAATGCGTCTCACTCGGAAACGCCGCGAGAATGACGCCGTGCCGACGGCGCAAGCGTCAAAAAACCGACGCCGTTAAAGCCAGCCGAACGCATGCCGTTACCGATGCTGTGGCGGCGCAGGACCTTTCCCGACCGCCCGCCATCGGAAAAAGGAATTTTGAAAATGACCTACATCGGAACGAACGTCGCAGCCCTTCGCTCGCAGAACGGCATCAACAAGGCGACCATGAATCTCAACACCGCAATGGAGCGCCTGTCGACCGGCAAGCGCATCAACTCGGCCAAGGACGACGCCGCCGGCCTCGCCATCGCCAGCCGCATGACGTCGCAGGTCCGCGGCCTCTCGGCAGCCATGCGCAATGCCAATGACGGCATCTCGCTTGCCCAGACCGCAGAAGGCGCGATGGGCGAAGTCGGCAACATGCTCCAGCGTGTCCGCGAACTTGCCGTCCAGTCGGCGAACGGCACCAACTCGACCAGCGACCGCACCGCGATCCAGGCCGAAGTCACGCAGCTGCTGGGTCAGATCAACGACATCGCCAATACGACCACCTTCAACGGCACCAAGCTTGTCGACGGAACGGCGACCGCGCTGGCGATCCAGACCGGTATCAACTCGGGCGACACGGTCACGCTGGCGATCGCTTCGATGAAAACGGCAGACCTCGGTATCGGCACGATCAGCTTGGCAACGCAAGCCGGCGCAACGGCTGCACTGGCGCTGGTCGATACTGCGATCGATACCGTCAACTCGAGCCGTGCCGGCCTCGGTGCGGTCCAGAACCGCTTCGAAGCGACGGTCAGCAACCTGACGTCGACCGTCACGAACCTGACCGAGGCGCGCAGCCGCATCGAGGACGCCGACTTCTCGGCCGAAACGACGCAGCTCGCCAAGGCGCAGATCCTCAACCAGGCGTCGACCGCGATGCTGGCGCAGGCCAACCAGTCGCAGCAGGGCGTCCTGAGCCTGATCCGCGGCTAAAGCAGTTTCGGGCCGCCAAGGGATTGGTCCCCCTCTGACGGTCCCGAATAACGGAAACCTCCGGCGCGCCCACCGCGTCGGGGGTTTCTTTTTACTGGTCGGCAATCGTGCCACGGAGTTTGTCGAGCGCGGCCTTCTTGATCTGGCAGACGCGCGCGGCGCCGACGCCGAGTGTCTCGCCGATCTCGTCGAGATTCATTTCTTCGACGAAGTAAAGCTGCAGGACCATCGCTTCGCGTTCGGGCAGCGTGCGGATCGCTTCGGCGACCATCGTCTGTATCTGTGCCCGTTCGAGAATGTCGTCGGCGCGCGCTTCGACATCGGCGAACCACATCGAGTGATCCGAATAAAGCTCGTCGATCGATTCATGACGCACGCCGCGCGCGGCCTCGGCATCCGCCTGGTAGGTGTCGAGGTCGAGGCCGAGTGCGTCGGCCATCTCGGTGTCGACCGGCGCGCGACCGTAGCTCTGCTCGAACTTCGTCCGTGCCGCCGCGATCGCGCGACGCTTTCCCATTGCGGCCCGACCTTGTGCAGCCCCGCGACGCAGCGCGTCGATCATGCTGCCGCGCACCCGCATCGTCGCGTAGGTGGCAAAGCTGTGCCCACGATCCTCGTAACCGCGCGCCGCTTCGATCAGCGCGATCATCCCGGTCTGGATCAGATCCTCGACATCGATCGCCGACGATACGCGCCCGTGGACGTGCCAGGCGATCTTGCGGACGAGCGGCATGTTGTCGCGCACGAGGATGTCGGCAGGGCTCTTCCCGCGCCGGTCGTAGGTTGCGACTTGCGGATCGTTCAGCGCCATCAGGCGGCTCCTTCGGAAAATTGAGGTAAGGCTTCGGTGCGGCCGACGACCGCGGCGACGTCGACCGCCTTGGCATCGGGTATTTCGAGGAAAGACAGCACCGCGGTCTCGGGAAGGTGCGGGTGAAGCAGCCGGGCAAGGGCGGGCCGAACCGAAGGCGAAGTGATGATCGCAAAGCTGCGCGCGACGTTCAGCAGAGGCGCTGCCGCCTCGCCGATCGCCTGCGTGACACGCGCCGACAGTCCGGGTTCGAACGGATGCGCCGCATCGGGCGCGATGCGCACTGCTTCGGCGAGAAGATGTTCGAGGTCGGACGCCAACGTAATCGCGGGTAGCGGCATCTGCGCAGGCACGATCGTCTGCACGATCAGCGCGCCGATCCGCGCGCGCACCGCTTCGAGCAGCGTGCGCGGCGAGGCGGCCTGACCCGCGCACTCGATCATCGCGCTCGCGATCCGCCTGAATTCCTTCAGCGGCACGCCCTCGGCGAGCAATCCGCGGCACAGCCCTGAAATCATCGCCAGCGTGAACGGCGCAGGCGTCAGCCCCTTGACCAGTTCGGGTGCGCTTTCCTTCAGGCTGTCGAGAAGTGCCTGCGTTTCGTCGATGCCGAACAGATCGGCGGCACCCGCCACGATCGTCCGGTTGAGATGCGTGGCGATGACCGTCGGCGCATCGACGACGGTATAGCCCGCGACGATCGCGTCGGCGCGCTGTTCGGTACCGATCCACAGCGCGTCGAGCCCGAATGTCGGATCCTTCACCGCCCGCCCCGCGACCACGCCGTCGATGTCACCCGAATCGAGCGCGAGGAGGTCGTCGGGGAAAATTTCGCCCTCTCCGGCAACGATCCCCGAAAGCGTGATTCGGTAACGGTTCGGCGGCAGTGCCAGTTCGTCGCGCACGCGCACCAACGGGACGACGAAACCCAGTTCGCGCGACAGCTGGCGGCGGATCCCGGTGATCCGTGCCATCAGCGGCGCGCCCTTGCGCTCGTCGACCAGCCCGACCAGCGCGTAGCCGATATCGAGACTGAGCGCGGCGTTGTCATGAACGTCGCTCCATTCGATGAGGCTTTGCGGCGCTGCGTCAGGAAGCGCGATTTCGACCGTCGGAGGCTTGCGCTGCAACCGCCAGGCAAGGGCACCGGCACCGGCTGCGGCTGGTAATATGAGCAGATGCGGCATGCCCGGGAGCAGACCGAGAAAGCCCAAAATCGCGCTGACCGGACCCCATGTGCCCGCCGTGCCGAACTGGCTCGTCACTTGTCGCGCCAGGTCGAGCGTCGAACTGACCCGCGTCACGATCGCCGCTGCCGCGATCGAAAGCAGGAGCGCGGGAACCTGCGCCACCAGCGCATCGCCGATCGCGAGCAGGACATAGGTCTTGGCGGCATCGCCCGCGCTCAATTTGTGCGAAAGGACGCCGAGCACCATGCCGCCGATGATGTTGATGATCAGGATCAGCACGCCGGCGACCGCGTCGCCCTTCACGAACTTCGACGCGCCATCCATCGAACCATAGAAATCGGCCTCGGTCGCGACTTCCTGCCGTCGAACCTTGGCTTCGTCGGGGGTCATCAGCCCGGCGTTGAGATCGGCATCGATCGCCATCTGCTTGCCCGGCAGCGCGTCGAGCGTGAAGCGCGCCGAGACTTCGGACACGCGTCCCGCACCCTTGGTGATGACGACAAGGTTGATGATCATCAGGATCAGGAAAACGAAAATTCCTACCGCCCAGTCGCCGCCGATCAGGAATTTGCCGAACGCTTCGATGACGTGGCCCGCAGCGCCCGGCCCCTGGTGGCCGCTGACCAGAACGACGCGCGTCGATGCGACATTCAGCGCGAGCCGAAGCAGCGTCGCGAACAGGAGCACGGTCGGAAAGCTCGAGAAATCGAGCGGGCGCGCGGCGTTCAGCGCGATCATCAGCACGGCAAGGCTGAGCGCGATGTTCGCGATGAAACCGACGTCGAGGACGATGCTCGGAACGGGGACGACCATCAGCACCACGATGGCGAGTGTCGCGAACGGCAGGATCGCGCCGCGCCCGGTATCGGCCCACAGACGCAGCGTGCTCGCCTTCGGGATCATGCCGACACACCGAGCGAGGCGAGCATCAGATACGCAAGACGCGCATTCGCCCTGGCACCGTCGCCCTGCCCTCGCTGTTGCGTCCATCGCAGGTCTTGCGCTGGCTGGGCGCGAGCCGCGATCGACCGCACGGCGCCGCCGGCATAGCGATCGTCGCGGGCCGCTGGCGTCGCCCCCTCGAACTTCGCTGCAAACCGCCCGCGAACCTCGGTCAACGACCGCGCCGACCCATCGGGCTTGTAGAATACGCCGCGATTGCTGCGGGCGGCGGCCGGGAACAGTGCCGCGGCCGAAGCATCGGGGTTCAGATCACGATTGCGCAGAAACTTCGTCGCCCCGCCCGCCCCCAGGAAGTGCGCCAGGTACAGGTCGACCGACTCGACCGCGTGGCCGAGGCGGCGTTCGAGGTGATCGCGATTGTCGGCGGCAAACTCGGCTGCCATTGCCGCGGACGCCTGCGGATCGCGGCGCAGGTCGAGGATCGCCGCGCGCATCGCGGGTTCGGCGACGCGGTAGCGACCGTCGCTGCCGCGCGTGATCGCCGACGACGCCCAGTCGAGCCCGTGTGCGCTGCCATGTTCGGCAACGACACCGAGCCAGCTTTGTTCGATGAACTGATACAAGCCGGTCGCGCTTGAGGTCGGCGCTCTTGCGTTGGGATCGAAACCGCTTTCGACCTTCGCCTGATTAAAGAGATAGGCGAAGTCGACGCCGGTCGAAGACGACGCATTGTAGATCGCCTGATGAACCGCGCCGCTGCCTGCGCCCGATATCGTCGAAACCATGGCCGAGTCCCCGAAAGCTCGGAGACCGATCAGCAAGCCTCGTGCCAGCTGCTCAGCGCGCGGGCGATCCGTGACGGCCGTAGAGCCGGGCAGTCAGGGTTCCACGTGCGGATTCGATCGCGGCGATGCGCTCGCGCCCTTCGCGCGTCAGATTCTTGACACGCTGCTGCGCAATCTCGACGCGGCCGAGCATGTCGGCGGCGTGCCGCGCCAGGTCGGGGCGCGCGCGCCAAGCGCCGACTGCGCGGACGTCGAAAATGGCGCTGCGATAGCTTTCGCATGCCGTTTCGATCGCATGCGGATCGGTGCCATCGAGCGCCAGGTCGAGAGCGCTCTGCGCGCCTGCGAGCGCCTCGAGCGCCGCCGCGCTCACGCGCTGCGCACCGGAAGATCGAGCGACAGCATCGCTGCGGCGAGGCGATCGGCGTTGACGGTGTAGCGACCCTGCGCAATCGCCGCGCGGATTTCGCCGACCCGGTTCATGTCGATCGGCGGGCCGAGCTTGGCCAGCCTTGCGGCAGGAGTATTCTCGGCGTGAGCCTTCGTTTGCCACAGGTCCTCGACGGGCGCCGGCGGAAGGCTCGTCACGCGCGGTGCATCGATCTTCGCAGGTCCCGAATTCGCAATGGGCGTAACCATATGCTTTGCTCCTTTGCGCCTTTTAACGGCTGGCGTCAGAACTTGTTAAATGCGTTGACGCGGACAACGCCGGGGTCGATCGCTTCGCCGACGATCGCACCGCCCTTCTCGGCCACGCGAACGCGCACGCGGGCGCCGCGAAAAGCATCGCTGTCGGCGACGCCGCTGGTGCTGACCGAGAAGCCCGGGGCGACGAGATCGACCGCAACTGGGTCTCCTTTCTTGATGATGATTGGCAGCATCGTGACGGTCGCCGGCGGGCCGTCGAGCAGGACGCGCAGCCGCCAGCCGCCGGCGGCGCACTGGACGGCGACGGTTCCCGCGGCTGGAGACGCGACCGACAGCGGCGCTGCACAAGCGGCAAGCTTCAGGCGGCGGTCGACGGGGCGCGCCGCCAGGCCCGTCCCCACGAGTGCGGTAGCGACGCTTGCGTCGATTGCGTCGTGGCTTTGAAACGCCTGCGTCATGCCGGCGGATGGAAGCGCGGCGGAAAAAAGCAGCACGTGTCGAAAAGTCGTCATGACGGTGGTCCTCGATGAATGTCTCGATGCATCTCTCGACGCATCCTCGATGCATCTTTCGTCGCTGCAGCACGAAACATGCCAGCCGGACGAAGGCGGCAAGACTTTGCCGGCGGGCGGCAAGAAGCTGCCGCCCGCCGGCGTCTCCCCCACGACGCAAATGGCGCAATCGCGCCAGTCTCAGAACTGGCACGGCGATTGCTCTAACGCTTTCGACCGCTTGGACCGGTAACGGCAGCGCGGCACGAAACTTTAAGGGCGCGACACATGGCTGACGAAATGTTCGGCATTCACGGGACGGCGCTGGCGGTGCGGTCGCAACGCATGGCCATGCTCGCGTCAAACATCGCAAACGCCGCCACGCCCAACTACAAGGCGCGCGATATCGATTTCGACGCCGCCATGCGCGGTGAAGCCGACGCCGTTCGCTACCGCGTTCCCGTCCAGCCCTCGCTCGACGGCAACACCGTCGAGCTTTCGACCGAACAAACCGCATTCGCCGAAAACGCAGTGCAATACCGCACGACACTCGCCTTCCTCGAAGGCCGCGTCGCCACGATCACGCGCGCATTGAAGGGCGAATGATGAGCGGCATGAACATCTTCGACATCGCCGGACGCGCCATGTCGGCGCAGCTCGTGCGGCTCAACACGACCGCGTCGAACATGGCAAACGCCGGTTCGATCTCCGGCAGCGAGAAGGGTGCCTTTCGCGCATTGAAACCGGTCTTTAGCGCAGTTGGCGACATGCCGGGCCTCGCGACCGTGCAGGTCGATCGCGTCGTCGCCTCCGACACGCCGCCAAAGATGCGTCACGAACCCAATCACCCGCTCGCCGATGCTGACGGCAACGTCTGGGAAGCCGACGTCGACAGCAATGCCGAGATGGTCGAAATGATTGAGGCCGCGCGGCAATATCAGAACAATGTGCAGGTCCTCGAGACCGCCAAATCACTCATCCTGGACACGATAAGGATCGGACGATGACCATTGAAGTCAACAGCATAGCCGCGCTCAACGCGACCGCAAAGGCGCACGGGAAAGCCACGCTCGGCCAGGCGGATTTCCTCAAGCTCATGTCGACACAGCTCAAGACACAGGACCCCTTCGCGCCCGCCGACAGCACGCAGATGGTCGCGCAGATGGCGCAATTCTCGCAAGTCAGCGGCAACGCCGAAATGAACGCAACGCTCAAATCGATCGGCACGAAGCTCGATACGCTGATTGCCGCACAAGCCAAGACAGGAGCCTAGACCATGTCGTTTTACACTTCGCTTTCGGGCCTCAAGGCCGCGCAGACCGACCTCGCGACGATCTCGAACAACGTCGCCAACGTCGGGTCGGCGGGCTTCAAGAAAAGCCGCGCGATCTTCGGCGATCTCTTCGCCTCGGCACCCACGCAGACGACCAAGATGATCGCCGGACAGGGCACGCGCCTCAACGGCATCACGCAGCAGTTCACGCAAGGCACGCTCGAGGCGACCGACAAGACGCTCGACCTCGCGATCGCCGGCGAGGGCATGTTCGTCGTCCGTGGCGATCCGCCGCGCAGCGAAGTGAGCTATACGCGCAACGGCGCATTCCAGGTCGACGTCAACCGACGCGTCGTCGATACGATCGGCGCGACGCTGCAGCTGTTGCCGATCGATCAGCAGGGCAATGTCACCTCGACGAACATCGCCGACATGACCGACCTCGTGCTGCCGAGCACGAAGACCGGCGACCCCACGATCAGCCTGTCCAATATCTCGATCGGTGACGACGGTCTCGTAACCGCCACCTACGGCGACGGCAGCAACGAAAAGCTGGGCAAGGTCGCAATGGCGAGCTTCACCGCGCAGGAGGGGTTGCGCCCGATCGGCGATGCGCACTGGCAGTCAACCGGCGACAGCGGCCCGCCCGCGATTAACGCCGCAACCAACGGGCCGCTGGGCACGATCCGCTCGGGCGCGATCGAACGCGCGAATGTCGACATTACCGAAGAACTCGTCGCGCTGATCGGCGCGCAGCGCAACTTCCAGGCCAACGCCAAGGCGATCGAAACGGCCAGCGCAATGACGCAGACCATCATCAACCTGAGGACGTAAGATGGACCGCCTGATCCATACCAGCCTGTCCGCGATGCGTGCCAACATGGCGCGGCAGGCCGTGACTGCGAACAACCTCGCCAACGCCGCGACCACCGGCTTCCGCGCTGATATGTCGAGCGCGCAGCCGCTGTGGATCAAGGGTCCGGGCCTGCCCGACCGCGCGGTCGCGTCCGAAGAAGTGCGTGCCGCCGACATGACCGGCGCGGCGAATATATCGACCGGACGCGCTCTCGACATCGCCATGAACGGCGACGCGATGCTGAACGTCCAGGCCGAAAATGGCGACGAAGCCTATACGCGGCGCGGCGACCTGATGGTCTCGGCGTCGGGCTTGCTGACGACGGGCGATGGGCGCCCGGTGCTTGGCGAAGGCGGACCGATCACTGTACCGCCCGCCGATCAGATGCGCATCGACGCGACCGGGGTCCTGTGGATCGTCCCGCCCGGCGGCGACCCTGCGGCACCGCAAAGGGTAGACCGCCTGCGGCTCGCCAGCCCAGCCGGGTCGGATGTGGTCAAGCATGTCGACGGCCTGTTCCGCGTCCGCGGCGGCGGCGTCCTCCCCGACGATCCGCAGGCTTCGGTGACGGCGGGCGCGCTCGAAGGATCGAACGTCAACGCCACGTCGGCACTCGTCGACATGATCGAAGCTGCGCGCAGCTGGGACACGCAGATCAAACTCATCACCACCGCCCGCGATCTCGACAGCGAGACTGCCGGCCTCATGCGATTGCCAAGCTAGGAAACCCAATGTCCAACACCGCCCTCCACGTCGCCCGCACCGGGCTCGATGCCCAGAACAGCCGCATGCGCGTCATCGCCAACAATCTCGCCAACGTGAACACGACCGGGTTCAAGCGCGACCGCGCGACCTTCGAAACGCTTGCCTATCAGACGATCACCACCCCCGGCGCGCCGTCGTCCGAAGCCAATAAATATGCCGTCGGCCTGTCGCTCGGATCGGGCGTGCAGATGACCGGCACCGCGCGGATCGACACGCAGGGGTCATTCACGACGACCAACAACGCGCTCGACCTCGCGATCGAAGGCAATGGCTATTTCCAGGTGTTGATGCCCGATGGTCGCACCGGATACACCCGCGCCGGCGATTTTAGCCTCTCGGCCGAAGGCAAGCTCGTCACGGGAACCGGCATGCCCGTCCAGCCCGAAATCCAGATTCCCGACGGCGCGCAGTCGATCACGATTGGTGCGGATGGCACTGTCTCCGCCACGGTCGGCGGCACGAGCACCGGACTCGGCAAGGTCGAGACCGCGCGCTTCGTCAACGCGGCGGGTCTCGAGAATGTCGGCGACAACCTGCTTGTCGAAACCGCCGCCAGCGGCACGCCGCAGGTCGGCGCTCCCGGCAGCGAAGGGCGCGGCGCGCTTCGCTCGGGTGCGCTGGAAGCCTCGAACGTCAACGTCGTCGAGGAACTCGTCGACATGATCGAGACGCAGCGCGCCTATGAAGTGAATTCGAAGATGATTTCTGCCACCGACGAGATGCTGAAATATGTCAATCAGCAGCTTTAGGGCCGCAGGGCTGGCGTCGATGTTCCTCATTACCGCAGGCAAGCTGCCCAAACCCGACTATAGCGTCACCGTCGCGCCCGCCGCAGTCGTCCCGCCCGCCAATGGCGCGATTTTTCAGGCCGCGTCAGGCTATGCCGCGCTGACCAGCGGGGCGCGCGCGTCGATGGTCGGCGACGTGCTGACCGTCGTGCTCGTCGAGCGTACCGCGGCGACCAAATCGACCTCGCAAACCACAGGGCGCGACGGATCGATCGGCCTGACGCCGCCGGCCACCGGGCTGTTCAACCTGTTCGCCCCCAGCGACATCGCCGCCTCGGGCACGAACGCCTTCAAGGGTCAGGGACAGAGCGCGCAATCGAACGCGCTGTCGGGCGAGGTTACCGTCACGATCGCTGCGGTCTACGCCAACGGCACGATGCTCGTGCGCGGGGAAAAGCGCCTTACGCTCAATCGGGGCGACGAATATGTCCAGGTCTCGGGCCTCATCCGCGAAGCCGATATCGGCAGCGACAATCGCGTTGCCTCTACGCGCATCGCCGACGCCCGCATCACGTACACCGGCAAGGGCGAAATGGCCCGCGCGTCGCAGCAAGGCTGGCTGCAACGCTTTTTCAGCAAAGTGAGTCCGTTCTGATGCGCTGGTTATTCATCCTCGCCGCATTCCTGATATCTCCCGCCCGTGCCGACCGCATCAAGGACCTCGGTACCTTTCAGGGTCTGCGCATGAATCAGCTCACCGGCTACGGGGTCGTCGTCGGCCTCGCGGGCACGGGCGACGACAGCCTCGATTATTCGACGCAAGGGGTGAAAGGCGTCGTCAGCCGCTTCGGCCTCACGCTTCCGCCCGGCATCAACCCAAGCCTCAAGAACGCTGCCGCGGTCATCATCACGGCGGAACTTCCCGCCTTTGCCAAACCGGGCCAGCGCCTCGACATCACCGTCTCGGCACTCGGCAAGGCGAAGTCGCTCAGAGGCGGAACGCTCGTGATGGTCCCCCTGCGCGGTGCCGATGGTCAGATCTACGCGATGGCGCAGGGCAATCTCGCGGTCGGGGGCCTCGGTATCGACGCCGCCGACGGTTCCAAACTCACCGTCAACGTGCCGAGCGCCGGACGCATTCCCGGCGGCGCGACGATCGAGCGTGCAGTCGCGTCGGGATTCGCCGACAGCGCAGTCGTCACGTTCGACCTTGCCGAAGCCGATCTTACCACCGCGCAACGCGTTGCATCCGCAGTCAATCGCCTGATGGGCGACGGAAAGGCACGCGCGATCGACGCCGTATCGGTCGCGATCGATGCGCCACCCGGTGCCGAAAGCCGATCGATGCTGATGTCGCTGATCGAGAATATCGAGGTCGATCCCGCCGACGCCCCTGCCCGCGTCATCGTCAACGCGCGCACCGGCACCGTCGTGATCAATGGTGCGGTTCGCATCTCCCCCGCCGCGGTTAGCCACGGCAAGCTCACCGTTCGCGTCGAGGAGAACCCGCGCATCTCGCAGCCCGCGCCTCTGTCCAACGGCGAAACCGCGACCGAGCCCGCGAGCGACATCAAGGTCGAGGAGGTTCGCGCACCGATGTTTAAGCTCAGCCCCGGCGCGTCGTTATCGGATATCGTGGCGGCGGTGAACCGCATCGGTGCCTCGCCCGGCGATCTCGTCGAGATCCTGCAAGCGCTGAAGCAGGCCGGTGCGATGAAAGCGGAGTTGATCGTGTTATGACGACGGACGCACCCATACCGTACCGTCGCGTAGGCGGGGGCCCAGCCCCGACGAAGAATCTGGACCCCCGCTTTCGCGGGGAAACGGCGATTTCAAGCACAGCCAAACAATTCGAAGCCATCTTCCTGCGCCAGATGATCGCGTCGATGCGGTCCCCATCGCTCGGCGACGATCTGTTCGGGTCGGACGCGGCGGATCAGTTCCGCGACATCTCCGACGCGCGCCTGGCCGACAATATGGCGGGCAAATTCGGCATCGCGCAATTGCTCGAAGGGCAGCTCGGAAAATGACCGACTTGCTCAACATCGGCGCGTCGGGATTACGGGCCTATCGCGCGTCGCTGGCAGTCACCGGAGACAATATCGCCAACGCCCAGACGCCTGGATATGCGCGGCGCGCCTTGCGCCTGTCCGAAGTGTCGATGAGCGGCGCATCCGACTTCCGCTATCGCAACCGCACGCGCTTCGACGGCGTGGATATCAGCGCCACGCTTCGAGCGAGCGACACGTGGCGGACCAGCGATGCGCGCCTTGCCGCATCCGCGCACGGCAGATCCGAAGCCGTCGCGACCTGGATGACCGCCACGGAAACAGGCCTGCAGGACGGCGAAACCGGTATGGGCGCGTCGCTTGCGCGGATGTTCGCTGCCGGCAATGCGCTCGCTGCCGACCCGTTCAGCCAGGCACCGCGCAGTGCCTTCCTTGCCAGCATCGATGACGCCGCGTCGTCGATACGGAGCAATGCGGGCGAACTCGCGCGCGTGGCAATCGGGATCGCCGAAGGAGCCCAGGCGGCGGTCGATGACCTCAACGCCGGGCTGAAGGCGCTTGCCGACGTCAATCTCGCCATCCGCCGCACGGCCCCCGGGAGTACCGCCAACGTCGAACTCGCCGACCAGCGCGACCGCCTGATCGACGGTGTCGCGGCGCAAACCGACGTGACGGTCGCTATTGCTGCGGACGGCAGCGCAATGCTGACGCGTGCCGGCGCAACGCTTGTCGATGGCGGCAAGGCGGCGACCCTCATCCTGTCGGTCGCGGCGGACGGTCGCCTGGCTTTCACGCAGATATTCGACGGCGTCACCAGCCCCATGGTAGCGGTGGCGGGCACGATCGGTGGCCTTGCGGCGTCGGCCAATACCGTTGCGGATAGGCGCGCCAGTCTGGAGACGCTTGCGACCGATCTGGCGACGGCACTCAATGCATGGCATGCCGACGGCCGCACGCCGGGCAATGTCGCCGGTGCGCCGCTGCTGACTGTCACCGGAGGTGCGGCGACACTTGCGCTCGCAATCAGGGACCCGGCGCAGGTCGCCGCTGCCGATACGGGTGCGGCCAATGGCAACGCGCTCGCGCTTTCGGGTGTCCGCAGAGCAAGCGGCGTCGAAAGCCAATGGGCGGCGATCGCCGCGGCACAGGCGCAAGCCACCGCATCGGCGCGCGCAGACGAAACGCGAACATCCGCACGCAAGGATACGGCGGACGCTGCGCGCGACGTCGTCGAGGGCGTCGATCTCGACCGCGAGGCTGCCGACCTGCTTCGTTTCCAGCAAGCCTACGAGGCGTCGGCCCGCGTCATCCAGATGGCGAAGGAAACCATCGACACGATCCTGAGGCTGTTCTGATGACCGGCATTCGCTTCCGCTTCGACGCCGACATTGCGCGTCAGGCACGACTCGCGGCACGGATCGCGCGCGGGCAGGCGGACATCTCGTCGGGGAAACGGCTGCAGGCCGCGTCCGACGATCCCGCCGCTGCCATGCGCATCGCGCAGCTCCGGCGCACGCAGATCGACGAAACGACCTGGCAACGCAATGTCGACGCCGGCATCGCGCTCGCGGCGCGCGCCGATGGCACCTTGACCGGCGTTGCGAGCTTGCTCGATCGTGCGCGCGAGCTTGCCACCAACGGTGCCAGCGAAACGCTGAGCGACAACGACCGTGCGACCATCGCCATGGAGATCAGAAGCCTCGCCGACGAAATCGACAGCCTGTCGCTCACCACCGATGCGACCGGCCAGCCGGTCTTCCCGATTGCACCGTTGAGGGTCTCCGTGGGCGAAAGTCTGACGCTCGTTGCGACGGCTTCCCGAGACGCCGCGTTCAGCACCACTGGTCGTGACATCGCGACGATCCTGCGCGATGCTGCCTCAGGGATCACCAGCAACACCGCGGGCCGTGCCGCGGCGCTCCGCGACGTCACGACCGCCAGCAATCACGTCGCGACGGTACGCGGCGAACAGGGTACCCGCGCCGCACGCTTCGACGCGCTGCGCGCGCGCCTGGTCGATTCAGCGGCGGCCATATCCGAAGAACGCTCTTCGATCGAGGACACCGACCTTGCCGCCGCCATCGCGCGCGTCCAGGCCGATCAGTTGTCGCTCGACGCCGCGCAATCGACATTCGCCCGCGTGAACCGCCGGACATTGTTCGATCTGCTCGGCTAAACCCGGCTCGATCCGGGCCGTTAACCCTCATGAACCGCCCGGCCGTCCGGGCCACTCCGGGGGACCACCGCACTCATGTTTCCAGCCATCGGCCTTGTCGTCCTCATCGCGATGGTTTTCGGCGGTTTCGCCTTCACGGGCGGACATCTCGAGCCGGTCCTCGAAGCGTTGCCGCACGAAATGCTCATCATCGGCGGCGCCGCCGTCGGTGCGCTGATCATCGGCAATTCGGGCGCGCAGCTCAAAGCGCTCGGCGGTGGCCTCGCAAAGATCTTCAAGGGGCCGAGCTGGAAAAAGCAGGACTTTCTCGACACGATCTTCCTCGTGTCCAAATTGATGAAGATGCTCCGCGTCGAAGGACCGGTCGCGGTGGAGCCGCATATCGAGGACCCCAAGGGCTCGGCGATCTTCGCCGAATATCCGCGGCTTTTAAAGGACAATGCGCTGATCCACCTGATCTGCGACACGCTGCGACTTGTCGTCGTTTCCTCAGGGAACCTCGATCCGCACGCGGTCGAGGACGTGATGGATCATGCGATCAAGACGCATCATCACGAGGCCATCGGACCCGCCGACAACCTCCAGACGCTTGCCGATGCGCTCCCCGCGCTCGGCATCGTCGCCGCCGTGCTCGGGGTCGTCAAGACGATGGGTTCGATCGACCAGCCGCCCGCAGTTCTCGGCGCGATGATCGGCTCGGCGCTGGTCGGCACCTTCTTGGGCGTTCTGCTCGCCTACGGGATGGTCGGGCCGTTCGCAACCAAGGCCAAGACGCTCATCGAGGCCGATTCGGCGATCTACGACGTCGTCAAGCAGATCATCGTCGCAACGCTCCACGGCCACCCGCAGCCGCTGGTGATCGAGGCTGCGCGTGCGGGTCTTGCACATGCCGTCCAGCCCAGTTTCGCCGAAGTATTCGACGGGATGCGGGGGAAATAAGATGGCCGCTGCACCCCCCAAGCGTGGCAAGAACGAGCCGCCACCGCGCCCCATCATCGTCAAGAAGATCATCGACGGCGGCCACGGGGGTCACCATGGCGGCGCGTGGAAGGTCGCCTACGCCGACTTCGTGACCGCCATGATGGCGTTCTTCCTGCTGATGTGGCTGCTCGGCGCGACGACCGAAAAACAGCGCAAGTCGATCGCCGATTACTTTGCGCCGACGCTAGTCCAGAAAAAGGAGAACAGCGGGGGCGGCAACGGCCTGCTTCAGGGCGATACGCTCGTCGCGCACGACAATATGCCGACGTCGCAAGGCGGCACCGGGGTACGCGCGGTAACGACGCCGCGTCAGGTCGACCAGAAGCGCTTCGAGGACATTGCGCGCGCGCTGAAGGTCCGCATGGACAGTCGCGCCGACCTGCAACGTCTGCTGAAAAACGTCCGCTTCACCGAAACGCGCGAGGGGCTGCGCATCGACATCGTCGACGAGGCCGAATTCTCGATGTTCCGCGTCGCCACCGACCAGCTGCTCCCCGAAGCGCGCGCGCTCGTCGCCGAAGTGGCAAAGGTTGCGCGCGATGTCCCGAACGACCTTATCGTGCGCGGTCACACCGACGCACTTCCCTATGCCGCCAACGGGGCCATGAACAACTGGCTTCTGTCCAGCGCCCGCGCCGAGGCAACGCGTCAGGCGCTCGTGCTGGCCGGGATCGGCCAGCGGCGGTTCGCGCGCATCGAGGGCGTCGCCGACCGCGAACCGTTCAACCCCGCCGACCGCCTCGACCCCAAGAACCGGCGGATGTCGATCACCCTCGCCTGGTCGAACAGCGGTTAAGCGATTGCGGCCATCTGATAGAGAAAGTCGGCAAAGCCCATCGCAGCCTCGCGCATTCCGGCAATTTTGGGGTTTGTCGACTCGATCACGAAAAACTCGTTCGGCGCGTGCGCACCCGTGCCATAGCCCAGCCCGAATCCGGCAGCGGGAATCGACACCGGCGGCGCGGTGAACGTCGATCCCGGCCAGGATCCTGCCTGACGCGGGCTGATACTCACCGTGGTGCCGTTCCGCTTGTAAGTGGCGATCGCCGCACGGATCAGGCGGCTGTCCTCGGCCACTTCGGTCGGATCGTAACCGCCAGTGACGTTCGATTCGACATCGCTGAAACCGCGCTTGTCGAGATGCGCGCGCAGCTTTGCCGTCGCTTCGGCGCGAGTCATGTTCGGGACGAGGCGGCAGTCGATCTTTGCGACGGCCCGCCCCGGCAGCACAGTCTTCCCGCCCGGGCCGGTGTAGCCCGCGACCAGCCCCTCGATATTGACCGTCGGTTGCGACGCCAGCCGCTCGAGCGCCTTGTCGAACGGCAGGTTGTCGATCCAGACCTTGGTGCCGAACGCCGCCTTCATCTCGGCCTCGCTCGCATTCTTTGCGCCTTCCGCGATCAGCATTTTCTCACGCGGCGTAAGCGGGCGGACATTCTCATACCAGCCGTCGATCGCCACCGTGTTGCCATCGGCGCTGACGAGAGTCTGAAGCGCCTGCACCAGCCGCCACGTCGGTGAATCGATCATCGCCTTCAGGCTCGAATGCACGTCCTTCGCCGGCCCGCGGCCCCACTTCACGCCACTCGCGACCAGTTCGAGTTCGATGATCCCCTTTGCGCCAAGGCTGACGTCGACCGCGCCGGTCTCGCTCTGATCGGCGCTCGGGATAAAGATGCCGTCGCATTTCTTGAGCGCCGCCATCACCTGCGGCGTGGTCGCCAGCTCGCGGAAGTGCGGTGACCCGATCTCTTCCTCGCCCTCGGCGATTAGCACGAGGTTCACGGGGAGCTTGACCCCCGATGCCTTGAATGCATGGAGCGCTGCCAGCATCGATGTCTCAGGGCCCTTCTGGTTGACCGCACCGCGCCCGACGATCGCCTTGCCGAATCCTGGCTTGTCGACGATCTGCCCGGCAAGCGGGGGGTTGGCCCATTCCTCGGGCACGAATTGCTTCACATCGTACATGAAATACAGCCCGACCGTCCGCTTGGCGCCTGCATCGAGCGTCGCGAACACGCCCGGATGACCGCTTGTCGGCACGATCTCGACGTGCTGGAAACCGGCACCGGTCGCGAGGCCCGCCATATGCTCGGCCCCCTTCATCATGTCGCGGTTCTCGGCGGCGATCGACGGCAGCGCGATCCACTCCTGCAGGCGCTTGACCGCGGCGTCGTGGCCCGCAGCGATGGCGGCTTTGAGTTTGGCGGTGTCGCCGGAGGCCGCAAGGGCGATGTTTGGTGCGGCAAGTAACGCGCTTCCCGCAATCCCGGCATTGATAAGGCTGCGGCGGTCAATGTCGGTCATGCAGGCTCTCCCTTTTTCGAGCAAATAGAGCGCGGGAATTTCGCGACGTCGAGTATTATTCCCACACGTCGCCCCGAACTTGATCCGGGGCTAGGCTGCCTTTGGCGCGATGCCGCCAAGGCAAGGTCTTTAATTGCATGACCCCCGTCGCGGCAAAGCCGCGTCGTCGGTCGGCTTCCAGCCGCCGTCGGCGCTTGCGCGAGGTCGAATTAGCTACCGCTAATCCGTGCCCGCGCTGCGCCTAGTGCGCCAGCGCCTTGTTGATATCCTCGACCATCTTCTTTGCATCCGCCAGCAGCATCATCGTCTGGTCCATATAGAACACGTCGTTATCCACGCCCGCATAGCCCACGCCGCCCATCGACCGCTTGATGAAGAATACCGTCTTTGCCTTGTCGACGTCGAACACCGGCATGCCATAGATCGGCGATGTCTTGTCGGTCTTCGCCGCCGGGTTCACGACGTCGTTGGCGCCGATGATGAAGGCGACGTCGGTCTGCGCGAATTCGCTGTTGATGTCCTCGAGCTCGAACACCTCGTCATAGGGGACGTTGGCCTCGGCGAGCAGCACGTTCATGTGCCCCGGCATGCGCCCCGCGACGGGGTGGATGGCGTATTTAACGCTGACGCCTTCCTTTTTCAGCAAATCCGCCATTTCGCGCAACGCGTGCTGCGCCTGCGCGACTGCCATGCCGTAACCCGGGACGATGATGACGCTATCGGCCTGTTTCATCATATAAGCCGCGTCCTCGGCCGAGCCGCGCTTCCACGGGCGTTGCTCCTTTGCCTCGCCGCCGCCGCTCGCGACTGCACCGAACCCGCCCGCGATGACGCTGATGAAGCTGCGGTTCATCGCCTTGCACATGATATAGCTCAGGATCGCGCCCGACGAGCCGACCAGCGCGCCCGTGATAATCATTGCCGTATTGTGCAGCGTGAAGCCCATCGCCGCCGCCGCCCAGCCCGAATAGCTATTGAGCATCGACACGACGACCGGCATGTCAGCGCCGCCGATGGGGATGATAAGCAGGAAGCCGATCAGGAACGAAAGCGCGGTGATCGTCCAGAAAATCCACGGGGCTTGGTCAACGCAGAAATAGCCGATCAGCCCGACGATGCCGGCGAGCACACCGAGATTGATGACGTGGCGCCCCGGCAGCATGATAGGCTTGCCGCCCATATTGCCGTTAAGTTTCAGGAAGGCGATGACCGAGCCACTGAATGTGATCGCACCGATGGCGATGCCAAGGCCCATTTCGATCCGGCTCTGGATGTGGATCGCGCCGTCGACGTCGGCAATGCCAAACGCCTGCGGATTCAGGAACGCCGCCGCCGCCACCAGCACTGCCGCCATGCCGACGAGCGAATGGAAAGCCGCCACAAGCTGCGGCATATCGGTCATCTTGATGCGTCGCGCCGTCGTGATGCCGATGACTGCACCTATGGCGATGGCACCGAGGATTTCGCTGGCAGTTACAATGTCGAGCAGGAAATCGGGCGGAACTTCCGACGTCTCACGAATGCCCCTCAAATTTGGAACGTGCGTCACCAACGTCGTCACGACCGCAATCGCCATGCCGACCATCCCCAGCCGGTTCCCCCGCTGCGACGTCGACGGCGACGACAGGCCGCGCAGCGCGAGGACGAAACACACCCCCGCGATCAGATAGGCAAGCATTGCCCAGGCTGGAGTGGCCGCCCCCTCGCCCACCCTAGCGCTCCTTCTTCTTGTACATGGCCAGCATCCGCGCCGTCACCGCAAAGCCGCCGAAAATATTCACGCTCGCCATCGCCACTGCGACCAGCCCGAGCCACTTGCTCGTCTCGGACCCCGCTGCCGCCGACGCAATCAGCGCTCCCACAATGATGACGCTCGAAATCGCATTGGTCACCGCCATCAACGGCGTGTGCAGCGCGGGCGTGACCGACCAGACGACATAATAGCCGACGAAACAGGCCATCACGAAGATGGAGAGAATTGATATGAAATCCATCGGTAGGTACCTAACCAGGAAATGACATGCCAGCTGGCGGGGGGACTATTTTTGCTTGAATTTCGCCACTTCCAGACCTCGATAACTGGATCTGACCGCCGTATATCGCAATTGTTTTCGGGAAATCCAGAGCTGTCAGGTTCCAACTTGGACCACAGAATGGTGCATTTCCTAATCCATCAATCAAAGCATTCCCAGCATAGCGCCATATACAAAGTGCGATTGACTTTTTGTCCTTTTGCGTCAGCATCACATCAAACTTTATCTGTTCCGATACAGAAACAGGAGACAGCGAGCTGGTCTTTACAGATGATTCTAAGCGCGCGCTGAAACTCGTGCTCATCCGCCCTACTAAGATTTCGTAATTAGTTCGAGTGTTTCTTGAAATCACCATAGTAGGTACGCCAGAAATCGTATCTAAGGTTCCGTCTCTATCTGAATCCTCAACACAATATATGAAGTTTTGCTTGCGCCGTCGAGCTGGTTCACAAAACCGATCAGTAGGATACGAGACCCGGGCAAGCAAGGTGCCAACGGGTACCGCGTTACCACCACTAGTAAAACGAAGTGGGCCATCTCTCATATCTACAGAAGATATGAACACATCTTTGGGCGCAACTCGAGTGAACAATATCGGTGATTTTCTGTCTATTATTACAGCGTCTTGAGATTGATCGACACCTAACGTCGTCCAATTAATTTCAACCGTCTCGTGAGACTTTACAGTTTGAGATAAAACAGGCGACCAAGCCGGAGAAGCAACTGAAACAAAGTTTAGAATTGCAAACCTTACATCAAAGGTCATTTGATTAGCCTCTCGTTCACGACTTTTCCGCCCTGCGTCAGGCGGATGGCGTTGCCGATTTCTTCGTCGAGGACCGGCTTGCCGGCATCCTTGTCCCAGAATGCGCTCAGGAAATTATAGAGATTGCGCGCGAACAAAGCGCTCGCGTCCGCCGCCAGCCGCGACGGCACGTTCTTGTGGCCGACAATCCTCACCCCGTGAACCTCAACGACTTCGCCCGCGACAGCGCCCTCGACATTCCCACCAGCCTCAACCGCAAGATCGACGATCACCGACCCCGGCTTCATGCTCGCGATCTGCGCGTCCGAAATCAGGCGCGGCGCGGGGCGTCCGGGGATCAGCGCGGTGGTGATGACGATGTCCTGCTTGGCGATATGGCTCGACACCAGGGCCGCCTGCGCCGCCTTGTACTCATCCGACATTTCGGTGGCGTATCCCCCCGCGCCTTCGCCCTCGATGCCTTTCACGTCCTCGACGAAGATCGCCTTTGCGCCCAGCGATTCGATCTGCTCCTTTGTCGCCGAACGCACGTCGGTCGCGCTCACCTGCGCGCCCAGCCGCCGCGCGGTCGCGATCGCCTGCAGCCCGGCGACGCCGACGCCCATCACAAAGACGCGCGCCGCCGAAACCGTGCCCGCCGCAGTCATCATCATTGGAAACGCCCGGCCGTATTCGCCCGCCGCATCGAGAACCGCCTTGTATCCGCTCAGGTTCGACTGCGACGACAGGATGTCCATCGACTGCGCGCGCGTAATGCGCGGCATGAATTCCAACGCCAGCGCTTCGATGCCAAGCGCGGCATAGGTGTCCACCCGCTCGCGCTGACCAAATGGATTCAGCCCCGCAGCCAGCCAGGCACCCGGCTTCACCCCGGCAAGCGACGCGGGATCCGGCCCCGCCACGCCGAGCAGGATATCGGCGTCGTCCAGAACGTCCGCGCGCACGCCGACCGTTGCACCGGCACCGGCGTATTCATCGTCCGAAATCGAGGCCATCGCCCCCGCGCCGCTTTCGACTGCGACGGTCGCGCCGAGCGCGATGAACTTCTTGACCGTTTCGGCCGACGCCGCGACACGCCGTTCCCCCTCGGCGGTTTCCTTCAATACGCCGATTTTCACCGCGTGATCAGGAACACGACGAGCGCGACCGCCAGCGCCGAAGCGATCATCCCGATCTTCAGCCAGCCGATGAAGCCTTCGTAGCTCTGCTCGTGCGCGCCAAGATCGTTTTTGGTGTCGCCATTCCCCGCCATCTTTACGCCTCGCACGATGTTTCGTCCCTAGGCCTTAACCGCGACGGGCCCGCCCCTCAACCCCGTGTTGCGTCCATTCCATCCAAGCGCAACGCGCTGTCGGAGCGATGAACGCTGCCTTCAGCGATTCGACAACCACGCTTGGCTAACGTGCGCTTCATCGAACCTTTACCGTTCAGCCTTAAGGGGGTGTCCTTGATCGGGACAATTTTGGGGGCAGCGTTGGCGCCAAACGGCACTCGGATGCTGATGCTTATCGATGACGAACCGGCACAGGTTCGTCTGGTGTCGGCGCTCGCCGCGCGCGCCGGATGGCGGACGATCGCGATCACCGACAATGAAATGGCGATCGCGACACTTGGCACACGCGACGGAATGATGCTCGACGCGATCCTGATCGATCGCTGGGGCGACGATATTCCCGAACTGATCGCCGAACTACGCGGGCGACGCCCGATGCTTCCCATCTTGATGCTGACTGCGACCGATTCGGTGGCGATCGCGGTCGAAGCCATGCGCGCCGGCGCATCCGATTTCCTCGTCAAGCCGATCGCGCCCGACCGGCTGCTCGCCGCGCTCGAAGCCGCAATGGCCGAAGGGTCGAGCGGTGGTGAGTTGCGGCCGCTGTCCGAAAAACTGTCCACCCCGCTGGGCTTCGACGAAATCGTCGGATCCGCGCCCAAATTCCGCGCCGCGCTCGCGATTGCTGCCAAGGCCGCTCGCGCCCGCGTGCCGATGCTGATCGAAGGCGAATCGGGCGTCGGCAAGGAAGTCGTCGCCGAAGCGATCCACGCCGCCTCGCCGCGCGCCAAAAAGCCGATGGTTGCCGTCAATTGCGGTGCCATCCCCGCCAATCTCGTCGAGTCCGAATTGTTCGGCCACGAGAAAGGCGCATTTACCGGGGCTTTTGCGCGTCAGGTCGGCAAGTTCTGCGACGCCGACGGCGGCACGCTGTTCCTCGACGAGGTCGGCGACTTGCCGCTCGATGCGCAGGTCAAGCTGCTCCGCGTCCTCCAGTCGGGCGAAGTCTGCCCCATCGGTGGCCGCCCGCGCGACGTCGACGTCCGCATTGTCGCCGCCACCAACCGCACGCTGCTCGACGAAGTTGCGGCGGGGCGTTTCCGCGAGGACCTTTATTACCGGCTTGCCGTCGTGCAGGTCACCATCCCCCCGTTGCGCGACCGCAGCGGCGACGTACCCGCGCTCGCTCGCCACCTGCTCGCACGCATCGCCAGACAGCCGGGCCTGCGCGAACTCGGCATCACCGACGAAGCGATGTCGCTGCTTGGCGGATACGCATGGCCCGGCAACGTCCGTCAGTTGCAAAACGCGCTGTTCCGCGCCGCGGTCCTGTGCGACGGCGACGCGCTGACCGCCGCCGACTTTCCGCATATCGCAAGCCTGCTCGTCGCCGGTGCGCCGGTAGCGGACCAAGGCGTCCAGCCCGCCGGCGTCACGCTTTTTCATTCCGACGGCAACATGCGCGCACTCGACGCGATCGAAGCCGACGTCATCCGCCTCGCCATCGGCCATTACCGAGGCCGCATGACAGAAGTCGCACGACGGCTGGGGATCGGACGATCGACGCTCTATCGCAAGCTCGCCGAACTCGGGATCAGCGACGCGGCGTGAGCGGTTCACATTGACAAACCATGACGGTCTGACCATATTCCCAGCCGAGGAGAATGACGATGATGACGAAGTCAGAAGGCGTTCGCGACTAAGCGTTGGATTGTTCGACCGCTCCCGCTTTGATCGCAGGAGCTCGGCCTCTCGTCATATGTACCGCCGCATCAAGTCCGCATGGCTGGGTTCTTATGCTCGCTGCGCTGACCCCGCTTATCGGGCTCGCGGCGCTGGCTTTGGCGGCGCGCAACATCCAGAATGCCCGCGAGCTTGCTCGCAATAAAGCTACGCTCGACCTGATAGAAAAACGCGAATCTACCGCACATTATCGCGTGATCAACGAACGGTTCTCCGATCTGCGCAGGGGCAAAGGCTTCCTGCACCTCAATAATCCGACCGAAAAAGACAAGCCCGACCGCGAGGCGGTAGTGGACTATCTCAATCACTACGAATTGGTCGCAATCGGTATTCAGCAGCAGCTTCTCGATCCCAAGCTATATCGCGCATGGATGGAAGGCGCATTCGTGCGTGACTGGAACGCGGCTGCCAAATGGGTGCAGCGCGAGCGTTGGAAAGCAAATGAGGATGGTAGCTGGACCTACCGCGCGTCCATCCTGCAAAATTACCAGAAAATCGCCCTCAGCTGGTCAAGTGAAGCCATTGCGCTCGATGCCAGGGCCGGACCGCCATCGACCCCAGCGGGGCCGGGCGACGAGCCGCTGCCCAAGCCGGTCGACAAGATTGACCTCGGGCCTTGATTTGGAGCATTCAGCCACTCAACCCCTGATCACGCAGGCCGCGCCAAACCCTGAACGCCTGCACGGTTTCCGGCACATCATGCACGCGGATGATCTGCACGCCCTGTTCGGCGGCCTTGATCGCCACGGACAGCGATCCACCCAGCCGCGCCTCGACCGGTGCTTCGTTCGACAGCGCGCCGATGAAGCGTTTGCGACTCGCCCCCAGCAGGATCGGACAGCCGAGGCCGTGGAACAAGGCAAGGCCGTTGAGGATCGCCAGGTTCGCCGCAACGCTTTTTCCAAAGCCGATCCCAGGATCGACGATGAGGCGTTCGCGTGCGACTCCGGCCGCCTCGAGCGCGGCGATCCTCGCCTCGAGCCAGTCGTAGGTTTCGATCAGCGCATCGCGCGCGGCCGCACCGTTGTGCAATGTATTCGCCGCGTCGGGCGAGTGCATGATGACGACGGGGCAGGTCTGCGCCGCCATCAGTTTCAGCGCCTGCGCGTCGAAACACAGCGCCGAGACATCGTTGACGATCCGTGCCCCTGCGCCGAGCGCCGCTTCCATGACGCTCGCCTTGCGGCTGTCGATCGAGACGGTCGCGCCGCCGCGCGCGAGCGCAGCGATGACGGGCTGCGTTCGCGCGGTCTCGTCGCCTTCCCAAACCGGTTTTGCGCCCGGCCGCGTCGATTCGCCGCCGACGTCGACGATCGCGGCACCGGCCGAGTCCATCGCAAAGCCCGCGGCCGCCGCGGCCTCGACATCATCGCCATGCTTGCCGCCGTCCGAAAAACTGTCGGGCGTCATGTTGAGGATGCCCATCACCTGCGGTTGATCGAGGCGGATCGTCCGCTCTCCGAGCACCAGCGCCGCGCGCGGCGCGCTGATCTTTGCGATCGTCGCGGCTTCGGCCTCGTCGCCGATCGACGAAACCGGCACCAGCCGCGTGCGCGTCCTGACGCCGCCGTCGACGATGATCACTTCATACGCCGAGAAGAACGACATTCCGCCAGCGAGCCGCGCGACCTGTCCGTCGAAACCGACCGGCGTGTCGACGAACGCGGTGGGCCGAAGATAGGTTCTGGTCACTCGCCGACGCGCGCGAAGACGGCGCGCAGCGCGTCGGGCGATGCCTGCGAGAGAGCACCGTTCGCGACCGCCTCTGCGGGCCAAAGCCACGACTGCGCGGGATCGTCGCGCATCGCCCAGTCGGGAAACATTCGCTCGGTCACGGTCTCGCGGCTCAGTCGCTCAACCTGAAGATGGCGGTCGTCGACGGCGATCCGCGCGAACAACGCATCGACGTTCGCCTCGGGTCCCTCGATCAGCTGGAGATAGAGGTCTTCGCGACAGATCAGGCAACCGGTGATGTCTTCACGCGGATTGTTGCGCCGCGCCTGGACCAGGATGCCGGCCAGCATCGCATCGTCGAAGCCGAATGGCTGCGACGCGTAAATCAACTGGATCATGCTCATGAAGATTTCCGTTCGCGCCGCGTCTCAGGATGTCGTCGCGAGGATATAGGTCTGGCGCAGGCTGTCGATGGGTTTCGCGACGCCGTCCTGGTCATGATGCCAGAAGGTCCAGCCGTTGCACGACGGCGCTCCCTGTAGCTGCGCGCCGAGCTTGTGGATCGACGACGCCGTATCACCCATCGCCAGCGAACCGTCGGCGCGCACCGTCGCACGCCAGCGCCGGCGGGCATCGAACAGGCAGGTTCCGGGCCGGATGTACCCCGTTTCGACCAGAGTGCCGAACGCGACTTTCGGCTGCGACTTTGGCGACATCATGGTCGTCACGGCCGATTCGTCGAGCGGCAGCGCCGCTGCGATACGTTCACGCGCGACGTCGACATAGCTCGCGTCGCGCTCGATCCCGATCCAGTGCCGCCCCAGCCGCCGCGCCACCGCGCCGGTCGTTCCTGTGCCGAAAAACGGATCGAGCACGACATCACCGGGCCGCGTGCAGGCAAGCAGGATGCGGTAGAGCAACGCTTCGGGCTTTTGCGTCGGATGCGCCTTGGTGCCGCCGCGCTTGATCCGCTCCTGCCCGCCGCAGACCGGAAAGCTCCAGTCCGAGCGCATCTGCAGCTCGTCGTTCAACGACTTCATCGCCCGGTAGTTGAACGTGTACCGCGAACGCTCGTCGCGCGATGCCCAGATCAAAGTCTCGTGCGCGTTGGTAAAACGCGTGCCCTTGAAATTGGGCATCGGATTGGTCTTGCACCAGACGACGTCGTTCAGGACCCAGAAGCCGGCATCCTGCAGGCGCGATCCGACGCGGAAGATGTTGTGATAGCTGCCGATGACCCACAAGGTGCCGTCGGGCTTCAGGATGCGCCGCGCCTCGCTCAGCCACGCGGCAGTGAAGGCGTCGTAGGCGGCAAAGGTCTCGAACTTGTCCCAGTCGTTGTCGACCGCGTCGACACGCCCGCCCTCGGGCCGGAACAGGTCGCCGCCGAGCTGGAGATTATAGGGCGGGTCGGCGAACACCATGTCGACGCAGGCATCGGGGAGCCCGGCCATCGCCGCGATGCAATCGTCCATGATGATCCGGTCGAGCGGCAGGTCGACGCCGGGCGCGGCCGCTTTAAGCTTTGACAGCACACCCACACGCTGACCCCCCGATTCAGTCCGCCATGGTGAGTCCGCCGGGCCGCATCGTCAAGTCACGGCTTTACAGCCAGTCAGAACGAAACGGTCGACAACGCCGGAACGAAACGAGTCTGGCGCGATATGTAGCGCGGCGTCCGCGCGCCGGACTCAACAGCTTGTGTGTGGCGCAAAAGACTCATCGGCTCTGAAAAGCGCCGCGCGAACCGGTGCGAACGATCGCCGGTGGAGCGGCGTGGCCCCACGCTCGCGTAGCGCGGCGAGGTGTTTGGGGCAGCCATAACCCTTGTTGGATAGCCAGTCGTAATCGGGATGATCGGCGTGCGCCGCAATCATCAGGCGGTCGCGGTGTTCCTTGGCGATGATGCTTGCCGCCGAGATGCAGGGCTCGCTTGCGTCGCCGCCGACGATCGGACGCGCAGGCCATCGCCAGCCTTCGGTACGTCCACGCGGCGTCAGGTTGCCGTCGACCAGCACCTGCAATGGGTCGCAGCCGATTCGTGCACAAAGCGCCTCGACCGCGATGGTCATGGCGAGCATCGTCGCGCCGAAGATGTTCAGCCTGTCGATGTCGGCGACACCCACGACGCCGACCGCCCAGTGGCAGCGACGCTTGATGACGCCTTCGAGCTGACCACGCCGCACTGCCGAAAGCTTTTTCGAATCATCGAGCCCCGACGGCCGCGGCTTGCACAGGATGACCGCCGCAGCGACCACCGGCCCCGCGAGCGGCCCGCGCCCCGCCTCGTCGACGCCGACGATCACAGTCGCACCGCCTGATGTCCCATCGGCCCATGCCCAGCACCGAAACCAGGCGCGGCAACGATCGCCTTGCGCACGAAATCGCGCGCGCGGACAATTGCGTCGGTCAACGCCAGACCCTCGGCGAGCCCGACGGCGATCGCGCTCGCCAGCGTGCAGCCGGTGCCATGCGTATGGCGCGTTTCGATCCGCACGCCCGACCAGCGCGCGACTTCGCCCGACGCATCGACCAGCCGGTCGGTCAGTTTATCGCCCTTGTCATGACCACCCTTGATCAGCACGGTCGCTTTCCGAGACAAGACAGCCTCACCGCCGAGTGCCTCCAATTCCAGAATATTGGGCGTGACCACGGTCGCCAAGGCAATCAGGCGCTGAAACGCAGCAATGGCGGCGTCGTCGGCAAGCGCTGCGCCACTCGTCGCCACCATCACCGGATCGAACACGATCGGCACCGTCAATGCTGCGATATAATCCGCGACCGCCTCTGCCGTCTCCGCGCTTCCGATCATGCCGATCTTCACCGCGTCGGCGCCGATATCGTCGAGACACGAATCGATCTGTGCGATTACGATCTCGGTCGGCACCGGGTGGACCGCCTGTACGCCCAGCGTATTCTGCGCCGTCACCGCCGTCACCGCCGTCATCGCGTGGCCACCGAGCATCGTGACGGTCTTGATATCGGCCTGGATACCCGCGCCGCCGCCGCTGTCCGAGCCCGCAATGATCAGGATGCGCGGCGTCACGGGTCAGGCGGCTTCCTTCACCGCGTCGCAGATCATGTCGACGAGCCGAGTTACCTGTCCGGCGTCGTCGCCTTCGGCCATCACGCGGATCAGCGGCTCGGTGCCCGAGGGCCGGATGACGAGGCGGCCAGAGCCGTTCAGCTCGCCCTCCGCCTCGGCGATCGCCGCCCGGACGCGCGGTGCGTCGAGCGGTGCCCCGCCGGCAAAGCGCACATTCTTCAATAACTGAGGCACAGGATCGAACAGGTGCAGCAGCTCGCTCGCTGCCCTCCCGCTGACGACGAGTTCGGCAAGCACCTGAAGCGCGGCGACGAGGCCGTCGCCCGTCGTTGCATAGTCGGTCAGGATGATATGCCCCGATTGCTCGCCGCCGACGTTGAAGCCGTGACCGCGCATATGTTCGAGCACGTATCGATCACCGACCCCGGTCCGTGCCAGCGATAACCCCCGCCCGCTCAGAAAGCGCTCCAGCCCGAGATTCGACATGACCGTTGCCACGACGCCGTCGCCCTGGAGCAGGCCGTTGCGCGACCAGCTGACGCCGATCAGCGCCATCAGCTGGTCGCCATCGACCACGCGCCCCTTTTCGTCGACGATGATCAGCCGGTCGGCGTCGCCATCGAGCGCAATGCCGATGTGCGCCCCACTCGCGACGACGGTTTCCTGAAGCAGCGCGGGGAAGGTCGAGCCGCAGTCGTGATTGATGTTCTTGCCGTTCGGATCGATGCCAACGGGAACGACATCGGCGCCGAGTTCCCACAAAGCCGAGGGCGCGACCTGGTACGCAGCGCCGTTGGCGCAGTCGATCGCGATCTTCAGCCCGTCGAGGCGGAGATGTGCCGGGAACGTCGATTTGGCGAAGTGGATGTAGCGGCCGCGCGCATCCTCGACGCGGCGCGCGCGACCGATATGCTCGGCGTCGACCAGCGCGATCTCGCCACCGAGCAGCGCCTCGATCTCGGCCTCGGCAGCGTCCGACAGCTTGTACCCGTCGGGCCCGAACAATTTGATGCCATTGTCCTGATAGGGGTTGTGGCTCGCCGAGATCATCACACCCAGGTCGGCGCGCATCGATTGCGTCAGCATGGCGACCGCGGGCGTCGGCAACGGCCCGAACTGGACGACGTCCATGCCGACGCTGGTAAACCCGGCGACCAGCGCATTTTCGACCATGTAGCCTGAAAGCCGCGTGTCCTTGCCGATAACGACGCGGTGGCGATGGTCGCCGCGCATGAAATAGGTGCCCGCCGCCATGCCGACTTTCATCGCGACTTCGGCGGTCATCGTCCGCGCGTTGGTGCGCCCGCGGATGCCGTCGGTGCCAAAGAATTTACGCGCCATGCCCAAAGCATCCCCTCAACGCCCGTGTCCTTACGCGCAAAAGGCGTTGCGATTCCAGCTTTCGCTTGGCGCTTCGACCTGTCAAGTCGGCTTTCGATGTCGAACGCCACCCGGATACTCGTCGCCCTTGCCCTCGGCCTGATCATCGGCATCGTGACGGCGTCGGTCGATCCCGCGATCGCGGGCGTCGCCGCCGACGTCGCCGATCCGGTCGGCGCGCTGTGGCTCAACGGGCTTCGCATGACGATCGTGCCGCTCGTCGTATCGCTGCTCGTGACCGGCATCGCGCGGACCGCCGAGGCGGCGCGCGCCGGGCGTCTCGCAGGCGTGTCGCTCGGCTGGATCGTGACGATCATGGGGCTTTCGGCGGTCATCGGCGCGATCCTGATGCCGCTGTTCCTTCAACTGTTTCCGATGCCGGCGGCGTCGGCGGCGGCGCTCAAATCGGCGCTGACCGCCGCGCCTGCGGTCGCCGAGGTTCCGCCGTTCGGAGCCTTCATCCGCGCGATCGTGCCGACCAATCCGATCGCGGCGGCGTCGACCGATGCGATCCTGCCGCTGCTCATCTTCACGCTCGTCTTTGCGTTCGCCTGCACCAAGCTGCCGCCCGAGCCGCGCGGGCGGCTGACGGGGTTCTTCAGTGCGCTTGCCGATGCGATGGTGGTCGTCATCGAATGGGTGCTGAAGCTCGCCCCGATCGGCGTTTTCGCGCTCGCGCTCGTCGTGGGCGCACGATCGGGGGCGGCGGCGTTCGGGGCGCTGCTTCACTACATCGCGGCCGTGTCGAGCGTCGGGATCGTCGTCGCGTTGCTGGCCTATCCACTGGCGATCTTCGGTGCGCGCCTGTCGCTTGTCCGATATGTGAAGGCGATCGCGCCGGTGCAGGCGCTGGCGATCAGCACGCAGTCGTCGCTTGCGTGCCTGCCGCTGATGCTCCGCAAGTCCGAGAGCTTGGGCGTGCCCGAAGCGAGCGCGGGCGTGACGCTGCCGATGGCGGTGGCGCTGCTGCGCGCGACGGGTCCGGCAATGAACATCGCAGTTTCACTTTACGTCGCCAACTGGTTCGGCATCACGCTCGGGCCTGCGCAATATAGCGTCGCGATCCTTGCCGCGATGCTGACGTCGATGGGCGCGGTGAGCTTGCCGGGGACAGTCAGCTTCGTGACCTCGATCGCACCGATCTGTCTTGCCATCGGCGTGCCGGTCGAGCCGCTGGCGCTGTTGATCGCGGTCGAGACGATGCCCGATATCTTCCGGACGCTCGGCAACGTCATGCACGACGTCGCGGTGACCGCGACCGTTTCGCGCCAGACGGGTACGCTTGAAGCGCAAAGTTGACGAAGTTGACACTATCGCAGCCGGCGAAATGATTCGACGTTCGTTGGAGTTTTTATCTAGTTTCAACTACATAGAGCCATCGAGGGCTGTAGGACAGCGATTATTGGTTTCAGCCGAGCCAGGCCCAGACCCCGGCGGTCGGCGCGCCCAGCAGCGGGTGCACCCAGGTCGCGAGCAGCCACAGCGCGGTCCCGCCGACCAGCGCGATGCGACCGGGCCAGACCCAGCGGACCCGACCGGAAAACTGACCCGCAAAGGGCACGAACGCGGTCCGCGCCGTCCAGTCGCGCCACGCCTCGCCCATCAGCGCGGCCTTCTTGCGGTCCTGCCCGGCCGACCCCGCGAGCGCGAGCAGGGCAACGGCTCCCGAGAGGAGCAGAACAGCCGGGCGCGGACTGACGAGGATATGGGCAAGACTCCACAGCGCGAACGACCACATCATCGGATGTCTCGTGATCGCAAAGACGCCGCGCACCGGCTGCGCCGCGAGCGCGCTGGCGTTGGGCTGCGGCAGCGCGGGGTTGCCGACGAACGAGCCGGCGAGCAGGACGCTCGCCACGAACATGATCAGTGTCGCGAGGACAAAATGGCCTTCGCCGGGGGTCCAGAGGAACCCGCCGACCGGTGCCTCGCGAAAGGCGTAGGCGGCCCAGCCGAGGGTCGCGAGCGCGACGATCGAATAAACGCCCTGAAAGACCGCGGTCCCGATCCGCGCAACAAGCGGCGCGCGCAAGGGGTGCGACATCAGCAAATGGGTGCCGACAAAAACGACGAGGGCGATTGCGAGTTGCGACATGAAACCCTCCGTTGCGACGACGCGATTATCTATCGTAAGCCTTTGGCAACGCGCCCTCTCCGGGCTTCAGATACCTGTCGCGCAGGCGGGTCTGGCGCGTGGTCAGATCCTGTTCGACGCCGTCGATCCAGACATGCTCGACGTTGCTCGCAAGCTCGAGCGGATCGCCCGACCAGATGACGACATCGGCGCGGCGTCCGGGACGCAGCGAGCCGATCTCTGCGCTCAAGCCGGCGATCTCGGCGGGCTTCGACGTGATCGCGGCAAATGCCTCCGCCCAAGTCAGGCCGCTTGCGCCGGGCACGCGCGCCAGCGCGACGAGATTGCCGGCATATTGCATCGAGTGCTGCGCCTGCCGCGCATCGTCGTCGTCGATCATGCCGATCGCGAGATCGACCCCCGCAGCTTTCATGCGGCCGATGTTCGATTGCGTCGCGGCGAGCGATTCGAATGTGCCCGGAAGGTCGTTCAGCGCCGATGCAATGACGGGAACCCCCGCCGCGACGAGCTGGGGCGCGACCGTCCAACCCTCGCTCACGCCGACGAGGACGATGCGAAGCGCCGGATAATCGCGCTTCAGCTGGATCATCTGAAGGATGTCAGGGCCGCTCTCGACGTGGATGTAGAGCGCAATCTTGCCCTCGATCACCGGCACCAGCGCGGCGACGTCGCGGCGCATCAGGATCGAATCCTTGCTGCGCCCGTCATAGCCGTTCGGATTGCGCGCATAATCGCGCGCCTCGTCGAGGGCGTTGCGGAAAAAGGCGTGCGCGGCGACGCGGCTGCCGCCCGACCGGCCCGCGCCCGCCTCGCCGAATTCGACGAACTGGAAGGCGCGCGGCCGCGTAATCGGGTCGGGATCGGTCGCGGTGTCGATGACCGCGCCCTGCCCGGCGAACATGTTGGTGCGGCCATCGGGCGCAACTATCGCGCGCGTGATGCCGGCGGCACGGCTGACGGCGATCGCGGGAACGCGCGGATTGATCGCGGGCGCGACGTCGATCGACGCGCTGAACACCGAACTGCCGCCGCCGCTGTCATTGGTTTCATCGACGGCATCGACGCCGACGAGGCCGAGACGCGAGAAGCCGGCGACGATCCCGGTCGTCACCCATTTGCTGGTCGCGTCGATGATCTTCGCGCCAGGCTGGACCGAAATACCGGTGCCCGCGGCCGTCACGCGGCCGTTGTTGACGATCACGGTGCCGTTTTCGATCGGCGCGGAGCCATCGCCTATGACGACGGTGCCGCCCGTGATCGCAAAGGATTGGGACAGCGCCGGGGTCGCAAAGACGGCCGCACAGCCGAGCAAAAGATGCTTCACTTCACATCCCCTTCGCCGGTCTGGCCCAGTTCGAAGTCGCTGACCGGGCGTCGTTTGCGATCATTCGCATCATACATCAGCGCGCCGTCGATCCAGACGCGTTCGGGGCGCGTGTAGACGCTGAACGGATTGCCGTTCCACAACACGACGTCGGCCATTTTCCCCGTTTTCAGGCTGCCGGTCCTGTCGGCGATGCCCATCGCCTTGGCGGGGTTATAGCTGAGCCACGTCCATGCGACCTCATCGGGAATCTGGATGCCGACGCGGCGACCGTCGGCGAGCGCCTTGGCGGCTTCCTGATAAAGCCGCTGAATGCCGTTGGGGTCGTCCGAATGGACGATTGCGCAGGCGCCGGCATTGTGGACGAGCGCGATGTTTTCCGGAATCGCGTCGTAGGACTCCATCTTGAACCCCCACCAGTCGGACCACATCGCCGAGCAGATGTTGTTGGCCTTCAACAGGTCGGCGATCTTGTAGCTTTCGACCGCATGGTGGAACGCCGACACGTGGTAGCCGAACTCCTTGGCCATATCGATGACGATCGCCATCTCGTCGGCGCGGTAGCAGTGGTTCTGGACAAGGATGTCGCCGGCAAGCACGCCGGCAAGCGTGTCCATCGCGATGTCGC
Organism: Sphingomonas sp.; assembly: GCA_965249015.1. Classification (GTDB taxonomy): domain Bacteria; phylum Pseudomonadota; class Alphaproteobacteria; order Sphingomonadales; family Sphingomonadaceae; genus Sphingomonas_O. The sequence goes on along the minus strand of CBDFLB010000003.1, from coordinate 1,636,183 downwards.
GCGTGACGTCGCCGCCCTTGTCGAGTTTGCGCTTGTACTCGACCGCCTTCGCCCAGGTCTGGCGATCGACCGCGATGTTGCCCATTCGCGTCGATGGCATCTGGTTGCGGCTGCCATAGACGCGTTTGGGATTTTCGCCGCATGCCATCTTGAGGCCGTAGGGTGCGCCCGGAAACTTCATGCCCTGCATCGTGCGCGCGTAGACGTTCTTGAGCACGACCGAACGGCCGCCGAACAGATTCGCCGAGCCGGGGAGGATCTGGAGCGCGGTGATGCCGCCGTTGACGAGCGCGCGGCTGAAGCCCGGATCCTGCGGCCAGACGCTGTGTTCGGCCCAGACCTCGGATCGCACCGGGCCGGTGGCCTCGTTGCCATCGGAGTTGGCCTGCACGCCCGGCGAGGGATAATCGCCGAGGTGCGAATGGATGTCGATGATGCCCGGCGTCACCCACTTGCCGGTGGCGTCGATGACGGCGACATCGGCAGGGATCGGCGTATCGGGGCCGCCGACGCTCGTGATCTTGCCGCCCGACATGAAGACGACGCCGCGCTCGATTCGCCCGCCCTCGCCGTCATAGACGGTGGCGCCGCGGATGACGGTCGGCGTGGAGGGATAGGGCTTGTAGGTCGAGGGATAGGGATCGGCGTTCCATTTGGGAGTCGCTGCCTTGGTCGAGGTGGTCTTTGGCGCGGGCGCGGTTGTGCAACCCGTGACCAAAATGGCACAGCCCAGCGCAATCCTGGCCACCTTTATTGATTTTTCAGCGGTCAACGTTATCTCCATCCCTTATCATGCTGTGGAGCCGACGAATGCGAAACAAAGAACTTTAGGATCGGAAAAGGTTAGCCTTTTCTTTAACAGCCTCAGGCAACTCATCTTTGGTTTTCATGTAGGCGACGGTTTCCCGAGCAAGCCACATCGCGTTTTCCATCCACCGGCGATTGGGATAAGGTTGTTCCTCACGCCGCTTGTGGATGTGGCCTTCTACGTATGCCATCGTCGGTATGACCGCCGCATCGTAGACATTAAGAATGTCGGTTAGCGGCAGCAACTCGCGTCTGCACATATATCCGAGTGTTTCGAACCAATTCACCAACCGCGTCAATTCTGAGTAGCGATCGAGCAGGATTCGATCACGTGAGTCGCGATTCTCGACGTCTTCATCGTCAAATTTTCGCGCTTCCTCCCACAAGTCGGTCAGTTGCCTGGAAAACTCCTCCGCGCATTTTGCGGCGAGCGCATTGCCGTGAAGGTGCGGCTCACGCTTGATCATATCGGCCTGAACCCTGTTTCGCATAGCGCGGATCGCCTTGCGCGACAGATACATCGATTCGCTCTCGAATTCCGCGTCAATCGCCCGCAAGAGCGTAGCGCGCTCGATCTCAACGCTCTTCGATTGAGCATCAGCCGCCTTATTTTGCGCGTCAGCCGCGATTTCATTTGCTCTAGCGGACCGCTCGAGTTGCTTGATGGCGACCACGATGCCGCCGATGGTTGCCGCGACCACAACCCAGTCCGAAATCGTTCCCCAGACATCGGGATCAAGCATCGTCGCGCATCACTTCACCCCGTGCATGAGATATTTGAGCGGGAAGGCGAGCAGCAGCAGGACGATCCCGATGGCGACCGAAACCTCGCCGATCGTGGTGAACACGCCGACATAGGTCTCGAGGCTGACCTTCAGATTGGTCACCTGCCCGCCCACGGTCTCGACGCTCGCGACCTGCGCGACCATGCCTGCGACATATTGCGCGACCGCGATCGACAGGAACCAGACGCCCATCATCATGCCGACGATGCGCGCGATCGACAGCTTGGTGATCATCGAGAGGCCGACCGGCGAGATGCACAGTTCGGCGATCGAGTGGATCAGGTAGAGCCCGGCGAGCCACCACAAGCCGACCTTGAAGTCGGGACCCGCGAACTTGGAACCGAAGACGAGGAAGAGGAAGCCAAGGCCGACGCCCACGAGTGCGATACCGAACTTGATCGGGATCGGCGGCTCGAGCCCGCGCCGCGCCAGCGCGTTCCACATCATGCTGAAAAACGGCGCGAGGAGGACGATCCAGAAGGCGTTGAAGAACTGCGTCTGCCCCGCGGAGATGCTGAACAGCCCGAACACGCTCATGTCGGTGTTGCGATCGGCAAAGAGCGTCAGCGACGACCCGGCCTGTTCGAACAATGTCCAGAACACGGTGTTGAAGACGATGAGCACCATCGCCGCCAGCATCATCTGGAATTCCTGCTTCGATCCCTTGAGGAACGACCAGATCATGATCGCGGGCACCGCAATGAGGAAGGTCAGGAACATGATCTTGCCCATCAGCGGCAGCGTCAGGACGTAGCCGATGATTCCCGATCCGGCGGCGGGGCGGACATAGCTCATGAGGTTGGTGAAGAGGAACCAGACCAGCGGCACGCACAGCAGCGCGCCCGCATAGATCGGCAGGTCCTTGCTCGCATCGACGCCCGGCGGACGGTCGCCATAGCCGTCGAGCTTGCCGCCGTCGAACTGGAACAGCAGCCACGACACGAACATGCCCGCCGCGGCGAGGCCGAAACCTGCCCACCAGCCAAGCCCGCCCCAGCTGCCCATGCCGACCGCAAGCAGCGGACAGAAAATCTGCGAAAAGAGCGATCCGAGGTTGATGCCCATGTAGAAGATCGTGAACCCGGCATCACGGCGCCGATCGCCCTGCGCATAGAGCGAGCCGACGATGGTCGAGATATTGGGCTTGAAGAAGCCGTTGCCGATGCAGACCAGCGACAGACCGATCAGGAGGAGGAAGGTGTAGAAGGACGAGCGGTCGCCGCCGGCTTCGAACCCGCCCGACGCGATTTTCTTGACCTCGGTCGCGCCGTCCATCAGCGAGACGGTCTTGTCTTCGTTGCCCTTGATCAGCAATTGCCGCCCGTCGGCAGTAACGAACTGCTGCCGCGCGGCGCCGGTGCCGACGTTGGTGACTTCGTAACGCTGGCCATCGATGTTGGCGAAGGGTTTCGCCGCCTGCCCGCTCGAAAAACACAGAGTCAGATAGCCGAGCGACATCAAAATCGCGCCGAACTTCACCGATCGTTTCGACCCGAGATAGCGATCCGCCAGCAGCCCGCCGATCAGCGGCGTCAGGTAAACGAGCGCGGTGAACCCGCCATACAGCCCGGTGGTCGTGGTGTCGCTGAACAGGAAATGCTGAGCGAGGTAGAGCGTCAGCAGCGCGCGCATGCCATAATAGCCGAAGCGCTCCATCGCCTCGGTCGTGAACAGGCGGGCAAGCTGTCGGGGATGGCCGAACCAGGCGTCGTGATCGCTGCGGCTGACGTCGGCGTGCTCGCCTTCGGTCGTATTGTCTGCGGTCACGTTGACCATCTGCTACTCCCCGAAAGATTATATGGTTGGCGCGCAGACTAGCGACGAAAGCGTTGCTGTGAAGCCAGATTATTGCGCGGGCGGGATCAGGGGTTGCCCGGCAGCGCGCTGTGCTTTGATGAGCGCGACCGCTGCCACGAGCGCTGCGATGCGTTTTTTCGGCGAGGGGTGCGAACCGTCGGAAAAGATGCCGGGGTCGGCGCGTCTGGCAAAGCGCGTCCAGAACGGCACGACCGCATCGACATCATACCCCGCGCGAACCGTCAACCAGACGCCAAGGCGATCGGCTTCATATTCGGACTGCTGCGAAGGGGTGCGCAATGCGATGTGATGCAGGATGTTGTGCGCCAGCTCGTGCCCGACCAGGACCGCGATCTCGTCGTCGTTCGCGGCGAAATCGAGCATCGCGGCATTGAGCTGCACATAGCGGCCATCGGCCTGCGCGTTGACCGCCTTTCCGGCGACGATCTGAATGCGCGATGCGCAGCCCGTGTCCGCCGCCAGCGCCACCGTTCGCGTCTCGCCTTTGCGAACGGTCGTGAGTTCGGCCGGAGACTGCGCGGCCGCCGTTTCGAGCATCGCCTCGACCTGCGCGACGGGCGTGTAGCCCGCGCGCGGCGTGACCCGCGGAACCGCAACGCCATCGATCGCGGCAATCGCATCGCCGACCCGCAGACCGGCACGTGCAGCGGCGCTTTCGGGTGCCACCGCCGCGATTGCAGGCAGGTCGCCGAGCCCGAACTGCGCGGCAGCGGCCGCCTGCTGGCTCGCGCGATATTGCGACAGCGCGTGAACCGACAGCCCCGTCACCGATCCCGCCGGCGGGCAGAGCGCGGCGTTGGCGGTCTGCAGGCGCCAGGCGATCGTAGCCAGCCGTGCGTCCTCGGCCTGAAGCCGCGTCAGCGAGGCATCGCCGGCCAGCGAGGCAAAGACGAAAAATGCGATCATCGCGCCTGCCCCTAGAACCGATTGTACCTGAACGCACGGTGATCTAGGCGCAGCGCAAATGTTCAACGACACATCTTCGGCGCTCACGCTTCTTCACACCCGCCGTTCTGGCAAACCGCGCGACATGATCGCGCCCGGGCCCGACGACGCGCAGCTGCGCGCGATCTTGACTGCCGCGATCCGCGTGCCCGATCATGGCAAGCTTGCGCCATGGCGCTTCGTCATCGTCGCTGCCGATCAGCGCGCGCGGCTGGCCGCGATCATCACCAATGCCTATCGCGCCGAACGGCCCGAAGCCGGCCGCCTTGAAATCGAGGCGATGGAGCAGTTCGCGCGGCAGGCGCCGACGCTGGTCGTGGTGTTGTCGGCGCCCGTCGCGGACAGCAAGATACCGGAATGGGAACAGGTCTTGTCGGCCGGCGCGGCGTGCATGAATTTGCTGACCGCCGCGCATGCGAGCGGATTCGTCGCCGGATGGCTGACCGGCTGGCCCGCCTATAGCGACGCCGTGCGCGATGCCTTCGGTGGCGTAGATACGACGATCGCGGGCTTCATCTTCATCGGCTCACCGGCAAGCGCGCTCGAGGAGCGGCCGCGGCCGGACTACGACCGCGTCGTCGCCCGGTGGGGATGACAGGACGCGTCGCTTAGTGTATTAAGACGGCATGACAGTTGGCGAATCGACCGAACTTCCCGTCTATCTCCGGCTTCGCGGACTGCTGTCCGCAGCGATCCTCGAAGGTGTTTACGGCGAAGGCGACCAGTTGCCTTCGGTGCGTGCGTTCGCCGGCGAACATGGTGCCAACCCGCTTACCGTCGCCAAGGCCTATCAGTCTCTCCAGGACGACGGCTATGTCTCGGTGCGGCGCGGCGTCGGCATGTTCGTCGCCGACGGTGCGATCGCGCAGCTGCGGACCGATGAGCGCCACCGTTTCCTGACGCAGAGCTGGCCGCGCATCCGCGAACATATGGGTCGACTGGGAATCGATCCCGGCTCGCTTCTGACCCACGAAAGCGTGTAAGCGTCGGTCCGGTCCCGCTGCCAAAGCCATTCAGCCAATGCTTCTCCGCAAATTTTTCACGCGCGCCGAACCCGAGCCGCTGGTCCATGCCCTGCCCGAGGGAGAGCGCGTCTATGCGATCGGCGACATCCATGGCCGCCGCGACTGCCTCGACCGCTTATTGCTGCTGATCGACGAAGACGAAAAGTCGCGACCCGAGACCCGCACCACGATCGTCTTTCTGGGCGACCTGGTCGACCGGGGCAACGATTCGTCAGGCGTTATCGAGCGCGTCGTCGCGGTGGCGCAGGCGCGGCGCTGTATCCTCCTGATGGGCAATCATGAGGAAATCCTGATCCGCGCCTGGGAAGGCGACCGCAAGGCGACCGCGCTTCTGCACCGCGTCGGCGGCCGTGAGACGTTGCTGAGCTACGGCATCAGCGCGCATGATTATGAACATTGCGACATCGACGAACTGACGACGCTGATCGGCGAACGCGTCCCCGTCGCGCACATCGCATTTCTGCGACGGTTCATCGACCAGTGGCACTGCGGCGACTATCTGTTCGTCCACGCCGGAATCCGCCCCGGCATCGCCTTTGCCGAGCAGCGCCCGAGCGACCTGCGCTGGATCCGCGGTGAATTTCTCGACGACGATCGCGACCATGGCGCGATGATCGTGCATGGCCATTCGATTACCGAGGAGGTCGATGCGCAGCCGAACCGCATCGGCATCGATACCGGGGCCTTTGCAAGCGGCAAGCTGACCGCGCTCGGCATCGAAGGCACCGAGCGCTGGATATTGTCGACCTGACTTGATCGCTCGTTTACCCGAGTGCAAGACTGCGCGCGGTAGGGGCCGGTCCTACCGCGCACGCCAGTCAGGGGGACAGCGTCAATGCCGACCAACGTCCTCGCCGTTTTCGGCACCCGGCCCGAAGCAATCAAGCTGTTCCCTGTCGTCGACGCGTTGCGTGCGGCGGGCGTCGACGTTCGCGTCTGCGTGACTGCGCAACATCGCGGCATGCTCGATCAGGTGCTTCAGCTGAGCGGCATCGTTCCCGATCACGATCTCGACATCATGACCGAAGGACAGACACTCGACGGACTGACCGCCGCGCTGCTCGTCAAGCTCGGCGCTGTGTTCGATGCCGAACAGCCCGGCCGGGTGATCGTGCAGGGCGATACCGCGACCGCGATGGTCGGCGCGCTCGTCGCCTATTACCGGCAAATCCCCGTCAGCCACGTCGAAGCCGGATTGCGCAGCGGCGACATCCATCATCCCTGGCCCGAGGAAGTGAACCGCAAGATCGTGGCGACCATCGCCGACCAGCATTTCGCGCCGACCCGGACCGCCGCCGACGCGCTGCGACGCGAGGGCGTGGCCGACGCGCAAATCTTCGAAACGGGCAATACCGTCATCGACGCGCTGCTCGCGACGCGGGCGCGTCTTGCCGCCGACCCGTCGATGTGCGCGGACATCGATGCCGTGGTCGACCGCTTCGGCGACCGGCGGATCATCGCGGTAACGAGCCACCGGCGCGAGAACCTGAGCGCGATGGCGGGTATGGCCGCCGCGATCGCGCGGATTGCACGACGCGGCGATGTCGGTATCGTCTTTCCCGTCCATCCCAACCCGAGCGTCCGCGCCGCGATGAGTTCGCTCGCCGGTGTCGACGACATCGCACTGATCGATCCGCTCGACTATCCGTCGTTCGTACGCTTGCTCGACCGCTGCAGCATCGTCGTGACCGACAGCGGCGGGGTGCAGGAGGAAGCGCCGACCTTCGGCAAGCCGGTGCTGATCATGCGCGAAACGACCGAGCGACCCGAAGGGATCGCCGCGGGGACGGCGCGCCTGATCGGCACCGACCCCGACCGGATCGTCGCCGAAGTGTCCGCGCTGCTCGACGACCCGGCCGCCTACGAGATGATGTCGCGCGCGCATTCGCCGTTCGGCGACGGCCAGGCGGCGGCTCGCATTGCAAAGGTCATCGCCAATGCCGGTTAGCGTCCATCCCAAAGTGTGCGTGCTGGGCCTTGGCTATATCGGCCTGCCGACCGCGGCGATCATCGCGCGATCGGGCGCGCGCGTCCTCGGCGTCGACGTGCACCAGAGTGTCGTCGAGACGGTGAACGCCGGCCAGGTCCATATCGACGAGGTCGATCTCGACGCGCTGGTCCAGGGCGTCGTCGCCCGCGGGCTCCTGACCGCCTCGACGAGCGTGGAAGCGAGCGATGTCTTCCTCATTGCCGTGCCGACCCCGTTCGGCGACGATCATGCCCCCGACGTCAGCCATGTGCTCGGCGCTGCACAAACGATCGCCCCGGTTCTGAAGGCGGGGGACCTCATCATCCTCGAATCGACGTCGCCCGTCGGCACGACTGAAGCCGTGCGTGACCTGATCGCGACGCTGCGTCCCGACCTGAAGGTTCCGCATCAGGGGAACGGAACCGCCGATATCGCCATCGCCTATTGCCCCGAACGCGTGCTGCCCGGTCGTATCCTAATCGAGCTGATCGACAACGACCGCTGCATCGGCGGGGTCACGCCGCGGTGCGCGCGCAAGGCGCTGTCGTTCTACCGCAGCTTCGTGCGCGGCGCGTGCATCACGACCAGCGCGCGCGTCGCCGAAATGGTCAAGCTCAGCGAAAACGCTTATCGCGACGCCAACATCGCCTTTGCCAACGAATTGTCGATGGTCAGCGACAAGCTCGGCATCGACGTCTGGGACGTCATCCGCATCGCCAACCGCCATCCGCGCGTCAACATCCTGTCGCCGGGCCCCGGTGTCGGCGGGCACTGCATCGCGGTCGATCCGTGGTTCATCGTCCATAGCGCGCCCGAGCTGACGCCGCTGATCCGCACCGCGCGCGAAGTCAACGACGGCAAGATCGCGTTCGTGACTGCGCATGCAAAACGGCTGATCGAGGATAATCCGGGCCGCGTCGCGCTGCTCGGGCTCGCTTTCAAGGCCAATGTCGACGACTTTCGCGAAAGCCCGGCGCTGAAGATCGCGATCGATCTGGCGAGCAGTTTCGGCGACCGCATCGCCCTCGTCGAGCCGCATGCGACGACGTTGCCCGCCGTTCTGGAAGGAACCGGCGCGGTGCTGACCGACATCGACAGCGCCTTGCTCGACTGCGGCATCATGATCGTCCTCGTCGATCACGACATCTTCAAATCGGTGCCGCCCGAGGAGCGCGCGGGCAAGATCGTCTACGACACCCGCGGCATCTGGTCGTGAGCCGCATCCTCGTCACCGGGGTGGCGGGATTCATCGGCGCGGCGGTGGCAAAGGCGCTGCTCACGCGCGGCGATCGTGTAATCGGCGTCGACAATCTCAACGATTATTACGATCCCGTGCTCAAACATGCGCGGCTGGCGGGGCTGGCCGGGTCGCAATTCACCTTTCATCCTTTTGATTTCGCGCTCGAGATGCCTCTCGCGAACGAGCGGTTCGACCGCATCATCCACCTCGGTGCGCAGCCCGGCGTGCGCTACAGCCTGGAGAATCCGCGCGCTTACGTAAGGTCGAACCTCGTCGGACATCTGAACATGCTCGAGCTGGCGCGCGAACGCCAAATTCCGATGGTCTATGCCTCATCCTCTTCGGTTTATGGCGGCAACAACGCGATGCCGTTCAGCGTCGACGATCGCGCCGATCACCCCGTTTCGCTCTACGCGGCGACCAAGCGTGCCGACGAGCTGATGAGCGAGAGCTATGCGCATCTTTACCGGATTGCCTTGACCGGATTGCGCTTCTTCACCGTTTATGGGCCGTGGGGCCGCCCCGACATGGCGCCATGGCTGTTCACCAGGGCGATACTCGCGGGCGAACCGATCGCGGTCTTCAACCACGGCAACATGCGTCGCGACTTCACCTATATCGACGACATCGTCACGGGCGTCATCGCGTGCAGCGACCGCGCGCCTGCCGACGACGGCGCGGAGAAGCCGGGCGGAAGCGTCGCGCCGCACGCGCTGTACAACATCGGTAACAATCGGCCCGAGGCGCTGATGGACTTCATCGCGACGATCGAGGCAGCGACCGGCCGGCAGGCGATCGTGGATTTGCAGCCGATGCAGCCCGGCGACGTCGTCGAAACCTATGCCGATATCGACGCGATCGCACGCGACCATGGCTTTGCGCCGACGACCGCGCTCGACGTCGGCATTCCGAAATTTGTCGACTGGTTCAGATCATACCACGGCGTTTGACAATTTCAGCCGGTCGGCGTGCTTCCCGCGGAATTTGGCGAGCTTGGGTGCAGCGACGATCTGGCAATAGGGGTTCGTCGCGCCTTCACGCTCGAAATATTCCTGATGATAATCCTCGGCCACATACCAGGTACCGAGCGGTTCGATCGTCGTGACGATCGGCCTGGCCTGATCCGCCTGCGCGCGGGCGATCGCGGCGCGGGCAGCGGCGTCCTGCTCGGGCGAGTGCGGGAAGATCGCCGAGCGATATTGCGTGCCGACGTCGTTCCCCTGGCGGTTCAGTTGCGTCGGATCATGAATTTCGAAAAATATATCGAGGATCTCGTCGAAGCTGACGACCGCATTGTCGAAGACGACACGGATCGCCTCGGCATGGCCGGTGTCGCCGCCACACACGGCACGATAGGTCGGATCGGCGACATGCCCGCCGATATAACCGCTCTCGACGCTCTCTACCCCGACAAGATTGTCGTAAATCGGTTCGACGCACCAGAAGCATCCGGCGGCGATGGTGGCGGTTTCGGTGGTCATATCTACAGCTCCTCGAAGCCATATATGGAGACTTGTCGCCCGACCGCAAGCAGCGTCCGGCTCAGTCAAGCCGGACGCTGCCGTTGCTCTTGTCGTCGGCAAAGGTCGTGCTTGAGACTCCCAACGCCCGATTCCGACTGCCGGTGACAGTCAGAACGCCTCGCGCCTCGAGCGCGGTCGCATAGTTGGTCGTCTCGTTGTCAAACAGCGTCAGCTTTCCTTGCGGTCGTGACGGATCGATCCGCACGCTGATCGCCACCGACGCGTCCGCGACGCTCGCGCTGATCCGATTGCCCGCGATCACAAGCGAGCCCACGCTCCCAATATAGCGCGGCTGCTTTAACAGGTTGACGACAACTGCGTTTGCAGAGCGGCGGCCGGTGTTTTCGACGATATTCCCGGTGATCCTTAATCCATCGATCACCGCACTGTGCTCGCTACCTTTCAACGCGGTCATGTTCGGTTTCGACGTGTGGACGACCTCGATCGTACCAGGATTGCCAAGGACGATGTTCTTTACGATCGTGATGCCCGAAAAGGGACCTGCAATGAAAACCGCACGTCGGGCACCCGCAAAGTGATTGCGGGCGATCACGATGCCGCGAAGGGGGGCGCCCCAGTCGTAGGCGATCGCGCCCACGGTGAAGGCGGCTCGCCCTGCCGAGTCCTCGAAAACATTATCGACGATCGACACGTTCGTGGCCCCGACGATACCGGGCGCAAAGGCAATCGTGCTTTCGATCGTGAGCGTCGAGTAGTCGTATTCGGCATCGGCGCAGATTTGTACCCGATTGCGTTCGATCCGGACGTTGCGAGCCGCAGAAATCCTGGAAAACTGGGCCATACAATTGCTGGCGACATTGTCCGTTACGACCACGTTTTCAACGTTGCCATAGAAATCGACGACGCCCAGTCGGTGGCCACCGGCGTTGTTGCGTCCGCAATAATCGAAATCATTTCCGACAACCTCGATCGACCCGACAGTCCCGCTTGCGAACAATGCGGAGGGTCCAAAGGCCGGATCCACGAAGGCGGCGTTGCGAAAGCTGTTGCCGCGTATGATGATCCGCCCGGCACAGGTTTGAAGATGAATGTGTTGAAGCCATTGATCTTGCGCTTGCTTCAGAGACGAGAATGTCGAGTTTGCAACCTCAATGTCAACCGTTCGCGTCGCAAACACGGCAGATGTGTAGAGGTTCGTGAATCGACATCGTTCGATGCTGACGGGACCGCAATCGATCGCGAAAACTGCGCAATTGTAAAGGCTGCCGTAATCGGCGCGACCGTAGATCGGCAGCATCGAATGACCCTGGTCGAACGCAAGGCCGGAAAACCTGGTCCGCGCGCTGTGTTCCAGAAGGAAAAAGCCAGGGAGCAGACGCTGATCGCCACACAGCGTGGCGCGCTCACCTTCAAATCTAAGGCCGGTTCGTGCTCGCACATACAGGGGTGACTTCAAACAATATCGTCCGGGCGGGAACTGGATCGTCGCATCGTCGGAGGCGCTGTTGATCGCAGCCTGAACGGCGAACGCGTCGTCAGTCGCACCATCACCCGCTGCACCAAAATGGTCCACCGCGATTAGCATATTCAAGCGGCTAGAGCGTCGGCGTTGAGTTCGTAGAGCAACGACGACCCTGCCATCGCGGCGGCGGCTTTGCCGAGGGCTTCGGGGACGAGATGGTCGAGATAATAGCGGACGGTTACGCGTTTCGCCTTGTGAAACAGGCTGTCCGACGTCGCGGCCCTCCCCTGGCGCGCCATCAGCGCGCCGCACGTCATGACGGCGACCATTTCCAGAAACGGGTAGCTGCCGGAAAGGCGATCGGCGTTCGTCGCGCCCAGCATCGCCGCGGCCACGCGTTCGACAGCGGAGGCCAGCTCGAGCAAGGCCGCTTCACCTGTCGCATCGCTGCGGACGTCGGCGATCAGATCGGCAAGCGCAGTACCGCCGTCACCGGTCAGCTTGCGGCCGACGAGATCGGCAGCCTGAATCCCGTTGGTGCCTTCGTAGATCGGCGCAATGCGGATGTCGCGATAATATTGCGCAGCGCCCGTCTCCTCGACGAACCCCATGCCGCCGTGGACCTGCACGCCGAGCGAAGCGACTTCGCAACCGACGTCGGTCCCGTACGCCTTGGCAAGCGGGGTGAGCAGGTCGAGACGCGCCTTTGCCCCCTCGACGCTCGCGTGGGCGCGGTCGACATATCCCGCCGCCGAATAAACGAGCGCGCGCGCCGCCTGCGTCAGCGCTTTCATCCGCAGCAGCATCCGGCGAACATCGGGATGCTCGATGATCGGCGCGCCGCTCTGCACGCGGTCCCTGGCGTAAGCCAGCGCCGCCTGAGTCGCGCGTTCGCCGATCTGGACGCCTTGCAAGCCGACGTTCAGCCGCGCGTTGTTCATCATCGTGAACATCGCGCGCATCCCGCCCATTTCGGGCCCGATCAGCCAGCCCTTGCAAGTGCCGTCGTCGCCATATGACATCGTGCATGTCGGCGAGGCGTTGATACCGAGCTTGTGTTCGATCGAGACGCAACGGACATCGTTCAAGGTCCCGTCCGCAAGTCGCTTCGGGACGAGGAAGAGCGAAATGCCCTTTGTCCCCGCAGGCGCATCGGGGGTACGCGCGAGCACGAGATGGACGATATTGTCCGCCAAATCGTGATCGCCGAACGTGATGTAGATCTTTGTGCCGACGATGCTGAAGCTGCCGTCGGCGCAAGGCGTCGCCGCGGTCCTGAGCGCGCCGACGTCGGACCCCGCCTGTGACTCGGTCAGGTTCATCGTGCCCGTCCACTCCCCAGAGATGAGCTTGGGAAGATAGGTCGAACGCTGTTCGTCGGTGCCGTGGGTACGGATCGCTTCGATCGCGCCGACGGTCAGCATCGGGCACAACGCAAACGCCATGTTCGCGGTGCCGAGGTCTTCGAGGACGATTGTGGCAAGGCTGAACGGGAGCCCCTGACCGCCGAACGCTTCGGGTCCGTCGAGCGACCCCCAGCCGCCGTCGACATAGGCGCGGTAGGCGGCCGTGTAGCCTTCGGGCATCGTGACATGACCTTGCGCCAAACGCGCGCCGACCGTATCGCCGATTCGGTTGAGCGGCGCGAATTCACCCGCCGCGAACGCACCCGCCCCCTCGAGAATAGCGTCGACAAGGTCGTGATCGACGCCAAGCTCGCCGATGCGCGTGATCGTGTCGAGGACGAAGCGTTGTTCGGCGATGGCGGGAGCGTATGACATTGAGCGACCTTGCTTGCGTGGGTTTGGCCAGCGCTATAGCGCGGCAGAGCAATGTGCCCAAATACCCGCGTGCGCCCTTACGGTACAGCGGCGATCGCCGAGGCGGCCGCGCTGATCATTGCCGGCCGGCCGGTCGCGATCGCGACGGAGACGGTGTACGGCCTTGCGGCGGATGCGACCAACGGCATGGCGGTTGCTCGCGTCTACGAAGCCAAGGGACGTCCGGACTTCAACCCCCTGATCGTCCATGTGCTCGACTTTGCATCGGCGGAACGGCTGGCAGTCTTCAGCGAAGAGGCTGCGGCGCTTGCGGCGGCGCACTGGCCCGGACCGCTGACGCTGGTTCTGCCGCACCGGCGCGACAGCCCGATCGCTGGACTGGTGACTGCCGGACTGGAAACGATTGCGATTCGCGTGCCCGCTCACCGCGCGATGTGCGCGCTGCTGGATGCAACAGGAAAACCGCTGGCGGCACCGAGCGCCAACGCCAGCGGGACGATCAGCCCCACGCGCGCAGCGCATGTTCTGCGCACACTCGACGGAAGCATTGCGATGATCGTCGACGACGGCGATTGTCCGGTCGGCATCGAGTCGACCATCGTCGCCTGTGATTCGCGTGGGGTGCGCCTCTTGCGCCAGGGACCGGTCTCGATTGCGAATGCGACCCTGGAACGCCGTGGCGAGATCGAGGCACCGGGCCAGACCGAGAGGCATTACGCGCCGAGCAAGCCAATGCGGCTCGATGCCACGGACGCAAATGCTGGCGAATGGTTGATCGGGTTTGGTACGGTTCCTGGCCAGTCCACACTCAGCAGAACAGGGGATCTTGTCGAAGCGGCGGCGAACTTGTTTGCGCAGATTCATGAAGCCGACTTGTCCGACCGGTCGTCGATCGCGATTGCAGCGGTTCCGCGGCAAGGTTTGGGGCTTGCGATCAACGATCGCCTGTCACGGGCGGCAGTTCGGGATTGATCAGGCTGGCTTTTCCGGAAAATCGGCCTAGGTGAGCCGGCGCTGCAGAGTGTAGCGGCCCCGCAGCGCGGTGGCGACCGGCTGGGAGTATCATGGTTAAAGTTCGGCAAACTCGCGCTGATGATGGCGGGGCGCAATGGCACCGGCTGCGCGTCCAACTTTCGGGAGCGATCCTGTTTGCCGTACTTTTGCCGTGGATTTTCGCGCGCTGGTATTTTCCCGATTTCGACCTGTCTACGCAGCTTGTACAAACCGTGGCAGGCAGCGCCGTCGCGCTTCTGGTCGGAACCTGGCTGTTTCGCAGTCTAGCGACGTACCCGGGAGTCGAGGCAAGTTCATACATCGTTCCTTCGTTCGCTATGGCTTACGGCGCGGCGGTCCTCGTGTTTTTTGTGTGGCGGCTCGAATATAGCAGGCTAATCGTGCTGTTCGGCTTCCTAGCCAGCATCGTCTGGTATTACGCCGTACATTTCATGGTCCAGCGGCAGCGCGCGCAGCGTTTTGGCGTCGTGCAGTTCGGTGCGACCGAAAAACTGTCGCCGATCGATCGTATCGAGTGGGTGCCGCTCAGAAGCGTGAGCGACGTTCACGGACCGTTTGACGCCGTGGTTGCCGACCTGCGCGTCGACCTTCCCGACGACTGGGATGCGCGACTGGCGGACTTCGCGCTTTCGGGTACGCCCGTTTATCACATCAAGCATGTGCAGGAGTCGCTGACCGGGCGCGTCGAGCTTGAGCACCTGTCGGAAAACACGCTCGGCTCGCTGCTGCCGACGTCGGCATATCAAAGCGCCAAGCACGTTCTTGACTGGCTGGCCGCAGCGGTTCTGATGCCGTTGATCGTGCCCGTTCTCGGGATCGTTGCGCTGACGATCAGACTCGACTCACCTGGCCCGGCAATTTTCCGGCAGAAGCGCGTTGGATATCGCGGTGTGCCATTCACGGTTTACAAGTTCCGCACCATGTTCACCCGGCATGGCGAAGACTATTCGCGCGAGTCCGCCATGACCCGAACCGGCGACGATCGCATCACCAAAGTCGGCAGATTTCTTCGGAAAACGCGGATCGACGAACTGCCCCAACTGATCAACGTCCTTTTGGGCGAGATGAGCTGGATCGGCCCGCGGCCCGAGGCCGCCGTGTTGTCCGAGTGGTATGAAAGCGAAATCGCCTTTTATCGTTATCGCCATATCGTGCGCCCCGGGATCACCGGGTGGGCGCAAGTCAATCAAGGCCATGTCGCGGCGGTCGACGAGGTTCGCGCCAAGCTTCAATACGACTTTTATTATATCAAGAATTTCTCACCGTGGATCGATCTGCTTATAGTTGCCCGTACGATCCGGACGATGCTGACCGGGTCGGGTTCACGCTAAGGCTGTCGCCTTTGCTTCGGAGCCGGCGAGAACGGCATTGGTTAACGCGTTCACCACGCGATCCTGTTCGTCGGCGGTCAGATACGGATGCATGGGAAGGCTCACGACCTCCTCACATGCCCTAAGCGAGTGCGCGACGCCTTCTGGAGAAACGCGGCCTACCGTCAGTGCGGGCTGGTTGTTGAGCGCAATCGGATAGTGAACGGTGGTCGGGATACCCGCACGCTCGAGTGCTGCGCGAACGGTATCGCGCGACGGAACGCGGACAGTGTATTGTGCAAAGACGCTTTGATTATGATGCTCGATATACGGCGCAACGATAACATTGGCAGCCGATGAAGAGGCGATCGCATCGGAATAGCGCGCGCCGAGGCGTGCCCGCGCCTCAACTTCGGAGGGGAAAACGTCGAGCTTCGCCAGCAATATGGCGGCTTGCAAAGTATCCAGCCTGCCGTTGAAACCCAATCGAGCGTGATGATATCGCCTGTCCTGGCCGTGGACCCGAATCTGCCGCATTGCGGTGGCGAGGGCGTCGTCATTCGTGAAGCATGCACCGCCGTCACCGTAGCAACCCAAGGGTTTTGACGGGAAGAAGCTGGTGCACCCGATCAGCGCCTGCCCCCCCGCCGCTTTCCCCCTGTATGTCCCGCCGACACTTTGCGCCGCATCCTGGATCACGATCAGGCCGTTGGCGTGGGCAACTGCGTTTATGCTGTCGTAATCCGATACCTGGCCGAACAGATCGACGGGAATGATCGCACGCGTCGCAGGCGTGATCGCAGCCTCAATGCGTGCGGGATCGATGTTGAACGTCGCGGGATCGACGTCGACGAAGACGGGCACGGCACCCAGCAGCGCAACGACCTCGGCGGCAGCAATATAGCTGAACGCCGGTGTGATGACTTCGTCACCGCGCTCGATGCCGGCGGCGATAAGCGCGATCATCAAGGCATCGGTGCCGTTTGCGACCCCAATACAGTGCTTTATGCCGACAAATGAGGCGAGCCGACCCTCGAACTCTGCGACCTCAGGCCCCATGATGTACTGGCCATGCGCAAGCACTGCAGCCATTCGCGCGTCGATCTCTCCTTTGATCCGCGCCTGTTGCGCAGCGAGATCGATAAATTGCATCGGCATCAGGCCTTCACCACTTTTGGATCAGCGTCGAGATAGCGGCCGCGGCAATCTACAATGAGTTGGGCATTGGCAAAAATCGACTCGAAATCGAACTGATCGTGATCGGTCGCGAGCAGGACACAATCGAAATCAGCCAAGGTTGCCGCGTCGAGCAAGACGCTCGAAAGGTCGAACCGATGGGCGCGCTGTTTTGGAAAGACCGGAATATGTGGGTCGCTGTAGTCGACGTCAGCACCGAGATCGCGCAGCTTTTCCATCAGGATCACCGAAGGCGATTCACGCATATCGTCGACGTTTTTCTTATATGCGATGCCAAGCACGAGGATTTTGCTGCCGCGCACCGATTTGCAGCGATCGTTGAGGGCACCCACGACCTTTCCGACAACATAATCAGGCATCGCCGAATTCACCTCACCGGCCAATTCGATGAAGCGGGTATGGACGCCGTATTCACGCGCTTTCCAAGTGAGGTAAAATGGGTCGATCGGGATGCAATGCCCGCCAAGCCCCGGACCGGGATAATAAGGGACAAATCCGAATGGCTTCGATGCCGCGGCGCGGACGACTTCATGAATGTCGATGCCAAGCTTATCGGAAACAATCTTCATTTCGTTGACGAGGCCGATGTTCACGGCGCGATGTATGTTTTCGAGCAGCTTCGTCAGCTCGGCGGCGCGCGTCGAGCTGACCGGCACCACCTTGTCGATGACCTGACCATATAGCGCCAGCCCAACCTCAAGGCACGCCGGGGTGACGCCACCGCACACTTTGGGGATCGTTTGTGTCGTATAACGAACATTCCCCGGGTCTTCGCGTTCGGGCGAATAGACGACGAAAACCGTCTCGCCGACGACATGCCCGGCCTTCATGACCCGCGTGGCAATCTCCTCGTCGGTCGTCCCGGGATAGGTCGTGCTCTCAAGCGAGACGACGTGCCCGTTGCGCAGGTGCGGCGCGATCGCATCGATCGTCGCGATAACGAAGCTCAAATCAGGTTCGCGATGGACATTGAGCGGGGTCGGCACGCAAATGATAAGCGCGTCTGCCTCGCGCGCACGACTGAAATCAGTGGTCGCCGAAAGGCCGGTGGCAACAGCGTTTTCGATATCGGATGACTTGATATGTTTGATGTAGCTTTCGCCGCGAGCCAGGGCATCAACCTTGGCCTGGTCGATGTCGAACCCGAGGACCTTATATCCCACCTCCGCATATCGGATGACCAACGGCAAGCCGACATAGCCAAGTCCGATGATGCCGATGACGGCGTCGCGCGCGTTCAGCTTCTGGGTCAGTTCGGTGAATGCGGGGGAGCGCAGTTCAGTTGACACGGGCGATCTTTCCATTGGCGATGGCGTAAAGGGTGCCGGTCCCGGGGCACTGCGCGGTTGCACCTTCTCCGGCTTCGGCAAACGACAGGCGTTCACCGAACTCGCTCATCCAGCCGACATGCCGCGCCGGAACGCCCGCAACCAACGCATAGTCTTGGACATCCCGATTAACGACCGCGCCTGCAGCGACGAACGCGTAGCGCCCGACAGTCACGCCGCAAACAATCGTACTATTGGCACCGAGCGTTGCACCGCGACCAATTCTTGTGGCGCGATACTCCGCTTTTCGCGATACCGCGGCGCGCGGATTGTAGACATTGGTGAAGACGACGCTTGGTCCGCAAAAAACATCGTCTTCTAGAACGACATCATCATAGACCGACACGTTATTCTGAATTTTCACGTTGTTGCCAATGCGCGCGGTTGCCCCGACGAACACATTTTGTCCGAGCGAACAACCGCTGCCTACGACGGCACCCGAGCACACATGCGTCCAGTGCCAGACGCGCGTGCCCGCCCCGATGCTCGCGCCGTCGTCCACGATCGCCGATGGATGAATTTCCATCAATTCAGATGTGCAATCTTGCAAAGGGATGGACGTCGCCGACCAGGCCTGTCGGCGTTGCGTGGCGTATGCCCTCGACCAGCTCGATGCTTGGCCTGGCTTCGTCGATCCCGAAGCCCTGACCGGCGAGAATGTTGCGGTAGCTGTCGGTATGAAGTTCGCCGAAGCCTTCTGAAAATTCGACTTCGTGTCCATCGATCCTGATCGAGCGGTACGTGCGCTGATTTGCGGCCACGACGGCTTCGGGTAGATGGGTATCGTCGATCGACAGAAACCAGCGGACTCGGGCGTTCGGCAGTTCAAGAATACCAGAGGCGGCGTCGTGTCGGATAAATGTCGTCCGGCTTTCGGTCACACCGCCGAACAACCATCCGAGCATGTCGAAGAAATGAATACCGATATTGGCCGCAACGCCCCCCGAGCGCTTTTCGTTGGCCTTCCACGAGGCATGATACCAGGGCCCGCGGCTGGTCAGATACGTCAGTTCGACGTCGAATCTCGCCGCCGGATCGGCGGCCACCTTCGCTGTGATTTCGGCGCGCAGGGCAACGATGCTGGGATGCAGGCGCAGTTGCAATATCGTCGACACGCGACGCCCGGTTTCCGCCTCCACAGTGGCCAGGCCGTCGAGCTCGGCGACGGACAGCACAAGCGGTTTTTCGCAAATCGCGTCGGCTCCGGCGCGCAATGCACAGCGGAGGTGCGCTTCGTGGAGATGGTTTGGGGAAACGATGGAGACATAGTCGATCCGCTCGTCCGTCCGCACGCGCTGATCGATATAGCTAAAAAATTGGTCGAACTCGGTAAAGAACATCGCACGCGGGAAATAACTGTCGAGGACGCCGACGCTATCGTTCTTGTCCACCGCGACCGACAGATTGTGGCCCGTATCCTTGATTGCCCTCAAGTGCCGTGGCGCGATATATCCGCCGGCGCCGATCAGCGCAAAATTTTTCATTGGATCGATAAGCCCGAGCGAGTGCAGATTGTGGACCGAGCCCGTAGTCATCCGCTCCGGGCGTGTAAAGCCGACTGTGCCTCTCGCATCCATGCCCTGAGACCGGATACAAGCGAGGTGCGATCGAATTCACGGGATCCGTATTCGCGGCCGGCGGCCCCCATGCCTGCTCGCTCCTGCGGTGTCATCGCGATCAGCTGCCGCACGCGTTCGGCTAGGGCCTTTCCGTCGCCGGCAGGGGCGATCAGACCACTGCCAGATTCACCCACCACGCGCGCCCCTTCGCCATCGATCATGGCAAGGATCGGAACGCCCGAGGCAAGATAGCTTTGCACCTTGCCGGGGATCGTCAGCGCCCAGATCGGTTCCGCCTTGAGACTGACCAGCAGCGCATCGGCCCCGGCGAAGAATTCGGGCATCCGCTCGACCGGATATCGGCCAAGAAGGATAACGCGATCGTGCAAGTTTCGGCGATCCACCTCACGCTCGACCAAGTCGCGCGCGCGTCCTTCTCCGACGATGATCCATCGAACGTCGGGCAGATCGGCGGTCGCCTCGGCAGCGTCGAGGATCGCTGGAAAATCCTGCGCTTCGCCGATATTACCAGCGAACAAAATGATAAATTTATCCGCCCAAGGTGCCAGCTCGGCCGCGCGAAGTGCCATCTTGCCGGGGTTTGCGAAGACAAGTTCAGGCCACCCGGGAAAATAGCGGACCCTGGTCTTGTCATCCAAGTAGCGCGCGACGAGTGGCTCGAACGCGCGCGACTGGATTAAAATGCGATCACACCGCTTATATACCGAACGGACCAACCGACCGATCATCGCCAGCTGCCACGGCGCCCGCACGATGCCGATTGCAGAAAGCGTCTCTGGCCACAGGTCCAACACCCACAACAGCACGGGCGCGTTCTTCAAGCGGCGCAGCAACAAGGCCGGAACGGCAGAGGTTATCGGCGATGTCTGAAATACGAAAATGGCGTCAAACTTTTGTCCGCGCAGCTTCCAGGGACCGAGTAGAAGTCCGGTAAGCACGAAGCTCAGGTAGTTCATGACCAAAGCGAGCTTTGATTTGCCACGCGGTATTACCGGTACGCGGAAAATCGTGATGCCTTTAAAATTCGCGAATTGCAGCGGGTTGCGACGATACGCAGGAAGAACCGAACCTTCGGGATAATTGGGCAGGCCGGTGAGCACCGTCACGCTGTCGCCTCGCGCCGCAAGTTCCTCGGCAAGATCGTTCACTCTGAAGTTTTCGGGCCAGAAATATTGGCTAACGATCAGGACACGCATCGGTATCTCAATAACGGTGCCACACGGTGCGTTGGACATAATCGGTGTAACTGTGAATTATGCGGACGACTTTGCGTGCGACGTCCGGCATCGCATAGTCCGCCACCATCCGCGTCCTCGGCAAGCCGCTCGCCGCCTCTTGAGCCAGCACATTCAGTGCCTGGAGAACGCGCCCGCGCTCAAGCCCGACCATCATGACCGACGCCTCCTCCATCGCCTCGGGACGTTCATGCGCCTCGCGGAGGTTGAGTGCCGGAAAGCCCAAGATCGACGATTCCTCATTGATCGTCCCACTGTCCGACAAAACCGCCCGGGCGGACATTTGAAGCTTCACATAGTCAGGGAAACCAAGCGGCTTCAAAAGCTGAATCAAAGGGTTGAACACCGTACCCGCCGACTCGATCCGGTTGCGCGTGCGTGGATGAGTGGACACGATCACGGGAAGCCCGTGCTGCTCTGCAACACCGTTGAGGACGTCGGCAAGCTTGGCGTAGGCGCGGTCTGAGTCGATATTTTCCTCGCGGTGCGCGCTGACGACAAAATAATTGCCGCCGTCGAGCGACAGACGATCAAGAACATCGGAGGCATCGATTTTCGAACGGTAATATGTCAGGACCTCGAACATCGGACTGCCGGTTTTGATGATGCGGTCAGGGGGAAGACCTTCACGCAAAAGATATTCGCGCGCGATGTCGCTATAGGTCAGATTTATATCCGCGGTGTGGTCGACGATGCGGCGGTTCGTCTCTTCGGGAACGCGCTGGTCGAAGCAGCGGTTGCCGGCTTCCATGTGAAAGATCGGAATCTTGCGCCGTTTCGCAGGAATGACCGAAAGGCAGCTGTTTGTATCGCCGAGCACCAGCAAGGCTTCCGGCTGCACGTCGTTTAGAACGCGATCGACCGCGATGATGACATTGCCGATGGTCTCCGCCGCGGTCTTGCCTGCACATTCGAGAAAATGATCGGGCTGGCGAATATCAAGATGGTCGAAGAAAATCTTGTTGAGTTCGTAATCGTAATTCTGCCCGGTATGCACCAGCACATGGTCGCATGCCATATCAAGCGCAGCGAGGACGCGCGAGAGACGTATGATCTCCGGCCGGGTTCCTACGACGCTCATCACTTTCAACTTCGTCATACAGCCACCGTCATCGCGATCGTGTCGGGGTTGGCTCGGTCGAAAACCTCGTTCGCCCACAGCATGACGAACATCTCTTCATTGCCGATGTTCGTGATATTGTGCGTCCAGCCCGGCACGGTCTCGACAATCCGCGCTTCGTCCCCCGTCGTGACGAGTTCATGCGTTTCGTTCGTAATCACATTGCGAAAACCAAAGTGCGCGGTCCCGCGGATGACAAGAAATTTTTCGGTTTTGCTATGATGATAATGTTCGCCCCGGGTGACCCCAGGATGCGCCGTGAAATATGAGAACTGACCGCTGTCTCGAGTCTTGAGCATCTCGACGAACACACCGCGTGGGTCGGTATGTTTGGCCACTTCGTACGAAAAACAATCGGTTGGCAGCGCACTTACGTAGGTCGAGTACAGCGCGCGCGTCAGCCCTGTCCCGACCCGATCGGTGGTCAATGTCCTCCGGCTGTCGGCAAAGCCCTCGATCGTCGCAGCAACGTCACCCAGCCGCGCCTCGTACACAGGACTGACATCGACAAGTCCGCTTTGGATCGACGGGTCGGAAAGGACACGCAGGAATGCATCCACCACGTCGTCGATATACGCGAGCCGCAACGTGACAGCGGGATCGCTGACCGCGATCGGAAGGCCGCGCGCGATATTGTGACAGAAGGTCGCTATCGCCGAATTATAATTCGGCCGCGCCCATTTGCCGAACACGTTCGGCAACCTGAAGATATAAGCCGACGCGCCGTTTCGAGCCGAATAGCGCTTGAGGACAGCCTCGGCGGCGCGTTTGCTTTGGCCGTAGGGATTGTCCAACTCCGCCTGCGTGGAGGAGGAAAAGACCACTGGCACCTTGCGATCGCTGAGCGCCGCGCAGAGCATTTCCGTGAAGCCGGCATTGCCGGATGCAAATTCGGCCGGGTCTTCCGGGCGATTTACCCCGGCGAGATGAAACACGACGTCCGCTTGCGCAATGATGGCTGCAACATCGTCCTGCGGCGTTGCGCGCGAAATCGACAGCACGTCATCGTAGCCCGCCTCGGCCAGACGAACACGCAAGTTTCGCCCGATAAAGCCTTCGGCCCCGGTCACAAGGATCTTCATGCCTTCAATCCTCGGCACGGGCGGATTCGCCATTCGCAATGCGGCGGACGAAGTCGAGCTTCAGCAGCAGTTGCGTCATTCCCGCGACGTCGAGCCGCGTGGTATTGTGCGAGTTATATTCTTCGCCATGGGTGATGCGCGCCTCGCCCTGCGTGATGAACTTGCTGTAATTGAGGTCACGGCCGTCCGGGGGAACGCGAAAATATTCTCCCAAGTCTTCGGCACAAGCCCGTTCTTCGCGACTGAGCAGCGATTCATATAACTTCTCGCCATGACGAGTTCCGATTTCGCGGATCTCATGGCAGGGCCTGTCAAGGAGAGTGATCAGCGCCTGAGCAAGATCGGCGACCGTCGCGGCAGGTGCCTTCTGAACAAAAATATCTCCGTTATTGCCGTGCGCGAATGCGTACAGCACAAGTTCGACGGCATCATCGAGCGTCATCATGAAGCGCGTCATGGCCGGATCGGTAATCGTCAGCGACTGGCCCGCCAGGATCTGCTCGACGAAAAGCGGTATTACAGAGCCGCGCGAGGCCATGACGTTGCCATAGCGGGTGCCGCAGATAATCGTACCGCTGCCTTCGAGGTTGCGCGAGGCCGCGACCATGACCTTTTCCATCATCGCCTTGCTGATGCCCATGGCGTTGATCGGGTAGACGGCCTTGTCCGTGCTCAGGCAGACCACCCGTTTTACATGTGCCGCGATTGCCGCCTCGAGGACGTTTTCGATGCCGAGAATATTCGTGCGCACGGCTTCCATGGGGTGAAACTCGCAGCTCGGCACCTGCTTTAGCGCGGCGGCGTGGAAGCAATAATCGACGCCGCGCATCGCCGATGCGACGCTTCGTGCGTCGCGGACGTCACCGATATAAAATTTCAGCTTTGCGTTGTTGTAACGTTTGCGCATGTCATCCTGCTTCTTCTCGTCGCGGCTGAACACGCGAATTTCGCGCAAGTCGGAGTCGAGGAAGCGGCGGAGGACAGCGTTGCCGAACGAGCCGGTGCCGCCGGTAAGAAGCAGAGTGCTGTCGGTAAACTGTACGGGGGCTGCGGTAGGCATAATTTCCTCGTCAGGCGACCGTGCCGGCCAGGTTGGCAAACAACGATTCTTTGGTCGCTGCGTCCGGATAATTGATCAGAACCGCGCGATAGGCGCCTTTGAAGACAAAAAGGCTGCCCGCCGCGGCGCCGACGACGCCGCAGGTGTCGATCACCGCGCGCATGTCATCAAGTGAACCGCATCCGCCCAAAAGCGTGATCGGAACCCCGACTGTATTGCGCAATTGCAGCGCGAGCGCGAGATCGAATCCGCCCATGACACCGTCGCGGTCGATCGAGTTGAGGACGATCTCTCCCGCCCCGAGCGCTTCGGCTTCAAGCGCAACCTCCGTCCACGGACGCTTTGTGTTGCGTGTCGCGTTGTGGGTCCAGACCTCAGCTTCACGGCCGAAACTTCGCTTTTTTACATCAAGAATTACGACGACACTCTGGCGACCAATTTCAACGGCCATTTCTGAAATGAGGCGCGGGTTGTCCACGGCAGCCGCCGAGATCGCGACTTTCTCAATCCCCAGCAAGCTGATCCGCTTGGCTTGCGCCGCTGTGCGGACGCCACCGCCATAACAGAGCGGCATCCTGCTTTCCGCCGCGACATGCGCGATCATCTCATAATCGGGTTCAGCGCCCCTTACCGTTGCGTCAATGTCGAGGACGACAAGCTCGTCGGCCTCTTTTTCATTGAATATCTTTACGGCGTTTATCGGATCACCGACATATTTCGGGGCCTTGAATCCGACCGTTTTGACCAGTCCCCCCTCATGCACGAGAAGGCAGGGTATGATCCTGGGACGGAGCATCGTCCTATAGTCCCGCAAAATTGCGGAGCAATGCAGCTCCGAAATGATGGCTTTTTTCGGGATGGAACTGAACGCCGTGGACATTTCCAGACCGTACCCCGCAGCTGAATTCGATCCCATACTGCGCCTCGGCCTCGACGTTCTCGCGACCGGCGCACTCGAAGTAATACGAATGGAGGAAATAGAACCGCGCGTTCGTTTGAAGGCCGGCAAACAAGGCGGAACCGGCATCCGGCGTAACGTCGTTCCAGCCCATGTGCGGCAATGGCAATTTAGCCGCCTCATCGTCTGTGGCAAATGCGCGCACCTGGCCGGGAACCCATCCCAGCCCCGCACGCTGCCCCTCGTCGCTGCCATGCGCCATCATCTGCATGCCGACGCATACGCCAAGCACGGGCACTTTGTGGATCAGCGCCAGTTTGTCCAGCGCCGTCTTCATGCCCGATCGGGCAAGCAGGTCCATCGCGTGATCGAATGCCCCGACGCCGGGAAGCACAAATCGGTCAATATCATGCAGATCATCGACTGTCCGTGCAGGCTTTGCCGGAATGTTCATCCGCTTATACATGTTGAGGAACGCGGCCACGTTGCCAAGTCCGTAATCCACGATTGCAATCACCGGATGATGGCTCTTTGAATACCAAGCGCGCGGAGAACCCGCGTCCCAAGCTCGATCATGGGCATCGCGTTCTTGTAATCGCGATAGCTTTTTTTCGGGCCGTTCATCAGGGCTTGCAATCCGGCTACTGACAGTCCCAGCTTCGTCGCAATATATTCGAAATCCTCAGCGATATGGTCTTCGTTATAAGCGGGAATGGCAAGTTTCGCGATCGCATCGTCGCGTGACATCTGTTCGGTCAATATCAAACTCGAAAAATGCGCACGGCGCTTATCGAACCCAAATTTTACCGGCAGCCAATATCCTTCGTAAAAGCGCGTGAAGCGAGATTCATAATGCTTGTGCGCGTATTTCTGCCAGCCGAATTTCTCGACGAGCTCGTCCATCGCCGCTTCCTTGATGAAAGGAATGTAGTTGAGCGGCTTCACCACCTGCACCCCCTTCAAATAGCGATAATAAAGTTTAAACGTAAAAATGTCGGCGGTCGGAAACGACTTGAGCGGGGCAGAGCCGAATTGCCGATGAATATCCTTCAACTGGCGCAGATCGGAGGCATGATAGTGCCACTCCAACGGCTCGCGGACGCACTCGGTCGAGTAATTTGCGCCGGTCAGGATATATTTGACCCCGCGCTTTGCCGCGAAATTATAAAGGCCAGCGAAGAAGGCATGATCCTGAGGCGTGTCGATGTGAGGAACCTGGGCCTTGAAAAATGCAAGCTGAAGATCCTTCATCTCCTGCCAGTTCACCACCTCGGTGTGCAGATCGAGACCAAGCCCGTCGACCAGCTTCTCGATATTGTTGACGGCCTGCTGCGAATTCCAACCGGCGTCGACATGAAACAGGAGCGGTCGCAGGCCGAAACGTTCCTTGGCGAGATAAGTTACATATGAACTGTCAACGCCACCTGACAGCCCGATCAGGCAGTCATGATCCCGCCCCCTGCCATCGCGCTTGATTTTATCGATCTGCGCCTCGATGTCACGCGCACCCCGTTCGTCGGTATGCCAGTGCGGCAGGATGTTCGCGTAATAATTGCTGCAATAGTCGCACCAGCCACGCTCATCGAAAACGATCTTAGAATCGCTTGTGTCCATCGCGCAGTTTGAACAGATTTGGTACGCGCGCGGCGCAGCGTCGGTGGTGCTCATCAAAAGTACAATCATTTGATCCTATCGCCCGCGTGATCTGCGCAGCCGACGATGTGGGCGTTCGTGAAGAGATCGCGGCGGGCCATACGCAATCAGCCCTGTTCCACGCAACCCTTTAGAACTCGCGAGCGACCGGCTCGATCAAGAAGCTATCCCGGCGAATCGTGCGGATCAACATGCTCCGCAATGGCGGCGACACATGCTCTGCCCGGCCAATCCGGAAGCCCGTCACCCGATATCCGGCCTCGGCGAACAATCGACGCCATTCTTCATGGGCGCGAAATCGGACGCCGATACCGAACGTATTTGCCTTGAACGCAGGTACGATCTTTGCCGCATGTGTTCCGATCCACGAAAGTAAACGGTTGCTTGTGATCTGATAAATCAGCCAGCCGGACACGGTGCCGATGAAGGATTGATAAATATATTCATTTACAAATATTGCGCGCGCCCGCCCGTGCCATGCGGTCAGGGCGCGCGATTGAAGGCTTCGCGTTATGGTGTCCGTTGGGCCGATCAGGTGATGAAGGATGAGGTTGAAACAAACGATATCCTCGTCTCCGGCAACCTCTGGCGCCAGGGCATTACCATTTACCGCCTCGACAGCGTTTCGACGACAGGCCACGATCGATCCGGGATCCGAATCCACGACACGCGTTCGCCAGCCGGCGCGGTCCTTCAATTCCGCCGCGAAGTAGCCGCAGCCGCCGCCGATGTCGACCACGACCCCGCCGTCCGGAATACAAGACACCAATTCGGTGAAATCGCGAACCTGATCCTCGACAAATTCGTCGTGGTAAAAGGCCTCGATCTGTGCCGTCGAAAGGCGGGTCTGAGCTTCAGTATCAGTCATTTGGATCTCGCAGGTTAAACTTCGGCTTACCTGATTATGGGTCGTTCACAAAGCCATCGAGCCTGGGGGCCTAAGGTCGCAAGCGAGCCCGGACTAAAAGCTGTCGGTAACTGGACGTGTAGGGCAGGCCGATATGTCCGGTCCGTCCGATCGCGATCTTGACCGCATTCTTGACCAGGTTGACGACACCATCAGTGCGCTGCCGCTCGATGCGAACGATTTCAAACCCGGCTCGGTCGAGATGGCCGCGAATATGGTCTTCACCCGCGAAGACCAGATGATCGGGCAGGCCAAGTTCGTTCGGAAATTCGCTGCGCCGATCAACGTCTGCGAGATTCCCCGTTTCGACAAAAACCTGGCCTTCGGGCAGCAGGACGTCACGCACCTGGCTTAGAAATCCGTCAAAATTGGGAATGTGGGAGTAGACGTCGACAATCGACGCAATCTGTACTTTGGGATGTGCGCGATCGAGATACCCTTCGATGATATCCAGCCCGCGGGCGCGCGCCTGCGCTACCTTTGGCATCATAGGTTCGAACCCTTCAACTCTGCTCCCTGGAGGGGCTAACGCGCTGACAGCCTCGACGATCTCGCCGTAGCCGGCACCAATATCCAACCACGATATTCGATCGCCCGCTGTCCAAACATCGTCGAACATGTCCGCAAATATTTTGCGATATCGATTGACCTTCGTCTCCTGACGACGTGCGACGACGACGAGCCCGCCTGCTTCATCGCCATGTGCGCCGGTCTGAACTGCTTTGCTGATCTGCGACAGTGACGGCCGTGGATTGACGTAAATTAGGCGACATTCCAGACAACGAACGGCATTGAAACCGATCTCGCTTGCCCAGTGCGAAAAACTCGACGACTGACAATAAGGACACGGGATGGTCTCAACATTAGCCATTTCCATATCTGGTTCTCCGAAGATGGGTTATACGGACTGGTTGAACTGAAGCGTTCGCTCGATCAAACGATCCCAGTTCAGATGCTCGTCGGCAACGCGTCGGGCACCGACTTTCATCCGGTTCATCCGCACAGGATCCTCGATGACGATTTTGATCGCCTCTGAAAGGTAAACAGCACGAATTTTGTTGTGGGGCAGGCCGATGATATTATCGTGCAGATTAAGGTAAGACATGTCTTGATGCCCAATATCGCCCGCGATCAAGGGCAGGCCCATCGCGATCGCCTGTTGCCAAAGGACCGATTGGCTGGCCGGAAAAACCGCAAGGTCCGCCATATCGAGATGGCGATAGATATCTTCGCGTCCGAGCCATCCCGCAAAATGCACGCCACCTAACAAATCAGCACGTCGGCGAAGTTCCAGTTCATACTCCGCATCGCGTTCATCGGCCTTGCCGACGACGCAGATCTTTATCCCGGGGTCGCCGAGTGTCGCGACGGCGTCGAACAGGCATTCGGTCTGTTTCAACGGCGTGAGCTTCCCGCCGGTGAAAATCACGATGTCATCCTTGGCATAGCCGAGCGCCTCGCGACGCGATGCCCGATTGCCTTCGGCGCTTATCGCATCCGCAAGATCGGTGTCGGCACCCAACGGAAGAACCTCCATCTCATCGAGGGGCACACCGTACACTTCGTGCAGAAAATTTGTCCCCCCGGGGACGATCGGAAAAATTCGACTCAAATGAGGACGGGCGCGGTCTAAAAACCATTTGCGGATGACGCCGTGGAGAATCTTGATCGAAAGGGCGTTTTTGCCCGAGTTGCTGTAGTCAGCATGGTAATCCATGATAACCCGACAATTTGGGTGACGTTTTGCGTATCGGATTACCTCTGGAAAGTTCAGCATAATGTCATGAACGTAAATCAGATCGGGCTGCGTCGCGTCGAGTATCGGCATTATCGGGGTGTAAGCGCGCAGCCGGTTCAATATGTTGTAACGATAACGCAGCCTGTGGATCGTCGCGGTCCCCGTCGAATAGGATTTCGAACTCGCTGCGCTGTCATGGCGATCGGCGTAATAGTCGAAGACAGACTCGAAGGTCGACGTAATCACGGTAACATTATGGCCATGCTTCGCATAATATTTTACAAGCAAGTTTTCCTGATATTCGAGATCATCACTATAAAAGTCGCATAGCATCACGATCTTCATCACGTCGGTCCCGCAATGCCAATCGGTACGGGACGATAAACCGAAAATACCAATAGCCAGAAGATACCACCGAATGATAACAGAACGGTGGATAAGTGACCGTTAGTCAGCGAGAAACCTACCGGAAAAATAACGAGCGTGGTAAATAAACGGCTCCATCCTACACTCATCCGGTCGAGAAGAACGAGCCAAATCGACAGCGCGATGCCCGCAACGACAACTCCTAACGGTCCGGCCGCAGCGACCCCGTCGCCTGAAAATAAGTTTGCATTCGCATTATTCTCAAGATTTCCGTAAAAATAATCACCGACGATATAACCAAGATTTGGCCACGCTGGGTGCGCGTAAAATACCGGCGGCGGACTGACGATCAGATCAAGTCCGCGAATATGACTCCACCATGTCAGGCCATCCCCGGAGAATAAATCGTGATATTGCGAAAAAGTCAAACCTGGCAGAGCCAGAGTACGGAATACTAGATATTGCGACAGGAATATAGACAAAGCGCTTGTGGAGCCAAAGAAGTTGCACAACGCGACAATTGCTGCAACCAACGCCACAGGCATCGCCGTCATTCGCCACATTGACTTCCGGCTCCGAAAGGCAAAAAAGAGTCCAAACATTATTATTGGCAACATAAAGACTGTGCGCTGTGCATCGATAGTGTACATGAAGACACAACCCAATGTTCCTGCAAAGGTTAAGTAAAGACGTTTGTTTATCATACCTAATGCAATTAATGTTGGACTAAAAACGTTGCTATAATATGTCTTGACGTATCCAATAAATATACTTGTGACTGCGCCAGCTGCTCTTTGTTTATAAACATCATCCAAGTTCGAGAAACTTAATATTTGCCTATAATTGTAAAATAACAATATACTACTAAATAACCAAAATACGAGAATAATAGAAGTAAATATTTCCCTAGGTACCTGATCAGACGGTGGTGAGTCTTCAATTAGAAGACGTGTAGCCAAGCAAGAAATACTAAATCCAATGACTAAGGCTATAAGACTGGGTAAATAAAGACTGAATCGGTCTACGTTCAGGCTCATTGTCAAGATCATCGTCGGTACATATACAACGACGAATAAGAGCATCAAGACCATAGATGAAGCGCGGGCGTAACTGATCGGCATCACGATAGCCCCCACCGTGACGAGCATAAACGTCGTCAGAGTCTCTCCCAAGTTCATAGATCGATAGGTGAATCCATAATACTCCCAGTATTCATTCAGATATCCGTAATGCGCCCTGTTTAGAGACAGTGCGTATATCCATGTAATAATTACCAAGATAAAACGTTGCTTGCTTCCAAGGCCAAAGGAAGCTTTCAATGACGTCTGCTGCGATAAGGCATTAAACATAAGCGTGTTGGAGCCTGTTCTCACGAGATGCTCCAGATGATTACATTTGTTGTGATACCGAGAGTTGTCCATCCGGAAAGGATCGCAACGCTCGGTAGGACATCTTGGCCGTTCAGCTTGGCATGAGTTGCTCTTATGATAATCCATAAATATGTCGCGTAAAATACGAATCCCGAAACAGCGAAAATCTCCGCGATGAAACGATCGGCATAGAACGCCGCGGCTCCTACAGAGAGAACACGCACAGCGAAGCCGAATATCTGAAGGCCCAACGCTCGTTTCTGATTGCCACTGGCCGCAAGTGCGAGCGACACAGGTACGACGACTAACTGCATCACGAACCATGGTGTCATCCACGCCACAAGCTCGCCGGCGCGACCCCAGCTCGGCCCGAATATATAGCCAAAAAGAAAAGGCGATACGATCCCCAGGAAGATCAGTGGACCTACGCCGATCCGGATCAGCTGGACGATGACACCGCCTGTAAATGCCCCCAAGGTTCCGGCGCGAAATTCAGCGGGCGCACGTGACATGTAAACTTGCGAGATTGCCGTTCCGATCAGCGCCATCGGTGCCTGCATCGCATACATGGCAAGGCTGACGTACCCACCCTCCGCGCCAGTCGCCGTGGCCGCAATGATAACGATCGGCAGTTGTTGCGACGCCACGTTGCAAAGTGCCTCGAGCGCCGAAAAGCGGGGATACTGATGGTGCGCCCGTGCGGCCTTCATTATCGATCGAAATGTCAGTCCCGACAGCGTCGCTTGCGATGCGCTTATAAACCGCCGTCCCAGTATCGCCGCGCCGATTGCCGGATTGGCGACCGGCCCGAGCAAAAGGCCAAAGGGGGAAAGCGCGGCAAGGCCGCAGCCGATCTGACCCGCCGCTACACCAACGGCCTGTGCAATCCGCGAACTTGCCACATCGGTGAAACGCTTCGCCCGAACGAACCACATCTGAAGCGCAATGCAGGATCCGTAGAGTGTAATCCCCGTCGGCAGCATCCAAAGCCAAGGCCGAAGCGTCGGTTGCCCGAGCAATTGCGTAACCGCCGCTGGTGCCAAGAGAAGTGGTACGGCGGATAAGAGACCGGCCGCAATACTGAGCCCAATGGATAGCAGCAGCAGTGCCGCCGCCTCAGCGTCATCGTCTGGAACTGCGATCGCAACGTCATACCGCAAGCAGCTTACCACGCCCACGATGGCGATGACGCCGGCCAGCACCGCGAGCAGGTTGAAATCCGCCGGCGTATAGAGCCGGGTCAACACAGGCATTGTAACGACGGCGAGCGCCTGGGCGAAAACCGTTCCGCTCATCAAAATGCCCACCGAGCGTGCAAACTCGCTTTCGCGCAGCGCACTGATTCGGGTATGAAGTTTCGACACGGCAGTCATCTACGCCTTGTCCGCGGAAATGACCGTGACGTTGTCGATCCAGCCGGCAGCCCCGTCGGGATCCTTGACCGCAGGCAGAACCACTGCGAACCACTGGGCGTCGCAGCCCTGTTTCGGGACTGAGAACGAGACCGAAATCGCACCACCGATTGACACCGATTCGGCCAGTCCGGATCGCGACGGGCCCGCACAGCTGATCGAGAGCCGAAGCTGCGCTCCGGTGACACCGGCGTTGAAAGACGTGCGGTATCTGCCCGGCGGTAGGATAAGCAGCTGTCGCGCGATATCACCGAAGGACTCGGACGGTGCCGAAAACGTCAGTCGATAATCGTGCGTCCCGGTGCCGTTATCGAACCTCGACGCTGATACAGTTTCACCGCCGATCATCCAATCGAACGGCGTAAACTGCGGTTCGCGATCGAAATCGCCATCGCGGACTACTACCCGTTCACTATGTTTCCCCGATGCGCGGTTGTATATCAAAAAAGCATCTGCAAACCGGTTCCGAGCGACAAGATTGTCGATGAATTGTTGCGCCAGCGGGTTCGATAAGGCCACGCCTCGAGCCCGGAGCACGGCATCGAGTGCCACGATGTTCTCGGGCGCCGGACCGTGATGGATCGCCGTCGAGATGAACGACGGTCCCCACGCGGGTCGTTTGGCCAAGACATCTGCCAAAGGTTCAATCAAGCGCGGGTCTTCGGTCGCGCTGGCCAGGATCGGAAACAGCATCGCCGGGGCAAGTTCGGATGTTCGCAGCGCAATATCGAAATGGCCAAGCGCCTCCTCGGCTTGACCACGAGCGACGGCATCATTGATCAACCACAATTGCCCTGCGAAATCACGCCGAGAAAGGCGCTCGGATGTTCGGATCGTCGCTCGCGCACTATTCAGGTCCCCCAGATTTTCCTTCACAAATCCCATAATGCGCAGCGCCGGCGCACTTGTTGAATCACGTGCGAGAGACTTGCGTGCCAAGGCGTCCGCCACCCGAACATCGCGCGACCCTGAGTTCCTTTGCAAAAGCGCATCGGCTTGAACCGCAAGCGCACGCGCATCCCAAGGCCACAGCCGGAGTGCCAAGCTGGGACTTTGATCGTGGACGACGGCTGCGAAACCAACGCTGAAAGTCAACCAGAGGCCGATCGCGCAAAGAGCAAATATGACCAATATCCTCGGCCACGAAGCGAGACGCTCGCGGGCGCCCCACGTGGAGCGCAGACCGCGGTCAGCCCGTCTCACGCGCCGAGGCGCCGTATCCGTAACCATAATCATAACCATATCCGTAATGCGCCCGCTTGGCGTCAAACTTCGTCAATACGATTCCGAATATTCGCGCGTTCGCGCTGCGCAAGCGGGCCAGTGCAACTTTCACAAGGCTGGTGCGAATTCCA
This sequence comes from Sphingomonas sp., assembly GCA_965249015.1. Classification (GTDB taxonomy): domain Bacteria; phylum Pseudomonadota; class Alphaproteobacteria; order Sphingomonadales; family Sphingomonadaceae; genus Sphingomonas_O. The sequence continues at coordinate 1,602,242 of CBDFLB010000003.1, read as the reverse complement.
TGCGACACCACTGCATAGATGGTGCCTTCCACCTTGCTTGCGATGAGGGGAGCGTCGGCAAGCCCCATCACCGGCGGAGAGTCGATAATGACATGATCAAATCGCTTTAACAGCCCCACAAGCAGGTCACTCAACCGGTCACCGGTCAGAAGTTCGGCAGCGTTCGGCGGCGACGGGCCCGCGGGAAGAACGAACAGGTTTTCCTGATCGGTAGGCAAAAGCATCGCTTCGAATGCATCCGCTCCGGCAAGAAAGTTGCTCAAACCCTTTTCATTGCGAAGATTGAAAAACCCGTGCACCGACGGTGACCGCATATCGCCGTCGACCAGCACGATCGTTCGCTTGGCACGCGCAAACGCGTGCGCAAGTGCAAAGGCAGTTGTCGACTTACCCTCGGCAGGGCGAGTGGACGTTACCGACAACGAACGAGGCGCTCCGTGCGCAGTGGCAAATTCAAGGTTCGTCTGAATCGACAAATAGGCTTCGACAACCGACGACTTGCGATCCTGGACGGCCAAAAGTGGATCATCATTTCTCGGCACGGCGCCAAGCAACGGATATTTCAACGTCGATTCCACCTCGCGAGGTTCGGTGATCGTCTCATCAATCTGCTCGAGCGCAAAGGCGAGAAGGCCACCAAGGCCGAGCCCTGCAAACAACGAGATCAGCAAATTCAGAAACAAACGCGGCTTCGAGGGCGCTTGAGGAACCGTCGCCGGATCGACGACAGACACGTTGTTTGTGCCGACCCCGCCCGCAACTCCGATTTCCTTATAGCGTTGCAAAAGTCCGTCATAAAGCTGGCGGTTTGTATCGACCTCGCGCTGATAGATATTATACTGAATGCTCCGTCGGCGGAGATCGAGCAGACTGGCCTTCAACCCCTCAACGCGGCTTCCCAGTTCCTGTTCTCGGACGACGCTTTCGCGATACGAGGTCTGTAACGAGTCGCGCACACGGCGTTCCTCGCGGGCGATGCTTTGATCGAGCTGGGCGACTTGCGACGCCAACGCTTTCGCTGGCGGATAACCGGGCTCGAACTGAACCAGCAATTTGGCATATTCTGCAGAAACCTCAGCGCGACGCTGACGAAGCACTCCAATCGCGGGATTATTCAGGGCTTCGGAAACAGCGCCGCCGGCACCAGCCTCCGAACGACTCTGCGCCTTCACTCGATCTGCGGTTGCGACGGCAAGTTCACTGTTGATAGCGGCAAGGTCCTCCGCAACAAGCGAGCGTTCCGCAGCAGGACTATTTGCGCCATTTGTAGCTGCGGGCGCGACCGTGATTATCCGTTCGCGCGCTGCATAGGATACGAGCAGGCGCTCCGACTCTTCCAGGCGCTGCCGCAGCTGTTCGAGTCGATCCTCAAGAAATTTGCGCGCGTACGAGGTCGCATCGAAGCGGCGCTCGAGATTGGACTGCATGAAATGAACGCCCCATGCGTTGGCGACACGCGCGGATAACGCCGGATCAGGGCTCGTAAAGCTGATCGAGACCAAACGAGACGCGCGGACGGGCGCGACATCGATATTTGACAAGAGGATCGACGCAGCCGTCCTGAGACGCTTGTCCGCATCCCGCGCCGCCATGCGCGTTACGCCACCACCCGCGTCGACCGCGCCGGGTGCCGTCGTTCTGAAAGTGCTGTAGAAAGCCGGATCATCGACCAGCTTTAGCTTCTTGGCAACACGCTCCGCTAACGACCGCGATTTTAACAGCCCGTACTGCGTCTGATAAAATTCCAGATCCTGCGACGCGGTTTCACTCTGCACCCCTTCGAGCTTCGTTACACGATCCGTCTCACGCGATATCTCGATCGAGGCCGTCGCAGTGTAAAGCGGCGTCGTCAGTAACGTAATGATGATACCTGCGACCAGCGCCGCCACGATCGCGCCGATAATGACCCATTTCCAGCGCAGGACAATCCGCATGTACTGGGTGAGCAACGGAATTCCGCTTCCCGTGCCGAACCGCGCTTCGTCGACGGGCAGGGCCGACAGGTCGTCGACTGGCGATATCGACGCCCGCACCGGCCCGCGTAGGGATTGTATATCGTTCATGACGCCCTTTGAAAAGTCGATGCGACTATCGTCTGTACAAGAATGCGGTCAGGGGGCCGACCAAATTGGGAAGCACCGACAGCGCATCTTTGAAAATACGGCGCGCCTTTGAGTCGCCGACCACGATCACGTCGTTCGCATATATTTCGGGATCATCATAAGCGCCTCGGCGGATCGCGGACAAATTATAGAGTGCCGCCATACGCTGATTGTCGACGGTGCGGAAAACGACGACATCGTCCAGCTTGGCAAATTCCGCGGTACCCTTCGCTGTCGCGATTGCCCGCATCAGCGACATATGGCCGATCACCGGATATAGCCCCGGCTCGCGGACCTGCCCGTCGATCGTGATAACCTGACTGATCGTCTCTTTGAGATTGACCGTCACTTGCGGATTGCGCACGAACGACCCTCGGAGGCGCTGTTCTATGATTGCTCCCAACTCGGCAGGTGTCCTGCCGGCAGCGTCGACCGTTCCGATCAGCGGGAACGAAATACGCCCGCTGGCGTCTGCTTGGACTTCGTTACTCAGATCGGGGACGCCAAAAACGTCGATCCTGATCTTATCGAACGGCCCCATCAAATAAGGCCTGTCGGCAGCCGAGACATCCGCGCGCGTCGGCGCTGGCAGCCCGCCTGGCGTGATTTTCACGCCATCGGCACCGCCAAACGGCTTGTTCGCACACCCGGAAAACAAAAGCGCACAGAGGATGACAGAACCTACAAGGCGATGATGCACGATTATCTTAAACTTTCTCACGGGCGCTCGAGGACCGCGCGTCGTATAGGGTTAACAATTATGAAGGTAAAGACGCGGTGCCGGTCGAGCGCGGGGACTGGGCTCGGCCGGCCTCAACCATCACGCCGGCCAACGCAAAAACGACGGCCAGCAAGGGCGTGCGCAATGGGTAATCGAACACGCTTGCCACCATCAGCATTCCGATAACGCCCGTACCGAGCCGCCCGGTCCGTCGCCGCATGTCATCGACGCCGGTTCCAAGCCAGTGCATCCAGACCCTTCTCAGCCACCATGCAAGCACGACCGCAATCAGGCCGAGCCCCGGCAGGCCAGCCTCGATCAAGAGTTGCAGACCGTCATTGTGCGCCTGGTTAAGATAAACAAGCGAAAGCGATTCGGTCGGCTCGTACGCCCGATACACGTTTGCAAAAGAGCCGAAGCCCGATCCGAAGGGCATGAAATCTCTGATCATCCTGATCATGGTCGAAAAGCCCGTAATGCGCTGTTCGGCCAACGGGTCGGAGCCGAGAAGCCGTTCGATCGTTTGCGTCCGCGTGAGCGCCACGACGACTCCGATCACCGCGATAATGGCGGCGGCCGCATACCAACCGGCTCCGAAACGCAAACGACCGCGGACGGGGCCCGACGTTGGACCAAGGCTGCTTCGCGCGAGCATCCAGGCGAGTGGCAGTGCGATAAGCGCCAGCATAAGACCGCCGCGCGAACCAGCTACCAGAACCGACGCGAAGAGAAACAGAATACCGACCCCGCCGATGGCTAGGGCAACACGGCGATCCATCCGCCAGTCGATGAGCTGAGACGTGGACACGGCAAGAATGGGAATCCCGATTGCCATCAAAATCGCATGATGGTTGCGGTTCGCAAAAAGTCCGATCGTCGCGTCGGAACTGTTGATCGCGTAAAGGCGGAATGGCGAATCGCTCCCAGTCGCCAGTTGCAGCAGGCCCATGATCGCGCTTACAACCGTTATCGCTGTCAAAGCGCTCAATATGCGAACGCGACTGCCAGGGCCCAAGGACGCCGCGGCAACGATTGCCGCGGCTGGAGGAAGCAGCGATAGCAGCGCGATAACCGTCAGGTCGGGGGATAGCGTCAGGGGACGCGATCCCTGGTCGATCCCGGCGACTTCGACGACCTGTGCAAACAGCTGATGACCTGGCAGGGCCTTCCACCAGTCGAAGGGGATCGGCACCAGCTGCGCGCACACAACGATTGCGCACAGAAAGCAGAAAATGAGCAGCGTGCGAACGCTGGCGACCATAGAGAAGCCGCAAAGGATCAGGTTGGCACCGATAACGACGATCGCTGCACCTTGAACGAACGGCTGAGAGAACGCGTCATTCCGAGACGCACCGCCCCCCAATGCACAGACGATCAAAAATACGATGAAAATCGCGAGCACCAGACGCGATGACACTATATTGCGCGTTTCGATCGCCACGTGTTTTACCAATTTCATTCGAGTAATAAGCCGGTAAATCTATAGCGGATCGCACAATCGTTGCTGAACCAGACGCACGATAAAAAAAGGCGGCATAAAGCCGCCTTTTTCTAAAACTCAATCGCCGATACAATCAGGCGCTGGTAGGGCTCTTGTTATCGTCGGCCGCGATGATGATGCCGGCGACGACGGCCGCTGCCGCGAGAAGGGCGATAATCACGGAACCGCCAATCGCCTTCTTGGTACGGGCAGCCGGAGCGCCGATACGCGAGGCAACGGCACCGGTCGGCGCAGTCACGGCAAGCTTGCTGGCAGCCGGAGCGGCAGCAGCAATGGTCGGAACAGCGACGAGCGACAGAGCCAGTACGGCCGACGTCGCGATCTTGGAAACGCTCATTTTATAACTCCCTTAAATTCGTCTCAGTAGCGAACTCATCGAATCCCATGGCATCAAACCACGAAACCCACAACAAAAAAATGGATAACGCGCCAATTGGCTCGCCACCCGGTACCCATGCGAATTGCCAAACGTTCAGCCATCGACAAGGTTCCAATCATATACCGAGGTTAAATATTCATGACAATGGAGTTATTTATAACGTACGCGGTTTCCAGGCGGTCAAGCAGAGCATAAGGCGCGGCGAACTGCGGAAACGGCGGGCGGAGCACACCCAGCCTTGTGGCTTGACTCGGTCTGTCCGAATGGTGATTCGGCGTCGATCATGCATCAATTAAGAAACGAATGACCACTCAGTTTACCCTGAACGACGACCAGATCGCGATCCAGGAGATGGCGCGCAGGTTTACCGCCGATGCGATCACGCCCTTCGCCGCCGGCTGGGACCAGCGTCACGAATTTCCACGCGACGTCATCGTTTCGGCGGCCGAACTCGGCTTCGCTTCGATCTATGTCAGCGAGGCATCCGGGGGCATTGGGCTCGGACGGCTCGAAGCGGCGCTGATCATGGAGGCGATGGCCTATGGCTGCCCCGCCACGTCGTCGTTCATCTCGATCCACAATATGGCGAGCTGGATGATCGACCGATTCGGTTCGGCCGAAGTCAAAGCCAAATATCTTCCCGACCTGGTCGGCATGGCAAAGATCGCGTCATACTGCCTGACCGAACCCGGCAGCGGTTCGGACGCGGCCGCGCTGAAAACAACCGCGCGCCTCGACGGCGACCATTATGTCGTCAACGGGACCAAGCAGTTCATCAGTGGGGCCGGCGTCAGTGACGTCTATGTCGCGATGGTGCGCACCGGCGCGGAGGGCGCAAAGGGCATTTCGTGCCTAATCCTCGAAAAAGGCATGGACGGCCTGAGCTTCGGCGCGCCCGAGCGCAAACTCGGCTGGAACGCGTCGCCCACCGCGCAGGTCATCATGGACAATGTCCGCGTGCCTGTTTCGAATCGCATCGGGGCCGAAGGCGACGGCTTTCGATTCGCGATGGCCGGACTGGACGGCGGCCGGCTCAATATCGGGGCGTGTTCGCTGGGTGGCGCGCAACGCTGTCTCGACGAAGCGGTCCGATACACCAAGGAGCGCCAGCAGTTCGGGCAACCGATCGCCGATTTCCAAAATACGCAGTTCATGCTCGCCGACATGGCGACCGACCTCGAGGCGGCGCGTGCGCTGCTTTATCTCGCTGCGGCGAAAGTGACTGCGGATGCAAGCGACAAGTCGCGCTTCTCGGCAATGGCCAAGCGACTCGCGACCGATACGGGATCGAAGGTCGCCAACGATGCGCTGCAACTCTTCGGTGGCTACGGCTATTTGCAGGACTATCCGATCGAGCGCTTCTGGCGCGACCTGCGCGTGCATTCGATTCTCGAGGGCACCAACCAGGTGATGCGGATGATCGTCGGACGGGACCTTCTTCGGCAATGACTGCCGAGCTGATCGTCGAGCGTCAGGGGCCGATCGGCCGCATCCGGCTCAATCGCCCGTCGGCCATCCAAGCGCTCACGACCGGCATGTGCCTTGGCGTAATCGACGCTCTTGCAGCTTTTGAAATCGATGACACGATCTGCACCGTGGTGTTCGATCACGCCGGGGGTCGCGGCTTTTGCGCTGGCGGCGACATCCGCATGTTGGCCCGGTCGGGGCAAGGCGATGGTGCCGAAGGCCGCGCGTTTTTCATGGCCGAATACCGGATGAACCACCGCCTGTTCACTTATCCGAAGCCGACCGTCGCGATCATCGACGGCATCACGATGGGCGGTGGGGTCGGCATCGCCCTGCCCTGCCGCTATCGTGTCGCGACCGAAAACACGCGCTTTGCGATGCCCGAAACCGGAATCGGCCTGTTTCCCGATGTCGGCGGCGGCTGGTATCTACCGCGCTTGCCCGGACAGGTCGGCAAGTTCCTTGCGCTCACCGGCGCACGGCTCGACGGTGCCGAATGCCTCGCGCTCGGGATTGCCACGCACTATATCGCTTCTGCCGACGTGCCCGCCGCGCTGACAGCGCTCTCGAACAAGAGCGATGACATCGGCATCACGCTGAAAGCGCATGCTACGGGGGCACCCCTCGCACGCATCGTCGCCAACCGCACCCATATCGACCGTCTTTTCGCAGGTGACAGCGTCGAGGACATCGTTGCCGCTCTGAAGGCCGACAGAAGCGACTGGGCAGCCAAGGAAATTGCCACGCTCGGCACCAAATCCCCGCTTTCGATGACCGTCGCGCTCCGCCAGCTTCACGAAGGCGCGGCGATGCCCGATTTCGCTTCGGAGATGCGCCAGGAATATGCCATCGGTGCGCGCATGATTCATTCGCATGACTTTATCGAAGGCGTCCGCGCGCTGATCGTCGACAAGGACAACGCGCCGCAGTGGCAGGCCGACATTTCGGCGGCCGCGATCGACGCGATCTTTGCGCCGATGCCACCCGGGCGGGAATGGACGCCGGTATGAGCCACGAGACCATCCTGATCGAGTATCGCGACGCCGTGACTCTGGTCACGCTCAATCGTCCAGAGGCGTTGAACGCCCTCAACAGCCAGGTGCTGGCCGACCTGATCGACGCTTTCGCCGCGTACGACGCAGATTTCTCTCAGCGCTGCCTCGTGCTTACCGGCGGCGAAAAAGCGTTCGCCGCCGGCGCAGACATCAAGGAGATGCAGGCGCAGTCCTTCGCCGACATGTTCGGCGACAATTTCTTTGCCGGATGGGATCGCATCACCGCGACCCGCAAGCCGTGGATCGCCGCCGTCAACGGCGTTGCGCTCGGCGGCGGTTGCGAAGTCGCGATGATGGCCGATTTCATCATCGCCGGCGAGACTGCAAAGTTCGGTCAGCCCGAGATCAGACTTGCGGTTACCCCCGGCATGGGCGGGTCGCAGCGACTGACGCGCGCGATCGGCAAGGCGAAAGCGATGGAAATGTGCCTGACCGGCCGGATGATGGACGCGGCCGAGGCCGAACGTGCCGGCCTCGTCGCGCGCGTCGTGCCGGCTGCCGACCTGATCGACGAAGCCGTCAAGACCGCAACCGCCATCGCCGCGATGGCGCCCCTGGCCGCGATGGCGGCCAAGGAGATGGTCAACGCCGCCTACGAAACGACGCTGCAGCAGGGCATCGTTTTCGAGCGTCGCCTGTTCCACGGCCTGTTTGGCAGCAACGATCAGAAAGAGGGCATGGCGGCGTTCGTCGCGAAGCGGCCCGGCAACTGGACGGGGCGATAACCGGCGTCTACATCGCGGCTCATGCTCGATGTCCAGACGACCGCGGTGGCGGCCCCATCGCCCGAACCGCAGATCATCCGCCGCGAGGATTACACGCCGCCCGACTGGCTCGTCCCCGACATCGCGCTCGAGTTCGACCTTGGTGCGGCAAAGACCATCGTCCGCGCGACGCTTTCGGTCACGCGCAACGGCGATCACGACCGCGCGCTCGTCCTCGATGGCGATGGCCTGTCACCGACAGGCATACGCATCGATAGCCTGGCGAGCGACGCCTGGCAGATCGATGGCGACCGGCTCGTCATCGCGCTGTCGGGCGCGAGCGCAACGATCGAAACCGAAATCGAACTCGCACCCGAGCACAACACCAAACTCATGGGGTTATATGCGAGCGCCGGGCTGCTCTGCACGCAATGCGAGGCCGAGGGCTTTCGCCGCATCACCTTCTTTCCGGACCGTCCCGACGTTCTCAGTCGCTACACCGTCCGGATGACGGCGGATCGGGCCGCCTTACCCGTGCTCCTCGCCAATGGTGACAATGTCGCCAGCGGCGACCTTCCCGACGGGCGTCATTGGGCGCAATGGAATGATCCGTATCCAAAGCCCTGCTATCTGTTCGCACTCGTTGCCGGCGATCTGAAGGCCAACCGCGACAGGTTCACGACCATGTCCGGCCGGACCGTCGCGCTCGGCATCTGGGTGCGCGAGGCCGACCTGCCCAAAACGGCGCACGCCATGGCTGCGCTCAAGACTGCGATGAAATGGGACGAGGATGTCTTCGGCCGCGAATATGACCTCGACGTCTTCAACATCGTCGCCGTCGATGATTTCAACTTCGGCGCGATGGAGAACAAGGGCCTCAACATATTCAATTCGCGCTACGTCCTCGCCGATCCCGACACCGCGACCGATGCGGATTACGACGGCGTCACCGGCGTCGTCGCGCACGAATATTTCCACAACTGGTCGGGCAACCGCGTCACCTGTCGCGACTGGTTTCAATTGAGCCTGAAAGAGGGCTTTACGGTTTTTCGCGATCAGCAGTTCAGCGCCGACCAGGGCAGTGCCGCGGTCAAGCGCATCGAAGACGTGCGGATGCTCCGTGCCGCGCAGTTTCCCGAAGACTCCGGACCGCTCGCGCATCCGATCCGGCCCGACAGCTATATGGAAATCGGCAATTTCTATACCGCGACGGTCTATAACAAGGGTGCCGAAGTCATCCGCATGCTGCACACGATCCTGGGGCCCGACAAATTCCGCGCCGGTTCCGACCTTTATTTCGAGCGCCATGATGGACAGGCCGTAACGTGCGAGGACTTTGTCAAGGCGATGGAGGATGCCAGCGGCGTCGACCTGTCGCGTTTCCGACGGTGGTATGAACAGGCCGGAACGCCGCACGTAACCGCAGCGCTTCGACATGAAGGCGACGTGGCGACACTGTCGCTCACGCAAACCACGCCGGCAACGCCGGGCCAGGCGACGAAACTGCCACTCCCGTTGCCGCTCAGGGTTGCGCTGTTCGACCGGGCAAGCGGCGCGAATCAGGCCGAGCAGCTAGTCCTTTTCGAGGAAACGACGCAAGCCGTTCGCTTCGCTGGCATCGCGACGCCGCCGGTCCTGTCGATAAATCGCAACTTCTCCGCCCCGGTCGTCATCGAGACCGATCGCACCACCGCCGACCTCGCGTTCCTGTCGGGATGTGACGATGATCCCTTCGCGCGCTACGAGGCCATGCAGCAGCTGATGCTCGACACGCTGGTGACGGCTGTGTCGACCGGCGTCACCGATCACGCGGCCGTGGTCGACGCGATCGGCTCCACGCTTGCCGATCCTGCGCTCGACCCCGCGTTCGTTGCCGAGGCCGTCCTTTTGCCGAGCGAGGCCTTCATCGGCGACCACATGCTGATCGTCGATCCCGAAGCGATCGCACTTTCGCGAGAATCGTTGCGCGCGGCGCTTGCGACGACGCACGAGCCACGCTGGCGTTCGCTTTACACGAGCCACGCCGCCGCCGCGTTTGAATATAGCCCCGCCGCGAAGGGCGCACGGCGCATCCGCAATCTTTCGCTCGGCTACATTATGGCGACGAAGGCGCAGGACGCGCCTGCGCTCGCCTTTGCACAGTTCGAAAAAGCGGACAACATGACCGATCGCCTCGCCGCGCTTGGCAGCCTCGTCAACAGCGATGCCGAACAGCGTGAGACCGCGCTCGACATGTTCTACCGGCGCTATCGCGACAACCCGCTCGTTCTCGACAAATGGTTTTCGGTACAGGCTCTGTCGGCGCGCGCCGATACCCTCGAGCAGGTGCGAAAGCTGCTCGATCATCCCGACTTCACGATGAGCAATCCGAACCGCTTCCGCGCACTCGTCGGAGCGTTTTCGGTCAACCAGCGCGCGTTCAACCGGCCCGACGGCGCGGGCTATGCGCTGCTTGCCGATCAGATCGTCGCGCTCGATCCGGTCAATCCGCAGACCGCGGCCAAAATGGTCCCGCCGCTCGGTCGCTGGCGGCGCTTCGACGAATCGCGTCAGGCGCTCATCCGCGCGCAGCTCGAACATATCGTCGCGACGCGCGGCATTTCGAAGGATGTGTACGAGCAGGCGTCGAAAAGTCTGCGCTGACCGTCAGTCTGCAAACGACCGATAGGCGTCGATGACGCTCGCCAGCGCCGGATCGGCAGTTCGTCGCTCGGCGATCGGCGACCATGCGAGCAAGCCGTTCGGACAATAGCGGTCATTGTCCCAGCCGGGATGGTCGAGCACCGGATAAAGGCAGACGCCCTCGACCGGAATGCCGTTGGCCACCGCCGCGTCGACTTCGCGCAGAACCATGCGCAGCCAGTCTGCGCGCGCATCGCCTTCGATCCCCGTTTCCGCAACGAAGATGGGACGCCCATAGCGGGCATAGACCTCCGCAAGAACGTGCCGCAATGGTGTTGCGAGCGGATCGCCATGATGCAGCACGCGCCCGCCATGTATCCACTGGTTGTTGTGATAGAAATTTATCCCGACGATATCGAGCAGGGCACGCCGTCCGCCGATCTGAGGCCACGCCATGCCGGCGATCATGTCCCACCCCTGATACTGCGCGAGATGATTGCCGAGTGCCACCGGGGCGTCGCCTGGGCACGACGGATCGGCGACGATCTTGATGGCCGGGTCGGCGTGGACGAAGCGCGCATCGGGATCAATGCGCAAGATCGCTTCCATCGCCGCGATTGCGGCGCGCGAAAGCTGGACCTTCAGCTCGAAGCCGCGGCGGTGCGCAAACGGATTGAGATACGCCGCGTCGCCGCCGCCCCAGGCGAAGAACGAGATCTCGTTGACCGGCGCGTAGAAGCGGCGTGTGCCCGGCGCGGCGGGGCCGATATGGCGCGCGGCGGCCTCCGCAAAAGCCGCAAACCGCGTGATGAAGGCGGGGCTCCAGATATCGATGTCGTCGGGCCATCCGTAATGCAAAAGATCCCAGATCACCTCGACACCGGTGGTGCGTGCTGCCGCAAGCTGGCGATCGAGGCTCGACCAGTCGTATTCACCCGGGCGCGGCTCGATCAGATGCCAGCGCAGCCCGTCGCGCACCGTGAGGATCGAATGGCGGCCGAGCGCGCGATAATCGGCTTCGGCATGGATGTCATGATGGCTGGTGGCGATCACGTCGACACGCGTCCGGTCGTGCGCGCGCCGATGCGTGGAACATTCGAACCCGCCCTGGATGAAACTTTTGAAAAGGCCCGTCGGCATCGCGCGCGGCGCGCGTTCGGCCATCACCTCGTCGATGAGCGCTTCCCACTGCGGGACGACGGCAGTCACGGCATATTCGGCCTCGACCTTGGTCCTCAATTGCGCGCCCAGGCGCAAACGCTTGTCCGGGTCGCCGATCAGGTCGAGGATCGCGGCGGCAACCGCGGGCGGATCTTCGTGCGGGACGAAAATCCCCGACACGGTGTCATCGATCTGTTCGGCGGTACCGTTATCGCGCGTTGCGACGACCGGCAGTGACGCAGCGCCCGCCTCGGCGATGACATGCGGCATGCCCTCGCCGCGTGACAGCCACACAAAGATATCGAGCGCCGAGAGAAGCGCAGGCACATCGGCGCGGTCGCCGAGAAAGTCGATGGCATTGTCCAGGCCAAGGGTTTTCACCCTTGTCCTGAGCGCTGCGGCGTAGTCGGGCATGAAGGCGTCGGGTCCGCCGACGATCACGAAGCGCGCGTCGGGCCGCGAGTGGTGCACGATGGCCGCGGCGTCGATGAAATCCTCCACGCGTTTCTTTGCGTCGAGGCGACCGACCCAGCCGACCAGCGGCATGCCGTCACCTATGCCGAGCGCCGCGCGCGTGGGCAGCCGCATCGCGCCGTCGAACGCCGCAAGGTCGACCATTGACGGTATCTCGACAGCATGGTGCGCGCGGCCCGGCATCCGGCCCGCAGCGGCATCGCGGATCGATCGGCAGACCCCGACATAGCGCGCGGTCAGATGTTTTGGCCCCGCGAGCGCTTCGGACACCAGGCCGCCATGTTCGATCAGCGGCGGCGCAAAATGCAGGCGTTCGTACGCCGGATAGATATCGGCAACATTCTGGCACGACACCACCAGATCATAGGCCGGAATTTTCGCCGCCAGATATGCGACGGTTTCCTCGTGCGAAAGCGAGTACGGCGTGCGGTCGACGACGACGCCGGCCGCCTCGAGCTGAATATGCGTCTGGTCGGGCATACCGTCCTTGCGGAAGCACGCCACGACCTCGATCGTGTAGCGTGCCGGATCGAGTGCCTGGGCCAGCAACCGCACTTCGGTTTCCTCGCCGCCGACGACCAGCCAGGCGAAGACGAACAGGATGCGGACCGGGCGGTCGGCCGTCGCGGGGATCAATCGTCCACCTTAAAGACGATCTGCAGGAATTCGGGCCGCTCGCGGACAAGCGTCGCGATGAAATCGGGCGCGTCGTCGAACGGGATGACGTGGGTGATCAGCTGCGCCATGATTTCGGGTCCGCGCTTCACGAGAAGCTTGACCGTCTCGTCGGCGAGACGGCGCTTGTCCCACTGAAACTCAAGCCCACGGGGCACGCGATTGATCTGCGCGCAACGCAGATTGAGCCCGTTATGGTGAAACTCCTCGCCCAGCCTCAGCCGGTCGGCCCCGCCCTGATAGAAGGCCAGATCGATGACGGTTCCTTGCGGGCGCAGCGCCTGCATCGCCACATGAAGGCTGGCAGCGTCGGCGCGCGTCTGAAACACCACGTCTGCGCCGCGATCGTCGCCGCCGTGCAGCCATCGGCCCTTGGCATGCTGCCAGGCCTGATCCTCGGTCATCGCGGTCAGGCCCAGGCATTCGGCGCGGAGCCGGCGGAACGGCGACGGGTCGGCGATCACGACCTCGCGCGCGCCTGCGTCCTTCGCGAACAAACCGACGAGCATCCCTACCACGCCGGCACCGATCACCAGCATCGGCCGCCCTTTTATGCCGTCGCCAAGCGCCGCGACATTGGCTCCGATCAGCTCGGCGTCGGCGTGCAGGATGCCGTTTGCGGCGATCGGTCCCATCTGACCGACATAAACGCCGAGGATCGGGTCGATCGCTGGCGGCAGCTTGACCATAAGATCGTTGGACGGGTCGGCGGTATGGCCCGTCTTGTGCCCGAAGACCGCGCCGACGACGTCGCCGACGGCGAAGTCGTCGGCGCCGCTCTCGCTCACGCGCGCCGATTCCATGTAGCCGAGGAACGGCACCGGGAAATGCGCGCTCGGTTCGCCGGGGACGAAGACGCCGCGGCCCGCGTCCCACCGCGAATGCAGATACGGATTGCTGTTCTTGACGAAGGTCAGCTCGGTCCCGGCCGAAAAACCGGTGTAGAGCAGATCGAGCCTGACCTGGCCGTCGCCGGGGGGCCCCTCGTCATAGCCGAAGAAATAGGCTTGGCCCGGACGCTCGACGCCGAGCGAGCGGATGTGACGCCACTCAGGCATTCGCCGTCTCGCGTTCGGACACGAGGTCGATCGCGCGACCCTCGCGCGCGGACTGTGCGATCGCCAGCGCCAGCCGCAGCGTGTCGAGCGCCGAGGCATAGTCGCAGCGGATCCGGTTCGACTTGCCTTGCACGGCATCGATGAAGTCGCGGTCCTCGCGCTCGACCGGATCGCTGCAGTTGGGGCGCACCGGCCGCCCGTGGCCGATGTCGATCATCACGTCGTGATCGGTGAGCTCGATCGCAAATCCCTCACCGAAAAGATGCAGCCCGACGCGGTGGCTCCAGTTCAACAGGCAGGTCGATGCAAAATTCGCGATCGCGCCGCTCGCAAAGGTCAGCGTCGCCGTACTGGTCGTCGCGACATCGAGCCCGGGGAACGCCGCGCGGTCGACATGCCCCGCCTGCGCATAGACGCGCACCACGTCACCCGCGAGATAGCGTGCGAGGTCGACCAGATGGGTGGTCTGTTCAAGCATCTGCCCGCCCGACATTGCCTCGGTCCACCACCATTTGGGCGGCGGCGTCGCGTCGAGCCAATAGCCGGACAGGAGGCGTACCGGCGTTGCCGACAGCGTCGCGCGCACGTCGTCGACAGTGTCGAGGTAGCGCCAGTGATAGCCGACCGCAGTGATCAGTCCCGCCGCTGCCACCGACCTCGCGATATTCTCCGCCGTGTCGAGGTCGAGCGCGACAGGCTTTTCGACGAAAAACGGCAGATCATGCGCGATCGCGAGCCGCTCGGGTTCGCCATGCGCAAACGGCGGCACGCAGATGTACAGGGCTTCGATCTCGACCGCCGCGAGCATTGCCGCCGCATCGGCGAAGGCGCGTGCGCCCAGGCGCGCCGCTGCCTCGGTCGCGCGCGCGAAATCGATGTCGCTGACGGCGACGATTTCAACATCGTCGAAGTGATCAAGGACGCCGAAGTGGCGGTGCGCGATGCCCCCTGCCCCAATAAAGCCGATGCGCGTGCGTTGCACCTTGTCCCCCCGTGTCGATGGTTGCGCCGTCGCGTAGACTGCGCGCGTCTGCTCGACCATGCGCGCGCTTGAGAAGTGCGATTGCTGGCGCGCCCGTGCGGCCTCACCCATTGCGGACAGTCGTTCACGGTCGCCGAGCATCTCGATGATCGCCGTCGCCAGGCTCGTCGGGTCGGGCTCGACGAGGCGGCCTGTACCGCCGTCCTGGACCACTTCCGAATTGCCCGGTGCCGCAGTCGCCACGACCGGCAACCCCGCTGCCATCGCCTCGAGCGCGACAAGCGGCATCCCTTCGAATTCCGAAGGCAGGACGAACAGATCGGCGACCGCCATCAGGTCGTCGACGTCGGCGCGCGCACCGAGCATCCGCACGTTCGCCGCGAGTCCGCGCGCCGCGACGTCGCGCGCCGTCGCGATCAAAAGCGGTCCGTCGCCGACGAGCATCACCACAAGGTCGTCGATGTCCGCGACGACGGCCGGAAGCGCCTGAAGCAGGCGCGCATGGCCCTTTTGTGCCGTAAATCGTGCCACCATCAGCAGGACGGGAGCACTCGCAATGCTCAGTTGGGCGCGCAGGACCTGGCGCGATCGTGACGGCGCGTGCCGGTCGACACCATTGGCAACGGTGACGATCACATCGGGGTCGATCCCCGCCGCGCGGTAACTGTCGGCGACCGCTGTGGAGACGCAGATCAGGCGCTCGACCGCCTTTGCCGTTGCGCGATGCTCTTCGACCTGGGTCGCGTCGGTGAGCAGAAACGGCAGATGTTCGGTCCGCACCACCGGCACGCCTGCGGCCTGCGCGGCGCGCAACGCCGCGTGACCCTCCCATCCGATCCCGGCATGGAGATGAAGCAAATCAGGCGCGGCGCGGACCAGCCAGCGTGCGAGCGCGTCGACATCGTCGCCGATCGCCTTGACCGCATATCCGCGCGCCGCGGCCTGATCGATCAGCCCGCCTTCCGGCCGGCAGGCGAAAACAATATCGTCACCGGCCATGCCGGCGGCGAGAGTCAGCATATGCGCGCCGACCCCCGACGGCACCATGCTGTCGGTCAGAAAACAGATGAGGCTCACTCGGCCGCTGTCAGGACCGGTTCCGCCGTGGCGCGAAGACGGCGATACGTCGCAAGCGCCTGCCCAACGATCTGATCCATGTTGTAGTATCGGTAGGTCGCCAGCCGTCCGGCAAACGTCACATTGGGCTGCGCATCGGCCAGCGCCTCATAACGCTTGAACAGTGCCTGATTTTCGGGTCGCGGGATCGGATAGTAAGGATCGCCCTCCGCACGCGGGAATTCGTAGGTGATGCTGGTCTTTGCGTGCGTTTGCCCGGTCAGATGCTTGTACTCGGTGATCCGCGTGAACGGCACCGCCTCGTCCGGGTAATTCACAACGCCGACCGGCTGAAACTCGGCGACGTCGTGCGTTTCGTGCCGGAACTCGAGGCTGCGGTAGGGGAGCTTGCCATAACGGAAATCGAAAAACTCGTCGATCGGCCCGGTGAACACGATGTGATCGACATCGACCGTTTCGATGATGTCTCGGTATTCGACACCCGTACGCACGGTGATGTTCGGATGATCGAGCATCGCTTCGAACATGCGCGTGTAGCCGAGCGCGGGCATCGCCTGATATCGGTCGGTGAAATAGCGATCGTCGGTCGACGTCCGCGTCGGCACGCGCGCAGTGACCGATTTGTCGAGTTCTGACGGGTCGAGCCCCCATTGCTTGCGCGTGTAGCCGCGAAAGAATGTCTCGTAGAGTTCGCGGCCCACAGCCGAGATGACGACATCTTCGGAGGTCCGGATACCGGCAACGGGCTCGGCACGCGCGGCGAGAAAATCCGCCGCCGCGGCATCGCTGTCGAGCGCCAGGCCATAGAGCGCATTCAATGTGGTCCGGTTGATCGGCATCGGCACGCGCGTGCCGTCGATATCGGCCAGCACGCGATGCTCGTACGGCCGCCATTTCGTGAAACGCGAGAGATAGTCGAACACCTCGGTCGAATTGGTATGAAAGATGTGCGGGCCATAACGATGGACGAGCAGCCCTGCGGCATCATATTCGTCATAGGCATTGCCGCCGACATGCGGGCGGCGATCGACGAGCAGGACGCGCAGCCCGGAATCGGCGGCAAGCCGCTCGGCGATGACCGACCCTGCAAATCCGGCACCCACGACGAGCATGTCGTAGTGCTTACGGGTGACCACCGGGCTTACCCGCGGCGCGCCCTTGGCGCTGCACTTGATTGCAGAGGCCATCGCCGCCTGCGTCCGGTCCCATGACTGTGTCGCAAGCACGGCATCGGCGGCGTCGCGCCATGCGCCCTGCCGCGGCAAGGCGAGCGCGGCGTCACAGGCGGCGAGGAAACGGGTATGCGTCTGTGCGATCGCCACGCCTTCCAGATCGCCGTAGTGACGAACCACGTCGATGATCGGCGTCGATACGACCGGCACACCGCCGGCCAGATATTCGGGCGTTTTCGTCGGGCTTATGAACCGTGTCGACGCGTTTATCGCGAACGGCATGAGCGCAACGTCCCAACCCGAAAGATATGCCGGGAGGTCGGCATAAGCACGCGCGCCGAGCCAATGGATATTCGCGCGTTGCGGCAGTACGTCGGGTTCGATCTTGACGACCGGGCCGATCATGACGAGCGACCAGTCGGGTCGCGCATGCGCCACTGCATCGATGAGGTTCAGGTCGATCCGCTCGTCGATCACGCCATAAAAGCCGAGCTTGGGACCGGTTATCGCGCGTTGATCGGCCGGTTCGATCCCGCTTCGACGGGCAGTGGCAAAATGGTCGACCTCGACCGCCGAGGGGAACGGATGCACGTTCGGGTGGCGATCGCGCTTCGCCTCGAAAAGGCTGTAGCCACCGGTGAAGACGACGTCGGCGCGCGCGAGCAACTGCGCCTCGCGCCCGAGCAGCAACGGATCAGCGAAGCGAAACGCCGACAATTCGTCCATGCAGTCATAGACGACAGCGCGCGCCGCGACATGGTTGGCGAAGGCGAACATCATTGGCGTGTAGAACCACAAGAGCGGCTCTGCCCGAATACTCGTTGCGATCAGCATGTCGAGCAGGCGAGACAGCGCCCGCTCGACCTCTTCGCGCGGCCACCAGTGCGGCACCCGCGGGCGCAGGGCGATGACGCCGTCGCGCTCGAACGGATGATATTCGAGATAGGCCTGCGGATGATCGCAGGGGATCGGCTCCTCCCAGAAGAAAACCTTTCTGGTTCGTGCGAAGCGCCGCATGAGATGCTGCGGACGCTGCGTCACGAAGTCCCAGCGCAGATGCGAAAAGCATAGCAGCGGCGGCTCGTCCAGCCCGCCAAAATCACTGTTGCTGTTGGCTGGTGCAAATCCGGGACCGTGCACGCTCTACTCCGATGACGAAATCGCGGCACTTGGGCCGGGGGCTGATACCAGATCGACCGAGTGCCATGGTTCGCTGGCCGCGCCAGCGATTGGCGACACATGCCATGCCAAGTTTTCGAAAGCACCTGCCGGCCGCAGCGCTGGTGTGTATAAATCGAAGGACATGGCTGGTCTCTGTTCGTGATACTTTCACCAAAACAAGACAAGCGCGTAACGGTTCCGTGACACGGATAATAACCACGTTGGTTATAAATTGAATGGTTTATTGAAGCGGCGGAACTTCGATCGATCTGCCTGATTGGGTCTTTTTGCTGACGAGAACTTCGAGACAATTTATAATTCGAATAATGGGGGCTTTGCATGAACGTTGCGATCGTCGCGACCCGGATTGCCGACATGTTGATCCGGGATGACCTGCTTTTCATCGCCGACGAGGATCAGCAGGCGGAGGCGATCGCCGATGCCGTGAGGGCCGTTGCACCGCATGCGTGCGTGGTCTTCGTCCCGTCGAGCGATGCGCTTCCCGGTGACGCATCCCCCGCCTCCCCCGCCAACGTGGGTCGTCGCGTCAGCGCGCTTCGCACGCTGCACGACCTCCAGAAGAGGGCGGACCGTCCGCACATCGCGTGCATCCTCGGTGGCGAAGCGTCGGCAGGCTGCTACCCCGAACCCGCAGCCTTCGAAGCCGAACCCCCGGAGCTACGCGTTGGTGACCCGATCGACGTGGCCGCATTATCGCAGCAGCTCGAGGACGTCGGATATTTCGCTGACGACCGCGTCGACGAGCCCGGCGAGATGGCAGCGCGCGGCGACGTCTTCGACATTTTCCCGGCGGATGCCGCGCTGCCGGTCCGCGTCGATATCGCCGCAGGAAAGATCGCCGCGATGCGAACCTACGATCCGGTCACACAGCGCTCCGCCGAAAATCTCGACGCGATCGACGTCGGTCGAGCCAGCGAACCCTCGGCAGCCGGGGGCGTCCCGATCCTGGCACATCTCGCGCCCGCGCTCGTTGCGTTTTCGGCGCGCGGGGAAGAACATCGGCGGCGATTTCTCGCACTTGCTCGCGGCGCTGCCGATGCCAGCGGGTCGCTTGCCATCGATGACGCCGTGTGGGAAGCCGCGCTTGCTGCGTGGCGACGCGTCGAGTTCGACGATGATTTTGCCGAGGTGCCGCGTTTTGCCGAGGCACGATCGCCGCTCGCGGCCATGGCGCGCTTTACCAAGCCTCTGCTCGCGGATGGACGGCGGTTCATCCTCACGGGAAGCGAACGCGACCTGAGATTTCTCGCCCGCAAGGTCGAAAAACGTCTTGGCCTGGCGCTATCTGTCCTGGACGACTGGCAAGACCTCAGTGCCTTGTCGCCGGGCGGCGGGGCAGTGATGACAACGCCACTGGCGACCGGCTTCGTCGATGATCGCGTCGTCGTTGTGGCGGGTGGGGATTTGCTCGGCAGCCGAGCGCAGTCGGGTGGTCAGACGTCGTCTTCGAACGCGCTGCCGGTGCTCGCTGCCGCCGAGCTGAAAATAGGCGACCTTGTCGTGCACGAAGATCATGGCATCGGCCGCATCGCGGGACTCGAACCCGATCCGCTCGACAGGGACGGCCCCGGTGAGACGATCGCGCTCGACTATGCCGGCGGCGCGCGGCGGCTGGTCGCGACCGATATGTGTGCCCGGATCTGGCGCTATGGAAGCGACAGCGGCGCGGTCACGCTCGACAAGCTCGACGGCTCTTCGTGGCAAAAACGACGCGGTGACATTGACCGTGCGATTGCCGAAACGGCAACGGGACTGATGGCGCTTGCGGCATCGCGCGCGACCCTCAAAGCGCCGGTGATTGCTCCGGAGGCTGCCGCCTACGAACGCTTCGCCGCCGGCTTCGCGTTTCAGGAAACCGCCGATCAGGCACGCGCAATCGCTGCGGTTCGCGAGGATCTGGCGCGCGGCCTCCCGATGGACAGGCTGATCGTTGGCGACGTCGGTTTATGGCAAGACCGAAGTGGCGTTGCGCGCTGCTGCGCTGGCCGCGCTCGCGGGGTATCAGGTGATCGTCGCGGCCCCGACGACCGTCCTCGTGCGTCAGCATATCGAAACGTTCCGGCGACGCTTCGAGGCGTCGGGGGTGGTCGTCGCCGGACTGTCGCGCCTGTCGAGCGCAGCGGAGAAGAAAAATGTCAAGGCCGGGCTCGCCGACGGCTCGATCGGGATCGTGGTCGGCACCGGGGCCGTCGTGTCGAAAAGCGTGTCCTATGCCAGGCTCGGACTTGTCATCATCGACGAGGAACAGCGATTCGGTGCCGCCGACAAGGCGCGGCTGCGCGGATCGGCTGAAACGCACCTGCTCACGCTCAGCGCGACGCCGATCCCGCGGACGCTGCAGATGGCGCTCGTCGGGTTGCAGCAGATTTCGATCATTGCCACGCCACCGGCGCGTCGCCAGCCGATCCGGACGACGCTCGACCGGTTCGACGACGGGCGCATCCGCACCGCGCTCGCGCGCGAAAAAGGACGTGGCGGGCAAAGTTTCGTCGTCGTGCCGCGCATCGAGGACATGGCAGAGGTCGGCGAAAAGCTGCGCAGCGTCGCACCCGAACTCGACGTCGTCGAAGCGCATGGCAAGATGGCGCCGGCGCAGGCGGACGCCGTCATGGTCGACTTCGCCGACGGCCGCGGCGACGTCCTGCTCGCCACCAACATCATCGAGGCGGGGCTGGATGTGCCGCGCGCGAACACGATGATAATCTGGCGCGCCGATCGCTTCGGCCTTGCCCAGCTTCATCAACTGCGCGGCAGGGTCGGGCGCGGAAAGCGGCGCGGGCAGGTCATCCTGCTGACCGAAACGCAGGACGCGATCGCCGAACGCACGCTGACGCGTTTGCGGACGCTCGCGACATTCGACCGGCTTGGCGCGGGCTTTGACATCAGCGCGCAGGACCTCGACCTGCGCGGCGGCGGCGATCTCCTTGGCGACGAACAGGCGGGTCATGCGCGACTGATCGGAGTCGACCTTTACCAGCATCTCCTCAGCGCCGCTCTGCGCAAGGCGCGCGGCGAGGAGGTCGAGCAATGGACCCCCGAACTGAACATCGGTGCTGCCGGGAGCTTCCCTGGGAGTTGGGTTCCCACGGCCGACGTCCGCCTGCCGCTTTATATTCGCCTGGCGCGGATCGAGGATGAACGAAGCCTCGAGCTGTTCGAAGAAGAACTTGTCGACCGCTTCGGGCCGCTCCCGCCCGATGCCGAAACGCTTCTCGTCCGCACGCGGATCCGGTTGAGCGCCCACGCGCTGCGCATAGGACGAATCGATGCCGGCCCGGCGGCCATTGCCATTACGCCGCGCCCCGACTCCGCGCTCGACCCGGCAGCGGCCGGGATGGTCGAGAAAGACGGTCGCTATCTGCTCGGCGAAGCGACTGGCGACGATGAACGTCTGGAGAGACTCATCTCGCTTCTCGAGACACTGGCGCCCTGATCAGCTTCGCCGCAGCACCGCCCCCTTACTTGATCCAGTCGGCGACGTCCGCCGCGACCTGGTTCGCCGCCTGGTTGAGCGCAGGCCCGACGGTCAGCGCATCGATCGCGACGACGGGTACGCGCGCCTCGAAGCGGCGGGTTTCGAGACCCCTGCCGCGCGCCACAACGGCTTCATAGGTTACCACCGCCTCGCTGCGGCTCTCGTCGATCCCGAACATGATCAGGTTCCCCTGCACGCGCAGGCCGGGATCGGTCGTATACTGACGCGTGTCGAGGGCGAGCTTCCCGGTCTTTGCCGCGACGGTCTCGCTCAGCAGGCGCTGGAACAGCCGCACCGGGCTTTCGATCCACGCCGCATCCTTGACGTAGGCGATCGCGATACCGTCGCGGTACACCGGCACGCGCGGCACGACGATGGCGGCGGGCGCTGTCGGAGCAAGGATGGTGACGGTGTCACCCGCCGTCGCGGTCCGGGTCACGCCCGCTGCGACAACGCTGGTCGCATTAAGCGTCAAGAGCTGCTTGGGCGGCTTGGCTCCAAAGCTCACGCAGCCTGCGACTGGCAGCACGAGCCACGCCAGAACCGCACTTCTGATCCGCGCGTTCATTTCCGGTCTCCACGGGATTTATAATCGGGCAGTCGCGGCGAACCGATCAGGCTGCCCGCGCCGCCCTGATCGATCTTCGAGGCAACCGAAGACAGGCTTTCGGACATGACGCGAAGGTCACGCACCAGCTGGCCGACCTCGGGAATCGTCGTTTTCGAAAACGCCTGGACCCCCGGCTGCGCATCCTTGAGAGTCGCGTCGAGCGTTTCCATGCTTCGCTTGGCCGAAGCCACCGTGACGCGCAGGTCGCCGATCAGCGGTCCCGACTGGCCGTCGATGCTCTGTGCGAGATTGCCGATCTTTTCGACTGCGGTACCCGCCTGGCGGATCGCGATGCGCGTATCGGCAAGCGTCTGCGCGATCTCCGGCCCCCGGTCGGCGAGCGCGTCGGTCAGCCGGTTGGTGTTCGCCAATATGCCCGAGATCGACGCCTGGTTCTTGTCAGAGATCAGTTCGGTCAGCCGCTCGGTCAACGTCGAAAGGCGTTCGAGCAATTGCGGTGCCGAATTGAGCAGTGCGCCAAGGCCGCCGCGCTTGGTCGGGATGACCGGCCGTCCTGCGGGTCCCGGCTCGGTGATCGGCGGCATGCCCTTTACCGCGCCGTCGAGGACAACGGTCGACGGCCCGGTAAAGCTGCCGAGGATCGTCGCGGTCGTCCCCTGGAGCACCGGGGTCTCCTTCTTCAACGCGACACGGACACGCTTGAATTCGGGATTTTCGGCCCACAGCTCGATCTCCACGATCTGCCCCGACGGCACGCCCGAAAAGCTGACGCTCGACCCTTTGGCGAGACCCTCGACCGATTGCTTGAAAAAGATATCATATTGCTTGTTGTCGCCCGCCGACAGGCCCGACAGCCAGACCAGAAACGCCGCCAGCGCGGCGAGCAGCGCGAGCACGACCCCCCCGACGAGAATATGATTCGAACGCGTTTCCATCAAACCGGCTCTTTCTCGTGCGCCTTGACGGCGGCGGTTGCAGCGCGCCCGCGCGGCCCGTTGAAATATTCCTGAATCCAGGGATGTTGGGTCTTCAGCAACTCGTCGATCGTCCCCACCGCAATCACCTTCTTGTCGGCCAGCACCGCAACGCGGTCGCAGATCGCATAAAGCGTGTCGAGATCGTGCGTGATCAAAAAGACCGTCAGCCCGAGCGTTTTCTTGAGGCCGAGCGTTAATTCGTCGAACGCCGCAGCGCCGATCGGGTCGAGCCCGGCGGTCGGTTCGTCGAGAAACAGCAACTCGGGATCGAGTGCGAGTGCACGGGCGAGACCAGCACGCTTCTTCATACCGCCCGACAGTTCGGAGGGATATTTCGGCCCCGCACTCGGGTCGAGCCCCGAGGTCACGACCTTGTGCGCGGCGATGCAGTCGAGCAGGCCCTTGTCGAGCTGCGGATAGAATTCGCGCAGCGGCACTTGGACGTTTTCAGCGACCGTCAGCGTCGAGAACAGCGCACCGCCCTGAAACAATATGCCCCAGCGTTTGCGGATGTTCAGCGCCTCGTCCTCGTCGCGGTCGATCATCGATTCGCCGAAAACCTCGATCGTTCCCGCCTCGGGCCGCTGCAGGCCGATGATCGAGCGCATCAGCACCGACTTGCCCGTGCCCGATCCGCCGACCACGCCCATGATTTCCCCCCGGCGAACGTCGAGGTCGACGCCATCGTGAATCGTTGCATCGCCGAAGCGGTTGACGAGGCCGTGCACGGATATCGCGATGTCAATATCGTCGGTCATGACCAGCCGATCGCGGTAAAGAACACCGCAAAAAAGGCGTCGAGCACGATCACGAGGAAAATCGCCTGGACGACTGCCGACGTGGTCCGCAGGCCGATCTGTTCGGCATTACCCTCGACCTGCATGCCCTGAAAGCATCCCGACAGGCCGATGATCGCGCCGAACACCGGTGCCTTGACGAGCCCGACATACATGTCGGTCATCGGCACCACCTCGCGGATACGCTGGATATAGGTCACCGGCGGGATGCCCAGGTTGACCCAGCAGAACAGCCCGCCGCCGACGATCGACAGGATCGATGCGTAGAAGCCGAGCAACGGCATGAGCAGCACGCTTGCCATCATGCGCGGCAGGACGAGCGCCTCGACAGGCGACACGCCGATGGTGCGCATCGCGTCGATCTCCTCGGTCAGCTTCATCGTGCCAAGCTGCGCGGCGAACGCGGACCCCGATCGTCCCGCGACCATGATCGCGGTCATCAGCACGCCAAGTTCACGCGTCGTGATCCGCCCGATAAGGTTGATCGTGTAGATCTCCGCGCCGAACTGGCGCAGCTGCACCGCGCCCTGCTGTGCAATGACGATCCCGATCAGGAAGCTCATCAGGCCGATGATGCCGAGCGCGGACACGCCCACGACCTCGAAGCGCTGGACCACGGCGTTGATGCGGAAACGCGACGGGTGCCGGACCACGTTGGCAAAGCCGATAAGTACGGCGCCGAAGAAACCGAGGAGGCCAAGCAGCGTCCGTCCGGCAATCGCCGTCGCGTCGCCGATCTGCCCGAGCACACGGCCCATCGGGTTGACGGCCTCGGGCCGCACCCGCGCGCTCTTGTCCGACGCCGCGACTTGCTCGATCATCGTCGCAACGCCCGCAGTCGCGCCCGAAATCGCGACGTGCCTATTGAGCGTCAGCCGATGAACCAGCCACGCGCCGACGGTGTCGATGTGCGACACGTTCGCCAGGTCGATGCCGTCGAAATCCTCAAGACCCTCCAGTCGCCGGGGCAAATCGTCAAGATTGGGCAGGCGAAGGTCACCCGCAAACGCGAGTATCCGTTGCCCTTCGCGATCTTCACGCACGAACTCTGCACGGTCACCCATCGCCTTGCGACATGCGGCAAGAAACGGGCGACGGCAAGCCAGTCAAGCGTTAAGAATGCGCGATGATCCGACTTGCCATCTACGATATGGATCGCACGATCACGCGCGACCCGACATTCATCTCGTTCCTGTTGCACGCGGCATGGCGGCTGCACCCGTGGCGGCTGCTCCTGCTGCCGGTCGTGGCCCTGACGCTGGTCCTTTACGCCGCGCGCGTCATCGACCGCGCCCGGCTGAAAGTCCTGAACCAGAGCCTGCTGGTCGGCCGCACGATCCATCCAAAGGACCTCGCGCCCATCGCCGACAGCTTTGCCGACACGACCTTACGCAAGAACATTCTCGCCGATGCCCGCGCCCAGATCGCGGCCGATCATGCCGCAGGATATCGGCTGGTCCTCGCGACCGCGTCCTACCGTCTTTACGCCGAAGCGATCGCTCGCA
The DNA here is from genome assembly GCA_965249015.1 of Sphingomonas sp. Classification (GTDB taxonomy): domain Bacteria; phylum Pseudomonadota; class Alphaproteobacteria; order Sphingomonadales; family Sphingomonadaceae; genus Sphingomonas_O. Next base: position 1,576,585 of record CBDFLB010000003.1, on the reverse strand, counting down.
AGGCGGGCTTCGACACGACGATCGCGACCAATACACTCGCCGGCCTCGACACGCGCGTTATGGCTGAGATCGACGGCGAAAATTGCTACGGCCCTGCCAAGCTGCGCATGGTCACCGCATGGATGCACGATGTCGGCATCGTCCGCGAAGACGCACATATCCGCTTTTACAGCGACCATGTCTCCGACGCGCCGGCGATGGACTGGGCCGATGAAGCCATCGCGGTCAACGCCCACGGCCCTTTGCGAAAGCTCGCCGCGGCGCGCGGCTGGGCAATAGTCGACTGGCGCTGATCTGTCCCCGATATCCTCGCTATCCACAGGTCAGGATCCGCGTTTGGCGCTGGCGCGACTCGATTGCGCGTGTCAGCTTCGCATCATAGTAACCGGGGCGAGGACGCGGAAACGCCGACTTCAAGCGGTGATGCAAGGGCCGGTAACGACGCCATGCCGAACGCGCAAGCGGGATGAAATGACGGAGCCGCCGGTTCGGGTTGCAAAGACCCGAGGCTGAAGGCGAATGGCAATGCGAAAGCAACGCCGTCGCGCAAACCTCGACCGTATGAGCAGCCATTGCGATGCCAAGGCATCCAGGGCGATTTGGAAACGGATCGCCGCGGAGTGCCGAGGCGCGCAGCAACGCTCGGGCGGGAATGCCAGTTCGTTCGGCAGCAATGCCATGAACGATCCGGACATCGCCCAGCGCAGTGGGGGTCGGCCGCAAGGCTGGCCCCCATTGGCGTTGCCGTTGAGCGCTGTTAGCCTTGCCATTGGGCGCTATTGCGTTGGTGTTGCGCTATGCGGTCACGACCGGATTTCGTCGATCTCGTCGACCGCGCGCTGCAGATAGATCGCGATTGCCGTCAGCCCCAGAGCTTCGGCACGAACGATGCAGCGCAGTAAATCATGCCGCAACTTGCCCAGCGTCGCTCCCCGTTGTCGCTCGGCAACGTCGATCATGTCATCGATCATACTACCCCCGCCACGCTACGCTACGTTTGCCGCGCGACCTGACTACGTCGTTGCGACCCGCATGACTGGAGCAAATATTGAATCGATGACGCGCTCGACGAAGGAAGTTCAGCGAAACCCTTCGAACAGGCTGACGACCACGCTGTCGTTGAAACGGCGCTCGAACTGGTCGGGATGGATGAAGTCGTCGCCGAACCACGGGTATTTGATTTTGTCGAACGCGTTTCTGACCCATTCGAGCGCGGTACGTACTTCGGGGAAGCGCACCGAATCGGGATGGTGGACGAGGTAGATGTTGCGCCGCAGATTGAGGCCGATGTCGAGCGGACGGGTCGCCCGGCTGACGACGCGCACATAGGTCGGCAGGAAGCCGATCCCCGCCCCTTTCGAGATCGCCCAGAAATGCGCCGAGCTGGTGTTCGTCGTTACCGCGATCAGGCCGTCGTCGATCAGGTCGCTATCGACGAACATCGGCAATAGGTCGGACGCGACCTGATCGGCCTCCTGCCAGACGAGCTTGTGCGCGCGCGCATCCTCGATCGAGGTCGGCGTGCCGTGCGCGGCAAGATAGCTCTCCGCTGCATAGGGCATCAAATGGAGCGTCCCGATCTTCTGGACGATGAGGTCGGGGTTGGTCGGCCGTTCGAGTTGGACCGCGATATCGACATCGCGGAACAGGACGTCGGGCGGTGCCATGTCGCACTGCAGGTCGATGTGGATGTCCTGATGCTGCTGGCGAAAGTCGACCAGGTGGGGAACGAGCCAGAACGTGCCCAGCCCCTCGGTGATCGTGATCCGGACCTTCGGGTCGCGCGCGCCGCTCGCACTTGCCTGAATCCGCTCCGCCGATTTGCCCAGCGCGCGCATCTGTTTGGCGATCGAAACGAGCTCGTAGCCGTCCTGCGTCAGCGTTATGCCCTCCACGCTGCGCCGGATGAGCTGCCCACCGATCTGCCGCTCCAGCCGGTCGATCTTGCTGCGGATCGTGTTCAGCGAAATCCCTGCGACGTTCGCTGCCGAGCGGAAGCTGCCGGCTTCCGACAGCACGAGCAGCAGGCGCAGATTGTCCCAAGAAATACGGTCGAGCGTCGCGCGCCTGCGCACCTCTTGTGCAGAAATCCGAACACCGGGTGCGAATTTTTGGACAACGTTCGATCGCTGTTTGATCATTAAGACGCTCCCGAACGCGACGAGCAAAGGACACCGGTATGAAAATCGACCGTAACATATCGGTGTCGAAAAGCAGCTACAAGAATATCCGTTTCAGTAAACGGTTCGAAACCTTGGTCGCGATGCGTGGTCACCGGAATTACACCGATTCGCGCGCGGTTTCGATTGAAGAGGCCCGGGCCCTCGCGCAAAAACTTCGCGACGCGGTGGGCGAGGTGGCCTCCGACGAAGTCCTGGCGCGCGTGCTCGACCACAATCCCGAGGTCGTCCGCATGGTCGAACGCGATGATCCCAAGGAACCTGCGTTCCTTGCGTATCTCCCGCTCAATGATGCGGGACTCGCCGCCTTGAAGACGGGCCGGCTCGATCGCAGGAACCCGCCGAGCGACTTGCTGACCACCGCATCGCAATCACCGGTCGCGCTCTACATCTGGTGCATCTACTCACCCGGCAATTTCATTCCGGCGATCGCCGCGATCGCCGCGCATTTCGAATCGATCGCGCCAGACGGCGTTCCGCTCTTCACCAGTGCCGCCAACGCCGCGGCGGCGCGGCTGTTCGCGTCGATGGGATTTGCCAAGGCGTCGGATCATTTCCCGCAAGCCGACGACGACGTCCTTGTCGTCTTTCGCGCTGCCGAACCGTCCGTCGAGGTCGAGTCGGCTCGACCAGTCACGACGACGCGGGTCAGCCGTACGATCGAAGACATCATGAAGGTCTTCTCGATCCGCGCCGCGACCTACATGCATGAGCAAGCTTGTCCCTACGACGAGGAATTCGACGGCAATGATTTCTGCGCCGCGCATATCCTTGGCGAAATCGGCGGCGAGCCCGCGGGGTGCATCCGCATCCGCTTCTTCGGCGATTTCGTGAAGATCGAGCGGCTTGCCGTCCGGCCCGAATTCAGGTCCTCGACGCTTGCCTTCCGCCTCGTCCGCGCGGCCTTCGATTACTGCCGGACCAAGGGCTTCAAGAAGGCCTACGGACACGCGCGCGTCGACCTCGTAAACTTCTGGGCGCGGTTCGGCTTTCGCGAAATTCCCGGCCGTCCGACATTCGAATTCTCGGACGTGACCTATGTCGAGATGGAGGCCGAAGTCAGCGCTTGCAACGACGTCATCGGCATCGGCCGCTCGCCGTTCGAACTCATTCGCCCTGAAGGCGCCTGGGACAGACCGGGACCGCTGGACCGTTCGGCCGCGCGCGGAACGCGTGTTGAAACCGTGCCGCGCCGTATCGCCAACGGCTGATGGATCACGCGGCGAAACGCCCTTTCGCCGCGCACCCGCTTCTTCAGACGGCCAGGACGCTCTACAAGCAGCGCCGGCTACGCGCGCGACATTTCGCCGGCAGTCTTTTCGCCGAACCGACTTGGGACATGCTGCTCGATCTGTTCGTCGCCGATTGTGAACGGCGGCGAATGACTGTGAAGAGCGTGTGCATCGGGGCCGACGTGCCATCGACGACGGCGTTGCGTCATCTGCGCTGGCTGCATGAACAGGGTCTCGTCGAACGTCTCCATCATCCGAGCGATGCGCGTTCGACACATGTACGGCTGACGGCGGGCGCGATCGCCGCGATGGAAGCCTATTTGACGGCGGTCGCGCTTTAACCGCGGGCCATCGCCCGCTGCGTCCACAGCGATTGCGGCATCGAACCGTCATCGATCGGACGCGCTGGCGGTGCGACGATGCCACCGGCCTCGGTCGGACGATACGCTGCGGCAGCGATACCGCCGCCCGAACCGTCGGGACCTCGGTCGTCATCCGCGCGGCGCGCCAGACCGTCCTCGAGGCGACGGATCAGCGCCGCAATCGAATTGTCGGCGCTCCGCGGCGGCCGGACGACCGATTCGAACGTTTCCGACTTAACGGGCAAGAAGTCGGCGACGGATTCGCGATCGTCGGCGACCACTTCTGTCGGCGTCCTTGCGGCGATCGCGGCATCGGACATCAGCGGCGCACCAAGTTCGTCGGGCGCAAAGATCGGCCGCCGTTGCGGCACGGCAAAGTCTCGCATCCGATCGGTGTCGGCATCATACCCTGCATCGCGCCATGGCGTGCGCGCACGCGCTTTTCCTTCGATGGCATGCGCCAGCGGTGTCAGCGCAGCCCACAGCACCGCGGCAACCACGACGAACGCCAGCGCGATGGCCAGGACCCGCGCGACTAGCCCGAGTGGTGGGGCCGCCGCTGCCAGCACGGTCGGTAAACCGCTGGCAACGACGCTTGCTTCGAACATGCGCTGCGGAACTGCCGCGACCAGTACTGCGGCAGCAGTGCCGAACAAAGCTGCAACGACCGGAGCGAAAGGAACCCGCTCAGCCCGGCGTGCCAAAGTGACCATCAATTCAAACCCCTTGACTGTCGGTCGCCGACTTCTGGGCGATCAACTTACGGTAAACGGGTTCGTAACGGGAAATGTTTGACGACCAGTTACGATCGCGCTCGACGAAGGCACGAGCCGTGACGCGGCGATCGTCCCAATTGCGCCGGTCAGCCAACAGCGCGGAAAGCACCGACGCGATCGCGGCCGGATCGCCCGCCGCGAACAGCGTTCCCGTGACGCCATCCTCGATAAGTTCGCGGTGCCCGCCGACGTCGGATGCCGCAACGAGCTTGCCCTGTGCCATCGCCTCGAGCGGCTTCAACGGCGTGACGAGGTCGGTCAGCCGCATCTTCTTGCGCGGATAGGCAAGGATATCGATCAGGCTGTAATAGCGTTCGACCTCGGCGTGCGGCACGCGACCGATAAAGTGGATGCGCGCCGAAACCGGCGACCCTTCGGCCTGACGGCGCAGCGCCGTTTCCATCGGCCCGCCGCCGACAAGGAGGAGGTGGACATCGCGGCGCGCGGCGACCAGCGCGGGCATCGCCGATATCAGATCGTCGATCCCTTCATAGTCGTAGAAGCTGCCGATGAACCCGATGACTTCGCAGTCATCGAGGTTCAGCGCGGCAGCAAGCGCCTCGTCGCGCGGCGGCGGGGTGCCGAACATCGTCATGTCGACGCCATTGGGCGAGACCATGATCTTTTCAGGGTCGATCCCCCGCGAAATCAGATCACCGCGCAGCCCCTCGCAGATCACTGCGACCGCATCGGCGCGGCGCACCGCCCAGGTCTCGAGTGCCTTGGTGGTCCTGAAGCGCACCGAACCCTCGACGCCCGTGCCGTTGCCGACCGCCGCATCCTCCCAGAATGCGCGGATCTCGTAGAGAAGTGGCAAGTGCCGGTCTTTCGCCGCGCGCAACGCCGCGAGTGCTCCCAGGACCGGCGAGTGCGCATGAAGCAGATCGGGCCGGAACGCCCGGGCGATACGATCGATCTGCCGCGAAAAGGCGTGGACCTCCGCAAGCTCCGACAAGGGCGTCGGATATCGGTTGATCTGAGGCGTCCGATGAAAGGTCAGGCCTTCGGCGATGTCGGTCCCCACCCCCTCGCCCTGCCGGACGCCGGTGACGCCTGCGACGGTCCAGCCCATCGCCTCCTGCGCCTTCATGATCGCGCGCGTACGAAAGCTGTAGCCGCTGTGGAGCGGCAAGCTATGATCGAGAACATGGAGAATGCGCATTGCCCGACCGCCTTGGACAAACAAACTTAAGGCGACGTCAACCGGATTGTCTTAGCGCGGCCGAATGATCGATAATTTCTCGCTCGGCCTCACGCATCTGCTGCTGATCCTCGCTGCATGGCGGATGTTGTCGCGCGCCGATCTCGACAGTGAAGATCCCGATGCCGGGCGACCATGGGGCCGCGGATAATGCGCGATCTGGCGTTCGTCGGCTTCCTCCTCGCGCTTGTCGCGATGGGCATGCGCCGCCCGTTCATCCTCGTGCTCGGCTACGTCTATGTCGATATCGTGTCGCCGCAGCGGCTGACCTATCTCCTTCTCAACTCGGTGCCGATTTCGCTCCTCATGGTCCTTCTTGCAGTCGGCGGCTGGGCGTTGTTCGACGACAAGCAGGGCACGCGCATCGTTCCGCGGCAAATCCTGCTCCTCATCCTCCTGATCTATTGCGGGATCACGACGCTCGAAGCCGATTTCCCGCTCGAGGCACTCGCCAAATGGGACTGGGTCTGGAAAGCGCTCGCGTTCGGCATCTTCCTGCCGCTGACGCTGCGGACGCGGCTGCGCATCGAAGCGCTGACGCTCTTCATGATCCTGTCGGCGGCGTCGATCATCATCGTCGGCGGGATCAAGACGCTCGTTTCGGGCGGGGGCTACGGCGCGCTGAACCTGATGGTCTCGAACAATTCGGGGCTCTACGAAGGCAGCATCATCTCGACGGTGGCGATCGCGATCGTACCGTTGATTCTCTGGCTTGCAAAGGTTGGGACGATCTACCGGCCCGACTGGCGTGTCCAGACTTTTGCCTATGCGCTGATCTTCGCCTGCCTGCTGATCCCGGTCGGGACGCAGGCGCGCACCGGCCTCATCTGCATCGGCGTCCTTGGCATCATGATGTTGCGGTCGACCAAGCGGCGCATGCTTTACTTGACGATTGTCGGCATCGCCTCGCTTATCGTCATTCCACTGCTGCCGGCAAGTTTCACGCAGCGCATGGACACGATCAAAAGCTATCAGGCGGACACGTCGGCGGGCACGCGCCTGGCGGTGTGGGCCTGGACCTGGGACTATGCAAAGGACCACCCGTTCGGCGGCGGCTTCGATGCCTATCGCCAGAACCGCATCAAGGTCGTGACGACCGCGGTCGAGGGGCAGACTGCGCAGGCCGACGTCACGACCTCGGTCGAATATGACAAGTCGCGCGCCTATCACTCGGCCTATTTCGAAATGCTCGGCGAACAGGGGTTCCCGGGTCTGGTGCTCTGGCTACTGATCCACTTCGGCGGCTTGCTCCGTATGGAAACGCTGCGCAGGCGTTACCGCACGCGCGAGGACAAGGCGTGGATCGGCGACCTCGCAAACGCGTTGCAACAGGCCCATTTCATCTATCTCGTCGGATCGCTTTTCGTCGGCATCGCTTTCCAGCCGTTCGTCTACATGCTCGTCGGTCTCCAGATTGGTCTCGACACATATGCCGCGCGCAGTGCACGTGACGCCGCATGGCGGCCGGTCGGCGCCGACCCTTCGCCGGTCGCGACTTGACGACACCGGGCCGCTTGTGTCGAAGGCGCCCGCATGAACATTCCCAAGCGTCCCGATCTCGACACTCGCATCGCCACCCTCTGGACCGACAGCGCCGACTGGATCACCGCACACGCGATCCAGATCGTCATCGCAAGCGTTCTTGCCGCCGTCGTCGCCGCGCTGCTTCTGGGGGCAAAATGGGTCGGCCGCTGGCTCGCCAACCGGCATGCCGATCATAATCACTGGCGCCGCATCATCGGCGGCGCGCTTGCCAAGATCCGATACTGGTTCGTGGCCGCCGTCGCGCTTCAGGTCGTCGCCAATTACTCGCACGCGCCCGACGATCTGGCGAAAACGGTCTATTTCCTGTTCGTCATCGCGGTCACGCTTCAGGCCGCGGTCTTCGCGCGCGAGATTATCCTCGGCCTCGTCGAACACCGCGCGCAGGCCGGCGACGGCCATGTCGCATTGGCGAGCGCGCTGAATATCATCCGTCTGCTCGTGACGGTGGTTCTGTTCGCAGTCGCCGCGATCCTCATCCTGTCGAACCTCGGCGTCAACGTGACCGGGCTGATTGCGGGTCTGGGCGTCGGCGGCATTGCTATCGGCCTTGCCGCACAGGGAATATTCGCCGACCTGTTCGCAGCACTCGCGATCCTGTTCGACCGGCCGTTCCGCAAGGGCGATTCGATCAAGGTCGGGACCGTCTCGGGAACGATCGAGGATATCGGCCTCAAATCGACGCGCGTCCGCTCGATCACCGGCGAGCAGATCATCATCGCCAACAAGCAGCTGCTCGAAAAGGAGATCCACAATCTCGCGCGACTGTCGAAGCGTCGCACCGTCGTCAGGCTCGGGCTGACTTACCAGACCGACATCGATCTTCTCGCACGACTTCCCGAGATCGCGCGCCAAATCGTCGAGGGTTGTCAGGACACGACACTGGTGCGTTGTGGCCTCATGAAATTCGGCGACTCGTCGCTTGATTTCGATCTGCAGTACGACGTGCATTCGGAAGAATATCAGACCGTTTTCGAAATGCGCCACGCGGTCCACATCGCGCTCCTCCGGCGCTTTGCCGAACTGGGCATCCAGTTCGCTTATCCGACGCAAATGTCGATCACCGCCGCCCCCGACGGCAGGCCGATCATGCCGTATCCGGCGGCATCAGAGCCCGACGTCGTCGAGGCTCAATAAAGTCGCATTGCCGCCCGCCGAAGTCGTGTCGGTGGATGTCAGTCGCTCGACGCAGAAGCGGTGGAGGTAATGCGGCCCGCCCGCCTTCGGCCCGGTTCCCGACAGCCCTTCACCGCCGAACGGTTGGCTACCGACGATCGCGCCGATCATGCTCCGGTTGATATAGAGATTGCCGACGCGCGCGAGCGCCTCGACCGTCTCGGCATTGCGCGCGATCCGGCTGTGCAGCCCCATCGTCAGCCCGAAGCCCTTGGCGTTGATCCGGGCGACGGTCGCCTCCAGTTCGCCCGCTTTCCAGGTCGCGACGTGGAGAATGGGCCCGAACCATTCCTGCGTGATATCGTCGATGGAGGCGAGGCGGATGATTGTCGGCGGGACGATCAAACTTCCCTCCGCCACAAGGCTATGCACCCAGTCCGCGTGTTTGCGTTCGCGATACTCCATCAACCGGGAGTACGCCGCATCGTCGATCACCGGCCCGACATCGGTCGCAGGATCGGCAGGATCGCCGACGACGAGCGTATCCATCGCCCCGCTGAGCATCTCGAGCGTCCGCTCGGCGACATCCTCCTGCAGCAGCAGCAATCGCAACGCCGAGCAGCGCTGTCCCGCCGAGCGGAACGCGCTTGTCACGACGTCGGCCACGACCTGTTCGGTCAGCGCGGTCGAATCGACGATCATCACGTTGATGCCGCCGGTCTCGGCGATCAGCGGGACGATCGGCCGCGCATCATCTTCCAAGAGCGACCGGGCGATGCGCTTGGCAGTGGCGGTCGAGCCGGTGAAGGCGACCCCGGCGACGCGCGGATCGGCCACCAGTTCGGCGCCCACCTCGGGACCGCCGACCAGCAAGACCAGCGCATCCTTCGGCACGCCCGCTTCATGCGCCAGCGCCACCGTGCGCGCGGCGATCCGCGGAGTCTGCGGCGCAGGCTTGGCGACGACGGTATTCCCCGTCACCAAGGCCGCCGCAACCTGCCCCAGGAAAATTGCCAACGGAAAGTTCCACGGCGCAATGCACGCCCAGACGCCGCGCCCCTCCATGCGCAGGACATTGCGCTCGCCGGTGGGGCCCGGAAGTTCGACCGGCCGCAGTCCGTCGCGCGCCTGCGCCGCGTAATAACGACAGAAATCCACCGCCTCGCGCACTTCGCCCAGTGCATCGGGGATGGTCTTCTTCGCTTCGTTGACGAGGATGGCCATCAACTCGGCGCGGTTCGCCTCGAGCAATTCCGCCAACTGCTCCAGCACCGCGCAGCGGCTTTCCAGCGACTGCGCACTCCAAGGCGGAAAGGCCGCTTCGGCGATCCGAAGCACATCCTTCGTGCCTTCGTGCCTTCGTGTGAATGCGCGAGGTTCACACGAAGGCACGAAGGCACGAAGGGATTGCACGGTTTCGGCAAGGATCCCTCGATCCTGCAAATCGATCCCCGAAGAATTCCGCCGCTCGTCGAACAGGTTCACGGGCAAGGGAATGCTCGGATGCCGCGCCCCGCCAACCGCCGCGATCTTCGTCACCGGATCGGCGAGCAAATCGGCGTCCGACAAATTCTCGTCCGCCAGCTGATGTACGAAACTCGAATTGGCGCCGTTCTCGAGCAACCGCCGCACCAGATAGGCGAGCAGATCGCGGTGCCCGCCGACCGGGGCGTAGATGCGGCAGTGATAGCCCTCCTCACGCACCAGCCGCTCGTAGAGCCCCTCGCCCATCCCATGCAGCCGCTGAAATTCGAAATCCCTGGCCTGGCCGGCCCATTCCAATATCGTCGCCACCGTCAGCGCATTATGCGTCGCAAACGCCGGATAGATGTTTTTCGCCGCCAGCATATCGCGCGACACGGCCATGTAGCTGACGTCGGTCGCCGCCTTGCGTGTGAACAACGGATAATCGGACAACCCCGCCTCCTGCGTGCGCTTGATCTCGCTGTCCCAATAGGCCCCCTTCACCAGCCGCGCCGCAATCCGTCGCCCCGTCCGCGCGCCCAGATCGTCCGCCCACCCAATGACTGCCGATGCGCGTTTACCATACGCCTGCACCGCCATGCCGAGCCCGTCCCAGCCCTTGAGCGCGGGCAGCCCCGCCACCGCCTCGATGATCGAGAGGCTCATCTCGAGCCGCTCGGACTCCTCGGCATCGATCGTCAGCGCGATGCCTGCCTTGGCTGCCTGCACCGCCAGCGCCTCGACCATCCCGATCAGCGCGGGCACGCAAGCATCCCAATGCGCAACCTCATAACGTGGATGAAGCGCCGACAGCTTGACCGAAATCGAGTGCCCCGCCGCCGGGTTCGCGCCGACCGCAGCAATGGCATCGGCATAGGATTTGAGGTAACGCTGCCCATCGGGATAAGTCCGCGCCGCCTCGCCGAGCATGTCGAAACTCGCGGTGAAGCCCTTGTTCTCGGGCCGCCGCATCCGCTTGGTCGCCTCGTCGATGGTGCGGCCCATGACGAAGATCTCGCCCATCATCTTCATGGCCTGCCCGACCGCCTGCCGCACAAACGGTTCGCCCGCGCGCGCGATCAGGCGACGGAGGACGCCCGCTTCTTCTTTTTCACTGACAAGAGCGCGACCAATCACCAGCCCCCAGGTGCCGACATTGACCAGCCCTGATGCCGATTTGCCCTTGTGCGCGGCCCAGTCCGCGTCGCCCAGCTTGTCGGCAATCAGCGCGTCTGCGGTTTCCGGATCGGGCACGCGCAGGAACGCCTCGGCGAGCGACAGCAGCGCCACCCCTTCGGATGTGTTGAGCCGATACTCCTGAAGGAACTGGTTGACCCACCCGCTCGCCTGAGCCGCGCGCAGACCGGCCAGCAGGCCCAAGGCGATCGCTTCGACGCGGCTGCGTTCGGTGCCGGTCAGTCTTGCGCGTTCGAGCAGTGGCTTCAGCACCTCCGGCTCCGGCGCACGGTGCAGTTTTGCAAAATCGGACGTTGCGGAATACATGGCTTTTGACTCGGCAGTTGACGCGGACGTAAAGCGCCGCAGCGGATTTTCCGCGCTTTAGTAAAACTGCGCTAGGATTGCACTATGGCGGTGGTCACCTTCGACGAACTGAAGTCGATGACGGGCACGATCATCGGCACGTCGGACTGGCTGACCGTCGATCAGGCGATGATCGACAAATTTGCCCACGCGACGGGCGATCATCAGTTCATCCATGTCGATCCGGACAAGGCCGCGTTGACGCCGTTCGGCGGTACGATCGCGCACGGTTTCCTGTCGCTCTCGCTCATGCCGACGCTCAGCGCGCAGGCGGACCTGCCGCGCATGGACGGAATCAGGATGGGCGTGAATTACGGCGGCAACAAAACGCGCTTCCTCGCGCCGGTGCGCTCTGGCAAGCGCGTGCGAGGGGCTTTCAAGCTGCTCGAGATCGCCGAAAAGCGCCCCGGCCAATATCAGCAGACCATCGAATACACGCTCGAGATCGAAGGTGAGGACAAACCCGCGCTCATCGCCGAGTGGATCAGCCAGTTTTTCATCTAGGAGCAAGATAATGCGCGACGCCGTCATCGTTTCCACCGCCCGCACCCCCATTGGCCGCGCTTATCGCGGCGCATTCAACAACCTTCCCTCGCCGACGCTTTCGAGCCATGCCATCAAGGCAGCCGTCGAGCGCGCCGGGATCGACGGCGCCGAGGTCGAAGACGTCGTCTGGGGCTCGGCGCTCCAGCAGGGGCATCAGGCGGGCAATTTCGCGCGCACCTCGCTGCTCCGGGCTGGCCTGCCCACGACCGTCAGCGGCATGTCGGTCGACCGGCAATGCGCTTCGGGCCTGATGGCGATCGCGACGGCGGCAAAGCAGGTGATCGTCGACGGCATGGACGTCTGCGTGGGCGGCGGTGCAGAGAGCATCAGCCTCGTCCAGACGCCGCAGATGCGCGTCGCGCCCGATCCTGAACTGCTCGCGATGCACGCCAACATCTACATGCCGATGCTGCAGACCGCCGAAGTCGTCGCCAAGCGCTATGGCATCGCCCGCGATCGCATGGACGATTATGCGCTCCAGTCGCAGCAGCGCACCGCCGCTGCGCAGGCTGCGGGCAAGTTCGACGACGAAATCGTCCCCGTCACCGCGACGATGGCGGTGACCAACAAGGAAACCAAGGAAGTCACGCACAAGGAAGTCACGCTGACCAAGGACGAAGGCAATCGCGCGGACACGACGCTCGAAGGATTGAAATCGCTCGGCCCTGTCCTCGGCCCCGACATGACGATCACCGCGGGCAACGCCTCGCAACTCAGCGACGGCGCGTCGGCCTCGGTCGTCATGGAAGCCTCGGTCGCCGCCAGGAAGGGCCTGACGCCGCTCGGCCGCTATGCCGGCATGGCGGTCGCGGGCACCGAGCCTGACGAAATGGGCATCGGCCCCGTCTTCGCCATCCCCAAGCTGCTGAAAGCCAACGGACTGACGATGGACGATATCGGTCTGTGGGAGCTCAACGAAGCCTTTGCGGTGCAGGTGCTCTATTGCGCCGACACGCTGGGTATTCCGATGGAGAAATTGAACGTCAACGGCGGCGCGATCTCGGTCGGCCACCCCTACGGCATGAGCGGCGCGCGCATGACCGGCCACGCGCTCATCGAGGGCAAGCGCCGCGGCGCGAAATATGTCGTCGTGACGATGTGCGTCGGCGGCGGCATGGGCGCGGCGGGATTGTTCGAGGTGTTGTGACACGGCTCATCCTGGGACCGTCATTGAATAGAGCCATTGGGCGTTGGCTCGCTTCAATTACTGTGTTAACGCCTTCGTAACGATAATTCGGTCGCTTCTATTTTCACTCACCGGAGAATATAAGATGAAACGAATTTTATCCGCAGCCTGTGCATTATCGCTCGCAACGTCGGCCCATGCCGCGGCAATTGTCGGGCTTTTTAACACCGGCACCGACGCCGCAGGGCTTGCGATTGTTGGCGGCAATGGCGTCGCCGATCCGCATTATGTCATCCAGTCTTCAACGTCCGCCGGATTCGCCGGGCAACAAGCCGTCACCTTTCAGTGCTGCTACGTCGCCAATGATGCCAATTCACGGTGGATTTCGCTCAACGCGTCCGGCGGTCCGGGCGGCAACACCTCGGTCTACCGGACGACGTTCAGCCTTGCCGGCCTGAACCCGGCGACGGCGGCGATCTCGGGATCGTGGGGAGCCGACAATGTCGGAACGATCTTCCTGAACGGCGTCAACACCGGGATCACGATAACGAATGTTTTCTCAAGTCTGGTCGGCTTCAGCATTACCAGCGGCTTCGTCGCGGGCATCAATACGCTCGATTTTCGCGTCGTCGATGAGGGCGCGCCGGGCGCACTTCGCGTCGACGATCTGGTGGGTACGGCCAATGTCGCCGTTACGGGCGCCGTTCCCGAACCCGCGAGCTGGCTGATGATGATACTCGGCTTCGGCATTGCCGGAACGGCGATGCGCCAGCGTCGCGGTAAGCCTGTCCTGATCTGATCGCCAAGCGGGCGCAGGGAACCTCCCCGGTCGGTCGCGGTTGCATGTCCTCAATCAGATCAGGAGATGAGCCGTGGCCGACGACGCCGAAATCAAGTCGAAGTTCTGGAAGGCTCTGAAGTCCGACCGGACGATGTTCCTGGGGCTCGCCGACGGCGAGGACGGGCACGCCCGGCCGATGACCGCGCAGGTGGAAGGAAATCCGGAAGACGGCGAGGCCGCGGGGCCGATCTGGTTCTTCACCTCGACCGACAACGCGCTATATCAGCAGATTGGCGCAAACGCGCGGGCGATGGCGCACTTCGTTTCGAAGGGCCATGATGTCTGGGCGACGGTCCACGGCACGCTGTCGACTTCGCAGGACCGCGCGACGATCGATCGCCTGTGGAACCCATATGTCGCGGCATGGTACGAAGGGAAGGACGATCCCAAGATCGCACTGATCCGCCTCGATGGCGAGGAAGCGCAGATCTGGATCGACGCCTCGAGCATCGTTGCGGGGATCAAGATGCTGATCGGGATCGATCCCAAAAAGGACTATGAAGGCAAGGTCGCCGAGGTTCGACTTTAGTCATGGCCGCGCAGCTGACAGCGATCGAGCGGATCGCACGCGTTCTTGCGGCGCGCGCGCTGAGTGCCAACGCCGACGGGGCCGAACTCTCCGCCGGCGACGCCGTCGGCAGCGCGTGGCAGGAGCATGCCGACGACGCGCTGAGCATATTGAAGGTGCTGCGCGAACCCGATCCGGTCATGGCGGGTGCGGGCGACGCGGCGGTTTGGCAACGCATGGTCGAAGCTGCGATCGCGGCAGAGGAGAATGCGCGCTCGTTCTAGCCAGCCGTCGCCACCTGGCCCCGTTTCGGGACGACGATCGACGCCTTTACCGATACCAATGATGGCCTTGCCACTGCGCGGCGTCGCGGGCGATAACGCCCTATGACGTTGCGTGGGGGCGAGTCGGATCGGGGGGTGTCGGCGGGTGTATCCGCCGAACTGCTCGCCGCTTGCTATGACGAGACGCGGCGCATCGCGCGGCGCATCATCGCCAGCGACGGCGCGAAACGCCCGCTCCAGGCCACCGAATTGGCGAACGAGGCGGCGATCCGGCTGATGGGCCTCGATCGCATGGAGATAAAGGATCGGGCGCATATGCTCGCGATGGCGGCACGGACGATGCGACGCATTCTGATCGACGAAGCGCGCAAGGGCGGTGCGGCCAAACGCCACGCGCCGACCTTCGTCACGCGCTGGCCGGATCAGGACGCGGCGGGCGACCTTATCGACATGGTCGACCTCGATCGCGCGCTCGAAGCGCTCGACGTCGTTTCTCCCGATCATGCGCAGGTCATCGAGCTGCGTTTCATGCTGGGCCTGAGCGTCGAGGAAGCCGCCGAGTCGAGCGGCCTCTCCGAACGCACGATCAAGCGCCGCTGGCAGGCCGCGCGTGCCTGGCTCCTCGACTATCTGAGCGGCGATGGCGCGGTCGTCAGCTTCGCCTGAGCACGAACGCCGCGCGCTCGCGCTGTTCGAACGTCTCGCCGATAATCTCGGCAATCAGAAACTGCGTGCGCGGCTGACACGTGGCGAGCCGCAAGAGGTAATCGCCCGCCTGCACGCGCTCGAAGCAAGCATCACGCGTGCGGCGGGCGCGATCCCGACGCTGATCCCGGGCAGCGCCGATTGCGACGGCGTCCTGCTGCCGCCCGAACGCATCGGCGCATTCCACCTGATTGAACGGATCGGACGCGGCGGGATGGGCGACGTCTGGCTCGGCCAGCGCGCTGACGGGCTTTATGATCAGAAGATCGCGATCAAGCTGATCCAGCGCCATGCGCTCACACGCGCGGCCGATGCGTTCGACGACGAACGCCGCTTCCTTGCCCGGCTCGAACATCCCAATATCGCGCGGCTGATCGACGGCGGCGTGACCGAGGATGGGCTGCCATGGCTGGCGATGGAATATTTCGACGGCCGACCGATCGACGTCGCATGCGAGGCGCTGACCACCGCCGACACCGTTCGTTTGTTCGTCAAGGCCGCCGATGCGGTCCAGCATGCGCACAGTCGCCTGATCGCGCATGCAGATCTTAAGCCGTCGAACATTCTCGTCGGTGCTAATGGGCGGGTGAAGCTGCTCGATTTCGGCATCGCGGGTCTGATCGGCGCAGGACCGCGTCAGGGTATGGGCTCGGGGCCACTGACCCGCGACTTTGCCAGTCCCGAACGGATCGCCGGCGAAGGCCCTTCGGTGGCCGACGACATTTTCGCGCTTGGCAAGACGCTGTCGCTGATCGGCGAGCGACGAAGCGACCGCGAAGTTGCCGCCATCGCCGCAAAGGCGCAGCACGTCGATCCCCTCGCGCGCTATGGCAGCGTCGCCGAATTGATCGCCGACCTCGACCGCTGGCGCGCGCGGCTTCCCGTCCGGGCGATGCCCGACCGCGCGTCATACCGCGTCGCCAAATTCGTGCAGCGCCATCGCACCGGCGTGCTCGCCACCGCTGCGGCGATCCTTGCGCTCCTTACCACCTCGCTGATCGCGACCGGAAGCTATGTCCGCGCCGAACAGGCGCGCAGCGACGCGACGGCGCGGTTCGAGGATGCCCGCGGCAGCGCGCGTTATGTTGCGATCGACCTGCTCAACGATCTCGCGGCACGTCCGGGCACGCTGAAACTCCGCAGCGAGGCCGCCGGCGTCGCCCAGCAATATCTCGACCGGCTCGCCGGAAGCGCGGAGGCATCGGCGACGACGCGTCTCGAAGCTGCAGAGGGGCTGCTCCGGCTGGCGGCGGCGCAGGGTCGACCCGGCGTTCCGAACCTCGATCAGCGCGACGCCGCGGCCCGTAACCTCGCCCGGGCCGCAACGCTGGTCGCCGGCATCGATCAGCCCGCGGCGCGTCGTCTTGCCGTCCGCATCCGGCTCGATCAGGCGCGGATCATCGCGCAATCCGAAAACCGGGTCAGTGTCGCGCTCGGCCTGCTGCGCGAGGCCCGGACGCTGCTCGACCGCGACCGGCCAGCGCCCCCGGCGATCGAAAGCCAGTATTACATCGAACTTGCCAACGCGCTCGAATGGCAGGGAAATTACTCCGCCGGGATCGTCGCCGCAAAGCGCGCCGATGCCGTCCTGCCACGCGACGAAGCACGCGACACGCTTTTGCTGCGCTCGAATGCCTATGACCTGATCGCCGAGGGCATTTACTACTCGCAGCCTCCCAAACGCGCAGTTGCCCCTTATCGCTACGCGCTGGCACTGCTCGAACGCGCCAAACTGCTTTACCCCGGCGATCAGATCGTCATCCGGCGGCTGGCCCGCGCGCAATGGGCGCTCGGCACGACGCTTGTCGACAACGGCGATCCGAAGGAGGCGCTTGCCCTGGTCGAAGCGTCGTCGGCGGGCGGACGTCAGGTGCTGGCGTTCGACCCTGCCGACGAAGACGCCAAACGCATGCTCCGGATCAGCGAGAATGCGCGCGGCCAGGCGCTCGCCGCCGCCGGTCAGCTGAACGAGGGTCTCGCGCTCTTTACCGACAACGTCGCCGAACGGCAGCAGCGCTGGACCGCGCGCCCGGCCGACCCGCTCAGATTGCGCGATTACATGGTTGCGGTCAAAGGCCTCGGTGACATGCAGACCCAGTTCGGCCGCGTCGCCGACGGCTGCGTCACCTATCGCGATGCCAAGCGACTGATCGGCCGGATCGCGCAGACCGGGCGATTGACCGGCATGGACGCTGCCACGGTGCTGACCGACCTTCGCCAGCGCGAAACGAAATTCTGCGGCAGCAACGGGGCTTGATCCACCTCAGTCGTGCGCGGCGATCCAGCCCTCGACGACCGGCGCGATCTGCATCCGCCACTTGGAGCCGTTGAAGATGCCGTAATGGCCCGCACCCGCGGCAAGATGATATTTCTTCATCGCATCGGGCAGCCCGGTCGATATCTTCAGCGCCGCCCGCGTCTGCCCGACGCCCGAGATGTCGTCGCGCTCGCCTTCGATCGCAAGGATCGCGATGTCGTCGATTGCCGCCGGATCGACGCGGAGGCCACGGTGCATCATCTCGCCCTTGGGCAATGCATGCGTCTGGAACACCGTCTCGACCGTCTGGAGGTAGAATTCGGCGGTCATGTCGCAAACGCTGCGATATTCTTCGTAGAAATCCTTGGTCGCGTCGGCGGCGTCGTCGTCGCCCTTCACCAGATCCTTGAACATGGCGAAATGGCTCTGCATGTGACTGCCCAGATTCATCGCCAGAAAGCCGGTGAGCTGGAGGAAGCCCGGATAGACCCGCCGCCCCGCGCCCGGATACATAAAGGGGACAGTGGCGATCGCATTCTGCGCGAACCAGGCATGCGGCCGCTCGGTCGCGACATCGTTGACGCTGGTCGGCATCTCGCGCGTGTCGATCGGGCCGCCCATCATCGTCAGCGTCTTCGGGCGACACGCGTGCTTCTGCGCAGACATCAGGCAAGCCATCGCATAGCAGGGCACCGACGGCTGGCACACCGCAAGCATGTGCGCGCCGGGCCCGATTTTTTCCATGAAGGCAACGAGATAGTCGATGTAATCGTCGAGATCGAAGCGCCCCGACGCCAGCGGCACGGCCCGCGCATCGCGCCAGTCGGTGATATAGACGTCGTGTCCGGGCAGCATCCTTTCGACCGTGCCACGCAGCAACGTCGCGAAATGGCCCGACATCGGCGCGACGATCAACAGCTTGGGTGCCCCCTCCACGCCGTCCTTTACGAAGCGCTTGAGCTGTCCGAACGGCTTTTGCAGAACGATCTCTTCGCGCACTGCGACGTCGACACCGTCGACCATCGTCGACGTAAAACCGAACGCCGGCTTGCCGCGCGGCGCGGCGGCATGCGCGAAGACTTCGAGTGCTGACGCAAGGACCGGCCCGCCGCCGAAATAGGTCGCCGGATGCGCCGGCGACTGCAACAGTTCGGCACCCATGTTCGCAAGCATGCTCGCCCCCGCGAGCCAGCTGCGCTGCATTTCGTAAGCATTGTAAAGCAAGACGAACCGTCTCCTGATCCCGGCAGGAGGCAAGGTTACGCAGGAACGGTCCTATGTTGCAACGCATCATTTGCCGGTGACCGGCAACGCTGCTAGGCGCGCGCCGTGGCGACCAAAATATCCAAGCCGAACGGCAATCGCAAAATCGGCAACCTGCGGCTCGTATGGCGCTTCGCCGCACGCTATCCGCAGCGTATCGTTCTTGCACTGATCGCGCTCGCTTTCGCGTCGGGCATGTCGATCGCAATCCCGATGGGCTTCAACGTCGTCATCGATCAGGGCTTCTCGGGCGCCGGCGGCAACATCGGCAGCGGCTTTCGCATCCTGCTCGGCGTGGTCGCGGTGCTGGCGATCGCGACGGCGCTGCGCTTCTATTTCGTGTCCTGGCTGGGCGAGCGCGTCGTTGCCGACTTCAGGATCGCGGTGCAGGAAAATCTCCTCCGCCTGTCGCCGAGCTATTTCGAAGAGAACCGCCCGTCGGAGATTTCGTCGCGGCTCACCGCCGACACGTCGATCATCGAACAGATCGTCGGCACGACGCTGTCGGTCGCGCTGCGCAACACGCTGACCGGTATCGGCGGCCTCATCTACATGTTCTATCTTTCGCCAAAGCTTGCCGGCATGCTGGTGATCGGCATCCCGGTCGTCATCCTGCCGATCGTTTTCATCGGCTCGAAGCTGCGCACTCTGTCCAAAAAGTCGCAGGACCGCATTGCCGACGTCGGCTCGACCGCGAGCGAGATCCTGAGCGCGATGAAGGTCGTTCAGGCCTTCGGGCAGGAAACGCGCGAAGCCGGGCGCATCCGCAGCGCCGCCGAAGCGACATTCGAGACCGCGCAACGCCGTATCCGCCTGCGCGCGATCATGACCGCCGCAGTCATCCTGATGCTGTTCGGTTCGGTCGTGATGATCCTTTGGGAAGGTGCCGTCGACGTCCAGGCTGGCCGCATGACCGGCGGCGCGATCGCCGCGTTCGTCATCACCAGCGGCCTCGTCGCGGGTGCCTTCGGATCGCTGACCGAAGTTTACGGCGATCTTCTGCGTGGCGCCGGTGCCGCCGCGCGATTGGGCGAGCTGCTTCAGGAACAGCCGGGCATTGCCGCGCCGCCCAATCCGCAAGCGCTGCCCGAACCGCCCCAAGGTCGCGTGGCGTTCGACCATGTCGTCTTCCGTTATCCGACGCGGCAGGACGTGAGCGCGCTGAGCGACTTCACGCTCCATATCGAACCCGGCGAGACCGTTGCCGTCGTGGGGCCGTCGGGGGCCGGCAAGACGACACTGTTTCAGCTGATCCAGCGCTTCTACGACCCAACCTCGGGAATGGTCAGCATCGACGGCGTCGCGCTGCCCACCACCGACCCGAAATGGGTTCGCCAGCGTATCGCCATGGTGCCGCAGGAAACCGTCATCTTTGCAGCATCGGCGCGTGACAATCTGCGCTATGGTCACTGGGACAGCAGCGACGAAGCGCTGTGGGCCGCCGCCGACGCCGCCAACGCATCCGAATTCCTGCGCAAGCTTCCCGACGGCCTCGACACGTTCATGGGCGAAGCCGGCGCGCGGCTTTCGGGTGGCCAGCGCCAGCGCATGGCGATCGCGCGCGCCATTTTGCGCGATGCCCCGATCTTGCTTCTCGACGAAGCGACCTCGGCGCTCGACGCCGAATCAGAACGGCTGGTGCAGGATGCGCTCGAACGGCTCATGGCCAACCGCACCACGATCGTCATCGCGCATCGCCTGGCGACAGTCCGCGCCGCCGACCGCATCATCGTCATGGAAGCGGGCCGCATCGTCGAGGAAGGCACGCACGACAGTCTCAGCAGATCGGGCGGCACCTACGAACGGCTGGCCAGGCTGCAGTTCGAAGGTCTCGCTACCTGACCGGTATCAAGATACCCGTTGCTCCCGGAGGCTGCTTATCCAAATTATACCGGCGGCATTAGGCCGATCTCTTGCCTTCACGATACTGGGACACGCGTGCGGGCAGGTTCGTCGTTACACCGATGTACGGCAAGCCGCGCGGTTTGTTGGTCATAATGTAAACCCATGCCGCCACGGTTGTCGGTTCCCTGCCTCATGAGATCCCAGCTTTCGCTGGGATGACGGCAACACGGGTCATCCCAGCGAAAGCTGGGATCCCTTGCGGTTCGAGTACGGTCAAACATCCTCCACCAACCGCCCATAAAGCTCAGGCCGCCGGTCCCTGAAAAACCCAAACGCCGCGCGGTTCTTGGCGCATTCCGCCAAGTCGAACGTCGCGACCAGCACCCCGCTTTCCTCCGCGCCAAATTCCCCAACGAAATCCCCGCGCTCGTTCGCAATGAAGCTGTGCCCGTAGAACGTCTGGCCGCCCTCGCGCCCGATGCGGTTCGATGCCACCACCGGCACCACGTTCGACACCGCGTGCCCCACCATCGCTCGCCGCCACAACCGGCTGGTGTCGAGATCCTCCGCCTCGGGCTCGTCGCCGATGGCGGTCGGGAACATCAAAATGTCGGCACCCATCAGCATCAGCGCGCGCGCGGTTTCGGGGTACCATTGGTCCCAGCAGATGCCGACGCCGACGCGGCCGTACTTCGTCTCCCACACCTTGAAGCCGGAATTGCCAGGGCGGAAATAGAATTTCTCGCTGTATCCGGGCCCATCGGGGATGTGGCTCTTGCGATAGACGCCCATGACCGCGCCCGCATCGTCGATCATCGCGAGCGAATTGTAATAATGCTGGCCGTCGCGTTCGAAAAAGCTTGTCGGGATATAGACCTGCAGTTCCGCCGCGAGCGCCCGCATCGCAACGACGCTCGGGTGCTCCGCGACGGGCGCAGCGGTCGCGAACGGCTCGAGCACCTGCGTCTTGCAGAAATACGGCCCCTCGAACAGTTCGGGCGGCAGGATGATCTTCGCGCCCGCGTGCGCGGCCTCGCGGACATGCGCCTCGACCGTCGCGATATTCTGGGCGACCGAACCTCCCAGCGCGCACTGGATCGCGGCGACGGTTATCGTGGTCATCGTGCGGGCACCTGCTGGCTGATGCAGTGGAAGCTCCCACCGCCGGTCAGGATATGGTTCGTCGGCAGGCCGGTCACAAGCCGGTCGGGGAAGAGCGCCGCAATCGCTTTGACTGCGAAGTCATCGTTGGCCACGCCATGCGTCGGCAAGACGACGGCGGCGTTGCCGATGTAGAAATTCATGTAGCTCGCCGCCACGACCGCGCCATCCACCTCGATCCTGCCCGGCGAGGGCAGCGGAACGACCTCGACCCCGAACGCCTGCGCGCGCACCCAGGCGTCGGCGTAGACATCCGCATTGGGATCATCGGGTCCGTCGGGCTCGGGCAGCGCCAGCACGCCCGGTGCCACGAAGCGCGCAAGATTGTCGACATGCCCGTCGGTATGATCGCCGACCAGCCCGTCGCCGAGCCAGAGCACCCGCGTCACGCCGAGATCGATCTTCAGCTGCGCCTCGATATCCGCGCGCGTCATCATCGGGTTGCGGTTGGCGTTGAGCAGGCATTGCTCGGTCGTGACCAGCAGCCCCGCGCCGTCGACGTCGATCGCTCCGCCCTCGAGGATCATCGCGCGCGGCTGGCGTTCGATCCCCGCTGCCGCGCAAAGCTTCCCCGCGATCGCATCGTCGAGCGGCGACGGATATTTGCCGCCCCAGCCATTGCCGCGATAATCGAGCGCGCGACGATCCGGCAACACCAGCGGCCCCGTGTCGCGCAGCCATATGTCGTAGAACGGCAGGAGCATGATCTCCGCCCCCGTCGCCAGCGCTACCGCGCGGTCGGCCGCGGCCTCGTTCGCACAGATCAGCCGGACCGCCTCACCCTTGCCGCCGGCCCGCACCGCGCGCGCAAACGCCGCGACTTCGTCCTGCGCAGCCTCCAGATCCTCGAGCCACAAGTCGGCCGCGGACGGAAACCCGATCCACACGGCCTCGTGCGGAGCCCATTCCGGAGGAAATACAGACATCGCGCCCATCTAATGGATCGGTACCGTCATTGCGAGCGCAGCGAAGCAATCCAGCAGTGCACTATGGATTGCTTCGCGATGCTCGCAATGACGACCGACTATTTCCCGGCACGATCCCCAGCACGATCCTTGTCGCGGATCGCCCGGAATTCGGCGGCGGGGGCCCAGTTCGGCCACGCCGTCGACACCGCCAGCTCGCGTCCGATGCCGTAGTACATCGTCAGATCCTGCACCGCGCCGTCCCAGTTCCACGCCGCGTCATACTCGTCCTGCGGCTTGTGATAGCGGTTGACGGTATAGTCTTCGGCCGCCGCATGGCCCGCCGCGGTCCCGCCCGCCACCAGGTCTTCGCCGCCGCCCGCGTCAAGCATCGGCACGCCCAGCCGCGCCAGGCTGAAGTGATCCGACCGGTAATAATATCCCTTCTCGGGGGTCGGTTCGGGCGTGATCGTCCGCCCGCCCTTCGCCGCCCAGCGCGTCACATAATCGTCGAGGTCGGACTTGCCGACGCCGACGATCGTCACGTCCTTCGTCGCGCCCGACACGTTCAGCCCGTCCATGTTCACGCCCCCCGCGGTCGTGCGCAGCGGATAGAGCGGATGCTCGGCATAATATTTCGAACCGAGCAGCCCCGATTCCTCCGCCGTCACGGCAAGGAATATCTGGCTGCGCCCGGTCGCGCCCGCCTTCGCCTGCATCTCGGCCATCGCAATCAGGCCGGCGACCCCGCTCGCATTGTCGACCGCGCCGTTGCAGATGCCGTCGCCTTTCACCGGTTCGCAGCGGCCGAGATGGTCCCAGTGCGCCGAATAGAGCACATATTCGTTGGGCCGCGCCTTGCCGGGCAGGATGCCGACGACGTTCTTCGAATTCTGCCGACGGATCGTGCTGGTCAGGGTCATCGACATCTTCACGCCCAGCGGCACCGCCTTGAACCCCGCCGTTTTCGCCGCCGTCCGCATCGACCCGAAGTCCTGCCCGGCATTGGCGAAGAGGCGCACCGCCGCATCGCCCGTCATCCAGCCGATCGCCGCGCTCTGATCCATATGGTCGTTGCTCGCGTCGAGGTTCAGCCGCGGCTTCCCCCATGACGACAGCACCACGTCCCACGGATACGCCGCCGGTTCGGTATCGTGGACGATGATCGCCGCCGCCGCGCCCTGCCGCGCCGCCTCCTCATATTTGTACGTCCAGCGCCCGTAATAGGTCATCGCGCGCCCGCCGAACGGGCCTTCGAGGGTCCTGGTTTCCCAGTCGGGATCGTTGATCAGGATGACGACGGTCTTGCCCTTCACGTCGACGCCGGCATAGTCGTTCCAGCCGAGCTGCGGCGCGTTGATGCCATAGCCCACGAAGACGACGTCGCTGTTCGCGATCTCGACGACGGGGCGGACGCGCTCAGTGCCGACGACGAAGTCGGTCTTGTAGGCAAAGCTCAGCGGCCCCTTGCCGCCGGTAAAGCGCATCGCCGTCGGCGTGGCGCCGATCTCGACCATCGGCACGTCCTGCGTCCATTTGCCTGCATTCCCGGGCTGAAGCCCCGCCTTCTGCATCCGCGCGATGATATAGGCGACGGTCTTGGCTTCCTCAGGGCTCGTCGGCGCGCGCCCGGCATAAGCGTCCGACGACAGCGTACGCGTGACGTCCTTCAGCGTGTCGACCGGAACCGCGGGTGCAGGCGCCGAGAGCGCGGGGGCGGCGAAGAGGATCGTCGAAGCGAGGAGAAGGGGGCGGATCATGGGGGTCTCCGGATTGGTGTTGTGCCTCTCCTAACTGGTCGATCAGGGCTTGTCGAAGGTCAAAGAACCCTGCACGATCCGTCATTGCGAGCGCAGCGAAGCAATCCAGATTGCACTGTCCGGCTGGATTGCTTCGCTGCGCTCGCAATGACGGACAGGGGAACAGCGTGCCGAAAAGCGAGCTCTATTACGGCGACAATTTCGACATGCTGCGCCGCAAGATCCCGTCCGAAACCGTCGACCTGTGCTACATCGACCCGCCGTTCAATTCGAAGCGCAATTATTTCCAGATTTACAATAATCAGGGCGGCGAGGACCGGGCGCAGGCGCAGGCGTTCGTCGATACCTGTGAATGGGGCGACGAAGCGGTCGAGGGGCTGGCGTGGATCACCGACGTCGACAATCTCAACAATGGCAAGCTGACCGAACAGACGGTCGAGCTAGTCTAGCTGCGTAATGGAAACTGCTCGTTCCATAAACTGACTAGCGATGTTCCCGGTCTACCCGCTCCCGGAGTTTTGCTTCCAAAGCCGCTATAATTCCACTTGGGAGCATAATGGACGATGAGAGCATATTCAGCCGCAAACACCCACCATTCGCTATTAAACGTGAGATAGCGAAATTGCACGTCACCCAATGCGATATTCAGCCGCGTTGATATTTTGATGCGGTGCTCGCTCAACCGTGCTCGGAGCGTGCGCCCGCTCTTGGTGGTTTCTTTTGAGGCCTTGCCAACATAGACCATTTCATCGCGGAAATAGATTGCATAGACGCCGCTTGCCAAGGGACCAGCGCCCTTTGTCAGAGCAAGGCGCGGGCTCGCTTCAAGCTTTTCGATAACTTGCGCTCGGATGCCGTCGTCAAGATCGAATTCGAAATAATGCGGATCGGAACTCATACAAAAGTTCTGCACGAAACTAAGTGAACTGTCACCACTCCGCTTCACTCGTCATCCGAAGCCGCTTTGCTACGTTTTTTGCTATAACATGAGCCAGCTCGACAGGAACTGCGTTTCCTAACTGACGCATTGCTTCAGACCAAGAACCGTGTAGTTCGAATTTGTCAGGAAACGTCTGCAAACGCGCACTTTCGCGGACCGTGAAGTATCGAACGGAACCGTCAGGGTTACGCAACATGTTCTCGCCGCCGGGAACGCCGTGCACGCCTGCTTTCAGAGTTTTAGCGGGAAGGTCCATCGGACTGCCGGTATGGCCCGGATATGAACGTGCCCCCGGCTGATGCTTATGATTCAGCAAGAAATGTGTCGTGTTTAATTGCGGGT
Organism: Sphingomonas sp.; assembly: GCA_965249015.1. Taxonomy (GTDB): domain Bacteria; phylum Pseudomonadota; class Alphaproteobacteria; order Sphingomonadales; family Sphingomonadaceae; genus Sphingomonas_O. Next base: position 1,550,687 of record CBDFLB010000003.1, on the reverse strand, counting down.
CAGGCAAATCGACTATAGCGTCACGCACTGTCCGCCATGGTCGTTCGGCGGGCTTTGACTTAAGACCGGCCGCCCGTGCTTCAAGGCGGCAATCGAGGTTTCGGTCGGCTACTGAAACGCGATGTCGTTCCCAATACTCCTCAGTCCTCGACACTTCCCACAGCAGTGCATCCAAAGAATGTGTCGGTTTAGGAAATTTCCACCCTAGCCCGAGGTCCGCCCGAAAACCGACGAACACAATCCGCTCCCGACGCTGCGGGACACCAAAGTTCGCAGCATTGAGCACGTCAAAGAGCACCCTGTATTCCGGATCGCGCTGCCCATTCGAAGAATGATGTTGCTGAAGGCGTCCCAAGTGGTCGCGCCAATCCTCTTCTACGTCGCGAGCAACTGCAGGATGCTGCAACTGAAGGTGGATATATGATAAGTAAGTCGCGAACGAGGCTCGCGTTAATCCCTTCACGTTCTCAAAAACAAAGGCCTTTGGCCTTATCTCACGAACCACACGAACTGCCTGCGACCACATATCTCGCTCGTCGTCGAATGCGCGATGTTTGCCGCCGAGCGAAAATGGCTGGCAGGGCGGGCCACCGCTGACCAGATCAATTTTGCCTTCTAGCTTTCGGAAATCGTGGAGGCGAACATCTTTATGCCTAGGGCTTGGCCAATGCTTAACCTGATCGACGCCCTTGGCACGGTTCTCGTTTATTGTGTCACAGCACCACCGGTCCCATTCAACGATCTCGACAGGGGCAAACCCCGCTTTGCTAATACCCATGCCAAGGCCGCCCGCTCCAGCAAAGAGTTCAACCGATTTCATTCTGCCTCCCTCAACGACGACATAAGGCTGTTCATCAATTGTTCTCTATATGCCCTTGCGTTGCCGCACAACAAATGATCGATCATTAAATCATAAAACTACACCAGAATACGCGGCGACGGGCTGGACGTGGCGATGGCGCACGCCGATGCAGTCCAATCCGCCGCTTCCCAAGGCGACGACGGCGCGCGGGGGGCTTTATTGTGACAAAAAACCCCTGTCCTACACCATATGTTCCTGCTACGTTCCGCCTCCCCAAGGAGCATGAAGGAGACGCCTGTAATCCGCCCGAAGTCCGGGCACGTCATCCGTTCCTTGGTGTGTACTTCGTGTGAACTTTGACGCTCGGCACAAAAAAGGGCGACCCTTGCAAGCCGCCCTTCTTTGGATGCGAAATGGGACGATGATCAGCGCGAATAGAATTCGACCACCAGGTTCGGTTCCATCTTCACCGGATAGGGCACTTCGTCGAGCGTCGGGACGCGCGTGAAGGTCGCCTTGGCGGTGCCGTCGATCGCGACATATTCGGGGATGTCGCGTTCGGCCAGGCTCTGCGCTTCCATGACGAGCGCCATTTCCTGCGCCTTGGCACCCAGCGTGATTTCGTCGCCCACGTCGCAGCGACGCGATGCAATGTTGCACTTCGTGCCGTTAACGCGGATGTGGCCGTGGCTGACGAGCTGTCGCGCAGCGAACACCGTCGGCGCGAACTTGGCGCGGTAAACGATCGCGTCGAGGCGGCGTTCGAGCAGACCGATCAGGTTCTGCGAGGTATCGCCCTTCATCCGCGCAGCTTCGGTATACTGCTTCTTGAACTGCTTTTCGGTGACTTCGCCGTAATAGCCCTTCAGCTTCTGCTTGGCTTTCAGCTGCAGGCCATAGTCGCTGACCTTGCCCTTGCGGCGCTGGCCGTGCTGGCCGGGACCATATTCGCGCTTGTTGACGGGCGATTTGGGGCGGCCCCAGATGTTCTCGCCCATGCGGCGGTCGAGCTTGTGCTTCGCGCTGAGACGCTTCGACATAGTCAGTCCTTCAATTGCTGGCCCGTTGCGGGCGTGGTTTTCATTGCCTGCCCTCCCCAGGGGGGTGGCAAGTGTTTCCGGAACCGCGCCACGTCGGTCATGAGACCGGGCAGGACCACCGCTTCACCGGAGTGCGGGGTCAATTGCGAAGCGGTGCCTCTAGCGGACGCCGCGCGATAGTCAAGGTTTCGGATGCGGCTTTTCGATCGCCGTCAACATCCCACGCAGTGTCCGCACCTCCTGCGCGTTCCACGCCGGCTTGGTCAGGATCGAGCGGATGTTGCGCCGGACCGTCGGCACCTTGTCGGGCGGGAAGTAGAAGCCGGCTTCGTCGAGCATCGCATCGAGTTGGGCGATCATCCCGTCGAGCTCGAACTGCGAGGCCGGCGGCGCATCGTCGACGCGCGGCGGCTGCGCGAGCGCCTGCCCTTTGGACCATTCATAAGCGACGACCATCACCGCCTGGGCCAGGTTGAGCGAACCGAACGCGGGGTTGATCGGCACCGTGATGATCGTCCGCGCGATCGCGACGTCGTCGGTCTCGAGCCCGCTGCGTTCGGGGCCGAACAGGATCGCGGGCTGCCCCGCGGCGCCGCGCATTTCGGCGGCCGCGGCTTCGGGCGTGCGGACAGGCTTGACCACGCCGCGTTTGCGGACCGTCGTCGCATAGACATGCGCGCAGTCCGCCGTCGCTGCGGCAACGGTGTCGAAGACCCGCGCGTCGGCGAGCACGCTGTCCGCACCCGATGCCGCCGGCCCCGCACTCGGGTTCGGCCAGCCGTCGCGCGGGGCCACCAGCCGCAGGTCGCTCATGCCGAAATTGAGCATTGCGCGCGCTGCTTTGCCGATGTTCTCGCCGAGCTGCGGACGCACGAGGATGACGACGGGACTCAAGCGACGCCCGGGTCGTTCACCGTCCCTGCGAACGCCTCGAAATCCCTCGCCTCGGTGAAGTCCTTGTAGACGCTCGCAAAGCGGATGTAGGCGACCGGATCGAGCCCTTTGAGCCCCTCCATCACCAGCGCGCCGATCTGCCTCGCATCGATTTCGGCATCGCCGAGCGTCTCGAGCTGGCGCTGTATGCCCGACACCATTTGGTCGATCCGCGACTGTTCGATCGGCCGTTTGCGGCATGCGATGGCGACCGACCGCGCCAGCTTGTCGCGTTCGAACAGCTCCTTGCGCCCCTCGCTTTTCAGAACGAGCAGGTCGCGCAACTGGATCCGTTCGAAGGTCGTGAAGCGTGCGCCGCAGCCCTCGCACTGCCGCCGCCGCCGGATCGCGGCGCCGTCTTCGGTGGGGCGACTGTCCTTTACCTGGCTGTCGTCATGCGCGCAGAACGGGCAGCGCATCAGCTGCGCTTCGTTCCCTTGTAATAGGCATAACCCGCGCCCGCGATGGCGCCGATGATCGGTCCGACGATCGGCAACGGGATTGCCACCACCGCGCCAAGCGCACTCCATTTCGCCATGCTCTTGCCAAGGCCGGGGGTGTTCTTGATCTCGTTCTGAATGTCTTCAATCGCCATTTTCAAAGCTCCGGATAAATCGGGAAACGTTCGCAAAGCGCACGCACGCGCGCACGCACCTCGGCTTCGACCTGTGGATCGCCCTCTTCGCCGCGCTGCCGCAAGCCGTCGAGGACGTCTGCAATCATGTCGGCGATGTCGCGGAATTCCTTGACACCGAAGCCGCGTGTCGTGCCCGCGGGCGAGCCGACGCGGATGCCGCTCGTCTTGACGGGAGGCATCGGGTCGTTCGGGATGCCGTTCTTGTTGCAGGTGATCGCTGCACGTTCCAGCGCTTCGTCGGCGTCTTTACCCGTCACGCCGAGCGGGGTCAGATCGACCAGCGCGAGATGCGTGTCGGTCCCGCCGGAGACGAGGTTGCAACCGCGTTCCTGAAGCCGCGAGGCGAGCGCCTTGGCATTGTCGAGCACGGCTTGCGAATAGGTCTTGAAATCGGGTTGCAGCGCCTCGCCGAACGCCACCGCTTTGGCGGCGATGACATGCATCAGCGGCCCGCCCTGAAGCCCCGGAAACACGGCCGAATTGAACTTCTTGGCAAGCGCTTCGTCGTTGGTCAGGATCATGCCGCCGCGGGGTCCGCGCAACGTCTTGTGCGTCGTCGTCGTCGCGACATGTGCGTGCGGGAAAGGCGAGGGGTGGACACCCGCCGCGACCAGCCCCGCAAAATGCGCCATGTCGACCCAGAACCGCGCGCCGACCGTGTCCGCAATCGCCCGGAAGCGCGCGAAATCGATGTGGCGCGGATAGGCCGAACCGCCCGCGATGATGATCTTTGGCTTGTGCTCGATCGCCAGCGCCTCGACCTGCGCGAAGTCGATCAGATGGTCGTCGTCGCGCACGCCGTACTGGATCGCATTGAACCATTTGCCCGACATCGAAGCGCGCGCGCCGTGCGTCAGGTGCCCGCCCGCGTCGAGGCTCATGCCGAGGATCGTCTCGCCGGGCTTGACCAGCGCGAGCATGACCGCGCCGTTCGCCTGCGCGCCCGAATGCGGCTGGACATTGGCAAAGCCGCAACCGAACAACTGCTTGGCCCGCTCGATCGCAAGTGTCTCGACTGCGTCGGACGGCGCGCAACCCTGATAATAGCGTTTGCCCGGATAGCCCTCCGCATATTTGTTGGTGAAGACCGACCCTTGCGCTTCGAGCACCGCTTTTGAGACGATGTTCTCGCTCGCGATCAGTTCGATCTGATGCCGCTCGCGATCGATCTCGCGCGTCAGCCCCGAAAAGACTTGCGGGTCGCTTGCCGCAAGGCCGCGCGTGAAGAACCCGTCGGGCTGGACATCGTGCAGGGTGGCGGGGTTGGTGCTCATACGAGTTCCTTTGCGAAATCGGGGCGGCCGAGCTTGTCGACGCGCGCGGCATGACGGTCGCCGAGGAACGGCTCGGCAAGAAAGGCGGCAAGGCAATCGCGCGCCTGATCGGGTCCGACGAGCCGGGCGCCGAAGGCAATGACGTTGGCATCGTTGTGCGACCGCGCGAGACGCGCCGAAAGGATTTCGGCCACATGCGCACACCGCACCGCCGGGTGCCGATTAGCGGCGATGGCGATGCCGATGCCCGAACCGCAGACGAGAACGCCGAACCGCGCCGCGCCCGACGCGATCGCCTCGGCCAGCTTGAACCCATAGTCCGGATAGTCGACCGACACCGTATCGTCGGGTCCAAGGTCGCGGACATCATGGCCTTGCGTCCGCATCCAGCCCGCAAGCGCAGCCTTCATGTCGAACCCGGCATGGTCTGAAGCGATCGCGATGATTTGAGGATCGGGTCGGCTGCTCAAAGAATTTCCTGTCGAGTCGAACGCTTGGGTCCCGCCGCTCTATCAATCCTGCCCCGAATTGCCAGCTTCGGGTTAATTTGCGCTTCGCTCAGGCCGCCTTGCGCAATTCCATGCGGCTCCAGATTTCGACGAGTGCGCCGGTGAGTTCGCGCATCATCGCTTCGTCGTGCGCCGGCCCGGGCGTGAAGCGCAGGCGCTCGGTACCACGCGGCACGGTCGGATAATTGATCGGCTGAACATAGACGCCATATTCGGCGAGCAGAATGTCGCTGATCCGCTTCGCCCGCACCGGGTCGCCGACCATCAGCGGAACGATATGCGTTGTCGACGGCATGACCGGAAGCCCTGCTGCCGCGAACATTGCCTTCAGCGTCGCTGCCGCAGCCTGCTGCGCTTCGCGCTCCACGCTCGAGGCTTTGAGGTGGCGGACGCTGGCCAGAACGCCGGCGACGAGGACCGGCGACAGGCTGGTCGTGAAGATGAATTCCGGCGCATAGCTGCGGATGACGTCGACGATGTCGCGCGACGCCGCGATATAGCCGCCCATCACGCCGAACGCCTTCCCAAGCGTGCCTTCGATGATCGTGACGCGATCGGCGACACCGTCACGTTCGGTGATCCCGCCACCGCGCGGACCGTACATGCCGACCGCATGAACTTCGTCGCAATAGGTCAGCGCGTTATGTGCGTCGGCAAGCGCACAGATGCCCGAGATGTCGGCGACGTCGCCGTCCATCGAATAGACGCTTTCGAACGCGATCAGCTTGGGCGCATCGGGGTCTTCGGCGGCTAGCAACTCTTCGAGATGCGCAAGGTCGTTGTGGCGCCACACGCGCTTTTCGCAGCCCGAATTGCGGATGCCCGCAATCATCGATGCGTGATTGAGTTCGTCGGAAAAGACGATGCAGCCGGGCAACAGCTTGCCGAGCGTCGCCAGCGTCGCCTCGTTCGACACATAGCCGCTGGTGAAGAGCAGTGCGCCGTCCTTGCCATGCAAATCGGCCAGCTCGGCCTCGAGATCGACATGATAATGCGTGTTGCCGCCGATGTTGCGCGTGCCGCCCGATCCGGCACCGACGTCGTGGAGCGCCTCTTCCATCGCGGCGATGACCTCTGGATGCTGGCCCATCGCGAGATAATCGTTCGAACACCAGACCGTGATCGGCTTGGGGCCGTTGTGGCCGGCAAAACAGCGCGCGTTGGGGTAGCTGCCCTTGTTGCGCAGGATGTCGACGAACACGCGGTATCGCCCCTCGGCGTGGAGGCGATCGATTGCGGCGGAAAAGATGCGGTTATAGTCCACGAACGGCTCCGGAGAATGTTCGCGAAATAAAGCGGCCTTCGCGCTGAAGCCAGTGCGAACGTCTCGCAACTACAATCCGGTGAGCGTCGAGAAGCCGAGCGCGCCGAGCGCTGGCGAGAGCGCGGCGACGCTGTCGTCGAAGCGCGTGAAGACGGCAACGCCCGGTGGCGCGGCGTCGGGCCACGTCTGTCCGTCGGTCAGCGCGGCGATCCGACGGGCGATGCCACTGCTGCCGTCGACGAAGCGGACCGGGTGCGGGGCCGCGGCGTTCAGCTCGTCGATCAGCAGCGGGAAATGCGTGCACGCAAGGACGACGACGTCGATTCGGTCGCCGTCCGGTGCCGTGAACAACGGTTCGAGCGCGCGTTCGACGTCGGCGATGTCGATCGGTTTGCCGCGCAACTTGCGCTCGGCCAGCACCACAAGCTCGGCAGCGCCGCGGCGGATGACGACACAGTCGTGCGCAAACTGCGCCGAGAGCTGGTCGACATAGGTCTGGCGGATCGTCGCATCGGTGCCCAGCACGCCGATCACGCGCGTTTTCGACAGCGCGGCCGCAGGCTTTATGGCCGGAACGGTGCCGACGACGGGCAGGTCGAGCGCCGATCGCACCGACGCCAACGCGATCGTCGACGCCGTGTTGCACGCGATCACGACGAGGCGGGGTCGATAGCGTTCGGCGAGTCGGCCGAGCAGTGCCGGGACACGCGCCGCGATCTCGGCTTCGCTTTTAATACCGTATGGAAACCCGGCGTTATCCGCCGCGTAGACGAACGCCCCGGTGGGCAGCGCGATCCGCGTGGGTGCGACGACCGACAAGCCGCCGACGCCCGAATCGAAAAACAATATTGGTGACGAAGACCCCACGACGACCGCGCCTATGAGCGCGGCCGTCCGAGTTCAAGTCAGGCCGCGACGTGCGCGATCGCGCGATGACGACGGACCGCCGTTCCGACGATCCCGAGACCGAAGATCATCATGGCCCAGGTCGTTGCTTCAGGCACCGCAGTGACCAAGGGACCGGTCGTGAACGTCAGATTGTCGATGCCGGCCGTGTAGGCATCGGTGCCGAACTGCAGGATCAGGCCGCTGTTGCTGACCAGCGAGGGAAAGTTGAACGTGCTGTGACCTGTGCCTGGCGCTGCAAGCGGGCCGCTCGAATAAAGGAGATTATAGGCGAGGTCATAGACGCGGAACGCGGTCAGCGAAGGACCACGGAACCCGGCAAAGTCGAGCGAATTGAGAGCGACCGAACCGATCCCGGTCATCTTCAGCGTAATCTCGCCGACGCCCTGCGTCGCGCTCAGACCGCCCCAAGCGACACCCGACAGATTGCCGTATTCGTTATTCCAATACTGCAGGCCGGGAGCCAGCGTCGACGAATTGCCCGCTGCCGACGCAGTGCGGTGCGACACGTCGAGGTTTGACTGATCGCCGTACGACTGGCTGAAAAACGACTCGTTGACGCACGTCGTCGTGCACGCCGAGGTTCCAAAATCGAGGACGAACGTGGCGGCCGAAGCAGGCGTCGCGACAGCGGCGGTTACGGCAGCGAGCGCCGTCAGCGCGAGATGATTGGTGTTCATGATAGTGGACCCTTTTAAGCAACGATACGAACGCGGAAAGAAACTTAATAATTCCTTAGCACGTTCGGATGCGACTGTCTAACGGGCAAATCGAGATGTCTGTTCCATAATCGACCGATCGTGCGCCGCTTTACGGGCTACGATCCGTGCTTGTGTCGTAACGGGACAATAATGCGCGGCGATCGTCGATGCCGCACCATGAGGGGGTTCCGAGGTGATCGATCCTGCGATCGTTCCAGTTCTGCTCGCGCTGACCCTTGGTTATGCGATGGGGTCGATTCCGTTCGGGCTGTTGCTGACCCGCTTTGCCGGGGCGGGCGATCTGCGGACGATCGGGTCGGGCAATATCGGTGCGACGAATGTCCTGCGCACCGGGCGCAGGGGGCTTGCCGCGGCGACGCTGGTTCTCGACGCCGCGAAGGGCGCCGCTGCCGTTCTTCTCGCAGAAGCGGTTCAGCCCGGGCTCGGCACGGTCGGGGCGCTGGCCGCGTTTCTAGGCCATTGCTACCCGCTCTGGCTGCGCTTTCGCGGTGGAAAAGGCGTCGCCACGATGCTCGGGATCGCGCTGGCCTTGTCATGGCCGGTCGGGCTGACATACGCACTCGTCTGGCTGCTCACGCTCGCATTGCTGCGGTTCTCATCGGCGGGCGGGATCGCGGCGGCGGTGTCTGCACCGATCGCCGTGACTCTGTTCGGTCGGGTCAACCTCTTGGCGGCGATGCTGGCGATGGCGCTGATCGTGATCTGGAAACATCGCGCCAATATCGGGCGGTTGCGACGTGGTGAAGAGCCCCGAGTCGGTGCGAAAGCCGATGTCGGTGGCTGACGAGACCTTCGACAAGCTTCGCCTGATCCGCTCGGCCAATATTGGGCCGATCACCTATTTCCAGCTGCTGGCGCGTTTCGGCACCGCAAAGTCGGCGCTCGCCGCGATCCCCGACCTTGCGGCGCGCGGCGGCGGCAAGACTATGCGTCTGGCCGACCCCGGCCAGATCGAGGCCGAGATGCGCGCGGTCGAAAGCCTCGGCGCGCGCTATCTGTTCGTGGGGGAAGCGCTGTATCCACCGCTGCTCGCCGAACTCGATACGGCGCCCCCCGCGCTGATCGTGCGCGGCGACCTGCGCTTGATCGACCGGCCGGCGGTCGCCGTCGTCGGCGCGCGCAATGCCAGTGCCGCCGCATGCCGCTTCGCGCGCGGCCTCGCGCATGATCTCGCCGAGGCAGGGTGCGTCGTCGTTTCGGGGCTGGCACGCGGAATCGATACGGCGGCGCATATGGGCGCGGTCGACATCGCCACGATCGGCGTGATCGCAAGCGGCATCGACATTGCCTTTCCTCCCGAAAATGCGGCGTTGCAGGACCGGATCGCGCGCGAAGGCGTGCTGATCGCCGAACAGCCGCCGGGCCGCGAACCGCTTGCGCGCCACTTTCCCTCGCGCAACCGGATCATCGCCGGGCTCGCGCTCGGCACCATCGTCATCGAGGCCGCGCCGAAATCGGGGTCGCTGATCACGGCGCGGCTCGCCAACGAAGCGGGGCGCGAGGTCATGGCCGTTCCCGGCAGCCCGCTCGACCCGCGCGCGCAAGGGTGCAATGCGCTGATCCGCGAGGGCGCGACGCTGATCCAGAACGCGGCAGACGCACTCGAAGCGGTCCGCGCGATGTCGGGGCGAGTCGAGCAGCCGACCGTGCCGTGGCGCGGAGCCCCGGTCGACGCCGATGCCGGCGATGCCGAACGGCTGGCGGTCATGGCCCTGCTCGGCCACACGCCCGTGGCCGTCGACGAACTTGTGCGTCAGTCGGGTCTGCACCCGGCGGTGGTGGCGACGGTCTTGCTCGAACTCGACCTTGGCGGAAAGATCGAACGTCACGCCGGTGGCAAGGTCAGCACGACCTGATCGTTGCGCGAGCGAAATTCGTTGCAGCGCGCGACAAGTTCGATACGTCGCGTCGGACACTTGCGCTTGATCGGTTAATCGGCCATCAACCTTTCAGCTAACGCCTAATCAGGTCGCATCAGCGTAGCTCGTCGAAATTTATTTTGAGAGGTATCATGATGAAGACCGGGATTTTCGTGCGCAGCCTGTTGGCCGGCGCTCTCTATGCAGGCGCAATGTGCGCGACGACCGGCACCGCAAACGCGGCGACGATCGACAAATCATTGTTCGTCAACGTCTACCAGCTTTGCGACAACAGCGGCAATAATTGCGCGTCGCTCGGGCCGACGGGTAATAATTTCTTTGCCGCAGAGGTGAACAAGATCTGGGCACAGGCCGGGATCCAGGTGACGTTCAGCGCGGTCAACACGATCAACAACGCATTATACCAAAATCTCGAATGTGCGGGCTGCAAGACACTGTTCGACATCGACTTCACGTTCGGTACACCGGGCGCGCAGAGTGCAACAATCGTCGACATGTTCCTCGTCCGCACGGTGGCGGGTGCGTATGGTGAAGGCTGGCTCGGCGCGGGCGGTCTTGCGATTGCGATGGACGATGTGATGGCATTCAACGGCGGTCTCGGCCGTATCGATACCATCGCGCACGAACTTGGGCATAACCTTGGCCTCGACCAGACGGCGGGCAGCTCGGGCGGGCATTCGACCAACCCGAACTACCTGATGGCGTCGGGCGGCATCCGCAACGTTCCCACGACGATCGCCGACATCGCGCCGACCGGGCTCAATTATGACCAGGTCCCGACGGCGCAGGTCGATGTTGCGCGCCGCAGCACGCTGCTGCGTCCGCTGGCGGTGACGGCGGTGCCCGAGCCGACGACCTGGGGGATGATGCTGTTCGGTTTCGGCATGATCGGAGGCTTGCTTCGCCGCCGCGACCGTCGCCTTCGGCTCGCCTGACCATGGCGGAGGGCAGCGATGCCCTCCGGCTTGCCGTGCGCGGACTGGGTCCCTGCCTGTTGCTCGCGGGAGCAGCAGGCGAGGCGTCGAATGCTGCGGCGGAGCCGCGCATGGTGACTGATGCCATCGTCCGCGCGACGGTGCAGCGACAGTTCGCATCGCCGTCGGCGCGCTACAAGCTCGTCGTCGAGGCGAGCGATGGGTGGAAGACGCCGCGCACGCAAGCGCTGCTGCGCGACGCAAGCGGGCGTGTGACGTGGCGTATCGCGCTCCCGCACGAAGGAGGCCCGCGCGCCGTTGTCGTCAGCGACGGCGGTGCGGTGCTTTTCGTCGACGAGTGGATCAACGTCATCCCGCACCATGCGATCATGGTCGTCGGAGCGACCGGCAGGATCCTAGGCGACCATGGCGGCGAGGCCATATTGACGTTGCTGAAGGTCCCGCGCGCGACGATCGGTGCGCTCGCGCATGTCGGGCCGTGGCGCAGCAGCGACGCCGTGCTGGCTGCGGACGGCCAGAGTGCGTCGCTGCGCGCCGGAGGTCGGACCCTGATCATCTCGCTGCGCGACGGCAGTGTGCGCGTCGGCGGCTGATCGGCGCGGATCGGCGGGCCGAACGCTTACACTCCGACGTCGACCTTCGGCTTGCCGCCCTTCTTGCCCTTCTTTGGCGCAGCGGGGGTGATCTCGAACGCCATCGCCGGCACGCCATCGGTGTCCTTCAGGTGTACCATCACCTCGCCGCCGTGGACGAGTTTGCCGAATAGCAGTTCCTCGGCGAGCGGCTGCTTGATCTTTTCCTGGATCAGGCGACCCATCGGCCGCGCGCCGTAGAGCTTGTCATAGCCCTTGGTCGTCAGCCAGTCGCGCGAGGCGTCGTCGAGCTTGATGTGCACGTCGCGGTCGGCGAGTTGAAGTTCGAGCTCGAGGATGAATTTGTCGACGACGCGCGCGACGACTTCGGTCGGCAGATAGCCGAACGGCACGATCGCATCGAGGCGGTTGCGGAATTCGGGGGTGAACATCTTCTTCACCGCCTCCTCGTCCTCGCCCTCGCGGCTGTTGTTGCCGAACCCGAGCGACTCACGTGCCATGTCCGACGCACCGGCATTGGTCGTCATGATCAGGATGACATTGCGGAAATCGACCGCCTTGCCATGCTGGTCGGTCAAACGCCCGTGATCCATGACCTGCAGCAGGATGTTGAACAGGTCGGGATGCGCCTTTTCGATCTCGTCGAGCAGAAGAACGCAGTGCGGCTGCTGATCGACGGCGTCGGTGAGCAGGCCGCCCTGGTCGAAGCCGACATAGCCCGGGGGCGCACCGATCAGGCGGCTGACGCTATGCCGCTCCATATATTCGCTCATGTCGAATCGCTGGAGCGGAATGCCCATGATCGCAGCGAGCTGCTTGGCGACTTCGGTCTTGCCGACGCCGGTCGGGCCGGTGAAAAGATAGTTGCCGATCGGCTTGTCGGGATCGCGCAGGCCCGCGCGGCTGAGCTTGATCGCCGAGGCGAGCTTCTCGATCGCGGCGTTCTGGCCGAAGACGACGCGTTTGAGATCGGTTTCGAGCGATGCCAGCGACTTGGTATCGTCGGCGCTGACCGATTTCGGCGGAATCCGCGCCATCGTCGCGATGACCTGTTCGATCTCCTTGGGCGTGATGACCTTCTTGCGCTTGGCAGGCGCGACGAGCATCTGCATCGCGCCGACTTCGTCGATCACGTCGATCGCCTTGTCGGGCAGCTTGCGGTCGTTGATGTAGCGCGCGCTGAGCTCGACCGCCGACTTGATCGCGTCGGGGGTGTATTTGACATTGTGGTGCCCCTCGAACGCCGAGCGCAAACCGGCGAGGATCTTGATCGTATCCTCGATCGTCGGCTCGTTGACGTCGATCTTCTGGAACCGGCGCAGCAAAGCGCGGTCCTTTTCGAAATGGTTGCGGAACTCCTTGTAGGTGGTCGATCCGATGCAGCGGATCGTTCCCCCCGACAGCGCGGGCTTGAGCAGGTTCGACGCATCCATGGCCCCGCCGCTCGTGGCACCCGCGCCGATGACGGTGTGGATTTCGTCGATGAACAGGATCGCATGCGGCAGCTTTTCGAGTTCGGTCACGACCGCTTTCAGCCGCTCCTCGAAATCGCCGCGATAGCGCGTGCCGGCAAGCAGCGCGCCCATGTCGAGCGAATAGATGACGGCCGGCAGCAGCACCTCGGGAACGTTGCCCTCGACGATCTTGCGCGCGAGTCCTTCGGCGATCGCGGTCTTACCGACGCCGGGGTCGCCGACATAGAGCGGATTGTTCTTCGAACGGCGGCAGAGGATCTGCACCGTGCGGTCGACTTCGGGCCCGCGGCCGATCAGCGGATCGACCTTGCCGTTCTTCGCCTTCTCGTTCAGATCGACGGTGAACTGCTTCAAAGCGCTTTCGGCCTTGCCCTTGCCGCCCTCCGACTTCGCGGGCCTTTCATCATCGGCACCCTTGGGCGCGGCGGCTTCGGGCGCGGCAACGCCTTTGCCGACGCCGTGGCTGATGAAGCTGACCGCGTCGAGGCGGCTCATGTCCTGCTGCTGGAGGAAATAGACCGCATAGCTCTCGCGCTCGCTGAACAGCGCGACGAGGACGTTGGCACCGGTCACTTCGTCGCGGCCCGAAGACTGGACGTGAAGGATGGCACGCTGGACGACGCGCTGGAAGCCGCTGGTCGGCGACGGGTCGGTTTGCCCCTCGGTCCGTAGCGCCTCGAGCTCATTGTCCAGATAGTTGGTCACGGTCTTCTTCAGCTCGCCGGTGTCGACGCCGCACGCCACCATCACTTGTGCGCCATGTTCGTCGTCGATCAGCGCGAGGAGGAGGTGCTCGAGCGTCGCATATTCATGCTTGCGGCCGGCGGCGGCGGCGAGCGCGTTGTGAAGAGTGGTTTCGAGTTCGCGGGCAAAGGAAGGCATGTCGTGGTCCCAGTGGCGGGACCGGCGGGCGCGGCCCCTGTAAGGTCAATGTCGGGTGCCCGGAGCTTTCAATCAAGAACGTCGCGATGAAGAATCACTTTAGCGCGCCGAACAGCGCATCGGCGCTGGCCCGGTGATCGACCGCATAATCACGACGGGCGCGGGTCCGGACGATCTCTGCTTCGAGCGTTGCGATGCGGGTGTCGAGCTCGGCGACGGAATAGGGGTCGAGATCCTGCTTCACCGCAAGCGCCAGCGGATCGCCGGGGCGCGGGGGTGGCGCGATGTCGTCGGTGTCCATGACCGTGAAGGTTAAGGACGACGGCCCGGCTGTCAACCGCCAGCGACGGACGTTCAAAAGTTAGTCGAAAGTGAGCCCAAGGAACGGCGCAAAAACTCGTTTATGCCGAGGAGCACGCTAGGGTGATCGAAGCGATCGCTCGGGAAAAGGCGATAAAGGCCTGGAAGCGGATCGGAAAATTGAACTGATCGAAAAGGCAAATCCGCGATGGCAGGACTTGTGGGACGATCTCGCTTAAATGTCATGGGATACCAGCTTTCGCTGGGATGACGATTAGCGGGAGAGCACCACCGCCCGCTCAAACACCGCCTCGAACATCTCACGCGTCAGGCGCCCCGTGTTCTGGTTGTACCGCGAGCAGTGATAGCTATCGATCAGGGTTTGCCCGCCCGGCATGCGGTGTTCGGCAAGGTGCCCGAACTTGGCCTTGGGGAGCCGCCCGCCGAGCACTTTGACCGCTGACTGGTGGGCGATTGCGCCGAGGGCGACGAACACGCGGGCGTTGGGCAGGTCGGCGATCTGCGCTTCGAGAAAGCGGCGGCAGGTGTGTATTTCCTCGGGAAGTGGCTTGTTCTGCGGCGGGAGGCACTTGACCGCGTTGACGATCATCGCGTCTTTGAGCGCAAAGCCGTCGTCGATGCGTGCATCGTACGTCCCCGTCGTCAGCCCGTATTTCGCGAGCGTTTCGAACAGCAGCATCCCGGCGTGGTCGCCGGTGAAGGGTCGCCCCGTCCGGTTCGCGCCGTGCTTGCCCGGAGCAAGGCCGATGATCGCAAGCCACGCCTCACGGTCACCGAAGGCCTGAACCGGCGCGTTCCACCACGCCGGATATTCGGCCTGGCAGGCGTGGCGAAACGCGACGAGGCGCGGGCATAGCGGGCAGGCGCGCGGCGGCTCGCTGTCAGGTATGGGACTTACCGGAAACATGGCGCTCGGTTAGGGCGGGCGCGTGGGCACATCAACCTATCTGATCGCGCTGGGCAGTAATCAGCGGACGCGCTGGGGTTCGCCGAATGCGGCGCTTCGCCACCTTAGTGGTCATCCCAGTGGACGCTGGGATGACGGGCTGTCGGTCACGTCGCGGATCATTACCAGCCGCCCAGTCGGCCCCGGCAGGCGAAGCTTTGCCAATGCCGTCGCGCTGATCGAATCGACTTGCACCCCGCCCGAACTCCTTGCGCATCTCAAGCAAATCGAACGCGCCCACGGTCGTCGCCGCGGACGCCGCTGGGGGGAACGGCCGCTCGATCTCGACATCATCGCGTGGAGCGGCGGCATGTGGGCATCGCCCGGCCTCTCCATTCCGCATCCTGAGTTTCGCAATCGCCGCTTCGTCCTTGCGCCGCTCACCGAGATCGCAGCCGACTGGCGTGACCCGGTGACGCAGCTGACCGCGCGGCAGCTGCTCGCGCGGCTTGACCGAAAGCGGGCCAAAGCATAGGGCGCACGCTTCCCGAGCATGTGGGCTCGTAGCTCAGTCGGTAGAGCAACGGACTTTTAATCTGTAGGTCCCGGGTTCGAATCCCGGCGAGCCCACCATTGCGCAAGTGCGAAGACGAATTAGCGACGCTAATTCGCAACGCACCAAGCACGGCGGACGTCGGTCTGCCGACGGTCCACGAGTTGCCGGGTGAACCTGCCCCGCAGGTTCAAGATCATGCTGGGAGCATGATCGACCGGCAACTGGCTTTGCCGCGACGCTTGCACTGCACCCCAACGACAGCTACCTGCCTTCCCACGACAGGTCTTGCCGCAAGGGAAGATAATAGGGAAGCCATTGAGACCATGGCGCTGTTCCCGCAACTGTGACCGGCGAGCGATCCGCCTGCATACCACTGGGCTACTTGTGTTTTTGGCTTGGGAAGGTGGCGGGGAGCAATGACCCGGGAGCCAGGAGACCTGCCTGTCGCGGTCGGTCCTTTGCCTGTGCGGGAAGACGCGGGCGATCGGGGGAGCACCCTCGCGTGACGACATCATGTGTGTTGTTACGTTCGAGGAGTCTTCAAATGCCCATTTGCAACCGCCGTCATCCCAGCGAAAGCTGGGATTCCTCGTTAGATGAGTGCCCTCGACCCGCCAGAGATCCCAGCTTTCGCTGGAATGACGGGTTGAAGTTGGCGTTTGCAGCGATTGCGCTGCTGCCTGCGGCTGCGTTCGCGCAAGACGCTAACCAAATTCTGCCGATAGGTCAGGTCGAATCGACCGAGATGATTGTGACTGCGACGGGAACCAACCAGTCACGAGCAGAATCCGGCCAAGCGATCACTGTCCTCGACGACAGCCTGATTGAATCGCGCCAATCGACCTCGGTCGCCGATCTTCTCTCGACCACCCCCGGCGTCACGGTCAGCCGCAACGGCGGTGTCGGGCAGCCGACTGCCGTGCGCATCCGCGGGTCCGAATCGTCGCAAGTGCTCGTCCTGATCGACGGGGTCCGCGTCAACGACCCCGCCTCCCCCGCGGGTGCGTTCGATTACGGCAATCTGCTGACAGGGAATATCGACCGTATCGAAGTGCTACGCGGGCCGAACTCGGTGCCGTGGGGCAGCCAAGCGATCGGCGGCGTGGTCAACATTGTCACCGCGCCGATCGATGGCGCAAATCTGCGTGCCGAATATGGCTATAAGAACAGCAAGCAGGTCGTCGGACAGGCGGGCGGCAAAATCGGCATCGTCACGGCCTCGCTCGGCGGGGGATACTTCGACGATGACGGAATTTCGGCGTTCAAGGACGGCAGCGAACGCGACGGATACCGCCAATATGCGGGGAATGCCCGCGTCGGTGTGGCGTTCAGCGACAATGTGAGCCTCGACCTGCGCGGCTATTATGCCGACAGCAGGGTCGAGTTCGATGGTACGCTGCCCGATTTCAGCTTTGGCGACACGTCGAGCTTCGGCAAGACGAAACAGGCATTCGGCTATGCCGGACTCAACGTCGCGCTGTTAGACGGCGCATTGAAAAATCGTATCGCCATCACGCTCTCCGACACGAACCGCGCGAGCTACGCAACCGCCACTGCCGCGCCGTCGCGCTTCAAAGGGCGCGCAGAGCGTTTCGAATATCAGGGCGATGCCATCATCACCGACAACGTTCGCACGGTCTTCGGCGCGGAACATGAGGACTCGCGCTTCAGCGACGGCACGACCCGTTTCACCACCGGCGTCACGAGCGGCTATGTCCAGGCGATCGTCCGCCCGGTCGATGCGCTGACGCTGTTCGGCGGCGTCCGCATCGACGACCACCGCACCTACGGCACCAAGACGACGCTCAGCGCCAACGCCGCATTGCGCATCGGCGGCGCGACGATATTGCGAGCAAGCTATGGCGAAGGCTTCAAGGCACCCACGCTCTACCAGTTGTTCGACCCGCAATATGGCAATCGGACGCTGAACCCCGAAACCGCGCGCAGTTTCGATATCGGCATCGAGCAAACGCTGATCGACGGCAGGTTGCGCATCGGCATCACCGCATTCCGCCGCGACACCGGAAACCAGATCAATTTCTTCGATTGCTCAGGCGTCGACCCGGTCAAGGTTCCGCTGTGCGCCGGGCGCGGGCCCTTCGGCGGGTTCCTGTTCAACATCGACCGGACACGGACCGAGGGCCTCGAGACCATGATCGTCATGCGGCCGACCGACGCTCTGACGCTCAACGCCAATTACAGCCTGATCGACGCCAAGGACCGCAGTTCGGGCGCCGTGTTGCTTCGCCGCCCGAAGCACAGCATCAATGTCAGCGTCGATTGGGCAGCGAAGCCGTTCAAGCTCGGCGCCGACATCCAGACCGTCAGCGAAAGCCGCGACTTCGATGCGCAGACGTTCGCGCTGACGACGCTCGAGGGCTACACGCTCGCCACGATCCGCGCCGCAATGCCGGTTGGCGGCCATTTCGAACTTTATGGCCGGATCGAAAACCTGTTCGACGCGCGTTATGAAACCGTGTCGGGATACGGCGTGCCCGGCCGCAACGCGCATGTCGGGGTGCGGGCGAAATTCTGACGGATTGAGCCTTTAGGGAAACAAGGCTAGGACGTCGACGTGACAGAGGTGAATGCGATGATTTCCAACGAACGAAGCGCGCTGTTGTGGTCGGGCGTCCTTGGGGCGACCGCCGTGGTGGGCAGCTATGCGCTTGCGTGCGTGTTTCCGTTCGCAGCGATCGCCGCGCTTGCCGTACTGACGCTGCCGCGGCGTAAGGCCGTTGCACTGACGATCGCGGTCTGGGCGGTCAATCAGGCGATCGGCTTTACGCTGCTGGGCTATGCGTCGGGGACGAGCGCGGTCGCTTGGGGCTTCGTGATCGGTGCCGGCGTGCTTGCCGCAGTCGGCGCGGCCGCAGCCGTGACCCGCGGCGAAGGGCGATTGATCTCGGTGCGCGCGGTCGCGGCGCTTGCGGCCTCGATCGCGGCGTATCAATTCGTGATGTTCGTGGGTGCCTACGCACTCGACGGCTTTGCAAGTTCGACGCCCGAGATCGTCGCGACGATCGTGCGCAGCGACGTGCTCTGGTTTGCCGGCTTAGCGTTGCTGCGGCTTGCGCTCGGTCGGGGCGCGCCGCGGTGGTTCGGACACACACCGACGCTTCGCACCGCGTGACGCTCGAAACGCTGTCGAGCGCGCGCGCGCATGGCGGCGTTCAGGGGGTCTATCGTCATGCGTCGACCGCGACGTCGACCGATATGGTGTTTGCGGCGTTCGTCCCCGATCACGCGCCGGGTACGCGACTTCCGGTCGTGTGGTTCCTCTCGGGACTCACCTGCACGCACGCGAACGTCACCGACAAGGGCGAGTATCGCGCGGCGTGCGCCGAGCTCGGGCTGATCCTGATCGCGCCCGACACGTCGCCGCGCGGGGACGCCGTGCCCGACGATGACGGCTATGATTTCGGCCAGGGCGCAGGCTTTTACGTCGATGCGACGCGAGCGCCATGGTCGACGCATTTCCGGATGCGCACCTATATCGAGAACGAGTTGCCCGACCTCGTCGGGGCGGCGTTCCCCGTCGACATGACGCGCCAGGCGATCACCGGGCATTCGATGGGCGGGCACGGCGCGTTGACGATCGGGCTGCGCAATCCGGACCGGTTCAAGAGCATATCGGCGTTCGCGCCGATCGTGTCGCCGTTGCACTGCCCGTGGGGCGAAAAGGCGCTCGCGGGCTATCTGGGCGATGACCGCTCGGCGTGGCGCGCGTACGACGCCTGCGCGCTGATCGAAGACGGTGCGCGCGTGCCCGAGCTGCTCGTCGATCAGGGCGACGCCGACGATTTCCTGGTCGAGCAGCTGAAGCCGCATCTTTTGTCGCGCGCTTGCGACGATGCCGGGATCGCGCTGACGCTCCGCATGCAGGCCGGCTACGACCATAGCTATGCGTTCATCTCGACCTTCATGGCGGATCATCTACGCTGGCATGCCGAGCGGCTGGCACGATGAGCGACACGCCGCCGCTCATCGTCGGTATCGGCGGAACGATGACCGCGAACAGTTCTTCGGAGCGGGTGATGCGCGGCGTCCTCGACACATGCGCCGAAGCTGGTGCCGAAATTCTCTGCTTCGACGGCAACGCGCTCGACCTGCCGATGTATGGATACGGCGCGCCGCGGACAGAGAAGGCGCGCGCGCTGATCGATGCACTGCGCCGTGCCGAGGGTGTCGTCATCGCATCGCCGGGTTATCACGGCACGGTGTCGGGACTGATCAAGAACGCGCTCGACTATATCGAGGACATGGCCAAGGACGAGCGCCCCTATTTCGAAGGGCGCGCGGTCGGGCTGATCGCGGTCGCGGCGGGGTGGCAGGCGACGGGGACGACGCTCGCCACGTTGCGCAGCATCGTCCATGCACTCCGCGGCTGGCCGACGCCGATGGCGATTACCGTCAATTCGGTGATGCCGGTCTTCGGCGAGGATGGCAGCGTGACCGACGCGACGCTGCGCACGCAGATGAGCATCATGGCGCAGCAGGTGATCGGTTTCGCGCGGATGCGGGCGCTCGACGATCTGGGACGCGCGAGCGCAAAGGCACTGGCGAACGAATAAGCGCTTGACGTCGCGATGCCGCGGTCCGACGTTCGGCGGCATGAGCAGCAACCCGACCGATCCGATGACCATGTTCCGCGATGCGGTGACGCAATGGGAAAAAATGGCGAACGACTTCGGCGGCCAGTTTCTCAGCCGGTCCGAAACCGCGCAGGCGATGCATCAGGCGACCGGGCTTGCGCTGAAAGCCCAGCAGGGCGCACACGAGGCGATGGCCAAGCTGTTATCCGCCGCGAACATGCCGAGCAAGGCCGACGTCGAGGCGCTGGCGGTGCGCATGGCCGCCATCGAGGCGTCGCTGGCGCGGATCGAGGCGACGGTCGGCGGCGCGGCGCAGCCGGGGGCTCGGCCCGCCGTGCCGAAACGGACGCGCACGCCGCAGTCATGACCACGACCGTCGATCCGGTTGACCTCGCGCGCACCGAATTCGAACGCGCGATGCAGCGCAACATCAAGGGGCTGGGATATCTGGCGTCGCCCGCACCGGTGCTCGGCGCAAGCGCAAAAGACATCCTGATCGAGCGCGGCACGCTCCGTCTCTATCACTACCGGCCACTCGTCGACGACGTTTTCCGGGTGCCCGTCCTGCTCGTCATGGCCACTACGAACCGCGGTTACATATTCGACATGGTGCCGAGGCAGAGCTTCGTCGAATTCCTGCTTCGCCAGGGCTACGATGTCTTCATGATCGACTGGGAAGCGCCCGGACCCGACGAGCGTGATCTTGCGATCGAGGATTATGTGCTCGATTTCCTTCCGGCGTGCGTGGCGCGCGTCGCGGCGGTGAGCGGTGAGCCTGACGTCAGCGTCGTCGGCTATTGCTTCGGCGGTGTACTTGCACTGTTGTGGGCGGCGCTCCATCGCGATGCAGGCCTCAAGAGCCTCATCACCTTCACGACGCCGGTCGATTTCAAGGCGATGACCGCTTTCCAGGCATGGTCCGACAAACGCTTCTTCGACGTCGACGCGCTGGTCGATACTTTCGGCGGCTGTCCGGCGGAGATGCTTTACACCGCGTTCTCGATGTTGCGACCGGCCGCTCAGATCGCCGGCAACGTCCGGTTATGGGATAATATGTGGAACGACGAGTTCGTCAAAAGCTATCGCATGTTCGATCGCTGGGCTGTCGACATGCTGCCGCTGGCGGGTGAGTATTTCAGGCAGACGACCCGCCAGCTGATGTGGGACAACGCGCTGTTCGAAAAGCGCATGACGGTGGGCGGGCGCGCCGTGGACCTGAGCGCGATCACCGAACCATTCCTGCACGTCACTGCCGAACATGACCACATCGTTCCCGCTGCGGCGTCGGCACCGCTGATCGACATGATCGGATCGGCGGACAAGCGGCAGATCGAATTGAAAGGCGGGCATGTCAGCCTGGTCGCCGGTGCCAACGCCAGCCGGCGGCTGTGGCCGCAGATCGACCGCTGGCTGGGCGAGAAAAGCATATGAAGACGATCGACATCGACGGCCGGACGATCGCCATCCGCGCGTTTGCCCGCGGTGACGCTGTTGCCGTCGGCGCGTTCGCCGCCGCGCTGCCGCCGCACGACCTGTTGTTCCTCAGCCGCGATATTCAGCACGCACGCGTCATCGAGGCCTGGCAGCAGGCGATCTCCGACGGTGAGATCGACAGCCTGATCGCGGTCGACGGCGATGCCGTGGTCGCAACCAGCGCGATCGTGCGTGATCCGCTGAGCTGGTCGCCGCACGTCGCCGAGATCCGGCTGCTCGTCGCGCCGGCGCTTCGCGGACATGGCATCGGCCGCATCCTGCTCGAACAGAGCATGCGGATCGCGGGCGAGCGCGGCGCGGTCAAGCTGATCGCGCGAATGACTCCCGATCAGCGCGGCGCAATCACGCTGTTCGAGGAAAGCGGGTTTCGCGGCGAAGCGATGCTGCGCGATCATGTCCGCGACCGCGACGGCCGCGTGTTCGACCTGGCGATCCTCTCGCTCGACCTGCGGCGCGCCGATGGTGCCCGCGCGGCGTGGGGCCGCGACGCGCAAGACTGACTATTTTTCTGGACAGAGGCATCCTTTCGGGCAGGATGCGGTTTGGCAGGGGCGCACGCGCCTTCCGGCCGTGGGGAGTCCTGATCCATATGCCTGCCAACGTTCAAACCGCACACCGGCCACCGTCTGCGCTGCTCGCCCTGACCGAGTTGCCGCGCGCACTTGTCGAACTCGGCAGCATTCCGCTTGCCGCACCGATGCTGATGATGGCGCCGCGCGGGGACGGGCATCCGGTGCTCGTGCTTCCCGGCTTCACCACGACCGACCGGTCGACCGGCATATTGCGGCGGTATCTGACGCGCATGGGCTATGATGTCCATGCCTGGGAGCTGGGTCGCAACCTCGGACCGCGTGCGATCGGGCAGCAGGGTGAGCGGCTCATCGCGCGGCTCGAGGCGATCCATGCGTCCACCGGTCGAACCGTAAGCCTGATCGGCTGGAGCCTCGGGGGAATATTGGCGCGCCAGCTTTCACGGCGGCGGCCCGATCTCGTTCGCCAGATCGTGACGCTTGGCTCCCCCTTCGCGGGCGATCCGCGCTCGACCAACGTCTGGCGCCTTTATGAGATGATGTCAGGGCAACGGATGAAGGACCCCGATACGCAGGCGCAGTTACGCGAGAGTTTTTCGGTTCCGCCGGTACCTTCCACGGCGATCTATTCGAAATATGACGGCATCGTCGCTTGGCAAAGCTGCATCGAACCGGCGTCGCCGACGACCGACAATATCGAAGTTCCGGGCAGCCATTGCGGCCTCGGCGTCAATCCCATCGTGCTCTATGCCGTCGCCGATCGTCTCGCTCAGCCCGAAGGCGAATGGAAACCGTTCGACCGTACGGGCCTGCGCACTTTACTATACCCGTCGTCGGGACATGCCAACCTTCACTGATCGCCCTTCGGACGCAAAGCCGCCACCGCATCGCGGCCGAACTGCGCGATTAGCTCACCGACTTCGCGCACCTGCGTCATCGACCTTGCGCTTTGCTTCTTGACGAAGTCGGCCTGGATCTTGGCGAGATCCTGCACTGATTTGACGTTCGCGGCCGATCGCATCGCGCTGAACGCTGCACGGGTGTTCGCCTCGGCATGATCGATGACCTTGCCGTTCAGCGCTGCGGCGTTGACCGCGGCCTTTTCGGTCGCCTCCTTCAGCGATTTTCCCGCCTTCTTCACGCCATCGGTGACCTTCTCGGATATCTTCTCGCTCTTGGCCATCATGCTTTCTCCTTGATTCGGCGCGGTTTTGCCAAAGTTTGAGCCGCAGGCTCCGGCGTGACGGTGGCATGAAGTTCGGCGTAAGACGACCGAAGCGCCGTCGCATAGCTTTCGGGATCGGGCATCATGTCGCGATCGCAGGTAAAGCTGATCGCGATTTCATCGACATAGGAATAGATCGTGTTGATGAGACCCATCGAATCGAAAATCGGTCCGAGCCCCACCATCTTCACCATCTTCGCCCCGCAAAAATACAGCGGCACGCGGCTGCCCGGCACGTTGGTCGCGACGACGTTGAATACGGGGGCCATCGCGTTGGCGATGCCCAGCCGCGTGTAAAGCCGCGCGCCCAGCCCTGCGAGGCCGCTTGGGATCAGCTGCGAATAATCGGTCAGCGTCCGTGCGCCCACCGCGTTCGTCAACCCCTTCGAGTTCACCGCGTCGTTGTGGATGTGCGCGAGCCGTTCGACGGGATCGGCGATGTGCGTGCCGAGACTGACGACCATCGCCGACACCAGATTGCCGAGCGCCGCCCGTTCGCCTTCTTCGCGGACCGAGATCGGCGCCATTGCGGTCAGGCTGAGATCGGGGAGTTCGCCCCTCGCGTCGAGATATTCACGCAGCGCTCCGCCGATGATCGCGAGGATGACGTCGTTGACGGTCGCGCCGGGGACACGCTCCTTGATCGCGCGGACGCCCGCCAGCGGAAATGTCGCCGCATCGAACACGCGGTGCGACGACACTTTCGCATTGAACCGGGTCTTGGGCGGTGTACGCGCGCCCGCGATCGACAAGTCGCCCTTGCCAATTTCGTTTGCCAGCCGCGCTAGACCGGGAACGGTTCGCGCCACCGTTTCGAGATATTTCTGCGGCTGGCGCAGCGCGTTGAAATAGCCGCTGATGATAAGCTCGCCGATCCCGGGCTTGGTCTCGGGCTTCCAATCACCCTCGGTGAAGCGGTTCGATTTGTCGGGCGACAAGTCGTGGACCGCCGCCGACATCTCGACCCCCGACATGCCGTCGATCGCAGCATGATGCACTTTCGACACGAGCGCAAAACAGCCTTTCGGGATGCCTTCGATATTATCGAGCCCTTCGACGATGATGAATTCCCAAAGCGGCTTGGTCAGGTCCATCGGGCGTGAGTGCAGGCGCGCGACCTGTATGCACAGCTGTCGCCAGTCGCCCGGTGCCGGCAAAGCAATGTGGCGGACATGATATTCGAGATCAAAATCCGGATCCTCGATCCAATAGGGGTGGTCGAGATCGAAGGGCACGCGGACAAGCCGCTGTCGAAACGGGCGCGCACCGCCAAGACGGCTTTCGACAAACGCGAGAATATCCTTGAAGCGCACGAAGCCGCCTGGCGCGGTCGACGGGTCGTATATACCAACCGACCCGATATGCATCGGCGTCGACGGCGTTTCCATGTACACGAAACTGGCGTCCTGCCCGCTCAGTTGTTGCATCGCCGCTCCCTCCCTCACGCGTTCTTTCGTGCGTTGCCGCGGGATGCTGGACCCGAACCGTAACGACAGCAAGCGCAAAGATCATGCGCGGCGAAGGGAATGTGCGGTCGAGGGAACGGAGAGCCCGCTTAACTGTTTCGTTATTATGACAACTTCGAGTAGGATCCATGTCAGTGTCGCGTTCGCGCGTCGTAGAGATTGAGCGATGTCCGCGATCCAGCCGATCCAGAGAATTCAGCACAATATCCTTGCGGTCGGCGAGCGCCGTCTGCTGACCTGGCTTGCCGCGCGCATGCCGCCAGCGGTCACGCCCGATCGCCTTACCAGCGTTGGTTTTCTTGGCGCGGTGCTCGTCGCTGCGGGCTACGCGCTCAGCCTCGTGCACGTTGCCTGGCTCTGGCTGTCGATCGTCGCTTATTTCATCAATTGGTTCGGCGACTCGCTCGACGGCAGCCTTGCACGGTTCCGAAAGATAGAGCGCCCGAAGTTCGGATATTTCATCGACCATAGTACCGATGCGCTCGGCAACATGCTGATCATGGTGGGTCTCGGGCTCAGTCCGTTCCTGCGAATGGACGTGGCGATGTTCGGGCTAAGCGCCTATCTGCTGCTGTCGATCCACACGTTCGTCGCCGCACGCGTGATCGACGAGTTTCGCTTGTCGTACGTCGCTGCCGGCCCGACCGAATTGCGCCTTCTTCTTATCGCGATGACGCTTGCGATGCTGAGCTTCGGCGCGTCGCCTGTCTTTGCATTACCGGTCTCCGCGTTCGACATCTTTATCGGTGGCCTCGGCGTGATTCTCGTCATGTTGTTCGTCGTGCAGACGGCGCGAACGGCGCGACAGCTTTTGGATCGTGGCGAGTAACTATTTTCCGAAGCCGAAGACGTCTTGATGATACACGCCGTCCTCGATCAGGCTCTCGAGCCACGTCGACCCCGAACGATGATCGCCGCCGGTTTTATCGACGTGAATGCGGATCAGCGTGTCTCGCACCGCCGGAGCCATATAGCGTCCGTCACCGCACAGGAAGACCTGACCGCCCGAGTTGATTACGTCCCAGACCTGATCACGCGCGGCCCAGACTGAATCCTGCACATAGCGATGCGGATGTTCCTTGACCTGCGAATAGGCGAGGTGGAGATCGATTACCCCGTCGACCGCCCAACGCTCCATCTCTTCACGGCACAGCCAGTCATGATCGGGATGACGGGCACCGAAGAAAAGATGGCAAGGTGCGGTTGCGGCCATCGCTTCACGTTCCTGGATGAACCCGCGAAACGGTGCAAAACCGGTACCCGGGCCGATCAGGACGAGCGGCACCGCGCCGTCCTGAGGCGGCGCAAACGGGGGGTTGGGCCGACGGACATAGCCAAAGAGATGATCTCCCGGCCCAAGGTCGCGCAGATGCGTCGAGGCGAACCCTTGATGCGTTCCGATGCCGGACCACGCCGGCGCATGCACGGTTCCGACGATCAGGTCCACGGCATCGGGACTGACCAGCGGCGACGACGCGATCGAATAAAAACGCGGCGCGATCGCAGACGAGAGCTCCACGAAGCTTTCAAGCGTCAGTTCGGCCGCCGGATATTTCAGCAGCAACCCGAGCAGCGTCAATCGGGGGTCGGCGACCTCGCTTTGCCATGAATTGTCTTCGCCGAGTCGGGTGAGCTCGGATCGGGTGTGGCGACAACGGGTCTGTTGCGCGACAACATCGAGCGCGCGACGCGGCATCGGATCCTGAATTTCGACGAAGTCGCTGAGCAGCTGTCTGACCGATACAGTCCGACCGATCGGCAGATGACGAAAGCGACCGCTTCCGCTCGACGGCACGACCTGCGTTTCGCCTTCCACCCCGAGCCGATCGATCGCCAAGTCGACATGTTCCGGGCGATTACGTGCATAGACCGCCAAATGATCGCCCGCCGCATAGCCGACATTTTCGGGCAGTTGCAGCGTTATGAGCCGCGTCGAGCCGCGCGGGGCCTCGGTCGCGAAGTCCCATAGGCCATCCCCCGGCCGAACCATCTCGTCGTTTCGCGAGATCGTGAGTTCGACCGATTGTTCGGGAAGTACGGCGGTTCGCGCATCGCGTGCGTCGACGACCTGCAACGACAGCCCGCCCGGCCCCGCTTTTTCACCCCGCGCACCCAAAGCGCGCCACAAATTCGTAAGGAATGCGGCGACGCCGCCGTCGAAGTCGCCGTCGCCATTGGCCTCGCCCCGCGCGCAAAGCCGCCGTGCGCCAGTCGCTTCGAGCGCCGCGTCGATCTTCTTGGGAAACGCCTGGTAATTGGGCCACTGGCTGTTGCCGATGCCCAGAACGGCAAAGCGTGTGTCGGGCCATGATGCATCGGCGAAGTGCCCAGCGTCGATTGCGGCCTCGGCCGCAAGTGCGCTGTCGGGTGCGCGACCGTTGTATGTCGCGGTGACGACGACGATGATGCGATCCTCCGGCAGTGTTTTCAGCGCCTCGTCCATTGCGACGGCGCGCGACTCGAACCCGTCGGCGCTCGCCCGCTCGACGATTTCGTCGGCGATGTCGCGCGCGGTTCCAAGGCTAGTCCCGTACACCACCGACAGTCGTTGCCCCGCGCCTGCTGCGGTGGCGGTGTCAACGGCGGCGCCGTTCGCCATGACCGGGTCGGCGACGGTCAGCCTTTCGTGCGCCGCTCGAGACCGCAGACGCACGCGAAAATTATCGGGCTTGATCGAAAGCGTTTCCTTGAGCGTTAGGCGGTATCCATGACGGTCGGAGATCGCGAATTTCTGGAGGATCATAGCGATCGCCAGCTTGGCTTCGACCAACGCGAACTGGCGACCGATGCAGGCGCGTGCACCGTTGCCGAACGGTTTGTAAGCGTGCGGATGATGCTGCGCTTCGGCATCGGGAAGCCAGCGATCGATGTCGAACTCGGCGGGTTCTGCCCATGCGCTCGGATGCCGATGAAGGCCCGGTGCGTAGACGTTGATCGGCCGATCCTTGCGCATCCGCCATTTGTCGCCGATGATCTCGTCTTCGAACGGCCCGACCGAAAACGCGGGTGCCGTCGGCCAGAGACGTTGCGTTTCCTTCACGATCCGCTCGATGACTTTCAGGTGCGCGAGATGTTCGTAGGCTGGTCGTGTATCACCGGGCAGAACGCGGTCTACCTCCGCATAGGCTTGCGCAAGCACGGACGGGTTCCTGAGCAGCTCCATGAACGCAAAGGTCAAAAGACCCGACGTCGTTTCATGACCGGCGATCAGGAAGGTAAGAACCTGATAGCGGATGTTGAGATCGTCGAGCGTCGCACCGGTTTCCGGATCCGTGGCGGTGAGCATCAGATTGAGGAGATCACGCGCGTCGGTCGGATGTCGGCGGCGATCGGCGATAATGCCATCGACAAGCGCGTTCATCGAAACAATATTTGCCTGAAACTGCGCAGTCGACCGGCGGGCGAACTTTTGCTGGATCGGCAGCCGCGTGATGACGTTGAGCGATTCACCGAGCGCGCTCGCGAGATTTTCGAGAAACGGATCGGTTTCTTCGCGTCCGAAGCTGTCGAAGCGATGTCCGAACCCTGCGATCGCAATACTGTCGAGCGTAAGGCGTGTCATGTCGTCGGCGATCACGACGTCGTGTCCCGCCAGACCTTCCCATTTGCCGATGAGCTGATCGCACACTTCCAGAATATTGTCGTAATATCCGCGCATTGCTCGATGGCTGAAGGCCGGAAGCAGTATGCGATGCGCCTTGCCCCAATTCGGCTCGTCGCTGAACGCGGTGAAGAGCCCGTCGCCTGCGAATTTGCGTACGACGCGTAAACCGGGACCCGGGATTTTGCGAAAGCGCGTCTCGTCGCAAAGTTCGGTTACAAGATCGGGATGGGTCACGAAGACGCCGACCCGCGATCCGAAGCGCAGTTTGAAGATTCCTGGCTCCTCGAAAGCTTTGCTGACCTCGAGCAAATGGCCGATCAGCCCGGCCTTCGGGATTTGGTGCAAATTGCCTAGCAGCGGCACTGCTTTTGGCGCTGGTATCGACAAGGTTTCGGTCATGCGCACCCTCTTTTGGGAGCGGAGTGTGCGACGAAGCCGCGATAGCCTCAAGAGGCGCACAAAAGAAAAGGGCCGATCTTTCGACCGACCCTCTAACTTTCAAACCCGATAGGTCAATTACATTCCCGAACCCGGACCGTAGGTGATTTCCACCCGACGGTTCTGAAGCTCGCGAACGCCATCGGCGGTTTCGACACGAGGCGCGCCTTCACCGAAAGCCTTCGTCGTGATGACGCCGCCGGGAATACCCTTGCTTGTCAGATATGCCTGGACCGAGTCGTTACGACGCTGCGACAATGCCAGATTGTACTTGGGCGTACCCGACTTGTCGGCATGCCCCGCAAGCATGACCTGCGCCTGACCGCAATCGCCATATGCCGTCACGGCATTGTCGAGGATCGAGCCTGCCTCCGGAGTGATGTCCGACTTATCCCATTCGAAGAACACGATATACGGTCCAGGCGTGCAAACCGCAGCAACAGGCGGCGGTGGCGGAGCCGCCTCAGGTGGCGGCGGCGGAGGCGGCGGCGGCGGGGGTGCCGCGGGCTCGCCGAAATTATAGATGAAGCTGCCCAAGATACTGTGCGAACGGAAACGTCCACGGGTTGAACGGCCCAGCAAATCGATCGTATCGACGCCGTCGACGTTGAAGAAACGATACTTCAAGCCAACGTCGACATGATCAGTCAAAGGAGCGCGCACGCCCGCAACCGCCTGATACGCAAAGCCAGTATCCGAATCGTCGAGAAAATTGCCAGCCGGATTGATCGAGTACCTGCTATGCTTGACGCGGGCGACACCCGCACCGCCGCCAACGAAGCCGTTCAAACTGTCGTCATCGCCGAAATCGAGCAAGCCGTTGAGCATGAAGCTCAGCGCCGACGTGGTGCCCGCTGCACCCCGGAACTGACCGGCAGCAGCGTTCGGTTGCCCGGTGCCGCGACGCGTGGTCGTGGTGCTGGTAAACCCATTGACGTCGGCTTCACGATAACCGACCTCCGCCTCGAGCCGAAACGCGCCGAAATCATACCCGATGATCCCGTCGACGTCGTAGCCCGCACGGTGATCGACCGAACCCGCGTTGGACAAACCGCCAATATCGAGCTTGATGTCCTCGACGATCATCGCTCCGCCTTCGACACCGATATACCAGGCATCATCTCGCGCAAGCGCGGGCGTTGCCATGGCGGTGGAGGCAAGCGCGACTGCGATAGCCATTTTCCGCATAATAGTCCCCTTTCTGGATTGTCACTCAGGACAGCTTGAACCCACTACCCAAAGCATTGTTTCCACGCAAGCAGACAATTGGGCAAAACTGTTGCACAAATGTCGCACACGCGCGGCCCCCTGCAATGGAAGTTGCTGGCCCAACCCGCTAATCTTCGAAAGGTTGCATGACGCGTCACGTCGGCGAAAACAATCCGTGCGCTTCGAGCCCGGCAATCAACGCCGCAAGCGTCGTACGGGCTTGGGAGTCGATCGTCGATCCGCCCGTTGGCGCTAGAACACGCGGCCGCCGCGTTCCGACAACTTGGTTTCCCGCCACCGACAGGGTCGCGGCGGTCAGATCGCCGACGAGCCAGGCCGCCGTCGTTCGCCGCACAGTCGTCCCGTCGGCGATGCTCCAGGCCTGCATCCCTTCGAACGGCGCGACAAATCGCCAGCCACCGCTCGTCCACGCGGCAATCGCTCCGGCGTGGCCCGCCCATGCACCCGTCGGTGATGCACCGACAATCCAGCACTGGCCGATCACCGGCGTCGCTGGCACGCTGGCCGGCGCGACTGACTGCACGACTGTCTGCACCGCGATGTCGGCGAGCGCGAGCGCTTCGTTATGCGTCACTTCCTTTTGCGCCTGCGCCGCCGCGAGCAGCGGCAGTTTCAGGCGGTCGGTTTGCAAAGCCATGGTCTTCTCCTCAACTTATCGGAACGATCGTCGATGTTGCGCGCGAGACTCCAAACGCCCCGACTTGCACGACTGAGATGTTTGCGACGACCGCTCCCGCCGCCAGGTCGGCGGCCCGTTCCGCCGCGGCGTAGATCCAGCTCGGCGCGCTCACTTCGCTAACAAGGTCGGGTCGCCCGTTCGCAACCTTGGTGACGCGATAGCGCTCGGTCTCTTCGCTCAGCGGCACGTCGACCGCGTCGCGCCAGCGCCAGCCGTCGCGCGATCGCCGCGTCCAGCCGATCGTCACATTCCCGCCCGAGTCCGCAATCGACATCGCAACCGGTGACAAGGGACGGACCGCCGCCCCGATCTCGGCCGGGCCATCGGCCACGACACCCGTGACATCGCCGACGCCCACCGCCATCACTTTCGCATTCGCAACGACCGCGGCACCGTTCAGACGGGCCAACGCAATCGGCTCGACCAACAAAAAGCGCGTGTCGATCGCATGCTCGGCAACCGCCCATTCGGTCCCGCGGCGTCCTCTCCATAATTCTGTTAAGCGCCAGCGCCCACTGCCAAGCGGCGTTGCCCGACCGAACTGGACCGCTTCGTCGCCGATCGTCGCCAGGTTCGCCCCGCCGAGCAGGGCATCGCCATCGGCATCCCGCAGCGTCAGCCCTGGGTGCACGAGCTGCACCTCGACCATATTTACCCGATCAATCAGGCCGACGTTGCCGAGAGGCAGCGCCGTGACGGTCCGCCCGATGACCGCAGGTAGCGCCGTTATGCCCGCGTCGGTATAAGTGGCACCGCCGTCGCTGCTCGTCATCAGATAGGCCCGCCGCCATCCGCCGCTCGTGCCATTCGCCGCCACCGCTACGAAGGCCGCTGTTTCCGGGACGTCTTCAAGCTGCGGCAAGTCGATCACTTGCAACGTCGTCGGCCCATGCGGCAAGTCAACCTGGCCCCGATTACGCCCCGGATCGGCAACCGCCACCACCAGGCTTGCAGGCGCGATTAAAACAAGATCGAGCCGCACGACCATGGTTTCGAACGTAACGCGCGCCACGCGCCATATGCCCGACAGGCCTGGTACTGTCACCCAGTCCCCCGGCCCGACGATCAACGCGCGCCACGGTAATGTCACCGTAGCCCTGGAGCGTTCGGCCCACATCCGCGCCAGCCGGGCCTCGGCGATCGCCTTCGCCGGACCTGCCTCGAGCGCGGCAGCAAGTTCCACCCGCGCCTCGCGCCGCGCCGTGCCGTCGCGCTTGGCGCGTTGCGCCCCTGTCAGATAGTCACGCGCGACATCGTTGTACGCGATCGTCACGATTTCGGGAATGACCGCGGCGGCAAGCCGGTCGGTCGACAATGCCACGGCCTTCCTGCTCGCCGATGCGCCACGATCATTGCTCGAAACCGCACGCAGCGGCCCGGCCCCAAAGCGCGCTTTCAGCTCGCCCCCCGCCACCACGGTCGAAAACGGCATCGCCTGTGCCAGCGTTTCGGCCACCCCGCGCACGCTGTCGCCTGTCGCAGCCAGCCCGGTAAGCGCAGGCCCGCTATCGCTCACGATCGCGCCGAGTCCCGAAAGCACAGCCCCCGCCGACGTGCCGCCCGCATCGGCAATCACCTCGAAACTGATCGACGGTATACGGTTGCCAAAGCTTGCCAGCTGCATGTCCTCGAACACCGCATAAGCAATCCCGCGATAAGCCGGGGTCGCTGCGATCCCCTCGTTTGCCGCAATCAGCGGATCGAGTGCCTGCCTTTCGTCGCCCGGGTAGAACCGGAAGCCCGTTTCCGATTTAAAATCCCCCGCCAATCCGCGCAGCAATTTACCGTCGGCCCAAATGCGCCTGATGTCGGCAATGGGCCGGCCCGACAGCGCCACCGCAAACGAGGCGCTGTAGCTGTACACTTCGGTCGATCCGCGACCCTTGCCGTTCGACCGCGTCGTCCGGCTTTCTTTAAGATCGGTCGCCCAGATCACGGTTCCCGACACGCGCACCGTGCCGAATAGTTTAGGGATCATCGATCCGTAACTCGATGTCTGCACCGCCAGATCACCCAGCCTCGGCCCCTGCCGACGCGGCGGTGCAAAGATCACATTGTCGACTTGCTGGCCGATCACAGCGCCCACGGCGGCACCGATTGGACCGCCGACGATCGCCCCCGCCGCCGACAACACCACTGTCGCCATTGTCTATCCTTCCCAGATTGCCAGGATTGGCCAGGGGAGTGCCCCCGGCGTTTCCACGACGCGTCCGATTGCCGCGTCGGCGTGAACGAACCCGTGCGCTGTCATGACGACCAGATGGCATTGCGCCGGTCCCGCCTGCACGAGCACGAGATTGCCGGCGGCGGGCGGGCGGGCTTTGCGGCTCAGCCCCGCCGCATCGACAAGTGCCGCAACACCCGCGCCGTCCGCTGTTCGCACCGAATACCCGCGCGGAACCTCATCCACCCCGAACACCAGCGCTGCGACGCCAACGCAATCGAGCCCGGTTATCGGATCGCGCCCGTGAAGTCGAAACGGCGCTCCGACCAGACACCGAGGATCAATCGCCATAGCGTGTCAGCAGATCGTTGCCCGGCAAATGCGGTTCACCACGAAAATTCACCGCATTGGCAAATCGCCCGATACACGTCGCAAAGCGCTTGTCGCACCCATGCGTCAGCTCGATGCGAGTTCCAGCGACAACCGCAAATGCCGGTACGTCGCGCAAGGTCACCGTCGCGCCGGCGTTGGCGACGACCCTGCTCTCTAGTCCGGCGTTGTCGCCATCAAGCCAGCGCAGCCCTCCATAAGCAAAATCACCACTTGCCAATGCTTCTGAGGTCGTCACGACGTTTTCGACAACCGAAATGACCAGCAACGTCCTCCGTCTTCCGCTCAGGTCGACGCGGCACCGCCGGTCGCCCAGCTGTGCCCGACACTCGGGCGACGTCTCCTCGACCACCGCCGCATCGAGCACCGCGGTCGGTCCACGCAGTCCTACCGCAAAGCCGTCATCCTTGATTTCGACTTCGCCGAACTCCCCGGTGAGCAACGTCACGGGCGCAACATCCGGTGCCGTCCAATCGACGGCCGACAGGCGCAACGCCGTGCCATCCCACCGCCCTGCGATCAGGTCGGCGTCGGTAAACGCATCCGACGTCAGCGCCGCCGACAGCTGGACATCGTCGACATTAAGCCCATCCGACCGTTCGATCGCCGATGGCAACATCCCTGGCGCGGCGCGGTGCGCCAGTCCGCCAATGATCAGATCGCGATCATGCGAAGTGAACCCGAGCGTGACCCCGTCTCGCCGCTCTACACGCCAGGCGAACGCCAGCGTCGTCAGCGGCTGAGCGAACCAGTCGGTCATGGCTCGCGGACTTCGATAAGAGGAACACTGACGACGTCGCCAGCGCGCCAGGTGCCGACACCGACGTCGAGCATGTCCTCGGCAAATCGTACCGGAACGTCGAAGAGAAATCCGGCGCGCACGTCAGCGCCGACAATCGGCGCGTTCGCGAACACCACCCGCCCCCCAGCCAGTGTCCAGCCCGTTGCAAGCGCCACCCCGCCGACAGACACCAGGACGCTTCCCGCGACCGGCCGGGTCACCGGCCGCACTTCGGCATCTGCACCGGCGCCGTACATCTTGACCAGGTCATACCCCGTCCGGACGCTGTCGCCGACGCCCAGCAATTGATCCAGCGCGCCCGGCGTACCTGTCATGCCATTGCTCGAAAAGTCGGTCGGATCGCGAAAGCGAAACGCTTTTGCCGCTCCGCGCCTCGCCCGGAAAAACGCGATCAGCGTGGCGATATCGGCTTCACTGCGCACCCCTGGCCCGACATCGTACCGCATGCGCGCCGACGCCCAGTCGGCATTGCGCTGTTCATGTCCGGACGCCGTCGTAACGACCGCTGTCGAAAACCCGGGCGAAACGACGGCCTCGCGGCCGGTCGTCAGCGGAAAACTCAGATCGTCGAACGCTTCCACAGGCTTCTCCCCAAGGTCAAAATGCACGAACCCGTCGCGAAGAACCTGCGGCAAGGCCCATATGAATGTTGCCGCAACGCCACGATCTCGCGCTCGCCTTGCAGCGGTATCGATCAACCCCCACTGCGCTCTGTCGGTCGTCGAACGCACGAAGCCGCTCAGATAATGCTGCGCAGCATTTGGATACCCGAGCCTAGCCGTCGCCGACGCGATCGCGCGCACCGAAGCACCATCATTGCCCGCAGTCACCCACTCGTAATCCTCGAGCTGCAAGATTTCGAACGCGGGCGCCGCCCAGCCGAGCGGCAGGTTCGCGCGTCGCACCTCGGGAGAATCTTCGGCCAATGCACCCGGAAGGTAAGGCAGCAGCAGTCGTTGGCAGGTCGGAAAATCTGTCCGCACTGCAGCGCACAGCGCCGCGGTCGATCCCGCCAGCAACGAACCGGCTTGGTCGAGCAAAGTGCGTTGTGCCGTCGTCAGCGCACCGCGGACATCGTCGATCGAGACGGGGTTGCCCCCAAACGCCGCCTTGGCCGCATCGTCGTACAGGCATATTCGGTTATCGGGCATGACCCACCACCAGGGTTCGCCTGCTTGGAAGCGCGGCGCATGACCTGCGGCAACCGAAATCGCCACGAATGTCCGTGCGACCGCTTGAAGATACGCCATCGCTCCGGCATGTGCCGGCGAAAGCAAAGTGGACGGCGGCACATATCCCGTCTGCGCCGGATCGCCGTTTGACGCGCGCTGCTTCCAGGCGACCGGGCAAACTTCATCGAACAACTCGTACGACAGCGATACGATCAGGTCGAAGCCTGACGCCTTGCTGGCACTTGCAAAACTCTGGAACCATGCGGTCGCGGCAACATTCAGCGGACCACCGATCGATGTCGCTTTACCGTCGTTGGCGATCCGGTAATAATGGCTCATGCCGACATAATGGTTGATCGACCCGACGTAGCCCAACCGACCAATGTTGCGCAGCAATCGCGCCGGTGTAACGTTGTACGCGTCGTCATACCCGGTCGCGATGGACAGTCGGTGCGGCGGGACCTGCACGTCGCCGATCGCCAGGACCGATCCCGCGCCCTCGCAAGCGATGTCGCTGACTTCGACCCAGGCGTCCACCGGAAGGGGGAGCGCTCCAGCGCTGCCGTCATACGCTTCTGGAATTATAGAGACGAACATCCGGTCGATATCGCCGGCGAAGACCTGCACGGCCTCTCCCGGCAAGGCGAACCCGCCTTCTACCGAAGCGAAATCGATTGTGACTACGGCATCGGTGGGCGACCCGACTGCGTAATTCCAAAGCCGGACATACCAGCTTTTCGGTGCTCCCAGCGAGTCGCGACCCTCGATGGTGAGCGTCGGACCGTTGATCTCATCCAAAGCCTTGACCGCCGACGATCGCCAGCGGAACTTCAGGACGCACTCACGGAAGTCGCGCGATGTCTCATATGCCAAGAGCGGATGATCGATCTTGTCTTCCGCCCACCAGATCAGGCCCGCAAGGTCGTTCCTGCGATAGAATGCCGCATCGACGCGGAGCGAATGCGGCCCGGTCGACACGACCGAAGCGACCATCGGGCGCGGGAAGTCGACTGTCCAATATATCGGGTCGAACCGCTTGACCCACGTCGATACGCGTGCGTTGTCACGCGTCGCCAGCCACCAGCCCATGTCGTTATTCCTCGCTCAAGGCTGCGCGGACGGCGCGTGCCACCTGCCGTCCCGACCGCGCCAGCACATCGGGCGTTGCCGCTGCAGATGCGTTGATCGTTATCGACACGCGAACGTCACGGCTGCCGACACTGCCGGCCGAAACCACCCCGCTCGATGTCGGAACAAATAATTCCGGCCCGCGCTCGCCGACCATATAGGCCCGCCCCGGTGAAACCGGACCACCCGTCGCGCGTCCGGGTAAGCCGGCCAAAGCGCCGATCACGGCCGACCCTAGCGAAACAAGGCCGCCCGACGACCCGCCGACAAGCGCCGACAGGCCCGATCGCACCGTTGCAGCTGCGATCTCGTTCAGAGTCGAGAGCGCGGTCGAGCGCAAGTCGTCGAACCCGAATTTGCCGCTCCGGATGGCGCGCGCAAGGCCGGTTTCGATCAGGCGACCCGCTCGATCTGCACCGGTCCCCAGACCGGTTTCAAGCGCCGCCCGCATTTCTGCGACATCGCGCACGAATCCCGATACGTCGGGCCGCACGTTTACAAACTCATCCATCGGGAAATATCTCCATCAGCCGCACGACATCATCAGGCCCGGACGGTGCTGTGCGGTCGCCTGCCAAGGCCTCGAAAATCGCCGCCAGTTCGTCGGGGGTCGCTGCCCAGAAGGTCTCGGGGGACCAGTGCAACACCGCCCCTGCATGGCCCGCGAGGCGGCGGGCGGCCGCGGCGAACGTCATGCGCCCGACAGGATTTGCCGCAGCAGGGTTTTCAGCGCCGGCGTGACGCCGG
Organism: Sphingomonas sp.; assembly: GCA_965249015.1. Classification (GTDB taxonomy): domain Bacteria; phylum Pseudomonadota; class Alphaproteobacteria; order Sphingomonadales; family Sphingomonadaceae; genus Sphingomonas_O. The sequence continues at coordinate 1,513,408 of CBDFLB010000003.1, read as the reverse complement.
AAAGACCAACTTCGACGATGGCGTCGCCCAGCGCCTCGCGCGACACGCTTTCGGGCCGTTCGGCCAGGCAATGCCAGAACAGCGCGACGATCTCGCCGATCATCAAACCGCCTTGCGCTGCCCGCTCGACAAGCGCGAACAACGATCCCAGTTCGTTCTCGGCCGCGACCAGCGCCGCAAAGCTGGGTCGCAGCACGAGCTCGGCACCGCCGACGCACAGCGATGCCTCTCCGCGTGCGCTGTTCACAGCGTCACGACCGGCCCCGAACTCTCGAGGCTCAAGGTGTAGGATCGCTCGCCATTGAAGTCGCCGGCATAGTCCAGACGCGACACGAGGAACTTGCCCTGCATCCGCTCGCCGCTTTCGAACGACAGTTCGCAATCGTCGATTACGCCCGCAAGCGCGTTCGTCTTCAACCTCGTTTCCGCCGCCGATCCGGTGAAGACACCGGCACCGGACACGCTTACCGACCGGACACCCGCGCCCGACAACAGCTCGCGCCAGCCGCCGGATCCCTTGTTCGTTATGACAACGGCTTCACCATTGATGCTAAGCTGCGTCGTTCGCATTCCGGCAACCGTCGAATATACGACGGTGGTCGCTCCATTTCCAATCTTGAGCAGGAACGCGCTTCCCTTTTCCGCTGGCATGATCTTCTCCTAAACCGCCAAAACTCGTATCCGATGCTCGACCCGCGCCTCGCGCGATCCGTCGCGCGCCACGCCGATCTGCGTTCGCAGCAGCACCGCGCTCGCAACCGACCATCCGGCGATGATTCCGCGCAGGGATGTGCCCGCCGTCTCGGTCGCGGCAATCATGTCGGGCAGGCGATCGCGTTGCCCTTTCGCGACACGCAGCGTCACGATGGTGCGCAGCTCGCGTCCGCTCTCGCTCTTGGTGCTCCAGTCGCTACCCAGCGGCCAGGCGACATCGACCTGCGGCAGGGACCCTGCCGTCGGCTCGGTCCCGAGGCCCGCCACGCCGCCAAGCGCTCCGTCGCCCGCTAAAGCCGCGATCAACGCGTCGCGCACGATTGCATCGGCGCTCATGACAATCGCACCCGTCGACTGCCGCGCCACAGAGCCGCGACGGCTGCCGGCGGTCCGAGTTCGTCGGCCCGATCGCGAAACGCATGGTAATGCGCGACCAGCCTGACGACCCCGTGACGCAGGCTTTCGGCCAGTCCCGACCAGTTCGTTGCCAACCCGGCCTCGAACGTCACGATCACCTTCTTTTCCACGACGGGCGCTAGAAAACGGACGCGGCCGCGGCCCTCGGTATCGATGTCGATCTCATATGACCCGGCGGGTACCGCCGCCGTCGCCCCGCCGATCGCAACCGCGGCCACGCTCACGATCGACCGGACCGGTACCGGCGAAAGGCTTTGCCATTGCGCAACGGGCACCAGCATTTCGGTCATAGTCCGCTCCAGCACGGCGACACCGACATAAGCTTCGCACTGCTCGATCGCCGTCGCCGCCAGTGCGGCCAGTGCACTGTCCTCGCTGTCGCCGTCGATCCGGAGGTAGGTCTTGATTTCGTCGAGCGCGAAGGCATCGATGATCACGGCCGCACGTGTTAGCACACCCATCAGAATGCACTCGCTTCGGCAAATTCCATCGCGATCGCGGCCACGCCGACGCCCCCGGCACCCATCGCTGTCTGACTCGCGACGACAAATCCTTCGTTTTGCGCAAGGATCAGCGGATAATCGCCGGTATCGTGGCTCAGCAGGTTGTTCAGGCCCGGCGCGATCGTCGTGCCTGCCGCCGCCGCCCACCCGATTACGAGTGCCAAGTTGTTGACGTCGAGCGTGCGCGTCCCCGCCGTCAGCGCGGCCGTCGTCGCGATCCGGCAGTCGAGCGAGGTCGGCGTTGCAAGCGCTGTGCGGTGCTTGGCGTTGCTGCCGGTCAGCGCGATTGCGGTGCCGCCGCTGTCCGACGCCGTGAAGCTTCGCGCGGCGACCAGGCCAAGGCTTATGATCTGCGCCGCTGTGAACGCGGTCGTGGTGACGAAGCCGACGCCGATACGCCGGACGATGATCGGATTGGTCGCCAGATTGCGAAAACTGAATACCGGCGCGCCCGCCGCAAGCGCGGTGACAGCGCCCGTTGCGACACCGATCGAATTCCACCCGAGCACGTCGGTCGGGCGCACTGTCACGCGCGCCGCACCGAATACGGCATCGATTAGCAGGGAAGTCCCCGCCGCCCCGCCGCTTTGAATTATCGCCATGATCTTCCTTTCATCTGCATGCGGACCCGGCCGCATTCGGCTTCACCGTTTTGGATCATTTCTTCGGATTATCCGCCGCCCGGTCGGCTACATTATTCCGATCGGAGAATAGATGCGTTCACTGATCGACTTGCTACGCCGCAGCGTCCACGCCTTGTTCGCGCTCGATATCCACGCCGATGACGACCATGGCGGCATGTCGGGCTGGTAAGACTTAACGCCAGCCGATGCCGTGCCCGTCGATCGGGAAATATCCCAGCAATCCAGCCATGCCGGCCGCATAAGGCGCACTCGGCACCGGCAAAGCGCTCCGGTCGCCGCTAAACAGCGCGACGCTGTCCGTGACCCCGTCAAAATTGAACCCCATGTTGTCGAGCCGCTGGATCGACAAACCACGCGTCGGTACCGTGATCGAGGCAGTCGACGATCCCCGCAGCACGCCGTCGACATAGATATCGCCACCGGTCGGCTTGACGACAAACCGGAAGTGATGCGGGACTCCGTCGTTGACGACGACCGATGTGATGATGTTGCCCGCGCTCGAGTTCTCGGTCGAAGCCACCGCTTTGCCATCGGACAAAACCCCGAAATACCAGCTGAACGGTGCGTTGCCGCCCGCGCCGACGACTTGTCCGATCGCGACCCCGAATGTGGCCGCACTCGTCTTTAGCCAGGCCTCGACAGTGAAGGTTGCCGGCGGCACCACAGGCCACACCGACACCGGCACGAAACCATATCCGCCTGCCGCCAGCCCCTGCCCGAACTTGCCCGCCGCGAACGTCGCGCTGAACAGCACCAGCGGTTCGGTCGCCGTCACCGCGCGCGGAGCCATCCCGCGGATCAGCGGATCGATCGCAGACTGATACAGCGTAGCCATGAACGCCTGCGCCGCCGCCGTCGGGTGCAACTGATCGGTAAACTTTGCCGGGTCGGTCGTCGAACCGGCGCCGAAATACGCGTTTCCTGCAAGATCCAGCACGGCGTCGGCACCACCGCCATTCGCCACGACCCGCGCGTTATAGTCGGTGCGCTGCGCTTGCTCGGCGGCATCGATGAAGACATCCGACCGCGGCAGGAGAGTCGCGATGAGCACGCGAAACCCTTGTGCTCTCAGGATCGAGATCAGCGGCGCGGCATAATTATTGTAAAGCGTCGCTCCTGCCGTGCTGTTGGTGCCGATATCGTTGGTCCCGCCCTGGATCACCGCGACACAGGGACGGTCGGCCAGATAAAGCGCCGACACATTGCCCGCAACGGCATTGTCAAAATGCTGCGCGAGAGTCGACGATCCGGTGCCGAGGTTGCTGATCGCCACGGTCGCTGGAAAGCTCATCAGGCCGATCGCGCCCACCCCGCCGCCGCCGCCGCCGCCGACCGCAATGCTGTCGCCCGTCATCACGATCCGCGCGTCGCCGATCGTGGTCGTCGGAGCCGCGGCGGCGATGTCGTAAAGGAACTTGAACGTGCCGCGCACCGCACCGCTGCTTGTCCAGATCGCCGCGATGTCGGTTGCCGACACGACCGACCCCGATGCGCTCACGGCATCCATCTCATATTCGTCGACCATCGTGCCCTTGCCCGTGTAGGGGCCGACAGCTTGCTCGATGCGGACCCGGCTCCCGGTCGTCAGGCCCGACAGGCCGCCGATGGCAAATTTGCCAGATCGCGCGGCCGTGGCACCCAGGTCCACTTCGACCGAATTGATCGCACCGCCCGATCCCGCAGGCCCCTGCGGTCCCGCCGCACCCGTTGGACCGATCGCACCTTGCGGACCGATTGCGCCTTGCGGACCGATTGCGCCTTGCGGACCGGCCGGCCCCGTTGCGCCGATCGGACCCGCAGGGCCCTGAAGCCCGGTCGCGCCCGCTGGTCCGGCTGCGCCGGTCGCACCAACCGGGCCCTGCGCACCCGTCGCCCCGGCTGCGCCCGCCGGTCCTGCAGCGCCCGTCGCACCTGCCGGACCCTGCGCACCCGGTGCCCCGGTCGCGCCCGTCGAACCGACTGGTCCCTGCGGTCCGGCGGCCCCCGCCGGGCCTGTCGCACCCGCCGGCCCCACCGCACCCGGCACGCCTTGTGGCCCCGCCGCCCCGATTGCTCCGGGAAGCCCCGGCGGGCCGACCACCCCTGCGACCGGCGCTTCGGGACGACGCGCCAGCGCCGCCATCATTGGCGCATCGACGCCGCGCCATTGCGTTACGACCGGCGCGGCGGGCTGCCGCCAGCGCAGCACCAGTGCGGTCACGTCGTCACCGCGTCGATAAGGCGGATCGCAACCGGCTCAGTAATGGTCACGCCGCCAGCAACGATCAGCTTGGCATCGGCCAGATAGGTCCCTGCCACAAGCGCTGCAGAGATCGCGGCCGGCAAGCTTAGCGTCCAACCCGCAGGAATCCCTACCGCCGCCGCCCGGTTGGCGACGGTAAACACTGCCGCCACCGCTGCGCCCGGATCGACGAGCGTGCGTCCGGCGGCGACCGGCTTCAGCGCCGCCGTGACCGACGTCACCGACAACGGATCACCCTGAACCGCGTCGAGCGCGACCGCGATCGTCTCGCCGCGCTGGAATGTATAGGTTGTCATACTGCCTCCTGACCCTCTCCCCGCCGGGGAGAGGGATGCCTCGCACGAACGAAAACGGGCGGGCCGCGGCTCAGCTCACGTTGAACTTCATCACCTTGATCGCCTCGCTGTTCGACACCGTTCCGCCAACCCGCTTGGTCGCGTAAAAGTACACGAACGGCTTGTTGGTGTAGGGATCGCGCAGGATTTGCGTCTCCGCCCGCTCGGTGATGACATAGCCCGCCTTGAAATTGCCGAACGCCACCGACAGGCTGTCGGTCGCGATGTCGGGCATGTCCTCAGCCTCGATCACCGGATAGCCGAGCAAAGTATCGGCGTTGCCCACGATCAGCGACGGCTGCCACAGAAAGGCGCCGTCGGTTGTCTTGAACTTGCGCAGCGTTGCGAGCGTCTTCGAATTCATCACCCAGCTTGCACCCTGCCGATAGGGCGCACGCAGCGACTGGACGAGGTCGACCAGCTTGTCCTGCGGGTTCGACGCGGCAAACGCGCCCGCCGCACCCGACGGCACATACTGAAGCGTTCCGAACGCGCGTGTCTGGTCGCTCGTCACCGCGATCGGAAACGTCAGAAAGCCCTTGGGCCGCGCCGTTCCCGACCCGCCGACGAACGCCGCGCCCTCGGCACGGGCGAATTCGGTCGCGATTTCATTCGACAGCCAGGCCTCGACGTCGAACGCGGCATCGTCGAGCATGAACTGGCTCGCCGCGGGATTCGCATACAGGTCGCCCATCGGCGGAACGATCTCGTTGAAGGTCGGCGTTCCCGTCTCGGGGCGCGCCGCGACTTCGGTCGCCCATCCGCTCGCAACACCGTTCTGGGTAACGAGCTTGCGATATCCTGCAGTGCCGACACGAACCACATTGGCGATGCGCCGGATCGGAGAGATCGTCTTCAGCGTCGCATCGATCACGCTGTCGATCTCACGCGGAACAGCAAAGCCGCCGTCGGTATTGGTCGCGCCCGAAAAGCTTTTGACCCCGCTCGTCTCGCCGCGGCGAACGAATCCGTCGAACGCCGTCAGATAGGCCGGCGCTTCGGCCACCAGCACAGGGCGCTCGGGCTTGATCTCGACCGCGTCGAAGCTCTCTTCGAGCGCGTCGGCTTTCACTTCATAATCCATTCGTTTTCTCCTGTTGAATTTCCACCGCATGCACCCGCGCCAGCGGCTGCATCGGTATTTTGACGACGCTCACCTCGACCAGTTCGAGCGCGATCAGTTCACGATACGTTCTATTGTCGCTCGCTTTGATGCGATACCCGAAGGATAGTCCCGACCCCTTGGTGACGAGCGCCGGATCGCGCACCGATCCGATGACGCGCAGCCCTCTGGCGTCTTCGGCCAGCATCTCGATCGCGCCGATCGGTCGCGTCCTGTCGTGCTGCCACAGCAGCGGCACTCGCTTTGCGGTTTCGCCCGCGAACGCACCTTTGCGCACGACGTCGCCGCCGCGGTCGACGCGATCGAAGACCGCTGCATAGCCCGCAAAGCGCATCACCCGCTCACCAGCGAGTACAGCCCAAGCTTCATCGCCACGCCGATCAGCAACAGCGCCAGCCCGACGCGTATCACCCACCCGATCACTGCGTTGCGCGCCGAAGTCTTCGCGTCGCGCCAGGCTTTGAGCAATTGTCGCAACTCGATGACGTCGTCGCGCGCATCCTCATCGTTCAACCCCAGTCGCGCGAGTGCACGCCGCGCGCCCATCTCCGACGCCTCTTCGACGAGCGCTCGCAACGTCACCAGGTCATGCCCGTCCGCCTGCGCCAATTGCGCCACGATCAATGCATCGGTCATGCCCTAGCCCTCGTTCTGCGGGGAAACGATGGGCGCGATCGCGTTGTCGAACCCCAGCATCGCGCGCTTTTCGTCGCGGGTGAGGAAGTCAGCAGCGGTCACCTGCCCCCACAACCGCTCGCGTTCTTCGCTCAGCGCCGCCACCTGATCGAGGTCGACGGTCAGCGAAAGCTCGGGAAACCAGCCTTTCAGACCGTCCGCGATTCCGCCAAGAACGGTCGCCGCCACCGGCAGGATAGCGAGACGCCACAGCGCCTTGTTCGCCTCGCGATAATTCGCGTAGCCTGCGTCCCCGGGCAGGCCCAGAAGCATCGGCGGCACGCCGAACGCGAGCGCAATCTCGCGCGCCGACGCCGCCTTCAACCCAACGAAGTCCATGTCCGCCGGCGTCAGGCTCATCGCCTGCCACTTCAGCCCGCCCTCGAGCAGCATCGGGCGTCCCGCGTTCCCCGCCCCGGCAAAGCTCGTATCCAATTCGGTTCGCAGCCGTTCGAATTGCTCGGCCGAAAGCGCGGCCCCGGCTTCGCCCGGCTCATAGACCATCGCGCCCGATGGCCGCGCTGCATTGTCGAGCAACGCCTTGTTCCACTTGGTCGCCGCATTGTGGATGGCGACCGCGCCCGCGGCGGCACCCAGGCACCCGAGACCATAATGATCGTCAAGCGGGTTCGCCGCCTTGATATGGACCACCGCCGGCCGCCCGGAAGCGTCCTCGGCGGCGATGCGCAGCGTGGTCTCGCCGGCCTTGTACGCAAAGGCGACCGGCCAGCCGCGCGCATCGGCTTCGATGGTCACACGTTCGGGGCGCAGCGCAAACAGCTCGATCGGTTCGCCCGCCCGGTTGCCCAGCACCTGAACATAAGCGTTGCCGTGAAGCAGGAGATGCATCGCCACCGTCTCGATCGGCCCCTGACCCGCCGTCCGGGTCTGGAGCAGCGGGATCACCCCGGCTGCCGATGCGACGATCGGCGCGGATCCTACGCCCTCGGCGACCATCCGCACCGCCCTCTGCGCGACAGGGTTGTTCATATAGCCATCGCGCACGCGATCTTCATACGATCGCGGGATCTCGCCCCATGCCCAGGTCGACCAACCGCGCGAAAGGGCCGGACGCATAACTCCGCGCCCGGCAGATTTCCTGCCGAGAAATTTCATCTATTTATCCTAAATTACGAGCGCTTGACGCTCAGAACCAGAGTTGAACCAATATTTCCGTTTCGGCATCCGGTCGGCTTGTCACCGATCGACAAAGTCCTCGAAATCGTAAACAGCGCGGTCCCCTTCAGACCACTCTGCAACTCGGCTGCGCCGTCCGCCTCCCCAGCATCAGTTCGGTCATCGCCCAGACCAGCGCGTCCGCGCGGTCGGGTGATCGGCGCGGCCCCTCGTACCCGCCGCCGGTCAGCATCCCGCATAATTCGTCCTCGAGGTCGGGAAACGCGCCCGCATGGCGAACACGCCCGCGCTTGTATAACGCCAGCACCGGCTCGGCACGAGCGCATTTCCCGCGTGAGGCGTGCACCAGCTTCACCGGCAAGCCGCTATCCGCCGCGCGCAGTACGCTCGCCACCATGTCGCCGCCATTGTTCGCTTCGGCGACGACCTGGTCCGCACCGCGCCGCGCCGATACGTCGGCGACGACGCCCGCCCATCCCTCGGGCGACAATCCGGCGACGCTCGCATCCTCAATCACATAGCCGACGTCATCACGGTCAAGGGCGACGCACACGATCCCGCACGCATCGCCCGTCGCGCTCGCAGGCGGATCGACTCCGACGACGACGCGGCGCCAGCGCACCGCCTCGTCACCGACGCTGGCCGCTTCCGCCCGGCACGCTTCGATGTCGGCGCGCGTCCACAATGCGCCTGCGACCTCGTCGATAAGCTCGCCGTCGAGCTCCTGTCGCCCCCAGTGCGTCCCTTCATATTCGTCGCGCATCGCCGATTTATACGCAGGCGAAGTGTGCGCATTGTCGCAAGTCCGACCGCGCGTCAGTGCTGTCGTTGCTGACATGGCGAGTCGGCGCAGGAGCGCGCGGCTGCGTGGCGTCGTGGTCACAAGAATCTGCGGCCGTCGACCACGCCGCATCCCCATACGAAGATTATTCCAGGTCGGTTCGTCCTTGATCCATTTTGCCAGCTCGTCGCACCAAGCAAAGTCGTGCTCGGGTCCCCGTAGACTTTCAGGATTCGCGGCCGAATACACAAACGCTCGCGCCCCATTGGGCCAAGTCAGCACCCCGCGCGACGGCTCCCATGTCGGGGTCGCGTCGATCTGCGCGCAGGCCAGCAGTCCCGAAGATCCCTCGATCATCACGCGCCGTACTTCATCCTCGCTTGCACCAACCAGCGCAATTCTCGCGCCCGGAGCCTGGGCCATATGATGAACCCATTCGGCACCTGCGCGTGTCTTGCCGAACCCGCGCCCGGCCATCAGCAGCCAGACCGACCAGTGCCAGGCCGGCGGCAGCTGTGCAGGCTTTGCCCAGATCGCCCAGCTGCCCCAGAACCCGATGATCTCGGCTTCGCTCAGCCCGGCCACCAGGCATCCGCGGCTGGCGTCGGGCAAACTGCTGATGCGTTCGACGAGCGACCGGCGCTCAGCCAATGTCGTCACCTCGGTTCAGTTCGTGCAGCCTGGCCTCGAGCTTGTCACGCAACGAAGCACCACGCATCGCACGCGGCACGTCCGGGGCGCCGCGCCTGGCGCGCGTATGATGGTGACGCAACAGCGCGAGTGCGAACGTCGTCGAAATTGCCGGCGTTTCGTCCCCGTCGCACGCTTCGCCGAGCGTCGCACGGCGAAGAAGCATCAGTTCGAGCCGGCCGTATGCGTCGTCAAGCGCCTTGTCCCAGTCCGCGCTGAACGTTTCGTCCTTGGCGCGCAGCCGATACGGGCTGCCCTCGGGCACGCCTGCGGCACGCGTCGCCCCCGCGACGCTCGCCGTTTCAACCAGCGCGTCCAGGAACGTTGCGCGCGTCGCCGAGGTCCAGCGCTCGGCCAATGCGACCCGCGCCGCGCGTGCACCCCTTCGTTTCATTTTCGCGGCCATCCGCTATCTCCAGCTGGACGAGACCCGATAGCGAAATCATCCGCCCCGGCCCCGACTCGCATTTCTGCATCGTTCCCTGTTTGTGCCATATCAGCGTGACGCTGTCAAGCAAAATGTTCCCATATGGTTATGTTCTGCGCGCGCTGGCGGATCGGATGCGGTCGGGCTAGACGGATTTATGCTTAGCGTTCCCGCCATCGCAGCCATCGCATGGGCCGTCCTTCTCGGCGGCGTCGGCGGTCTGCTGACCGAGATCGGGACCTGGTATCGCGAATTGAACAAGCCGCGCTGGCAGCCGCCCGACTGGGCGTTCGGCCCGGCATGGACGATCATTCTGGGCCTTGCCGGCTGGGCGGGTTATCGCGCGTGGGTTGCGACCGCCGACGCTGCGGCGCATCGGACGATCGCGATCCTGTTCGCGATCAACTTCATCGCGCATCTCCTGTGGTCACCGCTGTTCTTCAAGTTGAAGCGACCCGATCTCGCGTTGATCGAGGTCGTCTTTCTTTGGGCATCGGTGCTCGCGCTTTGCATTTTCCTCCGGCCGTATTCGGTGAGCGCCAGCTGGCTCGTCGTGCCATACCTCGCCTGGGTCAGCTTTGCCGCTTGTCTCAATTTGGCGATCGTCCGTCTCAATCCGCGGCGCATGTGATCGCGCGGCGCTCCCCGGAACCTTCGCACCCCGCCGGTGTTGCGTTCTTATGGTTTGCAACGGGGATCGCACATGACCGAATACAGAAACGACGGGACCGAGGTTTATCCGGTCAAGCGCAAGCGCGGCGGCGGATTGCTCGTCGCCTTGCTGGTGATCGCAGCGCTTGTTGTCGCCTTGTTGTTCGCGACCGGCTTCTGGAGCGCCGACGTAACCAAGTCGGGTGCGCTCCCCGAAGTCTCGATCAAGGGCGGCGCGCTGCCCAAGGTCGACCTGAACTCAAAGGAAGTCGTCGTCGGGACCACGACCACCAAGGTCGAAGTGCCAAAGGTCAAGACTGAAACGGAAACCGTCGAAGTGCCAACCGTCGGGATCAAATCCGACAAGAAATAGAGCTTGCTCGAGATCGCAAAGCGTCTCCGCGTCCGGCGGGGACGCTTTGTTGTAAATGGACCATCGCCCGCCTATTCTCGATCCGGTCCGGCGAGAGACCGTTCCATGATCCGTATCCTGACGCGAGTTGCACTGGCCCTGATGACGACAGCCGCTGCCCCTGTCCCGAGATGGACGCTCGTCATTCACGGCGGCGCGGGCGTCATCGAACGCGCCCGCTTGCAGCCTTCAGACGACGCCGCGATACGCGCCGCGCTCGCTCTCTCGCTCGAAAAAGGTTCGGCGATCCTGGCGAAAGGGGGCTCCTCGCTCGACGCTGTCGATGCGGCCGTGCGCGTGCTCGAGGATGACCCGCACTTCAACGCCGGCCGGGGTGCCGTCTTTACGTACGAAGGCGTCAACGAGCTCGACGCCGCGATCATGGATGGTCGCGATCGTCGCGCGGGTGCCGTGACCGGCGTCACGCGAACCCGCAATCCCATTGGTCTCGCCCGCGCGGTCATGGAGCACAGCCCGCACGTCATGCTGGCGCGCGAGGGGGCCGATCGCTTTTCGGTCGAACAGGGTCTCGAACAGGTCGATCCAGACTATTTCGCCACGCCCGAGCGCCTTCGCCAACTCGACGAGCTCAAGGCCAAGAAGCTCAGTTGGTTCGACGTCGACCTGAAGTACGGCACCGTCGGCGCGGTTGCGGTCGACGCGGCCGGCCACGTCGCCGCGGCCACGTCGACCGGTGGGCTGACCGGCAAGCGCTGGGGCCGCATCGGCGATTCGCCGATCATCGGCGCGGGAACCTACGCCGACGATCGGGCGTGCGCGGTCTCGGCCACCGGCGCGGGCGAATATTTCATCCGCGAAGGCGTTGCGCACGAAATCTGCGCGCGGGTCCGCCTCAAGGGCGAAAGCGTCGTCCAGGCGGCCGGCATCGTCATGGCCGAGATAAAAGCGCTCGGCGGCGATGGCGGCGTCATCGTCGTCGGCCCCGATGGCGTCGGCGGGTGGAGCTTCAATACCCCGGGCATGTACCGCGGCCGGGTGTCCTCCTCGAAACCCGCCGAGGTCGCGATCTACGGCGACGAATGACCCCAGCCGCGCTGGAAACTTGCGATCGCGGCGTCGATGTCGGCGCTGATATGATTCGGCGTCGGCGCGTCGATCAGGCTCAGCATGGTCTGCTGGTGACAGCCCGACTGGCACATCGCCGAAAATTGGCGCGCGGCCATCTTTGCATCGCCCTTCCGGATCCGTCCGTCCGCCATCGCCACTTCGAGGTAGGCAGCGAGCTTGAGTTTTCCCCGACGCGGGCCGCGTTCATAGAACAACCGACCGAGCTCGGGGAAGCGACCCGCTTCGCCCGTCACGATCCGGTGCAGCGCGATGATCGGCGGCGACAGGACGATCGCCATCATCGCCTGCCCGAACCGCCGGAGCGTGTCCTCGACCGGGGCTGCCGGATCGAGCGGCACCTCGAGCGCAGCGCCATAGCGTTCGATCAGATCGTCGACGACAGCGACGAACAAATCCTCCTTTGATCGGAAATAGGTCCATAAGGTGGTTTTGGATCCACCGACCGCCGCGGCGATCGACGACATGGTGGTCCCGGCGTAACCTCGATCCATGAACGCGTCGCGCGCCGCGGATACGAACGCGTCGCGACGAACGACCTGCGGAGCGGCGACGGTGACCATGACCTATACTAATTGGTATCATTGCAATTGACAACTGATTTAGACCGGTTGATAAGGCCGCATGATACTGTCTGGTATGGTTGGTCGATGACGCGTGCGTTCCTGATTGTCGCTGCAACCCTGCTCTCAGCCTGTGCGAGCGTGCCCGATCTCGGCGTCGCCCCCGCGCTGCGGACGCCGCAATCGCTGTCCGCTGCGAAAAGCTTTGTTGGCGTCGCGGCGCCCTGGCCGGCCGATCAATGGTGGCGCGCGTTCGGTGATCCGGCGCTCGACCCGCTTGTTGCAGAGGCGCTCGCGAACGCGCCCGACACCGTCGTCGCCGATGCGCGCGTCCGGGCCGCCGAAGCGATCGCGCAGCAGGCCGGCGCGGCACTCCGCCCCGGTCTCGAACTCGCGGCAAGTGCGGGCGGCGTCCAGCAAAGCAAGAACCTCGGCGTGCCTCCGCAGTTCGTTCCCGACGGCGTTCGGGATACCGGGCGCATCGCCGCGACGGCCTCGTTCGACCTGGACCTCTGGGGAAGGAACCGTGCCGCGCTCGCCGCCGCCACGAGCGAGGCCGAAGCCGCGCGTGTCGACGCCGCTCAGGCGCGGCTTCTCCTCACCACCGGCATCGTTGCGGCGTATACCGATCTCGCACAATATTATCGTACGCGTGACGTCCTGCGCGATGCGCTGACCGTCCGCGAATCGACTGCGCAATTGACTGCACGACGCGTTGCCGCCGGGCTCGATACGCGCGGGAGCCTCCGTCAGGCGGAGGCGCGCGTCCCCGTGGCGCGTGGCGATATCCTCGCGATCGACGAAATGATCTCGCTGACGCGCAACCGCATCGCCGCGCTCCTCGGTGCCGGGCCCGATCGTGGCCTGACGATCGCCAGACCTGCCTTTCGGACCTTGACGACCGGCATCCCTGCGGACGCCGGCATCGACCTGATCGGCCGCCGTCCTGACATCGTCGCCGCACGCCTGCGTGCCGAAGCGGCCGCCAAACGCGTCAAGGTCGCGCGGACGGACTTTTATCCCAATGTCGACCTGACGGCGATCGTCGGGTTGCAATCGCTCGGGCTCGGTAATCTTTTTCGAAGCGGCTCGACGATCGGCAACGGCGGCGCGGCGCTCAGCCTGCCGGTGTTCGACGGAGGTCGTATCGCGGGTCGCTATCGCGGCGCGCGCGCTGACTATGACGGCGCGGTTGCGCGCTATGATTCCACGCTCGTCGCCGCGTTTCGCGAAGTGGCCGACACGATCGCCAGTCGCACGGCCACCGACGCGCGCCTTGCCCAGGGCTATAGCGCGCTGAAAGCGGCGGACGAGGCCAGCACGATCGCGTTGCTGCGTTATCGCGGCGGACTCTCGAACCAGCTCGAGGTGCTGCTGACTGCCGATGCGTTGCTCGCCGGTCGCCGCACCGTCGCCGAACTCGAAGGGCGCCGTCGCACGCTCGACATCACCCTCATCCGCGCGCTCGGCGGTGGATATAAACGATCAGGAGCCTTGTAATGGCCGAAGCGCACCCGAGCGATCTGCCGTTTGCAGAAACCCTTGCCGCCACCGACCGGTCGGGCCAGCGCAAGCGGCTGTTCTCTATCCTTGCGGCCGTCGTGGTCGGCGCGGCGATATTGTTCGGCGCGTGGTACCTTCTCACACAGGCGGGCCGCATTCACACCGACAACGCCTATGTCGGCGCAGATTCGGCGGTCGTAACAGCGCTCGTTGCCGGCCCGGTGGCCGAAGTGCGCGTTGCCGGTACGCAGGCGGTCCGCAAGGGCGACGTTCTGGTGATTCTCGATGACGCCGATGCCCGCGTCGACGTGGCCACCGCCGAAGCCGCGCTGCTTCAGGCGCAGCAACGCTATGGCCAGACCTTGGCACAAGTCGGGTCGGCACGCGCCAAATTCGCCTCGCGCGGTGCCGACATCGCGCAGGCCCGCGCCCGGCTGGCTGAGGCAAACGCCACGTTCGAACGCACGCGTCTCGATCTTGCGCGCCGGCAGGCGCTCGTCGCAAGCGGCGCGGTTTCGGGTGAGGAGCTTTCGTCGGCGCGTGCCGCCAACGCCGCCGCACGCGCCGAACGTGACTTTGCCTCTGCCGCCATCGCCTCGGCTGAGGCGACCAGCAGCGCGGCGAGCAGCGACCTCGCAGCGACCGAGGCGCTGACTCGAGGCACGACGATCGCCTCGGCACCCGACGTCGCCGCCGCGCGTGCAAGGCTCGATGCGGCGCGCCTGGCGCTCGCGCGGACCGTGATCCGCGCGCCGCTCGACGGCGTCGTAACCAACAAGCAGGTTCAGGCCGGACAGCGCGTCGCTGCGGGCGCGCCGATCATGACGATCGTCCCGGTCTCGACCGCTTATGTCGATGCCAATTTCAAGGAATCGCAATTCAAGCGCCTGAAGATCGGTCAGCCGGTCACGATGACATCGGACTTCTATGGCGCCGACATTGTGTTCCACGGCCGCGTGACTGGTTTTGCCGGCGGCACCGGTGCCGCGTTCGCGCTGATCCCCGCGCAGAATGCGACCGGTAACTGGATCAAGGTCGTACAGCGCCTCCCCGTGCGCATCGCGATCGATGCGAACGATCTCAAGGCACACCCGTTGCGCGTCGGCCTTACGATCGACGCCACGATCGACACCCGCGAGAAGTAGCGGCCATGGCCGACGCCGATCCAGCGCCGCTGACCGGCGGTAAGCTGTTCCTCGCTGGCTTTGCGATTGCGCTCGCCAACTTCATCGTCGTTCTCGACATCACGATCGCGAACGTCTCGGTTTCGCACATCGCGGGCGGACTTGCGATTTCGCCGACGCAGGGGACGTGGGTCATCACGTCCTACGCCGTTGCCGATGCGATCAGCGTGCCGTTGAGCGGCTGGCTCGCGGCGCGGTTCGGATCGGTCCGGCTTTTCATCCTCGCGCTTTCGGGCTTTGGCCTGTTCTCGGTGCTGTGCGGTCTTTCGGGCACGCTTGGCATGCTCGTCGTGTTCCGCATCTGCCAGGGGTTTTGCGGCGGACCGCTGATGCCGTTGTCGCAGACGCTGCTGATGCGCGTATTCTCACGGCAGCGCGCACCGCTCGCAACCGCGGTCTGGGCCATGACGACGGTTTGCGCGCCGATCGCCGGGCCGATCCTCGGCGGCTGGATCAGCGACGGCTGGACCTGGCCCTGGATCTTTTTCATCAACATTCCCGTCGTCTTGTTCTGCATCGTCATGGCGATGCGGATGCTGACGTCGTTCGAAACCCCGATCAGACGCGCGCCGATCGACGTCGTCGGCCTAGTCCTGCTCGTCCTTTGGGTCGGCGCGTTTCAGATGATGCTCGATACGGGGCGCGAAAACGATTGGTTCGCATCACCCTCGGTCGTCGCGATGGCGCTGATCGCCGTCGTCGGCTTTGCCGCGTTTGTTATCTGGGAACTGACCGCGGACGATCCGGTCGTCGACATTCGCGTGTTTCGCTACCGGTCGTTTGCGGCCACCTCGTGTGCCGTCGCGATCGGCTACGGTGCTTTCTTCGTCTCGATCGTTATGACGCCGCTCTGGCTTCAGCAAGTCGTCGGCTACACCGCGACCGACGCAGGCTATGTCACCGCTTTCGCCGGGCTTTTCGCCGTCTTCATGTCGCCGATCGCGGCACGCCTGATCGGTAGAATCGACCTTCGTGCGATCGCCTGCTTCGGAGTCGTCTGGTTGTGCGGAACATCGTTCATGCGCGCCGGCTGGACAGCCGACGCCGGGTTCTGGACGTTCGCCTTGCCGCAAGTCATTCAGGGCTTCGGGATGCCTTTTTTCTTCATTGGTATGACGACGC
Organism: Sphingomonas sp.; assembly: GCA_965249015.1. Classification (GTDB taxonomy): domain Bacteria; phylum Pseudomonadota; class Alphaproteobacteria; order Sphingomonadales; family Sphingomonadaceae; genus Sphingomonas_O. The sequence goes on along the minus strand of CBDFLB010000003.1, from coordinate 1,497,199 downwards.
TCGCGATGAGCGGGATCGCGACGCGCGACCTGACCTCGGCGGCGGGCATCATGGCGTTCATGCGAACGCTGTCGGGCGCGATCGGTACGGCGCTCGCGACGACGGCGTGGGACACGGCGTCACGCGTCAGCCGTGGCGATATGGTCGGGCGACTGAACGATCCCGCCGGCACGCTCGCGCGAATGGAGGGGGGCGGCCTGTCCTCCGCTCAGGCGCGCAGCGCGCTCGACCGGCTCGCCGAAGTACAGGCGAGCACGATCGGCGCGACGCACGTCTTTCTGTACGCAAGCGCCGCGTTCATCGTCGCGGCGATGCTCGTGTGGATCGCACCAAAGCCCAAAAACGTGACCGGTCCCGCTGCCGCTCACTGACGCGTGACTTTTTTGCAACGCAGCATGATAAGTTTCGCGACAGTTAACAGCATGGTTGTCGGGCGTCACGGACTCGCAACATAAGCGCCGCAGGGAGCCAACGAGTCGGCGCGACGACGCGCTACGACGGGCATCGCCACTAGGGGTCAATGAAAATGCGTCATCAATTTCTCGCCAGCGTCGCGGTTACGGCGATCATCGTCCCGGGTGCCGCCTATGCGCAGTCGACCGGCACGATCGACGCCGAGGAAATCGTTGTAACAGGCTCGCGCCTTTCGACCGGGATACAGGGTATTCAGGTTCCCGATTCGCCCAAGGCGCGCACGGTGATCAGCAACGAGGTCTTGCGCACGGCTCCTCCCGGCCAGACGCTCCTGAACGCCATCAACGTCGTTCCGTCGGTCAATTTCACCAACAACGATCCCTTCGGTTCATCGGGCGGCAACGTCCGCATCCGCGGGTTCGACGGCAACCGCATCTCGTTCACCTGGGACGGCCTGCCGCTCAACGACACCGGCAACTACGCGATCTTTTCAAATCAGGCGGGCGATCCCGAAATCGTCGACTCGGTTAACGTCAACCAGGGCACGACCGACGTCGACAGCCCGACTGCCGCGTCATCGGGCGGCACGATCAATTACCGCACCATCGTGCCGAGCGAAGAGCCCGGCGCGATGGTGGTCGGCGCTTACGGTCAAAGCTATAAGGACCGCAATTACCACCGCGTCTTCGGCAAGCTCGAAACCGGAGACCTGTTCGGGACCGGGGTGCGCCTTTTCCTGACGGCGGCAAGCGCGCGCAACGACAAGTTCCGCGGATCCGGCGAGATCTACAAGCAACAGTATAATTTCCGCGTCTACAAGGCGCTCGAAGGCACCGACTTCATATCGCTCGCCGGTCATTACAATCAGAACCGCAACGCGGCCTATCGCGGTCTGTCGCTGGCGCAGGCGGCACTCGACTACAACACCAACGGTCGCTTCACGTTTGACAACAACCCCTTCTGCGCGCGGCCGACGCCGGGCGCCGGCGTGCAGAACGACAATGCGACGCCGCAGCCTTCGACAACGATTTCGAATAATCAGTTCGTGACGTTCAACGCGCCGTCGCCAACGCCGACCGTGCTCGATAACAGCTGCACCAACTATTACGGCGTGCGTCTGAACCCGTCGAACACGGGCAATCTTCGGTTTAATTCGAAAGCTAGCTTGACCGACGCGCTCACGCTGTCGCTCGATTTGGGCTATCAGTACGTACTTGCTAACGGCGGCGGTTTCACGACCCTGTCCGAAACAAATTTGCAGGCGCGCGGCGGGCTTGCTGCGGCGGGCCGCGATCTCAACGGCGACGGCGACATACTCGATACCGTCGCGTTCTACGCGCCCAACACGACGAACACCAATCGCTTCACCGTGCTGTCGTCCTTGCGTTATGACTTGTCCGACGACCATTATGTCCGCGTCGCCTATGCGTTCGACTACGGTCGCCATCGCCAGACGGGCGAATGGACATCGCTCGACGTGGCCGGCAATCCCCTAAACGTCTTCGGCGGCCGCACGACCGAGCAACGCGTGACCGACGCCAACGGCTATTTCCTCCGCCAACGCGATCGCTTCTCCAAAGCGCTGCTCAGCCAGGTCTCGGGCGAATATCGCGGCAAGTTTTTCGACAATGCGGTCGAAGTCATGCTCGGCGTGCGCGTGCCGTTCTTCAAGCGCGAGTTGAACCAGTTCTGTTATACCCTGGTCTCAAGCGGCATCCCGCTATGCACCTCGGCCGCCTTTGGTACGACTGCAGTGGCGGCACCAAATTTCTATATCGTCCCCGGCAACACGGTCTTCACCGGCACGGTGCCCGCGAATGCGCTCTACGCGCCGTTCCGGACGACCTACAAATATAACAAGGTGCTGCCGAACCTTGGCGTGACGCTCCGTCCGATTGACGATGTCCAGATTTACGCCGCCTACGCCAAGGGGCTGTCCGCGCCGCGCACCGACAACCTCTACCGTCGTCCGTTCGGTGTCGACGTGCAGCCCGAGATTACCGACAATTTCGATGTCGGCATCCGCTACACGACAAGCACGATCCAGGCGACGTTCGGCGGGTTCCTGAACAAGTTCGCGAACCGGATCGTGACCTCGTTCGATGCCGACCAGGGGATCTCGATCGATCGCAACGTCGGCCGGGTCGAGATCAAGGGACTTGAGGCGAGCCTGAACGTAAAGCCGTTTCCGTGGTTCACCTTCCGTGCGTTCGGTTCATATATCGATGCGAAGCTGAAGGACAACATCCGGCTCGGCACGACCGTTGCGGGCACGAACGGCGCGACCGTGACCGGTTTGCCGATCCTTGCGCTCACCGCAGGCAAGAACCTCGTCGAAACACCCGAATGGCAATATGGCTTTACGGCGCGTGCCTTCCAGGGCCCGGTTTCGCTTGGCTTGGAGTTCAAGCAGGTGACGTCGCGCTTCGCGACCGATGTCAACGACGTGAAGCTGCCCGGCTACAACTTCGTCGATCTCGATGCGCGCTTCAGCCTCGCCGACTTCGGTCTCGAAAAGACGTTCATTCAGTTGAACGTGACCAACCTGTTCGACCGTCAATACCTCGGTTCGATCAGCTCGCAGATCGTCTCGACGACGAACATCGCGCAGCAGGTGACGGGGATCGGTCAGACCGCAACGACGAATGTTCCAAGCGGCGCGACGCCCACGTTTCAGCCCGGCTCGCCGCGCGCGTTCGTCGTTTCGCTACAGGTCGGCTTCTAACAAATCACAACTCTCGAAAGGCCGTCGCTCGGCGGAGCGGCGGCCTTTTCGTCAGTCGGGCGCGACGGGCGCCATCATGCCGCGCAACGGCTTTGCCATGACCCGGCGCAGCATCGGTTCGAAAAATGCGAGCGGCTCGGCCTCATAATCGGGATCGAACGCAGCCTGATCATATTTGCGACAGAATTCTTCGCACGCGTCCCAGTGCGGGTGGCCGCGGTGAACGTCGCGCGCGTCGCGATCCATCCCAAGATAGTGGAAATAATAATTCCCCTGGAACAGCCCGTGCTGCGCGCAGATCCAGTGCTCTTCCTCGCTCACGAATGGCTTGACGATCGCGGCTGCGACGTCGGGGTGATTATAGCTTCCGAGTGTGTCGCCGATGTCATGGAGCAGCGCCATGACAACATAGGTCTCGGGCCTGCCGTCGCGATGCGCGCGCGTCGCGGTCTGCAGGCAATGCTGCAGCCGGTCGATCGGAAACCCGCCGAAGTCGCCGTCGAGCAGCCGAAGGTGCGCCAGCACCCGGTCGGGTAAGCCCTTCGCAAAATCCCGATATTGCTCGCCGATGATGGCCCAGTCAGCCTGTGTGCCCTCTTCGAAATTGCGAAATCCGGCGCGCGGGCGCTCTTCGAAATCGGCCATGTCGTCTCTCCTTTCGCCACATCATAATCGCTCGGTTCATTTATCCAACTGCTTGCGTTAATGACGCTGTCGATGCCCGCTTCCCCACCCACGCCCGCGACGTTCTTCGCCGACAAGAACCGGGCCTTCTGGATGCTGCAGGCGGCCGGCTGGGCGGGCTATCTCCTCCTTCGCGCGGCACAAGGCGTCGCCAACGGCATGACGATCAGCTTCATCATCCCCGTGCTCGTTTCCACCGCGACCGGCTATTCGCTGACGCTTGTCATGGCAGCCGTCTATCGCTGGCTGATCCTGAAAAGCCCGCTCGTCATCTGGACCGGGACTCTCGCCACCGTTGCGATCGGTGTCGGGTCCTATTCGATCGTCGACGCCTGGGTTTTTTCGATGATCAGCCGCGGCGGCATTTTCGAAGGCGGGCTGGTACTCGGCACCGTTCTGATCAACGGCCTGCTGCTCGGGGCCTGGTCGGCACTTTACTACGGCATCAATTTCTTTCTGATCGCCGAACGCCAGACGATACAGCTCTTGAAGCTCGAGGCGATGGCGTCGTCGGCGCAACTTGCGATGCTGCGTTATCAGCTCAACCCGCATTTCCTGTTCAACACATTGAACAGCATCTCGACGCTCGTGCTCTTGAAACAGACCGATCGCGCCAATGCGATGCTCAGCCGCCTGTCGTCGTTCCTGCGCTATACCCTCGTCAACGAGTCCGAGGCGCAGGTGACGCTGGAACAGGAGATCGAAACGCTGAAGCTCTACCTTGAAATCGAGAAGATGCGTTTCGAAGAGCGGCTGCGCTCGTCGTTCGACGTGGATCCAGCTGCGGCCTCGGCGCGCCTGCCGTCGCTGCTGCTTCAGCCGCTGGTCGAAAATGCGATAAAATATGCGGTAACGCCGCTGGAGGACGGGGCCGACATCGCGGTCTCGGCGCGTCTCGTCGGGAACCGGGTGCATATCACCGTGTCCGATACCGGACCGGGGTTGAACGACAGCGCGGTTCGGCCCAGCTATTCGACCGGGGTCGGCTTGGCAAACATCCGCGACCGGCTCAATCAGGCGTTCGGTCCCGACCATCGTTTCGATACGCGCAACCAACCCGAGGGCGGGTTCGTTGTGATGGTGGATATACCTTTCGTGACCCAGGAACAGATGCAAGAGGCCGCATGACCATCCGAACGATCCTCGTCGACGACGAAAAGCTCGCGATCCAGGGGCTGCAGCACAGGCTCGCCCGTCATGAGGATGTCGAGGTGATCGACACCTGCCTGAACGGGCGTGAAGCGATCCGCTCGATCAAGACGCACAAGCCCGATCTCGTCTTCCTCGATATTCAGATGCCCGGCTTCGACGGGTTTTCGGTCGTTTCGGGATTGATGGAGGTCGAACCGCCGCTGTTCGTTTTTGTGACCGCATACGGCGATCATGCGCTCCGCGCGTTCGAAGCCGATGCCACCGACTATCTGATGAAGCCGGTCGACGAAAAGCGCCTTGCCGACACGCTCGACCGCGTGCGCCTGCGCTTGCACGAAAAAAAGGGCGTCGAGGACGCCGAGCGTCTGATGGAGGTACTGACCGAACATGCCCCCGCCGCCGCCGAAGAGATGACCGACGGTGCCGACACGCTTGCCGCCAACCGATTTGAAAAGCTCATCAACATCAAGGATCGCGGCCAGATATTCCGCGTCGACGTCGACACCATCGAACGCATCGATGCGGCGGGCGACTATATGTGCATCTACACCGGCGACAACACGCTCATCCTGCGCGAAACGATGAAGGACCTCGAGCGCCGCCTCGACCCGCGCCGCTTCCAGCGCATTCACCGCTCGACGATCGTCAACCTCGACCTCGTCAAGCAAGTCAAGCCGCACACCAACGGCGAATGCTTCCTCGTCCTCGGTTCAGGCGCGCAGGTGAAGGTCTCGCGCTCGTATCGCGATGTGGTCGCGCGTTTCGTTCACTAGGGCGCAGTCAGCCGCGTCCGGAACCAGTCGGCAAGTTCCTCTTCGCTCAGATCGCCTGAGGCCAGCGCGAGAAACGCGACGACAAGCTCAGCATCGCTGGCGTGAAGGGCGTAGCCGTTGAGCACCAGAAAAGTTTCGCTGACCACTGCCGCCGTGCGCTTGTTGCCGTCCACGAAAGGATGGTTGCGCGCGATCCCGTAGGCATAGGTCGCCGCCAGCGCTGCCGCATCGGGCTCGCCATAACCGGCCAAGTTCGGCGCGCGCGCCATCGCGCTATCGAGCAGGCGTTCGTCGCGAACGCCATCTCCGCCGCCATGTTCTGCCAGTTGCTCGCGATGCGCCGCGAGCGCGACATCCGTCGCGACCCAAATCCAGTCAGCCATGTGAATTTACTTGGCTAGTTCGCGCAGCGCCAGCTTGCGCCGTTCCATCACATCACGCGCAATCACCATCTGCGCCTCAAAATCGGGACGGTGCGGCGTTAGCTCAATTCCGTTGCCAACTTCAGTCGCTGCAACATAATCGCCCGCTTCAGCGCCGAGCTTCTTCAGCAGTTCCTTTGGCAAGATAACCCCCATCGAATTCCCGATCTTGATAACTTTAAGCGGTATGTTCATACAGGCGTTATAACATCCATCACGCGAATTGCAACAGCGCCAACAATTTCACGTCGATTACGACGCCCTCACGCCGCTTGTCGGCAATGAACGCGGTCACCTCCGCCAACGCCACGCGGTGCACGACGATATCCTCGCCCGGAACGCCACCGCCCTCACCCACGCGCGTCAGGCCATGCGCACGGACCAGCGTGAACGTCTCGCTGACCATCCCCGGCGACGAGGCGAACGTCCCGGCGATTTCGATCCGGTCGGCGCGGTATCCCGTCTCTTCCTCGAATTCACGCGCCGCCGAGGTCGCGACGTCTTCGCCCTCGACCTCATCGCCGACCAATCCTGCCGGCAGTTCGAGGCAGCGCGCCTGCAGCGGCACGCGCCATTGCTCGACGAGCAGGACGTGCCCGTCATCGATCGCCAGGATCACCGCCGCGCCGATGCCGCGCGCGCGCCCGACATATTCCCACGGGCCGCGCCGTTTTGCGACGATATACTTGCCCGCCCACATCGTCTCTTCGGCGTCGGACGTCACAGTTCGATCACGCCGTCCTGAAGCTCGTTGCTGTCGTCGGCGGCACGCGGCAGGTGCGCGCTCAGGATCGCGCCGACCTTCTCGATCGCGGCGACCATGCCATCGGCGACCCGCCCCTCACGCACTTCGGCGATCAGCGCAACCATCGCGTCGCCCCATTCGGCTTCGGGCACGCAGGCGTGGATCGCCTCGTCGGCGACGATCTCGGCCATATGCTCGCCCATCGACAGATAGATGAGGATGCCGGTCCGCCCCGTCGTCCGCTTCTCGGTGCCGACGCGGAACAGGTCGACCGCGCGCCGCCGCACCCGCCGCCGCCGCGTCGCTTTGGGCGTCAAAGCAAGGCGCAGCGGCATGATCGCAAGGAGATAACGCACGGCGAGGAACTTGACCGTCATCGCGACGAACAGGAACAGATAGATCGAGGCCAGCGAATGCTCGCCCCAGCCGCCCGTCACCAGCCCCAGCCACCATTCGGGCCACGCCGGGAACGCAGCGAACGCAATCGGCACGAGCAGCATGACAAGGACCGCGTAATGCAGCCCGACGTCGTGATAGGCGTCCGAGCGCGCCGCGACGATCGTCACGATCTCGCCCGACGTGCCCGCCTCGGCCGCGCGGACCGCTTCGCCGACGCGCGCGCGCCCGGCCTCATCCATGAACGGCGTCACCATCCGCCCGAGGCCCCACCGCCGCCGAACGATCCGCCGCCGCCCGAAAAGCCGCCGCCGCCGCCGCCCCAATCGCTGCCGCCCCCGCCGCCCCAGCCACCACTGCGGCTGTTCGCTGCGGCGTTGATCGCGCTCCACAGGATGACGTTGCCCAGACCGCTGCGGTGCCGCCGCCCGCCGAGGCTACGCAACAAAGGCAGGATGACGAAAAAGAAAATGAATATCCAGAAGATGAAGCCGCCCGGAACGCCGTTGCTCCTGCCTTTGCCCGCGTTCGCCGTCGCGGCCTTCGCGCGCGCCGCGGCTTCCTCGGGTGGCAGCTGGATTTGCTTGGCGATCTCGTCGACCCCTGCGTCGATGCCAGCCGGGTAATTGCCCGCCTTGAACTGCGGGATCATCACCGAATTGACGATCACGCTCGAATAGGCGTCGGTCAGCACCGGCTCGAGCCCGTAACCGACCTCGATCCGCGTCCGCCGTTCGTTGGGTGCGACGATCAGGACGACGCCGTCGTTGGTCCCCTGTTTGCCGATCCCCCAGGCACGCCCCAGCTGATAGCCGTAATCGGCGATGTCGCGCCCCTCCAGGCTCGGAATCGTCGCCACCGCGACCTGATGCCCGGTCGCCGCCTCGATCCCTTTCAGCTTGGCGTTGAGCGCGGCCTCCTGCCCATCGTCGAGCAGGCTCGCCGCATCGACGACGGGTTCGCCGGCGAGTTTGGGGAAGGTTTGGGCGTGCGCGGGAAGGACCGCACAGCTAATCAGGATCGCAAGGATGCAACCCCACCAGCCGTCATGCTGAACTCGTTTCAGCATCCATTCCTCCATAAGCGGGGGCGGCGCGGATTGCGCGATGGACCCTGAAACAAGTTCAGGGTGACGGTTGTCATTTGAGGGGCCTTAAAACTTCACCGTCGGCGCACGGTCGGCGTTGGGTGCGGTCGCGGTGTAGGTCGTCATCGGTTTCGAGCCATAGAAGATCTTCGCGCCGATCGCGTCGGGAAACGTGCGGATCGTGGTGTTATACGCCTGCACCGAATCGTTGTAATCCTTGATCGACACGTTGATGCGGTTCTCGGTCCCTTCGAGCTGCGACTGCAGCGCGAGGAAATTGGCATTCGACTTCAGCTCGGGATAAGCCTCGACGCTCGCGAGCAGGCGCCCGATCGAACCCGACAGCTGCCCTTGCGCCTGCTGGAACTGGGCGACCTTTGCCGGGTCGGTCAGGTCGTTCGCGCTGACCTGCACCGATGTCGCCTTCGCGCGCGCTTCGGTCACCTGTACCAGCACGGTCGATTCCTGCTTGGCAAAACCCTTCACCGTCTCGACCAGATTGGGGATCAGGTCGGCGCGCCGCTGGTAATCGGCCTGGACGTTCGCCCATTTGGCTTTTGCGTTCTCCTCGGCGGTCGGGATCGAATTGACCCCGCACCCTGACAGTGAAACGGCAGCGATCGGTGCAAGCAGGGCAAGGCGGCGGTCGAATGTCAACGGGCGTCTCCTAAACTGTTATGCGCGGCTAATACACAAACACAGCCTGCGCTTGCAATGTTCGGGTGCCGTATGCCATTCTACAAGTGGGCGTAGGGGAATATCGCAATGAGCATGGTTTCGGAGTTCAAGGCGTTTATCAACAAGGGCAATGTTCTCGACCTCGCGGTCGGCGTCATCATCGGTGCCGCGTTTGCCAAGATCGTCACCGCGTTGACCGACGATTTCATCACGCCGATCCTCAGTATCCTCACTGGCGGGATCGACTTCGCCAACATGTTCGTGCCCATCGGCAGCGTTCCCGAAGGAACGCCCGCGACGCTTGCCGGCATGAAGGCGGCGAACGTACCGGTCTTCGCCTACGGTCATTTCATCACCGAAGTGATCAACTTCCTTATCCTCGCGTGGATCATATTCATGATCGTCAAGACCGCGAACAAAGCGTTCCGGCGCGGCGCAGACGATGCGACGCCCGAGGATATTCTGCTGCTGCGCGAAATTCGCGACGGCCTCAAAAGGCCGCTTTAGGCCACCGCCAGATCGACCGCCGTCGCGCTGGCCAAACTCGTCCCGTCGAGGATGCGCGCGGTGTCGTCGCGGACGATCAGCATCGCGCGGCGGATCGCGCATGTCGCCTCGGAGTGGCAATCCTTGCAGCGGCGGTACGCAGTACGGCTGACGCAGGGGACGAGCGCCAGCGGCCCCTCGATCGTACGGATGATGTCGCCGAACGAAATCAGGTGCGCCGGCCGTGCCAGATGAAATCCGCCCGACTTGCCGCGCGTCGAGACGACGAAACCTGCTTGGCGCAATTCGCCGAGAATGATCTCGAGGAACTTGCGCGGAATCTGCGCCTCGTCGGCGATCCGGCTCATCGGGACCGGCGGTCGTCCGGTCGTTTCGCTGGCGAGGACGAGCATCGCGCGAAGCGCATAGCGGGAACGCTGGGTCAACATCTGCGGCCCTCATAACGCGAGGCGAATGAACGGCAAGTTTCGGGGAGGACTTTTCATCTCCGCGGTTTGTCCCTATATCGCACATGCCGGCTTGTCCGGAGATGGCGATGAAGTGCGCCGTGTAATAGACGCAGCGGACCCGGGGGCGGTACCCGGCGGCTCCACCAAAACCTTCGCTTCGGCGGGGGTCCTGACGGGGCCGAACTAGGATCGACGTGTGTTGAAAAGCGGTGTTTTTGCCAGGCCTGAATGCGCCTTAAAACCGTTCAAAACCAATAGGTGCCAACGATAACGAGGCCCTCGCGATTGCTGCATAACTGAGTCCTTACGGATAAAGTTGTAAAGCCTTAGCGCGGTACGGACCACACCGGGCAACAGAAGTGGAAACCAGCGGCCGCCGGAGGGCCGGGCAACAGAACCTCCGGCACTTTCCGTCATTGCGAGCGCAGCGCAATCTAGCGGCGTGATGCGGACAGCGTCGCTTCGCTCCCATGACGACGTCATTTCATCACTTTTCTGTTGCATCGCAGCACGAAGCATGATTCCCTGCGGCTTCGACACGCGTTAAGCCCCTGCTAACCAAAAGGGCGCAAGCTGGGTTTCGGAACGTTCAAGGCAAGGGGCACCGTTATGGGCACGACCGCTAAACCGGCAGACGGGGCTGCCACGCTTTCCGAGATGAAAGAGTTCGCGGGCTTTGCCTCCGGCACGCAGCGCTATATCCGTCGTTCGCTCGATGTGGGGCTCCAGCGCGCGGATGCGCTCGACGTCTGGTCGCGCGATCTGGTCGAATCGGCGAGCATCCGGGCGCAAGCCAAGCTTTACGAACGCCTCGATCACCTGCGCGAAAGCGTTCCCGAAGATTCAGGGCTCGACCGCGTCGAGCCGTTCATGGCGCCGCTCGTCACGATGAGTGCGTTCGACCTTGGTCAGGACCGGCTGCAGAGCTTTGGTGCCTATCGCTTTCTTTACGAGCGGCTGATCGGCGCGAGCGCGCGGCCGTGGCTGCCGGGCGCCTTCTGCGCCGCCGCCGCGCTCCCGCATCTTCACCCTGAACGCAGACGATCACTGCTTCAGTCGATCAGCGAAGCCGCTGCGACCGCGCCGGGCTGGTCGAACCGCGAACCGAGTTTCTATCCCGAATGGGTCGACAAGATCGAACCCTGGGCGCTCCCCAACTAACCGCGCGCAACCGATGCCAGCGGCTCGCTTGTGACCGGGTAACCGCGGTCTTCGGGAATGCACAGGTGGCGAACGCCGTCGCGCATTTCGAACCACGGCGTGATCCTTTCGGCGGCGATCGCAGACGCCTGCGCTACCGTAGCGTCGTACGACCCGAGCCTCGCGAGCCGCTCCAGATTGCGCCGCGTCGGAAAGATCACCTGCACCCGCCCCGCGTCGGCATCGTCGAGCACGCCTTGCGCCGATGACCAGAACAGCCGCACATTCTCGGTCGCGTCGACGCTTGCGACCGCGGCATCGGCGGGCAGGCGCGCGACGTAAAAGCGCGTGTCGAAGTTGCGCGTCTGGTGCATGTTCGGGCACCAGCGCGCAAAACAGGTCAGCGCGGTCAGGTCGAGCGTTAGACCCGCCGCCGCGATCACATCGCCAAAGACCATCCCGTCGCGCAGTTGCGCGCGCATGATCCCGAGCTGTTGGGCGTCGGGCAGTCGCGTGAAGCCGACCGCGACCCCCGCTTCCTCGATCGTTTCGCGGATCGCGGCAATACGTGCGGCGGCATCGTCGGGGTCGAGATCGGGCCAGCGCTGCGCGAGCAACCGGTCGCCGGCATCGACGCGCCCGCCGGGAAAAACGATGGCACCGGCGGCGAAGGTCATCGTGCCCGCGCGCTCGACGAACAGATGCTCGGCCACGCCGCCAAATTCGCGGAACAGGACCAGCGTTGCCGCGGGAATGAAACCGTCGTTCATGCCGCTCGCCTAGCCGCATCATTGCGCGCGCGCAAAGCGCGTGGCAGCAGGGTCGCGTGGATGCCATCGGCCTCATCGGTACCGCCGCGAGCCTCAGCCTGCTGTCGGGCTGGCGCGTGTACCTGTGCGTGTTCGCGACCGGCCTTGCCATGCGCCTGGGCTGGATCGCGATGCCCGAACATCTGCACGGGCTGCAGGTGCTCGCGAGCCCGTGGGTGATCGGTGCCGCGGGCCTGGGCGTGGTCGCCGAGTTCCTTGCCGACAAGGTCGCGTGGATCGATTCGCTGTGGGACGCGGTCCACACCGCGATCCGGCCCGTCGGCGGCGCACTCCTCGCGCTCGCCGTCGTCGATGCGGGCGACCCGGCGTGGCAGGTGGTAAGCGTGCTCCTGGGCGGCGGCGCTGCGTTGATGGGGCATGCGGCGAAGGCCGGATCGCGCGCGGTCGTCAACGTCAGCCCCGAACCCTTCAGCAACATCGTCGTTTCGACCGGCGAGGATGCAACGACGGCGGGGCTTGTCATCGCCGCGATCGCCAATCCGGTCCTCGCGCTCTTCGTCGCGGTGAGCGTCACGGCGGGCTCGATCGCGCTGCTCGTGATGGTCCGGCGGCTGCTCACCAGGATGCGGTCGGATGGGCCCAAAGGTTAGTCGAAAGTTAGTCCAAGGATGGCGGTTTTCCGACCCCGCCTATGCTTACTCATCCCGAATCGTCAGCACCTCGATCGTGACCCGCGCGGGCGCGCCATGATCGAGCGCGACCAGGCGCAGGTCGGCGACGAAATGGCCGCGCATCGGCAGGTCGACGTCGGGCAGCGCGTCGATCAGCGCGGGCGGCGCATGGCAGGCGAACGACAGCGTGTGCTGCATGCCGGTGAAGGTCGCGCTCGACCAGTCGCGCGTCGTCGCGACGATTTCGGTCAAGGGGCCCAGATAGTCGGTGAGCGCGATGATCAGCGCGCGGTGCGGATCGTCGATCATCGGCTGCGCTCGATGAACGCGATCACGCGCGCGGCGACTTTGGCACCGATCTCGCGGCCGAGGCGCACGTCGTGGACGAGGCGCGGATCGCGCACCGCGTCACGCCCGAAGCGCGTCGGCGGCGTTCCCGTGGCTTTCAGATAGTGTTCGATCTTCGACCGCAAGTGCATCATCAACTCCTTTCGACTCGTTGATAGGATTTTTCCTATTTCGGAGGTCATTTCCTACTTGTCTAGGAGTTTTCCTATCGCTATGTCGCTTTTATGGTTGACGCGCGCGAGACCTTGAACCGGCTGATGACCGAACGCGGCGATTCGAGCGTGGCGCTGTCGCGGCTGCTCGGGCGCAACGCCGCCTATGTGCAGCAGTTCGTGAAGCGCGGCGTGCCAAGGAAACTCGACGAGGAGGACCGGCGGACGCTGGCGCGCTATTTCGGCGTTGCCGAGGCGGCGCTCGGTGGCCCGGTCGAGGCGGTTCCGCCGGCGGCGCGCGGGCGCGCGCGGACCGGCCTCGTCTCGATCTCGCAATTGTCGGTCGGCGCTTCGGCGGGGCCCGGTGCGCTTCCCGACGGCGAGCGCGTCGAGGCGCGCTTCGGCTTCGACGCGGCATGGCTGCGACGATTGACCGCGACGCCGAACCTCGTCTCGGCGATCCGTGTCGAGGGCGATTCGATGATGCCGACGCTATCCGACGGCGACGACATACTGGTCGATCGCGGCGATGCCGCCGACCGGCTGCGCGACGGCATCTACGTGCTGCGCATCGACGACGCGCTGAACGTCAAGCGGCTGGCGATCAATCCAGCGGGACGGACGATCACGATCCGCAGCGACAACGCCGCTTATCCGAGCTGGCCCGACGTGCCCGCAGCGCGCGTCGACGTGATCGGGCGGGTGATCTGGGTCGGGCGCAAAGTGGTGTAGTGCCGGCGCGTCGGGCTGCTGAATTGCTTCGCTGCGCTCGCAATGACGGGGGGCCCCTAAACCGGGCGGTTCGCACCTTTGCCGTCGAGGACATCGCGCACTTTTCGCGCCATGTCGTGGATCGAATAGGGCTTTGGCAAGAACGCGACGCCGATGTCGACCGTGCCGTTGTGAACGATGGCGTTGCGCGTGTAGCCGGTCGTGTAGAGCACTTTGAGGTCAGGGTGTTCGGCACGCGCGAGATCAGCAAGCTTGCGACCGTTCATTTCGGGCATGACGATGTCGGTGAACAGCAAAGCGATGTCTCCGCGGTCGGTTAGCGTTTTCAGCGCCTCACCGGGCCCCGCGGCGGCAATCACCGTGTAGCCCAGTTCGCGCAGCATGCCGCCGGCAAGCTGGCGCACGCGGGCTTCATCCTCGACCAACAGAATGACTTCGGATGCAAAACCGATCGGCGTCTCGGCACGGCCGGCGCCGGGCTCGATCGGCTCGTCGGCACCGAAGAAGCGCGGCAGGTAAAGCCGCACCGTCGTGCCTTCGCCGACCTCCGAATAGATCGAGGCATGGCCGCCCGACTGCTTGCAGAAACCGAACACCTGGCTGAGGCCCAGACCCGTGCCCTTGCCGACTTCCTTGGTCGTGAAGAACGGGTCGAACGCGCGTTCGACGACCTCGGGCGGCATGCCGACTCCGGTGTCGGTCACGCAGATCTGGACATATTGGCCTGGATCGATTTCGTCGTGCGTACGCGAATATTCGTCGTCGACATGGACGTTGCAGGTCTCGATCGTCAGCTTGCCGCTGCCCGTGTCGGTGTCGACGATCGCGTCGCGCGCGTTGACGGCAAGGTTCAGCACCGCATTCTCGATCTCGCCCGCATCGGCATAGCAGCGCCACAGCCCCGCCGCGGCGACGGTCTCGACCGAGATCGATTCACCAAGAGCGCGGGCGAGCATTTCGGACATGCCGCCAAGCAAGCGGTTGAGATCGACCGGTGCCGGCGCAAGCGGCTGGTTGCGCGAAAAGGCAAGCAGCCGGTTGGTCAGCGCCGCGGCGCGCCGCGCGCCATCGAGCGAGGCGTCGAGGAAGGTTTCGCTTTCCCCGGGATCATGGCGCAGCCGCCGCTTCGCCATCTCGATCCCGCTCATCACCACGGAAAGCATATTGTTGAAATCATGCGCGATCCCGCCGGTGAGCTGGCCAACCGCCTGCATCTTTTGCAGCTGGCGGACGCGCGCTTCGGAGTCCTCGCGCGTCTCGATCTCCTGCTTCAGACCCGCCATCGCGACTTCGGTTTCCCGACCTGCGATCGTCAGCGCAGCGATCTGCTCGCTCGTCTGACGCCACCATGCGGCCATCAGAAGAACGATCGCCACCATCCCCAGAGCCAGCCCGACCGAAAGCGATCGCGACAGTCGCAGCGAGGTTCCGACGATATCGCCCGTCCGCTCGCGCACGAACGCGCGTTCGCGATCGAGGATCAGCCGCGCGGTCGCCATCGTCGTGAGCCCGACATCGCTGCCGACGCGTGCGAACGCATCGGCGCGGTGACCGGTCCGGTTCATCAGCACCGTTTCGCGCAGCTCCTCGACCTTCGTATGAACGGGTATCGACAGGTCCGAATAGACCGAACGCCCCACGCGTGCCTGCGTCTCGCGGACAAAGTCGAGCGCGGGTTCGACCTTGTCGACGGCTTCGGTGTAGGGCGCGAGGTAGCGGGGGTCGTTCGTCAGAAGATAGCCGCGCTGCCCGGTCTCGGCATCGCGCAGGTAGTTGACGACATCGGCGAGCGCGCGGCCATAGGCCTGCGTGTCGGCAGCGCGCTTCGCATCGCGAACCAGCGCGAGCGACAAGGCGAACGCTCCGGCGACCATCGCGGTCAGCAGGACGAACGCCACGACCAGCCGCGCCGGGACCGTCTTCCATCGAGGTTGCGCGCCGGTCACCATGACCGCCTAGACCATCGCGCGCGGGGGCTCAATAATCCTTCGACACGCGAACCGTGGCGCTCTGGCGGCCGATTGTCGAGATCGTCGAGAGCAGCGACAGCCAGCGCGTGACCTGGAACTCGATGCGCGTCGCCGAATAGCCCTGACCGTCGCTGATCACCTCCACATAAGTGCGGCGGGTGATATATTTGCCCGCCGCGACCGAAGTCTTGGCGCCGGTCGATGCGTCGGCGGCGACGATCCGCAGCCGGTCGAGCCCGATCGCACGGCGCACCGCGTTGATCGGGTCGAGCCCGCCGCCGCCACCGCGCAGGCTCGTCACCGCCGCCGCGAGCTGAAGCGCCTCGGGGGCCGAGAGGTTGGTGATCGAGGTGCCGAACAACAGGCGCGACAGCAGCTCGTCCTGCGGCAGCGCGGGGTTGCTGGCAAAGGTGATCTCGGGGCGCGACGCGGTGCCGACGACCTTGATCGTCGCGGCGATCGACTGGATGTTCGCGTTCGCCTGAATATCGAGCACCGGATCGGGCGGTGAGGCACCCTGGAACCGGATCGTGCCGCGATCGAGATCGAAGCGCCGCCCGGCGAATTCGTAGCCACCGCGCACGACGTCGAGGCGTCCGGTGATGCGCATTGCATCCAATGTGCCGCCGAGCGCGATGTCGCCCTCCCATTCGCTGTCGAGGCCGAGCCCGGTGACGGCGAGCTGGTTCTGCGCACGCGCTTTTATGTCCAGCGCCCAGCGCATCGGTGCCGCGCGTTCCTCGCCACGGTCGGGCGGGCGGTTAATCTCGCGCACTTTCAGGCGCGGGACGGCGGCGGTGGCGTTGGCCTGGCCGAGGCGGAATGCGCTGCGCACGAGGTCGACATTGCCCGCGATCGTGCCGCTCGCGCCATCGGACCGGATCGTCAGCGGCCCGGAGACGGTCGCGCCGACGTCGTCGCGGCGGATGATCTCGGCATTGGTCGCATTTGCCGTGATGTCGATGCCGAAGCCGTTTGCCGCGGCGAGGTCGAAGGCGGCGCGGCCGGTGAGCGTACCGCGCCCGGCATTCGCGCTGAAGCTGTCGATGACCAGCTTCGATCCGCCGAAATTGCCGCGCGCATTGACGTTGGTCAGCACCGTGCCGCTGAGCCCGCTTTCGAGGCGCAGCGCTTGTGTCGCGAACGAGCCGCGAATCTGCGGCTTGCGCAATGTGCCGGCGATGTCGGCACCGACCGCGACCGGGCCCGACAGATCGAACGTCTCGATCCCCGTCAGCCGCCACAAGGTATCGGCCGGGCCGTTGTATCGGACCTGCGCGAACAGCGGCGCGTTCGCAAGGCTGCTGGTGAGAGATCCACCGCCGAGCGGCGCGATCCGCAATTGCGCACGTCCGACCGTCTGCCCGCCGCTTGCCGCGACCGCGCGCAGGGCAAGACCATTGCCGGTCAGCAGCGCCACGACGCCCGCGTCGACCGGCTTCGACGAAAGCACGAGGCCCGAGCGCGTCAGGCTGCGGACGCGCAGGTCGGCGCGACCGGTGGGCGTGCCGCCGTTCGCGGGCTGGACGAAGCTGATCGTGCCGCTGGCGATGCCGCCGAGGCCCAGGGTGGGGCTGGCGATGTCGAGCACGGTCAGCGGCATTGCCGACAGCGTCGCGTCGAGCGCGGTTGCGGCACCGCCGAAGCGCCCTGCAACGCGTGCCTTGCCTCCCGCAAACGTCAGCGCGGTCGGCGCGAGGGTCCAGCCGTCCCGGTCGCGCGTCAGCACCGCCGGCGCGTCGAGCTTCAGCGGACGGCGATCGACCGTGCCCGAGGCGATGATGCTGACGCGGTCCGGCGCGACCTGCGCGAGCGTCTGCAGTTCGAAGCTGCGCCCGCGCGATCCGGCGAACGCCGCGCGCACCTGCCCGGTGCCGTCGCGCAGCTTTGCGTTGGCAGCGAGGCGCGCAAGCTGAATGCTGCCATAGCGCATGCCCTGTCCGGTCACCGCAGCTTCGACCGTCGTACCGCCCGGCGCGAGCAGCATCACCGCGTCGAGCTTGCCGCGGCGCACCGCGATCAGCGGCGGCCCGACGAGCCGCGCGTCGCGCGCAGTCAGATGCGCCTCGATCCGCTGCACGCCCGCGGGCACCACGAAATCGAGCGTCCCCGCAAAGCCGCTGCCGCCAAGCACCAGCCGTCCGCCGAAGCCGCCCGTGAGCGACTGCAGGCTGCCGCTCGCGCGCAATCCCGATGCGTCGAGTGCGGCGATCTGGATCGTTGCCGCGCCGCTTTTCGGCAGCAGGATCGCGCCGTTGCCGGTGAAGGGTCCGAGCGTCGAAATGCCGCGCGCCTTCCATGCAAAGCCGTTCGCGGTCGGATCGAGCACCGCGTAGACGTTTCGAAGCCCGAGCGAATCCATCGGCCGCGCCAGCTGCAGCTCGACATGCGGCCGCGCGATGTTGCCGTCGAGGATCAGGCGGACCGGACCATAGCGTGCCTGTCGCCCGGTGCCTTCGAAATGGAATGTGCCGTTGGCGCGCCGGTATCCGTTGCCGACGATGTTCAGCTGCGGCGATCGCAGCCGTGCATTGTTGAAGCGGATGATCCCGTCGCCGCGCCGCTCGAGACCGGTCTCGATAAAAGGCAGGCCACCGGTGAGACTCCGCAGGAACGCATTGTCGAGGCGGCGGACGCGCGCTTCGCCGCGGCCGACGATGCGCGTGCCGACGCCGTTCGGGCCGGGCACGATCTTCAGCGAAGACTTCACGTCGACGATGCCAAGGCCGGGAATTAGGTAGCGCCCGAGCTGCCCGGCAAGAGCGATGTCGTAGCGCCCGCTGACGAAATCGAACAGGAGCGTGATGCGACTGGTAAGCTTGTCCGACGAGACGCGCAGATTCTCGCCGCTGAGCTGGCGCGAATTGACCTTCAGCACACCCTCGACGCGCAGGTTGCGGAGGATCCCGCCAGCGACGTCGCCGACGCCGGTGACGCGCGCGGCGCTGAGGCGCAACGGCACCGCAGTCGGCGATCCGCCCAGCCGCCCCTGCCCCGACGCGCGGACGTTCTCGAACCCCGTCGCGTCGAAGGCCGCGCGGTTGGCGGTCAGCAGATAATCGAAGCGCGCGGTCGCAAAATTGCCGTCGAGCATCGCCTTCAGCGTGATGTTGCTGCCGCTCATGTTGTCCATGAGCGCGGCGGGGCGCAGCAACAGGACGTTGATCCGCATTGCATCGAAGCTGCTGTCGGCGAGATCGACGATGCCGTTCGCACTCATCGCCAGCGCGTCCGAGGCGATCGCCAGATGCGTATCGAGGCGGCGGTTGGCGAGCATCGCATTGCCCTTCACGCGCACCATCGGCGCGGTCAGGCGCATCAACTTGCCCTGCGTGATCAGCGACGGCGACAACTGCCCTTCGAGGTCGTAGCGCCCGCCGCGCGCCATCAGGTCGAGCGAGACCACGCGGTTTCCCGACGCGGTCGCAGCGAGCGTCCCTTTCCAGATCTTCCACGTGCCTGCGCCGCCGAGCCGCGCGGTCACCGGGCGCTGCGTCCCGAGCATCGCGCCGAACAGCCCGCCCGCGGGGGCATCGAGCGTACCCGCGACGTCGAATTTGTTGCGATCGGGCTGCGCATCGAGGTTGAGCGCGAGCCGGTCGCCGCCGCTCGTCCGCACGCCTGCGACGACGACGGCGCGGCCGTCATGGATGTCGGCCTTGCCATCGAGGCTGCCGGTGCGCGCCTTGCCCGAAACCGCACTGCCGATCGTCAGCCGCGCGATCGCGAGCCGTGCGATGCGAATGTCGAATCCGGGAAGGATCGGGCCTTTCTTGCCGGTCGGCATGAGCTTTGGCAGGCGGCGAAGCGTCGCTGCATCCGCAGTCAAACTGTCGATGTCGAGCGTGTTGCCGAGATATGCGCGCGGGTTCCAGTCGAGATCGACCTCGGGACTTTCGAAGAACACGCCTTTGGCGTCGGCCACGCGCAGATCGCGGATCGTCGACTTGTTCCAGATCGACCCGTCGATCCGCCCGATTTCGAAACGCAGGCCCGAAGCGGGCCGCAGCCCCTCGATCCGGTCGATGATGTAGCGATGGCCGATGCTGCTGTCGGCAAGCAGCAGCAGCGCGCCAGCGACCAGCGCGAGCGCGAGCAGGATCGCGCCGAGCCATTTCAGGGCAGGCTTCATGTCCGACACACCTGTGCTCCTGCGAAAGCAGGAGCCCTGACCGCATGATTTTTGCCGCTGCCAAGGCTCCTGCCTTCGCAGGAGCACGGGTGAAGACGACAGCTCAAAACGCCTGCCCCAGCGAGACCTGGACCGCGACGACCGATTCACCTTTGCGGCGACCGAGCGGGGTGCCGACGTCGATGCGGATCGGCCCGAAGTTCGAATAATAGCGCAGGCCGAGCCCGGCGCCGATCCGCAAGCCACTGAATTTGGGTATCGAGCTCGAATAGATGTTGCCGGCGTCGACGAACGGCACGACGCCGAAATTGCCGCCGAACATCGGCAGGCGCACGCGCGCTTCCAACGAGAATTCGGCAAGGCTGCGGCCGCCGATTGGCTGGTCGAGCGCGTTGCGCGGGCCGATCTCCTGATAGCCGAAGCCGCGCACCGATCCGCCGCCGCCCGAATAGAAGCGCCGCGACGGCGCGATGTCCTCGCGCGCCGCGCCCGCCGTGATCCCGATCCGGGCGCGGCCGGCGATGACGAGCCGGTCGCTGACCGGATAATAAGCACTGCCGTCGAGCTGGGTGCGGACGTAGCCAAAGGTCTTGCGTGCCTGCGACACTTCGGGCGAGACGCGTGCCGACAGGCGATAGCCGCGCGTCGGATCGAGCAGATTGTCCGATCCGTCGTAGCCGAGGCTTAAAGGGAGCGCGCCGATGTAGAAGACCCGTCGCTGCTCGACGCCTGCCGTCGCGACGAAGTCCTTTTCCTCCGACGCAAGCAATTCGAAGCCGAAGCTGTAGGTCCATTTCTTTTGCCAGATGATGTTCGTCTGGCGTTCCAGACTCGCCGACAGGTCGAGCGTCGTCGCATCGTAGGCAGGGAGGACCTGGTGGCTGGCGATGAGCGCGCCGTTGAGCACCTGATCACGCCGCCGGAAATTGCCCATGCGAAGCAGCGCGCCGAGCGATTGTTCCTTCGTGCCCGCGACGCCGCGGAAGGTGACGGCGCCTTCGGGGCGGATGAGGTTACGGTGCTGCCAGCTCGCCTCGATGCGAAAGCCCTCACCGGTGCCGTAGCCGAGTTCGCCCGCGATCGTGCGCACCGGCGCGGGTTCGATCGTCGTGGCGATGTCGACGGTGCCGGGCGTCGCGCCCTCGACCGGCTCGAGCTTGACGGTGGAGACGAGCCCGGTTGCGACCAGTGCGCGGCGCAGGTCGTCGATCATCGCCTGATCGTAGAGCTCGCCGGGGCGGAAGCGCGCGATCACGCCGACATGCTTTGCCCCGAACGGTGCGCGGTCGCCGAGCATCTTGATGCTGCCGATGCGGCGCTCGCCGCCTGAATCGACCGCCATGTCGAGCGTGGCGATGCGCGTGTCGTGATCGATGACGATGTCGGGTTCGGCGACCTTGGCGAACGGAAAGCCCTCGCGCCCGAGCTTTTCGCGGATCGCGAGTTCGCCCGACTGGACCGCGTCGGCGTTGACCGGATCGGCCGCCTTGACGCCGAATGCGTCGCGCACCTCGGGCTTTGGCACGCCCGCCACGTCGACGCTGCCGAACGTGTAGAGCGGACCGCGCTCGACGGTCAGCGTGACGCGCAGCCGTCCCTCGCCCGGCGTCACGTCGGTCAATATCACCGCGTCATAATAGCCCTCGGCACGCAAAATCGTGTTGAGCAGCTGGGCATCGTCGCGCGCACGCCGGTCGATCTGTGCCGAATTGGCGGGCTTGCCTTCGCCTTCCTTCAGGACCGACAAATCGTTGAACCGCGTGGCCACGATCGGCGGCAAGCGGTCGATCCCGGCCACCGTCACTTCGTAACGCTGGTCATCGGAGACCGGGGCCTGAACGGGCGCCTCAGCAATTTCGGGCGACAGCGGGTCGACCTTGCCGAGATCGGGCCATTCGACCCCCAGATCGGGCAGCGGCGCCATCGGCGATTCGGGGTCGAGCGGCACCCCTTGCGCGTGCGCCGCCGACACCAGCAGCAACGCGGCGATCGCGCAGACAGCCGGACGCCGCACTTTCCTCAAACTCATGCCGCCTCGCTAGCGACCGAGCGCCGCTGCGACCATAACAAAAGCGACTAGTTGAGGGTTCCGCGCGCCGCGGGATGCTGAAGCACGCCGATCAACCGCTCGATCTGACGCCAGCGGCAAAAGCTGACGACGTTGCCCCGGTCGCGACTGGCGTCCGCACGTGCCGCGGCTTCGCATCCGGCATCGTCGCCGAAGCGCGCCATCAGCGCCTGCGCATCGGTTACCGACCCCCTGTCGGCAACATATGGAAATTGATTCAACGCCGTCGCTCCCCCGGTCCCCACCCGACAGGGGTTCAATAAGCGTGCCAATATCCGACTTTGGTGCTGAGCGCGGCGCACGATGATGAAGCCGACGTTGACCAAGTGCCAGCGTGGGACGATCGTCCCGATGCGGCACGCACTGGTGCTTCAGTTCGGGACGTGGCAGGGGCTTTTGCATGGCCGACAATCGACGAAGCGCAACCGGCGGCGGCATCTTCATCGCACTCGGCGCGGCCGCCGGCGTCATCGTCGGGAGGCTCTTTGCGCAGACATCGATCGGACTGATTGCGGGCGTTGCGATCGGTTGCGTGATCGCGGCGCTGCTGTGGTGGCGCGAACGCGCTTAGGAGACCAGCTGAGGGTTGCGGGCGGTGAACAAGCGCCCGCCTTCGGTTACCAGCACGATGCCGAGCGCGACCGTCGCCACGATCAGGAAACCCGCCGTCACCGGCAGCGTCGTACCGTCGAACGACTGGCCGATGATGATGCCGATCGTCGCGCCGCCGATCGTCGTGATGAAGCCCTGCACCGATGCCGCCGTCCCGGCGATGTGACCGACAGGCTCCATCGCCATCGCCGAGAAGTTCGATCCCGTCAGCCCGAAGCACGCCATCGTCATCGCCTGAAGCACCAGATAATTGGTCAGCGTCTGATATCCGAGCAGTTCGAGCAGCAGGTGAAAGGCCGAGATCGCGATCAGCGCCAGCAGCGCGATGTGCGACAGGCGGCGCGTCCCGAAGCGTTCGACGAGCTGCGCATTGGCAAACGTCATCACACCCATCGACCCCGCGGTGATCCCGAACGCGAGCGGGAAGATGTCGGGCCTGCCGAAGACGTCGGCGAACAGCTGTTGCGACGAATTGACGTAGCCGAGGATCGACCCGAACATGCCCGTCGAGGCGAGCGCATAGCCGAGCGAGAAACGGTTGGTCAGCGTCTGCTTCCATGCCGCCGTCAGCGATGCCACCGAGATCATGCGGCGATTGTCGCGCAGCAGCGTTTCGGGCATCCGCAGCGCCGCCCACAGGGTGACGGCCGCGGCGAAAAACGCGAGGAACCAGAAGATCCAGCGCCACGGCCCGACGAGGAGGATCGCCGAGCCGACCGTCGGCGCAAGGATCGGCACGACGAAGAACAGCATCTGCGCCAGACTCATGATGCGCGCCATCGTCCGCCCGGCGTAGCAATCGCGGACGATCGAGGTGGTCAGCACGCGCGTCGAGGCCGACATCGTCCCCTGCAGCACGCGCGCGGCGAGCAGCAGCGGAAAGGTTGCGGCGACGCTGGCGACGATGCTGGCAAGAATGAACCCGGTCATCGTCACGAGGAGCACCGGACGCCGGCCGTAGCGATCGGCGAGCGGGCCATAGACCAATTGCATCGCGCCGAAACCGAAGACATAGGCCGCGATCACCCATTGCGTCGTGTTTTCGGAAACGACGTGAAGCGATCGGCCGATGGCGGGCAGCGCAGGCAGCATCGCATCGACGCCGAGCGCCTGCAGCGACATGAGCGCTGCGATCAGCACGATGAATTCGCGCTGGCCCAGCGGGGCGTGGCGGGTCGAAGGGAGAGTCGACATCAGGATCGCCTAGCGATTTATGCTGCACTGCGGAAGAAATTTTTGAACGAAGTTCGTCATTGCGGGCGCAGCGACGCAATCCAGCAGCGTGGCCTGGATTGCTTCGCTGCGCTCGCAATGACGGGAGGCCTACGCGGGCACGCCGATCAGCGACTTCACCTCCATGAAGTCCTTCAACCCGAATAATCCCGCTTCGCGGCCATTGCCCGATTGCTTGTAGCCCCCGAACGGCGCGCCCGGTGCCGGGGCCCAGCTGTTGACCGTGACCATCCCGGCGCGCAGCCGCGGCGCGATCTTGGCGGCTTCGTGCGGGTCGCCCGAAACGACGGCGGACAGGCCATAGACGGTGTCGTTGGCGATCTCGACGGCGTCGTCGATGGTGTCGTAGCTGATGACGGTTGCGACCGGGCCAAAGATTTCTTCGCGCGCGATCCGCATGTCGGGGGTAACGCCCGAAAATACCGTCGGTTTGACGTAATAGCCGCGGTTGACGTTCGACGGTAGCCCGGTGCCGCCGGTTTCGAGCGTCGCGCCCTCGTCGATCGCCGACTGGATCAGCCCCTGGATCTTGTCGTATTGCGCCTTGTTGACGACCGGGCCCATGTGCGCGCCTTCAGTGAGCGGGTCGCCCACTGCGGTGGCTTCGTACATGCCCTTGATGATCGCGGTCGCGGCGGCGGCATCGTCCTTCTGCACCAATATGCGCGTCGGCGAGATGCAGCTCTGCCCGGCGTTGACCAGCGGACCGCTGGCGGTCGGCGGCAGCACCGCAGCAAGATCGGCGCCCGGCAGGACGACGTTCGGCGCCTTGCCGCCCAGCTCCTGATGCACGCGCTTGACGGTATCGGCGGCGGCCTTGGCCACCATGATCCCGGCGCGCGTCGACCCCGTAAAGCTCACCATGTCGATGCCCGGATGCGCGGAGATCGCCGCGCCGACGGTCGGCCCGTCGCCCTGGACGAGGTTGAAGACGCCGGCCGGCACGCCTGCCGCATCCATGATTTCGGCGAGGATCGCCGCACAGCCGGGACATTCCTCCGATGGTTTCAGGATCATCGTGTTGCCCCCGGCCAGTGCCGGCGCGACCTTCAGAGCGATCTGATTGAGCGGCCAGTTCCACGGCGTGATGAGGCCGATGACACCGACCGGTTCATAGACCGCGACGTTCGCGCCGATCTGTTCGCGGAACTCGAAATTCTCGAGCGCGGCCATCGTCCCCATGAACGCGCCGATCCCCGCCCCGACTTGCGCCGTTGACGCAAAGCTCAGCGGCGCGCCCATTTCGGTTGCCATCGAGCGCGCGAGATCGGGAATGCGCTTCTTATACTCCTCGACGATGCGCCCCATCAGCGCGAGGCGTTCCTCGCGGCTGGTCTGCGAATAGGATTTGAACGCCCGCTTGGCGGCCACGACTGCAGCATCGACATCGGCCGCGCTGCCGAGCGTGATTTCGGTGCAGGGTTCTTCGGTCGAAGGGCTGATCACCTCGTGGCGCGTGCCGCCGATCGAGTCGACCCATTTGCCGTCGATATACTGCTTCAGATAGCTGTCCATGAGTCGCTCCGTGTGGATGAGGTGTGAGGTTATGTCGGGCCTAGCACCCTTCGATGCAACCCGCCATTCGTATGCCAAGCATACGATAGCGCGGCAGGGGGCGCACGCATCCTATTGCGGGCGAAACTCTTCTTTCAGCGCGTCCATGTTGGCGGGCGTGACTTTCCACTTTTTCGGATCGTCATATTCGAAGCGGACCTTGACCGTTATTGCCGGTTTGCGGATTTGCAGCAGCACCGCACGCCACTTGCCGTTCGCACCCGTCGCGCGCCTGAAATCCTCGAGTTCGTCCATTAAATCGGGATTGCGCGGCGTGCCCGGCGTCGCCTTGCCGCTCGCGTCATACACAAAGCCGGTCATGTCGACGCTGTCGTCGTCGACCAGTGCGACCACCGCGATCCCGTCCCAATCGCGACCCGCATAGCGCTCGTCCTGAACGATCATCGCGCCAATCCGCAGCAATGCCTGATCCGCCACGGCGTCCATCAGCAACTCGGTTGCATCTTCAGTGCCATGGCTGGCAATCCTACCTGCACCTACCTGCCCTGCGCGGCACCGTTCCAAGCACGCTGCCAATCCTTCACGGCCAGCAAAATTTCGCCAATCTCGAACGGGTATTCCTCATCGTCCGATGCGGTTTCAAAATAAACGGTCGCCTTATCGGCACGCACTACGATGAAGCATGCGTTGCCGCCAGCGACATACTCATCGATCGCCTTCCCCGCCGCAACGGAATTCAGATGGGCCAAAAGGTCCGCCGGGTCGCCCAGTGCAACCAGCGCATCGGCCAGTCGGTGCGCGCCTTCACCCCCTTTTCCGGTCGCAAGCGCGCGGCCACCGCTCACGCCCGCCACGATCAAGGCGTTTGCGTCATAGGTTTGACTGAGCTGCAACCCTCGAATTTCCAAATGGTTATTCCTCATTGGGCGATCCGGACCGGAAACGCCGTGGAAATTTTGCCGTTGTTGACGTATCCCTGAATTTTGAAGCCGAGGCCGCTGTCACCTGTCCAAGCGCCGTTTGCGATGTCGCCCCGCCGCAACGCGTCAGCATAGGCATTTCGTATCGCCCCCTCAACTTCTTTAGCGCTGAGGCGATCGGGATAAAATGAGCTGAAACCCCTTTTCGCGATCCATTGGTTTTTTGCGCTGTCAAAAATTTCGACTTTGCCGGTGTAAATTCCGTTGGCGTCAGGCGGTGTCAATCGCTGGCTGACACGCGCTGTGCCGGGATCAATGCCGCCCGGCCGGCTATGAAATCCCACGGCTTTCCCTTTGGGGTTAATTTCGCCGAACAGGACATGATCGAGCTCGATAGTCATCTTGTCCGCGATGCGCGAAAAGCGATCGACCTTGATTGCCGCGCTTTCGATTTTTTCGACTGGAATCGCATCTCCAACCTTGCCGCCGGTGCGGATCGCGTCCTCGGACGCTTCAACTCCCTCGACCACCCGGTCAACCGTCGTCACCGTCTTGCGCAGCGCTTCCTCCGCGCGGATCGCCTCGGTGGTTTTTTCGGCGATGTTGACGGCCTCGGCGGTCGTCTCGACGCCTTTGGCGATCTTCGAGACCTTGCCCGCCTGCCCCGCATAGGGAATGAGCGTCGAGGCGATTTCGAAGGTGACGCGGCCGACGACCTTGCCCCACCAGGCGGCTTCGGCCTGCGGCCCTCGCGCGGCGGCTTTGGCGTGATCGTCCTTGATGCTCGACCACATCTTGTCGATGACCTTGCCGACGTCGGCCGCGACGTCGACGCCTTTGCGCGTCAGCAGATAATCGCCGACCGCGCCGCCCATCCGCGCCAGCGCATCGAGGCTGGCGGCACCGCGCTGCGCACTGGGCAGCACTTCGTTCATCACGTCGCCCACGCCCGCGCCGCGCAGCCAGTTCTTGACCGAATCGGGCACGGCGCGGCGCAGCGCATCGCCGCCCGCGCCAAGCACGCTGTTGTCGCCGGTCAGCTGCACGGCCTTGCCCGCGAGCGTCGCGATGCTGACGACGAAGCTCTGCGCGCCTTCGAGCATCCCCGCCGCGACGCCGCCGTTGAAGGCGTGGATCGACCCCGGCGTGTCGAGCACTTTCTGGAGCCGGGCGCCCCATTCGGTACGACCGATCCCGGCATTGCGCGCGAGCGCCGCCGTCACCGGCTGCATCGCCTCCATGACGAGCCCGGTCGGCGAGAAATAGGCGAGGAAGCTGCCGACCTTGTCGGTCCATGCCTTGTCGTCGACCGCGGTTTGCGCGTTCGCGAATTGCGACGGCGTGATCCGTCCGCTCTGCACGTCGTCCATCGCCTTCCTGATCGACGCATTGTCGTTGGCACCCGCCAGCTGCGCGAAAACGGCGAAATCGCGGTACTGGCCGGCGCGCGCCTGATCGATCCACTGGTCCTGCGTGAGGTTCGAATTGGCCGCAAAGCGCACCGTCTGGCCGTTGCCCGCGTCGCGCGTCGTGCCCTCGGCCATCGCTTCAAGCTGGTACTTCTCGGTCGTCGACAGCCCCTTGACGACTTCGGCGCGCACCGCGGCGGCCAATGCAGCGTCGGTATCGGCGATCTTGTCGAGCGCGGCTTCGATGAACTCGATCCGGTGCGCCGCCTTGTCGCCGGTGCCGATTCGCGTTTCATCGAGGATCCGCGCGGCTTCCTCTTTCGCGCCGGTTTGCGGTGCCGGGTTCGTGGGCGTCGGTTCAGTTCTCGTTACGCCTGCAATCGGGCCTGCCATCGCGACTCGCTCCTTTGTCGGGTGATGACAAATGGCAAAATCTGGCGGGGCGCGGCATCGACGAATCGTTTAGGGGCGCTAGGGGCGACACGGTCTCGGCGCGGCAAAGCCAGTTTCAGGTCGTCCATGCCCCCAGCATGGACTGCGAGATGCGGGGCATCTCGCACCTGAAACTCGTCGGTCCTCGCATGGGCGAGGCCGGCCGACAGCTATTGTGCGGGCGTTGGCTACGCCCGCACCGCGTCACTGCTTCGCTGTGAGGCTCAATAGCTGTAGTACATGTCAAACTCGACCGGGGCCGGAGTCATTTCCCAGCGCGCGACGTCTGCCATCTTCAATTCGATGTAGCTGTCGATCTGATCCTTGGTGAACACGTCGCCCTTCAGCAGATAGGCGTGATCGGCCTCGAGGCATTCGAGTGCTTCACGCAAACTGCCGCAGACCGTCGGCACCTCGGCGAGCTCGGCGGGCGGCAGGTCATACAGGTTCTTGTCCATCGCCTCGCCGGGATGAATCTTGTTCTGGATGCCGTCGAGGCCGGCCATGAACAGCGCGGCATAGCAGAGATAGGGGTTGGCCATCGCGTCGGGGAAGCGCACCTCGACGCGCTTCGACTTCGCGCCTGCACCATAGGGAATGCGGCACGACGCAGAACGGTTGCGCGCCGAATAGGCGAGCAGCACCGGCGCTTCGTAGCCGGGCACCAGCCGCTTGTAGCTGTTGGTCGTCGGGTTGGTGAAGGCGTTGACCGATTTGGCGTGTTTGATGATGCCGCCGATGAAATACAGGCACATGTCCGACAGCCCAGCATAGCCGTTGCCTGCGAACAGCGGCTGGCCCTTTTCCCAGATCGACAGGTGCGTGTGCATGCCGCTGCCGTTGTCCTCCTTGATCGGCTTGGGCATGAAGGTGACGGTCTTGCCATAGGCCTGCGCGACCTGGTGGCAGACATATTTGTAGATCTGCATGCGGTCGGCCGTCTCGGTCAGCGTGCCGAAAGTCAGCCCGAGCTCATGCTGCGCTGCGGCGACCTCGTGATGATGCTTGTCGCAGGGCAAGCCCATTTCCATCATCGTCGAGACCATCTCGCCACGGATGTCGACGGCGCTGTCGACCGGCGCGACGGGGAAATAACCGCCCTTGGCACGCGGGCGATGGCCCATGTTGCCGCTCTCGTAGCTCGTCCCGCTGTTGGTCGGCAGCTCGATGTCGTCGATCTTGTAGTAGGAGGTCGCGTAGCTGGTTTCGAACTGGACGTTGTCGAACATGAAGAATTCGGCTTCGGGCCCGATATAGACCGTGTCGCCGATGCCGGTCGTTTTCAAATAGGCCTCGGCGCGTTTTGCCGTCGAGCGCGGATCGCGGGCATAGAGCTGGCCGGTCGACGGCTCGACGATGTCGCAAAAGATGATCATCATCGGCGTCGCCGAGAACGGGTCGACATAGACCGCGTCGAGATCGGGCTTGAGGATCATGTCGCTTTCGTTGATCGCCTTCCAGCCCTCGATCGACGATCCGTCGAACATCAGCCCGTCGGTCAGCTCGTCTTCGCCAATGACGCCCGACACCATCGTCAGATGCTGCCACTTGCCCTTCGGATCTGTGAAGCGGACATCGACCCATTCGATTTCCTCGTCCTTGATGCGCTTCAATATGTCCTGGGGTGTCGCCGCCATGTGTGTGCCCTTTTGCTGGTAGATTAAAGTGCGTCCGAATCGGTTTCGCCGGTGCGGATGCGCAGCGCGCTTTCGACCGGGATGACGAAGATCTTGCCGTCGCCGATGCGTCCGGTCTGCGCCGCCGCGGCGATCGCCTCGACCACGCGCGGTGCCATGTCGTCGTCGACGACGACCTCGAGCTTCACCTTGGGCAGGAAGTCGACGACATATTCGGCCCCGCGGTAAAGCTCGGTATGCCCCTTCTGCCGCCCGAAGCCCTTCGCTTCGGTAACGGTGATGCCACTGACGCCGACGTCGTGAAGCGCTTCCTTCACCTCGTCGAGCTTGAATGGTTTGATGATCGCTTCGATTTTCTTCATGGGGACCCCCGCTGGACCAATCAATAAGCGTGCCAATCGCTGCAACGCAACATTTCTGTGTCTGCGCGGCGATTTACGCCGAGCGTTGCACTGCGATTAGGCAGAGTCGAGCGACGTGCCGCATATTTGGGCAAGTAGTCGGCCGCGACGGCATTCGCGGCAATGCGACTCGACCTTCGATTCAAGCGAGGCGTCTTTGATTCTTTGCGGTCAACTCCATCGCCTTGTCCGTCCCGACCCGGGTGAGGATCGCGACATCGCCTTTAAGCTCGTATGCAATGCTGTCACCCGGAGTGACGCCCAAGATCGCGCATACTTCTGGTGGGATCGAAATCCGATTGTTGCTCGTTAGCCGGCGCGTGATCATATGCACGAGGTAGGGAATTCTCCGGACCAAGCAAGCAGTGAGACTCGCCGCAGGATGACGCGCGCCATGAATTGCCGTACCTACCTACCATGCCCGCTTCACCCGCTGTTCAGCCCGGCAGGGCAATGCCCGCGCGCATGATGCGCTCTATTCGCCTCGCCGTGGCCACGCTGACCGCACTCGCGCTGACCGCGCAGCCTGCCGCCGCGCAGTCGATCCTTCGCGATGCCGAGACCGAAGCGCTGTTTCACGACATCGCGGCACCGCTGATCAAGGCGGCGGGGCTCGATCCGAAGAATGTCGACATCGTCCTGATCGGCGATCGCGAAATCAATGCCTTCGTCGCGGGCGGACAAATCGTCTACATCCATTCAGGACTGATCGAGGCCGCCGACAATGCGAACGAAGTGCAGGGCGTGATCGCGCACGAACTCGGCCATGTCGCGGCGGGCGACGTCATCCGCGGATCCGAAGGCGCAAAGACCGCGACGGGTATCACCATCCTGTCGCTGCTGCTCGGCGCGGCGGCGATCGCGGCGGGCGCGGGTGAAGCCGGGGCCGGGATCATGGCTGCGGGGCAGCAGGCGGCACTCGGCAAATATCTCGCGTTCAGCCGCACGCAGGAATCGGGCGCGGATCAATCGGGCCGCCGCTATCTCGACGGCGCGGGGATCAGCGGCAAGGGCATGGTCAGCTTCTTCCAGAAGCTTCAGGGTCAGGAATTCCGCCTCGCGATCGCGCAGGACAACGGCTATGACCGGACGCATCCGCTGACCGGGGACCGCATTCAGGTCTTGCGCGACAGCCTGTCGACGAGTCCGGCGTGGAACCGCGCAACCGATCCCGCGCTCGAAGCGCGCTTTCAGCGAGTGAAGGCAAAGCTGTTCGGCTTCATCAACGACCCCAAGGATACGCTGTATCGTTACCCGGTCACGAACACCGCGGCACCCGCGCGCTATGCCCGTGCTTATGCGTGGCACAAGTCGGCCTATCCCGACAAAGCCGTCGCCGAGGCCGATGCCTTGCTCGCGACCGCCCCTACGGACCCGTATTTCCAGGAGCTGAAAGGTCAGATCCTTCTCGAATCGGGCAAGCCGAACGATGCCCTGCCGGTGCTGCGGCAAGCGGTGCAGGGCACACATTACAACCCGCTGATCGCCGGGCTGTTCGGACACGCGCTGATCGCGACCGAGAACCCGGCCAACTTCGCCGAAGCAAAGTCGGTCCTGCGCACCGCCATCCAGCGCGACAACCAAAACCCGTTCGCCTGGTATCAGCTCGGCACGATCTATGCCCACGAAGGGGATCAGGCGCGCGCGCTTCTCGCGACGGCCGAACGCTTCAATCTTGAGGGCGCGCCGATGCCCGCTTTCTCGAACGCGCGGATGGCGATGCGCGGGCTGCCCAAGGGCAGCAACGACTGGATTCGCGCGCAGGATATCGCGATGGTGTCGCGCACCGCGATCGAGGACGATCCAAAACTCAGGCGCGAAGCCAAGCGGCTTCCGCCGACCGACCAGTGATGAACCAGGGGACAAAACAGATCATGACCGGACTTCTGGCAGCCGCGGCAGGTGCGGCGGCAACGGTGGCCGTGATGGCAAGCGGAACGCCGGTCGCACCGGGCGACCGCGTCGCAATCGAGACGATTGTGCGCGACTATATCCTGTCGCATCCCGAAATCCTGCCCGAGGCGATGGACAATCTGCGCGCGCGTGAGACCGCAAAGGCGGTAAAAGCCAACCGCGCCGCGATCGAAACGCCGTTTGCGGGTGCCTGGGAAGGCGCTGCCGACGCCGACGTGACAGTGGTCCAGTTCTTCGATTACAACTGCACCTACTGCCGCGCCGCGCTCCCCGACGTTGCCAGATTGCTTGCGACCGACAAGCGCGTGCGCGTGGTCTACCGCGAATTCCCGGTGCTCGGTCCCGACAGCGAGAATGCCGCGCGCGTCAGCCTCGCGGCGGCGAAGGCGGGCAAATACGCCGCGTTCCACCAGGCCGTCTATGCAGCCGGCAAGCCCGAACCGCGCGTCGTCGAACGCGTTGCAAAGGACTTGGGCTTCAGCCCGGCATTCGCCGCCGATCCCGCCGCGCAGGCCGAAGTCGATGCCAATCTCGCGCTCGCCCGTCCGCTCGGCCTGACCGGGACACCAAGCTGGGTGATCGGCGACAAGATATTATCGGGCCACGTCGGATATGATGCACTTGCCGAGGCAGTCGCCGCGGCGCGGGCGCGCTAGATCGGTTGACACTGGACAATCTTTTGTCCATATCCGGCCCATGTATGCAATCAGCTATTCCGAAGCCCGCGAGAACCTCAAAGCCGTGATCGACAAGGCGGTCGCCGACCGCGCGCCGATCGCGATCACGCGCCAGCGTGGCGAGGGGGCTGTGCTGATTTCGGCCAGCGAATGGTCCTCGATCGAAGAGACGATGTATTTGCTCGCTTCGCCAGCAAACGCAGAACGATTGCTGGATGCCATTCGTGGTTTTGACAAGGGTGAAGGCGAAGTCCACGACCTCATCGATCCGTGAATGTCGGCTTTTGGCCGACTGCCTGGGAGGACTATCTCCACTGGCAAACGCAGGATCATAAGCTTTGCGACAAGATCAACGGCATGATTGACGAATGCCGTCGCCACCCGTTTCGGGGAACGGGAAAGCCTGAGCCGTTGGGCGGGAATTTGTCAGGATGGTGGTCACGTCGCATCAGCGGCGAACACCGCATGGTCTATCGCGTCAAAGGCAGTGGCACCGAGCAAGTACTCCAGATCGCACAATGCCGCTATCACTACTGACGCGCCGCGATCCATGCATCGACGTTGCGTTCGAGCACGTCGAGCGGCACCGCCCCTTGCGACAGCACGGTGTCGTGGAACGCGCGCAGGTCGAACTTCGGCCCCAGCGCCTTTTCCGCGCGCGCGCGCAGCTCGCGGATCTTGAGCTCGCCGATCTTGTAGCCGAGCGCCTGCCCCGGCCATGAGATGTAGCGGTTGACTTCGGCCTCGATATTGGCGTCGGTCAGTGCGGTATTCTCGCGCATGAAAGCGATGGCCTGCGGCTTGGTCCAGCCCTTGGCATGCAGCCCGGTATCGACCACGAGCCGACACGCGCGCCACATCTCGTAGCTCAGCCGCCCCATGTTCTTTTCAGGGCTGTCGTAAAGCCCCATCTCGATGCCGAGATGCTCGGTGTAGAGCGCCCAGCCCTCGACGAAGGCGGTGAACCCAGTCAGATACTTGCGAAACTTGGGCAACTCCAGTTCCTGCTGCAACGCGATCTGGTTGTGGTGCCCCGGCACCGCCTCGTGCGCGGTCAGCGCGGGTAGTTCCCACAACGGTCGCTGATCGAGCTTCGACGTGTTCACATAGTAAAAGCCCGCGATGCCGCTCGGCGGTGACCCGGCGTTATAGTAGGCAGTCGTCGTCCCCTCGGCGATCTCGGCGGGGATTTCGCGCACGCCGTAGGGAAGCCGCGGCAGCTTGCCGAAATATTTGGGGAGCAGCCCGTCGATCGCCTTGGCCTGCCGCGCCGCCGCCGCCATCAGCTCCGCAGGCGATTTGGCGTAATATTTGGGGTTGGTGCGCAACTCGCGGATAAAGGCCGCGCGGTCGGCATAGCCGGCCGACTTGGCAAGGTCGTCCATCTCGCTGCGGATGCGCGCGACTTCGCTCAGCCCTTTCGAATGGATTGCATCCGCAGTCAAATCGGTCGTCGTGTGGACGCGGATTTGCAGCGCATAATAGTCACGCCCCTGCGGCAGGTCCGACGCGCCTACGCTCGTGCGGCATTTCGGTTTGTAATCGCGTGCATAATAATCGGCGAACTTGCGATATTCGGGTTCGACCACGTCCATGATCAGCGCCGCCGCGCGCGCCCTCATCGCCGTCCAGTCGGCGGTGCTCATCCCCGTGGGCGCATTGCCGAGGAACGGCTTGTAGAAGCGTGACGCCTCGACCTTGGGGGCGATGACGCCGGTGATGCTCGTCTCGAACCCGCCGAGCACGACGCACGGCTGGACATAGCCGCCCGCGACCGCTTCGCGCGTGATCTTCAGCGCCTCGGCGTTCAGCACCGGATAGCCCGCCAGCCGCCTCAGATAGCTTTCGTAATCGGCGACGGTGTTGAAAGGCGAATTTTCGGCGAGCCCGACGAAACTCTGGTGCCACCCGGCATAGGTCGAGAACAACATCATGCGCTCGCCGAAGCGATTGCCCTCGATCTGGTCAGCCAGGAGGCGCATCAGGATCGCCTTGTCGGTCCGCTCGGTTTCGGACAACCCGGCATCGGGCACCGCGGCAAGGCGTGCGCGGAACCCTTCGGCGATCTGCGCCGCGCGGTCGGCCGCGGCAAGGCTGATGTCGGAAACTTGCCCGTCGCCGCCATGTTCGCCGAGCGAGGAGGCGTATTCGGGGCTGTTCTTCATGGCCCAGGCCCAGTGGCGGTCGATCAGCGCCCGCAGATCGGCCGAGGGCGAGGCGGTGACGGGTGCTGCAATGGCGAGCACGACGATGGCGAGGAAGGACTTGAGCATCTTCCAAACCTAGCGCAATCTGCGGTGCTGAAAAGGGGAAACATGGCCACCGTCGCAAACCCGCCGTCGCGCGCAAAACCGCTGTCGGCAGACCTGTACGAACGCATCCTCGCGGCGGGTGCGACGCTACTCCTCGCCGCAGTCATTGCCGCGCTATTCAGGGGCCGAGGCGAATGGCACCTGATCGCGCCGAGGGTCTGGGCGCATCTCGCGACGATCATGATCGCGCTCGCGCTCACGCCGGTGATGATGCTGCGACGGCGCGGCGATATGCTCCATCGTCAGCTCGGCTGGGTCTGGGTCGTCGCGATGATCGCGACGGCGCTGCTGAGCTTTGGGATCCGCGACAGCAATCGCGGCAGCTTCAGTTTCATTCACATCCTGTCGGCGTGGGTGCTGATCCAGGTGCCGCTGATCGTCGTCGCAGCGCGCCGGCACAAGGTCGTGTCGCACCGTACGCGGGTACGTGCGATGACGACCGGCGCACTGCTGGTCGCCGGCTTCTTCACATTCCCGTTCAATCGCCTGCTCGGTCATTGGCTGTTCGGCTGACCCATTTTCGAGATGTGCCGAGTTGGGACAAGAGCCCAGGCGATTTTTTTCTGGCGAATCGCTCACGTCGCTGTTAATAGACCGTTAACAATAACGGGTCGGTCAACCAAGAGACCGGAGATGCCGCAACGACGGCACCGGGCTCCCAACAAGGGACCTGTTCATGTCATACTTCACAAAATCACTTGCCACCGCAGCGTTTGCGGTCGCTTCGACGACGGCTGCCTTTGCCGCGCCGACCGTCTATTTCGGCGAAAATCAGAACCCAACTCCGCCGTTTACCGTCGTTGGCGCGCCCGTCACCGCGCGTGCCAGTTTCCTGGCGCAGCTTACCGGCGTCAGCAGCGAAAGCTTCGAAACCTTTGCGCTGAACTCGTCGCCGACGACGCTGACCTTCAACGGTTCGGCCGGAACGATCAACGCGACGTTGACAGGCTCGGGCACCGTCCTCAACAACGCGCTCGGCCAGCCCGTCGGTCGGTTCGCGACACAGGGCAACCAGTATTACGACACGAGCTCGGGCTTCGGCGCGTCGTTCAACACACCGATCGCCGCATTCGGCTTCTATGGCACCGATATCGGTGACTTCTCAGGCCAGCTGACGATCACGCTGAAGCACGCAACCGGGCCCGACAACGTCTTGCTGGTGCCGCACGGCCTGCCCGCGCTCAACGGTTCGCTGCTGTTCTGGGGCGTGATCGACACGGCCAACCCGTTCACCAGCGTTCAGTTTGGTGTGGCGCAAGGAGGCACGAGCGACGACTTCTTCGGCTTCGACCAGATCGTCGTCGGCGACATCAAGCAGGTCACGGGCTCGGTTCCCGAATCTTCGACCTGGGCGATGATGATCGCAGGCTTCGGCATCGTCGGCTTTGCGATGCGCGCGCGCGCCCGCAAGGTGAGCTTCGCCTCGCTCGCTTAAATCGGCCGAACGAGACGAGAAGGGGTCCGGCAGCGATGCCGGACCCTTTTTCGTGTCGCTACATCTGACCGTTGTCGTGCATCGCCATCAGCTTTGTGCAGCGCGCATTCTTTTTCATCATCGCCGCCGACATCTTGTGGCACTTCGCCATCATCGCCTTGTCGGCTTTCGACATCGGCTTCATGGGCGCGTCGGCGGCCATCATGCGGTCGCCGTTCGTCATCGCACCGGCAGGCTTCATCGTATCGGTAGATTGCATCTGCGCAGCGGCAGGAACGGCAAACGCTGCCATCACGGCGAGGGCAAGGGTGGCTTTCATCGACATCGGTGTTCTCCTTAAGGGGGGTCCGAAGCGAACCTGCCGCACCGTCGTTCGTTCCGCAGCGGGCCGTTATCGTCTTTGCGCGACTGCCCGTACGCGCGCCTCGCGGTCTGCAAACCGTGCCGCGACCATCGCATGGTATTGGTCGAGCGTCGCGGGATCGGCCTTGTCGGGCGTCCCACTGTCGAACGGCGGCGCCGGGTCGTATTCGATGCTCAGCTGTACGAATTTCGCGTGATCCTCGCCGCGGATCGCCGCGGTCAGCGCGAGGGCGAAATCGATCCCCGCCGTCACACCACCCCCGGTCACACGGTTGCGATCAAACACGATCCGTGCCGCCACCGGCTCCGCGCCGAACCACGCGAGCTGATGCCGCGACGCCCAGTGCGACGTGGCCCGGTATCCGTCCAGCAGCCCCGCCGCGGCAAGGATCAGCGAACCCGTGCACACGCTCGTCACCCATGTCGCCTCAGCGGCAATCGCGCGCACCCAGGCGAGCGTCGGCGCATCCTCCATCGCCGCGATCGTGCCGAACCCGCCGGGCACGCACAGGATGTCGGCCGCCCGCACCTCGTCGAATGTCGCGGTCGGCAACAAATCGAACCCGGCGTCGGTCGGTACGCGATCGCGCGTCCTGGCGACCAGATCGATCCGTGCATTGCCCAGCCGCGACAGGACCTGCGCCGGCCCCGTAAGGTCGAGCTGCGTAACGTCGGGGAACAGCAGAAATGCGACATGGATGGGTGTCATTTCAAAAACCTCCGATTGCCCTGAGCTTGTCGAAGGGCTGTCCTTCACTTACTGCCCCGCCAAACGAGGGCAGGGCTTCGACAAGCTCAGTCTGGCCGGTTCTGGGGACTGTCAGCTTTGAGCGCAACGATCGAACATGCCGTCACGTGGCTCGCAGGCATCACCACCGCGATCATCGTCGCGATGGGCTATCCCGGCGTCGCGCTGCTGATGGCGATCGAAAGCGCGTGCATCCCGCTGCCGAGCGAGATCATCATGCCGTTTGCGGGCTATTTGGTCGCGCAGGGGCATTTCACGCTCGTCGGCGTCGCGACCGCGGGTGCGATCGGGTGCAATCTCGGTTCGATCGTCGGCTACGCGATGGGGCAATATGGCGGCCGACCGATCGTCGAGCGCTACGGCCGCTTCCTCCTGATCGACGCGCACGACATCGACAAGGCCGACCGCTTCTTCGCCAGATATGGCGACTGGGCGGTACTGATCGGGCGGTTGCTCCCCGTGATCCGCACCTTCATCGCCTTTCCGGCCGGGGTCGCGCGCATGCCGCAGCTGCGCTTTCACCTCTTCACGTTCGCGGGGTCATGGCCGTGGTGCTACGCCCTCGCGTGGGTCGGCATGAAACTCGGCGCGGCCTGGAACAGCGACCCGCGCGTCAAGGCGGTCATGCATTCGCTCGACGCGGTGATCGTCGTCGCGGTGCTGGCGGCGGCGGCCTGGTTCGTCTGGCATAAGCTCAGGAAACGCCCGTCATGATCGATGCGACCAAGAACATCGCCCTTTTGATCGATGCCGACAACGCATCGCCGAGCGGCTTTGAGGATGTGCTCGCGATCCTCGCCGAGCTCGGCACGGTCAACATCCGCCGCGCCTACGCCAATTGGGAAAAGCCGCTGAAGGGCTGGAAGAACCTGATGCACCGCTACGCGATCGAGCCGCAGCAGCAGTTCGACGTGACCAAGGGCAAGTCGGCGACCGACATGCGCATGATCATCGACGCGATGGATCTGCTCGCCAGCGGCCGCGTCGGCGGGTTCGGGCTGATGTCGTCGGACAGCGACTTCATGCCGCTCGCAATGCGCCTGCGTCAGGACGGCACGCCGGTCTATGGCTTTGGCACCGCGAAGACGCCCGAGAGCTTCCGCCAAGCGTGCACGCGGTTCATCTTCACCGACGCGCTCGGCGACGCCGAACCCACGATAACCGCGCCCGACGTGCCCGCGAAGGGCGGGGCGAACCAGGAGCTGCTGTCGGCGCTCGGTGCCGCCTGGAAGGCCGAGAAGCGCGACGAACAGGGGTGGGCGCGGCTCGCCGATGTCGGACGGCGGCTGAATGCCGGTTCGTCGCTCGACCTGCGCAGCCTCGGCTATTCGCGGCTGTCCGACCTGATAACCGCGATCCCGCAATTCTCCCACCAGCAACGCGCCGATGGGATGTGGATCAAGCGGGTGCGGTGAGAGCTTGCTAGAATTCTGCCGATTTGCTAGAAAGTTGGCACCATGGCGTTGAGTATCAAAGATCCCCAAATCGACCGCCAGGTGCGAACGCTGGCGAAGCGGCTGAACATGTCCATGACGGGAGCGATCAAGCTGGCGGTAAACAATGAACTCGAACGGACCGCGCGCTTTTCGCCTGAAGAGCGTGAGCGAAGGATGGCGACGCTGGACGCTCTGGTGGGCGACGTCGACCGGAGCAAGCTCGACTGGACGCTGACCGACGACCAAATTCTGGGCTATGACGAGAACGGCCTTCCGAGTTGATTTCCGTCGATACGTCGGTTCTCGTCGCGATCTTTCTTCGTGAGCCCGAGGATCTTGAGTTCCGTTCGTGCCTGATGGACAATGATGCGGTTGTTTGTGGCCACATATTGCTCGAAACACTGATGGTTCTGACCGGCCGTGGCCGTCGGGATGCGTTTGATGTCCTCAGCGATTTTGTTGCCAATGGATTTGTTCGGCTCGTGCCCTTCGACGCAAATATGACAACATGCGCGCAACAAGCCTTTCTCGACTATGGCAAAGGCCGTCACCCCGCACGGCTCAATTTTGGCGATTGCATGAGTTATGCGGTCGCCCGCTCGTTGCGTGTTCCGCTCCTATGGAAGGGCAATGATTTCGACCTCACCGACGTCGAACGGGCAGCGTGATCACTCC
The DNA here is from genome assembly GCA_965249015.1 of Sphingomonas sp. Classification (GTDB taxonomy): domain Bacteria; phylum Pseudomonadota; class Alphaproteobacteria; order Sphingomonadales; family Sphingomonadaceae; genus Sphingomonas_O. The sequence continues at coordinate 1,457,465 of CBDFLB010000003.1, read as the reverse complement.
GCCGCCAGAAGCGCCTCTGCCCCGCCCAGATCGACCGAGACGAGGCGGCTGATCCCCTGTTCGACCATCGTCACACCGTACAGCCGGTGCATGCGGCTCATCGTGACGGCGTTATGCGTGACGATCAGGTAACGCGTGTCGGTCTCGCGCGTCATCGCATCGAGCAGGTCGCAGAAGCGCTCGACATTGGCGTCGTCCAAAGGCGCGTCGACCTCGTCGAGCACGCAGAGCGGCGCGGGGATGGTCAGGAACAGCGCGAAGATCAGCGCAACTGCGGTCAGCGCCTGCTCGCCGCCCGACAGCAGCGTCAGCGACGACAGCTTCTTGCCCGGCGGCTGCACCATGATCTCTAGACCCGCTTCCAGAGGATCGTCGCTGTCGATCAGCGCCAGATGCGCCTCGCCGCCGTCGAACAGCGTCGCGATCAGCGCGCGGAAATGGCCGTCGACGGCCTCGAACGCCGTGCGCAGGCGTGTCCGACCTTCGCGGTTGAGGTTGCCGATCGAACCGCGCAGCCGGTTCACCGCCTCAGTCAGTTCGACGATGTCGGCACCGTTGCCGGCGCGCCCCGCCTCGATCTCGGCAAGTTCGCTCTGCGCGACGAGATTGACCGGCCCGAGCCGTTCGCGATCCATCGACGCGCGGTCGAGCCGCGCCGATTCGTCGGATGCCGCGCCGACCGATGCGGCCTGAAAAGCGAGCTTTTCCGGAAGCATCGCCGCCGGGCATTCGAAGCGCTCTCCCGCGACGCGCCCCATCTCGACACGGCGCAGGTCCTGCTGCTCGGCCCGCGCCTGCGCGGCTGCACGCGTCTCGCGCGTCGCCGTGCGGACCTCGCCGGCCTTGGCAAGCGTCGCCGCGCGTCGCGCCTTGTCCGATGCGCCCTGTCCGTCGCGCGCCGCGAGCTGGGCGCGCAAGGTCACCACCGTTTCGCGTGCGCCCTGTGCCGCCGCTTCCAGCGCGCGAATGATGCCGCCGGTCTGATCGGCCGGCAGTGCGGCCATCGCTTTCGTCGCGACCTCGTGGCCGCGCCGCGCCGCCGCCAGCTCCTCCTCCGTTACCGCCACGCGCGTGTTCAGCTCGGCGGCGCGCGCGGTGGCGCGATCGAACGCCAGCGCCGCCTGGTCCTCGCCACGGATCGCCGATCGCAAGGCTGCCTCCGCAGCATCGCGCTGGCACCGGGCGTCGGTGACGCGTTGCGCAGCGTCGGTCAGCGCTGTCGCCGCCGCACTGCGCGTCGCCTCGGCACTTTGGGCAGCGCGTTCCGCAGCCGAAAGCTGCGCGTCGATCGCCGACAATCGGTTGCGGCGTTTCAGTCGCTCCGCTGCCGCCGCCCCGGTGTCATGCGACGCGAAGCCGTCCCAGCGGCGCATCCTCCCGTCCTTCGTCACGACACGCTGCCCGACCGCCAGCTGTGCCCCGTCGTCGACGTCGACCACTGCGATCTGTGACAGGCGGCGCGCGAGCGCATCGGGGGCGGTCACGTGCGCGCACAGCGGCTCGCCGACCGCGAGCACGGGGTCGTCGGCACCGATTACCGCCCCGGCCCAGTGGCGCGCGCCCGTCTCGCCGACCGTTGCATAGAGATCATCGGCAAGCGCCGCCGCCAGCGCGGTCTCGTAACCGGGCGCTGCACGGACCTGCGACAGCGCACCGCTGGCTTCACGCACGTCGCTCGCAAGCGCCGCAGCCTCGGCGGCGAGCGCGGTCAGCACCGCCGAAGCAGTCACTGCCTCCGTCTCGGCGATGGCACGCGCGTGGACAGCCGTAGCGTGGATCGCCTCGGCCGCTTCGATCGCATCAGCCGATGCCTTTGCATCCGCCTCCGCCGCCCGCCGCGTCGCGGCCGCAGCGTCGCGCTGAGCCTCGATCGGAGCGGCATCACCCAGTTGAACGATATCGGCGCTCACACGGCGATGCGCCGTGAGCGCGCGCTCGAGCGCAACCGTCGCCGTCGCCAGTGCCGCCTCGGCCACGCGCCGCTCGGCGCTATCATGTGCGGCCTTTGCCATCGCGCTCGCAAGCGAAGCCTCGGCTGCGCGGCTCTGCGCCTCGGCATTAGCCAGCGCGTGAGCGAGCGCGGGACGATCGGCCGACGCCGCCGTTAAGCGCATGTCGAGCGTTTCGGCCTCGCGCGTGAGCCGGTCGAGCGCGGCGATTGCATCACGCGCCAGTTCGTCCTCGCGCGCGCGATCGACCGCCAGGCGGCGGCTTTGCCCGGCGATGTCGGCGATGCGCGCGTCGATCGCGGTACGTTCAGCCTCGACCGTCGCCAGCCGATGGCGCGCGTCGGCGGCATCGTCACGTGCGACCTGCGCCGCGGCGCGTGCGACCGCCAGCGCACCGGTAGCGTCATTCGCAAGCGCCGCGGCGACGCGTTGCGCTTCGGACGCCGCGAAAACCGCCTCGTCGGCGATTTTGGCTTCGGCGCGCGCAGCGTCCGCCGCCGCCGCAGCGTCGCGCCAGCGCGCATAGATCAACCGCCCCTCGGCGATCCGGATGTCGTCGGACAGCGTACGATAGCGCTCCGCCGACCGCGCTTGCCGCCGCAGCGCGGCGATCTTCGCATCCTGTTCGGCAGCGAGTTCGCGCGCGCGGACGAGATTGGCCTCGGTCGCCTTCAGGCGCATCTCGGCCTCGCGGCGGCGGACGTGCAGCCCCGAAATGCCGGCCGCTTCCTCGAGCATCGCGCGGCGCTCGGCGGGCCGGGCAGCGATGATCGCGCCGATCCGTCCCTGGCTGACGAGCGCCGGCGAATGCGCGCCGGTGGCTGCGTCGGCAAAGATCAGCTGCGCATCGCGTGCCCGCGCGTCGCGCCCGTTGATCCGGTACGCCGATCCCGCGCCGCGTTCGATGCGACGGACGACCTCGACCTCGTCGTCTTCGCGGTCCGCAAGAATCGACACTTCGGCGAACTGGCGTTGCGGCCTGCTGGCCGTGCCGGCGAAAATCACGTCGTCCATCGCCGCGCCGCGCAACGACTTTGCGCTGCCCTCACCCATAACCCACCGGATCGCCTCGAGCAGGTTCGACTTGCCGCAGCCATTGGGGCCGACGACGCCCGTCAGCCCGGGCATGATGCTGAATTCGCACGGATCGACGAAGCTCTTGAACCCCGTCAGCCTGACCCGCGCGATCCTCATGCGCGTTTAGGCACCTGCGGCTTTCAACTTGGGCTCGAGCGACTCCCAGGTCGTCGTTTCGGGAACGACCTGCCCGTTGATCAGGAAGGTCGGCGTCCCGCTCAGGTTGAATTCGGTGTTGGCGCGGTCGCGCATCTTGACCAGCTTTTCGGTCTCGGCGGTGTTCGCAAGACACGCGCTGGCCTTTTGCGCGCTGATCCCCCGCTGACGGACGAAGCCGTCGAGACCGATAATCGTCGCGAACTTCGCGAACTGCTGCGCGGGCGGAAGGGCGGCCAGCGCCTGTTGGTCGGCAGGCGTGATCGCCTGGATTTTCGTGAACCAGTTCGCCTGATCGGCAAACATCTGTTCGGCGAGCGGAAAGAACGGTCCCGGTCCGCCACAACGCGCGAGCAGCGTCGCGGTCAGGTCCATCGGATCGCGAACATAATTACGGAGCTCGTACGACACCTTGCCGGACGAAATATAATTCGCCTTCAGCACTTCGGCGCTCTTTTCCGAAAACTCGGCGCAATGCGAACAGCTCATCGAGCCATATTCGACAAGCTTGATCGGGGCGTTCGGATTGCCCATCCGCATGCCGCCGTCGGGCGTTTCGGCGACCGTCGTGATCCAGTCGCTTCCGGCAGGGGGCTTCACCGCAGCGACCGGCCCGGCTTTCGGCGACGTCGCCGATTTCTGATCACAGCCGGCGAGCAAGAGCATCGCAAGAACGAGTCCGGTCGATTTCATAATGTCATCCTGATCCTATTTTGCCGCGACTGCGGCACGCAGTTTCGGTTCGAGCGTCGCCCAGTCGTTTGGCCCCATGTCGCGCCCGTTGACGAGGAAGGTCGGCGTGAACTTGATCTTGCGGACTTCCCAGGCCTCGCGCGTCATCGCGAGCACGGCGTCCTGCGCCGCCTTGTCGGTCAGGCACGCATGCGCCGCCGCCGGGGAAAGACCCTGCGCCGCCAAGAGCGCGACCATGCCCGACCCGTTGGCGACGCCCGTCAGCACATCGCTTACGGGCGCAGTGTCGGGCTGCGGGTTGCTCGCTTCATAGGCCTGCGCCTTGCCCATCAGCGCGTCCTGCGCTGCGAAAAGCGCCTCACTGAAGCCGAAAAAGCGCGCCGGGCCACCGCAGCGCGCCAGCAGCGCCGCCGCAAAGTCGAAGCGGTCGCGAACCGCGTTGCGCATCTCGACCGCGACAACGCCCCTGGCCACGTAGCGCGACCTGATCGGCACCGCGGATTCACCGGCGAAATGCGCGCAGTGCGGGCACGAATAGCTGAGATATTCGACCAGCCGGACCTTGGCCTTCGGATTGCCCATGACGTAGGCACCGCCAGGCGTCCGCGTGACCGTGCGCGTCCAGTCGACCGGTGCGGCCCCGACCGTCGCGAACGCGATCAGCGCGAGCAGCAGTGGCTTCATGATATCTTCCCCATGACCGGCAGCGCGGTCGCCGCCGCGACGCCGCGTGCAAGTGATTCGAGCACGGCTTTCAATTCGGGATCGGCAACGGTGCGCAGCGATTCGCCGAGTTCGACCGACACGGTCGCCTGCGCCGGCGGATCGGGTCGCCGCGCGCGGACGGCGACTTCGCCCTGGCGTATCGTGACACGGGCGACCGCGGCGTAGCCGAAAAAGCGGTTGACCCGTTCGATGATCGTCGGCCCGACATGCTGCATCATCGGTGCATGCGCGCCGCCGACCACCATCGTCAGGACGCCATCGGCACGCTTCCCGGGCGGAAAGCGGATCGATTCGGGCGCCGACAGGTCGGCATAGCGCGTCCCCACGATTTCTGCCCAGCGGCTGACGACCGACGACTGCACGAATCCGAAGCGGCGGAAGGCGACGCGTCCGACATCGGGGACGATTTCCGAAACCGATCGCGCGCGTCCGCCCCTTGGTCTTTCGACTGGCGATTCGGATTTGGGAGGTTTCGGCATCCGCGCCTCTCTGCCACAAGCGCGGCGTGCGCGTCGATACTCCTTTGCTGCAATGGTACGACGCGACGGCACGCACGCTGCCATGGCGTGCGTCGCCCGGCGTGCGGCCCGACCCGTACCGCGTCTGGCTGTCCGAGATCATGCTGCAGCAGACGACGGTCGCCGCCGTAACGCCCTATTTCGATCGGTTTACAAGCCGCTGGCCGAGCGTCGAAGCGCTCGCGGCGGCGGATGACTGCGAAGTCATGAGCGCCTGGGCCGGCCTCGGCTATTATGCCCGCGCGCGCAATCTGCTCGCCTGCGTGCGGAAAATCGGCGGTCACTTTCCCGAAACCGAAGCCGCTTTGCACCAGCTTCCCGGTATCGGCCGCTACACCGCGGCGGCGATCGCGAGCATCGCGTTCGGCCGCCGCGCGGTCGTCGTCGACGGCAACGTTGAGCGCGTCGTCGCGCGTCTTTTCGCGGTCGAAGCGCCACTGCCCGCAGCGCGTGCCGAACTCTATCGGCTGACCGACAGGATCACGCCCGATGCGCGCGCCGGCGACTTTGCCCAAGCGATGATGGATCTGGGACGTACGATCTGCACGCCGCGCACGCCGCGATGCCCGCTGTGCCCGTTACAGCACATCTGCCGTGGCCGCGACCGGGCCGAAAGTCTTCCCCGCAAGGCGCCCAAACGCGCCAAGCCCGTTCGCACCGGCATCGCGCATTGGATCGAGCGCGACGGCACGGTCCTCCTCGTTCGACGCCCGGCGTCGGGCCTGCTCGGCGGTATGCGCGCGCTGCCCGGCGGCGGCTGGGACGGGACCGACTGTCCCGATCCGGCACAGCTTCTTGGCCATGTGTCGCATGGCTTCACCCATTTCGACCTGACGCTCGCAGTCCACAAAAGCGGTTGCGCATCGCAACTTGACGGGGAATGGTGGCCGATAGCGCACGTCGGCGAGGCCGGACTGCCGACGGTGTTTGTCAAGGCGGCGCGGCTCGCCATCAGGGAGATGAAGAATGTTTGAAGCAGAGCCTGATCGCCGCCAACTGATCGCGGCCGGCACGGGTCTGCTCGCCTTCGCCGCGCTGCCGGCCCACGCGCGGGCCACGCGGCGCGACACTCTCGGCTGGGACAATGTCCAGACGCTGTTCGATGCCTATGTCGCCGACGATCGCCTTCCCGGCGCAGTCGCCGCGGTCGCACGCGGCACCGACGATGCACGCGTCATCGCGTCGGGCCGCATCGCCCGCGATCAGCCGCGCGCGATGGATGCCGACAGCCTTTTCCGCATCTATTCGATGACCAAGCCGATCACCGGCATGGCGGCGATGATGCTGATCGAGGATGGCAAAATGCGCCTCGACCAGAACATCGCCGATATATTGCCGGCATTCAAAAATCCGACCGTGCTCGTCGATCCGACGAAGGACCTGACCGCGCGTCCCGCGGTGCGACCGATAACGGTGCGCAACCTGCTGACGCACACCGCGGGTCTCGGCTACTCGATCGTTACGAAGGGGCCGCTGCTCGACGCGTATCTGAAGCTCGGCATCACCCCGGCGTCAGCGAGCCGGCAGCGTCTGCCCGGCGTGCCGACCTCGGTGACCGCGCCGAGCCTCGAAGTCTTTGCCGACCGCCTCGCGACGCTCCCGCTGATCGCGGACCCGGGCACGAAGTGGAGCTATTCGGTCGCACTCGACCTGATGGGCCGCGTGATCGAAGTCGTCGGCGGGATGCCGTTCGATGCGTTTCTAAAGACGCGTCTCTTCGATCCGCTCGGCATGACCAGCACCTTCTTCCAGGTGCCGGCGTCGGAGATACCGCGCCTCACCACCAACTATGGCGTCTCGCCGCTCGGCAGATTTCCTCTGGACCCCGGACGCAACAGCGTGTTTCTCGACAAGCCCGCGTTCCCGTTTGGCGGCGCGGGGCTGGTCAGCAGCGCGCGCGACTACGACCGCTTCCTGCTCATGCTCGCCGGACACGGCGCGGTCGGCCGGACGCGGATCATGAAGCGCGAAACGGCGGCGCTCGCCATGTCGAACCTGTTGCCGCCGGGGGCCGACACGAAGGGCAGCTTTGCGGCTGGGCAGGGATTTGGCGCTGGCGGGCGCGTCACCATTGCCGCAGACGCGCGCGGCGCCGGGCTCGGCACCTTCGGCTGGGGGGGTGCCGCGGCGACGATCGCCTGGGTCGATCCGACGCGCGGCGTCCGTGCCTGTGGCTTTGCGCAATATATGCCCGACCAGGCGATGCCGTTCACGACCGACTTCGGCAAAGCCGTCTACGCAGGCTTGTGACGCACTTCACCGGCTCGCCACTCGACCGCGTCGACCATCTCCGCGCCGACGTCGTCGCCAGCGAGGCACTTCGCCGCGACGCGCGCGCGCGACTGCTGGGGCTCGACGGGCTCGACCCGCGGATTTCGGACGCGGGCACGCTCGTCTGGCTGAGCATGGCCGAGGCGGTCGACGGCGACGACCTCATCCTTTTGGGGCTCGAGGCCGGGCGGCCGCATTTCGCGCGGATCGTCGCGCAGGACGGCCCCGCCATCATGCGGTCGCCATCGATGTTCCGCGCGCTGACGATGCTTCCGGCCGGCGACGCCGCGATCTATGGCACCGCTCTGAGCCTGATAAGCTGGCACAATAATCATCGCTTCTGCGCGCGCTGCGGCGGCACCACGACGCTGTTTCGCGCCGGCTGGGGCCGCAGATGCAGCATATGCACCGCAGAGCATTTCCCGCGCACCGACCCCGTCGTGATCATGCTCGCCGAGTTCGAGGGGAAAGCGCTGGTCGGCCGCCAGGCGCGCTTTCCACCCGGCAATTATTCGGCACTCGCGGGCTTTCTCGAGCCCGGCGAATCGATCGAGGAAGCGGTGCGCCGCGAATTGTTCGAGGAATCGGGCATCACCGTCGGCGCGGTCCGTTATGTTGCGAGCCAGCCGTGGCCGTTCGGCGGATCGCAGCTGATGATCGGGTGTATCGGCGAGGCGCTCGACGACAAGATCACGATCGCCACCGACGAAATCGAGGATGCGATGTGGGTGACACGCGACCAGGTAATCGCGGCGCTGGCGGGCGATGCCGACGCGCGCTTCAAGGCGCCGCCGCCGTTCGCGATTGCCCATTCGTTAATGAAGGCGTGGGTCGCCGGCGGCTAGCCGCGTTTGCGCGCCTGTGGATAGGTGCCCAGCAGCCGCACCCATTTCGAATGGAAGCGCAGCTCGTCGAGCGCGCGCGCGACCTCCGGGTCGTCAGGGCGTCCCTCGATATCGGCGAAGAACTCGGTCGCCGAGAAACTCGCGCCGCGCTGATAGCTTTCGAGCTTGGTCATGTTGACGCCGTTGGTCGCAAAGCCGCCCATCGCCTTGTAAAGCGCGGCGGGTATGTTCTTCACTTCGAAGACCAGCGTCGTCATCACCGGCCCGGTCCCGACCGGCGCATGCCCGGCGCGCGCCAGTACGACGAAACGCGTCATATTGTCGTCTGAATCCTCGAGCCCCGTCTCGAGGATCCTGAGCCCGTAAACCGACGCGGCGAGCGGCGGCGCAATCGCTGCGGACGCACAATCGCCGCCCTCTGCCACCAGCGCCGCCGCCCCCGCGGTGTCATCGTACGGCACCGGACGGATGCCGCGCGTGCGCAGCCATTTGCGGCATTGCCCCAGCGCCTGCGGGTGACTGATCGCTTGCCGCACCGCCTCGACACTCCCGAGCCCCATGAGCGCGTAGCGGATCGGCAGGAAATGTTCGCCGGTGATGACGAGCCCCGATTCGGGAAGCAGGAAATGAATGTCGGCGACGCGCCCGTGCAGCGAATTCTCGATCGGGATCATCGCGCAGTCGGCGCTGCCGTCGCTCACCGCGTCGATTGCGTCCTCGAACGAGAAGCACGGCATGGCCAACCCGTCGGGAAATGCCTCGGAAACCGCGATGTGCGAATTGGCGCCCGGCGCGCCCTGGAACGCGACCGCGCGCGCGGGGTCGGCGGCGCAGGCTTCGCGCATCGCCGCGACGATCGGGCGTGCCGGGGCGGGGTAACGGTCCATGGCCGCTGCGGTTAATGCTGCAATGCATGATCGGCAAGCGTCGCGGCTTGCGCTTGCGCCAACGCTTTTCTAGAGGGAGCGCCAATTCCTTCCTCCTGAAAAGGCACGCAGACGACCATGGACAGCCGCAGCAACGTGATCGCCATGATGGTGCTGGGCGCAGGGATCGTCGCGCTCGGCTCGACGATCATCTCGGGTGAAGTCTTCCATGCCGAACGGCCCGAGAAGATGGGCTATATCGTCGAAGGCGTCGAGGCGGAGGGCGGCGATGCGCCCGCCGCCGTTGCGGTGCCGATTGCCGCGCTCCTGCCGACCGCCGACGCCGCCAAGGGTGCCGAGGTCTTCAAGAAATGCGCATCGTGCCACAATGCCGCGCCCGGCGGTGCCAACGGCATCGGCCCTGCGCTGTACGGCGTGGTCGGAAAACCGCACGGCGCGCATCCTGGATTTGCCTATTCCGAAGGGATGAAGGCCAAGCCCGGCGTCTGGGATTTCGACGCGCTCAACGAATGGCTGACCAAGCCGTCGGCCTATGTGAAGGGCACGAAGATGAATTTCGCCGGGCTTTCGAAGCCCGAGGATCGCGCAAACGTCATCGTCTACCTGAATACGCAAGGGTCCAACCTGCCATTCCCGCCGGCGCCCGCGGCCGGTGCTGCCGCCGCTGCCGGACCGGCACCTGCTGCCGGCACCACCCCCGCCGCCGCTTCGGCGACCCCGCCGGGCGGGCCGCAACCGGGCGGCAGTTCGACCGGGACCACGACGCCGGCCACCAAAGCCGGGCAATAGTCAGACCGCGTAGAAGTCCTGCACCACGTCCCACGCCTGCTCGGCGCTGTCGACAAAGGTCATCAGACTGAGGTCGCGCGACGAAATCACGCCTTCTTCGACAAGCGCCCGGAAATTCACCACGCGGTCCCAGAACGTCCGCCCGAACATCAGGATCGGCATCGGCTTGATCTTGCCGGTCTGGATGAGCGTCAAGAGTTCGAACGTCTCGTCGAACGTCCCGAACCCGCCCGGAAACACTGCGACGGCGCGCGCGCGCAACAGGAAATGCATCTTTCTCAGCGCGAAATAATGGAACTGGAAACTGAGGCCTGGCGTCACATAGTGGTTGGGGGCCTGCTCGTGCGGCAGGACGATGTTGAGCCCGACCGACTCCGCGCCGACGTCGGCCGCGCCACGGTTTGCGGCCTCCATGATCGACGGCCCGCCGCCCGAGCAGACGACGAAATGGCGCTTGCCGTCGGCGTCGCGCGGGCTTGCGCTGGCGAGCGCCGCGAGCTTTCGCGCTTCGTCATAATAAGGCGACTTCGCCTCGAGGCTTGCCGCGACCGCCGCATCGGCGTGCCCCGATGTCACGCCCGGCTCGGGGATCCGTGCCGAACCGTAAAACACCATCATCGACCCGATCTTTGCCTCGTCGAGCAGCAATTCGGGTTTGAGAAGCTCGAGCTGAAACCGCACCGGCCGCAAGTCTTCGCGCAGCAGGAAGTCCATGTCCTGGAACGCGAGCTTGTACGCCGGGTCCACCGTCTGCGGTGTGTGGACAGCCTGCTTGGCGGCCTCGGCTTCCTTGCGGGCACGCTCGAACACGCGCGCGGGAATATGGGTTTCGGTCATGCGTAGCCCCCTAGCGACAGAACGGCCCGCGGCCCATATCGAAATGCATGTGGTCGGCGTGCGCGGCGTTATAGTCGGGGCTCAGCACGGTGTTGAAGCGGCGGCAGGCGGCGGCGCGGACACTGTGCAGGAAGCGACCCGCCTCGCCGTCGCTGAACCACCAGTCCTTGACGCTCACCCGCCGCCCGTCCTCGAGCACGAACGCGGCGACGTCGACCGCGTTGGCCGATGCATGTTCGGAGAGGCGCTGCGTTCCCGCGATCGCGCGGCACGAATAGGTGCCGAAGGTCTCGATTCTGACGATCCGGCTCTTGAACTCGCCCATCGCGGGGATCTGCAAATCGCTCTGCACCCATTGCGTGAAGGCATAGGCAAGCGGACAGGTCATCGCGCCGAGGTTGGTCGTCGGCGTGCCGATGTCGCGCAACTGGACCGATCCGAGCGCCGAACAGCCGGGGCTGAACTCGCGGTCGGGCAGCAACGCATAGCGCGCCACCACCCGGTCGAGCTTGCCGACGCAAATCTTGAGCGCCGCCGCATCGACCCCGCGCACCGGCTGCGCGCCCGGCCTGCGTCGTGGCGGGCCATCGACGCAGGCGTGGAGGAGGAAAAAAGCGAGGATAGATAAACGAAAACGCACTTTGCACTTACCATCCGTCATTGCGAGCGAAGCGAAGCAATCCATCGACTCTGCCCGGCTGGATTGCCGCGTCGCTGCGCTCCTCGCAATGACAGAATTGACCGACAACTTTCTCTTCGCGCCTTCCTTCTTCTTTGCGCCGTCGTGCGAAACACATCGCACAGGCGCCACGCGCGCTACACCCTCGGTGACGCGGTTCACGAAGGCGCGAAGAAGAAGTAAAGGCACGAAGGATTTTTGGAATGCCTTGACCTCGCACGATCCCCCGCTAAAGGCGGCGACGGGCCACGCGGTCCCAACGCCGCGCTGCTCTCTGTGAGGAGAGAATTATGACTGAATTACCCCGTCCCCCTGAGGGTGCGCTTGCGCAACCGACCCGCCCAGACCACAAACCTGCGCGTCCTTTCTTCAGCTCCGGACCTTGCGCCAAGCCGCCCGGCTGGGACGCCGCGCGCCTGCCCGCCGGATCACTTGGCCGTTCACACCGTTCCAAGATCGGTAAGGCGCGGCTGCAGCACGCGATCGACCTGACGCGCGAGATCCTCGAAGTCCCCGATACTCACCGCATCGGCATCGTCCCCGCGTCGGACACCGGCGCATATGAAATGGCGATGTGGACGATGCTGGGAAGCCGCCCTGTCACCGCTGTTGCATGGGAATCGTTCGGCGAAGGCTGGGTGACCGACGCGGTCAAGCAGCTGAAGATCGACCCGCAAGTGCTTCGCGCCGATTACGGCCAACTGCCCGATCTCGCCAGTATCGACCAGAGCCACGACGTGCTGTTCACCTGGAACGGCACCACCTCGGGCGTCCGCGTTCCCGATGGCGACTGGATCAAGGACGAACGCGAAGGGCTGACGTTCAACGACGCGACCAGCGCGGTGTTCGCCTACGACATGCCGTGGGACAAGCTCGACGTCACCACCTTCAGCTGGCAGAAAGTCCTCGGCGGCGAAGGCGCGCACGGCGTCATCATTCTCGGCCCCCGCGCGGTCGAGCGCCTGACCAGCTACACGCCGCCCTGGCCGCTGCCCAAGATCTTCCGCCTCGTCTCGAAAGGCGCGCTGACCGAAGGCATCTTCAAGGGCGAAACGATCAACACGCCGTCGATGCTCGCGGTCGAGGATGTCATCTTCGCGCTCGAATGGGCCAAGGGTCTTGGCGGGCTGCACGGTCTGATCGCGCGCAGTGACGCCAATGCCGCCGCGCTCGACGCGATCGTCGCCGAACGCCCGTGGCTCGGCCATCTCGCCGCCGATCCCGCCATCCGCTCGAAAACCAGCGTTTGCCTGACCGTCGACGGCGCCGACGAAGCGCTGATCAAGCGCTTCGCATCGCTCCTCGAAATCGAGGACGCCGCTTACGACATCGCCGGATACCGCGACGCCCCGCCGGGCCTGCGCATCTGGTGCGGCGCGACCGTCGACACCGCCGACATCGTCGCGCTCGGCCCGTGGCTCGACTGGGCCTGGGCGCAGGTCAAACCATAGCCGTCATTGCGAGCGCAGCGAAGCAATCCACCTATCCGCACGCGCGCTGGATTGCTTCGCTGCGCTCGCAATGACGATGAAATCAGGGAGTGTACGATATGCCAAAAGTTCTCATCTCCGACAAAATGGACCCGCGCGCCGCCGCCATTTTCCGCGAACGCGGCGTCGAGGTCGACGAAATCACCGGCAAGACCAAGGACGAGCTGATCGCGATGATCGGCGCCTATGACGGTCTCGCTATCCGTTCCGCCACCAAAGTCACCGCCGACGTGATCGCCGCCGCCAAGAATTTGAAAGTCATCGGCCGCGCCGGGATCGGCGTCGATAACGTCGACATTCCCGCGGCCTCCGCTGCGGGTATCGTCGTCATGAACACGCCCTTCGGCAATTCGATCACGACGGCCGAACATGCCATTGCGTTGATGTTCGCGCTCGCGCGCCAGCTGCCCGAAGCCGACCTCAGCACGCAGGCCGGCAAGTGGGAAAAGAACCGCTTCATGGGCGTCGAGCTGACATCCAAAACCTTGGGCCTCATCGGTGCGGGCAACATCGGCTCGATCGTCGCCGATCGTGCGCGGGGGCTGAAGATGAAGGTGGTCGCCTACGATCCCTTCCTCACCCCCGAACGCGCGGTCGACATGGGAGTCGAGAAGGTCACGCTCGACGAACTGCTGTCCCGAGCCGATTTCATCACGCTGCACACGCCGCTGACGGGCGAGACGCGCAACATCCTGTCGGCCGAAGCGCTCGCCAAAACCAAGAAGGGCGTCCGCATCATCAACTGCGCGCGCGGCGGGCTGATCGACGAAGCCGCGCTCAAAGCCGCGATGGATTCAGGGCAAGTCGGCGGCGCGGCACTCGACGTCTTCGTCGAAGAGCCGGCGACCGCATCGCCGCTGTTCGGCACCCCCAACTTCATCTCGACCCCGCATCTCGGCGCGTCGACGTCCGAAGCACAGGTGAACGTTGCAATCCAGGTCGCCGAACAACTCTCGGACTATCTGATGCAGGGCGGCGTCACCAACGCGCTCAACATGCCGAGCCTCAGTGCCGAGGAAGCGCCCAAGCTCCGCCCCTATATGGCGCTCGCCGAACGGCTTGGTTCGCTCGTCGGCCAGCTCGCCCACGACAATCTCACGCAGATCAGCATCGAGGTCGAAGGCGCGGCCGCCGAGCTCAACATAAAGCCGATCACCGGCGCGGTGCTCGCGGGCCTCATGCGCCGCTATTCGGACACCGTGAACATGGTCAACGCGCCGTTCCTTGCCAAGGAACGCGGCCTCGACGTCCGCGAAGTCCGGCATGATCGCGAAGGCGACTATCACACCCTGATCCGCGTCGCGGTCCAGACCGAAGAGGGCGAGAAGTCGGTCGCGGGCACATTGTTCGGCAATGCAAGCCCACGCATCGTCGAGCTGTTCGGCATCAAGATCGAAGCCGACCTCGCGGGCGACATGCTCTACATCGTCAACGACGACACGCCGGGCTTCATCGGTCGCCTCGGCTCGACGCTGGGCGAGGCAGGCGTCAACATCGGCACCTTTCACCTCGGCCGCCGCGGCGCGGGGGGCGAAGCGGTGCTTCTCCTTTCGGTCGACAGCCCCGTCCCCGAACCGGTCTCGTGGCAGCTCTGCAATATCCCCGGCGTCCGCCGCGTGAAGACGTTGAAGTTCGCTTGAAAATGGCGAATGGGGTCGGGCGATGAGCGCTCTCCCCCCTGGCCTCCTCCCCGAAGGACTGCGCGACCGCTTGCCCGGAGAGGCCGCGGCGCAGGCACGCACCGTCCGCGCGCTGCTCGACACCGTCGAGGCGCGCGGGTTCGATCGCGTGTCGCCGCCGCTCGTCGAATACGAAGAGTCGCTCGCCGCGCGCCTCAAATCATCGCGCACCGAGCTTGCGCGCTTCGTCGACCCGCTGTCGCACCGCACGCTCGCGATCCGGTCCGACATCACGCCACAGGTCGCGCGGATCGTTTCGACGCAGCTTGCCGGTGCGCCCCGCCCGCTGCGGCTCGCCTATGCCGGGCCGGTGCTCAAGCTCGGCGCGTCGCAGCGCAACCCTGAGCGCGAGTCGATGCAGGTCGGCGCAGAATTGGTCGGTCGCGACGACGTCGACGCCGCTTGCGAAGTCGTGTCGCTCGCGGTCGAAGCGCTGACGGCAGCCGGCGTCATCGACATGACCGTCGACCTGACGCTGCCTGACCTCGCGCACACGCTCGCGGGCCTTGTCCTGCTGCCCGAAAAGATCGCCCGGCTTGACCAGCTGCTCGACATGAAAGACGCGGGCCGCCTCGCGAGCGAAGGTTTCGCCGACTGGCTCCCGCTGATCGCCGCGACCGGCCCGGTCGAACCCGCGCTCGCGAAGCTGCGCGCATTCGACCACGCCGGCCTCATGACCTCGCGCCTCGAAGGCATCGCCGCGATCGCCCACGATCTCCCCGGCGTCCGCGTCACCCTCGACCCCACCGAACGCCACGGTTTCGAATATCAGAGCTGGTTCGGCTTCTCGCTGTTCGTGCCGGGTGTCGCCAATGCCATCGGCCGCGGCGGCAGCTATGTCATCGAGCGTGCCGACGGGTCGGGCGAACCGGCGACCGGCTTTTCGGTCTATCCCGATGTCTTCCCCGCGCCCGTGCCAAGCTGCTAGAACGCGCCCATGCACCACGCGCCCCTCCCGTCACCCGAAAGCTACGCCGAGGCGCAACCCTTCGCGCATGCCGTCATCGACGACATTTTCGACCCCGTCATGCTGCGCGCCGTCCGCGCCGAGATCGACGCGATCACCGTTCCGCCCGAGCGCAACTTCTACGGTACGTTCGAAAAGCGCCGCCTGTCGAAGCTGAAGGCGATGCCGCCGCAGACCCGTGCGCTGATCGACTATCTGCACAGACCGGATTTCCTTGCCGAACTGAGCATGATGACCGGCATTGCCGACCTCATCCCCGATGAAACCTTGGAAGGCGGCGGCCTGCACCAGATCGGGCCGGGCGGCTACCTGAAGGTCCACGCCGATTTCAACTGGAACCGCTACATCAAGCGCTATCGCCGCCTAAACGTCCTCGTTTACCTCAACGAAAATTGGGACGACGCGTGGGGAGGAAAGCTCGAATTGTGGGACCGCGACATGTCCGCCTGCTCTGCCGAGATCGCACCGCGCATGAACCGCATGGTCGTCTTTTCGACCACCGACGACAGTTTTCACGGCCACCCCGTCCCGCTGACCTGCCCAACCGACGTGACGCGCAATTCGATCGCGCTTTATTATTACACCGCGACGATCCCGCCCGGCATCCGCGTCTCGACGCTGACCGACTGGCGCGAACGCCCCGACGAGCGCTTCGACAGCGCCGAGCACCGCCGCAACAATGCGCGGCTGAAAAGTCCGCTGCTCGCCCGGCTCGCCAATCACAAGACCGTTTTCCCCGAGTCCGCCGACTGATGGCCAACGTCACCGTGATCGGCGCGCAGTGGGGCGACGAGGGCAAGGGCAAGATCGTCGACCTGCTCGCCGCCCGCGCCGATGTCGTCGTCCGCTTTCAGGGCGGGCACAACGCCGGGCACACGCTCGTCGTCGACGGCACGACTTACAAACTCAGCCTGCTGCCGAGCGGCATCGTGCGCGGCACACTCTCGGTCATCGGCAACGGCGTCGTCCTTGATCCGTGGCATCTTCGCGACGAAGTTGCCAAGCTCGCCGGGCAGGGCGTGTCGATCACCCCCGACAACCTTCACATCGCCGAAACCTGCCCGCTGATCCTGCCGTTTCACCGCGACCTCGACGGCTTGCGCGAAGACGCCTCGGCGTTCAAGATCGGCACGACGCGGCGCGGCATCGGCCCGGCCTATGAGGACAAGGTCGGCCGCCGCGCGATCCGCGTCTGCGACCTCGCGCATCTCGACGGCTTGGGCCCTCAGATCGACCGGCTGTGCGCGCACCACGACGCGCTCCGCGCCGGCTTCGGCGAAGCGCCGATCGACCGGGCGCGCCTGCTCGCCGACCTCACCGACATCGCCCCCGCCATCCTGCCCTATGCCAAACCCGTATGGCATGAACTCAACGAGGCCCGGCGCGCGGGCAAACGCATCCTGTTCGAAGGCGCGCAGGGCATGCTTCTCGACGTCGACCACGGCACCTACCCCTTCGTCACCTCGTCGAACACCGTATCGGGGACCGCGGCCAGCGGATCGGGGCTTGGACCCGGCGCGGCGGGGTTCGTTCTCGGCATCGTCAAGGCTTACACCACACGTGTCGGCGCCGGCCCCTTCCCAACCGAACTCGATGACGAAACCGGCCAGCGCCTGGGTGAGCGCGGCCATGAGTTCGGCACTGTCACCGGGCGGAAACGACGGTGCGGCTGGTTCGATGCCGTCCTCGTCCGCCAGTCGGTCGCGGTCAGCGGCATCACCGGCATTGCACTCACCAAGCTCGATGTCCTCGACGGCTTCGACACGCTTAAAATCTGCGTTGGTTACCGCTTGAACGGCAAGACCTATGACTACCTCCCCCCGCACGCCATCGACCAGGCCGCGGTCGTGCCCGTGTACGAAGAAATCGAAGGCTGGAGCGAATCGACCGCTGGCGCGCGCAGCTGGGCCGATCTCCCCGCGCAGGCCGTCAAATATGTCAAACGCGTCGAGGAGCTGATCGGCTGCCCTGTCGCGCTGGTCAGCACCTCGCCCGAGCGCGAAGACACGATCCTGGTCCGCGATCCGTTCGCCGACTGATAGGGAGAGAAGCGACATGCGATCGATGATTATTGCCCTCGCCCTGTTTGTCGTCGGATGCGGCGATCGCCAGCCCAACGCGCTGGGGGTCGGTCGCGGCGAAGTCCTGCTCCGCATCAGCGCGAGCGGCGAAGCCGAAACGCGCCCCGACCTTGCCCGGTTCAGCGCCGGGGTGTCGAGCATCGCGGCGACTGCGCAGGCCGCGACCGAAGCGAACAATGTCAAGATGACGAGCGTCATGGCCGCAGTGGAGCGCGCCGGGGTCAAGCGTGACGACACGCAGACGCAGGCGCTGTCGGTCGGGCGGATCGACTATGGCCCGAACCGCGGCAAATTCGAAGCGTCGAATACCGTCAGCGTAAAGGTCCGCGCGATCGACAATGCGGGCAAGGTCATCGCCGCTGCGACGGCTGCGGGCGCGAACATCATTTCCGGCCCCGACCTGACGATCGACGACAAGGAAGCGGCGAGCAAGGGCGCTTATGCGGCCGCCTACAAGGCCGCGCGGACGCGCGCCGACGCTTATGCGCAGGCCGCCGGGCTGAAAGTCGTCCGCATCCTTGCGATCACCGACGGCAGCGCGATGAACGAGCCGATCGCTTACGAGGCGGACATGGCACGCGGCGCGCCGCCGCCCGTGGTACAATCGAACGCGCCCCCCGTCCGCGCGGGCTTGTCGACAAGCACGGCGCAAGTACGCGTGGATTTCGTCCTCGGAAAATAGGGGCGATGTCGTTGCCGCCGTTCGATCGCAACTCATTTGCAGTTGCTATGTTGTCGCTGTGGCAAGCCGTTTAGACCCAAATGAACTGAATTTTCGCGAGCACCTTGTGCGCATCGACAGGCAACTTGCCGAAACCGACAAGCTTCGCGTTGATACGCGCTTCGTGCCTTGGCATTTCCTTGTCGGCGGAATCACTGCTGGTGCGGCACTGGTCGGCGGCACGGCGGCAATGGTGAAAATCTTCTTCTGACGCAGCGTCAGAACTTCCGCCCCTCGGGCGCGCCCATCACGCCTGCCGCCTTCAGCGACTCTGCCACATCCTCGTCGCGCAGCCGCGTCCAGCCGCCGGGGCCGAGCCGCTCCATCGGGCGATAGCGGACCTTATATTCCATCCGCTTCGATCCAGCGACCCAATAGCCCAGATAGACATGCGGCAAATCGGCGTCGGCGGCGCGGATGATGTGGTCCATGATGATGAAATTGCCGAGCCCGGGCCGCTCGACGCTGTCGGCCTCAAAGAAACTGTAGATCATCGACAGCCCGTCGAACTGGCGGTCGGTCAGGCACGCCCCGACCAGTCGCCCGGGTCGCCCGTCAACCGACGGTTCGCGATATTCGACGACATAGCTGTCGACCGGCGACTGTTCGACCATGTCGGCATAGTCGAGTTCGTCCATCTCGACCATGCCGCCACCCGGGTGGCGCGACGCGAGGTACCGGCGCAGCAGCTCGAACTGCTCGTCCGTTGACCAGGCGCGGCACGCCGACACTTCGAGATCGCCGTGACGCTTCAGAAGCCGCTTCTGGCTGGCGTTGGGCGCAAATTCCTTGGTCACGACACGCACCGCGACGCACGACTGGCAGTCGAGGCATGATGGCCGGTATGCCACGCCCTGGCTGCGCCGGAACCCGATCCGCCCCAGCGCGTCGTTGAGTTCGATCGCATTCGGCCCCGAAAGCTCGGTGAAGACCTTCCGCTCGGTTCGCCCGGGCAGATATGGGCACGCCGACGGCGTCGTCACATAGAAGCGGGGGAAACGGAATTGCGCGGTCACGGAATGGTTATGAAGCGCGACCGCGCTGATGAAAAGCGGATTTACCATCAAAGAGGGTTAAGGCGAGAATGCTGCCAAATCGCTTTCGCCCTTCGCCCTGCTTCTCAGGCAAAAGTGGCGCGCACGACCCGCCGGCGCCGCAGCGCGCTCCCCGCAACTGCAAAGCCGCACAGCATCATCGCCCAGCTCGACGGCTCGGGGACCGTCGACGCCGCGACCAGCCCGGCCTTCAGCTCAGCCTTCAGCGCAGCCGAGCCGTTGATGTCAAACGTTGCGTGCGCGTCGGTGATCGAACCGCCGCGACCGCCGAGTATGCCGAGCACAGCCTCGATCGCAAAATGCTGCCCGGTGGTCAGCGTGATCGCCCCACCGCCGCACGCAGCCGACAGGTCGAGCGAGACGCTGCGCGCGGCATTGGCGCCCGGCAGCGCGTTGGTTGCGCCATAAGCGGTGCCGAGCACGCCCGCCGTCCCGCACGCCAGGTTGAGCCCTGCAAACGAACCGTCGAGCAGCGATGCCGGGCTGATGATCGACGGGTCGAACATGATGAGCTGGAATGCGTTGAGCGACGCGACATTGGGCTTCGTGTCGAAGCCCCCCGTGCCGTCGTTGGCGGCGTTGACGACATAGGTGACCGTTCCGGTGATCGGGAAGGCGGTTCCGCTCGCCCCCGTCCAGTCGTAAGCCTGTACCGCGGCGATCGTGCTGCCCAGCCGGCCGTTTTCGAATGCGATGACAGTGGCGTCGATCGTCGGCAACGACAAAGGCCCTGTAAAATCGATGCTTGCGCTCGACATGCCGATCGGCCGGGTCGTCGAGGTGTTGACGACCTGCCCGATGCCGCCTGTCGTCACCGACGTCCGCGGCGGCAGCGGCGAGCAGCCGTTGGCGAGCGGGATCGCCGAGCAGTCGCGGAAGGTCTGCAGCGTCTGTCCACCCCATTCGGTCGCCGCCGATGCCGCCGAGGGCGTCACGCACGCCAATGATACGCTCCCCAGCGTCCAGATCATCTTGTTCATACGATATCCCCTGTCTCAGTCGCGACCGCCATCCGGTTTCGTTGCGCTATCGAATCGAAAACGCGGGATCAAGCGCCCGTTACTGCAACGAGGCCGAACATTCTCATTTCGGTACAACAACGATGCGCGATGCCGTCATGGCGAGCGACTACGCCAGTTCGACCGGATTGACCTCATACCCCGCACCGCGCAGCGCCGCGATCAGGCGCGCAAGATGTTCGGGTCCGCGCGTTTCGCATTCGATGTCGGTGATCAGGCCCTTGGCCGGAAGCGTCGTGAACACGCGCTGGTGATAGACTTCGATGATGTTGACCGCTTGTTCGTGGAACACCTGCGCAACATGGAACAGCGCGCCGGGCCGGTCCTGCAAGCGGATGCGCAACCGCGCCAGCCGCCCCGACCGCGCCAGATCGCGCAACAGCACGTTGGCGAGCAGCCGCGTGTCGATATTGCCGCCGCACAGGATAATGCCCACCGTCTTGCCCCGGAACCGCTCGGGATGCGCGAGCAGCGCGGCGAGTCCCGCGGAACCCGCACCCTCGACGACGGTCTTTTCGATCGAGAGCAGCAGGCTGACCGCCTTCTCCAGGTCGCGTTCGCTGACCAGCACGATGTCGTCGGCAAGGTCGCGGACCATGCCGCGCGTGATGTCGCCGGGATATTTTACCGCGATGCCCTCGGCCAGCGTGTCGCCCTCGCACGGCATTTCGAGCCCGTTGATGAGCGCGTACATCGACGGGAACAGCTCGGCCTGCACCCCGACGATGTCGATACCGGGTTTCATCGCTTTCGCCGCCGTGCCGACTCCGGACAACAGCCCGCCGCCGCCGATCGGTATCGCGAACGTGTCGATGTCGGGCGCGTCGGCGAGCATCTCGAGCGCGATCGTCCCCTGCCCGGCGATGATGTCGACATCGTCGAACGGCGGCACGAACGTCAGCCCGCGCTCGGCCTCGAGCTGCCGCGCATGCGCGAACGCCGCATCGAACGTCTCGCCGTGCAGCACGACGGTCGCACCATGCCCTTCGGTCTGCATGATCTTCACCGTCGGCGTCGGGATCGGCATGACGATTGTCACCGGCACGCCCAGCCGTTTGCCATGATAGGCGAGCGCCTGCGCATGATTGCCCGCCGACGCCGCAATCACGCCGGTTTTCCGGGCGCTGTCGCCGAGCAGCAGCAGCTTGTTAAGCGCCCCGCGCTCCTTGTAAGCCGCGGTGAACTGCAGGTTCTCGAACTTCAGATAGACCTTCGCGCCCGTCAGCGCCGACAAGGTAATCGAATGCAACGTCGGCGTCCGCACGACGTCCCCCGCAATCCGCGCGGCGGCGGTTTGGATGTCGGACAGGGTGACGGGGGGCGCGATCGTTTTTGCGGCGGTAGCGTTCATCGAGTAAGTTCCTCGTCGCAAGAGCGTGAATTCGCACGAAGGCGCGAAGGCACGAAGGTCGACCGACCGTTGATGATCCTGCGCAATCCATCGCGCAGCGTTTCCTGACCGAAATTCATCAGCAGCCCGAGGCGAAGGTCGAGCAGCTTTAGATATGTCAGCACCTGTTTGGTATGGACAGGCGCGAGGCGATCGATCGATTTAATTTCAACGAGTAGATGATCCTCAACCAGCAAGTCGGCTCGAAAGGCATCCGCGATGCGAATGCCGTCGACATCGATGGAAATCGCTTTTTGCCGTTCAACCCTGAGCCCTTCACGAACGAGAAACTCAAGCAATATCATTTCGTAGGCGGATTCGAGCAGGCCGGGGCCGAGGCGCTGATGCAATCGCAATCCGCAATCAACGGTAACGCGTGCAAGCTCCTCAACATAGTGCACTTGTTCCGCCCTCGCCTTCGTGCCTTCGTGCCTTCGTGCGAATTCACGATGCGCCGATGGCGCGTGATCTAACCTCATCTGGCGCTCCCCGCAAACCGGCTCTAAGACGCGAGGCTATGGCAAAACTGGCATTCATCGGGCTCGGTGTCATGGGCGGGCAGATGGCCAAGCACCTCGCCGCTGCGGGGCACGACCTCACGGTATATAATCGCACCCGCGCCAAGGCCGACGCCTGGGTCGCCGAACACGGCAGGCCCGAAAAGGCGCGCGCCGTCGACAGCCCCGCCGAAGCGGCAAAGGATGCCGAAGCCGTCATAACCTGCGTCGGCAATGACGACGATCTCGCCTCGGTCACGCTCGGCCGCGACGGGGCCTTCCGCGCGATGGCGAAGGGCGCGGTGTTCATCGACCACACCACCGTCTCCGCCAAGATCGCGCGTCAGCTCGCGGTCGAAGCCAAGGGGCTGAACCTGCACAGCGTCGACGCGCCTGTCACGGGCGGACAAGTCGGCGCGCAGAACGGCACACTCACGCTTATGTGCGGCGGCACCGACGCCGGGATCGCCGCCGCGTCGCCCGTCATGGAGGCTTACTCGAGCCGCATCGTCCACGTCGGCCCGCCGGGTGCGGGGCAAACCACCAAAATGTGCAACCAGATCGCCTTTGCCGGCACGATCCAGTCGCTGTCCGAGGCGATGCGCTTCGCGCAAGCCGCCGACCTCGACCTCGACCGCGTCTTTGAAAGCATATCGGGGGGCGCAGCGGGCAGCTGGCAAATGACCAACCGCTGGGCGACGATGGTCAAGGACGAATATGATTTCGGCTTTGCGGTCGACTGGATGCGCAAGGATCTGGGTCTCGCCTTCGAAGAAGCGCGCGCGAACGGGGCCACATTACCGGTCGCCGCGCTCGTCGATCAATTCTACGCCGAAGTACAGGCGATGGGCGGCGGGCGACAGGATACGAGCGCTCTCGTGCGGCGGTTGGGGAAGGTTTGAGCCGACCCCGTCCGTCATTGCGAGCGCAGCGAAGCAGTCCAGTCGACAAGTGCACGATGGATTGCCGCGCCACGCTCGTAATGACAGGGCCTGCTTCTAAATCAAAGACCCCTGCGATCCGGTCTGATGCGACGCCCGCACCTCGACCCGCGCGGCCTTGCGGTTCACGCTGACCAGCGGCGGCAGCCTGGGGCGTTTGTCAGCGAACAACTCGGCCAGCGTATACGTCTGCAGCGCCGGAAAGCGCCCGAATTCGGTTTCGATCAGGCCGTGTGATGCCGCTTCCTCTGCCATTCCCTTGGTCGGCAGGGTCGCGGTGACGAAAAGCCCGAGCTTGTGCCCGTCGCGCGCCATCACGCGGCCGATGTCGCGGACCATATTGGGGTTCACATTGCCGCCCGCCTTGACACTGATCACGCCCGTCTCAGTCGCGCCGCCTTCGCCGATATAATAGAAATAGCCATCGACGCCCTTGTCGCCGCCTCTCTTGCCGCCCATCCACGGGTATCCGCCGAGTTTCAGCGTGATCCAGTGCTGGAACTGGTGCGGATCGTCGACCGCGAGGCGTTGCGCGGAGGCCAAGTCTTTGGGGCTGCCGATGGTTTCGAAGGGGAGGTCGTCGCCATAGCCTTCGCGCATCCGCTTTTCGATCAGGCCAATGGCGAGGTGCGTCACGTCGATCCCGATCCAGCGCCGCCCCAGCTTCTGCGCCGCATCGACCGCCGTCCCGCACCCGCAAAACGGATCGAGCACGACATCTTGCGGGTTCGACGACGCGGCAATGATCCGTTCGAGGAGGGCACGGGGTTTCTGCGTGGGGTAGCCAAGGCGTTCCTGGGCTTGAGAGCCGATGGCCTCTATGTCTGTCCAAAGGTTATCAATGACCGCGCCATGCTCCTCGCCGGGACGAACTTTACGTCGAGGAATCCCGGTTGAAGTCCAAAAAATGTCACCGCCTACGTCAAGGGCAGCGAGTTTCACTCGCGTCATGCGCCAACCCGATGCCGGTGGTGTGAAGCCGCCGTATTCGTATACGAGATTTGGTCGAGCGCCCATCGAAGCGGAACGCAAGAGCGGGCCGCTTGAATAGCGCCCCTTGTCGTCTTGCATTGGATACATCTTCTCTAGTTGCTCGTCGCTCAATCGAGTCCTGATACCGAGCGCATCAAACTGATAGTTGTCGGACTTGGTATAAAAATAAATGATGTCGGTTGAATTGCCGAATTTTCGTGCAGCAAACTGTGATCCTTTTGGCCGATTATATCGCCGCCAAACAACCTCGTTCCTGTAGTTCTCCACGCCAAACACCGCATCGAGCACCAGCTTCAGATAATGGCTCGCGGTCGGATCGCAGTGCAGATAGAGCGACCCCGTCGGTTTCAGCACGCGGTGCAGCTCTACCAGCCGCACCGCCATCATCGCCAGATAGGCCATCATCGCATTTTCGCCGATCGCGGTTTTCATTGCCTGCATCAGGACGTGGAGCTTGTGATTGCCGCTCTGCGTGATGTCCATCAGCGCCGACGACGCCGTCGGCCCCCACGCCCAGGTGTCGTCGAACGCCTCGATACTCGCATCCGCGCCCGCCCCCGCCGGCGATTTGAACAATATGTTGTAACTCGCGTTCGAATTGAACGGCGGATCGAGATAAATCAGGTCGACGCTCTCATCGGCCAAATGCTCGCGTAGGACATAGAGGTTGTCGCCGTAGTAGAGTTTGTTCATCGGGCTCTCGACTCAAATCCGTCCGGGCTGAGCCTGTCGAAGCCCTTCCCATTTGACAGCGCTAGAAGAAGGGCAACCCTTCGACAAGTTCGGGGCAACCGGCCTTTGTGAAACCACGGACTCTTGACCCCTCCCCCCCACTCTGCGATTCTCACGGAACGAAAAGGGGGCGGGTCATGGCAAGTCGGGCGAAGATCGTGCAGCCGCCGGAGTGGCGCGATGCCGTGAAGCGCGGGGCGGTGCGCAGCGGCGCGCTTGTCGGCGCGGTCGCGCTCGCCATCGCCGCAGCGCTCGTTGCGCTGGCGCTCGTCAGCTATCGGCCGAGCGATCCGGCGATGAACACCGCCGCTGCCGGTCCCGCGAACAACTGGCTCGGCGCGATCGGTGCCTGGACGTCGGACATTCTTCTTTGGCTCGCCGGGCCGGCGGTTCTGCTCCTCCTGCCGGTCGCGCTCATCACCGCGCTGCGCCTGTGGCGTGACGTTCCGGTCAGCGGCTGGCGGCGGCGCATGCTTCTTGCCGGCGCGGGCGTCGCATTGATCGGCGTCGCGCTCTCGCTGTTCCGCGACGAGGCGGTGTTCGGCCTGCCCGCCGGGCTCGGCGGCGTGATCGGGCTTGCCGGTGCCGCAGCGGTGAACGCGGCGCTCGCGCTCATCTCCCCCGGCTCCATCCGGACTCTTGTCGAAATCGTCGCGATGCTCGGCTTCACGATCGCGGGCGTCGTCGTCTGGGCGCGCAGCCTCGATCTCGACGCCGCCGAGCGCGCGTTTCTCTTCCGCCGCCGCTACGCCGCCGATGCCCCCGCGCCCGACCGGACGCTGAAGCGCATCGCCGAGCCTCCGCCGCGTGCGATCACCCCTGCCGAGCCGCGCCCGCGCCCCGTCATCGCCGATCGTGCACTTGCCTCCTCGACGGTCAAACCCAAGGACCGCCAGGCGAGCCTTGCGCTGAAGGACCGCTATGTCCTGCCCTCGCTCGACCTCCTCACCCCCGCGCCGCCCAGCCAGGGCCCGGCGATCGACAAGGCGGGCCTCGAACGCAATGCTCGCCTCCTCGAAACCGTGCTCGACGATTTCAAGGTCAAGGGCAGCATCACCGAAGTCCGCCCCGGCCCCGTCGTCACCATGTACGAACTCGAACCCGAAGCCGGGATCAAGGCCAGCCGCGTCATCCAGCTTGCCGACGACATCGCGCGCAACATGTCTGCGCTCAGCGCGCGCGTCGCCACGATCCCCGGGCGCAGCGTCATCGGCATCGAACTCCCCAATGCTCGGAGGGAGAGCGTCGTCCTCCACGAACTCATTGCCTCGGCCGCGTTCGAGGATCAGTCGGGCGCGCTGCCGCTGGTGCTGGGCAAGAATATCGCCGGCGATCCGGTCATCGCCGATCTCGCCCCCATGCCGCACCTGCTCGTCGCGGGCACGACCGGATCGGGCAAATCGGTCGGCCTCAATGCGATGATCGTTTCGCTGCTCTATCGCCTCACGCCCGATCAGTGCCGGATGATCATGATCGACCCGAAAATGCTCGAACTGTCGAGCTACGAGGACATCCCCCATCTCCTCGCGCCCGTCGTCACCGAACCCGCCAAGGCGATCCGCGCGCTCAAATGGGCGGTCGAGCAGATGGAGGAGCGCTACCGCATGATGGCTAGCGTCGGCGTCCGCGGCCTCGCCAGCTTCAACGAAAAGGTGCGCAGCGCCAAGGTCAAGGGCGCACAGCTCGGCCGCCGCGTCCAGACCGGCTACGATATCGACACCGGCCAGCCGATCTATGAGGAGGAAAAGCTCGACTACGAGCCGCTGCCACAGATCGTCGTGATCGTCGACGAGCTCGCCGACCTCATGATGACCGCGGGCAAGGAAGTCGAATTCCTGATCCAGCGCCTCGCCCAGAAAGCGCGCGCGGCGGGCATCCACCTCATCATGGCGACGCAGCGCCCCAGCGTCGACGTCATCACCGGCGTCATCAAAGCGAACCTGCCGACCCGCATCAGCTTTCAGGTGACGTCGAAGATCGACAGCCGCACCATCCTCGGCGAACAGGGTGCCGAACAGCTGCTCGGCAAGGGCGACATGCTTTACATGCCCGGCGGCAAACAGATCGTCCGCGTTCACGGACCGTTCGTGTCCGATGAAGAAGTGAAAGCGGTAGCCGACCACTGGCGCGGCCAGGGCACGCCCGATTACAACCAGTCGGTCACCGAAGAACCCGAAGACGGCGGCTACACGATGGACGGCGCCCCCACCGGCGAGGATTCAGCCGAAGACCAGATGTACCGCAAGGCGCGGCAACTTGTCGCGGAGTCACAGAAGGCGTCGACCTCGTGGCTCCAGCGCCAGCTCCGCGTGGGGTACAACAGCGCCGCACGGTTGATCGAGCGGATGGAAGCCGACGGGGTGGTGTCGCGGCCCGATCATGTCGGGCGGCGCGATGTGCTGATGGATACGGACGGGCGGGCGATTTAAGAAATTCACCGTTGCCGAAACGCGCAGCTGGCGCGGTTCGATCGGCCGGATATGGCGGTCCTCGATGCCTCCGGCTGGTTCGCCCGCAAGACGCGAAGCATAGAAATACTCGATTTCGTTATCTCGCGCGTTGAACGCATTGAGAAGGTCAGCCGCAAGTTCGACGCGGCCGAAGTGATAGCCCACGCGTGCGTTAACCAGGGCGCAGGCTGGCAAAACGTCGCCAGTTCAAAACCGCGACGCTTCGATGGCCCTTGCGCTTCGGTCGTACCGCCGTCCCAGATGAACAGCAATTCGGAATCGAGATCGAGCCACCAGTAAGTGCCGGTCAGCGTCAGCCCCGCCAGTGGACGAACGCGCGCGCCACCCTCATGGCCCGTCCCGGCAACCAGCGCGTCGACGCGATCCGCCACACCGCCGGTGTTCAGGTCGATGTTGATGCTGGTGCCGCACGCATCGTTCGAATGAAATCCGCGCCCGTAATAGCCATAAAGGTCGATCGCATCGACGGGCGTCCACGCAACTGCCGCTTTTGGACTGACGATAGTCGCGGTGCTACGGCCTGAATTAGCCGCAAGGTCGGCATTGACCTTCTCTCAGAACTTAGCTGAAGCCCCCTACAAGTTCCTGCGGAATACTAGGCCTCTCGCCTGCCTTGTATCCGCCTCCGGACTTTTGACCGTTATCGTCGAAACCAAAGCCATTGCTGATCGCGTTGCGTGCGGGTCACCGCGACGACGACCTCATTATGCCATGGCTCGGGCTTGCGGTCCCGATTGCCGGTGACGACGATTATCTCGCCGGTAATCCTAAGTCACATTCTTGAGCGCCTGGCGCAGCCGCTCGTGAACGTCGGCATAGGCCGGGTCGGCGACCAGCGCGCGCAAATCGGCGGTGTCGCGCGGCTCGGCGACGATCGTCAGCGTATTTGCAAACACCCAGCGCGTTTCCGGATCGGTCTCGCGACGCAACTCGGCGAGCAGCACCGGCGCCGCCGTCCCCTTCGCCTCGACCACCGCCAGCGCGCGGCCGATGCCCTGGCGCATCACCCGATGCATCACCCGTGGCAGGTGCTTCAAGAGAACCGGGATCGCCTCGGGATAGCTCTCGGGCGTATTCACCATGTCCCAGACATCGTCGAACTTGCAGCCCACCGCCGCGAGATCGCGCGCCAGCGGCGCTTCCTCAGGGGCAAGCTCCAACTGCAGCGCAGCGACGCGCGCTGCATGTTTTTCCCGGCGGAGCTGATCCTGTTCCAACCATTCGGGGCAGGCGTTGAGCAAGCGCTCCGAGTCTTCTGCGCTCCAGCTCCCGCGCTGCGAAGTTAGCTCAGTCAGCTCTTGGAATGTAATCGTCCCTCCTGCAATAACCCGAGCGTTCGCTTCTTTTCGAGTGATCATCGCTTGGGAAGCTCCCTCAATACGTTAACAAGCCCCAACCGCTCGGCATTTGCAAGGCTCGGCCCTGCTATGGTGTTCTCCCGAACATACAGATTGAACGTCAAGCCCTTGTCTCCCGCAATGGCCGAATAATCGCGCAGCTGGCTTGTCCAGCCCTGTTGCGCGACGTTCTTGACCTCGGTCAACGTCCCGGCTTTCAGATTGATCTCATCGGAAACCGCATCTGGCCGGTCCCCGGAACGCGGATGCCGACCTTGGGCCCCGTAATGCCGACCAGCGCCTCGCCTTCGGCACCGAGCGTGCGCGCCAGTGCCGTCCCCGTCAGCGCCTCGCTCGCGACCTTCCCACCGATCCCCGCCGCCTTGGCGCCGATCCCGATCGCCTTGCCCACGCCGGGGAGCAGGATCGCGGCCACGTTGATCTTGTCGCCCAGCGTCGCCTCCTGGCGCGCGACCGCGACCACCGACATCGCGGTATCAAGCGGCTGCGCAAACATGCGTGCAAAATCGAGCTGCATCGTCACGACCTGGGCATTGGCGAGCGACAGCCGCGCGTCATACGTTCGCTCGATCGCTGCCGCCGCCGTTAGAAGTTTCGCCCCGTTGGCCGGATCGAGCTCAGCCCCCATACGCAGCCGATTGGCCGCGTTGTAGGCCGCGAACCAATTGTTACCCGCCGGCGATTACAGTGACGCAGTATACTAATTTCTAATAGTAGGCGTTTTAAACTTGACGATGATAATGAAGGTAAAACTCGCGGTCTGCCCAGTCATCTGCATATGCCTTTGGGATACTATGCACCATATCGCTGCGCGCTAGCGCGGTATCGCCTCCAAATAAGTCTTTGAGTCTTACGCCTGCAAGCTCTCCCAGCTCCGGCCAACGCAACTCATGCGTTGCTAGTTCGATTAGTTCCCTTGGCACGCTGCCTTCCTCTAACCCGGACGGATCGCGCCTCTCAAGGGTCGTGCGAACCGCTTTTAGAAAATCACTTTTAAGCGAATGATCTTCCCTAAGCAGGTCGATGACATCAAAGAACGATGACTCGGCGCGATCGACCCCGAAGCCCGCTTGCAGGATGCGAGAGCTATTATCGATTAGGATTACTAGCAGCTTTCGTGATGAGTCCACGTGCATCAAAACCCCTTCTCGATGTATTTCCCGGTTGCGTTAAAGCCAGCTCTATTGAATGCCGCCTCGGCTGCACTCTGTGCCGCAAGACCACTCGGGCGATAGTGACCCGAGACATTATCAATCGTCGAAACCACGCCCTTCACAAAACGAGCCTCACCCGCCGCAAGCACGTCCGCCCCACCAGATAAACTGATGTGTCCGGACTTACCTAACACCAACTCTCCCGATATTATCACAACGTAGTCGAGCCTGCCACTAAATCCCACCCTCTGAATCTGGCTCACAGGAAACAATCTTGCGGCAGGTATAACGTTTAACGGAGCTAGGTTCTTGAAGAGCGGTGCGCTATTTGCAGCCGTCACGATAATGCCGTCAGCCTTTGCGGCAGCTTCGGCCGCCTCGCCCGCGACCTTCCCGCCGACGCCCGCCACGTCGGCACCTATACCGATCGCCTTGCCCACGCCGGGAAGCAGGATCGCGGCCACGTTGATCTTGTCACCCGGCGTCGAGTCCTGGCGCGCAACGGCAATCACAGACATCGCCATGTCGAGTGCCGGCAACGCGGCGCGTGCAAGATCGAGTTGCACCGCCTTCGCTTCGAGTTCGGCCCCCGTGATCCGTTCATAGGCAGCGTCGAAGCCTGCGCGGAGCGCTGCGTCATCGGTGCGTTCGCCATAGCGACGATTTGCCGCGATGAACCCAACCCACTGCTGATCGAGCTGCGTGCGGGTCACCGCGACGACGACCTCATTATGCCATGGCTCGGGCTTGCGGTCCCGACTGCCGGTGACCAATTTCGGGAAGCTCAGCTTGGGCGGGGGGGATGTCCTTGGGAGCAGGCGGCGCGGAAGGCACGGCGGGCGCGCCGGGCGACGCGGCCATGCTGCTGGTCGCGATGAGACCGGCGTTGAGCGACAACACGCCGCTGCTTGCGCCGGTTTGCGTTCGAGCGGTGACGACGATCGTGTCAGCGGCCGATGTTTCGGTGCTCATGGCCTGATCGGTGCGTGCGGCCTGGGTCGCGGCGGTGAACGACGCGCTGTCGCGATAATTGGTCGCGGTCGTCGTGGTGCCGCCACCGCCATTCGGACCCGATGCAAGGATAGCGCCGCCACCGTTCACCGATATGGCATAGCCCGCACCGGCGACATAGGGCGTGCCGCTCGAACTGCGCGTGAAAGGCACGCCAGCCGCCGTCAATCGCGCGGCCGTCGCACTATTGGCGAACTGCCGCGCTGCCTCCTGTCCCATCACGGCCATGTTGATCGAAAAGGCCATATCGAAATCGATCCCGCCACCACGGCCGTTGCCCGAATTCTGGTTGGTGCCGACGCCCACCTCCTCGGCATCCGCCCCAGGGTAGGTCACGTCGTCGAGCATAGCGAGGAACTGCTCCGACGATGTCGACGGCGGCGCTGCGGCGACCGATGCCACCGGGGTATCGGCTTGGCGGCTCACCGATCCGCCCCATTGATCTATGCCGGAATCGGCCGGTGCCGCCTCGAGCAATGCCTGGCGCTCGGCAGCGCCGGACAGATTCCACAGCGCGGTCGAGACGATCTCGGGCGCCGGACGCGCCATCAGCGCCGCCGCGCCGCTTTCGCTGTCGTCGCGCAACGCAAGTCCGTGCGCACGGACATCGCCATCATCGATCGTGCTGAACTGTCTCATCGTGACATCGCGCATCGTTGTCCTCCAGCACAAAGCCGACAGTCCATGTCTCACGATCGAAAAAATCGTGTCGCTAGACGAATCGTTTAGCTTCGCAGCATTTATTTGCTCGGGACCGAAAACGACTTCAGGTGGTCATGCCTCGTGAGAATAACTTCATCGACAAAGCGCCCGCAGGCGTTGACATAGTTCAGCAGCGGCTCCCAGCGGCCATGATATTGTGCCGTGCGCAGCCGCACAGTGAATGCTCCACGTGACAACACCGCGAGCTCGTGCAGCGGGATGAACGGCATTTTCGCATCGTCGGTCCGGCACAGCAGGTTGAAGATGACGCGTCCGCATCGCCCGTTGCCATCGTCAAACGGGTGGAGATTGAAAATAGCGTTCATGGCAACTGGCGCGCAACCGAGCGGGCAATCGCGGTTTACGTTCAACCAGTTCGACAGCGCACTGATCTGGCGATCGATATGCGCGGGCGCGGGATAAGTGATGGATCGGCCATGCTCGTCGGGCGGTGTGCCGACCGGGCCGCGGCGAAAGGCCGCCGATGCGCCGACCACGCGTCCGACTTCGAGCAGGAAAGCGCCCAACCGATCGTTTGCGACGCTCTGCCACAGATCGTGCGCACGCAAATGCTCGAGTGCCGCCAGTTCGAACAGACCGCGTACTGTCCGATCGATCATATCGTAACGCGGCCGATAGCCGAGTTCACCACCCTCAGTCTGGGCCGGTCCCCACTTCAGCAGGGCGATCGCCTCGTTCTCTTCCCGCAGCCAATCAGCGACGAGGCGCGGGTGCGTTGGCTGCCATTTTCTGCAAAGCCTGGCAAGGCGCGGCAGCGCGGCCTTCAAAGAGGCGGCATCGGGAATTGAGCCAAGATTGATGAGCGGCACGCAATAAACGGTGTGCGAGAACGTCGATGATATGTCGGGAAGCAATGCCTAACTCCGATTCACCACATTATTGACATGTGTTCCAAGAAATACGGCGATATCATTACAATGCGAACCGTTCAGAGGCTGCGCAGTGAATCGCGAAAGAGCAAACCTACGGCCGCTGACGAGCGGCCGCGCGGTCTAGAGACAATTGCTATAGATTAATTGCTAATCGCTTATATCTCCACAACCGCTTCAGACGTCGAGGTTCGCGACGTTGAGCGCATTTTCCTGGATGAACTCGCGCCGCGGCTCGACGACGTCGCCCATCAGCCGGGTGAAGATTTCGTCGGCCATTTCGGCCTGCCCGACTTCGACGCGAAGCATCGCGCGGTTCTGCGGGTCGAGCGTGGTTTCCCACAATTGCTCGGCGTTCATCTCGCCCAGCCCCTTGTAGCGCTGGATGCTCAGCCCCTTGCGCCCCGCGACGAGGATCGCCTCCAGGAGATCGCTCGGCCGCGTCACGAACGCGCCTTTGGTGCTGACGGGCGCGGGATCGTCGTCGCTCTCGGTATCGCCTTCGACCGCCGCCGGAGCAGCCTTTGCCACTGTCACCAGCCGCGCCGTGGCCGTATAGCTTTCGACCTGCTCGGCGATCAGCGCGTGAAGACGGCGTGCTTCCTGGCTGAACAGGAATGCGCTTTCGATAATGTGATGGTCGGTCACCCCGCGCCACAGGCGAGTCAGATGATAGCCGCCCTCGGCTGCGACTTCGGCGGTCCAGCGCGCTTCGGGATCGGCGCGGTCGAGCCAGCTTGCGGCGCGCGCCGCCGCCTCCTGGCGCTGGCCGGCCTTCAGGTCGGGATCGAGCGCGCCCATCAGCGCAAAGGCCTCGATGATCGTCGGATCATATTTGCGCGGCACATAGCGCATCAGCGCGCGCATCCGCCGGGCATGCTCGACGAGTTCGAGCAGGTCCGCGCCCGATCGCGCGCCGCCACTCGCCTCGAGCCGGCTTGCGGCGACGCCCGCCTCGACCAGATAGGTGTCGAGCTGGCTGTCGTCCTTCAGATAGACCTCGCTGCGCCCGCGCGCTGCTTTGTACAGCGGCGGCTGAGCGATGAACAGATGACCGTTCTCGATCACATGGCGCATGTGACGATAGAAGAAGGTCAGCAGCAGCGTGCGGATGTGCGCGCCGTCGACGTCGGCGTCGGTCATGATGACGATCTTGTGGTACCTTAGTTTTTCGATGTTGAAATCATCGTGTATGCCGGTGCCCATCGCCTGGATGAGCGTGCCGATTTCCTTCGACGACAGCATCCGGTCGAGCCGTGCGCGTTCGACGTTGAGGATCTTTCCGCGCAAGGGAAGGATCGCCTGGAAATGACGGTCGCGGCCCTGCTTGGCCGAGCCACCGGCGCTGTCGCCTTCGACGAGGAACAGTTCGGATTTGGCGGGGTCTTTCTCCTGGCAGTCGGCGAGTTTGCCGGGGAGGCTGGCGATGCCCATCACCGACTTGCGGCTCGCCTCGCGCGCTTTCTTGGCGGCTTCACGCGCGGCGGCGGCGTCGATTGTTTTCTGGATGATCGCGCGGGCGTGCGCGGGATTTTCCTCGAGCCATTCGGCGAGCTTGTCGGCCATCAGGCTTTCGAGAGGTTGCCGGACTTCGGAAGAAACCAGCTTGTCCTTGGTCTGCGAAGAGAATTTGGGATCGGGCAGCTTGACCGAGACGATCGCGGTCAACCCCTCGCGCATGTCCTCGCCGGTCAGCGTGACCTTTTCCTTCTTCATCAACCCCGATTTCTCGGCGTAGTTGTTGAGCGTTCGCGTCAGCGCGGCGCGGAACGCCGAGAGGTGCGTGCCGCCGTCGCGCTGCGGGATGTTGTTGGTGAACGGCAGGACGTTTTCGTAATAGCTGTCGTTCCATTCGAGCGCGACATCGATGCCGACGCCGTCGCGCTGGCCGTGGACGGCGATCGGGTCGGGAAACAATGCGGTCTTGGCGCGGTCGAGAAACTTCACGAACGCGGCAATCCCGCCTTCGTAATAGAGCTCATGCTCGACATGCTCGGCATGGCGTGCGTCGACCAGGAAGATGCGCACCCCCGAATTCAGAAACGCCAGCTCGCGATACCGGTGCTCGAGCTTTTCGAAATCGAACTCGGTGATCTTGAACGTTTCGGGGCTGGGCAGAAACGTGACCTTCGTGCCCTTCTTGCCGTTCGCCGGCCCGACAATCTTCAGCGGCGCGACGGCATCGCCGTGCGCGAACTGCATGTAATGCTCGTGGTCGTCACGCCAGATCGTCAGGTCGAGCGTCGTCGACAGCGCATTGACGACCGACACGCCGACGCCGTGGAGACCGCCCGAAACCTTGTAGGCGTTGTCGTCCGACGTATTCTCGAATTTGCCGCCCGCGTGGAGCTGCGTCATGATGACCTCGGCGGCCGATACGCCTTCTTCGCTGTGCATGCCGGTGGGGATGCCGCGGCCATTGTCCTCGACCGAAACCGACCCTTCGGGATTGAGCGTGATGATGATCTTGTCGCAGTGTCCGGCGAGCGCTTCGTCGATCGCGTTGTCGCTGACTTCGAACACCATGTGGTGCAGCCCCGACCCGTCGTCGGTATCGCCGATATACATGCCGGGCCGCTTGCGAACGGCGTCCAGCCCCTTCAGAACCTTGATCGAATCGGCGTCATAGGCGTTGGCGTTTGGGGTGTTGTCGGGAACGGGCTCTTCGGGCGTATTCGGGGGGGTGTCTGTCATGGAAAGTCTATAGAGAAAGCGCGGTATAAACCCAAGCGAAATGAACCGTCGGCAAGGGGATTGCATCGCCGGGCAAAGAGGCGGAAGGACGACGCTAAGTCGCGAGAGAATCAGGGGAAAGCTGCGATCGTGCTGCAGTCTCGAAACTACGCGCCATCGCCCGACCTCGCGCCGTTCCTGCGCAACCATTTCGTCTTTCGCGGGCCGTTGCCCGATGACTTCGAGCTGATCGATCCGCTCCTGTCCGAAACAGCAATGCTGCGCGTGATCATCCAAGGCGACTGGGCCGCGCAGATGAAGCCGGGAAGCTGGCAGGTCGAAGGGCCGACGATCCTGTTCGGCAACAACGCGCGTTGTTTTCCCGTACGCGTGCGCGGTCCCTTCGTGGTGGTCGGAACCGCGATCCGGCCGAGCGGCTGGTCGGCGATCAGCGATCAGAAGGCCGACTCCTTTGCCGATGCCATGGTGCCCGCGCGCGTTGCCTGGGGCGACGATGCCGACCAGCTTTATCGCGAAACCGCGGATGAGAGCGACGACGTAACGATCGTCGCCGCGCTCGAACGTTTTTGGCGCGCGCAGCTCAAGAAGTTCGGCAACCACGAAACCGATCCGGTGATGGCTGAGTTCGAAGATATCGCCAACACCGACAGCACGGCGCGGATCGCAGACGTGGCGGCGCGCCTCGGCCTGTCGGCGCGCGCGCTCGAGCGGCGATGCTGCGCGACCTTCGGATTGACGCCCAAGGCCGTGCTTCGCCGCAGCCGCTTCCTCGACATGGCGACGGCTGTGCGCGGCATGAGCGATCCGGATGAAGACGAGCGCGCGGCACTGCGCTTTTCAGACCAGTCGCACCTCAATCGCGAATTTCGCTATTTCATCGGCATGACCCCGGGCGCATTCGAAAAAGCGTCGACGCCGCTGCTGAACGCAGTGCTCAAGTTGCGTCAGGATCGCAACGCCTGACGTTCCCCTCTGCGACTGCGTAACGCGTGGCGGAGGCTGGCACCGCGTCGAACAGCGCGGGCTCGGTCCCCGTAAGCCAGACCTGCCCTCCGCCAGCATCCAGCCGTTCAAAGAGTGCCGCACGCCGGCGCGGATCAAGGTGCGCGGCAACCTCGTCGAGCAGGAGGATGGGGCGGCGCCCCGCCCGCGCGGCGACAAGGTCTGCATGCGCGAGAACGATACCAAGCAGCAGAGCCTTCTGTTCGCCAGTCGAGCTTTGCGCCGCCGCCTGCTGCTTTGCGCGGTGCGTGGCGACCATGTCCTGCGTGTGCGGGCCGACGAGCGCGCGCCCGGCGGCGGCGTCGCCCTTGCGGCTCGCCGCGAGCCGCGCCGCCAGCGCCTCGACGCCGACGGCGTTGGTCAGTTGCAGTCCGAATGCGGGAAAGTCGGCGTCGGCCTGCGGTTGCGTTGCGACCACGGCGTCCACCGTCGTTCGACGTGCAGTCATGATCAGGTCACCATGCTCGCTCATCGCGGCTTCGAGCGCGGTCAGCCAGGCGTCGTCGAGCCGCCCCTCGGCTAGCAGGCGGTTGCGCTGGCGCATCGCGGCTTCGTAGCGCGCGCTGTGATGTGCGTGGCCGGGATCGAGCGCAAGGACCAGGCGGTCGAGGAAGCGGCGGCGCGCGCCCGGCGTATCGCCGAACAGTCGATCCTGCGCCGGCGTCAGCCAGACGATCGACAGCCATTCGGCAAGCGCGGTGGCCGACCGGGTCGTTCCCTGCACGCGGACGATGCGGCGTTCGGGCGCGGTCGCGAGCGTGCCGGTGCCAAAGTCGATGTCGCCGAGCCGCGCGCTGATCGTGAAGCCGCCGGTACCGCCTTTGCGCGCCATCTCGCTCAACGCGGCCCCGCGCAGCCCGCGACCGGGCGCAAGGAGCGACACCGCTTCGAGGATGTTGGTCTTGCCCGCGCCGTTATCGCCGGTCAGCACGACGAAGCCGGTCCCGGGTTCGATCGTTGCGGCGGCGTAGGAACGAAAGTCGGTCAGGGACAGGCGGGCGAGTGGCACGCAACCGCCCTAATCGCTGGAGCGCGACCTGTCGAAAGCGAAAATCAGGCCGCGTCGCGCTTCTGTTTGTCGATCAGCACCGCCTGCTGCCAGGCGCTCGGCGCCTTATCGGTGCGATGGATGCACCCCGCCCAGCAACAGGGCCGGCGCTTCCCCTCGCGCAACTCCTCGCAAGTCCGCTCGATGCGGCGCGCACGCGTCTTCGCCTGCTTTGCATCGTCGACCCAGCAGATGAACTCGTTGCGCCCGAGCGCGGTCAGGCCCTGCCACAACGCCAGGACCTCCGGATCCGCGCACACGACGGCGCGCAGATCGTCGCTCGCTTCGTGGACAGTGCCGTTGAGGAAATCGGTCGTCACGCGGCCGTCCCTAGCCGCCAAGCGCCAGCTTGGCAAAAATCGTGAAGCTTTTGGGATCACGACCATAAGCCGGAATTAGTCTTGCTGGCTTGGCATAGAGACTCCCCGACCCGCCGAGCGACAGGCCGAACGGCCCGACCGGCACGGTGTAGGCATAGCCGAGCGTCGCCTTGCCGACACGATATGCAGGTCCCGCAAGCGGGTCGGGCGTTTCGAACAACTCCTCGTTCGTCACGTTCTCGGCACGCCCGAACAGCGCGTGGCGGGGCGTGATGTCCCAGTTCGCCTCGACCAGTGCGGCATCGGTCGCGTGTCCGTCGCGGCGCTTCACGGCAAAGGCTGCCGTGACCGAAAGCCGCGCGTCGGCGTAGGCGACGGTCGCGATGGTGCGGCGTTCGTTGTCGGGATGCTGTGGCTCGGGACTTTTGAGAAAACCATGGCTCAGCGACAGCGCCCAGCGCGGCGACGGGTTGAACGTCGCACGAACGCTCCAGCTGTCGAGTGCCGGCGTCTCGATATCGTATCGCGCCTCGTCGGGTTCGCGGCCGCGAAACGCCGACCCTTCGATCTGGAATCGCGACGTCGCGACCCCTGCGGTCACCACGCCAAAGCTGATATGCGTCGAATCGAACCAGTGATGCGTGATCGGTGCTTCGGGGTTCAGCCTGGCCGAACGCCGGTGCATCAACGCAGACGGGCCGAGCGCGGGTTCGGCCACAGGCCCGCCGTATATGAACCCGGTCAGGTCGCCGCCCAGATCCTGATCGACGCGCGCCGACAATTCCATGAACAGGTCGTGCGGATGCTGGCGATCGACCAGCGGCACGCCATTCGCGGTCTCGCCGGTCGCGAACAGGTTCGGATAGCCGCGCTTGCCGATCAGCGGGTCGAGGCTGAACATCCCGCGCAATTGCAGGCGCGTCGAAGCGCCAAGATCGCGCGACGCCTCGACCATCGCCATCGAGGTCACGAAGCCCTGCCGGTCGCCGCGCGGCCCGCCCTGGTCACTGTAGGTGGCCCAGGCATAGCCGTGGAGCATCAGCATCCAGTCGCCCGGCATCAGGTGAATGCCGTGCATCATCCCCTCGCTGCCCGGCAGGCGCGCGGTACCCGAGCCGGCAGCAGAAGCATCGGACGCGTCGCCCATGTCCATGCCCGCCATCGCGCCATGATTCATCTGGCCATGGTCCATGCCCGCCATCGGATATGAAGCAGTTTGAGCGATGGCGGGCGTGGCCAGAAAAAACGCCGCCCCAAGAATCGTTCGCAACATGTCAGAATCTCAACCCAAAACGCCCGCCCACGAAGACCATCGCCAGATAGAGGGCGATCGTCAGCATGCATCCGGCGGCCAGCGCGACTCCGAAGCCTATATCGCGTCTGAGTAGCCACGGGATGAACACGAACATCGGCAACGAGGGGATGACGTACCAGAAGGTGGCTCCGGCGTGCGCCGCGAGCCTGCCCGCGTCATGCGTGTCGCGCCACAGCCAGATCATGCCCAGGATCGACACCAGCGGCAACGACGCGACCAGCGCCCCCGCCGCCGGGCTACGCTTGGCAATTTCGGATACGAGCGCGACTATCGCTCCCGACAGCAGGGCCTTGAAAATGAAATAGAGCATTGTCCGCCCTTAACGGTCCCGGCAACGGCTTTCCAGCTATCGCGGCGCGACGGCTCCGGCTGGCGGCGGTCCCGGCTGGACGCCCGGCGGCAATTTGCCCTGCGCCTGCAGCTGCTGCATCTGCTGCTGCATCGCCTGAATTTCGGCCTGGCTTCGGAAATCGAGCAGGTTGACCTCGAAGAACAGCACCGAGTTGGCGGGGATGCGCTCGTTCGCCTGCGCGCCATAGCCGAGTGCAGGCGGGATGCAGAATTTGTAAGCGCCACCGGTCTGCATCAGCTTCAAAGCCTCGGTAAAACCGGGGATCATTCCGGCTACAGGAAGCGGTGTGCGTTCGGCAGCGTCGAACTGCTTGCCGCCGCGCAGGCTGCCTTTGTAATCGACGAGCGTCACGTCGCTGTCGGTCGGGCTCGGCCCCTTGCCGGGCTTGACCGTCTGGATCATGAGCCCCGATGCCGTCGTAACGGGCTTTGCGCCCTTGAAATCGCGGACGCTGCAACCCGTGCCCGACACGTCCTTGGTCCCGGCCCACGCCATCGCCCCCGCCGCCAGACAGGCCGCGCCGACGCCGAGCCACAGCCGGGTCAGCGATCCCTTCTTGATCGGGCGCAGCGGCACCGCCGTAACATCGGACATGGATTATTTTACGCCGTCGCGTTCGAGCCGCTTGCGGTCCATCTTGCGCGCGCGGCGGACAGCGGCGGCGCGTTCGCGCGCGCGCTTTTCCGACGGCTTTTCATAGTGACGACGAAGCTTCATCTCACGGTAGACGCCTTCGCGCTGCAGCTTTTTCTTGAGCGCGCGCAGCGCCTGGTCGACATTGTTGTCGCGCACCATGATTTGCATAAAGTCGTCGGCTCCGGGTCGAAAAATAAACGCCACGCGCGCGGGTCACGGTGGCGGAAGTCGGTGCCGTTAGCAGCGGATTCGGCGAAATTCAACCCCTCTCCCGCACGTCGGGAGAGGGGCCGGGTGCAAGATTACGGCAGCAATACGGTGTCGACGACGTGAATGACGCCGTTCGACTGCATGACATTGGCGATGGTGACCATCGACTTGCCACCCTTGGCGTCGGTCAGCATGAGCTTCGACCCCATCATGGTTGCCGTGAGCGTGCCGCCGTTGACGGTGGTCAGCGTCGCGCGACCGCCACCGGCCTTGATCGCACGGGCGACGTCGGCGCTGGTCATGCGGCCGGC
This sequence comes from Sphingomonas sp., assembly GCA_965249015.1. Taxonomy (GTDB): domain Bacteria; phylum Pseudomonadota; class Alphaproteobacteria; order Sphingomonadales; family Sphingomonadaceae; genus Sphingomonas_O. The sequence goes on along the minus strand of CBDFLB010000003.1, from coordinate 1,416,999 downwards.
CACGACGTGATAGGTCAGGATGCCGGTGAGCATATCCTTGTTCTCGGGCTTGACGAGCGTGTCGACGGTACCGGCGGGCAGCTTGCCGAACGCGGCGTTGGTCGGCGCGAAGACGGTGAACGGTCCGGGGCCCGAAAGTGTGTCGACGAGGCCTGCAGCTTTCACCGCAGCGACGAGCGTCGTGTGGTCCTTCGAATTGACCGCGTTCTCGACGATGGTCTTGGTGGGATACATGGCAGCGCCCCCGACCATCGGGTTCTTCATCATCGGCTTTGCAAGGACGGGGGTTGCCGTCGCCGACAGGGCAAGCGCGGCAATCAAGGCAAACTTCTTCATGCGAATCTCCGGTTTTGTCTGAACGCAACCGCGGCTGGCGGCTGCTGGCTAGCAGGTACGCGAACGCGGCCGGAGCGGATGCATCAGGTCCGGAAAATTTTGCCTGCCGCGACGATCGGTCCCGCCGGTTGGCCGGTCGGCGATCCGCCGCGAACCTCCTGCGTGATCGCAAAGGTTGCGCCGCTGGCGATGAACGATCTTTTCGCTTGCGGAACAATGTGGCTTTCCGCCTGTTCGGCGTTCACCACACCCATGGACAACGGCTTGCCGCCATCGGGAATAACCCACAATTCGGCATCGCCCCTGCCCGCGTCGAGCTTGGTCGGTGCGATCATTATCTTGCCCGACGTCGCTTCGTAACTCACCGCGACGACCATCCCCTTGTCGCCGGCGAGCGCCGCCATCATCGGAGCCGGCGCGGCCGGCGTCACGACGGGTGCCGGTTGCGGACGCATGGCGATGAAGAGCAGCAGAGCGGCCGCGACCGACATCGCCGCGACTGCGGCCGCGCGCCACCGCTGCATCAGCGTGACGCTGTCGTCGTTCACAGGCAGCCGGGCCGCGATCCTGTCCCACAGCCCGTCGGGTGCGGGCGTCGCGATTTCCGCAACCAGGGGGGCAAGCTGATCGCGCCACCAGGCGATGCGCAGCGAGAATGCAGCGTCGGTCCGCGCGCGCGCCTCGACCGCGGTCGCCTCGGCGAGGTCGAGCAGTCCCAGCGCGTATTCGGCGGCGAGCATGTCGTCGTCGTCGGTCATGCAAGACACGCCCGAAGCTTGATCAACGCGCGGCGGATGCGGCTCTTGATGGTTCCCAGTGGCGTCGCCGCACGCTCGGCGATGTCGGTGTACGTCGCACCGTCGAAAAAGGCAGTCCGGATCAGGACGGCATCGTCGCTCGCCAGCGTCTGGATACACGCCAAAATCCGCGCGTCGGCATCGTGCGCGATCAGGCATTCCTCGGCATCGGGCCGATCGTCGGCGATCTCGGCGGCAAGTTCGATCGGAACGCTCACGCGCCGCCCTTGCGCGCGCAGCCGGTCGATCGCACGATTGCGCGTCAGCGCGACGAGCCAGGTGATCGGACTCGCGCGCGCCGGATCGAACGACCCCGCTTTCTGCCAGATATTGATAAAAGCGTCCTGCAACACGTCGCCGGCCTCATCCCCGTCGGGAAAGATACGCAGCGCCACGCCGTATAGTTTCGCAGACGTACGGCGATAGACTTCCTGAAGCGCGGCCCGGTCGCCATCGGCCACGCGCCGCAGTGCCGCAACGAGCGCGGCGCGTTCGAGCGAGGCGGCGGGGGTCGTCAGGGAAGTTCCACCGCCATCGCGGTCGCCTCGCCGCCGCCGATGCACAGTGCCGCCACGCCGCGCTTCAGCCCGCGCGCGCTGAGCGCCGCCAACAGCGTCGTCAGGATGCGCGCACCCGAAGCGCCGATCGGATGACCGAGCGCAGTCGCCCCACCGTTCACGTTGAGCTTGTCGTCGGAAATACCCAGCTCCCTTGCCGCGATCATCGCGACGACCGCGAATGCTTCGTTGATTTCGAACAAATCAACATCGGCGATGTTCCACCCCGCCTTGTCGAGCAATTTGCGGATCGCGGGAACCGGCGCGGTGGTGAAGAGCCCCGGATGATGCGCGTGCGACGCGTGCGCGACGATCCGGGCGACGATCGGCAACCCTTGCGCCGCCGCAACACTCTCGCGCGTCAGCACCAGTGCCGCCGCTCCGTCGGAGATCGACGACGCGTTCGCGGCGGTGATCGTCCCATCCTTTGCGAATGCCGGCTTCAAACCGGGGATCTTGTCGGGCTTCGCATTGCCCGGCTGTTCGTCGCGTTCGACCAAGGTCGTCGCGCCGCGCGTCGTGACCGCGACCGGCGTGACTTCGCAGTCAAACGCGCCGCTGGCGATGGCTTCGGTCGCGCGCGAAAGCGAGCGCAGTGCGTAGGCGTCCTGCGCTTCGCGCGTGAACTGGTAATCGCGCGCTGAGTCTTCGGCGAATGCGCCCATCAGCTTGCCAGGATCATAGGCATCCTCGAGCCCGTCGAGATACATCGAATCCTTGACGACATCATGGCCGATGCGCGCGCCGCCGCGGTGCTTGGCAAGCAGATAGGGCGCGTTCGACATCGATTCCATGCCGCCCGCGACGATGACGTCGGCGGTGCCTGCGACCAGGGCATCGTGCGCCATCATCGTCGCCTGCATGCCTGAGCCGCACATCTTGTTGACCGTCGTGGCTTCGACCGATTGCGGAAGCCCCGCGCCCAATGCTGCCTGACGCGCGGGTGCCTGCCCGAGGCCTGCGGGAAGGACGCAGCCCATGAAGATCTGATCGACGGCATCGGGCGACACGCCCGCGCGCTCGACGGCCGCCTTCACCGCAGTCGCGCCAAGGCTCGTCGCGCTGACGCTGCCGAGCGCGCCCTGAAAACCGCCCATCGGCGTGCGGGCATAGGAGCAGATGACAATCGGATCATGGGTCATGGCGTTGCCCATAGCGCGCCTGGGTCGTGGATCAAACCGTCTCGAGCGCCGCCGCCCCTGCCTTCACCCGCATCCGGTGCGACAATTGCGTGGCGATCGATCGCGAGGTCACTGTCTGCATGAACACCCATTCGTTCGTCGCCGCCGCCGGTGTCAGCGTCAGCGCCATGTAGCCGCGTCGTGAAGTGTCGGCCCATTTCAGCTCGGGCGACGATTTGACGAGTGCGGCGGCGACGATCTTCGGATCGGCCGTCGTCGCAGATTCGTTGCCGGGTGACGTCACCGCATGCCCGGCGAACTCGACGCCGGCCGGGCGGCCCCGGTTCGCCAATTCATAGGCCCAGGCATTGTGGCTGTCGCCAGCGAGCATGATGAGGTTCGCCGACGCTGCCTGCGCCGCCGACAGCAGCCGCCCGCGCGCCGCCGGATAACCACCCCAGTTGTCGAAGTTGAACGGCAATCCGGCCTTGGCGAATTCGATGCCGCGCAGCGTATATTGCCGGTTGCGCTCGGGCGCGTCGGGTTTGAGCCAGGCCGCCGCTTCGCGCGGCATATAGGTCTCGCCCATGATCGTGCCCGTGCCGACGACCTGCCAGCGCTGGCCCGCGCGCACCGATGCCTGCAGTCCGTGCGACAGCCAGCTTTCCTGTGTCGTCCCCATCATCGTCACCGCCGGATCGACCCAGCGCTTGCGCTTGAACGCGGCGAGGCCGGCCTGAACATCGGCGCTTTTGAAGACGTCGTCGAGTTCGGGTTCGGACGATCGCATCAGCAGGCGCGTGTCGGTGCGGAAGAAGGTGCCGAGATCGCCGAACTGGTATGCCTTGTAGGGTTCGTCGCTGACCGGCATCCATTCGCGGTAGACCTGGATCGCGGCTGCGCGGCGGGCGTTCCAGTCGCCCTCGTCGGCCTGGTGCGCCTGCGCGCCGCCTTCCCAGCTGTCGTTCGCCGATTCGTGATCGTCCATCGACGCGATCATCGGGTGGCGCGCGTGCAGCGCCTGAAGGTCGGGGTCGCTGCGGTAGCTGGCGTAGCGCGTGCGGTAGTCGGCGATGTGGAGGAGTTCGCCGGCCGGCACGATCGCGCTCGGCCGGATCGCTTCCTGAAGGCTCGGATAGACGCCGAGCTTGGCCTCGTAGAGATAATCGCCGAGATGCACCCACAGGTCGAGGTCGGGCCGCGCCGCGGCATGCGCATAGGCATTGAAAAAGCCGAAACCGATGTTCGAACATGACATAACCGCGACGTTGAAACGTGCGATCTTCCCGGCTGGCAGCGTCTTGGTCTGCCCGACCGGCGACGTCACCTCGTCGGCGACGAAACGGTAATGATAGCGCCGCCCCGGCACCAGCCCGTCGAGCGTGATCTTCACCGTCCAGTCGCGCCACGGCCCGGTGATCATCGCGTTGCTTGCGACGATCGTGCGAAAATCGGAGGTTTCCGATATTTCGGCGCGGACATGCGCGTCGTTGCCGCCGCCGACATAGCGCGTCCAAAGCATCACCGAATCGACATCGGGCTCACCGCTCGCGACGCTGTGCGTAAAACCCCGCGCCGCGCCGAGCGCCTGCGCCGCGAGCCGCCCGCCGGGCATCATCAGCCCGCCGAGGCCGAAGGCTGCGGTTGCGATCAACTGTCGGCGGTCGATACGGATCATTGGCGTCTCCCTTCGGGCCTTGCTGCACCGTGCGTGTGTCGCCGGTGTGACTAAACGCGCTCGGCCGAGCTGACCGCATCGGCGGCACGCAAAGCGGCGATGATCTTCATCAGGTGCTGCACGTCGTGCACCTCGAGGTCAACGCGGAAGATGTGGAAACTGGCGTCGCGATTCTCGAGCTTGAGATTGAGGATATTCGCCTTGTGGCTGCCGAAGATGCCCGCCATCGCGCCGAGCGCCCCCGGCTCGTTCTTCAGCACCACGCGCAGCTGCGCCGCGCCGCCGTCCGACCCGTCGCCCCAGGCCAGATCGACCCAGTCGGCGTCGACGCCGTCGGCAAGTTCGGTGCAGTCGATCGCGTGGACGACGATCGCCTCGTCTTCGCGGCGCAGTCCGACGATGCGGTCGCCGGGCACCGGGTGACAGCATTCGGCAAGATCGAACGCCACGCCGGGCGTCAGTCCCTTGATCGAGATCGCTTCGCGCTGCGGTGGTGCCGGCGATGCCGTGTCGCCGCCCGCCGATCCGGGCATCAGCGCCTCCATCACCTGCCCGTCGGTCAGCGTCCGCCTGGCGATCGCTTCCATCAGCGCACCCTCGTCGGCAAGCTTCAGGCGCTTGAGCGCGCCCACCATCGCTTCGGAAGACAGCTGCGCGGGCAGGCGGGCCACGATCTCGTCATAGATCTTGCGGCCAAGCGCGACCGATTCGCCGCGTTCCTTGTTACGGACGAAGCGGCGGATCGCCGACCGTGCCTTCCCGGTCGCGACGAAATTCAGCCAAGCCGGTTGCGGCTCCTGCGCCTTCGACTTCAGGATTGCGACCTGATCCCCATTTTCGATCGGCGTGCGCAACGGAACGACGCGGCCGTTGATCTTCGCGCCGACCGCCTCGTTGCCGAGCTTGGTGTGGACCGCATAGGCGAAATCGATCGGCGTCGACCCCTTGGGAAGCTGGAACAGCTCGCCCTTCGGCGTAAAGGCAAAGATGCGATCCTGATACATCGCCATGCGGGTATGCTCGAGCAATTCCTCGGCAGTGTCGGCATTGTCGAGAATCTCGACCAGCTCGTCGATCCAGCGCGAAGGGACGTCGGGGCGCTTTGCCCCCTGCTTATAAGTCCAGTGCGACGCCAGACCATATTCGGCCTGCGCGTGCATTTCGGATGAACGGATCTGGATTTCGATCCGCATCTTTTCCGAATGGATGACGGCGGTGTGGAGCGAGCGATAGCCATTGCGTTTCGGGGTCGAGACATAATCCTTGAACCGCCCGGGCACCATTGGCCAGCGCCGGTGGATAAGGCCCAGCGCCGCATAGCAGGCATCGCCATCGGGGACGATCGCACGAAAAGCCATCACGTCGGACAATTGTTCGAAGCTGATGTGGCGCTCGGCCATCTTGCGCCAGATCGAATAGGGATGTTTTTCGCGGCCCGAGACATCGGCTTCGATCCCCGCGCGGCTGAGGAGGAGTTTCAGCCCCGATCCGATGCGCGCGATCTGGTCGCCGCCGCCTTCATGCAATTGCTCGAGACGCTTGGTGATCGAGGCGTAGGCATCGGGTTCGAGCTCGCGAAACGCCAGCGTCTGCATCTCGTTCATGAATTCGTACATGCCGATCCGTTCGGCAAGCGGGGCATAGATATCCATCGTCTCCTTTGCGATCCGACGGCGCTTGAGCGGGTCGGGGACGAAGTGGAGCGTGCGCATGTTGTGCAGCCGGTCGGCGAGCTTTACTAGCAGCACGCGGATGTCGTCGGACATCGCGAGGAGGAATTTACGCAGGTTCTCCGCCGCGCGTTCGTTCTCGGTCTGCGCTTCGATCTTGCTGAGCTTGGTAACGCCGTCGACGAGGCGCCCGACCGATGGCCCGAACTTCGCGACGATCTCCGCCTGCGTGGTCAGCGTGTCCTCGATCGTGTCGTGCAGGATCGCGGTCGCGATCGTCTCGTCGTCGAGATGGAGTTCGGTCAGGATCCCCGCGACTTCGATCGGATGGCTGAAATAGGGATCGCCCGACGCGCGCAGTTGCGACCCGTGCATCTGCATCGAAAACACATAGGCGCGGTTGAGCAGCGCTTCATCAGCTTGCGGGTCGTACGACCGGACCCGCTCGACCAGCTCATATTGTCTAAGCACAGCGGCATGATGGGCGGCAGGCGACGCAACATGCAACCGCCAAAATGCGACGACGTCATTTATGTTGGCCGCACGAACTGTTTATGTGCAGATCGAAGCCTTTGCATCCGCAGTCATTGTCGCGCGAACAACCAGACGCGCAGCGCGCTGGCGAGATTCGACGCGTTTGCGACCGCGATGCGTTCGGCGTCGATCCGCGCGATCAGTGCGTTCAACGGCAGCTTCGCCTCCACGGCCGCTGCCGCGAGAGCGTCCCAGAACACGGGTTCGAGACTGATCGACGTCTCGTGACCAGCGATCGTCACTGAGCGCTTGACTGGCAAATGATATCTGACGGTCATTGTTCGATCTTGCCCCGACGTGGACGGCGCGCACCCTGCCGGCGTCAATACATATGCTGGCCGCCGTTGAGCGAAAGCGTCGACCCTGTCACGAAACCACCATCCTCGGACACCAGGAACGCGACGCCGCGCGCGATCTCGTCGGCCTGGCCCAAACGGCCGACCGGTATTTTCGCGACGATCTTGGCGAGCACTTCTGCAGGCACGGCGGCGACCATGTCGGTGTCGATATAGCCCGGCGCGATCGCGTTGACGGTGACGCCCTTTTTCGCGCCTTCCTGCGCGAGCGCCTTGGTGAAGCCGTGAATGCCCGACTTCGCGGCGGCATAATTGACCTGGCCATATTGCCCTGCCTGGCCGTTGATCGAACCGATGTTGACGATCCGCCCCCAACCGCGCGCGGTCATTCCGCCGAACGTCGCCTTGGCCATGTTGAAGCACCCGCCGAGGTTGACGCGCATGACGTCGTTCCAGTCATCGAAACTCATCCGCGCGAGCACGCCGTCGCGCGTGATGCCGGCATTGTTGACCACGACGTCGATGGGGCCGAGGTCGGCCTCGATCCGCGCGCAGCCATCGATGCACGCCTGATGATCGCCGACATCCCACTTATAGACCGCGATGCCGGTTTCGTCGGAAAACAGCTTCGCCTTCGCGTCGTTGCCGGCATAATTCGCCGCGACGGTCATGCCCATGTTCTTCAGCGTCAGGCTGATCGCCTCGCCGATGCCGCGCGTTCCGCCGGTCACCACTGCGACTCGTCCCATGCTTCCTCTCCTTGTTTTCGGCGAGCTTAGGGAGCGGGCAGCCAGCCTTCAAGCTCGCGCGCAAGCAGGGCGCGCAACATCGCGATGCCGCCGTCGCTCGCATTCAGGCACGGGACGGTGATGAGTTCGGTGCCCCCTGCAGCGACGAACGTCTCGCGCCCGCGGATCGCGATCTCTTCGAGTGTCTCGAGATTGTCGGCGGCAAATCCCGGCGTCACGACGATCACGTTCCTGATGCCGTCCGCCGCGAGGCTCGCAAGTGCCGTTTCGGTCGACGGTTCGAGCCACTTGGCGCGGCCAAGCTTCGATTGAAAGCTGACGACCAGATCGCGCCCCAGCGCCGCGCCCAGCAACCGCGCCGTCTTCTGGCACTGGCAATGATAGGGATCGCCCTTCAACAATGTGCTTTCCGGCATCGAATGGAAGCTGGCGACGATCGCCTCGGGCACAAAGCCCGCGCTCGCCAGCGTCTCTTCAACCGAGACCCGCAACGCCTCGATATAGTGCGGGTCATCGTGATAAGGCGGCAGTGTCCTCAGCGCGGGTTGCCAGCGCATTTCGCGAAGTTGATCGAACACCTTGTCGTTGACGGTCGCCGTCGTCGCGCCCGAATATTGCGGGTAGAGCGGTGCTATAAGGATACGGTCGCAGCCACCGGCTTTCAGCGCCGCCAGCCGTTCGCCGATCGACGGCTTGCCGTAACGCATCGCATAATCGACCGTCACGCCGGGACCGAAAGCGTTCCCCAGTGCCGCCGCCTGCGCGCGCGTGATGACGTCGAGCGGAGACCCGCCCGCGGTCCAGACCTGGCCATAGGCATGCGCCGAAAGCTTGGGCCGCGTGTTGAGGACAAGCAGGCGCAGGATCGGTTGCCACAGGATTGCCGGCAGCTCGACGACGCGGCGGTCGGACAGGAACTCCCTCAGGTAGCGCTTGACGCTTGCCACGTCAGGCGCGTCGGGCGTGCCGAGGTTGACCAGCAGCACGCCGATCCGGCGCTGCGCGATCGGCGGGTGATCTGCGGGCGGCGTCATACGCGCACCAGCGGCAGCGACCGGAAGCGCTTGCCGGTCTGCGTGTAGAGCGCGTTGGCGATCGCAGGCGCGACCGGCGGGACCGCGAGTTCGCCGACTCCTCCGGGCGCATGTCCGCTGTTCAGCAATTCGATCTCGATGCGTGGTGCGTCGGCCAGGCGCGGCAGGCCCAGCGCGCCAAGCCGCGTGGGTCCGGCGAGCCCGCGGACGACATCGACTCGCGCGCCGGTCGCAGCGACCATGCCGAACAGCAAGCCCCCTGCGATTTGCTGGCGGACGATGTCGGGGTTGATCACGCGCCCGCAATCGACGACCGCGATCAGCCGCGACACGCGGACGCGACCGTTGCCGCCGAGGTCGGCTTCGGCCATCACGGCGATGTGGCTGCCCGCCATACTGTGACAGGCGAGACCCTGGCCCGTGCCGACGCCGCCGCCCTGCCACCCGCCCGTTGCCGCCGCCTTCGACAGGCACAGCGCGAGCCGCGGGTTTTCGCCCAATGCCGCCATCCGTACCGAAAACGGATCGACGCCGCTGACGGTCGCCAGCTCGTCGACGAAACATTCGGTGAAGAAGCTGGTCAGGCCGTATGCCCGGCCGCGCCAGTCGCCGGTCGGCACGTCGATGCTGGCGGGATGATGGTCGATCGCGTAATTCGCAATGGCATAGGGTGGGACCGCGCCGGCGACCGCCGAAGGCACGCTGATGCCGGCGTTCGCGCGCATCGCCACATCGGCATGCGCTCCGTCCCAGACACGCGCGTGCAGCTCGGCCTGCGTCGCGGGCACCGCGATCTTCGCCAGCCAGCCTTCGATCTGTCCGGAGCGGTTGATCCGGCCGCTCATCCGCGCCGCGGCGGCGGGCCGGAAGCGGTCCTGTCGCATGTCCTCGGCACGGCTCCAGATCAGCTGCACGGGTCGCTTCAGCCGGTCGGCGAGCACGGCGGCCTGCGCTGCGATCTCGACCTCGAAGCGCCTGCCGAACGACCCGCCGATCATCATCGGATGCACCGTCACCGCATCTTCACCCATGCCGATCGCCCGAGCGGCGGCACGCGCCGCGAGCGCGGGCACCTGGGTTCCGATCCACAGCTGCATCCGTCCGCCTTCGATATGCGCGGTCGCGGCCATGGGCTCGATCGCGGCATGCGCGGCAAGCCCGATGCGATAGTCGGCGGTGACGACCGTCGCACCCCGGAACGCGTCCGCCACGTCGCCTGCGCTCGCCATGCGCGTGCCTTCGTCGAACGCCCTGTCGAGTGCCTTGTCGATACTGCGGTTGCTGGCCAGAGCGCCCGACGTCACGAAGCGCGGGCGCATCGCCTCGACTGCGCGGTTCGCCGCCCACCAGTTCGTCGCGACCGCCGCCACCCAGCGCTCGGTCTCGACCACCGAAAGCACGCCGAGCACGCGGTTCGCCGCCGCCTTGTCGACCGACTTCAGCCGGGTGTCGCCGAGCGGCCCCTGCGCGATCGCGGCGTAGACCATGTCGGGCAGGCGGATATCGGCGGCATAATTCGCCGACCCGTCGACCTTGGCCGGAAGATCGAGGCGGGGCACCGATCGTCCCGTCAGACGATTGTCGGTGTCGACGCGCCACGTGACGCCGGCTGGCACCGTCAGCGCCGCCGCCTCCGCCGCGACTTCGCCAAAGCGCATGCGGTCGTCGCCGCGCACGACGAACCCTGCGGCAGTGTCGCACGCTTGCCAGTCGGCATCCCACCGTTTTGCCGCCGCCATGCACAGGAGCGCGCGCACCGCCGCCCCGGCATCGCGCAATCGTGCCTCGTACCCGCGGACCGAGGTCGACCCGCCCGTCACCATGATCGCCTCGGGCAAGCGCACCGCGCCGTCACGCGTCTCGTCGGCGTACAGCGTGTTGGCGTAGGCCGGATTGGCCGGCGCTGCTTCGACCGCGACCGTTCGCCAATCCGTGCCGAGCTCGTCGGCCAGAATCTGCGGCATGGTCGTGTACACGCCCTGCCCCATTTCGACTTGCGGCACGACCATGGTGACATGGCCGTCGAGCCCAATTTTCACGAAGCTGTTGAAGATCTGCTCGCCCGGTGCCGCGACGAGGTTGGGGGGGTAGGCGCGCGGCCACGCGGCCCACGCGACGAGCAGTCCGACGCCCGCGCCGCCGCCGATCAGCAGGCTGCGCCGCGAAACCGGCCCTATCGTCTCGTCGCTCATCGGCGCCTGATAGGGAGAGCAAATCGTTCGCGCCAGCACCCAAAACGGTCGAAGCCGGGCGCGGCGCTGATGCACCGGCCCGGCTTCTAACCCTCAGTACGCGACCCGAGGGTATCTCGTTCAGCGACAGTTGCCGTTCTTGTCGATCGCACGACCCGCGAGCGCGCCGGCGCCGGCGCCCAGGATCAGCCCGGTCGTGCTCGGTTCGTTGTAGCGTCCGCCGCGTCCGATCTCGCGGCCGAGCAACCCACCGGCGATCGCGCCGATGATCGTGCCGGTCGTCCCGCTGCTGCGGCGGCACTGGCGGTAATCGCGGCGGTCTCCGTAACCGTTGTTGTAGCCGCGGTTGTCGTAACCTCGGTTGTCGTAACCACGGTTGTCGTAACCGCGATTGCCATAGCCACGGTCGTCATAGCGACGATCGTCATAGCCGCGGCCATAGCCACTGCGCTGATAATCGCCCTGGTAATAATCGCCGCGCGAATAATGATCGCGCGCCATGGCGGGCGTCGCGGCAACACCGGTCAGCGCAACGCTGGCGACGGCGACCATGCTCAAAACTTTCTTCATCATCGAACGTCTCCTTATGTACGTTGGGCTGACCCGTTGGCTTGATGACCCGAACTACGCCGATTCGCGTGGCGCGATGCTGAACATGGCTGTTAGCCGATGTTCAGGTCGGAAGGATCAGTTAAGGCGCGCGCGATGCGCCGCTTCTTCGTTTTTCTGTTTCCCTTCCTGCTCGGTCAATGCGTCGACGGCTCGATGCCCGCGCTGACGATGCTGGCCCCCGATCAGCAAATCGAAATCACCAGCCGACCCGTCGCGCTCGACACGACACAGCCCGATCGTCGCCGGGTCGGTGCACTGACGCTGAAGGGTGCGTGGGAACTGACCAGCCCGACGCGCAATTTCGGCGGTTTTTCGGCGCTCGACGTCGATGGCAATCGCATCACCGCGCTCAGCGATGCAGGGACCGTGGTACGCTTCCGCTTCGGGCGCTTCGGCCATGCCTCCGACGCGAGCCTCGTCCGTGTGCCAAAGGGGTGCGGCGACGTCCTACGCAAGACCGACAACGATACCGAATCGCTGACGCACGATCCGGCGCGTGGCCACTGGTGGATCGGATTCGAATGGCGCAACGCTGTGTGCCGGACGCGCGGTGATTTCAAAATCGGCGAAGCGGCGCTTGCCCCGCCCGCGATGTCGCAGTGGTCGCAGCGCCAAGGCCCTGAGACGATGGTGCGTCTTCGCGACGGTCGCTTTCTGGTGATCGCCGAGGACAGCCTGCGCGGCGGAAGCGTTTCGCCCGTCGTCCTGTTCGATCGCGATCCGACCGATCCTGCCGCGGTCGCGACCACATTTGGCTATCGTCCGCCGGCCGGGTTCAAGCCGACCGACGCCGCCGAACTGCCCGACGGCCGCATCCTTGTCCTCAACCGGCGATTCGCGCTGTGGTCACTGTTCACCAGCGAACTGGTCCTTCTCGACGCGATTCCGGCCAAACCCGGCGGTGTGCTGAAAGGGCGCAGGATCGCACACTTCGCCGCGCCCGTCATTGCCGACAATTTCGAAGGGCTTTCGGTAACGGTCGAGAACGGCCGGCCGATGATCTGGATCATCTCGGACGACAATTTCATGCGCTGGCAGCGAACGCTGCTGCTCAAATTCGCGTTGAACTAGGCGGCGACAGCCGTTTTCTTGGCGATCGCACGTTTCAGGCGGCGTGCCTTCAGGCTCAGCTTGTCCTCGCTGGTCTTGGTCAGCCAGTTGTCGAGCCCGCCGACATGTTCGACCGAACGCAGCCCATGAGTCGAGACGCGCAGCTTCACCGACTCGCCGGTGGCGTCGGACATCAGCGTGACATTCTGCAGGTTGGGCAGAAAGACCCGCTTGGTCTTGTTGTTGGCGTGGCTGACATTGTGGCCGACCTGGCGGCCCTTGCCGGTCAATTCGCAGATGCGCGACATGCGTGTTCGTCCTGAAATGTTCGGTGGTATCGGAAAAGAGGCGCGCCTAGCGATCATTGCGGCTTTCGTCAACCATGCGCACTCGGCTAAGTCCACGCCGATGCCGTTTCCATTGCCACCGCCGATGCGCCAGGCGCTCGACCTCGCGCGCGGGGCCGCTGCGTCCGGCGAGGTCCCCGTCGCCGCCGTCGTAACGCGCGGGGGCGACGTGATCGCGACCGGATCCAACGCCACCCGGACGAACAACGATCCGACCGCGCATGCCGAAATCGTCGCGATCCGCGCCGCCTGCGCAACGCTCGGCACCGACCGCCTCACCGGTTGCGACCTTTGGGTCACGCTTGAGCCGTGCGCGATGTGCGCCGGAGCGATTGCCCACGCACGCATCGCGCGACTCTACTACGCGGCGTCGGACCCGAAGGGCGGCGGCGTCGCCCATGGTGTGCGGGTTTTCGCGCATCCGACCTGCCACCACCGGCCCGAGGTCATCGCCGGACTGGGCGACGCCGAAGCGGCGGCGCTCTTACGAAACTTCTTCGAGCAGCGTCGAAGCCCGGTTGTCTAGCGCGGCAAAAGCGGCCAATCATGACGGTGCATCATGTTGCCGCCCGCCCTGCATCCCTATCCCTGGACCGACGTCGCCATCATCCTCGCGCTCGTCGCGCTCAACGGTGTCTTTGCAATGTCCGAACTTGCGATCGTCTCGGCGCGCAAACCGCGCCTCGAGGCGATGGCGCGACGGGGGCGCGGCGGCGCACGCATCGCGCTCGAGCTGGGCGCGGACCCGGGCCGGTTCCTTTCGACGGTCCAGATCGGCATCACCGCGATCGGCGTCATCGCCGGGGCCTATTCGGGCGCGAGCCTTGGCGGGCCCACCGGCGAACGCATCGCGCAACTGGGTGTCGCGCCTGCGACCGCCGAAACGCTCGGCTTTGCGGTCGTCATCGGGCTGACGACGTTCATTTCGCTCATCATCGGCGAGTTGGTGCCAAAGCAGTTCGCGCTGCGGGCGCCCGAGCCGATCGCTTCCGCAATGGCGCGACCGATGGTGTGGCTTGCGCACGCGACCGCGCCGCTCGTCTGGCTGCTCGACCGGACCAGTGCACTCATCTTCCGGCTGCTCGGCATGACACGCGAATCCGAAAGCCACGTCACCGCCGAGGAACTTCACCTGATCGTTGCCGAGGCGAGCAAATCGGGCGTGATCGAGGAAAGCGAGCGCGCGATCATCTCGGGCGTCGTCCGCCTCGCCGACCGTCCCGTGCGCGAAGTGATGACGCCGCGCACCGAGGTCGACTGGATCGACGCCGACGCCGATCATGACGCGCTTCTCGCCGTGCTGCGGACGCTGCCGCACAGCCGCATGCCGGTCGCTGAAGGATCGGTCGACCGGATCGTCGGTGTCGTCCAGGCGCGCGACATCGTCGCAAGGCTTGTCGACGGTGCCGACATCGACCTGCGCGCACTGATGAAGTCCGCACCGATCGTCCCCGACCGGGTCGATGCGATGGACGCACTCGAGGCATTGCGCCGCGCCGACGTGCCGATGGCGATGGTCCACGACGAATATGGCCATCTCGAAGGCATCGTCACGCCCGCCGACCTGCTCGCGGCGATCGCCGGCGAATTCGCCTCGGATCACGACGAAGATACCGACCCCCCCCTTGTCGAACGCGACGATGGCAGCCTGCTTGTTTCGGGCTGGCTGCCCGCCGACACGCTCGCCGAAAGGATCGGCCTCGAACTGCCGGACGACCGCGACTATGCGACCGTCGCGGGTCTGGCGCTGGCCGAATTCAAACGGCTGCCCGGCGTCGGCGATCATTTTGCGGTTGGCGGCTACCGTTTCGAAGTGGTCGACATGGATGGCCGCAAGATCGACAAGCTGCTGGTTGCGGCCACGCATTAGCCGCTATTTCGCGGCGTGAAGGGCGCGAAACTGCGCCAGACGCGACGTGACCACCGATTTTTTGAGATTTGCGGCGGCCGACACATTGCCCTTCGCCGCTTCGCCCTTGGCAAGCGTAAGCTTCATGCCGGTGTCATCGATGACAGTGGCGGCGCGGTAACGGTCGCCGAGCGCCGCAAGCGCATCGTCGAACAAGGCGTTGGCGTCACCGAAACGGCCAGCGGCGAGCGCGCTGTTTGCCGCCCGAGACTTGGCTTCGATCGACTGAAGGCTTTCGGTCATTGGCTGCGGCTTCCGATGCGATTGGGGGGAAAGGCCAAGGTGCCGCGCCCGAACGGGACCCGCGACTGCCCCCGCGACCACACCCACGACGACCACGATATTCAGGATTGACGCGGGTGAATTTGGCATGAGATCCGTCATAACAGGCAAGTCCGTATTTTTGGCGCTAATCTTCCTGGCCATGGTCGCTCTGCGCGGCCCTACCGCATCGAAGTGGTCGACATGGACGCGTGAAGATCGACAAGCTGCATGTGGCGGAGGCCGCCTGAACGTTCAGGGTTTGAACATTTCCCGTAGTATAGTCAGCAGGTCGGACAGCGTGTCCGCATCGACAGCGCCAAGACGTTTCCTGAGCCTCAGCCGGTTGAAAGTCCGAACCTGATCTGCAAGGATTCGACCTTGCTTCCCCGCAAATATGGTTTCGACACGAAAGGGGGCGTGATGACTGCCGCTCGTCAGCGGCGCAACGATGACCCGCCGCAATTGCCGGTTCATCGAATCGGGCGATATCACGACGCAAGGACGTGTTTTTTGGATTTCCGTCCCGACCGTCGGATCGAAACTGGCCATCCAGACATCGCCGCGAATGAGCGCCTCGCGCGCTACCAAATCCAATCCTCGCCCGGCTCATCCGGCATTTCGAGCCATTCCTTTTCTACCGTGGTCAGCGGCATCGCGCCGATAATCCTCGCGGCTTCCTCCCACCCCTCACGCACCTTGCGCGCAACGGGCTCGCCGACGAACTTCCCATCGACGATGCGCAAATCGATCTTTGATCCCGACGACAGCCCAAGTTCGTCCAGAATGATCTTGGGGACAATGATCCCTGTCGAGTTGCCCATTTTTCGAAGCGATGTTTCCATGGGACAGCGTTAGCACAATGTTAGCACCGTGACAATGAAAATCACTCCACATCGAACAACCCCGCCAGCTGTTCGACCATCGTCCCGCCGAGCTGGTCGGCGTCCATGATCGTCACCGCGCGCGCGTAATAGCGCGTCACGTCATGGCCGATGCCGATCGCGACGAGCTGCACGGGCGACTTCGTCTCGATCCACCCGATTACCTGGCGCAGATGCTTTTCGAGGTACGAGCCCGAATTCACGCTCAGCGTCGAATCGTCGACCGGCGCACCGTCGGAGATCACCATCAGGATCTTGCGCTCTTCGGAGCGGGCGAGCAGACGCGAATGCGCCCACAGCAGCGCCTCGCCGTCGATATTCTCTTTCAGCAAACCCTCGCGCATCATCAGGCCGAGCGACGTCCGCGCCCGCCGCCACGGCGCATCCGCCGGCTTGTAAACGATGTGCCGCAAGTCGTTGAGCCGGCCCGGCAACGGTGGGCGCCCGGCTGTCAGCCAGCTTTCGCGTGCTTGGCCCCCCTTCCACGCCCGCGTCGTGAAGCCCAGGATTTCAGTCTTCACCCCGCAGCGTTCGAGCGTGCGCGCCATGATGTCGGCGCTGATCGCCGCGATCGAGATCGGCCGCCCGCGCATCGATCCCGAATTGTCGATCAGCAGACTGACGACCGTGTCCTTGAAATCGGTCTCGCGCTCGACCTTGTAACTCAATGAATGCCCCGGCGAGACAATGATCCGCGCCAGCCGCGCGGCGTCGAGCATGCCCTCTTCCTGATCGAAATCCCACGACCGGTTCTGCTGCGCCATCAGGCGGCGCTGCAGGCGATTGGCAAGTTTGGTCACGGCACCTTGCAGATGGACCAGCTGCTGGTCGAGATACTGGCGCAATCGGACCAACTCGTCGGGGTCGCACAATTCGTCGGCCGCGATCACCTCGTCGTGCGCGGTCGTCCATGCCTTGTAATCGAACCCCGGCGTCAGGTCGGCGGGCGGGCGGTTGGGACGGACGGGGAGCATTCCTTCCTGCTCGCCGTCGCTGCCGTCGGCCATGTCGTCGTCGCTTGAGTCCTGACCGTCGGTCTCGCCTTCGCCCTCGGAATCTTCGGACGTTTCGCTTTCGCCGCGCTGCTCGACCTGGCCTGCGCCGTCGCTGTCGTCGTCTCCCGAATCGGCGTCGTCCTGACCCTTGTCTTCGCCATCGTCGTCGCCGTCATCCTGCTCGTCGTCGGGGACCATGTCGCCTTCGATCAGTTGCAGATCTTCGAGCAGCTTGGTCGCGAGCGACGCGAACGCCGCCTGATCGTCGAGCACGAGGCCGAGCGCATCCATATCCGCGCCACCCGCCTCCTCGATCCATTCACGGACCAGATCGAGGCCGGCATCGGTGCTCACCGGCGGTGCTTCCCCCGTCAGCCGCTCACGCAGCAACAGCGCGACTGCGGTCGACAACGGCACTTCATCCTTGGCCTTTGCGCGCGCAATCGGGTCCGACCGCATCCGCATCTCGAGCGCGGTGTTGAGGTTTGCGCGAACCCCCGCCATGCCGCGCCCGCCGAGTGCCTCGACGCGGGCAGATTCCACTGCATCGAACACCGCGCGCGCGATCGCCGGCGTCGGCGCCAGTCGCGCATGCACGACCGCATCATGATGCCGCAGCCGCAGCGCAAAGCCATCGGCAAAGCCCCTCGCCTCCGCCACTTGTTCGGGCGGCAGTGCGCGTCCGGGCATCGGCACCTTGATATTCTTTCCGACCTGCGTCGGCGCATCGGCGGTGAACGCCAGTTCGACCTCGGGCTCGTGCGCAATCGCACGCGCGGTCCCGGTCAGCACCGCCTTGAACGCTTCGAGGGGGGTCTGTTCGGCCATCGTCGTCCGCCTCAGTCGGCGATTTCGGCCGGAACCGCAAAATCCTTTGCGATCTCGCGCGCGGTCATCTTGGCCGACATCATCACCGAGGGCGTCCCCCCGCCCGGCTGTGTCCCCTGCCCGACGAGATAGAGGTTCGCCACATCCTCGCTGCGGTTGTGCGGGCGGAAGAAGGCGGTCTGCGTGAGCACGGGCTCGACGCCGAAACCATTGCCGATATATGACCCCAGCACGTCCTCGAAATAATCGGGCGTCACGTAGCTCTGGTAGACGATGCGTTCGCGCAAGCCCGGCAGATAGCCGCGTTCATCGAGGAAAGTCAGCACCTTGTCGACAAAGCCGGGGCCGACCGCCTCCCAGTCGATTCCGCTCTGATTGTTCGGCACCGGGACCAGCGTGTAGGCGGCATGGTGCCCCGCGGGAGCCAGACTCGGATCGGTCAGCGTCGGGATATGCAGATATTGCGAGAAGTCGTCGGGCAATATCTTGCGGTCGAATATGTCGGTCAGAAGTTCCTCGTAACGCGGGCCGAGGATGATGTTATGATGCTGGAGATCATGATCGGCATCGCTCTTGCGATAGCCGAAATAGATCACCATCAGCGACATCGACTGCTTGCGATATTTGACCAGCGCGTCGCGGTTGATCCGCCGGTGCTTCCTGTCGATCAGTTTCAGATACGTATTGGCATAATCGGCGTTCGATACGACCAGGTCGGCCGCAAGCACCTCGCCCGATTTCAGCGTCACGCTCTTGGCCACGCGCTTGCCGGCGACCTTTTCGACATCGATCTGCGCCACTTCGGCATTGAGGCGGAGCACTCCGCCCATATCCTCGAACTTCCTGACGAGCCCCGCGACCAGTGCGCCTGTCCCGCCCATCGCGAAATGGATGCCCCACGTCTTTTCGACGAAGTGGATCATCGCATAGATTGCGGGCACTTTGAGCGGATTGCCGCCGACCAGCAGCGGCTCGAAGCTGAACACCTGGCGCATCTTGTCGCTCTTGAAATATTTCCTGATGAGCGAAAACAGCGGCCGGATCGCGTTGAGGCGGATCAGGTCGGGCGCCACGCCGAGGATCGATCCGACCGACCCGAAATAGGTATAGCCAAGCTCCAGAAACCCGCGCTTGAAGATCGCGCGCGCATGTTCGTGAAACCGCTCGTAGCCGTCCAGATCCTCGGGCGCGAGTTTGGCGATCTGTTCGCGCACCCGCACCGGATCGGCGTCGTAATCGAAGAAGCTCATGTCGTCGAAATAGATGCGATAGAAGGGCAGGATCGGCACGATCGTCACATATTTGCTCGTGTTGAGCCCGCCGCTCACGCCCGACGTGATACGCTTGCTCTCGTCGAGGATTTCGGCCGGAAAGTCGGGCGCGCCCAACATTGCGTGGTCGCGCTCGAGCGAGAACAGCTCTTCGATGAAGTGCGGCACCGTCAGCACGGTCGGCCCCATGTCGAAGGTGAAGCCCTCCGCCCGCCGCACATAGGCGCGGCCCCCGGGGGCATCGAGCTTTTCGACGATGACGGTATCGAACCCCAGGCTTTGCAGCCGGATCGCGCACGCGATGCCGCCGATCCCCGACCCGATCACAACCGCCTTTTGCCGACCCATCACTACGCCTCGAACTCCGTCATGGCGGCTACGGGCTTCGGCGGAGCGACTCAAGCGCTATCGGGCCTGACTGATCCGCCATCAGTGGTCCGCGCGCGAAGTCCTCCGCCGTGATCGCATAGATCAGGTGGTCGATCGGCACGCCCGCCATCGGCCAGGCCTGACGCCGGTCGGTCAGGA
Organism: Sphingomonas sp.; assembly: GCA_965249015.1. Taxonomy (GTDB): domain Bacteria; phylum Pseudomonadota; class Alphaproteobacteria; order Sphingomonadales; family Sphingomonadaceae; genus Sphingomonas_O. Next base: position 1,397,350 of record CBDFLB010000003.1, on the reverse strand, counting down.
CCCCGCCGATCTTTTCCATCGCGCGGCGCGAACGCAGGTTCGTCTCTCCGACCAGGAAAATCGCCGTGTCGAACAGCGTGAAGGCATGTTCGAGCATCAGCCGCTTCATCGACCGGTTGTACGACCCGCCCCAGAAATCGCGCGCGAGATAGGTCCAGCCGATCTCCACCTCGCCGGCATCGCAGACGCGGATGTCGTAGCGCGAACTGCCGATGACCGCGCCACTCGTCGTGTCGATCACGCTCAGCGCACCCTGCGACGCCAGCCCCTCGTCGAAAAACGGGTCGAACACGTCGCGCTGCCAGCGATCGTGCGCCGGATGCAGTGCCCAGATTTCACGGTCGTGCGCGACGTCGAACAGCGGCTCGCGGTCGACTTCGACCATCGGGCGCAGCGTGAGCAGCGCATCCGACAGCGTCGGCTGCATCGGCGGCACCATCATGCCGCGAGCGCCCGCAATGCCGCACCGTCGACGCGGTTGACCGTCCATTCATCCATCGCGCTTGCCCCCAGCGACGCGTAGAATGCGATCGCCGGTTCGTTCCAGTCGAGCACCGCCCATTCGAGCCGCGCGCAGCCCCGTTCGACCGCCAGCCGGGCGAGCGCGCGCAGCAACGCTTTGCCTGCGCCAACGCCGCGCGCTTCGGGAGCGACGAACAGATCCTCGAGATAAATCCCCGGCCGCCCCTCGAACGTCGAGAAATTGTGGAAGAACAGGGCAAAGCCGACCGCCACGGCTTCGACTTCGGCGATCAGCACTTCGGCCATCGGCCGCGCGCCGAACAGATGCTCGCGGAATGCCGCGCGATCGAGCACGACATCGTCGGCCAGTCGCTCATAATCGGCCAGCGCACGCACGAAGCCGATTACAGTGTCGAGATCGTCGCGAACGGCGGGGCGGATCGTCACGGTCATGCCGGCTCGCCCATATCGCGCGCCGACAGCCGCGGCCATAGCATCCCTAACGCCAGCCCCGACATGACGAGCGCCGCCGCGCCGATCTTCCAAGGCTGCAACGGCTCGTCGAGCAGGAGCGCCGACGCGCTCATCCCGAACACGGGGATCAGCAGTGCCATCGGCGCAACCGTCGCCGCCGGATAGCGCGCGAGCAGCCAGCCCCACACCGCATAGCCGAACATCGTGTTGCCGACCGCCTGCCACGCGACCGCGCCCCACGTCGACACCGTCGCCGCGCGTACGCCCGCCGTCATCGCCGACCATCCCTCGAGCGCCAGCGCCATAAGTCCGAGCGGCGGCAGCGCGAACAGGCTCGCCCAAACGACATAGCCGAGCATGTCGACCTTGCCCGCCGCGCGTGCAACGATGTTGCCGCTTGCCCAGCCCATCGCCGCGATGCCGATGAGGAGCAGGCCGCGCGGCGTTATGCTGCCATCGGTGTGCATCAGGATCACGCCGATCCCGGCCACCGCGAGCAGCAGCGCCGCGACCTGATAGCCGCGCACGCGCTCGCCGGTCAGCATCATCGAGAGGCCGATCGTGAAAAACACCTGGCTCTGCATCAGCAGCGAGGCGAGCCCCGGCGTGACGTCGGCGCGCAGTGCCACGAACAGCGCGCCGAACTGCCCGGCCCCGATCAGAACACCGTAAGCCGCAAGGTTCGCCCAGCTTGCCGCCGGCTTCTTCACAAAAAACACCGCCGGCACGAGCACCACGACGAAGCGCAGCGTCGCGAGTGTCAGCGGCGGCAGCACGGTGAGCGCATGCTTGATGACGACGAAATTGCTTCCCCACACCGCCATCACCGCGACCGCGAGCGCAAGATGCGCCGGGGTCAGTGCCGTCCTGTTCACACCATCGCCTCGAGCTTTCCGGTGTCGGGCCGCCCGCCTCTGGCGGCGATGATGCACCCGCCCACGATCAGGACGGCACCGGCGATCGTCGTTGCCGTCACCGCTTCGGCGTAAAAGACCGCGCCCATGATCGCAGCCCACACGAACGCGGTATATTCGACCGGCACGAGCACCTGCGCCTCGGCGCGCGCGTAGGCCCAGCTGAGCAGGAACAGCGAGGCAAAGGCGAGCACCGCCGCCAGCACCAGCATCGGCCACTGCGCGCCCGACGGCACGACCAGGATCGAGCGGTCGACAAGCCAGACCACGGGCGCCGCCAGCAACAGGAACCCACCGGCGGTCACATTCTGGAAGAATGCGGCTTCGATCGGCGACGCCAGCAGTGCCTGTTGCCGCATCAGGATGATGTTCCAGGCGTAAAACACCGCCGAAACGAGGATCGCCGCCACGCCGTCGAGGTTCCGCGCGCCGGCATCCGCACCCAGTCGCGCCGACAGCAGCACCGCGACGCCCGCAAGGCCGAGCAGCGAGGCGACGATGCTGTGCCGGCCCACGGTCTCTCCCAGCAGGACTACCGCCAGATACAGCGCGATCAGCGGCGCGATGAACGACAGCGCGATCCCTTCGGCAAGCGGCACGCGCGCGATGCCGTAAAAGAACGAAACCGCCATGATCGCGCCGACGCCGCCGCGCAGCAGATGGATGCGCAGCGCCGCGCGGCCCGGCCAGCGCTTGCGCGTCAGCAGATAGGGGCCGACGCTCATCACCCCCCCGATCGCCTGCCGCCACAACATCGCCGAATAGGCACCAAGCGCGATCGCCAGCCCTTTCATCGCCGCATCCATCGCCGAAAACAAGGCGATGCCGAGACAGGCGACGGCGAAGGGAATCGCGGCGGAGGCAGCGGGCTTGGGCATGCGCGGCGTGGTAGCGGCGCCTCGCGTTGAACGCCACATCGTGTCATCGGCCACGGGGTCGATCGCGCACGATTATTTCCTACAGGCCGAACATCGGCGGAAGACGTGCTTTCCTTGGACTAAACTTTGACTAACTTTTGAAACCAACAGTGCTCGTCACCAGCGCTCGTCGTCCATGAACGCCCCGAACGACGGCATGTCCGTGCTGACCGAATCCGGGAACACCGCCGCTCGCTTCTCGAGGAACGACGCCACCCCCTCCCTCGCATCATCGCTTGCCCCGCGTGACCAGATCAGGCGGCTGTCGAGGCGGTGCGCATTCATCGGGTGCGCGGCACCCAGCATCCGCCACATCATGATGCGCGTGAGCGCGATCGAAACGGGTGCGCTTTCCGCGGTCAGCTGATGCGCTAGGGCGCGCGCGGCGGGAAGCATATCGTCAGGTGCGTGTACGCTGCGCACCAGGCCGCCTTTCAGCGCCTCGTCGGCACCGAACACGCGTCCCGAATAGCACCAATCGAGTGCCTGCCCGATCCCGACGAGGCGCGGTAGAAACCAGCTCGACGCCGCTTCGGGGACGATACCACGGCGCGCGAAGACGAAACCAAAGCGTGCCGCTTCGCTCGCGAACCGGAAGTCCATCGGGAGCAGCATCGTCGCGCCGATGCCGACGGCGGCACCGTTGATCGCGCCGATGACCGGCTTGCGACAGGCAAAGATGCGCAGCGTCAACGTGCCGCCGCCGTCGCGAATACCCGGGTGGTTCCAGTCGACCGAACCATCCGCGCCGACAGGAGAGTTCTCGCCCCAGGGATTGCCCGCGCCGGCATAGTCGAACGTCGCGGCTCCCTGACTCAGGTCGGCACCGGCGCAGAACGCCCTTCCTGTACCGGTGACGATCACCGCGCGCACTGCGTCGTCGGCGTCGGCCATGTCGAACGCCGCGATCATCTCCGCCATCATCTGAGGTGTGAACGCGTTCATGCGCTCGGGGCGGTCCAGCGTCAGCGTAAAGATGCCGTCGTCGACCGACACCGAAATCGTTTCGAAGCCGCTCACGGCACTGCTCCCTATGGAAACCCACGCGCCGAATGTGTAGCGTCGGGCAGGAGGAGACCGCAATGACCAGCCTGACCTTCTATACCAATCCGATGTCGCGCGGACAGATCGCGCGCTGGATGCTCGAGGAAGTCGGTGAGCCCTATGATCAGGTTCTGCTCGACTATGGCACGACCATGAAGGCACCCGAATATCTGGCGATCAATCCGATGGGCAAGGTGCCCGCGATCAAGCATGGCGACGTCGTGGTGACCGAGGGGGCGGCGATTTGCGCCTACCTTGCCGATGCGTTCCCGGATGCCGGCCTCGCGCCCGACATCGCACATCGCGGGGACTATTATCGCTGGTTGTTCTACGCCGCCGGCCCGATCGAGGCCGCTGTCACCAACAAGGCACTGGGCTTCGTCTTGCCCGAAGGCCGGGAGCGCATGGCCGGTTACGGCAGCTTCGACGCCGTCATGGACGCGATCGAACACGCCGTCACGGGCAAGCGCTATGTCGCCGGCGACCGCTTCAGCGCCGCCGATGTCTACTTCGGGTCGCAGATCGGCTGGGGTCTGGCATTCGGAAGCATCGAAAAGCGGCCCGCGTTCGAAACATATTGGGCAGGCATCAGCGATCGCCCCGCCTATCTGCGTGCCAAGGAGATCGACGCCGCACTGATGCCCAAAGAGGCATGAAAAAGCCCCGGCAGATCGTTCTGCCGGGGCTGTTTCCTGTTTCCGCCGCGGCAAAGCCGGGTCTCGGCGATAGCGGGGCTATCGCCGTGCTCGCCTCGCCCTAGTTCCGGTTGCCGAGGAAACTCAGCAGGAACTGGAACATGTTGATGAAGTCGAGATAAAGCGACAGCGCGCCCATGATGACGGTCTTTCCGACCATGTCGGTTCCCGCGACATAGGCGTACATCGACTTGATCCGCTGCGTATCATAAGCCGTAAGCCCTGCGAAAAGCAGCACGCCGATGCCGGAGATGGCGAGGTTCATCACGCTCGACTGCAGCCAGAGGTTCAACAGGCTCGCCACGATAAGGCCGACGACGCCCATGATCAGGAAGGTGCCGAAGCCCGACAGGTCGCGCTTGGTGGTGTAGCCGTACAGGCTCAAGCCCGCAAAGGCGGCCGCCGTCGCAAAGAACGCCGTCGCGACCGATTCGCCGGTAAAGACCAGCAGGATCGACGACATTGACAAGCCCATCACGACCGCGAACGCCCAGAACACGGCCTGCGCTGTACTTGTAGACATGCGATTGATGCCAAAGCTCAACGCCATCACAAAGCCCAAGGGTGCAAGCATGATGACCCAGCGCAGCGGCGTCGTCAGCACCTGCGCCGCCATCGAGGTCTCTCCACCCCAGGCGAACAGGAAGGCGACGATGCCCGTCAGCAGCACTGCCGACGCCATGTAATTATAAACCGACAGCATATATGAACGCAGACCGGCGTCGTACGCCGCGCCGCGGGTGCCGACCGAGGCGGCGGCCGCGCCTGCGGTCATGCGGGGATCGGACCAGTTGGCCATCGAAAAATCTCCTATACCCGGCGCCCATCGCCGGACAGTCGCAATATCGTGAGTATCAGCCACACTTTCAAGCGAAACCCGGACATTCTGGTCGCGGACTTGATTCACGCGCCAAAGGCGGCACGATCAAGCCGGTCATGCCACGCCTGTTCGTCGCCATCCGCCCGCCCGCGCCCGTGCGCGATCGGCTGATTGCCATGGCGGGTGGTGTCGACGGCGCGCGCTGGCAGGATGCCGAACAGCTCCACCTGACACTGCGCTTCCTCGGCGAGGTCGATCGGCGCACCGGCGAAGACGTTGTTTCGGCGCTGAGCGACGTCCGCTCGGCACCTTTCGAGGTCATGATCGACGGGGTCGGCATATTCGATCGCAACGGGCGGGTCGACACGCTTTGGGCCGGCGTCGCCCCGCACGCGCCGCTCGCCGCGCTGCATAAGAAGATCGATCATGCGCTCGTTCGCGTGGGGCTGCCGCCCGAGGCGCGCGCGTATCGGCCGCACATCACGCTCGCGCGCGGCCGGATGCGCGACGCCACCGCGTTCCTTTCGGCGCACGCAGGGATTTCGAGCGCGCCGTTTGGCGTCACGCATTTCACTCTGTTCGAAAGCATGCTCGGCAGCGGCGGCGCGCGCTACGATGTTGTCGCGCGCTGGCCGCTCGGCTAGGCCCGTGTGAAACGGGAGAGGATGATGGGCGAGCGCGACGCAAGGGGGGGACAGGGCACGCCTGCGTACCGCCTGACGGTGCTCGGTCTGCTGCTGCTCGTCTACACCTTCAACTTCCTCGACCGGCAGATCCTCGGCATCCTCGCTCAACCGATCAAGGCCGACCTCCGCTTGAGCGATACGCAGCTCGGTGCGCTTGGCGGAATCGCCTTTGCTATGCTCTATTCGACGCTCGGCATCCCGCTTGCGATCGTCGCCGATCGCACCAGCCGGACCTGGGTCGTGACGATCTCGCTCACGGTATGGAGTATCTTTACGGCGATGTGCGGCCTGGCAACCAGCTTCTGGCACATGTTCGCCTATCGGCTGGGCGTGGGGGTCGGCGAAGCGGGGGGCGTCGCGCCGAGTTATGCGATCATCTCCTCATATTTCCCCATCGATCAGCGCGGCCGCGCGCTTGGCTTCTATTCGCTCGGCGTGCCGCTTGGGCTGGCGTCGGGCGCGATGCTTGGCGCATGGATCGCATCGGCGGTCGAATGGCGGACGGCGTTCATCATCGTCGGACTTGCGGGCCTTGCGCTTGCGCCGGTCTTCCGCCTGATCGTGCGCGAACCGGCGCGCGGATCGGACGCGCACGACGCCGTCCCGATCGGCGTCGTCTTCCGGACGCTCGCAGCCAAGCGCAGCTTCTGGCTGATGGCTTTCGCCGCATCGTCGAGTTCGCTGTGCGGCTATGGCCTCGCTTTCTGGACGCCGTCGATCCTGATGCGCAGCTTCGACTTCAACCTGTTGCAGGCGGGACAATATGTCGGCTCGCTGCTCCTGATCGGCGGTTGCATCGGCGTGTTCGGCGGCGGCTGGCTGGTCGACAAGTTGGGAAAAGGCGACGTCGGCATTTACGCAAAGCTTCCCGCGCTCGCCTGGCTGATCTCGGCGCCGCTGTTTGCGGCGGGTCTCTGGGTCGACTCGCCGGTGCTGGCGTGGAGCTTACTTCTGATCCCCAATGGGCTGAACATCTTGTGGCTGGGACCGTTGACGACGGCCGTGCAAAGCATGGTTCCGATCGAAATGCGCGCGACCGCGTCGGCGACGTTCCTGTTCATCAATAATCTGATCGGGCTGGGTCTCGGCTCGCTGCTGATGGGCGCGCTGTCCGACGCGCTGACGGTCCGCCTCGGCAGCGAATCGCTGCGTTACGGGACGATCATCGTGCTTCTGTTCTACCTCGTCGCCGCCGCGCTCGTCCTGCTCGCGGTCAAACCGTTGCGGCGCGACTGGGTCAGGGCCGACTGAGCACACCACAGGCGATGCGCCCGCCCGAATTTCCGCTCGGGTCGGTGCGATAATCGTCGGGACCGGCATGGACGACGACCGCCGCACCGTCGGCATCGAGCAGCGTCGCCCATGCCCCCGCTATACCGACGCTCACCGAACCGCGGCCGTCGGCTTCAATGACAAGATTAGGCAAGTCGCCATCGTGTGCGCCCATCGGGTTGTCGCGGCCGTGCATCTTCATCGTCGGGTTCCAGTGCGCGCCGGCGGTCTGGAAATCGGGCGCGTCGCAGCGGCCGACGGTGTGCAGGTGGATGCCGTGCGATCCCGCGGGAAGCCCTTGGGCATCGACAGTCAGGCGTATCGCTCCGTTGCTCTCGGTGAGAACCGCGCGGCCGCGCGCGGTTCCGTCGGCTGCATGGAGCATGGCCGTCGCGACGGGAATTGTCTCAACCGGCGGCGCATCCGCAGTCACCGTCGTGCAACCGGTCAAGATAGCCAAGGTGCCGGTGATGGTGAAAACGCTCCGCATCGATTGCTCCTCAGGACGGGCGGCCGACGCCGTGATAGGCAAAGCCCAGTCGGGCAACGTCGCGCGGCTCGTAAATGTTGCGCAGGTCAACCAGCACCTTTGATTGCATCGCCGCGCCCATCCGGCCGAGGTCGAGCGCCCTGAACGCGTCCCATTCGGTGACGATCGCGACCGCATCGGCGGCTTCGGCAACGGCGTAGGCATCGCTGCACATCGTCACGCCGGGCATCATCGGCGCGGCGACATCCATTCCCTCGGGATCGTACGCGCGCACGTTCGCCCCGGCGTCGATCAGCGCCTGTACGATTGCGAGGCTCGGCGCGTCGCGCATGTCGTCGGTGTTGGGCTTGAATGTGAGGCCAAGCAGCCCGATCGTCTTGCCGCGCACCTCGCCACCGACCGCGGTGACGATCTTGCGCCCCATTGCACGCTTGCGGCTGTCGTTGACCGCCGCCGTCGCCTCAACGATGCGCATCGGCACGCCGTGGTCGTCGGCGGTCTTCAAAAGCGCCAGCGTATCCTTGGGGAAGCACGATCCGCCATAACCCGGACCGGCGTGTAGGAATTTCGACCCGATGCGCTTGTCGAGACCGATCCCGCGCGACACGTCCTTCACATCGGCGCCCACCGCTTCGCACAGGTCGGCGATCTCGTTGATGAAGGTGATCTTGGTCGCGAGAAACGCGTTGGCGGCGTATTTGATCAGTTCGGCAGTGCGCCTGCCGGTGAACATCAGCGGCGCCTGCCCCAGCGACAACGGGCGGTACAGGTCGCGCATCACCTGTTCGGCGCGCGCATCTTCGCAGCCGATGACGATGCGGTCGGGGCGCTTGAAGTCGCCGATCGCCGCACCTTCGCGCAGGAATTCGGGGTTAGAGACGACCGCGACGTCGACTCCGATCGCGACTTCGCGCAGGATGCGTTCGACCTCGTCGCCGGTGCCGACGGGGACAGTCGATTTGGTCACCACGACCGTCGGTTTGGCGATGACCGCGCCGATGTCGCGTGCTGCCTGGAAAACATAGCTCAGGTCGGCGTGGCCGTCGCCACGTCTTGACGGCGTTCCGACCGCGATGAAGATCGCATCGGCATCCTCGGCCGCCGCGGCAAGGCTGGTCGTGAACGACAGCCGCCCGCCGGCGACGTTGCCGAGCACGAGTTCGGCAAGTCCCGGCTCGAAGATCGGCATCTTGCCCGCCAGCAGCGCATCGATCTTGTCCTGATCAAGGTCGACGCATGTCACGTCATGCCCGAAATCGGCGAAACATGCGCCCGAGACGAGGCCCACATAGCCCGCGCCGATCATCGCGATTTTCATTCGTCACCTTCGCCTGCGTGGGTGCCTGCCCATAATCGCCAAGTCCTTGCGCGACCAGCCCCCTTACCCCTATCGCGAGCAAATGGCGAGGATCGCAGTGCTGCCGGGCGACGGTATCGGCCCCGAAGTGTGCGCGCAGGCGGTGCGGGTGCTTGCGGCGCTGGAGCTGGGGCTGACGTTTGCCGAAGCCGCGGCCGGTGGTGCTGCCTATCGCACGCATGGTCACCCGCTCCCGCCGCAGACACTCGATATCGCCCGCCAGTCGGACGCAATCCTGTTCGGCGCGGTGGGCGACTTTGCCCTCAACACGCTGCCGCGCGAGTTGCGGCCCGAACAGGCGATCCTCGGCCTTCGCCGCGAACTCGACCTGTTCGCCAATTTCCGGCCCGCGATCGTCTGGCCCTCGCTTGCCGACGCATCAGCGATGAAGCCCGAAATCGTCGCAGGGCTCGATATCCTGATCATCCGCGAACTGACCGGCGACATCTATTTCGGCACGCCCAAGGGCATCACCGGCAAAAAGGGTGATCGCGAAGGCTTCGACACGATGCGCTACACCGAACCACAGATCGCCCGCATCGCGCATGTCGCATTCAAGGCGGCGCGATCGCGGTCGAAGCGCGTGACGAGCGTCGACAAGGCGAACGTCCTCGATACGATGCAGCTGTGGCGTGAGGTCGTGACCGAGGTTGCCGCCGACTATCCCGACGTCGCGCTCGACCATCTCTATGTCGACAATGCCGCGATGCAGCTCGTCAAGAGCCCGGGGCAGTTCGACGTCATCCTGACGGGAAACATGTTCGGCGACATCCTGTCCGACCAGGCGTCGATGCTGACCGGTTCGATCGGCATGCTGCCGAGCGCCTCGCTCGACGCCGACGGTTTCGGGCTTTACGAACCGATCCACGGCTCGGCACCCGATATCGCCGGTCGCGACATCGCCAATCCGCTCGCCATGATCCTGTCTGCGGCAATGATGCTGCGCTTCAGTCTGGGAGACGCGTCCGCCGCTGCGCAGATCGAAGCGGCCGTCGGGTCGGTGCTCGACGCCGGTCACCGCACGCGCGACATCGGCGGGACGATAGGCACACGCGAAATGGGAGACGCTGTCCTTGCCGCGCTCTGAAACGCCCGAACGCCCGTTCGGCGTGTGGACGGCGGCGGCGCTGGTCGTCGGCGGGATGATCGGCGCAGGGGTATTCCTTCAGCCTGCGCAACTCGCGCCGTTCGGCTGGACCGGGGTGACGGTGTGGGCCGCGGCGATCCCCGGCGCGCTGCTTTTGGCGTACGTGCTGTCGCGGCTGGCCGCGGCGCGGCCGCACGCGACCGGGGTCATCGCGATCGTGGGTGAGGCATTGGGACCGCTGTCGGGGTTGTTGGTCGGCTGGAGCTATTGGGTCGGCATTTGTTCGGCCAATGCGATCATCGCGCTGACCGCGGTGCGCTATGGCGCGACGTTCGTTCCCGCGCTGACGGGAAGTGCGCTCGCCACCGCGCTCGGCGCGACGACGCTCATCTGGGCGCTGACCGCGCTTAATCTCGGCGGAGCGCGGGGAGTCGGACGCTTCCAGGTGCTGACCACGATCGTCAAGCTTTTGCCGCTCATCGCTGTTGTCATGATCCTTGCGGGGATCACGATCGCCGAACCGGCCCGCTTTTCGGCCAATCCGCATACGCCCTTTGCCGCAGCGACGTTCACTACCGTGCTGACGCTCGCGTTTTTTCCACTCGTCGGCTTCGAGGCGGCATCGCTCGCCGCCGAACGGGTCCGCGATCCGGCGCGCAACATCCTTCGCGCCACGCTGTTCGGGACCGCGCTGACGGGGCTGCTCTATGTCATCATCTCGGTGGGCGTGGTCATGTCGTTGCCGCAGGCAATGGTCGCAGCGTCGGACGCGCCGATCGCGCTGTTCGTTGAGCAGTTCTGGGGCCGCGGGGCGAGTGTCGCTGTCGCCGCCTTCGCCTCGATCGCCGCGATCGGATGTCTCAACGGCTGGACGCTCATGCAGGGCGAAGTCCCGCTCGGCATGGCGCGCAGCGGGCTCGTCCCCGCGATTTTGGCGCGCACCAGCGACCGCGACGTGCCGACGATCGCGATCCTGATATCGAGTGCGTTTGCAAGCTTCCTCGTGCTGTCGAGCGCGCTTCCGGGTCTGACACGCGTCCTGACCTTCATGTTACAGCTGACGACCGCGGCGACGGTATGGCTTTATGTGGGGGCGTGCCTCGCGGCGATCGTGCTGCGCGTCGTGCGACCTGCGGCGATCGTCGGGCTCGCGTTTGCGGCATGGGTGCTGTGGGGCGCGGGCACCGAAGCGTTGTTGCTGAGCGTCGCGCTGATGCTGACCGCAGTGCCGCTTTACTGGCTACGCCCGCGACTTGCCGAACACGCGACCTAGCAGGCTCCGGTCCTTCAGTATTTCGTGCGCTGCGTTGTGCCCGGGCGCGCCCGTGACGCCGCCGCCGGGGTGCGTGCCCGACCCGCACATGTAGAGCCCGGCGATCGGCATGCGGTAGTCGCCGTGGCCGAGCATCGGGCGCGCGCCGTAGAGCTGGTCCAAAGACATGTGCCCGTGGAAGATATCGCCGCCGATCAGCCCGAACTTGCGTTCGAGGTCGAGCGGCGAGTGAATCTGGCGCGCGATGACCGATGCCTTGAAATTGGGAGCGTGCTGCGTGACGGTATCGACGATGTGGTCCGCCACCGTCTCGCGGTGCGTGTCCCAGTCGAGCGCAGGGTCGAACTGCTGACAGAACAGGCTTGCGACGTGCTGTCCCGGCGGCGCAAGGCTGTCGTCGACGGTCGAGGGCAGCTTCATCTCGACGATCGGCGCTTTCGACCAGCCATGCGCGCGCGCGTCGGTATAAGCGGCGTCCATATAGTCGAGGCTCGGCGCGATGATGATGCCGCAGGTATGGTGCTCGGCCTTGTCCTTGCCCGGAAGGACGGTGAAGCTCGGCAGTTCGGACAGCGCGACGTTCATGCGGAACGTGCCCGATCCCGTCTTCCACTGCGCGATCCGTTTCCGGAACGCGAGCGGCTGATCGCTTGCCGCGACGAGTTGCCCGAACAGCAGCGACGGTCCGACGTTGGCGACGACCGTGCGCGACGCGATTTCCTCGCCGCTCGCGAGCCGGACGCCGGCGACCTTCGCCGCGTCGACGAGCACCTGCGCGACCGGACTTTCGAGGCTGATCTCGACACCGGCCTCGACGCAAGCCTCGGCCATATATTGCGTGATTGCGCCCATGCCGCCGACGCTGTGGCCCCACATGCCCTTCTTGCCGTTCACTTCGCCGAAGACATGGTGGAGCAGCACATAGGCGCTGCCCGGCGTGTCGGGCGAGGCATAATTGCCGACGACGGCGTCGAAGCCGAATGCGGCCTTCACCGCATCGCTTTCATACCAACCGTCGAGGAAATCGCGCGCCGACTTGACGAACAGGTCGAGCACGTCGCGCTGTGCCTCGATATCGAGCGCCGCGACTGAACGGCCCTGCGCGGCGGCGGCGAGGAGTTCGCGCCAGCCGCCGCCGGCGTTGGGCGGGGTCTTGAGCGCGATGCGGCGCAACACTTCGGCGACGCGCTCGAGTGCCGCCTCGTAAGCGGGAAAGGTCTCGGCATCCTTTGCACTGAAACGGGCAAACTCGGCCTGCGTCCGCTCGGTGCCGCCGCCGAGCTTCAGATAATTATTGTCGAGCGGAAAGAAGTTTGAGATCGTGCGCTCGACGATGCGCCAGCCGCGTTCGTGCAGGCGCATGTCGCGGATCACCTTGGGACGCAGCAAACTGACCGTGTAGCTTGCGGTCGAATTGCGGAAGCCCGGCGCGAACTCTTCGGTCACGCAGGCGCCGCCGATGACGTCGCGGCGTTCGAGGACGCGGACCTTCAGCCCCGCGCGGGCGAGGTAAAATGCGCAGACGAGGCCATTGTGGCCGCCGCCGACGATCAGCGCATCATATTTCTTCGTCATTCTCGGTAGTGCTCCGGCGGCCGGTCCATCCGCGTTTCGGGAATGATCGAACGCAAGCGCCGCGCGAAACTGCGCAGGCAGACTTCGCTCGACGCCAGCGGACCCGCTTTGAAGTGACTCGATTGCATACCCGTCTGGACCCCTTCGATCAGCCAGCTGTCCTCGCGGTTCACGACGCGGTTGATGCGTTGATTTGCGTATCGCACGAGCTTCATTTCGCGCCGCGCATCGGGCAGCGCATAGGACATCACGCGCAAGGTGCAGGTCGTCGGGCCGGTCGGTACCCAGTGCATGAAGTCGATCTGGTCGGCATAGATGTCGAACGCCATGTTGGGCCACAGCTTCCAGTAAAGCCAGCGCCGCTGCGCCGCCTCGGGCAGATGGTCGACCCGCGGCAGGTGCGTCTGGTAAAAGCGCTCCCAGAAATTTGCGGACGGGCGATCGGCGATCTCGCCAGTCATGCGGTCGACCCAGCCATGCGCTGCGATCGCATAGCTCTTGCCGAACAGCCGCGAGAGCCCGTCGTGCGCCACCGGGATGTGGAGATTGTCCGAATAATTGTCGCCGACATTCTTCCAGTTGACGCGCCGCGGCCGCGCCCATGGGGTGCCGACCGGCCGCATCTCGGCGAGGCGATAGGGCGCAATCTCGGCTTCGGCCGGAGCCATCATTTCGGCGACCGACGGTCCGCCATCACCCTTCAGTCGGACAAAAACGAACCCCTGCCAGATTTCGACATCGACCGCGAACAGCGCGTTGTCCGCCATGTCGAGTGCGGGGTAATCGCCGCGCATCGGCACGCCGCTCAGCCGCCCGTCGAGATCATAGGTCCAGGCGTGATAGGGGCAGACGAGCTTTTTCGCGCAGCCCCGGCTGCCTTCGACCAGTCGCATGCCACGGTGACGACAGACGTTGGCGAAGGCGCGTAGCCGCTCGTCGTCGCCGCGAATTACAATGATGCTCTCGTCGAGCAGGTCGAGCGTGCGCCAGTCGCCGCTGTTCGGCACGTCGGACAGGTGGCAGACGATCTGCCATGCCGGGCGAATCACCCGGTCCATCTCGACCGCGAAATAAGCGGGATCGTGATAGGTCCAGCCGGGCAGGCCGAAATCGTCGTCGGACAGGGCAACCGGTTTGAGCTTGCTCGCCATCGGCCAACCCTAACCGGACGCCGCGCCATGGTTCAAGCTCGACCGTCGTGCGTGTCACTTGAATAATACACCCGGTCGGGCCTATCTAACCCAACGACAACAGGAATCGACGCAATGGCCACCCAGACTGCCGAACCTAGCGACCTCGTGCTGACGCCCCCGGAGCCGGTCGTGACCGTGGCGCCCGAAAAGGCGAGCGGCCTCGTTCCGCTCGACGACACGCAGCGCACTGCGCTCGAAGCCAAAGCCGATGCCTTCGTCGAGGAACTGGCGGCACAGGACGTCAATTCGCCCGAATTCGGCAAGCGCGTCGACCAGATCAGCGACATGGGACGGCGCGAGATCGCCGAGGCTGCGGGCCAGTCGAACCGCTTCCTCGACCGCCCGGTGCGCGCGATGGACAAGGAGGGCGGCGTCGGCGCGAACCTTGCCGAACTGCGCCGCACGATCGAGGATCTCGACCCCGGTCGGCAGGGCAATCTGCTCGCGCCCAAGCGGCTGTTCGGCGTCATCCCGTTCGGCAACAAGATGCGCAATTATTTCGACGGCTATAAATCGTCGCAGTCCCACATCGCCTCGATCCTGTCGCGGCTCGGCTCGGGCAAGGACGAGCTGCTCAAGGACAATGCCGCGATCTCGGTCGAGCGCCAGAGCCTGTGGGCGGCGATGGGGCGGCTCGAACAGATGATCCATGTCTCGAAGGCACTCGACGCCAAGCTCGAGGCCAAGGCATTCGAACTCGAGACGAGCGATCCCGCGAAGGCCAAGGCGATCCGCGAGACCGCACTGTTCTATGTCCGCCAGCGCACCACCGACCTGCTGACGCAGATGGCGGTGACGGTGCAGGGCTATCTCGCGCTCGATCTCGTCAAGAAGAACAATGTCGAGCTGGTCAAGGGCGTCGACCGGGCGTCGACGACGACAGTGTCGGCGCTGCGCACCGCGGTGACGGTCGCGCAGGCGATGACCAACCAGAAGCTGGTGCTTGAACAGATCACCTCGCTCAACAAGACAACCGCCGACATCATCGATTCGACGGGCACGATGCTCAAGCAGAATACAGCGGCGATCCACGAGCAGGCGGCGGGATCGACGATTCCGCTCGAAACGCTTAAGCGTGCGTTCCAGAACATCTATGACACGATGGACGCGATCGACGTCTTCAAGGCGAAGTCGCTCGTGTCGATGAAGACGACCGTCGACGCGCTGTCGACCGAGGTCGAGAAGTCGAAGGGTTATATCGCCCGCGCAGAGGGTGCGTCGCAGGCGCAGCTGACAGGCGGCGACGCAAACCCGTTCGCGCCGGTCTGATGAACAGTACCGAAGAGATATTGGCGAAGGCCGAGGCGACGCTGACGCGGGTCACGTCGCCGCCGAAGATGGCCGCACGCGTACGCGCAAGCCAGCGACGGTCGGTCGCGAGAAAGGCGAAGCGGATCGTCGCGGCAGTCTTTGCGATCCTGCTCGCCATGTTCATCGTCGGCCTGCTCGTTCCCATCGGCACGACCGGCGTGATGATCGCCGCCCTGTTGATGGTTCTCGCGATCGCCGGCATCGTGATGATGCCCGGCGAGGCGATGCCGTCTGCCGAGGCTCTGCCGACCGCGCCGCTCGCGCTGCTGCCGCTCAAGACCGAGAGCTGGCTCGCGTCGCAGCGGCCCATGCTTCCCGCGCCGGCGCAGCGTTTGTCCGACGGGATCGGCATCAAGCTCGAGACCTTGGCGCCCCAGCTGCAGACGCTGGCCGAGAACGAACCCGCCGCAGCCGAGATCCGTCGCCTGATCGCCGACGAACTGCCCGAGCTGGTGCGCGGCTACGGGCGAGTTCCCGAAAATTTGCGGCGCGCGAACACGAACGGCAACATTCCCGAAAAGCAGCTGATCGACGGGCTGTCGGTCGTCGACAGCGAACTGGCGCGGATGAGCGAACAACTCGCGCGCGGCGACCTCGAAAAGCTTGCGACGCAGGGCAAGTATCTCGAACTCAAATATCAGGGTGACCCGCTGGCGTGATGCCCGTCATTGCGAGCGTAGCGAAGCAATCCAGCGCACCATGGATTGCTTCGCTGCGCTCGCAATGACGCCACTCCTGCTGCCGCTCAGCAGGCTTTGATCGCCCCCGGCTCGGGCCTCACACCCACGGCCTCGAATGCCGCGAGATAGCCGCCCGCCGCGGGCATCATCTGAAAGTCGACCAGCTTGTAGCCGACCGCGGCGAACTCGCATTTGAGCAGTTTCGGCGGCGTGCCGTGCTGGGTCGTTGGCCGGTCCGCATCGACCACGATCACGCGACCCCCCGCCTTGGGCGCGGTGCGCAGATGCCACAGGAAGGCATAGGGCGACGCGATCTCATGATACATGTGGATCATGAACACGCGGTCGAAGCTGTTCGCGGGCAGATCGGGATCGTCGGGCGTGCCGAGCTTGACGGTCACTGCGGCAAGTTTTTCGCGCTCCACCCGTTCGGCCAGCTTGTCGCGCACCTCTGGCACAATGTCCTGCGCGAGCACGCGGCCCGCCTTCCCGACGCGCGCGGCGAGGCGGATCGTGTAATAGCCTTCGCCCGCGCCGATGTCGGCAACGGTCATGCCCGCTTTCACGCCCGCACGGTTCATCACCTCGACCGATTCGCCCGCTTTGTCGCGGCTGCCTTCGTCCGACCAGCGCGCCGAGACGATCGCAGCGACGGGTCGCGACGCCGCGGGGAATTGCGCCGCGCCGGGCTCGCGCGCCGCCGTGCCGTTGTTGCAGGCAACGAGTGCCAGCGGGAGCGTGAGCGCGACCCTCACTCGACGTCCTCCACGACGACCTTCTCGCCGGTCACGCGCTGGCTGAGCGCGGCGGCCATGAAGCGGTCGAGATCGCCGTCGAGGACTTCGCCGGGTGCGGTCGACACGACCCCGGTGCGCATGTCCTTGACCATCTGATAGGGTTGCAGGACGTAGCTTCGGATCTGATGCCCCCAGCCGATGTCGGTCTTGGACGCCGCGCTCGCGTTCGCTTCGGCCTCGCGCTTCTGCAGTTCGGCTTCGTACAGCCGCGCGCGCAGCTGGTTCATCGCCTCGGCCTTGTTCTTGTGCTGGCTGCGCTGGTTCTGGCACTGGACGACGATGTTGGTCGGGATGTGCGTGATCCGGACCGCGCTGTCGGTCGTGTTGATGTGCTGCCCGCCCGCACCGCTTGCACGATAGGTGTCGATGCGAAGCTCGCTTTCGACGATCTCGATATCGATATTCTCGTCGACCACGGGATAGACCCAGACGCTGGCAAAGCTGGTATGCCGCCGCGCCGCCGAGTCGTAGGGGCTGATGCGCACCAGCCGGTGCACCCCGCTCTCGGTCTTGGCGTAGCCATAGGCGTTCTCGCCTTTCAACATCAAGGTGGCCGATTTCAGCCCCGCCTGTTCGCCGTCGTGGCGATCGATCAGCTCGACCTTCATGCCCCGCCGCTCGGCCCAGCGCTGGTACATGCGCGTCAGCATTCCCGCCCAGTCCTGGCTTTCGGTGCCGCCCGCGCCGGCATTGACCTCGACATAAGTGTCGTTGCCGTCGGCTTCACCCGCGAGCAGCGCCGCAACCTTATCGCGCTCGGCGCGTTCAGCGAGGACGGCCAGTTGCGTAACGCCGTCGTCGACCATCGCCTCGTCGCCCTCGGCTTCGGCCATTTCCGTCAGTTCGACGATGTCATTGAGCTCGGACTGGATCGCGCGCGTCGCGCCGATCGCTTCTTCGAGCCGCCGGCGCTCGCGCATCACGACCTGCGCGGCCTTGGGATCGCTCCATAGCGTCGAATCCTCGACCATCGCGTTCAGCTCTTCGAGCCGCGCCAGCGCGCGGTCCCAGTCGATGAAGCGGCGAAGCAGCGCGAGCGCGGCATTGATCTGATTGATATGGCCCTGCGCTTCGGCGCGCATCGTGAATTCCTTCGCTGACTGTTCCCCCGCGAAGGCGGGGGTCCAAGCTCTCTTCTTTGACTGGATCCCCGCCTTCGCGGGGAAACGGCCGCGCCGCTTCGCGACCCAACCTAGTAAATTCCGCCCTGCTTCTCAAGGAAGTCGCTGTCCGGACGGCTTTTGGGTGCCGCCTTCTGAACGACGGCTGCCTTCGGCACGGTCTTCATCACGACGTCCCTGCCGATCGAACGGCGCGGCTCGCTTTCGGGCTTGAACGCTTCCCAGATGACCGCGGCCTTTGGGTCGGCGTCGTCCGGAAAGGCACCATAGACGCGCTTGCCCGAGCGCCGGTCGATACGGACCATGCGCACCCCCCCCGCTGCGCGGAAAGGCACGATCGGCATGTCCTTCATCGCGGGCTTGGCGAACGCTTTGAAGATCGGTGCGGCGATGACCCCACCCTGGGCACCGCCGCCGAGCGAGCGTGGCTGGTCGTAACCGAGATAGACGCCCGCCACCAGATCCTGCGACCCCCCAACGAACCAGACGTTGGTCGGTCCCGAGGTCGTGCCGGTCTTGCCGAACAGCGGCCGGTCGAGATCGCGCAGGACGGTGGCCGTGCCGCGCTGGATGACGCCTTCGGTGATGTGCACGATCTGGTAGGCGGTCATCGGATCGAGGATCTGGCGCGTGCGCGACGGCGGCCGCGGCATCGGCTTGCCGTCATAGTCGGCCATGTTGCACTTGTCGCACGGCCGCGTATCGGCACGAAAGATCACCTTGCCGCGCCGGTCCTGCACGAAATCGACCAAGGTCGGTGTCAGCGCGCGGCCATTGTTTGCAAGGATCGAATAGGCGTTGACCATGCGCGCGACGGTCGTGTCGCCCGCACCCAGCGCGACCGCGAGCACCGCCGGGTAGGTCTTGCCCGGCTCGCTGACGCCAAGGTCGGCGGCAAGCTTGACGATGTTCTTCATGCCCGTCTGGCTGGCGGCGCGCACCGTCATCAGGTTGCGCGATTGCTCGATCCCCCAACGCAATGTCTGCGGCCCCGCCCCGCTCGCTCCCCCGAAATTGCGGAAGCATTTCTGGCCGAGGCGCGCGCCCTGATAAACGCAGAACGGCCCGTCGACGATGATCGATGCCGGCGTCATCCCGTGATCGAGTGCCGAGGCATAGGCGATCGGCTTGAAGGTCGATCCGGGCTGGCGCAGCGCCTGCGTCGCGCGGTTGAACGACTGGATGCGCGCGTCGAACCCGCCCTGCATCGCCAGCACCTGCCCGGTATGCGGATTTTCGGCCACCATCCCACCCGAAATCTCGGGCACGTTGCGCAAGGACCAGCCACCGCCCTCGGGTGCCACCGCGATTACGTCGCCGGGATTGAGCCAATTAAAGGCCGCGCCACCGCCGCGTCGCGGCGTCTGCGCGGCATAGGACGGCAACGAACCGGTCGATCCGTCGACGAAGCCGATCTCTGCGCCGCTTTCGCTTTTCGACAAGACGACCGCCGCCCGCCAGTCCTTGTAACCGACGCCGATGTTGGCGCTGGCGAACGCCTGTTGCCAGGCGTCGCTGATCGCGATCTTGCCGATCGGACCGCTCCACCCGCGCCCGCGATCGAAACGCAGCAGGCCCTCGCGCAGCGCATCCTGCATGTAACGCTGCATCGTCGGATTGAGCGACGTGCGCACCCACAGCCCGCCTGAATAGACCGAATAGGGACCGTCCTTGGCGGTCTCGCCAAACTTGCCGATCAGCTGGCGGCGAACCTCCTCCATGAAGTAATCGCCCGCACTTTCGTCGCGCGCCTGCGCCCGCGGGACCGTGATCAGCGGTGTGGCGATCGCGGCGTCGTGTTCGGCCTGACCGATGAAACCGTTGCGGAGCATCTCGCCGATCGCCCAGTTGCGCCGTTCGAGCGCGCGCCCGGCGAACTTTGCACGGCCATAGGTTTCGGGTGCCTTCGGCAGGATCGCCAGGAACGCCATTTCGGCAAGGCCGAGTTCGCCGACGTCCTTGTTGAAATAGGCCCGTGCCGCCGCCTGCACGCCAAACGCGTTGCGTCCCAGTGCGATCTGGTTGAGATAAAGCTCCATGATCTGTGGCTTGGTCAGCACCGCCTCGATCCGGTACGCGAGAATGGCTTCCTTTGCCTTGCGCGAATAGCTGGCCTCGTTGCCGATCAGGAGATTCTTGGCGACCTGCTGCGTGATCGTCGACGCGCCGACCTTGCGCCCGGACCGCCCGAAATTCGTGATGACCGCGCGGACGATGCCGGGATAATCGACGCCGCCATGTTCGAAGAACGTCTTGTCCTCAGCCGCCATATAGGCCTTGACCAGCAGCGGGGGAAATTCGTCGTAGGCGAGTTCGACCCGCCGTTCGCGCGCGTAGGACTGGACCGGTGAGCCGTCATAGGCGCGCACGTTGGTGGGCAGCGGCGGCTCGTACGCCAGCAGCTGACGCGCGTCGGGCAGGTTGCGCGCGAACAGCAACCACACGAGCAAAGCGGCGAGCAGCGCCAGACCGACGGCGATCACAGCGAGTCTTGCCCAGCGATTGGTCCAGAGCCGGGTCGCCCGGCCGAGATCGCGCTTCAAACTCAGGCGCAGGGTTTCAGCTTCGGGCTCGGCCATCTTGGCCGGTCATTAGCGCCGGCTTTACCGCGATGCAAAGCGTCGTGCGAAGTGGATGTCGACAGCGCGCCGGACGCTGCCGGCGATCGCGGCGCGACCTGCAGAAGAGGTGATGCGCGCGACGTCGTCCGCGTTGGTGACGTAGCCGACTTCAAGCAGAATCGCCGGCGTGTCGGGTGCCTTCAGCACCGCAAAGCCCGCCATGCGGTGAAAATCGCCCTTGAACGGAAGGCCGACGGCCTCGCGCCGGAGAAGATCGGCGAACCGCGAAGACGCGTTCATCGTCTCGCGCTGCGCCAGATCGATCAGGATCGACGAGACGTCGGCGGCAGTGCCGTTCAGGTTGACGCCGTTAATGATATCGGCCTTGTTCTCGCGCGCCGCGAGTTCGGCGGCCTTGCGATCGGAAGCCACTTCCGAAAGCGTGTAGATCGTCGCGCCGCTGGCATCGGGCGTCGGCGCGGCGTCGGCGTGCACCGAAATGAACAGGTCGGCCTTTAGCGCACGTGCGATTTCGGCGCGTTCCTGAAGTATCAGGAAACGGTCGTCTTCGCGCGTCAGCGCCACGCGGACGCGTCCACTTTTCACCAGTTCGTCGCGGATCGCGCGCGCCATCGCCAGCGTCACGTCCTTCTCGCGCGTTCCGGCGAGCATTGCTACCGCGCCGGGATCATGCCCGCCGTGCCCGGCGTCGATGACGACGAGCGGCCGCCCGGCGCGCCCGACGATACGTGGTCGCGGCGGGCCCGGCTGTGGCGGATCGAGCGGGATCGTCAGGCTGTAGCGGCTGCGCGGCGGCGTGGCGACGTGCAGCGCGACGGGCAGGGACCGGGCAGTGTCGGTGGCGCGTCCGTCCGACCCGAGGAACGCAGCAAGGAAGAGTGCGACCGTCATGACCGCCCTTGTGCCGTCGATCCCGCACGACGGTCCAGTGTTTTGATGGCGCTCTGCGAGTCGGGGGACCGATCGGGCGGGGGTGGCGCACTTGCATGTTGCCGCATCGTTACACCGGTGCTAGCGTCCCCGGACATCGCCGGAGGGAACCCGTCCGGCCGATGATCTCACGGCGGCGCAGTCTTGCGGCTGTCGATCAGGTTGACGTTTGCATGATTCATGGTTTTCCGGTTGTCGTTTTCCTGCCCCGCCAAGGGGCCGGGACGTTTCCGGGCAGTTGCTTCCCGGCGCCCTTGTCCGGACATGATCGGCGAACAGACACGATTTCACCTTTCACCCGGACGAAACCGGCGCGCGGGTTCGCAGCCACTCCCTCGTCCCTACCAGTGGTGCCACGCATGAAAAAGCGACGCGCCCGGAGAAATAATAATGACAATGCGTATGCTCATCGATGCGCGCCACCGGGAAGAAACCCGTGTCGCGGTCGTCAAGGGTAACCGGATC
The DNA here is from genome assembly GCA_965249015.1 of Sphingomonas sp. Lineage (GTDB taxonomy): Bacteria > Pseudomonadota > Alphaproteobacteria > Sphingomonadales > Sphingomonadaceae > Sphingomonas_O. The sequence goes on along the minus strand of CBDFLB010000003.1, from coordinate 1,375,205 downwards.
GAAGAATTCGATTTCGAATCCGCGGAACATCTACAGCTCAAGGGCAATATCTATCTTGCCAAAGTAACCCGCGTCGAACCGTCGCTCCAGGCCGCTTTCATCGATTATGGCGGTGGTCGCCACGGCTTCCTCGCTTTCAGCGAAATCCATCCCGATTATTACCAGATTCCCAAGGAAGATCGCGAAGCGCTGCTTCGCGAAGAGGCCGAACATGCCGCCGAGGAAGAGCGCCTGCGCGCCGCCGAGGACCATGATGACGATCATCATGACGACGACGAACTGACAGAGCGCGGCGACGAGTCCGATCACGACGAGAGCGAGGATGGCGACGAGGCCCCGCCCCCGCCGGCCTCGACCGCTTCGGGTAACGGCATCGACGAAGGTGCCGCCGAGAACCTGCGCGAAAAGCGGATGAACCTGCGCCGCCGCTACAAGATTCAGGACGTGATCCGCCGCCGCCAGGTGCTGCTTGTCCAGGTCGTCAAGGAGGAGCGCGGCAACAAGGGCGCGGCGATGACGACCTATCTGTCGCTCGCGGGCCGCTATTGTGTGCTCATGCCCAACACGTCGCATGGCGGCGGGATCAGCCGCAAGATTTCGAACGGCGCGGATCGCAAACGGTTGAAGGTCATCATGGCCGAACTCAACCTGCCCAAGACGATGGGCTGCATCGTCCGCACCGCGGGGCTGCAGCGCACGAAGGTCGAGATCCGGCGCGACTTCGATTACCTCGCGCGGCTGTGGGATGAAATCCGCGAAAAGACGCTGTCGTCGGCCGCGCCGGCGCTCGTCTATCAGGACAGCGACCTGATCAAGCGCGCGATCCGCGATCTCTACAACAAGGACATCGACGAGGTGATCGTCGAAGGCGACGAGGGTTACGCGCACGCCAAGCAGTTCATGAAGCTGCTGATGCCGAGCCATGCGCGCCGTGTGCAGGCCTATGCCGACCCGGTGCCGCTGTTCCAGCGCAACCATGTCGAAGAACAGCTGCAGGCGATGTACCAGCCGGTCGTCCAGCTGAAGTCGGGCGGCTATCTGGTCATCAACCCGACCGAGGCGCTGGTGTCGATCGACATCAACTCAGGCCGCTCGACGCGCGAACATGGCATCGAGGCCACCGCCGTCGGCACCAACCTCGAAGCCGCGCACGAGATTGCCCGGCAGCTCCGCCTGCGCGACATGGCAGGACTCGTCGTCATCGACTTCATCGACATGGAGAACAACTCCAACATCCGCAAAGTCGAAAAGGCGATGAAGTCCGCGCTTTCCGACGACCGCGCGCGCATTCAGGTCGGGCGGATTTCGTCGTTTGGCCTCATGGAAATGAGCCGCCAGCGCTTGCGCACCGGCGTCCTCGAAGCGTCGACGCGACAGTGCCCGCATTGCGAAGGCACGGGGCTCGTCCGCACCGCGTCGTCGGCGGGCCTGTCGGCGCTTCGCATGCTCGAAGACGAAGCGGGTCGCGGTCGTGGTTCGATCCTGACCCTGCGCGCAAGTTCCGAAGCGGCGTTCTACGTCCTCAACCGCAAGCGTCACGAACTCGCCGAGATCGAAGAACGCTTCGGCGTCCGCATCGAAATCGCCAGCGACGGCGAAGTCGAAGGCGCGCGTATGACGGTCGAGGCAAGCGGTCCGCCGCCCGCCTACACGCCTAAATTCGAAGCGCCCGTCATTGTCGATGACGACGATGACGAGCTGCCCGAAGACGAGGACGAAGGTGACGAGGAGGTCGGCGACGGCCGCGCCGATCGCCCGCGCGAAGAGCGCGAAGGCGGCGAGGCCGGACCGCGGCGACGCCGGCGACGCGGGCGGCGCGGGCGGCGCGAAGACGGCGAGCGCGCTGATATCGAGCTGCGCGCGACCGAAGCCGGCGACACCGACGATGCCGAAGCCGCAGTCTTGCCGGAGACAGGTGAAGATGCCGAGACGCATGCCGAAACCGCCGAAGAGGGCGAGGCGCGTCGCAGCCGCCGCGGGCGTCGCGGCGGTCGCCGTCGTCGCGGGCGCGATGCCCAGGACGAAGCCGTGACGGGCGATGCGCATCCGGCGTCCGACGCAGAAGCCGCGTCCGAGCCCGAACCTGCGATGCCGGCATCGAACGCCGATATTGCCGACGTGGTCGAAAAGCCCAAGCGGATTCGCAAGCGCCCCGGCGCTCGCGATGCCGAGGTCGCTCGCGATGCCGGAGCAGACACACAGGCCGAAGCCGTGCCCGACAGCGAGGTCATGCGTGAAGCCGAAGCCGCGCCTGAAAAACCGAAGCGAACCCGCCGGGTAAAAGCTGCACCCGTCGACGTTGCCGCGCCCGTTGCAGCGGCCCCCGACGACGCTGCGGTCAAGCCCAAGCGCGCGAGCCGTGCCAAGCCGAAGGTTGCGCTCGACGAAACCCCGACCCCGGCGGTGGAGCAGGATCGACCGTCCGAGCCTAAGCTCTCCGCGCCTACGGACCCCGAACTTGCGGCAGCAAACGGCGATGAACCGCGTCGCGGCGGGTGGTGGCAGCGCACCTTCGGCGCCGCCGAATAGTCGGACTCAGTACGGCGGGCTGTCGAGGCCCGCCGGGCTGCGCGTGAAAATCTCGCAGCCGGTTTCGGTGATGCCGACCGAATGTTCGAACTGCGCCGACAGCGTTTTGTCGCGCGTGACCGCCGTCCAGCCGTCCTCGAGCATCTTTACGTCGGCACGGCCGATGTTGATCATCGGTTCGATCGTGAAGAACATGCCGGGGCGCAGCTCGGGTCCGGTCCCCGGTCGCCCCGCATGGACGACTTCGGGCGCGTCGTGGAACAGGCGGCCGAGGCCATGTCCGCAAAAATCGCGAACGACGCCATAACGATTTGCCTCGGCGTGGCGCTGGATCGAATGCGCGACATCACCCATCGTGTTGCCTGGGCGTGCCTGTTCGATCCCCAGCATCATGCATTCATACGTCACGTCGACCAGCCGCCGCGCCTTCACCCCCACGTCGCCGACCAGGAACATGCGGCTGGTGTCGCCGTGCCAGCCATCGAGGATGGTCGTCACGTCGATGTTGACGATATCGCCGTCGCGCAGACGCTTTTCGCCCGGAATGCCGTGACAGACGACATGGTTGATCGACGTGCAGCAGCTGTGCGTGAAGCCGCGGTAGCCGAGCGTCGCGGGCAGCGCGCCCGCGTGCAGCATGTGCGCGCGGACGATGTCGTCGAGTTCGCCTGTGGTGACGCCGGGCACGACGTGCGCGACGAGGCCGTCGAGCACTTCGGCGGCGAGCCGCCCCGCCGCGCGCATTCCTTCGAACCCTTCGGGCCCGTGAAGCTTGATCGTGCCGTCGCGCGAGGCGCGGCTATCGGCGGATGCAGTAACGTAAGTGGACATGGCACGCTACATAGCGGCATCGCGGGCGATTTAGAAGTGAAGCTCGTAATCGATCAACAACCGCGCCTGTCCACCCGTGACGTCGCGCGCCGAGCCGAACGCACGGAGCCAGCCGGTTTCGATTTCAAGTTCGCCCGGACCGAGGTGCTCGATTTCGAATTTTGCCGTCGGGCCGATGAAATGTTGCTGTCGCCCGCCGAACTCGCGCGTGATGCCGAGGTCGCCGAAGGCGGTGAGGCCAAGTTTCACCTCGTCGCCCGCGATTTGCCAATCGACCGATGCGGCATAGGCCAGTTCGACCGGCTCGTTCGGCGCAAGCGGCTTTTCGGCGATCAGATTGAGCCGCCCGTCGAAACCACCCGCGCGGTGCTGCAGCAGCAGCTTGGTCTCGATCACATCGGGATTGTCAAGCAAGCCATATTTATATTCGCCATAAAGCGCGACGTCGAGGTTGAGCGGTTTGATGTTGCCCAGCGCGTAGATCGCCTCGATTGCGAGCGCATTGGTCTGGCGACGCGCACCCGAATCGCGCCCCGTTTCAAGCAACACCGCCGCCGAAAGACGCTTCGAAAAGCCATGTTCGACCTCCAGGATCAGCCCGTCTTCGCCGTCGGCGGCACCGCCAGTGAGGCGGCCATAGCGCGCCTCGAATTCGGTGAGCCCTTTCTCGACGGTCGCGCCGTAAACCGGATCGCCCACACCGGGGGTCGCAAACACGGGGGTGGCCAACAGTGTCAAGCTTAAACCAGAAATGATAATTTTTCGCATCGGCGATCTCCCCGAGCGTTATCGCTAATGCGAGGCCTTCGCAATAGCAAGGCGTAAACGTAACCGATTGCGCGCGGCCACCGGCACGCTAAGGAGCGACCGATGACGACCGACCGCATCTACACTGCCGGCTTGTGCGTGATCGGCGACGAAATCCTGTCGGGGCGGACGCAGGACAAGAACATCGCGCAGATCGCCTTGTGGCTGAACCTGCAAGGGATTCGCCTGTCTGAGGTCCGCGTCGTCCCCGATGTCGCCGACGCGATCGTCGAGGCAGTCAACGCGCTGCGCGCGCGCAACGACTATCTGTTCACGACCGGCGGAATTGGGCCGACGCACGACGACATCACCGTCGATGCGGTCGCAAGCGCACTTGGCGTGCCTGTGGTGCATCATCCCAAGGCGGTGGCCGTACTCGAAAGCTATTACGAGACGCGCGGCGGGGCGAGCGAGACACGGCTGCGCATGGCGCGCGTGCCCGAAGGCGCGACGCTGATCGAACACCGCATGTCGGGTGCGCCGGGCATCCGCCACGGCAATGTCTTCATCATGGCGGGCGTCCCGCATATCACCGCGATGATGCTCGACGCGCTATCGGGCACGCTTGCCGGCGGCAGGCCGCTGATCAGCCGCTCGGTCGGCTGCTGGGTCGCCGAAAGCGAGGTCGCCGAGCTTCTGGCCGCGACCGAGAAGGCCCATCCGGGGTGCCAGATCGGCAGCTATCCCTTTTTTCGCGACGGGCGGGTCGGCGCCAACTTCGTGGTGCGGTCGACCGATCCGGACACGCTCTCGGCGTGCGTCGAGGCGCTGATCGCACAGCTCGCGGCGAGTGGCCGCGAAACGGTCGACGGTGGTATCTAGGCGGTCGCTTTGGGCAAGCGCCGAAGCATCACCAGCGCGGCGATGCCGAACAGCGCCGCGATGACGAAGGCCGCTCCGGGGAAATAAACCGGCGCGTCGGCGGCGGTAAAGCGGGCCAGCGGCGCGGTCAGCACGAGCGGTCCCGCGATCGACCCCAGCCCCATCGCCATCGCCGAAATGCCCTGCACCTCGCCTTGCGTTTCGGGCGTCGCGCGGCGCGAAAGCATCGCCATCAGGCTCGGCTGCACCAGCGACTGGAGCGCAATGAATGCCATCGCCGCAAACGCCATCCACGTCGCGGTGATGAACGCATAGGTGATGAAGCCCGCCACCGCGACGACCAGGCCGATCGTCGCGGCGTTGCGTTCGCCGAAGCGTTTGACCGCGGGTCCGGTGATGAAAACCTGGCTGAAGGCGATGACGACGCCGACCGCGGCGAGGCTGAGGCCGATCAACCGCGTCGACCAGCCGAACTTGGCGATCGCGTAGAAGCTCCACGTCATCGGGTAGACGAGGCTGGCGATCTGCCACAGCAGCAGCACGATGGCGACGCCGGTCATCCCCGGTACGCCGCGCATGACGCGCCACGCGCCGAGCGGATTGGCGCGCGAAAGGCCGAACGGTCGCCGGTTTTCGAAGGCCAGAGTTTCGGGAAAGACGATCAGGCCATAAAGGAAGTTGAGGCCGGCGAGCGCCGCTGCCGCATAAAAGGACGCACGATCGCCATATTCGCCGAGCAGTCCGCCGATCGCCGGGCCGAGGACGAAGCCCACGCCGAACGCTGCGCTGACGAAGCCGAATGTCTTTGCACGCTCGTCGGCCGCGGTCACGTCGGCGATCGCCGCCATCGCGGTCGAATAGCTGCCACCGAACGTGCCCGACAAGATGCGTCCGAGAAAGATCAGCGGCAGCGTGTGCGCGACCGCAAGCAACAGATAATCGACCATCAGCCCGCCGAGCGACAGCAGCAGGATCGGCCGTCGCCCGAAGCGGTCGGACAGGTTGCCGAGCACCGGCGCCGAGATGAACGCTGCCGCCGCCATCGCCAGCCCCATCCACGCCCCTGTCGCTATAGCCGCCGACAAGCCGATGTGCCCGACCCGCATCAGCAATTGCGGCAGGACCGGCATGATGAGTCCGAACCCGATCGCGTCGATGAAGATCGTGATCAGGACGAAAAGGGCGGACGCCCGTCTAGCCGCCATTGGCGCGACTTTTGCCGATACGTGTCGTGTGGCCCGCGAACGCCTCGTCGATCAGCCGCGCGAGCCGGACGCCGCCGCGCAGGATCTGAAGCCTGACGACGGGAATCAGCCGCTCGATCGTCGCGTCATTCATCCCGGCGCGGGGCGACGCCGGGCCGCATGGATCCCCGAGCGCGCTCGCATAGACCGTGTCGCGCGCAACGGCCCAGCTTTCGCGGCTCCAGTCCTCGACGCTCCCGTCGGCAAGACCGATCGTGGATGCGCGCGCTATGCCCGCCGCACCCGCCGGCGGCGTCGAGATCGCACGTTCGGCAAGGTAACCGTCCCACACGGCGTGGAGATTGAGCCGCGAGCCCGCCGCGATGCCATATGCGGCCTTCTGCCGGTTGCCGCCAAGGTCGCCACGGTCGCCGGCATGGAGCGGCATGTGCAGGTCGCCCACGAAATGGACGAGAAACGCGAGCGCCATCAGCCGTTCGCGCGGCGGCAGGCTCCGGTCCCCCACCAGCTTGGCGTTGCGCGCGATCTGCGCCGAAACGCAGTTGCCTTCCTTGCACGGCAGCGTCAGATCGAACGGCTTGCAGATATCGACATTCTGGTAATGCCAGCTGCCTGCATAGCTGAAGCGCTCTTTCAGCGCCTTGATGCAGTCGGGCCAGATGCTCGCCTGCTCGATCGTCCGCGCCGGGCAGGTCGGCGTGTCGAGCGCGCGGCTATGTCGCAGCAGCGCCGCGACTTCGGCGCGCGCGCGCGGGGTCAGGCGGGTCATTGCGATGGTCGCCACCGTCTCGTGGCCATATTCCCACCATGCCTGCGCAGGCGTCGAAGCGGCAAGGCACAGAACGAACGCAATGCGATGGATCATGGCGCGCCTTTAGCGCCCCGCCGCCGTCATTGCGATTCGCATATTCCGTCCGTGCTTTTAAAGGGAGCGCTTTGGGAGATGCTTCGCCTATGCCCACGCTCGTCCTCATCCGTCACGGCCAATCGACCTGGAACCTCGAAAACCGCTTCACTGGCTGGTGGGACGTCGACCTGACCGAAAAGGGTGTCGCCGAAGCGAGCGCGGCGGGCGCGCTCCTCGCGGCAAAGGGCATGGACTTCGACATCTGCTTCACCTCGTTTCAGACGCGCGCGATCAAGACGCTCAACCTCGCGCTCGAAGCGATGGGGCGCTTGTGGCTGCCGGTCGAAAAGGACTGGCGGCTGAACGAGCGGCATTACGGCGGGCTGACCGGTCTCGACAAGGCCGAGACGGCGGCCCGCCATGGTGACGATCAGGTGAAGGTCTGGCGGCGCAGCTTCGACACGCCGCCGCCGCCGCTCGAAGCAGGGAGCGCCTTCGACCTGTCGGCCGACCGCCGCTATGCCGGCGTCACCGTGCCGATCAGCGAAAGCCTGAAGGACACGATCGCGCGCGTTCTTCCCTATTGGGAGCAACGGATCGCGCCTGAACTGCGTAACGGCAGGCGCGTCCTGATCTCTGCGCACGGCAATTCGCTCCGCGCGCTCGTCAAGCATCTGTCGGGCATATCGGACGATGCGATACCGGGGCTCGAAATTCCGACCGGCCAGCCGATCGTCTACGACCTTGCCGGCGACCTCTCGGCAATCGATCGCTATTATCTGAGCGAGCGCTGAGCCGACTTCGCCGCGTACATCTGCGAATCGGCGCGCGCGAGGATGGCGTCGACATCGTCTTCGGGACGGATCATCGTCAAGCCGATGGCAAGCCCGACCGCAAGCCGCTTTGCCCCCACGTCGAGCAGATCGTCGCCGAGCACGGCAACAAGCGACGCCGCCTTCGCTGACGCCGCATCCTCGTCGAGATGGTCGAGCAGCAGGCCGAATTCGTCGCCGCCGATCCGCGCGACGACATCGGTCGCGCGCAATTCGCGTTTCAGGATCGCGGCGACATGGATCAGCGCGGCATCGCCCGCCTGGTGACCGTGCGCGTCGTTGATCGATTTCAGTCCGTTGACGTCGACGAACATGACCGCGGCGGGCGTGCCGTAACGCGCGACCTGGCGCGACACCCGATCGACCTCGCGGACGAACACCCGCCGGTTCGGAAGCGGCGTCAGCGTGTCGCTGTCGGCGAGTCGCTCGAGGTCCTCGACCCGCGCGCGCATCGCATCGAGCGCCGCCCTCAGCCCCTCGTTCTCGGCCAGAAGCTGCGCCATCGCCGCCCGCGTCGCTGGATCGGTAGTGTTGCCGTACACGTGGATGAACCTCGGCCCCAACTATAGTCGATGCGCGCGCGCGTGCCAACTCGGCATGGTTACTGCACGCCCAGCACGGCCAGGAGCGCATCGTCGATCAGCCCGTCGGGCATTCCGTTGCGGCTGCGGAACAGGCGGATCGCAGCGGCGGTGTGTTCGCCCAGATCGCCATCCGCCGCGCCGACGCTGGTAAAGCCGCGCGCCATCAGCGCGCGCTGAACCGCGCGCACTGTCGCGACCGCCGGCTGACGGCTCGGCGGGGCGGACAACGTGCGCCGGACCTTGTCGAGCCACGCGAGCCGGTCGGGCAGGCCGACCGTGCCGCCGTTGATGCGCTTGGTCAGCAAGGTGAAATCGCCCCCGTCGCAGACCGCGTTCAGATTGTTCAGCGACCAGAAGCCGCAGGCGACGCGCAATGCTTCGCTCGTCGAAAACGCAAGATCGGGATCGCCTACGAGGTCGAGCCCCGCCTGCGCGCCGACCGCACGATAATTGTTCTTGCCGGTAAGCTGAATATAGCCGCGTCCGCGATACCGAAAGCCGTCACCGCTCGCCGCGTCGCCATTGCCCATCCGGTTGGCGTAGATGCTGTTGCCGACGCGCTCCTTGCTGCCCGCGACGGCCTGTGCGCTGGCGAGCGTCGGGAAGCGGTTGGGGAATACGACCGTCAGCCGCTGCGCGCTGTAATTCAGGTTTTCCTCAACCACCGACAGTCCGCCGGACTCATGGCCGATCTGGGCAAGAAAGAAATGCAGCCGGTTGGGGAGTTGCGAAATGCCGAATTCGTCGAAAATACGCCCCGACTGCGCGGCCAGCGCGTCGACATGACCGGCAATCGCACTCGGGTAGAGCGCTTTATACTGCGCAAGCGTAACCATATCGCTCTCCTCGCTAACAAGCAGAAGGGACTCGGAAAGACTCGCGACCTGTGATTTGCATGCAGACTGACTGACCGTTCGAACCAAGTCAACGACAGGCATGAAAAAGGGCGACTTCCGTTCAAGAAGCCGCCCGATCATTGGAATGCGAAGACTGGATCAGCGCTTCGAGAACTGGAAGCTCTTGCGCGCCTTTGCCTTGCCGTACTTCTTGCGCTCGACCGCGCGGCTGTCGCGCGTCAGAAAGCCCGCGGCCTTGACCGGTGCGCGCAGCACCGGTTCGAAACGGGTCAAAGCCTGCGAGATGCCGTGACGTACCGCGCCTGCCTGTCCCGAAAGCCCGCCGCCCTTCACCGTGCAGACGACGTCGTAACCGCCGACGCGATCGGCAACCTCGAACGCCTGGCTGATGACCAGCCGCAGCGTGGGACGTGCGAAATAGACTTCCTGATCGCGGCCGTTGACGACGATCTTGCCGCTGCCCGGCTTGATCCACACTCGGGCAACGGCATCCTTGCGGCGTCCGGTTGCATAGGCGCGGCCCTGCGCATCGATGATCGCGTCGCGCAGCGGCATCGCCTCGCGAACCGGCTCGTTCGAGACGGGCGCGGCGACATAATCTTCGCTCTCCGACGGCGGTGCAGCGGGTGCCTCGGCGGCGACGACGACGGGCGCGCCGGTCAGCGCGCCGAGATCGGCAAGTGACTGGCGCGTATCGGAAACAGGAGCGCCGGAGGTTTCGGGATTTTCGGCCATCATGCGCCAACCTTGTTCTTGCGATTCATGCTCGCGATATCGAGGATTTCGGGCGTCTGCCCGGTGTGCGGATGCTCGCCACCCTTGTAGATGCGCAGGGCGCGCATCTGGTCACGCCCCAGCGGCCCGCGCGGGATCATTCGCTCGACCGCTTTTTCAAGGACGCGCTCGGGGAACTTGCCGTCGAGGATCTTCGCAGGCGTCGTTCCCTTGATGCCGCCGGGGTGACCGGTGTGCTTGTAATAGACCTTGTCGGTCATCTTCTTGCCGGTGAAGCGCACCTTTTCGGCGTTGATGATGATGACATTGTCGCCGCAATCGACGTGCGGGGTGTAGCTCGGCTTGTGCTTGCCGCGCAGGATATTGGCGACGATCGTGGCGACGCGGCCAACGACCAGGCCGTCGGCATCGATCAGATGCCATTTCTTTTCCACGTCGAACGGCTTGGCCGCCTTGGTGGTTTTCATGAGTGCCTTCACGGGCGCGGACCTCTATAACGAAACGCGCCGCCCCGGATGCGGAGCGGCGTCGATGGACGGCCAATGCGCAACACTTGGCAAAAAGTCAAGTAAAGCGCGTATCTCCCGACGGGTATCCCGATACCCGTCGGGAGATACTGGGAAATCAGTTGCGCGCAGCGACTTCGGTCACCGTGACCTTGGGCTCGGCGCGGACGACGTCGAGGGTCGAAAACGAAACCGGCTGACCGTCCACGGTGCCGTCGACCCAGGTTGCCGAGGCGCGCAGGACAAATCGACGGTGCTTCGAGTCTTCGCCAGTGATCAGCCGGACTTCGCCGCGTCGCTCGACTGAAAAATTATACGTCGTGCCATCGTGGACGAAGCTTTCGGCAAACGCGGGGGCAACGAGCGTCATCGACAGGATCAGCGTTGAAACGGTTTCAAACATGGCGGGCGTTCCTCTGACAAGGTGTTTGCCGTTCAGGCCTCGCGTTTCTGTTGTGCGTTGCAATATGAAATGCAGATCACGACCCGACAAACGCTTTGACTGCAATCGCAATTGTCCGTGCTGCAACGCACCTTTACGCGAAGGTAACGCCGGTCATCGCTTCCGATAGGGTCCACAGCCGTGCCGCAAGGCCGGCGTCGGTGATGTGCGGCCGAGCGCCGGCATAGGGCGACAGCCCCTCGTGCCACATCGGTGCGATGTCGCAGTCCTCGCAGTAGACGCCGCCCCGGCCGTCGAGCATCGGCGACGTCGCGCACCAGACGCTGGTCGCGGCACCCTGTTCGGGCGTTTTGAAGATGTCGATCAGGCTTCCGTCGGGCTTGAACCATCCCATCGCCACCTGCTCTTCCATCGTCAGGTGGCGCTGCAGCGGCGTCTTGATCCCGCCCGGATGCACCGAAAACGCGCGGACGCCGTGCGCGTCCCCGATCCGGTCGAGATGCAGCGCGAACAGCGCGTTGGCCGACTTTGCCTGGCCGTACGCTGTCCATTTGTCATAGGCGCGCCGCTCGAAGTTCACGTCGGTCAGGTCGAGACCGCCCCGTGCATGGCCGATCGACGACAGCGCGACGACGCGCGCACCGGGTGCCGCCGCCGTCAGCAGCGGCCACAGCCGTGCGGTCAGCTGAAAATGGCCGAGATGATTGGTTGCGAACTGGCTTTCGTAGCCGCGCGCGTCACGCGCGAGTGGACAGGCCATGATCGCGGCGTTGTTGATCAGCATGTCGAGCGCGGAGGTCACGCCCGCGACCTCGGCGGCGAACGCATCGATGGAAGCCGGGTCCGACAGGTCGAGCGTCAGGATCGTCACCCCCTCGATCCCGGCCAGATCGGCTGCCGCCACGCCGGGCCGCCGCGCGCCGACAATGACGTGCGCGGCCGCCCCGGCGAGCGCACGCACCGTCTCGGTGCCGAGCCCCGAATAGCCGCCGGTGACGAGCGCGGTCGTGCCGGTCAGGTCGATGCCGGCAACCACCTCGGCAGCGGTCGAGCGCATGCCAAAGCCGCTCGGGATGGGTGTCTGCGTCGTCATTGCACTGGTCTCCTGCCGATACTGTGCGCGCCCCATGCGGTGCTGGCGACGAGCAGCGCGCCGACCGCCTGATGCGCGACCGCGAGCGCGATGTTGACGCCGGTCATCACCGTCGCGATGCCGAGGATGACCTGCAGCCCGAATGCCGAATGGATCGCGCGCGACGCGCGGACGTCGCCTGCCCGCTTCGCTGCACGCGCCATGACGACCAGCGCCGCGACCGCAACCCACGCCCACCAGCGGTGGATGAAATGGACGAGATAGGGGTCGCTGGTGAGGGCGCTCAGCATGCCGCGCGACCAGTCGATCCCGGTCGGCAGGAAGCGGTCGCTCATCAGCGGCCAGCTCTGCGTGACCTTGCCCGCACGCATACCCGCGACCCACGCGCCGTAAAGCAGCTGGATGTAGAGGATCAGGCCTGTCGCCACGGCAAGCCCCGTCAGTCGCGCACGTCGCCCGGACCGCAGGTCGAGCGCGGTCCAGACGAGCGCGGCGAGGATGGTGAGCGCGAGGAGGAGGTGGACGGCGAGCCGGTAATGGCTGACCGCGACCCCCTGCCACAGCCCCGATGTGACCATCCACCAGCCGATTGCGCCCTGCGCCGCACCGAGCGCGAGGAGCGCGAGCAGGCGCGGCTTGTACCCCGCCGGGACCGCCCCCTTCAGCCAGAACCACAGCAGCGGCAGCGCGAAGGCGAGGCCGATCAGGCGGCCGAGAAGGCGGTGGACCCATTCCCAGAAGAAGATGAACTTGAAGTCGCCCATCGTCATGCTGCCGTGGATCGCGGCATATTGCGGCACGCGCTTGTAGGCGTCGAATGCCGCGGCCCAGGCGGCGTCGGTCAAGGGCGGGACGGCTCCCGAAATTGGCTTCCATTCGGTGATCGACAGCCCCGATTCGGTGAGCCGCGTGATCCCGCCGACAACGACCATCAGGAAGACGAGTGCAGCGACGAAGAGCAGCCAGTTGGCAATGGCGCGGGGGCGCGGGGTGGCGGGCATGTGCGCCTCCTTAGCGGCGGGCGCGCGCCCCGGCTAGCGCCCGTCACGCTTCAAAAGTTAGTCGAAAGTTAGTACAAGGAAAGGCGCGAAGCTGCCGAAACAGGCGATCTGGCTGTAGGAGATTTCCAACAGGGGCGAACCCGATCGCATTAACCGATCGGCATGGACTTTGCGTTAGGCAAGACAACAATGCCGCCCGAATTGCTCGCCCTTGCCGACAAGCCGCTGTCGCTGATCTTCATCCTGTTCCTCGGCAGCCTGATCGGGATGGCGATCGAGCAGCTGGTGGCAAAGCAGCGCCGTGCCGCATGGCGCGGTCGCAACGCCGCGCGCTGGCGCTCGGCCACGGAGACACCGGCACCCGATTCCATGTCAAAACCGCTTGCGACCGATCAGCTCGGCCATGTCATGCGCGCCCATTTCAAGGCGCGGCAACTGCTCAACAACGGTGAAAGGCGCGTGATGTCGGCGACCGAGCGCGCCATTGCCGAGGTCGCGCCGCAGTGGCGCATCATGGCGCAGGTTTGCCTGGGCGAGATACTCTGGTCGCCCGACAAGGACGCGTTCGCCGCGATCAATTCCAAGCGCGTCGACATGCTGATCGTCGACAGCGCGTTCAATCCTCTCCATGCGGTCGAGTTTCAAGGCAGCGGCCACCATCAGGGCAGCGCGGCGGCGCGCGACGCGGTGAAGAAAGAGGCGCTGCGTCGTGCCGGGATCGGCTATATCGAAGTGCACGCGGGCGATACGCCGGCAGACCTTCGCGCCCAAATCGTGCGGCTGGCCGAAGCGACCGCATAGTATCCCGACGCACTGCGCTGGCCATTGCGCGCGCAGAGAGCCGAACGCGACCGAAGGTCAAGCAATCCCGATCACGATGCTGGATTGCTTCGCTGCGCTCGCAATGACGAACGTTTTTATCGCTTCCCCAGCAGCTCCATCACGGCGGCCGTCATCGCCGTCGCGCCGGTCACGATGCTTGCTTTGGGATCGATCTTGAACAGCGCCGAATGGTGGCCCGCGACGGGCGGTCCGCCAGCCTTTGCTGCGTCGAACGCCGCTTGCGGGGTGCCGCCGACCGCGAAGTAGAAGCCGGGGACCTTGTGTTCGGGCGCGACGAAGTAGGAGAAGTCTTCGGCGCCCATGTCCTTTTGCTCCCACGGCTGGATCGCTGCGGGCCCGAGATCGCGCAGGAATGCCGCGTTGATGCGTCGCGCGAGCGCAGGATCTTTGCGGGTGACGGGCGTCGATTCGGACAGCTTGACGACAGGTTCGGGCGCGCCGTTTGCCGCCGCGATCCCCTTTGCCGTGCGTTCGATCGCGGCGAGCAGCAAGTCGCGCGTTGCAAGGTCGTTCGAGCGCACCGTCACCTGCAGATCGGCATGATCGGAGATGATATTGTGCTTGGTGCCGGCGTGGAACGACCCGACAGTGATGATTCCGGGAGAAAGCGGCCCTTTTTCACGGGAAATGATGGCCTGCAGCGCAACGACGAGTTGCGACGCGATATAGACCGGATCCTTGCCGAGCTGTGGCGCGGCGCCATGCGTGCCGACGCCGCGCACGGTGATGTCGAGCGCGTCGCTCGCCGAATATTGCGTGTCCTCCGACGCCGAGACCTTGCCGCTGGGAAGTTGCGACGCGACGTGGAAGGCGAGTGCGTAATCGGGTTTCGGGAAGCGCGTGTAGAGCCCGTCCTTGAGCATCGCTGCTGCTCCACCGACGCGTTCTTCCGCCGGCTGGACGATGAACAGCACCGTTCCCGCCCAGCGATCGCGCATCGCCGCGAGGCGCTTTGCCGTCGCGACCATCGCGGTGATGTGCGTGTCGTGACCGCAGGCGTGCATGACCGGATTGTCGACGCCGTCGACGCCGACCTGGCGCGCGTGCGAGGCATAGCTGAGCCCCGATTTCTCCTCGACCGGCAGGCCGTCCATGTCGGCGCGGACGAGCACGGTGGGGCCGGTGCCGTTCTTCATCACGCCGACGACGCCGGTCTGCCCGACCTTTTCGGTGACGACGATGCCGGGGATCGCGCGCAATTCCTTTGCCATGCGCGCAGCGGTGTTGAATTCGCGGAACGACAATTCGGGATTGCGGTGGAAATAGTCGAACAGCGTGCCGAGCGACGCATCGTAATCGGCACGGATCGCGGGCGCATAGTCGGGCTCCGCCAGCGCCGGCGGGGCCGCGAGCAGAAGTGGAATCAGGAGCACGGGAATCTTCACGATGCAGGTCCGGTGCGGAACGCGGCGAGCTTGTTGCCGTCGAGATCGCGGAAATAGGCACCATAGAACGCCTGCGGCCCTTCGTCGCCGCGCAGGCCCGGTGGACCTTCACAGCTTCCGCCCAACTCCAATGCCTTGGCGTGCAGCGCGTCGACCTGCGCGCGTTCCTCGACAACCAGCGCGATCATCGTGCCGTTGCCCGGCGTCGCCGCGCCTTTGTCATAGGGACGGGTGACCGCGAGCGCCGGCTTGTCCCACCCCGCGCCCCACATCGTGAGGCCGCCCATGTCGTCGCCGAATTCCATCATCCGCGCCGCGCCGACCAGCCCGAGCAGGCTGTCGTAAAAAGCGCGCGCCTTCGCCAAGTCGTTGGTGCCGAGCGTTGCATAACCGATCATCATCCGTTCTCCTTGCCGGTGCATTCGCCGGTGCGCCTGGCGTCCATTTCCATCTTCATCGACATGCCCGCCATCGGGTTGTCGGCACCCGCGGTTCCCGTCGAGGCGACCGCCATGTGATACGCATCGGGGCCATACGTGCCGGTCATCGTCATCGTCCGCTTGCCGCCGCCGCCGGTGCACTGCATCAGCGCGTCGATCTTTCCGGCGCCCATGCTGAAGCGGTCATAACGGCAATCGCCGTTGCCCTTGTTGAAGAATTCGCCTTTCGGACGCTTGGCCTCCTCGGGCGTCAGGCAGGATGCGATCGTCTTGCCCATGCCCATGTGCGCCTTCATCTGCTCGGCCATCTTCGCTGGCATGCCCGGGATGGTCATTTCGGCGACCGTCATCTTCATTTCCCAGTGGCCAGGGGAGACGAACTGGTCGCCCATGCCGGCGGCGTCCATCTTCTTGGCGATTTCCGCAGTCGAGGCGTTGGTCGCGGTGACGGTGGGCGACGAATTGCACGCGGCAAGCGCGAGCGGGACGATGATCGCAAGTCGTTTCATGGAAGCTCTCCCAAGCCCGAGGATGGTTCGTTGCGCCCGTGCTTTCGAGGCACCATATCGTGCGCTTATGGCAATTCAAATCCGAACGTCGCTCGACGAGCCCGAAACCACTCCCGACTTCGTGCCGCACCGGCCGTCGCGGCCGGTAAAGTCCGAAGGCGGCAAGCGCTTCAAGGTCGTATCGGACTACGAGGCAGCGGGCGACCAGCCGACGGCGATCGCCGAGCTCGTCGAAACCGCGCTGACCGGTGAGCGCAACCAGGTGCTGCTCGGCGTGACGGGTTCGGGCAAGACCTTCACGATGGCGCGGGTGATCGAGGAGTTGCAGCGCCCCGCGCTGATCCTTGCGCCCAACAAGATTTTGGCGGCGCAGCTCTACGGCGAGATGAAGTCGTTCTTTCCCGACAATGCCGTCGAATATTTCGTTTCCTATTACGACTATTACCAGCCCGAAGCCTATGTCGCGCGGTCGGACACCTATATCGAGAAGGAGTCGTCGACCAACGAATCGATCGACCGGATGCGGCATTCGGCGACACGCTCGCTGCTCGAACGCGACGACGTGATCATCGTCGCGTCGGTGTCGTGCCTTTACGGCATCGGCTCGGTCGAGACCTATTCGGCGATGATCTTCGACTTGAAAAAGGGCGCGGCCGCCGACCAGTCGGAGATCGTCCGGAAGCTCGTCGCGCTGCAGTACAAGCGCAACGACGCGGCGTTCCAGCGCGGCAATTTCCGCGTGCGCGGCGGCAACCTCGAGATATTCCCGAGCCACCTCGAGGATGCGGCGTGGCGGATTTCATTCTTTGGCGACGAGATCGAGAGCATCGTCGAATTCGATCCGCTGACGGGGAAGAAGGCGGCGAACCTCGATTATGTCCGCGTGTTCGCAAATTCGCATTACGTCACGCCCGGCCCGACGATGAAGCAGGCGATGGAGGCGATCAAGCACGAGCTTTCGGAGCGGCTGAAGGAACTTGTCGGCGAAGGAAAGCTTCTCGAGGCCCAACGCCTCGAACAGCGCACCAATTTCGACCTCGAGATGATCGCCGCGACGGGCAGCTGCGCGGGGATCGAGAATTACTCACGCTTTCTCACCGGTCGCCTCCCCGGCGAGCCGCCGCCGACGCTGTTCGAATATCTCCCCGAAAATGCACTCCTGTTCGTCGACGAAAGCCATGTCACCATCGGGCAGGTCAACGGCATGTCGAGGGGCGACCACCGGCGCAAGCTGACGCTCGCCGAATATGGCTTTCGCCTGCCGAGCGCGATCGACAACCGCCCGCTGCGTTTCAACGAATGGGATGCGATGCGGCCGCAAACGGTCTGCGTCTCGGCCACCCCCGGCCCGTGGGAAATGGAGCAGACCGGCGGCGTGTTTGCCGAACAGGTCATCCGCCCGACGGGCCTCATCGACCCGCCGGTCGAGATCAAGCCGGTCGAGGATCAGGTCGACGACGTCATCAACGAAATCCGCAAGGTGACTGCGCAGGGTTATCGCACGCTCGTCACGACGCTGACCAAGCGTATGGCCGAGGACCTGACCGAATATCTCCACGAGGCGGGGATCAAGGTGCGGTATATGCATTCGGACGTCGAGACGCTCGAGCGCATCGAGCTGATCCGCGACCTGCGGCTCGGTGTTTACGACGTGCTGATCGGCATTAACCTGTTGCGCGAAGGGTTGGACATTCCCGAATGCGGGCTGGTCGCGATCCTTGACGCCGACAAAGAGGGGTTCCTGCGCAGCGAAACCTCGCTGATCCAGACCATCGGCCGGGCGGCGCGCAACGTCGACGGGCGGGTCATCCTCTACGCCGACCGCGTGACGGGCAGCATGGAACGCGCGATGCGCGAAACCGACCGGCGGCGCGAAAAACAGCTCGAATATAATGCCGCGAACGGCATCACCCCGGCGACGATCAAGCGCAACATCGCCGACGTCATCAGCCATTTGTCGAGCCGCGATCAGGTGACGGTGCCGATCGACGAAGATCGCCCGCACATGGTCGGCCACAATCTGCGCGGCTACATCGAAGACCTCGAAAAACGCATGCGCAAAGCCGCGGGCGATCTCGAGTTCGAGGAAGCCGGGCGGCTGCGCGACGAAATCCGCTCGCTGGAGGCCGAGGAATTGGGGTTGCCGGGGGTTGCGGTGTCAGCAGCCCCGATCATGGGGCGGAGCAATGAGGGCAAGCCGGGGACTAGGAAGGACCGGTTCGGCAAGACGCAGCGGAAGTGGAAGGGGCGGTGAAAACGCATTGACGTCAAGTGCGTCCCGCACTATTAGTGCTATCGCGCGAAAGGACGGCTATGCAGATCGAGGTGGACTTTGATGTTTTCAAAGCGTTGACCGCGTTGAGAACGCACGAGGGTCACACTTACAATAACGTGCTGCGAAAACTGTTAGGATTGGGCGACAATGTGGTGCATCGCCTTGAGGCCTCCTCGGTCTCGGGGGAACCGCCGATTGCTAGCGCACCCACACTAACGATGAATAGTGGCTTGGCGTTAAAAGGTGTCTTCTTGCCTGATGGAACGCTGTTACGGGCAATTTACAAAGGCAAGTTGCATCAAGCCAAAATCGAAAATGGCGAGTGGGTAGATCAGCTTGGACGTCGCCATACCAGTCCCTCGGCTGCCGCTCGGGCAATCAGCGGTACAAACATCAACGGTTGGAGGTTTTGGCAGGTAAAGCGTCCGAGTGACACGGATTGGCATAAACTAGATCAGCTTCAGAAAAGCAGCGCATGACCCAGCGCCAGAAACTCCAATCCCTTCTCCGCGACGCGTATCGCAAACCGATTCCGTTTCGCGATTTCGAGAAGCTGCTGAAAGCCTACGGATTCACCCATGCACGGACGACGGGCAGCCACCGTCAGTATACGCACCCGAAAGTGCCGCGCGCCTTTCCCGTGCAACCCGAGGGCAAGGACGCAAAACGCTATCAGGTTCGTGAGCTTCTTGCACTGATCGACCGGTATGACCTACATATGGAGGCATGAACGAGCCGCATTATCATATCAATCTGTTCTGGTCGGACGAGGACGCGTGCTGGATTGCCGACGCGCCTGACCTGTATCCGTGCTCGGCGCATGGCGACACGCGCGCGCAGGCATTGGCGAATGTTCATGATGCAATCTCGGGCTGGCTCGAGGTTGCGCGCGAAAAGGGCTCTGACATTCCCGAACCCCGTTACCGTCCCGCGATCTACGCAGCCGCCTAATCCTCCCGTATCAAACCCGCCGTTTTCGTCTCGGGCAGCATCAGATAGGCGACGACGGTCATCCCGACCATGACCGCGACATACCAGAAGAAGCCGCTCTCCTGCCCCGCGCTCTTGAACCACAGCGCGACATATTCGAGCGTTCCCGCCAGCAGTGTGTTTCCCACCGCATAGGGGAACGCCACCCCCAGCGCGCGGACGTGGGCGGGGAAGAGTTCGGCCTTCACCATCGCGTTGTTCGCGGTGTAGCCGCCGTGGAGCGTGATCGGGATCAGCACCAAGCCGAGCGCGACCCACGGCGAGGTCGTCGTCCCCAACATCGTGTAGATCGGCACCGCGACCAGCGCCACGCCGACGCCTGAAATGAACAGCAACGGCTTGCGCCCGAATTTGTCGGCGAGCATTCCCGCGATCGGCTGAAGCACGAACGACCAGACGAGCGCGGCGGCGATGATGAGCGTCGCGGTGTCTTTGGCAAACCCCGCCGTGTTGATCAGATATTTGAGCATGTAGGTCGTGAACGCATAGCTCGCGAGGCCGCCGCCGCCCGACATCATCGCCACAAGAATGCACGCCTTGCGGTGGTCGCGCCACAGGATGCGCAGCGACGAATGTTCGCGTCTCTGGTCGATGCCCGCGAAGGATCGGGTCTCCGCCATCCGCCGCCGCATGAGGTACACGCACACCGCCAGCGCCGCGCCGATCACGAACGGAATGCGCCAACCCCACGTCCCCAGCTGCGCCTCGCTCAGCGCCGCCTGAAGCACGAGCGCGGTCAGGATCGCGAGCAACTGCCCGCCCGAGAGCGTCGCATATTGAAAGCTCGACCAGAAGCCGCGCCGGTCGGCGGGGGCCATTTCCGACAGGTACGTCGCGCTCGACCCATATTCGCCGCCGACAGACAACCCCTGGATCATCCGCGCGACGACGAGGACGATCGGCGCCGCCACGCCCGCCTGCGCATAGGTCGGCGCGAAGGCGATCAACAGCGAGCCCGCCGCCATCATGCTGACCGACAGCGTGAGGCCGGCCTTGCGCCCGTGCCTGTCGCCGTAGATGCCCATCGCCCACGCGCCGATCGGGCGCATCAGGAACCCGGCGGCAAAGATCGCGGCGGTGTTCAAAAGCTGCGCGGTCAGGTCGCCCTTGGGAAAGAACAGCGGCGCGAAATAGATGCTGAATGTCGCGTACGCGAACCAGTCGTACCATTCGACCAAATTGCCCGCCGACCCGGCAACGATCGATCTGAGGCGGCGGGTGTCGATGACCATGGCGGCGGCTATGCGCGATGCGGCAAAATGGAGCAAATTGTCGTGCGGTTACCCGCCGGATCGGAGCGGTCGGTTAATCGCTTGGTGATCGCTTGCCGCTAGCGTCAACGGATGGCCGATATTCGCGACCTGTTGAGAAAGCCCGATGCGGCGCGGCGGCTTCGCTCGCTCGACGAGTTTCCGCGCACCCACTGGCGGCATCCGGCGGACCCGGTATGGCAAAGGGCGCGGGGCGGATCCGACCGTGCGCAGGCGTTGCTGCTGATGATCTTTGGCGGTGTGGCGCTGGGTCTGGTCGCAAGCGTCGTGCCGACCGCGGCGATCGACGTTCCCGACGCCGCCGAGGCCTACGCCGCGCGCAGTTTCGGCAGTTGCTACACAGGCGGCGGCACGAATTGCGTCGTCGACGGCGATACCTTCTGGATGGACGGGGAGAAGATCCGCATCGCCGACATCGACACGCCCGAAACGCACCCGTCGCGGTGCGCCGACGAGGCGCGGCTCGGCAATCGCGCGACCGATCGCCTAAGGGAATTGCTTAACGCCGGGCCGGTCGAGCTCGCCGCGATCGACCGCGACGAGGACCGCTACGGTCGCAAGCTGCGCGTGGTCCTGCGCGGTGGCGTGTCGCTCGGCGACATGCTGGTCGCCGAAGGGCTCGCCCGGCGCTGGACGGGTTCGCGGCGCAGCTGGTGCGCGGCCTGACCCGTTGCGGGTTGTCATCGATGCCGTCCGGCCGGTACGTTGGCCCGATGTTCAGATACACTCTTGCCCTGCTGCTCTCGCTCGCCGTCGTCGCTTGCGTGAAGCCCCCGGAACCGCCGCCGCCGCGCCCGGCGCAGCCGCCGCTCCGGCCTGCGCCACCGCCGCCTTCACCAGCCGCGAATTGGGCCGACCGGATGCCGGCTTCGGGCGTGTGGACGTATGTGCGCGACGCACGGGGAAGCATCGCGCGCTTCGGGGCGGCGGGACGCAACGCGCTGCTGACGATCCGCTGCGAAACGGCGGGCGCGCGCATTTTCATGTCGGTTCCGGGCAACGCGCCGGCGCGGATGACATTACGGTCGACCGAAAGCGCGAAAGCCTATGACGCGGCACCCGTCGGGTCGCAGCCGCCCTATGTCGCAGCCGAGGTTGCCGCAAACGATCGCCAGCTCGATGCGATGGCGTTCAGCCGCGGGCGGATCCTGATCGGGCTTGTAGGGGCACCCGACCTGATCGTACCGATCCAGCCCGAATTCGCGCGCGTCGTCGAGGATTGCCGCGGATAGCCCGAACCCTGAATCATGACGGCAAAATATTTTTTCCACAAGTCTTGATCGTGCTTCGCGAATGACTCATGTGTGCACTGTGTCCAACGCAGGGCACGTTGTCTTCATTTAGCGAAAGGAGGTGATCCGATGTCTCATGGTTCAGCAAGTGGCACGGGTAATTTCGTTCGGGAGCTGCGCGGCTAAAGGTCGCCATGGTCTCCCGGGCTTGAGATTCGTCTCCGGCCGCTGACCATGTTAGGGGTTGCCGGGCCTTCTGGGTCCGGCAACCTTTTTCATTTGTACCTGGGCGGGTCATCCACCAAATCGTTAAGATCGCGTAAATCCTTAACGAAACCGTCACAACACGCGCCTAGCCGTCCGGGCTTCGACTGACCCGGGGGAAATCATATGCGCCGTATCGCCGCCTTCACACTTGCCATCGCCAGTGCCGCCACCATGCCGGCATCCGCCGCCGTCACGCTGATCGCGGTCGGGTCGCTGAACGGCAGTACCGATCTTTCGGGGTTGAGCTACAAGCTCGAGAACGGCCTGACGCAGAACGTGCTCGGCGGGATGGGATCAAGCCTCGCCTATGCCGGCGGTACGACGTTCCTGGCGACGCCCGACCGCGGGCCGAACGCACTCAGCTATAACAGCGCGATCGACAACACGACGTCGTACATCAGCCGGTTCCAGACGCTGAACCTCAATCTGGTCGCCGCGTCGGGCGGTCCGCTTGCGTTCACGCTCAACCCGACGCTGACCGCGACCACATTGCTCTACAGCCCGACGACGCTGACGTACGGCAGCGGCGCGGGGCTCGGCAACGACATCACCGGTGCGCCGCTGAAGGCCGGCAGCTGGGTCAACAGCGCGGGCAAGAACTACTTCACCGGCCGCTCGGACAATTACGGCGCGGGCAATTCGGGGAACGCGCTCAACGCCCGCTTCGATCCCGAAGCGATCCGCATGTCGAACGACGGCAAGACGGTGTTCGTGTCCGACGAATACGGCCCCTATGTACGTGCATTCGACAAGGCGACGGGCGCGCTGGTGCGGACCTATGATCTGCCCGCCAACCTGTACGTGACCAACCTGTCGCCGGTCGGCGATACCGAAATCAGCGGCAACGCGTTCGGCCGCACCGCGAACAAGGGGATGGAGGGTCTTGCCATCACGCCCGACGGCAAGACGCTGGTCGGGGTCATGCAGGCGCCGCTGATCGGCGACCCGGCCAAATTCCTGCGCATCGTCACGATCGACATCGCAACCGGCGCGACGAAGGAAGTCGGCATGAAGCTGACCGACGGCACCGGCGTCAGCGAGATCGTCGCGATCGACGCGACGCACTTCCTGATCGACGAACGCGACGGCAAGGGGCTTGGCGACAATTCGAACGCCGTTATCAAGAAGATGTACGTCATCGACATCGCCGGCGCGACCGACATCACCAACATCGCCGGCAATGCGCTGGGCAACGTCACCGTCGCGACCAAGTCGGCGGCGCCGTTCCTCGACCTCGTCAGCAAGCTCGTCGCGTTCGGCATTCCAGCGAACCAGATTCCGGCCAAGATCGAAGGCATCGCGTTCGGCCAGGACGTGGTCGACGCGCAGGGCAACAAACTCCACACCCTGTTCATTGCCAACGACAACGACTTCGACGTCGCGAACGCAGGCACGAACCAGTTCTACGTCTTCGGCTTCACCGACGCCGACCTGCCGGGCCTGATCCCGCAGGCGATCGCGGCGGTGCCCGAGCCGTCGACCTGGCTGTCGATGACCGTCGGGTTCGGCATCGTCGGCGCGGGGCTGCGGCGGGTGCGCAAAACGGGTATGCCGGTTCAGGCGTAACCCCGGCGGCTGCCGCGGGCCAAGTCAGGGGGTGGGTGTCGATCGTCAACCGTTCGATTCCGGGACAGAGTTCGCGAATAAATATACTTAATAAAATCTTGCTTCGTCGCCTCGTCTATAAGATGATCCGTTTCGGTCGCATGGTCGGTGTCGAGTTTTCGAAACAGGAAACGGCGCGTTTTTGCATTTTTCGGCGACAGATTTCGTCGCTGCTTTTTTGACAGGGGAAACAGATCATGCGCAAATTTTTGACGGCGACTTCTGCGGTTCGAACCAGCCTGCTGACCACCAGCGCGCGAGGCGCGCTAACGGCCCTCGCGATCGTCGCATGCATTCCAGCGGCGCAGGCCGCACAGGTCATCACGGTCGGCGCGAACGTCAACGTCAGCAAGTTGCTCGGAAACCAGTCCGAAACGTCGATCGCGATCAACCGCGTGAACACCAATCTGATCACGATCGGTGCCAACAACCTGGGGCCGGGATCCGACCTGTTCCTGTCGTACAGCAGCAATGGCGGTGCGACCTGGACCGCGAGTTCGTTCAACCCGACCGCCTGCTGTGATACATGGATGGGTGCCGACCGCTTTGGCAACATGTATGTCTCGTACCTGGCGGGTTCCGCCAGTTTCAACACCGCCATCGCGCGCAGCACCGACGGTGGTGCCAGCTATTCGGTGATCGCCAACATCGCCGGCAGTTCGGATCATCCCGAACTGGCGATCGGACCGGGCGCAGTCGCGGGTACCGACAGCATTTATATCCGTGACAGCTTCGGCTCGGGCAACCGCGTCATCAGCGGCACCTCGACCGGGCTGGGCGCGGCGAGCGCGTTCACGACGCAAACCGCAGGGCTCGGCACGGGCAATTTCGGCAACACCGCGGTAGGCCCGGGCGGGCGGACAGCGTTTACCTCGATAAGCCCGGCCGGCGGCGTCGGCCCAGCCAGCATGACCATCCGCTATGACGCCGACGGTACCGGCCCCGGCGGCTATGTTGCGCAGAGCACCGTCACGACCAACGTCGGCGGGTTCCGCCCGATCACGCCGCAGCCCAGCCGCACGATCGACGCCCAAGTCGACCTCGATTATGATTTTTCGGGCGGTGTCTACAACGGTAGCCTCTACATGCTGTATACGCAGGCGGCGAACACGACGACGAACGACACGAACATTGTGTTCCGCCGGTCGACCGACAACGGTGCCACGTTCTCGAATGAGCTGAAACTGAACGACGACGTAAGCACGACGTCGCAATTCTTTGGCCGTCTTGCAGTCGATCAGAAGACGGGTTGGCTCGCGTCGGTCTGGTATGACGCGCGCAACTCGGCGCTCAACAACACCGTGGAGTTATGGGGGACGATCAGCTTTGACGGCGGCTTCACCTGGGCTTCGAACTTCAAGATCAGCGATGGCGTGACAAGCTGCCTCGCCGCGACGATCGGGAACGACGGCAATGAATGCGGCGACTATATCTCGCTTGATTTTTACGACGGCAATCTCGTCACCGCTTGGGCCGACTCGTCGAATTTCACGTTGAACAACCCCAACGGCAAGAACGGCCTCGACGTCTATTTCTCAAAGGTAACCGTGACGAACATCACGGCGCAGGTGCCCGAGCCGTCGACCTGGCTTTCGATGATCGCGGGATTTGGTTTGGTCGGGATGGGACTGCGGCGGAGCAAGGCCGGAGTGCCAGCGACGGCTTAAGCACAGCGGTTTCCACCTCCGCACCGGCAAAGGTTGCCGAGCCTTCGGGTCCGGCGACCTTTTTCCTTGGCCACCCCCGCCTTTGCTATTCTCGGCCTCTGCCCCTATATCACTTGGGCTGAACGTCGCCTGCGACGGATATGGGTGCGCTTCGGGTGCCCCTTTGTCCCACACTTGCTTCACGACGCCGGGATGAGCCGCTCTGGCGCATGCCCGTCAAACACTGGGCAAAGGATACCCAAATGATCACCGGAACAGTCAAATTCTTCAACGCCGACAAGGGCTATGGCTTCATCGCGCCCGAAGGCGGCGGCGGCGATGCGTTCGTCCACATCTCGGCGGTCGAGCGCGCAGGCATGCGAACGCTCGATAAGGACCAGCGCGTGACCTACGAGCTCGAAACCGACAAGCGCGGCAAGACCTCGGCCGTCAATCTTCAGGCTGCCTGAAGCTGAAACGAATCGCCGGGCGGGTTCGCCCGCCCGGCATTTTAATATCGCTGGCCAAATTGCTGGAAAGTCCGCTGCCATGTCGACACTCGAATTCTATCGCGGACAGATGATCAAGGCGCAGGCCGAAGCCGACGCCGCCGTGCTCGACAATGTCCGCGACCGCTGCCTGCGTGCCAAGGCCGCATGGGCCGACATGGCGGACCGGATCGAGCGCACCGACGCGATGCGCGCGGGCCGCGCGGCAAGCGCCGTTCCCGCCGAATAGCGGCGCGGCAGGCCACCCGACCGGCGGATGGCCTGCGCCTGAACCGGTGGGCCTACTTCCCGCCGAGAACGCCAATATTGTCGCCGACCTTGGCGATGTCGGTGTCGTCGCCGTCTTCGTCGTCGTTCATCATGTCAGAACCGCTGCCCGAGCCCATCGCGTCGCTCGCCAGGCCACCATCGCTGCCCTGCTGCTGCGATCCGCCGCCGGTCGTGTAGCCGCCGGTGCCGTCGCTGCTGGCGGTGCTGCCCTGTCCGCCGGTGCCCATGCCGCCCTGGCCCGAACTGCCCATGCCGCCCTGGCCTGCGCTGCCCATGCCGCCGGTGCCGCCGCTGCTCATGCCGCCTGCAGCGCTGCCCGAGGAGCGGTCGTCTTCGCTCGAAAGCCCGTATTTGTCGTCGCTCTGATCCGACTGGTTCTGCTGCTGGCCACCCTGCGTCTGATTGCTCTGCTGCTGCTGGCCGGTCTGCCCGCCGGTCTGCTGATCCTTGTTATAGTCCGTCATGTTCAAACTCCTCTCGCTTGCCCGTGCCGCTTGTCTGAATAACCCGTCGGCACTGGTGCGGTTCCGCGCGCTTCGGCGCGAAATTCGGGAGCTTTACCGATCCGCGCGCACCACCGCGAGCGCGAGATCGGGGTACCAGATGCGCGCCGCATCGCCCGGATTGATCGGTGCCGCGACGACCGCCAGATGGCGGTTGACCTTCGAACGGTGGTGCATGCGCGCGGTGTTTTCCTGGCCGACGTAGCAGCCCTTGGTGAAGCTCACGCCGCGCTGTTCGCGAGCGTTGCACTCGAGCCACAGCGTCGTGCCGTCGCCGAGTTCGGCCACGCCCTCGGTGACGCCCAACGACAGGCGGTGCGCGCGCCAGCCGTCGGCCGCGTCGCCGGGCGGTGCAATCCAGCGCCGGCCGAGCGCGGGGTCGCGCGGGTCGGCGACTCCCGCGTTGCCGACGGGTGCCCAGTGCACGGCAAGCCCGGTGCGTTCGATCGTGATCGCGCGGCGCAGGCGATAGATCGAGAGCCGGCGGACCAACGCCTCGGCGCGGACATCCTCGCAATCGATCAGCACGTCGTCGCCATCGGCCCACACGATAAAGTCGAACAGGACCTTGCCCTGCGGCGTCAGCAGTCCGGCCCATACCGGCAGGTCGCCCGCGACATCAATTGTGACGAGACCCTGGAGAAAGCCGCGCACGTCGTTGCCGCCGAGGCGGATGACCGCGCGATCGGTGAGGGTGGTCTTGGCCATGGCTGTCCGTTAGGGATTGGCGCGCACAAAGTCATGTCCACAGATCGCATCACCATCCGCCGCCCCGACGACTGGCATGTCCATTTGCGCGATGGCGACATGCTGCGCGCAGTCGCGCCCTATACCGCGCGGCAGTTTTCGCGCGCGATCGTGATGCCCAATCTGTCGCCGCCGGTGACCACGGTCGGGGCGGCGCGCGCCTATCGCGAGCGGATCGTCGCGGCGGCACCGGGCTTCACGCCGCTGATGACCTGCTACCTGACCGATCATGCCGACGCGGCCGAAATCGCGTGCGGGCATGGCGAGGGGGTGTTTACTGCCGCCAAGCTCTATCCCGCGCACGCGACGACCGGGTCCGCGCATGGCGTGACCGACGTCGCGACGCTGACGCCCGCGCTGGAGGCGATGCAGCGCATCGGCATGCCGCTGCTCGTCCACGGCGAGGTCACCGATGCCGATGTCGATATCTTCGACCGCGAGGCGGTGTTCATCGAGCGGACGCTAAGCGGTCTGGTGCGCGACTTCCCGGCGCTGAAGATCGTCTTCGAGCATGTCACGACGGCCGACGCGGTGGCCTTTGTCGAGGAGAGCGGCCCCAATGTCGGCGCGACGATCACGCCGCAGCACCTGATCCTAAACCGCAACGCGATGTTCGACGGCGGGTTGCGCCCGCACGCCTATTGCCTGCCGGTCGTCAAGCGCGAGGTACACCGTCTCGCGCTGCGCAAGGCCGCGACATCGGGGTCGGCGAAATTCTTCCTCGGCAGCGACAGCGCACCGCATGTCCGCGCGGCCAAGGAGACCGCGTGCGGTTGCGCGGGCATCTTCAACGCGCCGTTTGCGCTCGAGGCGTATGCGACCGTGTTCGACGAGGAAGGGGCGCTCGACCGGTTCGAGGAGTTCGCGTCCGAACATGGACCGAATTTTTACGGGCTGCCGCTCAACGAGGGGACGGTGACGCTCGAACGGGCGGACGTTCAGGTGCCCGAGCGGATCGGCGATGTGGTGCCGTTTCTTGCCGGCGAGGCGATCGGATGGCGGTTGGCCTAAGGCGGCATGGGCAAAGCCCAAGCCGTCGGTCGCGGCGATGGCCGCGCCGGCCGGGCTTGCGCGAGATAGCTGCGACGCGCAGCTTTCCGCGCTGCGCCTAAAAAGGTACCCAGCGGC
Organism: Sphingomonas sp.; assembly: GCA_965249015.1. Classification (GTDB taxonomy): domain Bacteria; phylum Pseudomonadota; class Alphaproteobacteria; order Sphingomonadales; family Sphingomonadaceae; genus Sphingomonas_O. The sequence continues at coordinate 1,346,532 of CBDFLB010000003.1, read as the reverse complement.
TCTTTTCGCTGAATTTGAGCCAGCCCACATTCGCCCCCAGCCTGACCCCGACGCCGAGGCGCACCGGGATCAGTACGACATTGTCACGGCGCAAATAGGTCGCCGAAAAGCCGCCGACGAAATAGGCGCGGCCCTCGACTTGCGGATAACGCCTGTACAGGTCCTGGCTGTCGTTGAGGTTGTACACCAGCGTGAACACTTTGGTCGCGTCGCCGCCGACGTCGAAGCCGATCGAGGGCCCGGTCCAGTAGACCGCGCGCTGCCCCTCGACCGTGTGGCACATCGTCCCCGAACCGTAGCGCAGCCCGACCACGAACGCGCCCGACGCCTCGCGGCCCGCGATATAGGCGTTGGGCTCGCCCTGCTCTTTCAAGATGCTCGAGATGATGTCGGCGAGGCCTGCCGCGCCCTTGCCGAACACGCCTTCGGCGGCACCGATCAGGTCGTCGCGGCGATAGGTCGTCGGCGGTTTGGTCGCGTCGATCGAAGCCTGGACGTTCCGGGGTGCGCAGGCCCCGGCAGCGACCTCGACCGATCCGGCGGGCGGTGGCGGCGGCGGTATCGCGGGGGCAGGCGGCTGAACAGGGTCGGAGCCAGTGGGAGTCGCGGGCGCGGGTGCTGGGGTGCCTGGTATTGCGTATCCGCGTTCGCCCGGCAAGGGCGCAACGTCGGACTGCGCGGCGGCTTCGTTCGGGTCGACCGAGCGGATCTGCGCCATCGCCGGCGACGCGAGAAGCGCGAAAACAGCGGCAAGGCGGGCGAGTATCTTCGTGCGCATGTCGGTTCACCCTTTTGAACGCTCAATTCGCCGATGCTTATGCGCCGCTTCGCTGTCGCTGCAATGAACCGCACGGCAGTGCGAGTCGAATTCGCGCCGGACGGCATAAATTCGCTTGGCGGTTGATGCCGCCACGAGCCGCCGCTATAGCCGCGAGCTTCGCCGCCAGGTCCGGAGACGTGGGTGAGTGGCTGAAACCAACGGTTTGCTAAACCGTCGTGGCGGGTAACCGCCACCGCGAGTTCGAATCTCGCCGTCTCCGCCAGCTTTTGATGAAGGCATTCCCCTGCACGGCTGGATCATGCTCGACAAGCCACTGGGGCTGGGCTCGACGCAGGCGGTGAGCGCGGTCAAACGGGCGTTGCGTGAGGGCGGCTATCCCAAGGTGAAAGTGGGACACGGCGGAACGCTCGACCCGCTGGCGACGGGCGTGCTGCCGATTGCCTTGGGCGAAGCGACCAAGCTCGCCGGGCGGATGCTCGACAGCGACAAGACGTATGCGTTCACGATCGGTTTCGGGGCCGAGACCGACACGCTCGATCTCGAGGGCAAGGTGACCGCCGAGAGCGATGTCCGGCCGACGCTGGCGCAGGTCGAAGCGGTGCTGCCGATGTTCACCGGACCGATCGAGCAGGTCCCGCCCGCTTATTCGGCGCTGAAGGTCGATGGCGAGCGTGCGTATGATCTGGCGCGGGCGGGTGCAGAAATGGTATTGGCAAAGCGAACGGTCACAATCCACGCCCTCCTTCATCCGAGCGCAAGCTGGGATCCCATGACCAACGAGTGCACGCGACACGCAAGAGATCCCAGCTTTCGCCGGGATGACGAACTTAGTGAAATCACCCTCACCGCCCATGTCTCAAAAGGCACCTATATCCGCAGCCTCGCCCGCGACATTGCCTACGCGCTAAATACCGTCGGCCACGTCACCATGCTTCGCCGCACCAAGGCCGGGCCGTTCACGCTCGAAAAGGCGATTTCGCTGGACTTGCTCTTCGAAAAGGCTAAGGCGCAGCGCCTGGAAGACATACGCCTTCCGCTGACGGCGGGGCTGGACGACATCCCGGCTCTTTCCGTCACCGCCGATCAGGCCGCGGCGCTCCGCCAGGGGCGCGTCCTGACCGGGATTGCCGCACACGACGGTCTCCATCTGGCTAACGACGGCACAACGCCCGTCGCGCTGGTCGAGGCCATCGCCGGAAATATCCGGGTCGTGCGCGGTTTCAATCTGTAACCCGATGTCGTGAAAGAAAAAAATGACGATTACCGCTGAACGTAAAACCGAAGTCATCGCCGAATATGCGCAAGGCGCGAACGATACCGGATCACCCGAAGTACAGGTCGCGATCATCACGACGCGCATCGTCAACCTCACCGAGCATTTCAAGACGCACAAGAAGGACAATCATTCCCGTCGCGGCTTGCTTATGCTGGTCAACAAGCGTCGCACGCTGCTCGATTATCTGAAGCGCGAAGACGTCGGCCGCTACACCGCACTCATCACGAAGCTTGGACTTCGCAAGTAATTCGTTTGTGCTCCTGCGAAAGCAGGAGCCCAGGAGGCTGGAAACGCACTCCTGTTAATAAGGCTCCTGCTTTCGCAGGAGCACATCCAGTCCCGCAATTCCGCGGGGCGCACTAGGGCTACAAAGCGCCCGCACCGCTCGCAGACCGGATGTCTGCCTTATTGGCCCCCGCAGCATGTGGCTCGCGGGTCTGAAGGAAACTAAATGTTCAACATGAAAACAGTCGAAATCGAGTGGGGCGGACAAACGCTCAAGCTCGAAACGGGCCGCGTTGCGCGGCAGGCCGACGGCGCCGTGATGGCGACGCTTGGCGAAACCGTGGTGCTATGCGCCGTGACCGCCGCGCGTTCGGTGAAGGAAGGACAGGACTTCTTTCCGCTGACCGTTCACTATCAGGAAAAATATTCGTCGGCTGGGCGCATTCCCGGCGGCTTCTTCAAGCGCGAACGCGGCGCGACCGAGAAGGAAACTTTGGTTAGCCGTCTGATCGATCGTCCGATCCGCCCGCTGTTCCCCGAGGGTTTCTACAACGAGATCAACGTCATCTGTCAGGTCATGTCCTATGACGGCGTGAACGAGCCCGACGTGCTGGCGATGGTCGCCGCTTCGGCTGCGCTGACGCTCAGCGGCGTGCCGTTCATGGGTCCGATCGCGGCGGCGCGTGTCGGCTATGTCGAGGGCGAATATGTCCTCAACCCGACCGACGAGCAGGTCGCCGCCGGCGATCTCGATCTCGTCGTTGCTGGCACGCACGACGCGGTAATGATGGTCGAATCCGAAGCCAAGGAGCTTTCGGAAGACGTCATGCTCGGCGCGGTAATGTTCGCGCATCGCGGCATCCAGTCGGTGATCGGCGCGATCATCGATCTCGCCGAACAGGCGGCCAAGGAGCCTTGGGCGATGGCCCCGCAGGCGGATCTTTCGGCGGCGAAAACCAAGCTGCGCGACCTGATTGGTGGTGACATCGCCGCGGCCTACAAGCTCACCGACAAGTCCGAGCGGTCGAACGCGCTCAACACGCTGCGTGCCAAGGCGAAAGAAGCCTTTGCCGATGCGGCCCCGCAGGATCAGATGGCGGCCAGCAAGCTCGTGAAGAAGCTCGAGGCCGAAATCGTCCGCACCGCCATCCTGAAGGACGGACAGCGCATCGATGGTCGCACGACGACGCAGATCCGCCCGATCGATGCGATGGTCGGCTTCCTGCCGCGCACGCATGGCTCGGCGCTGTTCACGCGCGGCGAGACGCAGTCGATCTGCACGACGACGCTTGGCACCAAGGACGCCGAGCAGATGATCGACGGCCTGAATGGCCTCAGCTACTCGAACTTCATGCTCCACTATAACTTCCCGCCCTATTCGGTCGGTGAAGTGGGGCGTTTCGGTGCCCCCGGTCGTCGCGAAGTCGGGCATGGCAAGCTCGCCTGGCGCGCGCTGCACCCGGTGCTGCCGTCGAAGGAAGATTTCCCCTACACGATCCGCGTGCTGTCGGACATCACCGAGAGCAACGGCTCGTCGTCGATGGCCACCGTCTGCGGCGGTTCGCTGTCGATGATGGACGCAGGTGTTCCGTTGAAGCGTCCGGTTTCGGGCATCGCCATGGGCCTGATCCTCGAAGGCAAGGAGTTCGCGGTCATCAGCGATATTCTCGGCGACGAAGATCACCTCGGCGACATGGATTTCAAGGTTGCGGGCACGTCCGAAGGCATCACCACGATGCAGATGGACATCAAGATCGCCGGCATCACCGAAGAGATCATGAAGCAGGCATTGAAGCAGGCGGCGGAGGGTCGCACGCATATCCTCGGCGAAATGGCCAAGGCGCTCGATCAGACGCGTGCGGAACTTTCCGAATTCGCGCCACGCATTGAAACGATGCAGATCGACAAGGCGAAGATCCGCGACATCATCGGCACCGGCGGCAAGATCATCCGCGAGATCGTCGCGACGACGGGCGCGAAGGTCGACATCGACGACGAAGGGTTGATCAAGATCAGCTCGTCCGACCCCGCGCAGATCGAAGCCGCGCGCAAATGGATTTCGGGCATCGTCGAAGAAGCCGAAGTTGGGAAAGTCTATGATGGCAAGGTCGTCAACATGGTCGATTTCGGCGCATTCGTGAACTTCATGGGCGGCAAGGACGGCCTCGTCCATGTGTCGGAAATCCGCAACGAGCGCACCGAAAAGGTCACCGACGTCCTGAGCGAGGGGCAGGCCGTGAAGGTCAAGGTTCTCGAAATCGATCCGCGCGGCAAGGTCCGCCTGTCGATGCGCGTCGTCGATCAGGAAACCGGTGCCGAGCTCGAAGATACCCGGCCGCCAAGGGAAGAACGCCCGCGCGGCGATCGTCCGGATCGTGGGCCCCGTCGTGATGGCGAAGGCCGTGGTCCGCGTCGTGATGGCGGCGGTGGCGGCGATCGTGGTCCGCGTCGTGACGGCGGTCGTGACGGCGGCGGAGATCGCCCGCCGCGTGCCGAGGGCGGATCGGGCGGATCGGGCGGCTATGGCGGCGGACGCGATCGTGCGCCCAAGGCCGATGACGACGGCCCCGCGCCCGAGTTCGCCCCCGCCTTCCTGACCGGCGACCGCGACTGAGTTTTCGGGGAGAGGACCGAAGAGAGGGGGTCGCAGCGATGCGGCCCCTTTTTCATGTTCAATAGAGGATGCGCGCGGCGGGCAGATGGGCGGCGATCGTCGCTTCGAAGAAGGCGCGGAGTTCGGTCATCGTCGGCTTGTCGTAGACATGCTTGATGCTGCCGAACTTCGTGCGCTTTTCGGTGCGCCGGTCGCTCGACATGTCGAGTGCCGAGCCCGGATACCAGCTGTCGAGCACCGCTTTCGATCCCGCGCTGTACCGATGCGTGATCAGCTCGACGGTCAGGTCGGGATCGGGCGCGCCATCGAGCGCCGTCGCGACATCGGCGATCAGCCTGCCATAGGCTTCGCGCCAGCCCTCGGCGGCGATGATCGGCGCGATCGTCAACCCCATCAGATAGCCGGCATCGACCATCTTGCGCATCGCCGCGATCCGGCGGGCGACGGGTGCCGTCCCGCCCTCGAACCGCGCGAACAGCGGCGGGTTGAGCGAAACGCGCATCCGCGTCCTGCGGGCGTGAGCGATGCCGAGCAGCGGCGCGACCGCGTCGAATTTGGTCGTGAAGCGCAGCTGTGCCGCAGCGTCCCACGCGCCGAAATGCGCGATTGCCGCAGACAGCGAACCGGTCAGATGCTCGATGCCGAGCGGATCGGTGTAGCACGACGCTTCATAAGTCGTGCCCTCGTGCGCGCGGGCCGGCGACCGCGACGTGACCCGCCCCTGGCCGAGGTGACGCGCGGCGGCGTCGAAGATTTCGGGCAGGTTGGCATAGGCGCGCGTGATCGGCGCGCCCTTGAGCGACCCCGCCAGATAGCAATAGCTGCAATGCGCCGGGCACCCCTCCGCGAGGTCGAGGCGCCAGTCCGCCGAAGGCGCGATCGGTTGCAGCTTGAGCTTCGACGGCGGCGCGACGACGACGGCGAGCGTCGACTTTGCGAACGCATAGGGCGCGTCGGGCGCGACCCCGAGGCGGTCGGCGGCAAGCTCGGTCACCGCGATGCCGAGCGCGGCGCAGTGCTCGGCGATCGCCCGCGCGTGCGGCCAGTCGCGTGCCGCGCGGGTCACGAGCACCCGCCTGGGTCGCCAGAGGCGGTCGGGGCCGACGGCGGGCGACACCAGTGGGTGGTCGAGATCGACGCCGGCGTCGCCCGCGTCGGGGTCGAGATGCGGACTTGGGGCCATGTCGGATCAACACGTCAGGTGGCCCATCGGGTTCATCGATCCACGCGATTGGTGCGCGACCGCCCGGCGTGTAGGCGTACCCGATGCCGCGTCTGATCCGCTTCAACAAGCCGTACGGCGTCCTGTGCCAGTTTACCGACGAAGGCACGGGCCATCCGACGCTTGCCCGGTACATCGACATCCCCGGCGTTTATCCGGCGGGACGGCTCGACCGCGACAGCGAAGGGCTCGTGCTGCTGACCGACGACGGGCGGCTGCAGGCGCGGATCGCGGACCCGAAGTTCAAGCTGGACAAGACCTATCTCGTGCAGGTCGAGGGCGAGATCGGACAGGATGCGATGCGCGCGCTGCAGCGAGGCGTGCGGCTGAAGGACGGCACCACCCGCCCCGCCGAAGCCGAGCGCATCGCCGCGCCTGCGCTGTGGCCGCGCGACCCCCCGATCCGGGTGCGCCAGAGCATCGCCGACGGCTGGCTGCGCCTGACGATCCGTGAAGGCCGCAACCGCCAGGTGCGCCGCATGACCGCGGCGGTCGGCCACCCGACGCTGCGGCTCGTGCGGTGGAGTGTCGGAGATTGGACGGTGGAGGGGTTGGGCGTGGGGGTGTGGGAGTGGGCAATGTTTTGAGGGAGGTGGGAACCGATAGAATGAAAGCGGCAGTCTGGATTTGGTGGGGTTCGGAAGGGCGGCTTTCGAAAAGCCAAAGCGGCATAGCGGACATCCTGCGGAGCAAGCAATCGCGTCAACAATCCGCCCAACTCTGCTGAAAAGGTCTTCGGGCAGATTCTGACGACCATGATGCCCGCCGCCACTCTCGACTCCTCGTGACGCGTGCTGCACAATCGTCGAGCGGGGCAGCGAGCATGACGATCGGCAACGGCAGACTGATGGGGTGGAAGGCGATCGGGATGTTCCTCGGTCGCGACGCGCGCACCGTGCGCCGCTGGGAGGCTGAGCGTGGATTGCCGGTGCATCGTGTGCCCGGAGGCGGAAGCGCCACCGTCTGGGCCGAACCTGCGGCACTCCGCGACTGGCTGAGTGGTGCGGGATCGGCCGAATGCGAGCCGGAGGCGCACCCGCATAAGCGCTGGCGGCTAATACTGACCGCTGCCGGAGCCGTCGGGCTCGTTGCGGCGGTGCCACTGACTCTGCGGCCGTTTTCTGTCGTCGCCGCGAACAGCGCGGTCCTCTCGCCCTATGGCGATGACGGCCGCGCCAACGCTGAATACAGCCAGGCCCGATTCGGGTCGGCGCGGCGCTCGGTCGCGGGACTTTTCGCGGCGACCGACAGCTTCAACGATCTTGTCAGGCGCTATCCCAAAGTCGCGGCGGGGTACGAGGGCCAGGCCGAAGCCGCACTGTTGTTGCGCGAATTCAACTCGCTGCCCGAGGAGACGGCATACCGTCGTGCGGGCGCAGCGGCGGAGGTGGCGCTCAAGCTCGCTCCGGACTCGCCCGGCGCGACGCGCGCGCTCGGCTTCGTGCGCTATCACGGCCAGGGACGCCGACAAGAAGGACTTTCGCTGCTCGCGATGGCGGTATCGCTCGACCCGACGCAGGCGCAATCGTACCACTGGTTGGGCACGGCGCTGTTGTCCGAGGCCCGCATCGCCGATGCCGTGAGGTCGCTCGAAGCGGCGCGCGCGCGAGACCCGGGGTCGAGTGCGATTGCCGCCGATGCCGCTTACGCGCGCTATCTCGCAGGTAGCAAGCGCGAGGCAATTGCCGAGCTGTCGCGCATCACCCGCGTCGATCCCCAGTTCAGCGCTGCTTGGGCGTATCTTGCGCGATTTTACCTGCTGGAAGGGCGCGACCTCGATTATCTGATGGCAGCAACCACTGACGCGCAGCTACGCGAGGATCAAGCGGCCATCGCGTCGGCGGAGGCCGCGCGTGCGGCCTATGGGCGCGGCGGACGAGCAGCGTTGCTCCGTAGCCTTATCGGCACTGAAGAAGCGCGGTTCCGGCAAAATGCCAACAACGCGCTGCGTCTGGCACTGCTTCACGCGGTGGCGGGCGACGGCGACTCGATGGTTCGCTGGCTCAAGCGTGCCGAGTCGACCGGCGAGCCTAACGTCCGCACGAGTGGCGGCTTTGTCGAGTTCGTCCCTTACCGGGACAAGATCCAAGCCGCCGCCGGTCTCGTCACCGCAAAGAACTAAGCTTTCCCGACCGCATGTCCGCATTTGTCCGTCGGCGACCGCGTTCGCCGCTGCGCTGGTTCGGCACGACTGCGCTAGCGTTCGTCGCGTTGGATCGCTGCCGGGAGCGAGGCAGGATCGCCATACCAAGCCATATGGGGAAAATCATGAAACGATCGATAGGAAGATGCATCGGCACCGGCGCTACGGTGCTTGCTATCGTTGCAATGTCCGGATCGGCCAGCGCGGCACCGATCATCTACACGGTCAACGAGACGATCGGGGCTGGCGGCATGGTTACCGGAACGATTACGACGGACGGCTTCATCGGGATGCTGTTCAAAACGAACTTTACCGCATGGAACTTGACGTTTTTCGCGCCCGGAGCCGGGTCGTACAACTCGACGAATGCGAACGGTACTGTTTCGCTTTTCGGGCCGAGCGTCGTCACGGCGACGACGAGCACCATTTCATTCGACTACTCGAACCCGTCGCCCGCAACCACGCTGGTATTTGGCGCAACCGGAGGCACCTTGCCTTACTGGTGCCTTTCATCTGAAACGTTCAACTGCGGCGGTAACGCGGCCGTACGACCGCAGGGCTTCTTCGGTCTCAATCCCGGCGCTGCCGAGACACGGACCGGCACGCGGATCTTTGCAACCGTATCGCAGCAGGCACCTGTCCCCGAACCGGCAACATGGGCGATGATGATCGCGGGATTCGGCGTCATGGGCACCGCGATGCGGCGGCGGACCCCGGCGCGGGTGTCGTTCGTCTAGAGCAGCCCGTGCGTCACGACGAACCGGGCCACAACGTGCACCCGGCTCACGACGCCCGGCGCCTTGCGCGCATTATCGACCTGGACGCGCGCGGACGTCGCAATCAAGCCCATGATCTGGAGTCACGACGTATCACGGGCACAGATCTACGCTAAGCGCCTCAATCGTGAAATGACGAGAAGTCGTGGTGGGCGAATGGCCTGCTTTCGCAAAGGACTTCTGGAAGTGAACGCGGTACAGCGTCTCCTCCCCGGAACGGGGAGTCCGTGCGCGAAGCGTGACGGAGGGGTCGGGTGAAGCGGGTGCCCCAATGGCGATTGCGCGACTTGTCAAACCGGACCGCTTCCGCCCCTGCGGGGCGCCTCCCCGTTCCTAGGAGGACTGGAGCGTCCGCTTTCGACGACACCCGCCCATCGCGCCAACGTCCGAAAGCTGGTCGAAAGTGCTACTTTTCCCGTCACCCCGGGCTTGACCCGGAGTCCCGCTTTCTCCGGTGGTCAGGCAAGGGTGTCGAAAAGGTCGAGCCAGTCAGGGTTGCCCTTTTCGATCAACGCAAACTTCCACTCGCGTCGCCACCGCTTGATTCGCTTCTCATGCGCTATGCAGTCTTCGATCGTATCGCCTCGCTCGGCCCAGACGAGCCGGGAGAGGCTATAACGCCGGCAGAAATCAGACCCTTCACCCGTACGATGCTGGAGGACGCGTGCGGGGAGATGCGCGGTCACGCCGGCATAGATCGTCCCGCGATAGCGATCCGCCATGATGTATACCCAGCCGCCCTTTGCCATGTCGCGATCAAGATGAAGCGGGACCCCGGGTCAAGCCCGGGGTGACGAGGGAAATGTAAGATGTCGGCTTTCGGAAATGCGGCAAAGCAGCCTTAAGGACCGAAAACTTGTCGCTTGCAGCCAGCTGGTCCGCAGTCACGCTTCCGCATTTCGCGATGTCATCCACACCTCAAACCAGCGCGCGAATGCTTCGCGGTCGCCGAGCTTCTCCAGCACCATAGCGTGCAGCCGGTCGATCGCCTCGGCGGGGATCAGCGTCGGGTCGGTCGCCACCTGCAAATCCGGATCGGCGTAGCGGTCGTCCTCGCGCAAGTCGGCGAGCACATGGTCGCAGAAATGCGCGATCAGTTCGCTGCGTGACGGCGCGCGGAAGCCGATCGAATAGGTCATGCAGCCGTCGCCCACCGCGATACCGTCGTGCGCGATGCCCGGCGGGAGGTAAAGCATGTCGCCCGGATCGAGCAGCCAATCTTCGGTGGCCTCGAACGCCGCGAGCAGGCGCAGGTCTTCGTGGGGGAAGAGTTCGGTGCGCGCGTCGCACGTCGCGCCGATCTGCCAGCGCCGCTGCCCGAGGCCCTGGATCAGGAACACGTCATACTGGTCGAAATGCGGACCCACGCCGCCGCGGTCGATCGCATAGCTGACCATGACGTCGTCGATCCGCCAGTCGGGGATAAAGCGGAAGGGTTCGATCAGCGCCGCGACGTCGGGAACATAGGAGTCGACCGCCTGGACGAGCAGCGTCCAGGGGTGCTTGTCGACTTTGGCGAAGCGCTTTTTGGCAAAGGGTCCTTGTTCGACCTTCAGCCGCTTGGGCTTGCGGCGGACGATGCGCGCCTCGACGCCGTCGGTGCAGGCAAGCCCTGCAAGATCGTCGGGGTCGAGCGGATTGCGCCAGTCGGCCCACGCCTGGCGGATCAGCAGCGGCTTTTTCTGCCAATGATCGCGCAGGAACGCCGCCGGGTCGAGGTTCTGAAGATGCATAAGCGCGCACGTAGCCGATTGCGGCGACGAATGCCCGATCTTTGAATTGCACCGCGCCAAGCGATCGTTCAGTCTGTGCACCATGCGCTGGCTTGCTCTTTGCTGCCTTATCCTCGCCACCGCCTGCGCGCGGCCCGAAGCGCGCGTGCGGGTGGCGTTCGACGCCGCGCGGATCACGAATGTGTCGGCGACGGGGCTCGCCGACCGCGCGACCAGGCGCCGCGTCACCGCCGACGATCCCGTGCGCGTAGCGAGCGTGTCGAAGCTCGTCGTGGCATTGGCGGTGATGCGGCTCGTCGAGGCGGGCAGCCTCGATCTCGACCGCGACGTTTCGGACTATCTCGGCTGGCGACTGCGCAACCCGGCGTTTCCGGGGGTGTCGATCAGCCTCAGGATGCTGCTGTCGCACACCGCCGGGGTGCGCGACGGCAATGATTACCGCGTGCCGCTGGGCAAGACGGTGCAGGCGGCGCTGTCGGATGCAAAGGCGTGGGATGCAGGGCATGCGCCGGGCCGGTACTTCACTTACTCGAACCTCGACTTTCCCATCGTCGCGGGCATCATGGAGACGGTGACGGGCGAGCGTTTCGATCGCCTCATGCAACGCCTCGTCCTGAAGCCGCTGGGCCTCGACGCGTGCTTCAACTGGCCGACGTGCAGCGATGCACGTGTCGCGCGCGCGGTCGTCCTCTACGACGCGAACGGCAGCGTGCGGAACGACGACCTCCACGGCCGGCGACCGCCCTGCCCGGTTTTTACCGAAGGCGGATGCGACCTGACCGGCTACCGCCCCGGCGACAATGGCGCGCTGTTCTCGCCACAAGGGGGTCTGCGCATTTCGGCGCGCGACCTGGCGAAGATCGGCCAGCTGCTGCTTGCCGGCGGCAAGGGGTTCCTCACGCCCGCTTCGTTCGCCGCGATGACCGCCGTCCAGTGGTATTATGACGGAACCAACGGCGACAGCGAACGCGGCTTCTATTGCAGCTATGGGCTGGGCGTGCAGCAGCTCGCGACCGACGCAGGCTGCAGCGACGACATGTTCGGCGACGGCAGGCGGCGAGTCGGCCATGCCGGCGAAGCGTACGGCTTGCGATCGGGAATATGGATCGACCGCGCCGCAGGCAAAGGCGTCGCCTTCTTCGCCACCGCCGTGCCCGACGATGCGGCAAAAGGGCGATCGGCCTACACGGCGGTGGAAGAACAACTCGCACGCGGGAAGCGATGACGCGTAAATCGGGACGCTGTCTGCCGCATCTGCCACGGGCGCGACGGCCGTCGGCAGTTCGGCGGTTGCTGCTTTCTCCGGCTCGACGGCGCTTGGCACGGGCGCCGTCACCACGCGCGCCAATCAGGTGCGTCTCGGTGCCACCGGCACGAGCATCTCGATCGCCGACATCGGCGCATCGGACGCCGTGCAATCGGGCCCCGAATTCTTCCTGACGATCGACAACAGTGGCACCGTCGGCAAGGGCGCGCAGTCTTCCGCGGCGCTGCTCGAAATGGGATCGCAATTGTCCAGCCTGCAGGCGGGGCAGGCGCTGATCGACGATCAGGTGGTGCAGCTTTTCAACCTGTCCGACATCAACCGGCGCGAGGTGCAGAAGGCGAACGAGGGCGTGGCGATGGCGCTCGCGATGGAGTCGCCCGCATTGCCGTCGGGCACCAACTTCGCCCTCTCGGGTGGCGTCGGTTACTACAACAAGCGGTCTGCCGCGACGACGGCCATCTCGGCCCGGATCGGGCAGAACGCGTCGATCTCGGGTGGTGTCGGGGTCGGCCTGAACAGCGGTGAGGTCGGCGCGCGGGGAGGGTTTCAGGTCGCGTGGTGAGGGGTCCGATATTTGCCGCCGCGCTGTTGCTCGCAACCGCCGTATCCGCACAGCAGCCGACCGCCCAAGCGCCGTCGCCTTCGGTCGTTCCATCGAGCGTCCCGCTGCCCGGCGAGCTCGAGCTGTCCAAGATGATCTGGTCGACGATGGCAGCGGTCGACCATGCCAATCGCGCGGGCAATTATTCGGTGCTGCGCGATCTTGCCGCGCCCGGGTTCCAGATCAACAACGACGCAGCGAAGCTCGCGCTGATTTTCAGCAACCTGCGTTCGTCCGGGATCGATTTGTCTAACACGCTGTTGCTGGCCCCTACCTTTCGTGGGCCGCCGCGCATGGTTCAGCCCGACATCCTCCAGGTCCAGGGGTTTTTTGGCCTGCGCCCGACCGCGATCGCGTTCGACCTATATTATCAATGGGTTCAGGGCCGCTGGCGGCTGTTCGGCGTGTCGATCAATCCGGCGCAGATCGCTGCGGTGCAGCCGGGCGCGGCGGTCGCGGAAAAACCTCAACGTGCGCCGAAGCCAAAATAGCGGCTCTCGGGTCGAAGCCCCTCACGCCGCCACGATCGGCAGCTGCCGCACGCGCTTGCCCGTCGCGGCGAACAGTGCGTTGACGAGTGCGGGGGCCGCGGGCGGCAGGCCGGGTTCGCCGATGCCGCCCATTTTCGCGCCGCTTTCAATGAAATGGACGTCGATCGCGGTCGGTGCTTCGGCCATCTTCAGGATCGGGTAATTGTCGAAATTGGTCTGCACGACCGCACCCTTTTCGATCGTGATCCGCTCGCCGATCGCCGCCGACAGCCCCATGATGATGCCGCCCGCGATCTGCGCACGCGCGTTGCGCGGGTTGACCGTCGTGCCGCAGTCGACGACGGCCCAGACCTTGCCGACCTTGGGCCGCCCGTCGTCACCGATCGACGCTTCGACGACGTGCGCGGCGATCGTGCCGAAGCTTTCGACGATCGCGATCCCGCGCCCGGTTCCGGCGGGCAGTGGCGTCCCCCAACCCGCCCGTTTGGCGACGGTTTCGAGCACGACGCGCTGGCGCGATCCGGCGAGCAAATGGTCGCGGCGGAACTCGAACGGGTCCCGGCCCGCCGCCGCCGCGAGTTCGTCGACGAAGCATTCGTTGAAATAGCCGTGCTGGCTCGCGTTGACCGACCGCCAATAGGCGTTGACCTGGTTCGAGATATAGTCGTGGTGGCGGATATCGACTGCGGGGATGACATAGGGCACGCCCGCTTCCTTGCCGCCGTCGTCGTTCTGCGCATAGTCCGACGACCACGCCGCGATCCGCCCGTCGCGCCCGAGCGTGGCCTGCAACCGTGAGGTCACCTGCGGCCGATAGGCGCCCTGCGACACTTCCTGTTCGCGGCTCCAGATGAGCTTGAACGGATAAGGCAGCTTCATCGCGATCCCGGCGACCTGTTCGATGATCTGGCTGTAGGGCGGAAAGCGCCGCCCGAAGCCGCCGCCCATGATCATCGGGTGAAACATCACCTTGTCGTGCGGCAGTCCCGACGCCTTGGCGAGAACGGTGCGCGCGCCGAGCGGATCCTGCAGCCCGCCCCAGACGTCGAGCCGCCCGTCCTTTGCGCGCGCGACCAGCGCGAACGGTTCCATCATCGCCTGATGCAGGAACGGCGCGCGATAGGTCGCACTCAGCAGCTTGCCGCCGGCGGGGGCCGCAAGCGCCTTGCCGACGGCGTTCAGCTTGTCCTGCGCGTCGTAGATCGACTGCGTCGACAGCGCGCCGTGCCCGCCGTCGGTGAATTTCGGCGACAGCGCGCGGACGCCCTTCAGCGCCTGCCAATATCCTTTCGCGACGACGACGACCGCATCGTCGAGCTTCAGAACCCGTTCGACCCCGGAAACCGCCAGCGCAGGTGCCGGATCGACCGACACCAGCTTGCCGCCGCGCACCGGCGCCATGACGATCGTCGCGACACGCATATCGGGCAGCGTCATGTCGATGCCGTACTTGGCGCTGCCGTCGACCTTTGCCGGGATGTCGAGGCGCGCCACGTCCTTGCCGATGAAAGTGTATGCCGCGCGCGCCTTCAACGGCGGATTTGCGCTGAGCGACCGCCCCGCCGCCGCCTCGGCAAGCTCGCCATAACGCAGCGACCGGCCCGATCCGGTGTGCGTGACGACACTGTTGGCGGTGCTGAGTTCGCCTTTGGGAACGTCCAGCCGGTCGGCGGCCTCGTCGATCAGCGCCGCGCGCGCCGCCGCGCCCGCCACGCGCATCCCCCCCTGTCCGGTGTAGCGCACCGCCGACGATCCGCCGGTGATCTGCAAATCCATGCCGCGCGCCATCATGCCGATCAGCGATTCGGGAAGCGCGTTGAACAGCCGCTCTTGCCCCATCATCTCGCCGCCGAAGCCGCGCCCCAGCGCCGCATTGGCGAAGGACGCATCGGCGGGTGCGCTTTCGACGCGGACCTTCGCCCAGTCGGCGTCGAGCTCGTCGGCGAGCATCTGCGCGAGCGCGGTCTGCGACCCCTGCCCGAAATCGATATGCGGCGAAAAGACGGTGATCGTGTCGTCGTTCGCGATCCGGAGCCAGGTCATGAACGATCCGTCGCCGGGCTTCGTCGTCAGCTCGACCGCGCGGCGGCGCTGACCCTGATCGGTCCACAGCACGCCAAAGACGCCCGCGCCCGCGATCGCGGCGCCGCCGATCAGGAAGGCGCGGCGTTTGACCCCGCGGCGCTTGACCGGGGCTGTTTCGAAGGTCGCGGGTTCGAGGGTCGGGTTGTCGGCCATGATCTCAAGCCCTGATCGCATTGTGGATGGCGTCGCGGATCGCCGGATAGGTGCCGCAGCGGCAGATGTTGGTCATCGCGGCGTCGATCGCATCGTCGCTCGGCGCGCCCTTCTTCAGCAGCGCGACCGCAGCCATGATCTGACCCGACTGGCAGTATCCGCATTGCGGGACCTGGCGCTCGATCCACGCCGCCTGCACGGGGTGGAGCGCACCATCGGCACCCTTGATCCCTTCGATCGTCGTGATCGCCTTGCCCGCAACGTCGGCGATCGGCACCGAACACGACCGCGCGACTTCGCCGTCGACATGCACGCTGCACGCGCCGCACGCCGCAATGCCGCAGCCGAATTTGGTGCCCGTCAGCCCGAGTTCCTCGCGGATCGCCCACAGCAGCGGCGTGTCGGGCTCGCCGGTGAACATGACTGGTTTGCCGTTGACCGTTGCTGCTATCGTCATGCCCCGACCCTATCTTGCGCGAAGGCCACGCTCTACACCAGTCTGGTCCTCCTTCAAAACGGATTGACCCGCTTCATGCCGACCGGTGCCGCCGATCATGACCGCATCCTTGCGAGCGCCGCCGACTGGCGTGGCGCGCCGATGGCGCTGGCGACGGTGATCGAAACCTGGCGCTCGGCGCCCTGTCCCGTCGGCACGCACATGCTTGTACGGGACGACGGCGCCTTTACCGGATCGGTGTCGGGCGGCTGCGTCGAGGGCGACGTGCTTCAGCTTGCATCCGAAGTCATCGCCGGATCGCCGCCGATCGTGCGGCGCTATGGCGTGGCCGACGGCGCGGCGTGGGAGGTCGGCCTGCCGTGCGGCGGCACGATTGCGGTGCTCGTTCAGCCGGTCAGCGAACGCGGCTTCGCGCCGACGCTCTTCGACCGGATTTCCAGCGCGAACGCGGCGGGCGATACTTTACGTATCGGGACCGATCTCGAAACCGGCATCAGTGTGGTCGTCGCCGATGCGCAAAGTCAGTTCGTGAACGTCTATGCCCCGCCCAAGCGCGTGCTGATCGTCGGCGCGGTCGCAATCGCCGTCGCTCTGGCGGCGATCGCGCGGACGCTCGGCTTCGTCGTCACCGTCATCGATCCGCGCGCGCGTTTCCTGACCGAAGCGCGCTTTCCCGGATCGATCCGCGACGATCGCTGGCCCGACGATGCGATCGCCGCGCACCGCCCCGACAGCCGCACCGCGATCGTGACGCTCTCGCACGACAGCAAGATCGACGACCCGGCGCTGATCGCCGCCCTCGCGAGCTCGGCGGCCTATGTCGGTGCGCTCGGATCGGAGGCATCGCATGCCGCGCGGCTTGCGCGACTCGTCGCGGCCGGCGTCGCCGATGATCGCCTGACGCGGATCGAGGGTCCGGCGGGGGTCGCGATCAACGCGATCAGCGCGCCCGAAATCGCGCTGTCGATCGCCGCGGGCATGGTGCGGGCGATGAACGATGGATTGCGCTGACCCCCGCTTTTCCGATCTGGCCGGCGTCCTCCTCGCGGCGGGACGCGGCCGGCGCTTCGGCGGCAACAAGCTCGAAGCGATGTTCGAGGGCAAGATGCTCGGCATGCATGCCGCCGCGACGCTCGCCCGCGTCGGTTGCGGCTGGCTATTCGCCGTCCATGATCCGGCTCATGCCGGGCTCGCGGCCGCGCTCGATGCGCAGGGGTTCGCCCTGATCGCCAATGACGATGCGGATCGGGACCTGTCGCATTCTCTCGCACTCGCGATCGGTGCTGCGCGGGCCACTGAGGCGACGGCGCTGCTCGTCTGCCTCGGCGACATGCCGTTCGTCACCGCCGCGCATCTATGCGCCGTGATTGCGGCCGGCAAGGATCGGGTCGTGGCATCGGCGCTCGGCGACACGCGGATGCCGCCCGCGCTGCTGCCGCGATCGTGCTGGCCCGCGCTGGCGACGCAAACAGGCGACATCGGCGCGCGAACGCTGTCCGGCGATGCCACGTTGGTCCGCGCCAGCGCGGCGCTGCTCGCCGACATCGACACGCAGGCGGACCTGGCGCGCCGGCAATAAATTTGGCGCGCGGCGCGTGTTCCGGTCACGTTCCCTTGCGCAAAGTAAGAACGTCGGAAAGCTCGCGCGTCGCATCATCGATGCGTCGACGAAACGATTCCGGATTGCGACGAACCGAGTCATGAAAACATCATTTACTATCTTGCACCATTTTGAACTTAGGGCACTATGGGTAGCGACTTCGGTCAGGGGCAACACAATTACTGGTATGAAAAGCGGATCGGGCCTTGTGCCGGACGTTCAGAATCTCGCGCGTCCGGACGAGAACATAATAAAAACATCTGCGTCCCGGGTCGGACATGGAGTAGGTTCGGGTCAGCCCCGATTCGAAAAATTTTGAAGACAGCATTCGGGGGCATGGACGATGGATTTCAGGAGCGGCGAAGCGGTGATGGACGATACGACTTTGCTCGACGCAGTGGCGAAAAGCCCGCGCGATTCAGCGCCGGTAAGCGATTCGAAGACCATCAATCCGCAGCTTTACGCGGTCGAGGTCGATCATTCGCGCGATACCCTGCTGACCGACTTCGGCAAGGAAACGCTGAAGGACCGCTACTTGCTGCCGGGCGAATCGTACCAGGATCTGTTCGTGCGCGTGGCGTCGGCCTATGCCGACGACCAGCCGCATGCGCAGCGGCTCTATGACTATATCTCGCGACTTTGGTTCATGCCCTCGACGCCCGTTCTCTCGAACGGCGGCACGGGGCGCGGCCTGCCGATCAGTTGCTATCTAAACTCGGTGCCCGACAGCCTCGAAGGCATCGTCGAGACCTGGAACGAGAATGTCTGGCTCGCGTCGCGCGGCGGCGGCATCGGCACCTATTGGGGCGCGGTGCGCGGCATCGGCGAGCCGGTCGGCCTCAACGGCAAGACCAGCGGGATCATTCCCTTCGTCCGGGTGATGGATTCGCTGACGCTCGCGATCAGCCAGGGGTCGCTGCGCCGTGGCTCTGCGGCCTGCTATCTCGACGTCTCGCATCCCGAGATCGAGGAGTTCCTCGAAATCCGCAAACCGTCGGGCGACTTCAACCGCAAGGCGCTGAACCTTCACCACGGCGTGCTGCTGACCGACGCCTTCATGGAAGCCGTTCGGGCAGGCGAGGAGTGGATATTGCGGTCGCCCAAGGACGGGTCGGAGCGCGGCAAGGTTGACGCGCGCGGGCTGTTCCAGAAGCTCGTCGAAACGCGTCTTGCGACCGGCGAACCCTATATCGTCTTTGCCGACACGGTGAACCGCGCGATGCCGCGCCACCACCGCGAATTGGGCCTCAAGGTCTCGACCTCGAACCTGTGCAGCGAAATCACTCTCCCGACGGGTCGCGACCATCTGGGGAATGACCGCACCGCGGTCTGCTGCTTGTCGTCGCTCAATCTCGAAACCTGGGACGAGTGGAACGGCGACAAGCAGTTCATCGAGGACATCATGCGCTTCCTCGACAACGTCCTGAGCGATTATATCGACCGCGCCCCGCCCGAAATGGCGCGAGCGAAATATTCGGCGAGCCGCGAGCGTTCGGTCGGTCTGGGCGTCATGGGGTTCCACTCGTTCCTCCAGGCGCGCAACCTGCCCTTCGAAGGCGCGATGGCGAAGTCGTGGAACTTCAAGATCTTCAAGCATATCGCGCAGCAGGCCGAGGCGGCGTCGATGGCGCTCGCGGTCGAGCGTGGCCCCTGCCCCGACGCCGCCGACCGCGGCGTGATGGAGCGCTTCAGCTGCAAGATGGCGATCGCGCCGACCGCCTCGATCAGCATCATCTGCGGCGGGACGAGTGCGTGCATCGAGCCGATCCCGGCGAACATCTACACCCACAAGACGCTGTCGGGCAGCTTTTCGATCCGCAATCCCTATCTCGAAAAACTGCTGAGCGAAAAGTCGAAGAACAGCGATACCGTCTGGAACTCGATCCTCGAACAGGGTGGCAGCGTCCAGCACGTCGACTTCCTCAGCGCGGAGGAAAAGGACACCTACAAGACCAGCTTCGAGATCGACCAGCGCTGGCTCTTGGAACTCGCCGCGGACCGGACGCCGTTCATCGATCAGGCGACGAGCCTCAACCTGTTCATCCCCGCCGACGTCGAAAAATGGGACCTTCTGATGCTTCATTTCCGTGCATGGGAACTCGGGGTGAAGTCGCTCTATTACCTCCGCAGCAAATCGATCCAGCGTGCAGGGTTCGCGGGCGGGGTCGAGGCCGACAACACCGCGATCGCGCCGGTGATCGAATTGGCGGAGAAGGATTATGACGAATGCCTCGCTTGCCAATGAAACGCCGTTTCGTCGGCGGTCTGCGTCACGCCTGCGTGTCCGTGATCGTAGAGGCGGCCGGTCATGAACGGCGCGCTTGTCATGGCGGGGGTCGCACTGCTGTGCGCAGCGGGCGCGGGCGTCCTGCTGATGCGCGCCGCGCCGCGCGAAAGTGCGATCTACCGCAACCGCATCGCCGCGACGATGCTTGCGGCGGCGGCGATCATGCTCGCCGCCTACGCCTGGGCACTCCACAGCTGGGAGGCCGGGGGCTGAGCCCGGCCCCGCGCCGCTGCGTTAAATCGCCGACAGCGGCTAGTCCGTGTCGCCTTCTTCCTCTTCGAACATGACCGCGACGTCGGCGTTCGCGCTCAGCCGCACGACATTGCCCTCGACGCTGGCGACGAGCCCGCCCGAGATGAAATGGTGATGGCCCTCATGGCTCCCCGTGCCTTCGAGAACTTGGGGGCCGCTGTCCTTCTTCGTCAGCTTGATCCGGTCGCCCTGGACATGGTCGACGGTCCCGACATGGACGCCATCGGCACCGATGACTTCGGCATGTTCCTGGATTTGCGAAAGATCGGCCACGACTGTTCTCCTGCGGTTGGTTTCATGCCCACAACAACCGAAACGCGCTTTTGTGCCATTGATCGCCCCTGCCCTCATTGCGATTTGACATGAACATGTCTATGTCCATGTTTGATCGGAGGACAGCATGAAGACCGAACGCATGGTACTCTTATTGACGCCCGAGGAGAAGGCCAAGATCGCTGCGAGCGCGGCTTCGCTTGGGGTTAGCGCAAGCGCGTTTGTGCGACGTGCCGTCGAGGTTTTCGATCCCGACGACGTGGCGGCGCTTGCCGAACTGGAAATGCTGTTGCCCGAGCTCGAGGCGATGGCCGAACGGCTGGAACGCGAGAGCGCCGAACGTCCGCGCAAAATTGCCGATCGAGCTGCGGAATGGGCCTATTACGAGTCCGAGGCGTATCGCGAGGAAGTTCGGCAACAGCTGTTGACCGACCCTGACATCGATTGGGATCGCGCGCGCAAATTTTTCGGCGGCGATCGGCGCGTGGCGGCATGACTATCCTCGGTGACACGGTGAATGGCGTTCGCCGGATCCTGCGACTCGACGAAGACGTGCAGGAGCTGAAAACACGCGCCGACGACGCGGAAAGCCGCCTTATTGACCTCGACCGGCGAATGGTCCGGATGGAAACGTTCGTTCAATTTGCGAGCGGGTCGGTGCTGCCGCCGCTTACGCCAAGGCTGTCGCGATGAGCTTGCCTATCGCCCTGCACTTCATTCCATCAAACTAAGGACGA
This sequence comes from Sphingomonas sp., assembly GCA_965249015.1. GTDB lineage: Bacteria > Pseudomonadota > Alphaproteobacteria > Sphingomonadales > Sphingomonadaceae > Sphingomonas_O. The sequence continues at coordinate 1,325,559 of CBDFLB010000003.1, read as the reverse complement.
ACTCATGTCGCTCACCCAAGCCCGCACGCAGTATAAGCCGTTCGAATACCCCTGGGCCTATGATTTCTGGAAGCGCCAGCAGCAGATCCACTGGATGCCCGAGGAAGTGCCTTTGGGCGAGGATTGCCGCGACTGGGCGCAGAAGCTCACCGATCACGAGCGCAACCTGCTCACGCAGATCTTTCGCTTTTTCACGCAGGCCGATGTCGAGGTGCAGAATTGCTACCACGAACATTACGGCCGCATCTTCAAACCGACCGAGATCAAGATGATGCTCGCCGCCTTCTCCAACATGGAAACGGTGCACATCGCGGCCTATTCGCATCTGCTCGACACCATCGGCATGCCCGAAAGCGAATATGGCATGTTTCTCCAATATGAGGAGATGAAGGCCAAGCATGATTATCTGAACACCTTCGGCGTCGAGAGCGATCAGGACATCGCACGCACGCTCGCCATGTTCGGCGGCTTTACCGAAGGGCTGCAGCTGTTCGCCTCGTTCGCGATGCTGATGAACTTCCCGCGCTTCAACAAGATGAAGGGCATGGGGCAGATCGTCAGCTGGAGCGTTCGCGACGAGAGTCTCCACTGCGAGGGGATCACCAAGCTCTTCCACGCCTTTTGCGCCGAACGCGACTGCCTGACCAAGGCGGTGAAGAGCGATATCCTCGACTGCTGCCAGACGACGGTGCGGCTCGAGGACGCCTTCATCGACCTGGCGTTCGCCGACGGCCCGGTCGCGGGCATGACCGCCAAGGACATCAAGAAATATGTCCGCTACATCGCCGACTGGCGGCTGGGGCAGCTGGGGTTCAAGCCGATGTTCATGATCGACGACCACCCGTTGCCGTGGCTCGCCCCGCTGTTGAACGGGGTGGAGCACGCCAACTTCTTCGAAACCCGCGCGACCGAATATTCGAAGGCCGCGACGCGCGGCAGCTGGAACGACGTGTGGGATTCATTCGACCGGCGCGGAAAGGCGAAAGCCGGGCCGGCGGCGAATGAGGATGTTGGTGCGGGTGAAATGGATATGTTCGGGCAGGTGGCGGCGGAGTAGTTGACGAGAACATAGCAAGAACATAAGCTACGCAATCCAAACGAAAGGCCGTGCCCATGCAATCAATCGAATTCTGTGCCGGCGCTGGCGGTCAAGCCTATGGCCTTGAACAAGCAGGATTTGATCATGCGGCGCTGGTTGAAATTGAGGCAGATTTTGCCAAGACTCTGACCCTCAATCGGCCCAACTGGGACGTCCGCACGGCGGACATGGCGACGTTTGACGGGCGACCGTTCAAAGGGCTTGATCTGTTTGCTGGCGGACTGCCCTGTCCGCCATTCTCGCTTGCTGGCAAGCAATTGGGCGAAAAGGACGAGCGCAATCTCTTTCCGTCGGCAATCCGGTTGATTGATGAAATCCGTCCCCGTGCCGTCATGATTGAAAACGTGCGAGGGTTCTTGTCTGCCGTATTCGAGGATTATCGCGGGCAGTTGAAGTCCCAATTGAAGAAGTTGGGTTACACGGTCGACTGGCGGCTGTTGAACGCGTCTGACTATGGCGTGCCGCAACTTCGTCCGCGCGTGATTATTGTCGCAATCCGCAACGATATGGCTGATGCGTTTGATTGGCCTACAGCACATCCGTATAATCCGGCAACGGTCGGCGAAACCCTGCACGATCTGATTTCTGCCAATAGCTGGCGCGGTGCGCGTCGCTGGGCCGATCATGCGAACGACATTGCACCGACTATTGTCGGCGGGTCGAAAAAGCACGGCGGCCCTGATCTTGGCCCGACGCGTGCCCGTGCCGCCTGGGCAAGTCTCGGCGTTGAGGGACGCAGCCTTGCCGAAGAAGCGCCAGCGCCCGATTTTGTCGGCATGCCCCGCTTGACGACGCGCATGGTTGCTAGAATTCAAGGTTTTCCCGACCATTGGCAATTTTACGGACGTAAGACCACGGCCTATCGCCAAGTCGGCAACGCCTTCCCGCCGCCCGTTGCTAAGGCTGTTGCCAAAAACCTCCGGATAGCGCTTTCGGTCAACCGGCTGTTTGCCGTTAGAACTGCATGAATTTGCTGGGCAATAGCGGAACAGTGCCGCTTACCGAAGCGCACATTGATTTTGCTGAATTATCGGCATTGCGGCTTGATTTGTTGAGTGCAGTCGGCGGGCAAGACCTATTCGAAGAGAGGCTACGCAGCTTCTTTCGTTCGGCCATTGACGAAGTCATCGACACGGCACGAACGGGACGCTTCTTTTTGGAAGAGGCCGAAAAGACGGAGAAAACGTATCTCGGCACAAAATTTGAAATCCTTTTACGTGACTGGCTCCAAGTGCCGCGCGGTGTCGTCCTTGATTTGTTGATTGGCGGACGTGAGGTCGATGTGAAGTCGACGACAGGTGGCGGGTCAGGCTGGATGATACCACTTGAGGCGATTGACCGATTTTGCGTTCTTTTGCGAGTGAACGAAAAGCTCGCGAAATGCGCTGTCGGATTGGTGCGGGCACGGCCAGCCTATCTCCGTAGCAGCACGAATCAGGACAAGAAGACTTCATTTTCGGCAGCCGGAACGGCCAACATCTGGTGGCTAGTTTCCGATTTTGCTTATACCCCAAATTTCTGGTCGCTTATCACCGCCGACCTTCGGCAACAGATCATGTCTAGTGGCGCAGGCACCAAACGCTTAGCCAGTCTATTCGAACATTGCCTCGGAATGCCTGTTTCACGCGTGCAAGTGGCGGCAATCGCAGCACAAGATGACTTCATGAAGCGCATTCGTCGCAACGGCGGCGCCCGTGACATACTTGCGCCAAAAGGAATCGCAGTCCTCTATTCAGCGACGGACCGCGCGTTGATGCAGCAACTGGAATTGACGTTCGGTTATCGGGAGTTTTTATCTCACCGACCTATAAATGATCATCAAAAGGAACTGCTACGCAATGCAGGCCACATAGATTGAATTTCCAGCCATGTTGATCCAAAAGATTCTCGGCGGTCTTGCCTTGATAGCCGCCTCCGTCGGAGCGAAACGCAAGATGGGCTGCTGTCCGCGGGATTGGTGGTTATCCTGACACACAAAAACCATCATTAGCTCTACTTCCTCCCTCCCCGGCGGGGCCTACCTTAGCCCGCCGCCGAAGGCACGCTCATATCGGGCGGGCTTCGGCCAGTACATTATCGCGAAACCGTATCGGCAAATCGGCCGGGGTCAGCAGATCGACCGGCACGCCGAACAGCGCTTCCAGCTCGACCTGCAAGCCACCCAGATCGAACAACGTCGCCCCCGGCAAAGCATCGACCAGTATGTCGATGTCGCTGCCCGCCGTCGCGCGCCCATGGAGCACTGATCCGAACAGCCGCGGGTTCGTCGCCCGATGCCGCCGCGCCAGCGCATGAACCGCACTGCGGTCGCTTTCGGAGAGGGCGGGCCGGTTCATGCCCTAAGAATAAACCGCTTGCGGCGCATCGGCAATAACTCCTGTCCTACACCCCCGCCCCTTGCTAGCCTTGCTCCCCGCAAAGGCTCTTTCCACCGTCGAAACCTCCACCGCACGCGCCATCGCCGGCGCGTAGGAAAACAGTGTCACTTTCGTCGACTTCGCTCGGCCCCCTCTCCAACAACGCCCGCCCGAAAACCGCGCATTTGCACAGGTCCTTGGACTAACTTTTGACTAACTTTTTGGCGCCGCCCGCTTCCGCCCCCGACGACGCACAAAGGATTCCCCCGGCCGCGCTCGCGCGCTAAGGCATATCTTGTGGCCACGAACCCCCTCACCTCCCCGCTCCGTCGCCCCGAGGATGTCGACGCCGCCCTGCGCCCCAAAACACTCGACGAGTTTGTCGGCCAGAAAGCCGCGCGCGAGAATCTGCGCGTGTTTATCGCCGCCGCCAAGGCACGCGGCGATGCGCTCGATCATGTCCTCTTTTTCGGACCGCCCGGCCTCGGCAAGACGACGCTTGCACAGATCGTCGCGCGAGAGATGGGCGTGGGGTTTCGCGCCACATCGGGCCCGGTCATCGCACGCGGCGGCGATCTCGCCGCGCTGCTGACCAATCTCGAGGATGGCGATGTCCTGTTCATCGACGAGATCCACCGCCTCGCGCCCGCGGTCGAGGAAATCCTTTATCCTGCGATGGAGGACCGTGCGCTCGACCTGATGATCGGCGAGGGACCGTCGGCGCGGAGCGTGCGGATCGACCTGCCACGCTTCACGCTGATCGGCGCGACAACGCGCCAGGGCCTGCTGACCACCCCGTTGCGCGACCGCTTCGGCATCCCGGTGCGGCTCAATTTCTACACGATCGACGAGCTCGAGAGGGTCGTCACCCGTGCCGCCGCTTTGCTCGATCTCGACGTCGCGCCCGATGGCGCCGCCGAAGTCGCCAGGCGATCACGCGGAACGCCGCGGATCGCCGGTCGGCTGCTGCGCCGCGTCCGCGATTTCGCCAATGTTGCCGGCGACGCCACGGTCACCGCCCGCATCGCCGACGCCGCGCTCAACCGGCTCGAAGTCGACGCACTCGGCCTCGATGCGATGGACAGGCGTTACCTGACGATGATCGCCGATATCTATCGCGGCGGGCCGGTTGGCGTCGAGACGCTCGCGGCGGGGCTCAGCGAACCGCGCGACACGATCGAGGAGGTGATCGAGCCCTACCTCATTCAACTGGGTCTGGTGGCGCGGACGGCGCGGGGTCGCTGCCTGAATGCGGCGGCGTGGACGCATCTGGGGCTGACGCCGCCGGCCGATCTTCAGGAGGGGCTGTTCGACGCTTAGGCTCGTCGCCGCGCCGCGGTTCGAAACGCAATACGGTTTCGCTTCGCCGCACGACGAAGCCCACCAGGCCGAAACCGGCGATCAGGACGACCCAGACTTCGGGGCCGAGCCATGACGAAAAGGCCCTTGCCCCGGCGACCACGCTGTCGACGCCTTCGCGAAATCCGTTCTTGCTCGGCGTCAGCGGTTTTTCGTCCTGCCCGGTGAAGATCAGCGTTTCTTCCGAAGGCGGCGGCATGGCGGCACCGTTCTGCGGCTCGGCAACGGCGAAATCGCCATTGTCGACATCGTCGGCCGCCGTCACGGGCATCGCCAGCGAAAGAGCGACCGCGGCGATGCCGGCGCGCTTGAAAAATGGTCGCATCACGCCTGCTTATCCGCCCGGCGGGCGGGGCGGTCAATCGCAGCATCGGCGCGACGGATCGCGCAATCAGACGTTCATGGGGATTCCCTCAAACGCTTGCCACAGCTAAAGCGCGTCCGCAGTCGCAACGATAGAGAGATGATGAACAGCGTAATGCTCGATACGCAGGCCGCGACGCTATCGCCGATCGCGCTCTTCCTTGCCGCCGACATCGTCGTGAAGGGCGTGATCGCGCTCCTGCTGATCGCGAGCATCTGGACGTGGACGATCATCATCGGCCAGTGGCTGAACCTCGGCAAGACGGCGCGCGACAGCGAAAGTTTTGAACGGGCGTTCGTCAAGGCCGACGACGTCGAGGATTTTGCGCGCAGCCATCAGGCATCGAAGGTGCCGAGCGCACAGATATTTCAGGCAGGCTTTGCCGAATGGCGCGCGTCGACGCGGGTGACGCCGATCGACAAGGACGCGACGCGGTCGCGCCTTTCTACGGTGCTGTCTTCGAGTATCGCGGGCGAGATCGACCGGCTTTCGGACCGGCTGAACATTCTCGCCACGATCGGATCGGTTGCGCCGTTCGTCGGGCTGTTCGGCACCGTCTGGGGCATCATGCGCAGCTTCACTGGTATCGCGGCGGCGCAGAACACGTCGCTTGCGGTCGTCGCCCCGGGCATTGCGGAGGCGTTGTTCGCGACCGCGCTGGGCCTGTTCGCGGCGATCCCCGCGGTCATCGCCTACAACCGTTTCGGCCACCGCGTGAACCGGATCGAGGCGCGTTTGGGCCGCTTTGCCGATGCGTTTCACACGACCTTGAGTCGAGAGCTGGATCGCGCGGCGTGAGCGTTCCGCTGCCATCGACTCGTGCGCGCCATCGCCGTGCGCCGATGGCGGAGATCAACGTGACGCCGATGGTCGACGTGATGCTGGTGCTGCTGATCATCTTCATGGTGACCGCGCCGCTGCTGACCGCGGGCGTGCCCGTGAACCTGCCCGACGCGCGCGCCAAGCCGCTCGACCAGGACGCCAAGCCGGTGGCGATCTCGCTCGATGCCGACGGTCGGGTCTTTGTCGGCGATGCCGAAGTCGCGAGCCGCGACCTGCCCGACATGCTCGTCCGCCTCGCCTCGCGCGGCGGGGACAAGCCGCCGCAGGTCTTTCTTCGCGCCGACAAGAGCCTCGATTACGGCCGCGTGATGGGCGTGATGGGCGAGCTCAACCGCGCCGGATTGAACCGCGTCGCGCTGGTCGCGGTGGGGCAGGACGGGCCATGATGCCGCGCGCCGAACGCACGGGGCTCGGCGTTTCGCTGGTCGGCCACGTCGCGATCTTTGCTGCACTGTCGCTGGGGCTGTTCGCTGCGACCAAGCCGCTCCCCCCCGTCGCGCCGCCGATCGATGTATCGATCGTCGACGACGTCGGCCCGGCCGACACCGCGCCCGAACCGCCCAAGGTCGCACCTGCACAAAGCGTCGCGCCCGAAGTCGACATCCCCGAGGACGCCGCGCCGCTCCCCATACCGACACCGCCTGCGCCCGTGCCGGTCCCGCGCGAGGCGGTCGCACCTCCAAGACCGTCACCGATCCCGAAGCCTGCGTCCAAAGCCGTCGCACAGCCGGTAACGAAGCCCGTCACGCCCAAGCCAACGGTAAAGCCCGCAGTAAAGCCCGCGCGCGGGTCGCTGCTCGGTGATGATTTCCGCAAAGGGCTGACCGCGGCACCGTCGACCAGCACGTCGCAGGCACCGCGCGTCGCCGCCATCGGTCCGGCGCAGCTTGCGGGGCTCGCGTCGGCGATCCGGCGTCAGGTCCAGCCCTGTGCCGATCGGATCACGAGCCCCGGCCCCGGTGCCGAACGCATCTCGACCAAGATCAACCTGCGCATGAACCGTGACGGCAGCTTTGCCGCCACGCCCGTGATCGTCAGTCAGACGACCGACGACGATAACGCGCGCTATGGCGGCCGCGTCGGGGAACTGGCGAAGGCGGCATTCGTTCAATGTGCACCGTTCGAACTTCCGCCCGAGCTTTACGATGGCTGGAAGAACATCAATCTCAATTATAAATTGCCCGGTTAGGGACGAGGATATGCGCTTGAAAACCCTGTCATGTTTTGCGTTCCTGCTGGTTGCCGGCGCGGCGGCTGCGCGAACGCCGTCCGGCGGTCCGATCGAGGTCGATGTCGTCGGCGGCACGACCGCCGACGTCGTCATCGCCGTCCCTGTCTTGCCGACGCCGCAACCGGTGATGACCGAAGCGGGATCGACAGAGGCGCTGGGGGGGCAGGTCGCCGAAGTCATTGCCTCTGACTTGCGCGGATCGGGATTGTTCAAGCCGCTTGGTCCTGGCGGGATCGGCAGCATCACCTTCGGCGAAGTCACCGCGCCCGCGTTCGACCGGTGGGGGAGCGCCGCCGCGCTGGTCCAGGGGTTCGTCAAAGCCAATGCGAACGGCGAACTGACGGTCGGCTGCTATCTTTACGACGTCGCACTGAAATCCGAACTGGCGCGCAAGGGCTTTGTGATCGGCGCGCGCGACTGGCGGCGGGCGGCGCATAAATGCGCCGACGCGATCTATGCGCGCCTGTCGGGCGAAAGCCCATTCTTCGACAGCCGCATCGCCTATATCGCCGAGACCGGGCCGAAGGAGAACCGTGTCAAGCGCCTCGCGATCATGGATTCGGACGGTGCCAACCACCGCTTCCTGACCAACGGCCAGAACATCGTCCTGACGCCGCGCTTCTCGCCCGACTACAAGTCGATCGTCTACCTGAGCTATGCGGGGAAGCGTCCGCGCATCTATGTCTATGACATCGGCAGCGGCAAGCAACGGCTCGTCACCGAGGGCGGGTCCGCCGCCTTCGCGCCGCGCTGGTCGCCCGACGGACGCACGATCCTCTATTCGATGGCGATTGCGGGTAATACCGACATCTACGCGATCCCGGCGAGCGGCGGTGCCCCGCGCCGCCTGACCAGTTCGCCGGGCATCAATGTGGGAGGCAGCTTCTCTCCGAATGGCCAGAAGATCGTCTTCGAAAGCGACCGCTCGGGCTCGCAGCAGCTCTACGTCATGAACGCCGACGGGTCGAACCAGCAGCGCATCAGCTTTGGCAGCGGCCGTCACGCGACGCCCGAATGGAGCCCGCGCGGCGACCTGATCGCATTCACCAAGATCGCGGGTAGTTTCCGCATCGGCGTTATATCCCCCTCGGGCGGCGGCGAGCGGTTGCTGACGAACAGCTGGCAGGACGAGGCACCGACCTGGTCGCCCAACGGCCGCGTCATCCAGTTTTTCCGCACGTCGCAGGGTCGCGGCGGCAAGTCCTCGCTGTGGCAGGTCGATCTGACCGGGGTCAACGAACGCAAGCTGCCGACGCCGGTCGACGGGTCCGATCCGACCTGGGGACCGTTGTTACCGTAAGGAGAACCGACCATGACCAAGACCGCCACCCTGATCATCGCGACGTCGCTGCTCGCGCTTGGTGCCTGCGCGAAGAAGCCGCCGAAGGATTTGCCGCCCCCGCCGGTCGATTCGACCGCCCCCGTGACCGCGCCGACGAGCGGGCAGGGTGTCGTTCCGGGTAGCCAGGAGGATTTCGTCGCGACCGTGTCAGCCGACCGCATCTTTTTCGATACCGACTCGTCCGAAGTCGACGCGCCCGATCAGGCCACGCTGCAGTCGCAAGCCGCATGGCTCGCACGCTATCCCGAAAAGCGCATCACGGTCGAGGGGCATTGCGACGAACGCGGTACGCGCGAATATAATCTGGCGCTCGGCGAACGTCGCGCCAACGCGACCAAGAACGCGCTCGTCGCGCTGGGCGTGTCGACGGCGCGGATAACGACAGTCAGCTACGGCAAGGAACGACCAGATGCGACGGGATCGGACGAGGACGCCTACGCGAAGAACCGTCGCGCGGTGACGGTCACGGTGCAATAGGGGGGGCTTACCCTACCTCCTCTGCATCGAGGCCGTAGGCCGTGTGCAGCACGCGGACCGCGAGTTCGGTATAGTCTTCTTCGATCAGCACGCTGACCTTGATTTCGCTGGTGCTGATGGCCTGGATATTGATGCCGCGTTCGGCGAGTGCCTTGAACATCGTCGAGGCGACGCCGGCGTGACTGCGCATGCCGACGCCGACGACCGAAATCTTGGCGACCTTCGTGTCGTGGATGATCTCGGAAAAGCCGATGCTGTCCCTTGCCCTGTCGAGCGCGTCCAGTGCGCGCGCGAGTTCGGCCTGTGGCACCGTGAACGTCACGTCGGTCGATCCGGCGCGGCCGCCCGGCGACTGGTGTGCGATGTTCTGGATGATCATGTCGACGTTGACGCTGACCGCGGCGAGCGGCTCGAAGATCCGCGATACCGTTCCCGGCGTGTCGGGCACTTGCGTCAGCGTGACCTTCGCTTCGTTCTTGTCGTGCGCGATACCCGTGATCAGCTGGCGTTCCACATCGTCTCCTAACTCCCAGAGGTTATCATCTTCGCCGACGATCATCGTGCCAGGCAGGGTGTCCGCCGTCGCAGAACTGGTCGGGTCGTCGAAGCTCGACAGCACCTGGATCCGGACGCCCTCTTTCATCGCCAGGCCGACCGAGCGCGTCTGCAGCACTTTCGCGCCGACGCTCGCGAGTTCGAGCATTTCTTCATAAGTCACGCGCTTCAGCTTGCGCGCGCGTGGCACGATGCGCGGGTCGGTCGTGTAGACGCCGTCGACGTCGGTGTAGATGTCGCAGCGGTCGGCCCTGATCGCCGCTGCGACCGCAACCGCCGACGTGTCCGATCCGCCACGGCCGAGCGTGGAGACGCGGTCCTGCGCCGACATGCCTTGAAAGCCGGGGATCACCGCGACTTCGCCGCCTGTTATCGCAGCGCTGAGCACGCCGGTAGCGATCGTCTCGATCCGCGCCGACGAATGCGCGTCGTTGGTGCGGATCGGCATCTGCCAGCCGAGCCAGCTGCGCGCCTTGACGCCGGCCGCCTGCAACGCGATCGCGAGCAGCCCCGCCGTCACCTGTTCTCCCGAAGCAACGACCACATCATATTCGCGCGCATCGGCAAGCGGCGACGCTTCCTTGCAGAAGCCCACGAGCCGGTCGGTCTCGCCCGCCATCGCGCTGACGACGACCGCGACTTCATGGCCAGCGTCGACCTCGCGTTTCACGCGTGCCGCGACGCTGCGGATGCGCTCGATCCCCGCCATCGACGTGCCGCCGAATTTCATGACGATGCGCGCCACGTCATTCCCCTTTCATGAGCGCGCTGATAGGAAGCACCCATGGCAAACGCAACCGCGCCCCAGGCCGCGCACTTCGGCAGCATGGCCGCCGACTGGTGGAACCCGCGCGGCTCGTCGGCGATGCTCCACAAGCTCAACCCAGTGCGACTGCGCTTCATCCGCGAAGAGGTCGATGCGTATTGGGGCGGCGACGCGCGCACGCGGACGCCGCTCGCGGGGAAGCGCGTTCTCGACATGGGCTGCGGCGCGGGGTTGCTCAGCGAACCGCTCGCGCGGCTGGGAGGGACAGTCACCGGCGTCGACGCCGCGCCTGAGAACATCGCCGTCGCGCAAGCGCATGCGGCGCAAACGGGCTTGCAAATCAATTATCGCGAAGGCGACCTCGACGCCGTCGCGGACGAACGTTTCGACCTCATTACCTGTCTCGAGGTGCTTGAGCATGTTGCCGATGCGGCGGCGTTCGTTGCGGGTCTTGCGGCTCGACTTGCGCCCGGCGGCCTGCTCATCCTGTCGACGCCGAACCGCACCGCGTTGTCGCGTTTCGCGCTGATCGGCATCGGCGAGACGATCGGCGGCATTCCGGCGGGGACGCACGACTGGCACGCCTTCCTGTCCCCCGACGAACTGGGTGCGCATGTCGCCGCCGCGGGGCTGACCGTCGCCAGGACGCGCGGGATCGCGTTCGGCCCGGCGCGCGGGTTTCACCTGTCGGATTCGACAAAGCTCGATTATTTCCTGGTGGCACATGCTTAGGGGTGTGCTGGCTGTCGCTTCGGTGAGCTTTGCAGAGCTGCTTGCCGCCTGCTCGGGAGCGTCAAAGCCGGTAAGCGAACGCGACATGATTGGCGTTTTTACCTCGGTCGCCGCGCCCGGGCACGGCGTGATGATGGTGCAGTTCCTGAGCGACGGCCGTTTCGGTGGCGACAAGCCGGGACCCGGCGGCATCGTCCGCACGCAAGGCTATTGGCGGACCGGCGCGATCGACCCCAAGCGCGGCTGTACCATCATCGAGACCAAGCCGCGGCAGGGCGAATGGCGCGAAACCTTCTGCGCCTCGATCGAAGGCGAACGCACCGCGCTCGACTGCAAGGGTGAGGGCAGTGCGCGAATCTGCCTGATGGAGCGACGGCCGGGGACGTGGACGTCAGGCGGGCCGCGCTGAACGCCGGTCCTGCATTCGCGACAGATAGCGCGCGAGGATGTCGATCTCGAGGTTGACCGAGGACCCGGTCGCAAGCGCGCCGAGGGTCGTCGCGGCTGCGGTGTGCGGGATGATGTTGACCGCGAAATGCGTGCTGTCCCCCCCATCTTCCGGCGCGTCGCGGACATCGTTGACGGTCAGCGAGACGCCGTCGACGGTGATCGAACCCTTCGCGGCGACGAAGGACGCGATGGCGTCGGGCACGCGGATGCCGACGCGGCGCGAATCGCCTTCGGGACAGACGCCGAGCACTTCGCCGACGCCGTCGACATGCCCTGTCACGATATGCCCGCCGAGTTCGTCGCCGATGCGCATCGCGCGCTCCAGGTTGAGCTTGCGGCCCGCGGTCCACATGCCCGGCGCAGTGCACGATACGCTTTCGCCCGAGATATCGACCGCGAACCACCCCGTACCCCGGTCCACCACCGTCAGGCAGGCACCCGAACAGGCGATCGACGCGCCGATCGCCACGGTGCCTGTATCATAGGCGGTGTCGATTACGATCCGCAGGTCGCCGCGTTGTTCGACACTGCAGATCGTGCCGATGTCGGTGATGATGCCGGTGAACATCCGCGCCTAATCCCGCACCCGTTCGTAAATGTCGAGCCGGTCGAGGCCGAGCATTCGCGAATCGACCGATCGCCAGCGGCCGTGCGCATCGGCAAGCGATCCCAGCCCGACGTCGCGGAGCGCGGGCAATCCGTTACCGATGACGATCGGCGCGCGATAGAGAAGCAGGCGATCGACGAGGTCCGCAGACAGCAACGACGACGCGGTGCGCGCGCCGCCTTCGCAGAGGAGGAGGTCGGCGCGAAGCGTGGCGATGTCCTGCGGCGTGGCGATCCGGCCCCAGCCTGCGGCCGTTGCGCCGGTGCTCAGAACGTAACGCGCCGGACTTCTCATCTCGAGCCCGGGCAGCCGCACGGTCAGCGCCGGCGTATCGGCGTCGAACGTCCCGCGCCCCACCAGGATCGCTTCGGCACGCGATCGCTCGAGATGGCCGTGCGCGCGCGCTTCGGGGCCCGTGATCCACTGGCTCTCCCCGTCGGCACGCGCGATGCAGCCGTCGAGCGACAGCGCCAGTTTCAAAGTGACATGCGGGCGACCGAAGCGCTGGCGCGTCAGGAAGCCTGCTATCGCGCGCGATGCAAGTTTCGTTTCGACATCTTCGATGACCTCGACACCAGAGGCCTGCAAGCGCGCGATCCCGGCACCGTTCGTTCGCGGATCGGGGTCACGCACCGCGATCACGACCCGCGCGACCCCGGCAGCGACGATCAGATCGCTGCACGTCGCCCCGCGTTCGCTGACGTGCGCGCATGGCTCGAGCGTGGAATAGAGCGTCGCGCCGCGCGCCGCCGCCCCCGCCTGCGCCAGTGCAACCGCTTCGGCATGCGGGCGCCCCCCTTCGGCGGTCGATCCCCGCCCCGCGACCCGCCCGTCGGCGACGATCACGCATCCGACATTGGGGTTGGGCCAGGTCCGCGCCTGAGCGCGGCTCGCCAGTACGACCGCCGCCGCCATCCAGCGCGCGTCGTCGCTCATTTGCGCTGCTTGTCGACGTCGATTCCGAAGCGGTCGGCCACGCGGCGAAACGCCTGGCGCGTCGTTTCGGCCTCTGCATCGCGCTGCTTTTTGGCCGCGATTTCGGCGGGCAGGTCCTTGGCCTGTTGCGCGCGTACCTCGACGATCGAGCGGTTGGCGGGCCATTGCTTTACGTAGATAATCGTCGGCGGCACCCACACTTCGTCGACATGCGCCTGGCGCAGCATGCCAAAGATGATGAGTGCCGGAAGCGCAAACGACAGTGCGGCGAACACCATCTTGTGCTTACGCGGCGCAGCGACGAAATCACGGAGGTCGCGCAGCGCAGCAAGCGGCGAGCCGGAACGGGGGATCAAGGCCATGCGGCATAGATAAGCCGCGTCACGCGACAAGCAAAGATGCGTCTTGACCGCCCCGTCGCCTTGCGCTTTGGCGGTGACCATGACCGAACGCATCGATGCCGCGCTGAAGGCGCTGAACCTCACCCTTCCGACCGCTGCCGCGCCGGTCGCCGACTATGTGCCCGTCGTCGAAGCGAACGGCATGGTTTTCGTGTCGGGACAGCTGCCCTTCAAGGGCGGCGACGTGATGCAGGGTCGCCTTGGCGAAGATCGCGATGTCGCAGCAGGGCAGGAAGCGGCGCAGGCGTGTGCGCTGATGATCGTCGCACAGCTGAAGGCAGCGCTTGGCGACCTCGCCCGAGTCGAACGCATCGTCCGCCTCGGCGTGTTCGTGACGAGCGACGACCGTTTCACCGACCAGCCGAAGGTCGCCGACGGCGCATCGTCGCTGATGGTCGCGCTGTTCGGCGACGCGGGCAGACATGCGCGCGCCGCCGTCGGCGTGCCCGTCCTGCCGCGCGGCGCGATGGTGGAGGTCGACGCGATTGTCGCTGTTCGCCCCGCTTGAGGCACTGATCGCCCCCGCGCCGACGCCGCCCCGTGTCGCCTTTTTGAAAGCGCAGCCGTTCGCGCATCGCGGGCTGCACGGACGTGGCATCGTCGAAAACAGCCGGGCCGCGTTCCGCGCGGCGATCGCGCTTGGCCACGGCATCGAAACCGACGTCCAGGCCGCGCGCGATGGCGAGGCGATGGTCTTTCACGACGCGACGCTCGATCGGTTGACGGCCGCGAGTGGTGACGTCGCGGCGCATACACCTGCCGAATTGGAGCATGTCATCTTGAGCGGGACGCGCGAAACGGTTCCGCAACTCGCCGAAATGCTGGCGCTGATCGCGGGCCGGGTGCCGTTGCTGATCGAGATCAAGGCGACCGGTTCGCGTGTGGCGCCGCTGTGCCTGTCGGTGCGCCGCGCTCTCGAGGGCTATGGCGGCGACGCCGCGATCATGTCGTTCAATCCGCTCGTCGTGGCCTGGTTCGCCGAACATGCCGCACGCATCGTCCGCGGGCTTGTGGTCAGCGAGGACGGCAAGCGCGGCGCCAAAGGCTGGGTTGAGCGCTGGGCGTCGCTGGCCAAGGCAAAACCGGACTTTCTTGCGTACGACGTACGCGACTTGCCTTCGAAATTCGCAGGCGCGGCGCGCGCCCGGGGGCTGCCGGTGCTTGCCTGGACAGTGCGCGACGCCGGGTCCGAAGCCCGCGCCTTTGCCAATGCCGACGAAGCGATTTACGAAAAACCCGTATGAGCGAACTGGTCGCGCGCGTCGGCGACGGGGTGGCGAGCTTCGACGCGGCGGCGTGGGATGCCTGCGCAGGCGATGCCAATCCGTTCGTCAGCCATGCCTTCCTGAGCGCACTCGAAACTTCGGGAAGTGCGACCGCGCGGACCGGATGGCAACCGGTGCCGCTCGCGATCGACGCTGCGGACGGCGCGCTTGCGGGCGTCGTTCCGGCCTATGTCAAAAGCCATAGCCAAGGCGAATATGTCTTCGATCACAGCTGGGCCGATGCCTGGGAGCACGCCGGGGGGCGCTACTATCCCAAGTTGCTGATCGCGGTGCCGTTCAGCCCGGTGCCGGGGCCGCGCGTACTGACCGCCGACCCGGCGGTCGCGCACGGGCTGATCGAGACCGCCGCACTGCTCGCGCGGCAGCATCGCTTTTCTTCGGTGCACGCCAATTTCGTGGCCCCCGATCAGCTCGACCTGTTCGAAAAGGCCGGCTGGCTGATCCGCGAAGGGACGCAGTTTCACTGGCGGAATGACGGTTATGCGACGTTCGATGATTTCCTCGGCGCGCTCGCGTCGCGCAAGCGCAAGGCGATCCGCAAGGAACGCGCCGCCGCGGTCGAGGGGCTCAATATCGTCCATATCACGGGCCACGACCTGACCGAGGCGCACTGGAGCATCTTCTGGCGCTTTTATCAGGACACCGGCGCGCGCAAATGGGGCCAGCCATACCTGACCCGCGCGTTCTTTTCGGAGATCGGGCGGACCATGTCCGACTGCATCATCCTGATGCTCGCGATGCGCGACGGCGTGCCGATCGCCGGCGCGCTCAACTTCATCGGCACCGACACGCTCTATGGCCGCTACTGGGGCTGCACCGAGGACGTGCCGTTCCTCCACTTCGAACTCTGTTACTATCAGGCGATCGACGTCGCGATCGCGCGCGGGCTGAAGACGGTCGAGGCCGGGGCGCAGGGCGAACATAAGCTTGCGCGCGGCTATGTGCCCGTTCCGACATGGTCGGCGCACCATATCCCCGATCCGGGTTTCAGGCGCGCGATCGCCGACTTCCTGACCCGCGAACGGCGCGCGATGGAACGGCAGATCGAGTTTTTGGGTGCAATGGCACCGTTTCGGAAGGGTGGCTAAGCCGCGCGGCGCATCTGCGTTGCGCCGAGCCAGGCGCGCGCCTGACGCTGCGCTTCGGCAATTTCGCGGGCGGTCATTTCATCGGCGACCTCGGCGCGGCATTCCTGTGCACGTTCGTTGCCTGAAACGGCAGCGAGGTTGAACCATTTGTGCGCCTGGACCAGATCGACGTCGATCCCGCCCGATCCGCTCGAATAGGCAATGCCAAGTTCGAAACACGCCCGGGTATCGCCCGCTGCCGCATCGCACATCCGGCTTTCGATCAGGAAAGCAGCACTTTTGAAGCTCGAAGCCATATCGCATTAACCCCCGTCGACCCTTGTCAAGCCGAACTGTCGCCGAAATGGCTTCAATAAATGGTTAACAAGCGAAAACCATTTTCACGGCATGACTGAACAACGACGGGAACAGGCGGAGGTTTAGCGGTCGGCTGCGATCGCGACATTGTCGATCAGGCGCGTGGACCCGATCCGTGCTGCGGCGAGCAGGCGGTCGTCGCGACGTTCGACATATTCGACGACGAAGCCGGCAGCCGTCATCGTCGCGCGGGCTTCATTCAGAACGGCACTCTCGTCGTTGTCGGCCGCCAACGCCGCGGCGGCAACCGACAATGCCTGCGGCAGCGCCACTGCAGCGGCGCGATCGGCGGCCGACAGATAGGCGTTGCGCGACGACATCGCGAGCCCGTCCGCCTCGCGCGCGGTCGGTACGCCGACGATGTCGATGCCCAGGTCGAGGTCGGTCACCATCCGGCGGAGGACCTGCAGCTGTTGCCAGTCCTTTTCGCCGAACAATGCGACATCGGGGCGGACCTGCGCAAACAGCTTTGCGACAACGGTCGCGACGCCGTCGAAATGGCCCAGCCGCGACGCACCGCACAGCCCCTCGCTGACGCCCGCGACCGAAACCGTCGTTGCGAACCCTTGCGGATACATCGTCGCGACATCGGGTGCCCAGAGGATCGCCACGCCGGCCGCGGCGAGCATATCGGCATCTTCGGCTTCGCGCCTTGGATAACGCGACAGGTCCTCGTTCGGCCCGAACTGCGCCGGATTGACGAAGATCGACGCGACGACGTGCGCGGCGTGACGCGTCGCGGCTTCGATCAGCGTCATATGCCCGGCGTGGAGCGCGCCCATCGTCGGCACCATCGCCACGGTTCCGGCAAGGCAGGCGCGCGCGTCGCGAAGTTCGCGCAGGTCACGGATCGTTTGCACCGAATTGGCCCCTCGCTTATGGCTAGTCCGCGGGCATTCATTGGGGACTGCGCGTTTCGAATCAAGCGGCGGGGGCCGAACCGTTACGTGATGAACGCCATGCATGCGCACAAGATTGTATTTGCCAACGAAAAGGGCGGAACCGGCAAGTCGACGACGGCTGTCCATGCCGCGGTCGCCCTGTGCGCGGCGGGGTTTCGCGTCGCGGCGCTCGACATGGACGTGCGCCAGAAGACACTGGCGCGCTATCTCGACAATCGCGCGGCGACGATGCGGCGGCGCGGGCTCGACCTGCCGATGCCGGTTTATGGAGTGCTGGCGCTGCTGACCCCGGCGGGGGTGGAGCAGGAGGTCGCGCGCCTGGGCCATGGGTGCGACTACGTCGTCGTCGACACGCCGGGGCGCGACGATCCGCTAGCGCGCGCCGCGATTGCGTTGTCCGACACGCTGGTGACGCCGATCAACGACAGCTTTGTCGACCTCGACCTGATCGGACAGGTCGATTCGGAAACGTTCAAGGTCAAGAAACCGAGCTTTTACGCCGAACTGATCTGGGACCTGCGCAAGGTACGCGCGAAGACCGACGGCGGGACGGTCGACTGGGTCGTGTTGCGCAACCGGCTCCAGCATCTCGAAGCGCACAATATGCGGCGCGTGGGTGCAGCGCTTGGCGAACTGTCGAAACGCGTCGGCTTTCGCGTCATTCCCGGATTGGGCGAACGCGTGATCTACCGCGAGCTGTTTCCAAAGGGGCTGACGCTGCTCGACGTGACGGCGATCGACGCCGTGGGGCTGAGCCATATCGCCGCGCGGCAGGAATTGCGCGAGATGATCGCGGCGTTCGCGCTGCCGGTTCAGGAAGAGGCGTTGCCGCAACTGGCGTTTTCATGATCAAGATCCTGTTCTTCGTCGGGCTGATCGCATCGCTTTATTTCCTCGCCAAGCGGGCGATGACGCCGAATGCGGGCATGGGAAAAGGCGAAGCGGCCAAGCTCCTGGGCGTGGCCACCGACGCCGGCAGCGATGCCGTCATCGACGCGCACCGCCGCCTGATCGCCAGGGTTCATCCCGACGCCGGCGGCAACGCAGAGCTTGCCGCGCGCATCAACCGCGCGCGCGACACCATGTTGAAACCCTGAGCCACTTTGCCGGGTTCACGCACATCCACGTTGAGGAACACCGATGACGCACCGCTTCCACCCCTCCTCACTGCGCGAATATGACATCCGCGGGATCGTCGGCGAGACGCTCGGCGAAGCCGACGCCTATGCCATCGGCCGCGGGTTCGGGACGCGGGTGCGGCGCAACGGCGGCACGCGCGTTGCGGTCGGTTACGACGGCCGCGTCAGTTCAGTCAGCCTTGAGGGCGAGCTGGTCCGGGGCCTGCGTGAAACCGGTATAGACGTCGTGCGCATAGGCCTCGGCCCGACGCCCATGCTCTATTATGCCGAGGCGACGCTCGAGGTCGACGGCGGCGTTCAGGTAACCGGCAGTCACAATCCCGGCGAGTATAACGGCTTCAAGATGGTGCTTGCCCACGCGCCGTTTTACGGGGCCGACATCCGCGATCTCGATCGCCTGAGCGAGACGGCTGACTGGGAGACGGGCGCGGGTTCGTCGACCGACTACAGCATCATCGACGATTATGTCGCGCGGCTGGTACGCGACTATGACGCCGGGCCGTTCCGCATCGGCTGGGACGCGGGCAACGGGGCCGCGGGCGAGGTCATCGAAAAACTCGTCGCGCTTCTCCCCGGTGAGCATTTCACGCTCTTCACCGATATCGACGGCACGTTCCCCAATCATCATCCCGACCCCACCGAAGAGAAGAATCTTAGCGACCTGAAAACGCTCGTCGCGCAGAACAAGCTCGATTTCGGACTGGCTTTCGATGGCGATGGCGACCGCATTGGCGCGGTCGATGGCATGGGCCGCGTCGTCTGGGGAGACCAGATTTTGAGCATCCTCGCGATGCCGGTGCTGAAGGCACTGCCCGGTGCGACCATCATCGCCGACGTCAAGGCGAGCCAGGCGCTTTACGACCGCGTCGCCGAACTCGGCGGCGAGCCGCTCATGTGGAAGACCGGGCACAGCCTGATCAAGACCAAGATGAAGGAAACCGGTGCGCCGCTTGCGGGAGAAATGTCGGGCCACGTCTTCTTCGCGCATGATTATTACGATTATTATGGCTTTGACGATGCGCAGTTCGCCGCGATCCAGCTCATCCGCGCGATCGCCGCGCAAGGGTCGTCGCTGACCGCGCTCAAGGACGCGATGCCGCCGATGGTCAATACCCCCGAAATGCGTTTCCAGGTCTCGGAGGATCGCAAGTTCGCGGTGATCGACGAAGTGCTCGACCGGCTCGAGGCCGAAGGTGCCGACGTCAACCGCACCGACGGCGCGCGCGTCAACACCGCGGACGGCTGGTGGCTGCTTCGCGCTTCGAACACGCAGGACGTCCTGGTTGCGCGTGCCGAGGCCGAGGATGAGGCGGGGCTGGCGCGGCTCATGGCGATGATCGACGCGCAGCTCGCCGCATCGGGGTTGCAGCGCGGCGCTGAGGCGGGGCATTAGCCCCGGAGGGTCTGCCGCTCCAGCAATTCCTCGCGAATCCGGATGCCGCGCACCGCGACGCGTGTCTCGATCAGGAACAGGACGAGGCCACTCGCGAGCAGCGCCATCGACAACACGAACAGGACCGACACGCTGGCCCCGTAGTTGAGGCTGGCTAGCTCGGCGACGAACAATAATGTCACGACGAC
This sequence comes from Sphingomonas sp., assembly GCA_965249015.1. GTDB lineage: Bacteria > Pseudomonadota > Alphaproteobacteria > Sphingomonadales > Sphingomonadaceae > Sphingomonas_O. Next base: position 1,305,687 of record CBDFLB010000003.1, on the reverse strand, counting down.
GCACACTGTGATCGCGCTCGCGACGCACAGGAATATCGCATTCGACGCAAGCGAGATGCGCCGGTCGAGCAGGCGCAGTTCCCAGACATGCCGGTCATGCTCCGCTCCGCTCGAGTCCGGATGAAGCCGTTCGAGAACGCGCGCGCGATCGACGACGCGGTTCAGCCGCCCCGCGATGACGTTCATGAACGCGCCGATGCCGGCAAGCAGAAACACGGGCGCGACCGCAAGCTGGATAGTCCGCGCGATATCGGTCAGCGCGATTGCGTCGTTCACCTCGGCTTGCGAAACCGGAACGTGAAGCGGTCGGTCTTGCCGCGCACCGCGGGGTCGAAGACGATCTTGCTGTGATCGTCGGCGGGAATGCGAAGCATCTCGGACGATGCCTCGAGCTTGAAGCCTGCGCGCGCGAAGTCCGCCTTTACGGTTTCGGGGTCGATCCGGTGAAGCTTGTCGACGATCGCGCGGGTGTCTCCCGCCAGGCCGACATGGTCGATCACCGCCACGATCCCGCCGGGCTTCATCGCGCCATAAAGCGATTTTAGGACCGCGTCAGGGTCGGTGCGCGGAATGTGATATTGCGCGCTTTCCCAATAGAAATCGTGATAATTGAGGTGGATCATCGCAAAATCATAAGCGTTAGGGACGAAGGCTTCGGCGGGCGAATTGACGAGGCGCACATTGGGCGCGCGGGTGACGAGCGTGGAAAACGCCGCCTTGATCGGCTCCGGATTGTAGGCGGCGGGCGAATAGGCGACGACGCTGCCTTTGGGGCCCACCGCGCGACCCATGATTTCGGCATAATAGCCGGTGCCGGTGAGCAAGTCGAAGGCCTTCATCCCCGGCTTCAGCTGCTCGAACGTCAGCACCTCGACGGGCTTGCGCCCCGCATCGAGGGCGACAGCTTCGGCCGGGCGGTCCTTGGCCGCGACCGCCGCAGCGATCGGCGTCGGCTTGGCAAGCGCGATCGGCGCGACGGTGGTTGCAAGCAACAGGGCGATGGCAAATGCGCGCATGAGGATTCTCCGCTTCGTTGTGCGCGAAGGTTTGAACCCCCACGCGCGGGCGATCAACCCGCCACGAACGCCACGCGAAAATTTTCGCGCGGCCGGTTGAACGATCTTGCCGCAAGCAAGTTGCGCTCGGCATATCTTCAAGGAGACTATCATGGCTTTGTCGCTTGCCCGCTTCACGATCACCCGGACGCTCGACGACAGCTTCATCCTGCATATCGAGGATGATTCGGGAACGACGCTCGAACTCGAAGCGACCTATGATCAGCTCGATCTGATCACCGAAGCGATCGACGAGGCGCTGGTGTCCGAAGCCGATGCGCATGACTCGGCCGACGAGGAAGACACCGACGCCGACGACGAGGTCTAACCGACCTTTGCGCTGACGTTGACGCCCATACTCAGCAGATATTTCTTCACGTTGCGCGCGGCCTGGCGGATTCGCTGTTCGTTTTCGACCAGCGCGATGCGGACGAAGCCTTCGCCATCTTCGCCGTAGCCGACACCGGGCGCGACCGCGACGCCGGCGTGCGTCAGCAGTTGCTTCGTAAATTCGAGGCTGCCGAGATGCGCGAGCGCGGGCGGAAGCGGCGCCCATGCGAACATGCTCGCGCGCGGCGGAGGGATTTCCCAACCCGCGCGGCCGAAGCTTTCGACCAGCACGTCGCGACGTTTGTGATAAAGCTGGCGGTTGGTGTCGACGATGTCCTGCGGGCCGTTGAGCGCGGCGCAGGCGGCAGCCTGGATCGGCGTGAACGCGCCATAATCGAGATAGGATTTGACCCGCGTCAGCGCCGCGATCAGATGTGCGTTGCCGACCGCGAAACCGACGCGCCACCCCGCCATCGAAAAGGTTTTCGACATGCTCGTGAATTCCACCGCGACGTCCTTGGCGCCCGGCACCTGCAAAATCGACGGTGTCGGATTGCCGTCGAAATAAAGCTCGGAGTAGGCTAGGTCTGAGAGCACCCAGACCTTGTTATCCTTCGCCCACGCGACCAGCCGTTCGTAGAACGCAAGGTCGACCGTTTCCGCAGTCGGGTTCGACGGGTAATTGACGATCAGCACCGACGGGCGCGGCACGGTGAACGCCATCGCCCGATCGAGCGCGCGCCAGTAATTCTCGTCGGGCGTCGTCGGCACGCTGCGGATCGTCGCGCCTGCGATGATGAAACCGAAGGTGTGGATCGGGTAGCTCGGATTGGGTGCGAGCACGACATCACCGGGCGCGGTGATCGCGGTGGCAAGGCTCGCCAGCCCCTCCTTTGAACCCATCGTCATCACGACTTCGGTTTCGGGGTTCACTTCGACCCCGAAGCGCCGCGCATAATAATTCGCCTGCGCCTTGCGGATCCCGGGAATGCCCTTCGACGCCGAATAGCCGTGCGCATCGGGTTTCATCGCCACTTCGCACAGCTTGTCGATGACATGCTGCGGCGGCGGCAGGTCGGGATTTCCCATGCCCAGATCGATGATGTCCTCGCCTCCCGCACGCGCGGCGGCCCGCATCGCGTTGACTTCGGCGATGACATAGGGCGGCAGGCGTTTCATGCGGTAGAACTCGTCGGACACGCGTTGATCCTCGCTTCGGTGCGCGGCTTTGATACCAGATGCACGGTGCGTTCGTCACCCCTGCCGCAAAACCCGATTCCATGCTATGACGGCGCCGGGAGGTGGGCCATGTTCCACGGCAACGTCACGCTCGAGATCGCGCAGGGACTGAAGCTGTTGCGCAAGCGGATTGCCGCTGCGAAAATCCCGTCGTCCAAACTCGACGAAACGCTCAACATCGCGACCTGGAACGTGCGCGAGTTCGGCAAGAAAGCGCGCAGCGATGCCGCGATCCACTACATCGCCGAGATCATCGGTCAGTTCGACCTCGTCGGGCTGGTCGAGTTGCGCGACAATCTCGGCGACCTCACCCGGCTTCTGCCGATCCTCGGCCCTTATTGGGACACGGTCTATTCGGACACGATCCCCGACGCCGGCGGCAATCGCGAACGCATCTGTTATCTATTCGACAGCCGCGCGGTCTGCTTCAACGGGATGGCGGCGCAGGCGACGCCACCGCGGACCAAACGCGGCACCGAATATATCGCCGACGACAGCTGGTGGCGCGCGCCTTATGTCGCGTCGTTCAAGGCGGGCAATTTCGATTTCATCGCCTTCACCACGCACGTCCGCTGGGGCGACAGCGATGCGGCGCGGCTGAACGAAATTCAGGGCCTCGCCAACTGGGTCGGGGCGAAAGCGGCCGAAAAGACCGCCGAGGACAAGGACATCATCGTCATGGGCGATTTCAATATCCCCAGCCGCACCAACCCGATGTTCGCGGCGATTACGTCGACGGGCCTGCAAATTCCCAAGGCGCTCGCCAAGGACGAGTTCGGCAGCAACCTCGCACGCGACAAGCGCTACGACCAGATCCTCCATATGCCCCGCTATCCAGACTCGTTCACCAACGCCGGGGGCGTGGTCGATTATTATGCGGGCGACCACACCCCCCTGTTTCCCGCGCTGACCAAAGTCGAGTTCACCTACCAGATGTCGGACCACTTGCCGCTGTGGATCCAGATCAACACCGATATCGACGGTTTCGTCCTCGACCAACTTATCCAGCGCAAACGGCGCTGATGCGGCGTGACGGCGAGCGCGCGCGGCTGTAGGATCGCGGCCATGGCCGACGAATCCGCTGCACCGCCATCCGCGCCGATGCTCGATCCCGCATCGGGCATTCGCGCGATCCTTGACGCCTGGGGCACGATCCTTGCGCCGGTCGCTGCCGCCAACCGCGACAAGGTCGACCCGAAGGACAAGCGCTTTTCGGCACCCGAATGGGATCACCCCGTCTTCGACCTGGTGCGACAGGGCTATGCGATCATGTCGGACGCCATGATGGCGACGGTCGCAAACGTTCCGGGCGATGCCGAGCAGAAGGCGCGCACCGAATTCGCCATGCGGACGCTGACCGAGGCGATGTCGCCCGCCAATTCGCCGCTGACCAACCCGGTCGTCCTCAACAAGGCGCTCGAAACCGGGGGCGCGAGCCTTGCCAGCGGTTTCCAGAACCTGATGGCGGACATTCAGCGCGGGCAGCTCACTCACACCGACGCGGCGGCGTTCGAAGTCGGCGTCAATATCGCGACCACACCGGGCAAGGTCATCCACGAGACCGCGCTGTATCAGCTGATCCAGTACGCACCGACGACGCCGACCGTTGCGAAGACCCCGCTGGTCATCTTTCCGCCGTGGATCAACCGCTTCTACATCCTCGACCTGAGCCCCGAGAAAAGTTTCATCCGCTGGGCCGTGGGCAAAGGCCTCAGCGTCTTCATGGTCAGCTGGAAATCGGCCGACGCGTCGATGGCCGATATCGTCTGGGACGATTATATCGCCGCACAGATCGACGCGATCGACACCATCCGCGCGCTCCTCGAGGTGAAGTCGGTGCACACGATCGGCTATTGCGTCGCGGGGACGACGCTCGCCGCCACGCTCGCGGTGCTCGCGGCACAGGGCAAGGCGAAAAAGGTCAAATCGGCGACGTTCTTCACCGCGCAGGTCGACTTCAGCGAAGCCGGCGAACTGCTGAACTTCGTCGACGACGCCAACCTTGCGATGATCGACCAGTTGTCGAGTGGCGGCTTTCTCGACGGGCGCTATCTTGCGCTGACGTTCAACCTCCTGCGCGGCAAAGACCTGATCTGGAGCACCGTGGTCAGCAATTATCTGCTGGGGAAGGCGTATCCGTCGTTCGATCTGCTGCACTGGAACGGCGACGTCACCAACCTGCCGGCAAAGTGGCACAAATCCTACCTGACCGATCTTTATCGCGACAACCGCATGGTCGTGCCCGGCGCGTTGTCGGCGCTTGGCCAACCGATCGACCTGACGCGGATCGAGACGCCGGCCTATATCCAGGCCGGCAAGGAGGACCATATCGCGCCCCTCGCCAGCGTGTGGAAGCTCACCGAACATCTGAAGGGGCCGGTCCGTTTCGTGCTTGCCGGATCGGGACATATCGCCGGCGTCGTCAATCCGCCCGCGGCAATGAAGTACCAGCACTGGACGAACGATGCGCCGCTGACCACACTCGACGAATTCATTGCGACCGCGACCGAGACGAAGGGAAGCTGGTGGCCCGACTGGATCGACTGGCTCCGTGAGCTTGGGGGGGGCACAGTCGCCGCAACCGGCGCGCGTATTCCTGGCGGCGGCAGTCTACATCCCATCGAAGATGCGCCGGGCCGCTACGTCCGGACCCGGTGACCGGTCTGTCAGGACCTCGACGCAATTAAATTGCTGCACCGCACAAAAGACTTGAAATTGCCTCCGACCAGTTTATATTGCGCTGCAGCATAACCTGTGATGGAGACCGTTGTGGTCGATAAGCCCTTGAACAATAAAGCGATGCCAAAGGTGCCCGTGGCATCGCCAGCGGTCGCGAAGGCCGAGGTTTCGAAGCCTGTCGTTCCCGCAGCAATGAAGGCACGGACGCCGCAGCCTGTCGTTGCCGCGCCCGCCAAAGCGCCCAAGCCGTTCGTCCCGACGCCCGCGGCGAAGGTCGATCAGCCGGTGATCATGACGGAAATGCCCGCGCCGGTCGAAGCGATGCCGATGGCCGAAACGGCCGTGATGACGCCAGCGTCGGCGGCACCCGCGCCAACGCCCACCAAGACCCCGGAGCCGATCGTGGCTCGAATTATCGAAGAAGGAAAAACCAAGATGGAAGATACGATGACCAAGGTGCAGGACACTGCGCATCAGTTCACCGCCGACGCGACCGCGCGTGCCGGCGAGATGTTCGGCGACGTTTCGGCGCGCGCAAAGACAGCGATGGAGAAGGGTTCGAAGGGCCTCGAATAGTTCGTCGAATTTTCAAAGGGCAATCTCGAAGCCGTCGTGGCTTCGACCCGCGTCGCTGCAAAGGGCGCGCAGGACATCGCAAAATACTCCGCCGAATATGGCCGCAAGTCGATCGAGGACGCCAACGCGACCGCAAAGAAGTTCGCCGCGGTGAAGTCGCCGACCGAATTCTTCGCGCTCCAGTCGGAAATCGCCAAGACCTCGCTCGACGCATTTGTCGGTGAAGCGTCGAAGTTCGCCGAAGGTTACATGAAGCTCCTCGGCGAGATCGTGCAGCCGGTGCAGAACCGCTACGCGCTTGCGGTCGAAAAGGTCAAGACGACCGTCGCCGCCTGAGCCTGATCGGGTTTGAACAAAGGGCCGTCCCGGGGAACCGGGGCGGCCTTTTTCTTGTGCCCTGCCCTTGCCCGCACGCCCGATGTTGCCATATCATGGCATGATGCAGATTCTGGGCGCGAACGAACGGCGGAATGACGACGGCGGCACTGGCGTGGGCATCGCCACGCGCACGCGGACACGGACAAAGCAGCCCGCGCCGTACAAGGTGCTGATGCTGAACGACGACTATACGCCGATGGAATTCGTGGTGCTGTGCCTGCAACGATTTTTCCGGATGAGCATGGAGGATGCGACGCGCGTGATGCTGCATGTCCATCAGAAAGGCGTCGGCGTGTGCGGGATCTTCAGCTACGAAGTCGCCGAGACCAAAGTGACGCAAGTCATGGACTTTGCGAAAACCAATCAGCATCCGTTACAATGTACGCTTGAAAAGGCCTGAGCGAGACCGTCGTCGTCATCAAGCAGGTACGCATCGACCGGGACAATCGTGCGGACCTTATCCGCGCCGCGCTGATCACTTCGTCAAGCGACGCCGTTCGCGTCGATAGCTGCCCTTTGCGCCGCGGACGCCGTGAATATCCTGGCACGAACACAAAAAAGGGGGCATCGCTGCCCCCTTTTCGTTACGCGCGCTGACTGAGATCAGAGCGAGTAGGCAACGCTGACCTTGCGGCGGCGCATCGCGCTGCCGACGACGCCGAAACCGACGAGCATCAGGCCCCAGGTTGCGGGTTCGGGCACTGCATTGATCGGCGCGAAGGCGACGCCCGAGATCGTCGAACCGTCGATGATCCCGTACGTGCCCGCGGTGAACGCCGTGGCATTGGTGCGGAAGATATAGGTCGCACTGATCTCGGTGCCGTCGAGGCCGTTCGTTCCGAAGTCGGTCTGAAGCGTCACGTCGCTCGAGCTGCGCCCGGTGCGTGTCGTCGACGACGGCGGGTTGTTGGCTGCGGTGAAGAAGCCGGCACCGTCGGGGTCAGCCGCGCTTACGAAGCCGTCAACGAGAAAACCCGAGAAATCGGCGGCGGTGAAGGCGTCGATCATCTGGTTGCCAGTGGTGCCGGCACCGGTCCGGGCAACCTGGTAATAGAAATCGAGCGTACCCGACGTGTTGCGATAGACCGCCGAGCGCATGATCGCCGAGAACGTCAGTCCGACGCCCGGATTGTTGACCGACGCGAGCAGCGTCCCCTGCGTCGCAGCGACGAACGGGTCGAAAATCAGCCCCGAGCTGCCGGCAACGATGCTGACGGCCTGCGCCGGCACCGCGGTGAATGCAGCCACGCTGGCGGCCAGACCAAACATCAAACGCTTCATATGATTATTCCCTTTAAACACGCCCGGCTCGCGGCCGAACAAAACTGAGAGAGGTGATGTCGCCGATTGACGTGGCCATCCCCATTTGCGATTCGTTAATCAGTTGTTAAGTCAAAAGTTCCTGCCGATCGACTCATTTCGCCCCCAATCTCCATTTGGGACAAAATTGGCAAAACTCTTCAGGTTAAGGGCGTTTACGAGTGCCTGGACGCTGTCGCGCGAGCGTCAGCGCACCGCCATCCCGGTCCACCTGGCGATGAACGCCCATTCGTCCGCAGCCTCGTCGATGATCTTGTCGGTCGGCTTGCCGCTGCCGTGGCCCGCGCGCGTTTCGATGCGGATGATGTGCGGCCGGGAGCCCGCCTTTGCCGCCTGCAACGCGGCGACATATTTGAAACTATGCCCCGGGACGACACGGTCGTCGGTGTCCGCGGTCGTCGCCAGCACCGCCGGATAATCAGCCCCCTTCTTGATATTATGATAAGGCGAATAGGCCCTGAGCGCGCGCCAGTCGGCTTCGATCGCCGGATCGCCGTAATCGTCGATCCAGTATCGCCCCGCCGTGAACTTGTCGAAACGCAGCATGTCCATAACGCCGACCGCGGGAAGCGCCGCCGCGAAGAGGTCGGGCCGCTGGTTGACGACCGCGCCGACGAGCAGCCCGCCGTTCGACCCCCCCTGAATCGCCAGCTTCTCCTTCGACGCGATCCCCTGCGCGATCAGCCATTCGGCCCCCGCGATGAAATCGTCGAAGACATTCTGCTTGCGCGCGAGGCGTCCGGCATCGTGCCAGTCCTTGCCATATTCGCCGCCGCCGCGCAGGTTAGCCACCGCAAGGACGCCGCCCTGCTCCAACCACGCGAGCCGCGTCGGCGAAAACGCGGGCGTCAGCGCAACGTTGAACCCGCCATAGCCATAGAGCAGCGTCGGCGCAGGCCGCTTGGCGAGATCGCGCCGGTGCACCACGAACATCGGGATCGCCGTTCCGTCCTTCGATGCGAAAAACGCCTGTTCGGTCACATAGTCCGCAGGGTCGAACGCCAGCTTGGGAGCAAAAAACAGTTCACGTCGATTGGTCGCGGTGTCGAAGCGGTAGATCGTCGACGGCGTGGCAAAGCCCGAGAAACTGAAGAACGTCTCGCCCAACCCGGCGCGCCCGCCGAACCCCGCCGCTGTCCCGATGTCGGGCAGCTCGATCTTGCCGAGCGGCGCGCCTTCGAGACTGAAGAGCTCGGCCTGGCTCTTGGCGTCGCCCAGATACGCTACGATCAGACGGTCCCCCACCAGCGACGCACCGACCAGCGTGTCGTGCGCCTGCGCGATGACCTCGACGGGCCTGGCACGCCGCGACGCGACGTCCACGCGCACGATGCGGCCACGGTTCGCGCCCTGGTCGGTCCGGAACCACAGCCGGTTGCCGACCGCGCCGGCAAGCTGCCAATCATTGTCGAGACCCGCCACGAGCGCGCGCGGCTTTGCGCCCGGCGTGTCGAGCGCGATCAATGTCACCGCATTGCGCGGATCGGTGCCCGCCGACGAACTGATCACGAGCCACCTGCCGTCGTCGGTCACTTCGGCGCTGTGATTGAGTTTGGGTGCCGCAGGCGTCGCGTAAACCTGCACGTCGGCGGATTGCGCGCTGCCAACCGCATGAAACCAGACGCTCTGATCGAGATTGAGCGACTGGAACGCAGCGCCGCCGGCCGGTTCGGGGAAGCGCGAGTAGAAGAAGCCGCTGCCGTCGCGGTTCCAGGCGATGCGCGAGAACTTCACCCAGGCGACCGCGTCGTCGAGCGTCTTGCCACCGTCGACGTCGATAAGCCTTATGGTGCGCCAGTCGGTGCCACCGTCCTGAACGGCATAGGCAAGGAAACGCCCATCGAGCGACGGCGACCATTCGGCGAGCGCGGTTGCGCCATCGGTAGCCCAGAGATTGGGGTCGAGCAGCATCCGCTCTGCCCCGTCGAGCCCATCGCGCACCCACAATGTCGACTGGTTCTGAAGCCCGGTGTTACGTGAATAGAAATAGCGCGAGCCGGCGCGCTGCGGCACCCCGACGCGTTCGTAGGCGAAGAGCGCACGGATGCGTTTTGCAAAGACGTCGCGTCCCGGGAGCTTGGCAAGATACGCCGTGCTGACACGGTTTTGAGCGGTGACCCAGTCGCGCACCTTCGCATCGGTGCGCACATCGCCCTCGAGCCAGCGATAGGGGTCGGCCACCTGCTCGCCAAAGACCGTATCGACGACATCGACCGTCGCGGTCTTCGGATAGTCGAGCGGCGGCTCGCTCGCTGCGGCGATGGTCAACACTCCAGCCATGATCAGCCCCGGCCCCCGGAGCCGTACCATCAGGCCGCTTCGTCGTACGCGTCGTCGCCCTGGACCGGGCCCGAATCGAGCCCCTTGGCATCGACGTCGCGGTCGATGAACTCGATGATCGCCATCGGCGCCGCGTCTGACTGGCGAATGCCCGCCTTCACGACACGACAATAGCCGCCGGCACGCTCGGCATAGCGCGGGGCGATGACGTCGAACAGCTTCACAAGCTGCGCATCGTCGAGCAGTCTGGCGTGCGCCAGCCGACGGTTCGACAAGCCGCCCTTCTTGGCGAGGGTGACAAGCTTTTCGGTGTAGGGGCGCAGTTCCTTTGCCTTGGCGACCGTCGTGGTGATCTGCTCGTGCTTGATGAGCGCGGCGGCCATGTTGCGGAACAGTGCGGCGCGGTGCGAGGAGGTGCGCTGGAGCTTACGTCCGGCATTGCGATGACGCATGATCATTGTCCTTCGTTCGTCCCGGCGCCGTATCAGGTACGCCGGGCCGGGCGGTGAAAACGGGCACCGCCCAAACCCAAAAGTTAGTCAAAAGTTAGTCCAAGAAAACTCAGCCCATCAATTCGGCTTCAAGCTTCTTGGCCATGTCCTCGATGTTCTCGGGCGGCCATCCGGGAATGTCCATACCCAGGCGCAGCCCCATGCTCGACAGCACTTCCTTGATTTCATTCAAGGACTTACGGCCAAAATTGGGCGTGCGCAGCATCTCGGCCTCGGTCTTGCCGACGAGGTCGCCGATGTAGATGATATTGTCGTTCTTGAGGCAGTTGGCGCTGCGCACCGAAAGCTCCAACTCGTCGACCTTCTTCAACAGATAGCGGTTGAGCTGATTCGCGTCGCTTTCGATCTCGTGATGCGACGACGGTGCCGCCATCCCGACCATCGGCGAGGCGGTGACCATCGAGTCGTCGAAGCTGACGAACAGGCTCAGCTGATCCTGAAGAATGCGCGCGGCGTAGGCGACGGCATCTTCGGGCGTCACGGTGCCGTCGGTTTCGAGAGTCAGCGTCAGCTTGTCGTAGTCGAGCTCCTGGCCCACGCGCGTGTTCTCGACCTTGTAGGCGACCTGGCGCACCGGCGAGTAGAGCGCATCGACGGGGACGAGGCCGATCGGCGCGTCGGCGGGGCGGTTGGCGGCGCTCGCGACATAGCCCTTGCCGGTGTCGGCCGTCAGTTCCATGTTGAGCGTCGCGCCTTCGTCCAGATGGCAGATCACGAGATCGGGGTTCATCACCTCGATATCGCCCGATACCGCGATCATCCCGGCAGTGACTTCGGCCGGGCCGGTCGCCGAAAGCTGGAGGCGCTTCGGACCCTCGCCCTGCATCCGAAGCGCGATCTGCTTCACGTTCAGGACGATGTCGGTCACGTCCTCGCGCACGCCGGCGAGGCTCGAGAACTCGTGCAGGACGTTCTCGATCTTGATCGAGGTCACCGCCGCACCCTGCAGCGACGAGAGCAGCACGCGGCGCAGCGCGTTGCCGAGCGTCAGACCGAAGCCGCGCTCGAGCGGTTCGGCGACGAAGCTCGCCTTGCGCTTGCTGTCGCTGCCCGCTTTTTTCTCGAGCGCTGTCGGCTTCTTCAGTTCCTGCCAGTTCTTGGAATTCACTGCCACGGTGGTCCCCTTGGGGTTGGGCGAGCCGCTCGTCAGCGGCTCCGCCGGGTAATCGATTGTGTCTGCGTCACGAAGCATGAAGGGCTCCATTCAGACGCGGCGCCGTTTCGACGGGCGGACGCCGTTGTGCGGGATCGACGTCACATCGCGGATCGAAGTGATGTTGAAGCCCACCGCCTGCAACGCACGCAGCGCCGATTCGCGACCCGATCCCGGGCCCTTCACCTCGACTTCGAGCGTGCGCACGCCATGCTCGGCGGCCTTCTTGCCCGCGTCCTCGGCGGCGACCTGCGCGGCGTAGGGCGTCGACTTGCGCGAACCCTTGAACCCCATCATGCCTGCCGACGACCAGCTGATCGCATTCCCTTGCGCATCGGTTATCGTGATCATGGTATTGTTGAAACTCGCGTTCACATGCGCGACGCCGTTTGTGATATTCTTGCGTTCGCGCCGTTTGATGCGCTGCGGTTCACGTGCCATTGGTCTGCTGTCCTAGATGAAAAGCGAAGCTGAAAAGCTCCAGCCTACTTTTTCTTGCCCGCGATCGGTTTGGCCTTGCCCTTGCGGGTGCGCGCATTGGTGTGCGTGCGCTGGCCGCGAACGGGAAGCCCCTTGCGATGGCGCAGGCCGCGATAGCAGGCGAGGTCCATCAGCCGCTTGATATTCATCGCGGTGTTGCGACGAAGATCGCCCTCGACAGTGTGATCGGCGTCGATCGTCTCGCGGATCTGTAGGACTTCCTGATCGCTCAGGTCCTGCACGCGGCGCTGAGCATCGATACCGAGTTTGGTCACGATCTCCTGCGCCTTGGTGTCGCCGATGCCGTGGATATAGGTCAGCGCGACACGGACGCGCTTGTTGGTGGGGATGTTCACTCCCGCAATACGTGCCATTAAATTCTTCTCCAGCTCCACAGGGCCTCTGGCAAGACGCCCCATCTCTCAGCGTTTACATCAAAAACGCCGAAATGCCGACGCGCGCAGGAGCGCTCGCCGGATGCCGTCGTTTCGGAATGCTGAGGCGATACGCGGCGTCCCCGACGCTGTCAAGCGAGTCGCGTGCGCGTTCGCGGTGGCGAGTCGGCGAACCGAAATGGACTTAATAGCACAATTGGTGAACATATCGGCGTGGTAACCGGAACACGAGCAAACCCGGAGGTGATCATGTTCAGACACGCAACTTTGTTCGTCATTGCCTTTACCTCGGCATGCACCGATGCGCCCGCCCTGCCGGAACGCGCACCGAGTTCGACGACGGTGGCGCGGATCGAGCGAAAGCTCGCAAAGGATCCGTGCGCAGGCGCGCTTGCCAGGTTCAGCCGATCCTATGCCTATCCCTGGCGCGGCGGCACCGTCGACGACCGGACGATATTCGTGACGCTGCGCGCGTCGGGCGCGCAGCCCGATGTGATCATCCGCACGCCCGATCACGGGCAACGCGGGGCCGACAATGCGGTCGGCTGGGGCATCTACGACGTCCGCAACGACCGGCTGACGCTTGCCGAATGCGCAAAGGCGGCGTGACTGATCCGGAACGGATCAAACCTTCGCGTCTCGCAGGATCGCTTCGATCGCCGCGCTGACGTGCGCGATGTCGGCCATGCCGTCGACATGGTTCAGAAGCCCGCGCGCGTCATATATCGGCAGGATCGGTTCGGTCTTGGCGCGATATTCGGCCATCCGCGTGCGCACGGTTTCGGCATTGTCGTCGGGACGGCGCTTGAACACGGTCGCGCCGCAATTGTCGCAGACGCCCTCGACCTTCGGCTTGGCATAACGGTCGTGATAGCCTGCGCCGCAGCTCGCGCAGGTGTAGCGCCCGGTTATGCGATCGACGAGCGCGTCTTCGTCGACGTCGAGTTCGATGACGGCGTCGAGCGTGCGACCGCGTTCGGCCAGGATCGCATCGAGCGAGCGCGCCTGCGGTTCGGTGCGCGGATAGCCATCGAAGATCGCGCCATGAGCGGGCGTCATGCCGTCGAGTTTTTCGCCGATCAGCCCCGACACCACGTCGTCGGAAACCAGCGCGCCCGATTCCATCACGGCCTTGGCCTGCAACCCGACGGGCGTACCCGATTTGACCGCGGCGCGCAGCATGTCGCCGGTCGACAGCTGGACCATGCCATGCTCTTCGACCAGACGCTGGGCCTGTGTTCCCTTGCCCGCGCCCGGCGGCCCCAACAGGATGATGTTCACTTCGGCGTCCCCTCTTAACGCGCGCGAGCTCCTTTGAGCTTCGCCTTCTTGATCAGATCGCCATATTGATGCGCGAGCAGGTGGCTCTGGATCTGCGTCACCGTGTCCATGGTCACGTTGACGACGATCAGCAGGCTGGTGCCGCCGAGAGCGAGCGAGATGCCCATCCGCGCGGTCAGGAATTCGGGGATGAGGCAGATCAAGGTCAGATAGGCCGCGCCGATGACGGTAATGCGGGTCAGCACATAGTCGAGATAGGTCTCGGTATTCTTGCCTGGCCGTATCCCGGGGATGAAGCCGCCGTGACGCTTCAGGTTCTCGGCGGTTTCCTCGGGGTTGAACACCACCGCGGTGTAGAAGAACGCAAAGAAGATGATGCCCGCGCCGTACAGCGTCATGTAGAGCGGCGAGCCGTGCTGAAGCGCGGTCGTGATCGTCAACACGAAATCGCCCCACGCGCTCTCGCCCGCGACACGCTGCCCGGCGAACTGGACGATGGTCAGAGGCATCAGCAGCAGCGACGAGGCGAAGATCGGCGGGATGACATTGGCGGTGTTGATCTTCAGCGGCAGGAAGCTCTTGTCGCCCTGCTGCATGCCGCGCGCGGTCTGGCGCTTGGGATACTGGATCAGCACGCGGCGCTGCGCGCGTTCCATAAAGCAGATGAACGCGATGAGCCCGAACGCCAGCACCGGGATAAGCAAGAGGCCGAAGCTGAAATCCTCGGTCCGCGCCTTTTCAAGGAGGTTGACGATCGCCTTTGGCAATTGCGAGACGATGCCCGCCATGATGATGAGGCTGACCCCGTTGCCGACGCCGCGGCTGGTGATCTGTTCACCCAGCCACATCAGGAACATCGTGCCGCCGATCAGCGAGATGACGCAGGCGACGCGGAAGATCATGCCGGGCTCGACCACTGCCGAAACCCCCGACGACGCGCCCCAGCCCTCAAGGCCGACGGCGATGAAATAGCCCTGGATCGCGGTCAGGAACACCGTGCCATAGCGCGTATACTGATTGAGCCGCTTGCGCCCGCTCTCGCCCTCTTTCTTGATCGCGGCGAGTTTGGGGCTGAGCGAGGTCGCGAGCTGGATGACGATCGAGGCGGTGATGTAGGGCATCACGCCGAGCGCGATCAGGCTCATCCGCTCGAGCGAGCCGCCCGAAAAGGTGTTGAAGAAGTCGAGCACGCCACCGCGCGTCGTGTCGTAGAGCGTCGCCAGCGCGCGCGGATCGACCCCGGGCAGCGGCACATGGCTGAGGAAGCGGAACACGATCAGCGCGCCGATGGTGAACCACAAGCGGTTCTTGAGTTCGGTCGCCTGCCCGAATTTGGACAGGTTGATGTTGGTCGCAAGATTGTCGGCAGCACTCGCCATGTCAGTCGTTCGTCCCCGTGAGGTTGCGGCTCATATAGGGCTGCGGCGGCGGAAGTCTAACCACCGCCGATCGCTTAAAGCAGGTCCTTGCGGATCTTGACCGTGTTCTTCTTGGCCTTCGCCTTGTCGGCAGCCGCGACGACCGCGATCACTTCGACCGATCCGCCGGCCTTTTCGACCGCCTCGCGCGCGCCCTTCGACACGCCGGCGACGAGGAAACTGAGCTTGGCCGTGAACGCGCCCTTGCCGAGCAGGCGGACGCCGTCCTTTCCGCCGCGCGCGACACCCGCCGCCTTCAGCGCGGCATGATCGATCGTCGCCGAGCCATCGAGCGTGCCCGCGTCGACGAGCTTCTGGATCGCGCCCAGGTTCACTTCGGCGCAATCGCGCGCGAAGATGTTGTTGAAGCCGCGCTTGGGCAACCGCATGTGGAGCGGCATCTGGCCGCCCTCGAAGCCGGCGATGCTCACGCCCGAGCGCGACGTCTGGCCCTTCTGGCCGCGTCCGCTCGTCTTGCCCTTGCCCGAACCGATGCCGCGTCCGACGCGCATCCGGCCCTTGCGAGCACCGTCATTGTCCTTGATTTCGTTCAGTTTCATTGCACTCGCTTTCGCTTTTGTCGCGCTGTTGCCACTGCACCCGTCATTGCGAGGAGCGAAGCGACGAAGCAATCCAGTTATTCCAAGAGCGCGGCTGGATTGCTTCGCTGCGCTCGCAATGACGGTGAGGCCGGTTAGTTCTGCACCTCGACCATGTGCCGCACCTTGCGGATCATGCCCTGAACCTCAGGCGAATCCTGTAGTTCGGACACCTTGTGCATCTTGTTGAGCCCCAGACCTTTCAGCGTCGCGCGCTGATCCTGCGTGCGGCGGATGGGTGAACCCGTCTGCTTGATCTTGATCGTCGCCATCATCTTTACTCCACGATCGCCGCAGCGTCGGCTTCGGCAGCCTTCGACCCGCCGAGCAGATCGGCGATCTTCTTGCCGCGCCGCTGCGCAACCGATTTGGGGCTGGTCTGCTCGCCCAATGCTTCAAAGGTGGCGCGGATCATGTTGTAGGGGTTCGACGTGCCGACCGACTTGGTCACGACGTCGGCGACACCCAGTGATTCGAAGATCGCGCGCATCGGGCCGCCCGCGATGATGCCTGTCCCCTGCGGCGCCGAACGCAGCGTCACGCGACCCGCACCGAAGTGACCATTGCCGTCATGATGCAGCGTGCGGCCGTCCTTCAACGGCACGCGGACCATCTTCTTTTTGGCAGCGGCGGTCGCCTTCGAGATCGCCTCGGGCACTTCGCGCGCCTTGCCGTGACCGAAGCCCGCACGACCCTTGCCGTCGCCGACCACCACGAGTGCGGCAAAACCGAAGCGCTTGCCGCCCTTCACTGTTTTGGAAACGCGGTTGATGTGAACGAGTTTTTCGATCAGCTCCTCGCCGCCGTCGTCACGCGCGCCACCGCCGTCGCGACGTGCACGATTGCGGTCGTTGCCACCGCGATTGCCGCCCGGACCACCGCGACCGCCGCCGCCACGCGGACCGCGGCTACGCGGAGCCTCTGCCGGAGGACCGTCAGCTGCCGGCGCGGCCGCTTCAACTTGAACTTCGTCAGCCATTTAAAACTCCAATCCGCCTTCGCGCGCACCGTCGGCGAGCGCCTTGACGCGACCGTGGAACAGGAACCCCCCGCGATCGAACACAACCTGCGTGATCCCGGCGGCCTTGGCAGCCTCCGCAACCGACTTACCGACTTCGGACGCAGCCGCGACGGTCGCGCCAGCCTTGCCCAGCGTCGATGCTGCGGCGACGGTCGTGCCCGCCGCATCGTCGATGACCTGCGCATAGATATGCCGGCCCGAACGATGCACCGAAAGCCGCGCGCGCGTGTTGCCACCGGCGCGCAGTTTCGAGCGGACGCGCTGACGGCGCTTTTCGAAAAGTGACAGCTTTGCCATTACTTCTTCTTACCCTCTTTGCGGAAGATATACTCGCCGCGATATTTGATGCCCTTGCCCTTATACGGCTCGGGCTTGCGCCAGCGCCGGATTTCGGCGGCGAACTGGCCGACCTTCTGCTTGTCGGCACCCGAGATTTCGACCGTCGTCTGGTCGGGCGTCTTGACCTCCACGCCTTCGGGCACGTCCATGTCGACGTCGTGCGAGTAACCGAGCTGGAGCTTCAGCTTCGTGCCCGTGACGTTCGCGCGATAGCCGACGCCGGTGATCTCGAGCGTCTTGGTGAAGCCGTCGGTAACGCCGGTGACGAGGTTCTGTACCAGCGTCCGCTGCATCCCCCAGAAGGCGCGCGCCGCCTTGGTTGCGTTCGCGGGCTTGACCGAGACGGCACCGTCCTCGAGCGTATAGCTGATCTCGTCGCGCATCGCGATCGACAGGGTGCCCTTGGGACCCTTCATCGACAGCAGGCCATTCTCCATCGACGGCGTCACGCCCGACGGAATGGCAACCGGTTTTTTCCCGATGCGGCTCATCAGAACACCTCCGCGAGGACTTCGCCGCCGACATTGGCCTCGCGTGCTTCGGCATCCGAAAGCACGCCACGCGGCGTCGAGACGATGGTGATACCAAGGCCGTTGCGGACGCGCGGCAATTCCTTGCTGCCCGAATAGACGCGGCGGCCCGGTTTGGAGACGCGCGCGACATGCTTGATCGCGGGCTGTCCTTCGAAATATTTCAGCTCGATGCGGATGCCGTCGTGGCCCGCGACCTCCTCGGGAGTCCAGCCGCGGATATAGCCTTCGCGCTGCAGCACGTCGAGAACGCGCTGACGCAGCTTCGACGCCGGCGTCGTGACGCTGTCCTTCTTGGCCTGCTGGCCGTTGCGGATGCGGGTGAGCATATCACCCAGTGGATCGGTCAATGCCATGTCTAAACCCTTACCAGCTCGACTTCGTGACGCCGGGGATCAGGCCCTTGTTGGCCAGATTGCGCAGCATGACACGAGAGAGGCGGAACTTGCGATAATAAGCGCGCGGACGACCCGTCAGCTCGCAGCGGTTGCGGATACGCGTCGGATTGCCGTTGCGTGGCAGCGCCGACATCTTGAGGCGCGCCATCAGCCGCTCGCTGTCGTCGACGCTCTCGTCATTGGCGATCGCCTTCAGCGCGGCATATTTTGGCGCGAAACGCTTGGTCATCGCCTTGCGCTTCTCGTTCTTGTTGATCGAACTCTTCTTTGCCATGTCTTAGGCCGCCTTCTGCTGTTCGACTTCGCCCGCCGAAACTGGGGGCACGGGAATCGGGAACGGAAAGCCGAACATGCGGAGCAGCTCGCGCGCTTCGTCGTCGGTGTTCGCGGTCGTCGTGACGATCACGTCCATCCCCCGCACCTGATCGACCTTGTCGTAACTGATCTCGGGAAAGATCAGCTGTTCCTTCAGGCCGCAGGCATAATTGCCGCGCCCGTCGAAGCTCTTGTCCGAAAGCCCGCGGAAATCGCGGACGCGCGGCAATGCGATGGTGATGAAGCGGTCGAGGAACTCGTACATGCGTTCCTTGCGCAGCGTCACCTTGCAGCCGATCGGCATGCCTTCGCGCAGCTTGAATTGCGCGATCGACTTCTTCGCCTTGGTCACGACCGGCTTCTGCCCGGCGATCAGTTCCATTTCGGAAACCGCCTGGTCGACCTTCTTCTTGTCCTGCGTCGCTTCGCCAACACCCATGTTGATGACGATCTTGTCGATCCTGGGAACCTGCATGCGGTTCTTGTAACCGAACTTCTCGGTCATCGCGGCGACGATCGTGTCGTCGTAGAGCGCCTTCATCCGCGCCTTGTAGGCTGCATCAGCCCCAGTCTTCTCAACCATTGATCTGCTCCCCGGACCGCACGGCGATCCGAACCTTTTTGCCGTCCTTCATCTCGAAGCGGACGCGCGTGGGCTTGCCGGTCTTCGGATCCTCGATCGCGACCTTCGAGGCGTGCAAAGGCGCTTCGAACTTGTCGAGGCCACCTTGCGGATTCGCCTGGCTTGCCTTGCGGTGGCGCGTGGCGATGTTGACGCCCGAGACGATGACCTTGCCGTCCTTTGGAAAAGCCTTGGTCACTTCGCCGTGCTTGCCCTTGTCCTTGCCCGACAGGACGACGACCTTGTCGCCCTTCTTGATCTTGAGCGATGCCATCACAGCACCTCCGGCGCGAGGCTGATGATCTTCATATAGTTCTTGGCGCGCAGTTCGCGGACCACGGGTCCAAAGATACGCGTGCCGATCGGCTCCTCGTTCTTGTTGACCAGCACCGCGGCGTTGCCGTCGAAGCGGATCGTCGAGCCATCGGCGCGGTGAATGTCCTTTGCCGTGCGGACGATGACGGCGCGGTGGACGTCGCCCTTCTTGACCTTGCCGCGCGGTGCCGCTTCCTTGATCGACACGACGATGACGTCGCCGACGCCGGCAAAGCGACGCTTCGATCCGCCCAGCACCTTGATGCACTGAACGCGCTTGGCACCGCTGTTGTCGGCGACTTCGAGGTTGGATTGCATCTGGATCATTATGCGTTGTCCTCAACCCCGGAGTCGGCCACGCCGCTGCCCTCGATGACTTTCCACGTCTTCAGCTTGCTGACCGGCGCGCATTCCTCGATGCGCACGGTCTGGCCGAGCTTGAACACGTTCGCTTCGTCATGTGCATGATATTTTTTCGTACGGCGGATGATCTTTGCGTAGAGCGGGTGCTTCACTTTCCGCTCGACATTGACGACCACCGTCTTGTCGCCCTTGTCCGAGACAATGACGCCGGTGAGGACGCGTTTGGGCATTACTTCGCTCCTTCGGCGCTGCGCATGGTTTGCAGCGTCTTGATCTGTGCAATCGTGCGGCGGACGACGCGCACACGGCTCGGCTTTTCGAGCTGGTTGGTCGCAGCCTGGAAGCGCAGATTGAACGCTTCACGCTTCAACTCGCCAAGCTGGCCCGACAGCTCGTCGTCGGTCTTCAGTTTCAAGTCGGCAATCTTGGCCATCATTCGGCTCCCAGATGCGAGAAGTCGCCGAGACGCGCGACGACCTTGGTCTTGATCGGCAGCTTTTCCATCGCGCGGCTGAACGCCATCGCCGCAATCGGCCCCGGCACGCCGTCGAGTTCGAACAGGATGCGGCCCGGCTTCACGCGCGCGGCCCAATATTCGATCGCGCCCTTGCCCTTGCCCATGCGGACTTCGGCAGGCTTCGATGTGACGGGAACGTCGGGGAAGACGCGGATCCACAAGCGTCCCTGACGCTTGATGTGGCGCGTGATCGCACGACGCGCAGCTTCGATCTGACGCGCGGTGATGCGGTCGGGCTCGAGCGCCTTCAGGCCGTAGGACCCGAAGTTGAGATCGGTGCCGCCCTTGGCATCACCATGGATCTTGCCCTTGAAGGTCTTGCGAAACTTTGTTTTTCTGGGTTGCAGCATCGTATCAGTCCTTAACGACGGTCGTCGCGCGCGGGGCGAACGCCCGACGTCTGCGCTTCGAGCATCAGGCGTTCCTGCGAAAGCGGGTCATGCCCCAGGATCTCGCCCTTGAAGATCCAGACCTTAATCCCGCACACGCCATAGGCCGTGTGCGCTTCGGCCTCGGCATAATCGACGTGCGCGCGCAGCGTGTGCAGCGGCACGCGGCCTTCGCGATATTGTTCGACACGCGCGATTTCGGCACCGCCGAGGCGTCCGCCGCACATGATCTTGATGCCTTCGGCCCCGAGACGCATCGCCGATTGCAAGGCGCGCTTCATGGCACGACGGAATGCGATCCGGCGTTCAAGCTGATCGGCGATCCCCTGCGCCACGAGCTTGGCGTCGATCTCGGGCTTGCGGATTTCGACGATATTCAGCGACACGTCGGACGAGGTCATCGCGCCGATCGTCTTCCTGAGCGATTCGATATCCGCGCCCTTCTTGCCGATGATGACACCGGGGCGCGCGGCATAGATCGAGATGCGGCAGAGTTTCGCCGGACGCTCGATCACGACCTTCGAAATCGCCGCCTGCGGCAGCGACTTCATGATGTACTGGCGCATCTTCAGATCTTCGAGCAGCAGCCGGCCGTAATCGGCGCCTTCGGCATACCAGCGGCTGTCCCACGTCCTGTTGATCTGGAGCCGGAGCCCGATCGGATTCGATTTATGACCCATCTTTAGGCTTCCTGATCCTGAACTTCGCGCACGACGACGCGCAGACGGCTGAACGGCTTGACGATCCGCGCTGAACGGCCACGCGCACGGGTGGCAAAGCGCTTCATCGACAATCCCTTGCCGACGCTGGCTTCGACCACGACGAGGCTGTCGACGTCGAGATTATGGTTGTTCTCTGCATTGGCGATGGCCGAGGCGAGGCACTTGCGCACGTCGATCGCCATACCCTTGGTCGAGAATTGAAGGATGTTCATCGCGTCGCCGGCCTTGCGGTTGCGGATCAGCGCGGCGACGAGGCCGAGCTTCTGCGCCGAACCGCGGATGGCGGTCGACATCGCGAGCGCTTCGTTGTCGGCGACCTTGCGCGGGTTCACTGTCTTGGACATCAGCGCTTGCCCTTCTTGTCGGCGGCGTGGCCGGGGAAGTAGCGCGTGGGCGCGAACTCGCCGAGCTTCATGCCGACCATGTCCTCGTTGACCGACACCGGCACGAACTTGCGGCCGTTGTAGACGCTGAACGTCAGCCCGACGAACTGCGGCAGGATCGTCGAGCGGCGCGACCAGGTCTTGATCGGCGCGCGCGCGTTCGTTTCCGACGCAGTTTCGGCCTTCTTCAGAAGATGCAGGTCGACGAACGGACCCTTCCAGACGGAACGTGCCATGTTACTTCTTCTTCTTTGCGTGACGTGACCGGATGATCATCTTGTCAGTCGATTTGTTCGAACGGGTGCGCGCGCCCTTGGTCGGCTTGCCCCACGGCGTCACAGGGTGACGACCGCCCGAGGTGCGGCCTTCGCCACCGCCGTGCGGGTGATCGACCGGGTTCTTGGCGACGCCACGAGTAAGAGGACGAATGCCCTTCCAGCGATTGCGACCGGCCTTGGCAAGATTGGTATTCGCATTGTCGGGGTTCGACACGGCGCCGACCGTCGCCATGCAATTGGCGTGGACGTAACGCTGTTCGCCAGAGTTGAGGCGGACGATGACCATGCCGCGGTCGCGCCCGACGACCTGCACATAAGTGCCCGCCGAACGCGCGATCTGGCCACCCTTGCCGGGCTTCATCTCGACATTGTGGACGATCGTGCCGACCGGGACCTGACCGATTTCCATCGCGTTGCCGGGCTTCACGTCGGTCTTCTTCGCCGCGATCACCTTGTCGCCGACCGCGAGACGCTGCGGCGCGATGATGTACTTCACATCACCCTCACCATAGCTGACCAGCGCGATGAACGCGGTGCGGTTGGGATCATATTCGATCCGCTCGACGGTGCCTTCGACGTCCCACTGGCGGCGCTTGAAGTCGATGAAGCGATAGCTTTGCTTGTGCCCGCCGGCGATGCCGCGCGAGGTCACATGGCCCTTGTTGTTGCGCCCGCCGGTCTTCTTCTTGCCCTCGGTCAGCGCCTTGACGGGGCCGCCCTTCCACAGCGCCGACTTGTCGACGAGGATGAGGCCGCGGCGCGCCGGGCTGGTCGGGTTGAATGTCTTGAGTGCCATGGTCCTATATCCCCGTGGTCACGTCGATCGACTGGCCATCCGCCAGCGTCACGATTGCCTTTTTGAAGTCCGACTTCGTGTAGGGCGTGCCCTTCCACTTCTTGGTCTTGCCCTTCTGGACGATGGTGTTGACCTTCGTCACGCTGACCGAAAAGAGCGCTTCGACAGCGGCCTTGATCTCGGGCTTGGTGGCGTCGTTCGCGACCTTGAACACAACCGCGTTGTGCTCGCTCATCATCGTCGATTTCTCGGTGATATAGGGGGCGACGACGACGTCATAATGACGCAGCGACACCGCCGACTTTACGGGCTTCTTAGCCATGGAACCGGGCCTCCAGCTTTTCGACGCCCGCGCGGGTCAGGACCAGCGTGTCGTGCTTCAATATGTCGTAGACGTTGGCACCGCCGGCAGGCAGCACGTTGATCATGTGCAGATTCGCCGCCGCGTTCGCAAAGCTCGTTTCGACCGTGTCGCCGTCGATCACCAGCGCAGTCTTGCCCCAGCCCATGTTGGTGAGGCTCGCAAACAGCGTCTTGGTCTTGCTGTCAGCGACCGCGAGGCTGTCCATGACGACCAGCGTGCCGGCCTTCGCCTTCGACGACAGCGCCATCTTGAGCCCCAGCGCGCGGATCTTCTTGTTGAGCGACGGGTTGAAGTCACGGACGCGGGCGCCGTGCGCCTTACCACCACCGATGAAAATCGGCGCGCGACGGTTGCCGTGACGGGCGGTGCCGCCACCTTTCTGATTGCCGAACTTCTTGCCCGTCCGCGCGACATCGGCGCGCTCACGCGTGCCACGGGCGGTCGCCCGACGCTTTTCGAGCTGCCAGGTGATCACGCGGTGAAGAATGTCGGCGCGCGGCTCGACGCCGAACACGTCGTCGTTGAGTTCGATGTCGTTGCCAGCCGAGCCGTCGAGGCTTTGAACTTTCAGTTTCACGGTTCAGCCCTCCTTGCTTGGATTTGCGTCATCGCCGCCTGCCGCCTTATCGGCGTCGGGGAGTTCGGCATCGACGTGACCCGCACCGGCCTGATCCGCGGCTTCGACACCGGCCGCGACGTCTTCGGCGCTCGGCAGCGGCGCAATCTCGTGAACCGCACCCGCTTCGACCATTCCGGCGTCCGCTTCTTCATGCACGATGTGCATGCTGCGGAGACCGGCTGGATACGGCGCGTCGGCGTGGCGATCGACCTTGACCGCGTCCTTGACCATCAGCCAGCCGCCCTTCGATCCGGGAACCGAGCCCTTGACGAACAACAGGCCGCGCTCAGGATCGGTGCGGACGATTTCGAGATTCTGCTGGGTGCGCTGCTTGTCACCCATGTGGCCGGCCATCTTCTTGCCCTTGAACACCTTGCCCGGATCCTGACGCTGCCCGGTCGAGCCCAGCGAACGGTGCGAGACCGAGACGCCGTGCGTGGCGCGCAGCCCGCCGAAGTTCCAGCGCTTCATGCCGCCCTGAAAGCCCTTGCCCTGCGTGTGGCCCGACACGTCGACCATCTGTCCGGCGACGAAATGGTCAGCAGAAATTTCCGCGCCGACATCGACCAGCGCATCTTCGCTGACGCGGAATTCATGCACGCGCGCCTTGGGCTCGACTTCGGCCTTGCCGAAATGCCCGCGCTGCGGCTTTGCGACGTTCTTCGCCTTGGCGGTGCCCGCGCCGACCTGAACCGCGACATAGCCGTCGCGATCAGTGGTGCGCTGCGAAATCACCTGGTTGTTCTCAAGCGCGAGTACGGTCACGGGAACGTGCCGCCCATCGTCCTGAAACAGACGGGTCATGCCCATCTTCTTTGCAATCACTCCGGTCCTCACCGGCATACTCCTCATGTCAGAGGCGCACGCCGGAAGACCCGCCGCGCGCTTGGCTTTGCCCGATGTGTCAAACGGCCCCGTCCGGGCATTTTCTTCCGTAAGGAAGAGGACGGGGACGCAGCCGGCGCAAGCGCCGCGGTATCCCTTATCTTATTTGTATACCGGCGAAGGCCGGTACCCAGACCCCCGACAAATAACGCCGCTTCGCGACTTTGCTGTCTGGTCTGGACCCCGGCCTGCGCCGGGGAACGAATCTCGAGGTGCGGCCACTAGGCCAGTTTGATCTCGACGTCAACGCCGGCGGCCAGGTCGAGCTTCATCAAAGCATCGACCGTTTGCGGTGTCGGCTGGATGATGTCGAGCAGACGCTTGTAGGTGCGGACCTCGAACTGCTCGCGCGACTTTTTGTCGACATGCGGCCCGCGGTTCACGCAGAACTTGTCGATGTGCGTCGGCAGCGGAATGGGACCGCGGATCAGCGCACCGGTGCGCTTGGCCGTGTCGGCGATGTCGCCGGTCGCCTGATCGAGCACGCGGTGATCGAATGCTTTCAAACGAATACGAATATTCTGCGTTTCCATGTCCACCACCGATGCGAAAGAGCCAGACCCGAATTCACGGGCTTACAAAAATAGCAAACCGCCCGATCCTCATGTGGGAGAATCAGGCGGCTGTCGGGCGCTATATCAGCGAAGGCGCGGCAAGACAACCCCCCGGCGGTGCCTTTGCTCGCTTCCCGGTCCCCGGTCGCGGGAGCCGTTCGGCACCCCGTCACACAAGCGTAACCCTACTCGGCAAGGATAGCCGGTCGGCAGGGAGTCGGGGGAAAGAGAAATGAAGGTTCGATCGGGCGCGCTTGCGGTCGCAACGCTGATGCTATCGTCGTGCGACCGGCTGGGCGGATCGCCGCCGATCCGGATCACCGGCTCTTCAACCGTCTATCCGTTCTCTAAACTGGTGGCCGACGCGTTCGTGCGCAAGGACGCGAAGGCTAAACCCCCCATCATCGAATCCGTGGGCACGGGCGAAGGCGTAAAGATATTCTGCAAGAGCAGCAATTCGGACGCGCCCGACATTCTGAACGCGTCGCGGCGGCTCACGCGGGCCGAATTCGCCGCGTGCCAGGCCAATGACGTGGCGCAAATCGTCGAAATCCCGATCGGGATCGACGGCATAGCGGTCGCTGAGTCGGTGGACGGACCGAAATTGTCGCTGACGACGCAGGATATTTATCTTGCGCTTGCCGCGAACCCCAAAGGAAAGCCCAACGCCGCGAAGACCTGGTCCGAAGTCAATCCCAAGCTGCCCGCGCTTCCGATCCTCGTTCTCGGCCCGCCCAAATCAAGCGGCACGCATGACAGTTTCGCTAACCTCATCCTCCGGTCGGGCTGCCTGGCGGCGACGCCCGAGGTCGCCGCAATCGAACGCAGCGACGCCGCGAAATTCAGCACGGCCTGCCTCACATTGCGCACCGACGGCAACTATGCCGAGCAGGGCGAGAACGACAACAGCATCGTGACGGCGCTCGCGGCGAACCCCAAAGCGCTCGGCGTGTTCGGCTACTCCTATCTCGAGCAGAATGCGGCAAAGCTTCGCGGCGTGCCGATCAACGACATCGCGCCCACAGCCGAGACGATCGCGAGCGGCAAATATCCCGGTTTCCGGACGCTATACCTCTACGTCAAGAAGCCGAGCCTGAAGAACAAGCCGTCGGTCGTCAGCTTCCTCAAGACTTATGCCGAAATGTGGGCACCCGGCGGACCGCTGGTCAAGAACGGGCTGATCCCGCTGTCCGATCGTTCTCGCAAGAGCGCGGCCGAAAATATCGACGTACAAACCGCGATCTCGGGCGACGATCTGCCGTAACATCGGCCGCAAGCGAGCTCAGAAACAAAAACGGCCCCGTCGCCCATAAGGGAAGCGGGGCCGCTTTTCGACAGCGTGTTGACGCGTTACTTCGTGATCGAAGCGACAACCCCCGAGCCAACGGTGCGGCCGCCTTCGCGGATCGAGAAGCGCAGGCCCTGCTCCATCGCGATCGGCGCGATGAGCTTGACGCCCAATTGCACATTGTCGCCCGGCATGACCATTTCGGTGCCTTCGGGAAGAACGACTTCGCCGGTGACGTCGGTCGTGCGGAAATAGAATTGCGGACGATAGTTCGCAAAGAACGGCGTGTGACGGCCGCCCTCTTCCTTCGACAGCACATAGACTTCCGACGTGAATTCGGTGTGCGGCTTGATCGAGCCGGGCTTGCAGAGAACCTGCCCGCGCTCGACCTCTTCACGGCCGACGCCACGGATCAGCGCGCCGATGTTGTCGCCGGCCTCGCCCTGATCGAGAAGCTTGCGGAACATCTCGACGCCGGTGCACACCGTCTTCTTGGTGTCCTTGAGGCCGACGATCTCGACTTCCTCGCCGACCTTGACCACGCCCTGCTCGACGCGACCGGTAACGACGGTGCCGCGACCCGAGATCGAGAACACGTCCTCGATCGGCATCAGGAACGGCTTGTCGAGCGGACGCGCAGGCTGCGGGATGAAGCTGTCGACCGCTGCCATCAGCTTCAGCACCGCACCGCGACCCAGTTCCTCGTTCACGCCATCGAGCGCGGCCTTCGCCGAACCCTGGATGATCGGAATATTGTCGCCGTCAAAGTCGTACTTCGAAAGCAATTCGCGGATTTCCATTTCGACGAGCTCGAGGATTTCGGCGTCGTCGACCAGGTCGACCTTGTTCATGAACACGACAAGCTGCGGAACGCCGACCTGGCGCGCAAGCAGGATGTGCTCGCGCGTCTGCGGCATCGGACCGTCGGTCGCCGAGACGACGAGAATTCCGCCGTCCATCTGCGCGGCGCCGGTGATCATGTTCTTCACATAGTCGGCGTGGCCCGGGCAATCGACGTGCGCATAGTGGCGCGCTTCGGTTTCATATTCGACGTGCGCGGTCGAAATCGTGATGCCGCGCTCGCGCTCTTCGGGCGCCTTGTCGATATTGTCGTACGACGTGAACGTCGCGCCGCCGGTTTCGGCGAGGATCTTGGTGATCGCCGCGGTCAGCGAGGTCTTGCCATGGTCGACGTGACCGATCGTGCCGATGTTGCAGTGCGGCTTGGTCCGCTCGAATTTTGCCTTCGCCATTTTTCTTCCTTCATTGAGCGCCGCCTATGGACCGGCGGGCCGCGTCGTTCTTCAAAAATTGCCTATTGGAACGGGGCCGTCCCCACACGGATACGACCGGACAGAGCCGCCCGGCCACGTGCGAAGGCGCGCCAATAGCGAGTCGGGACGCAGTGCGCAAGCAGACTTGCGCACCGGTCGCGACGCGACGCCGACATCGGCCGGCCCTCGCTTCAGCAAGGACCGTCAACGCCCGCGGCCGCTCAGGTCGCCTGGTTCGACGACAGCGGCTTCGACGTCAGGTCGAAGCGGTCGGCATTCATCACCTTGACCCAAGCTTTGACGAAGTCGTGGACGAACTTTTCTTCATTACCCTTTTCGGCGTAAACCTCGGCGGTTGCGCGAAGCTGTGAATTCGACCCGAAGACGAGGTCGGTGCGTGTCGCGCGCCAGCGCTCGGTCCGGCCACCGCGATCGTAACCGATGAACTCCTCGTCGGCATCGGTCTCGACCAGCTCCCAGAAGGTGTCGTTGTCGAGCAGGTTGACGAAGAAGTCGTTGGTGAGCTGGCCCTTGCGAGTGGTCAGCACACCTTCGGGCAAGTCGCGGTAATTCGCACCGAGCACGCGCAGCCCGCCTATCAGCACCGTCATTTCGGGTGCCGACAAGCCCAGCAGCGATGCCTTGTCGAGCAGCAGTTCCTCGGTCTTGACCGACTGACGCGTCTTCAGGAAGTTGCGGAAGGCGTCGGCCTGCGGCTCCATCCAGACAAAGCTGTCGACATCGGTCCAGTCCTGCGTCGCATCGCCGCGCCCGCCGGCGAACGGCACCGTCACGTCGGTGCCCGCATCCTTCGCCGCCTTTTCGATCGCCGCCGACCCCGCAACGACGATCGCGTCGGCAAGCGACATCGAGCCGCGCAGTTCGTCGAGCTTGGCGAGCACCGTGGCAAGCTCGGCAGGCTCGTTGACTGCCCAGTCCTTCTGCGGGCTGAGCGCGATTCGTGCGCCGTTGGCACCACCGCGATGGTCCGACCGGCGATAGGTGGAGGCCGACGCCCACGCCGTCTTGACCAGCTGCGACACCGTCAGCCCGCTGGCCAGAACGGCCGACTTGAACGCCACAACTTCGGCGTCAGACGGCGTGGTTCCCGCCGGCACCGGGTCCTGCCAGATCAGCGTCTCCTCGGGCACTTCGGGGCCGATGTAGCGGATCTTCGGCCCCATGTCGCGGTGCGTCAGCTTGAACCAGGCGCGCGCGAAGGCATCGTCGAGCGCGGCCTGATCATCGCGGAAGCGCAGCGAGATTTCGCGGAATTCGGGGTCGATCTTCAATGCCATGTCGGCCGTCGTCATCATCGTCGGCACGCGCTTTGACGGATCGCGTGCGTCCGGCGCCATGTCCGCGGGATCGGGATTGACCGGCTGCCACTGCTTGGCGCCCGCCGGGCTGGTCGTCAGTTCGTAATCATATTTGAAGAGCAGGCGGAAATAATCGCCGCCCCACTGCGTCGGGTTCGGCGTCCACGCGCCCTCGATCCCCGACGTCGTGATATGGCCCTTGCCGATCTCCTCGCTATCGGTGAGCCAGCCGAGACCCTGCATGTGCACGGCTTCGGACGCCGGGTCCTTGCCGAAATTTTCAGCGGGCTTTGCGCCGTGCGCCTTGCCGAACGCGTGACCACCGGCGGTCAGCGCGACGGTTTCCTCCGAGTTCATCGCCATGCGCAGGAACGTCGCCTTCATGTCGCGCGCCGACTGGAGCGCGTCGGGGTTTCCGCCCGGACCTTCGGGATTGACGTAGATCAGCCCCATCTGAATCGCGGCAAGCGGCCCTTCGAGCTCGGTCGTCTCGCCATCGATCAGACGCGTCTTCGCCCCCTGGTTTACCCAGATCTCCTCGGCGCCCCAGAAGGTGTCGCCTTCGGACTGATAGACATCCTTGCGACCGCCGGCAAAGCCGAACACCGGCCCGCCCATGCTTTCGATCGCGACGTTGCCTGCCAGGATGAACAGGTCGGCCCAGCTGATATGCTTGCCGTATTTCTGCTTGATCGGCCACAACAGGCGTCGCGCCTTGTCGAGGTTGCCATTGTCGGGCCACGAGTTCAGCGGCTCGAAACGCTGCTGCCCGCTCGATGATCCGCCACGACCGTCGGTCACGCGGTAGGTGCCCGCCGCGTGCCACGCCATGCGGATCATGAAGGGGCCGTAATGGCCGTAGTCGGCAGGCCACCACGGCTTGCTGTCGGTCATCAATGCGGTCAGATCGGCCTTCAGCGCGTCATAGTCGAGCGCCTTGAACGCTTCGGCATAATCGAAATCGGCACCCATCGGATCGGGCGACACACCGTGCAGGTGCAGCATGTCGACCGGCAGCGCGTCGGGCCACCAATCCTTGTTCTGCCGCCCGAGCAGAGCGCGCATCGCCACGTCCTTGCGCTCGTTCATCGGGCAGCCTTCGCCGGGTTCGATATCAGCCATGTCGCGCGTCCTTCTGGTTGGAGAATCGTCGGCACCGTGCGCCCGTCGGTCGTCATTTGTCCAATCGATTAAACCGGAGGTTGTGATCGAATGCGCCGAAACCGAAAATGGCCACTCGCCGATTAAGCGAGCGGCCATTTATGTTCGGTCAGCCCAAACGGTCAGGCGAGCTTTGCCTTCACCTCTTCGGCGACATTTGCCGGCACTTCGTCGTAGTGCGAGAACTGCATGCTGTACTGCGCGCGCCCCTGCGTGAACGAGCGCAGCTGGTTGACGTAGCCGAACATGTTGGCAAGCGGCACCATCGCCTCGACGGTCTGCGCATTGCCGCGGCTGTCGGTGCCCTGGATCTGGCCGCGGCGCGAGTTCATGTCGCCGATGACGTCGCCCAGATAATCCTCGGGCGTCACGACCTCGACCTGCATGATCGGCTCGAGGATCTTGATCCCAGCCTTTTGCGCCACTTCGCGCATCGCACCGCGCGCGCAGATCTCGAACGCGAGCGCCGACGAATCGACATCGTGATATTTGCCGTCGGTCAGGTGAACCTCGAAGTCGACGATCGGGAAGCCGATCAGCGATCCGGTCTGCGCCGTCTCGCGCATGCCCTTTTCGATGCTCGGGATATATTCCTTGGGAATATTGCCGCCCTTCACCTCGTCGCTGAAGATGAAGCCCGATCCGCGTTCGCCCGGCGTCACCGTCACGCGCACTTCGCCGAACTGGCCCGAACCGCCCGACTGCTTCTTGTGGGTGTAGGTCAGCTCGACCGGTTTGGCGAGATATTCGCGATACGCCACCTGCGGCGCGCCGACATTGGCTTCGACCTTGAACTCGCGCTTCATCCGGTCGACCAGGATTTCGAGGTGAAGCTCGCCCATCCCGGCAATGATCGTCTGGCCCGATTCATGATCGGTGGTCACGCGGAACGACGGATCCTCACGGCTGAGGCGATTGAGCGCGACGCCCATCTTTTCCTGGTCGGCCTTGGTCTTGGGCTCGACCGACAGCGTGATGACCGGATCGGGAAACTCCATGCGCTCGAGAATGATCGGCGCGTTCTGCGCGCACAGCGTGTCGCCGGTTGTCGTATCCTTGAGCCCCGCGAGCGCGACGATGTCACCGGCATAAGCGACCTGAATGTCCTCGCGGTCGTTGGCATGCATCAGCAGCATGCGGCCGACCTTTTCCTTCTTGTCCTTGACCGAATTCTGAACCTGCGACGCCGTCTCGAGCTTGCCCGAATAAATGCGTGCAAAGGTCAGCGTGCCGACGAACGGATCGTTCATGATCTTGAACGCGAGCGCGGAGAACGGCGCATCGTCATTGGCTTCGCGCGAATCCTCGGTCACGCCGTCAAGCTTGAGCCCCTGGATCGGCGGCACGTCGAGCGGTGACGGCAGATAGTCGACGACGGCGTCGAGCAGCGGCTGCACACCCTTGTTCTTGAATGCCGAGCCGCACAGCACCGGCACGAACGCGAACGCCAGCGTGCCTTTGCGGATCAGCGCCTTCAGCGTTGCGGTGTCGGGCTCGTTGCCTTCGAGATAGGCTTCCATCACGGCGTCGTCCTGCTCGACCGCCATCTCGATCAGTTCAGAGCGCGCGGTCGCGGCCTTGTCCTTCAGGTCATCGGGAATATCCTGATATTCGAACTTCGCGCCGAGCGATTCCTCGAGCCAGATGATCGCGCGGTTCTCGACCAGATCGACCAGCCCCTTGAAGCTGCCCTCGATCCCGATCGGGAGATAGAGCACCGCCGGACGCGCGCCGAGGCGATCCTTGATCATGTCGACGCACATCTCGAAATTGGCACCCGTGCGGTCGAGCTTGTTGACGAAGCACATCCGCGGGACCTTGTACTTGTCCGCCTGACGCCAGACCGTCTCCGATTGTGGCTCGACGCCGGCAACGCCGTCGAAGCACGCGACCGCGCCGTCGAGCACGCGCAGCGAACGCTCGACCTCGATCGTGAAGTCGACGTGGCCCGGCGTATCGATGATGTTGATACGGTGATCGTTCCAGAAGCACGTCGTCGCAGCGCTCGTGATCGTGATCCCGCGCTCCTGCTCCTGCTCCATCCAGTCCATCGTCGCGGTGCCCTCATGCACTTCGCCGATCTTGTACGACTTGCCGGTGTAATAGAGGATGCGCTCGGTCGTCGTGGTCTTACCCGCGTCGATGTGCGCCATGATGCCGATATTGCGATACATGTTCAGCGGATGGCTGCGTGCCATGTCTTTGGTCCTTACGGTCTAACGGTGAGTCTGGTCGCTGGAGCGATCAGGGAAAAAACAATTTCGCTATGGCAGCACCGGCGGCCAGGAGGGCAGCGGTTGCCAGCATCGCCTGAAAAATTGTCGACCAGGGCAGTATTTTAGTTTCAGCCTGCGTCTTGATCATGTCAGCAACAACCTTGCGGGTCTCCGCAGCGAATTTCTCCGCCTCCTCGATCGAATGGATGAGGCGAACGCGCTGCTCTTCGAAATCAAAATTGTCTCGCTGCGTCGCCATACCGATGCTCCTTGCCCCTATATAGCGCTTACCAGCGGTAATGCGAGAAGGCGCGGTTGGCTTCGGCCATGCGGTGCGTGTCTTCGCGCTTTTTCACCGCGTTGCCACGGTTGTTCGCGGCATCCATCAATTCACCCGAAAGGCGCGCGGCCATCGTGTGCTCGCTGCGGTTACGCGCGGCAGTAATCAGCCAGCGGATGGCGAGCGCCTGACTGCGCTCAGTGCGCACCTCGACGGGCACCTGATAGGTCGCGCCACCGACACGGCGCGAACGCACTTCGATGCCGGGCTTCACATTGTTCAGCGCATCATGAAACACACCGATCGGATCACGCTTGGCGCGCGTCTCGACGGTTTCCATCGCGGTATAGACGATGCCTTCTGCGACAGCCTTCTTGCCGTCGAGCATGACGCTGTTCATGAATTTGGAGAGGACGAGATCACCATAGCGGGGATCGGGCAGAATGATCCGCTTTTCGGGACGACGACGACGAGCCATATTTGTTTCCTTCTATTCAGCTGGTCCGGAACATGTCCGGGGCTTACTTGGCTGTTATTTGGGGCGCTTGGCGCCGTACTTGGAACGCGATTGCTTGCGGTCCTTTACACCCTGGGTATCGAGAACGCCGCGCAGCACGTGATAACGCACGCCGGGCAAATCGCGGACGCGGCCGCCGCGGATCAGGACGACGCTGTGCTCCTGAAGATTGTGGCCTTCACCCGGGATGTAGCTGATGACCTCGCGCTGGTTGGTCAGGCGGATTTTGGCCACCTTGCGCAGCGCCGAGTTCGGCTTTTTCGGGGTGGTCGTATAGACGCGCGTGCACACGCCACGCTTCTGCGGATTTGCTTCCATCGCAGGAACCTTGGACTTGGCCTTCTGCGGATCGCGGCCCTTGCGGACCAGCTGGTTGATCGTCGGCATTTGAAGCCTTCACCTTAAAGTTACCGGAAAAAACATCCGGCGGGTTACTTTGCCGATGCGCGAAAGCGCCACGAAGCACGAAAGGACCTGCGGCCCTTACGGCCACTCGGCCCGTCGAACAGCGACAATGTTCAAGTTCACGAAGCGCAGGTTGCCCCGGCAACGCGAGCGCGGCCCTTAACGGGGGAATCGGGCTGGGTCAACGTCGCGCTAGAAGCTCACGCTGGCCGAGACGCGCAGCTGGCGCGGCTCGATCGGGCGGATATGACGATCTTCCACGCCCTCTGCGGGTTCGCCTGGCAAGCGCGAGGCATAGAAATATTCGATCTCGTTGTCGCGCGCGTTGAAGGCGTTGAGGAGATCGGCGGCAAGTTCGATGCGCCCCAGTCGATAGCCGATGCGGGCATTCACGACCGTCAGCGGGTCGGCGCGGACGCTGTTGTCCTCGATCAGCGCGTAGCGGCCGAAATGGCGTGCGCGCATTGCCAGCGACGCCTTGCCGTATCTGGCGACGAAGCCACCCGCGATTACCGTTTCGATCGCGCCGGGAATGTGGTCGGCACCGGCGGGCAGGTCGGTCAGCCGGCCCCGCGACTTGGTATATTCACCGTCGATCGTCAGCCATGGCGCGGGTTGGTAGAAGGCACTCAGTTCGAAACCGCGCCGCTTCGATGGTCCTGTCGGTTCGGTCGTGCCGCCATCGCCGAGGAACAGCAGTTCCGAATCGACGTCGAGCCACCAGTAAGTGCCCGTAAGCGTGAGGCCATCGACCGGGCGCAGACGCGCCCCGCCTTCATACCCCGTCGCCGCGACGAGCGCGTTGACGGGGCCCGCGGCGTCACCGTTATTGGGATCGATATTGATGCTGGTGCCGCGCGCGTCGTTCGAATGAAAGCCGCGACCGTAATTGGCGTAAAGTTCGATCTGGCTGACCGGTGCCCACGCGATCGTGGCTTTCGGGCTGACGACGGTGTCGCTGCTCTCGCCACTGTTCGTCGCGAGATCGGACCGCACGTCGAACCTGTAATGGTCGACGCGACCGCCGAGCAGGACGCGGATGGTGGAGGTCGGATGGACCGTTGCCTCGGCGAACAACGTGCCCGAACCCTCGTTGACCTTGTCGCGGCGCACGGTCGTGAGCACCTGGCGCGCGGCGGTGCGCGACAGCACCACCGGATCGATGAAGTCGAAGCGGCCCTCGGCACCGACCAGAAGCTCGACCGGAACGCCGAAGTTGAAATCAAAACGCTTGTCGACGCGCCCGCCCGTGACGAAGCGCCGGTCCTGCTGCTGGAATTCGTCGCCATCGACCGGATTGTCGAGGAAATAAGTGAAGTTCGAGGTCAAGATGAAATCGTAATAATGTGCATAGGCAAGGATGTTGAGCGGTGCCTTTGCATCGTCGGTCCAGTTGAGCACCCCGCCGACGCGCGTCGTTTCGCCGCCGAGATCGCTGTCGAGAAAGCCGAGTCGACCGATCAGGCCGCTTTGGATCGCGCGCAGCGGCACCTGTTCGGGCGAATTGAATTTGACATGATAGCCCGTGGCGCTCGCGCGCAGCGTGCCCCCCGCCAGCGGCCCCGTCCATTTCGCAAAGCCGCTGCCCAGCTTAAGATCCTGCCGCAGAGCGAACGGGCCATCGTCGTAGCGCGCCTCGACACCCAGCAGCAGTTCCCCCGACCCAAATTTGGTCGATCCTGCAGCCACGATCCGGTAGAAATCGCTGGTGCCGACTTCTGCCTTCACAAACGGCGCGTCGAGCGTATCGACGGTCCTGAACCGCGCCGATCCTGCGGCGGCGAAATCGCCATTTTCGGCACGGTAGGGACCCTTCGCAAACGTCAATGTGTCAATCAATTCGGGGATTACGAAGTTCAGATCGAGATAGCCTTGCCCGTGGCCGTGCGTGCGCATGTTGATCGGAACGCCATCGTGAAAAACGGCGAAGTCGGTGCCGTGATCGAGGTTGAAGCCGCGCAGGAAATATTGATTCGCCTTGCCGCCACCCGAATGCTGCGTCGCGATGAAACCGGGGACGGTCTCGAGCAGTTCGGCGACACGCTGGATCGGCCGGTCCTCGAGATCGACCTTGCCGGTGACCCCTTCCGACGCCGAGCCGGCGATACCGATCAAGTCGCTCGCGCGCCCCGTGACGACGATGGTTGAAGCTTCAGCGGGCGCCTGCGCCGACGCGGGACACGCAACGGCGGTCGAAAGGATCCCCGCGCCGATGAACGCACAGTCTTTCAGCATGAACACCCCCTTTTAGGAAGAAACGACCAGAACTGCTTATTGCCGAACCGAGCTACGGCGCGTTTGTTGCGCCGGATGCCGTCCCCGGGAAAAGGAGGTCGAAGATCGACATTGGACAGGGTTGAATGGGCGACGCCTAACGTGCGACGGTTATCATCGAAGGGGAGGTTGCATGCAGCGCCTGACGATGTCGCTCGATGCCGAGATCGCATCCTCATTCGACAGGATCGTCAGCGAGCAGGGCTATCGGAGCCGGTCCGAAGCCGTGCGCGATCTTATCCGCCAGGCGGTCGAAGCGCGGCGGCTCGAAAGTGGGGTCGGCGATCAGTGCGTGGCCAACCTGTCCTACATCTACAACCACCGCACGCGCGCTCTGGCGCAGCGGCTGCTCGACATGCAGCATGACCATCATGATATTGTGGTGTCGACGACGCATGTCATCCTCGATCACGACGCGTCGTTCGAAACGATGATCCTCAAGGGCGCCACGCTCGCCGTGCGTCGCTTTGCCGATGCGCTCCGCGCCGAACGCGGTGTTCGCTTCGGCGCGATAAATGTCGTCAGTGTCGAACCGAACGACCGTCACGACAGCGATCGGGCGCACAGTCATCATGGGCATGACCACGCCTCGCCGCACCCGGGATGACGTGGGTCATTGCAGCCCCCGACGCTCTCGCTTCACTCCCGCATTCTCGTGCGGTCTCACATAAATCCGCGTCACGTCGGGATGCCCTGCGCGCACGTCGGTCTCGATCTCGTCGATGATGCGCTCGACGTCGCCCGCGCCGAGCCGGTTGTCGAAATCGACGTTCATCGCGACCACGATCTGGTTCGGCGCATTGTGGATCGTCACGATCTCTCCGATCCCCATTACACCCGTGCGTGTCGCACTCGTGCGCAGCGCGGCGATCAGTTCGGGGGAGGCCGCTTCGCCGATCAGCAACCCCTTGGCTTCGATCGCGAGGAAGATCGCAACCACCGCCAGTATGATCCCGATCAGCACCGATGCGGCACCATCGAAATGCGGGTTGCCCGTGATCTGCGACAAGGCCAGTCCGATGCCCGCAATCACTAGCCCGGCCATTGCCGCGCCATTCTCCAGCAGCACGATAACGACCGTCGCGTCCTTGGTATCGGTCAGCGCCGCCCACCAGCTCTTGCCCTTGCGCGCGGCGTCGAACGCCCGGAACGCCGCCAGCGTCGATCCCGCCTCGAGCGCGAATGCGACCGCGAGTACGCCGTAAGCGATCAGCGGCGAAACCGCCGGCTCGGGCTCGCGCAAGTGGACGATCCCCTCATAGACCGACACCCCCGCCCCCAGCGCGAAGACGAGCAGCGCGACGACGAAGCTCCAGAAGTAAAGTTCGCGCCCGTACCCCGCCGGGTGCAGCGCATCGGGTGCCTTTGCCGCGCGCTTCTGCCCATAAAGCAGCAGCAGCTGATTGGTCGAATCGACCAGGCTGTGAACCCCTTCGGTCAGCATCGCCGAAGACCCCGTGATCGCCGCCGCGACGAATTTCGCCACCGCAATGCCGACGTTGGCCGCAAGCGCGATGACAAGGACGCGGGTGTTATCGGCTTTCATCGGCCCGGTACCGTGCCCGCTTTCGCCAATCGGCGCAACGTTCGGCGCGCTAATGCGGCGCTTTCAGACGCGATTGGTTGGCCTGCGCGGCGCGGTTACCGCCCGCCGCCGCCTTGTCGAAATATTGCAAAGCCGCCTTCGGCTGTCCCTTTAGCGAGGCGAGATAGCCGAGGTTTGCGTCGAACTTCGCGCGCGATGCCGGGGTCAGCAGCTTGGCGAAGCCCTGGCCCTGCGTCAGCACACGATCGGCGTTCGCCACGTCGCCGAGCTGGAGGTAGACATAGCCGAGGGTGTTGTAGATCGTATATTCGCCGATGTTGCCACGGGTGCGCGCCGCCAGTGCCTTTTCGAGCCATCCCGCCGACGTCCGCAGCAGCGCCACGCGTGGTGGTCCCGGCGTGTTGATGAGCCGCGCCGCGCGCGCTTCGTAAACCAGCCCCATATTGTAGAGCGCCATATAGTCGCCCGCGTTCTGGCGCAGCACGCCGTTCAGGATACGCTCCGATTCGTCGAACCGTCCGCCCAGACGCAGGTCGCGTGCCTGGCTGATCGGATTGCTCTGCGAAAGCGCCGGCCCGGCTGCCGCAAGCATGAGCAACCCGGCGGCAAGCCCCGCCGCCCTCATGTCCCCGGCTCCGCCACGCCCTCGCTCGCGGCGACGGGCAGCAGCTCCTTCTGCTCTTTCAGCGCATTCGACAGCCGGTGAAGCACATAGGGTTCGATGTTGATGTTGATCTTGCGCTCCTTGCCCTGCACGAACGACAGCGGGATGTTGCGCGGGATCGCGCCGTCCCTGCCCGGGAATGGCGCATCGTCGATGACGATCTGCGCACGCCCTTCGCCCGTCACCGACTCGCCCGGATCCATGACGATTTCGGCGCAATTGGCCTGTTTGGTCGTCTGGTCGACATAAGCGAGATACATCGCACCGCCACCGACCGCCAGCAGCCCGACGAGCGAGATCATCATCTGCATCTGCAGCAGCCCCTTCGCGCCCGACACGCGCGTCGGATCGGTGTCCTTGATAAGTGCATTCAGGTTGCGGGCATTGTAGAACAGCACGATGACGCAAATAAGCGCGGCGAGGCCGAGACCGCCATATTTGAGGAATTCAACAAAACCCATGGTCTTTCCCCAGATGGTGAAATGACTATTCTATGGGCGACCAGCGCTTTTAAATATCACAGCTTTGCGATCTCGGCAACGGGGGCAACGGCTCGGATCATCGCATAGCCGATCATCGCAACCCCGCCGCCGAACAGCCAGCCGCCGACGACGTCGCTCGGCCAGTGCACGCCCATCGCGACGCGCGACAGGCCGATCAACAGCGCGACGCCGACCGCGACGGGGATCAGCCCGCGCCCGCCGAGCAGCATCGCCGCGAGCAGCAGCACGAGCATCGCCCCACCCGCATGGCCGCTTGGGAAGCTGGGATCGACCGGACCCGTCAGCCACGTCGTCAGATGTGGCCGTGGCCGCGCATAGGCTTGCTTTAGTCCGGTGTAGGCGAGCACGCCCAGCCCGACGACGAGCAGGTACAGCCCGCCCGACACCGCGCTGCGCCGTGCGACCATCAACGCAAAAGCGATGATCGCGATCAACGTGCGCGCGACCGGGTCGCCGAGATGCGTGACGCTGCGTGCCGCCGTGATCGCCCATACCGGGGTCTGCCCCTCGACCATCGCGCCCGCACGCATGACCGGATCATCGTATCGTGCGAGCATCCCGCGGTTCGCCATCAGCCCGATCAGCAGCGAAAAGACGATTGCGGCAATGCCCAAACCGGTCAGCCGCGTCACTGCGCGCCCTTCACGACCACACCGCCCTTGATAACGGTATCGATCTTTTCGAGCACGCGGACGTCGGCCGTGGGATCACCCGTTACCGCGACGATGTCGGCATAGCGCCCGACCGCGATCGCGCCGACATCGCCGCTCCGCCCCAGCGCTTCGCCCGCGTTCAGCGTCGCGGCGCGGATCGCCTGCATCGGCGTCATGCCCCATTCGACCATCGTGGCGAATTGCCGCGCGTTGTCGCCGTGCGGATAGACGCCCGCGTCCGACCCGAAAATCATCGGCACGCCAGCGCGCACCGCCCGCTGGAACGTCTGCCGCTGCTTCAGCCCGATCGCTTTTTCCTTGTCGAGGCTCTCCTGCTCGGTGCCGTTCGACGTGCCGGTCGCAAGGATATAATCGTCGTTGTAGATATCCATCGAGAACCACGTCTTGCGCGCCACGGCGAGCTTGATCGTCTCGTCGCTCGCCAGCGAACAATGCTCGATCGTGTCGATGCCCGCCAGGATCGCGGTGCGGATGCCTTCGTCGCCGTGGGCATGCGCCGCGACTTTCAGGTGCAGCATATGCGCCTCGTCGGCGATGGCTTTCATCTCGTCGAGACTGAGCTGCTGCCCGCCGACGCTGTCGCCCAGCGAGAACACGCCGCCGGTCGCGCAGATCTTGATCACCTGCGCGCCATATTTGTGCAGCCAGCGCACCCGCGCGCGCGCCTCTTCGGGTGAATTGACCGTCGCCGGCGACTTGCGGTCAAGCGAGGGTGGGAGGCTGTTGTCGTCGCAATGCCCGCCGGTCGCGCCGATCGCCCAAGTCGCAGTCACGAGGCGCGGCCCCGGCACAT
This sequence comes from Sphingomonas sp., assembly GCA_965249015.1. Classification (GTDB taxonomy): domain Bacteria; phylum Pseudomonadota; class Alphaproteobacteria; order Sphingomonadales; family Sphingomonadaceae; genus Sphingomonas_O. The sequence continues at coordinate 1,265,668 of CBDFLB010000003.1, read as the reverse complement.
AGCCCTCGTCGATCGCTTCACGCAGGCCGACATCCTGGAAATCGGACGACCCGACGTTGCGCACCGTCGTGAAGCCCGCGGTCAGCGTCTTCGCGGCATTGGCGACGCCGACCGCCCCCCAGAAGCTGTCGGTATATTGATAGGTGCGATAGCCGCCGATTTCGGCAAGCGAGGTCAGATGGACGTGCATGTCGATCAGCCCGGGCAGGATCGTGCGTCCCGTCAGGTCTATATGCTTGACGCTGCTACCGAATTTAATCGTCCGTGCGTCGGCGATGCCGGCGATGCGCCCGTCAACGACCGTGACCGCCGGATAATCCACCGTCTTGCCCGCCACGACATCGACCATGTGATCGGCGGTTATGATCACAGTCTCGGCCCGCGCCGACGACGAGAACAACAATGCCAGTGCAGCGGCGAAACGGATCATCGACGTCCCCTTATTTGCAGGGGTCGTCGCCCCAGTTCATCACCGAATAGCGCCAATTGGAGGTTTGAACATCCTTTTCCCTTCGCTGCGCACAGTGGCGGCGGGCGACCGCTCCGGTCAGGTTCCCGGCGCAAAGGGCAACAGCCTGGAAAGCGCGTTGTGGACGGCGGCAATATCGACCGCGTCAAGATGGCCGATCTTTTGCCCGATCAGCGTGCCGTCGATCGAATTGAGCTTCATGCGCACCAGGCATGGCACCCGAAGGCCCGCGCCCGCCAGATCGGTGATCGGTGTATCCAGCGGCCACGACGAATGGCGTGCACTCGTGATCATGGCAACAAGAGCGATGCCGGTCGCATACCCGAAGGCGTCCCAGTCGGTCAGGACCACGCCGGGGCGCGCAACGACCATGGGGCGGTCGACGTATGGAAAGGGCGTGATGACGACGTCGAATGGCTCAAAGATCACGAAACGCGTCTTCGTCCTCGGGGCTGAGCCATTCGTCGGCTAGGCTCAACCAGACCAGTGGATCCCAGCCTTGCAGGTTTTTGGGCATCCGGCGGACCGTCGCCACACCATCCTTCACCGACCACGCCAGCGCATCGCCCGCGCTGATCCCGAGCGCGGCCCGAACATCGGCGGGTACCGTCGCCTGAAACTTCGATGTGACCTTGCTCATTTCCATCAGCCGCATCGTAATACCGTATTACCGATGGCGCAACGTTGGAGTAATAACCCTAGAAATGCACCGCCCGCCCGTAAGCGCTTAGCACGCTTTCATGCATCATCTCGCTCAGCGTCGGATGCGCAAAGACGGTTTCCATCAGGTCGGCTTCGGTCGTCTCGAGCTGACGCGCGATGACATAGCCCTGGATCAGTTCGGTAACTTCGGCCCCGACCATATGCGCGCCGAGCAGCTCGCCCGTCGCGGCGTCGAACAGCGTTTTCACGAAACCCTCCGCCTCGCCGAGCGCGATTGCCTTGCCGTTGCCGATGAAGGGGAATTTGCCGACCTTCACCTCGCGCCCCGCCTCCTTGGCCTTCGCTTCGGTCAGGCCAACGCTTGCCACCTGCGGCCGCGAATAGGTGCAGCCGGGGATATTCCACGTCTGAAAGGCATGCGGGTTCGCTCCGGCGATCTTCTCTACGCAGACGATCCCCTCATGGCTTGCCTTGTGCGCCAGCCAAGGCGGGCCGGTGACGTCGCCGATCGCATAAATGCCGGGCACATTGGTCGCGGCGTAGCCATCGACGACGATGTGCCCGCGCTCGGTTTTCACTCCGAGCGCTTCGAGGCCGATGTCCTCGGTATTCGGCACGATGCCGATGGCGACGATGGCGTGGCTGAACGTCTCTGAAGTGACCTTGCCATCGGGTGCTTTAAGTTCCGCCGTCACGCCGTCCGCGGTCGCGTCGAGCTTCTGCACGCCGGTCGACGTGTGCAATGTCATCCCCTGCTTGGTCAGCGCCTTGGCCATGAATTCCGAAACTTCGGCGTCCTCGACCGGCAGCACGCGGTCGAGCAGTTCGACGATGGTCACGTCGGCGCCCATGTCCGAATAGAAGCTCGCGAACTCGACCCCGATCGCGCCCGACCCGATAACGAGCAGCTTGCTCGGCATCTCGGGTGGCACCATCGCGTGGCGATAGGTCCAGATGCGCTTCCCGTCGGCTTTCGCAAACGGCAGGTCGCGCGCGCGGGCGCCGGTCGCGATGATGATGTTCTTCGCCTCGAGATCGCGCACTGTGTCGCCGGTCGTAACCGACAGCTTGCCCGGCGCGGTCAGCTTGCCGACGCCCTCGACCACCGTCACCTTGTTCTTCTTCATCAACCCCTTGACGCCGGCATTCAGCTGCCCCGCGACCTTGCGGCTGCGCTCGGTCACCTTGGCCAGGTCGAACGACACCCCCGTTGCCGACAGCCCATAGGCCTCGGCATGCCTCATATAATGATAAATCTCCGACGTCCGCAGCAACGCCTTGGTCGGAATGCATCCCCAGTTCAGACAAATCCCCCCCAGCCGCTCACGCTCGACGATGGCGACTTTCAGGCCAAGCTGCGACGCCCGGATCGCCGCGACATAGCCACCCGGGCCAGAACCGAGGATGATGAGGTCGTAGGTTTCAGGCATGCCATACTCCTAGCCCCTCTCCCCTTGCGGGAGAGGGAGGGGCCCGCCGCGCAGCGGTGGGAGGGTGAGGGGTTGTGAGCGCAGCGAAAATGGCGTCGAAGACGCCGCTCGCATTGCCGAGGATGTCGTTGTTCCAAAATCGAAGGACGTCAAAGCCCTGATCGCGGAGAAAAGCGTCGCGCCTGATGTCATAAGCGCTGTCGGCGTGCTGCGATCCATCCGCCTCGACGACCAAGCGCCGTTCCAAACAGACAAAATCAACGATAAAGGGAGCGATGACCGTCTGCCGCTTGAACTTGAACACCGGCATACGCTTGTCACGAAGCATCGACCACAGGCGCTTTTCCGCTTCGGTCGGGTTGCTGCGCATCCATTTCGCGCGGGCTAGAAGCTCTGTGTAGGTTGGAACGCCCCCTCTCCCTCCCACGCCTTCGGCGCGGGCCCCTCCCTCTCCCGCAAGGGGAGAGGGGCTTCCGGCTGCGCCAGCCTGCACCTAAGCCACCAACCCCAGCGGCATCTCGACCAGCCGCTTGAACGCCGCTATCAGCTTCGCGCCATCGGACCCGTCGATCGCGCGGTGGTCGAAGGATCCCGTCGCGCTCATGACCGTCGCCACGCCCAGCGCCCCATCGACCACATAAGGCCGCGCCTCGCCCGCGCCGATGGCCATGATCATCGCTTGCGGCGGGTTGATGACGGCTTCGAACTGCTTGATGCCGAACATCCCCATGTTGGACAGGCTGGCGGTGCCGCCCTGGTATTCGTGCGGTTGCAGCTTGCCGGCCTTTGCCTTGTCGGCGAGCGCTTTCATCTCGGTCGAGATCGCGCTCATCGACTTGCCCGCCGCGTCGGCGACGATCGGCGTGATCAGCCCGCCCTCGATCGACACCGCCACCGATATGTCGGCGCGCTGGTATTGGATCAGCGTGTCGCCCGCAAACGACACGTTGCACGCGGGCACCTCGATCAGCGCGGCGGCGAGCGCCTTGATCAGCATGTCGTTGACGCTGAGCTTGATCGCGCGCGGCTCCAGCGCCTTGTTCAACTCGCCACGCAGCTTGAGCAATGCATCGAGGCGGATATCCACCGTCAGGTAGATGTGCGGAATCTGCTGCTTCGATTCGGTCAGCCGCCGCGCGATGGTCTTGCGCATGCCCGACAGTTTGACGACCTCGTGCGGGATCTCAGTTGTAGACGCAGAGGACAGAACAACCATGTTCCCCTCATTAGGTATGGGGCCAGACTTGACAGTTTCAGCGTCTTTGCTCGGGCCTGGGCCCCCGCCTTCGCGGGGGGACTGACTTGCACTTGCCCCCTCGATATCTACCTTCACGATCCGCCCGCCCGGGCCGGTTCCGGTTATGGTCGAAAGATCGACACCCTTCGCCTCGGCAAGGCGCTTGGCGAGCGGGGAAGCGACCACGCGACTTCCCTCTCCCCTCGCGGGAGTTTCAGGTGAAGATAGCCGGGGGCCATCTTCACCTGAAACCGGCGACTCGCCACTGGCGAGCAGGGTGAGGGGTTCGGCAGGTGCAGGATTTTTCTCGACCGCCGACCCCTCACCCCGCTCAGCTTGCGCTGAGTCGCCCTCTCCCGCAGGGGGAGGGGGGGTGGACCGCGACAGCGCTTCCTCTCCCTCGCCCGCGATCAAAGCAATCACAGTCCCGACCTTCACGCCCTCGGTCCCCTCGGCGACCAGGATCTCGGAGACGACTCCCTCGTCGACCGCCTCGAACTCCATCGTCGCCTTGTCGGTCTCGATTTCCGCCAGCAGGTCGCCGGACTTCACCGTATCGCCCGCCTTCACCATCCATTTGGCAAGCGTCCCTTCCTCCATCGTCGGCGAAAGCGCGGGCATCTTGATTTCGATTGCCATCAGTGAGGGTTCCCCTTGGCCGTAGCGTCGCTGTCCAATCGGACAGGCGGACGGGCCGGTCAAGCGGGGGGCTTGCGAAAAGCCCGCGAGGGGCGCAGCCTTCGCAAAGGAAGCAGGGACGCCCCATAACGATGCGCACGTATCTCGTCGTGATCGACGACACCGAAGAAGCCGGCGTCGCGCTCCATTTCGCGGCGCGGCGCGCGGCAAAGACCGGCGGCACTGTCCAGATCCTCGCGATCGTCGAGCCGGTCGAGTTCGTCGCATTCGGCGGCGTCCAGGCGACGATGGAGGACGACGCCCGCGCGCATGCAGAGGCGATGGTCGAAAGCGCGGTCGGGTCGATCGTCGCCGAATCGGGACTTCCCCCGTCGATCATGGTTCGCACCGGCACCGCTATCACGCTCGTGCGCGAGGTCTTGGCGCAGGATGATACGATCGCGGCACTTGTGCTGGGCGCGGCGCCGGTCGGCGCACCCGGTCCGCTGGTTACCCATTTCGCCGGCGTCGAGGCGGGCAGCCTGCCCTGCCCGGTCATGATCGTGCCAGGCAGCCTCGACGACGACGCGCTCGACCGGGTGAGTTAGTGCGATAGCGTCATTGCGAGTGCAGCGAAGCAATCCGATTTGCGCTGTACGCCTGGGTTGCTTCGCTCCGCTCGCAATGACGGACTGATTTGAAGGATTGCAGACTCAGCATGAAACATCTCCTCCTCCCCCTCTCGGCACTTCTCCTGATCGCCGCCGCGCCTGTGCCAAGCCCGGTCAAACTTCGCGCGACGGTCGACAAGCTCGTCAGCTTCGGCACGCGTCACACCGCATCGTCGGCGACCGATCCGAAGCGCGGCATCGGCGCGGCGCGCGACTGGGTCGCGGGGGCGTTCGGCAAGCTCGGGCTCGCCGTCGAAAGGCCCGCCCGCCGTTTCGACGGGCCGCGCGCGCCCGGCGGCGTCATCGTCGAGAACGTTCTCGGCATCCAGCGCGGGACGGGCGACCCGTCCAACATCATCATCGTGGCGGGTCATATCGACAGCCGCGGTTCGAACGTCATGGACGCGGACAGCGAGGCACCCGGCGCGAACGACGACGGATCGGGCGTCGCGCTCGTCATCGAAGCCGCGCGCATCCTGTCGAAGGAGAGGTTCAAGGCGACCATCGTCTATGCGGTTCTATCGGGTGAGGAACAGGGATTGTGGGGCGGCAAGCTCCTTGCCGATACCGCAAAGTCGCGCGGATGGTTTGTTTCAGCGATGCTCAACAACGACATCGTCGGCAATACGATCGGTCAGGACGATCGCATCGTGAGCGACCGTGTCCGCGTCTTCAGCGAAGGCGCGCGCTTGGTCGACGATCTGCCGGCCGCGCAACGCTGGCGCGCCTCGGGCGGAGAGAACGACAGCCCGTCGCGCGCGCTCGCCAGGCGCATCGGCGCGGTCGCCGCCGCCACGCCGGGCGGCCTCGAGCCGATGCTGGTCCGCCGTCCCGATCGCTTCGGGCGTGGGGGCGACCATACCCCGATGCTCGAGGCCGGTTTTGCTGCCGTCCGGTTTACCGCTGGCGTGGAAAATTACGATGCCCAGCACCAGAACCCCCGGCGCGAGGGGACGCGCGTTTATGGCGACACTGCCGACCGGATGGATTTTCCCTATCTGGCAAAAGTGACGGCGCTCAACATCGCTGCTTTGCGCGATCTCGCCGCTGCCCCCGCTGCGCCGCCATCCGCATATCTTGAGGGCGCGGTGACGACCGACACCATCGTTCACTGGGCTGCGGTTCCCGATGCCGTGCGATACCGCATCCGGTGGCGGCGCGCCGACCATGCCGAATGGGAAGAATTCCGCGACGTTTCCGCAGAGGCAAATCCCACCACGCTTCCGGGCATCGTCGTCGACGACACTTTTGTGGGCGTATCCGCGCTTTCGGCCGACGGTGCCGAGAGCCTCGTCACCTTCGCCGGATTGCCGCCGCCCAAACCTTGAACCTTCGTCAATATTTCTTTGTGTGCAGCCGAACGCGCGTTTTCCCGTCGCTGACCGGTGCTGTTTCGCGGACATGATATTTGGTCGGCGCGAATTCGCGGACACGATATTTCGTCTGCACCGGCGCATAGACATTTTCGTACGTGACGACCCGGCGCGGGACGATGTAGCCTCCGCCGCCGTGCGTGACGACCGTCGTCGTGACGGTCTCGCCACCGCCGCAGTTGCAGCCCTGATAGCTCCACGCCTGCTGAGGATAGCCCCCCCAATGCGCGTGGTCGCTCCGGTAATAGCCGTCGTCATAACCCCAGCGATCGTCGTGGTGGCGCTCGCGCCGATGGTGCTTCGAAAGCGCCGCCTCGACCGCAAGCCCCGCCAGTGCGCCGACGCCGCCACCGATCAGCGACCCGGCCAGCCGGCTGCCCGCGCCCGCGATGACGTTGCCCGCCACCGCGCCGACCGCGGCCCCGGCGACACCGCCGGCAAGGCCATCGGTATCGCGGCTGCCAAAGCCATGTCCGCCGTGATCCGGGCGACCGTCGGCGACGTCGTAGACGCGGCCCCACTGATCGCTCAGCACCACGTCGCCCTGATAATGCGACCAGCCGAACCCCGGTGCCGGCCGCGCGAGGCCATAGGCGCGATAGTCGGCGATGAAATAGTCCGGGCTCATCCATTCGCGCGGAAGCTGGAAGCCATAGCTCGGCCGCGCATAAGCGAAGGCGCGCTGCATCCTGTGCGGCGGTGATCGCATTTCCATCCGGTTGTCCGGATTGGCCATCATCGGCGGCGGCGCAGGCATCGAGGAGCGGTCGTCTGGACCGCCCATCATCGGCGCAGGCGGCGGGGGCGGCAGGGGATGTGGTGCCCGGTCGTCAGGGCCGCTCACCCTGGAGACCGAGACATGCGGCGCGCCGACGCCCGAGTCGATCGCGGCCAGCACCGGCTGCGCGGCCATGAGTGCGACGAGCGCAACGCCAGTGAATGCTAGGCTTCGCATGGTAAATACTCCCCGAAGACGGCATCCCGCGGTTCGCGAGAAAACGCCTGTTTCCGAAGGCATTTTATCATTGCGACGTCGTTAAGACCAGCTTCGATGGTTAATGCCGCTGTCCCGTTCTGGGGCCGATCAGCGCGGCGAGCGCTTCGCACCCGGCAGCGTCCTCGGCATCAAAGCGCGCGAGGACTGGACTGTCGAGATCGATCACCCCCGTGACGCGCCCGTCGTGCACGATCGGCACAACCAGTTCGGACCGCGATGCCGCGTCGCAAGCGATGTGGCCGGCAAAGGCGTGAACATCCTCGACCAGCCGGGTCACGCCCGCCAGCGCCGCGCTGCCGCACACGCCCTTGCCGATCGCGATCCGGATACAGGCCGCTCTGCCCTGGAAAGGGCCCAGCACCAGTTCGTCGTCCACCAACCGATAGAACCCCGCCCAGTTCAGGTCGGGCAGTCCATGGAAAAGCACCGCCGCGACATTGGCCATGTTCGCGATCGCGTCGTTCTCACCTGCCGTCACCGCGTCAGCGGCAGCGAGCACGTCGCGCCACTGATCGGCCTTGGCCGCCGCGCGTGATTTGAAGTCGAACATCAGTCGAAACCCACCTTTCCCCGTCCCTTCTTCACGTCCGATCGCACCGCCTTCCCGACCATCCGCTTTTCGCGCGCGGCCTTGCTCGGCCGGGTTTTCACGCGCCGGGCCGGAAGCTGGTGCGCTTGCCCGACGAGTTCGGCCAGCCGCGCGCGCGCCTCCATGCGATTGGCCTCGCGACCGCGATGTTCGCGTGCCGTCACGACGATCTCGCCATCGTTGGTCCAGCGGCTTCCCGCCAGCCGCTTCAGCCGGGCGTAAACGGCAGGCGACAGGCGCAGCGCATGGACATCGAGCCGCAACTGCACCGCGGTCGCGACCTTGTTGACATTCTGCCCGCCGGGTCCGGTCCCGGCGAGGAACCGCTCCTCGAGCGCGTCGTCGGGAAGCGCCGGCCAGTCAGGCGCAGGCATGGCGCGCCCAATCGGGAAAATGCGGGGCAAGCGGCGCGATCGCTTGCGCAGGCGGCTTGCCATCGCGCGGGATCGACAGCCGTTCGGCATGGAGGAGCATGTGCTTGCCGCCGACACCGTACACCGGGTCGCCGGCGATCGCGACGCCGATCCCGCTCGCGGCATGAACGCGCAGCTGATGCGTACGGCCGGTCTCGGGGCGGAAGCGGACGAGCGCCTGGCCGTCGCCGGACGCGACGACATCCCAGTGCGTGACCGCGCGCTGCCCCTTGGGCGCGACGATCATCCGCCATCCCGACCGCTGCGTGCTGACCTTGCTCAGCGGCAGGTCGATCGTCCCGTTCTTGCTCTCCGGCACGCCTGCGAGCACGGCGAGATAGCTCTTCTCGACCGTTCCGGCTTCGAACGCTGCCGAGAACCTCTTCTGCGCTTTCGGGTTACGCGCGAGCAGCAGGCACCCCGAAGTGTCGCGGTCGAGGCGATGCACGATCGAGGGATGCCGCTCGAACCCGAAGCGCAGCGCGTCGAGGTGGTTCATCACGCTCAGCGAGCCGTCGCGCGGGGCGTCGACGGCTAGCCCCGCAGGCTTGTCGAGGATCATCGCCTCGGCATCGATGAACAGGACACAGTCGGCGAGCAGCATCGCCGCGCTATAGGCGCGTGCGCTAAACCGCGTCCACCAGCACGATTTCGCTGTCGTCGATCGCGGTGATCGTCAAGGGTCCGCCGTCGAGTGCGACGCCATCGCGCGCATCAGCGACCGTCCCGCCGACATCGACCCGTCCGAGCGCCGCAACCAGATAGGCATGCCGCCCGGCACCGACATCGTAGGTCAACGTCTCGCCGGTCTTCAGCACCGCGCCCAGGATCCGCGCGTCGGTCCGGATCTCGAGCGCGCCGGCCTCGCCAAAGCCGCTCGCGAGCAGCTGCCACGAGCCCGTGCGGTCGTCCTTGGCAAATGGCTTCATGTCCCAGCGCGGTTCGCCGCCCGGCGCACGCGGTTCGATCCAAATCTGGAACAGCGTCGTGGCTTCGCTCTCGCGATTGTATTCGGCATGCTGCACGCCCGTGCCCGCGCTCATGACCTGGACGTCGCCTGCACCCGTCCGCCCCTTGTTACCGAGCGAATCCTCATGCGTGATCGCACCGGTGCGGACGTAGGTAATGATTTCCATGTCGCTGTGCGCATGCGGCGGAAAGCCAGTGTGCGCGGCGATGATGTCATCATTCCAGACGCGAATGCTCCCCCACCCCATCCGCGCGGGATCGTAATAGTTCGCGAACGAAAAATGATGGTGCGCGTCGAGCCAGCCGTGATTGGCCGCGCCGAGCGAGGCGAAGGGTCTGAGGTCAGTCATTTTGGGTATTCCACATCGGCGGGGTGTTGCCGCCGGAATCCTGTCAATGTGGGGGCAGGGTTCGAGCCGTCAAGTGTCAGCCTTCATCCCCCATCCTGAGCGCGGCGATAAACGCCTCCTGCGGGATGCTGACGCTGCCATATTCGCGCATCCGCGCCTTGCCCTTTTTCTGCTTTTCGAGCAGCTTCTTCTTGCGGCTGGCGTCGCCGCCATAGCATTTGGCGGTCACGTCCTTGCGCATCGCGGCGATGGTCTCGCGCGCGATGACCTTGCCGCCGATCGCGGCCTGGATCGGAATCTTGAACAAATGGCGCGGGATCAGGTCCTTCAGCCGTTCGCACATGCCGCGCCCACGCGCTTCGGCAGTGCCGCGGTGGACGATCATGCTGAGCGCATCGACCGGCTCGGTATTGACCATGATGCTCATCTTGACGAGATCGCCGAGACGGTGGCCGATCTGGTGATAGTCGAAGCTCGCATAGCCGCGACTGATGCTCTTGAGCCGGTCATAGAAATCGAACACGACTTCGTTGAGCGGCAGTTCGTACGTCACCTGCGCGCGGCCCCCGACATAAGTCAGGTTCTTCTGGACGCCGCGCCTGTCCTGACACAGTTTCAGGATGCTGCCGAGATATTCGTCGGGGACATAGATCGTCGCCTCGATCCACGGCTCCTCGATGCTTTCGATCCGGCTCGGATCGGGCATGTCCGACGGATTGTGGAGATGCAGCACCTTCACCCCCGCAGGATCGGCGTGCTGGAGGTGAATTTCATAGATCACCGAAGGCGCGGTCGTGATCAGGTCGAGGTCATATTCGCGCGTCAGCCGCTCCTGGATGATCTCGAGATGGAGGAGCCCGAGAAAACCGCAGCGGAAACCGAAGCCCAAGGCGGCGCTGCTTTCGGTCTCGAACGAGAACGACGCATCATTCAGCCGCAGCTTCGATATACTCTCCCGCAGCTTCTCGAAATCATTGGCGTCGACCGGGAACAGCCCGCAGAACACCACCGGCTGGACTTCCTTGAACCCCGGAAGCGCTTCGGCGGCGGGGCGCTTGGCATCGGTAATCGTGTCGCCGACGCGGGTCTGGGCGACTTCCTTGATCTGCGCGGTGATGAAGCCGATTTCACCCGCCGCGATTTCGGTGAGGATTTCCATCTTGGGTCGCATGCAGCCGACCCGGTCGACGAGGTGCTTCGTTCCCGCCGCCATGAAGATGATTTCCTGGCCCTTCCTGATAACCCCGTCGATCACGCGGATCAGGATGACGACGCCGAGATAGGGGTCGTACCAGCTGTCGACGAGCATCGCCTTCAGCGGTGCGTCGCGGTCGCCCTTGGGCGGCGGGATGCGTTCGACGATCGCGTCGAGGACCGCTTCGATGCCGATCCCCGATTTCGCGCTGGTCATCACGGCGTTCGACGCATCGAGGCCGATGACGTCCTCGATTTCCTTGCGTACCTTTTCGGGTTCGGCAGCGGGCAGGTCGATCTTGTTGATGACGGGGACGATCTCGTGGTCGTGCTCGATCGACTGATAGACATTGGCGAGCGTCTGTGCCTCGACGCCCTGCGCCGCATCGACCACCAGCAGCGCCCCTTCGCAGGCGGCGAGGCTTCGGCTGACTTCGTATGCAAAGTCGACGTGGCCGGGCGTGTCCATCAGGTTGAGTTCATAGCCCTTCCAGTCGAGCCGCACCGTCTGCGCCTTGATCGTGATGCCTCGCTCTTTCTCGATATCCATGTTGTCGAGCACCTGCGCGCTCATCTCGCGCGCGGTCAGCCCGCCGGTCGTCTGGATAAGGCGGTCGGCGAGCGTGGACTTGCCATGGTCGATATGCGCGATGATCGAAAAGTTACGGATTTTGTCCAAAGGTGTCATGCGACAAGCCCCTAGCGGAGCAAATCGCGCCCTGCTAGGGATCGACGGGCGGGTCGCATCCGTTCACGCGCGAGCACCGGGGACAGGGGGCGCGCCAGTCTAATTGGGGAAGAGTTAAATGCGTCACCTTATCTCACTGGCGGCCGCGACCGCGCTCGTCTCGTCGCCTGCATTCGCGCAGAATGCGACCATGTCGTCGTCGGGCAAAACCTATAAGGACGGCACGACCAAGGGCGCATCGTCCGCCCAGCGAGCGCAGGAAAAGGGCGAACTCGCAATCCCGCATTGCACCAAACGCCTCGGCACGCTGGCGATCGTCGAGCCGGATACACAGTGGTGGCGCGACTATAATCTGGGCAGCCCCGAAAACATCCTGAAGGTTTTCGTCCAGCAATCGGGCTGCTTCGGCCTCGTCAATCGCGGCCGCGCGATGCAGAGCCGCGCGATGGAACGCGCGATGGCCGATGATGGCGAACTGCAGCGCGGATCGAACCTCGGCAAGGGCCAGGTCAAGACCGCCGATTATTATCTCGAGCCCAATATCGTGACCGCCAACCGCAATTCGGGCGGCGGCGGTGCAGGCGCGGCGCTCGGCGCGCTCGGCGGCATGTTCGGCGGGTTCGGCCGCGCGGCGGGCGCGATCGCGGGCGGCATCAACGTCAAGAAGGGCGAAGCGAAAGTCACGTTGTCGATCGTCAACGCACGAACGACCGAGGAAGAAGCGCTGACGCAGGGCTATGCACGCAAGTCCGACGTCAGCTTCGGCGGCGGTGGCGCAGCTTTCGGCGGCGGTGCGTTCGGCGGGGCGGCGGGCGGCGGCTATCAGGATACCGCGATCGGCCAGATCATCGTGCTCGCTTATCTCGACGCCTATACCAAGCTCGTCACCGAGCTGGGCGGCCTGCCGGCAAATGCGGCGGCTGCGGCACCGCGCGCGACGACCAACAACTGACCAGACCTTGCCCGGGGCGGCGGACGCGCTAGCATCCGCCGCCACAGCAAAGGGGACGTCATGCGTCATATCGCGATCGTCGGGTCGGGGCCGGCGGGCTACTACGCCGCCGAAGCTGCGCACAAAGCGTTCGGCGACGGCGTCCGCATCGACATCATCGACCGGCTCCCTGTCCCTTACGGCCTGATCCGCTCGGGCGTCGCGCCCGATCATCAGTCGATCAAGGCGGTCTATCGCCGCTACGAAGCCGTCAACCTGTCCGAAGGGGTGCGATTTCTCGGTAATGTGACGGTCGGCAGCGACGTCGGGATCGCCGAGTTGAAGGCGCTGTACGACGCGGTCGTCGTTGCCACCGGCGCGCCGCACGACCGTGCGCTGGACATTGCCGGGGCCGACCTGCCCGGCGTGTTCGGCTCGGCCGCCTTCGTCGGCTGGTACAACGGCCATCCCGACTTTGCCGATCTCGATCCCCCGCTCGACAGCCGGGGTGCCGTCGTGATCGGCAATGGCAACGTCGCGCTCGACGTGGCGCGTATCCTGTCGAAGACGCGCGACGAATTCGCCGGATCGGACATTGCCGCGCACGCGCTCGACATGCTCGACGCATCGGGCATCGTGCGGATTTCGGTCCTCGGGCGCAGGGGGCCGCACCAGATCGCGATGACGTCCAAGGAGCTCGGCGAGCTCGGTCATCTTTCGCGTGCGCAACCGTTCGTCGATGCCACAGACTTTCCGCCCAATGAAGACGACGCGCTGCTCGACCCCGGCGTGCGCAAGTCGGTGAAGCACCTGCGCGATTTTGCCGCCGCAACGCCCGGTGGGAACGCTGTCGCGATCGATTTCGACTTCTTTGCAATGCCCGTCGCGATCGAAGGCGCAGGGCGCGCCGAGCGGGTGATCGTCGAACGCACCCGGCTCGACGAGGATCGCCGCGCGGTCGGCACGGGGGAGACCTACGCGATACCCGCGGGCCTCGTCGTCGCCTGCATCGGCTATGTGACGCCACCGATCGAGGGACTGCCCGTCGAGGATGGTCGCGGCCGCTTTGCCAACGACGAAGGCCGCATTGGCCCGGGCCTCTATTGCGTCGGCTGGGCGCGGCGCGGGCCGAGCGGAACCATCGGCACCAACCGCCCCGACAGCTATGCCGTCGTCGACCTGATCGCCGCCGACATCGGCGCGGGTGCGGGGAAAGGCGGCGGTCGAGCGCTCGACATGTTGCTCCACAGTCGCGGCATCGACGTCGTCAGCTTCGACGGCTGGCGGGCGATCGAGGCCGCCGAGATCGCTCGCGCCCGCGATGGCGCGCCGCGCGAAAAGTTCACGCGCGTTGCCGACATGCTGCGCGCGCGGGGTTGAACCGGGCCGCCACCCCCGCTATGCGCCGTCGCCTTGCCGCGGCCTGCCCGCGCGCCGGATCGGTCGGGGAATAGCTCAGCCCGGTAGAGCACTGCCTTCGGGAGGCAGGGGCCGGAGGTTCGAATCCTCTTTCCCCGACCAGCGCAGCTCAATAAAATCAATAAGTTAGGCCGCCGTCGCATCAGCGACGGCGGACGCTGTGACCATTTTGTGACCAAAGTGTGCCTACGGTTGTTTGGTAGGTGGTTGATGAAAAGGGGAGGATTGATCGCTGCCCAATAGGGCAGCGATCGGGTCGGCGAAATCCGAACTCAGCTTTTGGCCACATCATTCAGGTGTTCAGCCAGGTCAGAAAGAGGGACGCGGAAGAAGGTGCAGAGCTTGTCAAGAACATCGGTCGTCGTGTTGTAGCCGCGCTGGTTGGCGAGTTTGGACAGAGTCGTCCTATGAATCCCGGTTGCCGACGCCACTTCGTCGAACGTGATTCGACGTCCATCACGGAATTCTTTTTCCGCAATGACTTCTTTCAGATGGAACCGAATCATAGCGCAAACCCGTTAAATGTCGCACGTACGCGACAAAAGCTGTTGACACGCATCTTTTGATGCTTCATGTGTAGCTCATACGCTACGTTTGATGCATTGAAAGGGCGAATGATGAGCAAGACTTATCTCACGACCGAAGAGTTGGCTAGCCGGATTAAGTATGATGCGAGAACGATCCGGGATCGGTTGAAGGACTCGGTACTGCTTGAGGGCATCCATTACTTCCGACCCTTCGGAGGCCGCAAAATACTTTTCATCTGGGAAAAGATCGAGACCGACATGGTGGCCGAAAGCTCGCCATTCTCCTTCCCGATCAAGCGAGCCGCGTGATGGGCAGCATCTATCCCCGCGGCGGCATCCTGCAGTTCGACTTCCGATACAAGGGGCATCGCTGCAGAGAATCGAGCAATTTGCCCGACAATCCATCGAACCGTCGTCGCTGTGACACCGCAATGAAGCGCATTGAAGCCGAAATCGTTTTGGGCACCTTCGATTATGCGGCGTACTTCCCAGATGGAGGCAAAGTTGAGGTGTTCCGCAATCTCGAATGCCGCGTGGCGTCGGCAAAATCGGATACACGATTGTTCCGCGACTTCGCGGAAGTCTGGTTTGCCGAGCGCCGTATCGAGTGGCGGCGGTCTTATGCTGACACGATGCGGATCACGCTCGACAAATATCTGTTGCCGCAATTCGGTGGCACCGCACTCGACCTTATCGAGAAGCCAGACATCATGACATTTCGTGCGGGGCTGGGGGATCAGCCTGGGGTTTCAGCTGGGACGACTTTGTCGGCAGCCCGCATTAATAAGATCATGATGCCGCTGCGCATGATCCTGATC
Source organism: Sphingomonas sp. (assembly GCA_965249015.1). GTDB lineage: Bacteria > Pseudomonadota > Alphaproteobacteria > Sphingomonadales > Sphingomonadaceae > Sphingomonas_O. The sequence continues at coordinate 1,250,312 of CBDFLB010000003.1, read as the reverse complement.
GAAGGCGCAGACCGCTTCGGATTCGTGAGCCCATGGCGAAATATCAAACCGGTCAAGCAGAAGAAGTCGGACGTCGACCCATTCACGTTTGACGAGGTGAACCGGTTCTTGGGCGCTGTGCGTCCAGACATGCGCAACTATTACGCGGTGCGCTTCTTCGCCGGCCTGCGCTCAAGCGAGGTTGATGGCCTGAAGTGGCAATATGTCGATTTCGACAAGCGCCAGATCCTTGTCCGCGAAGCGCTGGTCCAAGGTCGGATGGAGACAACCAAGACCGATGGATCAATGCGCGAGATCGCGATGAACCATCTGGTCTGCGAAGCGCTCCTTGCGCAACGCGAAGTGACCGCCACGCTCAGCGATTTTGTCTTCTGCATGCGGTCGGGCAATCCGTTCATCAACCGCAACGTAACGAGCCGCATCTGGTATCCGACACTGCGCTATCTCGGCTTGCGCCCACGCCGACCGTATCAGACCCGCCACACTGCAGCGACTTTGTGGCTGGCATCGGGCGAAAACCCCGAGTGGATCGCCCGCCAGATGGGGCACAGCAGCACCGAAATGCTGTTCCGCGTCTACTCGCGCTTCGTTCCCAACCTCACGCGCCAGGACGGCTCAGCCTTCGAGCAGCTTCTGCGCGCCAAGTTCGGCTAATCATAGAAAGGAAACACGATGACCCATTGCACCTGCCCAGACGGCTCCGCCAACGCCGACAATCCAACTCGCGACTTGGCAATCGATATAACTTTCCTGAGCGAGCTTGCCGCAACGATCGCGTTCCGGCTGCACCAACGGTCAATCGCCGTTTTTGCAGCCAGTTTGACCAGTGGCATTTTCGGCTATGTCCCGCTCAAGATGGCCGGTATCGACCCAGCCCTGATCATTGGCATTCTTCTTGGCGCTGACATGCTGGCGGTCTGGGCGCTGATATCGTCTCAAACGATCTTTCGCCGATCAGCGAGTCCCAGCTACGTGCTTGTGGCACTGCGGTCGGTGCAGCCAAATCGCCGTTACGAAATTCTCGCTACGCTCAACACTGTCTCGCTTCGCGGCCAGCGCATCCCTTTTACGCAATGGGATGTCCTCGCTGCTGTGCGCGAATGTTCAGCGCGTCGCGTTGAAAAGGAAGCAGTAGAACATGCCAGAACGCGGCAAGCCGCAATGTTGCAAGCATCGTTGATCGACGCGTTTCGCGGCGGCTGAGACTCAATGACCGACCTACGATCACAAACCATATGTGCAAATCGCATCGCCAAGCGGAAACACCCGGTCCTGCCGCGACCAGAAGGTGCGATCGCCATTGATAGCAGGCCGGCTTGCCGGAATCGCGATTTCGGCCATCGGTCCACGAAGCTGAATGACGGTCCCGCAATTGGTATCCGTGCCCACAGCCATTGTTTGATAAAAGCGCTTCAGCCTTGCTTCGTCGGCTGCTTGGGCGACGGCAACAGTTTGCCGGTCGGCAGCGGCTTGCCGCTCGAGCCTGGCGCGTGTGGCGATTCGGATGGGGCGGTAGGCATAGATGCCGGTAACAGTTGGCAAATTGGCGATCCGCATCATCAGCCGACTGCCAACATCGCCGCGCCGCGCAATGCCGGTTGTATCGTGGACGATGGCCAAGAACCCGCCCAATACCGTGTCGGCGTCGCGTGAGCATATCGCAACCGACGCGCGCCATTGTTCCTTGGCTGAACTACGCAGCGGCACGCCATCGAGTACGCGCGTTGCAAACCTAGCCGTCACGGGCCCTTCCTGTCGTTCCATCTTCCCACCTTTCGCGCGGCATTCGGCTGCGAACAGGCCCAACGCACGAAAGCTAACCGCGTCGGCACTGGCGGGCAGCTTTTCGCGGATGAAGCGCTGACCGAGCAATTCATTCTGGTCGCGCGTGAGTGGAATGTTCTCAGTGCCCCATTTGTCGGGAGGGGCGACATCGCCGCCGACGGCATCGAGGAAGTCGGCGATCCGCATCGCCTCGGCAGACCCGGCGGGCACTGGAGACATGCACATCATCAAAACGAGCAAAGCAGCCGCATAGCGACAGGACCGCACTGGGTTGCGAACCACGAAACGCAACGGACGCAAGCCTACCAGCCCCTCACCGGATCATAGCCGGGGGCGATGCAACGCGGCGATGAGAATTGGTTGAAGCCGTCATGAATCGAGCAGAACGAGGCGTGTCGATCCCAATGGCTGATACCAGCGGGGCCGGTTGCCAGCGAACCCGACGCCGGGTAGGCGTAGGTTCGTTGATAGAACAAGTGCCACTCTTCGCCGGGGACTCTTGTGACCACGGGAACAGCCGGGTCGGGCCAAAAAGACGCCCACGCGTTGGCTGGCCATGCCGAACGTTGTTTCCAGGCATCATGATGACAGGCTTTGGAAACCAGATCGCCAACCCAATCAACGATGTTCATCCCGACTTCCTGCTGGTTACAACACTCGCAGAACCAGTCTATCCCAAAATGGGATAATGACAAGCACTGGCTACCGTTCGGCCTGTGCCATCGACGACAAGCTCCTTTTCTTCGCGCGACGACCTGTATGGGCGGATCATAAGCGCGCTTGTCGCCGAGCGCCTGGAGCGAAACGTTTCGCAAACCGCGCTTGCCGAACGGCTCAAGCGGCCGCAGTCCTTCGTTTCAAAATATGAGCATCGCGAACGCACGCTCGACGTCGCCGAGTTTGTCGAAATTGCTCGGGCGATCGGCGCCGATCCAGTTGCCCTTCTCGCAACTTCGATCTTAAAATGATCAATGACGATGGCGACTTTGTCGGACAATTCCGACAGTCTGCTTTTGAACCCGCGATTGGGACAAGCCGCCATTCATTCAGAGCATCGCACCGAGGCCGCTTTGTGCCCCAATTACGGTCATTCAAACTGATTCAAGTTTAGCCCGAAAGCAGACACGTGATTTTCTGAACATGTCTATTGCTGCCAACTTGCAGCATCCCGAAACCTCTGCAGTAAGGCTTTTGGAGTGTTCGCCAGGAAGTGTAGGCGGTGAAATGGCATCGATTGCCAAAGGCCGGGCAAAGTCGAACGCATTACATTGGCGGCGGCTCAGAATTTGATTATAGCTCGATTTCGGGGAGGGTGTAATCTCGTGACATTCGGCTGTTGAGATGAGCTATTCCGCAGTAGCGGCGCTGACTTCGACATACCCAGACGGCACGGCCTATACGCGAATGGCGCATGTCGAACCGCTGCTAGAGATTCTTTTAGAACTCCCGTTCGACGAAGTGCTCGAGCGTTGCGCGATTTCGAGCCGTCGCGATCCGGCCTATTTGCCATCCGAATGTCTAATCCATCTGGTGCGGTCAACGCGTCTCGACAATCGCGATGCGCGCTTCAACCAGCTATACGCGCTCTTGTTGAAACGCGTCGGCAAAGCGCTGCCGCGCGCAGAGCGTGGCGATGAGGACACCGGCACGGTGGACGCCAGCATGAGCGAGATCAACGCGGCGGTAATCGGTCGGTTCAGTTTGCTGGTGACGCTAGATCGCCAGGGCAGCAACCGACTGGATTTTTACGAAGTCCACTTCGACGAAGCGATCGCGAAGCTCCGCTTTTCGGTCCGTCGACCCGTGATCAAGCGGCTGATGCGCGAGCAAGAACTCCTAATCGACGAATATGGCGAACTGGCCGCACATCTGGACACCGCCGCCGGATCACGAGACGACACCGACGACATGCAAATATTTTTCGATCCGATTGCACGGCCACGGCTTTTGGTAGCGATTGACAGCTTACCAACGGAACAAAAAGAGGTCGTGACGATGACATTGCAGAACATACCCGGGGAATCGATCGATCCTGCGACACCGTCGATCAGCGGGATCTTGGGCTGCGATCCCGGCACGGTTCGCTATCGACGCGCACGTGCCGTCAAGACATTGCGGGCCAAGCTGGGGCAGGAGGACGGGTCGTGACCATGGATCGTCAAGCCATCTTCGCGGCGTTCATCCGGGATATGCGACAAACGCCGGACGCGCTTGCACGTTATTGCATCGCGCAGCCAGCCTTGAAGACGGATCTACTCGCGCTTGCCCATGAACTCGTGCTTCAGTCCAGCCTGTCGGACGACACGCCGATCGACCCGTCGATCGCGCAGGCAATCGACGCCGCGCTGACCGCGAACGGCGCGACACGCGATCCCTTCAGTCACCTCGATGTCGCTGATTACGCGTCGCTGAGACAGGATTTGGATGTGCCGAGCATCGTTCTCAATGCTTTTCGCGACCGGCTGGTGGCTGCCGGCTCGGTCCCGCTGGCACTTCTCGACCGGATTGCCGCCGGGCTCGGCGTGGGAACGATCGATCTCGCGACTTTCCTCGCAGGACCGCCGAAGCTTGCCGGTGCAGCGCAGTACAAAGCCGATGGCTTGCCGCAGGCATCAGCGGCAAAAATGAGCTTTGCGAGCCTCCTCGATGAAGCCGGCGTCTCGGGCGATCGTGCCGCCGCACTGCTCTCGGAGGAGGACTAATCGATGGATGCCGTCGAGCTCGGCCGACAGGAAGCCGCGCGCCTGCATGATGCTGCTGTTGCCTTAGGCCATGATCCTTGGTTGCCCATGGCTATGGTTGGCGCGGCGGCACGCGCTTGCGGGATTTCCGAGATCAATGGGGTGAAGCCCGGTAGCCCGTTGCTGACGGGCGCGCGGGCGAAGTTCGATCCGCTTAGCAAAAGCATTCTCCACGAGAACACCGGCAACGACTTTTTGACGGCGTTCCTGATTGCGCATGAGCTCGGCCATGCGGTGCTCGGCGATGCGCGCCTGCCCGACCAGACCTGTGACGTCGATCCTGCGCGATCGTCGGAGGCCGCCCCCGTCGGCGAAGAGCGTGTCGCTGACTACAGTCGCAAGTCACGCCGCGAAGTGCAGATGGACTTGTTCGCACGCGAGCTGCTGATGCCGCGCCATGTCGTTCGGGCACATCATCTTGCGGGCATGACTGCCAGTGACATCGCCACACGCTTGGGCGCCACGTTCGACGCTGTCGCGCAACAGTTGCTCGATGCCTTGTTGCTACCTCCGATCCTGCGCGATGATGACGATGAGGAAGCGCTGCCACCTCTCAACGACCGACAGCGCGATGCAGCCGAGCACGAAGGCGCCGGCTTCCTGCTCGAGGCAGGACCGGGCACGGGCAAGACCAAGACCTTGGTCGGCCGCGTCTGCGATCTGGTCGAAAGGCACAACGTCGATCCACGCGGTATCGTTGTGCTCACCTATTCGAACAAGGCAGCCGGCGAATTGTCCGAGCGCATTGCACGGCACGTTCCGGAAGCGGCCGCCGCAATGTGGATCGGGACGTTCCACGCCTATGGGCTCAACCTCGTTCGTCAATTTCATGCCGCGCTCGGCTTCACGCGCGAGCCACGTCTGCTCGACAAGACCGAAGCGATCGCGCTGATGCTTGACCGGGTCCCCGGTCTCGATCTTCGGCATTATCGCGACCTGCTCGACCCGACGGACAAGCTGCGCGATCTTCTGTCCGGCATTTCGCGCGCGCAGGACGAGGTCGTGCTCGCGCCAGACTATGCCGCGCTGGTGGAGGCCATGCGCGCGCGAGACCCAGGCGCCGCAATGTCCGAGCGCGTCGCGCAGCTCGACGAAGTGGCGCGGGTCTATACAAGCTACACCGAGGCCAAGATGTCGCTGGACCGGATCGATTTCGGCGATCTCGTGGCGCTTCCCACGCACCTACTTGAGACCCGCCCCGACATCTCGCAACAGGTTCGCGCTGGTATCGCCCATGTGCTCGTCGACGAATATCAAGACGTCAACCGCGCCAGCGTGCGGCTGCTTCAACAGCTCTGCGAGAAGGGACGAAACCTGTGGTGCGTCGGCGACATACGGCAGTCGATCTATCGCTTCCGCGGCGCGTCGTCGTTCAATCTCGCGGGGTTCGACACCGGCGATTTCCCCGAGGCGAAGCGTGGGCAGCTCGATGTCAACTATCGGTCGCGCAAGGAAATCGTCGACGCCTATTCGGCGTTTGCACAGCGCATGCCGGTCACCGGCGCCACGCCCGTCGATCTCGAATCCTATCGCAAGGCCTGCGGGTACCCGGTCGAATTCCGTCATGCCGTCGGCGAGAAGGCAGAGGAGATCGATGCCATCGCCGACGCGATTGACGAGATGCGCAACGGCGGGTTCGCCTATCGCGATCAAGCGCTTCTGTGCAGCGGCAACGATCGCCTCGCCGAGATCGGTGCGGGGCTCGAGGCACGCGGCATCCCGGTCCTTTATCTCGGCAGCTTGTTCGAGCGGCCCGAGGTCAAAGACCTGCTCGCCTGGTTGTCGTTGCTGATCGACCGGCGCGCGATGGGACTCGCGCGGTCCAGGGTAATTCCGGACTTTGCCTTGCCGCTCGCCGATGTGGCCGCCATCAGCGCGGCGCTGGCTGCCGATGCTGCCGAACCTCTGGCATGGACCCACGACGCCCTGTCCTCGCTCTCGGCCGAAGGCCGACAGGCTGTCGCAAATTATGCAGCCCTGTTTGCAGGGTTCGGCCCGGGCTCGCCGCCCTGGGAGACACTGGCGAAATTCCTCCTCGACCGCAGCCGCATCGCCGCACACATCGCGTCCACCGATGCGGTCGCTGCGCGCGCGCAGGGCATCGCTTTGTGGCAGTTCATGAATTTTGTTCGGGCCCAGCCGCTACGCCAGGACGACGCCATCGCGGCTTTACTCGACCGGATTCGGCACCTCGTCCGCCTCGCTGACGATCGCGACCTGCGGCATCTTCCCCAAGCCGCCAGCGGGATCGACGCCGTCCGATTGATGACAATGCACGGCAGCAAGGGCCTCGAGTTCCGTGTTGTTCACTTGCCCGGCATCACGAAGGGCACCTTGCCGCGCGGCCCGCAGCCGCCCGCCTGTCCACCGCCCGATGGTATGATCATGGGCGCGGAAGGACACGGGCGCGAGATCACCGACCGCGAGCATCGTGAAGAACAGGAGTGCCTCTTCTATGTCGCGCTGTCACGCGCGCGCGACCGGTTGCTGCTTTACTCGCCCAGTCGTCAGAGCGGCGGCAACAAGCGCAATCCGTCCGATTTCGTCGACCGGCTGGGGTCCGATCTCGTGCGCAAGGTCGTGACACCGCGGAATTATGGGATCGATACCGCCGTCGCACCGGTCGCAATCGCGTATCTGGGTCAGCCCGCCTTCCGTCAAAGCGAACTGGGCCTGTATGAGCGTTGCCCGCGGCGATTCTTTTACACGTATGTGCTCAAACTCGGCGGTAAGCGGACGACGACCGCATACGAGGACATGCATGACGTGGTGCGCGGCGTCATGCGCGAGCTGCTGAGCTTGCCGGACCGGCTCATCGACCCGGCTACACTGTTCGCGCTGACGGAACTTCATTGGGCCGCATCGCCGCTGGCCGCGCTGCCAACCGGTGTCGCCTATCGTCCGCTTGCCGACGAACTGATCAACCGGTTCGCCGAGATACGCGCGCACGGCGATCCCCGACCAGGCCAATCGCTCAGCTTCACTAGAGCCGGCGCGCATATCCAAGTCGATTACGACTATGCCTTGACGGTGTCCGGCCGCACGGTGCTGCGGCAGATCCAGACCGGCCATAAGCGCGTGACGGTGATGAAGGGCGCTGTAATCATGACGCCCCTGCTGGCCGCGCTCGACGCCGCACCCGGTCACGACGCTGAGCTCGCCTTTCTTGCCGATGGCGAGGTTGTGCGCCTCGCGCTCGATGCGAGTGACATCGCGAAACGCCGTGGCATCCTCGACGACATGGTCACCTCGGTGCTTGCCGGGCGCTTCGACCCCAAGCCCTCACCACGCAACTGCCCGAAATGTCCGGCCTTCTTTGCCTGTGGCCCACTGCCTGTGGGCCCGATGGAAAAAAATTTCGCCTGAGTTTTACGGTTCGGTTCGCAGGCGGGGATTGACCTTGTGGAAGCCGTGACAGCCGTCGCGGCCAGCAAAGGTACAGTCCTCGATGTCAAAGTCCCAGTTCTCCGCCAGCGTTGCCCTTAACAGCATCGCCTTCAGCCTGATCGAGCTCGACGATCCCGTGCCCCTCGGCCGCCAGATCCTGAGCAAGGCTAACCATGTTCCGCCCGACGCATTCACGCTGTTCGCCGTCCTCGACAATGGCGACTTCGAAGACGTCCGTCTCGACGAGCCGTACGATCTTCGTGCCAAGGGTACCGAACGCTTCATCGCATTCACCGGCGACAAGCTGTTCCGCCTTTTTGCCAATGACCGCGAAGTAAAATGGGGGCCCGCGCTGATCGACGAAGCGACGCTGCGCTTCCTGACCGGCGCAAAAGCCGGCGAGGCGGTGTTCCTCGAGGTGCGCGGCGGCACCGATCGCCTTATCAAACCCGGCGAAACCGTCGACTTGAGCGAGGACGGGGTCGAAAAGTTCATCACCGCCAAGGCGCCGAAAAGCTATGTGTTCTTCGTCAACGGCATCAAGTACGAAACCGACCAGGCCAAGCTTTCTGGCCTTCAGATCAAGGCGCGCGTGCCCAATTGGGACGCAAACCACGATCTAGTGCTCGAAGGGCACGGCGATGCCGCCGACCAGGTGATCGGCGACGACACCGTCGTTCGCCTCGACGTGAACCCCGCCCGCCGCTTCTCGTCGGTGCCCAAGGCCAACTTCGGCTGATGTCGGGGATCTTCGAACGCCAGTTCGACGCACTCGGCGCGCGCTTCGGCGCCGTCGAGCACCGTCGCCTGCCGAGCGGCATGACGCTCGTCACGGTGTCCGACGTGGCTCTTCCTGCCGGATGGTCGGCACCTCGAACCTCAGTGCGGTTTGTGGTGCCCGCCGGTTATCCATTTGCCGCGCTCGACTGTTTCTGGGCCGACAACGGCTTGCGGCTGGCCGGCGGTACGCTTCCGCAGGCGGCGCAAGCCGACAATGCGGTTCCGGAAACCTGCGAGACTGGGCTCTGGTTCTCCTGGCATCTGACCGGGCCCTGGGACGCCAATCGCGACACATTGTCGAGCTGGATGAACACGATCATCGACCGCCTGCGGAGGCCGCAATGAGCGGCCTTCGCCTGGTCGGCGGGACCGTATCGGGGCTGGGCGTTTCGCTGCTCGAAGGCGCGGAGGTCGAGCGCTGTGCGGTCGGCTTTGCTCATCACGACGCTGCGACCGAAACTTGGGTTATGCAGAGCGTCGAACCGGTGGATGCAACCGCCTATGCCGCGCAGACGTCCGTGTCCGCATCGCTCAAGACCGATGTCTTGGTGGCGGTGGCCAATCGCGCACGCGCCGAAGGGACAAGCCCGGTCTTCCTCCACACTCATCCCTTTGCACGCGGCATTCCGCATTTCTCGTCGATCAACGATGCGGGCGAAGCCGAAATCGCTGCCTATCTGGCCCGCCGGGCCCCCAATGCGCAGCCGCTCGCGCTCGTCCTGGGTCCGGACGGCATAGCGGCGCGACGGCTCGGGCAAGGCGCACCCGTTGATATCTGGGAGGTCGGGGACAGGCTGACGCTCCTGTCCGGCACCGGTGCGCAGGTCCCTGCGCTGCCGCGCCATGACCGCCAGGTGCGCGCTTTCGGTCACGAAGGACAGACGATCATCGGCCAGCTGAAACTGCTGGTGATCGGTGCCGGCGGCACCGGGTCGGCGATCGTGCAGCAACTCGCCTATCTCGGCGCCGGCCACGTCACCGTGATAGATCCCGACACTGTCGAGGAAAGCAACCTCAACCGCCTGATCGGGGCGATCGCTGCCGATATCGGTACCCCGAAGGTCGCGGTCGCAAAGCGGCAGCTACTCGCGGTCAATCCCGCCATGCAGGTCGAGGCGATTGTCGGCGACATCGTCGACGCGCGTCACGCGGCGCAGATCGCGGCGCATGACATGGTGTTCCTGTGCACCGACTCGCACGCTAGCCGCGCGGTCGTCGGGCAAGCCGCCTATCAGTTTCTTGTTCCCGCTATCGACATGGGCGTCAGCCTGACCGTCGCCGATGGCTGCGTCACGCACATCACCGGACGCGTTCAGTTGCTGGCGCCCGGGCAACCTTGCCTTAGCTGCACCGGCGCGCTCGATGGCGAGCAGATCCGCCGCGAGATGCTCGCGCCCGAACACCGGGCCGCCGATCCCTATATCGTCGGAGACCACGTCCCGCAGCCGGCCGTGATCTCGATCAACACGACCATGGCGTCACTTGCCGCGACCATGTTCCTGGGGGTCGTCACTTCGATCCCGGCGTCCTCGCGGTTCCAATATTATGACGGCATCCGCGGACAGGTCCGCCCGATGGCTGCAGCGTTGCGCGAGACCTGCATCGTCTGCTCGCGCGACGGCGCGCTGGCACGCGGGAACAGTTGGGCCCTGCCGGTGCGGCCGGAGACCCTGTTATGATCGCGCCTAGACACAACGTATTGTGGTTCGGCGCGACGCCAGGGACTCTCTTGACCCAGGAAATCGAAAATCGCCAAGGGGCTTTGCGCGCCGGAGACCCAGCGACAGTTCCGACAGCGGTTCGCGATGCCCGTACAACGATGGTGACTTTCGACCACGCCAATGAAGCCGACATGATCGCCTTCGTTGGTCGTGAAGCGCGCCGGTTGATCGACTATGGCCTGCGCGTCGATCTGATCGCCGCCGACGACGCGGCGGCCGGACGCATCCAGACCGGACTCGGCGCGATTGTCGGCTTGCCTGGGGTGCATGTCCACACCGCTCCTGCACCTGCCGCAATGGCGGAAGCGATCGCGCGCCACGATGCTGGAGCCGCACCGCGCCTCGATCTCATCATCAATGTGCCCAACCAGCGCGAAGGACTGCGCCACGCCGATCATCCGCTGTTCCAGCGGGCCTTTGCGCATTGCAGCGCCATCACCCTCGTCGAGCTCGGCGGTGGACGCTCGGATGCTCGCGTCTTTGCCGTCCATATGACGGTCGACCGGTCGAAGATCGGGTCATGGCCGCAGCCGGCCTTCGTCAAGCTCGACCGCCGCGACAAGATCGCGGTCGAACACGGCAATTACAGCACCTACGCCGAGCGGTTCATTCCGTTCGGCTTGCGCCCTAATATCGAAACCATGGTCGTCGGCAGCGAGCGCAGCCTGCTGGTCGGCAATTTTGTCGACCGCTCCGAATCGCTCTGGGACTTGGCGCGGCGCAATGTGGCTGCCCGCGCCATCACCGCCTTGCTCGAGGAGACGCTGGGCGGCTGGCGCGACCAGGGCTATGCCCACGACCCGCAGCGCGGTTCTGTGGCCGTCGCGATGCGCGAACTTGGCTTGTGGAGCCCCGATCGCATTGATCCCTATTATATCGAACGCGCTTCGGACGAGAATATCACGACGACACCGGCACAGCTGTGGGACACACTCAAGGTCCTCGATCAGAGCTATCGATCTGCGCCGATCCATGGCGATCTTCATGGTGACAATGTCCGCGTGCGCGGCGACAGCGCGATCCTTATCGATCTCGCCTCGGTCTGTATTGGGCCGTTGACGGCCGATCTTGCCGCACTCGAGACTTGGCTCGCCTTCGAACTCCCGCCCGAGAATGACAAGCAGGTGTTCAAGGACGCGGAATGGGAAGCGGTGGCAGGCCGGCTGTATCAGCCGCAGGCGTTTCGTCACGCGCCCGGGCCTTGCCGACCCGCGACCCGCTATGCCTGGATCGAAACCGTCGTCCGCCAAATCCGCAAGCTCGGCATCGCGATCCAGAGCTGCCCCGGCGAATATCAGACCGCGGTCGCCGTCCAGCTGTTGCGCCGCTGCCAATGGTCGGACGGACCCCCCGGCGACCGGGGACGGCGCGCCAAGGGCTATGCGCTCGCCGTGACCTTGGTCGATGATTTGAAGGCGTGTGTGGCATGACCGGGCCGGCACGAAAGATCCGCTGGCGCGGAATCGGCGAATATCGCGACGAAGCCGAGCCGTTGCTCGAACAGCCTGGCGATGTTGCTGGCGTGGTGCGGGGGCGGCCGCGATCGTTGCTGTTCGCCTGCCCAGACGGCTGCGGCGACACGCTCGTGATCAATCTCGATCCGCGGGCGGGTAAGGCTTGGTGGCTGGACATGCGGCGCAACCAAGTCAGTCTATACCCCTCGGTCTGGCGGGAGGACGGCTGTCGTAGCCACTTCATCCTATGGCGCGATCACTTAATCTGGTGCGGGCGCTTCGAGGAAGACAATGAAGAACCAGATTATGACGCGGCCCTCGAACATAGCGTTCTCGCAGCGCTTGACACCATCGAATGGCGTTACGGCGATGACATCGCGCACTCTCTCGACGAAATCGGCTGGGATGTGCTGCGAGCCTTGCGGAACATCGTCCGTTCTAAGCGGGCGGAAGAGGGCCGAGGTCTTCACCGTGGGAAGTTCAGGCTACGCTTTAAGGGCTAGGCGCGGTCGAACTCGACAAGGTTGCGGCGCCGCACTGGCGCCTTCCCTATGCGTGACGATGTAGATGTGCGTTGTTTGCGGTAATGTCCGCCTCGACGAGAATATTGGCCAGAGCCGCCAGTCCTCTTCCGGCCCATTTCCAGCCATTGCGCACGTCTACGGCACACGTGAATGAATGGCAGCCACCCACGAGCCGTTTGAATTAGCGGACCGTCCGCGATGTTGGCGGCTGCCGCCGCCCCCGCGTTGAAGACCGAATTGGCAGGTCTCGATCCATTTCAGGTCATCCGATAACACGATAACTTAGGGCGGCTCCCGCAGGAATCAGCCGTTCAACCGCCGGGACTAGACAGCCAAGCATGCGCTAAGCTCGACTGGAGCGGGTTCCGCTAGCAACGTTCCGGCGTCGAGATTTCTGATTTCATCCGTATGGAAAATGTCATCGACGCCTTTCCCTCAACGACGTACATTACTTCGATGCTCTAGGAGGGAAGCATGGCAAGTAGGGCTCAACCACCATCGGGAGGAGGTTACGACGCGCTGGCGTCTGCTGTCCTAATCGAAGCCGGATTCCGCGAATTTGAAGCTTCAGTTGACGGAAGCTATCGCGTTCCGCCGGAAGGTCGGGCCGCCATATTCAACTTTGTCGAAGCTCATTTTGACGAGATCGCGGGCAGGGCTCAGAATGTCGGCATCGATTCTGAGGATTTCGCCCAGCAGATCGTGAACCTGACACGCGAATTTCTGCAAATGGTCCGTTGGGACGCGCAGAATTCCGGATCACTACGGCTTACGAGTGACGGCAGGCGCGAACTACCGTCCGACATAATCGAGAGAAACCTGCCGTCCTTTATAGCGGCACGATGCCTTTGTTGGCCACAGTGAGCGACCGGCATGGCGAATGAGCTAGTCAAGGACGAGATTGACGCCCAGTCCGGTCGGTTCGAGTTCCTCAAGCAGGCCCTAACATTAGGGCTTGCAGGACTTGCGGGAACGGCAGCCTTTTTCACCGATACGTCGAAAATCCCTGCCGACACTTGGTCGATTTGGACGATCATCGTGATGGGCATTGCTCTGCTGACGACCGTGGCCATGAGCCTCATGGGAATTGGCGTTTATGCCAATCTCTTGAAAGCGATTTCCGCCGGTGATGCGCCAGACGATTTTCGCGGATCGCTTTTAAGTCACGCGCGGTTCGTCTTCCTTGCCATAGCTGCTACCGCCCTGGCGTTCGTCGTGTACGCGGGGGCGCAGCTCGCCAATCGTCGGGCACCTGTCTCCATGATCTCGGCGGAAGCCATCGGCGTCGCGAGGCGAGCCATCGTTGCAGGCGGCTGCGAGGCGACTTTTGAAACGCTAACCTACCGGAGCGACTCGATCTTGGCTGCTTTTTATTCGCGCAGTTGCCACCGTCGTTATGTCATCGCGATCGAGCGGAAGGTCGGCGAGATCGCGTCAATCTCGTCGGTCCCAACGCCTCAGTAATGGATTACGGCGCCGAATCAGCAACCTAAGTCGCAATTTTTGCCGTTCGCGTTGCACGGTCAGTACCTGAATGTACGGCAAGATTTAATGAGCACAATTCAGTCCGGGTACGGCGGCTTTATTGGCGGAACCTGACCGGCAAATCATATCCTTATGCATCCCGTGTTGGCAGTTCGAAACGCAGTTTCCCAGAACGTCTTTGAGGACGAATTAGGAGTCGACGTCGGGACCGGGCCGCTCTTGAGTTATGTGCGGATCAGAAACGCTTTTCGCGGTCAGCTCAGCAATCGACCCAATTTATTTTGATGTTCAGCTTATCTCCGACGCACCACAACCGCCGCTACATCTCAAATTTTGGTTGACGACGTGGGGAGTGTTCACCGACCTTCTGCTTCCATGCCCAAACTCTTGCACGTTCCGCTAATTGATATTGCATCCCTTCCAGAGGTATCGTGCTTCGAACGTGCTCTTCAAAGCCTCGCGAAAACCTGTGCGGCATGGGAACCCGGTCATTTATTCGCAATCAGTGATTGGTTGCGACGCGAAGAAGCGTCAATCAGGCAGTTGAAATGGGGAGCGACGCCGGGCGAACCCGGCGAGCTCGGCTATCAACCGTCATACGATCGAAATGACCAAAGAGCGCGTGGTTTCTCCGAAATTGCCGCCCTTAATCAACTGTCAGCATATGAACTGTGGGATAGCATTGCCGCTGATCAGCTGGATGCCTTTTTGCTGAAGATTGTTCGCATCATCGGCGGACCCGCTGCATTCCGCAACCGCCCGATAGGGACGCTGCCTGACAAACACGGCAATTCCATCTCATATCCCAGTCCCGAGCAAATCGAACGGCAACTCAGCGAACTATCGATATGGCTCATGGCGAACCATCATTCGGGGCTTGGGTGCGCGCCAGTAGCAATGAACGTGATTTTCAATCTGCATCCTTTTGATGATTACAACGGACGAATTGGACGCTTGATCTTCAATCTTTTGTGCCGAAACGATGATCGAACAACCCCATATATTCCACTGCATGAGCTTGGAGTTATGTCGCGAGGTGCCTACACTTTGCGGCTGCGCACGGCCCAGTATCACGGCCGCTGGGAGCCATTACTGGACTATCTGGACACCTGCGGGCGCTTTGTTGATCAAGTTATCCCCAAGTAAGGATAAGCGCCGGTTTTGACGCAATACTCAAGCCAGCAGATTCATGAATTGCCTAAACGAATCGTTTAGAGACAGCCCTCCGAAATTGTGAAAACTCGTGCATTGATCTGAGGTGGGAAAGGTCGATGTTGAACGCGGCGATGCAACGGCCTAATTTGGGCGATGGTGACAATGCACGATTGTCACCGCTGTCGCCAAAATTCGAAACCGAGACCAGCGTGGCGGCGTTGATGGCACGCTCAGCCCCAAGCTCAGTTTCGACTGTGCTTTGGAATGCGTCCGACGCCGCCGAGCGCCAAGCACTCCTCGACGCGGTGCAGTCAGGCGCAGTTTCGGAGCAATCAGGTCAACCTGTAACCCGCGAGCCCGATGCTGCCACGGCTGCAAGTTCCCCGGCATCGTCGTCACCTGGTTCGTCGGGTCAATTCTTGTCGATGCTCGACACGGTAACATATCCGGCAGAACAGATTGCTGAACTGCTCACCGGCAACGACCAGGGCTCGGGCAAAGGCGGCGTGAGCTTCGGCGATATTGACGCGATCAACGACTCGCTCAGCAGCCAATCGTTTTCAGCGCCTGATTCAAGAGTGACCTCAGCGCTGTCGAAAGCGGGAGTCGCGTTCCAGACAAATGCGAACGGCAGTATCTATGTCCCTTCAGCGGGCGGATATGCAGTGCATGCATCAACCGGCTTGGGTTCCCCAATTAGCCAAGCGCTCGCAGGTAGTGGCGGAGGCAGAACGCAGGCGAGCGGCACAACCATGGCGAGCAACGGACTGGCGGGCGCCGCGAGTAGCGCACCAGCTGCTTCGGCACCGAATGAGATTATCGTGACCGCCCAGTCCCGGCCGAGCTCGAACGGCAGCGGCGCGTCGTTTGGCGTCAATCCGTTTTCATCGACATCGGTATCATCGCCGCAAGCAACTGCAAACACGGCCACGCCGACGGATGCACCCGAGATCGTTGTCACCGCTAAGCGCGATAACCGTCCAGAACCATTCGTTGTCGAAACACGTTCGACAATCAGCCGTTCGCAGTTGGATCGTTGGTGGGTTGAGTTCAGTTACCAGACATCGACACTTGGCCCGCGCAGCGACGATACGGCAATCCGTCAGAGCTTTGCCGATGCCTATGCGCGGGTTACGGAAGGCGAACTTGAAGCGAAGGCAGTGGCAATCGATGTTGTTACAACTGCGATTATTGCACCTGCGGGCGCTGCGCTGGTCGCCGTGGCTGCTCCGGGAATTGCCGGGGCCGCGTTCGCGGAGGGAACCGTGCTTTACTACACAACAGCGGCGACGATCGGCGGCACGGGGAACATGCTCGTCAACGAAGGCACACACCGGCTGACGAGCGACGCCCCGGTGACGACCGGTGAGCGGCTGGGCAGCATTGCCAGCGGCATGATTTTTGGCGGGCAGTTTGTGATTAGGGGGTTGGGGCCAGTTGCGAATAATGCAGCATCTGGCGGCCTTGGCGCTTTGACGGGCAACTTCATTCAACAGAAAATCGACACAGATGGCTATGACTTAGTTCAGGGCGGCGTGGCTTCTATCATTGGCACCGCCGCAGGTGCTGCTGGGGGTGCCATTGGCAACACAGCAGTGCCGGGTGTGACGGTCGGACGCGGCAACTGGGCTGCTAACTATCAGGGTGTTAGCACACGGATCGCAAACGGAAATGCTTTCAACATGTCCCCCGGTGTCGCCTTTCGTGGTGGTGTTGCCAATCAGGCAAACCAAGTGTGGAGTAATACCGCCGCCGCTGGCGTCACTGTTTTGGTAGCTCCGCGGGGTGACGATGCGAGGCCGACCCAGTAAGCTGAATCATGATTAGAATATCGAACCACATTCATATAAGTCGAGCAGGGCCAATTGTTCTGATCATTTTTTTGACAATCTGGTCGCTTCCATGGGGCCAAACGTGGAACGAATGGGTTGCGACTAATTTCTGGCAGGGCCTCATCGGAATGTGGGTTTTCCTTGGCCTAATACTCCTCCTCGATCGCGCATACACTGTATCTTACGACGACAATCACATCGTAATGACCGGTCACAAATGGTTTTGGCCACCAGCGTGGCGGTTCCCCAACACGATCACCTACGATGGTATTCACGCTGTTTATGGCGCGATGGGGCCAGGCGGAGCGATGCAGGGCAAGTTCATGCCATTCGATCATATCCGGATCGAGGGGGACATTGAGGGGCCATATGACCACATTATGGTCTCGCCTAATTTTTTGGACGTCGAAGGGTGTCGTGAACTGATGCGCATCATTTACGCCAAATGGCCTGAAGTAGTCGATGCAAACATTGTGACGTTCATGAACTCTGACAAAAAATGGTAGTGGCGACCACGATCATCACTGTTTGATTGCGCCGCGTAGTGACGAGGCGAGGCCGACGCAGTAAGCTGAAATATGGTCAGAATATCGAACCACATTCATATTAGTCGTGCGGTTCCCATCGCGCTAATTTGTGTACTTTCCATTTGGGGATTGAGTGGATCAGGTTGGAAAAATTTTGACGAATGGGTCGGAACTCTGATGGGCTTAGTTCTCATTGGTCTTATACTTCTGCTGGATTGGGCATACACTGTGTCCTACGACGACAAACACATCGTAATGACAGGGCATAAATGGTTTTGGCCGCCGACCTGGCGGTCCCCCAACACGATTACCTATGACGGCATCCACGCTGTTTATGGCGCGATGGGGCCAGGCGGAGCGATCCAGGGCAAGTTCACGCCATTCGATTATATCCGTATCGAGGGTGAGATTGAGGGGCCGTATGACCACATCATGGTCTCGCCCAACTTTCTTGACGTCGAGGGATGCCGCGAATTGATGCGCGTCATCTACGCCAAACGGCCCGAGGTTGTTGAGAAGGACGTCGTGACCTTCATGAATTCGGACCAGAAATGGTAACGGCAGTATAAGCGGTGCAACGGCTAAAGCTCTCGATTTACACGTGAATGGCGTGAACTCAGGGCGGAACACTTTTTGGCGCAGTGTATGAGGGTCGCGTAATAGCCCGCGATAACGGCAGACCGATTTGATCCGAGGCTAGACCGCGAGGATTGTAACAAGGCGTTCATGGCTGTAATCAAAACCAAATCGCCGCCTGAATGGATGGCAGCTTTCAGGAGACCTCGTCAGTGCATCGAAAGGCAGCAATGTTGGCGATTGCCGCGAACTCGTCTGCTCAAAGCCGTTGGTAGTGGAAAAGGAGGTCGAGGTCGGCGCCGCGGCCAGCGGCCCCGCGAACTGACGCAGGATCGGCTGCGATTTGTTGAGATAGTCGAACAGATATACACCGGCCACCCAGTTGAAGCGGTCGTTCTTCCCCGAAATCAGCTGTAGCTCCTGACTGAACATCCGGTTCGGACTGTGCGGTGTGGACACCAAGAATAGCCGCGCAGGGACTGCGGCATTGTCGAATAGGAAGCGCGTATTGCCCGCGCGCCAGGCGCTGATCGACACAAGCCGAGCAAAATCGAGATCGTGGTCAACGGTCAGGCTGGCACCGCCGCCTTTATAGGCGATAAATGAATCGGCACCCTGATAGGAATCATACGGCGATTTCAGCGGTCCAACGCCGGGAAGGCGGTTAAGCGTTCCCGGGTAGGGCTGGAAGCTGTTGGCCAGCTGGTTGCGGTCCAGATAGTCGCCGATCAGCGTTATGTTGGTGCGATCGCCCGGCTCGAACAGGATTTTGCCACGGGCGCTGAATTCGTGGCGCAGACGATTGGTATCGCTTCCGGTGGCGATGCTGTCGCCATATCCTTCGACCTGGCTCGCGTAGCTGACCGAGGCGCTGGCGGCGACTGTGTCAGTCAACCCGCCGGTGACGTAGGCGCGTGTTCTGAGGGTAGCGAAGCTGTCGATCTCGGCGCGCGCCTGCCCGCCGAAGTCATGTCGCGGCGCAAGCGTTGTGATCTGAACGACGCCACCGGTCGCGTTGCGTCCGAACAACGTGCCCTGTGGGCCCTTTAGCACTGCCACCTGCTCGACATCGACAAGGTCGCGCAAGCCGTCGCGCTGTTGCGGCAGGTAGACGCCATCGATGTACAGCGCCACGGGATTTTCGACGACATTGCTGGTCGTTCCGATGCCGCGAATAAAGGTCTGAATCGCACCCGACGCGGTGCGGATATTGAGGCCGGGCGCGATCGCGCTCAGCTCGAAGGTGCTGTTGACGCCGCGGCTTTGGATTTCGACGCCTGTCGCTGCAGTGATCGCAATCGGTACCTGCTGCAGGTTCTGGGCGCGCTTTTGTGCGGTCACGACGATTTCGGACAAGCCCTCATCGTTGCCGACGGGCGGCGCGGCGCTTTCCTGCGCATCCGCGGTGCTCACAAGCATGAGCGCGATGAGCGAAAGCGCGGTTCCAGCGAACAAGCGTGTGTGGATCAATGGCGTCTCCCTTAGAATTGCCCCGGTCCGGCAGGGGTTATAATTGGCGAGTTTGCTAGGCCACCTACAGGCCGTTCAGGGAGATGGTAAATCTCCTCTGGCGATACGCCGAACACATCGGAGGGCCAGTGGCAAGCGCTTACTAGGTCCCGAGTAGCTCGCCGCCCCGCTCTCGTGAATCATCCGTTCCAGCTCTCTCCGCCACCATGGCGAAGCCCGATGGCCAGTCGTGAAGTTTCGGCGCTTCGCGCCGGCTCGCGCAATGTTGCGTTGCGCGCCTTCGATTATTTACATGTGCTTCATATTGAGCGCACGGCCTATGTTTCTAGGCGTTCGTATAGATCGCGCTGAGGTTAAAACCACTCGGGCGCAACTGATCGGGTTCCCCAAACGTACCGAACGCCGACTTTTCGTCTGAAACCACATAGCCTTCGTGCGGTCATAAAACTTCACCCAAACTGTCACGCTGTCCTCCTAACGGGTAAACGAGCGTCGAACCGTCGCTTGCTGTCCAAGGGGGGACTTATGCGAACGATACTGACGCGCCTGATGCTTGGCGCTGCCTTTTTTGCAAACGCCACTACGGTCTATGCTGCTGACGCTCCGGCACCCGATGTTTCTGCTGATGAACGGATTGCTGAAGGGTCGACGATTGTCGTCACGGCAACCAAGCCGAACGAAATCGCGCCGGTCACGGCATCACTCGCAACGACGCAACCGCAATCGATCATATCGCGTTCGTTCATTCAGGATTCGATATCGACGACGGCAGATTTCAACCAGATCGCGCTGATTGCGCCCTCGGTTTCCAACTTCGGCGGCACCAACGGCGTGGGCTTGTCCGAATCCAAGGCGCAGATCCGCGGCTTTCAGGACGGCGAATTTAACATCACCTATGACGGCGTGCCGTTCGGTGACCAGAATGATCCCACGCATCACTCGAACACATTTTGGCCGTCGAATACGATTGAGACCTTGGTCGTCGATCGCGGCCCGGGCAACGCCAGCCAGCTGGGCCAGGCAACTTTTGGCGGCAACATCAACCTGTTCAGCCGCGCCGCGCGCGATGAGATGAGCGTCGAACTCGTCGGCGGCTACGGAACCTTCAATACTTATAATGGCCAGGCCGTGCTTCAGTCGGGTGCCGTCGAAATGCTCGGAGGCACGAAGTTCGTCGTCAGCGCGCAATATGTGAATTCGGACGGCGCGCTGTCGTTCGAGAAATATAAGCAGCTGAACCTATACGCCAAAGCGGTCGTGCCGATCAGCAACGACGTGACGCTGAATTTCATCGCCACGGCCAACCGCAACGTGTTCAACCAGTCGGACAATGACGGGGCGAGCGCTGCGCAGGTGCTGGCGAACGGTCGGCGTTATGCGCTGTCGAACGACCCCAATTCGCAGAATTATTTCGGATACAACAATACGACCAAGACGACCGACTTCTACATTGCGCGCCTCGACGCCAAAATTGCGCCGAACAGCGAATTCATCAACAGCGCCTATACTTATAAGTACGACAACGAAACGCTGTCGGGGCTCGACGCGACGCAGCCGGGATTGCTAGCCGGACAGGTGCCCGGCGTGGCCGTGCCCGCAGGCGTGACGACAACCAATCGCGTCAAGTTCTCGCCGACCGGAGTATTTGTTTTCGGCGTTCCCGGCTACACCAAGGCGAACGACTATCGTGTTTATGGCGACATCGCCAAGGTGAAGGTCGATTTTGGATTTGGCGCGCTGACAGCCGGGGCTTGGTTGGAATGGAGCCATACGTTCCGCCAACAAACCGAATTCGACCTGGCATCGAAAAAACTCAACTATCGCAACTCTCAACAGATTGCGCCAGTAACGGGCCTCAACCCCGGCGCGATCACGCCGGGCTATGTGCGTCTGTTCCAGAACTCTTCACTGAACCACACCGAGGAATTTGCCGAGCTCGAACTGCGGCCCTTCGAGGGGCTGACCGTCACGCCGGGTATCAAGCACATCGATTTCAACCGCAAGATCGACGCGTTGTATAACCAGACTACGCGTTATGCGCAGCGGCTGAGCACGACCTATACGGCGACTTTGCCGTTCCTGACTGCCAACTATCAGATCACGTCCAACCTCGCGATTTACGGCCAGTTCGCCAAGGGCTTCCTCGCCCCGCCGCTAAGCCAACTCTATGTCGCGAGTCCCAGTCTCTCGATCGTCGATCCGCAAAAATCCACAAATTATCAGGCCGGCATCGTCTATCATGGGTCGTCGCTGAGCTTGGACATCGATGCCTACTCGATCGATTTCAACAACAAATTCACGCCGACCGGATCGGGACTGACCGCAGGATTTACCAACATCGGCGGTGCGCTATATCGCGGGATCGAGGCGCAAGCGACGTTCGCGTTCGGCACGGGTTTCGCCGTTTTCGCCAACGGCTCGCGCAACGAGGCAATCGCAAAAGATACCCGATTGCAGATCGACAAAGCGCCCAAGAGCACCGCAGCAGCGGGTGTCCTGTACAAGAACGGCCCAATCCGTTTCTCGCTGATAGATAAATATACGGGTCCGCAATTCATCACCAATTCGGGGCTGGGCGCGACGATCATCGAACTGACACCGGTGGCGGGCGTGGCAAACCGGTTTCGCATCGCGCCGTATAATACGACGATCGTTTCGGCGAGCTACGACTTTGGCTTAGTACGCGCTGGCGTCAAGGTCAGCGACCTGTTCGATTCACAGCGGGTTATCAACGTCTCGGGCACTCAGTATTTCTTCCAGCCCGGCCGCCAAATCACCGGCGAAGTCACGGTCAAGTTCTGATCCGCAGGTGGCGGCACTGGCGCTGTGGCTCGCGCCGGTCTCCCGCTCCCCGCACCTGAAACAGCTTTCGTCCTTTCTCGGCTAAGGTGGGCAGACACCCGCGCGTCCTTTCAAGTTTGACGAGGTCGCTCGCTGCGCCCACTTGCACCATATTCGCCGGAAAGCGGGCTTCGTACGGACTGCGAGCGAGCAGGCGCGAGAGGAACTCGCATCACTAATCCTCGCCACCCTTCGGGCTTATCCAGGCCGTCCAGAGCCACCGATCATGACCACTTCGGTCTTATGAATCAAAGGCGGCTTTCGGCATCAAGTGCAGAACGCTGAACGTCTGGTATGTTGGCCAAAGCCGTCGCATCGGCATCGCGTCGGTAACGCTACAGCAAACTTATGCTTTCGCCATCGACACGCCAGTGCTCATCATTGCTGGTCGTAATGACGCTAAGCGCCATGCCGTGGCGCAGGCTCAGATAGACGTGAACCTCGCTCGGCACGTCGGCGAACAAGTGGGTGATCGTCACATCTCCGATTTCGGCGTCGTTCCTGGCAGGGAGAATGAGCTCCGATCGCGCAAGGGGTTCCGATGCGCGGATCGTGCGCCCATCGGGAGACAGTCGGAAACGGTTATGAGGGCCGATCGCGATAGCGTCGGGCGTATCGGCGCGGCGCAGCAGATATCCCTCGATCTCGTTGCCGAGCGATCCGGCGGTTGGCGGTATGGCGATGACGGTCGATGGGAGCCTGCTCACCTTGGCCGCAATCGATCGGGCCGCCGTGGCGAGCGCACGGACGCGTAAAGACGGCGCGCCGCGGCCTGCTTCGACGATCGGCGATCCGTCGGCCGCGAAGGTCACGACCGCAAGCTCACTATCGGGAAAGTCGCTGACAAACACAGCCTCGTAGCCACGGCTCGTAACGTCGACGGCCCAGCCGTCGCAATCCGCGATCATTGCATGGCCGTCGAGATGATCGCGCGCGATCGTTGCGGCCAAGTCGAGATGAAACATCAGGCTGCCGCGCGTCACCGCCCAGGCAGCCTCATGACGCAGCGCGTCGAGAGGGTCGGCTCCGTCGGTCATCTGGCGCTCCGTTTTGAATTCGCGCACATAATGACGCGCTCGGTCGGTCGAGTCGATTGGCGCCACGATGAGGATGTCGCGATCGCAGCTGATTCAAATACTCGTTCTCAAGCTCTGCGCGCGCTTCTGAACGAAGGCGAGCTCGAGATGCTCACGCACGCCGAGCGCCTTTCGAACCAGGAGCTCGCGGTCTTCGTGATGCTTGGGCAGGGGCTGAAGCCGAAAGCGATCGCGTATCAACTGGCGATCGCAGCGAAGACCGTCGATACGCATATCCACCGCATTCGCGCTAAGCTGTGCCCCGAGCGCCCCTTGCCACTCGCAGACCTTTTGTTCCTTGCCAGGATGTGGGTCCGCGCCGGGAGTTTGTCGGGAAAATCCTGACAAGACCGGTATCCGGAGGATCGGGCAATCTTGGACGATGACCAATGGAGTCGGCCCCTTACCCTTCATTGCCAATGGCGTCGGCGCATCGGCCCCCGTTTCGACTACGGCGACCGGGACGCTGTTTGCCGATGTGGCGCGCGCCGTCGGCATGATCGAGGGTGCGCTCGCAACGACGGTGAAAGGACTTAGCGCGCAGTTTGTGACATTGTCAGCCGGTGCCCGTGACACAATTGGCGCGACGCGTCTCGAGACGGCGATGCTCGATTTCGCTCGCGAGGCAAAGGCATTGCGGATCGGCAACCCGTCTGCAGCCACATCTCTCATCGACGAAGCTCTCGCTGCGGGTGTGGGCAAGTCCGCTGCGCTGCCCGAAGTTGGGCTGAAGGCGCTCGATCATGCCACGACAGTTTTCGCCGAGGCGGCACGCAGCCTCGCTAAGACGCCCGCGGCCCCGCTCTACGATCCCGCCGTCGCCCCGAACGAGAGGACCTGACCCGTGCCTGAGATTTTCGGATTTAAGGTTGAAGCCCCTCGACTCCCGTCGTGGAATGAGATCCGCTCGACAGTCACGCACACGGCGCAGACTGCGACCCAACTCGGTCGCTCCGCGCTCAGTCATGCAAGCAATCTCGGGAGCCAAGGCGTCGATCTCGGGCGGAGGGCCGTCGCTGATCCCGAGGGCACGGTGCGTTGGCTTGCCGCCTCGGCGCGGACCGGCATTCACCATGCAGAGACGGCGGCACAGAATGGCATCCGCGACGGGGTGATGTGGACCGGCCGCGCGATCCACGGCGGGGCCGATGCGGCACGGCGAGCGATCCCCGGCAACAGCGGATTGGCGCAGGCGGCTCGTGGGTTTATTACGCATCAGGAGAATCAGGCGCGCTTCACGGTCGGCGTGGTCGGCGGCGTTGCCAAGGAAGCGGTCGGACTCGTCGGCACGGCGGGAACGCTGGGCACCTATGTGACCGAACTGCAATACTCCCGCTCGGCACGCGCGAAACTGGGCAATGCCATCTCGTCGGGCGTGAGCCGGGGCAGCGTGGCGGTCGCCGACTATGCCCGTTCGGTCGCGGCCAATCCATCGCGCTTTGCCGGCGATGTTCGCGGTGCCGCGACCGCAACGTGGAACGCCGGCAGCGGCTTCGTTGAAGGACAGGTCCGGCGTCATGAAGAAGCCTTCCGTCGCGGCGAGGGATTTGAAACAATCGGTATGACAACGGGTCAGGTCGCGTCCTATTTCATCCCCGTCGGCGCTGGGGCCAAAGCTGCCTCTACCGGAGTGCGCAGCGCCGAAGCTATAGCGGTCGGAGGGGCGCGGACCCTGGCCCGCGAGGGTGGCGAGGCGGCATTGCGTGCCGCCGGTGCCGAAACACGCGTGGTCACGCTGGCTGCATCACCTGCGGTACGAGAGGCAGCCGAGGTGTCGGGCGCCAAGCTCCTGCAAGGAGCCGAGGCTGGCGGCGGCACAGTGCGTGTCGCCCGATCGGGTGGCGTTACGGCGCAAGATCTCGCCGCAGCCAGCCGTCAATCCGGCCGAGAGGTCGCGCTTTATCGCAGCACCGCAACCAACGAACGCTTCGTAGCGGTCGGCACGCGCACGAGCGTTGAGGTGCCTCAAGGGTCGCGCTTGATCGCGCATACCCAGCCCGGCACCGGTGCCGCCGCCGTCCGCGCCAGCGTCGCCGACGAGGCCGCGCTCGGAAGACTGGGTCAGCGCTCGTCGGTAATCATCGATGAGGGCGGGACGGCTGCAACACGTTTCCGGGCGACCGAGAAAGGGGCAGCGCTTGCGCGGACTGAAAGCGGAGTTGTGCAGCTTCGAACTCCTAAGGGCGGTAGTGTTGAGGGTGTCGTTGCTACGTCCGGAGAAACAGCGTCGACCCGATCTGGCAAAGCAGTCCATAAGCGGCTTGCCGACGAACGGCGAGCATCGGGCGAATTTGATTTGGTTCAAAAGCCGATCACCCGAACCGACGGGTCAGCTATCGAGGTGTCCAAAAGAGTCGATTTGAAAACTGGCCTGCCGCAGGACACACGCGTTCAGCAAGCCGTGCCGGATGCCGTGAAGTTTGATCGTCGGCTGATCCTTGACGACAAGCCGCTGGCCCGCGACATTGCGAAAGACCGCCAAGAGATGATCCGATTCATCGAAGCATACAGAACAAGGACCGGCGAGTTGCCCGACGTTATTGCGATCCAGCGTTATAACTCCGCTGGCAACCCCGTGCGGACCGATCTATACCGTCCCAGCGACTTCTTACCGACAGGAAGCGGGAAATGATGACCCTAGATATTGCTGAAATCCCATATGGGACTGGTGAGTTGCAATACCGCTACGCCCGGCGGATGTTGACCGATGGGTCCAAATGGGTCCGCGAAGGATTGTTCCAGTCGTTTTATAAAAACGGCCAAGTGTCGTCGGAGGGCGACTACCGCGATGGCTTGGAGGACGGCGTCTGGTCGACATATCACGAGAATGGCCAGCTTGCCTCACGCGGAACTTACCGCAGAGGAAAGGAAATTGGTAATTGGGACTTTTGGGACGTTGACGGGAACGCTGAATAGTTCGCAGATACGATCATTACGTTGAGTAAATGACCAAGGGACCGATCAACGTAGCGCCTCTTATATCAGCGGCCATACGTCAAAGTAACCAAAAAGAGCTAGGCTCCTTGTTTGAAAACTACCCAGAAATGCGTAGTTTTCATTTTCCTTCTTTTAGAACTTAGCTTCACTTTGCGGCAGCGCATAACTCTCTTCAAATTGTCGATTATCTTGTTGGGCTTGGTTACGATGTCAACTCACGAGAAAATCGTGAGGGTGATAGTCCACTGAATAACACTTGTAATGAGGGTAAAGCCGAAACGGCTGAATATTTTATAAACCATGGCGTTGAACTCGACGTAAGCACGTCAGTCCGAAATCCACTTTTCAGCGTGAGACCGCCAGGCCCAGGGCCAGTGCGCCGCGCGGGTCGCTCAGGATTGTCCGTAGCGGCTTTCGATCCGTACCGGCCACGTTGGCGCGTAGGGTGTGCCGTCAATCGGTTCAAGCAGGTCTGGTCGCGCCGTTGAAGACCGTTTACGCGGAGACCTCTTCGGGAGTCAGGTTTCGCCGACCAGATTTTCGGCGTTCGGCAAAGGCAGGGGGGAGCGACATTGACCTACGAAACCATCCGCGTCGATCGCGACGGCGATGTCCTCACGATCACGCTAAACCGCCCTGAGCGATTGAACGCAGCGCCGCCGCAGATGTTCGAGGAGATATCGACGGCGCTCGACCGCCTCGACGGCGCGCGCGCCGTCGTGCTGACGGGCGCGGGCCGCGCTTTCTGTTCGGGGGCAGACCTTGGCGCGCGGGCCGAGCGATCGGTGGGCGGCGGCGAGGGCGCGTTTCAAGCGCTGAACGCAAGCTACCACCCGCTGATGCTGAAACTGTCGAAGTTGAGCGTGCCGATCGTCGCAGCAGTGAACGGCGCTGCGGCGGGCATCGGCTGCAGCCTCGCGCTTGCAGCGGACTTCGTCGTCGCGGGCGAAAGCGCATATTTCCTTCAGGCCTTTGTGAATATCGGGCTGGTCCCCGACGGCGGCGCCTCCTGGATGCTTGCCCGGATGGTCGGCAAGGCACGCGCGATCGAAATGATGATGCTCGGCGAGAGAATTTACGGCCCGAAGGCGGCCGACTGGGGCTTGATCTACAAATGCGTGGCCGACGAAATGGTCCTCGAAGAAGCAAGGGTATTGAGCGCACGTCTCGCGGCCGGACCGACGGCTGCATTGGCACTGATCCGGCAGGGCGTGGCGATGTCGCTCGACAGCGACTATGTCGCGGCGCTCGCGCGCGAGGCCGAGGACCAGCGCCGCGCGGGCAACAGCGCCGATGCGGCCGAGGGTGGTGCCGCGTTCCTCGAAAAGCGCAAACCCCGCTTTACGGGCGTGTTATGAGGTCGCGATACCAGTCCTCGAGATAGCGCGCGAACGATCGGCGCGGGTACAGCTCGTATACCCCGTCAGCGTGGACGAAAAGATAAGCCTGCGCGCGCGCAACGATCGTTGCGGCGCACTGCCCCGGCTCCATCCGCTCGAGATCGAGCGAACAGCCGCGCGCCAGCGCCTCAAGCGCGTCTCGACCGGTCAGCGCGAAGCGGACGCGAGTGCCCGACACGTCGCAGACCGCGGCACCCCGGGTCGACAAAGCTGCCTCGAGCGCAGCGACGAGCGGCCCGGCGTCGGGATCGTCTCCGATCACCAGCCAGTCGTCGGGTCCGACCATCGCGATGGTGGTCCTGTGCCCCGCCACGAACCGGTTGACGGTACGCGGGATGTCCATGCCCAGCGCATCGCCCGCGGCGGCGATCAGATCCGGCGTGCAGCGCAGCGCGACGATCGCCGGATCGTTCATGCGGATGAGATCAGCCATCGAGCCGCGCCCCTTGCGGGTCGGAGAAGACCGGATCCACGATCCTGCAGGCGACGCTCTCCAATCCGAAGCGCGCCCAGCATGTGCTGCCGATCCGCGCACGGCCGCCCGCGACGAGCGCCAGCGCAAATGGTCGATCTTGTACCGGGCTCGAGTAGCTCGACGTGACGTGGCCGCGCATCGTCACCCCGCTCGCATCGTCGGTGATCTGCGCACCTTCGGGGATCGGGGTATCGGGCAGCAGGCCGACCAGTTGCTTGCGGTCGGCGCGCTGCATGTCGGGCCGCGCGAGCGAGCGTTTACCGATGAAGTCGGGCTTCGCCCCGGCGATCGCCCAGCCGAGGCCGAGGTCGTCGGGGCCGACCGTGCCGTCGGT
This sequence comes from Sphingomonas sp., assembly GCA_965249015.1. Lineage (GTDB taxonomy): Bacteria > Pseudomonadota > Alphaproteobacteria > Sphingomonadales > Sphingomonadaceae > Sphingomonas_O. Next base: position 1,221,812 of record CBDFLB010000003.1, on the reverse strand, counting down.
CTCCTGGCCGATGATGATATAGCCCTTTTCGGCGCGCAGGACGTGCATCGCCTCGGTTCCATAGGGGGTGATCGCGGCCGCATGCCCGGCGGCGTGGATGGCGTCCCACACGGTCGACGCATGGCGCGCGTCGCAATGGACTTCGTAGCTCAGCTCTCCGGTAAAGCTGATCCGGTACAGGCGCACTGCTACCCCTGCGATCCGCGCGGTGCGCCACGACAGGTGCGGAAACGCGGCGTTGCCAAGGTCGCAGTCGGTCACGATCGCGGCGAGGACGTCGCGCGCCTTCGGTCCGGTAACGACGGTGGCGGCCCAATGTTCGGTTACCGACGTCAGCCAGACCTTCAGATGCGGCCATTCGGTCTGGAGATAGTCCTCCATGTGGTCGAGCACACGCGCGGCATTGCCCGTCGTCGTGAACATGATGAAGCGCTGTTCGCCGATCCGCGCGGTGACGCCGTCGTCGAGGACCATGCCGTCTTCGCCGAGCATCACGCCGTAGCGGCAACGGCCGATGCCGAGCTTGCTCCAGCTGTTGGTATAAACGAGATTCAGAACGGTTGCGGCGTCTTCGCCCTGGATGTCGATCTTGCCCAGCGTCGAGGCATCGAGCATGCCGACGCCGCTGCGCACCGCCCGGCACTCGCGCTGAACGGCGTCGTGCATGGTCTCACCGGCTCTCGGATAGTACCACGGCCGCTTCCACTGCCCGACGTCCTCGAAGCGCGCGCCGTTGGCGACGTGCCAGTCGTGCATCGGCGTCAGCCGGGTCGCGTCGATCAGCAGGTCGCGATCGTGCGCGGCGAGCGCGCCGAAAGTGACGGGCGTATAGGGCGGGCGGAAGGTCGTCGTGCCGACCGCTCCCGGCGTGCTGGCGAGGTTGTCGGCAAGGCGACTGAGCGCGTTGAGGTTCGACAGCTTGCCCTGATCGGTCGCCATGCCCGTCGTCGTGTAGCGCTTCAAATGCTCGACCGAAACGAAGCCCTCGCGCGTCGCCAAGTCGATGTCGGCGATCGTCACGTCGTTCTGGTAATCGATGAAGGCTTTGCGGCCGATGACCGGCGCAACGGGCGCGACCGTCGGAACGTCGCCTGCACAAGCACCGACCGAGATCGGCTGGTTGGGATCGGCGACGGGTACGAAGCAATGTTTATCGGGGTCGAAAACGACCTTGCCGCCGACATGACTGTGCAGATGCACAGCGGGCTGCCAGTGGCCGCCCATCAGCACCGCGTCGCACCGATGACGCTGGCCGCGCGCGTCGGTGACGGCGCAGACGCGCTTGCCGCCATGCGCTTTGGCGATGGTCGCAAAGCACGCCACGCTGGCACCTGCGTTGCGCAATTCGTCGGCGCCGTCCGCATCGCCGACGATCGCGATTTTTCGCCCGACCAGCACGCCATAGTCGCGCAGATAAGTCAGCGCCGCCGAAGCGAGCATGATTCCGGGCAAGTCGTTGTTCGGAAACACGATCGGCTGCTGGTGCGCGCCCGTTGCGAGGATGATTTCGCCCGCGCGAATTTGCCACAGGCGCTGGCGGGGGCCGTTGCGTTCGGACAGCGGGAAATGATCGGTCAGCCGCCCGACCGCCATGACCAGATTGTCGTCGTAGCGCCCGAAGGCGGTGGTGCGCGTCAGGACGCGAACGCCTTCGATCGGGTCGCAGGCCACGCCTTCGTCGATCAGGATGACGCGGCCTTTCCCCGCAGCTGCGGCGGCGCGTCCGGCATCGCCCCCGCCGATGACGAGCGTTTCGCAATGCGCGTGCAGCTTGTCGTAACGATCGGGGTCGGGCGCGGTGGGGGCGGGCCCCAGGCCCGCCATGCGGCGGATGAACGGCTCGTAGCGGTGCGTCCAGCGCTGCGCCGGCCCGAGGAATGTCTTGTAGTAGAAGCCCGCCGGAAAGAAGCGTGCGGCCATGCCGGTGAGCGCGCCGAGGTCGAAGTCGAGCGACGGCCAGGCGTTCTGGCTGCGCGCCACGAGGCCATCGTAAAGCTCGACCATCGTCGCACGCGTGTTCGGTTCGCTGCGCCCGCCTTCGCCGATCGTCACCAGCGCGTTCGGCTCTTCGGCCCCCGCCGAGACGATACCGCGCGGCCGATGATATTTGAAGCTGCGTCCGACGAAATGAACGTCGTTGGCGAGCAGTGCGGAAGCCAGGGTGTCGCCAGGATAGCCGGTCCGTCGCCTGCCGTCGAAGGTGAAGGCGATCGCGCGCGATCGGTCGATCCGCGCCCCGCCGCTTGCGACCCTCATGGAACGAACCGGTGGGTGCGCGTGTCGCGCGTCAGCGTGAACCATTTGCCGCAGCCTGCGGCATGGTTCCAGCGTTCGCGGTGCGGCCCCCTGGGGTTGCGGCGCAGGAAGAGATAGTCTGCCCATTCGGCGTCGCTCAGCCCGGCCGGGTTGGAGGGCCGCGCGCGGTCACCCTCGCCGCCTGAGCGGAACTCGATCTGGTCGCGCGGGCCGCAATGGGGGCATGGAATGCGCAGCATCAGTGTGCAACCGCGGCCGCGCCATGTTCGTCGATCAGCCGACCGCTGGTGAACCGATCGAGCGCAAAGGGGGCAGCGATCGGGTGCGGTTCGCCCTGCGCGATGGTGTGGGCAAAGATGTGGCCCGAACCCGGCGTCGCCTTGAACCCGCCGGTGCCCCAGCCGCAGTTGATGAACAGGTTGGCGATCGGCGTCCGCCCGATGATCGGCGACGCGTCGGGGCAGATATCGACCGTCCCGCCCCAGCTCCTGAGCATCCGCAGCCGCGAAAAGCTCGGGAACAGCGCCAGCAGCGCCCCCATCTGATGCTCGATCACTGGAAAGCTGCCGCGCTGCGCATAGCTCGGATATTCGTCGATGCCCGCACCGATCACCAGCTCGCCCTTGTCCGACTGGCTGACATAGACGTGGACGGCGTTCGACATGACGACGGTGTCGAGCACCGGCTTGATCGGTTCGCTGACAAGCGCCTGCAACGTGTGGCTTTCGACTGGCAGGCGGAATCCCGCCATCTCCGCGACGACGCTCGAGTGCCCCGCGACGACCATGCCGACCTTGCCCGTGCCGATGCGACCGCGCGCCGTTTCGACCGCGACGATCGCGTCGCCGTCGCGCGCGAACCCGGTCACTTCGCAATTCTGGATGATATCGACGCCGCGCGCCGACGCCGCACGCGCGTAACCCCAGGCGACCGCATCGTGCCGCGCGGTTCCGGCGCGGCGCTGCAGCGTTCCGCCGAGCACCGGGTAGCGCGCGTCGGGCGACACGTCGAGCGGCGGACAGACCGCTTTGACTGCGGATGCATCGAGCCATTCGCTGTCGACGCCATTGAGTTGCAACGCGTTGACCCGCCGCTGCGCCTCACGGACGTCGCCCAGCGTGTGCGCGAGGTTGAGAACGCCGCGCTGCGAGAACATGACGTTGTAATTGAGGTCGTCCGACAGCCCTTCCCACAGCTTCAGTGCATGGTCGTAAAGCCGCGCGCTTTCGTCCCACAGATAGTTCGATCGCACGATCGTCGTGTTGCGTCCGGTATTGCCGCCGCCGATCCAGCCCTTTTCGAGCACCGCGACGTTGGCGATGCCGTGCTCTTTCGCCAAATAATAAGCCGTCGCAAGGCCGTGGCCGCCCCCGCCGATGATGACGACGTCATAATTCGACTTCGGCACCGCGTCGGCCCATTGCCGTTCCCAGCCGCGATGTTCGGCCAAGCTTTCCGTGAAGAGCCGCCATGCGGAAAAACGCGACATCGCAGCGGCTGCTTTCGTGATTGCCACGGCGTTACTGCATATATATGCACCGGGAGCAAGGAGTTTTGCGCATGACGATGGCCGCTGCGTCCGACATTCGTGCGGCGATCCTCGATCGGGGCTATGCGCGTGTTCCCGGCGTCCTCGACTGCGGCGCGGTCACGCGGATGCGCGACGCGTGCGAGGCCCGGATCGCCGCCGCCTCGGCCGAACATCTTGCGCGCAACGTCACGACCGGAAGCATGCTCGGCGTCGAGCACGACGCTGCATTCGCCGAGCTGATCGCCTGGCCGCCGACGCTTGTGTTGCTGCGCGCGCTGGGCTTCGGGCAGGTGGCGTGGTCGGCAGGCTATGTCATCAGCAAGCCTGCCGGCGGCCCGCGCCTGTTCTGGCACCAGGACTGGCTGTGGTGGACGCACCCGGTCAGCCGCGAGGTGACCCCGCACCAGCTCTTTGCAATGTATTATGCGGTCGACACCGACCGCGGCAACGGCTGCCTGCGCGTGGTGCCGGGGTCGCACCGACGGCGCCTGCCCGCCCACGACCGGCTGGCGATCGCGCATTCGCAAGCCGCCCTTTCAGACAGCGATCTTTCGCACCCGATGTTCGGTGATCTGGACGGCGAAGTCGACGTGCCGGTTCGCGCCGGTGATCTGCTGATCGGTGACTCGCGGCTGCTTCACGCGGCGCATGCCAACGACAGCAGCGCACCGCGCGCGCTGGTCACGCTTTGGTATCATACTGCCTATGATCGGATGCCGCCCGAGATCCGGGCGCATCTTGCGCGCGATTATGCGGCCGCGCTTGCCGGCTGGAGCGCCGAGGATCGCAACCGCATCGATTGCGCGCTCCCCTATGCAAACGGCGACGTCGCGCCCTGGCCGATCTGCCGCGACCCGCATGTGCTGACCGTCGGCTAGGTGACCGTGCCCGGCACGCGATTGCGCTCCACGGTCTCGGGAAGCAGCCACCAGATGATCGACGCGCCGCCGAGCGCGAACGCGGCGAGCATCATCGCCGATCGCAAACCATGACTTTCGGCGACCGCGGCGGTGATGATCGGCGCGAAAAAGCTGATGATCCGTCCCCAGTTGAAGATCGAGGCCGCGGTCGAGCGCAGGTGCGGCGGATACATTTCGGCGATCCAGGGGCCCCAGATGACGCTCGCCGAAATCATGAAACCATAAGCACAGCCGAGCGCGAACAGGTATGGCACCGAATTCGCGAGCGTCAGATATGCGACGACGACGCCGGCACCGACGAGATAGCCCAGCGCGTTGACGCGCCGCCCGAAGCGATCCGAAAACGCGCCCCACGCGAATCCGCCGACGATCGCGGCGGCGAACTGCCAGCCGAACATTTCCTTTGCCGCACCGGGGTCGACGCCCTGCACTTCGTTCAGATATGTCGTCTGCCAGCCGGTGAACGCCTGGCTGCCGAAGAAATTCAGTCCGACCATCAGCGCGATCAGCAATGTCCGCCGCCAGCGCCCCTCGACGAACAGCTCCACGATCGGCAGCTTACCGCGCGGCACCGGGTCGACGGCGGCGGCACCATAAGCGATAAGCTTGCGGTCGTCGGGGACGATGACGAACGCAAGCGGCGCGAGGATCAGCGGTGGAACCGCGCCGAGCAGGATGAGTTCGTGCCAGTCGGCGAAGTGGAGCCGGTTGGCGAGAAGGCCGAGCACGAGCACCGAGCCGTTGAACGTCCCGTTGTAAAAGCCGGCAAGCTTGCCGCACACCCGCCTATCGAACAGCGAGGTGTAAAGCCCGACGACGGTCGGAAAGACGCCGCCCATGAACAGGCCGAGCGTAAAGCGCTGCGCCATCAATTCGGGATAGGAGCGGACGAACGCCCCCCAGGCGAGCGCAATGCCATAGCCGACCATGATCCCGAACAGCGCGTTGCGGCGGCCGAGCCGGTCGGCAAGCTGGCCGATAACGATCGCGCCGATCAGTGCGCCCGCGCCTTGCGCCGAGTACATCGAGCCGGCCTGCGTCAGCGTCAGGTTAAGCGCGGCGCGAATGTCGGGCCGCAGGACGTCGGCGGTGTTCCATGACCAGCCATAGAAGAAATCAGCGACCATGAAAAAGGCGAAGGCGGCGATGCGGCGCGCCCGCGGTACGTCCTCGGCCCGGATCTTTTCCACATTCGCTCTCCGCCTCTTGCCGCCTGCATAGTGCATATATATTCAACGGTAGCAACTGCCGTCTTTTTCCCAACGGTCCGGAGGCGCGATGCAACGTCCTACCCTTGCGCTGACGCGACGCCTCCCCCTTGAGGTCGAGATGCGTGCGGCTGCGCTCTATGCCACGCGCCCGAACGCCGCCGACATGCCGTGGAGCGCGTCCGACTGGGCAGGCTGCGTGGCCGATGGCGTCGTCTGCACCGTGACCGACCGGATCGATGCGGCCGCGATCGCCACGATGTCGCCGCGCGTCCGCCTGCTCGCCAATTTCGGCGTCGGGGTCAGCCACATCGATCTCGAAGCGGCGCGGCACCGCGGTATCGTCGTGACCAACACGCCCGACGTCCTGACCGACGCCACCGCCGATATCGCGATCCTGCTGATGCTCGGTGCCGCACGCCGCGCATCGGAGGGTGAAGCGATGATGCGCGCACGGACATGGCAGGGATGGGCACCGACCGCGATGCTCGGCACGCATCTCGGCGGCAAGACGCTCGGCATTTACGGCATGGGGCGGATCGGCATGGCGACGGCAATGCGCGCGACCGCGTTCGGCATGCGCATCGTGTATCATGGTCGAAGCGTGCGGCGCGACCTGCCGTTCGACGCCGAATATATCGCCGAAGCGGCGCGGTTCTGGCCGCGCTGTGACGTGCTCAGCCTTCACGCGCCGCTGACTGAAGCGACACGGAATCTGATCGGTCCGCGCGTCATCGCGCAGCTGCCGGTGGGCGCGATCGTCGTGAACACGGCGCGCGGCGAACTGGTCGACGATGACGCGCTGATCGCGGCGCTCCAAGGCGGTCGCATCGCTGCCGCCGGGCTCGACGTGTTCACGGGCGAACCACAGTTCGACGCGCGCTACGCGGCGCTAACGAATATATTTCTGCTCCCTCACCTCGGCAGCGCGACGCGCGAGACGCGCATCGCGATGGGCATGCGCGCGCTCGACAACGTCGACGCATTCTTCGCCGGCGGCGCACCGCCCGACCGCGTGGCCTGAGCTGCGGCGCTTGCGCACATCTTTCTGCATATATATTCATCGACAATATTGAGGAGTCGCAGTTTATGGCAGAGGGTCGCGAAAGCGCAGTGACGATGTTCAAGCCGGGCGAACGAAGTGGCGCTTCGGTCGATTTCAACGTCGCGGGCTTTACCCCCGACGGTTACGACATCGACGATTACATCCGCCGTTCGACGCACCAGATCTGGGACGAGAAGCTGATCGGCAAGATTTACGATTATTACCATCCGGCGTCGATCGTCCATACCTCCGACGGCACGATCTATGGCCGCGATCAGGTTATCCGGCTGACGACCATCCGCCAGGCTGCCTTCCCCGACACGCGCGATTTCATCGAGGACGTGATCTGGTCGGGCAGCGAGGACGCAGGCTGGATCACGTCGATGCGCTGGACGTATGCGGGCACCAACACCGGCTACTCGGTCTATGGCCCGCCGACCGGAAAGAAAGTCTTCGTGCGCGGCGTCGCGGTCTGCCATGTCAAGGACAACCGCGTCTGCGAAGAATGGGTCGCCTACAACGAACGCTCGCTGCTCCGCCAGCTGGGGCTCGACGAGCGTGAGATCATGGCCAAGTTCGTGGCCAGCGGCTGGTCGAACGGGAACCAGAGCGGTGCCGACACGCCGACGCACGGCGAAGTCGAGAACGCCATCGCACAAGGGTCGCCGGCAGCGCCGCCGCAGCCCTCCGGCCCCGACGATATCGAGGGCTTCGTGCGCCGTGCCTACCACGAGATCTGGAACTGGCGCTACCTTGGTCGCGTCGACGATTATTTCGTGCCCAACCACGTCTGCTACGCGTCGTCGGACCGCAACATTCACGGGCTCGGCGATTACAAGCAGGACATTCTGACGCGGCTCGCGAGCTTTCCCGACGGTGCGCTGACGATCGACGAAGTGGTCGTGCTTGCCGACACGCTGGGCCACCGCGTTTCGGTGCGCTGGACGTTTGCCGGCACCCATCTCGGCCCGGGTCCATACGGCGCGCCGACGGGCAGACGCGTGAGCTTCTTCGGCGTGTCGCAGCACCACATCCGCGGCGGCAGGTTCGTCAAGGAATATACCGAATTCGGCGAATTCAGCCTGATGAAGGCGCTGGCGTTCGCCTAGGCCCGTATTGTTTTCGTCGGCGCTTGCGTTCGTGTCGACGTCCGGATCACGAGTTCGCCCGGGATCAGCACGGTCTGCGGTGCCGCGGACGCGCTTTCGACACGCGTCATCAACAAGTCGAGCGCCTCTTCGACCATCGCTTCGACCGGCTGGCGGATCGTCGTCAGGCCATAGCTCGGCCACGCGGCTTCGGGCAGGTCGTCGAAACCGGCGATCGACACCGCATCGGGAATGCGCAGCGCAAGGTCGATGCGCGCGGCGTCCATCGCGCCAAGCGCCATCAGGTCCGACGCGCAGAAAATCGCGGTGGGCGGCGTCGTCCCCGACCAGATCGCATGGAAACCGCTGCGCCCGCTCGCGAAATCGAAACTGCCCTCGACGCGTGCGATGATCTCGGCACCACGCTCGGCAACACGGTGCGTGAAGCCCGCCTCGCGGTCGCCGCTGGTCGGGTCGATCCGCGATCCCGCGATGAACCCCAGCCGTTCGTGCCCCTCGTCGATCAGCAGGTCGGCGACGCGGCTGCCGCCTTCGAAATTCTCGATCCGGACCGAACTGACGTTGGGCTGCCGGACGTAGCGGTTGTAGAGCACGACGGGCACGCCGACCTTTGCGCACGCATCGCCGACGTCGGCCGACAGCGCTGCAGAGATGAGGATCACGCCGTCGATACGGTATTTCAGGACTTCCTCGACCGCTTCCTCCACATTCGCGCCGTCGGTCAGCGAGAACAGCAAGACGTGCAATCCCCGCGCCTGACAGCCAAGGCTGAACGCGTTGATGGTACGCGCATAATGCGGGTTCGACATGTCGCCGGTCATCAGCGCGACCATGTTGGTGCGCCGCGTGATCAGGCTGCGGGCGAGCGCGTTGGGGCGATAGCCGAGCTCGGCGGCGGCGGCATGCACCTTTGCGCGCGTGGCCGAAGCGATCGCCGCGCCGTCGGAGAAAGCCCGCGAAACTGCCGATTGCGACACCCCGGCAAGGCGTGCGACGTCGGTCGAGGAGGCGCGCTTGGGGCGGGTCACGCCGCGCCACTAACATGGTGCCGGTCATCAATCAAAAGCGCGGGACCTGCGGGTAACAATTCTGTTGCATATATAGTCAATCTCGCGCACCATTCGCTTTGTGCGGTCAGGCAGGGTGGCCGCACGACCATCGGGGAGGATGAAAATCCATATCAGGACAATGTCGGCTCTGGTTGCCACGGGTAGCATGCTGGCGCTCGCACAGGCCGCATCGGCGCAGACCACGGCTCCGGCGGCGGCGACCTCCGGCGGGATCGAGGATATTATCGTGACCGCGCAAAAGCGTCCGGAGAATATCCAGAACGTTAGCATCGCGATCCAGGCGATCACTGCAGAGGGGCTCGTGCGTTCGGGGATCACCGACGTCACTCGCATTGACCTTGTCACCCCCGGCGTCACTTTCGCGCGCTACGGCACCGACAGCAAGATTTCGATGCGCGGCGCGAATTCGAACAACACCTTCCTCGATTCGGCGCCCTCGGTCGGCGTGTTCGTCGATGGGGTTTATCGCCCGCGCGCCTCGCAGCAGACGCGCGCCTTTTTCGACGTCGACCGGCTCGAGATCCTGAAAGGACCGCAAGGCACGCTCTACGGCCGCAACACGCTCGCCGGCGCGGTCAACCTTTACACCGTCGCGCCATCGACCAAGGCGTTCAGTGCCGGCGTCAGTGCGAGCTATGCGCGCTTCAACACCGTGCGCGGCGAAGCGTTCGTCAACGTGCCCTTGTCGGAGAATTTCGCCTTCCGCCTCGCCGGGCTGATCGAGCGCGGTGACGGCTATGTGAAGAACCTTGCCGGCGAAAATCTCGGCAACCCCGACACCGTCTCGGTGCGCGGGTCGCTGCGTTACGAAATCCCCGACGGCGGCGACGTCACGCTGCGCGTTACCAACGTTCGCGAACGCGGCAACGTGACCGGGCTGTTCGCGCTGACCGGCACCTGCCGCAACGTCACGGCGCAGGGCCTCACCGACCCCTACGGAACGATCCTCGATTGCCGCAATACGCGGCGCGGTTCGGCAGGGGCACCGACGTGGAGCCAGCTCGGCAAACTCACGATTTCAAAGAATTTCGTCCACGAAGACCGCGTCGACGAGTTCAACGCGACGCTGCAGATCAGCGCACCGATCTCTGATCTGCTCGTCGCGCGCGGGATTTTCAGCTACACCGATTTCAAGCTCGACGTCTGACAGGACGGCGACTTTTCTCCGATCGGCCATTCGGAAGATTTCCTGCGCGAGCGCGTGAAGTCGAAGACCGCCGAACTCCAGTTGAGCACGCAGAGCACCGGCCCGCTCCAGGTCACGGCGGGCGCCTATCTGTCGCAGGACAAGATCCAGTTCCTCAGCGCATCGATCCGCATCACGCGCGACATCAACAACATAACGACCCGGCCGCTGGTGGTGGTGCCGGGGTATCCGACCTTCTCGCTTCCGGTTCTGAACCCGACGCCGCTCGCCGGGCCGACGATCGACCTCGGCGATCCCGCCGTCGCGGGACGTCAGGGGCAGAATTCGAACAATTTCCAGTACAACAACACGCGCAGCCTGGGGCTGTTCGGACAGGCGAGTTTCGCGATCACCGATGCGTTCCGGATCGTCGGCGGCATCCGCTATTCGCGCGACGACAAATATTCGCTCGACTACGGCGGCCCGCTGTCGAGCACGACGCTGCAGGGGCCGCAGTTCCCGCTGACGCCACCGACGACGCTCGATGCGTTTTCAGTCAACCCGAAGCTTGCGACGAGCATTCAGAACCGCTCCTACGAGAACTTCACCTGGCGTGGCGCGCTCGAATATGACGTCAACCCCGACGTGCTGCTGTTCGCAAGCGTTGCGACCGGCTTCCTGTCGGGATCGCTCGCGACCGCGGGCACCAACACCGACGATCAGACGTCGATCAACTATGAAGCGGGTATCAAGAGCCGCTTTGCCGACAATAAATTGCAGGTCAACGCCTCGGTTTACTACACCAAGTACAAGAACCTGATCACGAGCTTTCAACGGCCAAACAATTCGGGCGGCGTCGACACGATTTCGGTGAACGGCGGCGACATCAAGTCGAAGGGCGCCGAGATCGTGATCGAAGCGCGGCCGATCGACAATTTCCGCCTGACGCTGGCGGCGTCCTACCTCGACGCCAAGTTCGGGACGTTCGGCGTGCTCGCGCCACATCAGCTGGTCAACGGCAACCCGACGGCGACCGGCCGCTTCGTGAACCTGTCGGGCATACGTCCGCAGTTCGCGCCCGAATTCACTGGCACGGTGATCGCAGCCTATGACTTCCGCTTCGGCGACGGCAGCAAGATCACACCACAGGTGCAATTCTATTATTCCGCCAGATATTCGGCGCAGACGCAACTGTCGTTCATCGATCCTGCGGGGACGCAGCCGGCTTTTACCAAGACCGACCTGCGCCTCGGCTGGACGAGCGCCGACGAACGCTTCGGTATCGATGGCTATGTCGAGAATATCGAGAACGAGATCGTCAACCAGCGCACGACCTATGGCGGCGATGGCATCGAGCAGGTCACCTGGGGCATGCCGACGACCTATGGCGTAAAGCTCCGCGCGAAGTTCTGACGGGCCGCTTACGGCCCGTCAGTGAATGTCGTCGCCGTCCGCCATCGCCCGGCGGATGGCATCGACGCCGAAGCCGGGCTGTGCCGCTGCATCGAGGATCAGCTTTTCGCGCGCCACGATGACTTCGATGGCATGCGGGAGACGCGCCGCGGCGATGCGGTCGATCCGGACAGCCCCGTGCCGGTCGGCGTGGATCAGGTCGCCGTCGCTTAGCTGCATGCCGAAGATTTCGACATCGCACGCGACCGCCTCGATCCGCACGAACGCATGGCTTGGCGTGACGCACCCGGCGATGATCGGAAACGCGCGATCGAGCATGTCGAGGTCGCGGACGGCACCATTGGTGACCACGCCGGCACAGCCGAGCGCGCGGTGGACTTTCGAATTGACCTCGCCCCAGAATGCCCCGAGGCCGACGTCGTGATCGAGATCCTGGATGACGACCACCGTCGGGAAATCGCTCGCCGCGACATGCTCGTAATAGCGCAACCGCAGTTCGCGCGCCGCGGCAGGTGACATCGAGGACGGTGCAGCACTGCGCAACGTTGCCGTCCGCGCAAATCCGACGATCGGCGGCAGCGCGGGGAACGGCGCGATCATCGTCCGCCGGGTGAACCCCGTTGCCCGCCTGCCCCCGGTCGCAATCTCGAGCGCGTTGCAGATCGTCGGGGTGTCGAAGCCGCGCAGGTGATCGATCAGTGCCGCGTCAATACCGTCGCCATAGCTCATCGCAATCCCCTCAAAGCCGCCCGCCGGGCACGAACACGGTCAGCGCTTTCCCCGCGTCGACAAAGAATATTTCGATCAGCCCGCGATCGTTGAAAATGCTGATATCGCTCGGCGCGTCGAGGAACGCTGCGTGTTCAGTGCGCCACGCAAGAGCGTCGTCGGTGGCCTGACGTTCGGCGACGAGACCGCCCGCCGCGTCGATCGTGACTTCGAACGCACAGCCATCACCGCCGACCGCGATTTCGAGCCTGCGGCCCGGCGTCCAGCGCTCGCCCGCCGTCGCCCGGTCGGCTGCGGCGGCGAGCGGTCGCACCGCCAGCCGGTCGCTTTGGAGCATCACCTGGCGCGGTAATGTGATCGGTCCGCCCATGGCTCCACCCGGCCAGTCCATCGCGCGCGCCGTCGCCCAGTTCGACGCCCAGCCGACCATCACGCGCTCGCCATCGGGCCAGCCCTCGACGGTGTTGAAGCAGGTCGCGTAGAAGTCGGGGCCGTGGTCGAGCAAAGCCCCGCCGGCCGAGTTGACTGCGAAGTCAGTGCCGTCGAATCGCCCCGTCCAGTAGCGCACCGAGCACGCCATTCCCGCAGCGCGGTCGACGATGGAGAGGACGAGTACCTGCGTGGCGCCGAAGTCGAGCAGCACGGGCACTTCCCACATCACGCCGGGCGGCGACCACGGGCCGATCGTCCCGACGCGCGACCAGCCGTCCGCGCCTTCTCCCCACACGGCCAGCCGCGACGGCGGGTCGTTCGCCCAAGTGCTCCAGCCGCAGGGTTCGGCGACCAGCATCCGCCGCGCGCCGTCGGCCGCCGCGAACACGAAGGGATCGCGCACGTCGCGCCCCGCCGGACCGAGCGCGGCCGCGTCCTGAACCCACGATCGTCCGCCGTCACCGCTCGTCAGCCGATATTGCGCCTGCCGCTGCGCCGCCCGATCCGCGCGCGTGAGATAGGCAGCGAGCGCGCCATCTTCGATCTGCAGACAGCCCGAATAGGCCTCACCCTGATCATCGGGCGCGATGACCTGCCCATCCCAGTCCCACCTCAGCAGGTCGTCGCTCGACAACCGTGCCCAGCCGATCGTCTTGTAGTCAGGCGCGGCGTCGCTGTGCTGCGCGAAGAGGCGATAGCGTCCGTCGACGAAGACGAGGCCATTGGGGTCGTTGAGCCATTCGCCGGGCGGCGCGGCGGCATGAAAGGCAAAGCTCATTCGGCGGTCCAGCCACCGTCGACGATGATGCTGGTGCCGGTCATCAGCGCCGACGCGTCGGAGGCGAGGAAGACGATCGCGCCCATCACGTCCTCGACCGTGCCGATCCGCCCGAGCTTGATCTTCGCAAGCACCGACGCCTTGAATGCCGCGTCCTCGAAGAATGGCCTCGTCATCGGCGTCTCGATGAAGGTCGGCGCGATCGTGTTCGACCGGATGCGGTGCGGTGCGAGGTCGAGCGCGAACGCCTTGTTCATCCCCTCGAGCGCCCATTTCGAGCCGCAATAGAGCGAGCGGTTCGGCCCGCCGACATGCCCCATCTGACTGCCGATGTGGATCAGCGACCCTTTGACGTCTTCGGATATCATCTTCGTCGCGCAGGCCTGCGCGACGAAGAACGCTGATTTGACGTTGAGATCGAACACCGCGTCGAAGTCATCCTCGCTGACGTCGGTCATCGGCTTGGGGCGATTGGTCCCGGCGTTGTTGACGAGGATGTGAAACGCCGGCCGCGCCGAAAAAAAGTCGTCGACCGCCGAAAGATCGGACACGTCGAGCACTGCCGAAACCCCGCCGACAGCGTCCGCCGCCACTTTGACTTCGGATGCAGTGCGCGCGACCAGCGTCACCTCCGCACCCGCTTCGGCCAATGCCGCGCCCGCCGCAAGCCCGATCCCGCGGCCCGCGCCGGTCACGATCGCGCGGCGGCCGTCGAGCCGGAAGGAGGGCGTGACGGGCAGCATCATGCCCACGCGTGCCGGTGGCGCATGCCGCGGACGAGGTCGCGATAAGCAGTCAGGCTAGGCTTGGGGCGGCGACCGAACGTTGTACGGTCGACCGCGACCAGCCCGAAGCGCGGGACATAGCCCGACGACCACTCGAAATTGTCGAGCAGGCTCCAGTGGATATAGCCGAGCACCGGCGCGCCACCGGCGATCGTGCCGGCCAGTCCGTCGAGGGACTGAGCCAGATGGCGAATGCGCTGCACATCGTCGCGCGTGTTGTGGCCGTGCTCGGTAACGAGAACGGGCACCTTCGCGTGCGCCCAAGCTTCTTGCACCGTCACCGCGAGCGCGTCCGGCTGCGTCGGCAGGCCGAACATGTCGGTCATCGCGCCGGCGGGGGCCGGCAGATAGCCATCGGGCCCGGTCTCGAAGCGGTTGTAGGTCTGCACGCCGACGAAATCATCCTTCGACGCCGCCTCGTAAAAGGGCGCACGCGCTTCGGCAAAGATTCGCGTGTACAGCGCTTCGCCACCCGGCCCCGCAACCAGTTCCTGCAGCGCGAGCGTCAGCCCGACCTTCGCGGCGGGCGCGACCGCCTTGATCGCGTCGCGCGCTTTTGCATGCGCAGTCAAACAGAGATCGCGCACGCGGAAGCTGTCGCCGAGGAAATACATGTGGAATTTGTCCGACCCGACCGCGCGCGCGGCGTCGGCGCGCAGGCGTGGCTCGATCGCCCAGGGCTGGCGCTGCAGCACCTTCGATGTGACTTGCGCATTCGGTTCGTTCATCGTGCAGTACCAGCCGACGACGTCGCCCAATGCCCGCGCTGTGCGCTCGACGTAACGGACATAATGGTCGACGACGTCGGTCGTTTCCCACCCGCCCAGCGCCGCAACCCAGCGCGGGCTGGTGAAATGATGCAGCGTAACCACCGGCTCGATCCCGGCCTCGCGACAGGCGATGCAGATGCGGCGATAATGGTCGAGCGTCGCCGCCGAAAATTCGCCCGGCGCGGGTTCGATCCGCGCCCATTCGACCGAGAAGCGATAGCAGTTCAGCCCCGCGCTTTTGATCAGCGCGATGTCCTCGCGCCAGCGGTTCCAGCTGTCGCAAGCGTCGCCCGAGCGCTCCTTGAAATAGCTGCCGGGCACATGCTCCATCACCCAGTAATCGCTGTTGACGTTGTTGCCCTCGATCTGATGCGCGGCGGTCGCGACGCCCCACAGGAAGCTCGATTTGCGCGGCGTTGCCGGAACACTTACAGGCGATATCGCCGCAACCGCCGACCCGCCGAGGATCGCGGCGCGGCGTGTCAGCTTCACGCGTGCGCCTCAGCCTTCCCCGCATAGGGAATATTGCGTCCGCCGTAGCGGCGCACACGGATATTGGCCTGTTCGCCGTGGCCCGAGAAGCCCTCGAGCGCGCACAGGCGGCTGCAATATTCGCCGATCATGACGCTCGCCTCGTCGGTCAGCACGCGCTGATACGTGCAGGTCTTGATAAACTTGCCGACCCACAAGCCGCCGGTGTAGCGCGCCGCCTTCCTGGTCGGCAGCGTGTGGTTGGTGCCGATGACCTTGTCGCCATAGCTGACGTTGGTGCGGTTCCCCAGAAACAGCGCGCCGTAATTGGTCATGTGGTTCAGGAAATAATCGGGATCGCGCGTCATCACTTGTACATGCTCGCTCGCGATCTCGTCGGCAATGCGGACCATCTCGGCATCGTCGGCGGCGACGATGACTTCGCCAAAGCTCTCCCACGCGCGCCTGGCGATGTCGGCGGTCGGCAGGATGGTGAGCAGCCGCTCGACCTCGCGCATCGTGTCCTCGGCGAGCGCGCGGCTCGTGGTGAGAAGAATGGCAGGCGAATCGGGACCATGCTCGGCCTGCCCAAGCAGATCGGTCGCCGCCAGTTCGCCGTCGCAGCCGATCTCGTCGGCGATGACCAGCGTCTCGGTCGGCCCCGCAAACAGGTCGATCCCGACGCGGCCGAATAGCTGGCGCTTGGCCTCGGCGACGAAGGCATTGCCCGGCCCGACGAGGATATCGACCGGGGCCATGCTCGCGGTGCCGATCGCCATCGCGCCGACCGCCTGGATACCCCCCAGGCACCAGATCTCGTCGGCCCCCGCCATCGCCTGCGCCGCGACGATCGCCGGCGCAGGCTTGCCGTTGAACGGGGGCGCGCAGGTGACGACGCGCGGCACGCCGGCAACCTTGGCGGTGATCACGCTCATGTGCGCCGAGGCGAGCAGCGGATACTTCCCGCCGGGCACATAACAGCCCGCGGCATTGAGCGGCAGGTGCTTGTGACCGAGCACGACGCCCGGCAGTGTCTCGACCTCGACGTCGGCCATGCTGTCGCGCTGGATTTGCGCGAAGTTCCTGACCTGCGTCTGCGCGAACTCGATGTCCTTCAGGTCCTGGCCGGTCAGCTGGTCGATGCACCCCTGCACCTCGGCATCGGTCAGCCGGTAGCTGTCGCGGTCCCAGCCGTCGAACTTCACCGACAGCTCGCGCACCGCCGCGTCGCCCCGCGCCTCGATATCGGCCAATATGCCCTCGACCGTGTCGCGCACCTTGCGGTCGCTCTCCGCCTTGCTCGCCGACGTCGCGCCGCGCTTGAGATATTCGGCCACCCAATTGCTCCCGATTTCGCCTGCGCGGATCATATTGACTGCGAATGCAAAACGCTGCAACCCCCGATCATGATCTGGACAGCCGCCGCAATCGAAGCGCGCGTCGTGCGCTACGCCGACCTCAAACCCTGCTACAACGCGTTCATCGACACGCGGACGCCGGGGAGCGAGGCCAAGGAAAATTTCACGATTATCGGCCCCGGCGTGTCGGAAAACCCCGAACAGCATGTCCACATCGCCGAACCGCACGGCTTCAACATCGGCGGCGCGCGCCAGCCGCCGGGGTGCGTCAATTCGCAGCACAGCCACGACACCGCCGAGAGCTTCGTCGCGCACAGCGGCACCTGGCGTTTCGACCTCGGCGAACATGGCGACGACGCGCAGGTCGTGCTGTATCCCGGCGACGTCATCTCGATCCCGACCAGGACGTTCCGCGGCTTCACCAATATCAGCGAAGGCAGCGAGCCGGGATTTCTCTTCGGACTGCTCGGACAGGACGATCCGGGCCGCGTCACCTGGGCACCGCAGGTGTTCGACATGGCGAGCGAGTACGGCCTCGTTCTGCTCGAGAACGGCAGCCTGATCGACACCGCGAAGGGCCAAACGGTGCCCGAGGGCAAGCGCGCGATGCCGCCGACGTCGGCCGACCATGTCGCGACGCTGACGCGCTACACGCAGGATCAGGCCGAGGCGCTGGTCGTCCGCGCCGCCGACGCGCCCACGCGCATCATCGGCGAGGGCGCGCCGCTCGGCTGGGACCACGGCTACACCCTCGACCGCCTCGTCGATCCGGCCGAGTCTGCCACCGTGGCGCGCCCCGAAGTGATGTTCGTGCATGAAGGGCAACTGACGATCGCATGGCACGGAGGCGAACTGACGCTGGGCGCGGGCGATACGATGACCGTGCCGGTGGGGCTTGAGCGGAAGCTGTCAGGCGAGGCAGTGGTGTACCGCGTGTCGGGGACCGCCTGATCCTCCCTTGCCGATAAGGCAATTCTGCATTACCTACGCCCGATGCCAAGGCTCTCGGTCACATCGCGCGGGCAGGTCACGTTTCGCAAGGACGTGCTGCAACACCTCGGCATCCGGCCTGGCGACAAGATCCGGCTCGACCTGTTGCCCGGCGGGCGTGCGCAGTTGCAGGCCGAGCAACCGACCGGGACGTGGGACGAGGTGTTTGGAATGCTCAGGCACAAGGGCATTCGCATGACGATCGACGAAATGAACGAGGCGATCGCCAAGGGGGCAGCAGAAGCCGGATTGGCCGGACTTGACGACAAGTGAAACTGATTGCCGACACGAACGTCCTGCTCCGACTGATCCTCGGCGACAATTCGACGCAGGCCGACGCGGCGGCACAGGTAATGCAGACCGCCGAACAGATCGTCATCAGCGTGCATTCGCTGTGTGAGCTCATCTGGGTTTTGCGACCGCGCCCCGAAATGACGCGTGCCGAAATTGGCGACGTCGTTCGTGCCCTCGTGAGCCCGGCAAATGTCGTCGTCGATCGCCCCGCCATCGAAGCAGGCCTTGTCATGCTCGACGCAGGTGGAGATTTCGCCGACGGCGTCATCGCCTATGACGGGCAACGGCTCGGCGGGATGACGTTCGTGTCGTTCGACAGGCGGGCCGTTGACCGGCTGATGCAGCAGGGCGTTCAGGCACGCCTACTGTCCTGATTGCCCGCGCACCGCCGCCGTCAGCGCCGCCGCCCCTTTCAGCATGAATTCCTGATCCGACTGCAGGATGAATAACGACGCCCCCTCGGCCCGCCAGCGCGGCACCTCGGCGACGGTGCCGAGGAACATGCCGGTCGCGAGGCCATTCGCGCGGCCCGCCGCGCAGACCTTTGCCGTGGCATCGTCGACCGCCGGGTCGCTCATCGACTCCGCGCCGAGCGAAACGGTCAGGTCGGCACGCCCGACGAACAGCGCGTCGAGCCCCGGCACCGCGGCGATGGCGTCGACTTCGGGCAGCGCCTCGATATCCTCGATCTGCGCGACAACGACGACATTGCGGGCATTCGCGCGGTGCCGCGCCATGCCGAGCGTCGTGTAGGCGGCGGCACGCGTGCTTCCGGCATAGCCGCGCCCGCCGGGGCCATAGTGGCACAGCCTGACGACCGTGCGTGCCTCTTCGGCCGAGCGGACATGCGGCACGATGATGCCGTCGGCGCCGCAGTCGAGCACCTGCATCAGATATTCGGGCGATGCGCTCGCGGGCCGGACGAGCACCGGCTTGCCGCCGGCGCGCGCGGCAAGGATCGCAAGGTCGAGCGCCGCGCGGTCGAACGGCGCATGTTCGGCGTCGATCGCGAGCACATCGAGGTCGGTCAGCGCCAGCACCTCGACGACGTGCGGGTGCGGCGTCTTGACGAAGGTGCCGACGATGAGTTCGCCGCCGCGCAGCCGTTCGCCAAAGGTCATGCCGCCGCCTTCCACAGCCGCGCGCTTGCCAGCGCCGCGCCTTCGGCCAGCGCACCCAATTTGGCATAGACGATGTCGGGATCGACCGCGCCGAACCCGGCAAAGGTCGAGAAGCCGCAATCGGTCCCGGCGATCACGCGGTCGCGCCCGACGATCGCGGCAAAGCGCTCGATCCGTTCGCACACCACGCGGGGGTGCTCGACGAAATTGGTCGTCGAATCGATGACGCCGGGGATCAGTACCTTCTCATCCGGGATCAGGTCGATCATCTCGGCAAAGTAATTCCAGTCGTGCTGGTGGCGCGGGTTCGAGGTTTCGAACAGCAGCCCGGCGGGTTTCGCCTTCATGAGCGTCGGCAGGATCACCCCCATCTCGACATCATGCGTGTGCGGCCCTTCGTAATTGCCCCAGCAGACGTGCATGCGCACCTGGCTTGCCGGGACGTTTCGCAGCGCGTGGTTGAGCACGTCGACATGGGTGCCGATCAGCGTGAGATATTCGGCGTCGGGCCGCCCCTTGTACATCATGTGCCGCCCGAGGCCGAGGTCGGGGCTGTCGAGCTGGAGGGTAAGCCCCGCCGCGACGATCGCCTCATATTCGGGCCGCATCGCCTCGGCCAGCGCCTCGAGATAGGCGTCCTGCGTCGGGTAATGCTCGTTCGGCTGGAACAGCGCGATCACGCCGGGAGAGGCGGCGTTCATGAAGCCGCCGACCGGCCGGTGCGCTGCCATTGCCGCCGCCATGTGCGCAAGGTCGTCCTCGAGCGGCGCGAGCGTCTTTGCCGCGACCGGACCGACGCATTTGGGGCGGCGATAGGTCGGGGTGCCGCCGCTGCTGCTCTGGCGTTTCAGGAACTCGGGGAAGTCTTCGAGATCGGCGGGCGGGGTGCGCGGACTGTCGCCGTCGAAGCCGGTGATGCGATCCTTGATATAGGTGGCGTAGCTGATCTTCGACATCTCGCCGTCGCTGACGAGGTCGATGCCCGCCGCGACCTGGCGCGCGACGACATCGCCGACCGCCGCGCCGATGACCGTGTCGAACGCCACCTTGTCGACCGGGTCGCCGCGTTCGGCAGCGAAGACGAGGTCGGTCACTGCCTTCGATCGCGGCAGAGAGCCGACATGCGTGGTCAGGATGCGGTCGGTCATGCAAGCTCCTTCTTATCGATCCAGTCCGAGATGACGGCGGCGAGCGCTTCGGGCGCTTCGAGCGGCAGCATGTGCGCGCTGTGCGCAAATTCGCGCAGCGTTGCATCCGCAGTCATTGCTGCCCAGCGCCGGTGCCATGACGGCGGACACAGCATATCCTCGTCGCCGCACCCGTACAGCACTGGCACCGTGACTCCGCTCAACACGTCGACGCGATCGCCGCGCAGGCGCAGCGCTTCGCTCTGGCGGACGAAAACGTCCGCTCCCAGCGCCAGCCCCATGTCGCGCAGCAGATGGAGCAGCGCGATATCGCCGCGATTTCGCCGTGCGACATAATTCGGCTTCAATTCCTCGACCAGCACTCGCTCGAGCCCCCCTGCGCGAACCTCCGCCTGCTGCACCGGGCGATGCGCGGCACGCTGGGGCAGGTCGGCGGTGGCGTTGTAGCCGAGCAGGACGAGCCCGACGATCCGCTCGGGCGCGATCGTCCACATTTCGACAGCCACGATCGCCCCCATCGAAAACCCCACCGCGAGCAAGGGCCCGTCCGCGCACGCCAGCGCGCTCGCCGCCATCGAACCGATGCTGTCGTCGCGCGTCGTATCGACGTCGACCGCACCGGGGAGGACGGCGCGCACCTGCGGCGGCCAAAGCCTGTCGTCGCACATGTTGCCGGGGATCAGAACGGCGGTCGCGGTCATGCAACCGCAGGCGCGGGCGTGGCCCTGCGTCCGACCGTCTCGGGAAGCATCAGCCAGACCAGGCCGCCAAGAACGAAACCGCCTGCCGAGAGCAGCATCGCGGTCGGCAGGCCGAACCTGTCGGCGATCGCGCCGGTGATCAGCGGCGCCGTCATCGAGATGATCCGGCCCCAGTTAAAGATCGACATTGCCGTCGAGCGCAGGTGGACCGGGAACAACTCGCTCATCCACGGCGCCCATGCGACCGAGGCGGTGATCGCGAAGCCCCACAATGCCCCACCGAAGCGCAGCGCCCCCGGCGTGTCGAGCACCGCCAGACAGAGCACCACCGTCGCGCCGCCGATCAGGAACCCCACCGCCGCGGGCCGCCGGCCATAGCGGTCGCTGAACCAGCCCCAGAAGAACCCGCCGAGGACCGCGCCGATGAATTGCCAGCTGATGACGTCGCCTGCGATATCGGCGCTGAAATGCTTGACGTCCTTCAGATAGGTCGTGACCCACCCCGCAAACGCCTGATAGGCAAAGAAGTTCAGCCCGACGAGCAGAAACAGCAGGCCGGTCAGACGGCGCAGCGGTGGCTTGAACAAGTCGAGCATCGGGAACCGCGTGAGCGCGGTCGGGGCCTCGCCGCCCGCACCCCAGGCGCGCATCTTGCGATCGTCGGGAACGAAGACGAACACGAGCGGGGCGATGATCAACGGCGGGATCGCGCCGACCCAAAGCAGCGTGTGCCAGTCGCCGCCTTCGCCAAAGACGCGATAGGCTTGCCCCAGCAGAATGACGCTGAGGTTATAGGTCCCCTGGCCGAGGCTGGCGAGCTTGCCGCGCATCGTGTTGGCGAACAGCCCCATGTAGAGCGCGATGAGGACAGGAAAGATCGCGCCGAGGAAGAAACCGAGCCCGAAGCGTTGCGCGAGAAGCTGCGGGTAGCTCGAGACGACCGCACCGAGCCCGCCGAACAGCCCGTAGCCTGCGATGACGAAGAACAGGACGCGACGCCGGCCGAAATGGTCCGCCAATTGCGCGAGTACGAGTGCGCCGACGAGTGCGCCCAGACTTTGCGCGGTATAAGTCGATCCCGCCTGCGTCAGCGTCAGCCCGAGCGACTCACGAATTTGCGGACGCAGGACGTCGACGGTGTTCCACGACCAGCCATAGAAAAATTCGGCGAACATCAGGAACGCGAAAGCAGTCCATCGCGTCCGGGCAGGAATATCTTCTGCGCGTGTGATGCCGCCCTCGCCTTCGCCCCGTCGTGCAGGAGCATATTGCATGCGGATGCAAAATCAACCCGGATCAAATGGCGGGGACGAGGCGCGCCGAACTCCCCTCGATCAGCTTTCCGGCAAAAGTGCGCACTTCGGGCGGAAGGTCGATGTCGTCGATCCGCTCGACCAGCATCGAGACGGTCGCCTCGGTCATCCGGCGCACCGGCTGGCGAACGGTCGACACGCGGTAGCTTGCCCACATCGCCGGCGCGACGCCGTCGAAGCCGACGATCGACAGGTCGTTCGGAACGTTTATGCCGAACTGCGTCCGCGCACAATCGATCGCGCCGATCGCCATCAGGTCGTTGGCACAGATCAATGCGTCGAGCGCACGGTCGGTCATCGCCATCAGCGTGCGCAGGCCGGCGTCGCCGCTCTCATAATCGAATGCCCCTTTGACCACGAGCACCTCACGGCCAAGCTCGTGAAGCCGCTGCGTCGCCCCGCGGACGCGCTCCTGGCTGACATAGCTGTCGTCGGGGCCGGTGACGATGCCGAACACCTGATGTCCCGCGGCGACCAGACGCTCGACCAGCTGGCGTTCGCCCCCTGCCGAATCGCAGCAGACGCTCGGCACCGGCTCGCCTTCGCCGAAGCGGTTGTAGAGAATGACCGGAACGCGGCGACGCGCGAACTCGCGGAGTTGGTCGGGGTTAAGCCGCGCCGCGATGATCGCACCGTCGACGCGGTAGCGCCAGATCTGGTCGAGCATGGCGTCGACTTCGCTTTCGGCCTGCAGCGCGAACAGGAGGACGCGGATGCCACGCTCCGAGAGGCGGCGGGTCAGCTCTGCGAGCACTTCGGGATAATAGAGGTTGGTGAGGTTCGAGATCACGACGGCGACGAGGTTGCTGCGCTTGGTGATCAGGCCCGAGGCCATGGCGTTGGGGTGGTAGCCGAGCGCGTCGGCCGCCGCCATCACGCGCGCGCGCGTCTTCGCCGAAATGCTCGAGCCGTCGCGGAAACAGCGTGAAACCGCCGATTGCGAAACGCCCGCGCGTTGGGCGACGTCGTACGACGTGGGCGGAGCGGCGGTGCTCATCGGTGCCCTGTGCCAAGTGCGGCCGCGCTTTTCCAGCGAATACCGCTCACCGTCGCGGCCCCGCCGAGTGGCCGCGATCGAGCGTGCAGGCGAGCAGTGTCGTCGCGCGCGACGCTTCGGGGTCGCCGATCCTGCGGGCAAGCGTGTCGAGCGCGGCGGTCGCGAGTTCGTCGAGCGGCTGGCGCATCGTGGTCAGTCGATACCGATCCCAGCGCCCGGCGGGAACGCCGTCGAAGGCGGCGACCGACAAGTCGTCGGGCACGTGCATGTCGCATGTCGCGGCTTCGTCGATCGCGCCGATCGCCATGATATCGTTGATGCAGACGAGCGCCGATATGCCGGGGCGCTTGGCAAGGACGGCCCGCGTGCCGACGCGGCCGCTGTTGTAGCCGAAGTCGCCGACCGTGCACGGCACCGATGCGCGATCGATCGCGGCGGCGGCAAGCGCGCTCAGCACCCCTGCGGCACGGTCGATCGCCAGCGTCGCCAGCGGCGGGCCGCCAACGATGCCGAAATCGCGGTGACCGAGGCCGAGAAGATGTTCGCCGAGCGCGCGCCCGGCTTCGAAATGGTCGCAGCTGACGAGGTCGACGGCGTAAGGCGCGCTCGCACGATTGTAGAGGACGAGCGCGACGCCCTGCGATTCGAGGACGTTCGCATCGGCCGCCGAAATCTCGGTCAGCGAAAGCACGCCGTCGACCTGATACGACAGCACCTGATCGACGACGCCCGAGGCGACCCCGGGCGTGTCGACGGTAAACAGCATGACGCGCAGCCCATGCGCTTCGGCCGCGTGTGACAGCGCGGTCAGCACTTCGGGGAAATGCGAATTGGTGTGCGGCGTCATCAGGATGGCGATGACGTTCGACCGCCGCGACAACAGCGTCTGTGCAAGGACGTTCGGCCGGAAGCCCAGTTCCTTGGCTGCGGTCAGCACGCGGGCGCGCACATTGGCCGACACGCTGCCATCGTGAAACGTCCGCGAAACGGCCGATTCGGAGACTCCGGCGCGGCGTGCGACGTCGACCGCACGCGGGCGCACATGATGATCGGCGGCGTTCGAACCCTTTCGCGACATGATGCCGACACACTCCTTTGCAAGGGGTTGCAAGCATCTTGCATTCGTTGTCAAATCATGTGTTCTGGCACGATGGATCGGCACGGGGGAACGAACGGCGGTATGGACGCGCTTTCGCAA
The DNA here is from genome assembly GCA_965249015.1 of Sphingomonas sp. Classification (GTDB taxonomy): domain Bacteria; phylum Pseudomonadota; class Alphaproteobacteria; order Sphingomonadales; family Sphingomonadaceae; genus Sphingomonas_O. Next base: position 1,197,049 of record CBDFLB010000003.1, on the reverse strand, counting down.
TTGCCGTTCCTGCTTCCGGAACGACCGCCCGTCACGCAAATCCGCGGTCGCGACGCGCGCGCGCTCCGCCCGGCGCCGGGCGCACGCACGCAGGCGATGGCGGGGTTCGAGGATCGCTACACGGACATCGTCGACTATATCGTGCGAATCACTGATGAAATCTGGATCGACCGTGCGATCGGGCTGATCCGAGATACCTACGCCGACGACTGCACGATCTATTCGTCGTACGGCGTCGTACGGTCGGTCGAGGACGTGATCGCCAGCACCGTCACGACGATCAACGCTTTCCCCGACGGCCGGATCCATCACCTCGCGGTGGCGTGGAGCGGCGACGACGCGACGGGCTTCTATACCTCGCACCTGGGCCACAGCCGATCGACCAACGTGGCCCGCACCGGCTGGGGACCCGCGACCGGCAGACGGTCGTCGATCCGCTTCGCGGCCGACTGCATCAGCAAGGACAATCGCATCCACACCGAATGGCTGGTGCGCGACAATGGTGCGCAGGTCCGCCAGTTCGGCTTCGACGTGCACGACTGCGCGCGCCGTGCGGCGCAAACGGGGCGGTTCGACCATCTCGTGCCGCCTTCGCTCGACAAGCCGCAAGCGGCCCTGGGAAGCGGCGAACGCTGGGCGCGCGACCTGTTCGACGATATCTGGACCGCGCGGCGGCTCGACCGGCTCGACCGTCACTATGCCCCCGACGCGATCGTCCACGCCGGCGGCGGACGTCAGGCACAAGGGCCGCGCGACATCGGACGGCTCTTCATCCATGTCCAGGCAGCGATGCCCGACGCGCTCATGCATGTCGAAAACATTTGCTTGGCCCAGGAGAACGACGGCGTGATCGTCGCGGTGCGCTGGCTGCTGACGGGCACGTCGAAGGCCGGCGGCGTGCTCGGCGACTGTCCCGAAGGCGCATCGTTGGCGATGATGGGGATCAGCCATCTGCGGATCGGAACGACGGGCGCGATCGTCGAGGAATGGATGATCTTCGACGAGGTCGGCGTCCTCGCACAGGCCTATGCGGCATGACGCGCTGGGACGATTTGCCCGACGTGCGCTCGCCGGTCGGGCGGACGCTCGCCGACATTTTGGATCAAGGCCCGCGACGTCAGGACCTGCCGGGCTTCGAACCCGTGTACCGCGACTTTGTCGACTACATCATGCGCTGCACGCACCGCATCTGGGAAGAAAAGAACGTCGGCCTGTGCCGCACGCATTATGGCGACGACTGTATCATGTACACGCTCGCGGGGCCAAGCGTGGGCGCGGAGACCGTCGTCCAGAACACGATCGGCACGCTCGCGATGTCGAGCGACCGCCAAGTGATTGGCGAGGACGTGATCTGGAGCGACGACCCCGACGGGCGGCTCTACAGCTCGCACCGCATCACCAGCCAGATGACGCACATGGCCGACGACGCGATGCTCGGACCCGCGACGATGCGGCTGAGCGGCGTCATGACGATTGCCGACTGCGCGTGTCGCGAGAACCGCATCGTCGAGGAATGGCTCGTCCGCGACAACTGGCGTGCTGTGGCGCAGGTCGGCGGCGATCCGTGGGCGGTGGCGCAGGCGCAGGCGGCGAGCGACCGCGAGGGCGATCCGGAGCGGCATGCGTGGCGGAGCGAAGCGATCGCGGCGGTGCGCGGCGGGGGCGACTGCCCGATCGAGGACGATCACCCGGCGGTGGCTTGCGCGACGATGCTGACGAAGGCCTTGCGCGACGATCTGTTCGGCGATGCGGCCGCGGCGCTGTCGCCCAGTGCGGAGGTGCGCTGGCCGTCGAACCGGCACGGCTTCGGCCGCGGCTACTGGATCGGCTGCGTGACGCAACTGCGCGCGATGCTGCACGAAACGGCGCTGCGCATCGAGCATGTCGCGGCGCGGCCCCTTCCCGGAGGCGACATCGCGGTCGCGCTGCGCTGGTCGCTGGCCGGGCTCCACCGCGGTGCCGGGCTGTGGGGCGAGCCGACGGGGCGTGAAATCCTGATCATGGCGGTGTCGCACTACCGGTTGCGCGGCGGCGCGATTGTCGAGGACGTGACGGTGTTCGACGAGCTTGCCGTGCTTCGCCAGATTTCCGGAGGGCTCGGCGCATGAATGCGCGCGACGGACTGATCGCGCTCGCGGCGCAGGGGGTCGCGACATCGGTTCTCCCCGCCTGTCGCCTCGAGAGCAGCGGGCTCGAGGCATTCGGTGCCGAAGCCATCGCCGATCAATTCCGCCGCGCGCCACTGAAAGGTACCGACCCGGCGTTCGTCATCGAGGAGCCCGGCCATATCGCGCTGTTTGGCGACGGCGAAGCGCTGGTCGCCGACCTTTTCGACGCTCAGATCGGGCGGCTATGGCGGATCGGGCAGGCCAGCCCCGGCGCGGCAGAGCCCGCCGTAGCCGTCGCCTTCGACACCGACTTGCGCCAAGCGCGCGCCAGCGTCTTCTTTTCTGCGGGCGATCACCCGGCGCTGGCGGGCGACGGCGCGGTGCGCGTCCAAGCGGCGGGGCTTGAACTGGCGGGCGACGAGGATGCGAACTTTCGCACGCGCGCGTTCGTCGTGCGCGCATTCGGCGACGGCACGGGCGGTTGCGCGCTCTTTGCCGTCCACGCGCTCGGCGCGAACCCGGTGCGGACGCCGAGCCTGAACTTCGCCGCCGTCCGCTGGCAGGGCGACACGCGGCACTGGGTGCGCGACGCGTTCCGCCCGCGCGAACTTCACGTGCGGATCGCCGGATGATCCGGCCCGCGCTCACGGCCCAGCGCAAGTTCCTTTACGGCCTTGGCAGCACGGCGGAGGCGGTTTCGATCACCGCGACGTCGAGCTTCCTGCTGCTGTTCTACAATCAGGTGCGCGGGCTGCCTGCGGCGCACGTCGGCACCGCGCTCGCCGCGGGACTGTTCGTCAACGCGATCTTCGACCCGCTGATCGGGTCATGGTCGGACCGGACGCGGTCGCGGCTCGGGCGGCGGCACCCGTTCATGTTCGCCTCGGTGCTGCCGGCGGCGCTGTGCTTCTATGCCGTGTTCAACCCGCCGGGTTCGCTCGGCGAGACCGGGCAGCTCGTCTGGCTGGCGGTCATGAACACGCTGCTTTTGCAAGCGCTGACGCTTTACCACACGCCGCACCTTGCGCTCGGCGGCGAGATGTCGGGCGATTATCTCGAGCGCACGAGCATCATGGCGTTCAACACATTCTGCCTGTGGATGGGCGACACGCTCGGCTGGCTACTGTCATACCGGCTGTTCTTCCGCGCCGCGCCAGGCTTTCCCAACGGCGCGCTCGACCCGGCGCGCTGGCCGGTGTTTTCGGCGACGATCGCGACCGCCATTGCCACGCTGCTGTTCGTGTCGAGCTGGTCAACCAAACGCTTCATCCCGTTCGTCGCGCAGGTCGCGGCCGACACGCCGCGCTTCGGTCTGCGCAATTTCCTGCGCGACATCGGGCGCACGCTGACCAACCGCAACTATGTCGTCCTGCTGATTGGGCTTGCCTTCGTGTCGCTGATGTCGGGCGTGCGGCTCGGCCTCAACATCTATACCAATTCTTATTATTGGGGGCTGACCAACGACCAGATCAGCCTGTTCGTCATCGCAAGTTTCGCGGGCTATCTGTTCGCGGCGTTCGCGGTTAAACGGCTGCATCACCGGTTCGACAAGCGCTGGACCGGCGCGGGCGCGTTGCTGGTCTATTGCGTCGGGCCGACGATCCCGCTGCTGCTCGGCTATCTGGGCATTTTGTCGAGCGCGACGCCCAGTCTGCTCGCGATCCTGATCGGCTTCGCGCTGCTCCAGCATTTTCCGTACAGCATCATGACGACGACGATCTATTCGGCGCTCGCCGACATCGCCGACGAGAACGAACTGAAATACGGCATGCGCCAGGAAGGCATCTTCTATTCGACCCGGACCTTCTTCGCGCGCGTCGACCAGGCGCTGGGCACCGCGCTTGCCGGCTGGGTGCTGACACTGATCGCCTTTCCCAGGAACGCAAAGCCCGGCCATGTCGATGCCGCCGTGCTCAACGGCCTTGTCGAAGCGCTGCTGCTGTCGACGATCCCGGGACTGATCGCGGTCATCTTCTACGCCATGATGCGCGTCACGCGCGAAAGCCATGACGCGACCAAGGCGGCGATCGCCACGCGCCACGCGATTCCTTCAACCGCCTAACCGAAAAGCTCGCCTCATGGACGTTCATGCTCAAAACAAGCGCCTGCTCGGCGATTTCTTGTCCGCAATCGCGGTCGCGGCGGATGCCGAAGCCACGCTCGCGCGCTTTTGCACACCCGATTGCCGCTGGGAGATCTTTCACCCCTTCAACCGCCTCGACAGCGGCGCGGCGGTCGCGCGCGGCTTCTGGGAGCCGCTCCGCGCCGCCTTTCCCGACTACGAGCACCGCAGCGCGTTCGTGATCGGCGGCACTTATGAAGGCCGGACCCTCGTCAGCAGCTGGGGCCATGTCATGGGCACCTTTGCCGCGCCATGGCTGGGCATCCCGCCGACGCACGGCCTGACCTTCCTGCGCTTCGGCATCAACGCCATCGTCCGCGACGGTCGCATCGCCAAAGCCTATGTCCTGCTCGACATCGTCGACGTCATGCGACAGGCCGGATACTATCCGTTCCGCGCCATGCCGGGGACGGCCGAACAATGGGCGTTCCCGCCTTGCGATACAGGCGCGACCGCGCTGGCGTGCGACCCCGACGGCGGGGAGAAGGCGCTCGCCATCGTCCGCGAAATGCAGATGGGCCTGCCGCGCCCCTCCGAGATCGCGACGCTGTCGACCGCGCCCAGCAAGCACAGCCCGCACTGGCACGCCAACATGAACTGGTACGGGCCCGCGGGGATCGGATCGATGCGCGGGCAAAGCGGGTTCCGCAATTATCACGGCGCGCTGTTCCTCCAGGCGTTTCCCGATCGCAGCGGGCGTCCGCGCGATCCGAACGGGCCCGAGGATGGTCCGGGCCATTATATCCAGGTCGGCGACGGCAACTATGTCGTCACGGGTGGCTGGCCTTCGCTTTATGCGACGCATCTCGGCGGCGAATGGCTCGGGCTGCCGCCCACCGGCCGCAAGGTCGAAATGCGCGTCGCCGACTGGTACCGGCTCGATAACGACGGCAAGATCGTCGACAACTGGGTGATGATGGACGTGCCGCACATCGTGAGCCAGATGGGCCTCGACATCTTTCACGATCTGCACTTCGCGGTCGATCGCGGTCGCGACCGCTGGCCGGAGACGATCTGACTTTGCAACCGGTTTCAGGCAGGTTGACTTCGGATGCACGAGCGTATCCTCTGTGACACAAATAAACTGGTCAGGGGGTTGATGATGACTTGTGTATTCTCCGCGCGGTCCTGCGGCCGATTGCTCGCGACGACGATGTTGGCGACGACGATGCTGGCGACCGGCGCCGCGATCGCCCAGACGCCTGCCGACGAGGGCGCGGGGTCGGACATCATCGTGACGGCTCAGCGCCGCGCCGAACGGCTTCAGGACGTTCCGCTGTCGGTCTCGGCGATCAGCGGCGAGGCGTTGAAGAATGCGCAGGTCACGACGCCCGAACGGCTCGAACAATTGCTCCCCGGCGTTCGCATGGGCCGGTCAGGCAACAATTTGCGCCCGGCGATCCGCGGCACCTACACCGAAAACGTCGCGGTCAACGGCGATCCGCGTATCGGCATTTACGTCGACGAAATCTATCAGTCGCGGCCGATGCAGATTCCGCCGATCGTCGATCTCGAGCGCGTCGAACTGCAAAAGGGGCCGCAGGGGACGTTGTTCGGTCGCAACAGCTTTGGCGGCAACATCACCTTCACCTCGGCGCTTCCCAACGACACGTTGTCGGGCGGCGCCGACGTGTCCTATGGCCGCTACAATCATTACCGGTCCGAGGGGTATTTCAACCTGCCGCTGGGCGAGGACCTTGCGGTGCGCGTCGCGGCGCTCGGCGAAAAATCCGATGGCTATGTGAAGAACCTCAATCCGCTCGGCAACGATCAGGGCGACGAGGATCAGTGGTTCGTCCGCGGCACGCTGCGCTTTTCGCCAAAGAGCATGGACGACCGGCTCGAGGTCATATTGCGCGGCTCCTATTTCGATCAGGGCGGCGCGGGACTCGCGGGATTCGGCTACAAGGAAAAGGGCGTTCTGGTCGATCCGACGCTGATCACCGCGCCGGGCGGATCGCTGACGCGGGGCGGCGTTACCTACAGCTTCCCGAACGGCTTCAACGGACAGAGTTTCACCGGTCAGCAGCTGCTCGTCGACTCGCGTTATCGCGACGGCATCGCCGACATCAACGGCGTCGATGTCGGCATCCCCGTGCTCGAAGACCCCTATGCGATCAATTTTGCCGGCAAGACGTTCCGCATCACGCGCCAGCAGCAATATAGCGGCTCGATCAGCTATGACGCGGGACCGGTGCGGCTGCGTTCGATCACGAGCTACACCGATTTCAAGAACATCACGACGGGCAACAGCCTGACGCCGGTGCAGCTCAACTTCTCGTACATAAAGACCAAAGCGAAAACGTTCACGCAGGAGCTGCAGCTCCTGTCGAACGACAAGGCGAGCCCGTTTCAATATATCATCGGCGGCTATTATTATGACGACAACATCACTGAACAGAATGTCACCAACGTCAACCGCAGCTATGTGACCGCCAACGCGCCCGCGGGTCAGCAGTATTACACGTTCGGTTTCACTGCGCTGCCGGCGGCGGCACAGGGGCTCAACCAGACATTCGGGTTCGACAGCTTCACCGCCTACCAGCAGAAGATCAGGTCGCTCGCCGCATACGGGCAATTGTCGTACACGTTTGCCGAGAAGCTGACGGTTACGGGAGGAATCCGCTACACGAGTGATCGCAAGACGCAGCTCGCGTCGCGCTTCAATCGCTCACCGACCGGCGCGGGCGCCTATTTCGTCCACAGCATCGACGATCCGGTCAATTATACGTGCGGCGGGTTCATCGCGGCGAACGCGGCATCCCCCTCGGTCGACCGCACCGCCGTCGACCAGGCGTATAATTTCGTCTGCAACAGTTTGAAGCAGAATTTCGTCACCTACCGCGGCGCGATCGACTACAAGTTCAATCGCGATCATATGGTCTATGGCAGCGTTTCGACCGGTACGCATTCGGGCGGGTTCAATACCGGGGTCGTCAACCTGGCGGGCGTCAACACGCTGATCGCTTTCGCGCCCGAATATGTCACCGCCTATGAAATCGGTTCGAAGAACAGCTTTGCCGACGGCAAGATGACGCTGAACATCGCTGCGTTCCTCAACAACTACCGTGACCTGCAGGCGCAGACCTCGATCCCCAATCCTGCCAATCCGGCGGCGGTCCTCGCGCTTGTCCAGAACATCGGGCGCGACCGTGCCTACGGGCTCGACATCGAATCGACGATCAGGCCCGACCGCCACTGGACGTTCAACCTGGCGTTCAACTATCTCCATGCGCGTGAGATCGATTATGCCGTCAACACGTTCAACTTCGGCGGCCTCGGCTCGTTCTGCAACGTGACGCCGAGCTGCGTCCTCGCGACCGGCGAAAGCAACACGGTGCAGGGGACGCCGTTTCCAAACTCGCGGACGGACCCGAACCGCTTCGTTCCGGTCCTCGATCCGTCGGGTAATCCGATCGTTATCGGCGGCGTACCGCAGGTGAAATACGTCATCGCGGGCGTAGGCAAGGACGGGACGGCGTATACATCGCGCAAGGCGTTCTCACCCGATTATACGGTGCAGGTGGGCGCATCGTACATGATCGACCTTGGCGATGCGGGATCATTGACGCCCGAAGTGCAATCCTATTTCAGCAGCAACTATATCCTCACCGACCTCACGCCCAATTTCGGCAACCAGGAGGCGTTCACCCGCACCGACCTGCGCATAACCTATCGCAGTGCCGACGATCGTTTCCGGCTGCAGGCGTTCGTCAACAACGTCGAGGATCAGGCAGTGATCACGCGCGCGGTCTATGGCAGCAACCGGACGCTGCAGGTCCATTACGCGATACCGCGGACGTACGGCGTCAGCGCGGGGGTCAAGTTCTGACGCTTTGCGTGTCGGCCCGGCCGCGATCGCTCGCGGCCGGTGCGACTAGAAGTTGACGTTGACGCCGAACGACGCGCTCGTTCCCTGCCGATAGAAATTGTAGAAGATCGTGTTCTCGCCCGACTGCTGGAGTTCTTTGTACTTCGTGCCGGTGATGTTGCGCAGCTCGAACTTCACTTCGAACTCGGTGTTGGCAATGGTAATGCCCTCGCGCGCAACGAAGTCAAGGCGGACTCCCGGAATTTCGAAGATGTCGGGCTGGCCCGATGCGCCGCGGCTCGTCACGCGTTTGCTGGCGTATGAAAACAAGAGCGTCTGCTGCGACAGCGAGTCGGTGTCCTCAAGCCCGAGTTGCAAGTTGACGAGATGATCCGACTGCCCCGTCAGCGGCTCGCCGTCGACGAAATAGTCGGTCGCCTTGTTCGCCGCGGACGCGAACACGGCCGCCGTGTCACCAGCACCGACTTTGATCTTCGACTTGGTGTAGGTGTAGTTCGCGACGACGACCGCGCGCCGTGACGCGAAGAACGGCGAATCGGTCAGGCCCGACAAATCGAAATATTTCTGCGTCTCGATCTCGGCACCGTAAAGCGTTGCCTTCGGCGCATTCGCAAAGCTCGTGATGTTCGAATTCTCCGAAACGCTGACGAACGCTTCGATCGGCTTGTCGATCTTCTTGTAGAACCCCGCGACCGAAATTCGCTGATCGCGCGCAAAATACCATTCGTAACGGATTTCGCCATTGTAGAGCTGGCTGTCGGTCAGAAGCGGATTGCCGCGATACTGACGGTTGCCATCGGGATCATAATAGAGCTGATAGATCAGCTCGCGGAACTGCGGGCGGGCGATCGTTTTCGACGCGTTGGCACGCAGCTGCATGCGGTCGGCGAGTTCCCAGGTCAGCGTCGCGGCAGGGAGAAGGTAATTGCGGCGCAGGTTCGTCCCCGCAAGCGACGCCGTCGGCACCGTGAAGACCTGAACCGGCGCGACCGTCTGCAGGCCGACTTCGTAGCGAACGCCCGCGTTCAGGCTCAGACCCTGGGCCAGCTCGGCCTGGATCTGGCCATAGGCCGCATTGGTGCGCAGCTTCGCCCGGAACACCGGATTGCCCTCGTTCGTATCGATCAGGTTGATGCCGTAGAAGTTGATGACCGACGGCTGCAGCAGCAGGTCGGGACGGAAAAGGCCGATCCCGGTCGGAAAGTTGTTCGGTGCGGAAAACTGGAAATCGCGTCGTTCGGTGCGCCGCGTGGTGTCGGTATAGGCATAACCGACCGTCGCGGTGATCTCGGGGATAAGCTTGTACGAGACGTCGACCCCGGCGGACCAGAGATCCTCCTTGAGGTTCGAATAGCTGGCGACGGCGTTTCCGCGCTGACCGTTGTTCAGGCGATTGACGAAATAGGGTCCATAAGGGTCGCTTGCCACGTTGCTCCGGAAATATTCGAAGCTGAATTCGTTCGGCGACCGCCGTTTCGAATTGGCAAAGCCCGCCCGCGCATCGATGCTGAGATCGTCGTACGGCTTGAATTCGCCGACCAGCTGCGTGTCGACAAGCTGGCGTTCGAACCAGGCCGTATCCTGTTGCAAAAGCGTCGCGACCGCCGACGTCGATTCGCGCGAACCGATGCCAAGGCGCGCCTGCTTCAACGTGTCGCGGACATAGAAATTGGTCCAGCGGATCTTGTTGCGGCCAAATTCGAGTCCGTAGCCGACGAGGCCGTTGACGACGATCCGGTCGTCGGTGATGACGCGTTCGAAATTCAGTTCCTTTTGCGTCAGGTCGCGCCTCGACGCGGTCTGCTGGATGGTGTCGCGCGTGCGCCAAGTGTTGGCGTAGCCGAAGGTCGCGATGATGCCGAGCGTCGCGTCGCCCAATTCGATCGTCGTTCCGCCCGTCACCGCCGCCGAGCCATTGGGCGGCAGGTGGCGGTTGCGCTGGACGACGGCGTTGCGGCCGTTCACCAGCTGCCCCGCGATCGCCTGCGTGTTGACGTTGCCGGCGCTGATCCGGTTACCACTCGCGAGATACGCCGCAAGCGCGGGCGGCGTGCTGCGCGCGCCATTGTCGAAGCCCGTCCAGTCGCTCGAGCTGCCAAAATAGGTATAGCCGAGGTGATTGGTCGTCTCGCTGTTCGCGCTGAGCGCGCCGCCAATCGTCAGGAACGATTCCTTGGGGATCGCCTTGGTCGTCAGGTTGATGACGCCGCCACCGAATTCGCCCGGGAAATTGACCGAATAGGTCTTTTGCACAAGCGACGATGCGATCACGCCGGTCGGGAACAGGTCGAGCGGCACGGTCCGCTTGAGCGGTTCGGGGCTCGGCAGCGGCGACCCGTTCAGCAAGGCAAGCGAATAGCGATCGCCAAGGCCGCGAACGTAGACGAAACCGTTGCCGACGACGCTCAGGCCAGTGACGCGGCCGAGCGCGCCGGCGATATTGCCTTCGCCGGTGCGCGCAATATCCGCACTCGACAGGACCGACACCACTTGCGGTGCGGTCTCGGCGATGTTGATCGTCCGCCGCCCGGTGACGACGATGTCGCCGCTTGTGTTGGCGGCACCCGGTATCGAGACGTCTGCCGCTTCTTCGGGCGGGGCCTCGGCCGCCGGTAAGGCCGTTCCATCGGCGGCGACGGCGGGGGCCGTGGCTCCTTCGGTTCCCACAGCTGGCGGCGATGTCTGTGCCGGCGCATCCGTCGTACCCTGCGTGGACTGCGCCCGGACGACGGCGGGTGCCACGAGTGCCGACGTGATCAGCAACAGTCTCGCGAGCTCATATGGCCTCGACATCGTTCACCCCTTGATTCGAATTACAGACCGAAGGCGGGGAATTGCGCGTTCGCAAGTCCCCGCCCAAAAGCATCGTGCGAAACCGCTCAGACCGTCGGGATCGTCGTGCAAAGCCCCGAATTGCCGGTGCCGAAGTCGGCGGTCGAACTGTTGCAGGTCCAACCCTTGTACCAGGTGTCGGTCGCGTCCTTCACCGCGCCGATGTAGGTCGTCACGTCGAAGAACGTCGCCGCACCGGCAACCGCGTTCAGAGTCGAGGCGTTGAACGCCGTGACTGCCGTTTCGGACGGACCGTTGATGAAGCCACCCGTCAGCGTCGGCGTGAACGCGTCGTTGTTGTTGGTCGAGCCCGAACCGAAGATCGCCTGGACATCGGCGGCCGTCACGCCGTTCGAACCGATATATTTGGTCGCCGCGCACTGCATGACGACCGAGCGGAAGACCGGCGCGCCGAGTTCGTCGATCGCCGCGTTTGCGGTGAGCGACGCCGTCTGCGAACGGCTGATCCGCAGGCAGGGGTTGAGCGGGTTGCTGGCGAGCACCGTGTTGACGAGCGTGTAGTCGGTGCCGCCGCGCAGCAGGAACGACGCCTGGTCGAACGCCGCGTTCGGCGAACGATCGAGCGCGGTCATGTTCGACACGACGGTGTTCTGGCGCGGGAGATCGCCGTCGACCGCGTTGTCGCTGTCGGCTTCAATGATCGCGTCGGCACCGCTCCCGGTGCGCTGTGCGACGATGACATATTGGAAGTTCGCCTTGACCCCGGTGTCGGTGTCGAGATTGTCATCCTCGGCTCCGACCGAGATGAAATATTTGAAGTTCACCCGGCCGCCGAAGAATTCGGCACCGTCGTCCGAACTGTTGAACGACTGGATATGATCGAGAATCGTGCCCGTCCCGATGCTCTCGGTCGTCAGCGCCTGGAGCTCGGTGTTGGCCGACAGCACATAACCCGAAAAGCGGATCTGCACATAGCTCATCCGGCCGCTGCTGTCGGTGTTGGTCGCACCGCCGAACAGCGCGGGATCGACCGCCCCCTCGGTCTGACGCTCGCACGCGATGGTGCCCGGAACCGCGGCCGCCGCCGCGCAATCGGTCGTCTGCGCGCGGCCCATGAGCACGACGCCGCCCCACTGGCCCGACGACGTGTCGGTGTTAAGCCCGAGGATGTTGTCGCGGCTGGTAAAGATGATCGGAAGCGCTGCCGTGCCGACGGCGTTGATCCTGTTGCCGCGATTGACCGCGAGCCACGACACGCCGGTGCCGCCATAGACGATGACGCCCGGATCGATCGTCAGCGTGACGTTGGTGTCGGCGGCGGTCGCCACGGGACCACCGTCGGTGCCGACGTCGACACGACCCGGCATCTGATAGACGAGCCCGGCAATCTTCGGCAGCGTGCTGCTGCGGGTGACGCGCGCAGGCAGGCTGCAGACGCGGTACGTTCCGGTGGGGCCGGTGATGGTGCCCGAATCGGTCAGGCCGGGCGTCGCCGCGATCGTCGGGCAGCCATTTGCAGGCGTCACAGTTGGCGGAGGCGTGGGCGTGGGGGCCGGCGTCGGCGCAGGCGCGGGCGGATTGTTGATCGTGATGTTGCCGCCGGCACCCGGCGAGGCGATGTCGTTGGCGCCACAGCCGGCCAGGGCAACGGCAGAGGCGCTCGCCAGCAGCAAGTTACGATACAATGTCATGATAACCCCTTTGAAAATACCCGGCAAACCAGGCTGAAAGCACAACGGCCCCTGCTATCTGAGAAGATGACCGGCTCCGATGGAAGCGGCCCTAGGCGGTTAACATGATACTAATATGACATCTCGCGACGGCCGCGGATCAGTCGTGGACTGTTCTATCCGTTCGCTTGGCGAGCCGCGCGAGAACGCGCGAATGAAATGCCGCTTGCAATCTTTCATCAAAGTGACATTCTTCTGTCATTAGACTGCAACGTACCAACGCGCTTGCAGAACGATGGAGAGTCGAAATGCGCAGTCACATACCGTTGATGGCCGTCGCGATCATCGCTATCGCCGGAACTTCTTCTCAGCTATTCGCTTCTGAAACAAACGGTTATCAAGCGATCGTTGCCGGTAATTTTAGCGGGGCCGAGCAGCAGATCGTTCGCGAACGCCGGCTGTTCCCACATGACTCGGACCTGTTGATAAATCTTGCGCTCGTCTATCAACGGACGGGGCGAGTCGCGGCAGCACGCCAACTGTATCAGGACGTCCTTGCTCGCCCCGACGAAGAACTGGACATTGCCGGTCAGCAAAGCCGCTGGTCGCACGCGATCGCTGCAGAAGCTCTGGACCGGCTTGATTCGGTGGTCGCCAGCCTGCGCTGATCGCCGCAAATAAAGGCGGTCGGAACGGGCACCTTTCGAGGTACGGGAAGTTTATGCTCCAACGCGTCCGTTTCCGGGCGCGGGGAGAACTTCGTCATGGCGAGCAAGAGCAAGGCGACTCGATCCGAAGGCGAGAAGCGCCCGAACGCAGGCACATCGCCAACGGGCGTTGCGCAAGGAACACCGGCACCGTTCCTGCCCGTCGCCGACCAGCAACGCGGCGCAGGCGATGAGCTGCATCAGCTTGCCGCGGAGGGTCAGCCTCACCTGACGACCAATCACGGCATGCCGATCTCGGACGACCACAACAGCCTGAAAGCCGGAGCGCGCGGGCCGGTGCTGCTCGAGGATTTCGTCCTGCGCGAAAAGATATTCCATTTCGATCACGAACGAATCCCCGAACGCGTCGTCCACGCGCGCGGCCTTGCGGCGCATGGCTATTTCGAACTGACCGACTCGCTGAGCGATCTGACGACCGCGCTCGTGCTGGGCGAAGTTGGCGAGCGCACGCCCGTCTTCGCGCGGTTTTCCACCGTTGCGGGCAATCGCGGTTCGGCCGATCTTGCGCGTGACGTCCGCGGTTTTGCGGTGAAATTCTACACAAAGCAGGGCAACTGGGACCTCGTCGGCAACAACATCCCGGTGTTCTTCATTCAGGACGCGATCAAGTTTCCCGACCTGGCGCACGCCGTGAAGGAGGAGCCCGATCGCGGCTTCCCGCAGGCGCAATCGGCGCACGACACCTTCTGGGACTGGATCGCGTGCACGCCCGAAGCGATGCACATGGTGATGTGGCAGATGTCGGACCGGACGATCCCGCGTTCGGTGCGCTTCATGCAGGGCTTCGGCGTGCACAGCTTCCGCCTGATCGATGGCGAGGGAAAGTCGACTTTCGTCAAGTTTCACTGGACGCCGGTGCTCAAGATGCAGTCGGTCGTTTGGGACGAGGCGGTCAAGATCAACGGTGCCGACCCCGACTATCACCGCCGCGACCTGTACACCTCGATCCGTGACGGCGAACACCCGGCGTGGGAGCTGGGCGTCCAGCTCTTTACCGAGGAAGACGCCGCCAAATTCGATTTCGACCATCTCGATGCGACCAAGCTGATCCCCGAGGAAGTCGTGCCGCTGCGCACGATCGGGCGCATGGTGCTCGACCGCAATCCGGCGAATGTTTTCGCCGAGACCGAACAGGTTGCTTTCTGCACGCAAAACATCGTTCCTGGCATCGACTTCTCGGACGATCCGCTGCTCCACGGGCGGAACTTCTCGTACCTCGACACGCAGCTTTCGCGGCTCGGATCGACCAATTTTCACCAGATCCCGATCAACCGCCCAAGGTGTCCATTCGCCAACATGCAGCGCGACGGGCATATGCAGATGATGCCCCAGGCGACGCGCGTCGCCTATACGCCAAGTCTGATAGATCCGTCGGGGCCGCGCGAGCATTCGTCGGGTTTCCGCAGCTTCCCGGCTCCGGTCGAGGGCGTCAAGGTTCGCGAGCGATCGGCGACGTTTGCCGATCACTACAGCCAGGCGCGACAGTTCTTCATGAGCCAGACCGAGCCCGAGCAGGACCATATCGTCGCCGCACTCGTCTTCGAACTGAGCAAAGTCGAGATGCCGATCATCCGCGCTGCCATGCTCGGCCATCTGGTCAACATCGACGAAGACCTGGGAACGCGCGTTGCCGACGGTCTGGGTCATGACGCGCCGATCGTACCGGCCGAGGCCGCCATTGCGACGCGAACCGACCTGGCTCCGTCGCCAAAGCTCAGCATCTTGGCCAACGGGCCGCCGACGCTCGTCGGCCGGCTGGTCGGCATCCTTGCGACCGACGGCGCGTCGTCGGCGCTGATCGGCGCGCTGATGAAAGCCGCAAAAAAGGCCGGTGCGTCGGTCAAGATCGTCACGCCCAGGCTCGGCGGCGTGGTTCTCGACGACGCGACGAAGCTGAAGGGTGACTTCCAGTTGGCGGGCGCGCCATCGGTGCTGTTCGACACCGTCGCTATCGTGGCATCGGACGAAGGCGTCGACGCGTTGCTCGGCGAATCCGCGGCGGTCGCGTGGGTCCACGATGCGTTCGCGCACCTGAAGGTCATCGCACATTCGCCCGAAGCCTCGGACCTGCTCGACGTTGCAGGTGCCGAAGCCGACGAGGGGATCATTGCGCTCACCGGCGAGAAGGAGGCGCGCACGTTCATCGCGCGCGCCGAAGCGGGTCGCATCTGGGATCGCGAGCCACTGGTGCGAACAGTGTACTAACCGTTAGATCCAGTCGCGCAGTTTCGCCAGCCCGATCGAGCCTGCTGCGAGGAGCGCGATGCCCCCCGTGACGATCAGAAATCCGGTCGTTCCCGTCTTGTACAGCGGGAGCTCGAAATTCATGCCGAGCACGCCGGCGACGGCGGCGCAGACGCCGATGATCGCGGTCACGAAGGTCAGCGCCTTGACCAGATCGTTGGTCTTCTGAGTCGTGATCGAAGTGAACAGGTCGAAACTTCCGACGACCACGTCGCGGCTGCGTTCGACTTCGTCGACCGCGCGATCGAACCGATCGCCGAGCGCCTTGAAGGACTGCACGATATCGGGCTCGGCGGTAACCACGACATCGGGCCGCGACAGACCGTGGAAGACTTGCCGCTGATCGGCGATCATCGCGCGCAGCTTAGATACCCGCGTCCGCCCGGCGACGATACGCGTCAGGACCTCGCGCTGCGTGCCTTCGGCCAGGATGGCCTGATCGAGATCGTCGACCTCAGCCTCGATGCCCGACACCTGGTGAAAGAAGTCGCCAAGATGCCAGTCAAGCAGCGCGACCGCGAGCAACGCCGGTGGCAACCGCCCGATCTTCGTCTCGCCCTTGTCCTGCGCCTGAAACGCTTTCAGAAAAGCGATCTCGCGCTTGTGAGTCGTGACGAGCCAAAGCGGACCGATCACGAGCCCGAGCGTTGTCGTCGGTCCGATCTCGGTCTTGCCGCCGCCGCGCTGATTTTCGACGAATGTGCGAACCCCGAACGCGAGATAATCGCCATAATTGTCGAGCCGTTGCTCGCGCGTCTCGTCGGTCAGGCGGTCGATCGTCTGTCGTTCGAGAGCAAGCGCTTGGGAGACCGTCTTGTAGTCGGCATCCGAGCCGTCGCATATATCGATCCAGAGGACCTGCGTCTCATCGAGCGAACCGACAAGCTTGGCGTCGACCTCGACCTCGCGATCCTGTCCCGATCCGTCATAGAGATAAGCCTTGACCGCCACGGATCCGTCATGCGCGTCAAAAGTTGTCATTTCAATATCGTTGGGTGGCTAAGGTCGAAGGGTGGGCGATTCGATGAAGACCTGGGACTGTATCATCGTCGGCGCAGGGCCGGCGGGCCTTTCGGCAGCGCTTTACATGGGGCGCTACCGGCGCAGCACGCTCGTCATCCATGATGGACAGGCGCGCGCGCTAAGTATTCCCAAAACGCACAACGCACCGGGCTTCCCGCACGGCATCTGCGGCACCGACCTGATCGACCGGATGGCCGAGCACGCCGCCGAATTCGACGTTCAGTTCGCCATTGCCGAGGTCAAGACCGCCGAGCGAAGCGACGAAGGCTTCACGCTGCGGTCGACGCAGGGCGAAGCCTGGACCGCGCGCACGCTCCTGCTCGCGACCGGCGTCGTGCTGAACCAGGTGCCGCTCGACCATGACGTGCATCAGGCGGCGATCGACAACGGCATCCTCCGCTACTGCCCGATCTGCGACGGGCACGAACATATCGATACCGCGATCGGCATCATCGGCTGCGATGCGCAAGGCGCGGCCGAGGCGATATTCTTGCGCACCTTCTCGGAAGACGTCACGCTGGTTCCGCAGAGCTATCCGGATCTGACGCGCGCGCAGCTCGACGCGCTCGACGAAGCAGGCGTAACGGTCGTCACCA
Source organism: Sphingomonas sp. (assembly GCA_965249015.1). Classification (GTDB taxonomy): domain Bacteria; phylum Pseudomonadota; class Alphaproteobacteria; order Sphingomonadales; family Sphingomonadaceae; genus Sphingomonas_O. The sequence goes on along the minus strand of CBDFLB010000003.1, from coordinate 1,179,933 downwards.
CGCCGATGGTCCGCCTCGACGCGCACGAGACGCGCATGGACGTGTTCGTCGCCGACCGCCCCGAGCCCTTGTCGTTCGACGTGATCTACGCCGCGCTCGGGTCACAGCCGCGCTCCGAACTGGCGGCAGCGCTCGGCGTGGAGGTCGACGAAGGCGGCAAGGTCAGCATGAACGCGCCGTTTGCGACGAACGTTGCGGGACTTTATTGTGCGGGCGACATTGTCGATGGCCTCGACCAGATCAGCGTGGCGATGGGGCACGGCGCGATCGCCGCCACCAAAGCGCACAACTGGCTGCGCGAACGCGACGGCGAGACGCTCCGACGGCTCGCGCTCAGCGCATCAGCCCCGCCGAGCGAAGTGCATTCTCGATGACCGCATGAACCCCGGTCGTCGCTGCCGCGCGTGGCAGAGGCGATTCTTCGCGGCCGGGTCGGGGCGCGGCACGGTCGGCAGCACTGTCGACAGACGGATCGATGATACCCCACGATCGCGCAAGATGCCGGGTTGAGGAAATGCCGACGCTGAGCAGGAAGGCCCCCGCCTGCTCGCGATTGGCACTGGAAGGATCGAGCGGCGTCCCGTGCCCCATGCCGGTCACCTGATATTCTTCGACGCAGACCCGTCCCTCGTCGTCGCGCCAGCGGCTGCGCGGGTAGCCGTCGACGGTCTCGAACAGCGCGGGCGTATCGCCAAGACCGTGCACGGAGCGCCATTGCTCGACGGTCGCGTCGGCGTTCGAGGAATGAACGGTCGCGTCGGCCGATCCATGCCATACCGATACCGTCGGCCAGCGTCCCGAATGATTCGACGCGCCCCGAACGAGATCGCCCAGCTGGGTGCTCGTTTCACGTCCACGACCGCGCATTCTTGTCAGCGCGGCAGGCATCGACTGGGCGGATGCATAGGGGAGACCCGCGATCAGTCCCCCGCCGGCAAAGACTTCCGGATAGGTCGCGAGCATCACGCCCGCCATCGCGCCGCCTGCCGACAGGCCGGTAATGAATACCCGCGCCGGGTCGATCGCATGATCGGCAATCATCGCATCGATCATCGCTTTGATCGAAGCCGGTTCTCCTGCATCGCGTCGCATGTCGCCCGGCTCGAACCAGTTGAAGCACAGGTTACCGTTGTTGCTCCGCTGCTGCTCTGGGTAGAGCACCACGAAGCCGTGACGGGCGGCAAGATGGATCCAGCCTGTCCCACGGTCATAGCCCTCGGGGGTCTGCGTACAACCGTGGAGAACGACCACGAGCGCCGCGCCGGGCGCAAGACGTTCGGGTACGAACTTTTTTGCGACCAGCACGCCTGGATTTGGCGTGAAGGAAAAGCTGTGCAGCGTCGGCCGCTCGCTCTGCCTCTGGCCCAAGCGCTCCGACAGGCCTGGCACTTCAAATTTCATGACATTCGCCCCGCGGCAATAGCCGACGCAGATTTAACTATCACGCGCCGAGTTTGTTGCTGCACTGCACAATAATCACGTCCCGAAAAATATCAATCTTCGTTCGCGCCGCCGGGCTCGGCCATTTTACGATGTTGCGCCGCCATGATCGCAGGCGGCGCGATTCCCGCTGCCTTCACCATCAGCTTGTTCATGAACCCCGAGACGATCGTTGCATCACCGGCGATCATGGCATCCCAGCCATCGCGCGCGACCTTTGCCGGGTCGGCCTTGTCAGCCTGTCCGACTTTGGTATCGAGCATGTCGGCGCGCGCGAAGAATTCGGTTTCGGTCGCGCCCGGCATCAGCGTCGTGACGGTCACGCCTTCGTGATCGAGCAATTCGTTGCGGATCGCATCAGTGAAATTGTCGATGAACGCCTTGGTCGCGTTATAGGTCGCGTTGAACGCGCCGGGCACATAACCCGCGATCGATCCGGTCACGAGGACCTTGCCGTCACCGCGCGCAACCATGTCGGCGAGCACCTTGTGCAGCAGATAGAGCGTGCCCGTCACATTGGTGTCGATCGTCGTGCGAATCTGCTCGAACGTCTGGTCGAGAAAGGCGTGGCCATGTCCCGCGCCGGCATTGGCGCACAGCACGTCGATCTTGCGGCCCCCGGTGGCTTCGAGCAGGCGGTCGACGCCGTCAGTGGTCGACAGGTCGGCTTCGACCGAAATGACGTCGATCCCGTGCTGGCGGAAATCGGCGGCGGCCGCATCGATCAGCGGTTCGTTGGCAACGACGGCGAGGTCATAACCGGCTTCGGCGGCGATGCTCGCGAGCTCGAATCCGATTCCGGTCGAAGCACCGGTGATGACGGCAAAAGGACGGTCGATCATGCGGCGTGCTCCATTTCCTTGGCCAGACCGGGCTTGAGCACGATCTTGGTCGTTTCGTTCTGGTTGTCGTGGAACAGCCTGTAGCCCTTGGGCGCATCCTCGAGGCTCATGCGGTGGCTGATCAGGAAGGTCGTATCGATCTGCTTGTCGATGATCGCGGCAAGCAGCGCGGGCAGATAACGCTGGACGTTGGTCTGCCCGGTCTTGAGCTGGAGCCCCTTTTCCATGAACGCGCCCAGCGGAAACTTGTCGACGATGCCACCATAGACCGCGGGCATCGACACGCGTCCGCCCTTGCGACAGGCGACGATCGCCTGGCGGATCGAATGCGTGCGGTCGGTGCCGAGGAACAGCGACGCCTTCACCTGATCGACGACATTGTCGACGAAGAAGCCGTGCGCTTCCAGTCCGACGCAGTCGATCACCGCATCGGGGCCGATGCCGCCGGTCATCTCGATCAGCGCATCGTGCACCTTGGTATGTTCGTAATTGATCGTCTCGGCACCGAATTTTTTCGCAAGTTCGAGCCGGTGCGGGAAATGATCGACCGCGATCACACGCTCGGCACCCATCAGGAACGCCGACTGGACCGCGAACAGCCCGACGGGGCCACAGCCGAGAACCGCGACCGTATCGCCCGGCTCGATCTGCGCGTTTTCGGCCGCCATCCATCCGGTGGGCAGAACATCTGAAAGGAACAGCACGTCGTCATCGGGAATGCCGTCTGGGATGACGATCGGTCCGACGTCGGAGAAGGGCACGCGCAAATATTCCGCCTGCCCGCCTGCATAACCGCCGGTCAGATGGCTGTAGCCGAATAGCCCCGCCATCGGCTGGCCATAAAGTGTCTCGCCGATGTCCTGATTGTCGGCCGGGTTGCCGTTATCGCACGCCGCATATTGCTGCTTGCCGCAATGGAAGCACTGGCCGCAGGCGATGGTGAATGGAACGACGACGCGGTCGCCCTTTTTCAGCGTGCTTTTGGGGCCGACCTCGACAACTTCGCCCATATTCTCATGGCCGAGGATATCGCCCGCCTTCATCGTCGGGATATACCCGTCGTAAAGGTGGAGGTCCGAGCCGCAGATCGCCGTCGACGTGATCTTGATGATCGCATCGCGCGGGTTGAGGATTTCGGGATCGGGGTGCGTGTCGACGCGAACGTCGTGCTTACCGTGCCACGTAAGTGCGCGCATCGTTCAGTCCTTTTCTTGCATCAGTTGCGCGCGCGTCCATGACGACGTCGCGATCTCGCCGGTTTCCATCAGCTGCTTGAAGCGCCGCAGGTCGCGCCGCGCCTGGATCGCGGGTTCGCGCTGAAACATCTTGGCGATGACCTTGCCGACGACGCCGGCGGGTGGATCGTAGATGATCGTCGCGGTTACCGCCGTCCCGCGGCCGCCCGTCGCCTCGCGAAAGTCGACCCGCCCGCTGTTAGGCACGTCGGCGTCGCCGGTCGAGGTCCAGGCGATAAATTCGCCGTCGCGCTCGTCGGTGATCGTCGCGTCCCAGTCGACGGTCTTGCCGGCGGGTGCGCGGACAACCCAGTGCGACGTCGCGGCATCGTGCACGTCGATGCGCTCGACATTGTCCATGAACGTGGCGAGGTTGGAAAAATCGCGCCAGTAGGCGAACAGCTCGGCGCGCGGACGGTTGATCGTGACGGTCGTTCCGCTCAGGCTATCGCCGTGCGCTTGCGGAACGCGGTCGCCGATTTTCGCGACCGCATCATCGTCTTTGGACGTGGTGAGGGGCGCGTCGTCTTGCGCGGAGGACGATTGATCTTTCATCGAGCTTGTCTCTCTTGGCGGGTCGGCGTTGCAACCGCGTCGCGCACGATTCGATCCATGCGTTCGAAACTAAAATACCGGTGCCGGGTGATGATGTTCGGGCCAGTCGGTCGGGTCGAGATCGGGCAGATCGGCGATCGCCTTGGCGTCGAGACGAACGATCAGTCTGTCGTCTTCGCGATCAAGACAGGTCCACGGGAATGCAACGAGCCGCTCACCGATGCCGCCGAGCCCGCCGAGCCCCGCAACGATGTAAGCGATCTTGCCGCTGTCCTCGGCCGCCATCACGCCGACTGCGGCACCGATCTTTTTTCCGTCGGCGCAAATCGCCCGCCCCTCGATCGACCCGACGTTGATCAGCGTCGGCGTCGCCGCATCCTTGCTCTTCTCTTCCGCAGCCTTTGCCCCGTCGTCGAAGCGCGCGATGCGCCCCAGCCAGCGCCAGATGCCGACCGCGTTGACGAGCGTCAGGAAGCCGTTCGTCAGCAACAGGTTCTGCTGTCCGCTCGCGATGGCAACGGTGCTCCATGCAAGCGATCCGACGGTGAACACGACGAACCCCCAACCGGTTACGCGCGGACCCAGGTTGGCCGCGGTCATGCACGCTGCGATCATCGTCGCGACGGGCGCGACATAGCCCGCGATCTCGTTCAGCATTCTATGGTCCTCAAAGGTCGGGAAGTGCCTGATCGGCGGTTCCCCAACCGGCCAAATCAGGCGATGTTGCACGCTCGATCAATTTTGCAGCGTCGCGGATCGTGAAGCGGGCGGGCGCATCGATGTCGCGCAATTCCTCCCACGTCACGGGTGCCGCGACGGGTGCGCCGAGCCGCGCGCGCACGACATAGGGAAGCACGGCGGTGCTGCCGCGCTGATTGCGCAGCCAGTCGATGAAGATGCGTCCCTTGCGCTTCGCTTTCGACATCGTCGCCACGAAACGATCGGGTTCGGCGGTTGCGAGCGCGCGCGCGAAGCGGTCGGCGAAATCCTTGACGGCAGGCCATTGCGCGTCGGGGCGCAGCGGCACGACGACGTGAATCCCCTTGCCACCCGAAAGCATTGCGAACGAGACCAGCCCGAGATCGGCGAGATGCGTCTTGATATCGACCGCTGCCGCCTTCACCGCGTCGAAGCCCAAGCCCTCGTCGGGGTCGAGGTCGATCACCAGCCGGTCGGGCCGCTCAACATCGTCGCTGCGCGATCCCCAGCCGTGAAACTCAATCGTGCCCATCTGCACGCAAGCGACAAGCCCGGCGATCGTGTCGATCGAGAGATAGTCCTCGCTCGATCCATCCTTTTCGCGGATCGGAACCTTGTGGACGGTATCGCCGAAGCTGCCGGCATCGTGCTTTTGAAAAAAGCAGGCCTTTGCGCGACCTTGCGGACAGCGGACGAGGCTGATCGGGCGGCGCGCGACCCAGGGCAGCATGACCGCGCCGATGTTGCGATAATAATCCGCCAGTTCACCCTTGGTGAACCCGTCGCCGGGAAAGATGACCCGGTCCGGATTGGTGATCTTGACGCCATCCTCGGCGACCGGTGGCGCAACCGGTGTCTCGGCGACCACGGCCTTGGCGGGCTTGTCAGCGCGCAGGCCGATGAAGCTTGCGTGGCGGACGACATTGTCGGCGGTGAATTCGGCGAACGCGACCTCGGCGACCAGCTCGGGCTTTACCCAATGCGCGCCGCGCGCCGCTTCGCGCGGGACGGTGACCGAGGCCTTGTCCACCGCGATCGTGTCGAACTTTGCGCGTAGCGAAATCAGCAGGTCGCTGTCGAACCCGGTCCCGACCTTACCCGCATAACGTAACGCGCCGTCTTCGTTCAGCGCGAGCAGCAGCGATTTGAAACCGCGCGTCCGCGCCTCGCTCGCGCTCCAGCCGACGATCACGAACTCCTGCCGCTTGGTACATTTGATCTTCAGCCACGCAGGTGTGCGCTTGCCCGAATAGGTCGCGTCGGCGCGCTTGGCGATGATGCCCTCATAGCCTTCTCGGCACATCGTTTCGAACAGCGCATCGCCGCCCCCGACGATATGTTCGGCAAAGACGATGTCGGTCTGCCCCGCAAGGACGCCGCGCAGATTCTCCTTGCGCTCGATGTTGGGCAACGACGTCAGGTCCCTGCCCTCGAGCTCGAGCAGATCGAACGCGAACATGGTGAGGCCCGTACTCCCGCTGTCCTTGATCGCGGTGCGCAGCGTCGAGAAGTCGGGCCGCCCTTTGGCATCGAGCGCGCAGATTTCCCCGTCGATCAGTGCACTGCCGACGTCGAGCGCGGCCGCGGCTTTTTCAATTTCGGGAAATTTCTCGGTCCAGTCGAGGCCGGTGCGCGTAAAGACCTTCGCCTTGCCGCCTGCCACCGCGACGAGCGCGCGATAGCCGTCATATTTGACCTCGTGCAGCCAGCTGTTGCCGCTCGGCACGCTGTCGACCAACGTCGCCAGCTGCGGGGCGCGGAATGCAGGCATTTTGGCCTTGCCGACTTTGAGCTTCGCGGGTGGCGTAACGCCGGCTGCGATTTCGTCCATCGTCCGCCCGGTCGTGACGCTCGTCACCGCCTGCTCGACAAGGTCGTCGCTGCCGCCGGCGAAATCGTCGCCGACCTTGCGCAGCAGCCAGTTCTCACCGCGTTCCTTGCCGCGCGGTTTCAGGCGGATGAGCATCCACTCGCCCTTCATCCGCTGCCCGTCGAGCGTGAAGTGCAAATGACCCTCGTTCAGCGTGTCGGCAGTCTTCCCCGCGATCGGGGCCCACGTCCCATTGTCCCACAGCATCACCGTGCCGCCGCCATATTCTCCCTTGGGGATCGTGCCTTCGAAGTCGGCGTAGCTGAGCGGATGGTCTTCGGTCCTGACCGCGAGCCGCTTGTCGTCGGGGTTCGCGCTCGGCCCGCGCGTCACGGCCCAACTCTTCAGGACGCCGTCGACCTCGAGCCGGAAATCCCAGTGCAGGCGGCTCGCGTCGTGCTTCTGGACGATGAAACGATTGCCCTTGCCCTTTACGACCTTGCCTGCAGGCTCGGCAGTCTTCGCGAAATCGCGTTTCGCGTTGTATTTCTCGAGCGCGTCAGGCGGCACGCTTTTTCGCCGCCTTCTTTGCCGGTGCCTTCGCGGCAGCTTTGCTATCGGCAGCACCCGGCTTCTCGATCGATTTCTTGAGCGCCGCCATCAGGTCGATGACGTTGCTCCCGCCCTTCTTGGGCGCATCCTCTTCCTCGGTCTCGATCGTGCCGTCCTTCGACTTCAGCTTGCGCTCGACCAGTTCCTTCAGCGCCTCGATATAATGGTCGTGGAACTTGTCCGCGGCGAACGGCGACGTCTTCTTGGTGATCAGCGTTTCGGCGAGATCGAGCAGCTCGTCGTCGGGCTTGGCGTCGGGGATGTCGTGGAAATAGGCACCCGCCTTGTTGAGCTCGTCGGCATAGCGCAGCGTCTCCATCATCATGCCGCGCCCGCACGGCTTGATCGCGACGATATATTCGCGCCCGCGCATGGCAAGCTGACCGAGCCCGACCTTCTTGGTCCGCCGCAGCGCCTCGCGCAGCACGATGAACGCTTCCTCGGCGAGGTCGTCGGCGGGCACGACGAAATAGGGTTTCTCATAGTAGAGCGCGTCGATTTCGTTGCTGTCGACGAACTGCGTCAGCTCGAGCGTCTTTTTCGATTCGAGCCGCACCTTGTCGAGCTCTTCGTCTTCGAGGAGGACGTACGACCCTTTCGAATATTCGAACCCCTTGACGATGTCGTCCGCGTCGACCGCCCCGATCCCGGGCACGGTCTTTTCATATTTGATGCGCTTGCCCGACGGCTTGTGAATCTGATTGAAGGCGACGCTCGATCCGCTGCGCGTCGCGGTGAAGATCTGCACCGGGATCGAGACCAGCGCGAGCCGGATCTGCCCTTGCCAATAAGGTCGTGCTGCCATGAACCGTGTCCCCCGCGTGGCCTCAACCACCGCTTAATTCGGATCGCAAGACAATGTTCCCGGCGCCATCGATCGGGAACAACAGGCCTCATTACGGGTTCTGGCCGCAAAAGGAGAAACTTATGCGAACGATGACGATGATGATGTTTGCCCCGCTCGCCCTCGCAGCGTGCGGACAGAAGGCTGCGACGGTCGACGCTTCGAACAGCATGACGAGCACTGGCGACGTGACGGTCCCGGCAAACGACGTTGCCGACGCTTCGACGGGCAATATGGGTGATGCAGCCGCAATGCCGGTCGCGACGCCCGAATTCGTCACCAAAGCTGCGATGGGCGACATGTACGAGATCGCGTCGAGCAAGCTTGCCCTGACGCAAGCGTCTTCGCCCGCGGTAAAGAAGTTCGCCCAGTCGATGATCGACGCGCACACTGCGACGACAAAGGGCCTGAAAGCCGCGATCGCCAAGGACAAGGTCACCGCGACCCCGCCCGCTGCGCTCGACGTCGAGCACAAGGCTGATATCGACGCGCTGACCGCGGCCAATGGCGACGCGTTCGACACGCTATACAAGACGCAGCAGACCGCCGCGCACGAAAAGGCGCTGGCGCTGCACAGCGGCTACGCGTCGGGCGGGACGGATGTTGCGCTGAAGGCGTTCGCCGCCGACACCGCACCGAAAGTCCAGATGCACCTCGACATGCTGAAAGCGATGTAATTCGTTCCGTTGAGGCCGTCCTGCAAATGCACTAGCGGGGTCGGATGAACGCATCCGGCCCTGCTTCCCCAATCGCATTTCCCCGCTCGCTTCTGTTGTTCGCGATTTTCTATGGCGGCATGGTGCCGCTTGGCGGATTCCTGGGCGCAAAGCAGGTCGCGCTGGGGCCGCTGGCTGTCGAGGCCGGGATATTTCCCTTCCTCACCCTGATTGCGGTGTCGAGTGCCGTCGCCGAATTGCACGGACGTGCCGTCGCCGACCGGATGGTTCGCTATGGCTTCGTTCCGCTGGGCATCGCGATCCTGTTTGCCGTACTCGTGCTCGAACTGCCGACCGACCCGGGGATGTACGAACCGGCCAAGGCCGCGTTTCCGATCGTCGTCGGGCAAAGCGGGCGGATGATGGCGGCGGGCATTCTGGCGTACGGCGTGTCGGTGACGCTGAACGTATGGCTGTTTGAGCGGCTGAAGCGCGCGACCGGCGCGTTCGCAAGCCTGCGCGGCTTTATCGCTGCCGCTTTGTCGCAGATCGTCGATACGCTTATCTTCATCACGGTTTCATTCTACGGCGTCCGCCCGATCATCGACTTGATGCTCGGCCAGATGATGGCGAAAATCATCTTGTCTGCGGTGATGGTGCCGCTGGTGATCGGACTCGTCGTGCGCATCGGCAGGACGCTCGACGCGCCGGAACCCCTGCGATGAGCCGTCACGATCCCGACAAGTCGATCCTGGCAAAGGCCGAAGTCCTCGTCGAGGCGCTGCCGTACATGCAGCGCTATGCGGGGCAGACCTTCGTCGTGAAATACGGCGGGCATGCGATGGGGTCGCCGCAGGCCGCGCAGGATTTCGCCCAGGATATCGTGCTGCTGAAGGCGGTCGGCATCAACCCCGTCGTCGTGCATGGCGGTGGACCGCAGATCGGCGCGATGCTAAAAAAGCTCGGGGTCGAGAGCAGCTTTGTCGATGGCCTGCGCGTCACCGACGCCGAGACCGCCAAAGTCGCCGAGATGGTCCTGTCGGGCGCAATCAACAAGGAACTGGTCGGCTGGATCGCGCAGGCGGGCGGCAGGGCGGTCGGAATCTCAGGTAAGGACGGCGGCTTCGTCACCGCTGAAAAGGTCTCGCGGACCACGCGCGATCCCGACAGCAACATCGAACGTGCGGTCGATCTCGGCTTTGTCGGCGAGCCGAGCGCGGTCGATCGCACGGTCATCGACACGCTGTCGGCGGCGGGCATGATCCCCGTCGTCGCGCCGATCGGCGTGGGCACCGACGGCCATACCTACAACATCAACGCCGACACGATGGCGGGCGCGATCGCGGCGGCGCTGGGCGCGACGCGGCTGTTCCTCTTGACCGACGTCGCGGGCGTGCTCGACAAAGCGGGCAACCTTCTGACCGATCTCGACCCTGCACAGATCGCCACGCTGCACGCCGACGGCACGGTGACCGGGGGCATGATCCCGAAGCTCGAGACCTGCATCCACGCCGTCGAAAGCGGCGTCGGCGCGGCGGTCATTCTCGACGGACGCGTACCGCATGCGATGCTCGTCGAGATTTTCACCGCCAAGGGCGCAGGAACACTGGTCCGCGCCTAGTTGCCGCTCGGAGCCTGCGTCGCTATCTGCAGCGACAGCAAGGGCCGACCCCCAACCCCGAAAGTCCGACATGGTCTCGATCATTCAAATACTTTACATCCTGTTGAACGTCGTCTGGTGGATCATCGTCGTCCAGGCAATCCTGTCATGGCTGATCGCGTTCAACGTCATCAACACGCACAATGACCTCGTGCGCTCGATCTGGCAGGCACTCGATCGGATGACCGAACCGCTTTACCGCCCGATCCGCCGCATCATGCCCGATTTCGGCGCGCTCGACCTGTCGCCGATGGTGGTCTTGCTGGTTCTGTATATTCTGACGAACGTGATCCTGCCGAACATGCTGACGTCCGTCATCTGAAATGACTGCTGCGCTCATCGACGGCAAAGCGTTCGCCGCAGCCCTGCGCGGACGGATTGCCGAAGCCGTGGCGCAGCTGTCACGCGCGCCCGGTCTCGCCGTCGTGCTGGTCGGCGATGATCCGGCAAGCGCGGTCTATGTCCGGTCGAAGGACCGCGCGTGTCGGGAGGCGGGCATGGCGAGCTTCGAACACCGCCTGCCCGCCGGCACGGCGCAGGCCGATCTCGTCGCCCTGGTCAAATCGCTTAACGCGGATCCGGCAATCGACGGCATCCTCGTTCAGCTGCCGCTGCCCGATCACATCGACGCCAATGTCATCATCGCGACGATCGATCCCGACAAGGACGTCGACGGATTCCATCCCGAAAATGTCGGACGCCTGGCGACGGGGCTGCATGGCTTCGTGCCGTGCACGCCGCTCGGTTGTCTGATGCTGCTGAAACACGTGCGCGTTGATCTGGCGGGGCTCGATGCGGTCGTTATGGGGCGCTCGAACATCGTCGGCAAGCCGATGGCGCAGTTGCTTACGGCCGAAAGCTGCACGGTCACGGTCGCGCATTCGAAGACGAAGGATTTGCCCGATGTGGTGCGCCGCGCCGACATCGTCGTGGCCGCCGTCGGGCGGGCCGAGATGGTGCGCGGCGACTGGATCAAGGCGGGCGCGACAGTCATCGACGTCGGGATCAACCGCGTCGACGGCAAACTGGTCGGCGATGTCGCTTTTGCCGAAGCGTCTCAGATCGCTGGTGCGATCACCCCCGTGCCGGGTGGCGTCGGCCCGATGACGATCGCATGCCTGCTCCAGAATACGCTGACCTCGGCGCAGCGCCGCCAGCGAGCCGGACTATGATGATTTTGTTATTCGCCGCCGCCACGGCCGCGCCCACGGTTCCCATAAAACCCGCGCCGCCAGTCCTGTTCGAGTCGAACGAAGACGCCGTGATCGCGGTCGAGCGGCGCTTCGCGCGCGCGGCGCAGACGCAGGGTCAGTGGAGCGCGTTTCGAGCGCTGGCGGCGTCCGACGCGCTGATGTTCGTCCCCGATGTCCAGCTGGCCAGCAAAGCATTGGCGAGCGCAAAAGAGCCCGCCGTCCCGGTGATGTGGTGGCCTGCGACGATCGCGGTGTCATGCGACGGAACGCTTGGCTTTTCGACCGGGCCTTGGGTACGCGCGGCATCGGCCGGCATCGGCACCTATTCGACGATCTGGCGCCGCACGCCCGATGGCTATCGCTGGCGGCTCGATCATGGCCGCAACACGCCCCGGCTTGTCGCGGCAGGCGAAAGGCCTGCCGTGATCGCGACGTCATGTGAGGGAACGTCGACGGCATCGTCGGCGCTCGCGCGGGGCGTCGCTTACGACCGCCTTGCCGCCGACGTCGCCGCGAAGGCCGGGACAGAGGGTGCCGCCGCTTTCGCCGCCAACGCCGCGGCCGACGTCATCGTGCAGGTCGAAAACGCGATGCCCGCACGCGGCCCTGCCGCTTTGCCGACGACGCGGTTCGGCGAGGCGCTGGCATCGGGCCATTCGGACGACTGGACGCTCGCGTGGGCCGCGCGCGCTCTGATCGGCGGCGAGTTGGGCGCGCATGACCTTCGCCTATGGCAATGGCGCGGCAAGGACGGGTGGAGGCTGGTCGCCTATGAAACCATCGGCATCAAATGACCGCGCTCTTCATCTCGGCGTTCGTCACTTTTTTCGTCATCATCGATCCGCCGGGCTGCGCGCCGATCTTTGCGAGCCTGACCTCGGGCGCGCCGAATGCGCACCGGCGGGCAATGGCGATCCGATCGGTGCTGGTCGCGGCGGCGATCCTCTTTGCCTTTGCGCTCGGCGGCAAACCGTTCCTCAAAACGCTTGGAGTCAGCCTCGACGCGTTCCGCATCGCCGGCGGCATCATGCTGTTCATGATCGCGCTCGACATGGTGTTCGAAAAGCGCACCGAACGTCGCGAAAATCGCGCGCAGGACGTCATGGCGCAGGAACATGACGATATCTCGATCTTTCCGATGGGCATCCCGATGATCGCCGGTCCGGGATCGATCGCGAGCGCGATGCTGCTCTGTTCGCGCGTCGACAACTGGGCCGATCGCGGCATCGTGCTTGGCGCGCTCGCCTTCACCCTGCTGCTGACGATGCTGTCGCTCCTTGCCGCCGGGCCGATCATGAAGCTGCTCGGCTACAAGCTCGAGGCGATGATCACGCGCGTCCTCGGCGTCATTCTTGCCGCTCTCGCGGCGCAGTTCGTGATCGACGGCATCAAAGCAAGCTTTTCAGTCTAGCGAATCGCCCACACGAGCAGCGGCGACCCCTTCGGCATCGGTACCGGTGTCAGCCAGCTGAACGTTTCCCCGCGCGCCAACCGCGAATAGAATCCGTTTTTGTGCCGCGCACGGTGAACGGTCGCCTCGTTCATGTTCGGACACGTCATCAGCAGCGTCGCGCCGTGCCGCAGCATGATCGCGCGCGCCTCCTCGGGGCGGCCACCGAACGCGTGGTGGACGTCGAGGATCGCGTCGCCGTTGCGGTGATAGGGGCCCGCAACCGCCCTGTGGTGCGTGACGGTAATCAGCCGCGGGCCGAGGTCGACGAAGGTGAAGATCGTGGTCGCGGGCAGGCGCGCGACCGGACGCAACGCCGACAACGTAGGGCAGCGCGCGTTGGCGGTGTTGATCGCGCGATCGCTCGCGGTCTGCTTGCGCGTCTTCTTATCGGGCACATTGCTGATGACCAGCGCCGTCGCAATACCCGATATGAGCAGGAACGCGCCGACGACGCCGAACGTCCGCACGAACATCGACCGGTGTTTCGCAAGCTTCGGCAGGACCACCCAGGCGAGCGCCGTCGCGCCGGGAACGCCCATCAGCTGCGCCGCGGGGCCCTGCCGCGTCTGCCACAGCACGAGTGCGAGCGACACGACCGAAACGAACGCGACCGGCGCCCACGATCCGAACCGCCGCGTCCCCCACGCGCGCCACGCCGCCCAGAGGCTTCCGACGACGCCGACGACAGGGAGCGAGATGACCGTCGCCACCGTCGTCCACGGCTGCGCATAAAGCGGTTTCGCCTCGCGCACGTTGCTGAACCAGACGCCGACGAGTTCGTCGCTGATCTGCTCGGGCCGGTCGAGACACTGCGGCCAGGCATAGGCGAAGCCCGCGACCAGCAACGCCCCGCCAAGCCCAGCCGCGCCCAGACGCACCAGCGATTGCCGCTCCGACAGGAACGACAGCGCGACCGCGAGCGCGCCGGCGACGACCATCGTCGTCAGCCAGATCGGCGACAGCACGTCGCAGCGCGGCACGCTGTTGTCCCACGACGCGAACCCCGCGTAACCGAGCGCACAGCCGAGCGCCAGCGCCACGCCGTAGCTGCGCATCCGCGCCGCCTCCTCGCGTTCCCAGATCCAGTGGAGAACCACCGCCGCGCCCGAGATCGCAAGAAACGGCATCAGCTCGAGGCCGATCGTCAGCGACGCCGCGCTCGACAGCCCCATCGTCAGGCCGCCGCGGCGCGCGTTCGTGTCGGCAAGGCCGGCGATCGTGATGACGAGCATCGCCAGCTGCCAGCCGTGATGATCGACACGCAGCGGCATGAACATCAGCATCGCGACCTGACACGACAGCATCAGCCCCGCCGCGACCGCAAACGCGCCCGGCGCGACCAGCCGCCGCACCGCAACGCCCATCGCGAACATCGCCACGCCGAGCGGGATCAGCGGCGCGATCGCCGCCGCCGCCTTTTCGGCGACGACGGTTCCGAACATCGGTCGGATGACGAGCTCGAGCGCCGCGATCGGCACGTCGACGAGCCGGGTCCAGTGGATGTTGTAGCCGCCCGGCGGGTTCAGCTTGTGCTGGCGCAGGTCGTACCAGTCCTGCCCGTTCAGAAGCGCGCGGACCTGCGCCATGCGCATGTTGTCGTCGGTGTCGCCAAGCGCGAAGCCCAGGATCGGTTGCCAGCGCATGACGATGAACGCGACACACGCAAGCAGCCAGATGACGAAAATCCAGCGCCGCCAGTGCTTGAGCGCGACATTCTCGACACCGTCCATCGACGCTTCCCCTGAACCACCCGCGCCATTAAGGGGCGATGCCACCCCTGCCAAGCGAACCCCATGTTAGACCGACTGCCGCTAAGCAATGATCAACGCACGCTGCTGGGCCAGATCGTGCGCTATGCCATCACGGGCGGCATCGTCACCGCGCTTGGCGTCGCTGCCTATCTGGTCGCGGTTGGCTGGGGCCGGGTGCCACCACTCGGCGCGAACGTCATCGCTTACCTTGTGTCGATGGCGCTCGGCTATTTCATGCATGCACGCTTCAGCTTTCGCGAGAGCAGCGGCGACGCCTCGGTGGGGCAGAGCGGCAAATTCTTCGTGACCTCGGGCATAAGCTTTGCGCTCAACAGCCTGTTCGTATGGCTGTTCACGAATGGCTTCGGCTGGGACGACCGTTCGCCGGTCATCGCGATGATCTTCGTTACGCCAGCGATTTGCTTCGTCATCTATCGCAAGTGGGTGTTCGCCTGATGGAGCAGGAAACCTACGCCGGAATGGCGCAGCATGATTCGATCCACTGGTGGTATGTCGCACGCCGCGAGGTGCTTGCCCGAGTGATCGCGGACCGGATCAAGCCGCCCGCCGATGCGCACATTCTCGAAATCGGATGCGGAACGGGGCATAACCTCGCGATGCTGGCGCGCTTCGGCCGTGTCGATGCTGTCGAACTCGACGACTACGCGCGCGACGTTGCAACGAAGCGGTTCGACCGCCCGGTGCTCAACGCGATGCTCCCGGATCTGGATGGAGTGCCCGAGAGGGCATATGATCTTGTCGCGCTGCTCGACGTGCTCGAGCATGTCGAGGACGACCGGGCGGCGCTGGCCGCGATCCGTGCGCGACTGCGGTCGGGCGGGACGATCCTGCTGACGGTGCCACAATATCCATGGATGTGGACGGGCCACGATGCCGCGAGCCACCACCACCGGCGCTACACCAAGCGCACGCTGCGCACCGTGGTTGAAGCAGCCGGGCTGAAGCTCGACCTGCTCCAGAGCTTCAACAGCCTGCTGTTTCCGTTGGCGGTGGCCGACCGGATGGCCGCGAAGGTGACAGGGCGCACCGGCAGTGACGACACGCCGCCGCCCGCCCCGATCAACCGCCTGTTCACCACGATCTTCGGCCTCGAGCGCTATTTGGTCGGGCGCGTGCCGATGCCCCCGGGGCTCTCGCTGATCGCACTCGCTTCGGCGCGGTGACCAAGGCGTGAGCCCGCGCGCGGCGTGCCGATGACTTCGGCGACGATGTAGAGCGGGCGCTTCTTCGCCTCGATATATAGCCTCCCGAGATACTCGCCGATCATGCCGAGCACAAACATCTGCACCGCGCCGAGCCCCACGACGACCAGCATCAGCGACGTCCAGCCTGCGACGGTATTCCCGCGCAGCCAGCCAAAGCCGATATAGGCGAGCAGCAGCACCGAAGCGGCCGTCAGCGCGAGGCCCGCATGGCTCGCAAAGCGCAACGGCGCTGTCGAGAAACCGGTGATCGCGTCGAAGGCGAGGCCGATCATCTTGGCAACCGGATAATGCGTTTCGCCTGCGTGTCGCTCCGCCCGGTCATAAGCGAACGGCACTTGCCTGAAGCCGATCCATGCGACCATCCCGCGGATGAAGCGCGCCTGTTCGGGCAGGCTCAGGAACGCATCGAGCGCACGGCGGCTGAGCAGACGGAAATCGCCGGTGTCGAGCGGGATATCGGTGTCGGTCAGCCGCGCCAGCGTCCGGTAGAACAGCGCCGCCGTCGCCTTTTTCGCGAACCCTTCGCCAGCGCGGGCGCGTCGCACGGCATAGACGACGTCGGCGGCTTCGCGCTCCATCGTCTCGATCATCGCAGGAAGCAGTTCGGGCGGGTCCTGAAGGTCGGCATCGAGGATCAGGATCCGCATGCCCCGCGCCAGATCGAGTCCGGCGGTCAGCGCCAGCTGATGCCCGTGATTGCGCGACAGGTTGATCGCGACGATGCACGGATCGCCCGCCGCAAGCCGCTCCATCGCGCGCCAGGTCCCGTCCTTCGATCCGTCGTTGATCAGGACGATTTCATGATCGTCGCCGGCGACCGCACGCGCCACCGCCGCCACCCGCGCGTGCAATTCGTCGAGGCACGCCTCTTCATTATAGCAGGGGATGACGATCGAAAGCGCAGTCATGACGGCGGCGCCATAGCGTGGCGATCGATCCGGTACAGGGCATTGTTGCCGTCAACCCAAATCCTTGTCGTGCCGCGCAGCCCGGCCGGGTCGAAGACCGGCGGCTCGATCAGCCAGATATAGTCGAACGCGCCGCGCGGCAGCGTCGCCAGCGACCAGTCGAGCGATTTCCACTTGTTGCGGCAGCGTCCGCCGACGACGACCTGCGAAGGATCGCTGCGGAAATAGCCGGCGTCGAACTTGGTCGACCGTATCAGCTGGGCGCCTGCCATGTCCCACTGGTCGTTTGAAAAGGCGTGTCGTCTTACCGTCGCCATCGCCGCAAGGTGCCAGTTGCGGTTCAATCCCCAAGGCATGACACAGGGATCGCCAACGAAGGTGACGAGGCGCGCGCCGATCGGCACATGGTCGAGCGCGCCGAGTGCGCGGTCCTGAACGCGCGAGAATTGATAAAAACTGACCATATTGCCGCCGATGCGGGCCGCGAAGAACAGCAGTCCGGCGATCGCAAGGCCCGACATGACGCGCGCGTTGGCGAGCGGTGTCGGGCGGATCGCGATGACGGCGATCGCGAACATATAGGGTGTCAGCCGCATGTCGGCATAGGCCGACCCGAAGACGATGCGCGGCAACAGCACGAAGACGAGCATCAGGAATGCCGCGCTCGCCGCCAGGTTGCGCGACAATTGCATGCCCCGAGACAGGACCGCGAGCACCGGAAGCAGGCCGATCAGAAGTAAAGACGCGACGTCCCAATACTTCCATCGGTCACGCAGCGTCATCAATAACCACTGCACTTTTGCAATCCAGTTGAACCAGTCCGCCGTCTGTCCCTCGACATGTCCGCCGCCGCGCCACAGGATCATGAGCAGGATCGGCGGCGTCAGCGACAGGCAATGGATTCCGGTCCAGAAGATCGCGCGCGGCCATGATCGGTTGCGGTCGTGCTGGCGGATCAGTTCGGCCGAAAAGGCGAGTATGCCAAGTGTCCCCCAGCCGAACGTATGCGTGATCCACAGCAGCGGGCCGATGACGACGAAAAGCGCCGCGCGCAGTCGCAACCGCCCCTGCCGCGCGAGCCGCAGCCAGAGCGCGAACGCCAGCAGCGCGAGCGCCATCGCCAGCGCGAAATTGACGAAGCCGAAGACGAGCGGGTGCCCGTACGCGAGCGGCAGCGCGAAGAAGGCCGTCGGTGGCACTGCCCCATGCACTTCGCGCGCGATCCATAGCAGTCCCGCCACCATGAGCGCAGGAATGCTGATGACGATGAGCTTGGTCGCCAGTTCGAGACCGAACAGCTTCGAAAGGGGCACGACCAGCAGGTCGACGCCGAGATTGCCGATCAGGCTCCAGTGAAAGCTGTAATAGTCGCGCAGGACGGGCGACGTCGCATAATCAAGTTGAACGCGGAAGCGCCCCATGTGGCCGGGCAGGTCGACCAGCGGCGGCACAGTCGGCCACAGCAGCGGGACCGTCGCCGCAAGCGCAAGCAGCAGCACGATGCCGCGTCTATGCCACCACCGGTCATGCTGCATCGCCACGTCCGCGCCATAACCACCATTGGCGCGCTTGCAAATCACGCGTCAGTCGCGAACGCGGAACAGCCGCAGCGCAGGCGAGCCGAGCGGCTCTTCGACCAGCCAGTCGGGAAGCGGCCCTTTGACCAGCCGCGCCATCATTCCGCGCGGTGCCTTTTCGATGAACAGCGTATTTTCGGCAGAGCCCGGCGCGATCAGGATGTGGCGGAAACGCTTTACCCGCATGAACGCCGCGCCCGCGTCGGGCGATCCTTCGAAGAACTGGATCGTTTCGCGCAACGGCGTCTGAAGGCGGTGATAGCCGGTGCCGTAAATGCTGTGCGGCGTGTTCGCGAGCACGATCGGGCCAAGGTCGATCCCCGTCAGGATCGTTTCGGATCGCCGCTGCGCCAGCTTGCGCAGTGCGCAGAGCCGCTCGCAACTCGGGTCGGCGATCGGCCGCGCTTGCCGCGCCTGCTTGGGAACAGGCGTGACCGATGCGGCCGCGACGATCGGCATAAGCGGTGAAAAGCCGAGCACTGCGCCCGCCATCGCCAGCGCCTTGGCGAGCGAAGGAAGGCGCGCCTCTGCGTGCGCAACGACGATGCCGATCAGCACCATCGCGCCCGGCACGGCGACAACGTGGGTGACGGCGGCGGCGCGCCGGACGAGCGCACCGGTGACGAACGTGAAGACGAGGATCACGAGCATTATCGTCCAGCGGCGCTGCGTTTCGGGCGACGTCGCGCGCCACCAGCCGATCCCGGTTCCGATCAGGCCGACAATCGGAAACGCGATCATCGACGCCGCCGCGACCCGGTCTTGCCGCCAGAACGGCATGCCTTCGGGAACATTTTCATACCAGAACGTCCGCACCACCGGGTCCATCGAACCGAACGGGCTGCCGAGGCAATTGGGTGCTGTGATCCCGAACGCGGCGATCGTCAGCACAAGGACAAGGCCCAGTCCGGCAAAGCGCGCGACGCGGCCGCGCTGCGCCCCGGTCCTCGCCACTAGCGCCGTCCCCGCCGCCGCAACGCCCATCGCGAAGATGTGCGACGGCATCACCGCGTCGCATAGCCCCTCGGTCCATCGATAGGCAGGCGCGGTCAGCAGCGTGGCAACCAACGTCGTCGCCACCAGCGCGCCGAGCGTCGACGTCAGCCGTTGCGCGTCGTCACGCCCGATCGCCCAGAGCAGGCCGACCGCGCCGATCGCGGCGACAGCAAACGGCGCGCCCTCGATCGAAATATTGAGGTAGAGCGCGAGCGCGACACCCGCGCCGATTCCCGACCTTCGCGCGTCGCGCCCGAGCAGCGCTGCGATCGCCACCGCGGCGAGCGCGATCTGCCAGCCATGATGATCGATCCGCGCGGGGTGGATCTGAAGGAATACCGCCGGAGCCGACATCGGCAGCAGCGCGGCAAGGATCGTCGTGGCCGTGTCGGGCCCGAACAGCCGCCGGCTGATCGCGACCATCGCCGCCATCAGCGTCAGCAGCGTCAGCGACGGCGCGACGACCGTCGCGGCGATTTCGGCCAGATGCTGTCCGACGAGCGGCTTCAGGGGCAACAGCACGGCGAGGATCGGGATATCGACCAGCCGCGACCAGTGCATCGGCAGCCCGGCGGGGGGTGCCATGCGATATTGCGTCAAGTCGAACCAGCTTTGCCCGGCGACAAAGTCGCGCACCTGCAGCATCCGCAGAAAATCATCGGGGTCGTCGAAATTCTGCGTCATCGCCATGGTCCAGAAGAACCAGGTCAGCGCGATCGACCCTGCCAGCCACAGCAGCGCAAGCAGCCCCCACGGAAAGCGGCGCGCCGGCATCTAAGCGAAAACGATTTTTCGGCGCATCAGATATGTCGCGTTGAAGCTCACCGCGACCGCGAGCAGCTTTGCCAGTCGCGGGTCAAGCCCGAAACCATCGCCAAGCCCGACGATCGCCATCGTGATCGAAAGGCCGGCGATCGCCGATGCAAAGAACAGCCCCTGCTGCTTGCCGCGCCCCGCCCCCGCTTGGGCAAGATACGCCCCGAATACGAGACGGCTTGACAGGAACCAGTGCGCGATCATCCCGACCAGATAGCTCAGCCCCGACGCGATCGCCGGCGTCATCCCGACTTCGATCAGCATCAGGAAGACGCCCATGTCGATCGCCAGTGCCGCGCCGCTGACCGCGATGTAACGGGCATAGGGCGGCACCGACGATGCGAGTGCACCAAACCGGCTCAGCACGATCTAGGCCGCCTTCAGACGCGCGGGTACCTGTCGCACGCTTGCCAGCGCCGCCTTCTCGCCTTCGTCGCCGCTCTCGTGATATTCGGCGTCTTCGTTGACGTTCCAGATATCATAGACCCGTCTGCCCGCGACGATATTCTTCACCGTCAGCATCGCGGTCATCATCGCATGATCCTGATTATTGTAACGATGCATGCCGTTGCGGCCGACCATGTGCAGCGTCGGATAGGCGGCTTCGAGTTCGGCCCGCATCGCCTCGACATTGGCGCGATAGCTTTCGTCGTAGACCGGATAGGCTTTCTCCTGGCGCACAACCGCGCCGCCGACGACGGTCGCGGGATCGCACAGGCCGAGGATCGCCATTTCCTTCGTGGCCAGCGCGACGAGATCGTCGTCGCTCATCGACCATAGTCCATCGCCTTCGAAGCAGAAATATTCGAGGCCGAC
The DNA here is from genome assembly GCA_965249015.1 of Sphingomonas sp. Lineage (GTDB taxonomy): Bacteria > Pseudomonadota > Alphaproteobacteria > Sphingomonadales > Sphingomonadaceae > Sphingomonas_O. Next base: position 1,158,844 of record CBDFLB010000003.1, on the reverse strand, counting down.
GCAGGCGAGTTCGGGATCGGGCACCATTTCGGGCGACCAGCTACGGAAATTCTGGACGCGGCCGACCTTTACCTTCGAATCATGGATGTAAATCCAGTTGTCGGGGAAGAGGTCATCGGATTTGATCATCAGCGCGACGGTCAGGAAGTCGCGGTAGTTGAGGTTCAGCGCACTCGGCAGCGTCGCTGGCAACGGATAGATGCGCCCCGCCAGCTCGCGCATCGCCGCCGACGAAATGACGTGCGCGGCGTTGATCGTGCGGACCGCGCCGTCGGTGTCGGTCACCTGCATGTTCCAGCGCTGTGTGGCGTCATCGAAGCGCAACTGCTTGAGCGACGTGCCCATGTCGACGTGATTGCCCATCGCCAGCACCTTGTCGCGCGCGGCGTCCCACATCATGCCGGGGCCCTGACGCGGATAGCGGAAGGTCTCGAGGAGGGTCTTGGTCGCCATGCCGTCGTTGGGGCGCTTATTGAGCCCGAGCGAGCGCTTCAGCCCGTCGATGACCGCCGCTCCCAAGCTCAGCCCCTTGATGCGCTGCGCCGCCCAGTCGGCGGACATCTCGTCGCACGGCATGCCCCAGACCTTTTCGGTGTAGGTCTTGAAAAAAATCGAATAGAGTTTGTGGCCGAACTGGTTGATCGTCCAGTCTTCGAAACTCTTGACGCTCTTGTTCGGAAATGCCTTCGCCTTGGCAAAGCTCAGCATGCACAAGGTCGATCGGATGATGCCGAGATTGCCGAGCGCTTCGAACGCGCGCAGCGGATAGCTGTAGAATTTGCCTTCGTAGTAGATGCGGCTCATCCGCGGTCGCTGGATGAAGTCGTCGGGAAGGATCTCGTTCCACAGCGCCACGACTTCCTGCGATTTCGAGAAAAAGCGATGCCCGCCGATGTCGAAGCGGAAGCCTTCGTGCTCGACCGTCCGGCTGATCCCGCCGACGTAGACCGGATCTTTCTCGATGACCGTGACCGAAAGGCCCTGCTTGGACAGCAGATAGGCCGCAGTCAGCCCGGCGGGGCCCGCCCCAATGATCGCCACGTCAACGGCATTGCCGTGCCTTTTGCTCACGCTTGTTCCCCCGGGGTCATACTGGTCCGCCCCCCGAATGCGTCGCGACTACCTAAAAGATAGTTAATTCCGCCGCAGATTTGATTAACAGATTGCTGGTAGGGACCGGGCGGCCATGATCCGTCCGCCGTCCGAATTGCCACGTCGACTGCACGACCTGCCGTGGATCGTCGGCGGCTGGTTCGTGCTCTTCTCGATTGTCCTCGACGCGATCGGAACCGAGGGCGGCATCGTCCGCCATGCCGAACTATGGGGACGCGATTTCGTCAACGTCTGGGCGGGTGGCAAGCTGATCGCTTCAGGCGACTATGCGACGCTTTATACAGCAGAAGCATTCTCGCAGTTTCAGCGCGGCATTTTCGGTCCGCTCGATCTCCACGTCTTTTCCTATCCGCCGCCCGCTTTTCCGATCGCCAGCGCCTTTTCGCATCTACCCTATCCGCTCGCGCTGGCGCTGTGGTGGATCGGAACCGGCGCGGTCTTCGTCCAGGCCGCAAAACCCTGGTGGCCCGAAAATGGCGGACCATATTGGCTGGCGCTGCTGACGCCGGCGGCACTTCTCAACATCTGGATCGGCAATTACGGCTTCGTATTCGGGGCGACCTTCCTATTCGCCTTCCGCCGCCTCGATGACCGGCCGGTCGTGGCGGGCGCGATCATCGGCCTGTTCGCGATGAAGCCGCAGCTTGCCGTCCTGATCCCCCTCATCCTGTTGATCCGGCGCGATTGGCGGGCGATCATCGCTGCGGCCGCCAGCACGGTGCTGATGATCGTCGCAAGCGGCATGATTTACGGCTGGAGCGCATGGCACGAGTTTCTGACCCGCGCGGCTGGCAAGCAAATGAGCGTCATCGATGCGCACGGCGCATTCTTCGGCAAGATGTCGGCGTCCGCCGCGACCGCTATCCTCGACGCCGGTGGCGGGTGGACGCTGGCGATCGTCGGGCAGGCGTCGCTCGCAGCGCTCGGCATCGCGCTCGCGTCGGTCGCGGCATGGCGGCGCGTGCCGACCGACCGCCTTGCGCTTCTGCTGGCGACGTGCACATTCCTCGTGCTGCCCTATTCGATCAACTATGATCTCGTCGTCGTCTGCATCGGCGCGTGGATCGTGATCGTCGACCGCGCCAGTCCGCCGCTCGACCGCGGGCTCGCCATGCTCGGTTTCATCGCGCCGCAAATCGGCTTGCTGCTCGCGCTGTTCGCGCTGCCCGTAACGTCACTGATGATCGCCGCGCTTGCGATCGCGCAGTTCCGCGTCGCTACCCGTCGCGGCGTCCAAGCAACCGTAACCGCAGCGCATTGAGCTTGATGAACCCTTCGGCGTCACGCTGATCGTAGGCGCCGGCGTCATCCTCGAACGTCACGACCTTTTGCGAATAGAGCGAATGCGGTGACCGCCGCCCGGTGATATGGCACGCGCCCTTGTAAAGCTTCAGCCGCACCGTGCCCGTCACCTTGGCCTGCGACTGGTCGATCGCGGCCTGAAGCATCTCGCGCTCGGGGCTGAACCACAAGCCGTTGTAGATAAGTTCGGCATAGCGTGGCGCGAGCTCATCCTTAAGATGCGCCGCGCCGCGGTCGAGCGTCAGCTGCTCGACGCCGCGATGCGCAAGGTGCAGGATCGTCCCGCCCGGCGTTTCGTACATGCCGCGCGATTTCATGCCCACGAACCGGTTCTCGACGAGGTCGAGCCGCCCGATCCCGTGCGCGCGACCCAGATCGTTGAGTTTTGCAAGCAAAGTCGCGGGCGACATGCCTTCGCCGTTGACCGCGACCGCATCGCCGCGTTCGAAATCGACGGTGATCGTTTCGGGCGCGTCGGGCGCGTTCTCGGGGTCGACCGTGCGCGAATAGACGTAAGGCGGCACTTCATCCCACGGGTCTTCGAGAACGAGCCCTTCGGACGACGTGTGCAAGACGTTGGCATCGGTCGAAAACGGCGCTTCGCCGCGCTTGTCGTGCGGGATCGGGATCTGGTGTGCTTCAGCAAAGGCGATCAGTGCGCTGCGGCTGGTCAGGTCCCATTCGCGCCACGGTGCGATGACCCGGATGTCGGGCGCGAGCGCGTAATAGCCGAGTTCGAAGCGGACCTGGTCGTTGCCCTTGCCCGTTGCGCCGTGGCTGACCGCGTCGGCACCCACCTGCCGGGCGATCTCGATCTGGCGTTTGGCGATCAGCGGCCGCGCGATCGACGTGCCGAGCAGATAGAGCCCCTCGTAAAGCGCGTTCGCGCGCATCATCGGGAAGACGTACTGGCCTACGAATTCCTCGCGCAGATCGTCGATGAAGATATTCTCGTCGCTGACCCCCATCAGCCGCGCCTTTGCGCGCGCCGGTTCCAGCTCCTCGCCCTGCCCCAGGTCGGCGGTGAAGGTCACGACCTCGCATGCGTAGGTCTGCTGCAGCCATTTCAGGATCACGCTCGTGTCGAGCCCGCCCGAATAGGCGAGCACGACTTTCTTGACGTCGCTCACTTCCCAATTCCCCTGATTCGTGGCTTGCTCTTAGGCATGCCGACTCGCGGAGGGAAGGATGCCCGCCAACAAGACGATCGAAACCGATGCCGACGTCGCTGCCTTCGTCGCCGCCGTCGCCGACCCCGGCCAGCGGGCCGACGCCGCCGCGCTGATCGCCATGATGTCCGCTGCCTCGGGGGCACCGCCACGAATGTGGGGCCCGTCGATCATCGGCTTTGGCAGCTATCAGTATCGCTACGACAGTGGGCGCGAGGGCACGTCGCTGCGCATCGGTTTCGCGCCGCGCAAGGGAAAGACCGTGATTTACGGTCTCGGCAGCCAGATCGATGATTTCGAAAAGCTGGGTAAAGTGACGACGGGCAAAGGGTGTCTCTACATCAGGCGTTTAAACGAAATCGATCAGACGGCGCTTCGCAAGATGATCGAGCAGTCGCTCGCCGAAAGCGACACATAGTGTGCCCGTTCAACTGCGATAAAAGTTTGCACGGGTAGGGACTGCAATCAACCCAGTTGGAAGGTTCTCCTTATGAATAGCAAGATTCTCATTTTCGGCGGTATCGCCACCGTCGCGCTTGCCGTGCCCGCGATCGCGCAGATGGCGATGCCCGGACGTCCGGCGCAGACGCGCGCGCAGGCCGAGGCCAAGGTTCGCGACCATTTCGCGATGATCGACGCCGACAAGGACGGCTTCGTCACGACGGCCGAGCTCGCTGCGATGCGCGGCGCGGCGATGAGCAAGATGTTCGAACGCCTCGACAGCGACCGCAACGGGTCGATCAGCCGCGCCGAATTCGATGCCGCGCACGCCGGTGGTGCCGGTGGCGGCCGACATGCCGGGCGGATGCGCGGACACGGCATGAAAATGGGCATGGGGATGGGCGGCGGTCGCCTGATGCGCATGGCCGACGCCGACAAGGATGGCCGCGTCTCGCTGTCGGAGGCGGTCAACGGAGCGCTCGCGCTGTTCGATCGCGCCGACACCGACAAGGACGGAACGCTCACCCCGACCGAACGCCAGACTGCGCGGCAGGCGATGCGGGCAGCATGGCGCGCCAAAGCGGGCGGCTAGCCCCTATCCGGGCGGCCGCGCTTACGCGTCCCGCAAGCCGGCCTCGGTCGCCGCCATATAGTCGCGTGTGATCGGCAGCGTGTCGCGTTGGCGTGCATATTGCACCTGAAAGTTGCACATCGAACCGCTCTCGAAAGAGGTGGCGGCGCCGGCAAGGTAGAATTGCCACATGCGAAAGAAGCGCGCGTCGTAGAGCGCTTCAATCGCGGCGCGATGCGCGACGACGCGCTTGTACCATTCGCGTAGCGTGAAGGCATAATGCAGCCGCAGCGTCTCGACGTCGGTGACGATCAGCGCCGCCTTTTCGCTCGCGGTCACGATCTCGCTCAGCGAAGGCGAATAGCCGCCGGGGAATATATATTTGGCGGTCCATGCGTCGGTCACGCCCGGCGTGCCCATCCGCCCGATGGTGTGCAAAAGCATGACGCCGTCGTCGGTAAGCAGGTTGCGGCACTGCGTGAAAAAGCGCTCGTACGCCGCCGGACCGACATGCTCGAACATGCCGACCGATACGATCCGGTCGAACCGTCCGGTCACCGCGCGGTAGTCGAGCAGTTCGAACGTCACGCGGGCCGCGACGCCCGCCGCCGCCGCGCGTTCGCGGGCGACCTTCAGCTGTTCCTCGCTGAGCGTGATCCCGAGCACGTCGACGTCGGCGGTCCGGTTCAGATACAAGGCCATCCCGCCCCAGCCGCACCCGATGTCGAGGACGCGCTGCCCGGAGCGCAGCGCCAGCTTTGCGGCGATATGCGCAAGCTTGGCCTGCTGCGCCGCCTCGAGCGTTTGCGTCGCGGGGTCGGTCCAGTAGGCACAACTATACTGGCGGTCGGCATCGAGAAACAGGTCGTAGAGCCGGTCGTCGAGATCATAATGATGCGCAACGTTGCGCTTGGCCTTGCGCGCCCAGTTCAACCGATTGAGCCGCCCCTTGGCCGATCGCACCGCGCGCCGCCAGCGCGGTGGCGCGTCGAAGCTTCCACCCCGTTCCCACGGATTGTTGCGATAGATCAGCGCGGTGAGGTCGAGGATGTCGCCGCGCTCGATCAGCATCCGCCCGTCCATATAGGCTTCGCCCGCGCCGAGATCGGGGTGCAGCGCGATGTCGCGCGCGACCCGCGCATCGCAAAAGCGCACCACGACGTCGGGCCAGTCCACCTCGGGAGTTCCAAAGGTCGTCGTGCGGCCGCGATGATCGATGACGGTCAGCGTGCCACGCCTGACCGCCGCCGACAGGAATCGCTCGAACAGCGTCACGGTGCGATCGGCGCAAAATGCTCGTGCGCCCCAACACTGCGGCGGCCATTTCGCCTGTTCTCCGGTACCATCGCATCGCCCTCAAGTTCGGGCGTTAGATCGTTCAACTTTCGCCGCCCCGCAAGCAGCGAATGTCGTCGCGGACGCGCGTCAGCCGGGTGCAGGCGCAGGCGGGGGCGGTGTGTCGGGGACGAGCTCCATCACGTCGATGCGCGCATCCTTCGATTGCCACGGGCTGACGAGCCGCCAGCGGAAGTCGCCGACGCGCTCGACGACTCCGCTGCGATCGCGGGCGGCGACGGTGCCGTAGCCCGGCGCGGCGGCGCCCGAAGTCTCGGCGGTCGCGCCAAGAAACACCATGCGCGTCTCGCCATCGTCCCACAGCCGTCCGGCGGGGAGTTCGCTACCGGTCGCCTTGATGAAGACGAGCAGCGAATCCTCGACCGAAACGAAGCAGGTAAAGGGCTTGAACGACTGGAACGCGCGCCCGCGCCCCGAAATGCCGAGGCCGAGCTTGATGACGCGACAGCGATAAGTGCCCGGCGGCACGGCGGGGCGGGGAAGTGCTGCCGCGGCATCGAGCAACGGCCCCTCCCTGTCGATTTCGGCACCGTGCCGGCGTGCGCGCGCTTCCTTGAGCCCGGCGGCCCACGCGGCCTCGATCTGTCCGATGCGCTGCAGGTCGGTCTTGGTGGCCACCTGTTTCCAGTTGGTCGGCACGCTTTGCGCATCGGGCGAGGGCGCGATCTCGACAGTCGCGCCCGCCGCTTTGGGCGAAGGCGTCCGCGCGCACGCAGACAGGGTGGTCAAAAGGATGGCGACGCACAATCTCGCCCCGGTTTTCATCACCATTCCTTCAATGTTCGGTGCACCAAGCGCGCATCGAAACCTTAAAAAGCAGTAAACGAAAAAGGTTAACAAAAGGTTATCGACGTTCAGCCGAATGCCGGATTCGAGCCGTTTGTAGCTTTTCAAATCGTTAATTATCGAGCCAGCGGCGGACCCGGTCGGCGATCGCCACGAAGGACCCGGCGGTCGCGTCATCGCCTGCCGTGGGGGGGCGCCCCGCGTCCGAGGCCGTCCGGATCGCGATGTCGAGCGGAATGCGCCCTAGGAACGGCCGGTCCATGGCTGCGGCGGCGGCTTCGGCACCGCCGTTGCCGAACGGATCGCTTGGCGTTCCGCAGTGCGGACAGACATAGCCTGCCATGTTCTCGACGATCCCGATGATCGGCACGCCCGACTGGTCGAACAGGTCGATTGCCCGGGCAGCGTCGATCAGCGCAAGGTCCTGCGGCGTCGATATGATGACCGCGCCCGCGGGCTTGTGCTTGGCGATCATCGACAGCTGGACGTCGCCGGTGCCGGGCGGCAGGTCGACGATCAGTACTTCGGTATCGCCCCAGTCGGCGTCGACCAGCTGGCCGAGCGCGTTCCCCGCCATCGGCCCGCGCCATGCGATCGCCTGCCCCGGCTTTACCAGATGCCCCATCGACAGCATGCGAACGCCCCATACCGTCTGCACCGGTTCGAGAATCTTGCCCTTGGCGGTCGGGCGCATGCCCTCGGTCGCCATCAGGCGCGGCTGCGAAGGGCCGTAGATATCGGCATCGATCAGCCCGGTCTTCATGCCGCCGCGCGCGAGCGCGATCGCCAGATTGGCAGCAAGGGTCGACTTGCCGACGCCGCCCTTCCCGCTCGCGACGGCGACGATCCGGCGCTGCGTGCGCTCGGCGGTCAGCGCGATGCGCACCCTTTCCACGCCGGGGACTGCCGTGAATGCGTCCTCGACCTGCTTGTGCAACGCGTCGCGTGCCGCCGTGTCGAGCCCCGTCACGTCGAGGACGACGCTGACGCGACCATCGGCGAACCGCGGTGACGCCGCGCGCCGCTCCGCCTCGGGAAATGGGGCAAGCGCCTCGGCAAGTGCGGCAGGATCGACCATCTCGTCGCCAATACGCAGACCCGACGCGCGACGGCCACTGTAAATCTGCAAAACGCGATCCTATAAAGGATCGATGGACATTTTGCGCGGATGGCGCGGCCTGACGGCTTCGCTCAATGAAAACGGCCCCTGGGGTCACAGCGGCGGCGGGCGAGGGAGCGGCGGCGGCGGCAACGACGGCGGCGGGGGCAAGGGCGGCGGCCCGCGCAACCCGTGGAATTTCCCGCCCGACAGCGGCAGGGGCGGGCGCGGCCCGTCCGCGCTCGACCAGCTGTTCGGCCAGGCGCGCAGCCGCTTTGGCGGTGACCTGCCGACCGGCACGCCCAAGCTGTGGAGCTACGCGATCCTCGGGCTGATCGTCGCATGGATCCTGTTTACGAGCATTCACTTCATCGATCCGCAGGAGCGCGGTGTCGTCACGCGGCTCGGCAAATATTCGCATACGCTTGAACCGGGCATGACGCTGACGCTGCCCGTGCCGATCGACCGGGTCCAGACGGTCGACGTCCAGAATATCCGCAACGTCGACATCCCCAACGGCGCGGGGGAGAAGCTTGTCCTGACAGGCGACGAGAATATCATCGATCTCGATTATTCGATCCGCTGGAATATCAAGGACCCCGAACTCTACCTGTTCCAACTGGCGCAGCCCGACCAGACGATCGAAGCTGTCGCCGAAAGCGCGATGCGTGCAGCCATCGCCAACGTCTCGCTGAACGACGCCATCGGTTCGGGCCGCACCGGTATCGAGACCGAAGTGACGCAGCGAATGCAGGCGCTTCTCGATAAATATCGCTCGGGCGTGAAAATCCAGGGCGTCGCGATCAAGCGCGCCGATCCGCCCGAAGCGGTCAACGACGCCTTCAAGGAAGTCAGCGCCGCGCAGCAGGCGGCACAGACCAGCGTCAACCAGGCCAATGCGTACGCACAGCAGATCGTGGCGAAGGCGCAGGGCGAGGCCGCCGCGTTCGATCGCGTCTATGTGCAATACAAGGCCGCGCCCGAGGTGACGCGCCGCCGCATGTATTACGAGACGATGGAGCGCGTCCTGTCGAAGGTCGACAAGACGATCGTCGAACCCGGTGTCACGCCGTATCTGCCGCTGCAGGGAACGCGCCCCACGCCGCCGGCGGCACAGGCGGGAGCCGGCCAATGATCCCCTGGTCGCGCGTCTTGCGCAATCCGCTGTTCTTCGGCCTTGCCGGCATCGCGCTGCTCATCCTGATCACGAGCACCTTCTACGTCGTGCCCGAAACGCGCCAGGGCGTCGTGCTGCGCTTTGGCGAACCGGTGCGCACCATCAACCGCTTCAAGTCCGGCGAGCAGTTCGGTCGGACCGGGGCCGGCCTCGTGGCAGTGACGCCTTTCTTCGAACAGGTCGTCTGGATCGACAAGCGCGTCCGCGACGTCGACATGGAGCGCCAGCAGGTGCTGTCGACCGACCAGCTGCGCCTCAACATCGACGCGTTCGCGCGTTTCCGCATCGTCGATCCGCTGAAGATGGTCATCACCGCGCGCACTGAGAACAATGTCGCCGATGCGCTGCGCCCGATCCTCGGCTCGGCGCTCCGTAACGAGCTCGGCAAGCGCCAGTTCGCAGCACTGCTCAGCCCCGAACGCGGCGCGGTCATGGACAATATCCGCATCGGCCTCGACCGCGTCGCGCGGCAATATGGTGCCGAAATCGTCGACGTGCGGATCAAGAAGGCCGACCTGCCCGAAGGAACGCCGCTCGATTCGGCTTACGAACGGATGCGGACCGCGCGCAAGCAGGAGGCGCTGACGATTCAGGCGCAGGGCCTGAAAAAGGCACAGATCATCCGCGCCGATGCCGACGCCGCCGCTTCGGGCATCTATGCCGGCGCGTTCAACAAGGACGCCAGCTTCTACGATTTCTACCGCGCGATGCAGAGTTACGAGCACACGTTCGGCGTCGACGGCAGCAGCGCCACGGGTCAGTCGTCGATCATCTTGTCACCCAATAACGATTATCTCCGCGAATTCAGGGGGCGGCCTTAACCGGCTTCATTCAAATCCCGTTCAGCCGCGCGAAAGCATGGGCTGGGCGACCTCATATGAAGGATCCTGCCACGTGCGTTATGCTTATGCGATCACCTCGGCGCTTCTGATCGGCGGCACGGCCGCGACGATGGCGCTTCAGTCGCCGTCCTCCGCGCAGGTCGCGCAGAACGAGCCCGGCGCGATCAGCGCCGCTGCGCCGCGCCCCGGCGCACCGATGAGCTTTGCCGATCTCGCCGCCAAGCTGCAGCCTGCGGTCGTCAACATTTCGACGACACAACAGGTCGAAGTTCAGCAGAACCCGTTCGCCGGCACGCCGTTTGGCGACCTGTTCGGCGGCGGACAGCCGGGCGGCGGCGGCAAGCCCATCACGCGCGAAGCCACCTCGCTCGGCTCGGGCTTCATCATTTCCGAAGACGGCTACATCGTCACCAACAGCCACGTCGTTTCGGGCGGACGCCCCGGCAATCCGGCGGTCGGATCGATCACGGTCATTATGCCCGACCGCAAGGAATATCCTGCGCGGCTGATCGGCAAGGACGCTTCATCCGACCTCGCGGTCCTGAAGATCGAGGCGCGCGGCCTGCCGTTTGTGAAATTCGGCGATTCGGCGCGCGCGCGCGTCGGCGACTGGGTCGTGGCGATCGGTAACCCTTACGGTCTGGGCGGATCGGTGACGGCGGGGATCGTCTCGGCGCTTCACCGCAACATCGGTTCAGGGCCTTACGACCGCTACATTCAGACCGACGCCGCGATCAACCAGGGCAATTCGGGCGGCCCGATGTTCGACCTGAACGGCAATGTGATCGGCATCAATTCGGCGATCTTCTCGCCGACCGGCGGCAATGTCGGCATCGGCTTTGCGATTCCTGCCGAGCTCGCCAAACCGATCGTCGACACGCTGCGCGGCGGGTCGCGGATCAAGCGCGGCTATCTGGGGGTCCAGATCCAGCCGCTCGACGCCGATTCGGCCGAAGCGCTGGGTCTTGCCAAGAACCACGGCGAACTCGTCGGCCGTGTCGAGCCCGGGCAGGGCGCGGCGCGTGCCGGGATCCAGCAGGGCGATGTCATCACCAGGGTCAACGGACGCGAAGTGACCCCTGATGAAACGCTGTCCTACATCGTCGCGCAGCTTCCCATCGGGTCGCGCGTGCCGATCGAGCTTTTCCGCGCCGGCAAACGCATGACGGTGACCGCGACGCTTGCCGAACGGCCGAGCGACGAGCAGCTGGCGAGTCTCACGGGGGACAATGACGGCAACGGTATCGGCCCGGCCGATCCCAAGGCGAACGACAATGCCGCGCGCGAATCGCTCGGGCTGTCGGTGCAGACGCTGACGCCCGAATATGCGCGTCAGGTCGGCGTTCCGGCGGGCACGCGCGGCGTCATCATCGGCGCGGTCGACCCGTCGAGCGATGCCGCTGCCAAGGGGCTGCAGCGCGGCGACGTGATCAGTTCGGCCAACCAGCAGCCGGTCACCTCGCCCGCCGACCTCACCGCCGCCGTCACCATTGCGCGCTCGGCGGGCCGCGGCAGCGTCCTCGTGCTGGTCCAGCGTGGCAGCAGCACCGCGCGTTATCTGCCGCTGAAGCTGAAGGCAAAGGGCTGATCCGCGCTGCCCTTTCGGGCGGCGTGATCTTGCGCTAGGCACGTCGCCGAACGGGGGACGCGCGCATGGCGGAAGAGGGCATCTACATCGGCACGGCGGCGGACGGTACGCGTCAGGCGATCAACCTGAAGCGCGCCAACCGCCACGGCCTGATCGCGGGCGCAACGGGCACCGGCAAGACCGTCACGCTGCAAGGGATCGTCGAAGGTTTCTCGGCAGTCGGCGTTCCCTGCTTCGTCGCCGACGTGAAGGGCGATCTGTCGGGCCTTGCCATGGCCGGCTCGCCGCAGTCGAAACTGCACGAGACCTTCGCCGCGCGCGCCGCCGAGATCGGCGACACCGACTGGGCGTACAAGGACTGCCCGACGCAGTTCTGGGATTTGTTTGGCGAGGCCGGGCACCCGATCCGCACGACGGTTTCCGAAATGGGGCCGCTGCTGCTGGCGCGCCTGATGGACCTGAACGAGGTTCAGGAAGGCGTGCTGACGATCGCCTTCCACGTCGCCGACAAGGACGGGCTGCTGCTTCTCGACCTCGACGACTTGCAGGCGATGCTCGTCAGCTGCGCCGCGCGCGCCGATGAGCTGACCGTCACCTATGGCAACATCACCAGGCAGAGCGTCGGGACGATCCAGCGCTCGCTCCTGCAACTGCGCAGCCAGGGCGGCGAGCATTTCTTCGGCGAACCCGCGCTCGACATGATGGACCTCATTAAGGTCGACGATGGCGGACGCGGCGTCGTCAACGTCCTCGCCGCCGACAAGCTGATGGCGAGCCCCAAGTTGTATTCGACCTTCCTACTCTGGCTGCTCAGCGAATTGTTCGAAACGCTTCCCGAAATCGGCGACCCTGACAAGCCCAAGCTGTGCTTCTTCTTCGACGAAGCGCATCTGCTGTTCAGCGACGCGCCCAAGGCGCTGCTCGAAAAGATCGAGCAGGTCGTCCGCCTGATCCGTTCGAAGGGCGTCGGCATCTACTTCATCACGCAGAACCCGATCGACATTCCCGACACCGTCGCAGGGCAGCTCAACAACCGCGTCCAGCACAAGCTCAACGCCTTCACGCCGCGCGACCAGGCGGCGGTCCGCGCCGCGGCGGAAACCTTCCGCGCCAATCCGGGCGTCGATGTCGCGACGGTCATCACCGAGCTGAAGATCGGCGAGGCGCTGGTCTCGACCCTGTCCGCCGACGGGTCGCCGACGCCGGTCGAGCGCACGCTCGTCAAGCCGCCCTCGTCGCGCGTCGGGCCGATCAGTCCGCAGGAACGCGGCGTGATGATGACCACCGACGCGATCTGCGACAAATATGACGTGCTGATCGATCGCGAATCGGCGGAGGAAATCCTGGGCGCAAAATCGGGCGAAGCCGCCGCCGCCGCGGCCGCGGCGAAAGCCGAAAGTGAGGCTGCAAAGGCCGCTGCGCAGCAGGCAAAGCTCGACGCGCAGGCAGCGAAGGCCACGGCGCAGGCCAACGCGATCGCTGCGCGCGAGGCGGCGCGTGCGCAGGCGGCCGCCGACAGGGCTGCTGCGGCCGCTGCGCGCGAAGCTGCCAAGCCCGGCCTCGCCGACAAGATGATGCGTTCGGCGGCGTCGTCGGTTGCCTCGTCGGTCGGGCGACAGGTTGCGGGGCAGCTCGGCGGGCAATTGCTGCGCGGATTGCTCGGCGGGCTGTTCAAGGGGCGCTAGGCCTTTGCGGCGGCGCGGCAAGCGTCTATAGCGCTCCCCATGTCCTCGCTTCGTCCCTGGCGCGATATCACGCGCCGCAAGTCGCGCCAGATCATGGTCGGCAACGTCCCGGTCGGCGGCGACGCGCCGGTGACTGTCCAGACGATGACCAACACGCCGACGAGCGACGCGGCCGCGACGATCGACCAGATCCGCCGCTGCGAGGAGGCAGGTGTCGACATTATCCGCGTCTCGTGCCCCGACGTCGAATCGACCGCGGCACTGTCGACGATCGTCCGCGCGGCCAACGTCCCGATCGTCGCCGACATTCATTTCCACTACAAGCGTGCATTGGAAGCCGCCGATGCGGGCGCGGCGTGCCTGCGCATCAATCCAGGCAACATCGGCTCGAGCGAACGCGTCGCCGAAGTCGTGCGCGCGGCCAAGGCCAATGGCTGCGCGATCCGCATCGGCGTCAACGGCGGCAGCCTCGAACGCGATCTGCTCGAAAAATATGGCGAACCCTGCCCCGAGGCGCTGGTTGAGTCTGCGCTCGACCATATCAAGCTGTTGCGGGATCATGATTTCCACGAGTTCAAGGTCGCGGTGAAGGCGTCGGACTTCTTCCTCGCGGTTGCCGCCTATCAGCAATTGGCCGAAGCGGTGGATTGCCCGCTCCACCTCGGCATTACCGAGGCGGGCGGGCTGATCGGCGGCACGGTCAAATCCTCGATCGGCATCGGCACGTTGCTCTGGTATGGCATCGGCGACACGATCCGCGTCTCGCTCTCGGCCGAGCCCGAAGAGGAAGTCCGTGTCGGCTTCGAAATCCTGAAATCGCTCGGCATCCGCAACCGCGGCGTCCGGGTGGTGTCCTGTCCGTCTTGCGCGCGGCAGGGGTTCGACGTGATCCGCACCGTGCAGACGCTCGAGGAACGCCTCCAGCATATCCGCACGCCCTTGTCGCTGTCGGTGCTCGGTTGCGTCGTCAACGGCCCCGGCGAAGCGCGCGAGACCGACATTGGGCTGACCGGCGGCGGGAACGGCAAGCATATGGTTTATCTCTCGGGCATCACCGACCACACCATCGCCGATGCAGGGATGGTCGATCATATCGTTAAGCTGGTCGAGGCAAAGGCGGCCGAGATCGAGGCGGCGGAACGGGCGGAGTTGATTGCCGCCGAATAACTGGAGGACTCCCCATGGCTCGTCATCTGCTGTTCGCGATCGCGCTCGTTGCTGTACCGGCTCATGCGGATTGGAAAGCGGCCAACGCGCAGGTTGCCGAAGCCGCCAGAAACCCGCGCGTCGCGGCGGTGCTTGCCGTCGTCGACCGCATCGACACCGCGATCATCGCGGGCGACAAGGCGGGGTTCATCAGCAAGTTCGCCGATGACGCCATCGTCAACAGCCCGAATAACAACGTGACAACGCGCGATCAGGCGGCTGCGCGTTACCAGAGCGGCGTGCTGACCTATAAATACCTGCACCGTTCGATCGAATATGCCGCGCCGCGCCGCGACGATGAAGTCGTGCTGATGGGCGAGGAAACGTACGAGCCGCCCGCCGGGACGCCGCTTGAGGGCAAGAGCGTGCGTCGTCGCTTTACCGATCTGTGGCGGTTGACCGGCGGCGTATGGAAGCTGAGCGTGCGACAGGCGACGGTTTTCGAGGCACGATAGCATTTGCCTGGCCGCTGGACGATGGCGACACGCATCGCTAAGCGCGCGGCATGATGCCAGCGCCCGAAACGATCCGCGTCGCCAGCCCGCGCGTTGCCTGCGACGGATCGGGCCCGGAAGGAGCTGGCTTGCCCGCGGCACTCGGCCATCCGCGCGTCTGGCTCGAGATCGACGAGAAGGGCTTTGTCGAATGCGGCTATTGCGACCGGCGCTTCGTTCTTGTGGGCAGCGTCGCTGACAGGGATGGCGCAACCGCATAAGCCTCTTATATCGGGGTCATGAACGCTCCCGACCCGCGCGACCTGCTTTACCGCAACCTCGAACCCGCCGCCGCCGCGCGCCTGACACGCGATGCGCTGCGCGCTTGCGACGACGGCGAACTCTATCTTCAGCACCGCGCAAGCGAAAGCTTCGGCTTCGACGACGGCCGCATGAAGACCGCCGATTACGGCACCGATACCGGCTTCGGCCTGCGCGGCGTTTCAGGCGAGATGACCGGCTTTGCCCATGCCGACGGCATCGACGAGGGCGCGATCCGCCGTGCATCCGAGACGCTGCGCCTGCTCGATCCCGCGAGTCAGCCGCCCGCGCCGCCACCGCGCCGCAGCAACCGCCACCTCTACACCGCGAGCGATCCGCTAAGCGCGGTGCCGTTCGAGGACAAGGTGGCGCTGTGCCAGAAGATCGACGCCGTCGCCCGCGCCCGCGACCCGCGCGTCGCGCAGGTTTCGGTCTCGCTGTCGGGCAGCTGGAGCGTCATCGACATCGTCCGCGCCGACGGCTTCGTAGCGAGCGACATCCGCCCGCTCGTGCGCCTCAACGTCAGCATCGTCGTCAAGGACGCGAGTGGCCGCCGCGAGAACGGATCGTTCGGCCTCGGCGGTCGCTACCTCTACGACACCTTGTTCGATGAGGCGACGTGGACCCGCGCGATCGACGAGGCTTTGCGCCAGGCACTCGTCAATCTCGACTCGGTCGCCGCGCCTGCGGGCGAGATGACCGTGCTGCTCGGCCCCGGCTGGCCGGGCATCCTTCTCCACGAAGCGATCGGCCACGGCCTCGAGGGGGATTTCAATCGCAAGAAGACCTCGGCGTTTTCGGGTCGCCTGGGCACGCGCGTCGGCGCGCCCGGGGTGACGGTGGTCGACGACGGCGCGATCGACAATCGTCGCGGCTCGCTGAGCATCGACGACGAAGGCACGCCGACGCAGGAAAACATCCTGATCGAGGACGGCATCCTCAAAGGCTATATGCAGGACCGCCTGAATGCGCGGCTGATGGGCGTCGCAGCGACGGGCAATGGCCGTCGCGAAAGCTACGGCCACGCACCGATGCCGCGCATGACGAACACGTTCATGCGTGGCGGCAACGACGATCCCGGCGAATTGCTGTCGCGCGTCAAGACCGGCATTTTCGCGAAAAGCTTCGGCGGCGGGCAGGTCGACATCGTCAGCGGCAAATTCGTCTTCAGCTGCACAGAAGCCTACCGCATCGAAAACGGCAGGCTCGGCGCACCGATCAAGGGCGCGACGCTGATCGGCGACGGCCCCAGCGTGCTGACCAAAGTGCGCGGCATCGGTAACGACATGGCCCTCGACGAAGGCGTCGGCATGTGCGGCAAGGGTGGTCAGAGCGTCCCCGCAGGCGTGGGCCAGCCGACGCTGCTCATCGACGGCCTGACGGTGGGCGGGACTGCCGCCTAAGCCGCGAGGCTGAGGCCCCCGAGCCGGTGCAGCATCGCCTGAGTCCCGACGGTGCCGCAGACGTCTGCCGAGAGCGCGATCGTCCGCAAGCGCGCGGCGAGGTCGGGCCGGTCGGCGATGCTCTCGCGCAGCCATGATCCGAAGCCGCCGTCGGGCAGGTGATCCTCCATCGTCACGACGCGGTCGAACGAGGCGAGTTGCGCGGGCTGCAACACTTTCGACGCCATGCTCCACAGCGGCAGCGACCAGACCGAATGGTTGGCACAGTCGGGATCGCGCTCGGCGCGGTCGATCGCCGATGCGAGCGCCGCGCCCGTCGAAAGCAAAACCTTGCCCGGATCGCGCCCCTCGGCGACCGGAATCCACCGCCCCGGCGCGACATCGGGCACGCTGGTATGGAATCGCGGCTCGCCCGCCTTGCCGATGCGCAGGTAGGACGGCTGCGGATTGGCGACGAGATAACGCAGGCACGCACGCACTTCGAGCGCGTCGCCCGGTGCCGCGATCAGCATGTTGGGCATTGTCCGCATCAGCGCATAATCCTGCACCGCATGATGCGAATAGCCGAGCGCGCCATAAGCGACGCCGCCGCCGACCGCGACGACGGTCACGGGCAGCTTGTGATAATCGACATCGTTGCGCACCTGTTCGGCGCAGCGGAAGGTCGGGAAATTGGCGATCGAATAGGTGAAGACATGATAGCCTTCGGACGCCATCCCCGCGGCAAGGCCGGTCATGTTCTGTTCGGCGACGCCGGCATTGATGAAGCGATCGGGGAAGCGGTCGGCGAACGGCTCGATCACCGAATAGCCGAGATCGCCCACGACAAGCGCGATGTTGTCGTGCGTTTCGGCGAGCGTCGCCAGTTCGTCGATGAACGCGCTACGCACCGGCCGCGACCTCGGCCAAAGCATCGGCAAGCTGCGCGGCATCGGGGTTCTTGTAATGCCACTTCACCTCGTTCTCCATCCAGCTGACGCCCTTGCCCTTGGTCGTATGCGCGATCAGCATCGACGGCTTGTCCGACTCCCACGGCGCGGCCGACAGCGCGGTCTCGAGCGCGGCATGGTCATGCCCGTCGACCTCGCGCACCGCCCAGCCGAACGCGGTCATCTTGTCGGCCAGCGGTTCGAGGCGCAGCGTCGATTCGACCGAGCCGAGGCTCTGCAGCTTGTTGTAGTCGACGATGGCGGTCAGCCGGTCGAGCCGGTGGTGCGCCGCGAACATGATCGCCTCCCAGTTGCTGCCCTCGCCCAGCTCACCATCGCTGAGCAACACGAACGTTCGCCACGCTGCCCCGCGCCGCTGCGCCGCCAGCGCCTTGCCGACGCCGAACGACAGCGCATGGCCGAGCGCACCGGTCGAGAATTCGACGCCGGGAACCTTGTGGCTGATATGCTGCATCAACGTGGAACCGTCGTCGCCATAGGTCTCGAGCAGTTCCGGAGGAAAGAAACCGCGCGCCGCCAGCGCCGCATATACGGCGGTGCAGGCGTGCCCCTTGCTCAGCAGGAAGCGGTCGCGGTCCGCCCATCGCGGGTCCCGCGGGTCGACGTTCAGTACCGATCCGTAAAGCACCGCGACAATATCGGCGATCGAAAGCGCACTGCCGATATGCGAAGCCTTGGCGTGCGCGACCATCTTCAGCGCATCGCTGCGGATGTAACTGGCAAGCGCGCGGGTGTCGGGACCGGCGGCAGCGGCGGACATGAAGTGCTCGGGGGAATAGGCGATCGTCATGATCTCGATGCATGAACAATCATGGCTAAGATTTTCTTAAGACCGCACGCCAATTCGCATTGCGGTTCAGAACCAGAAGCGTTCGCGGAACCATTTCGTGACGATATTCTTAACGCCCGCCGTCACCGGCAGGCTCTCGTGCAACGCCACCGGATTGGGTTCGCCCTTCCTGTCCATATTGTTCCACGCCAGCAGCATCGCCGTGCGCGGAATGACCTTCAGCCCCGCGGCGCTGAACCAGGTCTCGCCGCCACCTTCGGGCTCGTCGAGGTAGATCATCGCCGTCCAGCTGCGCTGCCCGCCGCGCTTGCGCTCTTCCTGCCAGTAGCTTTCGGTAACGTGAAAATAATCATGATGCGCCTTGAACTGCTGGCCGACGACATAACGCTGCCCCTGCAGCGTTTCACCCTGCCGCACCTTCATGCCCATCAGGTCGCAGATGCGACGGTCGATACCGTCGACGAACGGGTGCCAGCGATCGAGATCGCAGCTTTCCGACGTGCGGAAATCGGGGTCTTCCGTCACCGACAACAGGCCCGACGGCTTGCGATCGGCGTCGATCATCGCGATCAGCCCGCCGCATTCCTCGGGCGTCAGAAAATCCTGGACGCAGTAAAGCGTCATGCCTTCGCCCGCGACCGGCTGCACGCGCGGATGGCGGTCGAGCCGCGCGGCGGTGCTGCGTCCGATTTCGGCAAGGCGATTGAGAGCCATCGACGCCCGCTAGCAAATCGGGGCCGCAGCGCAAAGCCGCTCCGGCCCCTCCCGTCGTCAGTCGAAGAAATCGTAAATGACGTCCTCGACATAGCCGTCACGCGTATCGACGAGCAGGACGTCGTCGTAATAACGCACCCATTCGTACGGCCACCGCGCGTCGGGCAGGCGATACCGCCACGGGTCACTGATCCGGTAGCGTGCGCCGTAGAACAGCGATTCGAGGTAGATCCCGATCCCGAAGCGCTGATAGCTGTTATTATACCCATAGGGCGAATAATAGCGCGGCAGGCGGAAGAGATTCTGGTTCGAAAAGCGATATCGCTGCCAGTCGTAACGCCGGTCGTTGCGCCATTCGCGGTTCCAGCGCTGATTGCTGTTCCAGTTGCCGCTGCCGCGATTGTTCCAGCTGCCGCCATTGTTCCGGTTGCGGTCGTTGCCATTCCATCCACGGTCGTCACGCACGCCGTCGCGGTCCTGGTCCCAGCGCCGGTTGACGCTGCCGTTGCCGCTACTGGCGCCGTTATTGTCCCACCGGCGATCGACGCGGCCGTCGTTGTTGCGGTCCCAGTCGCGATTGTTGCGGACGCCGTCGCTGTCGCGATCGCGGTTCCATGTTGCGCCGTTGCCGCCGCGCCATCCGCGATTTACGTCGGCGCGATTACCCTCGGTGCGATTGCCCTCGGTGCGATTGACGCCGTCACGATTGCCGAAGTCGCGGTTCGTCGGCAACCCGACCTGAGGCTGCGCGGGCGGCGTTATCACGGGCGAGGTGCGACCCTGCCAGCCGCCGTCACGATTGCCGCGCCTTTCGCGATTGCCGTCGCCCTGCGTCTGTTGCACATCGGCGGCGGGACCCTCGCGGCGCTGCCAGCCACGCGCGCTAGATCCGTCGCGTTCGGGACGCATTTCGGCTTGCGGCCGGATCTGCACCGGCACCTCGACCTGCGCCTGTACGACGGGCCGCGCCTGCTGCCGTTGCTGCCAGTCGCCACGGCTTGGCCGCTCGACCTGCTCGGGTGCTGCCCGCATGCCTTCGCCGCCGCCATCGCGGCGCCCCCCGCCGCCGCCCCGGCCACGACGCTCGCTCTGCTCGTCGGCCATCGCCGTCTGCTGAACCGCAGCTTCCGCCTGCACGGCGGCTGAAACATTGGCCTCGACTTCCTGCGCCAGCGCCGGAGAAAAGGCCGAACCCGCCAGCAAGGCGGCAAAAAGGATGCGGTGACGCATGATCATGTCCTCGCGGGGCCATGCCGCATCAGTGCCGCCGGTGCCCGTGATCGATTCACTGCCGTAACGGGGGTGAGCGCTTGCTGAATTGCGATGACAGCAATCCGAAAGCATTGGCCGGGCTGTCCCACAGGATGACGGCGCGTTACGGTGTGCGCCGGCTCTTTCCGATCGTCGATCCGTCTAGCTACGCGTCCGCGAAATTGCGTGGCGGCGATAGTGTCAACTTCGTCGACTTCGTAAAGGAACCCGACGCTCGGTCAGGGCTTCGCAACGCGCACCGGCACCGGGATGTTGCAGATATCCGCGCCACCGGCGGGCACTATGAAGAATGGATCGCGCCGGTTCGCCCGCGCGTCGGCATATTTTGCAAAGCTCGCACTCTCGGTCGAAAGATACTGATAGCGCGGCAGCCCCGCGACCTCGTTGCCCATCTGTACCGACACGATCGGCACGCGCTGCTCCGCCTTCTCGTAAAACCCAAGCGGTCCCGTCCCACGCGGCAGGCTCGACAGGTTCTCGATTCCCGAAATCACGCGCCCGACCAGCGCGATGTTGCGGTCGAGATGCCGCGGCGCATGGCCGATGACCGTGTAAAGCTCCGCCCCCGTCCCCGTATCCGGCGGCAAGCCGCGCCCGACCCCGACCATGCCGTAGCAGTGGACGGGCCAGAAGCGGTTGAACTCACCTGAAGTTGCAATCGACCAGCCACTGACGAAGGCAGGAACGCCATAAGGATCGTCCTTGCTGCTTGCATCGGGGGCGGAAAAGTGCGTCGGGTGTGAGTCTAGTGAAATTGAATATTGACTCTCCGGCACCGACGCTAAACCGTCGGGCAACTTCTTCGCCTTCGCTTTATCCTCGGCGTTCGCGTCGCCCCATTGCACGACATAATTGTCCTGCACACGGTTGATGCTCGTGCGGTCCCAGAAGCGGGCCGCGGCGAGCTTCCTGATATTGCCGACCCACCCTTGCGAAAACGGCGGCGGCATAAGCTGGATCACCACGCGTCTGCCGCCCGCGAGGTCCATCACCAGCAAATCGGCAGGCGCGATGTCGACCCAGTCCGAAGCCGGGCTCGCCGCAACGATCTCGGACGGGGCAAGCGCCGGCTTCGGCGCCGGTGCGGCGGCCGCCGCCGCGGCAAGCATCAACAGCGTCTTCATGATCGCCAACCTTGCGTATCCCATCGGCCCTGTCTAGTCGCGCATCGTCCAGTGCATGCGGAGCGGTGGCCGAGTGGTCGAAGGCGCTCGCCTGGAAAGTGAGTGTGCGCCAAAAGCGTACCGAGGGTTCGAATCCCTCCCGCTCCGCCATCCCGGCCTCAGCCGGGCATCGCACCTCAATCTGAAAGCGCGGCTTTCAGTTCGTCGCGGATGCGGATCAGCGCGGGCAGGATTTCGGGCGCGCTCGTCGGCTTGGCTGCGGTCAATAGCGACGCCATCGGCGCGGTGCTGCTCTTCAGCAGGTTCTGCACGCCCTTGATCGTGTAGCCGTCGCGGTTGAGCGCCTGATCGATCCGCCGCACCAATGCCACATCCTCGGGCCGGTAATAGCGGCGGTTGCCCGCGCGCTTCAGCGGCCGCAGCTGCGCAAAGCGCGTTTCCCAATAGCGCAGGATATGCTGTGGCAATCCAAGTTCGGCGGCAAGCTCGCCGACGGTACGAAATGCGCCTTCGCTTTTGTGTTCGGCCAAAGGAAGCGCCTCTAACGACCCTTGACGATGCGCGCGCGCATGGTCTGGCTGGCGCGAAAGGTTAGCACCCGGCGCGGTGCGATCGGTACTTCGACACCGGTCTTGGGATTGCGACCGATCCGACCGCCCTTGTCGCGCAGGACGAAGCTGCCGAAGCCCGAAATTTTCACGTTCTGCCCCTTGGCGAGCGCGCCCGACATCTCGTCAAGGATCGCCTCGACGAAATTTGACGATTCCGCGCGCGACAACCCCACCTGGCGGTGCAGCGTCTCGGTCAGGTCGGCGCGCGTCAGCGTTCCTGCATCGGCCATGAACAGTCCCCCGTAAGTCGCTCAGCGGCCACATCTTATCAGTCTGACGACGAAAATCAATCGCACTACCAGCGGATCGCGGCCGCGCCCCAGGTGAAGCCGCCGCCCATTGCTTCGAGGACGACGAGATCGCCCCGCTTGATGCGCCCATCGCGCACCGCGACGTCGAGCGCGAGCGGAACCGAAGCGGCCGACGTGTTGGCATGCCTGTCGACCGTAACGACGACTTTGCCCGGGTCGAGCCCCAGTTTGCGCGCCGTCGCGTCGAGAATGCGGGCGTTGGCCTGATGCGGCACCACCCAGTCGACATCGTCGGCGTGCAGGCCCGCGGCGTCGAGCGTTTCGGTGAGAACACGGGCGAGGTTGTTGACGGCATGTTTGAACACCGCCGGCCCCTCCATGCGGACCTTGCCCACCGTCCCGGTCGTCGACGGGCCGCCGTCGACGTACAAAAGCTGATTGTGGCGGCCGTCGGCGTGGAGCCGGGTCGCGAGAATGCCGTGGCCCTCCTCCGCCTCGCCGAGCACGACGGCACCCGCGCCGTCGCCGAACAGCACGCAGGTGCCGCGGTCCTGCCAATCGAGGATGCGGCTGAACGTCTCCGATCCGATGACGAGCGCGGTCCGCGCCGAACCTGCGCGGATCATGCTGTCGGCAACCGACAGCGCATAGAGAAACCCCGAGCAGACCGCGCCGATATCGAACGCGACGCAGTCGTCGATGCCAAGGAGCGCCTGCACCTTGGTCGCGCTAGCGGGAAAAGTCTGGTCGGGCGTCGCGGTGGCGAGCACGATCAGGTCGATGGCGTCGGCGCCGATCGCTGCCGCCGCCAGCGCCGCCCGCGCCGCATCGGTGGCCAGCGTGACCGTCGTCTCGTCTTCGCCGGCGATGTAACGTGTGCGAATGCCGGTGCGCTCGACGATCCATTCGTCCGACGTGTCGACGCTCTGGGCAAGTTCGGCATTCGAAACGCACCGCGCGGGCAGCGCCGACCCGGTTCCCAAAATCCCGACGCGCTTCACTTTGCGGCGACCGGCGTCTTCAGTGACCGATGCCCCGCGAATTGCTCGAGGTCCTCGGTGATCCGTCGCGTAATGTCGTTTGCGACGAGCTTTGCCGCGACGCCGATTGCGTTGGCAACGCCGTTCGACGTCGCGCTGCCGTGGCTTTTGACGACGACGCCGTTCAGCCCCAGGAACACCGCCCCGTTGTGATTGTTGGGATCGAGGTGATGGCGCATCAGTTCGGTCGCGGGGCGCGAGACGAGAAAGCCGAATTTCGAGCGCACCGAACTCGTGAAGGCGCGGCGCAGCAGGTCGGTGACGAAGCGCGCGGTCCCCTCCATCGTCTTCAGCGCAATGTTGCCGGTGAAGCCGTCGCACACGACGACGTCGGCCAGCCCGCGCGAAATCTTGTCGCCCTCGATGAAGCCCTGGAAGTCCATGTGCAGTTCGGGCGCGCCGCGCAGCTGCGCCGCAGCCTCGCGGATCTCGTCGGTCCCCTTTTGCTCTTCGGACCCGATATTGAGCAGCGAGACGCGCGGACGCTCGATCCCCAGCGCCGTGCGCGAATAGGCCGCACCCATGACCGCGAACTCGATCAGGTTGCGCGCGTCGCACTCGGTGTTCGCGCCGAGATCGAGCATCACGAAATCATTGTCGCCAAGGCTCGGGAGTAGCGCTGCAAGCGCCGGACGGTCGATGCCGGGCATGGTGCGCAGCGCGATCTTGGCCATCGCCATCAGCGCGCCGGTGTTGCCCGCCGACACCGCCGCGCCAGCCCTGCCCGACTTTACGGCATCGATCGCCATCCCCATCGACGTGCTCTTGGCGCGGCGGATCGCCTGGCCGGGTTTTGCACTGCCGTCGACGGTACCGCTGGCGTGAACGATCTCGGACGCCGCCGACAGGTTGGGATGGTTTCGAAGGCCGTCGCGGATCGCGCCCTCTTCACCCACGAGGAGGAACGTCAGTCCCGGCCATTGGCGACGGGCCTGCGCGACGCCTGCCAGCATCACCGCGAGCCCTTCGTCACCACCCATCGCGTCGATGGCGAGCCGTGGGCTTTGCGTCACTAAAGCAGCCTTCCCCGTTCGCGCCGTGTCAGCGTCAGGCGACTGAGACGATCTCGCGACCGTTATAGTGCCCGCACGCGCTGCACAAGTTGTGCGGCCGCTTCAGTTCGCCGCAATTCGGGCATTCCTGGAATGCAGCGACGGTCAGCGTGTCGTGCGCGCGACGCATGTTGCGCTTCGAAGGCGTGGTTTTTCTTTTCGGAACGGCCATGTCGGCACCTGTCTCAGTTCGAATAATGGGTTGGCGGACACCCCGTGGGCCCGACAGCGAGCGCGCGCTATACCGATTCTGCGCCGCGTTGCAAGGCGCGGCCGGGCATGGCAGGTTGCAAATGAAAATGAAACGGGGTGCCCGCATGCTGATTTTGCCGATAACGCTGACTGCCGCGGGACTTGCCGCGCTCATCAACTTCTGGCTCGCCATGCGTGTCGGCCGCGTCCGCACGGGGCAAAAGATTTCGATCGGCGACGGCGGCGATGCGCGCCTGATCGCGGCGATGCGCGCGCAATCGAATTTCGTCGAATACACGCCGTTCGTCCTGATCCTCATCGGGCTGATCGAACTGGCGACGGGCACGCATTCATGGCTCTGGATCGTCATGGCGCTCTACATGCTCGGGCGCGTCGCGCATGGCCTTGGCATGACCGACAGCTTGCCGCGCGGTCGGATGGTGGGGACGCTTGTCACCTTCCTGACGCTCGTCGCGCTCGCACTCTACGCGCTTGCCATTCCGCACATGGCCGCCGAAACGATCGCTCCGGTCGAAATGATCGACGCCGCTTAGGGCGCGCTTTTCTGCGGTCGCGCTTCGGCGAGGATGATCGCGAACTGGTCGTCGTCGTCGCTCCATTCGGCGACCGGTGACCAGCCGCCCGCGCGCAGCAACAGCCGCGCATCGCGGCGACCATATTTGTGACTGTTCTCGGTGTGGATCGTCTCGCCGGCGGCCATCGAGAATTTTGCATCCTCGATGGCGAACGTCACGTCGCGCCTTGCCACCAGGTGCATTTCGACACGCGCGTAATCGTCGTTCCAGCGCGCGCTGTGCGCAAAGGCGTCGACGGGAATCGTGCCGCCCAGTTCGCGATTGATCCGCACGAGCAGGTTCAGATTGAAGCGCGCGGTGACGCCGGCGGCGTCGTCATACGCACGAACCAGCGTCGCTTCGTCCTTCACGCGGTCCATCCCGATCAGCAGCATGGCCCCCACCCGGAGCGTCGCGCGCATCCGCCGCAGCAGGTCGACCGCGGACCGCGCGATCAGGTTGCCGATCGTCGAACCCGGAAAAAAGCCCAGCGTCTGCGCGCCACCGAACGCCTGCGGCAGAAGGACCTCGTGCATGAAATCGGCTTCGACCGGGTGGATCGGCAGGTCGGGAAATTCGGTCGCGAGCTGCGCCGCCGCCGTGCGGAGAAATGCACCCGATATGTCGATCGGGATGTAGGCGCTCGGCGCAACGGCGCGCAGCAGGTGCGGCGTCTTCTGCGACGATCCCGATCCGAATTCGACCACCGCACGCC
Source organism: Sphingomonas sp. (assembly GCA_965249015.1). GTDB lineage: Bacteria > Pseudomonadota > Alphaproteobacteria > Sphingomonadales > Sphingomonadaceae > Sphingomonas_O. The sequence continues at coordinate 1,133,065 of CBDFLB010000003.1, read as the reverse complement.
CCGTCCCCGTCAGGCGGGCGACATCGGTGCCGTGCGCCGCCAGCAGCGCGGTCTCGACCCGCGTCGGGTAATATTCGGGCAGGGCGGTGATGGCTTCGAACAGTTCGGATCCCGCGCGATCATAGAACCATCGTGCCGGGATCGCGCGCGGCCGGGTGTTCAGCCCGGCGAGCACCGCTGCACGAAACGCAGGATCGACGGCAGTCTCCAAGGCGTCGTGGCGCAACATCAGATATCCCTTGCCAAACGCAGCCCGCTGAACTGCCAGCGCGCGGCGGGGGGAAAGAAGTTGCGCGTCGTTTTGCTCGCACGCGCCGGCGGGGTGGCGTGGCTCGATCCGCGCAGCACCATCTGCCCACTCATGAACTTGCCGTTATATTCGCCGATCGCACCGGGCGCGGGTCGATAGCCGGGATATGGCAGATAGGCCGATGCGGTCCACTGCCAGACCTGCCCGAACGCATCGCCAAGCCGACCGGCGGCCGCTTCCCACTCGAATTCGGTCGGCAACCGCGCGCCGGCCCAGCGTGCATAGGCATCGGCTTCATAATGGCTGACATGCGTCACCGGTGCAGCGGGGTTGCGCGCCTGCAGTCCGTCGAGGCCGAACGCGTCCTCTCCCCGCCAGTACAAGGGCGCGACGATCGCGTCGCGCTGCACCCATGCCCAGCCATCGGACAGCCAGAGCTCGGGCCGTGCATAGCCGCCGTCGTCGATGAAATCGCACCACTCGCCATTGCTGACCAGCCCGCCGGCAATGGCATGCGGCGAAACGAAGACGCGGTGCCGCGGCGTCTCGCAGTCGAACGCGAAGCCGGGGCCCGCGTGTCCCACCTCGACAACACCGGTCGAGCCGTCGATCCAGCGCAGCGGCGGCGGCACCGGCGCAAGCGCGGCCGGCGCACGGTCACGATAGGCAGGTGCCAGCGGGTTCTGCGCAAACAGGTGAAGGATGTCGGTCAGCAGCAGTTCCTGATGCTGTGCCTCATGCGCACAGCCGAGCTCGATCAGGGCGCGCGCCGCATCGGGCCAATGCGCCATCATCGCGGCATCGACATGCGCGCGATACGCGCGGACCTGGTCGAGCGAGGGCCGCGTGATCAGCCCCCGTCGCGCCCGCGCTTGGCGATCGCCTTCGCCCTCGTAATAGCTGTTGAACAGAAAAGCATAGTCTTCGTCGAACACCCGATATCCGGGCACGTGGTCGCGAAGGACGAAGGTCTCGAAAAACCATGTCGTGTGCGCCAGATGCCATTTCGCCGGCGACGCATCGGGCATCGACTGCACGGTCGCATCGGCATCGGACAGCGGCTCGGCCAGTGCCGACGTCCGCGCGCGGGTTTCGACGAAATCGGCGATCAGGTCATCGTGCGGACGTGTCTGCGTTGCCATTCTGTCCTCGCCCGCCACCGTCATTGACTCTAACCCGAACCGCGCAAGTCGCAAACCCGTTCCCTTAGCGCGACGCGCCGGGCACCCACAGGACATCGTTCTCACCATTGCCGTTCGCCACGCGCGCCATCGTGAAGAGATGGTCCGACAGGCGGTTCAGGTAGGCAAGCGCCTGTGCGTTGAGGCCACCCGCCGCAACGGCGCTGCGTTCGGCCCGGCGGACGGCGGCGCGCGCGACGTGAAGGTGCGCGGCGAATGCCGATCCGCCCGGAAGGATGAAGCTGTTGAGCGGGGCAAGCTGCGCGTTCATGCGGTCGATCTCGCGCTCCAGCCGCTCGACCTGCGCGACGACGATCCGCAGCGGCTCCCATCCGAAGTCGCCCTCGGGCGTCGCAATATCGGCACCCAGGTCGAACATGTCGTTCTGGATCGTCCGCAACAGCGTCAGCATGTCGCCATCGGCATGGACGGCGGCGACACCGATCAGGCTGTTCGCCTCGTCGACGTCGCCGATCGCGGCCATGCGCGGGTCGTTCTTGGGCGTGCGGCTGCCGTCGACCAGACCCGTCGTGCCGTCATCGCCGGTCTTGGTATAAATCTTGTTGAGCTTGACCATCAGCCGTTGCGCGAGAGCAGCAGCAACAGCATCACGAACACGATCGCGCCGGCCTGAAACCCCACGCGCATGAACATCGCCTTATTCTGGCGCTCGGCCGAGCGGCTGACGCCGCCGTCGGTCGATTTCAGGTCTTCTTCGGTGGTTTGCAGAAACGCGACGATGCCACGAACGAGCGCGAACAACGCGCCGCCCATCGCCAGAACGATGAGGATGATGAGAAGTGTCGACATGAGGCGTATCTAGGGATCGACGAAGCCAAAGCCAATGGGCAGCCGCCCGGCGCGCAGGTCCTCGACAAGTTGTTTGCCGTCGACCCCGGCGGCACGCATCTGGGCAAGGCTCGTCGAACCCGCGCGCTTGGCGAGCCGCCTGCCGTCGGGTCCGCCAATCAGCGCGTGGTGATGATAACGCGGCGTCGGCAGGCCGAGCAGCCGCTGGATCATCCGGTGCACGTCGGTCGCGGTTTCGAGGTCGCGACCGCGCACGACATCGGTCACGCCCTGCGCCGCATCGTCGAGCGTTACCGCAAGGTGATAGCTCGCAAGCGCGTCCTTGCGCGCGACGACGACGTCGCCCCACGCCCGCGCCGGATCGCCGGCGTCGGTCGCGCGCGCCATGTCGATCCGCCATGCCGCCGGCCCCGTGACGGTCCGCCCGCGGCATGTCCCCGGATAGACGGGCGGCATGTCGCCCTGCGGCGCGCTCGCGCTCGCGGCGATCTCGGCGCGCGTGCAGACGCAGCGGTACAGTATTCCGAGCGCGCGCAGCCGATCGAGCGCCTCCTCGAACCGCGCAGTATGGTCGGACTGCACGCTGACCGCGTCCCACCCGAGCCCCAGCCAGCGGAGATCATCGAAGATCGCATCGACGAATGCGGGGCGGCACCGCGCGCCGTCGATATCCTCGATCCGCACCAGGAAACGGCCGCCGTGGCGGCGCGCAAGGTCATGCGCCCGGACCGCGCAATAGGCGTGGCCCAGATGCAGCGGCCCGGTCGGCGACGGGGCGAAGCGCGAAACGACCATGTCCGCGATGATGGCTTGACCGCGAGTCGTCGCCTGTGCTGTCATGCCGCTGTCACCATCGGGCGCGAAAGGCGCCTTGGACAGCAAGGGGAAGCAGGTAGCGCATGTACCATCCCGACCTCATCCGCCACCCCGACGGATGTCCCGCGCTCGTCCTCAATGCCGATTACACGCCGCTCAGCTATTATCCCTTGAGCGTGTGGCCGTGGCAGACCGCGGTCAAGGCGGTGTTCCTCGACCGCGTCGACATCGTCGATCATTACCAGCGCGAGGTGCATTCGCCCAACCATGTGATGAAGCTTCCTTCGGTCATCGCCCTGAAGCAATATGTCCGTCCGTCGCAACATCCTGCGTTCACCCGCTTCAATGTTTTCCTGCGCGATCGCTTTCAGTGCCAATATTGCGGCGTCGGCAACGACCTGACGTTCGATCATGTCGTCCCGCGTGCCTACGGTGGGCGTACGACGTGGGAGAATGTGACGACGGCGTGCGCACCCTGCAACCTCAAGAAGGGCGGCCGGACGCCGCGCGAAGCGAAGATGGGCCTCCACATCGCGCCGATCCGCCCGACCAGCTGGCAGCTTCAGGACCACGGCCGCGCCTTTCCGCCGGGATACCTCCACGACACCTGGCGCGACTGGCTTTACTGGGACGTCGAGCTGCTGGCGTAGCGCGGCAGCGAATAGCAAAGCTATTCGCAGACTCGCGCAAGCCCGGCCGGCCTTGCCAGAGCAAGGACCGACGACGCGGCTTGCCGCGGCGAGCACGTTTAGAATGATGGCTTCTTTTGGGGTTTAAGCAGTTCAAAGTGGCACCGCTGATTGTCGGCCGTCCCAATTGTTGCGATGACGCCAGCTCCGATGCCGGCTGCCGCCATGATTGCAACGAGGCTGCGAAAAATTCGCAAGTTTTTCCTTTTTAGGCCCTCAAGTTCTAGCTGCCACGCCCACTCGGCATCAACGGAATAATGGTTGACGTGGCTACGCTCCTCGAGCTCGATATATTCCTTCAATTCCCCGAGGTAGATCCTGTATCGACGATCGACCCTAAAACGTCGAATTTGCTCGGACCAGACCAGAGCGATCCATGCGCCGCCCATCGCCAGGCACATCAGCGATAAAGACCAGTAGAGCGGTGTCACGCACACGCTGCGCGTGGAGCCGAGCAGCTGGGTAATCTCAAAGGCGATTACACCGCCACTCGCCAGAAGAAGTAACCGCGCTTGCTCAATCTCTAGAACTACCGAGGCGTCGTCATCCGTGTCGACTCCCGGTAAGTGCTGTTGACGCAGATAATTCGCAATCTGAACCGCGCCGGGTTTGTCGGAGGCTCCAACTCCTGAGAAGGTGGAGCGATGACAAGCAAAACAACGAACAAGTATGCGCCTGAAGTGCGCGAGCGTGCGGTCCGGATGGTGCTGGATCACGAGCGCGACCACGCATCGCGCTGGGCGGCGGTCGTATCGATCGCAGCTAAGATCGGCTGTGCGGCGCAGACGCTGCACGAGTGGGTCAAGAAGGCGGAGGTCGATAGCGGTCGACGCGTCGGCGTGCCCACCGAGGTCGCGGCACAGCTGAAGGCGCTGGAGCGCGAGAACCGCGAGCTGCGCCAGGCCAACGAGATCCTGCGCAAGGCATCGGCGTATTTTGCTCAGGCGGAGCTCGACCGCCCGTTCAAGCGATGATCGCATTTATTGACGACCAGCGCGCCGTTCATGGGGTCGAGCCGATCTGCAAGGTGCTGCCGATCGCCCCGTCAACCTATCATGCGCACGAGGCGAAGCGTCGTGATCCATTGCGCCTGTCGGCGCGGGCGCGCCGCGACCTTGCACTTCGGATCGAGGTGCGGCGCGTGTTCGATACCAACTACCGGGTCTACGGCGTGCGCAAAGTATGGCGCCAGCTGCAGCGCGAGGGGTTCGACGTCGCGCGCTGCACGGTCGCACGGCTCATGCGGGCGATGGGCTTGGCGGGTGTCATCCGTGGCAAGCCTGTGCGCACGACGATCGGCGACCGCTCGGCACCGTGCCCGCGTGATCACGTCAACCGGCAGTTCCGCGCGCCAGCGCCCGACATGCTGTGGGTTTCGGACTTCACCTATGTCGCGACCTGGGCAGGGTTCGTCTATGTGGCGTTCGTCGTCGACACGTTCGCACGGCGGATCGTCGGTTGGCGCGCGAGCCGGACCGCGCACGCCGGCTTCGTCCTCGATGCGCTCGAGCAGGCCCTCCACGATCGCCGACCGACGCACAGCGGCGGTCTCATCCACCACTCCGATCGCGGTAGCCAGTACGTCTCGATCAAGTACACCGAACGCCTCGCCGAAGCGGGCATCGAGCCCTCGGTCGGCAGTGTCGGCGACAGCTATGACAACGCTTTGGCCGAGACCATCAATGGCCTTTACAAGGCCGAGGTGATCCACCGGCGGGGACCATGGAGATCGTTCGAGGCTGTCGAGTACGCGACCCTGGAATGGGTCGACTGGTTCAACCACCGCCGGTTGCTCGAACCCATCGGCAACATCCCGCCCGCAGAAGCAGAGGAGCAATACTATGCCATGATCGAACAACGGCCTATGGCCGCATGACTCAAACCAAATAGCCTCCGGCAAACCCGGCGCGGTTCAATCTCCCGTTGATCTTTTCGTCTAGCGTCGATGCGCGGAATTGATCGCGGAGGTCGTTTCCGCTGGCACAGTACACGCTTACGCTTCCAGTATCGAAAGCAACGTCTAATCACTGATCCTGCCCCGAGTTAAGTAGTCAACTCGCCATGCTATACGGCCCGCCCCGCCCCAGCGCGCGCTGGTACGCATCGCGCGCCTGGAATCGCTTCACCCACGCGCCGACATTGGGATGCGTAGCATGCAGACCATACCGCCCCGCGATTTCGCCGACGAAACTCATCTGGATGTCCGCGCCCGACAGCGCGTTCCCGACCAGCCAGTCGGTGCCCGCGAGCGATGCCTCGACATAGCCGAGATGGTTCGCGATTTCGCTGTCGATGCGCGGTTGCAAGGGCGCGCCGCCCTCGCCGAGCATCCCGCTGTAGAGTTTCAGCATGAACGGCAGCATTGCCGATCCTTCGGCATAGTGCAGCCATTGAACATAGGCCTCATAGTCGGCGCTGTCCGTCGCCGGCTGCAGCCGACCGCCGCCATGCTTGCGGACGATATGGTCGATGATCGCGCCCGATTCGATGATCGTGCCATGCTCGTCGCTGATGACCGGCGATTTGCCGAGCGGATGCACCGCCTTCAGCGCGGGTGGCGCGAGGCGCGTCGCCTCGTCACGCTGGTAGAATTTGATCTCATAGGGCGCGCCGATTTCCTCGAGCAGCCAGAGTATGCGCTGCGAACGCGAATCGTTGAGGTGATGGACGGTGATCATCGCAAAGCTCCCGGGTTCGCGCTTTCGTGCCGCGTCGGCGCGTGCTTGGCAATTGACCTTGCGACTGCTGCAGTGCAGCAAGAGCCCATGGCTTCGATCGCGCAGAATCCCGATATCCGGTTCCTCGGCCGCATATTGGGTGACGTGATCCGCGATCTCGGCGGTGATACGCTGTATCGCCGCACCGAATATATCCGCTCGACGTCGGTCGACCGGCACCGCGGCGTCGACGGTGCCGACGGCGTCGACAGCGGGCTCGAGACGCTCGACCTTCAGGAGACGCTCGACTTCGTGCGCGGGTTCATGCTGTTCTCGATGCTCGCCAATCTCGCCGAGGACCGGCAGGGGGTGGTCGCCGACGAAGGTGCCGACGTCGCGCATGTCGTGGCGCGGCTTGCCGACCACGGACTCGACAGAAAAGCCATGTCGGACATGCTGGCGGATGCGCTCGTGATGCCGGTCCTGACCGCGCACCCGACCGAGGTGCGGCGCAAGTCGATGATCGACCATCGCAACCGGATCGCGGTGCTCATGGCGCTGCGCGATGCGGGTGCCAGCGAAACCGAAGACGGCGACGGCGTCGACGCCGCCATCGCCCGTCAGATCGCGTTGTTGTGGCAGACGCGTCCGCTGCGCCGCGAACGGCTGTACGTCGCCGACGAGGTCGAGAACGCGCTCGCCTGGCTGCGCGATGTGTTCCTGCCGACACTCCCGGCGCTCTACGCGCGCTGGGACCGGGTACTGGGACAGCGCACGGCGTCGTTCCTGCGCGTCGGCAGCTGGATCGGCGGCGATCGCGACGGCAACCCCAATGTCGTTGCCGCCTCGTTGACGCATACCTTGCTCAGGTCGGCGGAAACGGTGATCGCGCACTATCTCGACGCGGTCCACGCACTCGGTGCCGAGCTATCGATCTCGACCGAGCTCGCCGCTGTCGACGCCAACGTCGTCGCGCTTGCCGAAGCGAGCGGCGATGCATCGGCGGCGCGCGGCGACGAACCGTTTCGCCGGGCGCTATCGGGCGTTTATGCGCGTCTCGCCGCGACATTCGTGACGATCTGCGGGCGGCCACCGCCGCGGCCGTCGCCGCGCCCTGCCGACCCCTACGCAAACCCGGGTGATTTCCGTGCCGACCTGCGCGTTCTGGCCAAGGGGCTCGGCACCGGCGCGCTCGCCACCGGCGGTGCGCTCGGGCGGCTCATCCGCGCGGTCGACGTGTTCGGCTTTCATCTTGCGACGCTCGACCTGCGCCAGAACAGCGATGTCCACGCCCGCGTCGTCGCCGAGCTTTTGAACGTCGCCGATGTCGAGGCGGACTATCTTGCGCTCGAAGAGGACCGGCGCGTCGCGCTCCTTCGCCGCGAACTGGCGAGCCCGCGCCCGCTATCGGGACCGCACCTGGCCTATGGCGAAGAGACCGTTTCGGAAATGGCGATCTTCGCCGCCGCCGCGTCCGCCCGCGCGCGTTATGGCGACGCGGCGATCGCGCGCGCGATCATCTCGAAAGCCGACAGCGTCTCCGACATTCTCGAAGTCTACATTCTCCTGAAGGAGGCCGGCCTCTACGCACCCGGCAAGGCGGGCGTGATGGTCGTGCCGCTGTTCGAAACGATCGCCGACCTCGAAGCCGGGCCGAGGATCATGGCCGAGTTTTTCGCGCTCCCCGAAATGGCGGCGCTGGCGGTCGCCGCCGGGCATCAGGAAGTGATGGTCGGCTATTCGGATTCGAACAAGGACGGCGGCTACCTGACCTCGACCTGGAGCCTGTATCAGACGAGCCTCGCGTTCCTGCCCGTATTCGAGGCCGCGGGGACGGCGATGCAGCTGTTTCACGGCCGCGGCGGCGCGGTCGGGCGCGGCGGCGGCTCGTCGTTCGCCGCTATCCGCGCGCAGCCGCCGGGCACCGTCCGCGGCCGCATCCGCATCACCGAGCAGGGTGAAGTCATCGCCGCCAAATACGGCTCCAGAGAAAGCGCGGCGCTGAACCTTGAGGCGATGGCGGCCGCGACGATCCTCGCCACCCTCGAGCCCGAGGCGCTGTCGCCCGCCGATGCACGGCGTTTCGCAGCGGCGATGGATGAGATTTCCGCCACGGCCTTGCGCAGCTATCGCGGCCTCGTCTACGATACCCCCGGCTTTCGTACATTCTTTCGCCAGATGACGCCGATCGCCGAGATCGCGACGCTGAAGATCGGCTCGCGCCCCGCCAGCCGCACGAAGTCCGACGCGATCGAGGACCTGCGCGCGATCCCCTGGGTGTTCAGCTGGGCGCAGGCGCGCGTCATGCTACCAGGCTGGTACGGCGTCGGCGCGGGGCTCGAAGCGTTCCCCGACACCGGATTGCTGAAGGCGATGGCGACCGGCTGGCCCTTCCTGAAATCAATCCTCGCCAACATGGAGATGGTGCTGGCGAAGTCCGACATGGCAATCGCCGCGCGCTACGCCGACCTCGTCGAGGACCGGGCGATGGGTGCCGCGATCTTCGGTCGCATCCGCGACGGCTGGCATCGCACGCACGATCAGCTCCTCGCTGTCACCGGCCAGTCGCGCCTGCTCGAAGCCGCCCCCGCGCTCGACGCCTCGATCCGCCTGCGCACGCCCTATATCGAACCGCTCAACCGCCTTCAGATCGAACTGCTGAAGCGCCACCGCGCGGGCGAGGCCGACGCGCGCATCGCCGAGGGGATCCAGCTGTCGATCAACGCGATCGCGACCGCGCTCAGGAACAGCGGTTAGGCGACGCGCAAAACCAGCGTAAGCCCCGTGGTCGGCGCCGCCGGCGCGGCACCCGCGATCCGCACCGCATCCGCACGGGCGCGGTTCAGGATCGCTTCGGGCGCGCCGGCCGTATGATAGATCGCCGATGCCGAGGCGAGCAGACGCGCCTGGCGCAGCGTCAGGTCGTCGGGATCGACCGAGGTCAGGACGATCGTCTCCGTGCGGCCGGCACCGACATGCGTTTCGCTGTCGATCCACGCCGCCACGTCGCCACTCTTGCCGAACGGATCGAGCGGTCCGCCTTCGCTCAGCGCCTCGTCGATCGCCTCGCGGCGCACGGTCGCGTCGAGATATTTCGCACGCAGCGCCGCGCGCGCGGCAAAAAGCCGGTCGGCAAGCCCGCCGAGCGCTTGCGGGATCATCGCCTCCAGCCGCTGGCGCAGCGCCTTGGCCAGCCCCGCCGATGCACCCCCTGTCCCGATCGCGATCAGCACCGGGTCGCGATCGACGATCGCCGGAAGCGTGAAATCGCACAGCGCCGGCCGGTCGACCGCGTTGACCAGGATCGCCCGCGCCTTCAGCCGGGCGACGATCGCTTCCGCGCCATCATCGACCGCAACGATCGCGAATGTCGCGGCGGCGTCTTCGCCGACGATCACGGCCCCGGCGCGTTCGAGCAGGCGCCGCTTCGCGTCTGCCGCCTCGCCGTCGCCGATCAGGATGACGTTGCGTCCCGCAAGCCGCACGAAGAGCGGCAGGCTATGCAGGGGGCGCGGCCTCGGCGCGCTCCTCGGCGCGCTTCGATCCATGTTCGAGGCCGACCTTGAGCATCGCGACGATCGGATCGGCGAACATCAGCCCGAGCAGCCCGAACGCCGCCCCGAACAGCAGCTGCGCGCCGAGGATCAGTGCGGGAGCAAGATCGACCGACCGCTTCGCCACCGTGGGCACGATCAGATATCCGTCGACCATCTGCACGGCGAGATAGACGCCGAGTGCGTAGAAGCCCATGTCCGAGCCGCCCGAAAATCCGACGAGGATGATCAGCACGCCCGAAATGATCGATCCGATGTTGGGCAGGAACGCGAACAGACCCGTCAGCACGCCGAGCAGCGCCGCCATCGGCACGCCGCCGACCGCGAGCAATATCCACACCCCGACGCCTTCGACCGCCATGCCGAGCAGGCGCCCCGCCATCAGCCGACGCAGCGTGTGCCCCATGTCGGTGAGCGTCGCATAGAGCTGAAGCCGGTGATCGACCGGGAACATCCACGCCACGCCGCGTTCGTACAGCCGCGGCTCGATGGCGAGGAAGACGCCGATGACGACGATCATCACGCCGCTGGTGATCGCGCCGACGACGGTGCTGACCGCCGATGTGACGCGGCCGATCGATCCCATCACCTGCTTGCCGATCTCGGTCGCCTGGCCGCCGTCGAACCCGCCGTCGAGCAAGTGCTGCGCGTTGGCGAACGCGATCACCCGGCGCACCTGCATCGTCACCGTGACACGCAGCGCTTCGACCTGGTCGGCAAGCGTGCTGCCGGTAAAATAGACGACCCAGCCAAGGAATGCGATGACCGCGAGCACGACGATCAACAGCCGCCAGCTGCGCCCGATCGGCACGATGCGACCGAGCAGGCGCGTGCCGCCGTCGAGCATGGCGGCAAAGACCACGCCGCCAAAGATCAGCAGCAGAGGCTGCGACAGGAACACGATCAGTACGACCGCGCCAACCACGCCGACCCACACGATCGCGCGCTTCAACTCCTCGCGCGTCGCCGGATCGCGCAATTCGTTCGGGCCGGGCAGCTCGCGGTGTCCGATCATGACGTCTTCTTCGGCCATCAGGGGCCGACCTGCGCGTGCAGGCTGGTGCCTGCGCGACCGCGCCTGAATCCCCAGTCGCCGTCGAACGAAAAGGTGATGAACTCGGCACGTCCGCCGATATTCTCGAATGGCACTGCGCCGCCAAGGCCGCGATTTTCGAGCGGGACGCGACTGTCGGCCGAGCGGTCGCGATTGTCGCCCATCAGGAAAACATGGTCGGCGGGGATCGTGATCGGCGCAAAATCATCGACGCGCCAGTCATAGCCAAGATCGATCGTGTCGTAGCTTCGCCCATTGGGCAAAGTCTCGCGAAAGAGCGGCAGGCGGCACCATCGCTTGCCGTCACCGTCGCGCATGATCGCGCCGGGATATTCGCTGTCGCTGCACGGCTGGTTCGCATCGACGGGGATGCGCAGATAGCCCTTGTCGACGCGCCTGACCGGCTTGCCGTTCAGGATCACCACGCCGCCGCGTACTTCGAGGCGGTCGCCGGGAAGGCCGATGACGCGCTTGATATAATCCTCCGACTTGCCCGGTGGCGTCACGATGACGACGTCGCCGCGTTCGGGCAGGCTGCCGAAAATGCGCCCCTTCCTCGGGCCGAACTGGACGCTCCAGCTCTCGACCGGCTCGCGCAGGACCACGCTTTTGAAGATCGCGGCCGGATTGGGCACCGTCGGTGAGACGAACGACCATCCATAAGCGAACTTGCTGACCACCAGCCGGTCGCCGACGCGCAGGCCCGGCACCATCGATTCGCTCGGGATATAGAAAGGCTTGGCGATGAAGCTGTGGAACCCCAGCACCGCCATGACCAGCCAGAAGATGCTGACCGCCTCGTGCAGCCAGTTGGTCTTTGCCCTGGAACCGCGCGTTCGCGCCATCGGTGCAGTCTCTGCGATCACATGGGGCCTTTCGGAAGCGCTTCGATGATGACGAATGCCTGCGCCCATGGGTGGTCGTCGGTGAGCGTCAAATGAACATGCCCCTCATACCCATCGGGAATCATCGCGTCGAGCCGCGCCCTCGCCCCGCCCGTCAGCGCGAGCGTTGGCGCGCCCGAGGCCGCGTTGACCACGCCGATATCCTTCATGAACACGCCCGCCTTGAACCCGGTTCCGACCGCTTTCGAAAATGCTTCCTTCGCGGCGAAGCGCTTGGCGTAAGTCCCCGCGATCGTGAACGGCCGCCGCTGCGCCTTGGCCCGCTCGATGTCGGTGAACACCCGCTGCTCGAAACGCGCGCCGAAGCGGTCGAGCGACGCCTGGATCCGCTCGATATTGCACAGGTCGGAGCCGAGACCGATGATCACGACCCCTCTCGCCCTGCGGGAAAGGGTGACTCAGCGAAGCGGAGCGGGGTCAGGGGGATGATCACCGCGCTGCATCCATGCGGGCGCGCATTTCGCGGATGCTCGCGTCGAGACCGATGAAGATCGCCTCACCGACAAGGAAATGCCCGATATTGAGCTCGGCAATCTGCGGGATCGCCGCGATCGGACCGACATTGTCGAAGGTCAGACCGTGCCCGGCGTGCGGCTCGACGCCGTTCTTCACCGCGAGCGCAGCGGCGTCGCTCAGGCGGCGGAGTTCGTCGGCCTGCGCCTCGTCCTCGCTATGCGCGTACTTGCCCGTGTGTAGCTCGACCACCGGCGCGCGCAGGCGGATCGCGGCGTCGATCTGGCGTGGATCGGGCTCGATGAAAAGGCTGACGCGGATTCCCGCATCGTTCAGCCGCGCGATCAGCGGTGCAAGGCTGTTGTGCTGCCCGGCGGCATCCAGCCCGCCCTCGGTCGTGCGCTCCTCGCGCCGCTCGGGGACGATGCAGGCGGCATGCGGACGGTGGCGGATCGCGATATCGACCATGTCGTCGGTCGCCGCCATTTCGAGGTTCACGGGGAGCACGGTGCCAGCCATCAGCGCCGCCAGATCCTCGTCGCGGATGTGCCGACGGTCCTCGCGCAGGTGCACCGTGATGCCGTCGCCGCCCGCTGCCTCTACGATCCGCACGGCACGCAGCGGATCGGGATGCCACCCCCCCCGCGCGTTGCGGATCGTCGCGACATGATCGATGTTGACGCCCAGCCGCAACCGCCGGACCTGATCCGGGTTCATGACGCGCACGCAGCGGCGCTCAGCAGGTCGTAACTGAAGCCCTTGCCCTGCCATACTTCGCCGAAGTCGAAGCCGGCGCGATCGGCGAACGCGATCACGACGACATCGGCGTCGGGGAGGATGAAGTTGCGCACCTCCACCCCGCCGATCGCGCCGCGCCGCTCGATGATGCGCACCGCCGTGGTACAGCCCTTCAGCGTCGCGCCGAAGGCCCATTGGCCGAGCGCGATGAAGCCCAGCTGCGGCTGGCCGTCCCACATCGTCGCGCGCGCTGCCTCGGGCAACAGCTTGCCCGTCATGAGCGCGCGGTCGAACGCCCACAGGTCGGTCGCGGTCCCGTAAAGACTTGCCGCCGCACCGAACGTCTCGAAGGCATAGCGCGCTTCGGGTTTGCCGTTCTCATACCCCCTGGCCGTCGCCCGGTCAGTTGGAAATGCGGCGAGCGACGCGAGCTTGAGCGGCGCGGCGATGCGTTCGCGGACCAGCGCCTGCCACGGCTTGCCCGTCACCGCTTCGAGCAGCGCACCCGCGACGATGAAATCGCAATTGTTGTACGACCAGTTGCCGCCAGGTTCGCCTTTGACCGGACCCGCGCAATAGCCGCTCAGCGGGTTCTGCAGCGCCGTGTCGACCTTGGCATAATAGGCCGGAACGCCGTCCTTGCCCGCCGCGGTGTCGTTCGGATTGGGCAGGCCCGATTGATGGCGAAGCAATTGCCGCACCGTCGTCTTGCCGGCGTTCGCACCGCTGAATGCGGGCAGATAGGTGGCGACCGGCGTGTCGAGATCGATCCGTCCCGCCGCGACCTCCTGCATCACCAGCGTCGCGATCACCTGCTTGGTGATCGATGCCCAGCGCCAGCGCTGCCCCGGGCGAACCTTGCCGCTCGTCATCTGCGTCGGCACATCGCCCTGACTGACGACCACTTCACCGCTGAACCGTGCCGCGTCGAGGACGGGGGCGAACCGCGCCGTCGTCGGAGCGGCGAGCCCCGGAGTCGCGAACATGAGCAATAGAAGCAGTTTGCGCACGCGAAGCTCCCGCCGGGTCTGCCTTTCCCTTACCGCGTGTGCGCTGCAGCACAAGCGGTGTGAAAATGGCCGGTTCCGGCCTTGAGACTGGCAACCATCCGTCGTATAGGCCCGCGTTCAGCCGCAGGCGCATGTCCGTCGGCGCGCATAATCGGGAAGTGTCGTCGCCATGAAGTCGTTTAAGGCCGCTGTTTTCGCTTTTGGTCTTCTGGTTTTTGTCCCCGCCCTTTCACAACCCGCGCCGACCCCCGTGCCCGCCGCCGCACCGGCCCCCGCCGCGGCGTCGGCGACGGCTGCGCCCGTCACGGCTCCGGCACCCGCCGCACTTGCGCCGACGCAGGGTATCGGCATGCCCGTGCCGCACGGCATCGGCGTCCAGGAACAGGTGACGCCGATCGGCCAGCGCGCGGTCTGGATGCACGATTATCTGCTGATCCCGGTCATCACGGCGATTTCGGTCTTCGTGCTGCTGCTGCTGTTCTATGCGTCGTTCAAGTTCCGCCGCTCGGCCAATCCCGTGCCGTCGACGACCGCGCATCACACGATGCTCGAGGTTGCGTGGACGCTCATCCCCGTGCTGATCCTCGTTGCGATCGCGATCCCTTCGATCAGCCTGCTCGCCGCGCAGTACAAGCCGCCGGGCAAGAACGCGATCACGATCAAGGCGATCGGCAACCAGTGGTACTGGTCGTACGAATATATGGACAACGGGGGGTTCGAAGTCACCGCCAACATGCTTCCCGATGCGGAAGCAAGGAAACGCGGCGAACCGCGGCTGCTCGCGGTCGACAATCGCCTGGTAGTGCCTGTGGGTGTTCCCATTCGCCTGCTGACGACGTCGAACGACGTCATCCACGCCTGGTCGGTGCCTGCGTTCTGGACGCAAATGGATGCGGTGCCGGGGCGGATCAACCAGACGACCTTCACGGTCGAGAAACCCGGCGTCTATTACGGCCAGTGCTATCAGATCTGCGGTGCCCGCCACGGCTTCATGCCGATCGCGGTCGAAGCGGTCAGCGCCCCCGCCTATGCCGCATGGGTGGCATCGAAGGGCGGCACGATGAAAGGTGCTGCCCCTGCCGCAGCCACCGCAGCCGCCGTATCCCCGGCGCAAATTTCCCCGGCACCCGCCGCGACCAAGAGCTGAACCGATGACCGATATCGCCGCCAACACCCACGCATTCCAGGCCACGCACGAGCATCATCATGACGCCGATCATTTGCCCGGCTTCTTCGCGCGCTGGTTCATGTCGACCAACCACAAGGACATCGGCACGCTCTATCTGATCTTCGCGATCGTCGCCGGGATCATCGGCGGCGCGATCTCGGGACTGATGCGTCTCGAACTCGCCGAACCCGGCATCCAGTATCTTCAGGGCTGGGTTGGCGAAGGCAAATCGCTCGACGAGGCCTATCATCTGTGGAACGTGCTCATCACCGCGCACGGTCTGATCATGGTGTTCTTCATGGTCATGCCCGCGATGATCGGTGGCTTCGGCAACTGGTTCGTGCCGATCATGATCGGCGCGCCCGACATGGCCTTCCCGCGCATGAACAACATCTCGTTCTGGCTGCTCGTGCCGTCGTTCATCCTGCTGCTTGGCTCGACCTTCTTTTCAGGCGGGACGGGCAACGGTGCTGGCGTCGGCTGGACGGTCTACGCCCCGCTCTCGACCACCGGCTCGCCCGGACCCGCGGTCGACATGGCGATCCTGTCGCTCCATCTTGCGGGTGCCTCGTCGATCCTCGGCGCGGTCAATTTCATCACGACGATCTTCAACATGCGCGCGCCGGGCATGACTCTGCACAAGATGCCGCTGTTCGTCTGGTCGATCCTCGTCACCGCGTTCCTGCTGCTGCTCTCGCTGCCGGTGCTCGCGGCGGCGATCACGATGCTGCTAACCGACCGCAATTTCGGCACGACCTTCTTCGATCCGGCGGGCGGCGGCGATCCGCTGCTTTACCAGCATCTCTTCTGGTTCTTCGGCCACCCAGAGGTCTACATCATGATCCTGCCCGGCTTCGGCATGATCAGCCAGATCATCTCGACGTTCAGCCGCAAGCCTGTGTTCGGCTATCTCGGCATGGCCTATGCCATGGTCGCGATCGGTGTCGTCGGCTTCATCGTCTGGGCGCACCACATGTTCACTTCGGGGTTGAGCGTGAACATCAAGATGTATTTCACCGCGGCGACGATGGTCATCGCGGTGCCGACCGGCATCAAGATCTTTTCGTGGATCGCGACGATGTGGGGCGGCTCGATCAGCTTCAGGACGCCGATGATGTGGGCGCTCGGTTTCATCTTCATGTTCACCGTCGGCGGCGTGACCGGCGTCGTGCTCGCGAACGCCGGCATCGATACTTACATGCACAACACCTATTATGTCGTCGCGCATTTCCACTATGTGCTGAGCCTCGGCGCGGTGTTCTCGCTCTTTGCGGGCTTCTATTACTGGTTCCCGAAAATGAGCGGGCGGATGTACAACGAGCCGCTCGGCCACGTCCATTTCTGGATGTTTTTCGTCGGCGTGAACATCCTGTTCTTCCCGATGCATTTCCTAGGGCTCGACGGCATGCAGCGCCGCATTCCCGACTATACCGACGCGCTGTCCTACTGGAACTATGTCGCCTCGATCGGCTATGTCGTGATGGCGGCGTCGATGGGCGTGTTCTTCGTCAACCTGTTCTGGTCGATGTTCGGCGGGGCGAAGGCCGGCGACAATCCGTGGGGCGACGGCGCGACGACGCTCGAATGGACGCTGTCGAGCCCGCCGCCGCACCACCAGTTCGAGACGCTGCCGGTTATAGATTAGGCCGGAGCGAGCCGCGCACGCTGCGCGGCGATGGCCACAGGCCACGCGAACGGCCGGCCGACGCGGTTTACCGCGATCGACGACGCGGATTCACCCCGCGTCGCCGCCCAAGGATTTAAGATGACGATGACAGCAGTCTCTCTGGCTCCCGCCCTCCCCGCCGACTGGCGCGACCTCCTCGCGCTGACGAAGCCGCGGGTGATGCGCTCGGTGCTGTTCACGGCGATATGCGGGATGCTCGCCGCGCCGGTGACGATGGCGCCCGCGCTCGCCATTGCCACTATCCTTGCGATCGCGCTGGCGGCAGGTTCGGCGGGCGCGCTCAACCAGTGGTACGAAGCCGACATCGACGCGCTGATGAAGCGCACTGCGAACCGCCCGCTGCCCGCGGGTCGCCTCGATGCGCAGACCGCGCTGCATTTCGGCGTCGGACTCGGCGTCGCGTCGGTCGTGCTCATGTATCTCGCCGCCAACACGCTTGCCGCCGTCCTGCTTGCCGCCTCGATCCTCTTCTATGTGCTGATTTACACGATCGGCCTGAAGCGCCGGACGCCGCAGAATATCGTCATCGGCGGCGCGGCGGGCGCGTTTCCGCCGCTGATCGGCTGGGTCGCGGCGACGGGACAAGTGTCGCTGCTCCCCATCCTCATGTTCGCGCTCATTTTCCTGTGGACGCCACCGCACAGCTGGGCGCTCGCGCTCATCATCCGCGACGATTATGCGCGCGGCGCGGTGCCGATGCTTCCGGTCGTCGCGGGTGCGCGGACGACGCGCATGCATATGCTCGTTTACGCCGTGCTGATGGCGCTCGCAGCCGTCGCCCCTTGGGCGCTCAGCTTGGCGGGCGCGTTTTACGGCGCTGTCGCCGCCGTCAGTTCGACGATCTTCGTCGCGCTCACCGCGCGCTGCCTGATCGTCGCTGCGCCGACCCCCGCCGCGATGAAACCCGAACGCGCGCTGTTCGCATATTCGATCGGCTATGTCCTCCTCATCTTCGCCGCGCTGGCGCTCGACCGGACGCTGCTCGCATGATCCCCGACGACGAATTCACCCGCCGCCGCAGATCGCGCTCGATCGTCACTGCAGTGATCCTGATCGCGCTCGCCGTGCTGTTCTTCTTCATGACCATCGCACGGATCAAGGGATGACCGCGCTCGCGCTCGATCCGAAGCGGCGGACGGCGGTGCTGGCGCTTGGCGGTGCGGCTGCGATGCTGGCATTGGGCTATGCCAGCGTCCCGCTCTATCGCCTGTTCTGCAATGCAACCGGCTACGGCGGCACGACGATGCGCGCGACGGAGGCGAACGTCCCCGGCGCGGTCGCGGGGCGGACCATCGACATCCGCTTCGATGCCAACCGCTCGTCGGCGCTGCCGTGGAGCTTCAAGGCCGAAACCAACCTGCAAACGGTGAAGATCGGCGCACGTAACATCGCCTTCTTTACCGCGACCAACCTCAGCGACCGCACCGTCAGCGGCACCGCGACCTACAATGTCACGCCCGAATCGACGGGCCGCTATTTCAGCAAGATCCAGTGCTTCTGCTTCACGCAGCAGACGCTCGCGCCGGGTCAGACGGTGCGCATGCCGGTGATCTTCTTCGTCAACCCCGACATCTTGAAGGACGCGGACACGAAGGACATCGGCGAAATCACGCTGTCCTACACCTTCTACCCGGTGGACGCGCGCAGCAAGCCGAGCTAATCGCTCAGCTGAAACAGACCCCTGAGGATCGAACCGATGGCCGGTGCCAAGAATCACGAGTATCACATCCTTCCGCCCGATCCGTGGCCGATCATAGGCGCGTTCTCGGCGCTCACCATGGCGGCGGGCGGGATCATGTGGATGCACAAGGCGGCGTTCGGCGGTTATGTCTTCTTCGCCGGGCTTGCGGCGGTGCTTTACACGATGCTGAGCTGGTGGACCAACGTGGTGCGCGAAGCGCATGCGGGCGATCATACGCCGGTCGTCTCGCTCCACCTGCGCTACGGCATGATCCTGTTCATCGCATCCGAAGTCATGTTCTTCGTCGGCTGGTTCTGGGCATGGTTCGACTTCTCGCTGTTCCCCGCCGCGGTGTCGGTTTCCGAAGGCGCGGTGTCGGTCGGCGAGGCCGCGGCGAGCTGGCCGCCCAAGGGGATCGAGGTCATCGACCCGTTCCACTTCCCGCTGCTCAACACGCTGATCCTGCTCTGTTCGGGGACGACCGTCACCTGGGCGCATCATGAACTGATCCACGGCAACCGCGACGGGCTAAAGAAAGGCTTGTGGGCGACGATCATCCTCGGTGCTCTGTTCACCAGCATCCAGGCTTATGAATATGCCCATGCCCCGTTCGGCTTCAAGGGGACGAACTACGGCGCGGCCTTCTTCATGGCGACCGGCTTCCACGGCTTCCACGTCCTCGTCGGCACCATCTTCCTCGCGGTCTGCCTGAAGCGCGCATACAACGGCGACTTCACCCCGCGCCAGCATTTCGGCTTTGAGGCGGCCGCCTGGTATTGGCATTTCGTGGACGTCGTCTGGCTGTTCCTGTTCGTCGCGGTCTACGTCTGGGGCGGCTGGGGCGCACCGGTGCATGGGGGGTGAGCGAGCCGTGCAGGGCAAGCAGCATGGCGGTGCCGAAGGCACGCGAGCACCCGGCCAGCCTCGCGAAGCTGAGTACTGACGACGCGGCTTTGCCGCGGCGGGCGCGTACATGACCGTCGCTCCCCTGAAACGCCTCCCCGTCCTCCCCACGCTCGTCGTCGGCCTCGCCGTCGCGGCGATGATCGCGCTCGGCGTCTGGCAGCTGCAGCGCGCGACGTGGAAGGAAGCGCTGATCGCGCGCTACACCGCCAACCGCAGCCTGCCGCCGATCGCGTATCCGCCGCTCGGCCCCGTCGCCGATACCGCGCTGTTCCGCAAAAGCAGCGTCACCTGCCTGCGCGTCGCGTCGTGGCGCACGGAGGGGGGCAGCAGCGCGAGCGGCCAGGGCGGCTATCGCCACATCGCCGACTGCGTCACCGGCGGTGGCGAAGGGCCGGGCGCGCTGATCGACCTCGGCGTTTCGCCCGACCCGGCGCGCAAGCCGGCGTGGACCGGCGGCACCGTCGACGGCATCATCACGACCAAGCCCGGCCACGCGAGCCTCATCGGCGGCCTCACCGGCAAGTCCCCTGTCCTGCGCCCGATGCTCGTCGCAACGACGCCGGTGCCCGGGCTGTCGGCAAGCGCGCCGCCGAGCGTCGAAAACATATCGAACAACCACCGCGCCTATGCCGTGCAATGGTTCGTTTTCGCGGCCGTCGCGCTGATCGTCTACGCGTTTGCCGTGGCGGCGCGGATGCGCAAACCCCCCGCTGTTTCATAACGAAACATCTCTCGAATAGCGGCCTTGACAGCCGCGTTGCGCACCTTAACCCGCGCTTAACCAAGTCGAAGATCTTGGGCGTCGCCGTTTTGATTCGCACTGTCCCTCGATGTCAGGATTTTCAATATGAACAGAGTCTCCGTCTCGACGCTCGCTCGTGCCTCTGTCGCTGCCGCTGCCTTGAGTTTTGCAGCGACATCGACGCACGCCGCCACCATCGTCGCCAATTTCGCCGGCCTCAACCTTACGCAAACCGCACCGCTGGCGGGCGGCATCTATGCGCCGCCGGACACCGACGGCGCGATCGGCATCAACCATTTCGTCGAGTTCATCAACGGCGGTTATCAGGTTTATAACCGCAACGGCACGACCGCCGGCGCGCTGATCTCGGATTCGCAATTCTGGCTCAACGCCGGTATCTCGCCGACGCTCGTCAACCAGAGTCTCAGCGATACGCGTATCAAGTACGACGCGCAGTCGGGCCGCTGGTTCGCCGCCGAAATCACGATCGACGGCGGCACCACCTGCTGCTCGAACAATTCGGTCCTGATCGGCGTTTCGAAAACCTCCGACCCGACGGCGGGCTGGAACGCCACCAGCTTCAACGTCGCCGGCTCAGGGCGCTTCAACGATTATCCCACGCTCGGCGTCGATGCCAACGGTGTCTATATCGGAACCAACGACTTCAATGCTGCGGGCACGGCATTCGTCGGCGTGACCGTCACCAGTATTCCGAAGGCCAGCCTGCTTACGGCCGTCCCGACGGTGACGGGGCTCAGCACCTTCGTGCAGAACACGTCGTCGCCGACGATCGGCACCACACCGCAAGTCGTCACGAACGACGGCACGGGGTATACCGGTGCAAAGATCATTGCCAACAGTTCGACTAATTTCAACGAGATCGAACTGACGACGATCAACAACACCGCATCGCCGCTCGCGACGCTCGGCGCAACGGTCACGAAGACGATCGCGTTCGACGGCAATACCACCAATGTCCGCCAGCCCGACGGGTCGCGGGTGATCGACGGTCTCGACAACCGCTTCAGCGGCACCGCCTATCAGGTCGGCAATCTGATCTATGCGGCCAACGCGATCAACAACGGTAACATCGGCGGTAGCCTCGCACCGGGCTCGAACTCGGTGCACTGGCTGATCATCAATGCGACGACCAATGCGATCGTCCAGGAAGGACTGATCACCGACGGCACGCGCGATCTGTGGCAGCCATCGATCGCCGCCAACGCGTTCGGCGACGTCGTGATCGGCTATAACAAGGCCGGGGCCGACCTGAACATCAGCTCGTTCGCAGCCGTCGGCCATACCGTCGGTGGCGTCCTCTCGTTCGAGGCGCCGTTGTTGCTGCAGGCAGGAACCGTGAACAACTATCGCGACGGTTTCGGATCATCGACCTCACGCTGGGGCGATTACAGCGCGACGATGATCGATCCGACCGATCCTTACACCTTCTGGACGATCCAGGAGCTGCCGTTCACGTCGAACCGCTGGGGCACGTGGATCAGCGCGATCAACGTCCGCGTGGCAGCGCCCTCGGTTCCCGAACCAAACAGCTGGGCACTGATGCTGACCGGTTTCGCGGTCGCGGGCACTGCGCTGCGCCGGCGTCGGCAGATTGCATCGCTCGCTTAAACGCGCGGTTCCAACCGGAACAAACGGCCGGTCGTCGACCTGACGACCGGCCGTTTTTGATTCGCGCTCCAAAATCTTGATTTTACCGCTTGACCGCGGCCTCCCTAGTCCCCATTTGAGCCCTGCTGGCACTCGCCTCTTGTGAGTGCCAATGAATGTTCCGCCCCGCTGCGGGGCCCAACAAAGGGAAAGCAAATGGCATTTCGACCCCTGCACGATCGCGTGCTCGTTCGCCGCGTAGAGGCTGAAGAAAAGACCGCCGGCGGCATCATCATCCCCGACACCGCCAAGGAAAAGCCGCAGGAAGGCGAAGTCGTCTCCGTCGGCACCGGTACCAAGGCCGAGGACGGCAGCATCACGCCGCTCGACGTCAAGGCCGGCGACAAGATTCTGTTCGGCAAATGGTCGGGCACCGAGGTCAAGCTCGACGGCGAAGACCTTCTGATCATGAAGGAAAGCGACATCCTCGGGATCGTCGCCTGACGTTCCTTGGACTAACTTTCGACTAACTTTTGAGATCAACTCAACTTTGAAAGGGTAAGCCATCATGGCAGCCAAAGACGTTAAATTCAGCCGCGATGCGCGTGAACGCATTCTGCGCGGCGTCGACATCCTCGCCGATGCGGTAAAGGTCACGCTGGGGCCAAAGGGCCGCAACGTCGTCATCGACAAGTCGTTCGGTGCCCCGCGCATCACCAAGGACGGCGTCACCGTCGCCAAGGAAATCGAACTCAAGGACAAGTTCGAGAACATGGGCGCGCAGATGATCCGCGAAGTCGCCTCGAAGACCAACGACATGGCTGGCGACGGCACGACCACCGCAACCGTTCTCGCGCAAGCCATCGTCCGCGAAGGCATGAAGTCGGTCGCGGCGGGCATGAACCCGATGGATCTGAAGCGCGGCATCGACCTCGCCGTCAGCCGGGTCGTCGAAGACCTGAAGGCGCGTTCGAAGCCCGTCGCGGGCACCGCCGAAATCGCTCAGGTCGGCGTCATCTCGTCGAACGGCGACACGATCGTCGGCGAAAAGATCGCCGAAGCGATGGAAAAGGTTGGCAAGGAAGGCGTGATTACCGTCGAGGAAGCCAAGGGTCTCGATTTCGAGCTCGACGTCGTCGAAGGCATGCAGTTCGACCGCGGCTACCTCTCGCCCTACTTCATCACCAACCCCGAGAAGATGACCGTCGAACTCGCGGATCCTTACATTCTGATCCACGAGAAGAAGCTCAGCAACCTTCAGGCGATGCTTCCGATCCTCGAAGCCGTCGTCCAGTCGGGCCGGCCGCTGCTCATCATCGCCGAAGACATCGAAGGCGAAGCGCTCGCAACGCTCGTCGTCAACAAGCTGCGCGGTGGCCTGAAAGTCGCAGCGGTCAAGGCTCCGGGCTTCGGCGATCGTCGCAAGGCGATGCTCGAGGATATCGCGATCCTGACCAAGGGCGAAATGATTTCCGAAGACCTCGGCATCAAGCTCGAAACCGTCACGCTCGCCATGCTCGGCTCGGCCAAGCGCGTCACGATCGACAAGGACAACACCACGATCATCGACGGTCTGGGTGACAGCGATTCGATCAAGGGCCGCACCGAAGCGATCCGTCAGCAGATCGAGAACACGACCAGCGACTATGACAAGGAGAAGCTCCAGGAGCGTCTTGCCAAGCTCGCCGGCGGCGTTGCGGTGATCAAGGTCGGTGGCGCGTCCGAAGTCGAAGTCAAGGAACGCAAGGACCGCGTCGACGATGCGCTCCACGCGACGCGCGCTGCGGTCGAAGAAGGCATCGTCCCCGGTGGCGGCACCGCGCTGCTTTATGCCACCAAGGCTCTCGAGGGCATGAAGGGCATCAACGACGACCAGACGCGCGGTATCGACATCGTCCGCAAGGCGATCGAGACACCGCTGCGCCAGATCGCGCAGAACGCGGGCGTCGACGGCGCCGTCGTCGCGGGCAATCTGCTGCGCGAAGGCGACGAGACGATGGGCTTCAACGCATCGACCGATGTGTATGAGAACCTCGTCACCGCTGGCGTCATCGACCCGACCAAGGTCGTGCGCACGGCGCTTCAGGATGCGGCTTCTGTCGCAGGATTGCTGATCACGACCGAAGCGACGATCGCCGAACTGCCCGACGACAAGCCCGCCATGCCCATGGGCGGCGGCGGCATGGGCGGCATGGGCGGCATGGGCGGCATGGATTTCTGATTTCGGGCACGGGGTAGCCCGGCGGCTACCCCGACCACGAAATCAGAACGGACGGCGGGGCGGAAGCTTCCGATCCCGACCGACGAAAGCACGGGCTTTGCCCGTGCCCGACGACCCAAAATCAGGGCCGGAGGCGCAATCCTCCGGCCCTCTTTTCGTCAAAAGCCCCGCTCGTCCGGCACGTCCGGTTGCGACAGCTTTTCGGACGTTGGTTCATCGATCCACGGCCCCTGAAACCGGACACGATATCAAAGCCGCCCCGCGTCAGCGCAGTGGCAACATTTGGGTGGGTTGCGGCCCGTCCGCTTTGACTACAAGAATGCGATAACGCTGACGGGAAGTTTTTCGGTGCAAAATCTGCTTTTGGATGTGCCTGTATGAGTACCGATTTCTATGTAGCTGTGCCCGCTGGCCATTGGCCAACGGCAGCTACCGTGCAGCAGTGCATGGCCGACCACGCTTACCCTGTGCAAGTTAAGCGCTTCCCGGCATTTAAAGAAGCTAAGGTCGTAACCGACGGAGCCCTCGCAATGATCGACGGCAAAGAAGCTTACCTCGAAGGTGAGCTAGCACCGGCGTCTGCGATTCCCACTGATGTGAAGAGCATGAATGATCGGCTGAGCGCCTCTAGCCCTCTAGAAACCATCAAGGCGGATGATGTGATTATGTCGGTCCGCGTCCGCTCACCAATGGAGATGCGAGCCGCGAGTTATGTAATATCGGCATTGATCGTTTGCTTCGACGGTTTTGGATTTGAACCGCAGGGCAATACACATGGCCGTGCCGACTTCGCCCGCTCTCTCATTTTGGGCGCTGACGCCCTCAAGGGACTCTGAACGAATGACCACTTTTCGGAATTGATGGCTGACACGTCACTAACCGGGATTGGGGCGGAAGCTGACGACCGGCGAAAATGTGAACGAGCGGCTGCTTTCGATCTTCCGAACCCAAAACCTGCCCGTCCCGACTCCACCAAAAGCCCCCGTCCACATCGCACCCGGTCAAGTCCGACGCATCCGCCTCGACCGACTAGTGCCCGCCCTCGCCATTCTCTACCACCACCGGCACGACCGCATTGGCATCGAGCATCTCCGCTGCGTCGTTCAGCGCTTCGGCCTCGCTGCGGCTGATGCCGTCCACGCTGTCGCCGCTCGGTGATCCGCACGCGGACAGGAGCAAGACAAGGATCAGACAGCGCATCTGCGCCTTATGCCCGCACGCGGGACAACAAAAAAGGGGCCACCCTTGCGGGCAGCCCCTCTCGGTAGTTGCAAGAACGCTTACTTCTTAACCGCATCACCGGCGTTCGACATCGCGTTACCGGTTGCCGACATCGCGTCGCCGGTCGCGGCCTTCATCTTGGCAGCCGCCGAATCGGCAGCCGCACCGACCTTTGCCGCGCCATTGGCGGCAGCGGCGTCGATTGCGCCCATCGCGTTGTCGGTGGCGGCGTCGACGCTGTTCACGGCATCGACCGCGGTGGTGTTGACGTCGGAAACCATGGCGTTGCCAGCCTCGGCGGTTTCGTTCTGAGCCTTCGGGCTGCAAGCGGAAAGACCGATCGTCGCGGCCGCGATGGTGACGAGTGCGATTGTTTTGTTCATAAACTGCCTCCTGATTGTCCGGCCGGTGCGACGGCCCCGGCAGCGATCTTGCCCCGGCAAGG
Source organism: Sphingomonas sp. (assembly GCA_965249015.1). Taxonomy (GTDB): domain Bacteria; phylum Pseudomonadota; class Alphaproteobacteria; order Sphingomonadales; family Sphingomonadaceae; genus Sphingomonas_O. The sequence continues at coordinate 1,107,269 of CBDFLB010000003.1, read as the reverse complement.
CGCGAAATATCGGGTCGGCACGCGAATGGCAACACGACGCGTAACACCGTTGACCACATATAAAGATATCTTTATATGTGGTCCTATGAGTCCGCTCGTCGACATCTTCCGCGCTCTCGCCGACCCGACGCGGCTGCGCATCGTCGCCCTGCTGCGATCGATGGAACTTTCGGTCGGCGAACTCGCCCAGGTCCTGCGTCAAAGCCAGCCGCGCGTGTCGCGCCACACGCGCATTCTTGTCGATGCACAGCTTGCCATTCGCCGCAAGGAGGGCAGCTGGGTGTTCCTGGCGCCCGCGCCGTCGGTGCTCGCCGATCCGCTGTTCGCGCTTGTCGACGCGGCGATACGGGCGGGCGGTGAGGCATGGCTGTCGGACGACGTTGCACGCCTTGCCGCCGTCCGCGCCGATCGCGCCGCTGCCGCCGAACGCTATTTCGCCGGGCATGCCGAGCAGTGGGATGCGATCCGATCGCTTCACGTCGCGGACAGCGCGGTCGAGGCGCGGATGCGCGCATTGCTCGGCCCCCGGCTCGGCCGCATGATCGACATCGGCACCGGCACCGGGCGCATGCTCGAGATTTTCGCACCCGCGGCGAGCCATGCGGTCGGGATCGACCGCAGTCCCGAAATGCTGCGCCTCGCGCGTGCCAAGCTCGAGGGGCGGGTCGGCTGCGACTTGCGCCAGGGCGATATCGCGGCGCTGCCGTTCGAGGACGGCGTCGCCGACACGATCATCCTCCATCAAGTGCTGCATTTCATACCGGCACCCGAAACCGCACTTGCCGAGGCGGCGCGGCTGATCGCGCCGGGCGGACGGATGCTGATCGTCGACTTTGCGCCGCACGAGCGCGAGGACCTGCGCACGCGCGACGCGCATGCCCGGCTGGGTTTTTCGGACGCGCAGATCGTGTCATGGCTGACCAGCGCGGGGCTCGAGCTTGCCGCCAGCGAAGCGCTCGACGGCGGCGAACTGACCGTGAAACTCTGGCTGGGCACGCGTCCGGCGCTGGCAAAGGCGATTGCAGCATGACGATGACGTTCTCGCAGCTGGAAGAGGCGCGCCGCGCACTCGCCGATCCCCTGTTCGCCGACCTGGCGGGGGACGCGCAGGTGTCGTTCGAATTCTTTCCGCCCAAGACCGAGAAGATGGAGGCGACGCTGTGGTCGTCGATCGAGACGCTCGCCCCGCTGGCTCCGCGCTTCGTTTCGGTGACGTACGGCGCGGGCGGATCGACGCGCGAACGCACGCACAATACCGTTGCGAGGATCGCTCGCGAAACCGTCATACCGGCAGCCGCGCACCTGACCTGCGTTGAAGCGGCGAAAGACGAAATCGACGAGATCGCCGATGCCTATTGGCAAGCGGGCGTGCGCCATATCGTCGCGTTGCGCGGCGACCCGCCGACCGCGGGCAAGGCGTTCGAAGCGCACCCGCAGGGCTATGCCGGGGCGGCCGAACTGGTCGAGGGGCTGCGCCGGCGTCACTCGTTCGAAATTTCCGTGAGCGCATATCCGGAAACGCATCCCGATGCCTCGAGCCCGCGCGCCGACCTCGAAAATTTCAAGCGCAAATTGGGCGCGGGCGCGTCGCGCGGGATCACGCAGTTCTTTTTCGAGCCCGAAACCTTTTTCCGGTTTCGCGATGCGACCGCCGCCGCCGGGATCGATGCCGAAATCGTTCCCGGGATCATGCCGGTCACCAACTTCGCGGCCATCCAGCGCATGTCGGCGATGACCGGGACATCGGTGCCGCCGTGGATGGCGCGGCTGTTCGAAGGGCTCGACGACCATCCGCAGGCGCGCGAGCTCGTTTCCGCGACGGTTGCCGCCGAACTGTGCCGCCGTCTCTATGCCGGCGGGGTCAAGCATTTCCACTTCTACACGTTGAACCGCGCCGAACTGAGTTACGCGATCTGTCACCTGCTCGGATTGCGACCGCAGCCGCATGCGCTGAAGAGGGCGGCATGAGCGTTCGCCAGCGCTTCATCGACGCGGCGTCGACACGCATCCTGCTGACCGACGGCGCGTTCGGAACCGAGATCCAGAACTGGAAGCTCGCCGAGGCCGACTATATGGGCGACCTTGCGCTGGCGAAGGACGCCAAGGGCAACAACGACATCCTCGCGCTCACGCGCCCCGATGTTCCCGACACGATCACGCGCGCCTATCTCGACGCCGGGTCGGACATCGTTTCGACCAACACGTTCAGCGCGAACGCGATCAGCCAGGCCGACTATGCCGCCGAACATCTGGTGCGCGACATCAATATCGCCTCGGCCCGGATCGCGCGGCAGGCAGCCGACGAGTATGAAGCCAAAGATGGCCGTCCGCGCTTTGTGGCGGGCGCGATCGGGCCGACGAACAAGACATTGTCGCTCAGCCCTGACGTCAATGACCCCGGCTTTCGCGAGATCGATTTCGATTATCTCAAAGGTGTTTATCGCGAACAGGTCGATGCGCTCATCGAAGGCGGCGTCGATTTCATCCTGATCGAGACCGTGTTCGACACGCTCAACGCCAAGGCGGGGATCATGGCCGTTCTCGAAGCGCAGGACGCGCGCGGGGCGGACATTCCGATGATGATTTCGATGACGCTGACCGATCTGTCGGGCCGAAACTTGTCGGGCCACACTGTGGAGGCCTTCTGGTATGCGGTGCGCCATGCCAGGCCGCTGACGATCGGCCTGAACTGCTCGTTCGGTGCGCAGCAGCTTCGCCCACACGTCAAGGTGCTGAGCGCCATCGCCGACGCGCTGATCATGGTCTATCCCAATGCCGGGCTGCCCAACGACCTCGGCGAATATGACGAGCTCCCGCACGAAACCGCGGCGCTGGTCAAGGAATGGGCCGATGCGGGGCAGGTCAACATCCTTGGCGGCTGTTGCGGATCGACGCCCGCGCATATTGCTGCGATGGCGAAGGCTGTCGCGGGGTTGCCGGCGCGGACGGTGACGCCGCCGCCGGTTGCGACGCGGCTGGCGGGGCTGGAACCGATGACGCTTGCCGCTTAACTGTTCCCTCGCGAAGGCGGGGGTCCAGACTCTTCGAAACAGGACTGGGCCCCCGCCTTCGCGGGGGGAACTGCACACGGAACAACGATGACCAACCCCGTCCCCATTTTCGTTAATATCGGCGAGCGCACCAACGTCACGGGCAGCGCCGCGTTCAAGAAGCTCGTCATGGCGGGCGACTATCCGCGCGCCGTCGAAGTCGCGCGGCAACAGGTCGAGAACGGCGCGCAGATCATCGACATCAATATGGACGAAGGGCTGCTCGATTCACTCGTCGCCATGGAAACCTTCGTCAAGCTGATCGCCGCCGAGCCCGACATCGCGCGCGTGCCGTTCATGATCGATTCGTCGAAATGGTCGGTGATCGAGGCGGGGCTGAAGTGCGTCAGCGGCAAGCCGATCGTCAATTCGATCAGCATGAAGGAAGGCGAAGAACAATTTCTCGCCCAAGCCCGCAAGTGCATGAACTATGGCGCCTCGGTCGTCGTGATGGCGTTCGACGAAGTGGGGCAGGCCGACACCAAGGCGCGCAAGGTCGAAATCTGCAAGCGCGCCTATGACCTACTGACCGGCATCGGCTTTCCGCCCGAGGACATCATCTTCGATCCCAACATATTCGCGGTCGCGACCGGGATCGACGAGCATAACAACTACGCCGTCGACTTCATCGAGGCCTGCCGCGACATCCGCGCGCAATGCCCGCATGTCCATATCTCGGGCGGACTGTCGAATCTGAGTTTCAGCTTCCGTGGCAATGAGCCCGTCCGCCGGGCGATGCACTCGATCTTCCTCTACCACGCCATCCCGGCGGGCATGGACATGGGCATCGTCAACGCCGGGCAGCTCGACGTTTACGACACCATCGACCCCGAGCTGCGCAAGGCGTGCGAGGACGTCATCCTCAACAGCGACGACGGCGCGACCGAACGCCTCGTCACGCTCGCCGAGAAATTCCGCGGCACCGACGCCGCGACCGAAAAGGCCGCCGAGGAATGGCGCGGCTGGCCGGTGGCCAAACGCCTCGAACATGCGCTGGTCAAAGGCATCGACGCCTTCGTCGTCGACGATACCGAAGAATGCCGCCAGCTTTTCCCGCGCCCGATCGAGGTCATCGAAGGGCCGCTGATGGACGGCATGAACGTCGTCGGCGACCTGTTCGGCAGCGGCAAGATGTTCCTTCCGCAGGTCGTCAAATCGGCGCGCGTCATGAAGAAGGCGGTCGCGCACCTGATCCCGTTCATCGAAGCCGCGAAGGAGCCCGGCGCGCGCGCGAAGGGCAAGATCATCATGGCGACGGTCAAGGGCGACGTCCACGACATCGGCAAGAACATCGTCGGCGTCGTGCTCCAGTGCAACGGATACGAGGTGATCGATCTCGGCGTGATGGTGCCATGGACCAAGATCCTCGAAGCCGCGAACGAGAACGATGCCGATATCATCGGCCTGTCGGGGCTGATCACGCCAAGCCTCGACGAGATGGTGACCGTCGCCGAGGAAATGCAGCGCGCGCAGATGTCGATGCCGCTGCTGATCGGCGGCGCGACGACGTCGAAAGTGCACACCGCACTGCGCATCGACGAAGCCTATGACGGGCCGGTGATCCATGTCCTCGATGCGAGCCGCGCAGTTGGCGTGGCGACGGCGCTCGTCAGCGACACCGGTCGCGATGCCTATGTCAAAAGCTTTGCCGACGATTATGCCCACGTCCGCGAAATCCGCGCGAGCAAGGGGCAGAATGCGCTGATCGTGATCGAGGATGCGCGCGCCAATGCGTTCCCCACCGACATGCACCTGAAGCCGCCGCCGCCCGAACAGCCCGGCGTGCACGTGTTCGACGCGTGGGACCTGACCGACCTCGCCGACGTCATCGACTGGACGCCGTTCTTTCGCGCATGGGAACTGCACGGCAATTACCCCGCGATCCTGACCGACCCGGTCGTCGGCGAAGCGGCGCAGGCGCTGTGGGTCGATGCGCAGGCGATGCTGAAGCAGCTGATCGACGAGAATTGGCTCACAGCGCGCGGCGTTGCGGGGCTCTGGCCGTGCCGCCGCGAAGGCGACGACGTCATCGTCCATCTGGTGGAAACCGAAGACCATGTCCGCATTCCCTTCCTTCGCCAGCAGGTCGCCAAGCGCGGCGACCGCGCCAACATGTGCCTTGCCGATTTTATCGATCACGATGGCGACTGGATGGGCGGCTTTGCGGTCGGCATCCACGGCATCGAACCGCACCTCGCGCGGTTCCAGGCGGACAAGGACGATTATTCGGACATTTTGCTCAAAGCGCTCGCCGACCGTTTCGCCGAAGCCTTCGCCGAACGGCTGCACAGCCACGTCCGTACGACGCTCTGGGGCTATGCGCCCGCCGAGCAGCTCACGCCCGAAGCGCTGATCAGGGAAGAGTATCGCGGCATCCGCCCGGCACCCGGCTACCCCGCGTGCCCCGATCACAGCCTGAAGCCGATCCTATTCGATTTGCTCGATGCGCCGGCGAACACCGGGCTGACGCTTACCGAGAGCTTTGCAATGCTGCCGACGGCGGCGGTTTCCGGCTTTTACTTCGGTCATCCCGAAGCCGCCTATTTCGGTGTCGCGCGCATCGGCGAGGATCAGCTGACCGATTATGCCCGACGCAGTGAGATCGATCTCGAAACCGCGCGGCGCTGGTTGCGTCCCAACCTCGACTAACGAAAGCTGACGCGGACGCTTCGGCGACGTCGCGCGGCGAAGCCCGCGATGCCGAATCCCGCGATCATCATCGTCCAGGTGGAAGCCTCGGGTACGGCCGACGCCGCATAGACGTTCCCGAAATATTGATCCCATATGTCGGTCGTGTCGGTGAAGCTGAGACTCGAGAACGGTGTTGCCGAACTGATTTCGATCCACGTCGTGAACCCCGGACCCGCCGCGAGCGTCAATGTGCCGGTATCGCCGCTGCTGGTCATCAGATTGAAGACGGCACCGGTGGGCCGCACTTCGTTCGGGAACAGACCGGTTCCCGTCGAGATCGCAAAGCCGATGCGCGACACCGGTGTCGCGAATGCCCAGGTGAAGCTTTCGTTGCCGCTGAGCGCAAGGTCGAGGCCTTCGAAGCCGGTGCCATTAATCCAGTTGGCGATCGCGACCGAGCTTCCCGCCGCCGCCGTCACCGACCCCGGCGCGCCCGCAATGGTCCAGTCGAGCACCGTCGTACCACCGAATGCGGTCCGCGCCGCGCCGATCGCGGCGTTCGAAGTAATCACCAGAGCGGCGCGCGCCGGCACCGCAACGATCGCAGACGCGGCCAGAGCCGTCGAGAGTATTGCAGTTTTCAACGCGCACACAGGGTCACTCCTTCAGAAAAAACCTTACGCAACGATCAGGCGAGGCCGACCGCGCCGAGCCGCCGCCGCCGCATCGCCGCGCCCGCAATACCTAGCCCCGCGATCATCATCATCCAGGTCGATGCTTCGGGTACCGCGCCCGTCACGGCGTTCACGACCAGATTGTCGATCGAATAGTCGCCAAACGCGCCTTGGGCATTGCGGCCCGTGACATTGACCGAGGTGAGGTTGTTCCACCCCGTGAAGCTCACCGTCTGAAAATCGGCGATTCCGCCCGCACCGTCGCGCAGACCGTCGAGCGTGAAGGTCTGCGTCAGCGTTCCGCCACCCGACACCGTTCCCGTGAAGACGACCGTCAGGAAATCATTGTTGGCATTTCCCGGCAGCCAGAGTTCAGCAATGTCGGCTCCGTTCAGCGAGAATACGCCGCCACCGACTTTCGAAAAATTGACGGGCTTGCCGAGGCCACCCGCTGCTTCGGCCGCCAGATATTGAGTGCCGTTGGCAACGCCGCCGAATGCCGCCGGCGAGTCGACAATGTGGAAATGCTGTCCGGCGAATGTGAAACCGCCCGAGACGGTTGAGGCAAAGATGTTGTTACCGGTGGTGACGATATCGTCGAACGTGATCGTCGCCGCCAGCGCCGGGGCCGCAAGCGTTGCCAACGCGGTTGCCGCCAAAAATGCTTTCATCATGTCAAAATTCCTTTGGTTCGAAAATTACGTGAACGCCAAACGGATCATAGTCTTGAATTCTGTTCAGGCAGGTTGCGCAGTCGGCCGATCGCGCCGTCGTCGCCGTGCGGCGGCACCAGCGACGCCGAACCCTGCGATCATCATGACCCACGTCGACGCTTCGGGCACCGCGCTCACCTGAAGCCCGCCATATTCGACGACATAACCAAGGTTCGTCGCGGCGATGTCGTTCCAGGCAGAGCCGCTCCAATTGCCCCAGAGATAATCTTCGTCACCCAGATTGTTGGGCTCGCCACCGCTCCAGTTAGCGTAGGTCGGCGAACTGCCGCCCGCACCGCCGACCCAGAAGATTTGGCCGGTTTCAGGTCCCGCTTCCCAGACCCACGTCCCCTCGACCGCGCGATCGCTCCCCGCAAACCAGGTCGACGCGGTCGTGACGCTGGCGAAGATAAATGCCTGCTCGCCGGCTGACGTGACAGTTGCGAGATAGCCCTGCTGGCCAAGGTAGCTCGACGCACTTGCCGCGGCGAGTGCAGCGTCATAGCTGACTGCGTTGCTGATGAATTCGTAACCATGGCCGTTGCCACCATAGACGACAACCGCGGCCGATGCCGGCATCGCGGCGCAAAGCGTTACGGAAAGTGCCAAACCAAACGTCTTCATCGCATTACCCCAATATTCATCGGTGCGACCACGGCCGCCTTGTCGACGCGCCTGTTTGATTAAGCGCAGATTAACGCAACCGCCCGGACAAGGCAATCCGCTTTCTGTCTCGATTCGAGACGACACGTGACGGGTGGATCGCAGCGCCGAGCTTTGTTAGGGAAAACCATGAAATCGATGCTTTTCGCATGCGTGCTGACCCTCGCTGCCGATGCGGCTGTCGCGCAACGCGGCGGTGCGTTCACGATTGCAGAGTCCGGCCAGAGCTATGCGCGTCTCGATGATGCCATGAACGCAATCGGCAAGGGAAGCGGGACCATAATCGTCGCGCCGGGGACTTATCGCGACTGTGCAGTGTTTGGCGGACAGAGCATGACCTTGCGCGCAGCGACGCCTTCGACCGCGATTTTCGACGGTGGCGCTTGCGACGGCAAGGCGACGCTCGTGCTGCGCGGCATGAACGCGGTCGTCGACGGCATCGTGTTTCAGAACATCCATGTGCCCGACGGCAACGGCGCCGGGATACGGCTCGAATGGGGTGATCTCCACGTCACGCGCTCGACCTTCCGCGACTCCGAAGAGGGCATATTGACCGGCGGCTATGACCGGGGATCGCTGACGATCGAGCGTTCGACCTTTTCGGGCCTCGGCGGCTGCCCCGAAAGCGGCTGTTCGCATTCGATTTACGTCGGCGGCTACGGCAAGCTCACGGTCTCGCGCTGTCGCTTCGAACGCGGCACGGGCGGCCATTATGTCAAAAGTCGCGCGCCAGTGAACGAGATCGTCGATTCAAGCTTCGACGACAGCGGCGGCAAGGCAACCAACTACATGATCGACCTGCCCGCCGGATCGGTCGGGCTGATCGCACGCAACGCGTTCGTGCAGGGCAAAGGCAAGGAGAACCACAGCGCGCTGATCGCTGTCGCCGCAGAAAATCGCGGTAATCCGTCGGCGGGCCTGCGGATCGAAGACAATGTGGCGTCGCTTGCGCCCGGCGCGCCGACCGGCCCTGCGTTCGTCGCCGACTGGAGCCGCGAGCGGCTGAGGATCGGTGCCAACAAACTCGATGCCGGGATCAAGCCGTTCGAAACGCGATAGCTATTCGTTCGAAATCAGCTTCAGTCCGCCGACGTCTTCGCGCGTTAGGCGCTTCACGCGACCTTCGACCTGCGCGCCGGTCTCGACGCTCACCGAATCATAACTGAGGTCGCCAGTGATCCGCGCGCTTGCCTCGATCGTCAGGACCTTCGACGCGATGGTTCCGGTGACAGTGCCTGCAATCCGTGCATCATCGGCGACGATGTTGCCGTTGACCTGACCGCTGCTGCCGAGAATCAGCGCCGCGCAGGCGACATCGCCGTCGACCCGGCCGTCGATATGGAGGTTGCCGTTGCCGCCGATGTTGCCGGTGATCGTCACTTCGGCGCCCAGAAAGCTCATCGCGCCGTTGCCGCCGCGTGCCGCCGGTCGCTGTTCGGTCTTGCTGAACATCCCGCCCCCCTTTCAGATCCGATCGTCGAGCAATTGCTGGGCAAGTGCAATCCCCCCCGCGACACCCGACCGGTCGCCGAGCGCGGGCGGGACGACGAAGCGTTCGGGAAGCGCGACGTAGCCGCCGAGCCAGTGCGTCAGGCGCGCGGTGACGTCGGCGTGGAATCGGGGGGCCTTGGCGACACCGCCGCCGATCACGACGCGATCGGGCGACACAGTGAGGACGATGCTCGCCAATCCTTGCCCGAGCGCGTCGACGACCCGCGCACGACCGGCGTCGTCGGGCGCGACTTCGCTGAGCGACGCGCCGAGCCGCGCCATGACCGCAGGACCGCTCACGAGTCCTTCGAGACAATCGCCGTGAAAGGGGCAGACCCCTGCAAAGTCATCACCCGCGGTGCGCTTGACGCGAACATGGCCCATTTCGGGGTGGACACGGCCGTGCAGCGGAATGCCGTCGATCACCACGCCACCGCCGACCCCCGTCCCGACGGTCAGGTAAAGGCCGACGCTGCACCCCGCGAGCGCGCCCCAGCGATACTCGCCGAGCGCCGCGCCGTTGACGTCGGTATCGAACGCGACCGGCAATCCCGTCGCCGCGACGATCGCGCTTGCCACCGGCGTGTCCGACCATCCCGGCTTCGTCGTTGCGTTGATGTTGCCCCACGCCGCCGCGGTTCGATCGAGGCACACCGGGCCGAAGCTCGCGATCCCGATCGCCTCGACGCTTGGGTGCTCGCGGACGAAGGCGATGATGCCCGCCATTGTCGCGTCAGTTTCGGTCGTCGGCAGGACCGCCTCGGCGACCAGATGATCGGGACCGGTGCCGACGGCCAGATTGATCTTCGTCCCGCCGAGCTCGACCGCAGCGACCAGTGACCGGGTCACGCCGCCAGTCGCGTCGGATGAACCAGCGCCTCGTAAAGTGCGAACAGTTCGGCGAAATGCGCCTCCATCGTCCGCACCATCGGCGCGTCGGCAACGGCGCGTGCGCGCGCCTGTGCGCCGCCCGTTGCGACGAAATCGCTGATCGCTTGGGCCGCGCTTGCTGCATCACCAGCGCTGAAGGTCCAGCCACCGCCCTCGCGCGCCTGATCCGCCGCGCCGCCGCCGTCGGGCGTGATAAGCGGCAGGCCCGACGCGCGCGCTTCTGCGGCGACCATGCAAAAGGTTTCGGCTTCGCAGCCGTGGATCAGCGCGTCGGCGCTGGCGAACAGCCGCGCCAGTTCGAGCCGGTCGGAGATAGGCGAAAGCAGCTGGATATGCGGGTTGTCGGCTGCGGCGCGCGCGACCCGTGCACGGTCGCGACCATCCCCGATCAGGACAAGACCGACCGAATCGACACTTCCCGCCGCGGTGACCGCTTCGAGCACCATCGGCCAGCGCTTCTCGGGCGCATGCCGCCCGGCCGCGATCAGCAGCGTTGCATCCGCAGTCAAACCGCAGCGTTCGAGCAAGCGCGCGCGCAGTCCCTCGTCGCGCAGGCCGGGTGAGAACACGCTGTCGGCGACACCCATCGGATTGGTGACGACATGGCGCATGCCGCCTTCGATCAGCCGTTCCGACAGGCTCTCGCCAGCGGTCACCGTGACGGCGAACTGCTTGTCGAGGCGCAGGAGGTGCCGCCAGAACCAGCCGAACTGGCGGTCGATCGTCTCGCGACGGGCAATGCCGCCGAACCACCGATAGGCATAGGCCGACAGCGGATCGGCGTGCATGATGAGTGCGCGCGGTGCAGCGCCGCGCCATTCGCCCACCAGCCGTGCGCTGCGCCACGGCGACGACGCCTCGATCATGTCGGGCGCTTCGGCGTCGAGTGCTGCATGGAGCGCCACTTCGTCGCGGAAATAATGATATTTGCGGTCGAGCGGGAATTTGGGCTGGTCGAGGAAGATGATCCGCGCGCCGGGGCCACGTTCCTCGATCCGGTTCTCGCTGCCTGGCGCGATCACCACGATCTCGTGTCCGGCAGCGGGCCCGGCGACGAGCTTGCGATCGATATAGGTCTTCACCCCTCCGCCATGCGGCGAATAGAAAGCGCAGACATCGACGATCTTCATGCGGCTTATTTAATCGGGCCGAACGAAAAAAGTCCATGGCGGTACAGCATCCGCACCGTGACGGGCGTCACGCCGGCACCGGCGACAACACGTCCGATCGCGATCTTGGGTTTAAAGGGGCCGAGGCTCGCCGGATTGCTGCCGAAGCCGACGCCGTCGATCGACAGGCCGAACTTGCGATTGCCGTCGCGGTCGTGGAGCAGCGACAGGCCATAGGCACCGGGCGTGGGCGCGCGGATGCACAGCTGTACGGTTCCGGTCGCGGGTACATCGATCACGACCCGGCGGAATGTCTTGCGCGCATTGACGAGCACATTGTCATCGGCGAGGAAATCGCTGTCGTTGGCAGGATATAGCTCGGCCTTCATCGTCCCGCCGCGGTCCTTCAGCCCGACGACCGTAATCATGAATGCCGGACCCGGCTCGCCCGGTCGACAACGTCCCTCGGCAACCCCGAGCGACGGCGACGACGGCACCTGCGCATGCGCCGAGACCGACGCGGTCAGCGCCGCCAGTATCAGCATGATCTTCAACGCCCCACCTCCGCTGTTTTGCCCACGGTCGCGAAATCCGCGATCGCAAGCACCGCGCCGACGACGAGGTGCATGCTCAGGATCAGCACTGCCATCAGCGTCATCAACTGTCCAATCTCGACGTCGTGCCCGACCAGGAACACGGCGACGCCCGCGAAAACGACATCCTTGTTCGGCAGGAAGGGCAGCCGTCCGATAAGCAGCCGACCCGTCGCCAGGATGATCCACCAGCTCAGCGCGACGAACGGCAGGGCAAGGCTCCACGCGAGCGCAACCAGCCCCGTGGACGCAACGATCCGGGCAAAGTGGATAGCAGCCACTATCCACAACTGCGATTTCGTCAGGCTGAACAACCGTTTGCCGAAAATGACGACGAGCACCGAGACGAGGATGACGAAGCCGACCGAAATCAGGATTGTCCGCGTCGCGATGCCGAGCCCGAGGTTGTCGATCAGCGGCCACGCCAGACCCATCATCACGAGCGTTGCGGCGTTGCCGACCAGCGCCGACATGATCGCAACGTCCTTGACCGCGCCGAATGGCGACCCGGTCATCGCGACCTTCTTGCGCGCCCAGCTGTAGAAATAGACCTCTCCGACGTAGCCGATCAGCAGTTCGTTGCCGACGAGCTTGCGCGTCAGCGCGATGAATCCTTCGAACGGGATCGACCACAACCACCTGAAGATTGCGAAATCGCCAATGACGCCGGCAAAATAATAAAGGACGAACAGGATCCAGAAGCGCGGGTCTGCCGGCACGACCGCGCGCAACTCGCCCAGATCGACGTTGCGGAGCTGATACGCGACGGCGATCAGGATCGCCCCCGACAGCAGCGGCGTCGCCCAGCGCCAGAGCGGCGACCGGCGCACCGCGAGCGGCAGCGGATCGCCGGTTTCGGCATTGATATCATATGGTTCGGTCAGCGCGCGCACCCGGTTGCCGCCCGTGTCGGGCCTCGTTTGCAATCGCCTAGCAAAATCGGACGATGCAGTAAAAGCGTCGCTTCACGGCGACAGGCGCACGACCGTGGCGACGTCGGGCTTCGATTTGCCTTCGACGAGGGTGCCGAATGCATCCGCCGCGGCGGAAAGTCCATCGAGCGCTTCGATGCGGACTAGGTGTTCGGCATGGGCGGCAAAGAGTCCCCAACTTTCGGACACCGCGTGCCCGAAACCCGCGCCTCCCAGCTCGGCAAGCATCGTCGCCATATGCGTCGGTGCGAAGAACAGGATCGGTTTGGGACCCGGAATCTCGCCCGCGCCGCCGCGTTCGTCCCAATGCGTCAGGCCGACGAGGCACGAGTATTTCAATCCGTCGCCCAGCGTTTCGTGCACCGACCGCAACAGCGCGCCATTGCCCGCAAAATCGACCGACACGGCATTCGCGCCTGTGAGCGCCGCGATCCCCTCATACGGCAGCACGCGGTCGTACAGACCGGTCGCGCGCACGAAATCGACATTGCCCGCCGACGTCAGCCCGATCCTTGCGATTTCGGGCGACTGCGCCTTCCCGACATGCGCCAGCGCGAGCGCGGTTTTCGACGATGCGCTGGTCATGACCAGCGTATCGGCGCCGTGCCAGCCGTCGCGCGCAAACATCGCGTGGATCAGCCAGCTGGTCATGAACAGCGGTTCGAACACCGCGCGGATATCCTCACGCGCCGGGTCGTGCGCCGGATCGGCGCTGAGCCGCCGATAACGGTTGTAGACCGCCGCCAGGTGCTGACGATGCGACGCGGTATCGACAAAGCTCCCCGGCTTTACCGCGCCCGGCGCGACGATCAGGTGCGAAGCCATCGGGAGATAGCCATAGATGCGTTCGCAGACCTCGATCCCCTCGACGTTCGAAGCCGCGACATGGGCATGGCCCCAGACGGGCACGATGCCGAAACCCTCAGGCGCGGGAAAGAAGTCCCAATATTTCATCGCTTCGCCCATCGCGGCATAAGTGACGTTGTTGGCGGTGAGAGCGAACTGCTCGACAGCGAGCAGGATTTCGCCGGGGCCGATCTGCGGCGCAGGCGTGTCGCGGGTTTCAATGACACTGATGTCGTCGTGGCGGACGAGAACCTGAGTCATGTCGTTTCCTTTACAAGCCCCCCGTCATTGCGAGCGCAGCGAAGCAATCCAGTCTACCATTGCCTCTGGATTGCTTCGCCGCGCTTGCAATGACGGATCAAGAGTCGAACGCCTCTATTCGCACCAAAACCATGCCTTCACTCACCTGACCCCCAGTGGCGGCGTTCACCTCCGCCACCACCCCGTCGAAGGGCGCGGTCAGGCTGTGCTCCATCTTCATCGCTTCGAGCGTGAGGAGTTTCTGGCCCTTGGTCACGGTGTCTCCCGCCGCAACCTCGACCGCGATGATCCGGCCCGGCATGGGGGAGAGGATGGTGCCGGACGCATTTCCTCCGACTGCGTTGCCGTAACTGCGACCCGCCAGACCCAGCACGAATGTCTCGCCACTGTCGAAGACCATGAAGTAACCGCCGCTCGGCACAATCTCAGTTGAGCTGTATTCAAATTGGTCGAGATCAACTCGGTAGTCGTCGCGGCCATTGGTCAGCTCCAGAGTTCGCTTTGCCAAGCCATTCGCGCGAAAGCCTTCTAGACCACGCCATGGTATTGCCGTTTGGGGATAGGGCTCGCGGTGCCGAACCCGCATCAGCCAGTCATATGGCGGCACGCCTGCTTGTTCAGCGTTCAAGATCGCGCGTGCGACGGACCACAAGGCAATTTCGGAAGGTTGTTTTGTTTTTAGTTGATCCACTCTCGCTTCGATGAAGCCGGTGTTGACATCACCAGCGATAAAGTCGGGATCGCGCAGCATGTTCGTCAGGAATCCAGCGTTCGTTTTGACAGGCCAGCTCTTTACCTCAGCGCAGTCGCCAGCCAGCGTCTCAGCCGCTTGCTCGCGTGTCGCCTCATGCGCGATCAACTTGGCTAGCATTGGGTCGTAATTGGATGTGACCTCGTCCCCGCGCTCAAATCCTGTTTCAGTTCGTCCCGAGTGAGGTAGATCGAACTTTTCGAGTACGCCAACACTCGGCAAAAATCCCTTCGCCGGATCCTCCGCATATAGCCGCGCTTCCATCGCCCAGCCGTTGATGCTCAACTCGTCCTGACGCTTCGGCAACGCCTCCCCGCTCGCGACGCGGAGTTGCCATTCGACGAGATCGACGCCGGTGATTTCCTCGGTGACGGGGTGTTCGACCTGCAGCCGGGTGTTCATTTCCATGAACCAGATGCGGTCGGCGCGCAGGCCTTCGGACGCGTCGGCGATAAACTCGATCGTCCCCGCGCCGACATAGTCGACTGCCTTCGCCGCCTTCACCGCGACCGCGCAGAGTTGTTCGCGGGTCTCTTCGTCCATGCCCGGCGCGGGGGCTTCCTCGATCACTTTCTGGTGCCGCCGCTGGAGCGAACAATCGCGTTCGAACAAATGGACGATGTTGCCGTGGGTGTCGCCGAACACCTGCACCTCGATATGGCGCGGGCGCTGAATATATTTCTCGATCAGGACATGCGCGTTGCCGAACGCCGCGGTGGCCTCGCGCTGGCAAGAGGCGAGTGCATCGGCGAAGTCCGCTGCGTCCCCGACCTTGCGCATCCCCTTCCCGCCGCCGCCCGCGATCGCCTTGATCAGGACGGGATAGCCGATCTCGGCGGCGCGCTCGCTCAGGAACACCGAGTCCTGATTTTCGCCCATATAGCCAGGCGTCACCGGAACGCCTGCGGCGGCCATCAGCGTCTTGGCCGCATCCTTCAGCCCCATCGCGGTGATGCTGGCGGGCCGGGGCCCGACCCAGATCAATCCCGCATCGATCACGCTTTGTGCGAATGCGGCATTTTCGGACAGGAAGCCGTAGCCGGGATGGATCGCTTCCGCCCGGGTGCTCAGCGCGGCGGCGATGATCTTCTCGCCGACCAGATAGCTCTCGCGCGCCGGGGACGGCCCGATGTGCACGGCCTCATCCGCGTGCCGCACATGCAGCGCCTTCGCATCGGCATCCGAATAGACCGCGACAGTGCGAATACCCATCGCGCGCGCTGTGCGAATGATGCGGCAGGCGATCTCGCCCCGGTTGGCGATGAGGAGCGATTGGATCATCGCCGCAATGTCCTGATATGCGCCGCCAGCGCCTCGCGCCGGATCAGGATCATGTCGCGCGGCGGCGCGGGCGGGGCGAAGTCGGAAAACCGCTCGAGCACCATCGTGGCGGGCAGCGAAAACGGAGGCTTGAACAGGTCGAGATAGCGGAAGTCACCGGTGACGATATTGCGGTTCTTCACGGTCGCATCGGTGTGCGTCGTGACGAGCATAAGCGGGATCGACGAGGCACAGAAATTGTCGAGCGCTTTCCAGATCGTCGCATAGGACAGATGGAAAAGCACATCGCGACACAGCCACAGATCGGCCGCCGGAAACGCATCCGCGGCGATATCGAAGACACGAAACTCGTGCGCCGGATCGGGACTGTTCGCCTGCGCCATCGCGACCACTTCGGGGACGATATCGCCGCCGATATAGTGGACATCGACGTCGCCGAGCACCGACTTCATCCAGTTGAGGTCGCCACACGGCGCATCGAACAGCACCTTAACATTATATTTTTCGATGATCCGCGGCAGCGCGGCGCGCACCCCCTCGGTCTGGCTCGCCCGCGACCCAAGCCCGCTGACACTCTCGTAATCGCCCCAGTAGCGACTCTCGAAAATATGCGAAAAGACGCTGCGATGATCATACCGGCCGAAACGCAGCGAATTGCTCAAGCGCTGCAATGCGCCTTTCAGACTTGGCATGACAGGCCCCCCGGCATTGGCGTTGCCCGCGCGGCGCGGATGATCCGGCAGGCGATTTCGCCGCGGTTGGCGATGAGGAGGGATTGGATCATATCCGCGTATACGTGAAGGGATCTCCCCTTCCTCCCTTGCCAGAACGCTTGACCTTTCTTGCTTTGACCAAGGCTCGACACGACGGGTTCACTCGCTGCTGAACGCCCTCTTTTCCGAATAGCCGGAGCGCAATCTCCAGTTCGGTCATGTTAGGCGCTCTAATGATTGCATCGAGTACGCGATCTTCAGTCGTCATTGCTTCCCTCTCACATCCGGAACACCCCGAACCGGGGCGCCTCCTCGACCGGTGCGTTCAGAGTCGCCGCCAGCGCAAGTCCCAGCACATCGCGTGTCTGCGCCGGGTCGATGATCCCGTCGTCCCACAGCCGCGCGGTCGCGTAGAGCGGCGAGCCTTCGTCTTCGTATTTCTGGCGGATCGGGGCCTTGAAGGCTTCGGCTTCCTCGGGCGTCCATTTCTCGGCATCGCGGTGGACCGTTGCCAGCACGCTTGCCGCCTGTTCGCCGCCCATCACCGAAATCCGCGCGTTGGGCCAGGTGAACAGGAAGCGGGGTGAATAGGCCCGCCCGCACATGCCATAATTGCCCGCGCCGAAACTGCCGCCGATCAGCACGGTGATCTTGGGCACCTGCGCAGTGGCCACCGCCGTCACCAGCTTGGCACCGTGCTTGGCGATCCCTTCCGCCTCATATTTGCCGCCGACCATGAAGCCGCTGATGTTCTGGAGGAACAGCAGGGGTATTCGCCGCTGGCAGGCGAGTTCGATGAAATGCGCGCCCTTTTGCGCGCTCTCGCTGAACAGCACGCCGTTGTTGGCGAGGATCGCGACCGGCATCCCCCAGATATGCGCGAAGCCGCAGACGAGCGTGGTGCCGTAGAGCGATTTGAACTCGTGAAACTCGCTGCCGTCGACGATGCGGGCGATGACTTCGCGGGCGTCGTAAGGCGCGCGAACGTCGTCGGGGATGATGCCGTAGAGTTCTTCGGTATCGAAATTGGGCGGCCTCGGTGCTCCTGCGAAAGCAGGAGCCTTGGCGTCCAGAGCTCCTGCCTGCGCAGGAGCGCAGTGGCTGATAATATCGCGCACGATCGTCAGCGCATGTTCGTCATTCTCCGCGACATGGTCGACCACGCCCGATTTGCGCCCGTGCGTATCCGCGCCACCCAGCTCCTCGGCGCTGATGACTTCGCCCGTCGCGGCCTTCACCAGCGGGGGTCCTGCAAGGAAGATCGTCCCCTGCCCGCGCACGATCACGGTCTCGTCGGACATCGCGGGGACATACGCCCCGCCCGCGGTGCAGCTGCCCATGACGCAGGCGATCTGCGGAATTTGCCGCGCGCTCATGTTCGCCTGATTGAAGAAAATGCGCCCGAAATGGTCGCGGTCGGGGAAAACCTCGGCCTGATGCGGCAGGTTTGCGCCGCCGCTGTCGACCAGATAAATGCACGGCAGCCGGTTCTCCATCGCGATTTCCTGCGCGCGGAGGTGCTTCTTGACCGTCATCGGGTAGTAGGTGCCGCCTTTGACGGTCGCGTCGTTGCAGACGATCATGCACTGCCGCCCCGACACACGCCCGATCCCTGCGATCACGCCCGCGCCGGGTACTTCGCCGTCGTAAAGCCCGTTGGCCGCGAGCTGGCTGATCTCGAGTAACGGCGAGCCGGGATCGAGCAGCCGTTCCACCCGCTGACGCGGCAATAATTTCCCCCGCGCCACATGCCGCTCGCGCGATTTCTCATTCCCGCCCAGCGCCGCCTCGGCCACCCGGGTCCACAAGTCGTCGCGCAGGGCCCGGTTGTGTGCCACGTTGGCGTGAAAAGCCTCGCTGTCCACATTGACCGCGCTCGTCAGAACCGGCGCGCTCACCCCCCCACCTCGAACATATGATAAATCGGGCCGGTGCGTGTCTGCACGCCGGTGCCAACGACGATCGCGTCGTTGAGCCACGCATAGCGCGCATCGCCGCATTCGAACCGCGCCACGACCGTCAACGCATACTCCCCCGCATCGAGCAACGCCCCTTCTCGAAACCGCGCCAGCGCGTCGCCCTTTCCGGTCATCCGCCCCTGATAGGCAAGATAGATCGTCGCAGCGTCATCGGTTTTGAGCACCAGGCGCACATCGATCAGGAGCACGCCGTCTTCACGCGTCACGAACCAGTCGTTGCCCGGCGCGACAGTGCCGGATACGCGCGACCCTTCGAACCATCCACCGCTGACCGGGACTATGCCGCGATATCCTGCCGGCGTCGCACCGATGCCGACGACGCGTGCAAAGTCGACCTCGAGCGTCAGAGTCATGAGATGACAGTGCGGCAGCGTCTCCATAACCCGTCGCCTAGCATGACGACGAGGCCACGCAAACTTCGCGAACGGCAGTTAATCGTCGTGACCGATGCGTCCGGCGACGCGCGCGCTGTCCCATCGCGGGACGAATTGTGACGCGCACCGATTGACTCGACTCCGGAGCCGCGCGCAGTCTTCGGCGGTTCGCGATTGCAACATAACGGCGCGCGTCAGTCCAAAGGGCGGCGGGGGCAAAACAAGGGAAGCACCGATGAAATATTCACTTACCGGAGCGGTATTGGCGTGCGCGATGATCGCCACGCAGGCGAGCGCCGTCACGATCAACTTCGACAATCTGGCGGTCGGCACTGTTCTTACCAACCAATATGCCGGGCTCGGCGCGATCTTCTCTGCGAACGCGTTTACCGGACCGGGCACGTCGACCTCGGGTCAACCGTGGGCGACCAATACCGACATGACGATCGTATCGAGCACCGGCACCAACGTCGGCGCCCTCGGCACGCCGCCGCTGGTCAGCGGCAATGTGCTGCACGCGTTCGACGGCTGGCTGTCGGAAGATGGTGATCCGAGCTTCTCGATCGCCTTCTCGACGTCGATCAACGCGTTCAGCGCGGTGTTCGCGGGCGTTTCGACCGGTGCCGACGTGACTCTCTATGCTTACAACGGAGCAACGCTGATCGGCACGGTCAACGGCCCGACCACGACGACGACAAGTCAGTTCGTGCTGAGCTTTGCCGCGCCGACGATTACCCGGATCGCCGTCCGGCCAGGATCGTTCACCGACTGGGTCGCCGTCGACAATATCAATTTCACGCAAAACGGCGTCGTCGGCACCGTTCCCGAACCCGCAAGCTGGGCGCTCATGCTCGTCGGTTTCGGAGCAATGGGCGCCGCCGTCCGCCGTGCGCGGCGCGTGACCGTCAGCTACGCCTGATCCGTCGAAGCGGGTGCGCGCGACCTGCTCCGCGCAGGACGAGCACACCCGCCGCGGCCGACAAGAGTGAACCGACGAGCACGCCGACCTTGACCTGATCGGCGTGCGGCGGTGCCGCGAACGCCAACCCGCCGATGAACAGGCTCATCGTGAAACCGATTCCGCACAGCAGTGCGACGCCGTAAACCTGCGTCCAGCTCGCGCCGGCGGGTCTGCGCGCGATGTTCAGACGCACCGCGAGCCAGACACTCCCGAACACCCCAGCCTGCTTGCCGACGAACAGGCCGAGCGCGACCGCGAGCGGCAGCGGTGCCATCGCCGACGCGCCATCATTCAGCGTCACCCCGGCATTGGCAAAGCCGAAGATTGGCACGATCGCGAATGCGACCCATGGCTGGAGCGAATGTTCGAGACGATGCAGCGTCGAATCGGCGTCGTCGGGCGTCCCCGGCGTGTTTTTCAGCGGCACGGCAAACGCTGCGAGCACGCCCGCCACCGTGGCATGAACGCCCGACAGGAGCATGAAATACCAGAGCGCGACGAACGCTGCGAAATACCACAGCGGATGCCGAAGCCCGGCACGGTTCATTGCGAACATACCCGCGAGCACGGCGAGCGCGCCTGCCAAGGCCGCCAGATCGACGCTTGCCGTGTAGAAGGCGGCAATAATGATGACCGCGCCGACATCGTCGACGATCGCGACCGTCGTCAAAAATAATTTGAGCGACGTCGGCGCGCGCTTGCCGAGGAGCGCCAACAGCCCGAGCGCGAACGCGATATCGGTCGCCGCCGGGATCGCCCAGCCGCGCGCGAGTGTCGCGTCGCCCCCGCTGACAGCGACATAGACCAGCGCCGGTACCGCCATCCCCGCCGCCGCCGCAATGAACGGCAAGCGGCGATCCGCCCAGCTCGACAAGTGACCGTCGAGAAATTCGCGTTTGATCTCAAGCCCGACGAGCAGGAAGAACACCGCCATCATTGCATCGTTAATCCAGAGATGCAGCGTCATCGGCCCGAGCTTGGGCGCAACCACCGGCCCCGTCTCCAGGTGCAACATGTCGAAATATGCCGGTGCGAGCGACGAATTGGCGATGACGATCGCGCATGCCGCCGCTCCGATCAGCAGCAAACCGCCCGCACTTTCCGATCGCAGGAAGTGGCGCATCGCGGATTGCGGTCGGCGGAGGACGCGGCGGAACATCGCCCCGTGGTAGCGCAGCCTCAACGAACCGTGAAGCGAATCCGGTCGATGATCCGCCCGCCGGGATCAAGGAGCGAAAGCCTGTGGAGGCCGGGACCGGCAAGGATCAGCGGCCGCGCGCCGGCATCTCCCAGATCGGTGCGGTCGAGGATCAAGCGGTGGCCGAACGAAGCGCCCGCCACCTCGATCCCCATTCGCTGCCGGTCGATCGGGATGTCGGGATCGAGCGCGAAGACACTGCCCGAAACCGGATTGACGATGCGTGGACGGCGCGCGGCAGCGGGGACGAGCGCCTGCGCCGTCTGGGCGGTGCCAGCCAGGAACCAGTCGTTGCGCGGCGGCTCGATCGCATCGGCAAATGCGACGCGACGCGACACGATACCCGCCGGGCGCGAGGGCGGTTGACCGGGACGCGCGCGGTGCAGTGCCATTATCACGTCGCGCCACACCGGCGCGGCACCGCTTGTTCCCGACACCGCCTTCATCGGATCGCCTTCGAGATTTCCGACCCAGACCGCGACCGTGTAGCGGTCCGTGAAACCGATGCACCAGTTGTCGCGCATCGCCTTCGACGTGCCGGTCTTTACCGCCGCCCAGAATGGCAGACGCAGCGCGCTGTCGACGCCGAACGTCCCCGCGCGTGCGGACGGGTCGGCCATGATGTCGGCGACGATCCACGCGGCCTGGGGGCTCACGACCTGGCGGGATTCGCCTTGCGGATCGCTCGATCGGATGCGAAGCGGCGCGAACCGCCCGCCGTTGGCGATGCTGCGATATGCGTTGGCCTGTTCGAGCAAAGTCACTTCGGCAGACCCGAGCGCCAATGAAAATCCGTAATATTGACCGTCTTCGGTCAGTCCTTTGTATCCGGTATCCCAAAGCCGATCGCGAAAACTTTCGACGCCGTCGACGAGCAAAGTGCGCACCGCGGGAACGTTGAGCGACCCCGCCAGGGCCGAGCGCACCGAGACCGGCCCCCGAAAGCTGCGATCATAATTCTGCGGCACGTAAAGCCCGGAAGCGGTGTCGAGTTGAACCGGCGAATCGTCGAGGATCGACGCCGGCGTCAGCCAGCCCTTCTCGATCACCTGAGCGTAGAGAAATGGCTTGAGTGTCGACCCGGCCTGCCGATAGGCGTTCGCCCCGTCGACCGCCGCCGCGGTCGACCCGCCGCCGACTCCGCCGACATAGGCGAGCACGTCGCCGGTCGCGTTGTCGAGCACGACCACCGCACCGTCGCGCGCACGCGCGGTGCCCAGACCCTGCAGTTGGCGCTTGAGCGCCGTAACGGCGACCGCCTGTACCCCGGCGTCGAGCGTCGTCGTGACACGCATGCCGGGCTTCACGAGCAACCGCGTCGCAAGATGCGGGGCGAGACCCGGGTCGAGCGCGCGCGCACGTTCGACCGAAAGCGCGCTCGCGGTGGCGGACCGTAACGCGCGGCAATCGCCCGCCGTCAGCCGGCAGGCCCGCGCGGCCACCGCGCCGATGCTCGCGCGCGGATCGGGGAGAAGCGCCGCGACGATCACCGCGTCCTGTCGACCGAGCGCTGCGGGTGCCTTGCCAAACAGCGCCAAAGACGCGGCACCGATCCCTTGCGCCTCGCCGCGAAAGCCGGCGAGGTTCAGGTAGGCCTCGAGTATATCGTCCTTCGACCAGTTCGCTTCGAGTGCCCAGGCGGCGCGCATCTGGCGCAGCTTGTCGCGCCAGCTTCGGCGGCCGGGCGCAGCAAGCTCTGGCGACAGGAAGGCGGCGACCTGCATCGAGATCGTCGACGCACCGCGCGATCGCCGACCGCCGAGGCGCGCGCGGATCGCGTTGCCGATCGCAAGCCAGTCGACGCCGCCATGCGACCGGAAACGTTTGTCCTCCGCCGAGACCACGACCTGACCGACGACCGGCGCCATGTCGGCGAGCCTGACCCACCCAAGCCGCCTCGCCCTGAAGTCGACGCGTTCGCTGTCGATCAGCGCTCCGTGACGATCGTAAAGCCACGATTCCGAAGGGTGCCACGCTTCGACCACCTGCGCATGCGACGGCGGCAACGGCGGGAACGTGCCGAAATACAGCGCCACCAGCAAAGCGAGCGGGATTCCCGTGAGCCATCGGCGTCGCGTCACATCCGCACCGCGATCCCGCGGTTCGGCACCTGCGCGCGGATGTCGGGCGAATACATCGCCTCGACGCGCGTCGGCGGCAGGGTGAAGCGGCCCGTGCCATTCAGACGCACGGCATAGCTGACCGAGAAGCGCCCCGCCGGGACCCAGTCGAAATAGCCGCGCCACGCGTCGCGGCCGCGCTCGACATAGGCGGGTGTCACGCCCTCGCCGCCGGTCGCTGCCGCCGCCAGAATGCCCGACTGTCCCCCCAAGTCGCCGATGATCGTCGCGCCGGGCGGGACGGGATCGCTGACCACGACCCAGTTGCGCTCGGCGGTCGCATCGACGCTGATCGTGACCTTGATCACGTCGCCGCGAGTCAGCCAGCCCTTGTTGCGCTGGCTGACGATGCTGACCGATTTTTCCAGCTTATAGCCCGCAAACAATGGCTGCGTCAGCGGCACGGCGGCAGACACCGACACCGCCGCCCATGGCCCTGCGCCACCCGCTTGGCGCAAGGTCAACGGTGCCTGCACGAGCGGCAGACGCAGCGGCCCCGCGCCGCTTGGCATCGGCCAGCTTTGCGTCCGGCTGACCGGCCCCAGCGTTGCCGTCGTCGTGCCCGCGATCGCGCTCGCCGGATAGAGCGCCGCGAACCGCCGCGCGACGATGCTGCCCCACGCGTTCGCCGGGGTCGTATCCCAATGCCCGCGGCGCTGGCGCAAGCTTACGCCGACCATCATCTTTGGCCCTTCGTCGCCCCAGTTCGGCCGCCCGAGGATTGCGCCCAGCGCGCGGATCGTCGATTCGTCGCCGCCGATCATCATCCACCACGGCGCGGTGCCCGCGTCGGTCAGGTCGACGCGCGACCCTTCGTAGACGATGCGCCGCCGCAGCGTCTGCTCGGCCAATCCTCGCAGCGCGGGCGCATTCGACAATCCCGAAGTGCGATCGATCGCGACCATCCAGTCGGCGAGCGTCGCGGTCGGCATGTCGGCGGGCGCGATGTCGATCGCCCCCACCAGTACCGCACTCGAAGACCCGTTGCGCGCCAGCGCCGCGAGCGCCGCAACCTTCAGCAACCGCTGATCGGTCGGGCCGTAGCCGTCGCGCTTCAGCCGTCCTTCGACGACCGCCTTCAGCGCCTCGACCATCCGCGCCTTCGCGGCTTCGGGGACGGCAAAGCCTGCCTCCGCAGTCATCGACAGCGCATAAGCGGTCAGCGCTTCGGACCCCTGCATGCGCTCGATCGGGAAATAGCGCAGCAATCCGTCGTTATCCATGTAGGTCGGGATCGCCCCGGCAAGTCCGCCCCACAGCCCCGCATCGCCGAGCGCCACGGCGCGGCTCAATTGCTGCTCGAAACAATTATAGGGATAGGCGGTCATATAGGCGCGCACCCCGGCGAGCGGCGGCGCGAGGCTGTCCGACAGTTTCACATCGACATAGCCACCCGGAAGCGCGCCACCCGGCGGCGCGATCGGCACCGTTGCACCGACACGCGTCAGTGTCGCCGCCCACACCTCGATCGGCACCGAGGGGATGACATCCTGCGATGCCGCCAAGCGGTCGATCTTGCCGTCCGCCGACTTCGCTTCGACCACCCATTCGAGCCGCCCGGGATTTGCGGGCGCAGGCAGGTTCCACGTCACCGGCACCGCGCCGCCCGCCGGGATCGTCACGGTCAGCGGCTTGCCCACCGCAACCGACGGGTTGACCTTCACATTCGCCGTCACCTGCATCGGCTTGTCCGACCCATTGCGCAGCGTGAAACTGGCCCCGTAATAATCGCCGGTTCGTACCAGCGGCGGAAGCGCCGAAAAAATCGACAAGTCCTGCGCGGTCCGCACGCTCGTCTCGCCGGTGCCGAACAGCTGCGCGCCCTGCGTGGCGATCGCGACGAGCTTGAACGCCGACAGCGATTCGGACAGCGGCACGGGCACGCGCGCATGGCCGTTCGCATCGAGCGTCACGCGCCCTTTCCACAGCAGCATGGGCCGGAAGTCGTCACGCGTCGCTGCGGACTGATCGCCGCCGCCGTCGCCGCCCGCCTCGACCGCTTTCTTGCCGTAATGACGCTTGCCGACGACCTGCGTCTGCGCGGTCGCGGTCAGCACGGCGAGCGGCCGTTCGCCCATCATCGCGTCGAGCAGTTGCCAGCTTTCGTTGGGTTTCAGTTGCAACAGCGCCTCGTCGACTGCCGCAAAGGCAATCTCGGCAGACTTGGCAGGTTTGCCGTCGGGCTGCCTGACCGACACGTCGACCTGCGCGGTTTCGCGCACGGCATATTTCGCCTTGTCGGCTTTCACCGCAACGCCGAGCGTGTGGCCTTCCCATCCGACCTGAACCTTGGCGATGCCGATGCGATAACTCGGCTTGGCAAGGTCGACGAGCGCAGTTGGCGCCGACCCCTCGCGGCTGAAGAACGGCAGGTGCCAGCGCCGCGCAAAGTCGGACAGCCACAGCGTCCATCCGCCGATCCGCCCGCGCACCGCGATCACCGACACATAGACATCGGGCGCATAGGCCCCCGGCATCGGCACCGAGATGACCGGGTCCTTGCCCGACAATTCGGTGACGAAACTCGACAGCACGCCCTCGCGCTCGACGGTCACCAGCGCAGTTGCAGAGCGAAAAGGCATCCGCACCTGCAGTCGCGCCGTCTCGCCGGCCTTGTACGCTTTGGCCTCGGGGATGACGTCCATGCGGTCACCATTGTCGCCGCCGAACCACCACTCGTCGTCACCCGCCAGCCATATCGAGGTGACCGCTCGCGCGATATTGCCGTTGGCGTCGGTCGTCGTCGCGACGACGGTGACATTGCCCGAAACGCCGGGATCGAGCGTGCATCCGGCCAGCCCCTGCGCGTCGGTCGAGGCCGAGCAGGACGCCGACAGTTTGGTCACCTTCTCCTGATTGTCATAAGCATAGAAGCCGCCGATCAGCCGCCGCCGCGCGGTGATCGTCTCTCGGCTGTAGAGCGCGACTTCGACCCGCTGCCCCTTCTTGATGCTGCCGTCGACGCCGATCGCCGCGAACTTCAGCCGAAGGTCGCTGTCGCGCATCAGCCAGCCATCGGTCTTGACACCCAGCCGTACCGCCGATGGATAAAGTGCGATCGACTGCGACGCAGTCAGCGTCTCGCCGTTGACGTCCTCATAATCCATCTCGACCGTCATCGCGGTCGTCGCGTCGATCGGCTGACCGATCTCGACCGAGGTTTGCGCGGTGCCGTCGGCCTTCAGCGTCACCGGGAGCGTCTGCGACAAAGGGATCGGCTTGTCGGGCGCATTGCCTTCGCCGTCCAATGGCGTCGTGCCCTCCCTCACGTCCGCGCCGCCGAAGGTCCAGCCGTCCCACCCCTCGGGCGCGGTCTCGCTCGTCGAGAACGCCGTCCGGATCGCAACCGGCAGGTTCGCCGCACCCCCGCCCGACAGATAGCCGACAAAGAGATTGAGCGGCACGACGGTGGGGCGCACCACCTCGTCCTTTGGCCCGCTGATCGTCGCCTTCATCGTCGGCAGGCGAAATTCGTCGACGCGGATCGACTGGTTCAGCTGGCTCGTGTCGTCACCGACGATGACGCTCAGGTCGTAATCGCCCATCGGTGCCCCGGCGGGCGCGGTCCAGCTGCTTTCGGCCACCCCGTCCGGCCCGATCTTGATCGGCTGGTCGAATTGCGTGTCCGACCCGCGATGCTGCAGGCGCAGAATTCCCTCCACCCCTTCGGCAAACATGAATCCGCCGCCGACCGGACGCCGCAGGATATGCTTCATATTGACCGTCTCGCCCGCGCGGATGAGGGTCCGGTCGAAGATCGTGTGAAGTATGTCGTCGGTCGCCGCATAGCCATAGGGCAGGTCGAAGTCGAACGGCTGGATGCCTTCGCCCCAGCTGGTCAGCGTAAAGCTGAAATCGTCGCCGCTGCGCGCCGATATCATCAGCGGATGCGCGTCGCCGTCACAGCTGCCGTAGGTTTGGGGATCGGGAAGACCCGGCGGCACCGGCAGGCGACCCTGCGCGTCGGTCGTTCCGCGCGCGAGCGTCTGCCCCGAGCAGCTGTCCGTGATGCGTACCAGCGCGCCGCCGACCGATCTGCCGCTGTCGAGTGCCGTCACCCAGGCGAGCGAGGCTTCGCGCCCCCATTTGAAATGCACCGCCATGTTCGTGACGAGCGCCCCCGCCGCGACGTAGCGCGTCGCGCGGCGCCCGAGCAGCGCGTTCCCCAGCACCGGGCTGGCCAACTCGACAACATAAAATCCAGGCCTGGTCAATGGAATGCCGACGACCTCGAAATCCTTGCCAGCACCCGGGAGGCCGAGCCGCAGCGCGTTGCCCTGACCATCGAGGAGCGACGTCGCCCCGGTATAATTGACCGTCCTGGTCTCGTCCTTCTTTCCGGTCGGCTCCTCGCGGAAGTCGCTGTCGTCGGCATCGTCGAGGCGGCGCAGCCATTCGGCGACCTGCCCGTCGGACCCGTCGACCTTCAGACTTGAACCGCCCACGCTCAGCACGCGCTGCGCGAGCTGCGGCTCGACCGCGCGGACAGTAACCGGAAGAACGCCGCCTTCCTTCGCCTCGAGGATTCCGAACGAGGCGGCAAACTTGACCAGCGGCGGCGCGACGTCGAACTTCACCGCGAGCGGAAAGCGCTCGGCATTTTCGAGCGCACGCCCGCTTGCGTCCTTGATCCCACCCGGGAAGCTCAAGGTCGCCGCCATTGCGGCGGGGAACGGACCCTTGAAGGTCAGGTCGCTGATCGCGGGATTGCTTCTGGCATCGTCGGCGATCGTGGGTTGGCGCACCGTCCCGTCGGCAAAGGTCAGGCGGATCGCCCTGGCTTGCGCCATCGGGATATCGGCCGAAAACCGCACATTGGCGTCGCTTACCGGATTGCACCCCGCCTGCGGATTGACGCGCGAGCATTCGAAGCGCGCCGAAAAGGCCTTGCGCACGGTAAAGTCGAAGCGCTGGTCGCGCGCCGCCGTCCGCCCGTCGGCACTTGCGATGCCGGCATCCCAGACCAGCGCCATCTCGCGCCCCGGAGCCAATGGCCGGCGACATCTGACCGCGATCACAGTCGAGAGCGCTTTCGCCTTGTCGGCAGCGTTCGCCGGCACCGCCTGCGGCAGCCCGGCGCTTTCGAGGAAATTGCGCAGAGTCCAGTTGTCCGGCCCCAGCCCGTCAACGACTTGCGTCACGACCTCGGGCTTCAGCACGTCGAGCGCGATCTTCTCGCCGATGCCGTCGACCGCGCAATAGCCGTGCGCGGCGACCGAGGCGGGCAGCGGCGTGACGTTGGTCGCGACGAGGAACACCTGTCCCTCTTCGATGTCGTCGCCATAGCCGCCCGGCAGCACGGCACGCGCCGAAGGGCCGCCGGTGTCGATCGTGAAGGTTCGCGCGCCCGTCACCGCCACGCCGCGCGCGCTCGCGAGATCTTGGACGAGGTCGACCTTGCACGATATCCCGCCGGGCAGCGCCTTTGCGAAATCGAAGACAAATGTCTGCGGATCGACCCAGCGTCCCGTCGATGCAACGGGGCAGGCAATCGTCGCGGGCGGCGTGGCGCGCGGATCGCCCAGCGGTACCATGCTTTCCGAAAAGCGCATCGTGAAGCGTTCGATCGCGCCGCCGTTCGCGCCCGCCGAACCCGGCGTCGCGAGCACGACCTGCGGCGCGCCGCTGCCGATCGCCGCGATCGGCGCTGCGAACAGCGCCAGCACCACCAGCATCATACCCTTGGCCCGCATCACTGTTCCCCCCGCGCTCGCGCATGGTTTGCCCAATGCGCACCGTGTGTCTAGTATCGATGCGACAGGAGAGCGCCATGGCAACCGCGATCAAGACCCGGACAATGACCGACGCCGAATGGGCAGCGCGGCAGGAACTCGCCGCCTGCTACCGGATCTTCGCCTACATGAAGTGGGACGAGCTGATCTTCAATCACATCACGGTCAAGGTGCCCGACGAAGACGGCGCGTTCTTGATCAACCCCTACGGCCTTCATTTCAGCGAGATCACGGCGTCGAGTCTGGTCAAGATCGATATCGACGGCAATCTGCTCGCGCACACCGACTGGCACGTCAATCGCGCCGGATTCGTCCAGCACGCCCTGTTCCATCGCCACATCCCGCACGCCCACGCGATCGCACATACGCACACGACCGCGGGCATGGCCGTGGCGAGTCTCGAGGGCGGTCTTCAACCGGTCAATTTCTACGCCTGCAACTTCGTCGGTCAGCTCGGCTATCATGATTTCGAAGGCGTGACGGTGCGCGACGAAGAGGGGCCGCGCTTCCTCGCCTCGCTTGGCGGCAAGTCGATGATGCTGCTTCGCAATCACGGCATTCTCGTCATGGGCAAGACGCTGCCCGAAGTGTTCGTCAAGCATTGGGCGCTGCAGCGCGCCTGCGAAATTCAGATCGCGACGATGAGCATGGGCAAGCCGCTTGCCATCGCCGACGACATCGTCGCGGTGCACCAGCGCGACATCTCGCAGACGCAAATTCCTGGCGGCGCGGGAAAAGCCGAGTTCGACGCTATGGTCCGTTTGATCGACCGGAACGACCCGAGCTGGCGTGACTAGCCTGACGATCAACAACCAGCCGGTCCGCTATCGGATGGACCCGGCGACGCCCTTGCTCTGGGCGATCCGCGACGCGTCGAACCTGACGGGGACCAAATATGGCTGCGGCACCGGCGACTGCGGTGCGTGCACCGTCGATATCGACGGGCGCGCAGTGCGAAGCTGCCAGATCACCATCGCGCAGGCCGAAGGGGCGTTCGTGACCACGATCGAAGCGCTGTCGCGCGATCGTTCGCATCCGGTCCAGCAGGCGTGGGTCGCCGAACAGGTTCCGCAATGCGGATATTGCCAGACGGGCATGATCATGGCGACGGCGACATTGCTGAAGGCCAAGCCCAATCCGACCGATGCGGAAATCGATGCCGCGATCACCAACATCTGCCGCTGCGGAACCTATAACCGCGTTCGTCGCGCGATCCGGCGGGCGGCGCGGGCGCTGGCCGGGAACGACCCAATCGCCGCCGCGCCGCCGCCGGGAATCGACCCCGCCGATGCTGCAAAAGCGGTTCCGGCGCTGACGCCCGTGCCGTCGCGCTGACATGGGGGCCGCGGCCGACTGGATCATCGCGCAGGACTGGGGGCGCTTCACGGCGCAGGATCATGCGACGTGGGACACGCTTTTTTCCCGTCAGTCGGCGATGCTGCCCGGGCGCGCGTCGGAGGCGTTCCTGCGCGGCATCGACGTACTGAAACTGTCGAAACCCGGCATTCCTGATTTTTCCGAACTCTCCGAACGCCTGACCGCCGCAACCGGCTGGCGCGTCGTGGCGGTGCCCGGCCTGATCCCCGACGACGTGTTTTTCGACTGCCTCGCCGACCGCACGTTTGTTGCCGGAAATTTCATCCGCCGACCCGACCAGCTCGACTATCTTCAGGAGCCGGACGTCTTTCACGATGTTTTCGGCCATGTGCCCCTGCTCGCAGACCCGGTGTTTGCCGACTACATGGTCGCCTATGGTCGCGGCGGGCAGCGTGCCGGGTCGCTCGGTGCCCTCAAGAAACTTGCGCGACTCTATTGGTACACGGTCGAATTCGGCCTCGTCCGCGAAAGCGGTGGCCTGCGCATCTACGGCTCGGGCATCGTATCGAGTCATGGCGAGAGCATCTTCGCGCTCGACGATCCGAGCCCGAACCGGATCGCTTTTGACCTGAAGCGCGTCATGCGCACCGATTACCGCATCGACGATTACCAGCAGACCTATTTCGTGATCCCGTCGTTCGCCGATCTGCTCCGCATCACCGTCGACACCGACTTTGCGCCGCTCTACGCCGAACTCGACGCGCTGCCCGACTACGCGGTTGATACGATCGCTGCCGATGACGAAGTCGTCACGCGCGGCACGCAGGTTTATGCCGCCTCTCAAAAGGATCGGTCGCCTACCCCGTGATCTCGTCGACCGACAGCGCCTTGCCATCGGCATCATAACGAATGCGCAACTGGCGGAAATCGACCGACAGGCTCGATCGTCCCAAATACCAGATGTCAGCATCGGGACCTCGACTGTCCGGCTTTCCAAGCAGCGCCTGAATCGATGCCCGCGAAGACCCTATTCTGGCTCCGGCTGCACGTGCACTGCTGACCATGTCGAGGCGCACATTCGCGCCATCGTAATTTCCCGACCCCTGGGCCCAGCGCGCCGGATCGAAATTGCCCATGCATCCCCCAAGAGTCAGCGCGCAGGCAGCTAGCATGGCAATCGCCTTACTGCGCCGACGCATTGCCACCCGGCGTTGCGATATTGGCGCGGACGCCGGGCAGGTCGATCGTTATCCCGTGATCGCCGTTGGCCACCGTGTTGCTCCACGCAAGATGCCCCGATTTGTCGATCACGACAAGGGCACCAGCGTCGAGAGCCGCCTTGACTTTATCGGCAAGCTCATCGGGTGACGCGCCCGGATTATCGACCGCAATGCGACGGCCGACTTCGGTGTTGTACAAATCCATCGCTTCGCGTGTCGAACTGCCCGGATTATTTCCCACGTGGGCGGTCGTGAACTGCTTGGTCCAGCCATCGCCAAATTCGGCAGTCAGACGCGCGTTCCAATAAGCGTGGCGGAACGCATCATTATGCCCGTCATTGCGGGCCACGCCTTGCGCGCGATGTCCTGTTGCTCGGCGGGCAAGGTTTTGATCTTGGCCTCGACGGCGGCTGGTATGGTCGTCGACGGCGGCACCCGCTTGTCGGCGGTCGCAAACGCCGCGTTGGCAATGCCCTTGAAACTCTGCAAGCCCATGAAGCCCCGATCGCGGGTCAAATTGTCGAGCAATTTCCCTTCGATGATGGTCAGCGTCCGTGTGCCGCCAAGACCGCCCATCGGAATAACGCACCCCAGTTTGGGACTCCAGTCGCGCCTCGCCTCTTCCTTGACCTGATAGTCGCGTTCGATCGCGGCGAGCGACGGCTTTGCCGGTGCCGGGTCCGCCGTTCGCGCCTGTCCAATGCTGGCGGTTCGCCCAACCGAAACGCCGCCACCCGAAACTGCATCCACATACATGTTCGCGCACCCCATCCGGTATCGCTGACCAGATATCAGATCGCCGGCGGTCTGACCCTATACGAATCGTTTAGGCGATGTGGTCGCCGCTCACGCAAAGCGTTCCTTCAGTGCCATCGTCGCCAATGCAGCCTTCGCCGCGTCGCCGCCTTTGTCGCCCTGCGCAGGATCGGCGCGGACCAGCGCCTGCGCTTCGTTCTCGGTCGTCAAGATGCCGTTGCCGATGGCAAGTCCGTCCATCGTCAGCGCCATGATGCCGCGCGCGCTTTCGCCGGCGACGATCTCGAAATGATAGGTTTCGCCGCGGATGACGACGCCGAGCGCGACGAAGCCGTCGTAACGTCCGCTCTCCGCCGCAAGCGCGATCGCGCCGGGTACTTCGAGCGCGCCGGGAACGGTCACGGTGTCGTGACGATGCCCCGCCTCGTCGATCGCTGCGCGTGCGCCGGTGAGTAGCAGATCGTTCAGATAATCATAGAAACGCGCTTCGACGATCAGCAGTTTCGCCATGTCAGGCTTCCGGAATCGGGCGTTCGCCGACAATGTTCAGGCCATAGCCCTCGACCGCGATCACATTGCGATGTGCATTGGTCAGCAATATCATGTCGTGCACGCCGAGGTCGGCAAGGATTTGCGCGCCGATGCCATAGCTTCGCAAATCCATCTCCATCCGCTGCACTCCGCCGATTTCGCGCGCCAGCCCTTCGGGATCGGTGTGCATCAGCAGCACGATCACGCCCGCGCCCGCATTGCCGATTTCGCTCATCGCGCGTTGCAGCGTCTGCTTGCGCGGCCCCGGCTGCCCGAGCAGATCGGAGAAAATCGAAATGCTATGCATACGCACGAGCGTCGGCTGATCGGGCAATATTTTGCCCATCTGCAGCACCACGTTGTTCGATCCGTCGACCTTGTTGCGATAGGTCATCGCTTTCCATTCGCCCCCGTAATCGGACGTGAAGCTGCTTTCGGACACGCGCTCGACCAGATGATCGTTGCGCATTCGATAGGCGATCAGATCACGTATGGTGCCGATCTTGAGTCCGTGGAGGCGGGCGAAGCGCAACAGGTCATCCATGCGCGCCATCGTCCCGTCGTCGCGCATGATCTCGCAGATCACGCCTGACGGGTTGAGCCCTGCCAGCCGCGAGACATCGACTGCGGCCTCTGTATGGCCGGTCCGCACGAGCACGCCGCCGTCGCGCGCGATCAGCGGAAAGACGTGGCCCGGCGTCACGATGTCCTCGGCACCTTTCGACGAATCGGTCGCAACCGAAATGGTCCGCGCGCGGTCAGCCGCCGAGATGCCTGTCGTCACACCGTCGCGCGCTTCGATCGATACGGTGAACGCCGTTTCGTGCCGGGTGCCGTTCGCGCGGCTCATGAGTTCGAGCCCCAGCTGATCGACGCGCGTCTTGGTCATGGCCAGGCAGATCAGCCCGCGCCCATGCATCGCCATGAAGTTGATCGCATCGGGTGTCGCCATCTGTGCCGGGATGATCAGGTCGCCCTCATTTTCGCGATCCTCGTCGTCGACCAGGATGAACATGCGCCCGTTGCGCGCTTCTTCGATGATCGCCTCGATCGGCACCAGCGCAGGGCGCTCGTCGTTCGCCGCCAGATAGGATTCGAGTTTGCGCAACGTGTCGGCGGTCGGGTTCCAGTCGGGCGCATCGAGGTCCCGCAGCGTGTTGGCGTGAAGCCCGGCCGCGCGCGCCAGACCCGAACGCGAGACGCTCCCCCCGGCAACATGCGAACGAAGTTTTTCGATCAGGGAAACACTCATTCGTAAAACATCTCACATAGATATGTGAACGTCAATTCAGATAATCACATTTGAAGAGACAGGGTGACTTTCAAAAAGGTTTCGCGCTGCGCGTGCATGCCCCGGTGCGTATAATGCTGTGCCTTCTCGCGCGCCTGCCGCCCCATCGCGCGAACCCAGTCAGGTTCGAGCGCGGCGCGGCGAAGCAGGGCACACAGCGCGGCCGCGTCATCGACGGCGAAGATCGCACCGGTTGCACCGTCGTCGACCACCGCGCGGTTGCCGACGGTGTCGCTGACGAAGCAGGCCAACCCCTGGCTCATCGCATCGAACACGATACGCGCCTGTTCGGCCTGGCGGTTGGCAACGATCGCACCGTCATACTGGCGAAGCAGCGCAAAGAAGCGCGCGCCATAAGGCACCGGATCGTGAAAGCGCACGCGCGCCCGGGCGTCGCGCCGGCGAGAGGCGATGGCAGTGCGGCACCGGTCCGCGAGCGGGCCCTCGCCGATGATATCGATCTCGATCGATGATGACGGGTCGTCGCTTGCATCGAGCAGCGCGATTGCCGCCAGCACCGTCTCGACACCCTTCTCGGCCTCGAGCCGTGCGGGGAACAGCAGGCGCACCGAACCGCCTTTCGCTCGCGCGTCGGCAAGCGCGCGCGCGTCGCGCATGTCGTCGTCGTCGACCCATACCGCGGGCGCGACGAGCGCGGCGTCGTGCGATCCGAGGTAGGTCTGGCGGTAACCATCCTGCGTGAAGATTCGCGCGTCGCTGCCCCGGACACAGCGCCTGACCATGAATTCATGGACAGGATGCTCGATCCGCTGGCGCGCGCTGACGCGACCCGACGCGGGTTTCACCCAGAACGACGATTCGACGACGTTGACCCATTTGAACTTCAGGAAGGGGCGAAGCAGCAGGACGTAATAGGCGAGCGGAAACGCCCACCCTGCGCAGCTGCTATGCACGATCGTCGATTGCCGCACGGCGCGCCCCACGCTTACGAAATTGGGAACGATGTTGGCCGCAACCGATCCCCATCCCCGATCGGTGCGCAGGCGCACGACCTGCGCCGCGGACAGTCCGTCGACGCGCTTCAAAGGAGACCTTGCGGCCTCCGCTGGCTCGACCGGGCAGGCGATGCGCAAATCGCCGATGTAGCCCAGATGGGCGCTCAGGTCCTTTTCCCACAAATCGTCGGCATAAAGACCGTCGGCCCCGGCAAAGAGCGGCAGGCGCGTCAAAAGCAGATAGGGTTCGCGGATCACCGCCGCGCCTGTTCCGGACCGGCGGCGTAGCGTCAAGGGCGCGGGCGCTTGCCCATCATCCTGCATTGGCTAAGGCGGAGCCGATGAAGCAATATCTCGATCTCCTGCGCCACATTCTCGACACCGGCGTTCCGCAGGCGGATCGCACCGGGGTCGGCACGCTTTCGACGTTCGGCTATCAGATGCGCTTCGATCTTCAGGCCGGTTTCCCGCTCGTCACGACCAAGAAGCTTCATGTCCGCTCGATCTTCATCGAGTTGCTGTGGTTCTTGCGCGGCGAAACCAACAACAATTGGCTGAACGATCGCGGCGTTGGCATCTGGGACGAATGGGCGGGCGAAGACGGCGCCCTCGGCCCCGTCTACGGCAAGCAATGGCGCGATTGGGAAGCGGCGGACGGCCGCCATATCGACCAGATCAAATTGCTCGTCGAGCAGATAAGGACCAGCCCCGCCAGCCGCCGCCAGATCGTCACCGCGTGGAACCCGGGCGAAATCGACCGCATGGCGCTCGCCCCGTGCCACTGCCTGTTCCAGACCTGGGTCGCAAACGGCAAGCTCTCGCTACAGCTTTACCAGCGCTCGGCCGATGTCTTTCTCGGCGTGCCCTTCAACATCGCGAGTTACGCCCTCCTTACGCATCTTCTCGCCGACCAGTGCGGGCTCGACGTCGGCGAATTCATCTGGACCGGCGGCGACACGCACCTCTACGTCAACCACCTCGATCAGGCCCGGCTGCAACTGACGCGCGATCCCAAGCCGTTGCCAAAGCTGATCCTCAAACGGCGCGCCGACAGCATCGACAGCTACGAATATGACGATTTTGCGCTCGAAGGCTACGAAGCCCATCCGCATATCAAGGGCGAGGTGGCGGTGTGATCATGCTCCCATGCTGACGATGATTGTCGCGCGCGCCGATAACGGCGTCATCGGCAGGGCCGGCGCACTTCCCTGGCACATCCCCGCTGACCTCAAGCGCTTCAAAGCGCTTACGATGGGCAAACCCATGATTATGGGGCGCAAGACCTTCGAAAGCCTCCCCGGCCTGCTTCCCGGACGGCGTCATATTGTCCTCACCCGCGGCAGCTGGACCGCGCAGGCTGCCGAGGTCGCGCATGATGTTGCCGGTGCGATGGCACTGGCGGGCAAGGACGCATTCGTCATCGGCGGTGCCGAAATCTTCGCGCTTTTCGAACCGCACGCCGATGCGTTCGCGCTGACCGAAGTTCATCATGATGCCAAGGGCGACGTGCGCATGCCCGCGCCCGATCCGGCGATCTGGACCGAAACCGCGCGCGAAGATCATGACGGCTACAGCTTCGTCACGCTGGCACGCCGGACCTGATCGGCTATAGCCGCCGCATGCAGCGCCTCATCGGAGGAGAGATGGTCGAAGGCGCTTTGCGCGGCGGGATCGTCGCGCTCGGCAATTTCGATGGTTTTCATTTGGGTCATCAGGCGGTGGTCGGGCGCGCCATCGCGCTGACGAACGCGCGCTGTGTGCCCGCAATCGTCGCAACCTTCGACCCGCACCCGGTACGCTATTTCAAGCCAGAAACGCCGCCTTTCCGCCTGACCAGCCTGGATCAGCGCGAGCGGCTGTTCGCCGCTGCCGGGGCCGCTGCAATGCTCGTCTTTCGCTTTGACGGCGATCTCGCAAACGTCACTGCAAAGGATTTCATCACCGACTGGCTGATCGCCCGCGCAGGCGCATCTGGCGTGGTGACCGGCGAGGATTTCACATTCGGAAAGAGCCGCGGCGGCAATACCGCAGTGCTCGCTCAAATCGGGCGGGCGCAGGGCTTGGCCGTCGAAACCGTCGGCCCGGTCAGTGAAGGCGGCGCGGTCGTCTCGTCGAGCCGCATCCGCGCGGCCTTGCAGGCGGGTGATTGCGAGACCGCAACGCGCCTGCTGACGCGTCCGTTCGCTATTGAAGGCTTCGTTCAGCACGGCGACAAGAACGGCCGCCTGCTCGGCTATCCCACCGCTAATATCGACCTCGGCGACCATCTGCGCCCGCGCTATGGCATCTACGCGGTGCGCGGACGGCTGGCGGACGGCCGCGTGCTCGATGGTGCCGCGAACCTCGGCGTGCGGCCGAGTTTCGATCCGCCCAAGGAATTGCTCGAACCCTATTTCTTCGACTTCTCCGGCGATCTCTATGGCCAGGTGATCGAGGTGGAGTTGCACCATTTCATCCGCCCCGAAGCGAAGTTCGACAGCCTTGATGCGCTCAAAGCGCGGATGGAGCGCGATTGCGCGGACGCGAAGGCTATCCTAAGCGCGCGCTGACATGACGACCGAAATATTGAAACGAGACTGGCGCGACACCGTCTTCCTGCCGAAGACCGACTTTCCCATGAAGGCCGGACTCCCGCAAAAGGAGCCGATTATACTGGCGAAGTGGCAGGAACAGCGGCTTTACGAAAAGCTGCGCGAGGCGCGGCGGGGGCGCAAAAAGTTCATCCTCCACGACGGCCCGCCCTATGCCAATGGCGACATGCACATCGGCCATGCGCTCAACCATATCCTGAAGGACATGGTGGTGCGTACGCAGTCGTTGCTCGGCAAGGACGCGCCCTATGTGCCCGGCTGGGATTGCCACGGCCTGCCGATCGAGTGGAAGGTCGAGGAGGCATATCGCAAGAAAAAGCTGAACAAGGACGAAGTGCCCGCGGCGGAATTTAGGGCCGAATGTCGCGCCTATGCGCAGCACTGGGTCGATACGCAGCGCGAGCAACTCAAGCGGTTGGGCATCAACGGCGACTGGGACCACCCCTATCTGACGATGGATTTCGACGCCGAGGCGACAATCGTTCAGGAACTGATGAAATTCGCGACCAGCGGCCAGCTCTATCGCGGGGCAAAGCCAGTGATGTGGTCGCCTGTCGAAAAGACCGCACTCGCCGAGGCCGAGGTCGAATATGAGGACATCGTCTCGACGCAGATCGATGTGGCGTTCGAGATTGTGGAGTCGCCGATTCCCGAACTCGTCGGCGCGCATGCGGTGATCTGGACGACGACGCCTTGGACGATCCCGGTGAATCAGGCTTTGGCTTACGCAAATGCCGAGTTTTATATGGCAGTCGAAACGGATGAGGGTGTTGTGCTCGTTGCCCGATCGCTGTTGGACGACTTTTTAAGACGTAGCTCCAGACATATTCCACCTGAGGCGCATGCGCTGGCGGACGAGTTGCTCCTAGCTAAGCTGGCTTTTAGCTTTGACCAATTCCGTAACGACAAAGGTCAGGCCGCCGGAGTTCGGTGGTATGGTTTCGGTTCTGAGTTGGCCGGCACCATTGCTCGCCACCCGATGCACCATCTTGGCGGGTTCTTTGCCAAGCCCCGCCCCTTCCTGCCCGGCGATTTCGTCACCACCGAACAGGGCACCGGTCTTGTCCATATGGCGCCCGACCATGGCGAGGACGATTTCGACCTGTGCAAGGCGAACGGCATCGATCCGGTGTTCGCAGTCGAGGGCGACGGAAAGTATCGCGCCGACTGGGCGTGGCTCGGCGGGCAGGGCAGTGTCATCAACGCCAAGTTCAATGCGCCCGATGGTCCCATCTGCGAAGACCTCCGCGCGGCAGGCGCGCTGCTCGCAGCATCGGCGGACTACAAGCACAGCTATCCGCATTCGTGGCGGTCGAAGGCCAAACTCATCTTCCGCGCGACGCCGCAGTGGTTCATTCCGATGGACCAACCCCTCACCCCGCTCGCCTTTGGCGAGTCGACCCTCTCCCGCAAGGGGAGAGGAGTTGAGTATAGCGCAATCGAAAACCCCTCTCCCCTTGCGGGAGAGGGCGACTCAGCGCCAGCTGAGCGGGGAGAGGGGTTGGCGACGTTGCGGTCAACCGCCCTCGCTGCCATCGCCGCCACCCGCTGGATCCCCGAAAAGGGTCAGAACCGCATCACCGCGATGGTCGAAGGCCGCCCCGACTGGGTGATCAGCCGCCAGCGCGCATGGGGCGTGCCGATCACCTTGTTCGTCGACCGCAAGTCCGGGCAATATCTGAATGACTGCGCAGTCAACGCGCGCATCGTCGCCGCAGTGCGCGAACAGGGCGTCGATGCCTGGACCGACGAGGCGGCGCGGGGTTTCCTCGGCGACAAATACAACGCCACCGACTACGAACGCCAGACCGATATCCTCGACGTGTGGTTCGACAGCGGCTGCACGCATGCCTTCGTCCTCGAATCGGGCAAATGGCCCGACTTGCAAGCCCCCGCTGACCTCTATCTCGAAGGATCCGACCAGCATCGCGGCTGGTTTCAATCGTCGCTCCTCGAAAGCTGCGGCACCCGCGGGCGGGTGCCCTATAAGGCGGTCCTGACTCACGGCTTCACGATGGATGCCAAGGGCATGAAGATGTCCAAGTCGCTCGGCAACACGATCAACCCGCTCGACCTGATGAAGGAAAGCGGCGCGGACATCCTGCGGCTGTGGGCGCTGTCGGTCGATTTCACCGAGGACCACCGCATCGGCAAGGAAATCCTGTCGGGTGTGTCGGACCAGTATCGCAAACTGCGCAACACCTTCCGCTATCTGATGGGCGCGCTGGAAGGGTTCGACGATAGCGAGCGGGTGGCAGTGGCGGAGATGCCCGAGCTCGAACGCTATGTGCTACACCTGCTCGCCGACATGGATGCGAAGCTGCGTCAGGCAGTCGATGATTTCGATTTCAACACTTATGTGCGTGCCTTGAGCCTCTTTGTTAACGACCAACTGTCAGCGTTCTTTTTCGATATTCGTAAGGATGCGCTCTATTGCGAAGTAAATCCATCGACAGGGTTTCAGACTCAAAAGCGAAAAGCCTATCGCTCCGTTCTTGATACTGTATTTCATGCATTAATTCGTTACGCAGCGCCTGTGCTGGTATTCACGAGTGAGGAAATCTGGGGCACAAGATATCCCAATGCCGAAAGTGTTCACTTACTCGAATGGCCGACAATTGATCAAAATTGGATCAATCCACAGCTTGATGATCAGATGACATCGTGGCTCGCTG
This sequence comes from Sphingomonas sp., assembly GCA_965249015.1. Taxonomy (GTDB): domain Bacteria; phylum Pseudomonadota; class Alphaproteobacteria; order Sphingomonadales; family Sphingomonadaceae; genus Sphingomonas_O. Next base: position 1,066,969 of record CBDFLB010000003.1, on the reverse strand, counting down.
ATCGCGATAACGTCAATGAAGCCATCGAACCGTTTCGACGCGAGAAAAAGCTTGGCTCAAGCCTTCAGGCTGAGGTGACATTGAAATCGAAACAGCTCGCCAACCAAGAAGATGTGTCATTAGATTTGGCTGAACTTTTTATCAGTGCTGGGGTCACGGTCGAATTCAATCAGTCGCGCTATTCGATTGAAATCGCTCCAACCACTCACCGCAAATGCGGTCGCTGCTGGCGGCACCTTCCCGAAGTGAGGGAAGACGGCGCGCTGTGCGGGCGGTGTGCGGAGGTGGTCGGTGAATAATTCCCTTCGTTTCTTTGCGCCTTCGTGTGAATTCACGTCGCTGCCACCGGCGGTGTACGAAATGGAAGGAAGTATATTCACACGAAGGCACGAAGGCACGAAGGTAGAATATAGGGCGATGCCCGCTGGCGCGGGAGGCTTGGCATGACCTCCCGCCTCACCGGCCTGATCGTTGCCGCCCTCGTGTTCATGGCGGATCAGTTCGCCAAATATATGGTGATCGGCCCGTTCGACCTTAAAAACCGGGGACAGATCGAAATCCTGTCGTTTTTCAACCTCACCTGGGTCGAAAATTACGGCGTTTCGATGGGGTTCCTGACCGCCGACACGAACACCGGGCGGTGGCTGCTTATCGCGATGACCGGCGCGATTGCGGTCGGCGTGCTCGTCTGGCTGTGGCGCGAGCGGAACCGACAGGATGCGCTCGCACTCGGCATGATCCTCGGCGGCGCGCTCGGCAATATCCTCGACCGCGCGCGCTTTGGCCATGTCGTCGACTTCGCCGACCTGCATTTCGGCGACGTTCGTCCCTTTCTGGTGTTCAACGTCGCCGATGCGGCTATAACCATCGGGGTCGTAATATTATTGATGCGCGCGCTGCTCGTGCGCGACAAAGCGAAAGTGGATGCTGATGCGTAAGGCTGTTTGTGCGGGTGTGCTGGTGTCGTTTACGGCTTTCGGGCTCGCGGGCTGCGGCTCTTCGAACGGGATTTTCAATCGCGCGCGGCCCAATGAATTCGCGGTCACGCGCGCGGCACCCCTGGTCGTCCCTCCCGACTTCGGGCTGACGCCGCCGACCCCTGGTACCGCGCGCGCGCAGGAGGCCGATTCGAGCACGCAGGCGCTTCAGGCGATGTTCGGCGGCCCGGCGCCGCGCAGCGCGGCCGAAGCCGGCGCGCTCGATAAAGCGGGCCAGGCGCGCGCCGCAGCGGGCATTCGCTCGAACGTGGGCGATCCGCAGACCAATGTCGCCGACAAGGGTGCCGTCACCCGCGACATCATCGCTGCGCCCGAAGGCGATGGGCAGGATGCAAGAGCGACCACGCCGAAGTAGCGTCGCCCGCCAGTCGTAAGCGAGTTACAACCCGTTTCCCGGCGGTGCTACCGGACGGCGTCGCTCAAGGCCACGACCGACGACGTGGCTACGCCGCGTCGCCAGTCCGCCCTTTTTGCTTAAAAGCTCACGCCCACGCTTGCGACCACGCCACCCTTGCTGGCGTTCTTGCCCGATGGCGTGAGGAAATCCCCGTCGGTGTCGACATATTGCACGCCGATCGTCAGCGCTTTGTAGGTGGCGGTCGCGCCCACGCCCCAGTCGGTGTATTCGTTCCCGATCGCGAGCCAGCTCGGGCCCCAGGTGTGACCGATGTGCGCGGTCAGTCCGATTGGCGTGTTTGGAATTCCCGCAGAGAAATCCCCCGCCAGGTAGACATTGTCTTCTTTGGCGAACAATTTTCCCTTCGATGCGTATTGGTCGAGCGCCAAAGCCTTTTGCTTGGGCGCATAGTTGACCGTCGCCTTGGCGGTGAGCGGTCCGAAGGTATGCGAAAGCGCGACATAGGGCTCAGCGAAATTGGTGTAGCCGCCACCCGTCTTCGGGTAATAATAATAGAGCAGGCCAGCGTCGAACGTCGTGCCGCTGAAGGTTTTCTTGAACCCGACGATCAGGTCGAGCTCCTGATTGCTGTTGCCCGTCGCGGTGACATAATCGTCGACCGAAGAGCCCCACACCGATGCGTAAAGCCCCGATTCGTGGCTGACCGTGATCGAGCCCTGGAGAGCCGCCTGCTTGTCGGTCTGAGAGATACCGCGAAAGCGATAATCGGTGACCACGGTCGCAGTGCCGTTGATGGTGACCGGCGACGCCTCGTCTTGGGCCAGAACGGGCGTGGCGACCGCAAGGCTGGCACAGCAGCCGAGGCCAAAGCCCCTTAGGAACGTGCGCATAGTTATTCCTTCAAAAAAGAATGCGTTACGTTCCGCCTGCGTCGATAGTTCGCGTCCTCTGACCCGGGCCACGATTGTGTCGACGACAGGATGCTGCCGAAAAATGTTGCATCGCACAACCAAAAAGCGACAGATGAGTGACAGGCCGCGTCAACTGTGGCCCGGCCGCAACAGCTAGGCGCGCATAAGCGCCTGTCCGAGATCGTCGATCAGGTCGCGCGGGTCTTCAAGACCGATGCTCAGCCGGATCAGACGTCCGCCCTGCCACCGCGTCGCGCGCCTGAAGCGGGCCGGATCGACCGGCACGGCAAGACTTTCGTAGCCGCCCCAGCTGTAGCCGATCCCGAATTGCACGAGCGCGTCGACCAGGTTGTGCGCATCGCCGTCCGCGAGCGCGAAGCTGAACAGCCCTGTCGACCCGGCGAAGTCGCGGCTGAAAAAGTCGTGTCCGGGACATTCGGTCAGGGCCGGATGCAGCACCTGCGCCACCTCCGACCGCGTTCGCAGCCACGTCGCGATCTCAAGCGCCGCCGCCTGATGCTGCCGAAGCCGCACGTCGAGCGTGCGCAGCCCGCGCAGGGCGAGATAGGCATCGTCAGGGCTAACGCACTGGCCGAGGACCTGCGCCGTCGCGCGCAACGCGTCCCACGCTTCGGCCGATGCCGTTACCGAACCGAGCATCACGTCCGAATGGCCGACGATATATTTCGTGCAGGCGATGATCGACAGGTCGATGCCGAGCGCGGCAGTGGGAAAGAACAGCGGCGTCGCCCAGGTGTTGTCGATCAGCGTGACCAAGCCGTGGCGCTTTGCGACCGCGACAATGGCGGGCACGTCCTGCACCTCCATCGTCAGGCTGCCCGGGCTTTCCATGAAGATCGCGCGGGTTGCGGGCGTGATCATCGCTTCGATCGCGGCACCGACCATCGGGTCGTAATAGGTCGTCGTGATCCCCCGCTCGCTCAGGTAACGGTCGCACAGCCCGCTCGTGGGGTCATAGGCGCTGTCGACCATCAGCAGGTGATCGCCGGGCTTCAGGACGCTCAGCAGCGCGCCAGCGACCGCCGCCGCACCCGAGGGATAAAGCATCGTTCCTGCGGCCGACGGATCGAGGTCGGTCAGCGCTTCGGCAAGCGCCCACTGCGTCGGCGTTCCCCGTCGTCCGTAAAACCACGCGCCGTCGGCGTTCGTCTTCAGCCCGTCGTTCAGCGCCGCGGTATCATCGTACAGGATCGTCGAGGCGCGCCACACCGGCGGGTTGACGACACGCCCGGTCCACTCCTTGCGACGACCGCCCCGGACGACCGTGGTCGCGGTCCGGATATCGTCGCTCACGCCCGAAAGCTCACGCCGCGCCGATGTCCTTGGGCGTGTTCGCGTCGGCGCCCCATTCGCTCCACGCGCCGTCGTAGACCGCGACCTTGTCGTTGCCGAGCAGATGCGCGCCGAACGCGATCGCCGACGCGGTCACGCCCGACCCGCACGTCGCGGCGATGGGCGCGGTCACGTCGACGCCAGCATCCTTGAACACGGTGCGGAGTTCATCGCCCGTCTTCCATGTGCCGTCGGTGTCGAACAGCCTCGACATCGGCAGGTTGCGGCTGCCCGGCATGTGGCCGGGATTCACGCCCAGGCGCGGCTCGGCCTCGCGTCCTTCGAAGCGGGCAGCGCTGCGCGCATCGACGATCTGTTCATCCTTGCTCTCGATCAGGCCCAGCATCTGGTCCTTCGTGCGCACATGACTTGCGTCTTTCCAGACGGTGAAGTGGCGGTGGCGCAGCGTCTCCTTGCCGCTCTTCACGTCGCGCCCTTCGGCCTTCCATTTGGCAAGGCCGCCGTCGAGGATCGCGATCTGATGCGCGCCGAACAGGCGCAGCATCCACCATGCGCGCGCCGCCGATTTCACGTCCGAATCGTCGTAGAGGACGATGCGACTGCCATCGCCCAGGCCGAGCGACTGCATCCGGCTCGCAAATTTCTCGGCCTGCGGCAGCATCATCGGCAGGTCGCTGGTCGCATCGGCCAGACCGCCCAGATCCATGAACACCGCGCCCGGAATATGCCCCGCTTCATATTCGGCCGCCGCATCGCGCGTGTCGAGATGCCAGCTTGCATCGACCACGCGAAGGTCGGACGCGCCCCGTTCCTTGGCCAGCCATTCGGTCGAAACCAGCGATTCCATGAAGCTCTCCTACGGATTCGTCCCCGCCTCTAATACCCCCCGGGCAGCGCGTCGAGATGGTCAAGATATAGCGCCGCCTGCGCGCGCAGTTCATCTTGCGTCGTGGCGCTCATTGCGTCCCAGCTGCGGTAGGGGAGGCTGAGGCGCTGGTTGGTGCCGAGCTTTGCGCGATTACGCACGAGGAAATCCCAGTACAGCGCGTTGAACGGACAGGCGTCGGGGCCGATCCGCTGCGTCACGTCGTAGCGGCACGATCCGCAATAATCCGACATCCGGTTGATATAGGCGCCGCTCGCGGCATATGGCTTCGACCCGAGCAGCCCGCCGTCGGCGAACAGGATCATGCCGCGCGTGTTGGGCTGCTCGACCCACTCATAGGCGTCGGCGTAGACTTCGAGATACCAGCGATCGACATCGTCGGGCTCGGCACCGATCAGCAATGCATAATTGCCGGTGACCATCAGCCGCTGGATATGATGCGCGTAGGCAAGGTCGAGCGTCTGTCGGATCGCCTGGCGCATGCACTGCATGTCGGTCTCGCCGCTCCAGTAAAAGGCGGGCAGGCGGCGCTTGGCGTCGAGGAAATTGCGCCGGCCATAGTCAGGGCCGCTCCACCAGTAGATGCCCCGGACATATTCGCGCCAGCCGATGATCTGGCGGATGAACCCTTCGGCAGCGTTCAATGGCACGCGCCCGGCGCGATATTCGGCCTCGACCCTGCGGCACAGATCGAGCGGGTCGAGCAGTCCGCTGTTGATGTAGAACGACAAATGCGCGTGATAGAGGATCGGCTCGCCGGTCAGCATCGCGTCCTGATAATCACCGAAGCGGGGAAGCGCGTGCGCCAGGAAATGCGCCTGAGCCGCGAGCGCCTGATCGCGCGTCACCGCGATCCCGAATTCGTCGAGGCTGCCGACGTGATCGGCAAAGCGCAGCGCGACGAGAGCGAGCACCTGCTGCGTGATCGCATCGGGGGCGAAATGCGGCAGCTTTGGCATCAGCAGGTCGCGCATCGCCGGTTTGCGATTCTCCTTGTCGTAGTTCCACGCGCCGCCCACGGGCTTGTCGCCGTCCATCAGCAAGCCGGTCTTGCGCCGCATCTCGCGGTAGAAATATTCCATGCGCAGCTGCTTGCGGTCTTCGGCCCACGTCGTGAACGCGGCATGGCTGGCGATGAAGCGAGTGTCGCTGCGGATCTCGACCGGAATGCCGAACATCGTTTCCCACGCATCGAGCATCGCCTGCACACGCCACTCGCCCGCCTCGGTAACGACGATGCGGTCGGGCGCATGGCGCTCGACAGCGCGCGCAACTTCGCCGGTAAAGCTGCCGGCATTGTCGGGATCGTCGAGCTTTACGTAATCGACCGTCCATCCCGCCGCCCGCAAAGCTTCGGCATGATGGCGCATCGCCGACAGGATATAGGCGATCTTGCGGCGGTGGTGGCGGACGTAGGTCGTTTCGTCGGCCACCTCCATCATCAGGATCAGGCTCGTCGCCGGATCCGCACCGCCGAGCGACGACAGGTCGAGCGACAGCTGGTCGCCGAGCACGGGGATGAGCGTGATCGTCACCGCGCGCGGATAAACGCCCGGATATCGCTACTGAGCTTCGCCAGGTCGCTGTCGCGCACGTACATCATGTGGCCTGCGCCGTAATAGTGGAACTCGACCCGGTCGGCAGGAATGCCGGTGCGGCTGAGCGAATATTCGGCGCCGAAGAACGGCGTCGCGAAATCATACCAGCCCGCCGCGACGAACACGCGCGCGCCGCTGTTTTCGCGCAGCGTTTTGCCGATGTAGGGCGCGACGTTGAAGTAGAACTGGTTGTCGCCGTTTCCTCGTCCGCCCAGCTTCCAGTCCCAGTCGGTGACGCCGCCGATCGTGACGTAGCTTTTGTCGGTCTTGAAGCCGAGTTCACCGCGCGCATAGGCGTTCATCGCCGCGGTATAGCCGCCGTCGATGCCATAGAAGCTCGGGTCGTTATCGGGTTCCTCGCCGGCATTGTCATAATCCTTGCCGGTGTAGCGGCTGTCGAGCCGCCCGACGGTCAGCTTGCGGTCGCGAAGCAGCTCCTTGTAGAACCGCCCCGGCGTCACGCGCAGATCGGCACTGTCGAGGTAGGTTTCCGACAAGCCCGTAAATCGCGCCAGCCGCGTCCGGATCGACGCGCGCTCCTCGCCGGTCAGGCGGTTCCCCTTCATCAGCGCGAGAAGATAATCGCCGCTTGCGAACGCCCGCGCTTCTGCCGCGAACGTCGCGACATCGGCGGGTTTGTCGGCGACCTTGTCGTGATACCATGCGGTCGTCGCCATCGTCGGCAGGTTGACGACATAGCTTATTTCGTTGCCCGGAACTTCGGCCTGCGCGCCGAAATCGAGGATCGTCGAAATGAGGATGATGCCGTTCAGCGCGACGTCGTTGTAGCTCCCTTCGAGCTCGTTCGCGACCGCGGCGCTTCGCGTCGTGCCATAGCTTTCGCCGCCGAGAAACTTCGGGCTGTTCCAGCGCCCGTTCTCGTTCAGCCACAGGCGGATGAACTCGGCGACCGACTTTGCATCCGCAGTCACACCCCAATATGCCTTCGCCTCGGTCTTGCCGAGCGCGCGGCTGAAGCCCGTGCCAACGGGATCGATGAAGACGATGTCGGTGACGTCGAGCAGCGAATCGGGATTTTCGCGGATCGGATAGGGGGGTGCGCCGTCGTCGGTCGCATTGCTCGGGATCGCGACGCGTTTCGGCCCGAACGCGCCCATGTGAAGCCATACGGATCCCGATCCCGGCCCGCCGTTGAAGAGGAAGGTCACCGGACGCGTGACGTCGCCACCTTCCTTCACGTAAATCGTGGAGAAGATGCTGGCCTTCGGCGTACCGTCCTCGGCCTTCAGATAGGTTTCGCGCGCGGTCGCGGTGTAGGCGATCCTCACGCCGCCGAAGGTGCCGCTGTGCCGCGTGACCGAGACGGTCGGCGGCGGGATGTCGGCGGGCTTCTCCACCGTCGGCGCGACCGGCGGCTTCTCCTGCGCAAGCGCAGGCGATGCGAGAAGAACGGCACCAAGCAGTATCGAGCGGATCATCGGCGTCCCCTTTTGCGCGATGCTTAGCGGGCCGCTATGGCGAACGCCATGCCCATCACGCACCTTGGACAGCCCAGCGCGCTTCCGGCTTCACCCGACGAAGCGCGCCTCGACTATGTCCCCAATCCGCGCCCCGGCAGACCTTATCTGGTGCGCTTTACCGCCCCCGAGTTCACCTCGCTCTGCCCTGTCACCACCCAGCCCGATTTCGCGCATCTCGTCATCGATTATGCGCCGCACGCGACGATTGTTGAATCGAAATCGCTCAAGCTGTTTCTCACGTCCTTCCGCAATCACGCCGCGTTCCATGAGGACTGCACTGTCGGCATCGCCGAGCGCCTATTCGCCGAGATGGCGCCGCACTGGCTGCGCATCGGCGGCTACTGGTATCCGCGCGGCGGCATTCCCATCGACGTGTTCTGGCAATCGGGCGCGCCGCCCATCGACCTCTGGCTGCCGCCGCAGGATGTGCCCGGATACCGTGGCCGCGGCTGACGATCTGGTGTAGGGATTGTCGCATGACCGCGATTCCCCATCACCACAGCATCGGCATCGTGCCCGCCGACATCGATTTCATGGGCCACGTCAACAACGCACGTTACCTGAACTGGGTGCAGGAGGCCGTCGTCGCGCATTGGCAGAATATCGCGCCGCCCGCCGCGGTGGCCGCGCACCTGTGGGTCGCGCTGAAGCACGAGATCACCTATCGCAAGCCGGCCTTCCTGAACGACGAAGTCATCGCGACCGTCGTCCTCGAAAAGGTTCAGGGCGCGCGCGCCTTCTATCAGACGCTGATCAGGCGCGGCGAAGAGGTGCTTGCCGAGGTGCAGTCGAGCTGGTGCTGTCTCGACGCGCACACGATGCGTCCGGCGCGCATCGCAAAGGACATCGCCGACCGCTTTTTCGGTTCCTAGCAGTTGCGAGAGAGAGGCCGCGCATGTCCAAATTCTTCGAGTCGGTCATGCCCGACCACCGCAACTTCATCGCCGCGCAGCCGCTGTTCTTCGTCGCCACCGCAGCGGCCGGTGCACGGATCAACATCAGTCCAAAGGGCATGGATGCTTTCCGCGTTCTCGACGACCACCGGGTCGCTTATCTCGATGTCGGCGGTTCGGGTAACGAGACGCAGGCGCATCTGAACGCCGACGGTCGCGCGACGATCATGTTCTGCGCCTTCGACCGGCCGGCGCTCATCCTGCGCATCTATGCGCACGGCCGCGCGATCCTGCCGCAGGATCCGCGCTGGGACGAACTCGCCGCGCACTTCGTCATGCTGCCCGGCACGCGCCAGATTTTCGAATTCATGGTCGACAGCGTGCAGGAAGCCTGCGGCTGGGGCGTGCCCTTCATGACTTTCGCGAGTGAGCGCGAGACGCTGAGCAAATATCATCGCGGCATTTCGGAAGCCGACCGGCTCGCCAAGATCGCCGACCGGACGACGAGCATCGATGGCCTGCCCGTACGCCTGCAGGATCGCATCCCCGTCTGAGTGCCTGATTATTGTGCATCGCCGGTGTTGCACTGCACAAAAACTAGCGCTGCCGTCCATCTTATAGGAGACCGGCTTAAGCAACGCGTCTGGCACGGCGCTTGCTCCTCGATTGGTTGGACACAGCCAAGGGGGCGGCATGAAACTGGTCGTTGCAATCATCAAACCGTTCAAGCTCGACGAGGTGCGTGAAAGCCTGACCGATCTCGGCGTCGCGGGCATGACGGTCACCGAGGTCAAGGGGTTCGGACGCCAGAAGGGCCAGACCGAGATTTACCGCGGTGCCGAATATTCGACCAACATGGTGCCCAAGCTGAAGATCGAGGTCGCGTGCGCATCCGAAATGACCGACCGCGTGGTCGAAGCGATCCAGGCGTCGGCGAACACCGGTGCGATCGGCGACGGCAAGATCTTCGTCACGGACATCGGCCAGGCGGTGCGCATCCGCACCGGCGAAACCGACAATAATGCGCTTTAGAACAGCAGGGGGAATGATGAACACATCGATCAAATCACTGGCAAGCCTGGGTGCGACGATCCTCGCCACCCCGGCTCTTGCGCAGGAACTCATCAAGGCGCCGACCGTCGAACAGATGGCGACGATGGTCAACAAGGGCGACACGGCGTGGATGCTGACGTCGTCGGCGCTCGTGCTGATGATGTCGGTGCCCGCGCTTGCGCTTTTCTACGGCGGACTCGTACGAACCAAGAATATGCTGAGCCTGCTGATGCAGGTGTTCATGATCGTCAGTATCGCCGCACTCGTCTGGTGCTGCTGGGGCTATACGATGGCGTTCACCGGCGGCGGCCCGTTCGTCGGCGGATTCTCCAAGGCGATGCTGATGGGCGTCACTGCGGGTACTTATGCGGCGACCTTTTCGAACAACGTCTATCTCCCCGAATATGCCTTCGTCGTTTTCCAGATGACGTTCGCGTGCATTACGCCGGCGCTGATCGTCGGGGCGTTTGCCGAGCGCGTGAAATTCTCGGCGCTGATGATCTTCATGGTCGCGTGGATGACCATCGTCTATTTCCCGATCGCGCATATGGTCTGGTACTGGGCGGGCCCCGATTTCCTTCCCGACGCGCCAACCGACGCCGGCTTCCTGTGGGCAAAGGGCGCGCTCGACTTCGCGGGCGGGACCGTCGTCCATATCAACGCGGGGATCGCAGGGCTTGTCGGCTGCATCGTCATCGGCAAGCGGATCGGCTTCGGCAAGGAAGCCACGCCACCGCATTCGCTGACAATGACGATGATCGGCGCATCGCTGCTGTGGGTCGGCTGGTTCGGCTTCAACGCCGGGTCCAACCTCGAAGCGAACGGCGTGACCGCGCTTGCGTTCATCAACACCTTCGTCGCGACCGCCGCCGCCGCGGTCAGCTGGGCCGTTGTCGAGCAAATCCGGCACGGCCGACCGTCGCTGCTCGGCGGCGTGACCGGTGCCGTCGCGGGTCTTGTCGCGATCACGCCGGCAAGCGGGTTTGCGGCGCCGATGACGTCGATCGTCCTCGGCCTGATCGTCTCGCCGATCTGCTACGTCTTCGTCTCGACGGTCAAGAACGCGCTCAAATATGACGACACACTCGACGTCTTCGGCGTGCACTGCATCGGCGGCATCGTCGGTGCGTTGGGGACCGCGATCGTTGCCGACCCCGCGCTCGGCGGTCAGGGGTTCTTCGACTATACGAAGTTCCCCTATGGCGTCGGCACCTACGACATGGGTGCGCAGTTCGTGACCCAGCTGACCGCGGTGGCGGTCACGCTGCTGTGGTCGGGCGGCGTGTCGGCACTGCTGTTTCTCGCCCTCAAATTCACGATCGGCCTGCGTCCCAGCGAAGAGGCCGAGCGCGAAGGGCTCGACCTCGCCGAGCATGGCGAGCGTGCCTATAATTATTGACCGTGATCGTGGCGGGCAGCCGTCGCCCGCCACGTCAATCATGGTCGCTTAAAGTTTCAGAGCTTGGGATGCCGGCGGCGGTCCTCTCCCCGTCCGCCGGCATCCCAGACCAGGTTCCTCCTGCGAACCACTCGACCCGGAAGCGCATGCTTCCGGGTCGTTTTTTATCGTCGCCGACCAGCGCGCGCGGATGTCGTCCGACGTCTCGCGCGACCCGTCGTGGCTCCATCCCGGCGGCGCGAAAAGATAGCGGAGCTTGTGACGCAGCGGCGCAGTCCACAGATCGCGCGCGACCGCCACCCATTCATGAAACACGCTCCACAACAGGTTGAAGCTGCCAAGGTTGCGGACGATGCCATAACGGCATTTGTCGTCGGCATGTTCGGGCGTGAAGCTTCCGAACATCCTGTCCCAGACGATGAACACGCCAGCGTAATTGCGGTCGAGATAGCGCGGATTGATCGCATGATGGACGCGGTGATGCGACGGCGTGTTCATCACCGCCTCGAACCAGCGCGGACAGCGGCCGATCGCTTCGGTATGAATCCAGAACTGATAGATCAGGTTCAAACCGCCGACGAAGAGCAGCATCATCGGGTGAAAGCCAAGCAGGATAAGTGGCTGTCGGAACATGAAGTTTAACGACAGGTAGCCCGTCCAGGTCTGCCGCAGTGCTGTCGAAAGATTATAATGCTGGCTGGAATGGTGGTTTACATGGCTTGCCCAAAACCACCGAATACGGTGACTTGCCCGATGCGAGATATAATAGGCCAGATCATCGAGCACGAAGCATGATGCGAATGCCCACCACCTCCATGGCACATTGATCAGGCGGTGCTCGTACAGCCACATCGAAAACGGATAAACGGCCATCAGACCGAGTGTTCCGGCGACGGTGCTGCCCAGTCCGAGTGCAAGACTAGCGAGCGTATCTTTTGGCTCATAAGAAGTAGGCTTTCGCTTCTTGGCCCAGATCATTTCGGTCAGGATCAAAACAACGAATAAGGGGACGGCGTAGTCGACGATATCGGGCAGATCTTTCATCGCACCGCCCGCAATCCGGCAGCCCACACCGCCGCCTGATCGCCCAGGTCGAGCGTCACACGGCCGAAGGCACGCTCGCCTGTGCCGAGTGTCAGCGCGCTCTTGTCGAGGCGCGCATCGAGCGGCGGATGAAGGACGCGCGTCACGAAATGCGTGCCGTGCCGCCGGATCAGCAAATGTCGGCCGGCAGCATCGCGCGCGATCGCGCCGATGCCACTGCGATCGACGACGATGGCGAGCGCCGCAAAACCGTTGTCCTCGGCGATGTGCCGCGCTGCCGCGTGGTCGAGGCGGATGTCGCCGCCGAGCCCAAACCACGCCGTGCATTGCGCCAGCAGCAGCACCGCCACCAGCGAGCCTGCGAAAAGCCAGATGTTCACCGCTGCCGCGCCAGCAGATCGATCAGCGCATCGACCGGCGTCAGGTCATAGCCCGCCGCCGCGGCCTTGGCCTGCAATGTCGCCTTGTCGTCGCCCATCTGAGTCCGGGCAAGCGCCCACAGCAGCGTCGAACGCGTACCCGACCGGCAATAGGCGAGGACCGGCCCGTCGGCATGCTCGAGCGCGACCGTCATTGCCGCGACCTGTGGTCCCGAAAATCCCGCATGCGTGACCGGAATGGCGACATAGGCCAGACCGGCGGCGACGCATGCCGCTTCGATTTCGCTGCCCTGCGGTTCGGACGGTTCTTCGCCGTCGGGCCGGTTGTTGACGATCGTCGTGAATCCCATCGCTCTTGCATTCGCGACATCGGCGCTCGCGATCTGCGGTGCGACCGAAACGTCGCTGTCGAGTTTGCGAAACATGGGCGCTCCTGTCGTCGTCAATGCGCGCCGATAACACGCAGGAATGCATCGCCATAGGCCTCGAGCTTGCGCGCGCCGACACCGGTGACCCGGCCGAGCGAGGCCAGCGTCGCCGGTCGCACGGTCGCCATCTCGCGCAGCGTCGAATCGTGAAAGATGACGTAGGGCGGCAGGCCCGCCTCGCTCGCCAATGTCCGACGGCACTCGCGCAACGCTTCGAACAGCGGGTCGCCGACCGGATTGGCGGCGTTGCCCGGCCGCTCGCGCCGCACGCGCTTTGCGGGCATGATCATGTCGATCGTCGCTTCGCCCTTCAGGATCGCACGCGCGTCGGCCCCGAACATCAGCCCGCCATGCGCGTTGGTCTCAAGCGCACCGCGCAGCAGCAGTGCGCGCGCCACCGGGCGGATCATCGCCGCCTCGTCCTCCCCGACAATGCCGAAGACCGACAGCCGGTCATGGCCAAGCGCGACCGCACGATCGTTGGCGGCACCGGTCAGCACATTTTCAAGATGCGCCACGCCGAAACTCTGCCCCGTCCGGTACACCGCCGACAGCAATTTGCGTGCAAGCTCGGTCGCATCGACTGCGGCTGCGGGTGGGTTCAGGCAATTGTCGCAGTTCCCGCAGGTCGGTGGCGGATCGTCGCCGAAATGCCGCAGCAGGATGGCGCGGCGGCATCCGGGTGCCTCCACCAGCGCGCCCAGTGCCTGTAGGCGTGCACGTTCGCCGGGCAGCCGCGACTCCTCGACTTCGGACAAGCGCTGCCGCGCCTTTGCAAAGTCGTCCGCGCCCCAGAAGAGATGCGCCCCTGCGGGGTCTCCGTCGCGCCCCGCACGGCCGGTTTCCTGATAATAGGCCTCGATCGATTTGGGCAGCCCGGCGTGTGCCACGAACCGCACGTCGGGCTTGTCGATACCCATGCCGAACGCGATCGTCGCGACCATCACCATGTCTTCCGACCGGACGAAATCGGCCTGGTTGCGGCGGCGCACGTCGGCGTCGAGACCGGCATGATAAGCGCGGACCGAGCGCCCGGTGGCCCCCAGCTGCGCCGCCAGCCGTTCGGCACCGGCGCGCGACTGGACATAGACGATGCCGGGGCCGGGGTAGGCAGCCACGACGTCGGCGACCTGCGCGCCGGTTCCGGCACGCGGCGTCATGTGATAGCGGATGTTGGGCCGGTCGAATCCGGCGACGATCAACCCTTCGCGGGGTATGCCGAGCTGGTCGCAGATATCTTCGCGCGTATGCGCATCCGCGGTCGCCGTGAGAGCCAGCCGCGGAACGGTCGCGAAGTCGTCGAGCAGCGGGCGCAGCAAGCGGTAATCGGGCCTGAAATCATGACCCCATTCGCTGACGCAATGCGCCTCGTCGATCGCGAACAGACAAATCTGACTTTCGCGCAAAAGGCCGCGAAAGCTTTGCTGCGACGCGCGCTCGGGCGCAGCATAGAGCAGGTCGAGCTGGCCCGCGCGGAACCGCGCAATCGTCTCGTCGCGATTGTCGTCCGCAGACGTCAGCGTCGCGGCATGGATGCCAACCGCCTCGGCCGCGCGCAGCTGGTCGTGCATCAGCGCGATCAGCGGTGAAATCACGATGCACGTCCCCGGCAGTGCGACCGCGGGCAATTGGTAGCACAGCGACTTGCCCGCCCCCGTCGGCATGATCGCCGCCGTCCGCTCGCCCGCCATCACGCGGTCGATCACATCGGCCTGTACGCCGCGGAACGCGGGGAAGCCGAAGGTGGACTGGAGAATTTGGGGGGAGGTCACCCTGCGAAGCCGAGCATTACGACCAGCGCCGAAAAGACCCGCCCCTGATCAGCCTCCGACAATTGGCCAAATCGCATGCCGAACTTGCGCCGAGGCACGGTTACGAGAATGTCGATGGTAATGTCGCTTGTGTTTTCGAGTCCGTTCTCCGGATCGGGCTGGATGCGCGGTCGGATTTGATCCGGCTCCGCGATAGCCGTATTGCAAAGCGCAACGATGACGTTGGGCGTGTCGCCGAAGGCTTCGCCTTGGACAATGACAACAGGCCTCGGCTTGCTTCCGAAGCCACTTCCCGTCGCTGCACTCCAAACTTCGCCGGGCTTCAAGCGGAATGCCCGCGCCCAAGCTCTTCCTCGCGTCGCTCGAGATCGGCAAAAACTTCGGTGTTCATTGCCTCGACCCAGGCCATAGCATGCTCCTCTCCGGGGACCCGATCCCACAGCCATCGGCAAGAGCGTTCGGCGCGCTTTCGAAATTCGGCGGATTTTACATCCGGCACCCAGATCGTCTTGGGCTTCAGCCCTTGGGCGCGAAGCGCCGCACGGCGACGCGCGACCCGTTCGGCTCCGGTCAAAGGCTTCTCAAATCCCACGCCTATTCGTTACGCGTAACGCTGGCGAAGCGCAACCTACTCTGCCGCAACAGCCTCCTCGGCCTCCGCCGCCTGCCGTGCCCACATCTCGGCATAAAGCCCGTTTCTTGCCAGCAATCCCGCATGCGTCCCGCGTTCGACGACCCGCCCCGCCTCGAGCACGACGATCTCATCGGCGTCGACGATCGTCGACAGGCGGTGCGCGATGACGATCGTCGTGCGGCGCTCGGCGATGGCGCTGAGCGTCGTCTGGATCTCCGCTTCGGTGCGGCTGTCGAGTGCGCTCGTCGCTTCGTCGAGGATCAGGATCGGCGGGTTCTTGAGCAAGGTCCGCGCGATCGCCACGCGCTGCTTTTCGCCGCCCGACAGCTTCAGGCCGCGTTCGCCGACCTTGGTCGCATATTGATCGGGTGTGGATGCGATGAACGAATGGATCGCCGCGCCGCGCGCCGCCGCCTCGACATCCGCCTGTCCCGAACCCTCGCGGCCATAGGCGATGTTGTAGCCGATGGTGTCGTTGAACAGGACGGTGTCCTGCGGAACGATGCCGATATTGGCGCGCAGGCTCGATTGCGTCACGTCGCGGATATCCGCGCCGTCGATCGTTATCCGCCCGCCCGTCACGTCGTAGAAGCGATAGAGCAGCCGCGCGAGCGTCGACTTGCCCGCGCCCGACGGTCCGACCACGGCGAGCGTCGCGCCTGCCGGAATGTCGAAACTCACACCCTTCAGGATCGCACGGTCGGGGTCGTAGGAGAAGTAGACGTCGTCGAACCGCACCGCCCCCTCGTCGACCTTCAGCGCCTCGGCACCCGGCGCATCGGCGATCTCTGCAGGCGTATCGACGAGCGAGAACATCGCCGCCATGTCGATCAAGCCCTGTCGGATCGTGCGATAGACCATCCCCAGCATGTCGAGCGGGCGGAACAGCTGCGCCAGATAGGTGCTGACGAACACGACGTCGCCGGTCGTGAACCGGCCGGTGCTCCAACCCCAGACGATGAACGCCATCGCGCCCGCCATCATAAGGTTGGTGATCAGCGACTGGCCGACGTTGAGCCACGCCAGCGAATTTTCCGACTTGACCGCGGCGTCGGCATAGCGCCCCGCGACCGCCTCATAAGCCGCGGTCTCGCGGCGCTCGGCGTTGAAATATTTCACGGTCTCGTAATTGAGCAGCGAATCGACCGCGCGCGCGACGGTGCCGGTGTCGAGCTCGTTCATCTCCTCGCGCAGCTTGGCACGCCAGTTGGTGACGAGCGCGGTGAACCAGCCATATGTGACCACCATCACCAGCGTCGCGACGACGAGCCAGACGCCGAACTTCAGCCAGAAGGTGACGGTGACGACGATCAGTTCGATGATCGTCGGGGCAATGTTGAACAGCAGGAAATAGAGCATCGTGTCGATGCTCTTCGTGCCGCGTTCGATCACCTTGGTGACCGCACCGGTCCGCCGTGCAAGGTGGAAGCGCAACGACAAGGCGTGGAGATGCGCGAACACGTTAACGGCAAGCCGGCGCGTCGCGTCCTGCCCTACGCGTTCGAACACGGTGTTTCGGAGATTGTCGAAGACGACGCCGCCGAAACGCGCCGCAGCGTAACCAGCGACCAGCGCCATGACGAGGCCCGCCGTCGCGGACTGCCCGTCCGACATCCGGTCGATCGCCCATTTATATGGATAGGGGCCGAACAAAGTGATCGCCTTGCCCGCCAGCACGAGCAGCAGCGCGCCGACGACTCGCGCGCGCAGCTTGTGGTCGTTGCGCGGCCAGAGATACGGCAGGAACCGCTTCAGCGTGGCAAAACTGGCAGGCGTGTCGGAAGTGTCGGTGATCGGCGGCATGCCGCGCCGATATGGCGTCGCGCGAGCCCCCGCGCAACGCGTCTTCACTCGATGTCGACGACCATCAGACGACAGGGGACGGCTTCGCGTTCGGGACAGGGGCGTTCGCGCGGCTTGCGTTCGACCGCCTTGCGCCGTTCGTGCGAGGGTGCGACGGCGGATGGCAGCGCGTCGCCGACGCGAACGCCCGACAGGACTTGTGCCCGTGCGGTGACAACGGCGACGACGTGCGGACCGTCCTGATTCGCGCGCGTCGACGACGGCACGACCAGCAAGGCGAGCAAAAGCGTTAACGACATGTAAACCGTCATGCGCCGCTTCGACGATGACAGGCTATGGCCGATACGGTTTACGCCTGCGTCATGCCGGGACTGTCCCCATGTGCGACACTGCAGAGATGGCATCTTCGACATGCCGCGAGAACGGCACATGTCGCCCGTATTTTAGCGAAAGCATGACCTGCGGCTGAAAACAGGCTATGGTCGTCGCGATATTCATCGCAAGGATAGGTCAATGCGCACGATCGTCGCCGCTTTCGCAATCTTGATTCCCGCACTCGGCCACGCCGCGCTTCCGGTCGGAGCAGCAGCGCCCGATTTCACGACGCCCGGCGCGGTCGGTGGCAAGCTGTTCAACTTCTCGCTCGCCAAGGCGTTGAAGAAAGGCCCGGTCGTCCTCTACTTTTTTCCGGCCGCCTTCACGCAAGGATGCACGGTCGAAGCGCATCAGTTCGCCGAGGCGAGCGAAGATTTCGCGAAGGCGGGTGCCACGCTCGTCGGGGTCGCTGCTGACCCGATCGCGAAGCTTGCGAAATTCTCGGTCGAGGAATGCCGCAATAAATTCGCAGTCGCGGTGGCGACACCTGAAATGATAGCGGGCTACGACGTGACCCTGCCGCAACTCGCGGGCCGCTCGAACCGGACGTCCTATGTCATCGGCCGCAACGGACGCGTGGCGTTCGCCTACACCGCGATGGCGCCCGACGGGCACGTCACCGGGACACTGTCGGCCGTGCGTGCCCTTAAGGGCAAAAAATGACCCGCCGGCCTTAACGTCTCGGAAACCGGCATGGCGCTATGCCGTCCCATCGCAATCGTGCGACAGGGACAGCGACGAATGGCGAGCGAAGCTTTGCCCAGCGAACATCGCCGGACGATGCGCCTCGACGTCCGTTTCAACGCCTGCCTGCGCGAACCCGGATCGTCGCAGAAATTCGAAGTCGATGTCATCGACCTGTCGATGACAGGACTGCGCTTCGAAACCAGTTTCACGATCCGGCCGGGCAGCAAAGTCTTCGTGACGATCCCGGGCATGAGTACGCTTGAAGCCACCGTCGCCTGGGCGCGCGGTTACATCTACGGGGCACAATTCAACCAGCCGCTCTACGCCGGCGTGTTCGACTTGATCGCCGCGCGCCACCGCAAAGCCTGAGCGCGAGAAGGTCGGGACATGTGGCCATTCACCGGCAAGCGCATCTTCGGGAGCCGCTGGTGGGCAATCGCATTCGTCTTGTTCGTGTGCTGGCAGGTCATGGAGATGGCCAGCCCAACCGACGCCGACGAGATACCACTGAACGTCGAACAGGCACAAGCCATGACGGACGCGCTGAACAAGTTCTAGCGCGTCCGGTCGGCGTTCGCCTACTTCAGGTGCTTCGAAAGATATTTGTTCATTTCGAACATCGTGCACTTGTCGACGCCGAAGACTTTCTTCAGCTTGTCGTCGGCGAGGATTTCACGCTTGTTCTTGGGATTCTGCAGGTCGTTCTTTTTGATATACGCCCAGATCTTGCTGACCATGTCGCCGCGCGTCACCGTGCCCGAGCCGATCACGGCAGACAGTTCGGGTGAAGGCGTCAGCGGCTGCTGAAGTGCGTTGGGTTTCTTGGCATCGGCCATAGTTGTCCTCCCTTTGATCGTCGCGCCGAGTGTGCGCTACGCGACTCGATGTTCCGCCTTTGCCGCCGCGTCAAGGCGTCGCTGCGATCGCATGCATGTTTTTGCGCTATTTAGCATCGTTGGCGGGTGGATCGACGCGTCCCGGCTCTGGCAGCGCGCTGCGCACGCGACTAAAGCGCGCCGCATGGCCGCTCCGATCCTCGCTTATGAAGACCTTGGCCTCGTTCAGGGGTCGGGCTGGCTTTTCCGCCATCTCGACCTTTTCGTCGCGCCGCGCGACCGGCTCGCGCTGATCGGGCGCAACGGTGCCGGCAAGACGACATTGCTTCGCTTGCTCGCCGGACAGATCGACTGCGACGAAGGACGGCGCACGATCGTCCCCGGTGCGCGTGTCGTACTCCTGGAACAGGAGCCGGTCATGACGGGTCATGCGACGCTCCTTGATTTTGCGCTCTCGGGAGCGGGTCCGCCCGCGCTCCACGTCGTCGAGGCGATCGCCAGCCAGATCGGCATCGACCTGTCTCGCGACGCCGCCTCTGCATCGGGGGGCGAGCGTCGCCGCGCCGCCATCGCCCGCGCGCTGGCAATGGACCCTGACGTCCTGCTCCTCGACGAGCCGACCAACCACCTCGACATCGCCGCGATCGACTGGCTCGAGGACTGGCTCTCGCGCTACCGCGGCGCCTTCATCGCCATCAGCCATGACCGCACATTCCTGACGCGGCTGACGAAGTCTACGCTGTGGCTCGACCGCGGCGCGATCCGGCGCAAGGACGTCGGCTTTGGCGGCTTCGACGCGTGGGCCGAAGCGATTTACGCCGAGGAGACGCGCGCGGCGGACAGGCTCGACGCCAAGCTGAAGCTCGAGGAACACTGGCTGCTGCGCGGCGTGACGGCGCGCCGCGCGCGTAACGAGGGGCGCAAGGCCAAGCTCATGGAAATGCGTGCCGCCCGCGCTGCGATGATGGGGCCGCTCGGCGGCGCGAAGATTTCGCTGGGCAACGACGACGTTCGCACCAAATCGGTCATTCGCGCCGAACATGTCTCGAAATCGTTCGGAAATCGCACGATCATCAAGGATTTCAGCCTGCGCATCCAGCGCGGCGACCGCATCGGCGTCGTCGGCGCGAACGGCACCGGTAAATCGACGTTGCTGAAGCTGCTGACCGGCGATCTTGCGCCCGACAGCGGCACGGTGACGCTGGCCAGGACTCTGGACGCGGTGATCATCGACCAGCAACGTGAGCGGATGGCGCCGGGCAAGACCGTGCGCGCGGTGCTTGCGGACGGTGGCGACTGGATCGAGGTGCTCGGAGTGAAGAAGCACGTCATCGGCTATCTGAAGGAGTTCCTGTTCGATCCCGGCGTCGTCGATGCGCTGGTCGGGACGTTGTCGGGCGGGGAACGCTCGCGGTTGCTGCTGGCGCGCGAGTTCGCGCGGCCCTCGAACCTCCTCGTCCTCGACGAGCCGACCAACGATCTCGATCTCGAAACGCTCGACCTGCTCCAGGACGTCATCTCCGATTACGACGGCACGGTCCTCATCGTCAGCCACGACCGCGACTTCCTCGATCGCACAGTGACGATCACGCTCGGCCTCGGCGGTTCGGGCAAGGTCGATATCGTCGCTGGCGGCTATGCCGACTGGGACGTGCGTCGCCACCGTGCTCCCGCGCAAGCGGAAGCCCAGTCGGCAAGAGCCGCGTCGTCCCGTGCGCTCCCACCGGTAAGAACCAAGCTTACGTACAAGGACCAGCGCGACTACGAAATCCTTCCCGCGCGCATTACCGAGATCGAAGCCGCAATCGTCCGCGACGAGGCATTGCTCGCCGATCCCGACCTCTATGCGCGCGACTTCACGCAGTTCGAATCACTGACCAAGGCCATCGAAGCCGCGCGCACCGAAAAGGATGCCGCCGAGGAACGCTGGCTGACGCTTGCAGAACAGGTCGAGGCGCTGACCTAGGCGCGCATTGCCGCCGTCCGTTCGGCGATGCGCGTCTCGAGGATCGTCAGCGGCATCGCGCCTTCCTTGAGGACTTCATGGAATTGCTTGAGATCAAAGCGCTCGCCCAGCGCCGCCTTCGCGCGGTCGCGCGCGCGCATCCAGGCGATGTGCCCGATCTTGTAGCTGCACGCCTGTCCGATCTGCGTGCAATAGCGTTCGACCTCGCGCTGACATCGGGGCCGCGCAAAGCCCGTCGTCGCGACCATGTAATCGGTCGCCTGTTCGCGGCTCCAGCGCTTCGAATGGATGCCGGTGTCGATCACCAGCCGCGCCGCGCGGAACAGGAACGACTGGAGATAGCCCGCCCGCTCGATGCCCTGATAGGCACCCAGTTCGTCCGCCAGCTGTTCCGAATAGAGCGCCCAGCCTTCGGAATAGGCAGAAAAGCCGCCGATCTTGCGGATGGTCGGAATATCCTTTGATTCCTGCGCAAGGCTGATCTGAAGATGATGCCCCGGCACACCCTCATGATAAGTCAGCGACGGCAGCGAATATTTCGGCCAGTCACCGACGTCCTTCAGATTGATGAAATAGATCGCAGGGCGCGACCCGTCGAGCGCCGCGCTGCGGTAATAGCCGTTCGACGCGCCGTCCTGAATGTCCCGGGGCACGGCGCGGATTTCGAGCGGCTGCGTCGGCAGCGTGGCGAATGCTTGCGGCAGGCGCGCATACATGGCCTTCACGCCCGCGTTGAGGTCGGCGATCAGTTCGGTCCGCGCCGCATCGGTGTTGGCATAAAGCTGCTCCGGCCGGACATTGAGCGCGGCAAGCCGAGCGCCGACCTTCCCCTGCGTCATGCCCGCGGCTTTCAGGATCACGTCGAGCTTCGCGGTGAGATCCGCAACCTGTTCGAGTCCGATCTTGTGAACCTCGTCGGGCTTGAACTTGGTCGTCGTCGCGGCTTCCAGCGCCGCTGCATAGACCGCCGCGCCGTCCTTCAGCCGCCACGCGCCGTCGCCCGCCGCCGTCGTTGCGCGCAGCGCCGTCATCATCGCGATCTGCCTCTCGAGCGCCGGGTAGACCTCTGCCGCCACGACCCTTTCCGCCCGCGCGGCCCAGTCGCCCGCGATCGTCTTCGCCGCCGCGCGCTTGGCGAGTGACTGGACGAGACCGTTCGCTCCTGCATCGGGTGCGCGCAGCTTGGCCATCTGGCCCAGCGTCAGGTCGATCGACCAGCCCGGCGCGACATAGCCGCGCGCCGCTTCGGTGCGCTGCTCGACGATTTCCTCGTCAAGGCGGCTGGCGAACGCCGAAAGCCGCGCGAGATAGGCTTCGCAATCGGCAGTGTCATTGATCGTATGCGCAGTATTCAGGAAATCTGGCGTCTCGAAATAGGCACCCCCTTGCTGAAAGATGCGATAGGGCCGCTGCACCGAACTTATTCCGAAGCGCGAAGCCGGGATCGCGCGGGTTTCGAGCTGATAGAGCACCACATCGCGGTTTAGGCGCGCGGCGGGCGAAAGGGTTGTCAGGTCGATCTTCTTGAGCGCCACAATCGCGCTCCGCGTCCGGGCAAGACTTGCGGCGCGTTCGGCTGCGGTCGCCGGGCTCAATCTCGCTTTGAGCCCCGCATTCGTTCCCTTGTCGAGACCCAGCGAGCTCGCGAGTTCGGGCGCATGCTGTAGGTTGGTCTGAAAAATGGTGTCGAACAATCGGTTGATCTCGGCATCGCCTGCCGGAGCCTGCGCAAAGCCCATCGAAGGAATCAGCGAAGCCGCGGCGACGGCGCCCGAGGCGGTGACGAATTGACGGCGATCCATGCGGGTGAATCCTTGAGCAAGACTTCAATTGCGCTCAGCCTAGCGCGCGCCCCGCCCGCCCCGCAAGCTCGACGATATAGTGCCAGGCCACCCGCCCCGACCGGGCACCACGATTCGTCGCGAAGCGGACCGCGTCGGCCTCGTCGAACGGCAATGCGTAAGCGTCGGCATAGCGCGCCACCATCGCCACATAGGTGTCCTGATCGCACATGTGAAAGCCCAGGCTCAGCCCGAAGCGGTCGGCGAGCGCCAGCCGGTCATCGACGACATCGCGGACGTTGATCGCCGAATCCTGTTCGGCCATCGCGCGCGCGACGATATGTCGCCGGTTCGACGTGACATACAGCCGGACGTGCGAAGGCCGCGCGCTGCTCCCGCCGTCGAGCACCGAACGCAGCGCGCGCGCCGGAGCGATACCGTCGTCGAACCCGAGGTCGTCGATGAAAACAATCACGGGTCGCGACCAGTCGGCAATGGCGTCGAACAACCCCGCCAGCTCCGAAACATCGCTTGCCGCCAGCTCGACCAGCGCGATGTCACCGCCGACCGCACCAATCGCCGATTTGACCAGCGCCGACTTCCCCGATCCCCGCGCGCCCCAGAGCAGCACGTCGTGCGCGGCGTGGCCTGCGGCGTGGCGAATCGTGTTGCCGAGCAAAGCCGCTTTCTGCTGATCGATTCCCGTCAGCAGGTCGATCGACAGCGGCGCGAAGTGAGCGGCGTACAACGCCTTGCCGTCCCATACATAGCCGCGAGCATCGGCGGGCGGCGGCGCGGGCACCGGCGGGCTGATCCGCTCGAGGGCATCGGCAATGCGACGCAGGGTGTCGTCATCCATCCACGTGGTCTAAAGCGATTTGCGCGCTGCCGCCAATTCCTGGGCGAAACGCGCATCGGCCGGGACCATCGCCACTGCCTTTTCGAGCAACGGCACTGCCTCGCCCGAGCGCCCCGCCCGCGCGAGGAACGCGCCATAGCTCGCCGCCGCCAGCGGGTTCATCGGGGCGAGGAGATAGGCGCGCTTGCCGAGGTCGACTGCGGCCTTCGGCTGGTTCAGCCCCACCTGCGCCCATCCGGCATTGACCAGCCGCAGCGGATCGCGATTCCCCAGCCGCGCGGCCAGCGAAGCGTAAATCGATCCCGCCGCCGCGAATTCACCGCGCGACAGCGCGCGGTCAGCCGCTGCCTTCTGCGCCGTGACATTGGCGGGATTGGCTCCCAGAAACCGGTCGAGCCCGGCAAGCGTGGCATCGTCGAGCTGGCCCGCGCCCGCGCGGGCGGCTGCGTCGAGCAAGGCTGCGGCACGACGCCGGTCACCCATCGTTTCGAACGCGCGCCCGCTCAGCCACAGGGCGTAGCCATCGCCCTTTTCCACCAGCGGGCGCAGCACCGCGATCGCGTCGGCGGGCGCCTGCGCGCGGGTGAGCGCAAGCCCGAGCATGCGGCGAACGCGCGCGTTTTCGGGCCGCTCGGCAACGACCGGACGCAGCTGCGCGACCGCCGCTTCGTTCGATCCCGATTCCATCAGCAGGACCGCACGCATCAGGTGCATGCCGGCGATCCCGTCCATGCGGTCGCGCGCGCGGTCAAGGATCGTCCGCGCGAGTTCCCATTTGCCTGCGCGCGCGGCTAGGACCGCCTGAAGATAGCATGCCTGCGCATTGTCCTTCGCCAGGGCGAGCAGCCGGCGCGTCACGCCGAGCATCTCGACCGATCGCCCCGCATCGCCAAGCGTCGCCGCCTTTTCGAACAGCACGTCGAGGTGGCCGGGCCGCACCTGCAGCGCGCGGTCATACCATGGCAGCGCCGGCAGCAACCCATAGCCGTCGCGGACACGGTTGCCGGCAAAGATCAGTGCGTCCGGATCGTTCGGGTCAACTTTCAGCGCGGCGTCGATTTTGCCTTCGCCGAGCAAAGCATGGACGCTGGCCGTGCGGTCCGGCGGCGCGCCCGACGCGGCGAAGGCGCTGGCGGCGAGCATCGTCACGGCCAATGCCGCGCAGCTAAACCGAGATGTCATAGCTTTTCAGCAGGTCGTACAGCGTCGGGCGGCTGATCCCGAGCAGCTTGGCGGTGTTCGAGATATTGCCGTCGGCGCGCGCAAGTGCTCGCGCGATCGCTCGGCGGTCAGCGGTCTCGCGAACCGCCCTCAGATTGGTGACGTCGTCCGCCGCGCCGGCATCGAGGTCGAGGTCGGTCGCGGTCAGCATCTTGCCCTCGGCCATGATCACTGCGCGCTTCATCCGGTTTTCCAGCTCGCGGACGTTGCCCGGCCAGCGCCATGCATCGATCGCAGCGAGCGCATCGGGCGCGATCCCCTTCACCGCCTTGTTGAGACTCGCATAGCGTCCCAGAAAATGCCGCGCGAGCAACGTTGCGTCGCCAGGTCGCTGCGCCAAAGTCGGGATCTTTATGACGATTTCGGCAAGCCGATAGTAAAGGTCCTCGCGGAAAACCTGTGCGGCGATCATCGCGTCGAGGTCCTGATGCGTCGCGCAAACGATCCGCGTGTCGACCGGAATCGCCTTGCGCCCGCCGATCCGCTCGATCACGCGCTCCTGCAGAAAGCGGAGCAGCTTGACCTGCAGCGGCAGCGGCACGTCACCGATCTCGTCGAGGAACAGCGTGCCGCCATGCGCCTGCTCGATCTTGCCTTCGGTCGTCTTGACCGCGCCGGTGAAGGCCCCCTTCTCGTGCCCGAACAACTCGCTTTCGAGCAAGGTTTCGGGAATCGCTGCGCAGTTTATCGCGACGAACGCGCCCTTGCGACGATCGCTGGCGTCGTGGAGACCGCGCGCGAGCAATTCCTTGCCCGTCCCGCTCGCGCCCAGCAGCATGACCGACACGTCGGCATTCGCGACGCGCTCGATCGTCCGCGCGACCTTCAGCATTTCGGGTGCTGCCGTGATCATCCCGCCGAGCACCGCGTTGCCGGTGACGGCGCTTGCCAACCGCCGGTTCTCGGCTTCGATCGCGTGAAGGTGAAACGCACGCGCGACGATCAGTCCGAGCTCGTCGATATCGACCGGCTTGGCATAGAAGTCATACGCTCCGCCAGCGATCGCCCGCAGCGCCGATTCACGCGCCCCGTGACCCGACGCCACGATCACTTTGGTATCGGGCTTCAGCCGCAGGATTTCGGCAAGCGTTGCAAACCCTTCCTCGACCGCGTCGGGCTCGGGCGGCAGGCCCAGGTCGAGCGTGACGACGTCGAACGCATCGGCGCGCAACGCGTCGATTGCGCTGGCCCGGTCGCCCGCTACGATGACTTCATAGTCGTCATACGCCCAGCGCAGTTGTCGCTGCAGCCCCTCGTCGTCCTCGACAACCAGCAGTTTTTGCTTTGCTTCGGTGCTCATGCCACCATCGCCTCGTGCCAGGTCGTCGGCGTCGGCAGCCAGATCATGAAGCGCGTTCCGCGGTCCACTTCGCTATCGACGGTCAGCCGTCCCCCCATCGCCGAAACGATCGCGCGCGCTTCGAAGGCACCGATGCCGAACCCGCCGTCCTTGGTCGACGCGAACGGGCGAAATAACTGTCCGCGCACGAAATCGAGGCTCATCCCGCATCCGTTGTCGGCAATTTCGATCCCTGTCTCGTCGCCCTGTCTCATCACGCTGATCGTCACCGGCTCTGCGGGGTCGCTCGCGTCGATCGCGTTTTGCAGCAGATGGCTCAGCGCCGCTTCGAGCCGGACCGGATCGGCCATCGCGGAAAGTGCCAGGTTGCCCGCGACAACCACCGGATGGTGCAAACGCTTGGTCTGCGCCAGCTGCGTGACGAGCGGGCCGATCGCGATACCGCGCGGCGCTTCCACCCGGCCGGTATTGTGCTGCGACAGGCGCTCGAGCAGGTCGTTCATCTTGGTCGTCGAGGATTTGAGCGTCATGATCATGTCGGCCTGGAACTCGGGCTTGTCGGCATGGCGTTCGGCGTTGCGCGTGACCAGCGTCAGCTGGCTCACCAAGTTCTTTATGTCGTGCATGATGAAGGCAAAGCGTCGGTTGAACTCGTCGAACTGCTTGGCGTCGGACAACGCCTCCTGCCCGCGCGCCTCGGATAGATAGCTTGCCACCTGTCGCCCCGCCACGCGCAGCAGGTCGAAATCCTCCCAGTCGAGCGTTCGCGCGATCGGCGGCCGCGCGACGAGCACCGCGCCCGCCAGCCGGTGGAAATGAATGAGCGGGACGATCGCCCAGTTGGCCGTGTCGGCCAGGATCCAGGCCGGGATCGCGCGCGCCTCCGCGGCGCTGGCGTGCGCTTCGGAACGCAGCGGATCAAGTTCGACGATACGACCGCACGTCAGCAAGGTAATCAACTCCTCGCCCGCAACGAAGCCCGGGACGCAGGACAGGTCCCAGTTCCAGCCGGCGCGCGCCGTCAGGCCACCGTCTTCGGGAACGAGCAAGACGCCGGCGGGCGCCTCGGTAATGTCTGCGATTGCCTTGATCACGCGGATGTCGAGCGAAAGCGGCCCGTTGTCGGGATCACCCAGCGTGTCGGTAAAGCGCAGCCATTCGGCGCGGTAATCGTAGCGGTGCGCAAACATATGCTTCGACAGCAGGACGCGCAGCCGCGCGCGCAACCGTGAGCTCGGAAGAATGATCGCGGCCGCGATTGCGGCGAGCGTAAGCGACGCGACCTGTACGACTGCAGCACCCGACGCGCCGACCGCGGAAAGAAGTGCCGAAACGAGGATGCTCAGCACCAGATAGGCAGCGACGATGCCCAGCGACAGCGAGCGGAACACGACGGTGCGCGAGAGCCGTATCGACCAGCCCTGATTGCGGCGCGACGCAAGCGCGAGTGTCGGAACCAGCGCCGCCACGGCAAAGCCGCGCAACGCGACGAGCCACGCCATCCAGTCGCCCGCGAGGTAAGACAGGGTGTAGAGATTGAGATCATAGGCCCAGAACGCGGCGAGTGCCGCCATCGGCAGCCCGGCTTTCTGGCGGACGCCCGCCGCCGCGGCGGTGTAGATATTGTGGACGAGCAGGAGCGCCCCGATCGCGAACATCGTCCGCATCGCAAATGTCGCCTGGAGCAAAAGCGCGGCGCTGTCCGTGCCGGGCGTCAGCCACTGCGACGATGCGCCGACGCCGGCGTCGAGCGCTGCCACCAGAAGCAGTGCGGCGTAGACCGTTTTCAGCGTCCACATCCGCCGCAGACCTTCGGCCTGGCGCAACAATATGTACATGAACCCGAGCCAGGCGACGTTGCGAAGCGTTTCGGCAAAACCCGCCGGAAGCGAGGTGGGGTCAAGCGCCGCCGCCGCGATTCCCCATGATGTCGTGGCGGCGCAGGCCGCGGCCAGCATCCAGCGCTGCCGATCGTTCCGGCCGGCTCGCACTTCGCTTGCCGCCAGCAAGCCATAGAGGAGCGCCGCCAGCGCATGGCCGCACCAGGCGATCAGGCCGATCATCGCGCGCCTTCGGGAAACAGGACGACGCGGATCGTCTGCAGCAGGATCACCACGTCGAGGAACGGCGTGTAATTCTTTGCGTAATACAGGTCATATTCGAGCTTGTGGCGCGCATCGTCCATGCTCGCGCCGTAGGGATAATTAATCTGTGCCCAGCCGGTGATCCCGGGCTTCACCATATGACGCTCGGCGTAATAGGGCATTTGCTGCTCGAGTTCGGCGACGAAGCTCGGCCGTTCGGGACGCGGGCCGACGAAGCTCATCTCACCTTTCAGCACTGTCCACACTTGCGGAAGCTCGTCGATCCTGAGCTTGCGAATGAAGCGGCCCACGCGCGTAATGCGCGGGTCGTCGCGCTTGGCCCATACGGCGTTGCCTGCGGCTTCGGCATCGACGCGCATCGACCGCAGCTTCAGTATGTCGAACTCCTGCCCGAACAGGCCGATACGCGTCTGGCGGTAAAATGCCGGCCCCGTCGTCTCGAGTTTGATTAGCAGCGCGGTCAGCATGACGAGCGGCATGGTCAGAACCAGAAGGAGACCACTCGCGACGATGTCGAAAATGCGCTTGGCGACCGACGACATCCGCCGTCCGCTAGAAAAGCCGTCCGAAAAAATCAGCCACGACGGGTTCGTGCTGCGCAGATCGACGCGGCCGGTTTCGCGTTCCAGAAACGTCGTGATCTCGTTCACGTGCACGCCGGCGGTCCGCACGCGCAGCAGGTCGTTCATCGGAATGCCGTTGCGCCGTTCCTCGAGCGCCAGAACGACCTCGTTGGCATTCAGCCGCGTCACATATTCGGAAAGATTTTCGATATGCTCGCGGAGCACGGCCGATGGAATGACGCTTGGCACATCGCCCATGTCGACATGGCCCACAACCGTGAAGCCGGCACCCTTGCTGGCTCCCAGCCGCCGCAGCCGGTCGGCGCGCTGGCCTGCGCCCAGTACCAGGATGCGGCGCTTGAACGTTTCGCTGCCGAGTGCCCGGCCGAGCAATGCGCGCACGCCGACGAGCAACAAGAACGCGATCATCATGGCATAGAGCGAGTTCGATCGCCACAGCGTCACGCCGGGAATCGCGAAATAGACCATCGACAGAAAGATGACGCCAAGGCAGATCGCGACCATCAGCCGCGCGGCGGCAAAGCGCAGCGACTGCACCGAATCGACGCCATAAACACCGACCGCGATCATCGCGCACTGCAGCGACAGCGCGAAGTTGAGGAGCGGCACGAATCGCGTCGCCGCGGCGTCGACGTGCATGCCGATTTGATGCGCGCGGATCACCCACGCCAGCTCGGCGGCGGCGACCAGCAGTGCAAAATCGCACAGCGCGAGCAGCAGCACGGCGTGCGGCACATAATGTTTGAACAATCTGATCATGGCGTCGCTTGTGGTCGTCCCTTACCCGCAAAGCGTCAAATTTTCCGACACCCGATCCTCTGTCGCGCAAATAAGCAAAAATTTCCTGAAAATCGTCGGCCATGGCGTTATGAGCCGGAGTCATGCCCGATACCACACGCATAATTCCCGTCATCCTCTCGGGCGGATCGGGCACGCGGCTGTGGCCGATGTCGCGCGACGACCAGCCCAAGCAGTTCCTTGCGCTGACCGGTGAACGGACGATGTTCCAGCTGACGCTCGATCGCGTCGCCGACGCCGCGCGCTTCGCCGACCCGGTGATCGTGGCCAACGCCCGCCACGCCGACCTGATCGAACGCCAGCTCGACGGACGCTGTGCCACGCTCATCCTCGAGCCGCTGGCTAGGAATACCGCCCCTGCCATCGCGCTTGCAGCCATCGCCGCGAGTCCCGCCGATCCGCTGCTCGTGATGCCGAGCGACCATGTCATCACCGACGGCCCCGCTTTCGTCGCCGCTATCGACGCCGCGCTGCCGCTCGTCGAACGCGGCTGGCTCGCGACCTTTGGCATTACTCCCGACGCGCCCGAAACCGGCTATGGCTATATCCGCACCGGCGAAGAAGCTGCGCCGGGCGCTTACCGTGTCGAGCGTTTCGTCGAAAAGCCCGACGCACCGACCGCCCAGGCTATGCTCGCACAGGGCGGATATGTCTGGAACGGCGGCATATTCCTGTTCCGCGCCGACGCCTACCTGCGCGCGCTTTCAGAGTTCGCACCCGCCATGCTTGATGCCGCGCGCGCGGCAATGGAGGCTGCGGTCCGAACGGGGCGGCGCGTTCTTCCCGACGTCGACGCCTTTACAGCGAGCCCGTCGGACTCGATCGACTATGCCGTGATGGAGAAAGTCGCCATGTCCACCGGAGGGCGCGTCGCGGTCGTCCCCGTCGGCATGGGGTGGTCCGACATCGGTTCATGGGATGCACTGCATGCGCTCAACGCCGATGCGCAGGGCGATGCTCATGCGGGCGATGTGATCGCACTCGACACTGCCAACTGCCTGTTCGCCGCCGACGGCATCCGCATCGCCGCAGTCGGCGTCAGCGACCTTATCGTCGTCGCGAGTGGCGACAGCGTCCTTATCCTGCCGCGCGGTCGCAGTCAGGACGTCAGGCGGATCGTTGCCGAACTGAAGGCGCGCGAGAGCTGATGTCGTCGCGCTGGCCGTCGACGCTGTGGCTGGTCCGCCACGGGCAGAGTGCGGGCAACGTCGCGCGCGACGCCGCCGACGCGGCGGGGCTGACGCATATCGACGTGAAAGGCCGCGACGTCGACGTGCCGCTGTCGCCGCTCGGCGAGCAGCAGGCCGTGGCGCTCGGCCGCTGGTTCGCCGAGGGTCATGAGCACGGCCGCCCCGAAATCCTGCTCGCGTCGCCCTATGTCCGCGCGATTCAGACCGCGACGCATTTCCGCGACGCCGGCGGCTGCGATGCCGATGAGGTGATCTGCGTCGACGAGCGGTTGCGCGAAAAGGAATTCGGCATCCTCGACGGGCTGACCACCGCAGGCGTTGTCGCGACCTTTCCCGACCAGGCCGAGTTCCGCCGCATTCTCGGCAAATTCTATCACCGCCCGCCCGGGGGCGAAAGCTGGGCCGACGTCATCCTCCGGCTGCGCGGCGTGCTCGACACGATCTCGCTGCATTATGCCGGGCGACGCGTCATGATCGTCGCGCATCAGGTCGTCGTGCTCTGCCTGCGTTATATCATCGAGAACCTCGATGAGGCGCAGATCCTGGCGATCGACCGCGAGGCCGACGTCGCGAACTGCAGCGTCACCGAATATCGTTTCGATCCCGCGAAGGGAAAGAGCGGCAACCTGGCACTCGTCCGCTATAACGTCACCGCGCCGATGGACGCGAGCGACACTCCGGTCACGCGCGCCCCCGAAGCCTTCGGCAGTGCACGCCGATGATGCCGCTCGACACCGACTGGCTTGCCGCGCACGCGCTTCCCGACCATCCTCCGGGCACTGACAAGAACAGCCGCGGCCGCGTCGTCGTGATGGGGGGCGCGCGTTTCGTTCCCGGCGCGCTCCGCCTGACCGGTGAAGCGGCGTTGCGCGCAGGAGCCAGCAAGCTCCAGCTCGCGACGGTCGCCGATGTCGCGATGCATCTGGGCGTGCTCGTTCCCGAAGCCGCGATGATCGCGCTTCCCGTCGACGGTGACGGTGAGATCGGCGAGCCTGCGATGGCAGTCATCGACGATGCGATCGATCGCTGCGACGCATTCATTCTCGGACCGGGCATGAGCGAGACCGCGCAGTCGGCGCCGCTGGTGGCGGCATTGCTCGCCCGTCCGCGGGACGGACTGTCGCTGGTGCTCGACGCGGCTGCGATCGGCGCGTGCGTTGACCTTGACGACGCCGTGCGCGCGCATGGCGGACGCGTCGTGATGACGCCGCACCACGGCGAAATGGCGGCGCTGACGCGAAGACCGGTTGACGACATCGCAACGAACGACGCCGACGTCGCGGCCGAAATCGCCCGGCGCTACGACGCTGTCGTCGCACTCAAATCGGATAGGACCGTCATCGCCGCGCCCGACGGCACGGTGGTGCGGTACGAAGGCGGCGGCATCGGCCTCGCCACCGGCGGATCGGGCGATGTTCTGGCCGGACTGATCGGCGGGCTCGTCGCACGCGGTGCGGAGCCACTGGCTGCCGCCGCATGGGGCGTCTGGCTGCACGGCGAGGCCGGGCGACGGATCGCCGAGATGATCGGGCCGATCGGCTTTCTCGCGCGCGAACTGCTGCCGCTGATCCCCCGCCTCCTGACGACACCGGCGAAGCGCCCCGGTATCGGCTTAGGCATGATGACGTCTTGAAGCCGACATATATCCGCGATAGCAATTGAGGCAGGGACAACAGCGAGTCGTCGCGCGGTAATTTTGCGTCGACGGACCATCGGAAGGAACCGCGATGAAATATCTCGTTTCCATGATCGCGGCCGCTGGCGTCAGCGCGATGGGCGTGCCGGCAAGCGCGGCGACGTTATTCTCCACGACCTTGTCGAGTGCCAATGAAACGGTGCCGAACCCCAGCACGGCGACCGGATCGGGCACGCTGCTCCTGTCGACGAGCCAGACCTCGATCGACGTGTTTCTGAACTGGGCGGGGCTGACCGGCCCGGCGACCGGCGGTCATGTCCATTGCTGTGCGTTTCAAGGCGCAAACGCCCCCGTCGCGATCGATTTCGGCCCGAGCGCCACCGCAACGGGCTCGCTGACCCGGACCTATGATCTGACGCTGCTCGCGACCTACACAACCGCGTTTGTCACCGCCAGCGGCGGCACGGCGGCCGGCGCGCAGGCGGCGTTCGTTGCCGGGCTGCTCGGCGGCAAGGCCTATTACAACGTCCATACCCAGACCAATCCCGGCGGCGAGATCCGCGGTCAGCTTGCTGCGACGGCCGTGCCCGAGGCGGCGACCTGGGGCATGATGATCGCAGGGATGGGCATCACCGGGGCCGCGCTGCGCCGTCGCCGGACCTTCGCGGTCGCAGCCTAATCGGCGGCAAAGACGAACGGGCTGACGCCGCGTTCGCGCTCGTTGAAGATGAGCGGACGTGACCGTGGCGGTGCGGCACGTTGCGGGCAATCCGGTCGTGAACAGGCGCGGCAGCCGAGGCCGATCGGCGTCGCCTCGCCGCGCATCAGGTCGAAGCCGCGTGACGCGGCGAGCGGTGCTGCCATGCTGGCGTCGATGCCGATACCGACGGTAAATTGCGCACGCACCTGTCCGATCCGTCCGCCTTGCGGGCTGACGGTACGCGCCTGGATGAACCAGCGGCTCGCGTCTTCGAGTTCGACGAGCTGACGGACGAGCGCGCCGGGCCGGTCGAACGCGCCGTGGATCTGCCAGAGCGGGCATCGCCCGTCGGCTTCGACCAACGGCGAGGCGCTCGCGCCGACATAGCGTTTCGAGCTTTGCCCCGCGCGGTCGATGCGGATCATGAAAAACGGCAGTCCGCGCGCGCCGACGCGCTGCAGCGTCGTCAACCGGTGCGCGACCTGTTCGAACCCCGCGCCGAACCGCCGCTGCAACAATTCGACATCATATCCGGTCGCTTCGCACGCACGGACGAAGCGGGCATAGGGCATCATCAGCGCGGCGGCGAAATAGCTGGTCAGATGGCGCTGATAGAGTCGTTCGGACGCGCGGACGGCAAAGCCCGCACCTTTGACAAGCGCCGCAATCTCAGCCTTCGCCTCGATCTCCCCGAGCTGAAAGGCGGCCGCAAAGGTCCGGCTCGCCGGATCGAGCAGTTCGGACAATTGCAACTGACGCGCATGCAGATCCAAGCGCCGCAGCGCGACGGGCATCACGTCGACGGGCAGGATACGGATCGACAATTGATGCGTCGTCCTGAGGCGTTCGGCGATCGCGCCATAAAGATCGCCCGAACCGAGGCGCAATTCGTCGGCGAGCATTTCCGCCGCGGCGTCGAGGTCGGCAAAATGATTGCGCCAGCGTTCGATCTCGCGGCGGACGGGCCCGATCGGGTCAGCGCTCGCAGGCGTGTCGCCACCGATCCGGTCGAAGGCGCGCGCGAACGCCTCGACCGTTTCGGGCGCGAGCGCGAGCCAGTCGTCGAGAACCGCGCGATCGAGGTTGAGATCGGCGAAGAGCGGATCGCCGAGCCGCTGCCGCAGCGCATCGATCCCGCCGCCGGGTAGTGCCCCGGTCAGCGTGCGCGCGTCGAAATCATGGCGATCGGCAAGGCGCAGCATGATCGGCGCGGTCAGCGGCCGCTGGTTGCGCTCGATCAGGTTCAGATAGGATGGCGAGATATCGAGCGCCTCGGCCATGGTCGCCTGCGTCAGACCCGAAGCGCGACGGATGCGACGCACCGCATGTCCTGCAAAAACCTTGCGCCCGGCCATGTCCCGGTTTGTCATAATATGGACAATCGGACAAGTGCGATCTGCGAGAGATCGACGATATCACACAAAACTTGACAGATTTGAATGGTCCCGCAGTGTCACCTATGTCATCTTCATTGTCGAAACTGTCGTTTGGGGCCGAATATGACGTATCACGAAGACATCGCCGGACTTCACCGGCTCATCGTATCGAAGACGAACTGGACCGGCATCGACGCCGCGGCCGTCGCGCGGATGCGCTTTCAGAACCGGTTCCGCACCGGGCTTGATATCGCGCGCTACACTGCCGGCATCATGCGTGCCGACATGGCGGCGTATGACGCCGACCCGAGCGCGTACACGCAGTCGCTCGGCTGCTGGCACGGCTTCATCGCGCAGCAGAAGATGATCTCGATCAAGAAGCATTTCGCGACGACGAAGGGCCGCTACATCTATCTCTCGGGCTGGATGATCGCGGCGCTGCGTTCCGATTTCGGCCCGCTGCCCGATCAGTCGATGCATGAAAAGACGAGCGTTCCGGCGCTGATCGAGGAGATTTATACCTTCCTTCGCCAAGCCGACGCGCGCGAGCTAAACCTTCTTTTCCGCGCTCTCGACGACGCCGGGTCCGATTCCGAACGCGCCGCGGTACAGGACCGGATCGACAATTTCGAAACGCACGTCGTTCCGATCATCGCCGATATCGACGCAGGCTTCGGCAATGCCGAGGCGACCTACCTGCTCGCCAAAAAGATGATCGAGGCGGGGGCGTGCGCGCTGCAGATCGAGAACCAAGTGTCGGACGAAAAACAATGCGGCCATCAGGACGGCAAGGTCACCGTACCGCACGAGGACTTCCTCGCGAAGATTCGCGCCTGTCGTTACGCTTTCCTCGAACTCGGCGTCGACGACGGGATCATCGTTGCGCGCACCGACTCACTGGGCGCAGGCCTGACCAAGCAGATCGCGGTCTCCCACCGCCCCGGCGACCTCGGCGACCTGTACAACGGCTTTCTCGACTGCGAACCGGTCGATCCCGACGCGATCGGCAACGGCGACGTCGTGATCACGCGCGATGGTCAGCTGATGCGCCCCAAACGACTGCCCTCGAACCTTTACCAGTTCCGCGCGGGGAGCGGCGAAGACCGTTGCGTCCTCGACTGCATCACCTCGTTGCAAAACGGTGCCGACCTGATCTGGATCGAGACCGAAAAGCCGCATATCGAGCAGATCGCGGGGATGGTCGACCGCATCCGCAAGGTCGTTCCCGATGCCAAGCTCGCCTATAATAACTCACCGAGTTTCAACTGGACGCTGAATTTCCGCCAGCAGGTCTTCGACGCCATGGTGTCCGAGGGACTCGACGTTTCGGCCTACGACCGCGCCGATCTTATGAGCGCAAACTATGACGAGAGCGAACTCGGCATCGCCGCCGACAAGCGCATCCGCACGTTCCAGGCGGATAGCGCGAAGCGCGCCGGGATCTTCCACCACCTGATCACGCTGCCGACCTATCACACCGCCGCGCTTTCGACCGACACGCTGGCGCGCGATTATTTCGGCGAGGCGGGGATGCTCGCTTATGTGGCGAACGTACAGCGGCAGGAAATCAGGCTCGGCCTCGCCTGCGTGAAGCATCAGAACATGAGCGGGTCCGACATCGGCGACGAGCACAAGGAGTATTTTGCCGGCGAAGCCGCGCTGAAGGCCGGCGGCGCGCACAACACGATGAACCAGTTCGGCTGAGCCGCGGACCCGGATTAGCGAAGCTAATCCGGACGCGCGGCCAGCCCGGCCGGCGGCGCAGCCGACCGACGACAGCGGCTTTGCCGCTGACCGTCCCCTTACGCCTAAGCCTTCGCAATTGCGCGCCCCACGCGATCGGGGCATTATGCCGCATGCGCCGTTCCCCGCCGACCCGCGTCCTCATCATCGAGGATGAGCCGATCGTGGCGATGCTTGCCGAAGACATGATCGAGAGCATCGGCTGTACGGTCGCCGGGCTGGCCGCCACTGTGGCCGAAGCACGGAGCGCGATCGAGGCGGCGGCGTTCGACATCGCGCTGCTCGACGTCAATCTCGACGGCGACGACGGCCTGACTATTGCGCCGATGCTGACGGCACGCGCGCTCCCCTTCATCATCACGAGCGGCTATGCGCCCGACGCGCTGGCCGCGAAGTATCCGGGCACGCCGGTGCTCGCCAAACCCTATGCGATCGCCGCGCTGGAGGCCGCGATCGACAGATGTGTGCAATAAGGGTGATCAACGTTCGCGTCTCTTGCAACCGATCCCAGAGTGCTCCACGACCCGGCCGAGACACTCACTCACTACGGTCATTCTCGATGCTCACGGCGAAGGAAATTTTCGAACATCCAGCGATAAGGTTGTCGGCGCTCGTTGGAGATCCCGATCGAGCTGTCACTACGGTCAGTGCTTTGGACACAGCGGCGTTCGGTGCGCTTACGTTTGCCGGCGATAAGGTTGCGTTGAGCGATGCGCCGATGGAACTGTCGGGTGTGACCGTTATATGCAGCCCACTGGTTGCGGACCGTGCAAAATTTCCGGACTGTACGTTGCTTGTGTGTGAAAACCCTCGGCTCGGATTCATGCGGGCGATCCGCGTTTTTTTTGCGCCCCAGCCGCCCGCGCTTGGGATCGCCCCGACGGCC
Organism: Sphingomonas sp.; assembly: GCA_965249015.1. Taxonomy (GTDB): domain Bacteria; phylum Pseudomonadota; class Alphaproteobacteria; order Sphingomonadales; family Sphingomonadaceae; genus Sphingomonas_O. The sequence continues at coordinate 1,029,974 of CBDFLB010000003.1, read as the reverse complement.
GTTGTTCATCCAACAGCCCAGATCGATGTTACCGCATCGATCGGCCCCTATTGTGTCATTGCGGATCGATGCGTCGTCGGTCCGCGGTCGGTGTTGCACGCGCACGTAACACTTTACGGTAAAGTACGGATCGGCAGCGATGTCGTGGTGAACGCCGGCACCGTGATCGGTGCCGATGGTTTCGGCTACGAACGCAACGATGACGGTATCCTCGAAAAGTTTCTGCACATTGGTGGCGTGATCATCGAAGACCATGTCGAGATCGGTTCAAACACCAGCATTGACCGCGGAACGCTTGGCGATACGCGCATTTGTGAAGGCGCACGCATCGACAACCAGGTTCACATCTCGCACAATGTCGTGATAGGTCCGCGTTGTGCAGTCATCGCGCAGGCGATGATCGGGGGCAGTGTGAAGATCGGGACCGAAGCTTGGATCGCACCATCCGCGGTGTTGATGAACCAGATCAAGGTCGGTGCGCGCGCAACGGTCGGCCTTGCTGCGGTCGTCACGAAGAACGTAAGCGAAGGACAGATTGTTATGGGCTCGCCGGCGCAGGATTCGGTCGAATTCCGGGCAACGCGCGCCGCGATGCGGCGCCTGATAGACAATTAAGACGATGTCAGATCGTGTGAGCGGCTTTGCACCGAGCGACTACGAGGCGTTGCTAGCGACAATGCTGCGCTATGGCTATGAGCCCGTTCGGCTGAACGCAATCGACCCTGCCAAGCGACACATGTTCTTGAGGCACGATGTCGATCTTTGTATCGAACGCGCGCTGCAGATCGCGAAGCGCGAAGCTGGCATGGGAATTTTCTCGACCTTTTATTTTTTACTCTCGACCCGTTTTTACAATCTTGCGTCGAGCCGCGGCCGCAACGTGCTGCGTGAAATTGTGCGTGCGGGTCATGACGTCGGCCTTCATTTCGACGTCACGCAATACGACGGGTCGATCGATGAAATCGAACAGCACGCTGTCGAGGAATGCGCGGTCTTGAGTCGGCTTTCGGGCGTCGACGTGACCAGTCTTTCGTTTCATAGGCCGGCGCGCGATGTGCTGAACCGTTCGGGCAAATACGCCGGACGACGCCACACTTACGAGCCAGCGTTCTTTTCCGAAATCGCATATGTTTCTGACAGCAATGGAGGCTGGCATCACGGGCACCCGACATGTCACTCCGCAATCGCAAACGGGACTGCGATCCAGTTGCTGACACATCCGATTTGGTGGTGTGATCCATCGGCGTCGGCTTCGGTCGACCTCGTGCGTCATTTCCGTGACGAACGCATATCGGAGTTGACGGACGATCTGATGGCAACAGTTAGCGCCTACCGTGACGCCGTGAACTTGGCGGGCTAGTCACCACCGCTTAGACTGACCACGCATCTCCGCGCCTTATCTGCGCACGCGGGTACACGGCCCCAATGTACGCAATACAAAGTCATAATCTGCCTGTGCCGATCGAGATTCTTCCGACGGCAATGCAGCTATTGCCGCATCGGGCAACGTAGGCGGAAGGAAGCAGGCGAGGCGATACCAGCCGAGCGTGCCGGGCGCCGGTGGAGCCGCCGCCTCGTCGACGATCTCGCCGAGTGCGACCGCCCAGCGCTTTGCCTGCCCCGGTCGCGAGAGAATGCTGATCGAAACCGGTTCGCGCGTAACGGTGGACAGGAAAATCTGCGTCTCGCCCTCGCCCGGGATCGTTCCGGCGGTGTGAAACGCGCTGACGATCGCCGAGATCGCAGGTGGCGCATCGGGCGCGGCAACGTTTGCTACGAGGGCACGTACGCGCGCTTCGATCGCCGGCGTCCAGAAGACCTGAGCGTCGCGGGCGGCCAGCCGGATTTCACCGGGCCGGCCGGCGACCGGAAGTGCGGCGACGAGAACGTCGGCCTTGTTGAGCTTGGGGAGCTTGCCGCGCGAATCAGGCCGCATGTCGACCAGCCACGACAGCCGTGGCGGCACGGCCTGTGGCCCGCGAATCAGTGCGGTCACCTGCCCCTTGACATAATAGCGGACAGTGCCGGGCGCGACCGCCGCCCCCTTGACCACCGCAGCCGAAACGATTTTCGCACGCAGTATGACCGGCGCTGCAGCGAACAGATCGGCGACGTCGGCGTCGCTCCAGCGATCGGCTTCGGAGAGGAGCGGAGCCAGCGGGATTGCCGCAATTCCGCCATTTGCGGCGAGCAGCGCCATGCCCGATGCGATCATGTTCGCGCACGCGCGCAACCCGTTTTGGAACAACATGAGCGTCTGTACCTTTTGTCGGTGTTGCATTTTGTAACGGTCGTGCCACGTTCGGGTTGCACGAAGGAAGATGAACAGGGATTAAGCGATTGCACGGCACATGCGGGAGCGATAGGGTTTCGTTAACTGCCGACGAAACGCAAAGAGTTCGCGCAGCGGCGGGTCGCCGACGGGATCGGGTTATAGAGACCCGGCTGTCCGGCTACCCGTTTACGGTCTGATTGGAGGGAGTAAGAACGCCGGATGTCCTATTCAGACGCCAAAGAGATGACCCCCGCGCGGATGTGGTCGATCATCGTCGTCATACTCGTGCACCTCATCGTCGGGTATGCGCTCGTCAAGGGCGGTTATAACGTCGTCAAGAAAGTCGCGACCGACCTTAACACATTCGACGTGAAGGACGAGCCGCCGCCCCCGGTCGAGCCGCCGCCGCCACCGCCGCCAGACAAGAACATCCCGCCGCCGCCGGTCGTGTCGCCGCCGCCGATCGTCAACACGAACCAGGCGCCGCCGCCGGTGGTCACGCAGCCGACGCCGCCGCCGGTCTTCGTGCCGACCCCTGAGCCCCCGCGCCCGGTGCCGCCGCCGCCGCCGCCCAAGCCGATGGTTGCGACCAAGGCGGTGCTGCGCGGCGGATCGATCTCGGACGAGGATTACCCGCCTGCTGCCGTGCGCAACGAGGAACAGGGGACGAGTGTCGCGACGTTCACGATCGGTACTGACGGAAAGGTCACGAGCTGCAATGCCGGCGGTGCCGGCGCCTCGCTCGATGCCGAAACCTGCAAGCTCATCCTGCGGCGCTTCCGCTTCAAGCCGGCGCTCGACGGAAGTGGGCAGGCGATCGCGGAAACCCGGTCGCAGCGCGTGACTTGGCGACTACCGAAGTAGGCGATTACCGAAGTAATCATTGCAGAAATAAGCTGAACCCGACCAACCGACCGATGCATCAAACGATTTAAGAGGGAAGATTCGAATATGTTGATCCAACTTGCAGCCGCCGCCGCGGCAGGCGCTCCGAAGGCCGCACAATATGGTCTGATGGCTTCGATCCGCGAAGGCGGCCCGGTCACGATCATCACGCTGGCGATCCTCGTGATCATGTCGGCGGGGACGCTTTACGTCCTCCTGACCAAGTGGTGGGACCAGCAGAAGATCATGGGGCAGGCGCGCAAGGTCCGCGCCAGCTTCTGGAACCATCCTTCGCTGAAGGAGGCTGCGGCCAAGCTCGACAAGGACACGCCCTATAAGCAGATAATCGACGACGGCTTGCGTGCGCAGGAACAGCACACGCTGCTGACCGATCCGGTCGACCAGCACGACTGGGCGCTGGCGACGATGTCGCGTTCGCGTGCGGCGATCGAATCGCGGCTGAAGGGCGGCTTGTCGTTCCTGGCGACGGTCGGTTCGACCGCACCGTTCGTCGGGCTGTTCGGGACGGTCATGGGCATTCTGACAGCGCTCGTAAAAATCGGTGCGTCGGGCCAGGCATCGATCGACACAGTCGCCGGGCCGGTCGGTGAGGCGCTCTACATGACCGCCATCGGTCTTGCGGTCGCGGTGCCTGCGGTGCTCGCGTACAACTGGCTTCAGGGGCGCAACAAGGCGATCCTCGAGGAAATGGGAACATTTGCGAACGACATCCACGGCTGGATGGCCTCGAACGGTGCGGTTCGCCCGGCGCGCCTCGGTGCGACCAAGGCTGCCGTCGCCAAGCCCGTGACGGCCGCGCCCGTCAAGGCCTGAAACACGATCCGACGAAACACGATCCGACATGGGGAGGCGGGTCATCGGCCCGCCTCGATTTTCCCGCGACAGGACTATAAATATGGCAATGAGTTCAGGTTCAGACGGCAGTAGCGACGAAGGCCCGATGTCGGACATCAACACGACGCCGCTGGTCGACGTCATGCTGGTTCTGCTCATCATCTTCCTGATCACGGTGCCGGTCGCGATCCAGTCGGTTAAGGTCGCACTGCCCAAGGTGCGTTTCGACCCGACGGTCACCAAGCCCGAGAATGTCTCGCTGTCGATCAAGGCAACGGGCGGCGTCTGCGAAGTCTACTGGAACCAGACGCGCGTCGATTCGACCGAGCTGCTCAATCGCGCGGTCGACAAACTGAAGCTCGAGATCGAGAAACAGGGTGGAGTCAACGCGCCCGGCCTCGAGCTGCCCGAAGCGCACATCCGCGGCGACATCAACACGCCGTACCGGTGCATCGGTGGCGCGATCTACAACATGCAGCGCGCGGGGTTCGCCAAGGTCGGCTTCATTTCCGAACCGCCACCCGGAAGCAACGCGCGCCTTTAGGTCAGGGCCAACCGCTCTGAAACACAGCATCGAGGAGTCTGCCAGATGGCAATGAGTACAGGGCAAACCGAAGGCGAGCCCATCATGGAGATGAACACGACGCCGCTGATCGACGTCATGCTCGTCCTGCTGGTGATGTTCATCACGATCATCCCGATCCAGACGCACGCCGTGAAGATCGATCTGCCGGCCAATTCGACGACGCCACCCGACAATCCGATCAAGCCCGATATCAACAAGCTGGCGATCGACGCCGGCGGGTCGATCCTTTGGAACGGGTCTGCAATCGACCTGGTAACGCTGCGGCAATATCTCGATTCGACGAAGGTGATGGTGCCCGAGCCCGAACTGCATGTGCAGCCCGATGCGCAGGCACGATATGATATCGTCGACCAGGTGCTTGCGGTCGTCAAGAAATCCGAAGTCACCAAGCTGGGCTTCGTCGGCAACGAACAATATTCATCGTTCGGCAAATAGCCGGCGCCGGTTTGCACCGCACGGTCGGTCCGGTCTGGTCGAGCCGCTGAACCTGCGATGACCGCCATCCCAGCGACGATGATCGCAATCGATCCTGCCGCGCCGGGTGGCCCCGAAGTGCTGATCCCTGTCGAACGCCCGGTGCCCATACCGGGCGCGGGCGAAGTGCTGATCCGCGTCGCCGCCGCCGGGGTCAACCGGCCCGACGTCCTGCAGCGCAACGGTGGCTATCCGCCCCCGCCCGGCGCACCTTCGATCATGGGCCTTGAAGTTGCCGGCGAGATCGTCGCGGTGGGTGACGATGTCGGTGATGACCTGCTCGGTCGCCGCGTGTGCGCACTTGTCGCAGGCGGCGGCTATGCCGACTATGCGGTTGCGTCGGCGGGGGTCTGCCTGCCCGTCCCGCCCGCGCTGTCGATGATCGAAGCCGCGGCGATGCCCGAAACGCTGTTCACCGTATGGACCAACCTGTTCGAACGCGCTTATGCGGTCGCAGGCGATACCGTCCTGATTCACGGCGGCACCTCGGGCATCGGGACGATGGCGATCGCGCTCGGCACGTTGTTCGGGCTGACGACGATCGTGACCTGCGGAAGCGATGCGAAATGCGCGCGAGCGATCGGCGTCGGGGCAGACCACGCGATCAATTACCGGACCGCAGATTTCGTTGCCGAGGTAATGCGGATCACTGCGGATGCCGGTGTCAATGCCGTGATCGACATGGTGGGGGGCGATTATGTGCCGCGCAACCTGCAATGTCTGGCCGACGACGGCCGTCATGTCTCGATCGCGGTGCTGGGCGGGGCCAAAACCGATCTCTTCATTCCGCTTATCATGCGCCGTCGCCTGACGCTGACCGGATCGACGCTGCGCCCGCGATCCGCGACGTTCAAGCGACTCGTCGCCGAAGAATTGCTGCGGACGGTGTGGCCGCATGTCGAGGAAGGCAGCCTGAAGCCAGTGATCGACCGCGTGTTTCCGCTCGCCCAAACAAGCGACGCACATCGGCTGATGGAGTCGGGCGCGCATGTCGGGAAGATCGTGCTCGAGGTTGGTGGATGACGCTTGCGCGCGGCGTCGGCTGGATCGTCACGCTCGCGGTCCTGGGCATGCTCGCGCTCGCGCTTTATGTCGCCGCACAACTGTACGTACCCGAAGTCGACGTGCCGCGCCGGTCGTTGGCGGGCACCGCGAGCCAGGTCGCGCTCGTCGCCACTCTGCCGCGTACACCCGAATTTGCGGGTTATGACGACAGCGGCGAACCGGTCCAGTTCGATCTCGGCTATTCATACCGCGAACTGAGCCTGCTCTGGATGCCGTTCGCCGCATATGCGGATCAACGTTTCGTCCTGTTCTCGGCCACCGGGGCGAGGACGAGCATGACGCCGCTGACCGATATCGACCGGGCGGCAATCGTGAAGATCGGCGGGACGGACTTGACGAAAACATATCAGTTTCCTCTTTATGCGCATATCTGGGGATGGCTGGTCGTGCTTGCTACGGTCGTTGCAATAAGCCTCATTGCCCGACGCACGACCCGGCCGCGCCACAAATGAACGTCCTGATTTGCGCGGTATGGCCAAGCGCTGGTCCCTGCCGCTCTGACCTGCACCCAATGAACGTTTGTGGCCGAGCCGCAACAGTCGCGCGGCAACCGCACCGTGTCATAATTTGAGCATAAAAAAGCAGAGTCGCTGTCACAACAGCGATTCATAGGGGCGTGCATGGACGCGCTGCTGAAACTGCCGCTTCAGGCCGACTGGGCCGATTACGCGGCTTATCCGCCTTCGGTTCCCGAACCGCCGTCGCGCCAGCGCCGTCGTTTTCGCACGATCTGGATCAGCGACGTCCATCTCGGCACGCGCGGATGCAATGCCGCGATGCTGATCGATTTTCTCGATTCGACCGACAGCGAGACGATGTACCTGGTCGGCGACATCATCGACGGCTGGCGTATGAAGCGCAAATTCTACTGGCCGCCCGCGCACAACGACGTCGTTTGGCGCGTCATGAAGCGCGCCAAGCGCGGCACGCGCGTGGTCTACATTCCCGGCAACCACGACGAAATGTTCCGACAGTTCACCGGCATGAGTTTTGGCGGGGTCGAAATCCGGCGCAAGGCGATCCATGAAACCGCCGACGGCCGCAAGCTGCTCGTGCTCCACGGCGACGAATTCGATGCGATCATGCTCGCGCACCGCTGGCTCGCGTTTGTCGGCGACTTTGCCTACGAATGGCTGATGCGCTGCAACCACCTGGTCAACAAGGTGCGCGCCTGGATGGGCAAACCCTATTGGTCGCTGTCGAAGACCGCAAAGCACAAGGTCAAGAACGCGGTCGAGTTCATTTCGAGGTTCGAAACGGTCGTGGCGCACGAAGCCGGCGCGCGCGGTGTCGACGGCGTCGTCTGCGGGCATATTCACAACGCCGAAGCGCGCGAGATCGGCGGCGTCGCCTATTACAACGACGGCGACTGGGTCGAAGGCTGCACCGCGCTGGTCGAGCATTTCGACGGACGGATGGAGATCCTTCACTGGGCCGAAGAGATCAATGCGCGCGTACGCAGCGAACAGGCAGCGCGGATGGTCGCCTGAGGAGTGTAGCCTTGCGTATCCTGATCGTAACCGACGCCTGGAAACCGCAAGTCAACGGCGTCGTGCGCACATTGTCCGCCACGCGCGGCGAGCTCGAACGCCAGGGTCACGTAGTGGAGGTGATCTCGCCTGACCTCTATCCTTCGGTCCCGTGTCCGACATATCCTGAGATCCGCCTGGCGATGGCCAGCGCGACATCGGTGGGCGACCGGATTGCCCGCTTTGGTGCCGACGCGGTCCACCTGTCGACCGAAGGACCGCTGTGCGTGGCGGCGCGCCGATGGTGCCTGCGCAGCGGTCTGCCGTTCACGACGGCGTTCCACACGCAGTTTCCCGACTATGTTGCCGCGCGTACCGGCGTTTCGGCCGAATGGATCTGGAAATATATCCGCTGGTTTCACGCGCCTTCGCAGGCGGTGCTGGTATCGACCCCTTCGGTCCGGCGGATGCTCGCGGCACATGGCGTCGCACAGACCGTGCACTGGGGGCGCGGGGTCGACCTTGACAATTTCGCGCCCGGCGCAGAGGCGCCCCCCGCGTTTGCGCCGATGCAGCGTCCGATCCAGCTTTATGTGGGGCGCATCGCGATCGAAAAGAATGTCGAGGCGTTCCTCGAATCCGATCACCCGGGGACCAAGGTGGTCGTGGGCGATGGCCCGGCGCGCGCGGCGATGGCAGCGCGCTTTCCCGACGTTCGGTTCATGGGGGCGCTGTACGGTCGAGAGCTTGCCGGGGCTTATGCCGGTGCCGACGTCCTGGTCTTCCCGAGCCGGACCGACACTTTTGGCCTCGTAATGATCGAAGCGCTGGCTTGTGGCACGCCGGTCGCCGCCTTTCCGGTCAGCGGCCCGGCCGATATCGTCACCGGGCTGACCGGTGCCCTCGACGATGATCTGGCGCGCGCGACGGCGATGGCGCTGACACGCGACCGCGCCGATTGCGCACTCTATGGCGCGACCTTCACCTGGGCGACCAGCGCATCGCAATTCGTTTCGGCGCTCGCGCCGGTGCATGATCGCGCGCAGGCCGCGTAAAGCTTGCCCTTGCGCGGCGACGCGACTAGATAAGGCACAGGTTCGGCCGCTCCTTTGGGGCGGCCCTCTTTTTATCTGAAGGAAACGAGTTCGATGGCCCAGCCGCTCATGCCCCATGCGACCGCGTCGTGGCTGGTCGACAACACGTCGTTGAGCTTCGTCCAGATCGCGACCTTCTGCGGCCTCCACATTCTCGAGGTGCAGGCGATCGCAGACGATACCGCGTCGACCAAGCTGACGGGTCGCGACCCGCTGCGCGCGCACGAACTGACGATGGCCGAGATCGAACGCGGTCAGGACGATCCCGACTATGTCCTGAAGATGGAGCGCGAACCCGAAGCCGTCACGCGTACGAAGGGGTCGCGCTACACGCCGGTGTCGAAACGCGCCGACAAGCCCGACGGCATCGCCTGGATCATTCGCAACCATCCCGAAGTGACCGACGGCCAGATCGGCAAGCTGATCGGAACGACGCGCACGACGATCGCCGCGATCCGTGACCGGTCGCACTGGAACATGGCCAATATCGTGCCCAAGGATCCGGTCACGCTCGGCCTGACGTCGCAGCGTGAACTCGATGCCGCAGTGACGAAGGCGGCAAAGGCGGCAGGGATCGAGGCGCCGGTCGACGACAAGTTCGAAGGCGACCGCGACGCGCTGATCGTCCAGCTGCGCCACGAGCGCGAGGAAGCGGTGCGTGTGGCCGATGCGATCGCCGCGGGTGAGATCGTCGAAGCGCCCGGCATGATCGGAAATTTCGTCGACCCGTTCAAGAAGTAGGCGGTCGACGTGCCCGCTTCCGGCCGATCGCCTGACGCGAGCCTGGCCGATCACGGGCCCGAACCGCTGACCGCGAAGGGGCTTACCTATCCGCTGGGCAGCTTCGTGCCAGGATATGGCGACGTCTCTGTCATCGCCCAAGGAGTCGGGTGGACGCGCCTGCCCGTTCCCGGCGCGCTCAATCACATCAACGTGTGGGTACTCGACGACGACGGCGGCGTCGCGATCGTCGACACCGGGCTGAACAGCCGCGACAGTCACGAGGCGTGGGGGCGGGCGATCGGCGATCGCGCCGTGACGCGCGTTTTCGTGACGCATTTTCACCCGGATCACGTTGGATGTGCGGGTTGGCTGTGCGAGCGGCACCGAGTGGCGCTGTGGATGGCGCGGACCGAATTTTTGTTGACGCGGATGCTGATCGCCGACGTCCGCGACGCGCCGCCGGCCGAAGCGATCGCGCAGTCGATCGGCGCCGGGTGGAGCGAGGCTCAGGTCGCGGCGATGCGCGAGAAAGGGTGGGGCAATTTCGCCCGCATGGCTGCACCTATGCCGATCGGCCATGTCCGGATGCGCGACGGCGACAGCGTGAAGATCGGTGCGCGTACGTGGACGGTGTGGGTCGGCAGCGGTCATACGCCCGAACATGTCTGCCTGGTCGACCATGACGGCGGGCTGATGATCGCGGGCGATCAGGTGCTGCCGCGCATCACGTCGAACGTCTCGCTGTCGCTGACCGAGCCCGAGGGCGACCCGCTGGGCGACTGGCTCGCATCGATCGACCACTTCCGCGCGCTTCCCGACGATCTGCTCGTGCTGCCGGCGCATGGCGAGCCGTTCCGCGGACTCCACGCGCGGCTCGACCGGCTCGAAGAGGGGCACCGTGTCAGCCTCGACCGGCTGCACGCGCGGCTGCGCGACGAACCGCGCCGCGCGGTCGATTGCTTCAGCGTGCTGTTCGCGCGCCCGATCGGAGACGACATGCTCGGGCTCGCGACCGGCGAAGCGCTCGCGCACCTGCGCCACCTCGAAGTCACCGGACGGGCCACCAGGGAGGATCGCGACGGCGTCTGGTATTATTCGGCGCGCTAGTTCAGGCTGCTTTTCCATGAACAATCCCTCGCTGATCTGGCGCGCGGCTTATGTGCATCCCGGAAAGTGGGATCGCGGCTTTGCGCCGCTGACGCTGCCTGCCATGTTCGCCGCGAGCGTCGCCCGCCATCCGGACGCGGTCCTGACCGATTTCCTCGGCGCGCGGCGGACGTACAAGGATATCGGCGCGCTTGCCGCAGGCTTCGCTGGCGGCCTGCAGGCGCTGGGCATGGCCAAAGGCGACCGGATCGGCCTGTTTCTTCCCAATGTTCCCGACTATCTGATCGCCTATTACGGCGCGCTGTCGGCGGGCGGCATCATCGTCAACATGTCGCCGCTTTATTCGGTCGAGGAGCTCGCGCATCAGGTCGTTGACAGCGGCGCGCGCGTGATCGTGACCAGCGACGTGCCGCAGTTGATGGCGACGGCGACGGCGTTGCTGGATCAGGGCCTGATCGACCGGATCATCGTCGGCACGCTCGCCGACTGGCTGCCGCCCGCCAAGCGAGTCCTGTTCAAGCTCTTGAAACGCGACCAGAGCGCGGTTCTTCCCGACGATCCGCGCATCATGCGCCTGAGCGAAGTATCGGACATGCCGCGCCCGGTCGCGATCGAACCCGACGAGATCGCGCTGATCCAGTATACCGGCGGGACGACGGGAGTGCCAAAGGGCGCGATGCTGTCCCACCAGAACCTGACCGCGAATGCGCGACAGGTTCATGCGATCGACCCCCATCCCGACGCCGGCGACCGGATTGTCGGCGTTCTTCCCTTCTTTCACGTTTTTGCCAACACCTGCGTTCTCAATCGTACCGTTCTTGCCGGCGGCATGATCGCCATGCTGCCGCGCTTCGATGCGAAGACGACGCTGGCGACGATCGCGCGCGTGAAGGCAACCGCGCTGCCCGGCGTGCCGACCATGTATCAGGCGCTGCTCGACCATCCCAAAATGCGCGTCACATCGTTCAAGAGCCTGCGCATATGCATATCGGGCGGCGCACCGCTCGTGCCCGCGCTGAAGACAAGGTTCGAACGCGCGACCGGAGCACGCGTCGTCGAGGGATATGGCCTTACCGAAAGTTCAGGCGTCGTGGCGTGCAATCCGTATGACGGCATCAACAAGACGGGCGCGATCGGCCAGCCCGTGCCGGGAACGACGGTGAAGCTCGTCGATCGCGACGATCCAACGAGGCCCGCACCCGACGGCGAACCCGGCGAGCTGGTGTTTTCAGGGCCGCAAATGATGCAGGGCTATTGGCGACGCCCCGATGCCGATGCCGAGACCTTCGTCGACGGCTTCCTGCGCAGCGGCGACGTGGCGACGATCGACGACGACGGCTACATCCGTATCGTCGACCGCCTGAAGGACATGATCGCCGTCGGCGGCTTCAAGGTATTCCCGAGCCAGATCGAGGCGGTGCTTTATCGCAACCCTGCGGTCAGGGAGGCGATCGTCATCGGCGTTCCCGACGCCTATCATGGCGAACTTCCGAAAGCGTTCGTGACGCTGAACAATGGCGCGCAGGCCGACGGTCCGGGATTGAAGGACTGGCTCAATCCGCAGGTCGGCAAGCACGAACGGGTGACGGCCGTCGAGATCCGCATATCGCTCCCGCGGACGCTGGTCGGCAAGCTCAGCCGGAAGGAACTGGTGGCCGAGGAACGGGCCAAGGCTCCAGCTTGACCCCCGCGCCGGCGCCCGCCACTAAGCGTGCCATGGCCGAAGACCTGTCGACCCTGTCGTTTGAAGAGGCGCTGCGGCGCCTTGAAACGATCGTCCAGCGTCTCGAAGGCGGCGATGCCGGCCTCGATGAATCGATCACGCTCTATGCGCAGGGCGACGTGCTGCGCGAGCAATGCGAACGCCGGCTGAAGGATGCGCAGGCGCGGATCGAGAAGATCAGCCTGAGCAGCGACGGCACGCCGACCGGCACGCAACCGTTCGACGGCGGCTGAGCCGCGATGGGCGTGATCGCACCGATCCTTGGCGATGCGCTCGCCGACATTTCGCGCGATGTCGACCAGCTGTTCGACGTGCTACTGCCGGTGCCCGACGATCAGCGCGCGGCACTGTTCCGCGCCATGCGGCATGCCGCCATCGGTGGTGGCAAACGTCTGCGCCCGCTGCTCGTGGTCGCGTCTTGCGCGCTCTTCAATGTCGACCGCGCCGCCGCGCTGCGCATGGGCTGCGCGGTGGAAGCGATTCATGTCTATTCGCTAATCCACGACGACCTGCCCTGCATGGACGACGATGACATGCGCCGCGGCAAGCCCACGGTGCATAAGGCGTTCAGCGAAGCGATCGCCGTCCTGGCCGGTGATTCGTTCCATGCGCTCGCGTTCCAGCTGGTCGCCGACGAGGCGGTCAGCAGCGATCCCTTCGTCCGCATCGAGCTGGTCGAGGGACTTGCCCGCGCGAGCGGTCCGTCGGGCATGGCGGGCGGCCAGATGATGGATATCGCCGCCGAGAGCGAGCGGCTCGACCTGAGCGCGGTCACGCGGCTTCAGCAGATGAAGACCGGCGCTTTGATCGCCTTTTGTGTCGAGGCGGGTGCGATCATGGGCCGGGTTCCGCCCGAAGGGCGGGCGTCGCTGCGCGGTTATGCACGCGACGTCGGCCTTGCGTTCCAGATCGCCGACGATCTGCTCGACGAAGAGGGCGACGAGGCGATCGCGGGCAAGGCGCTGCACAAGGACGCGGACGCGGGCAAGGCGACCTTCCTGTCGCTGCTCGGGGTCGAGCGTGCGCGGGCGCAGGCGCAGATGCTGGTCGATCAAGCGATCTCGCATTTGTCGAGCTTCGGCGAAGAGGCCGACCTGCTGCGTGCAATCGCGCGCTATGCGATCGAGCGCGACCGGTGACTCCGCGCGTCGGCGTCTATCCCGGCACCTTCGATCCGATCACGCGCGGTCATATGGACATCATCCGGCGCGGTGCGACGCTGGTCGATCGGCTGATCATCGGCGTCACGACGAACCCGTCGAAGTCGCCGATGTTCACGGTCGAGGAACGGCTGGCGACAGTGATCCGCGAGACGGCGGGCATCGCAGGCGTCGGCGTCGTGCCATTCGACCTGCTGCTCATGGACTTCGCCGAGCAACAAGGGGCGAGTGTGATCATCCGCGGCCTTCGCGCGGTCGCCGATTTCGAATATGAATATCAGATGGCGGGAATGAACCAGCAGCTTAACAGCCGCATCGAAACCGTGTTCCTGATGGCCGACGTCGCGCTGCAGCCGATCGCCAGCCGCCTCGTCAAGGAAATCGCGCTCTACGGCGGCGCGATCGGCAAATTCGTCATGCCCGCGGTCGAAGCCGAAGTCGTCGCGCGCGTCGAAACTATTGGACGCAAAGGCTGTTGACGTTCAGGCAGCGGTCACGCGACATCGGTATCTCCGCCCGATCCTTGGAGTTCCTCACTTTGAAGACTTTTCTGACTGCATTCATGGCGATGATCGCGCTGGCGAGCCCGGCGATGGCGAAGAAGAAGCCGAAGAAGGCCGCACCCGCGCCGGTCGCGGTCGTTGCGCCCGATCCGGCACCGACACCCGCGACGCTGTGGCATATCGCGCTTTCGACCGGCGGCGAGGTCGTCGTGCAGCTCCGCCCCGACAAGGCCCCCAATCATGTCGAGCGCATAACGACGCTGACGCGCGCCGGCTTCTATGACGGGCTGCTTTTTCACCGCGTCATCGACGGTTTCATGGCGCAGACCGGCGATCCCAAGGGCACCGGTGAAGGCGGGTCGCCGCTTCCCGACCTGAAGGCCGAGTTCAACGACATGCCGCATCTGCGCGGCACGGTGTCGATGGCGCGCGCCGACAAGATCGACAGCGCGAACAGCCAGTTCTTCATCGTTTTCCTGCCGGTGCTGCGGCTCGACGGGAAATACACGCCGATCGGCCGCGTCGTTTCGGGCATGAACTTCGTCGACTTGATCGAACGCGGCGAACCGCCGGCAAATCCGGCGAAGATCGTCCACGCCTGGATCGAAGCCGACGGACCCAATGCCGCGCGCGTGCCGTTGCCCGCGCTGTCGGCCGCGCCGATGATGGTCGCGCCGCCGCAGGCGCTGCCGTCGGGGGTCCCACCCAAATAGTGCGCGTCGACCGTTTCGACTTCCATTTGCCGCCCGAACGCATCGCGCTGCGGCCCGCCTCTCCGCGCGACGCCGCACGGATGCTGGTCGTCACGCCGGACGCGTGCGCGGACCGGATCGTGTCCGACCTGCCGTCGTTGCTCGCTCCGGGCGACTGCCTGATCTTCAACGACACGCGGGTGATCCCTGCGCAACTCGAAGGGTATCGCGGCGATGCGCGCATCGGTGCGACTTTGCACAAGCGCACCGGGCCGCGATCGTGGCGCGCCTTCGTCCGCAACGGCCGGCGGCTGCACGACGGCGACGTCGTCGATTTCGGGTCGGACGTCACGGCGACGGTTGGCGACCGTAGCGACGATGGGAGCTGGTGTCTCGACTTTGACGGTAACGAGGCCGTCGAAACCCTCCTCGATCGCGCGGGCACGGTGCCGCTGCCGCCCTACATCGCCAGCAAGCGGGCAATCGATGCGCGTGACGCCGACGATTATCAGACGATGTTCGCTGTCGAGCGCGGAGCGGTCGCTGCCCCCACGGCGGCGCTGCACTTCACGCCGGCGCTGCTCGCCGCCCTCGATGCCGGGGGTGTTGCGCACGAAACGCTGACGCTCCATGTCGGCGCGGGGACGTTCCTTCCCGTAAAGGCCGAGGATACCGACGATCATGTCATGCATGCCGAATGGGGGCGCATCGATGCGGCGACTGCGGAACGGCTGAACGCACGCCGCGCCGCCGGTGGCCGCCTGATCGCGGTTGGAACGACGTCGCTGCGGTTGCTCGAAAGTGCGGCGCACGACGACGGCACGATCGGTGCGTTTGCCGGGGACACGGCGATCTTCATCACCCCGGGATACCGCTTCAAGGCGATCGACGGGCTGATGACCAATTTTCACTTGCCGCGATCGACGCTTTTCATGCTGGTCAGCGCACTGATGGGGCTCGACCGGATGCGGGCCGCCTATGCGCATGCGATCGCGGGTGATTATCGCTTCTACAGCTATGGCGATGCGAGCCTGCTCCTGCCGTGACCGGGTTCTCCTTCGCTTTGTCCGCCACCGATGGCGCAGCGCGCACCGGCGTCATCACCACCCCGCGCGGCGAAATCCGCACGCCCGCGTTCATGCCGGTCGGGACAGCGGCGACCGTCAAGGGCATGAAGCCCGCCGACGTCCGCGCGACCGGGGCCGACATCATCCTTGGCAACACCTATCATCTGATGCTGCGCCCCGGTGCGGAACGGATGGCGCGGCTGGGCGGGCTGCATGCCTTCATGCAGTGGGACCGGCCGATCCTGACCGACAGCGGGGGATATCAGGTTATGAGCCTGGGCGACCTTACGAAGATCACCGAGGAGGGGGTGGCGTTCAAATCGCACCTCGACGGGTCGCGGCACATGCTGAGCCCCGAACGGTCGATGGCGATCCAGGCGCTGCTCGGATCGGACATCGTCATGGCGTTCGATGAATGCACGCCCTATCCGGCGACGCACGACATCGCGCACGCGTCGATGGAGCGGTCGATGCGATGGGCGCGGCGATCGCGCGACAGCTTCGACGGCGCGGGAACCCTGTTCGGCATCCAGCAGGGGTCGATGTTCGAAGACCTGCGCGAAGTGTCTTCGCGTGCGCTGACGAGCATTGGTTTCGCCGGCTATGCCATCGGCGGGCTCGCGGTGGGCGAGGGCCAGGCGGCGATGTTCGCGGTGCTTGACTTCGCAGTCAAAATGCTCCCGGGCGACCGTCCGCGTTACCTGATGGGAGTGGGCAAGCCCGACGACATCGTCGGCGCCGTCGCGCGCGGTGTCGACATGTTCGATTGCGTCCTCCCGACGCGCAGCGGCCGCAACGGGCAGGCGTTCACCTGGGCCGGGCCGCTCAATCTCCGCAATGCCCGCTTTGCCGACGACCCGACGCCGCTCGACCCCGCGTCGCCGGTCGCGGCGTGGAGCAAGGCTTACCTTCACCACCTCGTCAAATCGGGCGAAATGCTCGGTGCGATGCTCATGACCGAACATAATCTCTGGTTTTATCAACAGGTCATGGCGAAGTTGCGCGACGCGATCGCGTCGAGCACTCTTGCCGACTGGACGGCGGATTTCCGCGCAGGCTATAGTAGCCGTGAACAAACGGGAGCTTGACGTGAACGACCTCGGTGTGACCCGCCGCAGCGCGGTCGCGGGACTTCTCGCAGCCGCACTTCCTGCGCGGTTCGCAAACGCGGCGAGCGCCTCGATCGCTACCAAAATCGTGGTCGAGGATGGACGGCTGTGGGTCGCCGCGACGATCGGCGCGAGCGAGCCGTTGAACTTCATCATCGACACGGGAACGCCGACGAACCTGCTGCGCCCGGAAATCGCTGCGACCTTGAAACTGACGAAGGCGGGTGGCGGCGTGATCGGTGGCGTCGGCGGAAAGATCGCGAGCACCGGCGTCGTCGAGGCGCGCGACATCGTCATCGGGGGGGTGATGCGCCAGCCCCGAATGTATTTCCAGACCTACGACTTCGCGCGCGACTTTTCGCCCGATACGGCAGGTCTTTTCGCAGCGGGGCTGGTCACCGCTTATGACTCCGACCTTGTCTTTAGCGAAGGCCTCTGGCGGATTTGGCCCGACGGTCGCGAGGGCAGGGCCGCAGGCATGCCGCTCGAGGGATCGAGCATCACGGCGCGCGGCGAGCGCGGAGCGGAACGGCTATATGTGAACGCCAAGATCGATGGCCAGACCTACCGTCTGGGCGTCGATACCGGCGCGCCGCGCGGGCTTCTGCTGTTTCCGCGTGCCAGCAGGAAAAGCGGACTGCTCGACGGACGGGCGACCGCCCCGGTACCGACGGCGGGTTTCGGTGGGCGGGCAGAAAAATTGTCGCACATCGTCCGGGCGGCAAGCTTCGAGCTGGGGCCACTGCAATTCGACCGCCCGTTCGTGACGCTGATGGACCCCGATCAGACGACGCGGTTCGACCTCGACGGGCTGCTCGGTTTGCCGATCATCACCATGTTCGACTGGTCGACCGAGGTTCAGGCGAGCCGCATTTCGGTGGCACGCAATGCGATCGGGCTGGTTGCGGACCGGTATCCCAAAACCGGGCTGTGGCTTTCGCGCCTGCCTGGCGGCGGTGCGGTCGTCGACCGTGTCGGGCTCGGCAGCCCGGCGGCGAAAGCGGGCATCCTCGAAAAAGATGAAATCGTCGAGCCGGCACGATTTGAAGATGCGGTTCGTCGGATCAACGGACCCGTCCGCCAGGAAATCGAGCTTGCCGTCCGTCGCGGTACGACGACGACGCGTCACAGACTGTTACCGGTCAGCTATCTTTGACGACTTATCCACCGTGCGCGCGCGACGACAATCTAATTGCCGCCGAACGGCAATGACGATGACATCAAACTGACGCCAAGACGTTACAATCCCGCGCCACGGTCGCTTCAGGACGGCTGATCGTCCGCTGATTCTGGGGGCCTGACGTGAGCGATCTCGAAATTTTCGGCTATGACGACGGCGACGTCGATACCAACCGCACGACGGGACCGTCGATTCACGACCTCGTGTCGCAACGATACTCACGCCGCCAGGCGCTGATGAGCGGCTTTGCGACGACGGCGACGGTCGCGCTTCCGGGCCTTGTCCTCGCCGGCTGCAGCGACGACAAGGGCGCACCGCCACTCGAACTGACCGCGCCGAGCCTGCAGGCGAGCGCAGGCCGCGTCGTGAGCCTGGCCGGGACCGTGACCGGCACGGCAAGCGCGACCAACTGGGTCCAGACCTCGGGGCCCGCCGTGACATTGACCGGTGCCACCACGACCAGCCCGACCTTCGTCGCGCCCGGGGTGACCGCGTCGACGCCGCTCGGCTTCCAGTTCACCGCGACCAATGCATCGGGCAACACATATTCGGCGACCAGCGTAGTCACCGTTGCACCCGCGCAGCTCGGCTTTTCGGCGGTCGGCAAAAGCCTTGCCGACGTCGTCAGCGTGCCCGCGGGCTACACCGTGACCGTTCTCTACCGGCTGGGCGATCCGATCAACAGTGCTACCCCCGCCTATGCCAACGACGGCAGCGACACGAGCTTTGCCGCGCGCGCGGGCGATCATCACGACGGCATGTACTTCTTCGGCCTGTCAGCGACCGGCACCGCGCCTGATCCAGCAAACAACACGCGCGGCATATTGTGCATCAATCACGAGAATATCACCGCGAGCTATCTTCACCCGGCAGGCCAGACATCGGTCGCCGGCGCGCGCCCGGTCGGCGAGGTCACCAAGGAGATCGAGTGTCACGGCGTCAGCGTCATCGAAGTGACGCGCGCCGGTGCGACGGGCGCGTGGAGCTATGTCCAGGCGTCGGCGCTCAATCGCCGCATCAATCCGTTCACGCCGACGGTCTTCAGCGGTCCGGTGCGCGGCAATGCGCAGCTCCGGACGCTTTATTCTCCGACCGGTGTCGCAGGACGTGGCACCATCAACAACTGCGCCAACGGCTTCACGCCGTGGGCGACCTACCTGACGTGCGAGGAAAACTGGGTCGGCTATTTCCGCCGCGACGCGAGCGATCTTGCGCTGCGCACGGCGCGCGAGAATGTCTCGCTCGCGCGTTCGGGGCGCGGTGCGGCAAGCGCCGGGAACAACGGCTGGACGACCGCGACGCCGGTGACGGCGGGCGACACGCGCTTTGCCAAGTTCAACATCACGATCGACACGACCAAGCCCGCCGACGGGACGGGCGATTTCCGCAACGAAATCTATCAGTATGGCTGGGTCGTCGAGATCGATCCCTATGACGTCAACTCGGTGCCGCGCAAGCGCACCGCGCTCGGCCGCTTCGCACATGAAGGCGCATGGCCCGGCGCGTTCGTCGCCGGCCGTAAACCGGCCTGGTACATGGGCGACGATGCCGCGGGCGACTATCTCTACAAGTTCGTATCGAACACGCCTTGGTCGGCGGCCGACGCAACGGCGACCGACCGGCTCGCCATTGGCGACAAATATCTCGACGCCGGGACGCTTTACGTCGCGCGCTTCGATGCGACCGGGCAGGGCGTGTGGCTGCCGCTCGTGTTCGGAACAGGCAACCTGACCGCGGCCAATCCCGCCTATGCCTTTGCCGATCAGGCCGACGTGCTGATCAACGCGCGGCTGGCGGGCGATGCGGTCGGCGCGACGCGGATGGACCGGCCCGAATGGACCGCGGTCAATCCCAAGACCGGCGAGATGTACCTGACGCTGACGCAGGGACCGACGCGCACCGGCGCGACGGGCGGGCTCAACACCGACGCAGCAAACCCCCGCCTCTACCTCGATCCGCCGAGCACCGCGCGCAACAATCGCAACGGGCATATCATCCGCCTGAAGGAAGCCGGCGACACGACCGAGGCGACGAGCTTCCAGTGGGATATCTACCTTCTTGCCGCAGGTTCGGACCTCGATCCGGCCAATATCAACGTCCAGGGGCTCGATGCGACAAACGATCTTTCGATGCCCGATGGTTGCTGGTTCTCACGTCCGACCAACGCGGCCGGCATCGGGACCAACCCGCTGATGTTCATCGAAACCGACGACAGCGCCTATCTTGACGTGACCAACTGCATGCTGCTGGTCGGCCAGCCGGGCGTCGTCGGTGACGGCGGCGCAAAGACGATCACGAACATGCTGCCGGGTGGCGGGACCGCGACGCAATCGACGTTCGTCGGCAAGGCACCGGGCACGACGTTGCGCCGGTTCCTCGTCGGGCCAAAGGAATGCGAGATCACCGGCCTCGATTCGACGCCCGACGGCCGCACGGTCTTCGTCAACATCCAGCATCCCGGCGAGAACGGCAGCCCGACGAACATCACGAGCAACTGGCCAGCCGGAACAACGGGTGCGCGACCGCGTTCGGCCACGCTTGCGATCACGAAGGACGATGGCGGCGTCGTCGGCGTCTGATCAGGCTGGTCGCGGCAACAGGCCCAGCGCCTCGCGCCGCGACCACCGCCAGACCATCAGGATCGCAACGACCGCAAGCCCGCTGGCAAGGCCTAACCAGATTCCGACGCCTTTCAGGCCGAACGGAAACGCAAGCGCGGTGCCGACGCCGATGCCCACCACCCAATATCCGAAAGCTGCGAAAAACATTGGCCACCGCGTGTCCTGAAGCCCGCGAAGTACGCCAGCACCGATGCTCTGCGCGCCGTCGACGATTTGAAACAGCGCCGCGATACCAAGGAATTGCACGGCGAGCGCCACGACGGGCACGTTACGCGGGTCGGCAACGTCGAGAAAGATTGAAATCAGCGCTTTTGGGAAGGCGAGCAACAGCATTGCCATCACCGCCATGAAGCCGACGCCGAACGCCAGCGTCGTCCATCCGGCACGCGCGATGCCCGCCCGGTCTGCGGCGCCATAAGACAGCCCGACGCGCACCGTCCCTGCCTGCGACAGGCCGAATGTGACCATGAACGTCAGCGACGCGATCTGCAGTGCGATTGCGTGGGCGGCGATAGCATCGCGCCCGATCAGCCCCATGATGAACACCGCGGCGGCAAAGACCGAGACTTCGAGCAGCATCGTGATGGCGACGGGGAAGCCGACGGCGGCGATTTCGCGATAGCGCCGCCAGTCGGCGCGCCACCATCGCCCGAATATCGCGTAACGGCGGAACGGTTGCGCGAAGGCGGCGATGCTGGCCAACGCCAGAAAGACACCCACGCTGGCGATGACCGTGGCGATCGCCGAACCCGAAATGCCCAACCGGGGTGCGCCGAGATGCCCGAAAATCAATACCCAGCCGAGGATGCCGTTTAAGGCGAGCTGGCCGATCAGGACCACCGCGCCCCATCCCGGCCGCTCGATCGCCGACATGAAGTTTCTGAGCACCATGAACAGAAAGCTCGGCAGCAGGCCCCACATCAGGATGCGAACGAAACGTCCGGCGGCGCGCGCCAGCGCAGGGTCCTGGCCCATCAGCGCAAGCAGCGTCGGTGCCTGCCACAATATGATCCAGCACGGCATCGCGAGCGTTACGGCATGCCACATCCCCTGGCGGACGGTACGGCGCACGTCGCGTACCGAATGCCGGCGCGCGCCGCGCTCCGCCGCCACGACCGGCGAAACCGCCGACAGCAGACCGATGCCGAAGACGACGAAGGGCATGTAGAAATTGAACGCAAGCGATCCCGCCGCGAGCGCATCTGCGCCGAGACGACCGAGCAGGATCAAGTCGGTCGCGTTGATCGCCGACTGCGCCAGATTTGCCATGACCATGGGAAACGCGAGTGCCAGCAATGCGCGCACTTCGACGCGCAAGGGGTTGGACAAGCGGAACATCGTCGCCACCTATCAGCTTGTCCCCGTAGATGCGAAGAGCCCCCTTATGCCCCTGTCCGATTTCGTGCCGACCGAACCGATCCGCCGTCGGCTCGTGCGCCAGATCCGCGCGATCTTCAACGACGGTGCGCGCGGCGAGACTCCCGTGCCGATGTCGGAGAACGCGCTTTTCGCACGCGGTTCGGTGATCTGGCGCGTGCACGGCGACGTCACCACGATGATGGTCGGCGGCATGGCAGCGTTGCTGATGCAGATGCTTCACCCGCTGGCGCTCGCCGGTGTGTGGGACCATTCGAGCTTTCGCGACGACATGATCGGCCGGCTGCGGCGGACGGCACGCTTCATCGCCGTCACGACCTATGGCGACCGAAGCGTGGCCGAGCGTGCCATCGCGCGGGTGCGCAATGTCCACACGCATATCGCAGGCGAGCGACCGGACGGAACGCGCTATGCGGCGAGCGATCCAAAGCTGCTTGCCTGGGTTCATGTGTGCGAGGCCTTGTGCTTTCTCGACGCGTGGATCCGATATGGCGAACCGGGCATGTCGCAAGCCGACCAGGACATGTATTTTGCGCAAAGCGCGCTGATCGCCGAGATGCTGGGCGCGGACCCCGTGCCGCGATCGCGCGCCGAAGCCGAAGCTCTGCTGCGGGCGATGCGCGGCGCGCTGCAGGTCGATGACCGAACGCGCGAGGTCGCGCACCTGATCCTGAATCCACCGGCACAGGATCCGCGGACGGCGCTTGCACAAAGCGTGCTGAGCGAAGCAGCGCTGGCACTTATCCCCGATTGGGCACGCGCGATGCAGGGGCTTTCGTCGTCACCGTTCAAGGCCCCGTTCGTGCACCTCGGGACATTCGGGATGGCAAGCGCGTTACGCTGGGCGTTCGCCGGCGAATATCGGGCCGCCGCTAGCTCAGCCTGACCCCAAGGAAGCTCGGCAGCGGGCCGTTCCAGCCGCCTTCGTCGTCGTCGTCAGCTGGCGACGCGGGGGGTGGGACCGCCTTGACTGCACGCGGCTCCGGCGCCGGCCGGGCAGCCTTCGGTTCGGCTTTACGGCGCGGCTGGCGAGAAGGCTTTTCCGTCTCGGGCATTGCGCTCGGCCCGGTCGACGCTCTGCCGCCGACGCGAGGGATTTTTGTGCTGGTCAGCTTTTCGATCTGCGCCACCGCCTCGGCATCATCGGGCGTCGCAAGCGTGAACGCCTTGCCGGTCGCACCCGCGCGACCCGTGCGGCCGATGCGGTGAACATAATCGTCGGGGTGCCACGGCACGTCATAGTTGAAGACGTGACTGACGCCCTTTACGTCGAGCCCGCGCGCGGCGACGTCCGAGGCGACGAGAATCATGATTTCGCCCGCCTTGAAGCGGTCGAGTTCCTTGATCCGGTCCGACTGATCCATATCGCCCTGGATCTGCCCGGCCTTGAAGCCCTTGCGCGACAGTGCCTGCTGCAGCTCGCGGACCGTCGTCTTGCGGTTCGAAAAGATGATCGCGGTCTTCACGTCTTCGGCGTGCAGAAGTTCGATCAGCGTGTCCTTTTTGGCGCGGGCCGAGCATTCGACGATCGCCTGTTCGATCTGGAGGTTGGCGCTCGCGGGGCGCGCGACCTCGATCTGCTTGGGATTGCTCAGGAACTTGTCGGCAAGCTTCTTGATCGGCGCCGGCATCGTCGCCGAAAACAGCAATGTCTGGCGCGTCGGCGGCAGCTTGGTGCAGATCGTCTCGATGTCGGGGATGAAGCCCATGTCGAGCATCCGGTCGGCCTCGTCGATGACGAGCAGCGAGCACCCGTTGAGCAGGATCTTTCCGCGCTCGAACAGGTCCATCAGCCGGCCGGGCGTGGCGATCAGGACGTCGACGCCGCGTTCGAGTGCCTTGACTTGATCGCCCATCTGCACGCCGCCGATGAGCAGCGCCATCGAGAGCTTATGATATTTACCGTATTTCTCGAAATTCTCGGCGACCTGCGCAGCGAGTTCGCGTGTCGGCTCGAGGATCAGGCTGCGCGGCATGCGCGCGCGGGCACGGCCTTCTGCCAAAATATCGATCATCGGCAGGACGAACGATGCGGTCTTGCCAGTGCCGGTCTGCGCGATGCCGATCAGGTCGCGCATCATCAGCACGCTCGGGATCGCCTGCGCCTGAATCGGGGTCGGGATATTGTATCCCGAATCTTCGATCGCACGCAGCAGTTCGTCGGAAAGGCCGAGATCGGCAAAACTCATCAAAATATCCGGTCAGGAAGCGCTTGTGCGGTGCGCAGTCAGGCCCGCAAAGTCAAGTCAGCGCGCCGCGACCAGCGTCGTGAATCGTTCGACCTCGCAACTGCCGCCGCTCCGCGCGTGAAGCGAATCGCGGCCCGAGCACAGTCTGCCGTCGGCGTTGGGCTTGACGTAGAAACCGTAGCCGAGATCGATATTCGTACATTGTCGTTCAAGGCGTGTCCGCACCCGTTGTCCGCCGCGCATGAACAGGTCGACCAGCTGAGGCCCGCGCACGACGAAACCAGCGAGGGTGCCGATCCCAACGCATTTGGGACCGCGCTTTTCGACCCAGCGCGCAGGTGCCGCCGGCGCGGGCTGTACGGGCACGACAGGCACGCGAACGACCACGCGCTGCTGGATCATCAACTGAGCGAAGCGGTCGGCTTCTACTGGCGGCGCAGCGGGTACGGCCGCAGCAAGCAGCGCAAGAACGACGGGTGAGATCATTGCGCCTCCGCTCTTGAGATCGAATGGTTGAACAGGCGATTAATCCGGCCGATGACGCCGCCCGCCAACGCGAAGCGCTTGCGTCGCGTGGGGTTGCACCATAGGGCGGCGCGAGACTTCAATCTTTATATCTGCCGGAGAGAGATGATGGCCAGCATGGCCCCCGACACCGCCCGGAACGCCGCGCTGCCGCTGCTTTACAAGGAACTGGTTCCGATTTCGCAGCAGGAGCATCGCGACTGGCGATACCGGACGAGCGACACCGCCAAGTTCCTGAGCAACGAGCACGCCATCCCCGTCACGGTCGAGGAATTCACGCTGATCCAGCGCTTCTACCCGATCATCTTTTCGGCCGGCGACCAGCCTGTACCATTGGCATTGATGGGCCTGAACGAGGGCGTGAACACGTTCATCGACGACGAGGGCAAGATGGTGCAGGACGCCTATGTGCCCGCCTACGTCCGGCGTTATCCGTTCCTGCTGGCGAAATTGCGGCCCGATACCGACGAGCTTTCGCTGTGCATCGACCCGTCGAGCGAGGCGATCGGCCCCTATGACGACGGCGACCCGATTTTCGACGGTGACCAGCCGTCCGAGGCGACCAAAGGCATCCTCGCCTTTTGCGAACAGTTCGAACAGGCCGGGCAACGCACCGGCGCGTTCATGGAAGAGCTGAAAGCGGCGGGCCTGCTGATGGATGGCGAGGTTTCGATACAGACCGATGCGGCGACCGCGCCGTTTGTCTACCGCGGATTCCAGATGGTCAACGAAGAGAAACTGCGCGACCTGCGCGGCGATCAGCTGCGCAAGATGTCGCAATCGGGAATGCTTCCGCTGATCCACGCGCACCTGTTTTCGCTTGCCATCATGCGCGAGATTTTCGCGCGTCAGCAGGCGCAGGGCAAGATGCCTGAACCTCAGCCCGCGGATTAAGCGATGCCAAGCAGCCCCGACCTTTCAACCTATTCGCGCGGCGCTATCGCGTTTCACTGGGCGATCGGGGTGCTGATGATCCTGAACCTGCTCGGCGGTTTCTTTCACGAATCGTTCGGCGAGGCTGCAGTCCCGGTCATCATGGGTTTGCACAAGTCGACGGGGATCCTGATCCTCGTACTGAGCGTCGGGCGATTGGTCTGGCGCCTGACGCACCGGCCACCGCCGCTGGCGGCGAGCGTACGTTCGTGGGAACGGGGGCTTGCGCACGCCACCCACTGGACCTTTTACGCCTTGATGATCGCGCTGCCGATGACCGGCTGGCTGATGACGTCAGCGGGGGCGCGCAAATATCCGACCTGCTTTTACGGGCTGTTCCCCGTGCCCTTCCTGCCCGTGGCGCAGGACAAAGTCGCGGCCGGAACCTATGCGGACCGGCATGAAATGTTCGGGTGGATCATGGCCGCGCTGATCCTTCTGCATATCGCCGCCGCGTTGAAGCATCATCTTTTCGACCGCGACAACACGGTGATCCGCATGCTGCCGCTTCTGAAGGGCCGCCCGATTTCCTGACGCTTGCCTCTTGAAACCGGCGCGAGGTCAGCATAACTTGAGATCGTCTGGCTGCGCGTCCCCCCTTTCGCGCGCTGGACGGCACGCCCACGGGCGTGTTCCTCCCTGAACCTGGCCACCTCGCGCGAAAGCGCGGGGTGGCTCTTTATTCGGCGGCCGTGGCGACGCCTGGCGTAAGCTCCGCGCGTAGCGCTTCGACAAGGTGCAGCACCGCGTTCTGCATACGCGCAAGGCCGGGGCCCGGGGCATCGTGCGCGACGTCGAGATAAAGCGCGCGATCGATTTCGATCTGGAGCGCGTGGACCCCCGACGCCGGGCGGCCGTGTCGGGACACGATGTAGCCCCCGGCGTATGGGGCGTTCAGCGCCACGCGAAAGCCTAACCCGTTCAGGACAGCTTCGGCGGTTTCACTCACCCGCGCACTGGCGCTCTCCCCAAAACGATCGCCGATAACGATTTCGGCCGCGTTTTCCTCGCGGAGTGACGGCATCGAGTGGACATCGATCATCAGCGCCGCGCCCCAGCGTAATCGCGCTTCGCCAAGAGCACGCGCGATCGTTGCATGATAAGGCGCGTGCACATCGCGAAGCCTGGTTTCGATCTCGACGTCGTTTCGCGGAAGTCGCCACAGCGGCCCGATATCGCTCAGCCGGGTCGGGATGAGCCCGAGCCCCGCCCGCGCCTTGGCCGAGACAGGCTTCGTGTGAGCGCGCCCGTGCGATCGTGCGTCGAGGTCATCGGGCGCGCGATTGAGATCGATCGCCAAGCGTGGCGTCCGTGCGACGATTGCCGGGGTGCCCGCCGCGATCGCGATATCGACCAGCCGGTCGGCATGACGATCCTCGAGCGGGCGAACCGCCGCCGCAGGCACGCGCAGGTTTGCGATCAGCGCGGCATCATAGTCGCGCCCGGCGTGCGGGACCGAGACGATCACCGGCCCGGCAAGTGGACGGAAATTGAAAAGGTCGAACGATTCGCGCCGCATCGCCGCAGGTCTAGCGAGCCCACCGTACTTCGACAGTTCAATTCGAACGTCGAGGCTGGAAAATGTTAAGGTTCGCGCGCATAAACGATGCGCGAACCGCAGACGGTGCGACTGTGCCAGGGACGAATGCATGACGCGTATCTTGCTTGCCGAAGACGACGATGCGATGCGCACATATCTGGTGCGCGCGCTCGAGCGATCGGGCTACGGCGTCGTTGCCGTCGATCGCGGCACCGCGGCGCTCGCGCTGGTGGAGGGTGGCAGCGCCTTTGACTTGTTGCTGACCGACATCGTCATGCCCGAGATGGACGGGATCGAGCTGGCACAGAAGGTCGCGATCATCGCCCCCGACATGAGGGTCATGTTCATCACCGGCTTTTCGGCGGTCTCGTTGCGCGCCGGTCAGGCGTTGCCGCAGGCCAAGGTCTTGTCGAAGCCGTTCCACTTGCGCGATCTGGTCTTGGAAGTCGACCGGATGTTCGCGACGGCGAACGCGAGCGAACTCTGAGCGGGCGCAGCCGGGTTGCATGGCGGCCCGCCTGGCGCTAGGGGACGGCGCAGCGTGGGCGTGTAGCTCAGTGGTAGAGCACTGTGTTGACATCGCAGGGGTCGCAAGTTCAATCCTTGCCACGCCCACCAGTTTGCGTCGGCATCTTTATCGGCAAACATCTGCATTGGTCGGCGAACGTGACCGCCGCACGATTTCGCTCAGAGTTTGGCAATCGCGCGGTATAGCGTACCGCATGACCCCGCGACAGAATGATCTGGTGAGCGCCGTCGAGGCGCGGTGCGGCACAAAAGCCGTGATCACCGATCCGCTGGAGATCGAACCTTGGACGATCGACTGGCGGGGCCGATATCGTGGGGCGTCACCTGCGATCCTTGCTCCGGCGTCGACCGGCGAGGTCGCGGCGATTGTCGGTCTCGCTCGGCATCATGACGTCGCGCTGGTTCCGCAGGGCGGCAACACGTCGATGGTGGGCGGCGCAACGCCGCCCGCCGACGGTTCGGCTCTGATCCTCTCGCTCCGGCGGATGAACCGCGTTCGTTCGATCGACCCGGCGGCGGGGCTGGCGATCGCCGAAGCCGGGGTGATCCTTTCCGATCTGCACACGGCGGTCCTGGCGAGCGGGCGACGGTTTCCGCTGACGCTGGGTGCGCGCGGAAGCTGCACGATCGGCGGGCTGACCGCGACCAATGCCGGAGGTACGCAGGTGTTGCGGTTCGGGACGATGCGCGCGCTCGTTGCCGGCGTCGAAGCGGTTCTAGCCGACGGATCGGTGCATAACGGGCTCCCGGCACTCAAAAAGGACAATCGCGGTTACGACATCAATCATCTGCTGATCGGATCGGAAGGAACGCTCGCGGTCATCACCGCGGTCAGCCTGCGCCTGACGCTTCCGGTTCTGGCGCGCGGGGTCGCGTGGGTCGGCGTCGCCAGTCCGCAGGCGGCGCTCGACCTTCTCCGCACGCTCGAATCGCAAAGTGACGCGATCGAGAGTTTCGAACTGATCGCCGCCGACACATTGGCGCTCGCGGTAGCCCATATTCCCGGTGTGCGTTCCCCACTCGCTCAGCCGCAGCCCTGGAACGTACTGATCGAAGCCGTCGCAACCGATCGACGTACCGAAACTCCGGTCGAGTTCCTGGAACGATCACTTGCCGCTGGGTACGAGGCCGGGCTGATCGCCGACGCCATGATCGCCGCAAACGAGGCGCAAGCCGATGCGCTGTGGCGCATTCGCGATTCGCTGTCCGAAGCCGAACGCGCGGCAGGGCCTGCGACTCAGCACGACATCTCGGTACCGATCGACGATTTGCCCCGTTTTCTTATCGAAACCGGGGCAGCGATCGAAGCGCGCTTCCCCGGTGTCGAGGCTTCGGCGTTCGGGCATCTGGGCGACGGAAACCTGCATTATCACGTTCGCGCAGCCGCACGGCACGGTCCTGGGTGGGGCGAGGTGGATGCCCCGGCGATCACGCGGCTGTTGCACGACCTCGTCGCCGATGCAGGCGGATCGCTGTCGGCCGAACATGGCATCGGCCAGATGAAACGCGACGAACTGGCCCGGCTCGGCCCGCCTTCGCGCATCGCCACGTTGCGCGCGATCAAGTACGCGTTCGACCCGACCAACATCATGAACCCCGAAAAGCTCGTGACTTCACTTGACCATTCAATCGCGCCTCGCTGACACGTTCGAGCGCGGCCAGCGCAATCCGCGGCTGATGGAGGCCGCGCTCGCGCTGCACGACAACCGGCTTTCCGACGCCGAGCCGCTTTTAAAAGCACATCTGAAAGACGACCCGTTCGATGTCGCGGCGATACGGATGCTGGCCGAACTCGCCGGACGCATCGGGCGGTACAAGGATGCCGAGAGCCTGCTGCGCCGCGCACTCGACCTCGCGCCCGACTTCGGCGCGGCGCGCGCCAATTTGGCGACGTGCCTCTATCGCCAGAATAAGCCCGCCAAAGCAATCGCCGAACTCGACCGGCTCATCGTCGAAGACCCGGAAAACATCGGCCATGCAAACCTGAAGGCCGCAGCGCTGGGGCGGATCGGGGGCTTTGAAGAAGCGATCGCGCTTTACGAACAGGTCCTCGAAGCCGCGCCACGCCAGCCCAAAGTCTGGATGAGCTATGGTCACATGCTGAAAACGGTGGGCCGGCAAGGCGACGGGATCGCGGCATATCGCCGGGCGCTGACGATCGCGCCGCATCTGGGTGAAGTCTGGTGGAGTCTGGCGAACCTGAAGACGATCAGATTCAGCGCCGAAGACATCGCGGCGATGCAGGCAGGGCTGGCGCGCGACGACATTTCGGACGACGATCGTTTCCATCTGGATTTTGCTTTGGGCAAGGCTTTCGAAGATGCCGAAACCTACGCGACGGCATTTGCCCATTACAGTGCCGGCAACGCGCTTCGGCGCACCAGAATCATGTACGACGCCGAGGAGACGACACGCTTCGTCGATGTCCTCATTGAAACCTTCACGCCCACGCTCGTCGCGCGATTGCGGCATACAGGCGCGCAGGCACCCGATCCGATCTTCATCCTCGGCATGCCACGTGCAGGGTCGACGCTGGTCGAACAAATCCTGTCGAGCCACAGCGCGATCGAAGGGACGTCCGAACTTCCCGACATGCCCGCGCTCGCCCGGGGCGACGATTATCCCGCGAGCCTGGCGGCGCTGACGCCCGAGCGCGCGCGTGAGATCGGCGAGAATTATATCTCGCGCACGCGTGTCCATCGCAAGTCAGCGCGACCCTATTTCATCGACAAGCTGCCGAACAACTGGGCGCATGTCGCGCTCATTCATCTGGCGCTGCCGAACGCGAAAATCATCGACGCGCGGCGCCATCCGCTCGGCTGCTGCTGGTCCAACTTCAAACAGCATTTTGCGCGCGGGCAGGCATTCACGTACGATCTGACCGACGTCGGACGCTATTATGCCGACTATGTTCGCCTCATGGCGCATGTCGACCGCGTGGTGCCGGGACGCGTCCACCGGGTGGTTTACGAGCGCATGGTCGAAGATACCGAGCACGAGGTGCGCGCGCTGCTCGACCACGTCGGACTGCCGTTCGAGCCTGCGTGCCTCGACTTTCACAACACCGAACGCGCCGTTCGGACTGCCAGTTCCGAACAGGTGCGACGGCCGATATTCCGCGAAGGCACAAGCGGGTGGCAGGGCTTCGCGCCTTGGCTCGACCCGCTGCGCGCGGCGCTCGGCCCAGTCATCGAAGCGTATCCGCATGTGCCCTCGGCGTGACATTTTTGTAACGCCGACGAACGCAAAACAGCGCCAGGCCGATTAGCCGTTGACCACCTCCGCCCGCTTCGCGCAGCTTCGTTCTCCGGAACGAACGAAAAAGGGGGCCGTGATGACCGTTCGCAGTGCACTCGCCGCAGCGCTGGTATCGACGGCGATCGTCGGCACCGCAGGCGCGCAAGCCCCGGCCGAAAGTTTCGCCGGCGACGAGATCATCGTCACCGCTCAGAAGCGCAGCGAGAGCCTGCAGAATGTCCCGATCAGCATACAGGCGCTCGGGACGCAGAAGCTCGATCAGCTCGGCATCAGCAATTTCAACGAGTTCGCGCAGCAGCTGACCAGCGTTGCCTATCAGACATCGTCGCCCGGTTCGACCAACGTCTACATGCGCGGCGTGGCGAGCGGCGGCGACGGCAACCATTCGGGACCGCTGCCTTCGGTCGGCTTTTATCTCGACGAACAACCGATTACCACGATCGGCGGTACGCTCGACATCCATATCTATGACATCGCGCGCATCGAGAGCCTGTCGGGGCCGCAGGGAACTTTGTACGGCGCGTCGTCGCAGGCGGGCACGATCCGCATCATCACCAACAAGCCCGACTCGACCGAATTTTCAGCGAGGGTCGACGGTGAACTCAACACGATCCGCAAAGGCGGCACCGGCGGTAAGGTCGAAGGCGTCGTCAACCTGCCGCTGGGTGACAGCGCAGCGCTGCGCGTGGTCGGTTTCTATCAGCGCGACGCAGGCTATATCGACAATGTCGCGGGGACGCGCCGCTTCCTTCCACAGCCAGGCGGTATCACGGTCAACAATGCTGCTTTCGTCAAGAAGGATTACAACACCGTCGACACTTATGGCGGCCGTGCGGCGCTGAAGATCGATCTCGACGACAATTGGACCGCGACACCCACGATCCTTTATCAGGAGGCCGAGTCGAAGGGGTCGTTCGGCTATGATCCGCGCGTCGGCGACCTTCAGGTCCAGCGCTTCTTCCCCGAATATCGCAAGGACCGCTTTTGGCAGGCCGCGCTGACGCTCGAGGGTCAGCTGGGCAACTGGGACGTCACATATGCCGGGGCGTATATGCACCGCAAAATCGCCGCGTCGAGCGACTATACCGACTACGCCGAAGCCTACGACAATCTCTATTCGAGCGTCGGTGGCGTCGCTGGCTATTTCTATTTCCAGAATGCAGCGGGCGCCAACATCGATCCGCGCCAGAATGTACTGAGTGCGCCGCGTTACACCAAGCTCAGCCAGGAATTTCGCGTCGCCTCGCCGCAAGGCGACCGCTTCCGCGTCGTCGCCGGCCTGTTTTATCAGCGTCAGCAGAACGATATCGACGAACGCTACATCGTCGCCAATCTTGCGCCCGCGCTCTCGGTCAACGGTCTTCCCGGCTATCTTTGGCTTACCAAGCAAAAGCGCATCGATCGTGACTACGCCGTGTTCGGCGAAGCGAGTTTCGACATCACGCCGCAGCTGACGCTGACCGGGGGCGGCCGCGGCTTCATCTACGACAATTCGCTGATCGGTTTTTTCGGCTTCGGCCGCAATCCGTCAGGACCGCCCTATAACGCCGCGGGCAGTTCGCGAACCGGCGTCGCTGGCTGCTTCACGACGACGGGGCAAATCCTTCGCGACAACCCGACCGGAAAATTGCTGCCGGCAGCAATCCCGCCGGGGCCGTGCACCAACCTCGGCGACTTCAACACCGCGACGGGTCAGGTGCAGTCGAAGACAACCAAGGGACAGGGGTTTCTTCACCGTCTCAATCTGACATGGAAACCGACGCGTGACCTGCTCGTCTACGGAACATGGTCGCGCGGCTTCCGTCCCGGCGGGATCAACCGGCGCGCGGGCATTCCGGCCTATGCGTCCGACTTCCTGACCAATTATGAAATCGGCTGGAAGACGACCTGGCTCGGCGGGAAACTCAGGATCAACGGTGCGGTCTACCAGCAGGACTGGAAGACGTTCCAGTTCGCATTCCTGGGCGCAAACAGCTTTACCCAGATCAACAACGGGCCTGACGCGCGGATCAAAGGTGTCGAGGCCGACGTCAATCTCGTGCCGGTTCAGGGACTGACGCTGACTGCCGCCGGCAGCTACACCGACGCCAAGACGCGTCAAAACCTCTGTGCGGCGACCGACCCGACCTTCGTCTGTAATACGGGCGGAAACTACATCCAGGCGCCCGCCGGTACGCGCTTGCCCATCACGCCGCAGTTCAAAGTAAACGGCAGCGCACGATATGAATTTGCGCTAGGCGAAAATAGTAAGGTCCATGTGCAGGGTGTGGTCACGCACGCGAGCTCTGCGTCTTCGGATATACGCACCAAGTTCCAACAGGCGGGCACAGGTACCTTTTACAATTATGCAGCGCTGCTCGGACGGCTGAACGAATACACGACAGCGGACTTTACCGCCGGCGTCGATTTCGGCGGCTTCTCGCTCGAAGGCTTCATCGACAATGCTTTTGACGAACGCGCCGTCATCACGCGCGGGTCGGCGTGCGGGCAGTGCGTGGCCGACGTAAATCAGCAGCCGTTGCGCACTTCGATCTACGTCGTGCGGCCGCAAACGATCGGCGTTCGCGTGGGTGCAAAGTTCTAAACGGTCGCTTGAGCAGACTCGGACCCGCCGCGGCTGTGAAGCACGTTGCCGCCCTGTGGCTGAGACGCTAACCGCTGTCGGCGATGGACTATATCAGCACACGCGGGCGCGCCGAGCCGCTGGGGTTCGAGGCGGCGACGCTTGCCGGACTTGCCAGCGACGGCGGGCTGTTCGTGCCGCGCGAATGGCCGGTGCTGGCTCCCGCCGCCATCGCCGGACTTGCCGGCAAGTCCTATGTCGAAACCGCGGTTACCGTCATGGCCCCGTTCGTGGGCGACGCAATAAGCGTCGAGGAACTGCGCGCACTGTGCAAACAGGCCTATGGCCGCTTCGCGCATAACGCGGTGACGCCGCTCGTTCAGCTCGACGAACGCCACTGGCTGCTCGAGCTGTTCCACGGGCCGACGTTGGCGTTCAAGGACGTGGCGCTGCAACTGCTCGGCCTGCTGTTCGAACGCTTCCTGTCGACGCGCGATACACACCTGACAGTCATCGGCGCAACCTCGGGCGATACCGGCTCGGCTGCAATCGATGCGCTGGCGGGGCGAGGCAAGATCGACGTCTTCATGCTGCACCCGGCGGGGCGGGTAACCGAAGTACAGCGACGGCAGATGACGACGGTTTTGTCGCCTAATATCCACAATATTGCGATCGACGGCGATTTCGACGCCTGCCAACGCATCGTCAAGGCTATGTTCGGTGATGCGGAGACGACGTCGCGGGTGGCGTTGTCGGCGGTCAATTCGATCAACTGGGCGCGGCTGATGGCGCAGATCGTCTATTATTTCTACGCCGCAGTCCGGCTGGGTGCACCTGGGCGGGCAATTGCGTTTTCGGTGCCGACGGGCAATTTCGGCGACGTGTTCGCAGGCTATGTCGCGGCGAAAATGGGATTGCCGATCGCCAGGCTGATCGTTGCGACCAACGTGAACGATATCTTGCACCGCGCCCTTTCGTCGGGCGACTATCGCTGTGCGACGGTGGTGCCGACGGCGACGCCGTCGATGGATATCCAGGTGTCGTCGAATTTCGAGCGGCTTCTGTTCGACGTGGGCGGGCGCGACGGTGCCGCGACGGCGGCGCAGATGGCTGCGTTCGAGGCCAGCAAGGCGATGACGCTGGCCGGCACGCAAAGGGATGGAGCCGCCGCGCTGTTCGGAAGCGCCCGGATCGACGGCGACGCGATGGCGATGGCGATGCGCTGGGCTCACGAGAACGCCTGCGTCGTGCTCGACCCGCACAGTGCGATCGGGCTTGCGGCAGCGCGCGCGGCGCGGTTACCCGCGGATGTCCCGATCGTGACGCTTGCGACCGCGCACCCGGCGAAATTTCGCGATGCGGTCGAGCGTGCGACCGGTGTCCGGCCGATGCTTCCGGCGCGGCTGTCGGGACTGTTCGACCGCGAAGAGCGCTATGTGCGGCTGCCCGCCGCGATGGAGGCGGTGCGCGCCTTCGTGCTCGAACGTTCGATGTGAAGCTCAAGACACTGATCGGCGATGGCTGGGCCGACTATGGCCTGATCGATTCAGGCGGCGGGCGCAAGTTCGAACGTTATGGCGTCCACAGCTTCATCCGCCCCGAACCGCAAGCGATGTGGGCGCCGAAGCTTTCGACATGGGATGCCGATGGCAGTTTCGTACCCGGATCCGACGAGGAGGGCGGCGGGCGTTGGGACTTCGAGCGGCAGGTGCCGTCGCACGGCTGGCCGCTGTCATGGAACGGCGTGACCTTCAACGCGCAGACGACTCCCTTTCGTCACCTGGGCTTCTTTCCCGACATGATGCCGGTTTGGGCATGGGCGCAACGCGCCTTTGCGACAGCACCGCGCGACGAGCGCGCCGCGTGCCTCAATCTTTTCGGTTACACCGGCGTTGGGACGCTCGCGCTGGCACGCGCGGGCGCGTCGGTCGTCCATGTCGACGCATCGAAAAAATCGGTCGAAGCGGCAAAAGCGAACGCTGCGCTGTCGGCGATGAGCGACCTGCCGGTCCGCTGGCTGGTCGACGATGCCGTTAAGTTCACCGCGCGCGAGGTCCGGCGCGGACGACGTTATGATGGCATCATTCTCGATCCGCCCAAATACGGGCGCGGCCCCGAAGGCCAGATCTGGCGGCTCGAAGAAAATTTGGCCGGACTCGTCGCGAACTGCCGCGCGCTGGTCGACGCGCAGTCGTCCTTCGTGTTCCTGACGGTCTATGCCATTCGCATGTCGGCGCTCGCGATCGGCGCGCTGATGACGCAGGCGTTCGGTGACTTGCCGGGGTCGGTCGAGGCGGGCGAACTCGCGGTTCGCGAAGAGGCGCGCGGTTTGGCGCTGCCGACTGCGATCTGGGCGCGCTGGTCTAGACGCGCAGTTCCTTGAGCGCCGCCCCCGTTGCGAAGGGAGCGATCGCGACAAGAAGAAGCGAAGCGGCGGCGAGCAGCTTCAGCCCGCCGACACCCGCAGGGCCGAGGCTCCCCGCGCCGAAGATCAGCAGCGGAATTGCAAGTGGCAGCATGATGAGGCCGGTCAGCGCAGTCGCACCGCGCAGACCGGTCGTCAGTGCCGCCACCATCACGCCGAGCGCTGCGAGCCCCGGCGTCCCCAGCAGCAGACCCAACTCGACTGTCAGAAGCATCGCGCCTTCAAGGCGCAGAAGCGCGGCCGCCGGAAGCGCGGCAAGCATCAATGCAGGGCCGAAGCCCAGCCAGTGCGCGCCGATCTTGGCGATGGCGATGCTCTCGTCGGCGATGCAGCGCGCCGCAAGCTGATCCAGAACGCCGCTTTCGAAATCCGGCGCGATCAGGCGATCGACCGGGAGCAGTGCCGCGAGCAGCGCCGCAACCCAAAGAACGCCGCCACCGGTCCTTGCGAGTAACGGCCCGTCGGGGCCGACCGCAAAAGGATAAAGCGTTGCGACAAGCAGAAAAAACGCCACCGGCATGCCGATCACGCCGCTGCGGGCGGCGCGCGCAAGATCGCGGCGGATCAGAACCGCGATCATTCGCCGAGCACCAATGTCCGCGCGCCGTCGACTGCAATCGGTTGGTGCGAAGCGACGACGACGATGCCGCCCTGCATCCGGTGCACCGCGATCAATCCTTCGAGCATGGCGATCGACGCGATGTCGAGCCCGTTTGCGGGTTCGTCGAGCAGCCAGATGTCGGCGCGTGCCGCGAGCGTCCGCGCCAGCGTGGCGCGTCGCCGCTGGCCGGTCGACAGCATGCGAACCGGCACGCGCGCGAGATGATCGAGGCCGACCGAGCCCAGTGCCGCGACCGCATCCGATTTGTCGATCGCAGCCCAGAAGTCGAGCGCGTCGCCAAGCGACAAGTCGGTGTCGAGCGCGGGATGCTCGTCGCCCAGCGCGACCTGCCCCTCGACACGCACCTCGCCGGCTTCGGCCCGCAGCAATCCGGCGGCGAGGCGCAGCAGGCTCGACTTGCCGGTTCCGTTCGCGCCGCTGACCGACAGTGCCCCGCCCGCGGCAAGCGCGAACGACACGTCTCCGAACAGGAAGCGTCGGCCTCGCACGCACGTCACCGCGTCGAACACCAACGCAGTCAAGAAGCGGCGTCCGCGCGGGCCCGCCGCGGCAGTTGACCCCTATGTGTCATCGCTGCGACATAGGCGACGCAATCGGGAGAGGCAAAGATGATCGCGCAACTTGACGACGATGAGCGCGCAGCTGCGCTCGACCGCCTGAGCGAATGGGATTACGACGAGGCGCGCGACGCGATCACGCGCCGGTTCGTATTCAATGACTTCGTTGACGCGTTCGGATTCATGGCGCGCGTCGCCATTCTGGCGGAAAAGGCCGATCATCACCCCGAATGGTCGAACGTCTACAGCCGCGTCGATGTGTTGCTGACGACGCATGATGCAGGCGGGCTGTCCGCGCGCGACGTCGCGATGGCGAATGCGATCGACCGCCTTTTGGAATAAGCGGTCAGTGCCGCCGTCCGCGCCCTTGTCGCCGCAGCACGCTCGGTGCCCAGCGCGACAGGAATTTTATCCGCCGCGCGGTCTTGCCGACGACGGTGTTGACACGCTGCCCCCGTACCGCGTCCCAGACCGCCTGCGCAACCTGCTCGACTGGCGTGAACTCGAGACCAGCATCGCGCACCACGTCGCGCGTCGCGCGATTGCTTCCCGAGGCCGGCGCATCGAGCAGCGGCGTGTCGATAAAGCTTGGCATGATGCTCCGCACGGCGATGCCGTGTGCCGCCCATTCCTGATCGAGCGACTCGGTCAAAGCGCGGACGCCGAATTTTGTCGCGGCATAGCCCGCCATTCCGGGACCAGCATAAAGGCCCGCCGCCGATGATGTGTTGACCAGGCACGATCCGGGCGTCGCCTTCAGCAAGGCAAAGCCCGTCTGCGCGCCCCAGAATACGCCTTTGAGATTGATGTCGAGAACGCGTTCGATTTCGCCCGGCGGCGTGTCGGTCAGCGGTCCGCCGACAGCGATGCCCGCGTTGTTGAAAAGGACGTCCAGCCGCCCGCCCGACACGACCGCGAAGTCGGCAAGCGCCGTTTCCCACTGGTTTCGGTCGCGGACGTCCATGACATGCTGCGACGATCCACCCTCAGGCAGGAGCGCCGCGGTTGCCGCCAGCCCGCCTGCGTTGACGTCGGCAAGCCCGACGAACCAGCCCTTCGCCGCGAAAAACTGCGCGGTCGCGCGACCGATCCCCGATCCGCCGCCGGTTATGAAGATGGCTTTGCGCATACCCGCCCTTTGACCCCTGCCGCTTCGGTCGTCACAACGCGCAGTCGTGCACGAACGCAAGACAAATCATGGACCCGCAGTCGCGCTGAGCGCGGTGACGAAGCGCTACTCGGGGGGTGGCGGCGTTACCGATGTCTCGCTGGCGGTCGCTGCGGGCGCATTCGTAACGCTGGTCGGTGCTTCGGGATCGGGCAAGTCTACGCTACTGAAGTCGATCAACCGGCTGGTCGTTCCCGACAGCGGGATCGTGCGCGTCGACGGGCAGGATGTTGCGGACGTCGAGCCGAATATATTGCGTCGTACGATCGGCTACGTCATTCAGGGGGTCGGTCTGTTCCCGCATCTCGACGTCGCCCAGAACATTGCGATGCCGATGCGGATCGCGGGCGAGGACCCCGCCGGGCGAGTCGTCGAATTGCTCGATCTGGTCGATCTGCCGCGCGAGTTCGCCACACGCCTGCCTGCGACGCTTTCGGGCGGCCAGCGACAACGCGTCGGCTTTGCACGGGCACTGGCACGCGCGCCCGGGCTTATGCTGATGGACGAGCCGTTCGGCGCGCTCGATCCGGTCACGCGTGATACGCTCGGGCAAAGCTATCGCGCGTTGCACGAGAGGCTGAAGTTGACGACCATAATGGTGACGCATGACATGACCGAAGCGCTGCTCTTGTCCGATCATGTGATCGTGATCGATCGCGGGCGCATCGCCGCAAGCGAGACTCCGGTCGCGCTGTTATTGGGTGCCGGGGGGAACGTTGCACAGCAACTGGTGGCGATCCCCCGCGACCAGGCGCAAAGGCTGGCGGCATTGCGGTCGTGACCTGGGCCGATGCCTTCGCGCGGGTGCCGCCGCTATTGACGGCGCATATCGTGCTCGCGGCCGCGTCCTTGCTCCTCGGCGCGATCGTCGCGCTGCCACTCGGCGTCTTGGCCGCGCGACATGAACGCTTCGGACGCGCGGCGCTGGGCACGGCAAGCATCATTCAGACGATCCCGTCGCTGGCGCTGCTCGCGCTTTTCTACCCGTTGCTGCTCTCCTTGTCGCTCAAGGCACTGGGATTCCTGCCTTCGATGCTCGCGCTTGCACTTTATGCATTGCTGCCGATCCTGCGCAATACAGTGATCGGCATCAAAGCAATCGACCCGGCCATCATCGAGGCGGCCGACGGTATCGGCATGAGCGCCGGGCAGAAATTGCGTATCGTCGAAGCGCCGCTGGCGCTGACGACGATCATGGGCGGCGTTCGCACCGCGGCGGTATGGACCATAGGCGCTGCCACGCTTGCGACCACGGTTGGCCAGCCGAGCCTCGGCGATATCATCTTTTCGGGATTGCAGACGCAGAACTGGATCCTCGTCCTGACCGGATGTATCGCGGCGGCAGGGCTTGCCCTGCTTGTCGACGGCCTGCTCGCATTCGCGACGCGCGGCGTTGCCATGCGACGACGCTGGATGTGGGTGGTGCCGCTTGTCGTAGCGACACTACTTCCCGCCGCACTGGCAATCGGGACGACGCGGGCGCCCGCCGTCATTACGATCGGCGCAAAGAGCTTTTCCGAACAATATATCCTCGCCCGCGTAATCGGAAGGCGGCTCGAGGCGGCGGGCTACCGCGTTCGCTACAAGGAAAATCTTGGATCGGCGGTCGTTTTTTCGGCCCTGAGCGCAGGTGATGTCGACGTTTATGTCGACTACGCGGGAACGCTCTGGACCAACGAGATGAAGCGCTCCGACGTGCCTGCCCATCGGGTGATGAACGCAGCGATTGCGCGGTGGACCGCAGGCAATCGTGGCGTGCTGACGCTCGGGTCGCTTGGGTTCGAAAACGCATATGCGTTGGCGATGCGGAGCGATGTTGCTAGGGCGCAGGGGATCGCGTCGATTGTCGACCTCGAACGCGCCGCACCGGCGATGACGCTTGGCGGCGATCTTGAATTTCTCGACCGTCCCGAATGGATGGCGATCCGCCGCGGATACGGCCTCGCTTTTGCGCGGACACGCGCGTTCAGCCCGACATTCATGTACGAAGCTTTAAAATCAGGCGACGCCGACGTCATCTCGGCGTTCTCGTCCGATGGACGGATCGCGGCGGACGCGCTGACGGTGCTGTCAGATCCCAAAGGCGTAATTCCGGGTTACGACGCGCTGTTGCTGATCGGGCCGCACGCCGCGAAGAAGGCGAAACTGTTGTCTGCGCTGCGCCCGCTGATCGGCGCGGTCGACGTCACGGAAATGCGCCATGCCAACTTCATGGTCGACGGCGGCGGTTCCTCGCCCGAGGTGGCGGCGAAGTGGCTCGACAGTGCCATCGCAAAACGGCCATAGCGCAGAGCCATGACCATTCCCGTCCTGATCACCGGCGGCGCCGGTTATATCGGCAGTCACGCCGTTCTCGCTTTTCGCGATGCGGGGTGGCCGGTCGTCGTCATCGACAATCTGGTCACCGGATTTCGGTCTGCGGTGCCAGGCGGCGTCCCGTTTGTCGAAGGCAGTATCGACGATGATGCGCTGCTTACGGCCACGATTGCGGCGCACGATATACGCGCAATCGTGCACTTCGCAGGGTCGGTCGTCGTGCCCGAATCGGTCGGCGATCCGCTTAAATATTATCTCAACAACACGGTGCGCAGCCGTGCGCTGATCGAAGCGGCGGTACGGGCGGGCGTTCCACACTTCATCTTCTCGTCAACCGCGGCGACCTACGGCATTCCGACGGTGATCCCGGTGCGCGAGGATTCGGCGACGGTCCCCATCAACCCCTATGGCATGTCCAAGCTCATGACCGAAGCGATGCTGCGCGACGTTGCTGCGGCGCATCCGATGAATTATGCGGCGCTGCGTTACTTCAACGTCGCCGGCGCCGACCCCGCAGGACGCGCGGGGCAATCG
The DNA here is from genome assembly GCA_965249015.1 of Sphingomonas sp. Taxonomy (GTDB): domain Bacteria; phylum Pseudomonadota; class Alphaproteobacteria; order Sphingomonadales; family Sphingomonadaceae; genus Sphingomonas_O. The sequence goes on along the minus strand of CBDFLB010000003.1, from coordinate 988,851 downwards.
ACGGCGGGTGCCACGCATCTGATCAAGATCGCCGCCGAAGCCGCAACGGGCAAACGGTCCACGGTCAGCGTTTTCGGCACCGATTATGCTACGCCTGACGGCACCGGCGTGCGCGACTATATCCACGTCAGTGACCTTGCCGAGGCGCATGTCGCCGCACTCGAGAAGCTGATCGCAGCGCCCGCGCAGAGCCATGTCATGAATGCCGGCTACGGCCGGGGATTCAGCGTGACCGAAGTGCTCGACGCGGTCGATCGGGTGACGAACATGACGATCGACCGCCGGGTCATGGGTCGTCGCCCGGGGGACCCCGACGCGCTCGTCGCCGACAACGCGCTTATTTTGGCGACGCTCGACTGGCGGCCGAAGCGCGCCGATCTCGACGGGATCGTCCGTGATGCGTTGTCGTGGGAGCGCAAGCTCGGCAACTGAGCATTAGATTTTATCGCCGCTCAGGCGCTGGCAGATCATGTCGAGCTGGTCGAGCGTCGCGTAGTGCAGCGTGACGCTGCCCGCGCCGCTCTTGTGCGTGATACCGACATTGAGGCCGAGCAGGTCACCAAGCTGACGCTGCAGCATCAAGATGTCGGCATCGGGCGCGTTCGCCGGTATCGACTTGACCTCGATCGCGGCGGGCCGTCGTTCGCGGCGGATCAGCGTTTCGACGTCGCGGACCGACAAGTTCTTCGCGAGGACGTATTTTGCGACGTCAACTGGATCAGCGGCACCGAGCAATGCGCGGGCATGGCCCATGGACAAGCGGCCGTCGGCGACCATGGCACGCACCGGAAACGGCAAATCGAGCAGTCTCATCAGATTGGCGACATGGCTGCGCGATTTGTGGACGATTTTACCGAGCGCCTCCTGGCTGTGTCCGAATTGGTCGACGAGCCGCCGATACGCCTCTCCTTCTTCGATCGCGCTCAGATCTGCGCGCTGAATATTTTCGATGAGTGCGACTTCAAGCGTTGCGTTTTCGTCGAACTCACGAATGATCGCAGGTATTTGGTGCAATTGTGCGCGTTGCGCCGCGCGCCAGCGGCGTTCGCCCGCGACGATCCGGAATTTCTCGCCGAACGGGCGCACGACGATCGGCTGAAGCACGCCACGCGCCGCAATCGATGCAGCCAGTTCGTCGAGCGCTTCGCTGTCGAAAAAGCGTCGCGGCTGGTCCGGATCGGCCGAAATGTCGGCAATGGCAATCTCGCGGACGCCACCGTCGGCGTTGCCGCGCTCGGCGTCGGAGTCGCCCAGAAGCGCCGAGAGGCCACGTCCGAGTGCGAGCGGTCGGCGCTTTGCGGGCACGCTATCGCTCATGCCGCCGCCGCCGCCAGACGGGGAAGGCGCATGATAAGTTCGCGCGCGAGGCGAATATAGGCTTCCGATCCCGAACAGCGCATGTCGTATACCAGCGCCGGCAGCCCGTGACTCGGCGCTTCGGACAGGCGCACGTTGCGCGGAATGACCGTTTCAAAAACCACCGAACCCAGGCAGGCACGGACGTCTTGCGCCACCTGCTCGGTCAGTCGATTGCGGCGGTCGAACATGGTAAGGGCAACGCCGAGGATCGAAAGGTCCGGATTGAACTTTGCGCGAATCCGCTCGATCGTTTGAAGGAGTTGCGATAGCCCTTCGAGCGCAAAGAATTCGCATTGCAGCGGCACCAGCAAAGACTGCGCGGCGACCATCGCATTTATCGTCAGCAAACCCAATGATGGCGGGCAGTCAATCAGGCAGATGTCCCAGCGCCCAGCGGAGCCGACAGCAAGCGCGGCGCGAAGCCGGTGCGTGCGATTGTCGTAAGCGACGAGCTCGACTTCGGCACCCGACAAGTCGACGGTTGCGGCAACGAGATCGAGGCGCGGCACCTTCGTCGCGACAACCGCTGCGGAAAGTGTGCAATCACCGGTCAGCAACTCGTAGCTCGATCGGACACGGTCCGAATGGTTCACGCCAAGCCCGGTCGACGCGTTTCCCTGAGGATCGAGGTCAACGAGAAGGACACGCCACCCCGAGGCTGCCAGCGCCGTGGCGACATTGATCGCCGTCGTCGTTTTGCCGACTCCCCCTTTCTGATTTGCGACGCCAACGCATATCATCGCCGTTCGATAACCTTTACATTTCGCCCGACGAGGATCTTGCCGAACGGATCGGTGACACTGTCTTCAACGGTCCATTGTCCTTGCCATGATCGTGGCAGTGTATCCAGTTCGCTTTGCGCAGTCTTGCCTTTTGGGAGTATCCATATGGTTTCGGAGTCTGCGAGATGGCTCGCGATGCGAATAAGCGTCGACAAAGGCGCGACCGCCCGCGCGGTGATATTCGCCACTTTCGCCGTACGAACGGCCTGAACAGTCGATTGGACGACTTCGACGTTTTCAAGTGCAAGGTCTTCGATCACCGATCGGAGAAATTCAGCGCGGAGCCGTCGCGGCTCGATCAGGCTAGTCCGAGCGCGTGTGAGCAGGCCAACGATGATGCCGGGAATCCCTGCGCCGCTGCCGATATCTATCCAGTCGCCAGGGCGCGCAAAGTTAATCAGCTGGGCCGAGTCGAGGACGTGACGTTCCCAGAAACCTTCAAGGCTCGCGGTGCTAACGAGGTTTTGCGAACGCTGCGCATGCGCCACCATCTCTTCGAACTTTCGCAGCTTATCGATTGTTTCACGTGGAACAGCCGCTATCGCGCCGACATGGCCATCAGACTTTATGTCGATCAAGCGGGTAACCTGGCCCGATTATGCACGAGTAACGCGGATAACGCGGCAGGCGTTATCCCGCGGACGCGCTCCGCCTCGCCAAGGGTACGCGGTTGGCAAGCCGTTAACCGGTCGGCCATTTCGACCGACAACCCTGGCACGCTGGCGAAATCCATGTCCTCGCGCAGGCCGAGGGAGTGCCCGCGGTTCCGGGCCATGATCTCAGCGCGCTGCCGCGAAACATAAGGTTCGTAGCGCGCATCCTCGACAAGTTCATCGATGACGTCGCCGGGAGCCTGACAATGGGCAAGCCGCGGTCGAACGTCTGCCGACTGGAGCGACTGCGATCGCACCATCGTCGCTATCGACCTCTCGCCGTGCGCGGTCATCGCATCCTGCGCCAGACGGCGAACGGTCTCGCGTCGGCGCCAGGCTTGAGCCCGGTCAGGCCCGATCAGGCCATGTTCGAGCCCGACGCCGGTAAGGCGCGTCTGCGCATTGTCGGCGCGAAGATGCAAACGATGCTCGGCACGCGCGGTGAGCATGCGATAGGGCTCGGTGACGCCCTGAAGCACAAGGTCATCGATCATCACACCTATGTAGCTCGTTTCCCGCTCAAGACGAAACGACGGCAATCCGAGCGCATGAGCAGCCGCGTTTGCGCCAGCGACAAGACCCTGCGCAGCCGCCTCCTCGTAACCGGTGGTTCCATTGATCTGACCAGCGAGAAACAGCCCCTGTACGGATCGAAGACCGAGGTGATGATCGAGCGCGCGCGGATCGACATAATCATATTCGACAGCGTAGCCCGGTTCGGCAATCGTCACGCGCTCAAGGCCGTCGATCGTTCGCAGCATCGCGCGCTGAACATCGAATGGAAGCGATGTCGAGATACCGTTCGGATAGATTAACGCGTTTCTGCCGCCTTCGGGCTCGAGAAAAATTTGGTGACCGTCTCGATCGCCAAAGCGCACGACCTTGTCCTCGATCGACGGACAGTAGCGCGGGCCATTGGCCTCGATCGCACCCGAAAACAACGGTGATCGGCTAAGGTTCGCGCGGATGATGCTATGCGTCCGCAAATTAGTTCGGGTAATCGCGCAGTGGACCTGCGGAAGGACACGCTCTCCATAGGGCGACATTGTCCAGTGCTCACGATCGGATGGTTGCACGGCAAGCCGGCTCCAATCGATCGAACGACCATCGAGCCGCGGCGGCGTGCCCGTTTTCAGCCGCGCCATCGGCAGGTCGAGAGCACGCATTTGTTTCGACAGTGCGGTCGCCGCGGGCTCGCTTACGCGGCCACCTTCGGACTGTTGCTCACCGCAAAACATTCGCGCGCCCAGAAATGTACCCGTACAGACGACGACAGCCGAGGCTTCCAGCCTGAAGCCATTATCGAGGACCACGCCGTCGATCGTACGGCCATGACAGATCAGCGAGTCCACACGACCCTCGATAATTTTAAGTCGGTCGTAGCGTCTCAGAATGGCTTGGACAGCGTCGCGATACGCGGTCCGGTCCGCCTGAACGCGCGGGCCCTGTACCGCTTTCCCTTTGGACCTATTCAGCATGCGGTAGTGGATCGCCGCCGCGTCCGCGGCGCGACCGATAACGCCGTCGAGAGCGTCAACTTCCCTTACCAGTTGCCCCTTGCCAACACCACCGATCGCGGGGTTGCAAGACATCGCGCCAACGACCGCTGAGGACATCGTTACAAGTGCGACTTTCGCGCCACGCCGCGCTGCTGCCGCCGCGGCCTCGCATCCTGCATGACCACCGCCGATGACGATCACGTCAATAACATGATGTTTCACGTGGAACACTTACTTCCCGATGCAAAAGGTAGAAAATAATGCCGCTAGCATATCGTCGACACCTGTGCGACCAGTCAACCGATCCAACGCTAATCGTGCGAGGCGCAGATGCTCGGCGACGATCACCAGATCATCACACTGCGCTGCGGCATGGCATTCGCGGACAACCTCGGTCAGGCAGGTGCGTTGGCGCACATTAAGCGAAAGCGAGTCTTGAGGAGGCAGGATCGACCGTGCCGAGGCAGCAAGGGCGGCCAGCAACTCATCGATCCCCTCTCCCGTCAGCGCCGATACGGCGATCCGACCGTCGGGTGGGCAAGAGGCCAAGTCGGCCTTGGCATGAATCGAAATCAGTTGGCGGACCGCAGGCTCGTTACCAGCCTCGCCAAGCCAGAGCACGATATCGCTCGTCGCGATGATCGAAGACGCCCGCTCGATGCCCATTGTTTCAATGGTGTCGTTGCTTGCATCGCGTAATCCCGCCGTATCGATCAGTATGAGCGGAATGCCCAAAATGTGCAGCGGAACTTCAATCGCGTCGCGCGTCGTCCCCGCCATCGCAGATACAATAGCGACGTCACGTGACGCCAACCTGTTGATAAGCGTTGATTTTCCAGCGTTTGGAGGACCGGCGATCGCAATTTTTACTCCGTCGCGAAGCCGTTCGGAAGGAGGCGTTGCAAGCATCGTTTCCAGCCCTGACGCCAAATTGGCAAGGGTCTCGAAACGCTCGGGCCACGGCGACACGTCGTCCTCGTCCGAAAAGTCGATCGATGCCTCGACCTGCGCCGATGTGGCCAGCAATTCGCGCTGCATTCGTTCGACGACTTCCGAGAGGCCGCCGCCGGCCATATTCAGTGCAACGCGGCGCTGCAGCTCCGTTTCCGCGGCGAGCAGATCTGACAGGCCTTCGGCCTGTGCGAGATCGATCCGGCCGTTTTCGAACGCCCGTCTGGTAAATTCTCCAGGATCGGCCGGGCGCAGATCGGGGATCGCTGCAAGTGTTGTCAGCACCGCCGCGACTGTCGCCCTCCCGCCGTGCAGATGAAGTTCGACAACATCCTCGCCAGTGGCACTGGCCGGACCTCGGAACCGCAGGACGACCGCCGTATCAAGCTCTTGAGCCCCGTTAAGCAGCGTCCGCACCCCTGCCTGCCGGGGCGGCGGCAAAGCGCGCGATGAAAGCGTTTCGAGCGCGGCGTCGGCATGCGGGCCGCTGATCCGGACCACTGCGATCGCGGCGGGCGGCGCGCCGCTCGACAGCGCGAATATCGTGTCGTTCATTTTCTCGTTGCGTTCGTCACCTGATCGAGCAATCCCTGCCACATCGTCATGCCCGCGTCGCCCATCGGCGACCAGCTCTTCAACATCGACATCATCATTTCGGGCGCCACGCCGTTCTTCAGCGTATCCTGCATCTGCGCGAGGAAAGCGTCGTGCACCGGCGTCATATCAGGCAGGCCCATCAGCGCCCGCGCTTCGGCGGGCGTGCAATCGACTTCGACATTCACTTTCACGGCTGCTTCTCCACTCGCCGCCCTTATGTCAGCCGATCAGGCCGAGCGCCAGTGGCGCAACGTCGTGCCAGCCTTCCCAAACCATCCGGAGCGCCACGTAAAGGATCACGACAAGGCCGATCCAGGCGATCCAGTGATATTTCTGGACGAGCGTTGCGACGAAATTGGCGGCAAGCCCCATCAGCAAAACCGAAAAGGTCAGGCCGACGAACAGCACGGCAGGGTTGTCACGCGCGATCGCCGCGACGACGAGGACATTGTCGAGGCTCATCGACAGGTCGGCGACGGTGATCTGGATCGCAGCCTGGAGGAAGGTCTTCGTGCGCGGCGGTCCTTCGACGGCGGGCGTCTCGGGATCGTCGGCGACGACAATTCGCGCAGGCCGCAGCTCGCGATACATGTTGTACGAGACCCAGAGCAGCAACAGCCCGCCCGCCAGCAGCAGCCCGGTGATCTTGAGCAACTGCGTCGCGATCAGCGCGAAGCCGATGAGGAAGACGAGCGCCATGCTGACCCCGAACAGGATCACGCGGCGGCGGTCCTTTTCGGGAAGGCCGCTCGCCAGCGTCCCCATGATGACGACATTGTCACCCGCCATTGTCAGGTCCGCAACGACGATCTGGCCTAGTTTCGCGAGGCCGGTGGGCGTGAAGACGGCAGCGAAATCGAGCATTATAAAACTGGTCCCAAGAGTAACCCGTCACTCCGGCCCCCGAGCCGGGGTCCAGCTTCTTCGCAAAGAGAAAGAAAACAGCTGGACCCCGGATCAAGTCCGGGGTGACGAAGAATGGATCAGGAATTCATCGAATCGAAGAAATCCTCGTTGGTCTTCGAATCCTTCATCTTGTCGAGCAGGAATTCCATCGCGTCGATCGTGCCCATTTGCATGAGGATGCGGCGCAGAACCCACATCTTGCTGAGCTTGACCTTCTCGACGAGCAGCTCTTCCTTGCGCGTGCCCGATTTGCCGACGTCGAGCGCCGGGAAGACGCGCTTGTCGGCGACTTTGCGGTCGAGGACGATTTCGCTGTTGCCCGTGCCCTTGAACTCCTCGAAAATGACTTCGTCCATGCGGCTACCCGTGTCGATCAACGCGGTGGCGATGATCGAAAGCGACCCGCCCTCCTCGATGTTGCGTGCCGCGCCGAAAAAGCGTTTCGGCCGCTGCAGCGCGTTGGCATCGACACCGCCGGTCAGAACCTTGCCCGACGACGGCACCACCGTGTTGTAGGCGCGGCCGAGGCGCGTGATCGAATCGAGCAGGATGACGACATCCTTCTTGTGCTCGACCAGGCGCTTGGCCTTTTCGATCACCATTTCGGCGACCTGGACGTGGCGTGTTGCGGGTTCGTCGAAGGTCGAGGAGACGACTTCGCCCTTCACGCTGCGCTGCATGTCGGTGACTTCCTCGGGCCGTTCGTCGACGAGGAGGACGATCAGGAACACCTCGGGATGATTGTCGGTGATCGCCTTGGCCATGTTCTGGAGCATGACCGTCTTGCCGACGCGCGGCGGCGCGACGATCAGCGTGCGCTGGCCTTTGCCCTGTGGCGAGATGATGTCGATGACGCGCGCCGACTTGTCCTTGACCGTGGGGTCGAGCGTGTCGAGGCTGAGCTTCTCATCCGGGTAGAGCGGCGTCAGATTGTCGAAGTTGACGCGGTGGCGGACGGCTTCGGGATCGTCGAAGTTGACCTTCACGATCTGCGTCATCGCGAAATAGCGTTCGCCGTCGCGCGGCCCTTTCACTTCGCATTCAACCGTGTCGCCGGTGCGCAGGCCGTGCTTGCGGACAAGGTTTGGCGAGACATAGATGTCGTCGGGGCCGGCGAGATAATTGGCTTCGGGGCTTCGGAGGAAACCGAAGCCATCCTGCAGCACTTCGATCGTGCCGACGCCCATGATCTGTTCGCCGTTTTCGGCCTTCACTTTCAGGATCGCGAACATCAGATCCTGCTTGCGCAGCGTCGATGCCCCCTCGATGCCGAGCTCCTCGGCCATGGCGACCAGATCGGCCGGCGCTGTTTTCTTCAAATCTTTCAAATGCATGGGGTGTTCTTTCGGGGAATTATTGGGCGCGGAGGCCGAAACAGCGGATCAAGGACTGATGCTGAGGACGCGGGACCGGGAGGTCATGCGTTGGGCAGGAAATTAGGCGGGTTGGGGGGTGGCGTCAAGGTTCATTGCTTGATGGCTAGACCTCAGCTGGAATTTTGCCGTATGAGCAATCGAAACAACTATTTAACTGAGGCACACCGTGACGGAAGTTGACCAGCTTCAGATGTTCAAAGCCTTGCGTGCTCATTGCGATGGGCTAATCAAAGAATACTCTGATGCCATGTCGGGGCCACTTGATTTGGATGCAAAATGGCAACCGATTTTGAGCCGCAGAATTGATGAGATGAGAGGTTTGCTGGCGGATATTGAGGCGGCAATTGGCTGATATTTCCTTGGTTTTGCGAGTTTGCCGCAACTATGCTTGGATTGGCGTGGCAATCCTCGCAACAACAGCTGATTTGCCAGCTAAAGGTCAAACGCGCGGACAGGATCGGTTGGAAGCTCTCCGAAAATTGCAGCAGCGACGGAATGCGGAGCGCGCTAATGAGCTGCTGACAGGCGCTCGCGAATACAAGGCTCGAAAAGCACAAGAGACTCGCGATGCTATTATTTCGACTTGGAACAGCGGAAATCGAGCTTATGCCCGTGAATTGGCTACCACGACGCAGAATTTCGACATTGTAGAAAAGTTTAACGAAATTGAGGCTGGAGAAAAAAGAGCTGAATCTAGTGCGCTCGCAGCCCTCGGCATCTCTTCAGCCGAAACGTTTGGCCATTGGAATATCATTGAGAAGGGCAAGCTTTGTGTTTTTAGCCGAAGTTATCAAACGGGCGAAACCCTCACGATGGAAATAGCTGTCGATAAAAACAGTCTAGCGATGACGTTAAGCAGTCCGACCTGGCAATCAATGGTTGATCGAAAGACCGTGCAGATTATCGTTCAATTCGAATATGGACCTAAAACCAACGAGCTGGCGACACAATTCACTTATGACTCTCAGGGCAAGTCGTTTGGGGCGTTCGCCCTACAATGGAAAGCTTCTGCTCGCCTATCAGAGGTTATAGACGCACAGATGGTCGAATTTTGGAACGCTGATAAGTCTATAGGGATTTATGAGCTGTCGCTGCCGGAGGAGGCTCGTGACGCGCTTTCTAAATGTGTCGAAACACAGAAGGCACGTTTGAAAGCCGACCCGTTTCGTTAAATCCTAAAACGGCTTCACGATCACCAGCACCACGATCACCGCCGTCGCCACGCCCGGGACTTCGTTGAGCAGCCGCATGGTTTTGGACGACACGCCCGCTTCGCCGCGGGCAAGTTTTTTGGCATAGCCTGCCATCCAGCCGTGATAACCCGACAGTGCGATGACGGCGGCGAATTTGGCGTAGAACCAGCCTTCGGCCCAGGCGCCGATGTTGATGACCAACAACAATCCGAGCGCCCAGACGACGATCATCGCTGGGTTGAGGATGATCTTGACCAGCCGCGCCTCGCGCTCGATCCATTTGGTGATCTCGGGCGAGCCGGGCGCGGTCTCCTGATGATAGGCAAAGAAGCGCGGGAGCATGAACAGCCCCGCCATCCAGAAAATGACGAAGATCAGATGCGCCGCCTTCACCCAGGGGTAGGCCGCGCCCAAAAAGCCGATCATGCGCGGATTTGCTCCAACGCCGCTTCAACATGCGAAATCGGCGTGTCGGGCAGGATGCCGTGGCCGAGATTGAAGATATGCGGGCGATCGGCAAACGCCTCGAGAATATGCGCGATGGCTTTGGACAGCGTCGCGCCGCCCGCGATGAGCGCGAGCGGATCGAGATTGCCCTGCACCGGCAATCCGGCGGGCAGATAAATCGACGCCCAGACCGGATCGACCGTTTCGTCAATCCCGAGCGCATCGACGCCGGTCGCCTTGGCATAGGCAATGAGCTTGCCGCCCGCACCTTTGGGGAAGCCGATGATCGGCGTATCCGGATGCCGCTTGCGTAGTTCGGTGACGATGCGGATGGTCGGCGCGATGACCCAATCGTCGAACTGCGCCGGCGACAGGCTCCCCGCCCAGCTGTCGAACAACTGCACCGCATCCGCGCCCGCCTTGATCTGGCCCGACAGATAATCGACAGTCATCGCGACGATCGCATCGATGATCGCTCCGAACGCCGCCGGATCGCGATAGGCATAGCGCCGCGCTTCGGCCTGTTCCTTGCTGCCCTGCCCGGCGATCATGTAGGTCGCCACGGTCCACGGACTGCCCGCAAAACCGAGGAGCGTCGTTTCGGGCGACAGTGCGGCCTTCACTTTGGCAACGGTCTGGTAGATCGCGGAAAGCCTCTCGGGCGCCACTGTAAGCCCCGCCAGCGCATAATCGACGAGTTTGGGTGCCAACCTTGGCCCCTCGCCTTCTTCGAACCACAGGTCCTGTCCCAGCGCATTGGGGATGACGAGGATATCGGAGAACAGGATCGCGCCGTCGAAACCGAAGCGGCGGATCGGCTGCAGCGTGACTTCAGCGGCGGCATCACTATCGTTGACGAGTTCGAGGAACCCGCCCTTTTGCGCGCGCAATTCGCGATATTCGGGCAAGTAGCGCCCGGCCTGACGCATGAACCATACCGGCGGTCGGTCCTGACGCGTTCCCCGCAGCACGTCGAGCAAAGGCTTGGTCAGAGTCTTATCCTTAAAGATGTATTAAGAAGGATATTGTTGAAAGAGGTAGGCGGACGATCTGCGGGGCTTATCGTCGCTGCGCCGACTTGCCAACAGGTTGACGGTGTCGGACTCGCCGATCCGCGGGGATTCGTTTTGCCCGTCCCCATTATCCACAAGCGGGCGCGTGAAAGGATCCGCTGTTGATAAGGCTGGGCGGTAAACTTCGGCGAATGGGGACGCCGATCGCCCCCTGAATCATCCCGGCGTTTCGCCTAGCCAAAGCCCACCGGCTTATGCACAGCATCACAGATGGCGAAGCTTCACCTGCACTTGCTGTCCGACTCGACCGGCGAGACGCTCGACATGATGGCAAAGGCGGCGCTCGCGCAATTCGACGGCGTCGAAACGATGAAGCATTTTTGGCCGATGGTGCGCGGAGCCGGTCACCTTGACCGTATCCTGAGCGAGATCGGGCAAAACCCGGGGCTGGTTCTGTTCACGATGGTCAACGTAGAAACGCGCCAGCGGCTCGAAGCGGCGTGCCACGCGCTCGGAATTCCAGCGCTCGCGCCGCTCGACACTGTCACCAATGCGCTCTCCGACATGCTTGGGCAGCGCGCCGTGGCGCGACCCGGCCGGCAGCATGTTCTCGACGATGTCTACTTCGCGCGGGTCGACGCCATCCAGTTCACGATCGCGCACGACGACGGCGTCGGCGCGGAAAATTGGGAAGAGGCCGATATTGTCCTTGCCGGCGTTTCGCGCACGTCGAAGACGCCGACGTCGATCTATCTCGCCAATCGCGGTTACAAGACCGCAAACATTCCGATCGTCATCGAATCGCCCCCGCCGCCCCGGCTGTTCTCGCTCACGCATCCGCTCGTCGTCGGTCTGGTGACCAGCGCCGAGCGGCTGATCCAGGTGCGGCGTAATCGGTTGCTGTCGCTCAACCAGACGCCCGAGACCGACTATGTCAACGCAGACGCGGTGGCGCGCGAGATCGCCTATGCGCGGCGGATGTTCGCGGACAATGGCTGGCCGGTCATCGACATGACGCGCCGATCGATCGAGGAAGCGGCGGCAGCGATCATCGCCCTGGTCAACGATCGCGTCGCCGCCTGATGCTCGTACTGGCGTCCACCAGCCCCACGCGGCGGGCTATCCTCGAAGCAGCGGGCGTGTCGTTCGACACCGTCGGCGCGCGCGTCGATGAAGATGCGGCGAAAGCTTCGTTTCGCGCGCAGGGCATGGGCGCACGCGATATTGCCGACGCGCTCGCCGAACTGAAAGCGATGCGGGTGTCGGCGTCGCGACCGGGCGATGTCGTTCTCGGCTGTGATCAGACGCTCGCGCTCGACGATGGGACGATGCTCGACAAGCCCGGTGACGATGTGGCCGGGCAGTTGCGCATGTTGGCGGGGCGGCGGCATCATCTGTACAGCGCGGTCGTCGCGGTCGAGAACGGCAGGGCGGTGTGGCGATACGTCGACCGCGCCACGCTGACGATGCGCGCGCTGTCGGACGCCTTCATCGCTGATTATCAGGCGCGCGAAGCCACAGCGGTCGTGGGATGCGTCGGTGCCTACCGCATTGAGGGACTGGGTGTGCAGCTTTTCACAAAGATCGACGGCGACCATTTCACCATTCTCGGCCTGCCGCTTCTACCGTTGCTCGACTGGCTGCGCGCGCGCGGCGTTCTGCTGTCGTGACGTCGCCCTATGCCGAAGTGATCGGCGACCCGATCGCGCATTCGAAATCGCCCGCACTTCATAAGTTCTGGCTCCAGTCGCTCGAAATCGACGCCGATTTCAAACGGACGCAGGTTCGACCCGAGGGGCTCGCCGATCATATCGAACGACGCCGCGCGGATCCGACGTGGCGCGGATGCAACGTCACGATTCCGCATAAGTTGACGATCATGGATCATGTCGCCGATCCGGGCGACGTGCGCGGCACGATCGGCGCGATGAACACCGTGATTCGGAACCCCGATGGCAGCGTGATCGGCACCAATACCGATGCGGCGGGGTTCTTTGCACCGATTGCGGATTTCGCGCTCAAAGCGATGTCGGTGGCAGTGGTCGGAACCGGTGGTGCCGCGCATGCCGTGCTCTTCGCGCTTGCAAAAGCGGCGGTCGGGCCGGTAACCCTGTTCGCACGCGACCCGGTAAAGGGCGCTGCGCTGTTGGCGCGCTTCGGACTCTGGGGGCGCGTGCTCCCGCTCGGCGCATCCGTGCCCCCGGTCGCGCTGCTCGTGAACGCGACGCCATTGGGCATGACCGGCCAAGCGCCACTTACGCTCGACTTGACCGGCTTGCCCGACGACGCGGTCGTTTACGATATCGTCTACGCACCCTTGGTGACGCCGTTACTGGCGGCAGCGCAGGCGCGCGGCCTGGCGACTGTCGACGGGCTCGAGATGCTGATCGGGCAGGCCGCTGTCGCATTCGAGTTGTTTTTTGGCATCGCTCCGCCGCGCGAACATGACGCCGAACTGCGCCGACGGCTGACGTCATGATCGTTGTCGGCCTGACCGGGTCAATCGGCATGGGCAAGTCGACCGTTGCGGAGATGTTTCGACGGGAAGGCGTTCCCGTGTTCGATGCCGATGCGGTCGTCCACGCGCTTCAGGCACCCGGCGGCGCGCTGATCAATCCGATCGAGGCGGCATTTCCGGGGATCACCGACGCGAGGGGCGTTGACCGATCAGCTCTTGGTTCGCGCGTGTTCGGCGATCCTGCCGCACTCGGGCGGCTCGAGGCAATCGTCCACCCGGCCGTCGCCCGCGAACGCGAGCGCTTTGCGGCGTCGAATCAAACGGCCGAAATCGTCGTCTACGATATCCCGCTTTTGCTCGAAAAGGGACGACCCGCCGAAATCGATGCGGTGGTCGTCGTGACGGCGCCGACCGACGTCCAGGGTGCGCGGGTCTTGGCACGTGCCGGAATGTCAGCGGCGAAATTCGAAGCGATCCGCGCGCTGCAGATGCCCGATGCCGAAAAACGTCAGCATGCCGACTATGTCATCGATACCGGGACGACGATGGAGACGACGCACGCCCGCGTGCGCGAAGTGATCGCTTGTCTAAAAGCACATCAGGGTTCATCCTGAAAATTCCATGCGCGAAATCGTCTTCGACACCGAAACCACCGGCCTCGACCCCGCCCAAGGCGACCGCATCGTCGAGATCGGCTGCATCGAACTGGTCAATCGTGTCGAGACCGGGCGGACATTTCACGCCTATTTCAATCCCGGCATGCCGATGCCGAGCATTGCGCAGGCGGTCCACGGGCTCAGCGACGCATTCCTTGCCGACAAGCCCTGGTTCGAGGATCGCGTCGAGGATCTGCTCGACTTTCTGGGCGACTGTCCGCTGGTCGCGCACAACGCCATGTTCGATTTCGGCTTCCTGAACTCCGAACTGGGCGGCTGTGGACGGCTGCACGTGCCGATGTCGCGGATGGTCGACACGCTGATGCTGTCGAAGTCGCGTCACCCGGGCGCCAAGCACAGCCTCGATGCGCTGTGCACGCGCTACGGCGTCGATCGCAGCCACCGTGTCAATCATGGCGCGTTACTCGATGCCGCGCTACTTGCGCAGGTCTACGTCGAACTGACCGGCGGGCGGCAGATCGGCCTCGAAATGTTCGGCGCGCCCGCTAAGGTGCCCGCGAGCGCGACACATGCCCGCGCGCACCTGTCGCGCCAGCCGCGGACGCACCGCGCGAGCTCGGCCGAAATCGCACGCCACCGCGCCTTCGTCCTGACGCTGACAGAGCCGTTGTGGGCAACCAACGAACGCTGGGCCGAGTTGGTTGACGCCTGACCGGGCGAACTCTGCTAAAAAGAGGAGACGAAGATGGACATTCGCGTTTCGGGACACCAGGTCGCTACGGGCGATGCGCTGAAAACCCATGTGACTGATCGTCTTCAGGGCGTTGCCGACAAATATTTCTCGCGCGCGCTGTCGGCGCATGTCACGTTCGGCAAGGGGCCGCACGACAACGGCTTTTCATGCGATATCGTCGCGCATGTAATGCAGGGCCTGATCCTGAAAGCAGCAAGCCACGCGATGGAAGCGCACCCCGCCTTCGACGGCGCTGCCGAAAAGATTGAACGCCAGCTGCGCCGCTACATGCGCCGGCTGAAGGATCACAAGGGCGCAAACGGTGCCGAGCCCGTCGATGCCGGTTACACCGTGTTCGAACCCGTCAGCGACGACGCCGAGATCGATGTCGGTGATCATCCGCTGATCGTTGCAGAAATGCGCGTCGACGTGCCCGATGCAACAGTGTCCGACGCGGTGATGATGCTCGATCTGCGCAACACCAATGCGCTGCTCTTCAAAAACAGCGGGACAGGCGCGTTCAACATGGTCTATCGGCGCGGCGATGGCACGATCGGCTGGGTGGAACCCCAGCGCGCGGCCTGATCCTCCCCGTGGCGTACGCGCCTGACCCGGATTTGATATGAACGATACGCATGAGTTTCTCCGCGCCGGTGCGGCTTTGGCCGCACTCGTCGCACCAAACAAGAAAAGCCTTTTTCAGCAATTGGGGACGATCGCCGAACGCGTCCACGGCGTCGATGCCGCGGTCGTGATCGAACGCCTTACCGAACGCGAACGGCTGGGGTCGACAGGTTTTGGCGACGGCATCGCGATCCCGCACGGCAAGATCGCCGGGCTGACCCGCGTCGTCGGTGTTTTCGCACGCCTTGCGCAACCGGTAGACTTTGCCGCGATCGACGGCGAACCGGTCGACATCGTCTATATGTTGTTGTCGCCGATCGATGCCGGCGCCGACCATCTGAAGGCACTGGCGCAGATCAGCCGGCTTCTGCGCGATCGGGGCTTCGTTGCCAAACTTCGTGGCGCGGCGACCGACGACGCGCTGCTCGCGCTGTTCGACGCCGACGAGGCGCGCGATGCCGCCTGAAGGCGGTGACGGCGCGCGGGCGCATCACCGTGCGCTCGAGTCGCTCTACCGCTCGGCACCGATCAACCGGACGTTCCCGTCCGAACTCGAGATCGTCGAAGACGGGTTTGCGCGCATCAGATTCGAAGTCGGGACCGATCATTTCCACGCGGCGGGCGCGCTTCACGGCACGGCCTATTTCAAGATGCTCGACGACGCGGCGTTCTACGCGGTCAATTCGCTGGTCACGGACCGTTTTGTGCTGACGACCGCATTCAACCTTTTGTTCACGCGACCGATCGCGGCGGGCGAGATCGTTGCCGAGGGTCGCTGGGTCAGCGGGCGCAAACGCGTTTTCGTCGGCGACGCGCGACTGATCGACCGTCATGGCCGCGAGGCCGCGCGCGGCACGGGGACGTTCATGCGCTCACAGATCGCGCTGTCTTCGCTCGCTGGCTACATGCATTCATGACCGCGCGGCTGACCAGCGCGATGTTGGTCAGCGCGATGATCCGTCGAGTCGCGGCCAAGGGTGGCAATGTCGTCGTCGTCGCGCGTGGCGATCCTACGTCTGGCGCTGTCTTACTGATATGTATGGAAAAGAATGTTGTCCGTTCGGTTATCGAGCGGGTGCTGGATCACACCGCCGGCTACGTCTGGACCCATGTCTTCGACGGCGACGAGCCGAGTCGCGAGAAATATTTAGCGCGCCGACGGGAACGCGATCCCGATTTGTGGATTGTCGAACTGGACATCGCGAACGCCGAACGTTTCGCCGCTGAAATGTCTTCGCCGGGTTGACTGTGTTGCGTTGCACAACAATGTGGCAGCAGTTCACGCGAGCGTGGTCGCAAATATTTCCGATCTCGGGATTGCTGCGGACGCCAGTCGGAAGAGCGACGGGGCATATTTTCTTGTTTGCAATGCCCGGCTTGTCGTTCGGCCGCCCTATTGTTGTATGGAATGTCATTTTCTGCCCGCGCCGCTGGTTTGGCGGCGTCTTCTTTTTGCGCTCTGGCCGTTATCGGCGCTTATCCGGTGACCGAGGCGATCGGCGCGCCGTTTCCACCCGTCGTGACCGAGGCGCTGCCGTCCGAACCGGCGGTCGAAATCGGTTCCGGCATCGTGACCGACGCGGCGTCCGACGTGCTCCCTGTCATCACCTCGCCGATGCGTCCGCGCGCGGCATCGCTGGCGCAACTCGTGTCGCAGCACGCGAACGACAGTGTCCCCGACCGTGAAGCGGACTGCCTTGCCAAAGCGGTCTATTTCGAAGCCAAAGGCGAGCCGCTGAACGGTCAGCTTGCCGTTGCGGAGGTTATCCTGAACCGGATGAATTCTGGCCGCTTTGCAGGAACGCTCTGTGGCGTCGTCAAGCAGCCGAGCCAGTTCTCTTTCGTCCGCGGCGGCGGCTTTCCGGCGATCGCCAATCAGGCAATGTGGCGGCAGGCGGTCGGTGTGGCGCAGGTCGCGATGAATCGCCTTTGGGACAGTAGCGTACCCAATGCGCTCTATTTCCATGCCAAGCGCGTTTCGCCTGGCTGGGGCAAGCAGCGCCTGGCCGCCGTCGGAAATCACGTCTTTTATCGTTAAGGCTTTTCGTCGTTCCCCGGCTGTTCTACCGGAGAGGCGATGCTTGATCCCCGCTTGCCAGCCGCCGAACTTACCGCGCACGTCGTCCGTGGCGTCGCGCGTCTGCTGTTGCGCCACGACTGCCTTGCCGTTGGTGAAGTCGCGCTGGGCAACGGGCGTCGCGCCGATCTGATGGGATTGTGCCCAAGAGGTGTGGTGACGATCGTTGAGGTGAAGGTCTCGCGTGCCGACCTCCTGGGTGACCGGAAGTGGACCGAATATCTCGACTATTGCGACCGGTTCTTCTGGGCAATCCCCGATACGCTCGACCCGGCGTTGCTCGAACGCGCCGACAAGCTTCCCGATCGCGTCGGCCTGATCGTCGCCGATCGGTACGACGCGGCGATCGTGCGCGAACCCGTTACGATACCGCTGGCGCCATCGCGACGCCGCGCAGAAACGCTTCGTTTTGCCAGGCGAGCCGCGCGGCGCCTTCTCGGCGATCTTGACGACGCCGTGCAACGGGCGACCTAATTCGGGCCGACTTTCGCCTTAGGCCTGGGCCGTGCCTCGTCGATCGCCTTGACGATCGCGGCCGACCGCGCGTCGCGCTCAGCATATTGACGTGCAGTCAGCCCCGATGACGTATCCGACTTGTTCGGATTGGCACCGGCGTTCAGCAGCGCGCGGACCGTCGCGATATCGCGGTTCTGGACCGCGCGGATCAGCGGTGTTTCGCCACTGTTGTTCGCAAGATCGACCTGCGCCCGGCGGTCGATCAGCAACGACAGTCCTTCGGCGAACCCGATCTGCGACGCGATCATTAGCGCGGTGTTGCCCGCGGCGTCGCGCATGTCCGGATTGGCACCCTTGCCGAGCAAGAACGACAGCCAGACGGTATCGCGCCGCTTAGTAACGATGTGAAGCGCGCCGTCGCCGCTCGACCCGTCGCGCGTGTTGACGAGGACGGCACCCGAGCCCGGTTTGTTCAGAAAGTCGGTGACTTTCTGACCGTCGCGGTCGCGCACCGCCTTTAGGAAATTATAGCTGTCCGAAAATTGCGCTTGCGCGGGCAGCGGCGCGACGACGGCGACGATCGCCAGCCACAATATTCCTGTTCGCATGTCATTCCATCCGCTGTCGGCCGGTGCGTCTTGCGCTGCCGGCGCTAACACCGCAAGGCTGGCGATGTCATGAACAGGTTGTTTCCCGTTGTCGCGTTGCTGGTCGCAGCTTGCGCAGCTCCGCCGCCGCCGCTTGCCGGCGCGAAGATCGGCGGACCGTTCAGGCTCATCGATCAGACCGGCGCGACCGTCACAGACCGCAGTTTTGGGCGGTCATATCGCATCATGTATTTCGGCTACACATTTTGTCCTGACGTTTGTCCGACCGACGTCGCCAACCTTGCCAACGGGATCAAGGCCTTTGCCAAGGTCGACGCCGCGCGCGCGAAGTCGGTGCGGCTGATCTTCGTGAGCGTCGATCCGGCGCGCGATGCGCCTGCGGTGTTAAAGACATGGACCGCGGCCTTCGGACCGCAGGTCACCGGGCTGACAGGCGACCTGAGATCGATCGAGGCGGCGGCAAAGGCTTATGGCGTCGCCTTTTCGATTGCCCCTGGACAACCGGCAGAGGGATACATCGTCGACCACAGCCGCGTCGCTTATCTCATGGACCCGGACAACAAGCCCATCGTTCTGGTGCCGCAGGACGGCACGCCGCAGGACATCGCGCGGGTGCTCGACACGTGGGTGAAGTGACGGGCCGATTCTGGGAAAGCGTGCCGCTCGAACAGCTCGACCGCGCGCAGTGGGAGGCGCTGTGCGACGGGTGCGGCAAATGCTGCCTTCACAAGCTCGAAGACGAAGACACCGGCGATTTCTATCCGACCAATGTCGCCTGCCGCCTGCTCGACCGACGCAATGCCCGCTGCTCCGATTATCGCCATCGTCACGCGTTCGTCCCCGACTGCATCCGCCTGACTCCGGCGAAGCTCGCGACGATGGACTGGCTGCCGCCCACCTGTGCCTATGTCCTGCGCGCGGCAGGGAAAGCATTGCCGGCCTGGCATTATCTCAACAGCGGCGACCGCGAGAGCGTCCATGCCGCGGGCCAATCGGTGCGCGGCTGGACGATCTCCGAAGTCGACGCGGGCGATCTCGAACTGCATCTCGTCGACCGCGATGACCTCTGACCTCGTCTTTCGCGGCGGCGGACACGCGCGCCCGCTGGTCGTTGTCCGGCGCGCAGGCGCAAAGACGATGCGGCTGAGCATCGATCCGCGCGACGCCAGCGTGCGTTTGAGCCTGCCGCTGCGCGCGCCACTCAGGTCGGCATTGCGCTGGGCGGCCGGGAAACGCGTCTGGATCGAAGCGGCGCTGGCAAAAATGCCGGTCGGCCAGCCGATCGTGGCGGGGATGCGTTTTACGGTCGCAGGACACGAAGTCCGTCTCGACTGGGCGGAAGGCTACCCCCGCACGCCCGCGATAATCATGCTGGACGATGGCGACCGCCGGCTCCGCGTCGGCGGCCCGGTCGAACAGATGCCCGCGCGGGTGTTGCGGTTTCTTAAGCGTGTCGCTCTTGAAACGCTGGCTCGCGAAACGCAGGCGCTGGCGGCGGCGCATGATATCGCGGTGACAAATATCGGCGTCGGCGATCCGCGGTCGCGGTGGGGAAGCTGTTCGTCGAACGGCGCGATCCGCTACAGCTGGCGATTGATCCTGACACCCGACCATGTCCGTCGCGCCACGATCGCACATGAGGTCGCGCACCGCGTGCATATGAATCATGGTGCGGCATTTCACGCGCTTGTCGCCGAGATGTTCGGAGCCGACCCTGCTCCCGCCCGCCGCTGGCTGCGCGCCAACGGCACAGCGCTTCACTGGTTCGGCTGCGGGAACGACTGATCGTCGGGCGTCGGCGGACGCGGCACGGGCTGCACCGGACGCGGCGTCGGAAGCGGCCGCGATGGCGGCGGACCCTCACGGCCAAGCACGCCGTCGACCCATTTCTGGTCGAGTTTCTGCGGAACTTCGACATCAGGACCGGGTTCGGGCCGGCCAGGTTCGGTGCCCGTGTCGGGACCGATCGGCTGGCCGCTCTCGTCGAGCATCTCGGTCTCGTCGGCGTTGCCGAAATAGGCTTCCTCGTCGGGCTCGAGCTGCCATTCGGGAAGCGTGACCTCGGTCTGGAATTTCTCGATCGGGCGTTTGGCGACAGCGATCTTCATGTACTGAGCGAACGCCTGCGCAGGCGCACGGCCGCCCTGGAGCCCGGGGATCGGGTCGGCATCGTCGCGGCCCATCCAGACGCCGGTCGTGATCCCGCTCGAAAAACCCAGAAACCAGCCGTCCTTGTTCGAACTCGTGGTGCCGGTCTTGCCCGCAACCGGTCGCCCGATCTGCGCCGCGCGCGCGGTACCGGTGTTGACCGCGGTCTGCAGCAGGTCGATCATTTGCGCGGCGACGGCGGGTGCGACGAGGACATGGCTCGTGTCCGACTGATGCTGATACAGGATCTCGCCCTTGCCGGTCGTGACTTTCAATATGCCATAAGGCGCGATCGCGACGCCGTTGCCGCCCACGCTCGCAAAGGCGCGCGTCATGTCGATCAGGCGCACGTCCGACGTGCCGAGCACCATCGACGGATGCGTGTTGATCGGCGTCGTTATGCCAAAGCGACGCGCCATGTCGGCCACGGCTGCGGTGCCGACTTCGGCCCCGATCTTGGCCGCGATCGTATTGACCGAATAGGCAAAGGCGGTGCGCAGCGTGATCTCGCCCGAAAAGCGGCGCGACGAATTGCGCGGTTTCCAGCCATTGAAGTCGACGGGTTCGTCGACGACCATGTCGGCGGGGGTATGGCCCGCTTCGATGGCCGCCAGATAGACGAAGAGCTTGAATGCCGACCCCGGCTGGCGCACCGCTTGCGTCGCGCGATTGTAGATCGACGCGACATAGTCCTTGCCGCCGACCATCGCGCGCACCGCGCCGTCGCGGTCGAGCGACACGAGCGCGCCTTGCGCCTTGCCGGGAGTGTTCGCGCGGATCGCGTCATCGGCGGCGCGCTGCATGTTGAGGTCGAGCGTGGTCCAAACCTCGATCGGCTCGCTGCCCTCGTCGATCATCGTGTCGAGCTGCGGCAATGCCCAATCGGTAAAATAGCGCACGCTGTTCTGCTTGGGTTCGGGTGCGAGCACGACCTGCGACGGGTCGGCGGCGGCGACCTCGGCCGACGTGACCAGCCCCTGCTTGGCCATAACATCCAGAACGACGTTTGCGCGCCCAACGGCCGCCTTGGCATCGGCGCTTGGTGAATAATTCGAAGGTGCCTTGACCAGTCCTGCGATGATCGCCGATTCGCCGAGCGAGAGGTCGTTGGCAGGGTGCCCGAAGAATTTGCGCGAAGCGGCATCGACGCCGTACGCCCCGCCGCCGAAATAGACGCGGTTGAGATAAAGTTCGAGCACCTGATCTTTCGAAAATTTCCGCTCGATCGCAAGCGCTAGGATCAGTTCGCGGATCTTGCGCGACCATGTCTTGTCGTTGGTCAGGAAGACATTGCGCGCGAGTTGCTGCGTAATCGTCGAACCGCCCTGCGTGAAACGGCCGCGCAGGTAGCGCACCTGAAACGAACGCGCGATCCCCGTCGGATCGACGCCGATATGGCTTCTGAAGCGCTTGTCTTCGACTGCGATCATCGCCGTCTTCATGACCGAGGGGATCTGGTCGACCGCCAGCCACTCGCCATAGCTTGGCCCGATCGAGACGATCACCGTGCCGTCGGCGGCATGAACGCGGATCATCTGACCGTTGGGCGACGATTTGAGCTCGGAATAGGAAGGCAGCGACTGATAAGCGACGCCGACCGCAATCGCGACGACCGTCAAACCGATCACCGCGGCGACCAGACCGATGCCGAACAACCGTCGCACCCAGCCGAAGCGCCGCGGCTCTACCGAAGAGGAGGATCGCGCCATTCGCCGCGCGGGTTACGCGCTAAGCGCGTCCCTGCCAAGCATCGTCATTCCGGATCGAAAGCGAGCGACGCGCTGTTCATGCAATATCGAAGCCCGGTTTCGGCGGGGCCGTCGGGAAAGACATGGCCAAGATGCCCATCGCACGTCGCGCACCGGACTTCTGTCCGCGTCATGCCATGGCTCGTATCGCGGTGTTCGACGACGGCGTCGCTGTCGGCCGGGCGGATGAAACTCGGCCAGCCCGATCCTGAATCGAACTTCGCGTCGCTTTTGAAGAGCAGCGCGCCGCACCCCGCGCAATGATATTCGCCGGGTGCCTTGTTGTCGTTGTAGATGCCCGCGAACGCGCGTTCCGTGCCCCCGTTGCGAAGGACCTGATATTGTTCGGGCGAAAGGCGTGCCTTCCATTCGGCGTCGGAGAGTTCGAGTTTTTCCATGAATGCAAGATGGCGCGCGATTGCCGCCTCTTCAATCCCCGATCCGCGTCGCCTGCGCAAAACTTCGGGCAAGCGCCGGAGCGAGCGTGAGCGCGCGGACAGCAAGCGCCGCGGACCACGGCGTTTCGCCGCGCTCCCACAACCAACGGGCGACGGCGACCGGGCGACGTGTCCGCCGTGCAAAGTCGGCCTGGAACGCCGGTGCAGCGTCGCCGCCACCCTCGGTCCACGCGCGCGCGGCGGCGATACCGCTCGCGATGGCGATGCCGTTGCCCTCACCTGCGATTGAGGGGATGACCGCCGCCTGATCGCCCAGCCTGAAGATACCCGCGACAGTGTCTGTCGCACGCCAGCCATAGGGGACCGAGGCGATGGCGTCGGCGTCCGGAACGCCATCGAGGAAGGTGAGTCGCTCGCCGAGCATAGGGCTCGCGTCGCCGATTTGCCGGAGCAGCACTTCGGGCTTCCCCGCTGCCTGTGCCAGCCGTGACTTGCGCACCGCGAGGCACAGGTTGGCGCGCCCATCCTCCTGCAGCAGCAGGCCAACATAGCCGCGATCGAACAGGTGAAGTTCGATCGCACTGCCGATCAGCGCGGACAGGCATGGGTGCGGCCCGATCCTGACGCGCAAGCCGAGCGTTGGATCCTCGGTCTTGATCTTCGGCCGCGCCAGCCCGCGCAGATCATGCTTTCCGGTCGCGAGGAACAGGCTGTCGGCTTCGAGTTCGTCGGCATGCTTGACGTTGACGATCTCGAGCCCCGCTCCCGCCGACCGCGCGGTCGCCAGAAGCATCGTGTCGAGCCGGTGCCGTGACAAGCCGACCGCTCGTTTTGGCAGCCGCGCTTCGGCGTGACGTTTGCCGGCAAACACGCGTATCCTGTCGATCGGGTGGCCGCCGGGGTCGATGCCAAATCGGGCGAGCGTTTCGAGCGTGTGCCAGCTCATGAACCCGCCGCACAGCGCGTCGCCGATCTCGCGCTGACGTTCAAGGATCAGCGGCCGCGCCCCGCCACGCGCAAGCATGATCGCGGCTGACGACCCCGCCGGGCCGCCGCCGACGATCAGCGGATTTTCGAGACGCACAGGCGAAACGGAAAGCGGCGCGCGACCCTGGCACCGTCGATGCCGGCCTCGCTCAGCATCGCGGGCCATTCGGGCGGACGATAACTCCGCGCGATCGAAAGCTGGCCGTCGTGCTTGACGATCGGGTGCCAGCGCATGATCGTCGCAAGGAACGGAAAACCGAGAAACGCGAAACCGTGGCGGTGGAGATCGTTGATGAACCAGCCGCCCTTGGCTCTGGCATCCATGAAGCGGAGAAAAGCAATCAGCTGATCATGTGACATGTGATGCGCCACCAGACTTGAGATGATCGCATCCCACCATTCGCCGGCAAGGTCGGCATAGTCGCCGGTGCGATAATCGATCGCGAGATCGGACCGCGTCGCCTCGCGTGCCGCCGCGGCGCTGCGCGGGTTGAGGTCGATGCCGACAAGTTCGACCTCCTGGCCGAAGCCCGCCGCCCATTTGGCGATCCGGCGCAGCATGTCTCCGTCACCGAAGCCGACGTCGAGGATACGGATCGCGCCGAGCATCGGATCATGCCGCCACGCGAGCTTGTCCAGGAACGCGAGTGTCGGCCGCCGCGCCATCGTCAGCGTGTTGACCTTTGCAAGGTCATGCACGACGGCGGCATAGGTCGAAGCGTCGAGGTCGTCGGCGTCCATCAATTCGTCGGCGATCACCCTGTGGTCGAGCATCAGTCGGTCCAGCCGAAGCGCAGCCCTTCGGCGGCGAGGCCGGGGCCAAAGGCGAGCGCAACACCGCGGGCCGGCCGGTCGGCGAACAGGCGCGCAAGTACGAACATCAACGTCGCCGACGACATATTGCCGAAGTCGGCAAGCACGCTTCGCGACGCGGCGAGCGTTTCGGGTGCTAGATCGAGCGCGGCTTCGACGGCATCGAGGATCGAGCGGCCGCCGGCATGGACCGCCCACGCGTCGACCGATCGCGGCTCGACCCCGCCGGTCAGTGCCGCGCGTGTCTGCGGCACGGCAAGCGCTGCGGCAATGCGCGCCGGAACTTCGCCCGACAAGTGCATGGCAAAGCCCGTGTCGCCGATCGTCCAGCGTATCAGCGCGCTCGAAGCGTCGAGCGTCGCGGCAAACGGCGCATCGAGCATCAACCCTGGACCATCGCCCGTAACAAGCGCGGCCGCCGCGCCGTCGCCGAACTGCAGCATCGCAAGCAGCGGCTCAATCGCCAGGTCGTCCTGAAGGTGAAGCGTCGACAGTTCGACGGTTACGACGAGGACGCGTGCGTCGGGTTCCGACCGAACGATATGACGCGCGACCTTCAACGCAGTCACCGCCGCATAGCATCCCATAAAGCCGATCAGCGTCCGCTCGACCGAAGCGTCAAGTCCAAGCTGCGCGGCGATGATCTGGTCGATCCCCGGCGCGACGAAGCCGGTGCAGCTTGCGACGACGAGATGGGTGACGCCGTCGGTGTCGGGCAGCCGGGCAATGGCTTCGAGCGACAGCGCGGGGGCAGCGTCGGCGTATAGCGCCATCCGTGCAGCGGTCCCGGGCATGGCGGCGGCGTAAAACCCGCCGGCGTCGACGGGCGATCCGCCTCCAGCACCGACCGGCAGCACCGACCAACGATGCGCGATCCCCGAGCGCCCTGCCATCCGCGCGAACAGCGCGGCATCGCGGCGGACGCTGAGCCGGCTTCGGGCCCAATCGATGAAGGCCTGATGGATGTCGTGCGCGGGCGTCGCCGTGCCGATGGCAACGATTCGGGGAGAGTTAGACACGCGCGACTTTCGCTTTTCTCATTCAACACCGGAAATGCGGCGTCGGGTCCGCCCTCTTGGCGTAGTTAACGATTCGTTGAAAGCCGCGTCGCTATTGCCGCCGATATGGACCGCCTTCTTTTCACCACGGCATTCGTTCTTGCAACAGCTCCGCCAGCGTTCGCGCAGTGTCGCTTGTGCGCTCCCGAGTCGACCGTGGTGACGCAGGCGCACAGTATTCCGCTCGGCATCCGTGTCGAGGCGACGCTCGATCTGGGACGCGCCGCGCAAACGCGGCCCGGCGGCGGGGGGAGCATAACGCTCGACGCGCAGACCGGCGCGCGGCGTGTCAGTGGAAGCCTCGCCGACCTGGGCGGGATGGCGTTAAAAGGCGTCGTTCGCCTCGAAGGTGAACCGTTCGCGCCCGTCGTCGTCACGTTGCCGCCACGGATCGAACTGAGGGCGCTCGACGGCAGCACGGCCGAGATTGTCGAGCTGCGCAGCGACCTTCCGCCGGGCGCGGTGCTCGACGCGCAGGGCGCGCTCAGCTTCCGCTTCGGGGGCCGGCTGATCGTCACGGGCGGTCAGGCAGGTGATTTCCGCGGCCGCATTCCTGTTGTCGCCGAGTATCGCTAAAAGCCGTTGGCGCGCCGTTAACCGTTCCGCGAAGGACAATGTGAACGCTCCAGCGTCCAAAGACAGCGCAGCAGGCAAGGGGGACCTTGGAACTCTGCGCGTTTGTTTCTTTGGGGACCAGTTCGTTATGACCAATCGTTTCATGAAGGCCGCGCTCGCCGGCACCGTGCTTGCAGCCGCATTCGCCTCGACCGGTGCTCAGGCGGCAACCGCGACGGCGCAAGCCAAGGCGCAGATCCTGCGCCAGATCACCGTGACCAAGACGAGCGACCTCGATTTCGGCACGATCGTCACCGGTGCCGCGGCGTCGACCGTCATCGTCTCGACCACGGGCGCGCGCACTTGCGGCGTCGGCCTCGTCTGCACCAACGCCACAACGGCGGCGGGTTTCGGGATTGTCGGCACGACCGGCGCGATCGTCACGATCGCTTCGGACCCGACCGTATCGCTGACTTCGGGCGCGAACAGCATGACCGCGACTCTCCTGACCTCGGCGGCAACGCGCACGCTGACCGGCACCGATGCCTTCACCGTGGGCGGAACGCTCGCGGTCGGCGCAAGCCAGGCCGATGGCGCGTATGCCGGCACCTTCACGGTCACCGTCAACTACCAGTAATCCGAACCGCTCGGACTTAACGGAAGGGCCCGTCGGTGCGTAACCGGCGGGCTTTTTCGTGGAGTTTGGAAGGAAGGGTTAGCTGAAAATCAACCTTGTTCGGGCATCGTCGGACCATGGTCGCATCGGCCATGGGGACCATCGTCATGACCAAGTTTTCGCCGCGTATCGTCGCACTGGGGCTCGCTGCTGCTGCTGCACCCGCACTCGCCGCAGGCGACCTGCTCGTCGCGCCGACGCGGATCGTGCTCGACGGAGCGCGCGGTACCGAGGTCATCCTCAACAATGTCGGCGCAACGCCCGCGACGTATCGTGTTTCGCTCGAGCTCAAGCGGATGACCGCCGCGGGCGAGCTTGAAGATGTCAGCGCCGATGCCGCCAGCGCGCGCGAACAGGCGACGCTCGCGATGATCAGCTATGCACCGCGCCGCGTCGTGCTCGCACCCAACCAGCCGCAGGCGATCCGGATCGGCGTCCGGGCGCCCGCCGATCTGGCCGACGGCGAATATCGCGTGCACATGCTTTTCCGCGCCATCCCCGACGCAACCGCGGCCGTCGCGGTCAGCGCGCCGCGCGAGGGATTCTCGATCGCGCTCACGCCGATTTACGGGATCACGATCCCGGTCATTGTCCGCAAGGGCGCGTTGAACGCGACCGCCGCGATCTCGGACGCAAAGATTATTCAGGGGCGCGACGGACCCGCGCTCTCGTTCACGCTGGCACGCAGCGGCGACCGCTCGACCTATGGCCGCATCCGCGTCACGAAGCCCGGCATCGCAAAACCCGTCGTCGAGGCGCGCGGCATCGCCGTCTACGCCGAACTGAACCATCGCACGGTATCGATCCCGGTTGCGCCCGAAGTTGCGGCGCAACTTTCAGGAGCCGCAAAGATCGAATATCTGGATGATAGCGACACCAATGCCGGGACGATCGCGGCGGAACAGGTCGTGATCCGCTAAGGGTCACTGCCCGGGCAGTTTCGATGCGCCGCTTTCTCAGCCTTGCCGGCCAGGCCCTGACGGGTCTGGCGTTGTTCGCGTCGGCAGTCCCGGCGCATGCACAGGCGTGGAAAGCGAACGCCGATGATGCCCTGCTTCTCGACGTCCGCCTGAACCAGTATCGGTTGGGCGACGGGGTCCGCGGCTACGCGACGCCGACCGGTACCTGCGTCGACTTCGCCGACATCATCCTTGCGCTCGACGTACCGGTGCGTCTCGACAAACAGTTGCGTCGCGCAACCGGCTGGGCGTTCAGCGAAGGTAATACGCTGACGATCGACCGTGAAAGTCACATAGAACAAATCAAGAACTCACTTGGTAAAGTTGCGCCAGACGATATTCGCGACACGCCCGAGGGTTGGTGCGTTGCGACGCCCGCGCTGTCGCGATGGTTCGGCGTGACCGTCGCCGCCGACACTGCCAACGCGCTGCTCATCATCAAGTCCGCTACGAAGTTGCCGCCGCAACTTGCCGCCGAGCGGCGCGCACGCATCGCGACGACTGCGCCTGTGTTCGATCTTGCCAGCTTGCCGCATGCCAGCGCACCTTATCGTGGCGTCAAGATGCCGTCGGTCGATGTCGTCGCGAGCATCGGCGGATTGCGCGACCGACTGAGCGGCCGACGCGCCGATGCGCAATATGAAATCTATGCCTCTGGCGAAGTCGGCCCCGTCGCCTACGACGCGCGCCTGTCATCCGATCGTCGCGGCGTCCCGGAAAATCTTCGCCTCCGCGCCTATCGCACCGATCCCGCCGCCGGGCTGCTCGGCCGGTTGAGAGCAACACATGTCGCCGCAGGCGACGTGCAGGGGTTGTCGACTCCCTTGGTCGCGCAATCCACCGTCGGTCGCGGCGTGCTTGTCACAAGCCGTCCTGTCGACCGGCCGCAGACGTTTGACCGCGCCGATTTCAGGGGTGAACTCCCGCGCGGGTGGGACGCCGAACTTTATCGCAACGGCCAATTGCTGGCGTTCGCGAACGACCGTGCCGACGGCCGCTACCAGTTTCTCGACGTGCCGCTGCAATATGGCCAGAATCGGTTCGAGGTCGTCCTCTACGGCCCGCAAGGGCAGATTCGGCGCGAAGTAAAATCGATTCCCGTCGGACTCGATAGCATCCCGCCTCAAAAGACCTGGTACTGGGCGGGCATCGACGAAGAAGGTCGCGATCTCCTCAACCTCAGGCACGCCGCCGCTTTCGGGCGCAGCGGCTGGCGCGGCTCGTTCGCGCTCGAACGGGGGCTCAATGCGAAAACGTCGTTGGCGTTCTCGGCGCACAGCTTGCTGATCGACACCGCCGGCCGGCGCAACTTCGGCGAAGTCGCGCTGCGACGCGCGATTGGGCCGGCGCTCGCCGAATTCTCGGCAGCGGCCGATCAGCACGGCGGGCGAGCGTTGAGGGCGCAGGCGCTTGCCGAGCTGGGATCGACGCATGTGGGGGTCGAGACGATCTGGGTCGGCGGCGAATTTCGCTCCGATCGCATTCTCCGCGACGTGACCGGCGTGCACAGCCTGACGATCGATCATTTCTTCGGCAACGGGCGCGGCAGCGTGCCCGTGCACCTCGACGCGCGGATGACGACGCGCGCAAGCGGCGACGATACGCTTGAACTGGCGGGACGCGCTTCGGCGAGTCTGGGAAGGGTCGCAGTGACGGGTGACCTGACCTATCGCGACGATCGTCGCCGCTTTGGCCCGGATCCGCCGCCGATCGTCGAAGCCGGACTTCTGGCGAACGCCCGTATCGGGAGCATTCGAATGCGCGGCGAGACACGCTTCAGGCTGGCACCCAAAATGCAGTTTCAATCTGCAACTCTTGTTGGCGAGTGGTCGGCGGGGGGCGGGCTGTTGCATCCGGCCGAATGGCGTGCCGAACTGGGTTTCGACCGTGCTTTGGCGCGCGGCCGGGCCGGGCTTGGATATGTTCGGCGATTTGCTCGTTTCGCGCTCAATGCCAACGCAGAAATCGCCTCTGATGGGTCTATCGCTGCAGGCCTTAATGTCGCCTTCAGCTTCGGCCCCGATCCGCGCCGCCATGGCGGCATGCGCCTGACCGCGGACAAGCTCGCGGCGCAGGGGTCGGCACTCGTCCGGGTGTTCCGCGACACGAACTTGAACGGCCAGCGCGATCGAGACGAGCCGTTCGAACGCGGCGCACAGATCACCGCTGGGCGAATACCGGTCGATCGGCTGACCGATGCGAACGGCGAAGTGATCGTCGACGGACTCGAAACGTTCCAGCCGCTTCTCATGGGCATCGACGGGTCATCGCTGCCCGACCCGCTGGTGCAGCCGTCGACGCCCGGCACTGTCGTGACGCCGCGGCCAGGCGTGTCGATCGCGATCGAGCTACCGCTGGTCAGCAGCGGGGAGGTCGACGGCACGCTTGTCCGGCATGGCGGTGGCACTCTCGAGGGCGTCGACCTCGAACTCGTCGACGGCGAGGGTCGCGTGGCTGCGCGGACGCGGTCCGATTTCGACGGCTTCTTCGTTTTCGAAGGTATTCCCTACGGTCGCTATACCGTCCGTATCGCACGCCTGTCAGCCGAAGCAGTGAAGCTCGACGCTATATTAGCCGGCGTCGCCTTGGTCGGCGCGAGAACGCCTTCGGTGCATCTGGGCGCAGTGGCCGCGCGGCCGATTGCGATACAAGCTTCCAACTAGCGCAGCGAGCCGTCAAAGCCGCGTCAGCCCCTGGATGTGCGACGCTCCGGTCGGTCGTCCATGAAGCGACCTGCGATCGATTTGCCCGGGTCGGACTGGTGCGGCCAAGAAGACTCGAACTTCCACGGGCTTTCGCCCACAACGACCTCAACGTTGCGCGTCTACCAGTTCCGCCATGGCCGCACAGCCGTTTACCGCCGGATGACCGGCGGCGGGTAGGCGCGGGCCTCTAGCAAAGGCCGCCGCGCCCCGCAATGCCATTGCGATCATTTGACAGGCGCGCCCGAAAAACTGAGGTTCAGCTTCTTCGATCCGCGCGGGACGTCGATTTCTGCGGAGTCGAATTCGATCCGGCCGCGCGCCTCGATCGTCCGTCGGGGTGGTGTGATCGTCCAGCCATAGACGACGCGATCCTGGGCATCGCGCAGCTCGGCGAGGATATCTGGCACGCGCTGCGCCTTGTTCGTCGGATTGACGACACGCCCGGTAAGCGCGAAGAGTTCGTTTCCGCTCGGCAGCTCGCGACGTTCGGGCTTGCGCGACACTTCGAGCAGCAGGGGGATGTCGACCTGACCGCCGGGAAGCCCGACGCGGGCGAGAAGACTTGTCACGAGCGTCGGCGTTCCAAAAAACTGTACGACGGCGACGCCTGCGAGCAAAAACAATCCGGCGACGCCGGCTGCCAGCGTCCAGCGTTTTGCCGGGTTGCGTCGCGGACGAAAGAGCGGCGCGGGCGCAAACGCGTCATAGCCGCCGTCGTCTGTCGGGGGGTACGGCTCGGCTGCTGCGGCTCGCGGCATCGCCGCGGGAGGCAGGTCGACCGACTGGGTAGGAGGCACCACCGGATCCGCAGGAGCGCGCGCGGCGAGATCCACCGGGGCTGGCTCCTGAAACCAGCTGTGACGGCAGGCGGCGCATCGAACCTGGCGTCCCGCGGGCCCGACGGCGCTGTCGGGAACGACATAACGCGTTCGGCAGGCGGGACAGGACAGGATCATGCGCGACGCGGCACTCTCGAAACGGCGGATCGGGACACCTAAGCACTGCGCATGCGGCGGTGGCAAGCGCTTCCCTTTACGCGCCCGCCTCCGCCGTGCGATGGGATGTCAGCAAGGCGTCGGGCGTTTGGGGACCGTGAGCACTATTGTCCAGTTCGAAAACGTCGGCCTTCGTTATGGCACGGGGGCCGAGACGCTCTCCGATCTCAGCTTCTCGCTGTCGCGCGGCGCGTTCTACTTCCTGACCGGACCGTCCGGTGCGGGCAAAACGTCACTGCTGAAGCTGCTTTACCTCGCGCAACGACCGAGCCGGGGGCAAATCCGCATGTTCGGCGAAAATCTGGTCGCGGCGCCGCGCGAGCGGTTGCCCGGATTCCGGCGCAGGATCGGGGTCGTTTTCCAGGATTTTCGTCTCGTCGCGCACTTGTCGGCTTACGATAACGTCGCGCTGCCGTTGCGCGTCGCCGGTGCCGATGAGCGCGAGATTGCGGCACCGGTACGCGAGATGCTTGCCTGGGTGGGCTTGCAGGATCGCGCCGACGCCCGGCCCGCGACCCTGTCTGGCGGCGAGCAGCAGCGTGTCGCGATCGCGCGCGCGGTCATCGGCCGGCCCGATATACTGGTCGCCGACGAACCGACCGGCAACGTCGATCCTGAGATGGCGCAGCGCCTGCTCCATCTGTTCGACGGCCTCAATCGCCTCGGCACGACCGTCGTCGTCGCAACGCACGACCTCCACCTGCTCAGCCGCGTCGGCACGGCACAGATGATGCGGCTCGACCGCGGTCGCCTTTCGGACCCTACGGGTGCGCTCAGATATCCTCCGCAGACTCTGGCCGGGGCCGACGCATGATCGGGCCGTTGACCGCATCCCCCGCCGACAGGCGTCTCCTGCCCGAAGGGCGTCTGGCGGGGCCGATGCCGTGGGTTGTCGCGATCATGACCTTTCTCACCGTGCTTGCCGCCGGGGCGGGGCTCGCCATGGGCAAAGCGGCATCGGGTCTCGGTACGCAGCTGGCGGGCAAGCTGACGATCCAGATCGTCGAAGCCAATCCCGACCTGCGCGACCGACACGCGCAGGCAGTATTGGCCGAACTGCAGCGGCTGCAGATTGTCGTCGATGCCGACCGCGTCGATGAAGGACGGATGCGGGCTCTCCTCGCTCCATGGCTGGGTGCCGGCGGTCTCGACGCCGACATGCCGATCCCTGCGCTGATCGACGTGACGCTGCGTTCGACCGAGCCGCGGGCAATCGCGGAGGTTGCGGCCGCTGTACAAACGGTCGCGCCTCTCGCGCGCGTCGACGCGCACGAACAATGGCTCAGGCCGCTTCAGGGGCTGCTGACGACGCTGCGCTGGCTCTCACTGTCGCTGGTCGCGCTGATGGCGACGACGATGGCTGCGGCGGTCGTCCTCGCCGCGCGCTCGGCGCTTGTCACGCATCGTGCGACGATCGACATCATGCATCTGATGGGCGCCACCGATGGTCAGGTGGCGCGCTTGTTTCAGCGGCGCGCGGCAATCGATGCGCTGTTCGGAAGCATACTCGGCTCGATCTGTGGCGCGCTCGTGATCCTAGGGCTCGGCGGCCGCGTTGCCGCGGTCGGGGCGGCGCTCCTCGATGCGGGGGGCTTGGGCTTCAGCGGCTGGTTCGTCATCACCTGCCTGTCGCCCGCTGCGGTCCTTGTTTCAGTCCTGAGCGCGCGGGTAACGATCATGCGTGCGCTGGCCGGAATGACATGATTCGCCGCCTATTTGCCCTCGGTGTGGCCGTCTGGGCACTAGGGTTTGCGGCTTTCGTCGTATTGCTGCCGCTTCCTGCGGGGTTTGAGCGCACCGATGCGATCGTCGTCCCCACGGGCGCTCAAGGTCGCATCGCGCGCGGTATCGCACTGATCGCGAGGCACAGCGCGCGGCGGATGCTGATCACTGGCGTGGACCGGCGCGTGACCCCCGCCGAGCTGGCACACGCGCAGCAGGTGCCTTACCTGATCATGGCTTGTTGCACCGACCTCGGTCGCGAAGCGAGCGACACGCGTTCGAACGCGAACGAGACCGCACAATGGGTATGGCGGCACAAGTACAAGAGCGTTCGTCTCGTCACGTCGGACTGGCACATGCCACGTGCACGTTTCGAGCTCGAACGCGCGCTGGGCGAGAGCGCGACGATCCTTCCCGACGCGGTCCGCAGCGACGCGAGCCTTGCGGTGCTGCTGCGCGAATATGACAAATATCTGTTCCGTCGTGTCACCGTGCTGGTCGGACTATGACGTTCTGTCGATCGCTGCTTTTCAACATCATATTCTACATCGGCGGGGCACCGCTTGTCATCGGCGCGGCCGTGGCCGCTTGCTTCGGTCAGGAGCAGGCTATCAGCGCGGGACGCCTGTGGGCGCGCTTCCATTATTGGTGCGTTCGCTGGCTGCTCGGCATACGCGTGGTCGTCGAAGGGTCGTTTCCGACCGGCGCGTGCCTGATCGCAATCAAACATGAAGCGATGCTCGAAACGATCGAAATCCTGCGGCTGATCGACCGCCCGGCAACGGTGTTCAAGGCCGAATTACTGAACATTCCGGTCTGGGGCTGGGTCGCGCGGCGGCATGGGGTCATCCCCATCGCGCGCGAAGCCGGCGCATCGGCGTTGCGCGCGATGCTGACCGCGGCACGAGCAGCCGTGGCTGCGAACCGGCCGATCGTGATATTTCCGGAAGGAACGCGCGTCGCGCCCGGCGAGCAACCGGCCCTGCGCTCAGGCATCGCGGGCCTTTACAAGACACTTGGGCTGCCGGTGTATCCGGTGGCATTGCGAACCGGACAGCTTTGGCCGAAACGAAAATTCATGAAGCGCGCGGGTGTGGTGACGATCCGGGTCGGCGCACCGATCCCGCCGGGCCTGCCGCGTAACGAGATCGAGGCGCGGATCCACGCCGCGATTAACGTGCTCAACATCGAGGATCAGTGATCGGTGCGGCCGAAGTCGGGCCGGTCGTCGTCCTGTCCCTGTTCGATGATGCTCCGCCGGATCAAACGAGTCCGCGTGAAGAGATCGAACAGCGCCGCGCCATCGCCCCACCGTATGGCGCGCTGAAGGGCGGTCAGGTCTTCCGAAAACCGTTGCAGAACCTCGAGCACGGCGTCCTTGTTGGTCAGGAAAACGTCGCGCCACATCGTCGGGTCCGAAGCGGCGATGCGCGTGAAATCGCGAAAGCCACCGGCCGAGTATTTAATAACCTCGCTTTGCGTGACCTGTTCGAGGTCCGATGCGGTGCCGACGATCGAATAGGCGATCAGGTGCGGCACGTGGCTGGTCACTGCCAGGACGAGGTCGTGGTGCGCGGCGTCCATGATTTCGACCTCAGCGCCCAGGCGCTCCCAGAACGCAGCTACGCGCCGCACCGCCGAATCGTCGACATCGGTGCCCGGGGTCAGGATGCACCACCGGTTGTGAAACAGTTCCGCGAACCCGGCATCGGGCCCGCTGCGCTCTGTCCCCGCCACCGGATGCGCCGGAACGATGGCGTGATGCGGAAGCGCTGCGGCCAGTGCGGACGCGACCGCTGCCTTCGATGATCCGACGTCGCTGATCACGGCATCGCCCGGCACGTCGGCGGCAATGCTTCGTGCAACCTCCGCCATCGCACCGATCGGCACGCACAGGATGACGAGGTCTGCATCGATGACCGCGGCCGCTGCAGTATCGGTCACGTCGTCACAAAAGTTCAGAGCCCGCGACCTAATCCGAACCTCTTCATCGATGTCGTGGCCGGTCAGTGCGACCGTGGGCATGGCGTCGCGAACCGCATGCGCGATCGACGATCCGATCAGCCCGAGCCCGATGATCGAGACGCGCGCAAAGGGTATCATCAGCCGACGATAGCGCGCAGTGCCGCCGCGACCCCGCGGGTTTCGGCTTCGGTCCCGATCGTGATCCGCAGCGCGTGCGGCAGGCCCTGCCCCGGCAACCATCGAGTGATGAAGCCATGGTCCATCAACGCCTTGTACGCGATCTCCGCGGTCACCGCGCCGGTAAACAGAACCAGCAGGAAGTTCGCCTTCGAAGGAATTACTTGCAGTCCGGCATTGCCGAGCTTGGCGATCTCGTCAGCCAACCACGAGCGCCACCGCGCGTTGTGCGTCCGGCTGCGCGCAACGAAGTCGGCGTCATTCAGCGCTGCGATCGCGGCCTGCTGCCCCGCGGTCGTCACGTTGAACGGTGCGCGGATGCGGTGCATCGCCGCGATCGCCTCGGCCGGGCCGTAGCCCCACCCGATCCGCTCAGCGGCCAACCCGTGTATCTTCGAAAATGTTCGCGTGACGATCACGTTCGCTTCGGTCGTCGCCAGTTCAAGCGCGTCATCGTCGTCGTCGGGCTCGAGATATTCGGCATAGGCCTGATCGATGACCAGCATCACGCCGGCTGGCAACGCCCGGTGCAGTCGAGCGATCTCGTCGCGCGGCGCGAACGTGCCGGTCGGATTGTTCGGATTCGCAACGAAGACGATCCGCGTGCGCGGCGTCACGGCGGCAAGGATCGCGTCGATGTCGGTCGCATAGTCCCGATCAGGCGCGACGATCAGCGTCGCCCCGACGCGCCGCGTCGCGATCTCGTAGACCGAAAAACCGTAGCGCACCTGGATCACTTTATCGCCCGGCCCGGCATAGACGCCGGCAATCAGATGAAGAACCTCGTCCGACCCGGTGCCGTAAATGATGCGCGCGGGATCGAGCGCGTAGCGCGCGGCGAGTGCATCGCGCAGCGCTGCCGCCGACGGGTCCGGATAGCGCGCAAGGTCGGCAGCGTGCGCGGTGAACGCGCTTCTGGCAGCGTCACTCGTCCCGAGCGGATTTTCGTTCGAACTGAGTTTTGCGACGCGGCGACCATCCTCGGTTGCCGACCGCCCGGGGACGTAGGGCGCGATCGCGATGATCCATGGCTTTGGCTGAGGATGTGACATGCCACGCCCTTTAGCGCGCCGCGCTCGATTGTCACGTCGGTGCCGACGCGCTTAAGGTCGCATGATGGCAAACCCACCCGAATCCAATCAGCCTGGCCAAGAGCGGCTTATCGTCCCCGCGCCGGTCGGTACCGTCGGCACGGGGCGGTCTTCAGGCGAGAATGAGGCGCTCGCGGCGTTGCAGCCCGGAACGGTCATGATGATGGGCGACAATCCCGCGCTGCCCAAAATGCCCGCCGCGCCGACGCTGATCGATTTCTTCACGCATCGGATCGGCGGCATCACCGGCCGCCATCTGATCGCAAGCGCGATGCGCGCGCTGAACGATGAGCAGAGCGAAACGGTGATCCTGGCTTGCCTGCTCCACGATATCTCCAACGCGTGCCTGATCCGTGCCGATCATGGCTATTGGGGCGCGCAGATGATCGCGCCCTACGTCGATCCCGAAGTTGCATGGGCAGTCGAAAAGCACCAGGCCTTGCGCTATTTCGCCGATCCGTCGGTCGGCTACGAATATCCTGAAAGCTACGATCGCTTTTTTGGCCCCGACTATGTTCCGCCCGACTATATCCGCCGCGAGGCGCAGGCGGCACGCGACCATCGCTGGTACATGTCGTCGCGGCTGGTGACGCTATACGACATCTACTTCTTCGATGACGAGACGACGCCTGATATCGCGCCGCTGACCGACATCATCGGCCGCAATTTCCGCACCCCGGTCGAGGGCCTGGGCTTCGACGGATCGCCGACTGCGCACATGTGGCGAACCATGATCTGGCCCAACAACTTCCTGTAAATCTTGCCACGCGTGCGCGCGCCATGCACAGCCGTCGTCATGGATCAGCGCTTCGGCCTCGACCGGCGGATCACGCTTCCCGGGCCGCTCGCGCTCGATGGCGGCGGCGTGCTCGCGCCGGTCGACATTGCTTATGAAACCTATGGGACGCTGA
The DNA here is from genome assembly GCA_965249015.1 of Sphingomonas sp. Taxonomy (GTDB): domain Bacteria; phylum Pseudomonadota; class Alphaproteobacteria; order Sphingomonadales; family Sphingomonadaceae; genus Sphingomonas_O. The sequence goes on along the minus strand of CBDFLB010000003.1, from coordinate 951,594 downwards.
ACGCCGACGCTTCGAACGCGGTTCTGGTCTGTCACGCGCTGACGCTCGACCAATATGTGGCGAGCGATCATCCCAAGACCGGCAAGCCTGGCTGGTGGGCGCGCATGGTCGGACCGGGCAAGCCGATCGACACCGATCGTTCGTTCGTCCTGTGTGCAAACGTCATCGCAGGGTGCATGGGTTCGTCGGGGCCGGCGAGCGCCGACGTCGATGGCAGGACGTTCGGAATGGCGTTTCCGGTGATCACGATCCGCGATATGGTGCGTGCGCAGGCGCTCCTGCTCGACCACCTCGGCATCGCGCGGCTTCATGGCGTCGTCGGCGGGTCGATGGGTGGCATGCAGGCGCTGAGCTGGGCGGCGACCGTTCCTGATCGGGTCGCAGCGTGCCTCGTCATAGCCGCGACGCCGCGTCATTCGGCGCAGAATATCGCTTTCCACGAAGTCGGCAGGCAAGCGATCATGGCCGATCCGAACTGGCGCGGCGGCGACTATTCGCGGTTCGGCGTCAGCCCGTCGGCGGGCCTCGCGGTCGCGCGCATGGCGGCGCACATAACTTACCTCTCCGAACAGGGGCTGACCGAGAAGTTCGGCCGCCGGCTCCAGGCCCGCACCGCAAAGACCTTCGGCTTCGATGCCGATTTCCAGGTCGAAAGCTATTTGCGGCATCAGGGGCTCAGCTTCACCGATCGCTTCGACGCCAACTCCTATCTCTACATCACGCGTGCGATGGATTATTTCGACCTTGCCGAAGAACATGGCGGCGCACTTGCGCGTGCGTTTCAGGGCACGAAAGCGCGTTTCGCGCTCGTCAGCTTCGATACCGACTGGTTGTATCCGACTGCCGAATCACGCAGCGTCGTCCATGCGCTCAATGCCGCGGGCGCAGCGGTCAGCTTCGTCGAACTCGCCGCACCCTATGGCCACGACAGTTTCCTGCTCGACGTACCTGCGCTAGACCGCGTGGTGAGCGGGTTCCTGGGGGCCAGTTGATGCTGCGCGCAGACCTTGCCATCATTGCAGACAACATAGCCGGCGGATCGCGCGTGCTCGATGTCGGCTGCGGCGACGGCGCGCTGATGGCCGAATTGCGCGATATGAAACACGTCGACGCGCGCGGAATCGAGATCGATGGCGACGACGTCACGGCGGCGCTCGCACGCGGGCTTTCGGTCGTTCAGGGCGATGCCGACTCCGACCTGACCAATTACCCGGACGGCAGCTTCGATTTCGCCGTACTCAGCCAGACGTTGCAGACGACGCGCCGACCCGATCTCGTCATCGACCAATTGTTGCGGATCGGGGAACGGGCGTTCGTTTCCTTTCCCAACTTCGCGCACTGGCGCATCCGCTTCGCGCTCATGTACGGCGGGCGCATGCCGGTGACGCCACAGCTGCCGGCGCGCTGGTATGACACGCCCAACATCCATCACGTCACGATCGACGATTTCCGCAGCTATCTGGCGGCGCGCGCCGTGCGGATCGAAGCGCAATGGTTTCTGAACGGAGAAAAGCTGACGACGAGTGCTGCGGCCAACTTCCGGGCCGAACACGCGGTGTTCCTGCTGTCGCGCGCGAGTGCGCCTTAGAACAGCCCGGGCACCTCGCGCTGTTCGACGGTCGGGATGTCCGGACGCAATAGTTGCGGCCGCGAATTCCGAACCGCCTGCGAGACCTGCCCGGTTGCGATCGGCGTACACGCTTTGCCGGCCAGATAGTCGAGCGCCTGACGAACCGAAGCCTCGCGCGTATCGCCGAGTTGGTATTTGACATCGTCGCCTGCCGCGCAGCTTGCCTTCACCGCGCTTGCAAGGCCATCGTAATAGGCATCGGAGTTTGCCGCATTGCGCAGCGAAAAGGCGATCGCGCGCAATCTGTCGTCGCACGCCGCCCGGTCAAGCGCGACCTGACCCACGGGCTTGCCGAACGTGTTCGCGCCAATCAGCCCCGCATTCGCGCCGAGATACGGGATGAAGCCGTTGATCACGAGCTCGCTCGCCGATGCGGTTGCGCCGGTGCCGATGAATGCGATCTTCGCCGGCGACACCGCTTGCGAGACCCGTGCAAACTTCTTGATCGAATTGCTCGCCGATTTGGTCGCGCGATACGTGGTCTGCGAAAAGATTTCGGACGTCGCCCGGTTACCACCGAGCAGATCGCCCATCAGTTCGGCGGTCGAGACAAGGCCGCCACCATTATAGCGGAAATCGATGATGAATTCAGTGATGCCGGCGGCACGAAACTGATCGAACGCGGTCCGGAGCTGTGCGTCGGCGGTCGAGATGAACGTGCGCAGATTGAGATACCCGACACGCTTGCCGCCATCGACGATGATCTGTGCGCCGTAACGCGCGGATACGGGGATCAGTGCATAGTCGGCCTTGGTCACCGTCACGTCGCGCGTCGCGCCGGCGGGACTGGTGACGCGTAACGTCCGTTTGACACCCGCGACGGTGTCGCCGAGTGCCGTGGTGACACCGGCCGTCCCTTCGGCGGTGATGATGTCGTTCACCGTCCGCAGTGACGTCGGCGTTTCACCGATCGCGATGATCTCGTCGCCGCGATCGAGCCCGGCGGTGAGCCCCGGCGCGCCTTCGAACGCCTCGCTGATGAACGCCTTCTTGGTCGTCGCGTCGGTCGACAGGCGGATGCCGATCCCGGCACTCGAACCTGCGTTATTGAACGCGTTCTCCTTTGCGATCGACGTCAGATACGTGAAGAAGCGGTCGCGCCGCTGCGCTCGCGCGGTCGCAGTCAGCGCATCGATATACGCATCGACCGTCGCATAGGGCGCAGGGTCCAGCGACGCGGGCAGGGTTTCGGGGAACAGATACCATTCGTTCAGCTGAGCGAACGCCCAGTTCTGACGCTCGACGAGCGAACATCCGGCGGTGGTCGTCCCGCCGCCGCCCGACGAACCGCCGCTGCCGCCACCCGCGGTCGCGGTACTGCCACCTTCGCCGCATGCCGACAGCACCAACGACACGGTCGTTACCAACGACACCAGAACCCTATTCATACGCAACCTTTCACACGGCCTCCCGGTCATGTGCCACAGCCGCTGTGACTTGTCAGCTTCGCAAGACCGCGCCGAGCGTTGTTGCAGCGGCGATCACTTTGTTGGCGATCGCGGCCAACGCGTCTTCGGTAAAGCTCTTGTCGGCGGGCTGGAGCATCACCTCGATGCCCACCGATTTCTGCCCGGCGGGTACGCCTGAGCCAGTGAACAGGTCGAACACACGCGCACCGACAATCACCGTTTTGTCCGCCCCGCGAACGGCGCGAACGACGGCCTCGCTCATGATCTCTTCGGGCACGAGGAAGGCAAAGTCGCGTCGCACGACTTGCAATGCAGGCGGGGCGAAGGGCAGGCGGCGCCCGCTGGTTTCGCGCCGCATCGGGACGGCATCGAGATCGATTTCTGCAGCCACGACAGGACCGCTGAGGTCGAACGCGCGCAAGATCGCGGGATGAACGGTGCCAAAGCTGGCTAGGATGGTCTTCGGACCGAGCCGCAGCGTGCCCGACTGGCCGGGGTGATAGGCAGTGCCCGCGTCTCCGAAAACCTGAAGCTTGTCGACCGGCGCTCCCGCGGCTTCGAGGAGGGCCAGCGCCTCGGCCTTGGCGTCGAACGCGTCGAACATCTGCGCCTTGCCCGTCGCCCAGCTGCGCGGCATCCGCTCGCCCGCCAAAACGACGGCGGCGGTACGCGGTTCGGCGTCGGCGAGATAACGCCGCCCGATTTCGAACAGGCGGATCGACTCAGCACCGCGATCGGCATTGCGCCGCGCCGCGGACAAAAGACCGGGCAATAGCGACGGGCGCATTGCCTTCATCTCTTCGGAAATCGGATTCGCAAGCCTCCACACCGCGCCGCCGACCGCATCGGCATCGGTATCGCTGATGAAACTCCACGTGATCGCCTCGTCGAGGCCGCGCGCGGCGGCGCTTCGGCGGACTTTGCGTTCCATTTTCTGAAGCGGTGTCGCGGTCGGTTTCGTCACGCCTTCCGCGCGCGCAAGCGGTGTCGACTCGACCTGATCGAGCCCGGTGATGCGCACGACTTCCTCGACTAGGTCAGCGGGTCCATCGACGTCACGCCGCCAGCTGGGGACAGTGACGGTCCAGTCGTCGGCCACGGCAAAACCGAGCCGCTCAAGGATCGCCTGCTGCTCGCGGGGGGACACATCGATTCCGCCCAGCCGTGCGCACAGCGTCGGGTCGTAGGCGATGATTTTCACAGCGATCGGCGGGGTTCCGGCGCGAATGATTTCGGATGCAGCGCCGCCACAGATCGACAGCACCATCGCGGTCAGTATCTCATTGGCCTCATCCAGAAACGCCGGGTCGACGCCGCGTTCGAACCGCGCTCTGGCATCCGAAGTCAACGACAATGCCTGGCCGGTTTTTGCGATCCGCTCGGGGTCGAAATAGGCGACTTCGAGCAAGACGTCGGTTGTCGCCTCGGACACCCCGGAATGTTCGCCGCCCATGATCCCGCCGATGTCGTGCGCGCCATTGTCGTCGGCGATGACGGTCATGGCCGGCGTCAGCGCATAGGTCTTCCCGTTAAGCGCGGTTACCGTCTCGCCGTCGCTGGCGCGCCGCGCGACTACGGGACCCGACAGGGTCGTCAGGTCGTAGGCATGGCTGGGCCGCCCCAGATCGAACATCGCGTAATTGGTGATGTCGACCAGCGCCGAAATCGGCCGCTGACCGATCGCCTTTAATCGTTGCTGCATCCATTCGGGCGACGGGCCGTTGGTGACGCCACGGATGACCCGGCCATAGAAAGCGGGACAGCCTTCGGGGTCGTCGGTGCGGATCTCCAGCGCTTCTCTCCCTGGGGGAGAGGGGGAGGCAGTAAAGCTGAGCGGGGTGAGGGGTCTAAGCGAACCCATCCCCGCCGCTGCCAGATCACGCGCGATCCCGCGCACGCCCATGCAATCCTGCCGGTTCGGCGTGATCGCGACATCGAACACCGCGTCGTCGAGTCCCGCCCAGGCGGCATAAGAGGCGCCGACCGGCGCATCGGCGGGCAGTTCGACGATGCCGTCGTGATCGTCGCCAAGTTCGAGCTCGCGGCTCGAACACATCATGCCGTTTGATTCGACGCCGCGGATGCTCGCAACTTTAAGGACCATTCCGCTCGACGGCACGACTGCACCCGGCGCGCCGAAGACGCCGACCATCCCCGCGCGGGCGTTCGGGGCACCACAGACGACCTGCATCGGTCCGTCGCCTGCATTGACGCTCAGCACCTGTAATTTGTCCGCCTGCGGATGCGGCGCGACCGACTGAACCTTCGCAATGCGAAATGCCGCCAGCTTTTCCGCTGAATTTCCTATCCCCTCGACCTCGAGGCCGATGGCGTTGAGCTTTTCGGCTATCGCATCGACGCCCGCTTGCGTTTCCAGATGCTCTTTGAGCCATGACAGCGAAAATTTCACGGCGACACCCCGGCGCTCAGCGTGGGCACGTCGAGCGCGCCGAAGCCGTAATGCCTCAGCCAGCGCAGATCGCCGTCGAAGAACGGACGCAGGTCATCCATGCCATATTTAAGCATCGCAAGCCGGTCGACACCGGTGCCGAACGCGAACCCTGAATATTCGTCGGGGTCGATGCCGCAGTTTTCGAGCACGCGCCGGTGCACCATGCCCGACCCGAGTACCTCCATCCAGCCCTCGGCCCCGCCGATGACGCGCTTGCCGCCGACCATCGTGTAGCCGATATCGACCTCGACCGAGGGCTCAGTGAAGGGAAAATAGCTCGGGCGCAGGCGCAGCGTCACGTCGTCGCGCTCGAAAAATGCTTTGAGGAACGTCTCGAGCGTCCATTTGAGGTGTCCGAGGTGAATGCCTTTGTCGATCACCAGACCCTCGATCTGGTGGAACATCGGCGTGTGCGTCGCGTCGCTGTCCGACCGGTACACCCGCCCTGGCGCGATGATGCGGATCGGCGGGTCCTGCGACGTCATGGTCCGAATCTGAACCGGGGACGTATGCGTTCTCAACAGCTTACCGTCGGGAAAATAAAACGTATCGTGCATCGCTCGCGCCGGATGGCTTTCGGGAATGTTGAGCGCGGTGAAATTGTGCCAGTCGTCCTCGATTTCCGGACCGGTGGCGACGGCAAAGCCCATGTCGGCGAAGATCTCGGAAAGCTCGTCGAGCACCTGACTTACCGGATGCACCGATCCGCGCGGCGCTTGCCGGGCAGGGAGCGTCATGTCCAACCGCTCGGTGGCAAGTTTCTCGTCGAGCGCCGCCGCCTCGAGCGCGGCCTTTCGGTCAGCCAGCGCCCGCGACACGACTTCGCGCAGACCATTGATACGCGGCCCTTCGACCTGTCGCTCGTCGGGCATCATCGCGCCAAGTGTTTTCAGCAAGGCCGAGACGCTACCCGCTTTGCCGAGCGCCGTAATACGAACCGCCTCGAGCGCGTCGAGAGTGGCTGCATCGGCAATCGCGCACAGGAGGTCGGCTTGCAGAGTTTCGATCGTCATGACGTGCACCTGATAAGCAAATGGGCGCAAGCGGCAACCCGCTCACGCCCATTTGCGCACTCTACGAAGAGGAAGCTTATGCCTCTTGGGGCAACGCCGCCTTCGCCTGCGCGATGATGGTGCTAAAGACCACGCCTTCGTTCATCGCCATGTCGGCAAGGACCTTTCGATCGAGCTCGACGCCAGCAAGCTTCAGCCCGTGCATGAACTGGCCGTAATTCAGCCCTTCCATGCGAACCGCCGCGTTGATGCGCTGGATCCACAGCGCGCGAAAGTTGCGCTTTTTGACCTTGCGGTCGCGATAGGCATATTGGCCGGCCTTTTCGACTGCCTGCCGTGCCACACGGATCGTGTTCTTGCGGCGGCCGTAATAGCCTTTCGCATCTTCCAGGATCCGCTTGTGCTTCGCGTGCGTCGTGACGCCGCGCTTTACCCGTGCCATTCCCTTGCTCCTATTTCAGGCCGTAGGGAGCCCAGGACTTCACCGTCGAGGTGTCGGCCTTGGAAAGCACCGAAGTGCCCCGGTTCTGGCGGATATATTTGGCGGTATGGTGCGTCAGGCGGTGGCGCTTTCCGGCGACTCCGTGCTTCAGCTTGCCCGTAGCGGTGAGCGTGAAGCGCTTCTTCACACCGCTCTTGGTCTTCAGTTTGGGCATTTTCGTCCTTTCGAATGACGTCCCTGAAGTCGCCTTGGCAGCCCTTTCAGCCAGGCGATTCGTAGCGGGTCGTTCTATGAAGAGGGTGCGCCTAGGGGGAAGGGTTCGAAAAAGCAAGTGCCTCGAGCACGTCATCGAGCCGCGCAGGATCGCCGAGCGCGATCACGTCGCCCGCGCTGTCGGCATTGAGCGGATTGCCCGCCCAATCGCACATCATGCCGCCCGCTCCCTCGACGATCGGGATCAACGCGGCAAAATCGTGAAGTTTCAGCCCGGCTTCGACCACAAGATCGATATGGCCCGAGGCCACCAGCCCGTAATTGTAACAGTCGCCGCCATATATCAGGCGTCGCCGCGCAACTTTCGATGCAAGGGCAAGAAACGACACCGCCTGCTCATCGCCGAACAGATGCGGTGACGTCGTGGCAAGCAAGGCCTCGTCGAGCGTAACGCAGCGGCGGGTCCGGGACGTCGCTCCATTGAACCGCGTCGGCCTGCCGGTCGCGCCGACCCAGCGTTCCTTTGCGACAGGCTGATCCATCACGCCCAGCACCGGCCAGCCTTCGACCATAAGCGCGATAAGCGTGCCGAAGATCGGCCGCCCCGCAATGAAGCTCGTCGTCCCGTCAATCGGATCGAGCACCCAGACTCGCCCGTTCGAGCCGGGCTTTTCTCCATATTCCTCGCCGATAATCCCATCGCGCGGATATTCCGCCTCGATGATCCGACGCATCGCGGCCTCGGCAGCGCGGTCGGCCGCGGTGACGGGCGAGGCGTCGGCCTTGTCTTCGAGAGCGAAAGCGTTCCGGTAATACGGCCTGATCGCCGCACCCGCGGCGTCGGCGAGACGATTGGCAAGCTGAAGGTCAGCCGGTGTCATTTCAATCGAACAGGCTGGATACGCTGCTTTCATCGGCGATCCGCTTGATCGCTTCGCCGAGCAGCGGCGCGATCGTCAGCGGGCGAATCTTTTTCGCCTGCGCCATTGCTTCGGGGAGCTGGATCGAATCGGTGATGACGAGTTCGGTCAGCTCGGACCCTTCGACGCGCGCCACCGCGCCGCCCGAAAGCACACCGTGCGTGACATAGGCGACGACACCGGCCGCGCCGGCCTCGTTCAGCGCGGCAGCGGCGTTGCACAATGTCCCGGCCGAATCGACGATATCGTCGATCAGGATGCAAAAGCGGCCTTCGACGTCGCCGATGATGTTCATGACCTCGCTTTCACCCGCCTTCTCGCGGCGTTTGTCGACGATCGCGAGCGGCGCGTTGTTGAGCCGCTTGGCCAGCGCACGCGCGCGTACGACCCCGCCGACGTCGGGCGACACCACGGTGATGTTGTCGAGCGGGAAGCGTGCCTGGATATCCGCCGACATCACCGGCGCACCGAACAGATTGTCGGTCGGGATGTCGAAAAAGCCCTGGATCTGCCCCGCATGCAGGTCGATCGAGAGTACCCGGTGTGCGCCCGCGACGGTGATCATGTTCGCGACCAGCTTTGCCGAAATTGGCGTTCGCGGCCCCGGTTTCCGGTCCTGACGTGCATAGCCGAAATAGGGCACCACCGCGGTGATCCGCTTCGCCGAGGCGCGTTTCAGCGCATCGATGCAGATCAGAAGTTCCATCAGATTGTCGTTCGCCGGAAAGCCCGTCGACTGCAGAACGAACACGTCCTCGCCACGGACATTTTCGTGAATTTCGACGAAGACTTCCTCGTCGGCGAAGCGTCGCACGCTGGCCCTGGTCAACGGGATTTCGATATAGTCGGCGACCGCCTGCGCCAGCGGCAGGTTCGAATTGCCCGTCAGCAGCTTCATCGCGATGCAACCCCTTTTCGCGTCACGCGTGGCCGTTCCCTAGAGCGCGATGGCCCGCTAGGGAAGTCTTATGACCGCCAGCCCGACCGACGTCCTGACAATCGCCTTTGCGCAAATGCCGCAGCGCGTCGGCGACTTGCGCGGCAACGCCGATGCGATGCTTGCCGAGCGGCGCGAAGCGGGCGCGGTCGACCTGATCGTTTATCCCGAAATGCAGCTGATCGGCTATCCGGCGGAGGACATGATCGAAAAGCCTGCGCTGTCCGCGCAAGCCGCGGTCGCGCTTCACCGCCTGGCGCGCGCCACCGGTGATGGCGGGCCGGCGATGCTCGTGGGCACGCTGATCCGCGAAGGCGATGCGCTGTATAACTCTGTCGTCCTGCTCGACGGCGGGACCGTCGCCGCGGTCCGCCACAAGCACGAGCTGCCGAATTACGGAACGTTCGACGAAAAGCGCCATTTCGATGCCGGACCGCTCCCTGAACCGGTCGAGTTCAGGGGCGTGAAGATCGGCATTCCGATCTGCGAAGACGGCTGGTTTCCGGCTGTGTGTGCAAACCTAAAGGCCAGGGGTGCCGAAATCTTCCTTGCACCCAACGGCAGCCCGTATGAAATCGACAAGGATGACTATCGCGCCACCAGCGTCGCCGGCGCGCGCGTTGCCGAAACCGGACTTCCCTTCGCCTATCTGAACCGCACCGGCGGGCAGGACGAACTCGTCTTCGATGGTGCCTCGTTCATCCTCAATGGCGACGGAACGAAAGCGCATCAGCTTCCCGACTGGGACGAGGCGTTGCGGATCACGACGTGGACCCGAGGCGACGACGGCTGGCATTGTGAGCCCGGCGAGATCGCCAAGCTCGACGATCACCCCGCCGACACCTGGCACGCGATGATGATCGGCCTTCGTGACTATGTGAATGCGAACCGCTTTCCGGGGGTGATCATCGGGCTGTCCGGCGGCATCGACAGCGCGATCTGTGCCGCGCTCGCCGCCGATGCGCTGGGGCCCGAGCGCGTCTGGTGCGTGATGCTGCCGAGCCGCTTCACGTCGCAGGCCAGTGTCGACGATGCCGCCGAATGCGCGCGGATGATTGGCTGCAAGCTCGACACTATCCCCATCGCCCCCGCGGTCGAGGGGTTCGACGTCATGCTGTCGGGCTCGTTTGCCGATCAAGAGTATGATCTGACGGAGGAAAACATCCAGTCGCGAATCCGCGGCGTCACCCTGATGGCGCTCAGCAACAAGTTCGGGCCGATGCTTGTGACGACGGGCAACAAGTCCGAAATGGCCGTCGGCTATGCGACGATCTACGGCGACATGGCGGGCGGCTACAACCCGATCAAGGACGCTTACAAGATCACCGTCTTCATGCTCGCGAAATGGCGCAACGCCAACGTCCCGCGGCTCTCGCGCAACCGCGTGCCCGCGGTGATGCCTCAAAGCATCATCGCCAAGCCACCAAGCGCCGAACTTCGCCCCGACCAGAAGGACTCGGACAACCTTCCCGACTACCCCGTTCTCGATCCCATCCTGCTTGGCCTGATCGAAGAGGAATTGTCGGTCGATGACGTGGCGGCGCGCGGGTTCGACCGCGATCTCGTGGCGAAGATCGAACGGCTCCTCTACACGGCCGAATACAAGCGTCGTCAGGCACCCCCCGGCGTCAAGCTCGGCAAGAAGAATTTCGGCCGCGACCGCCGCTATCCGATCACCAATGCGTTTCGCACCGCGTGACGGTCGTCACCCGCTTCGCCCCGTCGCCGACGGGCCGCCTGCATGTCGGCAATATCCGCGCGGCGCTGCATAACTGGCTGTGGGCGAAAAAGCACGGCGGCCGTTTCCTGCTGCGTATTGACGATACCGATGCCGAGCGCTCGACCGAGGCGTTTGGCGAAGCGATCCGCGCCGATCTCGACTGGCTCGGCCTGACGCGTGACGGCGAGGAACGACAGTCGGCGCGCTTTGCGTTGTACGAGGCGCAGTTCGAGCGGCTGAAGGCGGCGAGCCGCGTTTACCCCGCTTACGAAACCCCGCAGGAACTTGATCTCAAACGCAAGGTCCAGCTCGGTCGCGGCCTGCCCCCCGTGTACGACCGCGCCGCACTACGCGACCCCGCGCCGGAGGGCATCGAGCCGCACTGGCGCTTCAAACTCGATCACGACGCGCCTATCGTCTGGGATGACATGGTCCGCGGCCCCCAGCGCTTCGATCCCGCCACGATGCCCGACCCCATCGTCCGCCGCGCCGACGGCTCGTGGCTCTATCTGCTGCCCAGCGTCATCGACGACATCGACATGGGGGTGACCGACGTCGTGCGCGGTGAGGATCATGTCTCGAACACGGCGACGCAGCTTCAGATGTTTGGCGCTCTGGGGGCCGCCCCGCCGCGTTTTGCGCATGAAGCCCTGCTGACGGGGAGCGAAGGCAAGTTATCGAAACGCCTCGGCGCGCTCGGCTGCGATGAGTTGCGTCAGGCGGGGATCGAACCGATGGCGTTGCTGGCGCTACTCGCGCGGCTGGGCACGAGCGATCCGGTCGAGCCTGTCACTGACGTGCAGCCGCTGATCGACACTATCGACTTCCACCGGTTCGGCCGCGCGCCCGCGCGCTTCGACATGGCCGAGCTCGAAGCGCTGAATGCCAAGATCGTCCACCATCTGCCCTATGATGCGGTCGCCGACCGCTTGCCCACGGAGATGGACGCCGCGGCATGGGAAGCTGTTCGTCCCAATCTCAAGACCATCGCCGATGTCGCCGACTGGTGGCACGTCATCGAAGGGCCGGTCGACGTGGCGCACGCCCCCGAAGACGCCGCCTTCCTCTCCGAAGCGGCAGCGCTTGCGGCGGGGTTGGATTGGAGCGCCGACCCGTGGCACGCGCTGACCAACGCCCTCAAGACGTCAACCGGCCGCACCGGCAAAGCCCTCTTCATGCCCCTCCGCCGCGCGCTGACCGGCCGCGATCACGGGCCGGACATGGCGGCGTTGCTGCCGTTGATCGGGCGGGAACGGGCGGTGGGGCGGTTAAGTTCCGAGATGTGCAGCCTATGATAATCAACACCTTACAACGCAACCTACTTATTGCTGCAGCCGCTGTCATTGCTCTGATGCTGGGGTCTGAGATCAACTCCGAAGGGCTAGAAGAGTCTCATTGGATTATCGCGACGGCCCTCGTAGCAGGTATGCTGTTTGTGGCGTTTTCGACAAAATCGAAAACTGAAAAGGATGTCGGCAATCCACCTATTGCCGCCGAGAGTTTCGGGCGAAACAAGACAGACGAAGGCAATGAAATCGTCGCAATCCGCTTCGCCGAATGCAGCAAGCAATGGCAAAAATTTCTGAAGTCTTCGATGGTTGATCGAAGTCCGAGAACCTCAGTCAAAGACCGCTCCGACCTCGCGCCTTTTCTTGAAATGACAGCGCTCAAACTAGCTTTTGCTAACTACATTCTAGTCATAGCACATCGCGGCCCCGATGCCGGCAAAAGGGCTGACGCAAACGCACTTCGAACTCACGCTGCTAACGTACTGTCGCGACGCATTTATCAGAATCTTCTGCAGGTCGCCAAACTGCTTTCGGAAGCCGCCCCACCAGATCGTGAGGCATCGTTCGACGTGGCAATCAATCATCTGACCGAGTATGAACTTTTGGTGAGAGGTTGTCAGAAAAACTTCATGACCAGCACGCCGTTCCCACTCGATCCTCTTTATGCAAAAGTAGATGACGAAGCGAACTTCGAACTTACCACTGCTGCCGACAGAGAAATGTTTTTCGGCATCAAGTATCGGCAGGAAACTGGGCGCTTGTTACATCCGCAACCCGGTATGTCTGCAGACTGAATGTGATCAAAAAGTGGGACCCAGGGCTAAGCTAGCGGTGACGAGTTGGGGCCGTTAAACCTCCCCTCTATCCACTCAACCGCAACCCCCCAATCATCGATCCGCGCATGCGCATCCGCCGCCGCGGGCGTCCGCCCGGCGATGAGCGGCTCGGCAATCATGTGCAGCCGCCACACGTCGGGCGCGTGTTTGGCGACCGACGTATGATGATGCGCCAGGTCATCAACGAACACCGTCACGCTCGGCGCAAATTCGGCGACGAGGCGCGCGACGGGATCGCCTTTGCCGCCCTGGTTGGTCTCGACGCGGTGAGTGATGCCGTGGCCGGTCAGCTGGACCGCGCGCGCGGCGTTGAAATGGTGGCCGAGGTTGGTGAGCACGACGATGTCGGCCTGCTTGGACAAGAGGTCCAAAGCCTCGCGCGCGCCGGGCACCAAAGTCTGGCGGTGCATTTCGGTTTCGAAAAAGCCGTCGAGCAGCGGCCACACATCTTCGCGCGCCACTGCCGCGCCCGTCCCGCGATGCTTCAGCGTGTTCGAGAAATCGCCGCCCTGCGGATCGAAATCATAGCCCTTCACATCACGCACCCAGTCGCCGAAGTGGCTCACCATGTGCAGCAGGACTTCGTCGCAGTCGGTAATCAGCAAAGGCCGAGTCAACGCCCCAGCGTCCCGCGCACGCCGAGCAAGACGGCGGGTTCGACGTCCAATGTCCTGGCGCACGCGACCAGATCGGGTTCGTGCGCCTCAAGGAAGGCGATGACGCCGTCGAGCAACGCGGGATCGTTGATCCGCGCGCGGATATCGTCGCCCGCAAGCCCCGTCAGCGCCAGAAAGCGGTCGGCGCGGTCGGGCTCGTGCAGCACCCAGACGAGCGCGTTCAACGCAAGCGTGTGCGCATCATTTGTATCATCACCGCTCATCGCCTAATCCGCCATCCATGCCGAACGAGAGCGGACGCGTGGCAAAGAAGATACTCGTTGTCGAGGACAACGAACTGAACCTGCGCTTATTCTGCGATCTCCTGCGCGCGCATGATTACGATGCCGAGGCGGTACGCGACGGGCGCGAGGCGATCAGCCGTGCGCGCGCGTTTGCGCCCGACCTGATCGTGATGGACATTCAGATGCCGCATGTGACAGGGCTCGAATTGACGCAGGCGGTGCGCGCCGACGATGAGTTGAAGGCGATCCCGATCATGGCGGTGACCGCCTATGCCGGCAAAGGCGACGAGGAGCGCATCCGCGCCGCGGGAGCCGATGCCTATGTTTCCAAACCGATTTCGCTGATGCGGTTTATCGAAACGGTCGAAGGGCTGGTGAGTCCGCTCATCGGTTAGGCGGAGCGTCGTGGCAAAGCCGCGCCGTCGGTCAGGCTTTGCCTACTTAATTTTGGCCTCTTTGAACTCGACATGCTTGCGCACGACGGGGTCGTATTTGCGCATGACCATCTTTTCGGTCGTGTTGGGGCTGCGCGGGTTTTTCTTGGTGGTGTAGTAAAAGCCCGTGTCGGCGGTGCTGACGAGCTTGATCTTGACCGTGGTCGGCTTTGCCATGACCTTTGACTTTCGAATCTGCTGAAATCGGGAAGCGCCGGGCAGTGACGTCTGCGGCCGCCGAAGTCAAGTATCGCCGTACGCTAACCGGCCGTTAACCATTTTCGGTGCAATCTTCGCATCATCAGGGGTGGGGCCGGAAATGACATTGGGCGGAGAGGCGAAGCTGGCAATGCGGACCGCGCTTTGCGAACATATCGACCGGCTGGCCCGCGAATTGCCGCATATGAACGCATCGAGACTAGCCGCCGCCGTCGACCAGATCCGGCGCATTGCCTGCGAAAACGACATGCGCCCGCTTATCGACCTCGCGCGCGGGCTTGAAAACGCCATTGCCCGGTCCGGCGGCGCGATCATGGCGCTGCCCTTCCTCGAAGCGATGAGCGATGCCGTCGGCTGTGACAGTGCCGATCCTGCAGTCGCACAGTCCTATCTTGCCTCGGTAGGGTTACGCCTGCACGGCTAGGCCGAAGTGAACGGCCTGATCCCAACCCTTATCGCGGTTCTGCTTGCCGAAATCGGCGGCCGAAGCCAGGTGGCGCTCCGCCTGCCGCGCTACGGATGGGGCGACCGCGTCCTGGCGATGACGGTGGCGCTCGCGGCGGTCGGCGGCTCGATCGTCGCGCCGACGATGACCGACCGCGCACGCGCGCTGCTGCTCGGTCTAGCGCTCCTCGCCGCCGCTTGGGGACAGCGCGGCAATGTCGACCCGGATGGCAGTACGACGCCGTCGGGCTTTTACGCGATCCTCGCGTTCATGTGGCGTAGCAACGTCGCTTTTCTCACCTTTGCCTTTGCCGCCTGGAAGGGTGGACCGGGCGGGGCCATGTTCGGTGCGCTGTTCGGTTTCCTTGGGGCGATCGCCATCAGCACCTTTGCGTTGCCCGGAATTCTTGCCCGCCTGCGGATCGGTGCCGCCGTCGTGCTTGCCACCACCGGACTTTATTCGGCGCTCTGGGCATTGCGCCTCCTCTGATCATTCCCCAAATGCGCTTGGACGGGACCTGTCGGCGCGCGCCGATGCTCAACGGTCGCGGTTTCACAAAAGGGCACATGCGATGGCGAAAACTCCGAAGGGCAAGCTGAAGACCCCCACCGACCTTCCAACCAATGCGGTGACGAGCGTTGCCGACGCTCTGAACGGCATCCTTGCCGACAGTTTCGCGCTCTATTTCAAGACCAAGAATTTCCACTGGCACGTGTCGGGCCCGCATTTCCGCGATTATCACCTTTTGTTCGACGATCAGGCGACGCAGATCTTTGAGACCACCGACCTTATCGCCGAACGTATCCGCAAAACCGGCAACGTGACGTTGCGGTCGATCGGCGATGTGTCGCGTCATCAGTCGCTGAACGACAACGACGCCGACTTCGTGTCGCCGCCCGAAATGCTCGCCGAACTGCGCGACGACAATCTGAAACTGATCGAGCGTCTGCGCGCGGCCAAGGACCTTGCCGACGAGGCCAAGGACAATGCGACCTCGGCGGTGATCGACGAATGGACCGACGCTGCCGAACAGCGCGCCTGGTTCCTGTTCGAGGCGGCGCAAACCAACTAAACGGGGTCATGCGCGCTTTCGCCGATCTACTCGACCGCCTGATCTACACGCGCAGCCGCAATGCAAAGCTGCGGCTGATCGGGGATTATCTCAAAGCGACGCCCGATCCCGATCGTGGCTGGGCGCTCGCGGCGTTGACCGGCGGACTCGATTTGCCCGCGGTCAAACCGGCGCTGATCCGGGCGCTGGTGGAGGATCGCGTCGACCCCGTCCTGTATCGGATGAGCCGCGATTATGTCGGCGACAGCGCGGAAACGGTTGCGCTCTTGTGGCCCGCGCGTGCTGTTGCTGGCGTGGCGGACCTTTCGCTCGGCGCGGTCGTCGCGCGGCTGATGACGCTTTCGCGTGCCGATGCCGGGGCGGTACTTGCCGACTATCTCGATCGGCTCGAAGCCGACGAACGATTTGCGCTCCTGAAGATGGCAACCGGCGCGCTTCGCGCAGGCGTGTCGTCGCGGCTTGCCAAAACCGCGCTCGCCAATGCGTTCGGCCTCGACGTGGAGGCGGTCGAGGAAGTCTGGCACGGGATCGCGCCGCCCTACGCAGCGCTGTTCGACTGGGCCGAAGGGCGCAGCCCGCAGCCGACCGCCGCCGACACGCCGGTGTTTCGCCCCTTCATGCTCGCACATCCGCTCGAAGATCTACGCGTCGACCTTGCGGACTATGCCGCCGAATGGAAATGGGACGGTATCCGCGTGCAGATTGTCCATGTCGTCAAGGATGGTCGGCCCCGGACGCGCCTGTTCAGCCGAACCGGCGACGACGTTACGGGCAGCTTTCCCGACGTTGCATCCGCAGTCAATGTGCCCGGCGTCTATGACGGCGAGCTTCTCGTCAAAGGCGAATTTCAGGGTGGCATTCTCGAGGAAGGCGGGGGGGCAGCGAGTTTCAACGCGTTGCAACAGCGGCTCGGCCGCAAGATCGTCTCGACCAAGATGCTCGCGGACTTTCCTGCGTTCGTGCGTCTGTACGACATATTGCTCGACGGCATCGACGATGTCCGCGCACTGCCGTGGACCGATCGTCGCGCCCGGCTCGAGGCGGTGATGCCGCGCTTCGATCCGACGCGCTTCGACATTTCGGCAGTGATCGAGGCTGCGGATTTCGACGCGCTCGAAACGGTGCGAGCGGGTGCCCGCGATGCGGCGATCGAAGGCGTGATGCTCAAGCGCCGCGACAGCGCCTATGTCACGGGCCGCCGCACCGGCATGTGGTACAAATGGAAGCGCGACGCGCTCACCGCCGATTGCGTGATGATGTATGCACAGCGCGGCAACGGCAAACGCTCGTCATTCTACTCGGACTATACCTTTGGCTGCTGGAACGAAGGCGGCGAGCTTCTCCCCGTCGGCAAGGCCTATTCCGGGATCACCGACGACGAACTGAAAATGCTCGATCGCTTCGTTCGGCAGAATACGGTCGCCAAGTTCGGACCGGTGCGCGAGGTCGAAAAGACGATGGTTCTCGAAGTCGCGTTCGATTCGGTTCATCTTTCAAAGCGACACAAGTCGGGGGTCGCCATGCGTTTCCCGCGCATCCACCGCATCCGCACCGACAAACCCGCCGCCGAAGCCGACCGGCTTGAAACCCTTCAGGCAATGGTGAGTTAGTCACGACACGCAAGCGAGGCAGACGACGATGAAGGACGAACCCAAGACGGGCGACAAGGTCAGCTGGAAATCACACGGCGGTTCGGCGACGGGAAAAGTCGTCAAGAAGCAGACCAGCCCGACGACGATCAAGGGGCATAAAGTCGCAGCGAGCAAGGAAAACCCCGAGTTTATCGTCGAGACCGACGACGGCAAGCGTGCGGCGCACAAGGCCGCTGCGCTTTCTCCCGCGGGCAAAGGCTAACGGTCGGTCAAACCCGCATCGGCATGAGCACGTAGAGCGCTTGCGACTTGTCGTTCTCACGAAGCAGCGTCGGGGCGGCTGCGTCGGCGAGATGAACTTCGACGATGTCGCCTTCGACCTGCGCCAGTATGTCCATCAGATAACGTGCGTTGAAGCCGATCTCGAACCCGGCTGCACTATAATCGCCAGGCACTTCTTCGGACGCGGTACCGTTTTCGGGACTGGTGACCGACAGCGTGATCCTGTCCTTGTCGAGCGCCATCTTCACGGCGCGCGTCTTTTCGCTGGCGATCGTCGCGACGCGGTCGACCCCTTGCATGAACGTTTTGGGATCGATGCGCAGGATCTTGTCGTTGCCCGTCGGGATGACGCGTGAATAATCGGGAAAGGTGCCGTCGATCAGTTTGGACGTCAGCACGGCATGGCCGAGCACGAAGCGGATCTTGGTCGCCGACAGCGACACTTCGACCCCGCCGTCGACCTCGTCGAGCAGCTTGCGCAGTTCGGCGACGCATTTGCGCGGAACGATCACGTCGGGCATGCCGTCGGCACCGTCGGGCTTGGCGACCGTAACCCGCGCCAGCCGGTGGCCGTCGGTTGCCGCCGCTTTCAGCGCATCGTCGGCGATATGCAGGAAGATTCCGTTCAGATAATAACGCGTCTCTTCGGTCGAGATCGCGAAACGCGTCTTGTCGATGATCTGGCGCAACGTCGCGGCCGGCAGCTCGAATTTCGTCGGCAATTCGCCTTCGGCGATGATCGGAAAATCGTCGCGCGGCAGCGTCGACAGGTTGAAGCGCGCACGGCCCGCGTTGATCGCCATCTTGCCATCGGCAGCGGCCAGCGAGACCTGCGCGCCCTCGGGAAGCTTGCGCGCGATGTCGAACAGCGTGTGTGCCGAAATCGTCGTCGCGCCGGCCTGTTCGACCTGAGCATCGACGGTGTCGAGAATCTGCAGGTCGAGGTCGGTCGCCATCATCCGGATGCCGCCGCCGTCAAGTGCCTCGATCAGCACGTTCGACAGGATCGGGATCGTGTTGCGACGCTCGACGACCGACTGGACATGGCCAAGACTGCGGAGCAGGGTCGCGCGTTCGATGGTCGCCTTCATGATCGCTTAAAACCCCCGCGTCCTCGGTCGTCTGCCGTGTGCGCTTCACATGGCGCGAAAAAGCGTGCGGAGCAAGCGTCCGCCCGCAAAGATCATTGCAAAAGCGCGGCGCGCCGCCGATGGACGCGGGCGATCATGCTCAGCGGCCGGACCTTCATCGCACGTCATGGCGAAACGGTGTTTAACGCGGCGCGGCGCATGCAGGGCGATCTCGTCCACACGCCGCTCACGCG
Source organism: Sphingomonas sp. (assembly GCA_965249015.1). GTDB lineage: Bacteria > Pseudomonadota > Alphaproteobacteria > Sphingomonadales > Sphingomonadaceae > Sphingomonas_O. The sequence goes on along the minus strand of CBDFLB010000003.1, from coordinate 932,464 downwards.
TACGGGTTTCGCGCAGGCCGAGGCGATGGGTGCAGGACTGGCCGCGATCCTTTCTTCCGATACGCGGCTGCAACTCTCGGCGTCGCCCACCGGTCGCGCGCTTCAGACGCTCGCGGTCATCGCCGAACATATCGGACATGATTGGCACGCCGCGGCCACCGATGAACGCCTGTCCGAAATCGGCATGGGCGGATGGGATGGGCTGCGCTATGCGGATATCGAGGCCGAACAGGGGCCGATCTTCGATGCCGAGCGTGATATTTTCGTGCGGACGGCGCCCGATGGAGAAACCTATGCCGACGTCGCCGCGCGGCTGACGAGTTGGCTGACCGAACAGCGGAATGATGCCGACCGCCTGATCGTGATGCACGGTGGATCGAGCCAGGTGCTGCGCGGCCTGCTGGTGGGGGGCCGTGCGCATCCGGCGTGCGGCACGATCGTCGCGCCACGCCTGCCGCAAGGGTCGGTGGCGATGATCGAAGCCGGGCGCGAGACGGTGGTCGTCGAGGGGTTCGGTCATAATTAAAGTGCGCATCATGGTCGCGGCCGTCCTCCTGACCGCGGGGCCGGCTTGCGCGGCGCGGACGTCGCTTGGTACCTTCGATCGTTGGGGCGCGTTCCGTGACGACGATCCCGCGCGCTGCTTTGCGATTGCGCAGCCGGTGCGCGGCGGCGGCGGCAAATGGCGCCCTTTCGCCAGCGTCGCAACATGGCCCCGGGCGCGCGTGCGCGGCCAAGTGCATATCCGCCTCGGCCGCGAGAAACTCGCCAGCGCGCCGGTGACGCTGACGGTCGGCGACCGGCGCTTCGCGATGGTCGCGGGCGGGGCCGATGTCTGGGCCCCGGAGCCGCGCATCGACGCAGCGATCGTCGCCGCGATGCGCAGCGCTCCTTCCATGAGCATCGCCACCCGCGCCGCGACCGGCGCGGGCTTCGCGGAGACCTACGCGCTCAGGGGCGCAGCGACGGCAATGGACGCAGCGGCGCTGGGGTGCGCGCGGGGCTAGCCTTGGCGGGCCGTAGTCAGGCCCCGACGCTGCGTCATTTTTCGACAGCTGAAAGGGCAGGCGTCGTGGCGTGCTTTGGCGTTTCCATGATCTCGGTCAGCATGCCGCCCATATCCTTTGGGTGCACGAAAAAGATCGGCGTGCCGTGGGCGCCGATGCGCGGTGCGCCGAGCACGCGTTTGCCCATCGCTTCGAATGCGGCCTTTGCGACGGCGATGTCGGGCACTTCGAAACAGACATGATGCTGCCCGCCCAACGGATTCTTGGTGAGGAAGCCATGGATCGGCGAGTCGGGTCCGAGCGGCTCGATCAGCTCGATCTGGGCATTGGGCGCATCGACGAAGCAGACGCTTACACCCTGTGCCGGGAGGTCGAAGCGATCGTGAATGGTCGTCGCGCCCATGATGTCACGCCAGTGCGCGATACTGGCGTCGATCGAGGGCGTCGCGACGCCGATGTGATTGAGCCGACCGAGCTTCATGACGTCACTTCCCTTTCATGTCCGACACATGTTTTGCGAACGGGCAACGCAGCGACGATCGACCCGGCGAGGAGGCGGTATTCAGGCGCGCGCGCGCTTTCGCGACGCCAGACCAGCGCAATGCGGCGCGCCGCAGCTTCGCTCGCGATCGCGTGAACATTCACCCCGGTATTCTCGAGAATTCCGGCTTCCACCGCCATCTCGGGGATCAGCGTCAGCCCCAGCCCCTGATCGACCATCTGCACCAGTGTGTGCAGAGACGTGCACAGCATCGGTGCCGGATCGAGCGGGCCGATGCGACCACATGCGGTAAGCGCATGGTCGCTGAGGCAGTGACCATCCTCGAGCAGCAGCAGCCGATCCATGTCGATCGCATCGTCGGTCACCGGAATGCAAGCCGGCTTGTCGACCGCAGAGGTCGCGAGCAGCAGCCGGTCGGTCGCGAGCACGGCTTCCTCGACATCGCCGCATGTAAAGGGCAGCGCGAGCAGGACGCAGTCGACCTGTCCACGCTGAAGCGCCTCGCACGCCAGCGCCGACGTCATCTCGCGTACGAAAAGGGCCAGCTGAGGCCAATCAGCGCGTACTTGCGGCACGATCCGGGCGAGAACGAAGGGCGCAATCGTTGGGATGATCGCAAAGCGAAGCTCACCCGTCAGCGGCTCGCTCGCCGCGCGCGCGATTTCGGTCAGGTCCTCGGCACCACGCACGAGGCGACGGGCGCGTTCGACGAGCTGTTCGCCGATCGCCGTAAAGCGTACCGATCGTCGCGTCCGTTCGACGAGCACGACGCCGAGCTGCCGTTCAAGGTCGGCGATCCCGGCCGACAATGTCGATTGGGTCACGAAATTGGCGTCCGCCGCGCGACCGAAATGACCAAGCTCGTGCAGCGCGACCAGGTAACGCAACTGGCGCAGCGAGGGCAGGTAGTTGCTCAACTTTTCGCTCTCCGCCAAACCGCTTCGGCCTGTTTCGCCGTCTCCGCAACCTCAATCGACGACGATTTCACGGGAGAGGCGCTCGTCGGCAGACATGCAAATGGCCGGGACCCAAAGGGGGAAAGGTCCCGACCACCTGCGACCCTCGGATTGGGCGAGGGTATGGCTGAAATGACGCCTGTCGCTCTCGTATCACGTACTAACTGATCGCATGAATCTATTTTTTGATTGTCTGCCATCGGTATACCCGATCAGTAGCGCTGGTTGACGACCGCGCGCACCCACCGCAATGGCGGCGCGTGCGCTTTTTCTCCGACAACGCAGCGGCGGCTCATCCCGCCGTTCTCGACGCGATGGCACGCGTGAACCGTGTCGACACCGCCTATGACGGCGATGAACGGAGCACTGCGCTCGACGCCCGCTTCTCGACGTTGTTCGAGACCGACGTGACAGCGCTCTGGATTGCGACTGGGACCGCAGCGAATGCGCTCGCGCTGGCGGCGATCTGCCCACCATATCGGGGGATCCTGTGCCATAATGATGCGCATATTCAGAACGACGAGTGCGGTGCCCCCGAATTCTATTCGGGCGGCGCAAAACTGCTGCTTGCCGACGGACATGGCGCAAAACTCACGCCCGCGTCCATCGAAGCAAGCCTTGATGCCATCGCCGCCGACGTCCACCGGACGCAGGCGGCAGCGCTATCGATCACCAATGCGACCGAATATGGCTGCACGTACAACGCCGCCGAAGTTGCCGCGATCGGCGCGGTTGCGCGTTCGCGCGGGCTGCGCCTGCACGTCGACGGGGCGCGCTTCGCCAATGCCGTCGTCTACAGCAGCGACAGCCCCGCTGCACTGACCTGGCGTGCAGGCGTCGCGGCGCTGAGCTTCGGCTTTGTCAAGAACGGTGGGCTTTCGGCAGAGGTGCTCATCCTCTTCGACTTTTCGCTGGCCGAGGAAATCCGCGCCCGGCGCAAGCGTGCCGGGCACCTCCAGTCGAAGGGTCGCTATCTCGCGGCGCAAATCCATGCGCTGCTCGACGATGACCGCTGGCTCGCCAACGCACGCGCGGCGAACGCGGGCGCGGCGGCGATCGCGTCAGCCGCGGGCATGCGCTTGCTTCACCCGGCCGAAGCGAACGAAGTCTTCGTTGCAATGTCGCGCGACGAGGCTGCGCACTTGCGAGCGCGCGGGTTCGACTTTTACGACTGGGCGGAGGCGGAGGCACGTTTCGTCGTATCGTGGGATCAGCCGCAGGCCGACATCGATGCGTTGGCAACGGCATTGCGCACATTGTGAGCACCGCGCCAATCCTGCGCCCCCAGATTCTGATACCCTTTGCGATCGCCACGATGGTTTGGGGAACGACATGGATCGTCATCCGCGGCCAGCTCGGCATCGTTCCGCCGACCTGGTCGGTCGCATACCGGTTTGCGATCGGCGCGATCGCCATGTTCGCGTACGCAAAGCTCGTGCGTGCGCCGTTCCGGATCGGCCGACAGGGACAAGTCTTTGCTGCGCTGTTCGGCTTTGCGCAGTTCGTACTGAACTTCAATTTCGTCTACCGCGCCGAGGCGTACATCACCTCGGGCCTCGTTGCGGTGCTTTTCGCGCTCCTGCTCGTGCCCAATGCAGTGCTGGGGCGCGTCTTCCTGAAGCAGCCCCTGTCGCCCCGGTTCCTCGCCGGATCGCTCGTGGCGGTCGCCGGCGTCGCGATGCTGATCGCACAGGAACTCCGCGTCGATGGTGCCGGACCGCGCGCGACGCTGACAGGGGTCGTCCTCACCCTGCTCGGCGTGTTCAGCGCTTCGGCCGCAAACATCATGCAGGGGACGGCCCAGGGCAAGGCGTTGCCGATGGCCTCGACGCTCGCCTGGGGCATGGTCTGGGGTGCGGCCGTCAACGCGATCGTCGCGGTCTTCACCGTCGGCGCGCCGGTGGTCGAGCCGACAGCGACCTATATCGGCGGCGTCGTCTATCTCGGCGTGATGGCAAGCGCGGTCGCCTTCACTTGCTATTTCGGCGTCATCCGCGAGGTCGGTCCGGCGCGTGCCGCCTATTCGGGCGTGCTGACGCCGATCCTTGCCATGCTGATCTCGACCGTCGTCGAGGATTATCGCTGGTCGCCGCTCGCTGCGGGGGGCGGCGCGGTCGCGATCGCCGGCCTGCTGATCGCGCTGAGCGCGCGCAGGCCCGCCCCGAAGTCTGGATAGCGCGGCGTCCAGCCCAGCAGCCGCTTCGCCTTGCCGTTCGCCACGCGGCGGTTCTCCGCATAGAAGCTGCGCGCCATCGGCGAGAGCTGCTCAAGCGGCACGAACAGCGGCGGATCGACATTCAGCAGCGCCGCAGCCGCAGCGACGACGGCATTCTGGTCGCACGGTGCATCGTCGCTCAGATTGTACGCGCCGGGCGGCCCGTCGAACCCGGCGACGACGCCGGCGACGATATCGTCGACATGGACGCGACTGAACACCTGCCCGGGAAGGTTGACGCGATGTGCGTCTCCCGACGCCACACGATCGAGCGCCGAGCGTCCAGGTCCGTAGATTCCGGGAAGGCGAAAAACATGCGCGCCACGCGTCAGCCAGTCGGCATCGGCGGCGTTGCGGCTTTCACGCCGGCCCCGAACCGGCGCGCTTTCATCGACCCACGCCCCGCCCGTGTCGCCATAGACGCCCGTCGACGAAAGATAGCCCAGCCATCGCCCATCGAGCACTTGCGCGTAAGCATTGAGGACAGGGTCACCGTCGACAAGCGGCGGCACCGACGAAAGAATGTGCGTCGCTTGCGCAGCGATCAGTCGCACGCTCGCCGCGTCGTCGAACGCGACATTGCCGCGCGACCCCGTTGCATCAACGGTCCAGCCCATCGCCCGCACTCGCTTCGCAATCCGCGCCGCCGTGTAACCCAGACCGAAGATAAGCAGCGCCGGCATCACGCTGTGTTACCGGTCGTCCGGGTACCCCGCAACCATAAGAGAGATCAGGAGTTGGGTCAGCAAAGAGAGACGATTCATGGCTTTTCGACTGACTTCATGCACGGCAGTGCTGGCTATCCCGCTCGCGGCTTGTGGTGGTGACAACACGCCGTCGCCGCCTCCCGCAGCCAACCGTCCGCCGGCGTTCATCTCAGCGATGGGGGTCAGCGTCCCCGAAAATACCGTAAGCACCGTCTACACTGCGGTTGCGACCGACCCCGACGGCAATAGCTTGAGCTATGCGATTGCGGGCGGTGCCGATCGTGCGGCGTTCGCGATCACTGCGGCGGGGGCGCTGTCATTCGTGACGCCGCCCGATTTCGAAGCCCCGATCGATGCCGATAAGAACAATGTTTATCTTGTTCAGGTCAGTGTGTCCGACGGCACGGCGACGGTAACGATCGACGTGGCCATCACCGTGATCAATGCCGGAAACGACGCGTTCCAAGTCCGTCGCGTCGCGACCGGGCTCAGCGCGCCGCTTTATCTAACCGCGCTAACCGACGGGTCGGGGCGTGTGCTGGTCGTTCAGAAGGGCGGTTTGGTAAGGATCGTCACGCCCGCCACCGGCGCGATCAATCCCGTACCCTTCCTTGACGTCAGCGGCACGATTTCAACCGATGGCGAGCGCGGCCTGCTCGGCCTCGCGCTCGCGCCGAACTATGCGACGAGCGGCACCGCCTACGCTTATGTCACGAATCCGACCGGGACGATCGAAGTCCGCAAATTCCAGGCCGCGGCGGGCACGCGCGACCGTCTCGATCCGGCAACGTCTGACGTCATCATCAGTATCCCACACCCAGGATTCAGCAATCACAACGGCGGCTGGCTCGATTTCGGACCCGACGGAAACCTTTACTTGGGCGTTGGTGATGGCGGCGGTAGCGGCGATCCCGGCGGTAATGCGCAGAATTCGAACGTGCTGCTCGGCAAGATGCTCAGGATCGATCCGACGCGCGATATCTATCCGGCCGACCCTTTACGCGATTATGCGATTCCCGCGACCAATCCCTATGCCAGCACGGGCGGCGCGCCCGAAATCTGGATGATCGGCATGCGCAATCCGTTCCGAGCAGGTTTCGACCGGACGACCGGCAACCTGTATATCGGTGATGTCGGGCAGGATTCCATTGAGGAGATCGACCTGGTACCGTTTGGCGCGAATGGATTAAATTTCGGCTGGAACCGCCGCGAAGGCACCGAACCTTACCTTGGCGGCGCGATCAGCACGGGCTTCACAAATCCCGTCGCCGAATACGGCCATGGTGCCGGGCCGTTGCAGGGTAACTCGACCACGGGCGGCTATGTCTATCGCGGCCCCGTCGAAGCGTTGACCGGCCAATATATTTTTGCCGATTTCGTCAGCGGCAACATCTGGTCAGTGCCCGTCGCGCAACTGGTTCAAGGGCGCACGATCGCCGCGTCGGCCTTCACATTGCGAACCACGTCATTCCGGCCGGTCGCCGGCACGATCGACAGCGTTTCGAGCTTCGGTCTTGACCAAAGCGGCAATCTTTACATCGTCGACTATGATGGCGAACTTTACGTCGTCGAACTCGCTCAGGGCACTTTGTAGGCCGCGAGCAATTTCTCGGCGGCTTTTCGGTGCGGGATGTCGATCATCTTGCCCTCGAGTCCGACGGTGCCTGCGCCCGGATTCGCCGCGAACGCATCGAGCACGCGGCGGGCATGCGCAAACTCGGCGTCCGACGGCACGAAGCTCTCGTTTATCGCCGACACCTGCGCCGGATGAATGGCAAGGCGGCCGGTCCAGCCTTCCGCGCGCGCGGCGCGGCTCGACGTCCGCAACCCCTCGTCGTCGCGAAAATCGACATGCAGCGCGTCGATCGCCTGCACGCCGCATGCGTGCGCCGCAAGCAGCGTCATCGAACCCACCATCCGATACGTGAAAGCGAGCACGCCCGTCTCGTCGCGGTTCGTGCTTGCGCCAAGCGCAGCCGACAAGTCCTCCGCTCCCCAGGTCAGCCCCGCGATACGAGTTAGTCCCGCGCCCGCGAACGCGCCGAGATGGAAGGGAGCGGCCGCAGTTTCGGTCACGATCGGAATGATCCGGATCGAGCCCGCCGCCAGCGCATGCTGCGCCTCGAACGCGTCGAGCCAGTTCGACAGCGTGCGCACGTCATCGGGCGTGCTGATCTTGGGCTGCACGATCCCGCACGGCGCGCCGCCAGTCACGGCGACCAGATCGGCGAGCGCCATCCCGCTGTCGGCGGGATTGATCCGCACCCACAGCTCCGTCGTCCGCCCCGCCACCGGCCGCGCCGCAAGAAAGCCGGCAACCAGTTCACGCGCGCGGCTCTTGTTCTCGTGCGCGACCGAGTCCTCGAGATCGAGGATCACGGCGTCGGCACCGCACGCGTCGACCTTGTCGAGCTTCCGTTCGCTGTCGCCCGGAATGAAAAGCAGCGAACGCAGTGTCGTCATGCGACCGGCCGCTTGCGCTGCAAGCCCGAGCGCTTGCACGACGCAACCAGTTCGTCGTTCTGGCTGAATGCGCGATGGAGGAAGGTGACGATTCCCGCGTCGGGCCGCGATTTGCTCTCGCGCAAGTCGATCACTTCGGTCGTGACGTGGACGGTATCGCCCGGATACAGCGGCGCGGGAAAGCGCACCTCGTCCCAGCCGAGATTGGCGATCGCCGTGCCGAGCGTGGTATCGCCCACCGAGATACCGACCATCAGCCCGAGAGTGAAACAGCTGTTGACGATCCGGCTGCCGAACTCGGTCCCCTGCATATAGGCCTCGTCGAGGTGAAGCGCGGCCGGATTGTGCGTCATTGCACTGAACAGGACGTTGTCGGTTTCGGTCACGGTGCGGCGAATTGCATGGTCGAAGACCTGCCCCACATGCATTTCATCGTACCAAAGCCCGGCCATGCCTGTCCCTTTGCCTCTGCTGCCGCTATCCGGCTTTCGCCTCGCAAGACAAGTCTCGCGGCTCGCCCGGCACGAACGGGGGATCGGGAATATGCGTGCGCGCTTCGTTGAGCAGGCGCCCCCAGGTCTCGCTCAGTTCGACGAAATAGGGATCGTCCGCCTCGACACGGCGGCGGATCGTCATCGCATCGGGATCGGCGGGCACGACGATTAGGTCGAGTGGCAGGCCGACCGACAGGTTCGAGCGCATGGTCGAATCGAAAGAGATCAGCGCGACCTTGACCGCCTCGTCGAGCGGCGAGTCCCAGGTCAGCGCGCGATCGAGGATCGGCTTGCCATACTTCAGTTCGCCGATCTGCAGAAACGGCGCGTCGGGCTGGCATTCGATGAAATTGCCCTCGGCATAAATCTGGTAGAGCGTCAGCGGTCCGTCACCGATCCGCCCGCCGAGCAGCATCGACGCATTGGGATTGATCCGCGTGCCCTCGAGCGAGAGCCTGACCGCGTGCCGCGCACTCGACAGCGCCTCGCCGACCAGCTGCGCGACTCGGAACATCGTCGGTTGTGTAAGCACCGTGCGCGGAAGGCCGCTTTCGTCGGTACCGGGCAGGCCCTCGGCGATCATCGACAGTGTCGACTGCGAGACCGACAGGCTCCCCGCGCTTGCCGCGACGATCAACCTGTCCTCGCTCTCGGCCAGAATATGCAGTTTGCGGAAGACCGAGATATTGTCGATGCCAGCGTTGGTCCGCGTGTCGGCGATCATGACAAGCCCGGCTTTCACCAGCAATCCGACGCAATAGGTCATCGTTCCGCCTCCACTCGGACGTCGACGTCGAGCGCCTCAATGCCGCCGCCGCGCCGCGCTCCCGATACCGGCGTCACGTCCGATCCGTCGAGTCCCACCGCGACTCGGACATAGCTTTCGTCGGGGCTCGCGCCCGAGCAAGGGTCGAACCCGACCCAGCCGATGCGCTTGACGTGCAGCTCTGCCCAATAGTGCGCCGAACGACGGACCCCGCTGTCGGGTCCGTGCAGCGAGTGACCCGCGACGACTCGCGCCGGAAACCCCTGAGCCCGAGCGACTGCGACGAGGAGATGCGCAGCGTCGCGGACGGTGCCGCTGCCATCCTCAAGCACGTCGGAAACGGTGCGGCCCGGCGTTCCCCGGCCGCCGACGATCCGGATCGCGCTGCCGACGAGCGCGTTCAGTGCGTGCGCCTGTTCGAGACTGTCCGAACTGCCGACGCCGCGACCGAGCGCGACGATGCGCGCGTCGGGGGCGGTCTGGACAGTGCTTCGCGTGTAGAACAGCGGTGGCAGGGTTTCGGCGAGTCCTTCGACCTTCCCGGCCATGTCCTCGGTCAACACCTGCCCGCGCACCGTCAGCGCGATCTCCGAAATCGGCCCGTCGACATAGAGCATCGTCGTCGCGTTGCCGAAGCCGTCGTGCCCGGTGCGCAGCCGCGCGTCGCAATCGACGTCGATCCGCCAGTCGATCACCGTCTGCGCGGCGTAATCGACGGGCGTGACGCGCAGCAGCTGCACCACCCGCGCCTGCGGCTGGCTGAAACGATAGATCGTGTGATGATCGATGCTGAGGCGCATCAGATAAACCTGAACTGGCGCGCGATGGCGGCATTGATGGCGGCGTTTTCGGTCAGGAATTCCTCGAGATACTCGTGCAGGCCGCGCTTCATGACGCTCCCGATCTGCGTTTCGCCGAGCCGGGCATGGCGCAGCCGCGCCAACCGATCGGCCTCGCCCTGAAAGCCGGTCTGCTTGCCGAGCGCGTTCAGGTGCAGCACCACCTCCTCGGCACTGGCGGCGAGCGAACGCGGCAATTCGCGGCGCAGCATCAGCAACTCGGTCACGAGCGCGGGCTTCAGCCCTTCGCGATACAGCCATCGGTAGGCGTTGACCGCCGACACGGTCTGCAAAATCGTCGTCCACTGGTCGCGGTCGACCGTGCCGCCAACGCGCTCGCCTTCGGGCAGCAGGATATGATATTTGACGTCAAGCAGCCGTGCGGTGTTGTCGGCGCGTTCGATCGTCGCGCCAAGGCGGATGAACCAGCTCGCCGGATTGCGCAGCATCCGTCCGATCGCGCCTTCGAAGCCGCGCGTTTCGGCCTGCGCCTCGTCGACCAGCGCGAGCGTCGCTTCGGTATTGCCGGGACTGGTGCGGTTCTGGAACAGCAACCAGGCGCGGTTCATCGTCTGCCAGGCTTCGCGGCTGAGCGCCGTCCGCACCGCCTTGGCATTGTCGCGCGCGCGATCGAGGCAGGCGACGACCGACCCGGCGTGCGTCGTCGATAACGTCAGGAAGCGCGCGACATTGCGCGGGTTGATCTTCGCCCCCGTCGCCTTGAAGGCGTCACCCGCCTCGATCACCGCCAGCGCGCTTTCCCACGCCGCCTCGCCTGCCGGCCGCGTCGACATCGCGTCGAGCCGCACGGTGGCCTCGACCAGCCTTGCGGTGAACTCGGCGCGCTCGACATAGCGACCGAGCCAGTAGAGCGCAGAGGCGGTGCGCGAGAGCATCAGCCCTCGCCGTCGTTGGCAAGAACGAAGCTGTCCTTCGTCCCTCCACCCTGGCTCGAATTGACGACCAGCGAACCCGGCTTCAGCGCAACCCGCGTCAACCCGCCGGGCACGATCTTCACGCCGTTGGTGCCAGTGAGCACGAACGGCCGAAAATCGACGTGGCGCGGCGCGATGCCTTCGTCGCACAGCGTCGGCACTGTCGAGAGTGCGAGCGTCGGCTGGGCGATGTAGCGCGCCGGGTCGGCGATCAGCGCAGCGCGGAAGCTCTCGACTTCCGCTTTGCTCGCGGTCGGCCCGACGAGCATGCCGTAACCGCCTGATCCGTCGACGAGCTTGACGACCATTTCGGGCAGATGTTCGAGGACATATTTGAGCGCTCGCGGCTCGCGGCAGCGCCACGTCTCGACGATGGGCAGCAGCGGTTCGCCGCCCGAATAATAGCGCACGATATCGGGCATATAGCTATAGATCGCCTTGTCGTCGGCAATCCCCGTGCCCGGCGCGTTGACGATCGCGACGTGCCCCGCGCGATAGGCTGCAATCAGCCCGGGGATGCCGAGCATCGAATCGGGCCGGAAGACGAGCGGGTCGATGTAGTCGTCGTCGACCCGGCGATAGATGACGTCGACGCGGACGCGCCCCGTGATCGTCCGCATCCAGACGAAATCGTCGTCGACCTCCAGATCGACCGCCTCGACGAGCTCGATGCCGAGGCTGTCGGCGAGGAAACTATGCTCATAATATGCCGCATTGAATCGCCCGGGGGTCAGTATCACGCATACCGGATCGGTGCCCGCACCGACCGGTGCGACCGAACGCAGCGTCGCCAGCAGCATGTCGCCATAGCTGTCGACGGGCAGGACTTGATATTGGCGGAACAGTTCGGGACACAAGCGGATCATCGCCTCGCGATTTTCGAGCATGTACGACACGCCCGACGGCGTGCGCGCATTGTCTTCGAGCACGTAGAATTCGTCCGGCCCCGTTCGCACCAGGTCGATGCCGCAGATGTGAGACCATATGTTATGCGGCGGTGCCGATCCGACGATTTCGGGTCGGAATTGCGGATTGGTCAGAATAATCTCGGGCGGTAGGATGCCGTCGTCGAGGATTTTGCGCGCGCCGTAGATGTCGGTCAGGAACGCGTTGATCGCCTCGACGCGCTGGATCAGTCCCGCCGAAAGCCCGGCCCATTCGGAAGCGGTGAAAATGCGCGGCACGATGTCGAACGGGATGATGCGCTCCGCCGCATCATCGTCGCCATAGACCGCGAACGTTATGCCGAGCTGACGGAACGTCGCCTCTGCCGACGCCTGACGCCGCGCGAGCTCGGCCTGCGGCGTCTCTGCCATCCAGCGGCCGAGTTCGGCAAAGCAACCCCGCGATTGCCGATCGCGACTGTCCCCCCAGATTTCGTCGAAGACTTTCTTGGCCATTGATGACAGACTGCGCGGAATTATTGCGACGCACAAGAGCAGGGGGGACTTCATGCGCCAGCCGTTCGACGCCGTTAAATGCGAAATCCTCGAAAAATTTGCCGAAGCGCTTTTTCACGACAGCGAAATGGCAATCAGCCCGCGGCAGGTCGTCGAGAATATTCAGACCCAGTTCGCTTTGATCGAGGGCGACAAGCCTGCGCAGATCGGCCTGTTGATCACTGCCGTTTTCGTCGTGCTCGGCGGGCCGTTGTTCCTGCTGCAGTCGCCCGCCGAACGTGCCGACCTGATCCGCCGCCGCTTGCAGGAAACGCAGATCGACTTCCTCCAGGACCTCGCGCGCATCCGCACCGTCGTTTACGCCGGCTATTACGGTCACTGGGACGGGGTGACGCAGGACGACAATCGCGACAACCCGATCTATCGCCAGATCGGGTTCACGCTGCCCAAATTCCGCGATCGCAGCGGACCCGGCGAAGTGCCGATCACGCGCATCGAGGGCCGCGACCTCACGCACGAAGACCTTATCCCGCACGACGATTGCCCCCAAAGCGCGGGCATCATCGTCATCGGCTCGGGCGCAGGCGGTGCGGTTGCCGCTCATAATCTCGCCGCGCAGGGCCATGACGTCCTGATCGTCGAAGCCGGCCCGCATTTTCCCTCGCAGCGCATCACCCACGAAGAGCGCCGCATGACTGCGCGGATGTACAAGGACGGCGGTATCCAGACCAGCCGCGACAACGACTTCGTGGTTTTCCAGGCGCATTGCGTCGGCGGTGGCACGGTCATCAACAACGGCATCGCGCTGCGCGTCGACCAGCCGGGAATGATTCACCCGGATGCGCCCGACGTTCTCGAAAAATGGGCCAGCATCGGCGCGCCGGTCGACAAGGCAAGGTTCGACGCTGCCTACGAGGCTGTCGAATCCTATCTCGGCATCGAGGCGATCGACCCGATCAGCGCGCGCAACAACGGGCGCCATATCCTCGATGGTTGGGCCGCCTATGCCGCCGCATCGGCCGACCCTGCCGATCACGCCGCGCCCGCGACGTGGTTTCGCAAGAACTACGGCCCGCGCAGGGCAGGCGCGGCCTGTGCTTATTGCGGGTACTGCAATACCGGCTGCCCTTACGGCCGCAAGAACGGGATGGCGCAGTCCTATCTGATCGACGCCCGCCGCAAGGGCGCAAAGATATTGTGCGAGGCACGCGTGTCGCGGATCCTGTGGCGCGCCGACGGCAAGACCGCCGACGGCGTCGAACTGACCCTCGCCGACGGGCGACGGCGCACGGTCAAGGCGACCGAAGGCGTGGTCGTCGCGGCTGGCGCGATGGCATCGAGCCGCATCCTTGCTTCAAGCGGCATCGAGGGGACTGGCGAGGGGCTGTCGCTCAACATCGCCAGTCCCGTCTCGGCGCTGATGCCGCGCGAGATGCGCACCTGGAACGAGGATCAGATGGCGACCTACGTCGATCGCGGCGATTATCTGATCGAATCGCATTTCCAGTCGCCGCTCAACATGGCGACGCTCCTCACTGGCTGGTTCGGCGAGCATGCCCGCAAGATGGCGAATTATTCGCGTCTCGCCTCGGCGGGGATCCTTTTCCCAGCCGACCGCAAGGGGCGCGTCGTCGGCAGCAAGTTCAGCTTCAGGCTCGACCCCGAAACCGACCTGCCGCTCATCCGCCGCGCGATCGGCGCGCTCGTCCGTGTCCACTTCGCCGGCGGCGCGCTCGAGGTTTATCCCGCGCTGACCCGCGGCGGCGCGATCACGCCCGGCATGGACATCGATGCTTTCCTGCACGCACGCCTGCGCGAACCGGACGATGTCGTCCTGTCGAGCTCGCACCCGCATGGAGGCAACGCGATCAACGAAGACCCTGCGCTCGGCATCGTCGACCCCGCCTGCCGCGTCCACGGCAAAACCAACGTCATGGTCACCGACGCGAGCGTCTTTCCGAGCTGCATCCGCGTCAACGCGCAGCTGACGACGATGGCGATGGCGCATTATGCAACCACAAGCGGCGGCGTTTTCGCCTAATCCTTGCAAAATAGGCGATTTGCGCGCTTCATTCGTCTCGTCGAGTCGAAACGGAAGGCGTGCCGATGCCCCGTATCACGAGCCGTATCGCGCTCATCATCGTGCTGTGCCTCGCGCTGATTTTCGGCGGCATGTTCTTCTACAATCGCTGGCAGCATGATCGCGCGATCGCGATCCAGTCGAAGGTCGACAAGGGGCAGGGCGAGGCCGGGATCAAGGCGGGAGAGAGCGCCGTCGAGACCGTCGGCAACAACGCCGACAAGGCCCGCCAGACCGACCAGACCGTGAAGGAGGGAACCGATGCGATCGAGAAGGCGACTGCAGGCGACAGCAACGACGTTGCTCTGCGCGAATCTTGCAGGATGCGCTCCTTTGTCAATACAGACCGATGTCGGAAGCTTCTGCAGCCGGCTGGTGCCGACAGCGTGGGCGGGGGGCGTCCCAACCGCTGACCTGCCCGAGCCCGCCAAACTCGGCGACGGGCACGATGACGCGCGACCGTGGCAGAAGGGGTTCATCGAACAGACCGGGCAGCTCGAAAAGGCCAACGACCGCCAGCGCGATACGCTGCAGATCATCGAGACGTGCGAAAAGATGAAAGCCGACGCGCTGAAGCGGTCAACGCGTCGGGGGATATTCTGAGTCCGCCTTGACGGCCCTCAAATTGAACCCTGTGCTCCTGCGAAAGCAGGAGCTTTGTCAATGGTTAACCTCTCGAGCCTCCAAGGCTCCTGCCTGCGCAAGAGCACAAGTTTAGCAACACCCGACAAATTCACGAACCGCGTCGCCTAACGCCATCACAATCTGAACCGTTGGCGGCCTAGCCCGCCGTCCACCCGCCATCGACCGACAGGTTCGCGCCGGTGATCGACGCCGCCTCGTCGCGACACAGGAACAGCACCATCGCCGCGACCTGTTCGGGCGTCACGAAGGCCTTGGTCGGCTGCCCCGCGAGCAGCACGTCGTTGATCACCTGCTCGCGCGTCATTCCGCGCACCTTCATCGTGTCGGGGATCTGCCCCTCGACGAGCGGCGTCCAGACATAACCCGGCGAAATGCAGTTGGCGGTGATACCGAAGGTCGCCGTTTCGAGCGCCACGGTCTTGTGAAACCCCGCAAGGCCGTGCTTGGCGGTCACATAGGCCGATTTGTCGGGCGACGCGACGAGCGAATGCGCCGAGGCGGTGGCAATGATCCGCCCCCATTTCTTCGCCTTCATGTAAGGCACTGCCAGCCGCACGGTGTGGAACGCCGCGGTCAGGTTGAGCGCGATGATCAGGTTCCACTTGTCGACCGGAAACGCCTCGACCGGCGATACATGCTGGACGCCGGCGTTGTTGATCAGGATGTCGACGCCGCCGAATGTGTCGGCCGCCATCGTCATCATCTCCTCGATCACGTCGACCTTGGTCAGGTCGGCATCGCTGTAGACCGCCTTCGCACCGCTCGCCGCCTCGAGCGCGGCGCGTTCGGTCTCGATTGCGGCAGCATCGCCGAAACCGTTGATGACGACGTTGGCGCCCTCCCCGGCAAGCGCCTTGGCATAAGCAAGCCCGATGCCTGAAGTCGACCCGGTGATAAGTGCTGTCTTGCCGGTGAGAAACATCAGTTCGCCCCTGCCCATTTGCCGATCGCCGCCGCCTGTCGCGTGCGCAGCGCGGCGCGATAGTTGATCACCGCGACCGCCGTCTCGGCGGGCTTGCGCGACCCCGCGGGAAGCGCTTTGGCGGCATAAGCGGTCACCCGCTTCGCCACCGCCGGATCGCCCGATCCGCTCGGCAACGACACGATGAAGGCCGACCGTGTGCTCGCCTCGAGCATCGCGTTGACGTTATCGGCATGCGCGACTGCCCAGTCGAATGCCATCGCCGGATGCTGGCCCGCGACCGCCTGGATGACATTGCCGCGTATCGGCACCGGCACTTCGTCGGTCAGCGTCAGGTCAAGCGCCCGCTGCGCCAGCCCCTTGTCGCGGACCGCGCCGAGGTTGCGATAATAGAGCAGCTTGGCCACCGGGCTGTTCTCGGCCTTCGCCTTGTCATGAAGCATTTCCCAGCGAGCTGCGTCGGCGGTGTAGGCGAAAATGCCGATCGCGGGCAGTCGGATTGCGCCCGGAACCGAATCGGGGTTGCGGAAGCTCTGTTCGGCATAAGTCGTCGCCTGCGCGGTCATCGCGGCATCGTCGAAACGGCCGAGCGCCGGGATGATCGCTTCGCGCAACAAGGCGTCAGCCGACGCCTCGTTCGGTTTGGCGACCCAGCCGACGCGCGCGAAGACCGGCGCAAGAAGCGCGCGTGCCTTCGCGCGAAACGCCGCCTGTTCGGGCGCGTCGGTCAGCATGCGGTCGATGCCGGCAAGTTCGCCCGCGATCACGCTCCAGACCAGCGGCGACGCGTCGGGCGACACGCCCCCGATCAGCGACAGATAGCGCTCGACCGGCGCGTCGTTGCTGTTGGCGAGCCCATAGCTATCGGCGATCAGTCCAACCTGATCGGCAGTGCCGAGCGTCGCGAAGCTGGTGCGCAACTTGTCGAAATGAGCGGGGCTGTAGAGCGCCCGAAAATAGGCGCTCTGGCCAAAGTTCACGACAGGTAACCCGCAGCCCGGAACCGTCGCGGGTTTTGCCGTGGCACCCGAAACCATCATATTGGTCGGTGCCACGCGCAGCCGGTTGTCGCCGATGCGCACCGGAACGAGCCAGGTCCGAGCGGCTTTCGATCCGGCGTCGAGGCCGAAGCGCCCCTGCGACAAGCTCATCGTCGTCCGCCCGCCGCTGCACAAAGGCTCGCCAACGCGAATCAGCGGCACACCGCCCTGCGTGGTAAAGCTGTCCATCATCGGCTTGACCGGCTTGCCCGCTGCCGCCGCGACCTCGGCCCACAACTGGTCGGTGACCGTGTTGCCATATTTGTATTTCGCCATGTAACTGCGCACGCCGGTGCGGAACACGTCGGGGCCGACCGCGGCTTCGAGCATGCGGATGACCGCTTCGCCCTTGCGATAGGTGATGTCGTCGAAGGCTTGCGAAATCTGGTCGGGCGTCTCGACATGCTGGATGATCGGATGCGTCGTGACGCGGGCGTCACGTGCGATGGCGCCCTGCCGGTCGAACGCGACACTTTGCGTCAGTGCGCCCCATTCGGGATTGAGATCGTCCGACGTCTTCGATGCCATCCACGACGCGAAGCCCTCGTTCAGCCACAGATCGTCCCACCACGACATCGTGACGAGATCGCCGAACCACTGGTGCGCCATCTCATGCGCGACGACGTTGAAGATGTCCTGCTTCTGCCCCTCGGTCGCGAGGCGCGGATCCTGAAGCAGGACGCGCTCGAAATAGAAGATCGCGCCCCAATTCTCCATCGCACCAAAGAATTGCGACGATCCCGGCCCGGCAATCATATCGAGCTTGGGAAGCGGATAGGGCGTTCCGAAATAGTCGTTGTAGTGCGCCAATATCCGCTTGGCGCTGGCGAGCGCATAATCGCCCTGATCGACAACGCCTTTGCGCGTGATGACGCCGATCTCGACATTGCCCGCCATCACCGTCTTGCGCTCGACATTGCCGATGCCCAGGAACAGCAGATAGCTCGACATCTTCGGGCTTTGGGCAAAGGTCCAGACGGTCTTGCCTGCGGCATTGGTCACCTTCGATGTGACCGGCATGTTCGAAAAAGCGGTCTGTCCGGCAGGCGACACGGCGGTCAGCTTGAACGGCGTCTTGATGCCAGGCTCGTCCCACATGGGCGCGAAGCGGCGCGCGTCGGGCGCCTCGAACTGCGTCGCGAGCATCCGGTCTTTGGACCCGTCGACATTGTCGTAATCGATCGCGAACATGCCGGTCGCGGCTTGATAGATCTTGCCCGAATAATCGAGCGACAGCGTGTGACTGCCGGCCTTGACAGGCGTGGCGAAGGTAAACGTCGCGGTCTGCGCCGCCGCATCGGTCGTGACCGTCGCTGCAGTGGTTCCGTCGAGCCTGACGTTCGCGATTGCGAGGTCAACGGCGTTCAGAGTAATCGTCCGGGTCGGCGCGGCAACGCTGATCGCTATCGTCTCACGGCCGCTGAACGCCAGTTTGGCAGCGTCGGGCTCGACCATGATGTCGTACGAAAGCGGCGTCACCCCGGTCGGCAGGCGGCCGGGTGCGGCGAGCGCCGTGGTGGCGAGCAGCGACGACGCGAGCGAAAGCCCGACGATAAGCACTTTTGACATTGAAACTCCTGCAACCCTGACTCGCCGGTGTGGCGCATGACTAAGACACTAGGGCCGATGCGCGCTCGCGTCTAGCGCGGTGTAAGGTCGAACGCCGCGGTCTTGCCGTCGACGATGTTGCTCGCGATCAGTTCGGAATTCATGATCGTTGATGCAACCGCCTCGCGCCCGGCCTCCCAATGCTCGGCCATCGTCCGCCCTGAAAACTCATAATCGCGCACCCCGCCTTCCCAGGCATTGGCGCGATAGATCATCTGGACGACGCTCACCGGATGCTCTTGCGCAAGTGCGGCCAGCGCCTTCACGTCGGCATCGCCGCACATGTCCTTGGGCAGTTTGGCGAGCACCTTGCGGATCATCTCGCGCTCGGTGCGCAGCTTCAGCAGGGCATCGCTCACCTGCCGCGTCCGGCTCGAAAAGCGGATTTCCTTTTCGCGCGCGATCACGTCCATCATCGTGTGTGGCAGGACGTCGGAGGCGGAAAACAGGTCGACCTGGAACACCAGCAGCGGCGCGTCCTGCGTGTCGAGGACATGCTGCAAAGGCGTGTTCGAAACCAGACCGCCGTCCCACCAATATTTGCCGTCGATCTCGACCGGCGGCAGGCCCGGCGGCAGCGCTCCCGACGCCATGATGTGGCGCGCGTCGAGCCGTTCGGGCTTCTCCCCGCGTGTGTCGAAATAATGGAAATTGCCGCTCTCGATCTCGACCGCGCCGACCGCGATCCGCACCGGCCCGTCGTTGAGCAGGTCCCAATCGACAAGTTCATTGAGCGTGTCGGCGAGCGGTGCCGAATCATAAATACTCAGTGCTTCGGGCGTACCGGGCATCGCCATGATCGGTGGGATCATGCGCGGCTGGAAAAAGCCAGGAACGCCGATCACCGAAACCATCGCGGCCGACCACATGTGCAGGATTTCGCGCGACAGATCGTCCTGCCAGATCGGGAAGCTCGGCAGTGCCGCGCTCGACCGGTCCCAGAAGGTGCGCAGCCGCTCGACGCGGCGCTCGGGCGGATTGCCCGCGATGATCGCGGCGTTCACCGCGCCGATCGATATCCCGGCCACGCGGTCGATTTCGATATCGGCGGCGACGAGCGCCTCGTAGATCCCCGCCTGATACGAGCCGAGCGCGCCGCCGCCCTGAAGCACGAGCGCGACCTGATCGGGCAGCGGCATTGCGGCCGACCGGCGTACTTTGCTCAAGTTCGGATCGGCATCGGCCATCGCCTACTTATATTGCATCGCAGCAAACTTGTCCAAGGCGAAGTTTGCGCTAAACCGGGCGCAACGGGAGAGAATGATGCGCCTCGACGACGAACAGGAAAGCAGCAATTTCGAGATTCAGTCGCCGGGAAGCAGCCGCGCAGGCTTTGGCGGCGGCGGCGGTCTCGGCCTGCTGGGCATGATCGTTCCGTTCGTTTTCAGCCGCTTCGGTTGCGGTGGCCTGGTCGTGCTCGGCCTCGTCGCGCTCGTTTTCGGCGGGCTTGGCAACATCGGTTCGCTGATCTCGGGCGGCGGCGCGACGACGAGCGCACCGCATGAACAGACGGCACCCGGCCAGCTTTCGGAAATCCAGCGGACCTCGCTCAAAGTCCTCGGCTCGACCGAACGCAGATGGACAGATATCTTCGCCGCTTCGGGCCAGCGCTACACGCCGACCACGCTCGTCTTCTACAGCCGCAACGGCCAGTCGGGCTGCGGTGCCGCACAATCGGCGATGGGGCCATTCTACTGCCCCGCCGACAAGAAGATCTACATCGACACCGAATTCTTCGGCGAATTGCAGAACCGATTCAATGCGCCCGGCGATTTTCCGATCGCCTATGTCATCGCGCACGAAGTCGGCCATCATGTCCAGGACCTCGACGGTACGGCGGCGAAAGTCGGCGGCGCGCAAAGCCGCGCGAGCCGCGCGCAGGGCAATGCGCTGCAAGTGGCGATGGAGCTTCAGGCCGACTGCTACGCCGGCGTTTGGGCGGCGAACGACAAGAACCTGCTCGAACCCGGTGACGTCGAGGAAGGGCTGGCTGCGGCGCAGGCGATCGGCGACGACACGCTGCAACGTGCCGCCGGGCAACGACCGGTGCCCGAAAGCTTCACCCACGGGTCGTCGGCGCAGCGCCAGCAGTGGTTGCAGCGCGGGCTGCAATCGGGCGATCCCGCGCAGTGCAACACGTTCGTTAGTTGAGGAATGGCGGATAGCGGGCACCGCCTCGAGGTCCTCGACGGTTGGCGCGCGATCAGCATCGTGTCGGTACTCGCCGGGCATCTGCTGCCACTGAACGCGGTCGTGCCCGGCAGCAACGACGCCGCGGGACTGTTCGGCATGGCGGTCTTCTTCACGCTGTCGGGCTTTCTCATCACGCGCTTTCTGATCGAGCGGCCCGACCCACGCGCCTTCATCATCCGTCGCGCGTTGCGCATCCTGCCGCTCGCGTGGGTCGGGGTGATCGCGGCCTTTGCGATCGACGGCGGGGCGACGCCGGGCCAGTTGCCTGCAAACCTGCTGTTCTACGCCAACCTCCCGCCGATCCCGCTGTTCGATTCGGGCGCGCATCTCTGGAGCCTCAATGTCGAGGTCCAGTTCTACGTCGCGGTCGCGCTGGCGGTCGCGATCTTCGGCCGGGACGCGCTCTATGCGCTCCCGGTCTTCGGCGTCGGCGTGACGATCGCACGCATCGCGACGGGCGCGCATTCGAGCATCGTTACATGGTTCCGCATCGACGAGATCCTCGCGGGCGCACTGATCGCGCTGATCTGGTCCGGATGGCTCGGTGCGCGCGTGAAAGAGCTGCTTGGCTGCACGAGCACCTGGCTCGCGATCGCCGCTGCGCTGGCCGCAAGCTATTTCGCCGACAGCCCGCTTGCCTATCTCCGGCCTTATGCCGTCGCGCTGATGGTGGGCTCGACGCTCGCCGCCGCGCCGCCGTTGCTCACCAAACTGCTGACCTCACGGCCTGCCGCCTATGTCGCGGCGGTATCCTACGCGCTTTACGTCATCCACGGCCTGCTTTCGGCGACCTGGCTGGGCAGCGGCGACCTCCTCGAGAAATATCTTAAACGACCAGTGTTGCTCGCGGCGACCTTCGCGCTCGCGCATCTGTCGACCTATCGTTTTGAAAAGCATTTCATCAACTGGGCAAAGCGCCTGACCCGCCGTGCGGACCGCATCTGACCGTGTCTTGTTGCGTCCGGTAGGCCTTTTCGAAAGACAAATCCTTCTTGCGCAGAACGACGACGGGTGCACCCCCCAGCATGTCCGCGGGCAAGGTGTACGTCACTTCCCACGTTTGGCCCTTGTCGTCCGCGGTCGGCGTTTTGCGTGCCGGGTTGAAATCGGGATAACGCCGCGCGATCTCCGCCACGCCTGCCTTCAGGGCGGCTGCCGAACCCTCTGTCATAGGCTTCAAACCTCTTGCCGAACGCGCCGATGCCGTCTGACCGACCGGCAGCAAACCAACCGCGCAAAGGACTATGACCCACCGCCAGCCGCAGGCGTCGCCAACAGGGGGTATCCAAACGAATCGCTTGGGCAGGTGGTGTTCGTCGTGCGTCGGCCACGTCTGGCTACGCAACGACACCGGCGGACTCGCTCAAGGCGAGCCACTGTGATTCAGCGGCTTCGAGCTGCGTTTCGATGTCGGCGCGCGATTTCATGAGTTCACCCATCGTCAGTTTGGCATCGCTCCCGATCGCTGACGCCGGGTCGAACATGGCGCGTTCGATCATGCTGCGCCGTGTCGCGAGCTTGGCCATTGCTGCCTCGGCTGCGCCAATGGCCTTGCGCAATTCAGCTTCTTTCTCGCGTGCCGCCGCTGCCGCCTTGCGTTCTTCCTTCTTGTCGCGCTTCGGCGTCGCCGCTTTGCCCGTCCCCTTCAGGATCAGGTCGGTATAATCGTCGAGCGTCCCTGCGAACTCCTGTGCCGTCCCCTCGTCGACCAGGACGAGCCGGTCCGCCGTAAGCTCGATCATGTGCCGATCATGGCTGACGATCACGACCGCGCCGTCATAGGCGTTCAATGCCTGCACGAGCGCCTCGCGCGCGTCGACGTCGAGGTGGTTCGTCGGCTCGTCGAGGATCAGCATGTGCGGCGCATCGCGCGTGATTAGAGCCAGCGCGAGGCGCGCCCGCTCGCCGCCCGACAGCTTGCCGACTTGCGTGATCGCCTTGTTGCCCGAGAAGCCAAAGCGCCCGAGTTGCGCGCGGACGGCACCGGGCGACATGCCCTTCATCATCCGCGTCATATGTTCGAGCGGGGTGTCGTCGCGGTCGAGCTCCTCGACCTGATATTGCGTGAAGTAGCCGACGCGCATCTTGCCCGAGACGGCGATTTGCCCCTCCATCGTGGGCAGTTGCGCCGCGAGCAAACGCGCAAGCGTGGTCTTGCCATTGCCGTTGCGCCCGAGCAGCGCGACCCGGTCATCGGGATCGAGCCGGAAGTTGAGTTTCCTGAGCACCGGTGTCGCCGAATAGCCGACCGCGGCCATGTCGAGCGTCACCAGCGGCGGCTTCAGCGCATCGGGGCTGGGGAAGTCGAAGGTCAGGCTCGGGTCTTCGCTGATCGCCGCGATCGGCTGCATCTTGGCGAGCATCTTGGCGCGCGACTGCGCCTGCTTTGCGGTCGACGCCCGCGCCGAATTGCGCGCGACATAGTCCTGCAGCTTCGCGCGCTGAGCATCCTGCGCCGCCTGCGCCGACGCCAGTTGCGCCATCCGCTCGGCGCGCTGCCGCTCGAACGCGTCATAACCACCCGGATAGAGCGTCGTCTTGCCGCCTTCGAGGTGCAGGATATGATCGACGACATTGTTGAGCAGGTCGCGTTCATGACTGATCAGCACCATCGTCGCTCGGTACGATTTCAGGAACGATTCGAGCCACATTGTCGCTTCGAGATCGAGATGGTTCGAAGGTTCGTCGAGCAGCAGCAGATCGGGCTCGCTGAACAGCAACGCCGCGAGCGCCACGCGCATCTTCCACCCGCCTGAGTAACTATCGAGCGGCCGGTGCTGCATGTCCTCGTCGAAGCCGAGCCCGACGAGGATCCGCGAGGCCCGCGCCGGGGCGGCATGCGCGTCGATCGCGATCAGCCGTTCGTGAATTTCGCCGATGCGGTGATGATCCTGCGTATGCGCTTCCTCGTCGAGCAGCGCGGCGCGTTCGACATCGGCTTTCAACACTTCCTCGAACGGCGTCGTCTGCCCCGACGGCGCTTCTTGCGCGATATAGCCTATCCGCGCGTTTTTCGGCATGTCGACCGTGCCGCCGTCGGCTTCCATCAGGTGCGCGACGACTTTCATCAGCGTCGTCTTGCCGGCACCATTGCGCCCGATCAGCCCGACGCGGCTCCGCGGCGGCAACGCCGCCGTCGCGCGGTCAAGAATCGTCCGCCCGCCAAGGCGCACCGTGATGGCATTGAGGTTGAGCATGACGCGCCACTAGCGCAATTGCTGCGCTGCGGCAATCGTTTGGGGCTTGCGCGACGCTCGTCATTGTATTAGTCATATAATACAGTTCGCAGGAGGTCCCATGCCCGGTATCCTTGTTCGGAGCGCGATGTTCGCTCCCCTATTCGTGATCGCGGCGTGCGACGATCCTGCCGAGGACGCCAACCGCAACGCCGCCGCGCCGGTGATCGCGATCAAACGCTCGGCCGACGACAGCGGCAAGGTTTCGATCAACCTGCCGGGCTTCGATGCCAATATCCGCGTGCCCAGCGGCGTCATGGGCAATGGCAAGATCGACATCAGCGGCGTGCCGCTGTTTCCCGGCGCTTCGGTCCAAAGCGTCGATGTCGGCGGCAAGGGCAAAGGCTTCACCATGACCTTCGATGCGCCCGCCGATGCCTCGGTCGTCCGGAAATGGTTCGTCGATCGCTTTGCCGAAAAGTCGGTGACGGTCGCGGCAAACGCCGACGGCCTTGCGGGTACGACCAAAGAGGGCAAGCCCTTCGCGATCGCGCTGTCCCCGGGCGCTGCGGGTCACAGCATGGGCACGCTCACGGTCGAGCGGTCGGCAAACTGAAAACTCAGGCGTTGACCGCCGAAAACGCCTGTATCCCCGTAATCGCCCGCCCCAGGATCAGCGCATGGATGTCGTGCGTTCCCTCATAAGTGTTGACGGTCTCGAGATTGATCATGTGGCGGATGACATGATATTCGTCGGCGATGCCGTTGCCGCCGTGCATGTCGCGCGCGACGCGGGCGATGTTGAGTGCCTTGCCGCAATTGTTGCGCTTGATCAGGCTGATCTGTTCGGGCGACCACGTCCCCGCGTCGATGTTGCGCCCCACGGCAAGCGCCGCCTGCAGCCCCAGCGCGATTTCGGTCTCCATGTCGGCGAGTTTCAGCTGGACGATCTGGTTCGCCGCCAGCGGCCGCCCGAACTGATGCCGCTCGAGCGTGTACTGCCGCGCGCGAGCAAAGCAGTCCTCCGCCGCGCCCATCGTGCCCCACGCGATCCCGTAGCGCGCCTTGTTGAGACAACCGAACGGCCCGCCGAGGCCACGCCCGCCCGGGAGCAGATTTTCCTCCGGTACGAACACATCGTCGCACACGATCTCGCCGGTGATCGACGCGCGCAAGCTGAGTTTTCCGTGTATCTCGGGCGTGGAAAACCCGTCCATCCCGCGTTCGACGATGAACCCGCGGATTTGCCCGTCGAGCTTGCCCCATACGATCGCCAGATCGGCGATCGGCGAATTGGTGATCCACATCTTCGATCCCGACAGCCGGTATCCGCCGTCCACCGCGATCGCCCGCGTCTTCATGCCTGCGGGGTCGGAGCCTGCATCAGGTTCGGTGAGGCCGAAACAACCGACCAGGTCTCCCGTCGCGAGGCCCGGCAGGAAGCGCTGCCGCTGCTCCTCGGTCCCATAGGCGTGGATCGGATGCATGACGAGGCTCGATTGCACCGACATCGCCGAGCGATATCCTGAATCGACGCGCTCGACCGCGCGCGCAATCAGGCCATAGGCGACATGCGAAACGCCCGCGCAGCCATAGCCCTCGATCGTCGCGCCGAGCAGCCCTTGTGCGCCGAACTCGCGCATGATCTCGCGGTCGAACCGCCCCTCGCGGTTCGCCATAACGATGCGCGGCTGCAGCTTGTCCTGCGCATAGGCCTCCGCCGCCTGCGCGATCATCCGTTCCTCGTCGCTCAGCTGCGCGTCGAGCAGAAGCGGGTCGTCCCAGCGATAAGGGGTGAATTGCTGGGCAGCGCGAGGGGGTGTGAAATCGGCCATAGGCCGCTTGTACCGCACCGTACCGCGCCGGTCCACGTTTGAAATAATATTACAACGCAGGCATGATCGGATCAGGAGAGCCCATGTCCCTTGATTCGCCTGTCCGGAGCAATCTGCCGCCGCTGTCGCTCCACGTCCCCGAACCGCAATACCGTCCCGGCGACACCGCCGATTTCTCGAATATCGAAGTGCTCGCGGCGGGGGTCACGCCACGGCCCGACAGCGCTGCAGACGCAAGCACGATGCGCGACATGGTCTACGGTCTGGTGCGCGTGCTCGACGACGAGGGCAAAGCCGTCGGCGCCTGGAACCCGCGCCTCGACGCCGATACGTTGCGCAAGATGCTGCGCGCGATGGCGCTGACCCGCGCGTTCGACGAGCGTATGTTCCGCGCACAGCGGCAGGGCAAGACGAGTTTCTACATGAAGTCGACGGGCGAAGAGGCGGTGGCGGTCGCTGCGACCTTTGCGCTGCAACGCGACGACATGTGTTTCCCGAGCTACCGGCAACAAGGCATCCTGATCGCGCGCGGCTGGAGCCTCGTCGACATGATGAACCAGATCTATTCGAACCGCGCCGACCGGCTGAAGGGCCGCCAACTGCCGATCATGTATTCGACGCGCGAGGGCGCGTTCTTCTCGATCAGCGGCAATCTCGCGACGCAATATCCGCAGGCCGTCGGCTGGGCGATGGCGAGCGCGGCGAAGGGCGACACGCGGATCGCCGCGACCTGGTGCGGCGAGGGATCGACCGCGGAGGGCGATTTTCACTCCGCGTGCATGTTCGCCACGGTCTATCGCGCGCCGGTGATTCTCAACGTCGTCAACAATCAATGGGCGATTTCGTCGTTCGCCGGGTTTGCGGGCGGCGACGAAACGACCTTCGCCGCACGCGCCGTCGGCTATGGCATGGCGGGACTGCGCATCGACGGCAATGATCCGCTCGCCGTCTATGCCGCCACCGCCTGGGCCGCCGAGCGCGCGCGCACCAACAAGGGACCGACGCTGATCGAGCACTTCACATATCGTGCCGAGGGGCATTCGACTAGCGATGATCCGGGGCAATATCGCAGCGCCAACGAAGGGGCAGCCTGGCCGCTCGGCGACCCGATCGCGCGGCTGAAAATGCACCTGATCGGTCTCGGCGAATGGGACGACGACCGCCACGCGCGCCAAGACGTCGAGCTCGCCGAACTGGTCAAGGCATCGGCGAAGGAAGCCGAAAAGAACGGCGTCCTCGGCCATGGCCTTCACCAGCCCTTCGACACGATGTTCGAGGATGTGTTCGAAGCAATGCCCTGGCACCTCATTGAACAGCGCGACCAGATGCGCACCGAACGCACGGACAAGGGTATATGAGCGGGCGTGATCTTCCCCTCTCCCCTTTCGGGAGTTGGAGGTCGTTCGCGCCCCGCGCGAACTGGATATTGCCGGGGGCAATATCCCCCTCCAACTGCCGACTCGCCCACGGCGAGCGGGGTGAGGGGTTCGGCAGGCACGAACATCTCGGCCGCCACCCCCTCTCCGCGCTCAGCTTCGCTGAGTCGCCCTCTGCCGCAGGGGGAGAGGGATAATGCCGCGCATGAACATGATCGAAGCGATCAACTCGGCGATGGATGTCGCGCTCGGCAGCGACCCCAACGTCACCGTGCTTGGCGAGGACGTCGGCTTTTTCGGCGGCGTCTTCCGCGCGACCGCCGGCTTGCAGGCCAAGCACGGCAAGACGCGCGTGTTCGACACACCGATCAGCGAGAACGGCATCATCGGCGTCGCGGTCGGCATGGCGGCCTATGGTCTCCGCCCGGTCCCCGAAATCCAGTTCGCCGACTATGTCTATCCCGGCCTCGATCAGATCGTCAGCGAGGCGGCGCGGCTGCGCTATCGGTCGGCGGGCGAGTTCCCGATGCCGATCACGGTGCGCACCCCCTTCGGCGGCGGCATCTTCGGCGGGCAGACGCACAGCCAGTCGCCCGAAGCGATCTTCGCGCACATTTCGGGGATCAAGACCGTCGTCCCCTCGAACCCCTATGACGCCAAGGGCCTGCTGCTCGCGGCAATCGAGGACAATGACCCCGTCATTTTCTGCGAGCCCAAGCGCATCTACAACGGCACCTTCGACGGCCATTACGACCGCCCCGTCACGCCCTGGGCCAGGCACGACGAGAGTGAAGTGCCCGACGGGCACTACACCGTGCCGCTCGGCAAGGCGAAGATCGTCCGCCAAGGTGCCGACGTCACGATCCTCGCTTATGGCACGATGGTCCACGTCGCGCGCGCGACTGTCGAGGAACTCGGCATCGACGCCGAAGTCATTGACCTGCGCACGCTCGTCCCGCTCGACATCGAAACGATCGAGGAATCAGTGAAAAAAACCGGCCGCTGCCTGATTGTCCATGAGGCC
Organism: Sphingomonas sp.; assembly: GCA_965249015.1. Taxonomy (GTDB): domain Bacteria; phylum Pseudomonadota; class Alphaproteobacteria; order Sphingomonadales; family Sphingomonadaceae; genus Sphingomonas_O. Next base: position 904,281 of record CBDFLB010000003.1, on the reverse strand, counting down.
ACGCGTACCTCGGGCTTCGGCGCGGAACTGTCGGCGCTCGTTCAGGAACGCTGTTTCTACCACCTCGAAGCCCCGGTAGAACGCGTCACCGGCTTCGACACGCCCTATCCGCACAGCCTTGAATGGGCCTATTTCCCAGGTCCCATCCGCATCGGCACCGCGCTCAAGAAGATCATGAAGGACTAAGCGATGGCGAAGTTTACATTCCGCCTGCCCGACATCGGCGAAGGCATTGCAGAAGCCGAGATCGTCGCCTGGCACGTCAAGGTCGGCGACCGGATCAAGGAAGACGCCGGCATCGCCGACATGATGACCGACAAGGCGACCGTCGAGATGGAGTCGCCGGTGTCGGGCGTGGTCGTCGAAATCGCGGGCGAAGTGGGCGACATGATCGCGATCGGTAGCGCGCTGGCCGTGATCGAGGTCGAGGGTGAAAGCGCTGTAGAGGAACGCATCGACGCCGAAAATCCCGATGCGGAGACCACCACGGCAAACCCCTCTCCCCTTGCGGGAGAGCGCGACTCAGCGACAGCTGAGCGGGGTGAGGGGTTGGCGGTCGAAACGCCAGCCCTTGACGACCCCTCACCCCGCTCGCCTTTGGCGAGTCGCCAGTTGGAGGCGGATGTTGCCCCCGGCAATATGCAGTTCGCGCGGGGCGCGAACGACCTCCAACTCCCGCAAGGGGAGAGGGAACAACCCGTCCTCGCCTCCCCCGCCGTTCGCGCCCGCGCCGCCGACCTCGGCATCGACCTGACCCACATCAAACCCTCCGAAGACGGCCGCCTCCGCCACGCCGATCTCGACGCCTATCTCCGCTACTCGGGCAGTCAGGGCTACACCCCCACTGCCACACCGCGCGCCGACGAAGCCATCAAGGTCATCGGCATGCGCCGCCGCATCGCCGAGAACATGGCGGCCTCCAAACGCGCGATCCCGCATTTCACCTATGTCGAGGAGATCGAGGTCACCAAGCTCGAGGAGCTCCGCGCCGACCTCAACTCAAATCGGGGAAATCGCCCGAAGCTCACGATGCTCCCGCTGCTGATCGTCGCGATCTGCCGCACGATCCCCGCGTTCCCGATGATCAACGCGCGCTACGACGATGAGGGCGGTGTCGTCACCCGTTTCGGCGCGGTCCACCTCGGCATGGCGGCGCAGACCGACGCAGGCCTGATGGTTCCCGTCATCCGCGACGCGCAAAACCTCAACGTCTGGCAGCTCGCGACCGAGATAGCCCGCCTCGCCGAAGCCGCGCGGACGGCCAAGGCAACGACCGCCGAACTGACCGGCGGTACACTCACCGTCACGTCATTGGGACCGCTCGGCGGCATCGCCACCACCCCCGTCATCAACCGGCCCGAAGTCGCGATCATCGGCCCCAACAAGATCGTCGAACGCCCGGTCTTCGACGGCGACGACATAAGGCGCGCGAAACTCATGAATCTCTCGATCAGCTGCGACCACCGCGTTGTGGATGGGCATGATGCCGCGAGCTTCGTCCAGGAGTTAAAGCGTTTCCTCGAAACACCGGTGTTGTTGTTCGCGGACTAGCCGTCGCCCCGGCGCAGGCCGGGGCCGCTGCCGATAGAGGTCCCGGCCTCCGCCGGGACGACGCTAACGCCCCCTCATCATCAGCACAGGCCATTCGCCGCTGCTCGACCGCGCCAACCGCATCCCCTGCCGCCGATAGGCTTGCGCCACCGTATCGGCCTGCGTGTCGAGCAACCCTGCAAGGATCAGCGTCCCTCGCGGCGCGACGCTGGCGGCGATATGCGCGGCCACGTCGATCAGCGGCCCGGCAAGGATGTTCGCGATGACGAGATCGTAAGGCGCGCGCGCGATCAGGTCGCGGTGGTTCAGGCCGTCGGCAACCGTGAGGTGCAGCCGCCGTACCCCGTTCAGCGCCGCATTTTCGCGCACAACCTTGATCGACACCGGATCGATGTCCGAAGCCGTCCCCCGCGCGCTCGGCCACAGGCGCATTGCGGCAAAGGCGAGCAGCCCCGTCCCCGTGCCGAGATCGAGGATGTGGCGAAATACCTTGCCCTGCCGCTTCAGCCCGTCGAGCGCCTCGAGGCACCCCGCCGTCGTCGCATGCTGCCCGGTCCCGAACGCCAGCCCCGCCGGGATCACGAAATCGATGAGGTCGCCGCGCGCTGGATGATCAGGCGTCCGCACATGAAACCGCCCCGCGACCAGCGGCTCGAACCCGGCTTGCGAGCGTGACACCCAGTCCTCGTCCTCAACCTGCACGGCCTTCGGCTCGATTCGCCGCGCACTCGGCACCAGTTCGGCAACGCGGCGCAGCACGATCCGCGACGGCCGCCCCTCGAAATAGGCGTCGAGCCGCCACGCATCGGGCTTGCTTTCGTCGGGCTCGGACAAATTGAATACCGGCGCGGGATCGAGATGGCTCAGGTCCGCCGCTGCCAGCACTTCGCTCTCCGCCCGCGTGCAGGGCAGCGTCAGTTTCCAGCATTCGCTCATCGCGCGCGTTCCTTTGCCAGCCGGTCGTCGAGCCGATTGCGCATGGCGGCGGCAAGTCGTCGGCAAGCGTTGCGATCGATCAGCGGCGCCTTGCCTGCCAGGCGTGCGAACAGATTACTCACCCCCGGATGCGGCGTTATCAGAACGTCGCATTTGAGCGCCGCGACACGGTCAAACGTCGCACGAAACGGTGCGACGCGTTCGGGATGGTCGGCAAACCGATAGTTATCGGCCGAGACCGCACTTAGGCTGTCAACATAAGCGAAGTTCAGGCATTTTGCGCGTTCGCAACTTTCCCACGTCCAGCTTGTGCCGCCGCTGGTATGGCCCGGCGTCAGGTGCGGGATCAGCGAAAGGACGGTGACGGTCTCGTCTGTGACGATGCCATCGACGGCAACGGGCGTCATATCCGCGATGATGCCAAGCTGCGGATCCTGCGCATCGGTCTTGCCGGTTTCTAAGGCGGGCCGTGCCATCGCGCTGACCAGCAATCGCGCGCCTGTCGCGGCCTTGAGCGCGGCAAAGCCGCCCATGTGATCGACATGTTCATGGCTGCCGACAATGAATTTTATATCGCGCGGATCAAAGCCGAGCGACCGTATATTGGCGAGGATCGAGGGCACGGCCTCGTCGGTCGCGCCGTCGATGAGGACATGACCTTGCGGCGCGGCGACCAGTAACACCGAGATTCCGCAGGTGCCGACATAATAAGTGTTACCGTGGATGCGCGCAGGCGGTGCAGCGTCGCTCCATCCGTCACGGCCCTTGCATGCGTTCTCAAGCGCCGCGCCTTCGACCTGAGCGCGGCCAACCAGTCGGACATGATCGGTCGGCGCGCATCCCGCCAACGCCAGCGCTGCAATCGTGAATACTCTAACGGACATAGCTCGCGCCGTTGATGTCGAGCACGGCCCCTGTCATCGACGGCGGCGCATCGAGGGCGCAAAATGCGGCGATCTTGGCGACCTCCTCCGGGTCGGCGACCTTGCCCAGCGGAATGTCGGCGAGCAGCTTGTCGCCGCCCCTGCTGTTCAGATAATCCTCGGCCATGCCGGTCATCGTAAACCCGGGGCAGACGGCAAAGGCATAGACCCCCTGCGCCGCGTAAGCCCGCGCGATCGTCTTGGTCATCGCGACCATCCCCGCTTTCGACGCGGCATAATGCCAGTGATCGGGTGAGTCCCCGCGATGCGCCGCGCGACTGGCGATGTTGACGATCCTGCCGCCGTCTTGTTCGAGAAAATGCTTGACCGCCATGCGACAGAGCTCGGCGCTCGCAGTAAGGTTTATCTGCATAGTCCGCGCCCAGCTTGCCGACCATGTCGCATCGGGAAGGTCGATCGGTGCCGCTTCGAAGACCCCCGCGTTATTGATCAGGACATCGACCCGGCCGAGAGTATCGATCGCGCTGTTCCACAGCCTGGCCGGCGTCGCAGGATCGTTCAGATCGCCATCGGCGCTGCCCGTTGCCAAAACTTTGTGATGAGACAGGCGCGCCGCAATTGCCGCGCCGATGCCGCGGGTGCCGCCGGTCAAAAGAATATGCTTCATGCGCGGCTGCGTAACGCGCCGCGCGGGACTATGCCACCAGCTTCACATAGTCGCCCGCGGCATCCTGCAGCGTCGCGAGCTTTTGGGTCACGCTTGCGAACCCGGTCTCGAGGCTGTCGATTTCGGTCGCGACTTCCTCGGTGTCGGCGCGGATCGCGGCGATCGTCGTCGACATGGTGTCGGCGGCAAGCGCGGTCTCGTCGACGGCGGCCGTGATCATGGTGACCGTCTGCGCCTGCGTCTCCATCGCCGCGCGGATGCGGTCGGCCGACGCCTGGACTTCGGTCACGGTGTCGCGGATCGATCCGTTGGTCTCTACGGTTGATTTGGTTGCTGCCTGGATCGCGGCGATCTTGGCGGCGATGTCGTCGGTCGCGCGTGCGGTCTGGTTGGCGAGACTTTTGACTTCCTGTGCGACCACGGCGAAGCCACGGCCGGCGTCACCCGCACGCGCCGCTTCGATCGTCGCGTTGAGCGCGAGCAAATTGGTCTGTCCCGCGACGTCGCGGATCAGCCCCAGGATCGATTCGATCGACTTTGCGGTTTCGGACAGCGCCTGCGACACTTTGACCGCATCGCCCGCCTGCTGCGATGCGCGCGCAGCGACTTCGGTGGCCAGATCGACTTCGGTACGGGCGTCCTCGATCGCGCGGATCAACCCCGCCGCGGTATGGGCGGCGTCGCGCATCGCCACCGCCGACTGTTCGGCCGCCGCTGCGACTTCGGACGCCTTGCCGAGCATCCCGCGCGTCGCGACCGATGCATTGCCCGCCTGATCGCGCAACTGCGTGCCGAGATCGGAGACGCTGGCGACTTCGGCGCCGATCCGGTCGCGGAACAGGTCGGCGTGCGCGGAGCGGTGTGCCTCGATTTCGCGCGCTTTCAGTTCGGCGATCGTTGCGGACATCACTTCGGCTTCGACGATCGACATCCGGAATATCGCACTCGCGGCGCGCCGTAGTTGCATCAGGTCGGCACTGTAATGGTCGCGCACGATCGTTAGCGTGACCTGATTCGACGCCTCGAACGCCGACAGGATCAGCGCGATATCGCGGTTCAGATGATACGCCATAGCCGCATGGTCGCGCGCCATGTCGCCCCAACCCTGCGCGGTGGGTGCGGCATATTTCACACCCGGATAATTGCGCCCGTGATTGCGTGCGTTTTGCGCTTCGGCGTCCGACAGGGCCGGTGGCGCCGGCTGCACCGCGTAGAGATGCTCCCAGAATGCGTCCGACAGCGCATCGATCTTGCCAGCGATCGCGGCGGCGACGAGCTGGCAATCCTCGTGCAGCGTCCCTTCGCGATCGAAATAGACCATGCGGTCGGCGATCGGGATCCGGATCGCCGCGGCGGGGGCGGGGACGGCAGGTGATCGCGTTGCTATCGTATCGCTCATCGGTTTGCTGGCCCTGCCATGATCTTTGCGGAAAGAGAGCGTCGTTTACCGCCGCATTGGTAAACAGACGATTAGCCAGCGTTGCATGCGGCAGCGCTGTTGCATCGCGGCGCGCGGCGGCTAATGACGGGCCGAACCTGCCTTTACGGATTGATCGATGACCCTCAAACCAGCGCGGCCGCTGTCGCCGCACCTGACCGCGTATAAATGGGGACCGCACATGCTGGTCTCGATCATGCACCGGGTGATGGGCGTCGGCCTCGCAACCGTCGGCATCGCGATGTTCGTCTGGTGGCTGACGGCGCTCGCGTCGGGCAAGGAAGCCTATCAAAGTTTCCTCGGCTGGGCGACATGGCCGTTCGCACTTGTCGTGCCCGTCGGGCTCAGCTTTGCGTTTTTCCTCCACATGTCAAACGGCGTGCGCCACTTCGTGCTCGATACGGGCGCGGGCTACGAACTGAAGACCAACCGCATCGGTTCGATCGCGGTCATCGCCATCGCCGTGACGCTGACGGCATCGATGTGGCTCTTCATCTTCGTGAAGGCATCGTGATGCGCGGCGGCACCGAACTCGCGCGCGTCCGCGGTCTCGGCTCGGCGAAAGAAGGCGCGCATCACTGGTGGCGGCAGCGCGTGACGGCGTTCGGCAACCTGTTCCTGATCCTCTGGCTGATCGTCTCGCTGCTGCGCCTGCCGGGTCTCGACTACGAAACGGTGCACGGCTGGCTGCAGTCGCCGATCGTCGCGGTTCCGATGACGCTGATCGTCGTCAACACCTTCTGGCACATGAAGATGGGGCTTCAGGTCGTAATCGAGGATTACCAGCATGACGAGGCGCGCATCATCGCGCTCGCGCTCCTGCACATTTGGACATTCGGGGCCGGTGGCCTCGCGCTGTTTTCTATCCTGAAAGTGGCGCTCTCTGGGACAGCTGCCTGACATGCCTGACGCCTACAAGATCATCGACCATAGTTACGACGCCGTCATCGTCGGCGCAGGCGGTTCGGGCCTGCGCGCGACGATGGGCGCTGCCGAAGGCGGCCTGAAGACCGCGTGCATCACAAAGGTCTTCCCGACGCGCAGCCACACCGTCGCCGCACAGGGCGGCATCGCCGCGAGTCTGGGTAACATGGGTCCCGATCACTGGACCTGGCACATGTACGACACGGTCAAGGGCAGCGACTGGCTCGGCGACCAGGACGCGATCGAATATCTGGTGCGCGAGGCCCCGCAGGCGGTCTACGAGCTCGAACATGCCGGCGTCCCCTTCAGCCGCACCGACGAGGGCAAGATCTATCAGCGCCCGTTCGGCGGGATGATGCAGAACATGGGCGAAGGCCCGCCCGCGCAGCGCACCTGCGCCGCCGCCGACCGCACCGGTCATGCGATGCTGCATGCGCTCTATCAACAGAGCCTGAAATACGACGCCGATTTCTACATCGAATATTTCGCGCTTGACCTCATCATGGAGGATGGCGCCTGCCGCGGCGTCATCGCCATGTGCCTCGAGGATGGAAGCATCCACCGCTTCCGCTCTCACAGCGTCGTCCTCGCGACCGGCGGCTACGGCAAATGCTGGTTCACCGCGACGTCGGCGCACACCTGCACCGGCGACGGCGGCGGCATGGTGCTGCGCGCGGGCCTCCCCTTGCAGGACATGGAGTTCGTCCAGTTCCACCCGACCGGCATCTACGGCGCGGGCGTCCTCATCACCGAAGGCGCGCGCGGCGAAGGCGGCTACCTGACCAACAGCGAGGGCGAGCGCTTCATGGAACGCTATGCCCCCAGCGCCAAGGACCTCGCATCACGCGACGTCGTCAGCCGCTCGATGGCATTGGAAATCCGCGAAGGGCGCGGCGTCGGTCCGAACAAGGACCATATCTACCTTCACCTCGATCATATTGCGCCCGAAGTCCTCCACGAGCGGCTCCCCGGCATCACCGAGACGGGCAAGATCTTCGCCGGTGTCGATCTCACCCGCCAGCCACTCCCGGTCACCCCCACGGTGCATTACAACATGGGCGGAATCCCGTGCAATTTCCACGGCGAGGTCGTGACGCTGAAGGACGGCAATCCCGATGCCGTCGTCCCCGGCCTGTTCGCGATCGGCGAAGCGGCGTGCGTGAGCGTCCACGGCGCGAACCGCCTCGGCTCGAACAGCCTCATCGACCTCGTCGTCTTTGGCCGCGCCACCGGCAAACGCCTCGCCGAACTCATCAGGCCCGACACCGCGCACAAGCCGCTGCCCAAGGGCTCCGAGGAAATGGCGCTCGGCCGCGTCGACACGTTCCGCCACGCAAGTGGTGGTTCCTCGACCGCCGAAATCCGCCTCGACATGCAGCGCACGATGACTGGCCACGCCGCCGTCTTCCGCGACACCGCGCTGCTCGCTGAGGGCGTTGCCAAAATCGACAAGGTCGTCGCACGCATGGCCGATGTCCGCATCGCCGATCGCAGCATGATCTGGAACACCGACCTGATCGAGACGCTCGAGCTCGACAACATGCTCCCGCAGGCACAGGTCACCGTCCACGCCGCCAACAACCGCCACGAATCGCGCGGTGCCCACGCGCACGAAGACTTCCCCAACCGCGACGACGCGGGCTGGATGAAACATACGCTGTTGTGGCGTGACGCGTCGGGGGTGCGGATCGATTATCGCCCGGTCCACGACTACACGCTCACCGACGAGATCGAGTATATCAAACCGAAGGCTAGGGTTTATTGAGCCGCGCCGAGCGATTAGCTTAGCTAATCGCAGGCAATCCGCGGCTCAATCGGCCGGCGCGGCCTAAGCCGCGACCGACGGCATGGGCTTTGCCGATGCCGTCTTTTCGCAATAGGGCTAGTTGTTCGGTGCCGGTGGCGTCGTGACCGTCATCGCTGCCGGTGCCGCCGTGACCGCCATTGGCGCAGGCGCGGCCGCCGCAAGGTTGAGCGGCACGTCTTCTTCGATGAACCCCTTGACCTGCGAACCGATCGGAATGTTTGCAGATGTCCCCGTTGTGAAGAATCCGGCGATCGGCAGGAACGCCACTGCGGCGACAACACCGCCGGTTCCTGTGACGCCCTTGTCGTCAAACGAGCCGGACAAACGGATCGTGCGATCGCCGACACGGACCTGTACAAGCTGCGCACCGATATAGCCCGACTTGCCCCACATGCCCTTATTGCGAACCTCGGTGATTTCCCCCGTCGCGGGTGCGCCGACCGGGATCACAACCGTGCCGTTGACGGTCACAGGTTCGGCGACCTCAAGATTGAAGCGCTGGCCCACGCGCAACAGCTTTTTCTTGGTCGTCAATTCCTCTGACATCTTGAAGATTACAGGAGTCTGTGCGCGCAACACGGCCTGATTTACGGCGGCGGTTTGCGCACGTACCGGAACCGAAACCAAAGTAAGCGTGCTCAGGAGCACAGCAGCAAATCGTGTCATAATTTCCCCCAGGATAAAGCCGACGACGCGGCTCAAAAGCCGTCTTGCGCTGGAAGTCAATAACTTACGATGAAGGACGGACTAGTGCCCCGGCACCCCAGACTTGATCCGGGGGCCTGGCGTGAAGCGAATCTTGCGCACCAAAGGCTACCCTGCTGTTAGCCACGGCAATCGCGATCATCAGATTTGGTAATCCGATCAGCAAAGGACTCTCACATGCGACGCGGAACCAGAACGCGCTTCACGGTAAGGCAGGTATCAAGCCAATCCTCGGGATCCGCCACAAAGCTCTGTCCTACACGGCGCGCCTTTGTCACACTGCCACCTCCAGCTCTACGATCCCTACCCGACCTCACCCGACCTACGACCAAACACATGAAATTCTCGCAGCTGCGCATAGTGTCAACTTCGTCAACTTGGGATACCCCATGACCCCCTTCGAACGCGCCAAGACCCATGCCGACGAGATCGCCCCTGCGCCGGTCGACACCCCGCTTGCCGCCGCCGCGACGGCATTCGGCTTCGGCCTGTTCGTGGTGTTCCTGTTCCTCGCCCTGAAATGGCTCGGCGCGCCCGACTGGGCGTCTTGGGGCGGTGCGGCGCTTGGTTACGCGGCGATCGCATATGGCGACTGTGCGCTCGGCTGGAACCGTCACCGCCGCGAATATGCGCAAGCGCTCGCCGACCTGAAAGCCGAGGCTCCCTGGCGATCGCTGCACTGACCTTGGCCCGCCGATGCGGCTTGCAAAAGTGCAGCGCCGTCGCCACTCTAGGCCCCACGGACTACAGGGAGGGTATTCATGTTCAACATCATCGGCTGGATCGTCGTCGGTTTCATTTCGGGCGCGCTGGCGCGCTTCTTCTATCCCGGCGCGGTCGAGATGGGGTGGGTGATGACGACGGTGCTCGGCATCGCCGGGTCGTTCGCGGGCGGCTTCATCGGGTCGCTGTTCACCAAGGCGAACGACAGCGGACAGCTGAACAAGGCGGGGCTGGTGCTCTCGGTGGTCGGCGCGATGGTTCTTATCTTCGTCGCGCGGCTGCTCGGCCTCGGCTGAGCGTCGTCCGAAGCAACTATCCGCCGCCGGGCGGGTTGAACGGGTTCACATCCAAAGGAATCCCGTCATGACCAAGTTTCAAACACGCATCGCTGCGACGCTCGTCGCCGCGACCGTCGCTGCGATCGCTTTGCCCGCCGCAGCGAGACCGCAGCGCGGCTGGGAGACGATCGGCTCGCGCGTCGTCAACGGCGGCCTCGATCGCGATGTCATCGCGGTGCGCGGTAACGAACGCTTTCGCGCGATCCGCCTGTGCGCAAGCGGCCGGCCCGTGCGTCTGATCGATGCCGACGTCGACTTCGCCAATGGCGGCACGCAGGACATGCAGGCGGCGTCGCTGTTGTCGGCAGGTGAATGCACCCGTCCGCTGCAGCTCAATGGCAAGCGACGCGACATCACGCGCGTGCGCCTGACCTATGCCAAGTTCCGGATCTTTGCGCGGCCGCCGATGCTGACCGTGCAGGCGCGCTAGGTGCGCTGAGGCGCGCCGGAGCGATCCGGCGCGCCGCCCGTCATTCGCCGTCTTCGACCGTCACCGTGCCGACGCGATAGCCCTTCTCGAGCATCTCCTTGCGGTAGTCGGAGCGCGCGTCGGCGATTTCGCGGCGATATTCGGTATAGGCCCGCTCGCGGTCGCTCTCGTCATCCGCGTGGCGCAGGTCCGACGCGAGTTCGCGCTTCGCCTCGCTGACATCGGTCTTGTAGTCGAGCCAATAGCTGTTGCTGTCCTCGGTCGGTGCCGGGCCACGGTCGACGTGACGGTGCGCAAGCGCCGGCGTGCCGATCATCAGCGCTGCCGCCGCGGCAAGCGCGATGCGTTGAATGGCGTTCGTCATCGGGTGTTCCTCCATCGTGAGCCTTCCCAACGCACGCGCGCGCGCGATCGTGCCGGCGCATACGGCGGGTCGCCCGCGCGACACGACCAGCCGTGCCGACTAAAGAACACGCGACGAGCGCCGTTGCTGTCAGGCATGATCGCTCAGACCGCTCCCCCCGCCGCCCCCGACGCTCGCGCCACACTGCGCCGCCGCGTCGAAATACGCGCACTGGTCCGCGAAGCGGGATCGGCGCGCATCGACATCGACGTCGTCGACCTGTCGGCGACCGGTTTTCGCTTCGAAAGCTTCTACGCCTTTGCCCCCGGCGCGCGTGTCTTCCTGTCAATCCCCTCGCTGCGGCCATTGGAAGCCGTCATCGCGTGGCGCGCGCGGCATCAGTTCGGTTGCCGCTTCCTGCAACCGCTGCACAGCGCGGTCTTCGAAACGATCGCCGACCGCTTCGGCTAGCCGTTGTGCGAATTCGCCCCTATATCGCTCGGTTAGATCAGGAGCGAAGCATGGCCAAGGGACAGAAGAAGACCAACAAGGAAGCGCGCAAGCCGAAGGCCGAAAAGGGCCCCAAGACGAATGCGTCGAATCCCTCGACGAAGGGCAAGCCGGTCGGGATGACCACGGTCTCCAGCTGACATGCGGACGATGCTGCGATGGCTGCTGGCGCTGTTCTACGGCATCGCGGGCATCGTGCATCTTCGCTCGCCGGGCGGGTTTGCCGCGATCACCCCGGCGTGGGTGCCCTGGCCCGAAAGCGTGATTTTGCTGACCGGGCTGTGCGAGATCGCGGGCGCGGCTGCGCTCGCCTTCGTGCCGCCCCTGCGCCGGGCGGCCGTAATCGCGCTTGCGATTTATGCGGTGTGTGTATTTCCGGCAAATATAAATCACGCGCTGAACGACATCGCGATCGGCGGCGTTCACCTCGGCTGGTGGTATCACGCGCCCCGCCTGCTGCTCCAGCCGGTGATCGTCTGGTGGGCGCTCTGGGCGGGCGAAGTGACCGACTGGCCGTTCGGGCGCAGCCGCGCGACATGACCGATTCGCTCGACGACATCATCATCGACACGCCCGAAGGACCGATGACCTGGGCTGCATGGAAAAAGAAGAACCCGGTCCAGATTCCGTCGCGCCGGACGAAGGGCAAGGACCTGCCGGTCAAGATCAAGCGCTTTACCGAACCGAAATCCTAGTCGAGCGGCGCGCGGTCGGCGTCGGTAACGCCGAGGTCGCTCGCGAGGAACAGCGCGTGAAGCGTGATTCCGCGGTCGCGGAGGAACGCCGTCGCCCCCTGTTCGCGGTCGAGGATGACGATCGCGTCGGTGACCTTGCCGCCTGCCGCCGCGATCTCGTCGATCGCTTTCACGATCGAGCCGCCGCTGGTCGCGACATCGTCGACGAGGACGACGGACTTGCCCGCCAGCGTCTCTCCGCCCGCATCGTCGAGTCCCTCGATCATCAGCGCGGTGCCGTGCGCCTTGGCCGTCTTGCGAACGAACACCGCCGCGATCGGCCGTCCGGCGTCGGCGCTGTAGGCAGCAACGGTGCCCAGCAGGGGTACCGCACCCATTTCGAGCCCACCCATGTAATCGGGCTTGAGCGGTGCAATCTTTGCGAGGAGCAACCGCGCGCAGAGCGATGCCCCGTCAGGGTGCATCATCGTCGCCTTCATGTTGAAATAGATGCGGCTGCGCTTGCCCGAGACGAGCGTGAACGCGCCGCGCCTGAACGTCCGTGTGCGAAGCAGCGCGAGCAGCGCCGCCTCGTCCGCGCTCCAGTTTGCGCTCACACCGCCGCGTGCGCAAGCGCCGCGAGCAACAGTAGCGCGACGATGTTCGTGATCTTGATCATCGGGTTGACCGCAGGGCCCGCCGTGTCCTTGTAGGGATCGCCGACGGTATCGCCGGTGACGGCCGCCTTGTGGGCCTCGCTGCCCTTGCCGCCGTGGTGGCCGTCCTCGATATATTTCTTGGCATTGTCCCACGCGCCGCCTCCGCTTGTCATCGAGATCGCGACGAACAGGCCGCCGACGATGACGCCGAGCAGGAGCGCGCCGAGCGCTGCGAACGCCTGTGCCTGATCGGCGACCGCGTAAATGACGAAGTAGACGACGATGGGCGTGAGCACGGGAAGCAGCGAGGGGAGGATCATCTCGCGGATCGCCGCCTTCGTAACCAGATCGACGGTGCGCGCATAATTGGGTTTGGAGGCATAGGTCATGATGCCGGGGTCGTTGGCGAACTGGTCGCGGACGTCCTTCACGACTTCGCCCGCCGCGCGGCCGACCGCGGTCATGCCCATCGCCCCGAACAAATAGGGGAGCAGCGCGCCGAGCAGCAGCCCGACGATGACGTACGGGTTCTTCAAGGAGAAATCGACGTCGAGGTTCGGGAAGAACTCGTCGAGATCGGTCGTGTAGGCCGCAAACAGCACCAGCGCGGCAAGCCCCGCCGAACCGATCGCATAGCCCTTCGTCACCGCCTTGGTCGTGTTGCCGACCGCGTCGAGCGCGTCGGTCTTGGCACGCACGCTGTCGTCGAGGCCCGCCATCTCGGCGATGCCGCCGGCGTTGTCGGTCACCGGACCGTAGGCGTCCAACGCAACGACCATGCCCGCGAGCGCGAGCATTGCAGTCGCGGCAAAGGCGATGCCGATCAGGCCCGCAAGCTGATAAGCGATGATGATGCCCGCGCAGATGACGAGCGTCGGCAGTGCGGTCGATTCAAGGCTGATCGCCAGACCCTGGATGACGTTTGTGCCGTGACCGGTTTCCGAGGCCTTGGCGATCGAGCGCACCGGGCGATAATTGGTGCCAGTATAATATTCGGTGATCCAGATCAGCAGCCCGGTGATGACGAGGCCGAGGAACATGCAATAATAGAGCATGCGGCCGGTGAAGCCGCCGGTGCCGTCGAGGTTCGCGCCGATAACGGCTTCCATGTCGCCCAATGCATATTGCGTCGCGAACCAGATCACGACCGCTGACGACACGGCGGTGACGAGGAAGCCCTTGTACATCGCGCCCATGATGTTCGTGCTCTTGCCGAGCCGCACGAAATAGGTGCCGAGCACCGACGTGATGATGCACACGCCGCCGATCAGAAGCGGGAGGCTCATCAGCGGCAGCAGCGCATCGCCAACGCCCTTCACGAGCAGCGCGATGAGAACCATCGTCGCGCCGATCGTGACGACATAGGTTTCGAACAAATCGGCCGCCATCCCTGCACAATCGCCGACATTGTCACCGACGTTATCGGCGATGACAGCAGGGTTGCGGGGATCGTCTTCGGGAATGCCCGCTTCGACCTTGCCGACGAGATCGGCGCCGACGTCGGCCGCCTTGGTGAAGATACCGCCACCGAGCCGCGCGAAGATCGAGATCAGCGAGGCACCGAAGGCGAGCGCCACCAGCGAATCGACGACGATCCGGTCATTGGGGGCGTGCCCCGCCGGACCGATCAGATAATAGAAGAACCCCGAAATCGCGATGAGCGCGAGGCCGGCGACGAGCATGCCGGTGATCGCGCCGGCACGAAACGCCATCGTCAGGCCTTCCTGCAGGCCCTTCGAAGCGGCCTCGGCCGTGCGGACATTGGCGCGCACCGAGATATTCATGCCGATGAACCCGGTCGCGCCCGACAGGATCGCACCGAGCAGGAAGCCGACTGCCGACACCGGACCGAGGAAATAACCGACCAGCACCGCGACGATGACGCCGACGATCGCGATCGCACGATATTGCCGCGACAGATAGGCCTGCGCACCTTCCTGGATGGCGGCGGCGATGCCTTGCATCTTTTCGTTGCCGGGCGACGCGCGCAGCACCTGCTGGCTCGTGACGATCCCGTAGAGCACGGCAATGAAGCCGCACGCGATGGCGAAAAATACCAGGTTCATGAGCCGGAAGTCCCCTTGATGTCGTCGGCGGGTCGCGCTTGTGTGCGCGACGATCGATGCGCGCGCCTATAAGCAACTAGCGCCAGGGGATGCAACCGTTAGCGAAGGCGGCAGGTCAGGGACTGCGGTGATGCGCTGTATAGCTCAACATGCGGAAAGGTCCGGCCTCGGTCGGCGCGGTGGCCCTGATGATGACGAACGAATCGCCAGCCATGGTCATCGTAAGCCGTCCAAAATTCTTGTCGCCGGAGGTCCGTTGGCCAATGACCTCAACCGACCAGATCCGAGGGCCCTCGATCTCGCTGCGCACGAAGCGATAGCTTTGGGATGGCTGCGCCTTCCCGTCCTTCCAGTTCGTGAAGATGTAATCGCCGCTCGACGTATCGACGTCGAAGCGCGACCCGTCGCTTACGCCCAAGATCGAGCATTTGCCCTTCGCAAGCGGCTGGACGCGCCAGTCGGGATCGCTGTTGTCAGTCTTCCAGCTGCCGTCTGCCTGCCGCTCGGCATTGTCGGTTGCACGCCAGCTGCCGGACCAGCCTTCGCAAAGTGCAGACTTATCGGCGGCTTGCGCAGGTGCTACAATTAAACATGTCGCAATTATTGCAGAAAAAAGACGCATCGCGAATCTCCCACAGTAAAAGCGATCTAACATACGCGACCTGCGGGAGCAATTACTTCAGCTTTGGTGTAGCCAGCCGAGCTGGGGCGTAAGCGCGACATCGCCATCCTTGTCGATCAGGCACAGTCCGCACCCTTCGCTGAATACGCCGATACGGGTCGCAACCGTCGGCAACGCCACATCGGGTGCCGCAGCGAAGAGAAGCTCATAATCGTCTCCGGCGGTGATCGCGGACATGAGATCACCGGCGTGCGGAACGGCGTCGAGATCGATCGTCAGGGCCAGCCCAGAGGCCGAGGCCATCCGCTGCGCGTCGATCAGCAACCCGTCGGACACGTCCATCATCGCGTGGACGTGTCGCGCGAGCGCCTGTCCCTCGGCAAGGCGCGGGGTGGGGCGGCGATAGGCGTTGATTGCCTTCGCGTTCCCCCGCGCAGGCGGGGGCCCAGTCTCTTTGACACAGGACTGGGCCCCTGCCTGCGCGGGGGAACGTAGGAGAGCCAGCCCGAGCCCCGCCAGCCCGATCACCCCGGTTACATACAGCGCATCGCCGGCCCGTGCACCGCTCCGCGACGGCGCCACCACGGTCCGCCCGATCGCGGTCATCGACAGGACACGCGGCCCGCGTACCGTGTCGCCGCCTAGCAACGGCATGTCGAAATGCGCCAGCGCCTCTCCAAACCCTGCCAGGAACGCGCGGTCCCAAGCATCATCACCAAGCGGATAGCCCAGCAGCACGCCGACCGGCGTCGCCCCCTTCGCCGCCAGATCGGACAAGTTCACCGCGAGCAGCTTCCACGCAGCGTCTTCGGGCGGATCGTCGGGCAGGAAGTGCACCCCCTCCACCAGCATATCATGCGTGAACACCAAGTCCCCCAGCACCGCGGCATCGTCCATCAACCCCCGCGCCGCCGGGTGCGTTGCCAGCGGTCGAAGCAGCGCGAGGAAATCGGTTTCGTTCATCGCCCTATCGCCGCTGCTGAAGCTCTGCGCGCGTTGTTTTGGCCAGTTCGGTCAAGCTCCGGTTGGCGGCGATCAGATCGCGCAGCCGATCGACATGGGCAGCACAGTCGGGCCGAAGCTTGCCGCCTGGGTCATAGCAGGCTGCCGGTTCCGATCCCAACGTATAGATATGCCGCTCGGCATAGGTCGCATAACGGACATAGCGTTCGCCGAACGACTCCTGCCGACTGTAAAACCTGGCCAGTCGAAAGAGGAGTTCGGGCTCGAGCGCGCGCGCGGCGCCAGTGGCAATCACGCTGTCCCAGATGCGGATCGGCGGCCGCTCCGCACCGTTTTCACGGAAGATGGGCAACGCCGGCTGTTCGTTTCGCGCGATCGCGGCGTCGAATGCCGCCAGCTTCGGTATCATTTCCCGATCGAGCGCTTCATTATGTCCGAACAGATCGTCAAGGGTCGGCAGAAGTGCCGCGATTATGCTCGCACGATATCGCGCTTCTTCCCCTTCACGGCGCATCCCTTCCAATGCGAAGGCTGCCGTGACGCCGACGAAGACCACAAACAGCTCGAAAGCGAATTTGCCGATTAGCCCGCGCCGACCAGAATAAGTCTTCAGCAGGTGGTCGTGCATATTTGCCATATTCTGCCCCTTCCCCGAATCAGCGTTGCTCAGCCGTCGCTGACCCGCTCGATATCGGCCCCCACCGCGCTTAGCTTCTCCTCGAGCCGCTCATATCCCCGGTCGAGATGATACACCCGCTGCACCTGCGTCTCACCCTTCGCCGCCAGCCCCGCGATGATGAGGCTCATCGACGCGCGCAGGTCGGTTGCCATCACTGGCGCGCCCTGCATTTCGCTCACGCCGCGCACCACCGCCGAGCGCCCGCGCACCTGGATATCCGCCCCCATCCGCGCCAGTTCGGGGACGTGCATGTAGCGGTTCTCGAAAATCGTCTCGGTCAGCACGCTGGCACCGTCGGCCAGGCACAACATCGCCATGAACTGCGCCTGCATGTCGGTTGCGAACCCCGGATAGGGCGCGGTCGAGAGCGTCAGGGGCGCAAGCTTGCCGTCCGATTTCACGCGGATGGTGGATTTGGTCGTTTCGATCCCGACACCCGCTTCACGCAGAGCGTCGAGCGTCGCGCCCATTTCGGCCGGGTCGGCACCCACCAGCTCGATCTCGCCGCCCGCGATTGCGAGGGCGCAGGCGTAGCTTCCCGCTTCGATCCGGTCGGGCATCACCGCATAGGTCGCGCCGTGCAGCCGGTCGCGACCCTCGATCGTCAGCGTCTCGGTGCCGACGCCGTCGATGCTCGCGCCCATCGCGATCAGGCAGCGGCAGAGGTCGACGATCTCAGGCTCGCGCGCCGCGTTCTCGATGACGCAGGTGCCCTTCGCCCGCGCCGCCGTCATCAGCGCGTTTTCGGTCGCGCCGACCGACACGATCGGAAAGCGCATCGTGCCGCCGGGGACGCGGCCACCGGGTGCCGAAACCTTGACGTAACCCGCCAGCATCTCGACGGTCGCGCCGAAGGCCTCGAGCGCTTTCAGGTGCAAATCGATCGGCCGGTTGCCGATCGCGCAGCCGCCGGGCAGCGACACCGTCGCTTCGCCCATCCGCGCGAGCATCGGCCCGAGCACGAGGATCGACGCGCGCATCTTGCGTACGATGTCGTACGGCGCGGTCGTCGCGGTGACGCGCTGCGCCCGTGCGGTCATCACCCGCCCGAAGTCCTCGGGTCGCGCGCCCTCGATCATGGTCGAGACGCCCAGTTGGTTGAGCAAATGCCCGAAGCTGTCGACATCGGCGAGGCGCGGCAGGTTCCTGAGCGTCAGCGGCTCGTCGGTCAGCAACGCGCAAGGGAGCAGAGTCAGCGCCGAGTTCTTCGCACCCGAAATCGGGATGCTCCCTTTCAGTCGCTGGCCGCCGCGAATGTGAATACGATCCATGCGGCTCGTTTAACGGGTGTGCCGCGCGGTGCAAGCGAGCGGGTGACCTTGCGTCGTGCGCCGGATAGGAAGGCGCGATGCGCTGGTACGCCCCCCTGATTCTGCTGTCGCTCCCGGCGCGCGCGCTGGCAGCGGAAACCGACACGATCGTCGTCACCGGCCGCAGCCTCGACGCACCGGTCGGCATTGCCGCCTACGACAGCGTGGTGATCGGCCGCGATCGCCTGACGCTCAACGCATCGGGACGGATCGAGGACGTGCTGGCCGACGTCGCCGGCTTTCAGCAGTTTCGCCGGACCGACAGCCGCGCGGCGAACCCGACGAGCCAAGGGGCAACGCTGCGCGCGCTTGGCGGCAACGCGTCGAGCCGCGCGCTCGTCCTGCTCGACGGCGTTCCGCAGGCCGATCCGTTCACCGGCTTCATCCCCTATTCGGCGCTGCGTCCCGAGCGGCTCGCATCGGTGCGCGTCACGCGCGGCGGCGGCGCCGGGGCGTTCGGCGTAGGCGCGGTCGCCGGGACGATCGAGTTGGCAAGCGGCGGCCCCGACGATCTGCCCGCAATGTCCGCACAGAGCGCCGGCGGCAGCCGCAACGCAAGCGAACTCTCGGGCGGCGTCATCCGGCACCTCGGCGAGGGTTTCGTCAGCGCGAGCGCGGGATGGGATCGCGGCGACGGCTATGTCCTCATCCCCGCATCGCAACGCGGCACCGCCGACATGCCCGCGCGCTACGATGCCTGGAGTGCCGCACTGCGCGCCGTCGCTCCGATCGGGACGACACTCGAGTTTCAGGCGAGCGGACTGATCTTCGACGACCACCGCCTGCGCGGTTTGCCAGGCACGGCCTCGCGCAGCCGGGGAGCGGATGCCAGCGTGAAGGTCGTGGCCCGCGGACGCTGGGGGTTCGAGGCGCTTGCCTATGTGCAGGAACGCGGCTTCCGCTCTGGCTTCGTCGCGACCGCGCCCGACCGGTCGAGTACGACCCCGACGCTCGATCAGTATAACACACCCGCGCTCGGCCTCGGTGCAAAGGTCGAGGTCCGCCCGCCCGTCGGTGCGGGCAGCAGCCTGCGCATCGGTGCCGACATCCGCGACGCATCGGGGCAAACCAACGAATTTTTCCGCTTCGTCGCGGGTGCACCGACCCGTCTGCGCCGCGCCGGCGGCGTCAATACGACATATGGCGGCTTCGTCGAAGGCGCGACGACGCTCGGGGGCCTGACGCTTACCGGCGGTGCCCGCCTCGATCGCTGGTCGATCCGCAGTGGTTTCCTGACCGAAAGCGTGACCGCCACCGGCGCACCGACGCTCGACCAGATATTCGCTTCCCGCTCGGGCACGCGGCCCACCGTTCGCGGCGGTGCCGTTGTGAGGCTTTCCGACGATCTCGACCTGCGCGCGGCGGGCTATACCGGCTTTCGCGTGCCGACGCTCAACGAACTCTACCGCCCGTTCCGCGTCGGTGCCGACGCGACGGCTGCGAACGGTGCGCTCGGACTCGAGAAACTGAAAGGCTTCGAAGGCGGCGTTCGCCTTGGCCGCGCCGGCACAAGCGCGACCGTCACGGCATTCTACAACCGCCTCGACGGCGCAATCGCCAACGTCACGCTCGGCACTGGCCCCGGCACCTTTCCGCAAGTCGGATTCGTCGCGGCGGGCGGCGTGTTTCGTCAGCGGCTCAACGTCGATGCGATCGTGGTCAAGGGAATCGAAGCGTCCGCCAGCGTTCCCGTCGGCGACGTCCGCCTGACGGCTTCCTATGCCTACACCAATGCCCGCGTCCGCGCGAGCGGGGCCGCATCGCCGCTCGACGGCAAGCGCCCCGCGCAAACGCCAATGCACCAGGGCAGCGTGACGCTGGGCTATGCGCCCGCCTCGGGACCGGGCGGATCGTTCAGTATCCACTATGCCGGTGCGCAATTCGAGGACGACCTCGAGGCGCGACGCCTGCCGCGTGCGCTGACGATCGACGGCGTGATCAGCATGCCGCTCTCGGACAGCCTGCGCCTCGTCGCTCGCGCCGAGAACCTGTTCGACGAAAAGGTTGTTTCCGGTCTGTCGGCATCGGGCGTACAAGATCTGGGCACGCCGCAAACCTTCTGGCTCGGCTTGCGTTTCGCGCGATAAAGAGGAAGAGGCGATGGCTGACGTGACTGTTCCGGTGCCGCCCTTCTGGGCCGCACGTGCACATGGCGATCCGGCGGCGGATTATGCGCAGTCGTTGAGCGACCCCGACGCGTTCTGGCGTGACAGGCTGACCCGGCTCGACTGGATCGAGACGCCGGCGAAACTCGACGAATCGAGCTTCGACGAGGCTGATTTCGGAATCCGCTGGTTTGCCGACGGCGTGCTCAACGTGTCGGCGAACTGCATCGACCGGCATCTGGCGACACGCGGCGACGCGACCGCGATCATTTGGGAGCCCGACGAGCCCTCCGAAGCCCCCCGGCACTTCACTTATCGCCAGCTTCACACCGAAGTCTGCCGCTTCGCCAATGTTCTGAAGGCGGCGGGCGCGACGAAGGGCGACCGCATCACCCTCTATCTGCCGATGATTCCCGAAGCCGCATTCGCGATGCTCGCCTGCGCGCGGATCGGCGCGATCCATTCGGTCGTGTTCGGCGGCTTTTCGCCCGATGCGCTTGCCGGCCGGATCACCGACTGCGATTCGAGCATCGTCGTCACCGCCGACGAAGGGCGTCGCGGCGGCAAGCGCGTGCCTCTGAAAGCCAATGTCGACCGGGCGTGCGACATCGCCGGCTGTGTCGACAAAGTCATCGTCGTGAAGGCAACCGGCGGCGACGTCATCATGCACCCCGGGCGCGACCTGTGGCTCGATGACTGCGCAGTCAACGACCATTGTCCGCCCGAACCGGTGAACGCCGAAGACCCGCTGTTCATCCTTTACACGTCGGGTTCGACCGGCAAGCCCAAGGGCGTGGGGCATTCATCGGGCGGCTATCTCCTCTGGTGCGCGCTGACGCACCAGACCTGTTTCGATTACCGCCCCGGCGAAATCTTCTGGTGCGCCGCCGACGTCGGCTGGGTCACCGGGCACAGCTACATCGTCTACGGCCCGCTCGCCAACGGCGGCACCACGCTGATGTTTGAAGGCGTTCCCAACTGGCCGACGCCATCGCGCATCTGGGAGGTCGTCGACCGGCATCAGGTGCAGACGCTGTTCACCGCGCCGACCGCGCTCAGGGCGCTGATGCGCGAAGGCGACGGCTATGTAACCGCGACCAGCCGCGCCTCGCTGCGCTTGCTCGGTTCGGTCGGCGAGCCGATCAATCCCGAGGCGTGGCGCTGGTATCATGACGTCGTCGGTGAAGGCCGCTGCCCGATCGTCGACATGTGGTGGCAAACCGAGACCGGCGCGGGAATGATCGCCCCGCTGCCCGCATTCACGGCGCTCAAGCCCGGCTCGGCGACCTTCCCGCTCCCGGGAGTCGAGCCGCAGATCGTCGACGGCGACGGCGTGGTTCAGGCGGGTGCAACCGAAGGCAACCTCGTCATCGCGCGCAGCTGGCCGGGGCAGATGCGCACCGTATGGGGCGATCACCGCCGCTTTTTCGAGACCTATTTCCAGACCTTCCCCGGCAAATATTTCACCGGCGACGGCGCACGGAGGGACTCGGACGGCTATTACTGGATCACCGGCCGCGTTGACGATGTCATCAATGTTTCGGGCCACCGCATGGGCACCGCCGAAGTCGAAAGCGCGCTCGTCCTCCACGCCAAGGTCGCCGAAGCCGCCGTCGTCGGCATGCCGCACGAGATAAAGGGTCAGGGGATTTACGCCTATGTCACATTGAACGCGGGCGAGGCCGGCACGCCCGCGCTGGCCAGCGAGCTCGTCAAATGGGTCCGCACCGAAATCGGACCCATTGCGGCACCCGACGCGATCCAGTTCGCGCCCGCGCTCCCCAAGACCCGCAGCGGAAAGATCATGCGCCGCATCCTGAGGAAGATCGCCGAGGGCGACGTCTCGACGCTGGGCGACACATCAACGCTCGCCGACCCGGCCGTGGTCGATGACCTGATCGCGAATCGTGTCCGCTTGCACGCGTGAAGGCGCACGGGCATGGCGCAGCGATGGCTGATCTTTCGACGACAATGACCTATGCGACGAAGCCAAGCGGGCGGTTGTCCGAACTGATGGCGCGTGGCACGGCTTTCCTCGGCAGCCAGACCGCGATTCTGTGCGGCGCGATGTCGTGGGTGTCCGAACGACATCTGGTCGCGGCGATCTCGAACGCGGGCGGCTTCGGGCTGATCGCGTGCGGGGCGATGACCCCAGACCTGCTCGACACTGAGATCGCCGAGACGAAGAAGCGCACCGCGAAGCCGTTTGGCGTCAACCTCATCACGATGCATCCGCAACTGATGGACCTTATCGGGGTGTGCGCCACGCATGACGTCACGCACATCGTGCTCGCCGGGGGCCTGCCCCCCGCAGGAAGCCTCGACGCGATCAAGGGTGCGGGCGCGAAACTGATTTGTTTTGCCCCCGCGCTCAGTCTGGCGAAAAAATTGATCCGCTCGGGCGTCGACGCGCTGGTGATCGAGGGCATGGAAGCGGGTGGGCACATCGGCCCCGTCTCGACGTCGGTTCTCGCACAGGAGATATTGCCTGAGGTCGCAGAGCAAGTTCCCGTCTTCGTCGCCGGCGGGATCGGCCGCGGCGAGGCGATCGCCGCCTATCTCGAGATGGGCGCGGCCGGCGTTCAGCTCGGCACGCGCTTTGCCTGCGCCACCGAAAGCATCGCGCATCCCAATTTCAAGAAGGCGTTCTTCCGTGCATCGGCTCGCGATGCCGTGGCGAGCGTCCAGATCGACCCCCGCCTGCCCGTTATCCCGGTGCGCGCGCTGAAGAATGCCGGCAGCGACCTGTTCACCGCCAAGCAGCGCGAAGTCGCCAACCTGCTCGACACCGACAGCCTGCCGATGCTCGAGGCACAGTTGCAGATCGAGCATTATTGGGCGGGCGCGCTGCGCCGTGCGGTCATCGACGGCGATGTCGAGAACGGGTCGCTGATGGCGGGGCAGTCGGTCGGCATGGTAAAGTCCGAGGAACCTGTTGCCGACATCATCGCGACATTGTTGGCAGAGGCGGAGGCCGCGCTGGCGGCGCGCGGCTAGAGCCCGTCATCGCGAGCGCAGCGAAGCAATCCATCGCCCCGCGCGAGCCTCTCGATTGCTTCGCCTCGCTCGCAATGACGGATAAGGAATGCTAGCGCAGGCGGATGCCGACCGCCGCCGCTTCCGCCCGCGAAATCCTGACGCGCCTTCACGAGGTGATGGCGGCGCGGACCGGCGCGCAGGCGAAACTCAACCAGGTCGTCGGCATCATCGGCGCGGCGCTCGCGAGCGAGGTCTGTTCGATCTATCTGCTGCGCGATGGCGTCCTCGAACTCTATGCCACGCAGGGCCTCAAGCAGGAGGCGGTGCACGTTACAAAGCTCGCGCTCGGCGAAGGGCTCGTCGGGACGATCGCCGCAAATGTCGAAACGATGAACCTCGACGAGGCGACGTCGCACCCCGACTTCGCTTACAAGCCCGAAACCGGCGAGGAATTGTTCCATTCGTTCGCCGGCGTGCCGATCGTCCGGCGCGAGGCCGCGGTCGGTGTGCTGTGCATTCAGCACGCCGATCCGCGCCGCTACGAAGAGGTCGAGATCGAGGCGCTGCAGACCGTCGCCATGGTGCTCTCCGAACTCATCGCCAATGCCGGGCTGGTCGACGAGAAGCGCCGCGACGGCGACAAGGTGCAGACCGCGCAGGACGTCCGCCTGACGGGATTGAAGCTGGTCGAGGGCATGGCACGCGGCCACGCGGTCTATCACCAGCCGCGCATCGTCATCGAGCACACCGTCGCCGAGGATACCGAGGCCGAACGCCACCGCGTCTATTCCGCCTTTGACAAGATGCGCGAGCAGATCGACCGCATGTCGGCGCAGGCCGAATTCGGCGTCGATGGCGAGACGCGCGAGATCATCGATACCTACAAGATGTTCGCTTATGACGAGGGCTGGGGGCGGCGCATCAACGAAGCGATCGACAGCGGGCTGACCGCCGAGGCGGCGATCGAGCGCGTCCAGCAACGCACGCGAATGCGGATGCGCCAGATCGACGATCCGCTGCTCGCCGACCGGATGCACGATCTCGAGGATCTCGCCAACCGGCTGCTCAGGATCGTGTCGGGGCAGCTGGGGACGGCGGCGCAGGCGGGATTGCGTCAGGACACCATTCTGATCGCGCGCAACCTGGGTCCGGCCGAACTGCTCGAATATGACCGGCGGCGGCTGAAGGGCGTCATTCTTGAAGAAGGTTCGCTGACCGCGCACGTCACGATCGTCGCGCGCGCGATGGGCGTGCCGGTGCTCGGGCGCTGTCGCGACGTGCGGCGGATGGTGGTTGATGGCGATGCGCTGCTGCTCGACGGCACCGAGGGCAGCGTGATCGTACGCCCCAGCCCGCCGATGGACGAGGCGTTCGAATCGAAGCTGCTGATCGGCCAGAAGCGCCGCGCGAGCTTTGCGGCGTTGCGCGATCAGCCGCCGGTCACGAAAGACGGTCACCGCATCACGCTGATGGTCAACGCAGGACTGCGCGACGATGTTGCCGCGCTCGACGTGACCGGCGCGGACGGCATCGGCCTGTTCCGCACCGAATTTCAGTTTCTCGTCTCGGCGACACTGCCGCAGCGCGCGCAGCAGCAGCGGCTCTATCGCGACGTGCTCGACGCGGCGGGCGAGCGGCCGGTGATCTTTCGCACCGTCGACATCGGCGGCGACAAGGCGCTTCCCTATCTGCGCCAGACCGAAGGCGAGGACGGCGAGGAGAACCCCGCGATGGGCTGGCGCGCATTGCGCGTCGCGCTCGACCGCGACGCGCTCATGAAAGTGCAGGCGCGCGCGCTGCTCGAGGCCGGTGCCGGGCGGACGCTGAGCGTCATGTTCCCGATGGTCAGCGAGCCGTGGGAATTCGATCAGGCGAAAGCGCTTTTCGAGACGCAGCGCCAGTGGCTCGGCGCACGCGGCAAACGGCTGCCGAGCGCGGTGCGCTACGGCGCGATGCTCGAAGTGCCCGCGCTCGCCGAGATGCTCGACGTGCTGCTCCCCAATCTAGACTTCCTGTCGATCGGCACCAACGACCTGACGCAGTTCCTGTTCGCCGCCGACCGCGCCAATCCGCGCCTGGCGGAACGCTACGACTGGCTGAGCCCGGCGATCCTGCGTTTCCTGGCGCGCGTCGTCGTGGCGGCTGACGCGCACGACGTGCCCGTGGGCGTCTGCGGCGAGATGGGCGGGCGTCCGCTCGAGGCGATGGCGCTGATCGGCCTGGGCATCGACCGCCTCTCGATCACGCCCGCTGCCGTCGGCCCCGTAAAGGCGATGATCCGCTCGCTGGACCTCGCGCGGTTGCGCGGCGAGATGCCCGGCTTCCTGACCTTGCAGGGTCGCAACCTGCGGCCCGTGCTGTCGGAGTGGGCGAGCGCGAAAAACATCGAAATCGCCTGACCCGGGAGAAAAAGCCCGAGCCGATACGTTTAGTTGACAGGCACCCATGCGATTTGTGACATAGGCACGTCCGCTCCATGGTCGCGTCAGGGGTGGGGAGAGATGAAAATATGGTCGAGAGCGAACTGCCAGAACCTGGCTTGTTCCCGCAAAGCGTGGGCGAACGCCTGCGCGTGATGCGCGAGACCGCGGGCCTCGACCTCAACGACATCGGCACCAAGACACGCATCCCGCTTCGCCATCTCGAAGCGATCGAACGCGGCGACTATGCCTCGCTGCCATCCCCCACTTACGCGCTCGGCTTCACGCGGTCCTACGCGCGCGCGGTGGGGGCCGAGGAAGCGCCGCTGATCGCGCAGTTACGCCAAGATCTGGGCCGCGAGGACCCGGCGACGCACACCATGCCGTACGAACCGACCGATCCGTCGCGCGTGCCCTCGCGGCTGCTCGCCTGGACCGCGGGGCTGCTCGCGCTGGCGCTCGCGATCGGCTATTGGACGTGGCGATCGAACTACTGGGGGCCCGACGCCGTGACGCAGCTGACGACCGACATCGCGAATACGCCGCCCCCCGAAGCCACGCCCACGCCGCCGCCGGCACCCGCGGCTGCCGTCGCGCCGGTCGCAGGCCCGGTCGTCCTGACCGCGACGGCGCCGGTATGGCTGCGCATCTACGACGCGAGCAAGACCAAATTGTTCGAAAAGGAAATGGCGACCGGCGAGCGCTACACCGTGCCCGCCGACGCCAGCAATCCGATGATCCTGACCGGACGGCCCGACGGGCTGAAGGTCACCGTCGGCGGCCGCGAGGTCGCACCGCTCGGCACGGCGCAAAAGGCGATCCGCGATGTCGGGATAAGCGCAGCGGCGCTCGCGGCCAGACCGCCCGCGGCTGCGGCGGCGACACCCGCGCCGGCCAAGCCGGTCGAACCGCTCTTCACTCAGTAATCATCGAAGCAGGCGGGGACGGGACATGCGGGGATATCATCGAACGGCGGCGCTCTTGGCGGGCCTGACACTGGCGGCGACGGCGACGGCGCAAACGGGCGGCATCGACCAGCGCGTCGGCAAGCTGGAAAAGGAAATGAAGGCCGTGCAGCGCACCGTGTTCCCGCAAGGGGTGCCGGTGCAGCCCGAAACCGGCGGCACGCCCGTGCCCGCGGTTGCGGCCGGTGCGCCCGCCACGGCACCGATCGCCGACCTGACGACGCGGGTCGATGCGCTCGAAAAGGCGCTCGCCGCGCTGACCGGCCAGGTCGAGCAGGCCGGATTCCGCAACGGACAGCAGGACGAAGCGATCAAGCGGATCGAAGCGCGCCTGGCCGCGCCTGATGCCGCTGGCACGGCGACCACCGCACCGACGGCTGCACCGACGCCCCGGCCCGCAGCGTCCACACCGGTCACCCGCCCCGACGGCCCGTCCACGTCGCTCCGCCCCGCCGTAACACCGACGCGCCCCGATGCCGCGCGCAAGGCAGCGATCGCGGCGGTCGAGATTCCGGCCACCGGCGACGCCGCCGAAGATGCCTACACCTACGGCTTCCGCCTCTACACCGCCAAACTCTACCCCGAGGCGCAGACCAAGCTCAAGGAATTCGTGACGCGGTACCCGACTCATCGGCGCGCAAGCTATGCACAGAACCTGCTCGGCCGATCCTATTATGACGAAGGCAAGCCGGCGCTCGCAAGCGTCGCCTTCTACGACAATTATCAGAAGATGCCGACCGGCGAGCGCGCCCCCGAAAGCCTCTACTGGCTGGGCCAGGCGCTGACCAAGCTCAAGAAACTTCCCGACGCATGCAAAGTCTACGACGAACTGGGCGAAGTCTATGGCGCTAAGCTCAGCGCCGACTTGAAGGCAAAGGCGAGCAGAGGCCGTGCCGACGCGAAATGCACTGCCTGACGAGGCGCACCGCTTCGAAACCGATGTCGCGGGCGTCACCGGCGGCGCGTTGACGGGCCGCTTCGGCGTCGCCGTCTCGGGTGGTCCCGACAGCCTGGCATTGCTTCACCTGGCGCATGTCGCGTTCGGCGATCGGGCCGAAGCCGCGACCGTCGATCATGGCCTGCGCCCGGCATCGCGCGGCGAGGCGGCTCAGGTCGCTGCGATCTGCGCGCGCATCGGTGTCCGCCACGAAATCCTGACGATCGCCGCGATTCCCGGCGGCAACGTCTCGGCGGCGGCGCGCGAGGCACGCTACGACGCGCTCGATGCGTGGGCGGAGCGGCGCGGCCTCGACTGGCTGATGACCGCGCATCATGCCGACGATCAGCTCGAAACGCTGATTATGCGCATGAACCGGTCGTCGGGCGTCGGCGGGCTTGCGGGCGTGCGGCGACGACGCGGTCGCATCATCCGCCCGCTGCTCGGATGGCGACGCGCCGAGCTTCAGGCAGTGGTCGACGCGCACGGCGACCGCGCCGTCGACGATCCGAGCAACCGCGACGACCGTTACGATCGCGCCCGCCTGCGCAAGATGCTCGCGACCGCCGACTGGCTCGATCCGGTCGCGGCCGCGCGCAGTGCGTCGGCGCTTGCCGAGGCCGACGACGCGCTCGACTGGATGGTCGCGCAGCTTCGCCCGCTGCGCTTTAGCGCGGAAGGACGGGGCGCGACCTACGACGCGCGGACTCTCCCCGCAGAAATTCGCCGCCGGGCGCTCGTCGACTGCCTGCGCCGTCTCGATCCCGAATCGATTCCGCGTGGGGGCGCGATCGACCGCGTGCTCGGCGCGCTTGCGCAAGGCAAGGTGGCGACGATCGGCGCGATCAAATGCCACGGCGCGCTCGGACTCTGGACATTCACGACGTCCCCGCCGCGTCGCTCGACCATGCGCCGATGAATATGATGGCCGTTACGTTGTCATTCATCAAAACTCGCTTATCTTGTGACGTGGAAGCGAGGCAGACATGAACGACGACAAGCAGCCGAACGGGAACCCGTGGATCAAGAGCCTGCTGATCTGGGTCGGCATCCTCGCGGCGCTTGCGGTCTTCGTCTCGCTGTTCGACGGGCGCGCGCGCACCGCTGCGCCCACGTCGACGATGGCCTATTCGGATTTCATCGCCAAGGTGAACGAAGGCTCGGTGAAGGACGTCAAGATTTCGGCCGAGACCGTTTCGGGCGCGTTGTCGAACGGTGAGAAGTTCCGCATCTACAAGCCCGCCGACCCGCAGCTGATCGATCGCCTCACCAAATCGAACGTCACCTTTTCGGCAGAGCCCGAAGAGAGCGCGTCGATCTGGATGCTGTTGCTGTATCAAGCACTGCCGTTCGTCCTGATGATCGGCCTCGCCGTTTTCGTGATGCGCCAGATGCAAAAGAACGCCGGTGGCGGTGCGATGGGCTTCGGTAAATCGCGCGCCAAGATGCTGACCGCCAAGGAAGGCAAGGTCACCTTCGACGACGTCGCGGGCATCGACGAGGCGCGCGAAGAGCTTCAGGAGATCGTCGACTTCCTGAAAGACCCCACCAAGTTCGCTCGGCTGGGCGGCAAAATCCCGAAAGGCGCGCTGCTCGTCGGCTCGCCCGGCACCGGCAAGACGCTGCTCGCGCGTGCGATTGCGGGTGAAGCGGGCGTGCCCTTCTTCACCATTTCGGGCTCGGACTTCGTCGAGATGTTCGTCGGCGTCGGCGCTAGCCGCGTCCGCGACATGTTCACCGAAGCGAAAAAGAACGCGCCGTGCATCGTTTTCATCGACGAAATCGATGCGGTCGGCCGCCATCGCGGCGCAGGCCTGGGCAATGGCAATGACGAGCGCGAGCAGACGCTGAACCAGCTGCTCGTCGAGATGGACGGCTTCGAAGCGAACGAAGGCATCATCATCGTCGCGGCGACCAACCGCCCCGACGTGCTCGATCCCGCCCTACTGCGTCCGGGCCGTTTCGACCGGCAGGTCGTCGTGTCGCGTCCCGACATCGAAGGTCGCGAGAAAATCCTCGAAGTTCACACCAAGAAGCTGCCGCTCGCGCCCGATGTCGACCTGCGCACGATCGCGCGTGGCACCCCGGGCTTTTCGGGTGCCGATCTCGCCAACCTCGCCAATGAAGCCGCGCTGCTCGCCGCGCGCAAGGGCAAGCGTCTCGTCGCCATGCTCGAGTTCGAGGAGGCCAAAGACAAGGTCATGATGGGCGCCGAACGCCGCTCGATGGTCATGACCGAGGACGAGAAGAAGGCGACCGCCTATCACGAAGCCGGTCACGCGCTCGTCTCGCTCCACGTTCCGCATTGCGATCCGCTGCACAAGGTCACGATCATCCCGCGCGGCCGTGCTTTGGGCGTGACGTGGAACCTGCCCGAACGCGACCGCTTCAGCATGAACATGAAGCAAATGAAGGCGCGGCTGGCACTCGCGTTCGGCGGGCGCATCGCCGAACAGCTGATCTATGGCCATGACGAACTCAACACCGGCGCGTCGAACGACATCCAGCAGGCGACCGACATGGCGCGTTCGATGGTCATGGAATATGGCATGTCCGAGAAATTGGGCTGGCTGCGCTACCGCGACAACCAGGACGAGGTCTTCCTCGGCCACAGCGTCGCGCGGTCGCAGAACGTGTCCGAAGAAACCGCACGCCTGATCGATCAGGAGATCAAGCTGCTGGTCCAGGAGGGCGAGGCGACCGCGCGCGCCGTCCTGACCGAACATCTCGATCAGCTCCACAAGCTCGCCGAAGCGCTGCTCGAATATGAAACGCTGTCGGGCGAGGAATCGAAGCGCGCCATCGCAGGCGAACCAATCGAGCGCGATCGCGACCGCGGCAAGGGGCCCGCCAAGATCGTCGGCGGCTCGTCGATCCCCAAGACCAAGCGTCCCAAAGGCGAGATCGGCGGCCCCGCAGCAGCGGGCGCTTGAAAATGCGGCTGCTGTTGCGCTGTGCGGCGGGTCTGGCGCTCGTCGTCCCCGTCGCTTCGAACGCGATGACGGTGACCGAATTTCTCGGCAAGGCAGACACGCTGCAAAAGCGCGGCATGATGGCGATGTTCTCATCCGATGTTGGCCTGCTGAAGAGCGAGGTCATCACTGCAGGAAAGGCGCTCCGCGCTGAACAGAACGCCGCCAATGCCGCCCGCCGCCCGGCGGCAACCTGTATGCCCTCACCCGCGCCGATGAATTCGGACGAGCTGATCGCTTATTTTCGCAAGATCGCGCCGCAGCGTGGATCGGCATCGGTCAAGGACGGTCTCGCCGCCTTCATGAACAGCAAACATCCCTGCCCGAAGCGTTAGCGCTTCAGTGCGTGCTGAGCGTGACAAGCACCTCGTTGCGCCGCAGCGGCCCGGGCATCATCGGCGAATTGTAGAACGCATGTTCAGCCTTCGCCTCGCTCGGCAGGTTGCGCAGCTGCAGCCACGACCGCAGCGCGCCTTCCTTCGAGGCAAGCAGCGCATCGTCGGCACGGCCCGCGAATCGCACGGCGGCGACGCGGCGCGGCGGTTCGTTCTCGAGTGTCACTCCGCCGGGCGCGGAGGGCAGGTCGGCGCGCGCAGTGCCCGCGGGCATGATGAAACGCGTGCGCCAGCGCGACGTGCTGCTGCCGTCCGACAGCACCGGCGCGGTCATCGCGATCTTTTTGCCGGGCCGCGATTTGGCGAAAATATAGTTCGCCAGGATATCGAACCCGCGGTTGAGCGCGGCGGCGCGCGGCCCGTGGCTTTCGGTCGCTGCGGTCACCATCGCTGGATATTCGCGGATTTCGAAATCGCCGTCGCGCTCGATCAGGCGATAGTCGGGCTGGTCGGCCTTCGAAGCGCGCAACAGAAACAGCCCCGCGCCGATCGCGGCAAGCAGCCCGCCCGTCGTCGCCGCGGCAACGGCTGCGCGCCTTGGGGTCACTTCGGGAAGCGCCGCCGCCGCCGCCTTCACCTTGCTCATCGACGTCGCGACGATCGGCGGCACCGTCGCCTGCGCGCGCGGTTTGGCTGGTGCCTTTGCTTTGCGCGGCGACGCGCGCTTTGCGGCCGGTTTGCTTTTCGCCGCGCGCTTCGACGCTTCATTCTCGGGCGGCGCGACCATAGCTGGGCTCTGCGCCTCAACCTCGCTTTCGGTCGTCTTCTCCGGCTGCTTGGCCATTTTGGTTGCGGTCAGCGCGCGCTTCGCTGCCGGCCGCCCAGCCGTGCGGCGGCGTTCAGGTGGCTTGGCCGTGGGCTTGTCGGGAGGAACCGCCATCAGGCCGACTTCGCCGGATTGATCGGCATGACGTTCGACCCGGCGCGGTCTTCGGCGCGATCCTCGGCATCGGTCGCGCGCCCTTGCAGCATGTCGTCGTGATCGCGAAAAATGTGCTCGATATCGCGGCGCTTGTCGAACAGGATCTTGGCGATGCCCGGCGCCAGGCTGTCGCCCTCGCCCATTCGCCCGAGGATCGCCGCAAGATCGCTCAGCGTCGCTTCCTGCGGCGTCCGGAAAAACTGACCCTTGCTGTCGAAAAATCCAACCCCACGGTTTGCCATCGGTATCCCTTTCGCTCAAATGCTTCGCGCGACCCGACTACCCTCGCCTGACGTTGACTATCGTTGATCTCTTGCGAATCAGTATAGCAGGAAACTCGGCGTTTCTGAATCCGTTCCGTCGGCGAATTTCAGGCGGCGACGGGTTCGAGCGCCGGATAATCGATGTAGCCCGCATCGCCCTGGCTATAGAATGTCGCCACGTCGCCGATAGTCAGTGGCGCCCTCGCCGCCAGCCGGGCGGGCAGGTCGGGATTGGCAAGGAACGGTCGCCCGAAGCTGACCGCGTCGGCAATCCCGCTGTCGAGCGCCGCTTGCGCCGAAGCCGCGTCATAGTCCTGATTGAGCACCAGCGGCCCTGCAAAGACCTTGCGGATCGCGGGCGACTGGCGCGGCACGTCGCTTGCGCCAAAGCTGCCGCCGGGGTTCAGTTCGCGCAGCTCGAGGAAGGCGATCCCGTGTGCCGCCAGTCGCGCCGCCGCCGCCGTGAACAACGCTTCCGGATCGCTGTCATCGACGCCTTGCGTATCGCCGTTCGGCGACAGGCGGACCGCCGTCCGGTCCGCGCCGACTTCGGACACGATCGCGCCGGTCACCTCGTCGAGCAGGCGGATGCGGTTCTCGACCGGGCCGCCATAGGCGTCGTCGCGGAAATTGGCATTGTCGCGCAGGAACTGGTCGATCAGATAGCCGTTCGCGCCGTGCACCTGCACTCCGTCGAAGCCCGCCGCGATCGCGTTCCTTGCGGCATGGACGTAATCGCCGATCAGCCGCGGTATCTCGTCGAGGCGCAAGGGTCGTGCCGCGACATAGGGCAACTTGCCCTCGCACGTGTGCGCACGGCCCGGCGCGGTCGTCGCCGACGACGACACCGGCTGCACGCCGTTGAGGCGCGGGTGGACGATTCGCCCCATGTGCCACAGCTGCGCGACGATCCGCCCGCCAGCCCGGTGCACGGCATCGGTGACCGGCTTCCACGCCTCGACCTGTTCTTCGCTCCACAATCCCGGCGCATAAGGCCAGCCCGACCCCTCGAGCGAAATCCCCGTCGCTTCGCTGATGATCAGCCCTGCCGACGCGCGCTGCGCATAATAGGTCGCCATCCGCGCGGTCGGCACATGATCGCGCGTTGCTCGTCCGCGGGTCAGCGGTGCCATCAGGATGCGGTTGGGCGCGGCGATCGCACCGAACGCGATGGGGTCGAACAGTGACGGCATGGGCGGCTGGTCCTTTGCAAGCGGGTGGGGGGCGCATATGGCGACGCATGACCGCCGCCGCCAGCGAAGAAAATCTTGGCCCCCCGCGATACGGCGTTGCCGCGCTCCTGATCGCCAACGCGCTGCTTGCACTCGGGCCGATGTTCGTGCGCATGGCCGACACCGGGCCGGTCGCGAGCGCATTCTGGCGCATGGCGCTGGCGTTGCCGCTGATCGCGCTAATGGCGCGTTTCGGGTCGAAGTCTGCGGGGCGGATGACCTCGCTGCTGATCCTGATCATCGCCGCGTCGGGCGTGCTGTTCGCCGCCGATCTTGCCAGCTGGCATCTCGGCATCGTCCGCACGACGATGGCCAATGCCACGCTGTTCGGCAATTCGGCGAGCCTGATCTTCCCCGTCTACGGCTTTGTCGTCGCACGCGCCTGGCCCGGACGGCGGCAAGTGATGGCACTGCTGCTTGCGGCGTCGGGGGCGGCACTGCTCATGGGGCGAAGCGCCGAACTGTCCCCCGATCACCTCCTCGGCGACTTGCTGAGCCTGATGGCGGGCGTCTTCTACGCGGCCTATTTCGTCGCGATCGCCCGCGCGCGCGCAACGCTCGCGCCGCTCCCGCTGCTCGCGGCTTCGACCTTTGCGAGCGCGGTGCCGCTGCTCGCGCTTGCTTTGCTGATGCGCGAGACCGTCATTCCCGCCGACTGGAGCCCGCTGATCGCGCTCGCCTTGGGAAGCCAGGTCGTCGGGCAGGGACTGATGGTCTATGCGCTCGGCCGGATGAGCCCGCTGATCATCGGGCTGACGCTGCTGACACAGCCGGTCGTCGCCGCGCTGACCGGATGGCTGGTCTACCGCGAAGCGCTCGCCCCGCTCGACCTCGCCGGTGCGGCGATGGTCGCGGTGGCGCTCGTCCTCGTCCGCCAGCCCGCCAGGGCCTAGCTGACCAGCCCGGCCTGCTGTGTCACCATCGTATAGAGCATCGGGATCGACAGCATCGTGTTGATCCGGCTGAACATCATCGCCGTCGTCGCCGCCTTTGCCTTGCTGTCGGCGTCGACCTCGACGAGGCCCAGCGCCTTTTTCTGGTTGGGCCAGATCACGAACCACACGTTGAACGCCATGATCAGGCCGAGCCACATGCCAAGCCCGATCATGCGCAGCGCCGGATCGCTGAACGTCAGCGCGGGGATCAGGTAGCTCGACACGCCCTGCGGCGGATGGGTGGCGATGACGAGTCCCATCAGGACGGTTAGCGCCGCCGCCCAGCGGAACCAGAACAGCGCGGCGGGCGCGATATATTTGGTGACCCCGGGCTTCAGTTCGGCGGGCACCGTCGGCATCGTCGGGATCTGCACGAAGTTGAAATAGTACAGCAGGCCGATCCACATGATCCCGAAGAGGACGTGGAGGTAGCGGAAGAGCCAGTTCAGATACACCGGCGCTTCGGTCCCGCCATGGAACGCAAAGATCACGGTCACCAGCAAGGCGAAGCCGACGAGCAGGACGCTGCCCAAATTGCCGAAAAACTTTGCCATCGTCTGACCCCTGAATATGTTGACGCGCACCGCCTAGCAGCCCATTTCAACCCTGTCACCCGATTGGAGGTTCCGCGACTTGGACGCGACGCTCGACGAAATGCGCGAAACGCTTGCCGCCGAATTGCCCGGCCACGCCGCGTTCGACGGGTGGACGCCGGAGGCACTGTCGCTTGCGGCGGCGGCGACCGGCATCGACGCCGCGGTCGCGACGCTTGCCTTTCCCGCCGGCGCGCCCGACATGATCGACGCATGGTTCGCCCACATTGACCGGGCGATGCTCGCGGCGGTGCCTGCCCCGGCACTCGCGACGATGAAGATACGCAGCCGGATCGCCGCGCTTGTCGAGGCGCGGCTCGACCTGCTCGGCACCGACATCGAAGCGCTGCGGCGTGCGCTCGCGGTCCTTGCGCTGCCCCAGAACCTGCCGCGCGCGGCGCGGCTGAACTGGCGCGCCGCCGATGCGATGTGGCACGCGGCGGGCGACACCGCGACCGATCTAAACCATTATTCGAAGCGTGCGATCCTGGGCGCGGTCTACGCCGCGACGGTCGTCGCGATGATGGACGACGACAGCGAGACTCACGCCGACACCCGCGCCTTCCTGTCGCGCCGCATCGATGGCATCATGCGCTTCGAAAAGTTCAAGGCACGCTTTTCGCACAGCGCGCCCGAACGCCTCAGCCTCGCCCGCTTCCTCGGGCGATTGCGTTATCCGGTTGCCTGAAGTTAAGGGGTAACTGCGGCGCGCTTGTATGACGGCCTGGACAACAAGATCAGTTGGCGACACGATGCGATACACGACGATATAGGGCAAGCCGCTTACCTTGAACTCGCGCGTCCCGTCGACGGAGCCTTCATGTCCGATCAGGGGAAAGTCCGCGAATCGAGCGATTGTCTGCTGAACACGCGCGACGATACGCTCGGCGGCAATATCGTTATCTCTTGCGATAAAGCTTCGTAACTCTTCAAGGTCGGCGATGGCGGCATCGCTAAACCTAATCCTGAAGACCGAGCTTCTTCCAGACCTCTTCCGCCGTTAGCAGCCTCTCCACGTCCTGCGACTCAGCTATCGACTTCAAAATCTTTGCACGCTTCCATTCGTCGTAACCCGCCTGTTTGGGCTCGTCGGTGTCGGCAATCTTGAAGTGCCACAATGGATCGCGTTCGTTCACAATAACACGTTATCAAAGCTGCGCCCGTTGCGCAAAATGCCAGAGATCAAATCGAGTAGCGCCATGCCACTGTTATTGATAATGCATATCAGTGACACTTGCCGATCTTCCGTTACAAAACGAAGCGACGATCAGCGCGATCGACTGGGCTGCGCTGTCCGAACGCGACGGCCGCCGGCTGCGTGAGCTCGGTTTCGACGAGGGTGTCGCGGTCGAGGCGCTGCATGGCGCTGGCTTTGCGACCAGGGATCCGCTCGCGGTGCGCATCGGCCGCATGACCGTCGCGATCGGCCGCGCGCATGCGTTCGCGATCGAAGTCGAGCTGGTCGCGTGAACGCGTCGGCGGGAATCGTCACCGCGCCGATGGTGGCACTGGTCGGCAACCCGAACGCCGGCAAGTCGGCGCTGTTCAACGCGCTCACCGGCGCGCGGCAAAAGGTCGGCAATTATCCCGGCGTCACCGTCGAACGCCATGCCGGACGGCTCGCGCTGACCGACGGCCGCCCGGTCGAACTGATCGACCTGCCCGGCACCTACAGCCTCACGCCCTCGAGCCCCGATGAACGCGTGACGCGCGACGTCATCATGGGCGTTCAGGCGGGCGAGCGCATTCCTGCCGCGCTGATCGTGGTCGTCGACGCCTCGAACCTCGACAATCACCTGCGTTTTGCCATGGAGCTGATCGCGCTCGGCCGTCCGACCGTCGTCGCGCTCAACATGTACGATCTCGCCGCGCGCGACGGGCTGACCATCGACGTTCCCGCGCTCGCACAGACGCTCGGCGTGCCGGTCGTCCCGACGGTCGCGGTACGCCGGAAGGGGCTCGACGAGCTGCGCGCCGCGCTCGATCCGCTGGTCGGCGCCGACATCGTCCGGCCGCAGACGGGGGTCACGCTGTCCGAACCGACACTCGTCGAACGCCAGCGCCACGCGCGCCGCATCGCCCGGTCGGTGACGGTCGAGACGAGCCCCGCGCGCCGCTGGACCGAGAGTATCGACCGCGTCGTCCTTCACCCTGTCGCCGGGCCGGTCATCCTCGCCGCGCTGCTGTTCGTCATGTTCCAGTCGGTGTTCAGCCTCGCGGCAGTCCCCGCCGACCTTATCGATCGCGGCATCGGCAGCCTCCAGGACGCGATCCGCGCGGCGATGCCCGACACGATCCTGCGCTCGCTGCTTACCGACGGCATCGTCGCAGGCGTCGGCGCGGTCGTCGTTTTCCTGCCGCAGATCCTCATTCTTTTCGCCTTCATCCTCCTTCTCGAAGCATCGGGCTACATGGTCCGCGCCGCGTTCCTGATGGACCGGCTGATGGCGGGCGTCGGCCTGTCGGGGCGCGCTTTCATCCCGCTGCTGTCGAGCTTTGCCTGCGCGATCCCCGGCATCATGGCGACGCGCACGATCGAGGATCCCAAGGACCGGCTGACGACGATCCTCATCGCCCCGCTCATGACCTGTTCGGCGCGGCTGCCGGTCTACGCCGTCATCATCGCCGCCTTCATTCCGGCGCGCACGGTCGGTCCGGGCATTGGCCTTCAGGGGCTTGTCCTCTTTGCGCTTTATCTTTCGGGCATCGTCGGTGCGCTCGCCGCCGCGCTTCTCCTGCGCCGTACCGTCACCAAAGGCCCCGCGCAGGGGTTCATGATGGAAATGCCCAAATATCAATGGCCTGCGCCGCGCGACCTGCTGCTCGGCCTCTGGCAGCGCGCGTATATCTTTCTGCGCCGCGCAGGCACGATCATCGCCGTCACGACGATCGTCTTGTGGGCATTGCTGAGCTTCCCGCGCGTGCCCGCGGGGAGCGCGGCAAGCCAGGTCGATCATTCGATCGCGGGCCACATCGCCGACGGCCTTGCCTATGTCGTCGCGCCGATCGGCTTCAACCGCGACATCGCGCTTGCGCTCATCCCGGCGATGGCAGCGCGTGAGGTCGCGGTCTCCGCGCTCGCCACCGTCAACGCGATCGACAGCGCCGACGAAGGCCAGCGCGACCGGAGTCTTGCGACCAGCCTGCGCGGCAAATGGAGTCTGGCGACCGCGCTTGCCTTCCTCGCCTGGTTCGTCTTTGCGCCGCAGTGCATCTCGACCATCGCCGTCGTCCGGCGCGAAACCAACGGCTGGAAATGGCCGGGCTTCATGCTAGCCTATCTCTTTACCCTCGCTTATGTGGCGGCCGGGGCAACATATTGGATCGCCACTGCGGCGGGGCTTTAGGAGATTATCGTGGCAGGCAGCGTCAACAAGGTCATTCTCGTCGGCAATCTGGGCAAGGATCCGGAGTCGCGCAGCTTTGCCAATGGCGGCAAGGTCGTCAGTTTCAGCGTCGCGACGTCGGAAAACTGGAAGGACCGCACCTCGGGCGAGCGCAAGGAAAAGACCGAATGGCACAATGTCTCGATCTTTTCCGAAGGGCTTGCGCGCGTCGCCGAACAATATCTGAAGAAGGGTTCGAAGGTCTATCTCGAGGGCCAGCTCGAGACGCGCAAATGGCAGGATCAGTCGGGTGCCGACCGCTATTCGACCGACGTGGTGCTCCGCCAGTTCAACTCGTCGATGGTGCTGCTCGACGGTCGTGACGGCGGCGGCGGTGGCGCGCGTGGCGGCGGCGGTGGCGACTGGAATCAGGATGATGGTCGCGGCGCAGGCGGCGGCTTTGGCGGCGGGTCGCGCGGCGCGGCCGCGAAAACGAGCGCGTTCGACAGCGACCTCGACGACGACGTGCCGTTCTAGGTCGCAGCGTCCGCCTGTCCTACAGCGCCAGCGCATGCTATTTGACCCGGTGCGCGGCTCTTTGACAATCCTGGCCTTCGGACCTGAATCATTCGTGTTCGGCGGACGTCACGAGCGTGACGCGATCGTGTCGACTTCGTCAACTTCGGGCGGTCTTGCCGCGATGGCTTGGACTAACTTTCGACTAACCTTTGGCGCAAACCGGCGCTTTGCGCGTTATTTCTGGAACAGCGCCTTCAGCCCCGCAAACGCCGCATTGCCGACCTCGTCCTCGCTCAGGATGCCGGCCTTTTTCAGCGCGGCTTCGGCGCCCGGGCTGCGCGGAAAGGGATCGACGCTCAGCGCGAGCGTCTGCGCCACCGCCTCGCCGACGTCGACCGCGCCGCCGTCAAACGTGACGACATCGAGCTGATCCTCGTCGAGCTCGACTTCGCCCCCCGGCGCCGGTTCGTGCGCTTCGTCGACGAAATGGATCGCGAACGCTTCCTCGACGGTTTCATGCACCGGTTCGCCGGTCGCGACGCAGCGCCGCTCGATCGCCGCGCTCAGCGTCCCCAGCGCATCAACTCCGCCCGCGCGCGCCAGCAGATTGGCATTTGCGCCCAGCCGTTCGATCGCGCTCCAGCCGAAGCGCCGCGCGAGCGCCGCGCATTCCGCGGCATCGGCGCTGACGCCGATCTTGTGACCGCCGACCCCGATCTGGTCGAGCGTCACCCGCCGCGAAAATTCGGGCGTCACGCAAGCGTTCCCTTGAGCAGATTCTCCAGCGGCACGCGATCGATCCGCGCGGTCAGCGTGCTTGCCATCGCGATCAGTTCGTCGACCGCGGCGTCGCCCGGCGGCACGTCGCGATAGACGTTGCGGATCAGCGCGACCCTGCGGTCCCCGTCGCGATACGCCCCCAGCCGCCCGCCGAGCATGCCCATGATCCCGCCGACGCGCTTGCCGACGACGAGGTCGCCGAAGCCCACCTCGCGCATCGTCCCGTCCATGTCGTCGATGAACACTTCGGTCAGCAGCACCGACGGCCGCTTGCCCGCCTCGCCCTCGCGCTCGAGCCGGAGGAGGACGAGGCTCAGCACCAGCGCCACCATGTCGAAGCGCCCGTCGATCGTGTCGGGCACCGCCGCGCCTTCGTACCAGCCGGCGCGGCGTGCCTCGGCGACGATCGCATTATAAAGCGGCACCATCGCCGCGCGGTCGCGCGCCCCGCCGAACATGCTTGAAAGGAAACCCATGACTGCTCCGCTTGCCGCACTGCGCGGTTGTGCATATTGAGCGTTGCGCAGACCCGCGCAAGACAGAGTGAATGATATGACCAAGGCCCTGACCCTCTCCGTCGCGCTGATCGCGATTGCCGCGACATCGGGATGCGCACGCGTCCGCGGGCATCAGGGTTATATCGCCGACGCGACACTGGTCGATGCGATCCGGCCCGGTGTCGACAATCGCGACTCGGTGGCAAAGACGCTCGGCCGTCCGACCTTTGCCGGACAGTTCGACGCCGGCGACTGGTATTATGTCGATCGCGAGACCAAGCAGCTCGCCTTCGCACTTCCGCGCGCGACCAAGCAGATGGTGCTGCGCGTCCGCTTCGACGCTGCGGGCAATGTCGCCGCGGTCGAAAAGACCGGCGTCGAAAAGATCGCCTCGATCCGCCCGGTCGGCGACAAGACCCCGACGCTCGGCAGCAACCGCAGCTTCTTTCAGGAGCTGTTCGGCAATATCGGCCAGGTCGGTTCGGTCGGCAAGGGCGGCGGCACGGCGGACAATCCGGACGGTGGTAATAATTGACGCTTAACGCGCCACCCCACCGGCCGCGAGAACGGCAAGCGTGACGAGCTCGCTGGCCGTCGATCCCATCGTCGCGATCTGGACCGGTTTCTCCATCCCGATCAGCATCGGCCCGATCACCGAATCGCCACCAAGCTCGCGCAGCAGCTTGGCGCTGAGGTTGGCCGATTGCAGCCCCGGCATGATCAGGACATTGGCGGGCCCCGACAGGCGGCTGAAGGGGTAGTTTGCCATCACCTTTGCGTTCAGCGCGACGTCGGGTGCCATCTCGCCCTCGAACTCGAAGCCGACGCCGCGCGCCTCGAGGATCGCCACGGCACCGCGGATATTCTCGAGGAAATTGCCCGCCGGATTGCCGAAGGTCGAATAGCTCAGGAATGCGACGCGCGGTTCGTGCCCCATGCGCCGTGCGACGGCCGCGGTATCGGTCGCGATGTCGGCCAGCTCGGCCGACGACGGCCGTTCGTTGACCGTCGTGTCGGCCATGAACACGGTATGCGTCTGCCCGACCAGCACATGGATGCCGAACGGCGTCTGCCCCTCGGCAGGGTCGAGCACGCGGCGGATCTCGCGCATCGACTGCGCATAGGTCCGCGTCGTACCGGTGATCATCGCATCGGCCTCGCCCAGCCGGAGCATCAGCGCGGCAAAGGTATTGCGGTCCTGATTGACCATGCGTTCGCATTCGCGGCGCAGGTAGCCGCGCCGCTGGAGCCGATCGTACAGCTTGTCGACCATTGCGGGGACGAGCGGCGAGTTGCGGCTGTTTTGCACCTCGAAGCTGTCGGGCTCGTCGACGCCCAATGCACGCAGCCGGTCGTGGACGTCGTCGCGGCCGACGAGGACCGGGATGCCGTAGCCACCGTCGCGAAAGGCGATCGCGGCGCGCAGGACGACTTCCTCTTCGCCTTCGGCAAACACCACGCGCTTGGGATGCGCGCGCGCACCTTCGTAGGCCAGGCTCAGCACCGAGTTGGTCGGGTTGAGGCGATTGCGCAGCGTCTGGCGATAGGCGTCCATGTCGAGGATCGGCCGCGTCGCCACGCCCGAATCCATCGCCGCCTGCGCCACCGCCGACGACACGACCTCCATCAGCCGCGGGTCGAACGGAGCGGGGATGATATAGTCGCGCCCGAAGTTCGACGCGCGCCCGCCGTAGGCCGCGGCGACTTCCTCGGCCACCTGTTCGCGCGCGAGTCCCGCAATCGCGTGCGCCGCGGCGATCTTCATCTCCTCGTTGATCGCGGTCGCGCGCACGTCGAGCGCGCCGCGAAAGATGAACGGGAAGCCCAGCACATTGTTGACCTGGTTGGGAAAGTCCGATCGTCCGGTGGCGATGATTGCATCGGGCCGCGCGGCCTTTGCCAGCGGCGGCGAGATTTCGGGATCGGGATTGGCCATCGCAAAGATGATCGGATCCTTTGCCATCGCTTTCAGAAAGGCCGGGGTCAGCGCGTCTTTGGCGGAAAGCCCGAGGAAGACGTCGGCTCCGACAAGCGCGTCCTCGAGCGTGCGCGCTTCGGTCTTTGCCGCATGCGCCGATTTCCACTGGTCCATGCCTTCGATGCGGCCCTGATAGATCACCCCCGAGCGGTCGCACATGATGACATTGTCGCGCGCCACGCCCATCGCCTTGATCAGTTCGGTACAGGCGATCGCGGCTGCGCCAGCACCGTTGACGACGACCTTGACCTCTTTCAGTTCGCGGCCGGTAAGATAGATCGCGTTGATCAGCCCCGCCGCGGTGATGATGGCGGTGCCGTGCTGATCGTCGTGCATCACCGGGATGTTCATCCGTTCGCGAAGCGCCTGCTCGATGATGAAGCATTCGGGCGCCTTGATGTCTTCGAGGTTGATGCCGCCGAAGCTCGGTTCGAGCAGTGCGACCGCTTCGATGAACTTGTCGGTATCTTCGGTCGCGACTTCGAGGTCGATCGAATCGACGTCGGCGAAGCGCTTGAACAGCACCGCCTTGCCCTCCATGACGGGCTTCGAG
Organism: Sphingomonas sp.; assembly: GCA_965249015.1. Lineage (GTDB taxonomy): Bacteria > Pseudomonadota > Alphaproteobacteria > Sphingomonadales > Sphingomonadaceae > Sphingomonas_O. The sequence continues at coordinate 861,681 of CBDFLB010000003.1, read as the reverse complement.
GCGAGCGCGCCCAAATTGCCGAGCCCCAGAATCGCGGTGCCGTTCGATATCACTGCGACCAGATTGCCCTTGGTCGTATAATCATAGGCGGTTGCCGGATCGGCGGCGATGGCGAGGACCGGCACCGCGACGCCGGGCGAATAGGCAAGGCTCAGGTCGCGCTGCGTCGCCATCGGTTTGGTCGCGACGATCTCGAGCTTGCCGGGACGCCCTTCGGAATGGAACAGGAGCGCTTCACGGTCCGAAAACTGGACATTCGATTCGTCGCTCATGGCCGCCCTCTCGATTCAACACGGGGTGTAGCGTAAGCGGCACGCGAATGGCCAGCACACCGACACCGATGATGGCGCAATATCATGCGCTGAAGGCCGAGGCGCCCGACTGCCTGCTATTCTACCGGATGGGCGACTTCTTCGAGCTGTTCTTCGACGATGCCCGCGTCGCCGCGGCCTGCCTCGACATCGCGCTCACCGCGCGCGGCGAACATGATGGCGTGAAAGTGCCGATGTGCGGCGTCCCCGTCCACGCCGCCGATGCCTATCTCGCGCGGCTGATCAAGGGCGGGCACCGCGTCGCCATCGCCGAGCAGATCGAGTCGCCTGCAGCCGCCAAGGCGCGCGGCGGCAAATCGATCGTCGCGCGCGCCATCGTCCGCGTGGTAACGGCGGGCACGCTGACCGAGGACGTGCTGCTCGACGGCAAGTGCGCGAACTGGCTCGTCGCGGTGACCGAGGTGGCCGGCGTCGTCGGCATTGCGGCGGCGGACGTATCGACCGGGCGCTTCGAGTTGAGCGAAGTCGCGGCCCAAGGGCTCGATGCCGAAATCGCCCGGCTGACCCCAACCGAAATCGTCATCCCGGCGAGAGCTGGGATCGCTCGCAACGACAGGGCCCCCGACCGGCAAGCGATCCCGGCATTCGCCGGGACGACGGCAAGTGAGCGTCCGTCGTCGGACTTCGATTCGGCCAAAGGCGAAGCACGCCTGAAAGCGCTCCATAACGTGGCGACGCTCGACGGCTTCGGCGCGTTCACGCGTGCCGAACTTGCCGCGGCGGCGGGGCTGCTCGCCTATCTCGACCATGCGGGAAAGGGGACCGTGCCCTATCTCGCGCTGCCGGTGCGCCGCCATGGTGCCGCGCACATGGCGATCGACGCCGCGACGCGCGAGAGCCTCGAGCTGACCGTTTCGGCGAGCGGCGGGCGAAGCGGAAGCCTGCTCGAATGCATCGACCGTACGGTGACCGGCGCCGGCGCGCGGATGCTTGCGGCGGACCTCTCGGCGCCGCTGATGGACCGGACCGTCATCGAGGGACGTCAAGCTCTGGTCGCGCACTGGGTCGGCGATGCGGCAGCGCGAAGCGACGTGCGGGCGGCGCTGAAGCGGATCCCCGATATCGCGCGCGCACTGGCACGGCTGTCGGCGGGGCGGGGCAGCCCGCGCGACCTCGGCCACCTGCGCGACGGGCTCGGCGGGGCCTGGGCGCTGCGCGACACGCTCGCGGCCGCGCCCGACCTGCCCGCCGCGCTGACCGCCCTTTTGCCGCATCTGGGCGGTCACGGCGCGCTGATCGATACACTCGGTCGCGCGCTTGTCGAAAGTCCGCCGGTCGATGCGAGCGCGGGCGGTTACATCGCCCCGGGTTACGACGCCGCGCTCGACGACCTGCGCGACGCGGGGGGACACGGGCGGCGCGCGATCGCCGCGCTCGAAAGCCGGTTCCGCGCCGAAACCGGGATCGCGACGCTGAAGATCCGCCATAACGGCGTGCTGGGCTATCATGTCGAGGTGCCTGCGCGCGCCGGCGACGCGCTGATGCAGGCCAGTTCGGGTTTCACGCACCGCCAGACGCTGGCGGGCGTCGTCCGCTTCAACGCGCCCGACCTGCACGAGGTGGCGTCGAAGGTGACGCAAGCCGGTGCGCATGCGCTCGCCGCGGAAGCCGCGCATTTCGAGGAACTGGCTGCGCAGTCACTCGAGGCCGCACGCACCATAGCGCAAACCGCCGATGCGCTCGCCCGGATCGACGTCGCAAGTGCGAACGCCGAACGCGCGGTTGATGGGGGATGGTGCCGCCCCGACCTCGTCGATCACCCCTGCCTGCAGATCGAGGGCGGCCGGCATCCGGTCGTTGAGGCCGCGCTGGCAAAGTCGGGATCGCGCTTCATCGCCAACGACTGTGGGCTGTCCGAAAGCGATCGGCTCTGGCTCGTCACCGGGCCGAACATGGGCGGCAAATCGACGTTTTTGCGCCAGAACGCGCTGATTGCGGTGCTCGCACAGGCGGGGTGCTACGTGCCCGCGACGCACGCAACGCTTGGCCTTGTCGACAGGCTGTTCAGCCGGGTCGGCGCGTCGGACAATCTGGCGCGCGGGCGGTCGACCTTCATGGTCGAAATGGTCGAGACTGCGGCGATCCTTGCGCAGGCGACCGCGCGATCGTTCGTGATCCTCGACGAGGTGGGGCGCGGAACCTCGACCTACGACGGGCTCGCGATCGCCTGGGCGGTGGTCGAAGCGGTGCACGAGGTCAACCGCTGCCGTTGCCTGTTCGCAACTCATTATCACGAGCTGACGCGGCTTACCGAAACGCTCTACGCGATGAGCCTCCACAACGTCCGCGCGCGCGAATACAAGGGCGATCTCGTCCTGCTCCACGAAGTCGGCAACGGCCCGGCGGACCGCAGTTACGGCATCGCAGTGGCGCGGCTCGCGGGGATGAGCCCGGCGGTCCTCACGCGTGCGAAATCGGTGCTGGCAAAGCTCGAGGCGGGGCTTGCGGCGACCGGCGGCCTGGCGGCGGGGCTCGACGACCTGCCGCTGTTCGCCGCGCTGGTCGAAGAGGATGCGGCCGATCCGCTTCATGCCGCGCTCGACGCGATCCATCCCGACACGCTCACCCCGCGCGAGGCACTCGAGGCGCTGTACCGGTTGAAAGCGCTTCACGCCGCCCGATAGCGTCCGATCGCCTCGAACATCTGCGTCAGGGCATGACGCTCGATGGCGGACAATTCGGGCCGCCACACCTCGGTAAGCAACACGACCCTTGTCTCGTCGCTGTCGTTCCACGCTTCATGCTCGATACTGTCATCGAAAATCATGACTTTGCCCGCGACCACCGGGCGCACGTCGTTGCCCACGCGCAACCGGCAGTGATTGGGCACGATCAGCGGCAAGTGAACGATCAGACGTGTGTTCAGCATTCCCGAATGCGGCGGGATATGCGTTTGCGGCCGCAGCACCGAGAACAGCGCCATCGGCGATCGGCGATCGATCTGCGGCATCGGCAGGCGCTCGAGCGCCGCGATCGTCGCCGGGCAGCGACGGGCATTGCCCGGTACCGGCGCGCCGTTTTCGACAAGATGAAACGCGCTCCAGTCGGGATCACCGAGCAGGCTATGCCCCTTGTTCGGCCGCGTCGGATCAGCCTCCACATAGGGCTTGATGCCCGCGCCGTCGGCTAGCACCGCTTCGAGCTCGGCCCGGATGGCGCCAGCCGCCGCCTCGAGCCCGTCCACCCAGCCGAACTCTCGCGCGTCGAAAAACTGAACGTGCGGCAGCCCGGGATAGAAGAAGCTCGTCGGCGATTGCAGAAAGACCTGCTTCTGACCCGAAAGGATTTCCAGCGCTTCGGCGAAACGCGGTCCGGCATCGGCCACGCCGCATCGCGCCAGCTGACGATCGAGATGGTCGCGGAACCCCCCTGCGGCGCGCGCCACCATACGCCGCGCAGCATCCAGTCGCGCGGCCAGATCGGCCGGGAAGGCGGAGCCGCCCGCGCTGTTGATCGCCATCGTGTACCAGCTCACCGCCGCACGATCGTCGGCGGCGCGGGCAAAGGCGTCGCCCTTCATCAGCAACGCGTAGATATTGCGCGGTTCGATCGCGAGCGCGGCGTGAAGCGCGGCATCAACCCCTGCCGCATCGCCGAGCTGCGCGCAGCTTTGCGCAAGCAATATCCACGGCTGAACCGGGGCGTCGCCCGTCGATGTCACCTGCGTGAACGCTGCGCGTGCGGCCGCCGCGTCGCCACGACGCAGCGCATCGATTCCCGAACGGGCGAGAGCGTCGTTATCCATTGTCCGAGCCCTAATAACGTGACGCGCGTTCGCAAGCCCCTTAGAGCGTCACCTTATGTCGTCGCGTTTCGAAACCGTCACTGCCCGCCGTTCGATCGTCGACCGGCGCGTGCTGTCCGACACGCTGGCGGCGCTCAGCGGGGAGGCGTTGCGCGCGCAGGCGGTCGCGGTGCTGAAGCCAGCGATCGATGCGGGACGCGCCGAGATCGCACGCCGCCTTGCCGACCATCCGCAGCGCGGCAACGACGCCGCGGCGGCGCAGGCGTTCCTGACCGATCAGGTCCTGCGCCTCGTTCATGATTTCACGGTCGAGCGGCTCCACCGGCTGGGCAACCCGACCGCGTCGGAACGCCTGACCCTGATCGCCGTCGGCGGCTATGGGCGTGGTGAAATGGCGCCGTTTTCGGACGTCGACATCGCGTTCCTGACACCATGGAAGCAGACCGGGTGGACCGAGCAGGTCATCGAATCGATGCTCTACACGCTCTGGGACCTGGGGCTGAAGGTCGGGCATTCGTCGCGGTCGATCGACGAGATGATCCGCATGGCCAAAGGCGACCTGACGATCCGCACCGCGTTGCTCGAGGCGCGCTATGTCTGGGGCGACCAGCCACTGTACGACGAAGCGAGCGCGCGCTTCCAGGCCGAGGTGGTCGCGGGCACCGCGCGCAGCTTCGTCACCGAAAAGCTTGCCGAACGCGACGCGCGGCACAAGCGCATGGGCGACAGCCGCTACGTCGTCGAACCCAATCTGAAAGAGGGCAAGGGGGGGCTGCGCGATCTGCACACGCTGTTCTGGATCGGCAAATATGTCCACCGCGTGCAGACCGTGGCCGAGCTCGTCGACAAGGGGCTGCTGACCGCGCCCGAACTGCGCCAGTTCCAGAAGGCGGAGGATTTCCTGTGGGCCGTGCGCTGCCATCTGCACATCGTGACCGGGCGGCCCGAAGACCGGCTGACCTTCGACGTGCAGACCGAGATCGCGCGGCGGATGCGCTACGCCGACCGGCCCGGCCGTTCGGCGGTCGAACGCTTCATGCAGCATTATTTCCTGACCGCAAAACAGGTCGGCGACCTGACCGGCGTTTTCCTCGCGCATCTCGACGACAGCATGGCGAGCAAGGGGCGACGCTTCACGCTCGCCGGGTTCATGCGCGCGCCTCGCAAGCTGTCGGGGTTCGTGCTCGACCGCGGACGCCTTGCGCTGCCTGCGGACGACTGGTTCCGCGCCGATCCGGTGCGCCTGATCGAGATTTTCGCGCTTGCCGACGACCATCGCCTCGAGATTCACCCGCAGGCGATGCGCGCCGCCAATCGCGACGCGCGGCTGATCGACGCGAAGATCCGCAACGACCCGCGCGCCAATGCGCTGTTCATGGCCGTCCTGACATCGAAGCGCGACCCCGAGACGGTGCTGCGCTGGATGAACGAGGCGAGCGTCTTCGGCCGCTTCGTTCCCGATTTCGGGCGTGTGGTCGCACAGATGCAGTTCGACATGTATCACCACTACACCGTCGACGAACACAGCATCCGCGCGATCGGCCTGCTCGCCCGGATCGAACGCGGCGACCTGCGCGAGGATCATCCGCTGGCCACCGTGATCGTCGACCAGCTGGTATCGCGCCGCGTGTTATTCGTCGCCGTCCTGCTCCACGACATTGCCAAGGGACGCGGCGGCGATCACAGCATCCTTGGCGCGGAGGTTGCAATGCGGCTGTGCCCGCGCTTCGGCCTCAGCGCCGCCGAGACCGAGACGGTGGCGTGGCTGGTCGCCAAGCACCTGCTGATGTCCGCCACCGCGTTCAAGCGCGATCTGTCGGACTATAAGACGATCATGGACTTCGTCGAGGCCGTGCAGTCGCCCGAACGGTTGCGCCTGCTGCTTGCGCTGACCGTCGTCGACATCCGCGCGGTCGGTCCCGGCGTCTGGAACGGGTGGAAGCGGCAGTTGCTCGGCGACCTTTACGAAGCCGCCGAGGAGGTGCTGCGCCTGGGCCACAAGCAGAGCGGCCGGAGCGAGAAGATCGCCGCTAAGCAGGCCGCACTCGGCACCGCGCTCGGGTGGGAGGCCGCGCGGTTCGAAACCTACCGCAAACGCTATCCCGAAAGCTATTGGATCGCCGAACCCGACGACATCCTCCTGCGCAATGCGCACATCGTTTCGGAGGCAGGCGACAAGCCGCTGTCGGTCAGCGCCGAGGTCTATCCCGCGCGCGGCGCGACGCTGTTGACGGTGCTGACGGTCGATCATCCCGGGCTTTTCTACCGTCTCGCCGGCGCGATTCACCTGGCGGGCGCAAGCATCATCGACGCGCGCATCCACACCACGCGTGACGGCATGGCGCTCGACAATTTTCTTGTCCAGGATCCGTTCGGACGCCCGTTCGACGAAGCGGCGCGGCTGAAGCGGCTTGTCGGTGGCGTCGAAGACGGGCTGACGCGCCGCGCCAATCTCGACGAGCGGCTGATCGCGCGGCCGCTCGCCCGCACGCGCGCCGAAGCGTTTGCAATCCAGCCCAACGTCCTCATCGATAACAAGGCGTCGAACCGTTATACCGTGATCGAAGTCAACGCGCGCGACCGCCCCGCACTGCTCGCCGCGCTTGCCTATGCGCTGTTCCAGTCGAAAGCGACGATCCACTCGGCGCATATCGCGACCTATGGCGAACGCGCGGTGGACACGTTTTACGTCACCGACCTGATCGGCGACAAGATCGAAGCGCCGGCCCGGCTAAAAGCGCTTGAAAAGCGGTTGCTCGAAGGGGCGACGGGAATGGCGACGGCCGACCGGGCCGCCGCCTGACCCGTCAGAACTTGAAGCGCGCGGTCACGCCGTAGGTGCGGGGTTCGCTGAGAAACGCGCCGAAGAGCTGGTTGGTCGTGCTACCGAACTGCGCGGTTTGCCGGGTGGTGCCGCCGCCCTGCAGCGTGGCGTCGAAAGCAACCTGCTGATATTGCTGATTCAGAACGTTCTGCGCCCAGAGTTCAATGCCCCAGCGCTGGTCGCGACCGCGCAGGCCGACGCGTGCGTTGACGACGACAAACGCGTCCTGAACCTTCTCGATATCGAGGTCCGAACCGGTGTTGGTGTCGCTTTGCAGGCGGCTATCGACATAGACGAGACCCGACAGACCGCTGTCGCCGAGCGGCGGTGTCCAGCTGAACGAGCTCGTGGCGACATATTCGGAACTGTTCGACAAGCGGCGGCCGGGAAGCTGGAACGACGCCGCCGGGAGCGGCGTACCGCCAACCCCGACGAGGTCGGTGCCGTAGCGGGTGTTCGTAAAGGTCAGGCCCAGGTTGACGGCGACATAGCGGATCGGACGCAGGAAGGCCTCGATCTCGAGCCCCTTCGACGACACGCCCGACTTCGTTCCGCCGGTGCAGGCACCGGTCGCGTTGCTGAGATCGCCGTCGGCGCCATTGAGGCTCGTCCTGCAACGCGACACGTTGACGACGATGAAGTTCAATCCGTTGAACGTGTTCAGCTGGAAGCCGTTGAACTTCTGGTAGAACGCCGCGATATTCAGATCGAAGCCAGGCTTGTTGAGCTTGTACCCAAGTTCGAACGCATCCACGATCTCGGGCTCAAACTTCAGCGAATCGGTGTTCGCCGTGGCCTGAAAGCCGCCGAACACCGTTGCCGTGAGTGGCGTGCGCGCAAGTGGGTTGCGGTCGAGATTGAAGCCTCCCGCCTTGTACCCGCGCGAATAGCTCGCATAGACGAGCAGATCGTCGACCGGCTTGTAACTGACAACCGCAGTTCCGGTGATCCGATCCTCGCTCTTGACGTTTCCGTTCTGCGTGAGCGTACCGGTCGGTAAGCTCGGGATCGCGCAGGGCAGCGTCGCGAGCGCCAGCAGTCCGCGCCGCGGGTCGCCAGCGGGAAGAGCAGCGAACGACGTCAGTGTCCGGCAATAGGCGTTGTTGTCGGTGAACGTCGCATCGAGCGTCTTGCGCTCGTTGGTGTAACGCGCGCCGAGCGTCACGCTTAGCCGGTCGGTAAGCTTGATCACATTGTGCGTGAAGAAGGCATAGTTGCGGCTCGTCTGGTGATAGCGGTCGTCGAGTCCGATGCCGTTGAATGTGGTGATGCCCGCCGCCGCAAGGAAATTCTGATAGCCGGCAAAGGCCGACGCGGGCAGCGTCGTGCAGGTTGGCAATGCCGGATTTACCGTCGTCGGCGCGACGCCTGCGACTGCCAGACAGTTCGCCAACCGCGTGGAATCGGCGCCATATTGCAGATTGTCGCGCAGCGTCAGGATTTCGTTGGCGTAATAGCCACCGACCAGCCAGTCGAGATGATCGTCGAGCAGCGAACCCTGCAGCCGCACTTCCTGCGTAAAGGTCTTGAACGCCTGGCGCTGGCCCCCGCCGGCGTCGTTCGACAAGCGATGGAGGATGTCGAGGTTGTTGTAATCGGCATCGGTGCCGCGACGCAGCTGCCAGTCGCGATACGCCGTGATCGAAGTCAGGTTGACGTCGCCGACCTTGTAATTGATCTCGCCCGAAACGCCCCAGTCCTTGACGTTGCCGACGAAGTCGACGCCCGGCGAGATGGCGATCTCGCGCGAATAGGTGTCGTCACGGATGATGCCGCCAAGTGCGCGTTCGATCCCGGCAATGCTGTTGGGGCCATAGATGAGGGTGCCGCCGCCCACGCCAGGCGTCGAACTCGTGACGTTCTGAGCGGGGAGGTAGGTCGCGCCGCAACATTCCTCGCGCCGGTCGGCATAGTCGCCGATCAGACGGACCGACAGGTCGTCGTTGGGCTGGAACAATAATTGTCCACGAACAAGCCAGCGGTCACGATTGTTGACCCGGCGACCCGACACGACGTCGCGCAGAAACCCGTCGCGCTTGAAGTAAATCCCATCGAGGCGCGCGGCAATCGTCTCTGCGACAGGGCCAGTGATCCCGCCGCCGACGCGGATCGCATCGTAATTGCCATAAGTGGCTTCGCCCTGCGCGCCGAAGTTGAACGACGGCTGCGCGGTTATCACCGAGATCAGCCCTGCGCTCGCGTTGCGGCCGAACAGTGTGCCCTGCGGCCCACGGAGAACCTCGATGCGGTCGATCGCGCCGAGCTCGGTCAGCCCGACGCCCGCACGGCTGCGGTAGACGCCATCGACGAAGGTCGCGACCGAGCTCTCGAGGCCGGGATTGTCGCCCACGGTGCCGATGCCGCGGATACGCGCGCCGCCGGCCTGGGCTTCCGACGAGGTCGACGAAACCAGCAGCGACGGCGAAAGCTGGTTGAGCGCGCGAATGTCGCTCGCGCCCGAGTTTGCAAGGCTCTGCGCGGTGACCGCCGAGACCGCGAGCGGAATGTCCGACAAAGCTTCGGACCGGCGCGTGGCGGTAACGATGATGTCGCCGGTGTTGCCCTCGTCGGTCGTCGCCTGCGTACCCTGCGGCGCGGGCGCTTCCTGCGCGAAAACGGGCGCGGCAAAGGTGCACAGCGCGGCCGATAGCATCAAGCGAAATTTGGGCATGCTTCTCTCCTCGGGCCCGGCCATCGATGCCGGTTGTTACCGCCTTAGCGGCACACCTGCACGCTCACCAGCATCCGCGCCCGGAATTGCCGCATTTTCAGCGGTGTCGCGGCTTTTTTGCAACAGTGTCACAAGGTGACGTTACGGCACGGCGCTATTTCGGCGACAACACCATCAGCATCTGCCGGCCTTCCATGCGCGGATAGGCTTCGACCTTGGCGGTTTCGACGGTATCGGCCTGGACGCGCTGGAGCAGCACCATGCCGAGCTGGCCATGCGCAAGCTCACGTCCGCGGAAACGCAGCGTGACTTTCACCTTGTCGCCTTCGCCGATAAATTCGAAGATCTTCTTCATCTTGGTGTTGTAGTCGTGATCGTCGATGTTGGGACGCATCTTGATCTCTTTGATCTCCTGCGTCTTCTGGCTCTTGCGCGCGATGTTGGCCTTTTTCTGCGCTTCGTATTTGAACTTGCCGACGTCGAGATATTTCGCGACCGGCGGGTCGGCATTGGGCGAAACCTCGACCAGATCGAGCCCCAGTTCGCGCGCCTGCTCCATCGCTTCGCGGGTCAGCATCACGCCCAGATTTTCGCCATTTTCATCGATTACGCGCACTTTGGGCGAGACGATGAACTCATTGAAGCGGGGGCCGTTGTTCGGCATTGGCGCGCCGCCGAGCGGGCGGCGTATCATGGGCGGTGGTATAGCTTCTTCTCCTCGCGGCAACGGGCCGTGCCAGCATGACATAGGCTGACACGGCCCGATTTGCAAAGCGGGTGCGGCGGTTTCTTCACGCACCGTGGCGCGAAAGCAACCCCGGTTCAGATCACCTGACGTGCCCAGCTGCGATGGCCGCGGCGGCGAAGCGTGCCGCCGACGACGCCGAAGCCGACGATAATCATCGCCCAGCTGGCCGGTTCGGGAACCGCAGCCACGGCGGGATTGACGCCGAAGGCGATGAACTGCGTAAACTGCGTCGTGCCGAAATTATTGTCCGAAACGAGGATCAGGCTGCGCTGTCCGTTCGACAGCGTCTTGCCGAAGGTGATCCCCTCCAAATTGTCGAGCGGGATGTTGAGCGTTTTCAGATCGAGCACCAGCGTCTTGGTGACGGCGGTATAGGTCTGGCCGACGATGCTGACGATGCCGAGCATGTTGGTCGCGCCGGCGAGATCGAATTCATAGATCTTGGCGTCGTACCCGGTGCCCGGCGCGCTTGCCGTGTAGGATCGTTCGAGCGCCAGATATTTGCTGCCGCCCAGGCCCAGGAACTCGGTGAGGCCGCTGGTCGCGAACGCGCCGCCGGTCGGCGCGACGGCGACGGGATCGACATTGTAGACATATTCGGCAAACGGCAGCCCGGTCGCGCGGTCGAACGACAGGATGCGGCTCGGCGTCCCGTTCGTCGCGGTCGCCGCCGGACCGTCCTGAAGCAGCGCGTTTTCGGTCGCGGTCAGCAATTTGGTGCCGTCGTTCGAAACCGTGAGGCTTTCGAACGCGAGGTTGTTGCGAATGCCGGTCGAACCGCCCAGCGGGTTGTAATAAGCGGGAACGGTGAAGTCGCGGACGTAAGTGCCGTCGGCGTTCATTTCGCGGACGAACGGCGCGATCCCGGCCGATGCATCGCCTTCGCTCGTGTAATAGAGCGTGTTGCCGGTGCCCGAAAAGCGGATCGCTTCGGGATCGATCAGCAACGCCGGATAAGGCGTTCCATCGGGGCGCTTCAGCGTCTGCGTCGCGGTGAAGGTCACGCCGGTGAAGCTCGTCGGCGTCAGCGCGAGGTTGAGCGAATAATAGCGCGCCGGATTGACCTGCGACCGGTCGTCGCTGATCGCGACATATCGGTCGAGCGCCGCGCTGTAGTCGAGGCCGGAGAGGCCGCCGACCGTGGTCCCGAAGGCTTCGGTGCCGGTCGGCACGATCTGCTGGCCGATATAGTTCAACGTCGTAACGGCCTGTGCCGGGGCCGTCAGCGCCGCGGCAAATGCCGCGAGCGTAATAAATCTCGTGCGCATGGTTTCCTCCTGTTGAGAGCAGGGATCGTTAACCATGATAGCAAGTCAGCCGCGGGACTCGACCGCGACGCTTATGTTGCAGCGCGATATAAATCGGGTGGGATCGCGGCGTTGACGAGCATCGCGACCGCCGCCTCCAATGAAAGAACCTGCTGCCCGTCCTGCCCGAGCGTGCGGATCGCCACCGTCGCCTCGTCGGCCTCGCGCTTGCCGACCACCAGCAGGTGCGGAACCTTGGCGATCGAATGTTCGCGGACCTTGTAGTTGATTTTCTCGTTGCGCAGGTCGGCTTCGACGCGAATGCCAGCCGACTTGAGCGTGTCCACGACCTTTGTCGCATAGCCGTCGGCGTCCGAAACGATCGTCGCGACGACGGCCTGCACCGGTGCCAGCCAGACCGGGAAGCGCCCCGCATAATGCTCGATAAGGATGCCGATAAAGCGTTCGTAACTGCCGAAAATCGCACGATGAAGCATGACCGGGCGGTGCTTTGCGCCATCGTCGCCGACAAAGCTTGCGTCGAGACGGTCGGGCAGCACCCGGTCGGACTGGATCGTACCCACCTGCCACGTCCGTCCGATCGCGTCGGTCAAATGCCATTCGAGTTTGGGCGCGTAAAAGGCCCCTTCGCCGGGCAATTCTTCCCATCCATATTCGGGTGTCGCCAGCCCGGCGTTCGCCACCGCGTCGCGCAATTCGTTCTCCGCCTTCTCCCAGTCGGCGTCGGACCCGAAACGCTTGTCGGGGCGCAGCGCGAGCTTGATCGCGTAGGTGAATCCGAACTGCTTGTAGATGCGATCGGCGAGCGCGCAGAAATCCTGCACTTCGGCCACGACCTGATCCTCGCGGCAGAAGATGTGCGCATCGTCCTGCGTGAACTGGCGCACGCGCATCAGCCCGTGGAGTGCGCCGTGCGGTTCGTTGCGGTGACAGCAGCCGTTTTCGTAAAGGCGCAGCGGCAAATCGCGGTAGCTTTTGATCCCCTGGCGAAAGATCAGGACATGCGCCGGGCAGTTCATCGGCTTTATCGCCATCAGGTCGGCCTTGCCCGACAGGACCGGCGCATCGTCGTCGCCGCTCGGCACTTCGTCGGGGACGATGAACATGTTCTCGCGGTACTTGCCCCAGTGGCCCGATTGCTCCCACTGGCGCGCGTCCATGATCTGCGGCGTCTTGACTTCGCGATATCCCGCCGCGTCGATCGCGCGGCGCATATAGGCCTCGAGCGCGCGCCAGACGATGAAGCCGTTCGGATGCCAGAAGACCGACCCGTGCGCTTCGGCCTGAAGGTGGAACAGGTCCATGTCCTGCCCGATCCGCCGGTGGTCGCGCTTGGCCGCTTCCTCGAGCCGGACGAGATGCGCGTCGAGCTGCTTCCTGTTCAGCCAGCCGGTGCCATAGATGCGGCTGAGCATCGCGTTGTTCTGGTCGCCGCGCCAATAGGCCCCCGAAACGCGCGTCAGCTTGAACGCCTGCGGATCGAGCTTGCCGGTCGAGGCGAGATGCGGTCCGCGGCACATGTCGAGCCATTTGCCCGAGCGATAAACCGTCAGTTCCTCGCCTTCGGGCAGTCCGGCGGCCCACTCCGCCTTGAAGCTTTCGCCCTCGGTCTGCCATTTGGCGATCAGGTCCGCGCGGCTCCACACTTCGCGCACCAGTTTTTCGTCGCGCGCGATGATCGCGCGCATCTCGGCCTCGATCGCGGGCAAATCCTCTTCGGTGAAGGGGCGGTCCTTCGGCGCGAAATCATAATAGAAGCCATCGTCGGTCGACGGGCCGAACGTGATCTGCGTGCCCGGAAACAGAGTCTGCACCGCCTCGGCGAGGACATGCGCGAAATCGTGCCGCGCGAGCTCGAGTGCATCGGCCTCGTCGCGCGACGTGACCAGCGCAAGGCTGGCATCGGCTTCGAGCGGCCGCATGATGTCGCGCAGCTCGCCATCGACGCGTGCGGCGATCGCCGCCTTGGCGAGGCCGGGTCCGATGCTCGCGGCAATGTCGGCGGGCGTCGTCCCCGGCGGCACTTCGCGCACCGAACCATCGGGAAGGCGAATGATTAGCATATTCGACATGGTCGCGGCATATGCCTGCCGGGCGGGCGCGCGGCAAGCATGGCATCCGTCTTGCGGAAGGAACCGACATGACATTCCCCAAGGCCCTGATCTTCGGCGCGATCGGTACGCTGACCGAGACGTCCGAATTGCAGCGCGATGCGTTCAACCGCGCATTCGCCGAAGCGGGGCATGACTGGCATTGGGACGCCGCCACCTATCGACACATGGTCGCGGGGACCGACGGTGTGGTCGGCGGCGACACCCGCATCGCCGCTTTTGCCGCGGTGCGCGGCGAGACGGTCGACAGCGCAGCGATCGCCGCGCTGCACGATGCCAAGAGCCGCATCTTTCAGGAAGCGATGCTGCGCGACGGACTGGCGCTTAACGCAGGGGTCGATGCGCTGCTCACCGAAGCGCGATCGCGCGGGCTGCGCTGCGTCTTTGCATCGACCACCGCGCGCGCAAATATCGACACCATGCTGCGCGCGATCAATCCCGGACTGGCGCGTCGTTTCGACCTCATCCTGTCACGTGACGACGTCGCCGCGGCCAAACCCGCGCCCGACGTCTATCATATCGCGCTGACCCGGCTCGGCCTTCTCGCAGCCGAGGTGATCGCGATCGAGGACAGCGCGCCCAGCCTGGCCGCGGCCGTCAGCGCCGGGATCGCGACAATCGTCGTTCCGGGCAAGATCTGGACAGGCTGTGACTTTGCCGGCGCTCGCGCCGTGCTGTCGTCGCTTCAGGAGGTTACGCTGACGATGTTAATCGACAAAGCCGCCTTCACCTAGCCGAACGGCACGACCTTGTTGCCCGCATCATGGCCGATGTCGGCACGGCCCAGATAGGGAATGCCTGAGACTTCGCACCAGTGCCGGGCGATCGCTTCCTCGTCCATGCCGAAATCAGGATTGTTGGGCGTGATCGGCGCGCAACGGCCGAGCATGATCCCTGCGCATTTGCGCACGCCGGGGTTCGATGTGATGTGATAAAAGCTGCGGTCGATGGCGTAGAGCGCTTCGTCGACCTCCTCGAGCATCAGCGTCCGCCCGGCGAGGTCGGGCTGCAGCGACGTGCCGAGCAGCTGCGAAAACACCATCATGTTGAAGGCGGCGTATTTGCCGCCACCCGCGTCGTAGGGAAGCTCGCCGAAATAATAGCGTAAGCGAGGCTCGCCGCGCAGGATCAGCCATTCGAGCGCGCGCGCGACCGCCTCGTCGCCGCCTGGCTTGTTGATGTCGATCGGCATCGGCGCGTGAACAGGGACGCCGACCCCCTTGGCCAGTAGGCCGGCGAGAATGAAGCCGCCGTCGCTGTATCCGAGAAACGGCTTGGTCTTTGCCGCCGCCCCCATCCGCGCGATCGCGCGTTCGGCGATGCGGTTGGCGCCATAGCCGCCGCGCGCGAACCACACCGCGTCGACGCGCGGATCGTTGGCGACTTCGACGAGGGCGTCCTCGCGCGCCTGGTCGGGTCCGGCGAAGTGCCCCGACGACAGGAAACATTGCGGGTGAAACGCGATCTCGGGCGCCTTGTCGCCGAAGCGCGCGGCGGCCAGCCTGAATATACGCTCCGGCACGTCGAGCGCTAGCATGTTCGACGGTGCGACGACGGCGATCTTCACAGGCTTGCTCCCCCCGGCCAGATTGATGATAGCGCGACGATGACGAAATCCTATTTTTTTGTTGGCATCGGCGGTTCAGGCATGCTCCCGCTGGCTGAAATCGTCGCGGCGCAGGGGCACGTGGTCGCGGGATCGGACCGCTCGCTCGATCAGGGCCGGCTGAGCGCGAAGTTCGAGACGCTCGCGGCCAGGGGCATCGGCCTGCATCGACAGGACGGCAGCGGGATCATGTCCGCCGCGCAGATCGTGGTCGCCTCCGCCGCGGTCGAAGCGAGCGTGCCCGACATCGTCCGCGCAACCGAGCTTGGCTGCGGGCGGATGTCGCGCGCCGACCTGCTCGCCGAATTGTTCAACGCCGCGCCGACGCGGATCGCGATCGGCGGGACCAGCGGCAAATCGACCGTTACCGGCATGATCGGCTGGATCCTCGACCGCGCGGGGCGCGATCCGACGATCATGAACGGCGCCGTCATGAAGAACTATGGCGGCGGCGCGCGCGTCGGCGGGGGTAGTTTCTTCGTCAGCGAAGTCGACGAGAGCGACGGCTCGATCGCGCTCTACAACCCGAGCATCGCGGTTCTCAACAACGTCGCGGTCGACCACAAGTCGATGGAGGAGTTGCGTGACCTGTTCGGCGCGTTCGTGCGGCGGTCGTGGCGCGTCGCGGCCAATGTCGACAATGCCGAAGTGCGCGCACTGACCCCTGGCGATGCCATGACGTTCGGGCTGCGTGCCGGAGCGCGGTTGCGTGCGGTCGACCTAAACCCGCGGCCCAACGGCATCGACTTTACCGTCAACGGCTTGCGCGTGTCGCTCGCCGTGCCGGGGCAACATAATGTCTCAAACGCTCTGGCGGCGCTTGCGGCGGCGCAGCTCGCCGATGTGCCCCTGGCGGACGCGGTCGAGGCGCTCGGCGCGTTCACGGGCCTGAAGCGCCGCATGGAAACCGTCGGCACGGCGGGCGGCGTGACGGTGATCGACGATTTCGGGCACAATCCTGACAAGATCGCCGCGACCTTGTCGGCGCTGCATGCGTTTCCGGGGCGCCTTTTGATCTATTTCCAGCCGCACGGCTTTGGTCCGCTGAAGCTGATGGCGCGCGAACTCGCCGAGGCCTTTATCGCCAATATGAAGCCCGACGACCGTCTGCTAATCAGCGATCCCGCCTATTTCGGCGGCACTGTCGACCGCAGCGTGGGTGCCGATGCGCTGGTGGCGATGATCGGCCTGCAAGCCGAACATGTTGCCCAGCGCGCCGATTGCGGCGATCGCCTGATCGATAGCGCGCGACCCGGCGACCGCATCGTCGTCATGGGTGCGCGCGACGATACCTTGTCGCTCTTCGCCACCGACGTGCTGGCGAGGCTTCAGGCCCCGGCGTACCATTCGTAGCCGGCAGCATCTTCCCAATATCCGCCCTTGCCGCCGTAATGATCGGTGAGCGACGCGACGGCTTCGATCCGCTGGACATATTTGGCCTGTTTGTAGCCGAGCTGGCGTTCGACGCGCAGCCGCAGCGGCGCGCCGTTCGGCACCGGCAGCAGCGTATCATTGAGCGCCCACGCCAGCATTGACTGCGGATGCAAAGCGTCGACCATGTCGACCGACTCATAATACATCGTCCCGTTCGACTGCGGATCGGCGCAATGGAAGATGATGTAATTGGCGCGCGGGCTTACCCCTGCGCGATCAAGCAGTGCCTTCAGCGGGACGCCGGTCCACTTGCCGATCGCGCTCCAGCCTTCCACGCAATCATGCCGCGTGATCTGCGAGCGCGCAGGCATCGTTTTCAGCGCGGCGAGCGGGATCGCCTGCGGTCGCGCGACTAGCCCGTCGACGACCAGCTGCCAGTCGGCGAACCCCGCCGCCATGTGCCGCGCATAGGCCTCGCCCGAGGGCGTCCGCGTGCCGTTCGCGCGGAAGACCGGCGAACGCTCGCTCGGCGCGAATTCCTTCGCAAGCGCGGTGCGGTCCTGCAGCAGCCGGTGAAGCGCGTAATTGCCGTGCTCGCCTTGCTGGAGCAGCGAACGGAAACTCGGGTTGTTGCCCAGCGCATCGCAACCGGTGACGAGGCCGCCGGCCCCCGAAACGAACAGCGCGCGACGCGTGATCATGCGACCTCTCCTACAGGTTCCGCCGCTTTGGCCGGGCGATCGTGCGGGATGCGAAAGCGTCCGGTGATCATCGACCTGATCTCGTTATACGGCCCCGCGAGCAGAACCAGCAGCAAATGCACGACGATGAACAGCGCGATCGCGCCTGCGCACAGGAAGTGGATCGATCGCGCGGTCGACCTCCCGCCGAACAGGTCGATCGCCCAGGTCGTCACCGGCGACAACCCCGGCGAAAGCGTGAGGCCCGTCAGGATGATCAGCGGAAACAACCCGAACAGCACGATGATGTAGGTGATCTTCTGCAGCGTGTTGTAACGCAGCGCCGCCGCGCCGGTCGGAAACTTCAGCTGTGCATGGTGCACCACTTCTTCGAGCAGATGCCTGGGCGCGATCTCGGCGCGCGTCAGCGTCAGGTCATGCCGGAGATGGCGGTTGATCAGGCTGATGATAAGGTAAATCAGGAAGCCGAACGCCATCACCCATGCAAAGAACAGGTGCCAGTGGCGCGCCAGCGCGAGATTGTAGGTCGACGGGATCGTCGCCCATCCCGGAAAATGCGGCGGATCGAACCAGCTGGCGTCGAGATTGGCACCATATTGGCCCCAGTAGAGATGCGGGTGCGCGTTCGAGATCATAAGGCCCGACATCAGCATCACAAAGATCGCGAGGGCATTGACCCAGTGCCAGACACGCGTCGACAGCCGATGGCGGTGAACGAGCTCGCCGCCGGTGACGGTCTCGCTCATAGCTTTTGCGCCGCAACGATCGGCCCGCCGCGACCGTCCTGGACAAGGATTGCGCGCGAGAGCCCCGACGGCAACGCGGGTAACGCGAAGCGCACCGCCTTGCCGTCCCACGAGCCCAGCGACACCAGATTCCGCACGATATCGGTGTGGACAAGCGTCCGCCCGCCGTTCTCGCCGGCGCGGATCGGGACTGCGACGCGGCGCGGATCATAATCGACCAGCCAGACCGTCGCCCTGGCGGCCCTGCCCGCGCCGATCGCGACCTTGCCGTCGGCGGCTGCGATCGCGGGTTCGGGGCCGCGCGCGTTAGCGGTGATCGCGGCTTCGACTTCGCCCTTGCGGCTGCCGAGCACGGCGGCGCGGCCGTTGACGATCAGCTGCGGCGTCTGGACGTTGCCGCGACCCTGCGCGCGCGCGAATTCCCATTGCCGCGCAGTAAAGGCGGGCTTTGCGAACTGGTCTTTCCAGCCGAGCTGATCCCAGTAGGTCACCGCGAAGTTGAGCGCGAGGACGTCGGGCCGCTTTGCAAGTTCGTCGAGCACGGCGAGCGCAGGCGGGCACGACGAACAGCCCTGGCTCTGATACAGTTCGATGACCGCGGGATGCGCGGCGCTGGCGAGCTTGGGTGCGACCGGCTGCGACTGCGCACTGCATCCGCCGAGCAGAAGTGCGGCAAGGACAAGCACCGATTTCATACAAATCTCCCGAAGCGCATGCTGCGCGTTACAGCATCTACGTGCATTGGGCGACTCTGGTTACGCATCAGCCATACGCGCGCGCGAAGAATATGATTGTCGTCGCCGCCGTCACGACCAATGTCCACAGCCGGATCAGGCGCGGCGACAGGTTTTTGCCGTGGTGCGCGCCGAGCCATCCGCCCACGAGCGTACCCGCCAGCATCGGCAGGCAGACCGGCCATCGGACCATGCCGAAAGCGATAAACACGATCGCGGCCGCGGCGTTTGCGACGGCGAGCATCAACGTCCGCGGCGCCATCAGCCGGTGCGGCGGCATGCCTGCGAGCAGGCCATAGGTCGCGGTCGTCATGATCCCCACGCCGCCGCCGAAATAACCGCCGTAAAGGCCAAGCAGACTCTGTGCGATCATCAGCGTCGGCGGTCCGATCGTTGCGCGCGACTTGAGCCAGTCCGCCGCCCCTTTGCCGAACGCGATCGCGAGGAAAGCGATCAGCAGCAGCCACGGTATGATGATGTCGAAAATGTGTGTCGGCGTGATGACGAGCAGCGCACTGCCGACGAGGCCACCGATGAAAGTGATGGCAGCGAGCGTTTTGATGCTGATCCCGCCAAGCGGCTCAAGGTCTTTGCGGAAGCTCCAGGCGGCCGACATCGCCCCCGGTTGCAGCGCGACGTTGCTGGTCGCATTGGCGATCGGCGAGGGCAGACCAAGCGCGATCAGCGCCGGCATCGTGGCGAAGGTGCCGCCCCCCGCCAGCGCGTTCATCGCGCCGCCGACAAGGCCTGCGGTGGCGGCAAGGATCAAATCAAATACTTGCATTCCGTCAAACAATGTAGTAACAAAATTGTATGGGGCGCGAATTTGAATGGGATGAACCAAAAGCCAGCGCCAACCATGGAAAACACGGCGTCTCGTTTGAATAGGCACGTCGCGCCTTTGATGACCCTTTCGCCATTACGGAGCAGGACCGCCTCGAGGGAAACGAAATGCGCTGGCAGACCTTGGCTATGGCGAACGGCGTCATCCTGTTGCTGGTAGCGCATACGATCATCGAATGGGACGATGATGTTGAGATCATCCGAATAATTCCGGCGCGTCGCGCCAAACCGAATGAAAAGAGGCGTTATGAGCAAGATCGTCAGAACTTCCTACGACACTGAAAACCCGCCGCCGTTGAGCGATGCGGAGCGCGAAGAACTCGCGCGGCTTGCCGCCATGCCCGACGAGGACATCGACACGAGCGACATCCCCGAGATGAAGTTCGAAAACGCGTTCCCATTCCGCGACCGGCATCTGTACAAGCACCTGTTCAAGCCGATCAAGCAATCGACGACAGTGCGCATCGACGCCGACGTCCTGCTGTGGCTGCGCGCGAAAGGGCGCGGTTATCAGACACGGATCAACGCGATTTTGCGGGAGGCGATGGCGAAGGAGGTGGGGTAGAATTTTCGTGAACGTCTTTCTCAGTCACAATAGCGCCGACAAAGACATTGTTCGGACGCTCGCGATGCTTCTCGCAGGGGAAGGCGTAAACCTTTTCTTCGACGAGTGGGATATTCGGCTCGGTGATCCGCTCATGGGAACCATCGAGGAGGGGATTCAAGACGCCGACGTTTTGTTGATATTCTGGTCAGGTAACGCGCTTCAATCCAACTGGGTCGATACAGAACTCCAGACTTTTCTACGACGAAGAATTGACAATCCGGCACTGCGCCCCGTTCCGATCATGTTAGATGCAACACCCTTGCCAGCGCTCTTGGCAAACTATGCTGGAATGAACATCGCGCCGGCCAACCTCCAAGGCAATACAGTTGAGACAGTCGTTTCGCTCTCTCGTCGGGGACAATCGGGACGTCGAACTCGCTCAGCGATTGCAAAGACGACTCAATCAGCTTACGGAAGACAATCTCGACGCTGGAGATCACTTCGGTTGGCTGGTTTGTCCGGGTTGTGGATCTGATCGCCTACGCCGTCATTCGGCTGTCGACCCTGCTCGGGACGACATTTACTACATGATCGATTGCGAGGAATGTGGTCTCAGCGACCGGAGCCAATAGGTTACCCCTTACCCCAAAGCCGCCAGCTTCTCCTCCGCCAGCGCATCCAGTTCCGCCCGCGATTTTCGCTCGCTTGACGTTTTTAACTGCCCGCATGCAGCATCAATATCGCGCCCCCTTGGCGTGCGCACCGGCGCGCTGATCCCCGCGTTGAAAATGATCCCTGAGAACGCCCGGATGCGCTCCGGCGTCGAGCATTCATAGGCCGCGCCCGGCCACGGGTTGAACGGGATCAGGTTGACCTTGGCGGGCAGATCATAATGCTTGATGAGGCGGACGAGTTCGCGCGCGTCGGCGTCGCTGTCATTCTTGTCCTTGAGCATCACATATTCGAAGGTGATCCGCCGTGCGTTGTTCGCCTGTGGATAATCGGCGCAGGCCTGCAGCAGTTCCTCGATCCCGTATTTGCGGTTGATCGGCACGATTTCGTCGCGCACTTCCTTGGTCACGGCATGCAGCGAAACCGCGAGATTGACGCCGATTTCCGCGCCCGCACGCGCCATCATCGGGACGACGCCCGACGTGCTGAGCGTGATCCGCCGCTTGCTGAGCGCAAGGCCATCGCCCGCCATCACGAGGTTCAAGGCATCGCGGACATTGTCGAAATTATAGAGCGGCTCGCCCATGCCCATCATGACGATGTTGGTGAGCAGCCGCCCGTCCTGGCTGGACGGCCATTCGCCAAGCGAATCACGAGCGAGCATCACCTGCCCGACGATCTCGCCCGCGGTCAGGTTGCGCACCAGCCGCATCGTGCCGGTGTGGCAAAAGCGGCAATTGAGCGTGCAGCCGACCTGCGATGACACGCACAGCGTCCCCCGGTCGGCATCGGGGATGAAGACCATCTCGTAATCCTGTGCGTCCGGACTGCGCAGCAGCCATTTGCGTGTGCCATCGGTCGAGACCTGCGCCTCGACGATCTCCGGTCGGCCGACGACAAAATGCTCGGCGAGCCACGGGTGCATCGTCTTGGCGATGTCGGTCATCGCGGTGAAGTCGGTGCTGCCGCGATTGTACATCCAGTGCCAAAGCTGTTTGGCGCGCAGCTTGGCCTGTTTCGCGTCCATGCCTTTTGCTTCGAGTGCGGCGCGGATGCCTTCCTTGGTGAGGCCGATAAGATCCGTGCGGCCATCCGCGCGGACAAAGGCGTCGCGCGGCACAGGGACGGGATCGATATGGCCGGGGGACTGCATGAGGGCGTTCATCGGACGCGCTCTACGGAAAAAGCCGTCGTGGCGATAGCGGGGTCTCGGCGGACCGCAGATCCCACCAGTCCGACCGTCGCCGCGTTGCGGCTCTCGACTGCGGAGACGTCCGCGTTGGATCGACAAGGTCGTGCGGGAAAATGGTGCTGCCGGTGAGGATTGAACTCACGACCTCAGCCTTACCAAGGATGCGCTCTACCACTGAGCTACGGCAGCACGGGTTTTCGGATAGACGCCGCCAATGAACAAAGCGTGTGGACGCGTCAAGGGACGGCGCGCTATTGTCCTGGCCGTGCCCAGGTCCGATCCCGAACGTCTTGCCGCTGCGCTGCGCGAAAACCTGAAGAAGCGCAAGCAGCAGGCGCGCGCGCATGTCGCCGAACCGTCGTTCGGCGCGGACGAGGAGGGCGCACCCCGCCGCCGCAGCAGCGCGACCCGGCCTGATCAAAGCCAGACGTCGACAGCGTGCAGCCCGACGCCGACAAGCCCGCCCACGACGGTGCCGTTGATCCGAATGAACTGAAGGTCGCGGCCCACCGCACTTTCGACGCGTTCGGTGATCGTCTGCGCGTCCCAGCCGCGCACGGTGTCCGAAACCAGTCGTACCAAACCGTCGCCATAGCCCGCCGCGACGCCGACCGCGGTGCGGCGCGCAAAGCGATTGATCGTGACGCGCAGGTTCGCGTCGGTCTGAAGCGTGTCGCCCAGTTGGCGCAGCGCTTCGCCGAATCTGCCCGCCAGCGCCGCGTCGGGATCGCGCGCCGCACGCAGGAGCGCGGCGCGCGCGCTTTCCCACAGTCCGTCGAGCCATTTGCGCATCGCCGGATTGCCGAGGATTTCATCGCGCAAAGCGGCGACGCGCTTCTGCATTTTTGCGTCATGCTGAAGATCGTGGGCGAGCGTGATTAACCCTTCCTCGGCCTTGGCGCGGAGCGGATGATCGCTCTGCGCCGCCATGTCGCCCAGCATTTTCTGTAACCCGTCGATGATCGCGTTCGAAATCCGCTCGTCGAGCCCGGTCCAGCGAAGGATGCCGCCGGCGCGCTGATGAACCATGTCGCGGATCAGCTGATCATTGGCTTCGAGCGTCTTGCCCGCCCAGCGGATGATGCCGTCGAGCAGCGGCAGGTGGCGCTGCTCGGCGATCGCCGCGCTAAGCGCCTGCCCGAGCAGCGGCGCGAGGTTGAGTTCGCCGATCCGCGCCGACAGCGCCGACTTCATCATGCCGCCCAGCCGCTCCTGGTCGAACGACTCGATCATATTGGCGGCAAGGCGCGATGCGCCCGCCTTGAACCGTCCGCCGCTGTCGGGCGCGGTCGTCAGGAAACGACCTGCCGCCGATGCGACGTCGAGCCCGAGCATCCGCCGGGCAACGACAGCGGGCGTCAGGAAATTGTCGCGCAGGAACAGCGCAAGCGTGTCGCCGATGCGGTCCTTGTTGCGCGGGATGATGGCGGTATGCGGGATCGGCAGCCCGAGCGGATGGCGGAAGAGCGCGGTGACCGCGAACCAGTCGGCAAGACCGCCGACCATCGCCGCCTCGGCAAAAGCGCGGATGAAGCCGATCGCCGGATGCAGCGCTTCGTTGATCCGCGCGGTAAGATAGATCGCCGCCATCAGCACGAGCAGCCCGGTCGCCGCCGTGCGCATCCGCGTCGCGCCGCCAGCCACCGGGTTCAAACTTGCGCGCACCCCCACGTCAGGCAGCCACGACCCGGTCGAACGCGATCACTCGGCAGGCTGCGCCGCACGCGCGCCTTCGCCACCGTTGGTCAGCGTGCGCGACAGCCACGGGCCCAGGCGCTGTTCGATGCCGACAGCCACGCTGAAAGTCGCCGGAACGATGAGCAGCGTCAGGACGGTCGATACGATCAGTCCGCCGATTACGGTCACGCCCATCGGCGCGCGGAAACTGCCGTCGCCGCTCAGTGCCAGCGCGACCGGGATCATCCCTGCGACCATCGCGATCGTCGTCATGACGATCGGCTGCGCGCGCTTGTGACCGGCGTCCATCACGGCTGTGTATTTCGACACGCCCTTGTCCATCTCCTCGAGCGCGAAGTCGACGAGCAGGATTGAATTTTTGGCAACGATGCCCAGCAGCAGGAGCATGCCGATCAGAACCGGCAGCGAGATGGGATAGCCCGCCAGCCGGATCGCGATGGCGCCGCCGAGCGGGGCCAGTAACAGCGATCCCATGTTGACGAACGGCGGCACGACGCGCTTGTAGAGCAGCACCAGCGTCGCAAAGACGAGGAGGATCCCGGTCACGACCGCGATCGCGAAGCTGACCGCAAGCTCGGCCTGCCACTTCGCCTCGCCGAGACGCAGTTTCGTCACGCCGGGGGGCAGGTTCTTCATGATCGGCAGCGCGTCGATCTTGGGCATCGCATCGCCGCTGACCAGCCCCGGCGCCAGGTCGGCGCCGACGGTGATGCGCCGCGTCTGGTTGGTCCGCTGGACGATGACCGGGCCCGATCCGAACTTGATGTCGGCGACGACCTTCAGCGGCACCGACCCCCCGGTCGACGTCGCGACCGGCAGGTTTTCGATCGTCGAAAGAGTCTGCCGCGACTGCTGGCCTAGCTGGACGCGGATCGGAATCTGGCGGTCGGACAGCGAGAATTTGGCGCTGTTCTGGTCGATCTCGCCAAGCGTCGCGATGCGGATCGCCTGGCTCAGCGCCTGTGTCGTCACGCCCATTTCGGCGGCAAGCTGCGTGCGCGGCTTGATGATGATCTCGGGGCGCTGAAGGTCGGCATTGGTGCGCGGCGCGACCAGCTCGCGCATCCCGTTCATCTGTGCGACCAAAGTGTTCGCGGTCGCGATCAGCTGCGCAGGGTCGCTGCCGCCGAGCGTGATCGTGATGTCGCGCCCGGTCGCGCCGGGTCCCCCTTGCGACTGCGACTCGAACGTCACGCGCGCGTCAGGAATACCGTTCAGGCGCGGAGCCCAGCTGCGCTGAAACTCGACGCTGGTCATCGTCCGGTCCTTTTTCAGGGTCAGAAAGATGTTCGCGCTACCGACATTGATGCGCGAGAATGCCGAGCTGACTTCGGGCGCGGTCGCGAGCATGTCGCGGACCTGATCGGTCACCGCCTCGGTCCGCTGGATCGTGGTTCCCGGCGTCAAATTGATCCGCACGCGGCTGAAGTCGTTGTTTTCGGTCGGCCGGAACGTCGCCGGGATGCCGTAGAACGACAGCACCGTCGCGACGAGCGCAAGGCCGCCGAACCCGATCGTCCACAACCGGTGGTCGACACGACGTGCCCAGATGCGCGACCAGCGCGTGCGCCCGCGCAATGCGGCGACGCGGCTTGAGTCCATCGTCCAGGCAAGCGCCCTCATATACATGTCCATCAACCGCCCTTCGCCGTGCGTGGCGGGGCCGTGCGACTTCAGGAAATAGGCGGCGAGCATCGGCGTGATCAGCCGCGCGACCGCCAGGCTGACGAGAACGGCGGCGACGACGGTCAGCCCGAAGTTCTTGAAGAACTGTCCCGAAACCCCCGGCATCAGGCCGACCGGCAGGAACACCGCGACGATGGCCATCGTCGTCGCAAGGACCGCGAGACCTATCTCGTCGGCGGCGTCGATCGAAGCCTGATATGCGGTCTTGCCCATGCGCATATGGCGCATGATGTTCTCGATCTCGACGATCGCATCGTCCACCAGGACGCCGGCGACCAGGCTCAGCGCCAGCAGTGACAGGAAGTTGAGCGTGAAGCCCATCAGCGACATGAACCAGAACGCAGGGATCGCCGACAGCGGGATCGCGATCGCCGAGATGAGCGTCGCGCGCCAGTCGCGCAGGAAGAGCCAGACGACGAGCACGGCGAGCACCGCGCCCTCGATCATGGCTTGGATCGCCGACTTATACTGTTCCATCGTATCGTTCACGCTCGTGAACAATTCGGTGTAGCCGACCTTCGGATTGGCTTTGCGCAGTGCGTCGAGTTCGGCATTGACGGCCTTGTAGACCGACACGTCGGACGCGCCTTTCGCACGTTCGATCGAAAAGCTCAGCACCTGACGCCCGTCCATTTTCGCAAGCGTGCGCTGCTCGGCGAAACTGTCGCGAACCTCGGCGATGTCGGCAAGCTTCACGGTCCGTCCGCCGCCCGTCGAGATATTGACCTGCGACAGGCCGAAGGCGTTCTGCGCATTGCCGAGCACGCGCACCGACTGCTCGGATCCGGCGATCTCGGCGCGCCCGCCCGCGGCGTTGAGGTTGGTCGCGCGCAACTGTGTGTTCACCTGCGACGCGGTCACGCCCTGCGCCTGCAGCTTGGCGGGATCGAGGATGACGCGGATTTCGCGATTGACGCCGCCGCTGCGCGTCACGGCCGCGACGCCAGGGATCGAGCGCAATCGTTTGGCGACCGTATTGTCGATGAACCAGCTCAGCCCCACGAGAGTCATGTCGTGCGCTTCGGCGGAAAAGATCGCGATCTCGCCGCCCTGGGTGTCGACGCGCGACACTTGCGGTTCGAGGATTCCGTCGGGCAGCTCGCTGCGGATATTGGCCACCGCATCGCGAACGTCGTTGACGCCGCGATCGGTCGGCGTGCCGATCGCAAACGAGACGAAGGTGCTCGACGTGCCTTCGCGGACCGTCGAGTTGATCTCGTCGACACCGGCGACGCCGCGCACCGCCGCCTCGACTTTTTGCGTCACCTGCGTTTCGAGCTCGCTCGGCGCGGCACCCGGCTGCGTGATGTTGATCATCGCGGCGGGAAAGTCGACGTCGGGACTGTCGTTGATGCTCATCCGCGTGAACGACAGCACACCCGCCAGCAGCAGTGCCGCAAAAAGAACGAGCGGCGCGACCGGATTGCGGATCGACCATGCCGAAATGTTACGGAAACTCATCGGCAGGCGGTCCTTTTACGCGTCAGGTCGGAGACTTCGCGCGCTGCGGTATAATCGTCTCGCCCGGATTGAGGAAGGCACCTGCGCTCAGCACCACGGCTTCCTGTCCATCAAGGCCGCTCAGGATCGTGACGCCCTGATCGTTGACATCGCCAACCTGAACGTTGCGCCGTTCGACTTTGTTCCCCTTGCCAACGATGTAGACGAAGTTGCCCTTGGCATCGCTTTGCACCGCCGATTCGGGAAGCAACGGCACGTCGGCGGCACCGCTGACGATGCTTGCGGATGCAAAGCCGCCCGGGCGCAGCGCCTTGTCGTACGGCACCGCGATGCGCGCGATGCCCTGGCGCGACTGCGGATCGATGACCGGCGCGACTTGCCAGATCTGCCCTTTGAACGTCTGCGCGGAGCCGACCGGCGTGATCGTCGCGCGCTGCCCCACGCTCATGCGCGCAAGGTCGTTTTCGCCGAGTCGCGCGAGCAGCTCGATCTCGCCGCCCTTGGCCATGCGGAACAGCACACCCGACCCTGCACTGACGACCTGGCCCGGCTCGACCCGGCGTTCGAGGACAAGGCCTGCGGCTGGCGCGCGGATGTCGAGGCGCGAATTGCTCGCGAGCGACTGCTGATACTGTGCGCGCGCGACGTTGACGCGTGCGCGCGCCGCGTCGCGAGTCGCGGTCTTGCGATCGATATCGGCCTTCGAGATGAAACCGCGCGAGACGAGCTGTTGTGCGCGATCGAGTTCGGATTGTGCCAGTCGCGCGTCAGCCTCCGCCACACCGATCTGCGACCCGAGCGACGCCGCCTGCTGCGACTGGACGCGGCGATCGATCGTGGCGAGAACCTGCCCCGCGCCGACCCACTGCCCAGGCTCGACCAGCACAGAGGCGACCATCCCGCCTTCGCCCGCGACGCCCACCGGCATCTCGCGCCGCGCGGCAAGATTGCCGGTCGCCGAAACGACGCGGTCGACGGTCTGGCGGCCCGGCACGACGACGGTGACGGTCGGTGCCTGCTTTGCGCCCTTGTCGCTACCGGCAGGCTTGCCGCCGCCGCGACCGAACATCAGCCACGCACCGACCAGGACGAGTGCTGCAACGACGATCGCGATGATGATCCGCCGCCGCCGCCGCCGCCGGGCGCGTAGCGCAAGCGTGTCGTCGTCGACGAGGTCGAGTGCTGTCGTCTTGGTCGAAAATCCCGATTCGAAATTCATTACCGAACGCCTTTATCGCCGAGACATGTCATCGGCGAAGTGTGTTACATCAATAAGTCACCGCACTCAAGCGCGGTTTTCGTTGCGGTGCACCATAGCCTTTCGCTCCTCGAGAGCAAGGCATCAGCGCGTGGAGGCATGCCGGACGAACGCCGTAGCAACCAGCAGAAGCGCCGATCCCAACATCGCATAAACAGTGCCGCCGAAAAACGTCGCCCCCGCGAACGCGCCGACCACCCCGGCGACGATGTTGACGAGAATGGCATGCTGGCCCTCGACGCGCAGCGCAACGCTCGCGAGCCAGCCGGCAATGCCGCCGATGACGAGCCAGGTGATCAGGGTCGAGATGTCTGCCTCCGTCCGCTGCACGTTCGATGCAGCGCCGGGGGGGCTTGCGTCAATATTTCTGCTGGCGCTCGTAAAGCGATTTGTAATGCTGGATTCGCGTCACGCGCAGCCCGGGCATGCCCGAACGATCGACCGCGCGTTGCCATCCTGCAAATTCCTCGAGCGTCAGCCCATAGCGATCGCAGACGTCGTCGATCGAAAGCAGCCCGCCGTTGACCGCGGCGACCACCTCGGCCTTGCGCCGCACGACCCAGCGAGTCGTGCCCGCAGGGGGAAGCGTCGCCAGCGTCAGCGGCTCACCGAGTGGCCCGATGACTTGCGCCGGCCGTATTTTCTGGTTTTCGATCATTCAGTCCCTCACAGGCACCAACGGGTGCCGAACGCGCATTCGATTTGTGCGGTCTAGCAGCGGGGGCTTGAAGGAACGCTGAAACGCCAAGGTAAACGCGCGCTTCATGTTGGTTGACGGCGGTTTACGCCGGGTGCGACCCGGTCGCTGAACGAATGCGTCGTGGCGATCGGTTCGCCCACGGGTGCAAAGATATCGAGCAAGGGGTCTGCCGACTCGGGCCCCGCTGCGGCCTGAAGGCGTGATTGAACGCGTGCGGTCCGGCTCGATCCCTGGCGCGCGCTCATCTCGGCGAGCAGCACGGGCAAGTCGGGGCAATCGGAAACCGGTTTTGCCTTGCGGCGGCGGGCGAAGCTCATGTCCATCGCTGCCGCCAATGGCAGGACAAGGTGAAGACGGCGTAAACCATGACAAATCGGACGTGCGCCGGTATATGCGGTGGTGTGGATGATCTTTTTCAACTGGGCGGTGCAAAGGGACGGCGCATCGTCGTCGCGATGTCAGGCGGCGTGGATTCCTCGGTGGTCGCGGCACTCGCCGCGCGGTCGGGCGCGGAAACGATCGGCGTCACGCTCCAGCTTTACGATCATGGCGAGGCGACCAGGCGCCCGGGCGCCTGCTGCGCGGGGCAGGACATTCGCGATGCGCGCGCCGTCGCCGACAAACTCGGCATCGCGCACTACGTCTTCGACCACGAGAGCCGCTTCCGTGATACCGTGATCGACGCCTTCGCCGACGATTATGTCGCAGGGCGCACGCCGATCCCCTGCGTCCGCTGCAACATGGGGGTGAAGTTCACCGATCTGTTCGCGCTCGCCCGCGATCTGGGTGCCGATTGCCTTGCGACCGGCCATTACGTGCGGCGAATGATTAGCGGCGAAGGTCCCGAACTTCACCGCGCGATCGATCCGGCGCGCGATCAGAGCTATTTTCTCTTCGCCACGACGACCGCACAGCTCGACTTTCTGCGCTTTCCGCTGGGCGGCATGGAAAAGGTGGCGGTGCGCGCGATCGCCGCCGAACTCGCTCTCGGCGTGGCGACCAAGCCCGACAGCCAGGACATTTGTTTCGTGCCCGACGGCGACTATGCCGGGCTCGTTCGAAGGCTTCGGCCCGACGCGGCGACCGAGGGCGACATCGTTGACATGGCAGGACGCGTGCTTGGCCGTCACGCCGGGATCGTCGGATATACGATCGGCCAGCGACGCGGGATCGAAATCGGCGGACAGGCCGAGCCGCTCTATGTCGTGCGCGTCGAGCCGGCGTTGCAGCGGATCGTCGTCGGACCGCGGCGAGCACTTGCGGTCGACGCGGCACGGCTGTCTGATATCAACCGGGTCGGTGCTCCTTCGGCAGGGCCGCTGACGGCGAAGGTCCGGTCGATGGCAAGGCCCGTGCCTGCGCAGCTCGATGGCGAGTGGCTGCGCTTCGACGCACCCGAATATGGCGTCGCGCCGGGGCAGGCGGCGGTGCTTTACGCCGGCACGCGCGTCGTCGGCGGCGGCTGGATCGAGGAAACCGCTGCGAGCGCACTGGCCGTGGCCGCCTGATGCGCGCGGAAATCGCTTATGCCGGGCGGACCGATCGCCCGCGTTACTTCGCCAACGATCACAGCCGCGACACCGTCGTCATCGACCTGCGGACGATGGCGGTCACCGACGGACGTCGCAATCCGCCCGGTCTCGATTTAGAGGGCTTTACGCTGGTCGGCAACGACGCGGACGTCGATTCGCCCGGATACCGCGATGCGATCGCCGAACTGGTCAAAGCGCAGACGGGAGCCGACGCTGTCGTCGTCGCTGCGCCCGGCGTGCGGCGCTTCTCCGAACGGTCGCCGGCGGCGGCGAGCGGCAACAACGCGATGCCCGCGCGCTTTGCGCATGTCGACATCAGCGATGCGACCGCGGCAACGTTCGCATCGCGGACGGCACCGCCTGGCAAACGCGTTCTCCGCGCGGCGCATTATAACGTCTGGCGCGTGCTTTCCGCACCGCCGCAGGACGTTCCGCTCGCGCTGTGCGACGCGCGGTCGTGCGTGCGCGAAGACCTGATCGCCGCCGACGCGATCTTCGACGAGCCCGACAAGCCCGAATGGTCGTTCGAGGGGCTGGTCGTGGCGCACAACCCCGCTCACCGCTGGATCTGGTTCCCCGACATGAACGCGCACGAGGCGCTGATCTTCAAGACCCACGACAGCGACCCGGCCGCTCCCCACTGCGTTCCGCATGTCGCATTCGACAATCCGGTCTGCCCCGCCGCCGCGCCGCCGCGCGAAAGCATCGAGTTGCGCGCGATCGCCTATTGGTACTGACTTGCAAACCGAAACGTCGTTCGCGACGAGATGCTAACAGCGACAGGGTCGGTGAGGGTGAAGCCTATCCTTCCGGAACCTCGTGCTTGGTAAAATAAGCGACCCCGCGAAACTCGATACTGCGCCGCTCGACCGCGTCGGGCCGCTACGTATCGCAAAACGCCGTGTGCGGCGCGCGCCATGCGCGCGAATGATCGCTGTCGTAGAATTTGATCAAGATCACTTCGTCGGCCGTCATGTCGGGGAAATACCACCAGCGGTGATCGGGCGAGTGGCGAAAGATCGTCGCCGCGACCATGTCTTCCTCGCCGGGGATCGGCGCGAACAGCGCATCGCCGGTCGGGATCACGTCGATATCGATTTTGGTGTTGTGCGTCCCTTCGTCATCGCGGACGCTGCCGCCCTCGCACAGCGCGAGCGGCATGTCCTGCGGCGGCGGTGAGAGCGCGCGCCAGAGCGAAAAGGCGATGAAGCGGTCAAAACTCGCGCCCTCGGGCCGCGCCTTGCGATAAAGCGTTTCGCCAAGGCGGTTCGCCGACCGCGTCGTGAAATCGACATGCGCTTCAGCGGCGGGTGGCTGCATCGTCGCGCTCGTCAGGCCCGAAATGCGGATCATCCCGCCCATCGGGATGACGAAGTCGGCACCCGTCATGCGCTTGGCGACGTCGCAGACCTGCGCGGCATAGGCCGAGTCGTGCGCGTAATTCGCAACCCAGTCGGTGATCTCGGTCTTGTGCTGGCCCAACGCGAAGCCGTGCGCGTCAAGCGTGAACGGACCGGACAGCCGCGCATTGCGGATCGTCACGTCATAGGGTGCGTAGGTGCCGGTATTATATTCCTTGCCGGGCGCCCAGAAGCGGCGATTGATCGTGCTCGTCGGGAGCAGATAAGTGATCTGCGTCTGTATCTCGGCTGCGGCGGAGCTCATGACGCGAAGTCGAGCCGACCGCGCCGTTCGAGGAAGCGCCAGCCGTCGGGCGTCCTGACCAGCCGGTCGCTGTAGCCCCCGACCATCGGTGGCTTGTCGGCGGCGGTGAACAACAGCAGGTGGCTCTCCGCCCGCGCGCTGTCGCCGTCGATATCGATGCGGACATTGGTGACGACGTGGCGCGCCGTCCGCGCCGGGCGGGCGCGAAACGCCGCGACGATCGCGTCTGCCCCCATGATATAATCGTCGGGCGCGCTCGGCCGGCTCATCCGTGCCCCGGGAACGAACTGGCCGGCGAGCGCGTCCCAGTCGGCAGCGTCATTATAGGCCGCGTAGTCAAGGATCAGCCGCTCGATAAGGCGATGATCATCCATCCTTGAACCCCTCGCGCGCGCGGCTGTTGTCGCAGACGATGGGTTTGCCGGTCACCGGATGGTCATAGGGGAAGGGCACGATGTCGGTCGCGGGCCAGAGGCGCGGCTGCGGCGAAAGGATATAATCCGGGCCGAGCGGATCTTCGGGGAAACAGGTTTTCGGCGCGGGAATGAAGTCGATCGGCGTCTTGCCCCATCCGTCGGTAAAGCTGCCGTGCCAGAACGGAAAATAGCCCAGCCGCGCGATCTTCCACACACCGTCGTCGCGGATATAACGGTTGTCGTACAACCCGCCTTCCCACCAGGCGGGCCGCTGCAGACCCTCGGACGTTTCGTGCGAACCTGCCTGCATCATCGATCGCCCGCGCACCGTCGCGGTCGTACGGTCGTCGGCGACGTCGATGACCATCTGCAACTGCGGGTGATCGAGCAGCCAGCCGTAGCGCGGGCCGTTGTGGTTCTGCGTGAATGTCTTTCGGAAGCGCTCGATATAAAGCCGCTTCAGCCCGGCCTTACCCTTGTAGACGCCGCCAAGAAACCAGACTTCGCCGTCGTCGGAGAAAAGGTCGACACACTCGTCATATTGCGATTTGTCGATGAAATAGCCGTAGGTGTACTGGATCCGGCGAATCTGGTGAATGTCCTGCTGGATCGCAAGCTCATGCTCGAGCTTGTCGACGCGGGCGGCCAGCGCTGCGATGTTGGTCATGCGTGTCTCCTTCAGGCGGCTCTGGTCCGCCAGCTCGTGGCGTAGCTCGTCCGCGCGACTTCGGAATAAGGCACGGGAGCGACGACCGCCTTGATCGTCCCCTGCGCGTGCTTTTCGACCGTCGGCTTCGACGTCCCACCGCCGGGTTCACCCCAGACAAGGTCGACTTCGGTGCCCGGCTCGGCAAATTCGGCGTCGAGTATGGCGAGCGTCAGCATTTTACCCTCGTTCGCGGTGTAGCTGATCCAGGTCGAAAGCCCGACCAGCTTGCCGTCCTTCTCGACACGGTCGAACGGGTGCATCGCATAGACCGCGCTCGGAAATTCCATATATTTGGGGCGGAGCGACTCCTTCCCGAATTGTCCGAAGATCGTCTCGGTCACCGAATCGTCGTCGAGCGCGAGCGTCACTTTCCTGCGCTGCGGCTGGCTCGCCATTTTCTCGAGCGCCTCGCGGCCGATGAAGTCATGGTCGAACTTGACGAAGGGACCATAGCCCAGGTCCCACGGGTTGAGATAATAGCCCTCGACGCTGTCGGGAACCCACGATCCGCCGACGCTCGCCTTGGCTTCATAATGATTGGCCGTCAGCCAGTCGCGATAGGGCTTGAGCAGGTCGCCGGTATAGATTGCGGGAAGTGGCGACGGGATCCAGCCCGATTCGATCGTGTTCGACGAATAGGTCCGCCCACCGACCAGCTTCATGCCGTGTGATTTGCCCGCCTCGACCAGCGCGGCGTGGACCGCCTCGCGCTTGGCCCACGGCCCGAACAGTTCGTAACCGGGCTGCCCCGCCATGCCGTGGCGCAGCGCGCGGACCCGGCAGCCACCAATCTCCATCCAGCACATGTTGAAAAATTTCAGATCGGGCGCGGTCTTGCCGGTCACTGCCTCGATCACGGCGTTCGAATTCGGACCCTGCACCTGATAGCGGTAGTGGCGGCGGTTTTCGGGATCCGGGCGCGCGGCGGTGCGCTCGTCATAGGTGACGGTCACGCCATCGCGACCTTCGGCATGGAACATCAGCCAGTTGAGCGTCGGCGCCCGGCCCACGAGGTTGAACTGATCCTCGGCGAGGTAGAACAGGATCACGTCGCCGATGACATGACCGTAATGCGTGACGGGCACGAACTGCTTGGCCTTGTCGACCACGAACCCCGTGAAGCTGTTGATGCCCAGGCCATTGAGAAAATCGAACGCGCCCGGCCCCTCGACCATCAGCTCGGCCATGTGATAGCTCTGATTGAACAAAACGCAGGTTTCAGCCCAGCCGCGCTGCTCGTCGCGCCAGTTCGAATATTCGGCCGGAACCCCGGGGTAGACGTTGGGGCCGACCTGCTGGTTGCGCAGGAAATCGACGACATTGCCGGCGCTGGCGAGTAGCGATTCGAGCGATTGGGACATGCAGCCTCTCCTCTTTTCGGGTACCGCGCTCGAAACCGCTTGCACTCTCGATTGCATTTGTTTGTATGCGATACATACGAAAAGCAAGAGGAGTCTGACCGTGTACATCAAAACGACGCATGTCGGCAGCTTGCCGCGCGGAGACGTGCTGACGCCACTGCTCCGCGCGCGCGATGCAGGGGACGCGTATGATGCCGAAATGTTCGACCGCCTCGTGGGCGAGGCGGTCGACGATGCGGTCGCGCGCCAGGCCGAATGCGGCGTCGACATCGTCAGCGATGGAGAGATCGGCAAGATCGGCTATTCGACCTATATGATCGAACGGCTGTCGGGTTTCGGCGGCCATGTCGACCGCAAGCCCGCCGCCGACCTGGCTGAGCACCCGGCGCTCGTCAAGAAGCTGTCGGCGATCATGGGCAGCCAGGACTTCGTTCGCGCCTCGTGCGTCGGCCCGGTGAAGCTCGTGACGCTCGACCCGCTGTGGGACGACATCCGACGCTTCAAGGCGGCGCTTGCAAAGACGGGCAACCCCGATGCGTTCATGAACGCGGCGTCGCCGGGACTGATCAGTGCATTTCAGCTCAACCGATATTATCCGACGCAGGACGCCTATCTTGCGGATCTGTCCGATGCGATGCGCCCCGAATATAAAGCGATCGTCGGCGAGGGTTTTCTGCTTCAGCTCGACTGTCCCGATCTCGCCATGTCGCGCCACACCGGCTTCCAGGACCTGTCCGAAGATGAGTTTCTGAAGGTCGCCGCCGCCAACGTCGAAGCGCTCAACGCCGCAACCGCAAACATCCCGCCCGACCGGATGCGCATGCACATCTGCTGGGGCAATTACGAAGGGCCGCACGACCACGACATCGCGCTCGAGCGCGTGATCGACATCATCCTGAAGGCACGGCCCGCGACGATATTGTTCGAAGCCGCAAACCCGCGCCACGAGCATGAATGGAAAGTCTGGGCCGATGCCGAAATCCCCGACGACAAGACGCTCGCGCCGGGCATGATCGACACCTGTTCGAACTATGTCGAGCATCCCGAACTGATCGCGCAGCGGATCGAGCGCTTCGCAGCGATCGTCGGCGCGGACCGGGTTATCGCGTCGACCGATTGCGGCTTCGGGACATTCGCAGGCTATGGCAAGATCGACCCCGACGTCACGTGGAAAAAGCTGCGTGTGCTGCGCGAAGGTGCCGACATCGCCGGCGCACGGCTCTAGCGCAGGCGCTGCCCTGCGCGGGCGATCGCGATCATCTCTTCGGCAGCGATGACGTCGCCTGCCGATCCGCGCGCCATGATCGCGCCTTCGGTCGCGAACAATCGTGCCGATGCGGTGGCGAGCTTTGCCGCCGACCAGCGCTGAAGCTGATCGGACAGTCCCGGTCGATCCTTCCAGAACAGGGCCTTGCCCATCGTCGCGATCACGGCACCGGGGGACTTCCCTTGCTCGACCTCGCTGCGCAACCGCGCCAGCAGGATCAGCCGACGCTGCAGCGCGCGGATCGCAGGCACCCAATTATTGCCCTGGTCGATTTCGCTCAGCTCGCGCGTCACCGTCGGCAGGTCGCCGCCGAGGATCGCATCGATCAGGCGAGCGGTGTCGAGCGCGGCAAGATCGGCGCCGATCGCGTCGAGCGCTTCCTCGTCGGCGTCGCGCGGCCGGTCGGGCGCGGCATCGAGGTAAAGCGCGAGCTTTTCGATCTCGCGTTCGAGGATCGCCCGATCGCCGAGGCAGTTGGCAGCCAGCCGCGCCGCGACGGCGGGCTGAAGACGCAAGCCGCTCGTGCGCCCGATCGCGATCGCGAGCGTTTCGGCACCCGCACCTTCGGGCTTGTAGCTTTGGCACGCCATGACGTCGGGATGGTCGAGCGCGGCCTTCAACAGCGCCGACGCCGGCTTCAGCGCGCCCGCGATCAGGACGACGGGATTGCCGATCGCCCCGCTTTCGAGCAGCGCGACCACGGCACCTGCAAGCTCATCGCCGCCGGTCACGCGGATATGACGCCGGCCGCCGAAAAGCGAAAACGCCGCCGCTTCATCGGCCAGCCGCGCCGGATCGTCCTTCAGGATCGCGCCGTCGAGGTCGATCCGCTCGGCATCGGGCCCCATCGCGCGTTCGAGACGCGCGGCGAGCGCCCGCGACCCCGCCTCGTCCGGGCCGTAGAGCAGGTAAAGCCGCACCATGCCGTCGAGAGCGTCGAGCGCCCTGACGATCTGCGTTTCCTTGACCTTCACGGCGTTACCGGACGCCCTGCCTGAAGCGCAATGCGCGCGACGATCTGATCGGCGACGATCCCCGATAAACGCTCGAGCGCGGTATTTTCCGCGGCGATCGTCGCATATTCCGAACTAACGACGTCGATGCCGACGTCCGACCCGGCGGTCGCATCGAGCACGGTCTTACCGCTTGCGTCGATCAGCTTGTAACGCGCGCGCAGCGTCCGCCGTTCGCGCGTCACGGCGTCGTCGCTGCGCACGCCGAAGCCTTCGATCCGGTCGTCGAGCTTGACATCGAGGCGATATCGCCGCGCACCACCGCTTCCGAGGCGATCGGTAAGCGCATTTCGCACCAGCCAGCCCGACTTGCCGCCGCCGATCGGCGTCACCTCGACACCCTGCAACGCCTGCGCGACCGCGCCGCCCGCGCCGCCGCTGTAGAGCGGGCGCAGGCCGCAGGCGGAAAGCGAGACGAGCAGGAGAGCGGAGAGCGCGCGGATCATATGACGATGTTTACCAGACGATCGGGCACGACGACGATCTTTTTCGGCGTCGCGTCGCCGACGATACGCAGGACGTTGACGCTGGCGAGCGCGCGCGTTTCGAGTTCGTCTTTCGGCGTTCCTTTTGCGACCGTGATTGTATCGCGCAGCTTGCCGTTGACCTGGATCGCGATCGTCGCCTGATCGTCGACGAGCAGCGCCGGGTCGACCGCTGGCCAGCCTGAGTCGGCGACAAGGCCCGCGTTGCCCATCGCAGCCCAGGCTTCCTCGGCGAGATGCGGGAGCATCGGCGCGATCAGGCGGACGAGCGTCTCGATCGCGGCGTCGCGCGTTGCCGACGGTGACGCTTTCTCGATGGCATTGACGAGCGCGTGCACGCGCGCGACCGCCTTGTTGAACTGCAGCGCGTCGATATCGGCCGCGATCCCTGCGATCGCGCGGTGCAGCGCGCGGTCGATATCCTGGTCGACGCCGCCGTTGCCGCGCGGCGCATCGAACAGGCGCCACAGCCGCTGGACGAACTTCCACGTCGCCTCGATCCCAGCCTCGGACCACGGCAGGTCGCGCTCGGGCGGCGAGTCGGACAGCATGAACCAGCGCACCGCGTCCGCGCCATAAGTGTCGAACATCGGCTCGGGATCGACCGTGTTCTTCTTCGATTTCGACATTTTTTCGATGCGGCCGATTTGAATTAAACGCTCATTTCCGTCTGGGTCAATAACTACGGCCGCATCGCCATGCTTCTCAACTTCGGTGGGAAAGAAGTATGTGCGAAATGCGATGTCTTCCGGGCCACCTTCTGCAACAGCATCTATGAAGTACGTTTCATGGGTCACCATCCCTTGCGTGAACAGCCCCGCGAACGGCTCGCTGATCCCGAGCCGTCCGATATGCTGCAACGCTCGCGTCCAGAACCGTGCATAGAGCAGGTGAAGGATCGCATGCTCCACGCCGCCGATATATTGGCCGACCGGCAGCCACTTCTCGGCCTCGTCACGGTCGAACGGCTTGTCCTTGGGCTGGCTCGCGAAACGGATGAAATACCACGACGAATCGACGAAGGTGTCGAGCGTATCGGTCTCGCGCCGCGCGGGTTCGCGGCAGTTGGGGCAGGGGACATGTTTCCATGTCGGATGCCGGTCGAGCGGGTTGCCGGGAGTCCTGAAATCGACGTCCTCGGGCAGCACGACCGGCAACTGCGACCGCGGCACAGGCAGGACTCCGCAGAAATCGCAGTGGATCATCGGGATCGGCGTGCCCCAGTAACGCTGGCGGCTGACGCCCCAGTCGCGAAGCCGGTATTGCGTCTGCCCCTCGCCCCAGCCCTCGGCCTCGCCGCACGCGATGACGGCGGCTTTGGCCTGCGCAATATCCATGCCATTCAAAAAGCCGGAGTTGACGATCGCACCCGGCTCCGAATAGGCCAGGTCCTGTAGGAACATAGTGTCAACTTCGTCACCTTCGGCCACGACGCGGCGGACCGGCAATTCATATTTGCGCGCGAAATCGAGGTCGCGCTGATCATGCGCTGGAACGCCCATGACCGCGCCGGTGCCATAATCCATCAGCACGAAATTGGCGACGAACACCGGCAGTTTGCGCGTCGTATCGAGCGGGTGATCGACGGTCAGCCCGGTATCGAAGCCGAGCTTTTCCGCGGTTTCGATCTCGGCCGCTGTCGTGCCGCCCGATTTGCACTGTTCGATAAATTGCTCGAGCGCATAGCGGTTCGCCAGCGATTGCGACAGCGGATGATCGCACGCAATCGCCACGAAACTCGCGCCGAAGATGGTGTCGGGCCGTGTCGTGAAAACATCGATGCTGTCCGACCCGTCACTCAGTGCAAACGAGGCGCGCATGCCGACCGATTTGCCGATCCAGTTCTCCTGCATCAGCCGCACCTTGTCGGGCCACTGGTCGAGCGTTTCCAGCCCCTCGAGCAGCTCCTCGGCGAAATCGGTGATGCGCAGGAACCACTGGTTGAGCTTTTTCTTTTCGACCAGCGCACCCGATCGCCAGCCGCGCCCGTCGATCACCTGCTCGTTGGCGAGCACGGTCATGTCGACCGGGTCCCAGTTCACCGACGATTCACGGCGGTAGACCAACCCTGCCTTGTAAAGATCGAGGAACAGCGCCTGTTCGTGGCCATAATAATCGGGCTCGCACGTCGCGAGTTCGCGGCTCCAGTCGATCGAAAGGCCGAGCCGCTTCAACTGCGCGCGCATCGCCGCGATGTTGGCGCGCGTCCAGTCGCCCGGATGCACACCCTTTTCCATCGCGGCATTCTCGGCGGGCATGCCGAACGCGTCCCACCCCATCGGGTGGAGCACGGCATGCCCCGTCATCCGCTTGTAGCGCGCAAGGACGTCGCCCATCGTGTAATTGCGCACATGGCCGACGTGGATGCGCCCCGACGGATAAGGGAACATTTCGAGCACATAAGCGCGCTTGTCGGACGCGTCGGCGTCGGCCTTGAACGTGCTCCGCTCATCCCAGACCTTTTGCCAGCGAACGTCGGCCGCAAGAGGATTGAACCGCTCTGTCACGAGGGCGATCAGCCCGCGACGGCGCTGCGCCTCAGGTCGCGCGCTTTGGTGAGGATGATGTCTTCGAGCTTCTGGACGGTGGCCGCCTGTACCGGCGCGTCGGTCCATTGACCGCCCGCCATCACCTGGCGCGATGCGGCCACGCGCAACGCGTCGGCGCGCAAATCCTGATCGAGCACCGTGACGGTCAGCTTCATGCGTTCGCTCGCGGTGTTCGGGTTCACATACCAGTCGGTAACGATGACGCCGCCATTCGAATCGGTCTGCAGCAGCGGCATGAACGACACCGTGTCGAGCGCGGCGCGCCACAGGTAGGCATTGATGCCGATCGTAGTGACGCGCGATGCGGCCAGATCGGCGATGCGGCCCGGCTTTTCCTTGCTGCCGCAACCGGCGACAAGTGTAACGAGCGCGATCGCGGCGGTGATGGGGAGACGACGGGGCATGGCGATCCTTGAACATTCGCACCCTGCGGCGCATCGGCGGCGTTATAGCCAGACTTGCCCTTGCCGCAAGGCACCTCTATCGCGCGACCAAGCCAACGGCTGTGTGCGATTTGCAACAGCTTTCTGGCAAAATCACGCAGGGACTGGTCGCGGTTCGTGCAGACACTATGTTACGCTTACGAAAGTCAGGGGAATCGATTCGTGCGCAGTAGACGCATCGCTTTGGGAGTATCGGCGGGCGCACTCATCGTGTTCGCCGTTGCATTGTCCCCTGCGATCGGCGCTGCGAACGACGCTCGGTTCGATCGGCCGCGCGTGTCGTTGAGCGCGCGCGGAGGTCTGGGTTCGTTCACGCCGGCGAATTCGGATGCACGCCTGTCCGCATTGCTTGCACGCAGCGGCGTTTCGTCGAGCGGCATGCGTTTCACGCCGGCGTCGGCGAGTGTCCGCCTCAACCGCTCGGTAACGGTCGCGGTGCGCGCGCAGACGACGGGCGCGGCGCTTGGTGGCGATCGTGCGACGCTCGTCAACGCGCCTGCAAACAGTATCACACCCGTCGCGTATAACCTTGGCGTCGCCGTCGGCTGGAAGCGGTTTGCGTTTTCGGGCGATGTCGAAAAGGTCGACCTCGGCGCGCTCGGCGGCCGCGAAGCCGTCGACCTCGGCGTCAGTTACCGCGTAAGGAATTTCACGACGCGCGTCGCGGTCGGAACCGATCGTCCGACCTCGAACACGCCCAGGGCGCTCGCCGAAGATAGCGGCGTTTCGGTCGGGATGAGCGGGTCCTATTCGATAACGCGCAATATCGACCTGACCGCGGGCCTGAAATACCGCGCTAGCGAGCGTGACCGGCTGGGACCTGTGGCGACGGACGGTCGCCGTGACAGCCAGGCGGTTTATATCGGCACCGCCTTCAAGTTCTGAAGGCGTCGACTGCGGCCCAGCCGTGGAGTTTGAGCGCCGTCAACGAGCGCGCGCGAGCGGCGGTCATGCCGCCAAGCGCGACGGTGCGCTTACGCTGACCGGCGGAAATCATGCCCAGCCTGACCCGACCCAGCGGCCGCGCGCCGACATGCGACTGCGTGGCGAAGACGGGCGACACGAAGATCAGGTCCGCACCGATCCGCTTGGCCATCAACGCCTCGCGCGCGCTGTGCACGGCGACCGTGCGGATGCCGATCGTGCGGTGCATCGACCGGCTGTGCGCGCCGTCGGCGCGCCACTGGTGCGCGATCGCAGGCCGGCCGGCCAGCAGCAGTACGTGCCCCTTTTGTCGCGCCAGTCGCCGCACCCGGTCAAAAAGCAGGCGCCGCTCGCGCGTTGCGAGGTGATAATGCCGGAATATGATCCCCGAGCGGCGCGGCAGACCACCGATCGCCGCGGCAAGATCGGCGATCCGCGGATCGGTCATCAGCCAGATTTTGGGCAGCGGGTGGCGGCGGCGCATCGCGCTGCCTATAGCGCCGCCGTGAGCGAAGCCGAAACCAGACTGGCGACCGTGCGCGACGCGATTGCCAAGGCGTCGAAACGCGCAGGTCGCGACGTCGATGCGACGATATTGATCGCGGTTTCGAAAACCCGCGATGCCGCCGAGATCGCGCCGTTGATCGCTGCCGGTCAACGCGATTTCGGCGAGAACCGCGTCCAGGAAGCGCAGGCGAAGTGGCCCGCGCTGGTCGGGAAATTTCCGGACATCCGTCTGCATCTCGTCGGGCAACTGCAGTCGAACAAGGCTCAGGACGCGGTTGCCCTGTTCGATATGATCCATTCGGTCGATCGGTCGTCGCTGATCGCCGCTCTGAGCCGCGCGCAGGACGCGACCGGGCGGCGGCCGGTGTGTTTCCTCCAGGTCAACATTGGCAACGAGGTTCAGAAAGGGGGCTGTGGCACGGTGGACGTCGGCCGGCTTCTCGCCGAAGCACGATCCGCCGGCGTTTGCATCGCTGGCCTGATGGCGGTCCCGCCGGCGCGCGTCGAACCCGCGCCCTATTTCGCGCTGCTGGCAAAACTTGCGCGCGATCATGGTCTCGATCGGCTGAGCATGGGCATGTCCGACGACTTCGAAACCGCGGTGACGCTCGGTGCCACGCATGTCCGCATCGGCACCGCGCTGTTCGGTGCGCGCGGATGAGGTTCGGCGCGATCATCTTCGACTTCGACGGCGTCCTGATCGAAAGCGAATATGTCAGCAACGTGCAGATCGCATCGGCACTGACTGCGCTCGGCCATCCGACGACGGTCGCGCAGGCGCTCGACACGTTCGTGGGGCTCGGCGGACGCGATTTCGTCGACGCGGTCTCCGGCTGGATCGGTGGCCCTGTTCCTGACGAATTTCACGCCGCGCGCAAGGCCGAGGACGAGCGCGTGATGCGCGAAGGGCTGGAGGCGGTGGCGGGTGCGGTTGCGTTCGTCCTCGCCCTGCCGCCGGCGCTGCCGCGCGCGATCGCCTCGTCGAGCACGAGCGTCTGGATAACGCGGCACCTCGCACACATCGGCTTGCGCGACGCCTTTGGCGATCACATCTACTCGGGCCGCGAACACGTCGCCCGCGGCAAACCTGCGCCCGATGTGTATCTCCACGCTGCGGCCGCGCTTTCGGTCGACATCGCCGATGTGCTGATCATCGAGGACTCGCCCGTCGGCGTGAAGGGCGCGGTCGCCTCGGGCGCTTATGTCGTCGGTCTCGCGGTCGGGCGTCACTGCGGCGACGGTCACGGCGAAAAGCTTTACGCAATGGGTGCGCATCGCGTCGCGCACAGCTTCGACGAGGTCGCAGCGTTGCTCGGCTAAAGCTGATGCCCGGTGCGGTCGCGCTTCGTCGCGAGATAGCGCGCATTGTGCGGGTTCGGCTCGATGCGGAGCGGAACGCGCTCGACCACGGTGATGCCCGATGCCTCGAGTCCCGCGACCTTGGCGGGGTTGTTTGTCAGGAGGCGGATGCGCGGGCTGTTGAGAAGCATCAGCATCCGTGCAGCGACGCCGAAATCGCGCGCGTCGACGGCAAACCCCAGGCGAAGATTTGCATCGATCGTGTCGTAACCCTGATCCTGCAGCCGGTACGCGCGCAGCTTGTTGATGAGGCCGATCCCGCGCCCTTCCTGACGCAGGTAAAGCAGGATTCCGCAGCCGTTCGCCGCGATTGCCCTGACTGCAGCGTGCAACTGCGGCCCGCAATCGCATTTGAGCGAACCGAGAACGTCGCCGGTCAGGCATTCGCTGTGCAGGCGAACGAGCGGCGGCGCGCCGCCCTGCGTGCCGATCAAGAGCGCGACATGCTCGGAGATCGTTTCCGGGCTACGGAACGCGACGATCTCGGCGGTTGCGCTGACGTCGATCGGCAGCGATGCGCGGGCGACGATGTCGAGCCGTTCTGGCGCGTCGTAGGCGGCGATGTCCTCGGGTACGACGACGGCGTCGACATGCCCGATGTCGCGCACGAAGAAGGCTGGCAGAATGCCGGTCAGGCGCGCGAGTTCAAGCGCTGCTGTCGCCATGTCCGCCGCATGCATATCGACGACTTCGAACGGCCCCTGCAACGGGTTGGCGAGATCGGTCGCGGGGTCGGCAAGTGCACGCGCGGCAGGAAGGTCGAGCCATGGCGTTCGCGCCACGGTGACCGGCTGCCGCCCGCCCCCCGCCGCGCGCTGGTTGGTCAGCTTGAGCGTCGCGGCGCGTGACCCGGCAAGCAAAATATTCGCCCTGTGATCCGGATCGAAGGCGGCGAGCCGCGCATCGTCGGCTGTCTCGATCGCAAGCAGATGCAGCGGTCCGACCGCGACCGGCCAGCCACGGCGAAGCGCATCGATCGCACGAGCGGCGGCGCGAGGATCTGGCGGCGATCCGGTCAGAACGAAAACTCGGTCACCAGCGGCACGTGGTCCGACGGTCGTTCCCAGCTTCGGCACGGCTCGTGAACGCGGTGCGCCGTCGCCTGCGCCGCCACGTCGCGCGTCGCCCACATGTGATCGAGGCGTCGCCCGCGATCCGAAGCCGCCCAGTCTTTCGCGCGGTAGCTCCACCAGGTGAAGAGCCGATCGGGCGCGGGAACGAACATGCGGCCAAGGTCGGTCCAGTCGCCCGCCGCCTGCA
This sequence comes from Sphingomonas sp., assembly GCA_965249015.1. GTDB lineage: Bacteria > Pseudomonadota > Alphaproteobacteria > Sphingomonadales > Sphingomonadaceae > Sphingomonas_O. The sequence continues at coordinate 817,274 of CBDFLB010000003.1, read as the reverse complement.
GCGCGCCGAGCGCGGCAACCTCGACCGGCGTGTGGCTGACGACGTCGAGCAACTGCTTGTGGCCCCACACGTCGCATTCGAGCGGCGCGATGTTGAAGTCGCCGACGATGATCGTCGGATCGCGCAGACCCTCCGACCAGCGCGTCATCCGCTCCACGAAATCGAGCTTCTGCCCGAATTTGGGATTGAGATCGCGGTCCGGAACGTCGCCGCCCGCAGGCACATAGACATTCTCCAGGCGCACGCCGCCCGGAAGCCGCACCCCGATGTGCCGCGCCTCGCCATTGTCCTGCCAGTCGTGGCGACGATCTTCGACCAGCGGGATCTTCGACACGATCGCGACGCCGTGATGCATCGGCTGGCCGCAGAGCATCTGATGCACATAGCCGAGCCGGTGAAAATCGGCCGCGGGAAAGACGGCGTCGATCGCCTTGGTCTCCTGCAGACAAAGAATATCGGGCGCTTCGTCGGTCAGGAACCGTTCGACGATGCCCAGCCGCGCGCGCACCGAATTGATGTTCCACGAAGCGATCTTCATGCCCGCGACCTAGCGGGGAAGACCAAACCGCGCAAACGCGTCGAAAGGATCGGCGCCGGCGTCGCGAAGGCGCTTTGCGACGAGGTGTCGGTCGTTGCCTGCAATCGTTGCGAAGCGCCAACCCTGCCTTTCGTTCATCATTCTCAGTCGGCGGGTTTGCGTCTCGTTTTTCCGAAGGCCTATGGAGTTCGGGTGCAACGTGATACCCGCTGCCACCGGTCGGTCGGGACGTCTGATGAGACATTACATGGTCGTTTTGGCGCTGTTGGTTTCGAGCAGTGCGTCCCGCGCCATCTCGCAGACCACCGCCGATCGCGCGGCGGTAGCAAGCCTTCCAGCGTTGTTCTCGGCGGCTTGGGCGACCCACCGAGGCGAAGAACTTGCCAAATTGGTTTCCAACGACGTCGATTTCGTGAACGTCGGTGCCATTTGGCTCCACGGCAAAGCTGACTTTGCCAAGTATCACTCACGAATTTTGAGCGGACGTCTCGGTACCTCCACCATCACGCCGCTTGCTCAAGACGTCAGGTTTCTTCGCGCTGATTTAGCCTTGTCCGATGGAGCTGGCGCATCGATGGGGAAAAGGACAGCAATGGCGTTGCGACGCCAGTGCGGTATGGTTTGATGACGCTCGTTGCCGACCGACAGCGCGGGAAATGGCTGGTCATCGCCGGGCAAAATACCAACTCAGGACCGCAGCGCCCAGAGGCTTCGGATATCATCGCACCTATAGTGGTGCCGCGCGCTCCTTAAGCCGGGGCTGCAACCGACAACTATGTATCTATTCCTTTTGCGTAATCTATCACCGAAAGCGGACGCAGCGGAGCGAGCTTGCGGGCGTTATCGATGTATGTCGTACGACGCACAGATTTTTTCTAATGTGTAACGAATGGTGAAAGGAGATACTGGCATGAGCCACGAGGGAAGCTGCCACTGCGGCGCGATTACCGTCACGATCCCGAACGATCCGGTCGAAGCCAGCGAGTGCAATTGCTCGATTTGCCGTCGCACCGGTGCGCTATGGACCTACGCCCCGCCCGCTTGCGTCGCAGTGACCGGCGAAGGCATCGGCTACGTCCACGGTGACAAGATGCTGGCGCTGTTTCATTGCCCAACCTGCGGTGTGATCACCCATTGGAGCCCGGTGGACCAGGACCACCACCGGATGGGCATCAACCTTCGGCTGTTCGATCCGAAGCTATGGGCAACGTTACCTCGCAAATTTATCGACGGCGCGAGCTGGTAAGACGGCGATCAACCGCATCGCCCCCTATCCGGCATGCCTCAGGAAGGTATTGATGGCCGAAAATTGGGATTGGGGACTAGAAGCAGACAGTCCAGGATTCACAACAAACTCATCACCCCAAACGAAAAGGCCCCCGCTCCGGGGGCGTGGAGCGGGGGCCGACCGACGTTCTTGACGCAGGCTCGTCGCGGCGGCGGGTCAGGGCAACAGGGGGAAAATCCCGTCGTCGCCGCCTGCGATTACAAGTCCGCTTATACCCCACCGAACCTGTCGTGAATATGAACACTGCCGATTATCGACGCGGCCCCGTCGCCCGCGGATCGCGCCAGGTGAATGTCTGGTCACTCACGGCGATGTTGAAGCGCTGATCGGTCAGACGCACCGACGTGCGATTGTTCTGCGCGTCGAGCGCGACCCAGCCCTGCAGACGCAATCCCGCGGGAGCACCGCTATCGCGCGCGAAGGCAAGCGTGATCGAACCGAACTGCGGACGCTTCGGGTCGCGCGCCTCGGCCAGGATGACGCGGCTGTCGGCGGTGGGCACGATCCGCGCGAAATTGCGCAGGTCGCGCGATGGATCGAGCAGCACGCCGAGCGGAGAATTGCCGATCGGCCAGCGCGAGACCTGCTTGACCGAATAATCGATGAAGGTGAGGGCCCGGCCGTCGCCGACGATCAGCAATGGCACGCCCGCCTGATACTGAAAGCGGATCCTGCCGGGCTGCTTCAGGGTCAGCGTACCGGTGAGCGTCTTGCCCGAACGATCGGTTTGCGTGAACGCCGCCGTCATCGACGTCACCGCCTTCAGATGCGCCGAAACTTGAGACAGATCGTCGCCTTGTGCCGAAAGCGGCGCAGCGAGTGCGAACCCGGCGACGGCGAGGATATGACGGTAAGCGGGCATTGTCGTTCTCCGGACGCGCGAAGTCGACATGATGCGCGGCGACTTGAACGCGTGCTGAACTTGTTCAGCGCGGCTTGCGGAAGCGCAGCACGAACTGGTCGGTCCGCCCGCGGATCGCCGGATCGAACACCTTGGCGGCATGATCGTCGGAGGGATTGGCCAAGATCCGGCTCTCGGCGTCGAAGCGAAACCCCGCTTTGATCACTTCTGCTTTGACGAACGCAGGATCGATCCGGTGCAGCGTGTTCACATCATGCAGGCCAGACCCCCTGCCGGCGGCGTGATCGACGACGACATAGACGCCGCCCGGTTTCAGCGCGGCAAAGACCGCCCTGTTGACGAACGCCAGCGTGTCTGCGGGCAGCGCGGGGCTGTGAAGGTCATGATAATTCTGCGCCGTCCAGACGACGTCGACGCTGTCGGCGGGCGCGATGCTGGCGAGCGAGGAGACCGTCACCGTCACATTGCCGACGCCGGGTTCGGCGGCGAGCGCGCGCATGCCCGTGACCGCGTCGGGCTTGCGTTCGGCGAGCGATGTCGGGATGAGCGCGATGACGCGGCCCCTGGCGCCGACGGCACTCGAAAAGATGCGCGTGAAATAGCCGCCACCGGGAAGCATATCGACGACGGTCTGCCCGGCCTTGACGCCGGCGAAGGCGACCATCTCTGCAGGTTTGCGCTCGGCATCGCGTGCGATGTCGGCCTCGGGGCGCCCGGCGGCCGCCAGCGGCATTGCCGCGCCAAATGCGACCACTGCGGCAATCATGAACAGGCGCATCGGAGTCTCCAATGGTTAAAGGGCTCGATCGGCTGCGCGCCGATCGAGCCCCTTCGTGGCGTGTCCGGCTATTGCTGGCTGGGAACCAGATTGACCGCGGCATGCTTGCCGCGCCGGTCGACCTCGAGCTCGAACTGCAGGCGGTCGCCTTCGTTGAGCGTGGTCATCCCTGCGCGTTCGACAGCCGAAATATGCACGAACGCATCGGGCTGGCCATCGTCGCGCTGGATGAAGCCGAAGCCCTTCATCGCGTTGAAGAACTTCACCGTACCGCTGGCCTTTTCCCCGGTCAGCTGGCGCTGCGGCCCGCCGCTCGATCCGCCCTCGCGCGGTGGTCCGTCGCGATCGCGCGGCGGCGCGCGGTCGGTGACCGGCATCGGCTCGCCATCGATCTTAAGGTCGGTCGCCGAAACCTTGCCGCCGCGATCGACGAGCGTGAATCCCAGTGGCTGCCCCTCGGCAAGACCCGTCAGGCCCGCCTGCTCGACCGCCGAGATATGCACGAACACATCTTCGCCGCCATCGTCGCGAACGACGAAACCGAACCCCTTTTGCGCGTTGAAGAATTTGACGATGCCGGTGCCTTCGCCGACGACCTGTGCGGGCATGCCGCCGCGTGCGCCACCGCCGCCACCACCGCCGCTGAAGCCACCGCCGCCGCCGCCGCTACGGAAACCGCCGCCGCCGCCGCCAAACCGATCGCCGCCACCGCCACCAAAACGGTCGCCGCCGCCGCCGCCGAAGCGATCGCCACCGCCACCACCGCCGGCAAAGCCGCCGCCATATCCGCCACCGCCGCCTTCATCGCCGAAACTGTCGCGCTTGTCGCGTCCGCGCCCGCCGCGATCGCCGCGGCCTCCCTTATTGAAACTCATGCCGTGCCCGTACTCTCTTCAATTCGCCCGCCTGTCATTCAAAAGAAACTTCATGCACCGGACGCGGACACAAGGCTTCCCGGCGCAACGTCATAATGCGCCTTACGAGTCGCGATAGCCGAAATCCGCCATTGCTGCGAGCCATATTCGCCTTGACGCCAAGCAGTTACCGATTTGGCAGCGCGCCCCTGCGCGAACGCACGATTGACGGTTGCGGCACGACAGGGTCGCGTGGCAATGCGCGTCGCTGTCATGACCGAACTCGTCGCGCTTTTTTCCGACCCCGCCATCTGGGCCGCCCTCGTTACGCTGATCGTAATGGAGGTGGTGCTCGGCATCGACAATCTTGTCTTCATTTCGATCCTGTCGAACAAGCTGCCCCCGGAAAACCGCCAGAAAGTGCGCAGGATCGGCATCGGCCTCGCGCTCGTCATGCGGCTTGTGCTGCTCTCGACGATCGCATGGATCGTCGGGCTCACCGCGCCGGTCTTCGACCTCGGCATCGCCGGCGGCGTCGGGGCTCATGGCGAGCCCGCGTTCGAGACGGCGTTTTCGTGGCGCGACCTGATCCTGTTTGCCGGCGGGCTGTTCCTCGTCTGGAAAGCCACCAAGGAAATCCACCATAATGTCGACGACCATGACAGCGACGACATGCTCGACAAGAAAACGAACGTCGCCGTGCTTTCGGTCGGCTCGGCGATCGTCCAGATCATCCTGCTCGACATCGTCTTTTCGATCGATTCGATCCTGACCGCGGTCGGCATGACCGACGAATTGGCGGTGATGGTGGTCGCCGTCGTGTTCGCCGTACTCGTGATGCTGCTTGCGGCCGATCCGCTCGCCGACTTCATCAATCGCAACCCGAGCGTCGTGATGCTTGCGCTCGGGTTCCTCCTGATGATCGGCATGGTGCTCATCGCCGAAAGCTTCGGCGCGCATGTGCCAAAGGGCTACATCTATGCCGCGATGGGCTTTTCCGCCGGGGTCGAGACGCTCAACATCTGGGCGCGCAACAAGCGCGCGCGCGCCAAAGGAAACACATGACCGTCCATCTGCACCAGGAAGACCTTCCCGCCGGCATCCTTGCCGAGGGTGCGGTCGCGGTCGATACCGAGACGATGGGGCTGCACCCGGCGCGCGACCGGCTGTGCCTGCTCCAGATTTCGGACGGCGGTGGCGACGAGCATCTCGTGCGCTTTGCGGCGAACAGCGACTTTGCGGCACCCAATCTGAAGGCGGTGCTCACCGATCCGGCGCGCCTGAAGCTCTATCATTTCGCACGCTTCGACCTGGCGTCGATCCATGCCTATCTGGGCGTCGTCGCAGCGCCGGTCTATTGCACGAAAATCGCGTCGCGGCTGACGCGCACCTACACCGACCGACATGGCTTGAAGGAGCTCGTTCGCGAGCTGCTCGGCCTTGAACTTTCGAAGGCGCAGCAATCGTCGGACTGGGGGGCCGACGACCTGACCGACGCGCAAAAGGAATATGCGGCGTCCGACGTACGCTACCTCCACCGGATGCGCGAGATTTTCGACGTGCGGCTGGCGCGCGAGAAACGCACCGCGCTGGCGCAGGCATGCTTCGATTTCCTGCCCGCGCGCGCGATGATCGATCTCGCAGGGTGGGACGAGGTCGACATCTTCGCGCATGTCTGAAGCCGCGAACCTGAACCGCGACCGGCGGGTCGTGTGGGCGCGGCCGAACAGCCCGCATGACCGCATCGTCAAGTCGGCGGGCGTCGTCCTGCCCGTCGTCATCGGCGCGCTCGCGGCGGTGCTGGTGATCGCGCCGCTGGCGAAGCGCAACGAGATCAGCTTCCTGCTCGCCAAGGACAAGGTCGATCTGGCCACAGAGCGCATGCGCGTGTCCGAAGCGATGTATCGCGGCGAGGATGCCAAGGGCCATCCGTTCAGCCTGCACGCCGGGGGGGCGGTCCAGAAAAGCTCGAAGTCCCCCGTGGTCGAATTGCAGAACCTGTCGGCGCGGATCATCCTCGACGATGGCCCTGCGGTGCTGCGGACGGCGAATGCGACATATGACATGGACAGCGACCGGGTGCGGGCACCCGGGGCGCTGTCGTTCGAGGCGGCAGGCGGTTACCGGATGACGACGCGCGGTGTCGGTGTCGACCTCAAGACGCGTCGCCTGGCGAGCGACGGGGCGGTCGAGGGGCGCATTCCGCTCGGCACGTTTTCGGGAAGCCGCATGTCCGCCGATCTTAACGCACGGACTGTCCGGCTCGACGGGCGCGCGCGCTTGCATATCGTGCAGGGCGCGGTCAGAGGGCGATGATGCGCTTATCGGTCCTGCTTGTTCTGGCGCTCGCCGGTCCTGCGTCGGCGCAGGCGCTCAAAGGGCATAACGCAAACGCGCCGGTCGATGTCGACGCCGATCGTATCGAGGTTCAGGATCGTGCCGACCGCGCCATCTTTTCAGGCAACGTGAAGGTGCGTCAGGGCGGGCTTTCGCTGGACGCGGCGCGGCTGACGGTGGCCTATGTCGGCGGCGGCGCGGGGGGCAGTCCGACGATCCAGCGCATCGACGCCTCGGGCGGGGTCGTCGTCCGCAGTGCCAGCGAAACCGCGAGCGGAAGTATCGCCATCTACGATCTCAACCGCCGGCTGATCACGATGATCGGCGGTGTCACGCTCAATCAGGGTGCAAACAGCGTGCGCGGCGGGCGTCTCGTGATCGACCTCAATTCGGGACGGTCGGTGATCGACGGGTCGTCGGTCGGCGGCGCGGGGACCTCGACGGGACGCGGCGGGCGCGTGACGGGTCGTTTCTCGGTGCCGCAGCGAAGCAACTGAGCGACGCCGCGCGCGGTCGACGCGTGGCCTTGGACGTGAAACATGCACGAAGCTTGCCAATTGCCCGGCCGCTAAGCTTTCGTTAACCAGAGCCTGCCAGCACGGGAGACAGCATGAACGACGTCGCTTCACTGAAACGCCCCGAAGTCGCCGTTCGTGCCGGCGCGGCGCTCGAAGTCGTTTCGATCGCCAAATCCTACGATCGTCGTTCGGTCCTTCACGACATTTCGCTGACCGTGTCGCGCGGCGAGGTCTTCGGCCTGCTCGGCCCAAACGGCGCCGGCAAGACGACATGCTTCTATTCGATCATGGGCCTGGTCAAACCCGATTCGGGCCGCATCATGCTCGACGGCGCCGACATCACCGGACTGCCGATGTATCGCCGCGCGATCCTGGGGCTCGGCTATCTGCCGCAGGAAACCTCGATTTTCCGCGGCATGACGGTCGAACAAAACATCATGTCGGTGCTCGAGCTCGCCGAACCCGATAAGGCCGCGCGCGCGGCCCGCCTCGACCAGCTGCTCGGCGAATTTTCGCTCGATGGCTTGCGCAAATCGATGGCGACCGCGCTGTCGGGTGGCGAGCGGCGACGCTGCGAGATCGCGCGCGCGCTTGCGGCCGACCCATCGATCATCCTGCTCGACGAACCGTTCGCGGGGATCGACCCGATCTCGATCGCCGACATCCGCGACCTCATCTGTCAGTTGAAGCAGCGCGGGATCGGCGTCTTGATCACCGATCACAATGTCCGCGAGACGTTGGATATCGTCGACCGTGCCTGTATCATCTATGACGGGCGCGTCCTGTTCGCGGGTTCGCCCGCCGATCTTGTCGCCGACGACAACGTCCGCCGCCTCTACCTCGGCGAGAGCTTCGCGCTCTGATGCCATGAGACATTCGTCATGAGCCTGGCCCCGCGCCTCGACCTGCGGCAAAGCCAGTCGCTGGTTATGACGCCGCAGTTGCAGCAGGCGATCAAGCTGCTGGCGCTGTCCAACCTCGAGATCGAAACCTTCATCGCCGAAGAGGTCGAGAAGAACCCGCTGCTGGCGGCAGGCGATGGCGATGTGGTCGTCAAGCCCGTCGCGGACGTAGGCGACGGCTTCGAAGCACCCGAGCCTGCCACTGCCGACGAATTGATCCTGAAGGGCGCGAGCGACAGCGACGCGCCGCTCGACGCCGATTTCGTGCAGGACAGGTTCCACCACGATGGCCCGACCGACAGTATCGGCGGCGCAACCGGCATCGGCGAGGACATCGATTTCGACAGCTTTGCGTGTCCTGAGGACAGTCTGCGCGATCATCTGATGCATCAGGCGGGCGAGGCGCTGTCGGGCACTGACCTCGCGATCGCCGCGCAATTGGTCGACGCGATCGATGATGCGGGGTATCTCACGGTCCCGCTTTTCGACTTGGCGCAGCGGCTCGGCGTGCCGCTGCGCCAGGTCGAGGAGGCGCTTGCGGTCGTTCACACGTTCGAGCCGACCGGCGTTGGCGCGCGATCGCTGTCCGAATGCCTGATCCTGCAAGCCAAGGAGGCCGACCGTTACGACCCGTGCATGGCGCTGTTGCTCGACAATCTCGAGCTGCTAGCGCTTGGCCGGATCGCGCAACTTCAGCGCATCTGTCACGTCGATGACGAGGACATGACCGACATGATCCGCGAAATCCGCGGCTACGACCCAAAGCCCGGCTTGCGGTTCGGGTCGACCCGGGTCGAAGCGGTCGAACCCGACGTGTTCGTCACGCAGACCGCAAAAGGGTGGCGCGTCGAGATCAATAGCGCAAGCCTGCCGCGCGTCCTCGTCGATCGGCGTTATCATGCCGAGCTTACCGCCGGCGCTCAGGACAAGGCGGCCAAACTCTGGCTGGGCGACTGCCTTGCCACCGCCAACTGGCTGGTAAAAGCGCTTGACCAGCGTCAGCAGACGATCATCAGGGTGGCGACCGAACTCGTCAAACAGCAGGAAGGCTTTTTCAGGCGTGGAGTCAGCCATCTGAGGCCGCTGACGCTGAAAGCCGTCGCCGATGTCGTCGGCCTTCACGAGTCGACGATCAGCCGCGTCACGAGCAACAAATATCTGAGCTGCGCGCGCGGGCAGTTCGAACTCAAATATTTCTTCACGAGCGGCGTTGCGTCGAGTGCAGGCGGAGAGGCGGCTTCGGCGCTCGCGGTCAAGTCGGCGATCAAGACATTGATCGCAGAAGAGGCAGCTGACGCGATCCTGTCCGACGACACGCTCGTCGACCTGTTGCGCGACAAGGGCTTCGACCTCGCCCGGCGGACCGTCGCCAAATATCGCGAAGCGATCGGTCTGGGGAGTTCGGTCCAGCGCAGACGCGCGCGCGCGATCGAGACGAAGGCGGCATAGCGCGCGGCTCGCGTTGACTTGGCCCGTATGGCTGCCTAATTCGCGGCATCGCTGCTGCCCCGTCGTCTAACGGTAAGACACCGGACTCTGACTCCGTTTATTGAGGTTCGAATCCTCACGGGGCATCCAGCGCATCGGCTCTTTAGCGCTTGCCCGATGGTCAGAAAACGGCGGCGAGCTCGGCGCTGCTGTAGGGTTTGCGAATGAGCGGAAACTCCAGCCCGTCCGCGTTTGCCAGTGCGTCGCTGTAGCCGCTGGTCAGAACGACGTCGATATCGGGCCATGCCTTGCGGACATGACGCGCAAGGTCGAGCCCCGACATGCCGACCATGACAACGTCGGTGAACAGCACGTCATAATCGTCGGCTTTCGTCGACAAGGCGGCGAGCGCCTCGTCGGCCGATCCCGCCGCATCGACGACGTGCCCCATTTCGGTCAGCAGCGTCGAGGCAAAGCCGCGCAACTCGTCGTTATCTTCGACCACCAGGATGCGCCGGGGGCCAGCGCCGGACCGGTCTGCGATGACGGTGGGCTGGGTTACCGCGAGCGCTGTGAGCGGCAGGCTGATCGTAAAGACGGTTCCCGCCTCGGGTGTACTGCGAACCTGGACGTCGCCGCCAGACTGGCGCGCAAAGCCGTAAACCTGGCTGAGACCGAGCCCTGTTCCCTCGCCGACGGGCTTGGTCGTAAAAAAAGGTTCGAACAGCCGCGGGACGATCGCGGGGTCAATGCCCTCGCCCTCGTCGGTCACCGAAACGAGCACCTGGTCGCCGGCAGCTTGCGAACGGATCATGATCTGCCCTTCGCCATGCATCGCATCGCGGGCGTTGACGCACAGGTTGACGAGCGCGGTTTCGAACTGCGCAAGGTCGGCATTGACGCGCAGCCCCGGTTCGCACTCGACGTTGAGCGTGATGCGCGCGCCGGTAATGCTTCGAAGCATTTCGGCCGTCGCGGTCACGCGTTCGGCGACATCGAACACCAGCGGACGGAGCGGCTGGCGGCGCGAGAAGGCGAGCAATTGTTCGGTGAGGTTCGCCGCGCGGTCGGCAGCATCGTATATGCCGTCGATGATCGGGCGGGCACGTTCAGGGGTGACGTTGGGTCGCTTCAGAAATTCGGCACCGCCGCGAATGATCGTCAGCAGATTATTGAAATCATGCGCAACGCCACCGGTCAGCTGTCCGATCGCTTCCATCTTCTGCGACTGCCGCAACGCATCCAGCGCCTCGGCCAGGTGTCGCGCGTCCTCGATCCGCTGCGTCACATCGGTGGCCACCTGAAACGCACCGATCTGCGTGCCGTCGGCATCGCGCAAGGCGTTGAATTTCATTTCGTAGGTGCGCTGCCCGAGCTCGGGGTCGTCCGAAACCCGGCTTTCGGTAAATTCTTCGCCGTTCAAGGCCCGCTGCCAGTTCGAACGGATCAGTGGCAGTTCGTCGTCCCAGTCGGCAAAAAATTCGAGTATCGACGTACCGACGACGGGGACTTTCCCCCGCGTTCGGTCGAATGCGTCCGATGCCGCGCGGTTGATCGCGAGCCAGCGAAAGTTAGTATCCACGACCTGCACCAGCGAGTCGGTCGTTTCAAAGATGTCGGCAAACACCTTGCGCTCGGCGATCGCCGCGGCGACCCGCTGTTCGAGATTGGCGTTGAGATCGCGCAGGGCAGCTTCGTCGGCACGGCGATCGGTGATGTCGGTGTGAACGCCGACCCATTCGCGCAATACGCCGTCGGTCGTGAAAATCGGGATCGCACGGACGCTGAACGACCGCCATGCACGGTCGTACCGGCGCACGCGATGTTCGAACGTGAAAAGCGATTTTTGCGCGACGGCCAGGTTCCAAGCGTCGATTGTCGGCTGCGCATCGTCGGGGTGAACTGCGGCCGACCAGCCGAACCCCTCATAATCCTCGAACGACTGGCCCGTCAGGCTTGACCACGCAGGCTGCTGGCCCTCCATCCGGCCCTCGGCGGTGTTGGTCCACAACACGCCTTGGACCGCTTCCACAGCGGCGCGGAAGCGTTCTTCGCTGCGATGCAGCGCTTCGAGTCTTGCCCGGGCCTCATACTGCTTGCGCCGCCCGCGCAGCGCCGCCTTTGCAAGCGCGACCAAGGTCGTCGGGTGAAACGGGCGCTCGACGAAGGTGACGTTGCCAAGCAATTCGACATAGCGTGCCGCGGCTGGATTGCGCTCGACCCCGCCGCGCTTGGTCAGCAGGATGAAGGGGAAATCCGACCATTCGGGCTGCGCCTGACGCCAGCGGACGAGAGATACGGGGTCGACGTCCTCGACCGCCTCTTCGGTAACGACTGCAAACGCGGCTTCGCTCCCAAGCCGTTCGATCAGGGCACCGAACGATGCCGTTATCTCGCTCGCGATCGACGCCTCGGCGAGGATCGACTGCGCGAGCACGGCGTCACGCCCGCGCGGCGCAAGGATCAGCGCACGCTCTGGCATCGCGCGTGTCTAATCACTGGGCCCGAGAAGATCATTGTCGGACGCCTCGTCGTCATAGTAGGTTGGCACACCGCGGAGCACCCCCTGAAACTGCGTCAGCGGCGAGCCAAGACGAAAGCCATGGGGCGCTTCGATCCGATATTCGCGGATCGTATCCTCGTGCCAGCCGGCGCGCTTTTTCAGGATCGAGATCGCGCGCCGGACGCGGCCTTTCGCCTCGAAATAACGAAGCAGGATAACCGTGTCGGCAAGGTAGGTGATGTCGACCGGCGATCGCATGTCGCCGACCAGGCCATGTTGCGCCACGGTCAAAAAGGTCGTCGCACCCTGCCGGTTCAGATATTGGAGCAATTCATGTATGTGCAGGATCAATGCACTCTCATGCGGCATCGACGCCTGATATCCGTTGAGGCTGTCGATAACGATCGTGCGAACGTCGTTCTTGTCGACGATATCGCGCACGCGGCCGGCAAATTCGCCCGGGCTGCGCTCGGCAGCGTCGACGTTTTCGAAATACAGCGCGCCGCTTTCGACCATCGCCCCGAGGTCGATGCCCAGTGCCTTCGCGCGCTGGAAGAGCATAGTGCGTTCTTCGTCGAAGCCGAACATCGCGGCGCGCTCGCCGCGTTCGATCGCCGCCATGATGAAGGTCAGCGTCAACAAAGATTTGCCGGCTCCTGCCGGGCCGAGCATCAGAACGCTCGAACCGCGCTCGACGCCGCCGCCAAGGATCGCGTTGAGCCCCGGGATTTTCGACGGTAGCTGCGAACGTGCGAAGTTGGTCTTGTGCTCGCTCGATACCAGACGGGGGAATACGTCGATTCCGCCCGTGCCGATGACGAAATCGTGGAAGCCGCCCCGATACCGCCGCCCGCGATATTTGGCGACCCGCATCCGCCGGCGCTCGGCCCCATAGTCGGGCGCAAGCTCCTCGAGCACCAATACACCGTGGGCGATGCTCCGGACAGTGCGATCGCTCGCTTCGGCTGTCATGTCGTCGAGCATGATAACGGTGGTTTCGTACTTGGCGAAATAATGCTTGAGCGCGAGAACCTGACGGCGATAGCGCAGCGAGCCTTGTGCCAGCAGGCGCAGCTCGGAAAGACTGTCGATCACGACCCGCTGCGGCTTCAGTCGCTCGAACGCCTCGAATATCCGTTGCGTCGTCTCGCCAAGTTCGAGGTCGGACGAATAGAGCAGGCTTTGCTGAAGCTGGTCGTCGAGCAATGCCTCGGGCGGAACGAGTTCGAACAGGTCGACGCCTTTCAACGTCCAGCCGTGCGACGTCGCGGTCTGGTTCAGTTCCTCGACGGTTTCGGACAAGGCGATATAAAGGACGCGCTCGCCTTCGCGAGCGCCCTCGCGCAGGAATTGCAACGCAAGCGTGGTCTTCCCCGTGCCCGGTGATCCCTCGATCAGATACAAGTGACGCGGTGCAAAGCCGCCGCTGAGGACGTCGTCGAGGCCTCTGATCCCTGACGACAGGCTCGGTTCGACGGTCGCGGTCATGGTATTCATCGCGCCCGTGTGTCGCAGCGTCACTGGGATTTGGCAATCGCATTGCGCGGCGGTAATGCTTGCATCGGTTCGCGGGGTAGGTTTTGATAATGAGCAACGCTGAGCAATCTTCGCTGGCCGGCGTCGCGATCATGGTCGCCGAAGACGAGGCGATCATCGGTATGCTCGCCGAAAACGTGATCCGCGAATTGGGCGGGCGTTTTGCCGGTCTGGCGCGTACCTGCGAGGAAGCGCTGACGATGCTCGCGGCGGCCGCGCCGCAGATGATCCTGCTCGACGTTCACCTGAAAGGCGGAACCAGCGAGCGTGTCGTCGACGCCGCGGCGGCGCTTGGCATCCCGGTCGTCGTGTCGTCGGGAAGTGACTCCGCGGCGCTGCCTGCCAAGTTTCACGGGCTGCCGACGCTCAGAAAGCCCTGGAGTATCGACGAGATGAGCGCGGTATTCGCAACCGTGCTCGCCAAGGACGCGCGTTCTTGAGCAGAGCGATCGTGGTAAGGCCGGTATGCACGGCGATCTTGCTGTCGTGTACATCGTCGTTGTCGATCGCCTACGCCGATGAACAGCCTCCCGTCCTGTCGGTCGGGTTGCACGAAACGCTCGATGGCTGGCGAACGACGGGCGGCATCGACCCGGGGCCGGCGGTGCTCAGCAAGTTGCAGTTGCTCGCGACGGTGAATGCGGATCGGCTGGGGCTGTCGGGGTTGCGCTTTCACACTCAGGTCTTCCGGACCGACGGTGACAGTCTGAGCACGCGGATCGGCGACATCCAGACCGCCGACAATATCGAGGCCGAGCCTGTCACGCGGCTGTTCGAAGCGTGGGTCGAAGCGTCGTTCGGGCGGGGTGAGCGTAAGGGATCGGTGCGCGCGGGCCTGCTCGATTACAATGCCGACTTCGATTCGATCACGACGGGGTCGATGTTCGTCAATTCCTCGCACGGCATCGGACCCGACATATCGAAAAGCGGACGCAACGGCCCGTCGATCTTCCCTGTCAGTGCGCTTGGCCTGCGGGGCCTCTGGTCGCCGTCGGCGGCCTGGACGTTTCGCGCGGCCGCCTTCGACGGCGTTCCTGGTGACCCCGACCATCCGCACGCGTTTGCGCGCGTCAAACTGCGCGACGACGAGGGGGCGCTGCTCGCCGCGCAAGTCGACCGGCATCTGACTGCAAAGACGCGCGTCACGGCTGGGCTCTGGCGGTACACGGTGCCGCTTCCCGATAGCGTCGACCCGGCGCAACGTCACGCCGACCAGGGAGGCTATGCTTCGATCGAGGGTCCGCCCGACGAGAAATTGACCGGCTGGCTGCGCCTCGGCATCGCCGAACATCGGGTCCAGCCGGTATCGGCCTATCTCGGCGGCGGGCTGGTGCGCGAGGCACCGTTTGCCGGGCGCGACGACGACCGCGTCGGCATCGCAATCGGACACGCGGCACTTTCGGGCGGTGGTGCTGAAACGACGGTCGAAGCGAGCTATCAGTTCAAGGTCAGCGAATGATCACGGTCCAGCCCGATATCCAGTATGTCCACCGGCCGTCGGGGGACGCCGACACATCCGATGCGCTGGCGTTCGGGCTGCGCTTGATACTGACCGCGAGCGATCCGCGTAAGGACGCGGCGGTGGATGCGGACGATCCCACGCTTCCCGACGATCAATGAAAATCATGGCTCTTGATCGGGATCGCGTCGTCGGCGTGCTTCCAGTGATAATCGGAGCGCACGCGAGGATTCCACGACGGATCGCCGCGATCGGGCGCGCCGGGATAGGTCGCGCCATCGCCGCGCGACACCATGCGCGGCAGATCGATATCGCCGACCTGGCGCAGCATCGCGGTCTGGTCGGTCAGGCGGTCGACGATGATGTGCGTCACGCTTCCTTCGCGCTGCACTCGCCCGACGATCGACAACATCGCCGAGCCCATCACGACACGGCGGTTGGCCTCGAAGCGGTCGGGCCACAGGATCGCGTTGGCGACGCCGGTTTCGTCCTCAAGCGTGATGAACAGGACGCCCTTGGCACTTCCCGGCCGCTGGCGGACAAGGATGATGCCGGCAAGTTCGATCCGCCGCCCGTCCTTGATGCGGTCGAGGTCGGCGCAGCTGACCATTCCGCGTCGCTTGAGCTCGGCACGCAGGAACGTCAGCGGATGCGCGCGCAATGACAGCTGCGTCGCGCGGTAATCCTCGACCACCTCGCGCCCGGCGGTCAGCGGCGCGAGCACAGGATCGACCTCGCGCGTTTCCAGCATCGCGAGCAGCGGCGGCGGCCGTTCGCCCAAGCCCCGGATCGCCCAGAGCGCGGCGCGGCGGTCGAGGCCGAACGCCTGAAACGCGTCGGCCTGTGCCAGGCGTTCGAGCGCGGCAGGCTTCACATGCGAACGCCGCCAGATGTCGCCGATGCTGGTAAACGGGCGGTTGGCGCGTGCCATCAGGATGCGCCCGGCATCGTCGGCGGCGAGCCCCGTCACCACGCGCATGCCCAGCCGGAGCGGCCGGAGCGGCGATCCGTCGGGCGCGCGTGCCGCAGTTGCAGCGTCGGTCAGGGCCTCGACGCTGGTGTCCCATTCGCTGCGCAGGACACACACCGGCCGCACCTCGACACCGTGCGCACGCGCGTCGCGAACGATCTGTGCGGGTGCATAGAAACCCATCGGCTGCGCGTTCAGCAGCGCTGCACAAAAGATGTCGGGATGGTGGCATTTCATCCACGACGACGCATAGGCGATCTTGGCAAAGCTCGCGGCATGGCTTTCGGGAAAGCCATAGCTGCCGAACCCCTCGATCTGCTTGACGAGGCGTTCGGCGAAATCGGGCTTGATGCCGTTCTTAAGCATGCCGCCGATCAGCCGGTCGCGAAATTCGCCGACGCCACCGGTCAGCTTGAAAGTCGCCATCGCCCGCCTGAGACTGTCGGCCTCGCTCGGTGCAAAGCCTGCGCCAAGAATCGCGACCTGCATCGCCTGCTCCTGGAACAGCGGTACGCCGAGCGTTTTCTGAAGCACCGTCTTCAGTTTTGGACTGGGATATTCGAACACCGTCGCCGGGTTCTCGCGCAGCTGCGCGCGGCGTTTGAGATAGGGGTGGACCATGTCGCCCTGGATCGGGCCCGGCCGGACGATCGCGACCTGAATCGCGATATCGTAGAAATTCTCCGGGCGCATGCGCGGCAGCATCGACATCTGCGCGCGGCTTTCGATCTGGAACACGCCCAGCGTGTCGGCGCGGCGCATCATCTCGAACGTCGGCTCGTCTTCGGCCTGCAGCACCGGATCCGCCATCTCGATCGCCAGCCCCTTGTGCACGCGCAGCAGATCGAACGCGCGTCGCATGCAGCCGAGCATGCCGAGCCCCAGGATGTCGACCTTCATGAATCCCAGTTCCTCGATATCGACCTTTTCCCATTCGATCACCTGGCGGTCGGGCATCGCGGCGGGCTCGATCGGCACGAGATCGGCAAGCCGGTCGCGCGTCAGGACGAAGCCGCCCGGGTGCTGCGACAAGTGGCGCGGGGTTCCGACAAGCTCGCGCGCCAGTTCGAGAGCAAGCGCCAGCCGCGGTTCGCTCTTGTCGAGGTTGAGCGCCTCGACATGCGCGTCGGGCACGCCGTCGTTCGACCATCCCCACACCTGCCCTGCAAGCGCGCCGGTCATGTCTTCGGGCAGGCCGAGCACCTTGCCGACTTCGCGGATCGCGCCGCGCGTGCGGAACCGGCTGACGACCGCAGTCAGCGCCGAATGGTCGCGGCCATAGCTGTCGTAGATCCACTGGATGACCTCTTCGCGCCGCTCATGTTCGAAATCGACGTCGATGTCGGGCGGCTCGCGTCGGTCCTCCGACAGGAAGCGTTCGAAGAGCAGCTGGTGGATGACGGGGTCGATCGACGTGATGCCGAGCACGAAGCAGATCACCGAATTGGCGGCCGAACCCCGGCCCTGACACAGAATCTGCTGGCTGCGCGCGAATTGCACGATCGAATGGACGGTCAGGAAATAAGCGGCATAGCCCCAGTGCGCGACGAGCTTCAGTTCCTTGGTCAGGAGCTTGCGATAGGCGGGCTTGGGCCTCTGTCCCGGGGTCAGCGTGTTGAGCGCGCGCCACGCCATCTTCTCGAGCGCTTTTTGCGGCGAATGCGCGGTCATGATCCGCTCTTCGGGGTATTGATGGCGCAGTTCGCGTAGCGAAAAGGTGCAGCGCTCGGCGATCGCAATGCTCGCCGACAGCGCTTGCGGGTCGTGCCGGAAAAAGCGCGCCATCAGCACGGGCGGTTGTAAATGCCGCCCGGCGTTGCGTTCGCGCTTGAAACCGAGCGCGTCGATCGTCGTCTTTTCACGGATCGCGGTGACGACGTCCTGCAGCATCCGCCGGGCGGGGTCGTGATAAAGCACGTCGCCGGTCGCAAGCGGCGTCAGGCCATAACGGCGTGCGGCAAGCGCGGTCCGGTGCAGGCGCTGCGCTTCGCCCGGCCGCCGCCAGGGCGTCAGGCAGATATGGCCGCGACCGGCGAACACGTCGGCCATCCAGCCGAGCTGCACCGGATCGGGGTGATCGCCCGGCACCAGTGCAGCGACAAGTCCGTGCGCATGCGATGCCACGTCCTCCCAATGGAGGAAGCATTTGCCCTTTTCGCCGCGCTGCGCATCGGCACGGCCTTTCCCAAGGCTCAGCAGCCGGGTCAGTCGCGACCAGGCGGCCTTGTCTTCGGGCCAGACCAGCAGCGCGCTGCCGTCGGCCAGGTCGAGCCGGCAGCCAAAGACGGGGCGTATGGTGATGCCGCTGGCCTTCTCGATCTGCTCGGCGGCGTAGAGCGCCTGTACGACCCCTGCGACCGAATTGCGATCGGTGACACCGAGCGCCGGCATGCCCATCGCCGCACCTTGCGCGAACAGTTCCTGCGGGCTCGACGCGCCGCGCAGGAAACTGAAATGCGTGGTGACCTGAAGCTCGATATAGCTCATCCGAACCGGCCGTGGAGGTACCAGCTCAGATCGCCGGTCACCCCGCGCTCGCCGTCGCCCCGGCGAAACAGCCAGAAGCGCTGCCCGCCCTCGTCCTCGACCAGGAAATAGTCGCGCACGGCATCGCGTTCGGCGGCACTTTTCCACCATTCGCCGGTGATCCGTTCGGGGCCGTCGGCCCGGGTGACGACATGCCGCTTGCCGCGCCAGGTGAACCGCCTGGGCGGCAGGTCGGGGAGTTCGGCGATGACATGGTCGAGCCGCTCGGGCCGGCGCAAGAGCCGTGCCGGTCGCGGCCAGCGCGGATGCCACGGATGATCGGCGGCGCGCAGATCGAGCTGGCGGACGTCGTCGCGCTTGTTTCGCTTGCGATCGGGATCGGCGTCGTCGATCGGACCGCGGCGCATGATGCTGCGTTCGGGCACGTCGCTGTCCACGGGCACTTCGCGCCAGGTCGGCACCGAGCGGTTGGCGAGCAGATCGATCAGCCCGGCAACGTTGGGCACACGCGTTTCCAATGTTTCGTCGAAGGGCTGGGGGCCGAGCGGTTCGGCACGCGGCACATGGAAATGAAGCGCATCGATGCCGAAGCCCGGATCGATCGCTTCGATGCGACGCCGGATCAGGCGCAGGATGTGCGCCGGGTCGCGGCTGGCGCGGGCAAGACCGATACGGATCGTCTGGGGCACACCGTCGACGCGGTCGGCACCGAAGCAGATCGCACGCGCGCCCTGCCCTGCGCTGGCAAGCGCCTCGGTCAGGCGCGGAACGAGCTTGGTCAGCCAGTGATCGATCACCTCGGCACTCGCGATCGGTTCGGCGAAGCGCTGCATGACATGGATTGCTTGGGGCACCACCACCGGATCGAGCGGCTCGGGCGCCCGCCCCAGCGCCTGATCGAGCCTGCGCGCGGCTTGCGCCCCGAAACGCCGCGCGAACGGCGCGCGGGGGAGCGCCGTCACGTCGGCCACCGTCTCGATGCCCAGCCTGCGTAACAGCGCAAGCGTGGGCTCGGGCAGACGCAGCGACGCGGCGGGCAACGTGGCCAGTGCATCGGTGTGCGCGCCCGGGGGACAAAGCAGCACAGGGCGATCGCCGAAGCGCGCGAGTGCCCACGCCGCGCCCGCCGTATCGGCAACGGCGATGCGCGCGGCGATCCCGCGCCGCGCCAGAAGCCGTACGAGCCGCGACGCCATGCGCGCTTCGCCGCCATGCAGATGCGCGACACCGCTGAGGTCGAGGAACAGGCCGTCGGCATCGGACATCGCGACGAGTGGCGTCCAGCGGCGCGCAAGCAATATCGCCAGCCGATCGAGGTCAGCCGCGTCGCCGTGCGGGTCGGCATCGCGGATGATGACATCGGGAACCGACGCGCGAACCTGCGTCAGCGCCATGCCGGTGCACAACCCTAGCGCCTTTGCAGCTGGCGAGGCGGCGGCGACTTCGACCCGCGCGCCGACCTTGTGGACCGTGACCATGACGATGCCCGTGGCAGGCGGTGGCGGCTTGGCAGGGGGATGACAGGTGCGGCTCACCAGCCCCGCCATGCTCCGCCCGGTGTCGAAGAAGGCGGCGACTCCCGGTGGGGCGCCGTGCGGATCGTTCGAACCACGCGAGAGATGTTTGTCGGGCCGCGGACCTTCGCCGGGATAGCGGATGGCCGGCACCGCCATGCGCCGAAACGGGTGTTCGGCGGCTTCGCTGCGCCGCGCCATTTCGCGCATCGGGCGCGCGGCTTCATCAGGCGGCATCGCGCGGAACGGATGCTCGGCCGCCTCACTCGACCGGCCGAGCATCCGCATCGGCGGGCGTTGATGATGCGGCAAGGCTGCGATCTGCATCTCGATGTCGCGCCGGGACTGACCTTTTGGCGCGGCCGTGTCGCTCGGCACCCAGCGCGCGGCGTTTTCGTCAGGCTGGCGCGCCCACCGCGCGGCGTTTTCGTCAGGCTGGCGCGCCCACCGCGCGCCGGGTCGCCAGCCGCTGTTTCGAGGCGCGTCGCATTGCATGCGCTGTTCGGCGCGCGCGGCGGCACGCAGATCGCTCAGATCGGGATCGGCGATCGCGCCCTCAGGCGGCGGCGCGAGTATCGACTCGGCGCGCACGATCCGGTCGATCGACCAGTTCGGCAGCCAGAGCGCAGCGACCCGTTTCATCGCAAGCCTCCATGACAAGTTCGAAGGGATCGCCGCCGCGCTGACGGACGAGCGTCACGCGCCAGCATGGACGTCCGACGCCGCCAACCGCCGACGCTGGCGAAGGTGCAGACGCGATCCGCCACCGTGTCAGCGCCGCCGATGGCTGCGCGAGAGGGTCTTCACCGGACCGGGCAGGGCGACGCATGAGCAGCGCAAGCGTCGCGCCGCCCTCGGCTGCCAGCTGAAGCCGGCGGGTGGCGGTCAAAGAGGCCTTCTTCACTTCGCCGATCACCGCGCAGAGGCTGCGGTGACGAAGCGCATCCTCCATAACCGCAAGCAATTCAGCGTCGTCGTGCGCCTCGGCATGGATCAGCCGTTCGGGGGGAAGCCCCGACTGGTACAGCCCCGGCGCGAACAGGTCGCGCCGCCGCGCCACCCACAGGACCTGTCCCGGATGACGCGCGGCGATCCCGGCCAGAAACAACGCCGCCGCGGCATCATCGCCCCAGTCGTCGCCCGCTGCCGAAATTTCGTGCAGGGCATCGATCCGTAGGCCGCCATCCGCGAGCCGTTCGTCGATCGCGTCGATGTCGAACGGCAAGACCGAAACGTCACGCGCGTATCCTGCGTGGATGGCGTCGATCGTCTTTCGGAGCTGGACAAGAACATCGGACACTGGCGACTCGCAAAGGCAGTGTTCCTATTTTGTTCTATAGCGCCATCGAGTCAACCCAGCAGAGCCAATACGGTCAGTCGCGTGGCAGTCGCCGTATCGCCTTTTCGATATCGCGCCCCATGCGATCGCCCATCGCGCGCAGTTCAGGAAGCATGTCTGCCATGCCCGACGCCATCGCACCCACGGTGCCCACGGCGACGCGGCTGTCGTCGGCAAGCCGTTCGCGGAAATAGGGGTCGTCGCGCCTTACCAGATCGCCCAGCGTCCGCACATCGTCAGCGTCGCTATCACCGCGAAAATCGGGGTCAACCCGCGCAATCGCCGCGCGCAACTTGTCGACGCGCACGTCCATCAGCAAGTCGGCAAACGCAACCATTATGCCCGAAACCGCATCCTGCGCGGCCGGGCTGTTCAGCCGTGCCGCAACGCGCGCGGCCTCGCGCTCGTCCGACGAGCGCGAAGCGGCGGTCGCCGGAGAAACGGCGAGTGCAAGCAAAGTAGCGACAGCGAGTCGACGCACATGAATTCCTATCCGAAACGACTGTGCGGACAATTAGGAGAATAGGCCTTTCGCCAAGCTGAATGTCATTCCGCCGCCACCAGCGCCGGTGCATCGTCGAGCGGTTGCGCAAGGCGCGACAGCATTTCGACGGGACAGACCTGCCAGAACCGGTTGCGCCACCGCGACCAGTCATCGAGGATCGCGTTCGACCATTTGCTGTCGGTCGCGACGGCATGTTCGGCGATGAGCGCGCGCGCCTTGGTCTCCCAATAGGTCGAGGCAAAGCGTTGCCAGACGATGCTTTCGGGGTTGGCGCGGCGGGCGAAATTATCGTCGGCGTCGAGCACGAATGCCATACCGCCCGACATGCCTGCGCCGAAATTGTCGCCGACTTCGCCGAGAATGACGGCCATACCGCCGGTCATATATTCGCAGCCATTCGCGCCGCAGCCTTCGACGACCACGTCCGCGCCTGAGTTGCGCACGGCGAAGCGCTCGCCCGCGCGCCCCGCTGCGAACAATTTGCCCGAGGTCGCACCGTACAGGACGGTGTTGCCGATGATCGTGTTGTGCTGGCTTTCAAGCGGCGAAGACACCATCGGGCGCACCGCGATGATCCCGCCCGAAAGCCCCTTGCCGACATAGTCGTTGGCATCGCCGAACACTTCCAAGGTAATCCCCTTGCACAGGAATGCGCCGAGCGATTGCCCTGCCGATCCGCGCAGGCGGACATGGACATGACCGTCGTTGAGGGCGCTCATGCCATATTTGGCGGTGATTTCCGCCGAGAGGCGCGTGCCGACCGCGCGGTGCGTGTTGCGCACCGTGTAGGTCAACTGCATCTTCTCGCGCCGCCCGAATACCGGTTTGGCGTCGTGCAGGATTTGCGCATCGAGGCTGTCGGGAACGGGGTTGCGCCCGCCGGGCACGTTGAAGCGGCGCTTGTCGTCGTCGGCATCGACCTTCGCCAGAATCGGGTTCAGGTCGAGATCGTCGAGATGTTCGGCACCGCGGCTGACCTGGCGCAGCAGTTCGGTACGGCCGATGACCTCATCGAGCGACTTGCACCCCAGCCTTGCCAGGATTTCGCGGACTTCCTCGGCGATGAAGGTCATCAGGTTGATGACCTTTTCGGGCGTTCCCGTGAATTTCGCGCGCAACCGCTCATCCTGGACGCACACGCCGACGGGGCAGGTGTTCGAATGACATTGCCGGACCATGATGCAGCCCATTGCGACCAGCGAGAGCGTGCCGATGCCAAACTCCTCGGCACCCAGGATGGCGGCGATGACGATATCGCGCCCGGTCTTGAGCCCCCCATCGGTGCGCAGCTTGACGCGGTGGCGAAGGCCGTTGAGCGTCAGCACCTGATTGACCTCGGACAGCCCCATTTCCCACGGCGTCCCGGCATATTTTATGCTGGTCTGCGGGCTCGCGCCGGTCCCGCCGGTATTGCCCGCAATCAGGATGACGTCGGCGTGCGCCTTCGCGACACCCGCCGCGACGGTGCCGATCCCTGCCGAAGACACGAGCTTTACGCAGACGCGCGCCCGCGGATTGATCTGCTTCAGATCGTAGATGAGCTGCGCGAGATCCTCGATCGAATAGATATCGTGGTGCGGCGGCGGCGAGATGAGTGAAACGCCGGGCGTCGCATGGCGCAGCTTAGCGATGAACTCGGTAACCTTGAAGCCGGGCAACTGCCCCCCCTCGCCGGGCTTGGCGCCTTGCGCGACCTTGATCTCGATTTCTTCGGCAGCGCTGAGATATTCGGCAGTCACGCCAAATCGCCCGCTGGCGATCTGCTTGATCGACGAATTGGCGTTGTCGCCGTTCGGATAGGGCTTGAAGCGGACACTGTCCTCCCCGCCCTCTCCCGACACTGCTTTGGCGCCGATGCGGTTCATGGCGATCGCGAGCGTCTCGTGCGCTTCGGGCGAAAGCGCGCCGAGCGACATTCCCGGCGTCACGAAGCGCTTGCGGATTTCGGTGATCGCCTCGACGCTGTCGATGCTGACGGGGTCCTTGGCGTAATTGAATTCGAGCAGATCGCGCAGATAGACCGGCGGCAGATCACGAACGCCGCGGGCGAATTGCAGGTAGGTCGAATAGCTGTCGGTCCCGACCGATGTCTGCAGCAGGTGCATCAATTGCGCCGAGTACGCATGCGTCTCGCCGCCCGCGCGCTGACGATAGAAGCCGCCGATCGGCAGCGTCGCCACCGCCTTGTCGAACGCCGCGTCGTGACGTTCGGCGGCGTTGACGTAGAGCGAGGCGTAGCCTTCACCCGAGATCTTGGCGGGCATGCCCGGAAAGAGATCGTTGACCAGCGCGCGCGAGAGGCCGACCGCTTCGAAATTATAGCCGCCGCGGTAGGACGAGATCACGGCAATGCCCATTTTCGACATGATCTTGAGGAGGCCGTCGCCGATCGCCGCCTTGTGACGGGCAAGGCAGGTCGCGAGCGTGAGATCGCCGAACAGTCCACGTGCGTAACGGTCCGCGATCGCGGCTTCGGCGAGATAAGCGTTCACCGTGGTCGCGCCGACGCCGATCAGCACCGCATAATAATGCGTGTCGAGACATTCGGCAGACCGGACGTTGATGCTTGCGTAGGACCGCAAACCCTTGCGCACGAGATGCGTATGAACCGCCGCAGCGGCGAGCACCATCGCGATCGCCACGCGGTCTTCGCCCACATGCTCGTCCGTCAGGAACAGCTCGCTGCGCCCTTCGCGGATCGCCTGTTCGGCCTCGGTGCGGACGCGCGCGATCGCGGCGCGCAAGCCCTCGGCGCCCGATCCCATGTCGAACGTGCAGTCGATCTCGGCCGTCGCAGCGCCGAAATGCGCCTGCAGCCGCCGCCAGTCGCTGCTGGTCAGCACCGGCGTATCGAGCACGAGCACCTGGTCGCGCCCCGAGTCCTGATCGAGGATGTTGGCGAGGTTTCCAAACCTCGTCTTCAGGCTCATCACCTGCCGCTCGCGCAGGCTATCGATCGGCGGGTTGGTCACCTGACTGAAATTCTGGCGGAAAAACTGACTGATCAGACGCGGATTGTCCGACACGACGGCAAGTGGCGTATCGTCACCCATGCTGCCGACGGCCTCTTTGGCCAGGTCGACCATCGGCGACAGGATCAGCTCCATGTCCTCCACCGTCTGCCCCGCCGCGACTTGTCGTCGGATCAATTCGGCGCGCGGGTAATAGACGGGCGCATCGCCCGCATCGGGCAAGTCGGCGAGTGTCAGAAAGTCGCCCACCATCTCGCCATAAGGGGCCTTTGCGGCGAGCCGATCCTTGATCGCGCGGTCCTGGTAAAGCTTGCCTTCGTGCAGATCGACCGCGATCATCTGCCCCGGGCCAAGCGCGCCTTTCATCAGCACCGTCGCCTCGGGAACCACGACCATGCCGGTTTCGGAACCCACGATCAGCAGATCGTCATTGGTTAGCGTGTAGCGCAACGGGCGCAACGCGTTGCGGTCCATCCCCGCGACCGCCCAGCGCCCGTCGGTCATGGCGAGCGCGGCCGGCCCGTCCCACGGCTCCATGACGCTCGCCAGATAGGCATACATCGCGCTGTGTTCGGGCGGCATGTCGGGCCTGTCCTGCCAGGCCTCGGGAACCAGCATGGTCTTGGCCGTCGGCGCATCGCGCCCTGAGCGGACGATGACTTCAAACACGGCGTCGAGCGCGGCGGTGTCCGATGACCCGGCCGGGATTACCGGCTTGATGTCGTCGGACGCATCGCCGAACGCAAGGCTCGCCATGCGGATCTCGTGCGCCTTCATCCAATTCTTGTTGCCGCGGATCGTGTTGATCTCGCCATTGTGAGCAAGGCAGCGGAAGGGTTGCGCAAGCCACCATTGCGGGAAGGTGTTGGTCGAATAACGCTGGTGAAAGATGGCGACCCGCGATGTGAAGCGCTCGTCCTGCAGATCGGGATAAAAGACCGACAGGCTCTCGGCGAGGAACAGTCCTTTGTACACGATCGAGCGCGCCGACAGCGAACAGATGTAGAAGCCCTGGATCTGCGCCTCGATCACTTTCTTCTCGATGCGCCGGCGGACGATGTAGAGGGCCTTTTCGAACTCATCGAGGCCGGTTGTGCGGGCGTTGGGGCCGGCGATCATGATCTGCTCGATCTCGGGCCGCGTCTCCTGCGCCTTGCGGCCGATCACATGGACGTCGACCGGCACCTGCCGCCAGCCGTAGATCGTGAATCCCGCATCGATGATTTCCGCTTCGACGATCGTGCGGCAACTTTCCTGCGCACCCAGATCGGTGCGCGGCAGGAAGACCATGCCGACGCCGAGCCAGCTGTTGTCGATCGGCTTGTGCCCGCTTGCGACGATGGCATCGGCAAAGAACGGCATCGGCAGATCGACATGCAGCCCCGCACCGTCGCCGGTCATGCCGTCGGCGTCGACTGCCCCCCTGTGCCACACGGCTTTCAGCGCATCGATCGCCGAGGCGACGACAC
The DNA here is from genome assembly GCA_965249015.1 of Sphingomonas sp. Classification (GTDB taxonomy): domain Bacteria; phylum Pseudomonadota; class Alphaproteobacteria; order Sphingomonadales; family Sphingomonadaceae; genus Sphingomonas_O. The sequence continues at coordinate 791,015 of CBDFLB010000003.1, read as the reverse complement.
GGCGCGACGCCTTGCCGTCGGTGGCGGCGACAAGGCCGACGCCGCAGGCGTCCGACTCGAACTCGGGGCGGTACATGCCGTCGCGAGCGAGGCGCGCGCGCTCGGCGGTACTGGTCATTTCTTCATCGTCTTGCGGTCGACGCCAAGGAGCACGGCTATGCGATCGCGTTCGGCTTTGCTCAGGTCGCCATATTTTCGCGGCGGTGGCAAATGCTTGGTCGCCTCGGTCATCGCGCCGATCATTTTCGGCATTTCCTTCATCATTTCGGGGACCATCGCCATCATCCGGTTCATGACCGCAGGGTCAGTGTAGACAAGCATCGATTGCGCGGCGTATTCCTTGCCGGTGGGCGTCGCGAAAAAGCGTTCGAGATCGTCCAGCTGCGCAGGTGTGAAGCGCCGCGCATAAGCCTCGGACAAGCCGGCGCGGACCGCGGGTTCATATCTCGACATCATGTCGACCACGCTGCCCATCATCGCCTTCATGCCCAGGTCCATGCGTTGCTTGAAGGCGGGATCGGTGATCGCCATGACCTGCTTCATGGCATCGGGCGCAAGTTTCGGCGCCTGATCCTCGGGCATCCCCGATGCGATCAAAATCTCGCGAACGGGCATGTTGCCGACCTGATCGATCATCCCCGACATAACCTTGTCGAGCATGCCGCTCATCATCTTGCGATACGTGCCGTCGGGCAAAAGCGCAGCGGCGATGCGGGTTGCGGGTAGCGACCGGGCGGGATCGATGCGTTCGGTAACCTCGGCGTTTGCCGGAGTCGGCTCGGCCGCCAGAGGTGTCACGAAGCCAAGCACCGATGCCATGGCGAGCAGTTTGACGACGCGCTTCATTCCTATGCTCATCATCACTTCCCCTTTGGTGGCAGCGCCCGGATCTCAGCCATCATTGCGTCGGCCGCGGCCGGAATTTTAGCCATCGTATTCGCCATCAAATCGCGTTGCCACTTCGCGACGTCGGGATCGTTCACGATCGTCGGCGATTCGGTCACATAGGCCTGTCCGGTCGGCGTCATGAAGAAGCTGCGCAATTCGACCATCTGCGGCGCAGTGAAACGCCGCGCATAAGCCCGCGTCATCGCCTCGATCATGTCGGGAAAATTGGCTTTCAACGTCGCGAGCGAGCGGGCCTGCTGGCTTTGAAAGAACCGGCTGAAAATTTCCCCGGCGCGCGGGTCCGCCTCGTAAGCGGCTTTCATTTGCGGACTGTTCTGCATCGCGCCGGCAAGGTTCGCCATCATGCCCTTCATGATGCTGTCGATCATCGCGTCACGCTTGGCGGGCGGCAGGACGACATCGAGCAGCGCGCGCGCCGCGCTCAGCCGTGCCGGATCGACAGGCGCGCTCGGCGTCGCCGGCGCAACGAGCGGCGCGGTGTTTGCAACCAGCGGCTTCTGGTTCGACACGAGCGGCGGCTGCTGCGCCGACGCAGCGGAACTCCAGGCCGACAGCGCGATCAGGGTCATCATTTTCATGCCGCTTCCTTCAGTGCCGACGCCTTCGCCTTCAGATAATTATGCATATGATCGCTGACATCGCGACCGTCGCGGACTGCCCAGACGACGAGGCTTGCGCCGCGGACGATGTCGCCCGCCGCGAATACGCCGTCGAGGCTGGTCTGCATCGTCTTATGATCGACGCGAAGCGTTCCCCAGCGCGTGACGCCAAGATCGGGCGATCCGAACATTGTCGGCAGGTCCTCGGCGTCGAAGCCGAGCGCCTTTATCACCAGGTCGACGTCGATCTTGAACGCGCTGCCCGGATCGGTTTCGGGCGCGCGACGGCCGCTTGCGTCGGGCGCGGCAAGACGCATCCCTGCTACGCGCACGTCGCTGACCCAACCGTCGACTCCCGTGCCGAAAGCTTCGGGAGCGGAGAGCCAGACAAATTCAACCCCCTCTTCCTCGGCGTTGGCGACTTCGCGCTTGCTGCCCGGCATGTTCGCCCGGTCGCGGCGATAGAGGCACTTGACCGACGTCGCCCCCTGGCGGACGGCGGTGCGGACGCAGTCCATCGCGGTGTCGCCACCACCGATGACGACGACGGCCTTGCCCGCGGCATTGAGCGCGCCGCTGTCGAAGGCGGGAACATTGTCGCCAAAGCCCTTGCGGTTCGACGTCGTCAGATAATCGAGCGCCTCGACGACGCCGTCGCTGCCGACGCCCGGCATCTTGATCGCGCGCGCTTTGTACACGCCGGTTGCAACGAGGATCGCGTCGTGCCGTTGGCGCAGATCGTCGAGCGTCGCGTCAAGACCGATCTCGAAGCTTTGATGAAAGATGATGCCGCCCTCTTTGAGGCGGTCGATGCGGCGCATGACCACGGGCTTTTCAAGCTTGAATCCTGGAATGCCATAGGTCAGCAACCCGCCCGCGCGATCGTGGCGGTCGTATATATGGACTTCATAACCGCGTACGCGCAGATATTCGGCTGTCGTCAGGCCCGCCGGGCCGGCACCGATGATGCCGACCGACTGTCCGCGCGATGGGCCGGCGACGATCGGTTCGACCCAACCTTCTTCCCACGCCGTATCAGTGATGAATTTCTCGACAGCGCCGATCGTGACCGCGCCGTGTCCTGAAAACTCGATGACGCAATTGCCCTCGCACAGGCGGTCCTGCGGGCAGATGCGGCCGCAGATTTCAGGCATGGTCGATGTGCTGTTCGACAGCTCATACGCCTCACGCAGCCGCCCCTCGGCGGTCAATCGCAACCAGTCGGGAATGTGATTGTGAAGCGGACAATGCACCGAACAATAGGGCACGCCGCACTGCGAACATCGCGCCGATTGCTCCTCCACCGACGGAACCGCGTAGCGCTCTGCAATTTCGGCAAAGTCTTCGGCGCGCCACGCGGGTGGGCGCTTTTCGGGATAGGCCTGCTGCTTGTCCACGAAACGAAGCATCGATGTCGTCACGGGGCCCTCCAGAATTTTCGAGGTAAAGCGGCCAAAGCGCCCCGTCAATTGTTTAGGTCAATGACATTTACCTTTACCAGATGGTCATTTGCATTCGGGGACCGCTGACAGCAATATCGAAAATGAAATCCGGTCCAAGTCGGACCTATCTTATGGCGAGCCAAAGCAGCGCGGCGCTGCCAACGACGATCCGGTACCAGGCAAACGGCGCGAAGCCGAACCGGCTTACGATCCCGATGAATGCCCTTACGACAACAAGGGCCACCAAGAACGACACGCCGAAGCCGATCGCAATCGAGGCCCAATCGACGCTGCCAAGGTCATGGCGAACTTCCCACAACTCCTTCGCACTCGCTGCAACCATGACGGGCACCGCGAGAAAGAAACTATATTCGGCCGCGGTCTTGCGATCGACGCCCAGCGACAACGCCCCCATGATCGTCGCGCCCGAGCGGCTGACGCCCGGGATCATCGACAGGCACTGGATGACGCCGATGCCAAGCGCTGTTCGCCAAGCGATCGTGTCGACCGCGCCGTCGGACCTCGGCTTCACCTGCCGCTCGATGATCAAGATCGCCACGCCCCCGGCGATCAACGCCACCGCGACCGTCGTCGGCGATTCGAGCATCGCCTTTATTGCCTTATACGCGACCGCGCCGACCAGAAGCGCAGGCGCGAAGCCGAGCAGGATGTTACGGGTAAAGGCAATCGCCGCGGGCTCCAGACGCACCAACCCTGCGACCACGTTCGTGAACCGGCGGGCATACAACACGACCACCGCCAAAATCGCGCCGAGTTGGATGACGATGTCGAACGTCGCCGACTGCGCACCCTTGAAGCCGAGCAACTCGCTGGCAAGGATCAGGTGGCCGGTCGACGACACGGGGATGAATTCGGTCAGCCCCTCGACAATGCCGAGGACGATCGCGGTAAGCGGATCCACGTCAGGCGATCTTCGTCGCGAAGCGACCGTGTCGCCTGTAGCGCACCAGCCACCCGTCGGCGACCGAAGCAAGCGGCGTCGGCACGATCCCGAACGCGGACAAGCTTTCCGCGCCGACCGAAACCACGTTGTCGGCCTGCAGCATAAGCCACTGGTCGCTGGTCATCGGTGCGCCGGGCAGCCATCCCGTGGCCGAGGCCATCGTCGCCGCGAGCACATCGGGCAGATCCAGGAAAGCGCGCCGCCGCCCGATCGCTGCGGCGATCCAGCGGTTCAGATCGCCCATGCTTACGATCTCGGGCCCGCCGAGTTCGTATATCTTGCCGCCGTGCACGCCGGGGGCCGCGATCGCGGTCACGATCGCCTTGGCAACGTCGCCGACGTAGACCGGCTGGAATTTGGCGCGTCCCCGGATGATGGGAACGATGGGAAGCATGCGTATCAACCCGGCGAAGCGGTTGACGAACTGATCCTCGCGCCCGAAAATGATCGACGGCCGCATGATCGTCGCGGTAGGAAAGGCTGCTCGAACCGCCGCCTCGCCCGCGGCCTTGCTCCGGCCATACGCGGCGGGGCTGGCCGGGTCGGCACCGATCGCCGACACATGGACGAGCGCCGTCGCGCCGCAGTCGCGCGCCGCGGCCGCGACATTGGCAGCACCACCTTCCTGCACCGCCGCCATCTGGCTTCCGAATACCCCGACGAGATTGACGACGCCAGTCGACCCCGCCGCGGCACGCGCGACGGCGTCGGCTTTGCGGACGTCGGCGGCGACGAACTGTATCTGCCCGAGCCCGCCCTGCGGTTTCAGATGCCATGCCTCGCGCGGATCGCGCGCCGCTACGCGGACGCGCGCACCGGTTTTCAACAGCGCCTGCACGACGTAGCGACCCAGAAAGCCGCTGCCGCCGAATACCGTGATCAACTGCTCTGTCGCGCCTGTCGCCATCGGGTGGCACTAGCCGCGCAGCCTTTGCATTGACAAGCGCGACGTTGGCGCTATCGGCGCCTGCCTACCCCCGACACGATCGGGATGCGTGCCCGGATGGCGGAATTGGTAGACGCACCAGCTTCAGGTGCTGGCGATCGCAAGGTCGTGGAGGTTCGAGTCCTCTTCCGGGCACCAGGCAGATCGGCGCTGACCGTACATTGCCCGGCTGTCCCGTTTTGACACGAATATCATCATAACAAAATGATGCTGCGTGGCCCGCTTTGCCGGCAGGATGCGCCTTTCCCTTTGTCGCATCGAATCTCTCAGCGAACGCGGACACCGCGCGCTGGGTCAGCCTGCCATCTTTCCGTCGTTTTTGCCTTGGGGAAAAGTCATGACCGCGCGTGCGACCAACCTTCGTCTTGCTCTTTCGGCTTCGGCCATCGCCCTGTTTGCCATGCCCAGCGCGGCATCGGCCGCGACCTGCGTCTGGAGTGGCGGGGCAGGCTTGTGGAGCCCGGCGGGCGGATGGAGCGGATGTGCCGTTCCGACTTCGAGCGACGCGGTTTCGATTCTGGCCGCCGGCTCGGTGGTCAACGTCGCTGGAATCACAGCCAGCGCAGCAACGGTCAACCTGGGGGCGGGCACCGCGCTCAACGTCACCAACAGCGACTTTTATGTCTACGGCAACACGTTCACAAATAACGGCACGATGACGCTGGGCGGCGCTGCGGGCACGGCGAGCTTCTTGAGCGGATCGGGCAACGTCACCTTCGGCGGAACCGGCACGATCGTCTTCAACGACCTCGCCGGTGCCGCGCGCATCTACAACGGCGGCTTCATTTTCGGCAGCGGCCAGACGGTGCGCGGCGCGGGGCAGATGGGCATCACCAGCGGCATCTTTTCAAATGCCGGACTGATCTCCGCCGACGTCAGCGGCCGCAACCTCGACATCGACGTCTCGGGCGGCAGCGGGGGCCTGGGCGGCGGCGGCTTTGGAACCGGCGGTAACGCCGGCTTCTTCAATACAGGCACGATGCGCGCAACCGGCGGCGGCAGCCTGTCGCTGCAGGGCGGACTTTACGAAAACAGTGCCACAGGCGTCATTCAGGCACTTGCCGGATCGACCGTGAACCTCGGCGCGGACTCGCGCGTTGTCGGCGGCACGCTCGCTTCGGTCGGCAGCGGCTTCGTCAAGGCGATCGGGACAGCGCAATATCTGACCGACGTGACGCTTTCGGGAGGAAGCAATCTGCTGGTACAGAACGACGATCTCTACGCAAAGAACACGCTGATCAACAACGGCACGATCACACTCGGCGGCGCGGCGGGCACGGCAAGCCTCATCAACGAAAGCGGCACGCTGACCATCAGCGGCAACGGGACGATCGTTCTCGACAACAGCTTTGGCCTTGCGCGCATCTATAACGGCAACATCGTCTTCGGGTCGAACCAATCACTGCGCGGCGCAGGACAGTTGGGCATCAATTCGGCGACGGTTACGAACAACGGCCTGTTTTCGGCGAACACCGGCAGCAATCTTGATATCGACGTCTCGGGCGGCAGCGGCGGCCTCGGCGGCGGCGGTGTCGGCACTGGCAACAATGCCGGGCTCTTCAACAACAATGTCATCGAGGCGACCGGCAACAGCACCATTTCGCTTCAAGGCGGGCTTTATGAAAATGCACTCAGCGGGATCATTCGCGCAACGGGCAATTCGCTCCTCGTGCTAGGGGCCGATTCGCGCGTCCTGAACGGCACGCTGACGAGCGACGCGACCAGCTCGATCCGGGCGTTCGGCACCTCGCAATATCTGACAAACGTCACGCTCTCGGCTGGCAGCAAGCTGCTCGTGCAGAACGACAATCTCTATGCCAACAATACGCTCGCCAACAACGGCACGATCACGATCGGCGGCGCGGCGGGTACTGCCAGCCTGATCAACGAATCGGGCACGCTGGCGATCAACGGCACCGGTACCATCGTTCTCGACAACAGCGCCGGTGGCGCCCGCATCTACAACGGCAACTTCACCTTTGGTGCCGGCCAGACTGTACAGGGTGCCGGGCAGCTGGGCATCAACTCGGCGACGTTCACGATCGCCAACGTCTTTTCGGCCAACGCCGGCAGCATCCTCGAATTCGACGTGAGCGGCGGCAGCGGCGGCCTGGGCGGCGGCGGGGTGGGCGCAGGCGGGAACGCAGGGCTGTTCAACGCCAGCACGATTCAGGCAACGGGCGGCAGCACGCTGAATTTCGAAGGCGGGCTGTACGAGAACAACGCGAGCGGGGTCATCCAGGCGCTTGCGGGTTCGTTCGTCAATCTCAACGGCGATTCTCGGATCGTCGGCGGAACGCTGACCTCGGTCGGCAGCGGCGTCATCAACGCCTTCAACACGTCGCAATATCTGACCGATGTCACGCTTTCGTCGGGCAGCAACCTGCGCGTTCGCAACGACAATCTTTACGTCAAGAACACGCTCGTCAACAACGGCACGTTGACATTGGGCGGGGCGGGAGGGACCGCGAGCCTGATCAACGAAAGCGGAACGCTGACGATCAGCGGAACCGGCAAGATCGTCCTCGACAACAGCCTGGGCAATGCGCGCATCTACAACGGCAACATCGTCTTCGGATCCAGCCAGTCGCTGCAGGGCGCAGGCGAGCTGGGCGTCAATTCGGCGACCGTCACGAATAACGGCCTGTTCTCGGCAAACAGCGGCAGCAACCTTTCGATCGACGTGTCGGGCGGCAGCGGTGGCCTGGGCGGTGGCGGCGTCGGCACCGGCTTCAACGCTGGCCTGCTGAACAACAATATCATCGAAGCGACCGGCGGCAGCACGATTTCGTTCGCAGGCGGGCTTTATGAAAACGCGCTCGCGGGGATCATCCGCGCAACGAACAACTCGATCGTCAATCTGAATGGCGACGCGCGCATATTGGGAGGCACGCTGACCAGCGACGCGACGAGCTCGATCCGCGCCTTTGCCACTGCACAATATCTGACCGATGTGACGCTGTCGTCGGGCAGCAACCTTTTAGTCCAGAACGATGACCTGCGCATCAATACGACGTTCACCGACAACGGCACGCTGACGCTGGGGGGTGGCGCCGGAACGGCGAGCCTGATCGGTGAGACAGGGGCATGGGCGGTAAACGGCACGGGCACCGTCGTCCTCGACAACAGCGCAGGCGGCGCACGGGTCTACAACGGCACGCTGACATTCGGCGCGGAGATGCGCGGATCGGGGCAAGTCGGCATCAATTCGCTCGTCGTGACAAACAACGGCGTCATTTCGGCCGATGCGGGGACCGGGATCAGCATCGACGTGTCGGGCGGCAGCGGCGGCCTGGGCGGTGGCGGGGTGGGCAGCGGCGGCAACGCCGGGCTGTTCAACACCGGCAGCATCCAGGGTACTGCAGGCAAGACGCTCGCGCTGGAAAGCGGCCTCTACCAGAACAGCGCGACGGGCAATTTCGGCGCGGTCGGCGCGGGCAGCGCTTTCGTGATGAACGGCGACGCCAACCTGAGCAATATCCAGGCGGGCGGCGTCCTCAACCTCGGGCAATATGTCTCATCGACCACGGGCGCGGCGAGCACGCTGTCGATCCGCGGGACTGGCGCGAGCAGCATATCGACGATCGGGACGGGCGCTGCAGGCACAGATACCGTCGTGACGCTGCGCGGTGCCAATTCAGTGTTCAACGTCACCAACTTCGGCTCGGGTGCCAACACGACGCTCGACAGCACGCTGATGACGGTAGCCTCGTCGGGGCGGCTCAACGTGCTCGGCGGGCGCAACCTGACGATCGTCGCCGGCGGCGGCGCGTTCACCAACGCCGGTGTCGTCCAGTTGGGCGGCGGTACGTTTGGCGCGGGCAGCTATGCCAACGGCGGATTGACGACGGGCTTCGGCACGCTCGTGCCGGCGGTATCCAACACAGGTACGGTCGAGGCTGCGGGCGGCTTGCTCAAAACCGCCGCCATATCAGGGGCGACAGGCACGATCCGCTCGCTCAGCGGGGCGACCATCGATATCTCGGGCGGGGCGACCGACTCGACCGCCGCGTTCCTCACCAACAACGGCACGCTCGCGCTCGGCACGCGCAACGTTACGGTGACCAGCGACTATACCAACGCCGCGTTCGGCAGCGGCAATGCGTTCAACGCGCACGCCAACGTGACCGGCAGCGGTCTGATCAACGCGACGAGCGCGACGATGGACTTGTCGGGGCCTAATTATTCCGGCGGGGTCCTGAATGTCGGTAACGTCCGCACGGGCGGATCGAGTTCGACGACGCTGACGATCACCAACAACGGCACCGCAACCACCTTGCGCGGTGCGGTCCAGAATACCTCGGCACCGGGCGTCGCGCTGACCGGCGCGGACTGGGTCATCGGGCCGAACGGCGGCAGCACCAATGTGACCGTCGGCTTCACCGGGCTGACAGCGGGATCGCTGAGCGGCCAGAGCCTCAACGTCGTCAACAATTTCGACAATGTGGCAGACAAGATCGTCGGCGTGACGGGCAACGTCTACCAGGTCGCCAACCCGATCATCAACAACGCCAGCTCGTTTATCAACGTCGGGCCCGTGCTGGTCGGCAGCAGCGTCACGCAGGCGCTCGACATTTCGAACGTCCAGGTCGCGGGCGCGGTCGGCTTCCAGGAAGGCCTCAACGCCAACTGGGGCAGCTTCACGGGCAACGCGATCGCCGGTGCCATCGGTAGCATCACCAATCTTGTCGCGGGCGCGAACAACAACAGCAACATGGTGCTGACCTTCGACACGACGACCGCAGGGTCGAAGTCCGGGTCGATCGCCGTCCTCTTCGCGACCAACGGCGCGGGCACCAGCGGGCTCGGGACGTTGGCATTGCCCACGCAGAACCTCGCGGTATCGAGCACCGTCATCACCGGCACGGTCCTCAATCCCGCCGTCGCGACCATCGTCTCGCAACAGCCGATCACTGTCGCCGCGCAGCGGATCGGCGGCACCAACACCGCAGCGATCGCCGTGCGCAACGACGGCGCGCCGCCGTCTGCGGGGCTCGACGGCAGCTTCGCCTCGGCGACCGGCGCGGTCAGCGGCAGCGGCAGCTTCACCAACATCGCGACCGGTACGACCTCGAGCAATATCGCAGTGGGCGTCACCACGACGACCTCGGGCATCAAATCCGGGACCGCGACGCTCAACTTCGCGTCCAACCTGTCACCCAACCCGAGCGTCGCCTTGGCAAGCCAGACTGTCAACGTCACCGGCACCGTTACCGAACTGGCGAGCGCTGCGCTGTTCAAGAACACGGGCGTCGGGACATTCGCGGGAGGCGGCAACGCTTTCACGCTCGATCTTGGATCGCTCACAACCAATTCTGGCATCTTTTCGACCGACCTCGGCGTCCTGAATCTCGTCAACGCCTCCGCCTTTTCCGAAACTCTTGGCGGTGCGTTTACCCAAGGCGCGGGCACCGGCTACAGCTTTGCCGGGAACAGCTTCAGCGGCCTGGTCGGCGGAACGTCCAATCTCGGCAATCTGCTGAGCTTCGACACCACAGGTCTGGCGAATGGCACTTATACCAAGCAGGTCACGTTCAACGGCTTCAGTCGCTACGCCGGCCTTAGCGACTTCACGCTTACGCCGATCCGCGTGAGTGTGACGGCACAAGTCACCGGCGCGGTCGCCGGTGCCGTCCCCGAACCGACGACCTGGATCATGATGCTGTTCGGCTTCGGACTGATCGGAACGTCGCTGCGCCGTAATGGCGTGACGATGGCGCGGCAGCTGGTCTAATTCCCTTCCAGCGCCTGCCGCCTTTGACCCGGGATGAAGCGACCCCATCCCGGGTCAATTGTCGTTCCGATGACGGCAGGTCATTTTTGGAGAGCATCAAGTAATGATATCTTGTATCCTTCCAAGGGCCCCGTTATCACGACGGTCCGACGTTGGAGATGACCGTGCGACACCCCCTGTTATTCTCGACCGCGATATTGACTGCGAGTGCCGCCTATGCCGAACCGCAAGGCGACGACACGCATGTCGCGCAGTCGAGCGAGATCATCGTTACGGCGCCGTTCAACCGCGATCGCGCGGCGATGCTCGCAGGCACGTCGGTCCTGACGGGTGAAGCGCTGGTCCGTGACGTGCGACCGACGATCGGCGACACGCTCACGCACCTGCCGGGCGTTTCGGCGACGTCGTTCGGACCGAACGCCAGCCGCCCGATCCTGCGCGGATTTCAGGGGGAACGCGTGCGTGTTCTGAAGGACGGTATCGGCAGCGTCGACGTGTCGAACACCAGCGTCGATCACCCCGTCGTCGTCAATCCGTTGACCGCAGAGCGGATCGAGGTGCTGCGCGGCCCATCGGCATTGCTTTATGGTTCGGCGGCGATCGGCGGCGTCGTCAACGTCCTCGATACGCGTATCCCGCGCCACGTTCCCGATCACGCGCTGCATGTCGACCTGACGGGCACCTACGCGTCGGCCGCGCAGGAGCGTTCGAGTTTCGGACAGGTTGACGCACCGCTGGGAGGAGGCTTCGTCGTCCACCTCGATGGCAGCTATGCCAAGACGAGCGATCTCGACACCGGCAACTTCATTCTCTCGTCACCATTGCGTGTGCAAGCCGCGGCAAATGCCGACCCGCAAATCCGCGCGCTGGCGACGTTGCGCGGGAAACTACCGAACACCGCCGCCCGAACGTGGGAAGCGGCGGGCGGCGTCGCGCTGGTCCGCGACGGAGGCACGATCGGCGCGTCGTTCAGCCACTATGACAGCCTCTACGGCGTTCCGGTCCGCTTTTCGCTTGATCCCGATGTCGAGGCGGAACGCGTGCGTCTCGCGGTGAAGCAGGATCGCGCCGACCTGCGCGCCGAGTTGAACGTCGGAGGCGGGTTTCTCGACACGATCCGCTTTCGCAGCGCGTTTGCGGATTATCGCCACGTTGAATTAAATGAGGTTGGCGCGGTCGGGACGACGTTCCTCAACAAATCGAACGAAAGCCGCCTCGAATTCGCGCAGGCCAAGCGCGGCAGCTGGCGGGGCGCATTCGGAGCACAGCTTGCGATCCGCGATTTCAACGTGATCGGCGACGAAGCGTTCGTCCCCAAAAACAGCACGCAGCAATTCGGCGTCTTCACTTTGCAGGAACTCGACGCGGGCGCGTTCAAGGCCGAAGCTGGCGCGCGCTTCGAACGGACCAACCTGACCGCGGCCGCCAGCGCTACCATCGGCAATCCCGCCTACCGCCGCAACTTCAGCGCGGTGTCGGGGTCGCTCGGTGCCAGCTACGAAGTCGCGCGCAACGTCAGGCTGGGCGTGACGGCTTCGCATACCGAGCGTGCCCCAGCTGCCGAGGAGCTGTTCGCGCAAGGCCCGCACGCCGGCACGCAAGCCTTCGAGATAGGCGACCCGAATTTCCGTAAGGAAGTCAGCGATGGGGTCGAGGGCTCGCTGCGCGCCTCGCTGCCCGGCTTCAGTGCGAGCATTGCCGGTTACTACAACCGGTTTTCGGATTACATCTATGATGTTCAGACGGGTGACGTCATCGACGGTCTGCCCGTATTTCAGAACCGTCAGGGCAAAGCCCGTTATTACGGCGTAGAAGCCGAGCTTTCGGCAAAGTTGGCCCGCATCGGTTCGTTCGGGATTTCGATCGACGGTGTCGGCGACTACACGAATGCGACGGTCGTCGGCCTTGGGCCCGTGCCGCGCATTCCGCCACTGCGCCTGCTGGGCGGCGTCGAAGGCAAGTCCAGCCTTCTCGATTTGCGCGCCGAGGTCGAATGGACCGCACGCCAGGACCGGGTCGCGCTAAACGAAAGCACGACGCCTGGATTCACCATCGTGAACGCAAGCGCGACGTTGAGGCCGTTTGCAGCATCCAGCCGGACAAGCTTCGTCGTCTCGGCCAACAACATCTTCAACGTCGAAGCGCGCCGCGCTGCGAGTTTCCTGAAGGATTATGCGCCGCTGGCAGGACGCGACATCCGGGTTACCGGCCGCATAAGTTTTTGATCGAACAGGGACTTTCAACCGTCATCACTTTGCGCCATCACGCGGCTCGTGAAGACACTGACGCTGCTCCGCCATGCCAAATCGGGCTGGGACGATCCCGTCGCGCGTGATTTCGATCGTGCGCTCAACGCACGGGGTATGAAGGGCGCGCAGACCGTCGGCCATCACATGCGCAACCTTGGCCTCGCGTTCGACGCCGTCGTGTCGTCGCCCGCAGTGCGCTGTGTCGACACGCTCGACGGCCTTTGGGAGGGCTATGGTCGCACGCTCCATCCGCATTGGGACCGGCGCATCTACCTCGCCTCGGGCGCGACGTTGCTCGATGTCGTCCACGATCAGGCCGATGCGCAGGACAGGATCCTGATGTGCGGGCATAATCCCGGCCTCGAAGACCTGATCCTGATGCTCGTGCCCGATGACAGCGACGATCGGCTTCGCGACGAGGTGGAGGAGAAGTTTCCGACCGCAAGCGTCGCCGAATTGCAGTTCGACGTCGATCGGTGGCGCGCGGTCCAGGCAAATGGGGCGCGGCTGACGCGTTTCGTGCGGCCGCGCGACCTCGACATCAGCCTCGGACCCGATACCGCGTGACGCCGCGCCGCGCCGACGACGAAGACGCGGGCAAGCTGGCGCTGATCGGTGGCGCGAGCTTTCTCGAAACCTTTGCCAACGATCATCCGGGCGACGCGACGGTGGCGTTCGTCAGCACTTATCATTCCGAGGCTGCGTGGTCCGCGACGCTTGCCGATCCCGACGCGGCGGTATGGATCGTCGAGGAAGCGGCGGGTTGTCCGGTTGGCTACGCCGTCCTCGCCGCGCCGTCGCTTCCGGGGACGTCGCCCGACGACGCCGAACTCAAGCGTATTTACTTGTTGTCGAAATGGCATGGGTCGGGGACGGGGCGTGCGCTGTTCGACGCCGCCGAAAGCGAAGCCCGAAAGCGCGGCGCGGCACGCCTTGTCTTGAGTGTCTATACGCGCAACGTCCGCGCCATCGCATTCTACGAAAAGCGCGGGTTCGAAACGATCGGCGAAGCAGTCTTCGCCGAATTTCCGGTCGAGTTCGCCGACAAGGTGATGGCAAAAGCCCTTTAACCGGCCGACCGGCACCACCAACCTGCGAAGTATTTTGGTCAATTCGTCAGACTGCGATACGCCTGTCGAACGACGCGTCACCTCATATGCCGGAATTGATTAACCATGAGCCTGTTCAGGCTTCAATTGATCGGTCCATTCTGCCTTTTCGGCCGCGACGGCGCGCGCATTCCGATGCCGAGCCGGAAAGGCGCGGCGCTCCTTGCGATGCTGGCGATGTCGCGCGGGGGCGAACGGACGCGCAGCTGGCTTCAGGATCGGCTGTGGGGCACGCGGCAACAATCACAAGCTCAAGCGAGTTTGCGCAACGAGCTGCTCAAATTGCGACAGCATCTCAATGGAGAAGGCACGCCGCTCATCGTCAGCGAAGGCGATCGGGTGCGCATCGACCTTACGCAGCTCGCGGTCGATGCGCATTCGACCGACGATGCGTTCGCGGGCGATGCAATCCAGGGTCACATCTTGAGAGGAGAATTCCTCGAGGGCCTCGATATCCCGGGCGAAGATGGGTTCGAAGACTGGCTGCGCGAACAGCGCGCTGCCATCGCGGAGCGTGCGATCTTATCTGGAGCGACAGCGGCGCATAGCGATAGCGGAGTCAAAGTGTCGAACGGGCCCGCTTCGCTTTCGGCGACGACGTTCGACGCACGGCCCTCGCTTGCCATCCTGCCGTTTGCCGATCTGACGGCGGGCGCAGAGAATAAATATCTGACCGATGGCCTGTGCGAGGAACTGATCGACGGCGTGTCGCGCCTGCGCTGGATCCCGGTCGTCGCCGCGAGCTCGAGCATCGCGTATCGCGATGCGCTGACCGATCCGCGCGCGATCGCCGAAACGCTGGGCGTGCGCTATGTGCTGGAGGGGCGGATGGTCGGCCAGGCCGACATGGCTGTCCTCGCCTTTTCACTGTCCGACACGGTCACCGGGCGGATCATCTGGTCGCACCGCCTGACGCCGCCGTCGATCCTGTCGCACGCGACCACCGATCGGCTGGTTCGCGGGCTGGTCAGTGCTCTCGACAGCAGCGTCGACTTCGCCGAGCAGGAACGGGCGCTGGCAAAGTCTGCCGAAGACCTGACCGTAACCGACATGGTGTGGCGCGCGCGCTGGCATATCAATCGCTACACGCGTGAGGATGCAGCCATTGCCAGCGCGCTGATCGACCGGGCGCTCGCCGCACAGCCGAACTCGTCGGACGCGCTGATTCAGGCGACCTATATCCGCGCCTGGTCGGCGTGGACGTTGCGACAGAGCCCAGAGGACATACGCGACATGCGCAAGCTCGCCGAGCGTGCCATCGCCGCCGATCCGCTCGACGGACGCGCGCACATGCTCGCCGGACTGGCCGACCTGCTGCTCCGGCGTGCCGGGCAGGCGCGGCTCCTGTTCGAGGAAGCGATCAGGCTCAACCCCAGCCTGTGCCACGCCCACGCTCTGCTCGGCAGTTCGCATTTCCTTGACGACCGGCCGGCCGACGCGATCGCTCCGCTCGAACGGGCAATCCGGCTCAGCCCGCTCGATGCGCAGATGTTCCGGGTTTTCGGCGAACTTGCCATGTCGCACTTCATGCTCGGCAACGGCGACGACGCGTGCAGACATGCCGATCAGTCGCTGATGCGACGACCCGGTTACTGGTATGCGCATGTCGTGCGGATCAACGCTCTGGTCGCGAAGCGCGATTTGACGGCCGCGCGCCTTGCCCGCCGCGAACTGATGATCATGAAACCACAGTTTTCGGCGAGCAACCTTGATTGGTTGCCCTTTGTAGATAGTATCTGGAACGAACGACTCAAGGATGGACTGAAGCAAAGCGAGTAGGCGTATCCTCTTGTTGGGAGCCTCGGCATGTTCAAGCTGAAGTACGACGCCGCGTTCATGAATTCTGCCGAGCGTTTGCGTGGCAAACCGGTACCGATCCCGCCGCAACCTTTTGTTTTTGGTGACCCGCCCGTCGGGAATATTTTCCTCCGCTTGCGCCAGGGCGTCGTGGCGGCGGTCATCCGATTTGGCCTGTCGATCCTCTTTGCACTGGGATTTCTTCTGTTGCGGGTGGCGCGCGCGGTCTGTCCCAATCCGAGAATCCGACGCCTCGTCTTCGTCACCCGGCATGCCGACGCGGTCGAAGTGCTCGGGCGGACCGAGACATTCATCGTGCCCTACACCCCGGAGATCATTGCGCTCGCCGGGGGTGCCAATTCGATCCTTGGAATGGACGGCAAGGATCATGCCCAGCTTAATGCCCTGTTGATTCGGGCGATGAAGGCTGCGGCGCTGCATCGCCTGCCAGACGGCCGCCTGCTTGGCGAGCAGATCGAGTCGCAGTGCGCCGATGTCGCGAACGCACTGCTCGACAATTCGGGCGGCAGGATCGACGTGATGACAGATCTCATCACCCGGACGTTGACCGAATCAGCGTGCACGTTCTTCGGCTTCACGGTCGCCGATCCGGTCGAGTTCGCACACTGGACCTTCGCATTCTCGCGGTTGCTGTTCGGCGACCCGACAGGCAGCGCGCAGGCGCGCGAACAGGCGCTGAACGCGGCGGCACGCTTCGGCCGCGTCGTCGATCAGGCGATCGCGGCGGCCAAGCGCGGCGATGCGCGACCTGGCATGATCAAGGCACTTGTCGATTTGCAGGCCGACGAGATCGCCGCCGACGGGTCTCCGACACTCTTTGATGACGCCGCGATCCGCGCCGCAGTGCTCAGCCTCGTCGTCGCGCTCATTCCAACCAATACGCTTGCCGCCGGCAACATGCTTGCCGAGATACTTCGCCCACGCCGCCGCAGGGTATGGCAAAATGCCGTTGCTCTGGCCCAAGGCGGCAACGACGCCGGGCTGAGGGCCTTGCTGATGGAGGCTGGGCGGCTCAATCCGGCCTTGTCTCCCGGACTCTGGCGATACGTGCGGCAGAAGGGCGTCATCGCCAGCGGGCAGGGCTGGTGGCGTGAACGCACGGTCTACCCGAACGATCTTGTCCTCGTCATGATCCCGCTTGCGCTTCGCGACCAGCGCAAGCCGATGAACGATCCCGACGGCTTCGACGCCGGGCGCGACAACGACCGCAGCCTGATGTTCGGCGCGGATCCGCATTACTGCATCGGCGGGCACCTGGCGATGAGCCAGATCACGCAGATTCTGAAAGCGCTGCTGGCGCGGTCGCCCGACTTCGCGACGCGTCGGCACCGCGCGCAGACGGTCGGCCCGTTTCCGGTGCGGCTCGACATGAAGTTCGCGCCCGACCGCGGGACATCGACGATGATCACGGTGGTGGCACCGACGACCGCGGATCCGGGACGTTCGCACGAAGCGATGCTGGCGCAGATCGACGCGAAGGTCGCCGAACTCGGCAACCCCGCTGGCGAAGCGATCCGGAACGTCCTCACGGCAACCGGGATCGTTCATTTTGCCTCGCTCGCGGTGATCGAGGCGGACGCCGCTCACAGTGCGCCGCCGATCATCCTCCTCGAAATCAACGGCGATGGCGCGACCGAGGTTGTGCTGAAGGCCGTCGCCGTCGCCGCGCTCGTCGAGCTCGGTCCGATCTTCGCTTACGTCGACCCGCAAGCGGCGCATGACGCCGACGCGCTCGGCGCGCTGCTTTGCCGTCACGCGCTCAAGACGCGCTGCTCGCCATTCGATCCTACGGGGCTCGATTTCAATGGTACCAAGCCTTTTTCGGTCCGCGATATAGAGCGTCAGTCGAAACTCGCCGCGTTCGCAAGGACCAAGCTCGATGAGTTTCTGAAGGAAAATCTGGGCAGTAGCGGACGTGCGTCGGATGCACTTGCCCATGTCCGCGATTCGGTACGCGAGGACGCAAATTTTTATCGCGATCTGCTCGTCCCGAGTCGCAAGACACTCGCGCTTGCGCAATGGCGACCCTCCCGGCTGTGGATCACGACCTTTCTGCAGAAGGTCGCGCCGACCCGCGGCATTCTCGGGACGCTGGCGCTGTTCGCGGGGACATGGGCGTTGCTGTTTTACACCTTGTGGCATGTCACCGGCGCGCTGCGTTCGGTGGCGTGGCCTCAGACATGGTCGCATTATCTGCTGGCTGGGATCTGGAGCGTGCTTGGCGTCGGCGGCGGTTCGTTCGTCGTCACGCTCGGCATCTTCGCAGCGCTCGCGGTGATTTTTGCAGCGTTGCTTTCACGTCATGAAACCACCGACAAATCGACCGATCGGCAAGTCGCCTTGAACCATTCCGAAGCGATCAACCACAAGGAGAACCGACCCGGACTCTTGAACAATCACATCATCGCCGTCTTGCCGTTGAAGTCCGGCTTCTTCCGTCGTCTGACGCTGGCGTTTGCCCTTTGGGGCGTGACGCAGGTCCTCAAATGGTTCCGTCCGGGCTTCGTCGCG
Source organism: Sphingomonas sp. (assembly GCA_965249015.1). GTDB lineage: Bacteria > Pseudomonadota > Alphaproteobacteria > Sphingomonadales > Sphingomonadaceae > Sphingomonas_O. The sequence goes on along the minus strand of CBDFLB010000003.1, from coordinate 772,734 downwards.
ACCATGGGGACGATCCACACCGCCAAGTGGTTCGTCGTTCCCGGCACGCGACAATTTGTGTTTCAGGCCAATTACGGCGGCAGCTGGGAAAGTTATCTCGAGGATTTCATTTCGCGCGTCCACACCGGCCAGTCCGCGATATGGAGCCATGGCCTGGGCTTTCCGGTGACACGGTGGCTGATCTATTACGGCGCAGAGGATGGCGACCGCTTCAAGCGGTGGGTACGGATGCAACAGCGCCCGACCCGCTTCTGGTACTGCCGCTTCCCAGAATCCACCGCCGAACAGATACGAAAGAACGCGCTGATCAAGGACGGCCTCGTGCGCGCGACGACAAATACCGAGGGCAGGGCGTGGCTCGCCACGTTCGGTTCCGAGCAGCGCGAGGAAAGCGAAATCGAGGCCGACGAAGTCCAGTCGCTTGTTTTCAGCGGTCAGCCGGTGGCGCTCTTGACGACATGTCTTCTGATCAAGGTTCCCAAGGATCCGGAAAAACGGCGGCGTTGGATCAACGGACTGACGGGGCAAGACATAGGATGGCCGTGGGCGGGTGAAACAACGGTCAAGCTCGGGAAGCCGGTTTTGCCGCCAGAGATGCGCGTGTCCTTTGGCGACCACGGATCGTCGCCGCTTGCAACCTACCTGGCCTTTACCGCGCTGGGCTTGAAGTCGATGGGGTTGCCCGAGGGTGACGAGGCGACGGGAACTGCCGGACTGGCAAGCTTTCCACCCGCGTTCCGGATGGGAATGGTCAACCGGTCCGACATTTTGGGAGATCCGAAGGCCGCATGGCTTTGGGGCGACGGAGGCTCGTCGGCGGCGGTCGATGCGGCCCTGCTTATTTATGGCGCGACGCCAATCGCCGATAAAGACCTGCCGCGTGGGGATGTGCGCGCAATCCGCGTGGATCAACTCGATGACGCACGCGTCGCGCATGACGCCGCAGTGCACATGCAGACCGCTTTCCTCGAGGATTGCGGAGGCGTCGTGCTGACGGAACGTCGAACCGGTCCCGATCCGCAACGCAAGGTCGACGATTGCGGATCCGACCCGTTCAGGCGCGCGATCGAGCGCGAGCCGTTCGGATTTCGCGATGGCATATCACAGCCCGTTATCCGCGGTACGCGTCAGGCCGCCGCGCATCCGCCCGGACGCGATCTGGTCGCGCCGGGCGAGTTCATCCTCGGTTATCGCAACAGCCAGAATTATTTTCCCCCCGCGCTCACCGTCCATGTCTTCGACGATTTCTATGGCAAATTGCCGACGATCGCGGCGAGCTCGCCGCAACGGTTCCCGCATTTCGGAAAGATCGAGACCGACAGCAGCGATGCAAATCCGCGCGATACGCTGATGGCAGGCGACCGGGATTACCGCGACTTCGGGCGCAACGGGACGTTCCTTGTGATCCGCGACCTCGAACAGGACGTGAAGGGCTTCTCCACGTTCACCGCGGACGCGGCAGCAACGATAAAAACGGACTATCCGGGTCTGGAATCGCTGTTGGGGAGAGACATCAATGCCGACTGGGTCGCGGCAAAGATCGTCGGTCGTTGGCAGGACGGCACGCCGCTGATCGGCACCGAGCGCGTCAAGGACCTGCGCCCGCCCGATCGCGAGCCCGACAACGATTTCGATTACGGCAGCGAAGATCCGCGTGGATTGCAGTGCCCGCTCGGCGCGCATGTTCGGCGCGCCAATCCCCGCGACAGCTTGCAACCCGGCGACCCCATCGAACAGGCGATTACCAACCGCCACCGCTTGCTGCGGCGCGGGCGGAGCTATGTGGCGCCGACCGGCGAGCGTGGCCTGTTGTTCATGTGCATCTGCGCCGATCTCGAACGACAGTTCGAATTTGTGCAGCAAAGCTGGATCGGATCGCCGGTCTTTCACGGGCTCACCAACGAGCCGGACCCGCTGATCAGCGGGACGAACGCGAAGGACGTTGATCCCAGGGGCGACCAATGGCGATGCGTTTTCAGCATCCCGACCGCGGGCGGTGCGATTACGATCAAGGACATGCGCAATTATGTGACCCCGCGCGCGGGAGGATATTTCTTCATGCCCAGCCGTTCGGCACTGCTTTTCATGGGGGCCGGCTCGAACAGGCAGCCTGCGCAAAGGGTGCACGAAACAAAATGATGGGCCGATCGCTTACGCAGCGATCGGCCCTCGTCCCGGTTCAGCGCTGGCCGCGACCAAGCGGGATCGTCGTCTCGGCGCTGGCGAGTTGCTGGTCGCTCCGCTTGCGAGCGACGGCGACCTCGACAGCACCCATCGCACGCGCAACCGACTGGCGGTAGCAGCGGCGCGCAGCCCAATTGCTACTGACATCCATGGCGCTCGACACGTCGCAGACGGTCTGTGCAGCGTGTTTGATCCGGCGACTAAGCGTGCGGACGCCGGCCTCTTGGCGAAGGTCGAGGTCGGCGTAGCTCACCGCCATACTGCGTGTGTCGTCCTGCAGAACGCGCAGAGGCTGCGATTGTCCGCCGGCCATGGCACCATGACTCGTTACGGCCAGGACAGCGAACAGAGGAATTGTCACATAATTTTTGATGATCGAAAAACGCATTTTAGTCTCCATCGGTTTCTTGTGGACCGCGCGGCTTGCCTGCCCCCGCGGTGCTGCGATGCCGATCGACCCTTTCGATATGCTTTGCATCGTTCGCAGGAACAGCACTGACGGGCCGTCGTCACTCGGCGGACCAAGCCGGCGTCAATCAAGCGTCAATTATTCGACAAATCGACGACCGCGGACCTCCGACCTCATGCTTGCGCACAGGCTCCGCGGAGCTGCGTCGATCGCCAACCGTCCAATCCTCCAGAGTGGATGAGATTGTCCTTGTTTCACGCCAACCGATCCGACAGCTGAACAAAACAGGATTAAATACGGATCATAAAGTGATCAACTGGTTTGCCAAAATAACGGGAATTGACGATGCCCATTCAGGTTTGGCTCTCGAAAACGCCGGATTCGGCGTCACCGCTCAGGATGGCGATTTGTTTTTAGGGGTCGAGCAGTCCGTGGCGCGTCTTGATATTGCGACGATACGTGCGGCGATGGATGCGGTTGGCGAGGCTGCCTTTCCCGCTAACGCATCGCTGATCTGGACCTTCTCCCAGGTGACAATTCCCGTCGGCCACGTGCGGGGGGTTCTCGAGAATTGGGAATTAGCCGATGTACCACCCGTATTGTCGATCGTCCGACTGATCCTCGGCCGCACCGAGCACCGCACCGAAGGCATGTCGCTCTTTACCGGTGGAGAGTTGGGGGCGCGCTTCAGCGATGGTCGCTCGTCGCGTGATGCGGCGCGCAATCTTGCCCGCCTCGCGCGTTACGCCCTGGAAAACGAACTCGATCGCGAAAGAGTATACGAGGGTGTCGATCGTCGGCCCCTGCGTCTTGAATGGTCAGCCGACACCTCGGCCTCAGTCATGGTTACGATCATATTGTGATGGCTCCAAAACGGATCGTCTTTTCGCTGACGGGGTGTCTGGCTGCCCATAGGTCAGTGCGATGGCGAATCTTTGTCGGTTGCCACGCACCCCTTTTGCGTCGGTAAATTTGCCGGGGGACGATCACCGTGAGGGATGGGTGCGCCACCACGCCCTCACCCTGGAAAGCAGCAGGGATCCCGTGCTCGGTCCGTTCGTGCGCGCGCTGCGAAAAGTCGGTTTCCATATCGATGATTTCACCACCAACGGCATCCTGCTCCCGACGCTGACACGAGACAGCAGGGCATCGGGGCTACCCGTTCATGTTGGCGGACATCCGAATTATAATGTGCAGGTCGGCAACGAACTTCACGCACTCCGTCGCGTGTGCGAATCATTTCGTACCGATTCGCTGCGATTCGAATTCGCACTGCGCGGCGTTCGCGCGCTGCAGGCTCGGATAAGGAAGGCGTTGGCAAACCAGGGCGGAGAGCACATCAACAATGTTCGTCTGTGTCATCCGACCGACCAGAGCCTCGACGCGCTGATCGATCGGCTCTTTCGCGACGCTGCCGCTAATCGATTGATCTGAAATAAAAAGTGCGGCAGGCGCGCCGCACTTTCATTTAACCCATGTTCAAGACGTCAGCTTGCCGGCAAGCGCCCCCGACCGGCAACCGACTCAGTTGGGATCGATTGAGTCGCCGCCCTGTGGGCGAGCAATCAGAACTTCCAGAAGGATATTCATCATCATGACACACGTCCTTTTTACTTAACGCGAAAAGAGTTAACCCGAGATTATCCAATCTTCAATAGCTTTTCTTAAGCGCTATGCCGCGCGCACATTCCGTTGTGGCACCTTGCTTCGGCTTAAGGCTTCTTTGACGGACAATGACCTATGGTTAGCGGATGATGCCCGCGAACCGACCCTCCACGCCGATGACGGTTGCTCGGCGCCCGCGCGTACGCACGCGCGGCGCGGCGAACGATCGGCGGGCGGACGAAGGTTGCGGGGTCCTGCTGATCGCAATTGCCAACGCCGTGTCAATCCGCCGAAGTTTAGGATTCGATGCCTGGAGCGACGAATTCCTGTCGTTCTTGACCGCCGTGAAAACATTGTCGGGCGGACGCCTCAGCAATTTTGCTTGGGACACAGTTTGCCTGGTGTTCGATCCGGTCAATTCGGACGACTTCGACGCAAAGTTCCGGGCCCTTGCCGAATTCACGGGAACGCCCTGCGGCTCGACAGAACCCATGATACTTGATCATGTCGCCGCTGGCGCGCTCGGCGACAACGAGCTCGACGCCCTCGAACGCGCCGAAAAGACGCTCATTGATGCCAAATCGCGCGGGTTGAGCATTATGGCAAGTCCGGGCTCGGCTGCATTGCGCGGATCTCAGATTGATTTGACCAGCGATCTGGCCCTGGCAATCGCCCGCGATGAGTTCTTTCTGGTCTATCAGCCCAAGGTGAATGTGCGCCGGCAAACCGTATCAAGCGCCGAGGCGCTGATTCGCTGGCGGCATCCGGTGCACGGGATGATCATGCCCGACAGCTTCATCGCGCTTGCCGACACATGCGGCGAGATGCGTGCGATTACGCTTTGGACCTTGCGGCGCGTCATCGCAGATCAGGTGACGCTAGGCACCGCCGGGCATCACCTGCGCATCTTCATCAACATATCGGGCGGGCTACTGACCGACCGCACATTTATCGACGCCGCCTGCGCGCTCGTGGAGGAAGCAGGCGCCGAGATCGGCTTCGAGATTACCGAGACGGCGGTGATTCGCGATCCCGACGTCGCGATCGAGAATTTGGAACGCTGTGCTGCGATTGGCATTACGCTCGCCATCGATGACTATGGCTCGGGCCTGTCATCGCTGTCGTACCTCAAGCGGCTCCCTGCGACCGAGTTGAAGATCGACAAGATGTTCGTGACGCATCTGACCAGCAGCCATCGCGATCCCCTGATCGTGCGCTCGACGATCGATCTCGCTCATGCGCTCGACATGGAGGTCACCGCCGAGGGGGTCGAAACGCCCGCCGCGCTGGCGTTGTTGACAGTCATGGGTTGCGAAATGGTGCAGGGCTATCTCATCAGTGTTCCACTCGAACTCGCGGACTTTGTCGATTATCTGGAAACCTACCGGTTCGAAGCGCTGCAAACGAGCGTCGAGCCGACCGTCTACCGGCCTGCGAGCTTTTGGAAACGGGCATGAAACGCGCGCTGTGCGCATTGTTCGGTCTCGTCTCATTCGTTTGGATCGACATCAGTCCATGCTCGGCGCAGGCGCGCACAAGCGCAAGTGCCGTGTCGGTGCAAAGCTTGCTCGAAGACGCGCGAACGCAGCTCAACATAAGTCCGCAGGCCGCAATCGCTTTGGCCGAACGGTCGGCATTAACGGCGCGACGAAGTTTGACCGGAAGCGAACGAAGCACCTCGCTCTCCGAAGCCGACGCCGTTATCAGCCGGGCGCTCATCGGGCTTCGTCGAATCGACGATGCCGAGGTCGTCGTAAGACGCGGATTCCTGCGCGGCCAGTCGGACCAAATCGCCCCACGGGTAATGGGCGAGCTGATCCTCTCGAGCGGGCGCATCCACCAGTATCGTGACGACGTCCAGGGCGCGTTGCGCGACTTTCAAAAAGCATATGCGATATTCCGTTCGGTACGGGACAGACGGTCGCAAGCGCTCGCACTGCAAAGCATCGCCAAGCTCTACGTCGACGGCGGCGATGGCGAAAATGCGATCAAATATTATGCACAGTCCGATGAGGAATATGCTGGCGACCCGTTACTTTCTTTATCCTCCCGCAATAATCGGGGGAAAGCTTATCTGTACATGTCGAAGCCACGCAAAGCCGAACGGGAGTTCAATCAAGCCCTTATCGTCGCGGAAAAAATCGGAAGTGATAAATTCATTCCGTTGATATTGGGTAACATCGCCCAGGCCCAGATCGCTCAAGGGCGTCTGAGCGAGGCTGTAACAACAATCGATCGGGCCTTTGCCGTTTTGGGGAGCCAAGACGAAGACAGCAATTCCTGGAGATTGTGGCGCATGCGGGCGCAAGTGTCGCTGGCGCGCAAAGATATTAAATCCGCAACGAAGTCGATCGAAAAAGCCCTCGCCGGCGTCGATGCAACCCAGAGCGACTCAAGCTATCGCGATGCACACAGTTCCGCTTACGAAATCTACCGCGCATCGGGCCGGAAAGAAAAGGCGCTCGTCCAACTCGAGGCGGTGTGGCGGCTCGATCAGGCGACCGCGAAGCTCACCGCGAGCAACAGCGCCGCGCTGATGGCGGCGCGGTTCGATTTCGCCAACCAGAACACGCAGATTGCCCGATTGAAGGCGGCCGAGCTCGAGCTGCAACGGAATTTCTTGATTGCCGTCATCGCCGGTGGCACTCTGTTGCTGCTGTTGCTTAGCGTCGGCTTAATCCTGATCACGCGCAGTCGTAACAGGGAGCGGGCGTCCAAATTGTTGCTTGCCCAGATCAACCGTGACCTCGAAAAGGCGATAGCGGCGAAAATGGAATTCCTCGCAACCACCAGCCACGAAATCCGGACGCCGCTCAACGGAATCCTTGGCATGACTCAGGTGATGTTGAGCAACCGTTCGCTCGACGCGACATTGCGCGATCGTATCGGCATCGTCCACGACGCCGGCGAGACGATGCGGTCGCTCGTCGACGACATTCTCGACGTGGCGAAGATGGAGACCGGCAAGCTTTCGGTCGGCACCGGCAGTGTCGACCTGAAATCGACGCTGCGGCATGTGGCGCAAGTCTGGCGCTTGCAGGCCGAAGCGTCGGGGGTCACGCTCAGCCTGAACGTCGACGATTGCCCCGATCGGATCGAAGGCGATGAGGGGCGCATCCGACAGATCATTTTCAATCTTCTGTCAAATGCCATGAAATTCACCGAGAAAGGCGAGATCGTATTATCGGTTACAACCGACGCGCAAGCGCGAACGGTTCGGATTTCCGTCCGCGACTCAGGGATCGGGATCGCCCCGGAATGGCATGAGTCGATATTTGAACTGTTCCAACAGGTGGATGGCGGCACAACACGGCGGTACGGTGGAACGGGCCTTGGTCTGGCGATCTGCCGCAATCTGGCGCGGGCGATGGGCGGGGATATCAGCGTGGAAAGCGAACCGGGGTTCGGATCGACCTTCACCGTCGACCTGCCGCTTATCGAGGCGCTCGACACCGCGCCAGCACGACCGGCCTCGGGCGTGCGGCCGAAGACCGTACTTGTGATCGAACAAAATCCGCTCACCCGCGGCATGATGCGCGCAATCCTGTCGACGCGTTTCGACGTCGTCGCGTTTGTCGACGACGTGTCCGCAGCGATTGCATTCCTTGCGCTCGAACCCGCCGAATGGATCGTCGCCGACGTCTCGTCGATCGACGATTGCGACCGTCTGTTTCAGGCCACCGCGCTGCCCGTGGTGCTGGTCGACGGCGGCACTGGCTTGCGTAGTGATGTCCGCGCACGCGCCCATGTCGTGCTGACGAAGCCGCTTACGAAGGCCGCGCTGCTCAAGGTTTTTGCTCGGAGCGATACGCAGGTCGCGGTGGCGGCGTGAAACTCCTTTTCATCGAAGATGATGCGATGAACCGGCGCGTGGTCAAGGACATGCTCGACGTCGCCGGCGTCGAGATGGACGAGGCGGACGGCGCGCAAGAAGGGCTCCGGCTGATCGATGCGGGCGTTTATGATCTGATCCTGATGGATCTGCGGATGCCGGGAATGGACGGCATGGAGGCCATTGCCGCGTTGCGCAAACGCGTCGACGAAAAGGCAAAGTTGCCCGTTATCGTTTTGACTGCGGATGCAGCCGCCGGTTTGCGCGAAAAATGCATGGCGGCGGGTGCCGACGAGGTGCTGTTCAAACCGGTGTCGATGCAATCGCTGTTCGATGCGATCGCGGTTCTGCTGGTCGGACGCGACGGGGCCGACACGATCATTTCCTAAGCCGCGATGACGCGGTAAGGCGGTGTCATGAACACCGCGCCCGATTTCGAATTCGCCCTTGGCGAGACCGCCGACATGATCCGCGACACGACTCGACGCTTCGCCAGCGAACGCATCGCGCCGATCGCGGACACGATCGACAGGGCAAATGAATTCCCGCGCCAGCTCTGGCCCGAAATGGGCGCGCTCGGCTTGCACGGAATCACGGTCGAGGAAGAGTGGGGCGGGCTTGGCCTTGGGTATCTCGATCATGTCGTTGCAATGGAGGAAGTCAGTCGCGCCTCCGCTTCGGTCGGGCTCAGCTATGGGGCGCATTCGAACCTGTGCATCAACCAGATCAGGCGGTGGGCAACGCCCGATCAGAAAGCGAAATTTCTTCCTCCGCTGATCGCCGGCGACCATGTCGGCTCGCTCGCGATGTCGGAGGCGACGGCGGGCAGCGACGTCGTGTCGATGGGGCTGAAAGCGGAAACCGTCGGTAACGACCGTTACCGCCTGAACGGCACGAAATTCTGGATCACGAACGCGCCCGAGGCGGACACGCTGGTCGTCTACGCAAAAACGGGCGAAGGTTCAGGGGGGATCACAGCTTTCCTCATCGAAAAGGGCATGGCCGGGTTCTCGGTATCCAAAAAGCTCGACAAGATGGGCATGCGCGGCAGCGACACGGCCGAACTGGTCTTCGAAGACTGCGACGTTCCGGCGGAGAATATCATGGGTCCGTTGAACGGTGGGGTCGGCGTGCTGATGTCGGGCCTCGACTACGAGCGCGCCGTGCTGGCGGCGGGTCCGCTCGGCATCATGCAGGCGTGCCTCGATGTCGTTCTGCCCTATGTTCGCGATCGCAAGCAGTTCGGAAAGGCGATCGGCTCGTTCCAGTTGATGCAGGGCAAGATCGCCGACATGTACGTCGCACTCAATAGCGCGCGCGCTTATGTCTATGCCGTCGCGCGCAGCTGCGACGCGGGTCGAACGACACGTTTCGACGCGGCGGGTGCGATCCTGCTGGCGAGCGAAAACGCGGTCAGAGTCTCGCTCGAGGCAATCCAGGCGCTGGGCGGCGCGGGCTATACCAAGGAGTGGCCGGTCGAACGTTTCCTGCGCGATGCCAAGCTCTACGATATCGGTGCCGGCACGAACGAAATTCGCCGCTTTCTGATCGGACGCGAACTGATCGGCAGTTGAGTCCTGCCATGCCCCGGTGCCATTGTCCGACGATGGTCTTGCGATTCGCAGTTTTGGCACCGGTGTTGCTGGTTGCGCTGACCGCCGCCGCACCGGCAAAGCATACGCGCCCCTCGCCGGTCGCGCCGCTTCCCGACACGGTTCGCGTGGCGATGACGACGGACCTTGGAACCATCACGGTCGATCTCGACGTCAAGCACGCGCCTGTCACCGCGACCAACTTCGTTCGCTACGTCGATCAGAAACGGCTCGACGGCGTGACCTTCTACCGTGTCATGCGGCTCGGTTGGGGAACGCCGCCCAATGGCATCATTCAAGGCGGGCCGCGTGGCGATCCGAAGCGCGTGCTGAAGCCGATTGCGCATGAACCGACGACGGTCACCGGGGTGCTGCACAAGGCGGGAACGATCTCGATGGCGCGCCTGGCACCCGGAACGGCAACGGCGGATTTCTCGATCCTGCTGTCGGATCAGCCCTATTTCGACGCCGATCCGGCTCGCACCGATCCTGATGCCGCGGTCGGCTATGCGGCGTTCGGCCATGTGGTCGAAGGGATGGATGTCGTACGCAAAATCTATGACGTGCCCTTGTCGCCGACGCTTGGCGAGGGGATATTGAAGGGCCAGATGATTCAAAAACCCGTCCGCATCCTGACCGTCCGGCGGATGCCGCAGCAGCCTTAAGCGACGCCTTGCGCGCTACGAACAGATATGGAACAGCGCGCGCATGAGTCTGTCTCACATCAGCGTGCGTGGCGCGCGCGAACATAATCTCAAGGACATCTCGCTCGACATTCCGCGCGAGACGCTGACCGTCATCACCGGGCTGTCGGGGTCGGGCAAGTCAAGCCTGGCATTCGACACGATTTATGCCGAGGGGCAGCGGCGGTACGTCGAATCGCTTAGTGCCTATGCGCGCCAGTTCCTCGAGCTCATGCAAAAGCCCGATGTCGATCATATCGAGGGGCTGAGCCCGGCGATCAGCATCGAACAAAAGACGACAAGCCGCAACCCGCGTTCGACGGTCGCCACGGTGACCGAAATCTACGATTACATGCGCCTGCTGTGGGCGCGCGTGGGGGTGCCCTACTCGCCGACGACCGGCCTTCCGATCAGCGCGCAGCAGGTCAGTCAGATGGTCGACCGGGTGATGGGTCTGCCGGAGGGCACGCGGCTGTTCCTGCTCGCTCCCGTCGTCCGCGGGCGCAAGGGCGAGTACCGCAAGGAACTGCTCGAATGGCAAAGGGCGGGGTACACCCGTGTGCGCATCGACGGTGTTTTTCACGAAATCGACGACGCCCCTGCACTCGACAAGAAGTATAAGCACGACCTCGAAGTCGTGATCGACCGCATCGTCGTGCGCGAAGGGATCGAGAGTCGTCTGGCGGATTCGTTCGAACAAGCGCTGAAACTCGCCGACGGCCTCGCTTATGTCGATCCGGCGGATGCCGAACCGGCGAGCGCAGAAACAAAGCGGGTCGCAGGCGAATATGCGCCCGAGGGCCGCGTTACGTTCAGCCAGAAGTTTGCTTGTCCGGTGTCCGGCTTCACGATTGCCGAAATCGAACCGCGCCTGTTCAGCTTCAACGCGCCGCAGGGCGCGTGTCCGGCGTGCGACGGTCTTGGCGAAAAGCTGCACTTCGACCCGCAACTGGTCGTTCCGAATGAAAATCTGAGCATCAGGAAAGGCGCGGTCGTCCCCTGGGCGAAGTCGAACCCGCCGTCGCCTTATTACATGCAGGTACTCGGCAGCCTCGCGCGGCATTTCGAGTTCGACCTCGACACGCCGTGGAACCAGCTTCCCGAACATGTCGTTGCCGTAATCCTCTATGGGACCAGGGGACAGCCCGTCGTGCTGAAATTCATGGACGGTCGCAAATCCTATGAAGTCAAAAAGCCGTTCGAGGGCGTGATCGGCAATCTCGACCGGCGGATGCTGTCGACCGAAAGCGCCTGGATGCGCGAGGAATTGTCGAAATATCAGAACGCGCAGCCGTGCGAAGTCTGCGGTGGCGCGCGGCTGCGGCCCGAGGCGCTCGCGGTCAAGATCGCGGGCGAAGACATCAGCATCTCGACGCGCCGCGCAGTGGGGCCGGCGCTCGAATTCTTCACGGCAATGCCTGGCAAGCTCAATGTCCAGCAGAATCAGATCGCCGAGCGCATCCTCAAGGAAATTGTCGAGAGACTCGGGTTTCTCAACAATGTCGGGCTCGATTATCTCAACCTCGACCGCACCTCAGGGACGCTCAGCGGCGGCGAGAGCCAGCGGATCCGGCTCGCCTCGCAGATCGGCAGCGGCTTGTCGGGGGTGCTCTACGTGCTCGACGAGCCCTCGATCGGCCTGCATCAGAAGGACAACGACCGCCTCCTCATCACGCTCCGCCGTCTGCGCGACCTCGGCAACACCGTCATCGTCGTCGAACATGACGAGGACGCGATCCGCACCGCCGACCATGTCGTCGACATGGGGCCGGGCGCCGGTGTACACGGCGGAGAGATCGTTGCGCAGGGCACGCTCCAGGACATTCTCGACTGCGAAACCAGCCTGACGGGCGATTACCTGTCGGGTCGCCGCAGCGTTCCTGTCCCGGTCCGGCGTCGCAAGGGCAATGGCAAGAAACTGACGGTGAAGGGCGCGCGCGCCAACAACCTGAAGGACGTGACGGCCAGCATCCCGCTCGGTACCTTCACCTGCGTCACCGGCGTCTCCGGGAGCGGCAAGTCGAGCTTCACCATCGACACGCTCTACGCCAGCGCCGCACGTACCTTGAACGGCGCGCGCATGCTCGCCGGACATCACGAGAAGATCGAGGGACTGCAATATCTCGACAAGGTCATCGACATCGACCAGTCGCCGATCGGCCGCACCCCGCGCTCGAACCCGGCGACCTACAGCGGCAGCTTCACGCAGATCCGCGACTGGTTTGCCGGCCTCCCCGAGTCGGCAGCGCGCGGCTACAAGCCGGGGCGGTTCAGCTTCAACGTCAAGGGCGGGCGCTGCGAGGCGTGCACCGGCGACGGGCTGATCAAGATCGAAATGCATTTCCTCCCCGATGTCTACGTGACCTGCGACGTGTGCCACGGCGCGCGCTACAACCGCGAGACACTGGAGGTGAAGTTCAAGGGCAAGAGCATCGCCGATGTGCTCGACATGACCGTCGAGGATGCGGTCGAGTTCTTCAAGGCGGTGCCGAGCATTCGCGACAAGATGGCGATGCTCGCCGAAGTCGGCCTCGGTTACGTGAAAGTCGGGCAGCAGGCGACGACGCTCAGCGGCGGCGAGGCGCAGCGGGTGAAACTCGCCAAAGAGCTCAGCCGCCGCGCGACGGGGCAGACGCTCTACATCCTCGACGAACCCACCACCGGCCTTCATTTCGAGGATGTCAGGAAGCTGCTCGAGGTCCTCCACGCCCTCGTCGAACAGGGCAATACCGTCGTCGTGATCGAACATAATCTGGAGGTCATCAAGACCGCCGACTGGGTCATCGATCTCGGTCCCGAAGGCGGGGTTCGCGGTGGCGAGATCGTCGCCGTCGGCACGCCCGAAACGCTGGCACGCGCACCGCGCAGCTACACCGGGCATTATCTTGCGCCGCTCCTTGGCATGGACAGCATGTTGAGCGCGGCTTGACGCGTGCCGTGCTCGAGACCGACTGGCTCGACCTGACCCGCAGCCAGCTCCCCGCGCTGGCGCGGATTCGCGACTGGCCCGTGCGTGCCGACCATTGTTTCCAGAGAATACTGCTCGATGCGGTCCACGGAGGGCGCTGGTACGACTTTGTCAGCGGTCGTCCGGCGTATCGCCACATGAGCGAGGCGCGCCTGGCGGACGCAGGTGCACTCGCGAAATCAATCGTACGCGGCGAGACCGACCTGCGCGCACTTAACGGACAATCGCTCGCCTGGCGAGGTGCCGCAACTTTGCGGTGGAGCGGGTGAAGGGAATCGAAAACTCACTTTAATACACGCCTTTTCGGTGTTTTTTATGCCTGTTGTTTCCGGCAGGCCCCCAAAGAGGCCCCCGGAATCGTTTATGACTTTTTTGACCGTTCGCGCGCAGATGGCGGCGCTTTTTGAAAGTGGCCTATCTCAGCATTTGCGTCAACAGACCCCCGGATGACGGCAAAAAGCGGGGCGGCAAAACCGCCCCGCTAGGTCGTCAGTCCTGTTTCTCGTCATCGGCGGGAGCACCGTCCTTCTTAGCCAGGATCGCGAAGCCGTCAACGATCATATCGACCGAATAGCGTGTTGTGCCGTCGGCGTCGTAGCTCGACTGGCGGACGCGTCCTGTGATGCGGACAAGATCGCCCTTGTCGGCTTTGGCAAGCCGGTCGCGCAATTTGCCAAACAGCGTGACGCGGTTCCAATGCGGGTCGGCCTTCCAGCTGTCGCCATCACGGCGATTGTAATTGGCGGCAACCGTGATGTGGGTGACGTCTTTGGCAGCGTCGATCTTGCCGATGCGCCCGATGATGTGAAATTCTGCGATGTTTTGCACGAGACTTCTCCTGATTGTGTCAGGCGAAATGTCCTGACGGACATCGAAGGGCCGCGCTCCGCCTGCGCGGAAGCCAAAAAACGGAGGGTCCATTCATGGACACCGTAGGCGCAAAGCGCCGCTTTTTTGCTTGCGCGCACAAAGACGGGGCAAGCGGCCAAACGTCCGTCGATCAGAGACAGGCGCCGATACGAACAGGAGATAGTGCAGCGGAAAGAGAATTCGGAATTGGGCAGAGTGGCTAGAATGGAGCAAGCATGATTTGCAAATCCCGTTTATCGGACGCCTAACTCCCGATCTGCCGATTGCAAACTCCCCGATTTACGTTAGAGAAATCTCGCAATGCCAGAGAACCAAAATAATATCCACTATCCACGCCACGCCACCGGTCGCGCCCAAGTCATCCTGTCGGATACGCCCGTACTCGGCATCATCGGCCCGCGCCAGTCAGGCAAAACGACGCTGGCCCGCGAAATTGGCGGCGACCGACGCTTCATTTCGCTCGACAACGCCACGACGCGCGCCGCCGCACGCGCCGATCCGATCAGTGTCCTTCGCGATGTGGACAGTGCGATTATCGACGAAATCCAGCACGCGCCCGAACTGATGCTGACGATCAAGGAAGCCATCGATTCGGACCGGCGTCCGGGCCGTTTCATCGTCACCGGATCGGCCAATATCTTGACTATACAAAAAATGCAGGAGTCGCTGGCCGGACGCATCGAACTGTTGACGCTCCTACCCCTGAGTCAGGACGAACTCGAAGACAAAGGTCAAGCGCACTTTCTCGACCGGCTGTTCGCGGGCGACCGATTTCTTGAAGCGGGTCGCGACCGCGCACTGACCGGGCGCGTGCTCACTGGCGCCTATCCTGACGCCATCACCCGCCAGAACGAGCGACGCCGCGACTGGTTCGCCGCTTATGCCCGAGCGGTTGTGGAACGAGATCTGCCTGATATTGCCAATGTCGAGCGGGTTGCCGACCTTTCCCGGCTTTTGCAGATGCTGGCATTGGTCAATGGCCAGCCGGTCAATGCCACCGAACTCGGCAGACGCCTTCAGATCGACCGCAAGACCGCCCAACGCTATCTGGCTCTGGTCGAGCAAATATTCGTGATCCGCACCCTTCCCGCTCGGTCGACCAATGCCGTCAGGCAGCTGATGAAAGCGCCCAAGATGCACTTTGTCGATTCAGGACTGGCAGCGGCGGTCGCCAACATAACTGCGCCTGCTCTCGACGAAGACAGGACGCGCTTCGGCAATTTGCTGGAAAGCTTCGTTCTCGCCGAGCTCGACAAGCAGTGCGCGTGGAGCAATGGCCGCTACGCTTTTTCGCATTACCGCGAAAAGGATAAAGCTGAGGTCG
Source organism: Sphingomonas sp. (assembly GCA_965249015.1). GTDB lineage: Bacteria > Pseudomonadota > Alphaproteobacteria > Sphingomonadales > Sphingomonadaceae > Sphingomonas_O. The sequence goes on along the minus strand of CBDFLB010000003.1, from coordinate 757,267 downwards.
ATATCGTTGTCGAAAACCAAGATGGCAGGATCGCCGGCATTGAGGTGAAGGCCGCCGCTACGGTCGGTCGAAAAGACTTTGCCGGACTCACCAAACTGGCAGCCGCAGCAGGCGACCGCTATGCTGGCGGGGTGGTGCTTTACGATGGCGAGCAATCTTTGCCGTTTGGAGAAGGCGAGCGCGCCGTTCCGATCTCGGCACTTTGGTCGCCCGACAAATCAGAATGAGGCCAGGTCGAAACCCATATTCGTATCCATAAATATCCAAACCCAAGAATATCTTCGCGCGCAATCGGCACGGCAGCCATAAGCTGCCGTGCCGATTTAAGGCCGGTCGGAACGACCGGCATTTGCCCGTCCCGCAGGGACGGGCCGCGCTAACTCCTGCATATGCAAACAGAGAAGCAGGGAAACGAGGGCGGGGGGGGGCCGCTTGGCCCGCCCTCTCGATCATCAAGCCACTTCCTCTTCCTCGAACTCGACGGCTTCGCCGTCGTCGCCTTCATCATCATCATCGCAGTCGGCGGGTTCCTGCGCGACCTCGATGGGCGGCTCCGCGATTAAAAGCGCGGGCGGCAACCATCCGCGCCCTGCCATCCGCTCGGCGGCGGCAGCGGCAAGGTCGCCCTTCTTCATCTTGGCGCAATTGTCGGCAGCGGCCTTGCCCAGCACCTCGGTCATGATCTTGGCGATCACAGGCTTTTTGAGCCGGTCGTAAAATGCGACCGGCGCTTGCCACTTGGCGACCATATCGACGCCAGATGCAAAGGCGATCTGGTCGAACCGCTGGTGGCGACGGTCACGGCGCGAACCGGACGTCTCACCGCCGTTGATCTGGCGCGCGACAATCAACGCCAACAAGCGGCCCTTGGCGTCTGCGTCCATCCCGCGAATGGCAGCGAACCGATTGACTTCGGGCAGTGCGGCGAAGTCACCGCCGCCGATATCATCGACCGATACAATGTCGGCCAGCGTCATCATGTCGTCGGGGACGGCAGCGTTGAACCCTTCAAGCCGAAGCGAAAGCGGTGAGTAATAGGACGGTTCGCGGTGGATGCCTTGCCCGACAAGACAATCGAGCAAGATGTCGAGCGCCAGCGCCGGATTGGTGGCAACCGCCTCCTGCACCGCCAGTGTCTTGATCTTCGATAGCGTCTCGATCATCGCGCCTGAATAATCGGGCTTGATGGCGGGTGCATCGCCGGTGCCGCCTTTGGCAATCCGCTTGGTGCGGATGGCCTTGGCCTCGACCTCTCCGCCATTGCCGACGAACAGCACCATTGCGCTTTCTGACTTCTGCGCGTCGGTGAACACGCACAGCCTGTTTTCAAGGATGCGGGCTTCGCGCTCCAGCCCGTTGAACACCCTGTCGCCCCACTGGTTGCCCTTGCCCAATTCGGCAAGGCGCGCGTCGGCTGCTTCCTGAATACGGGCGCGCTCGACCTGTTCGGCTTCGGTCGGCTCGCGCTTCCCTTCGGCGTGGACAGTGACAAGGTTGTAAAAGTCGTCAGGTCGTTCGAGCGATGCCCGAACATCGCTCCAGCCTTCCGCACGGTAGCCCGCTACAAACTCGGCCATCTTGGCGGTGGCCAGCGTTTCAACAAGTTCGGGGGCGTCGGCATAACCGTCGCCCCCGTTGTCAGATAGTGGGGCAAACAGGTCGGCTGTGATCGTCCCGCCCGCTGCGGCATAGGTATCATGCCCAACGAACAGGAACAGGGCATGGCTCGTGCCGATCTTCTCCTCGGTCAGCATCCGCCGGATTTGATGGGCGCTGTTGCCGAACCGCTTCAACGCCTCAAGCTGGCGGTCGTGGTCGTCGGTCAGGGTCAATGCCTGTGCTGCCTCCATGCCGATCTGATCGCGCGCCAGACAGGCAAGCGCATCGGGGTGCAATGCCGACAGCCGCAACACCTTCTTCACATAGGACAACGCCACGCCGAACCGCGCCGCAATATCCACGGGCGATTTCCCCTCGGAGCGGAGATCGCCATAAGCGATCACCGCATCGACAACGTGCATATCCTCACGGCTCACATTCTCGGCCAGCGACAATTCCACCGCCTCGGCCTTGTCGCGCACGTCCACACTGACCGGATGGCTGGCAGGAATCGCCCTGGCCTTCTCAAGCTGCTTGAAGGCGCGATAGCGTCGGCCTCCGGCGGCAACCTCGAAACGATTGCCTTCGGCGTAAACGACAAGGTTCTGCAACTGACCATGTGCCAGCATATCGGCGGCAAGCTGGTCGATGGCCTTGGGCTTCACGCGCCGCACATTGAGCGGCGACAAACGAAGCTGCGAAAGTTTGACGGTCTGTAGGGTCATCGGAAACACTCCTGAAAATGGTTAGAAACGGGCAAGTCAGAACATCTCAAGCTGGTCGCGCATCGGGTTCCAGAACCCGATGTCGAGCGGGCGCTGTTCACGGCGGGGCTGCATCGGCTGCTCGGCAAGCCAGCCAAGCCGTTCGCCCATGCTGACGGGCGCGACACCCGCCATCATAATCTGATCGGGGTCGGGGCTTGCGACGGTGGGAAGGTCTTTGCGTTTCATGGGGCTGCCTCCGCTCAATATTCATCGGAAAGCATGATGGTCAGGACGCGCCGCGTAATCGCGGGATTGGCCGCGTCCTCGCTGGCAAACTCCATCTGGCGGTCGTAATAATCGAGTTTCCAGAACACCCGTTCGCGCTCATCCTCACGCAATCGCGGGCGCTCGGTCGTCCAGCGACCATCGGCAAGCTGGTAGATCGTCCCGAAATCCCGCTCGCCGTGCGGGTCGTTGTCCTCGTCGAAGGCGTCGAACGTCTCGATCAGCTCGCGGACGCAAGATTGATCTGTGTCGGGCAGCGAACGAAACCCGACCGTAGCAACGGCGGTGCAGGCAACGCCCATCGCGCGCCGTGCCATGTCGTTCAGACGGGCGATGCGCTCGCGCTGGCTGGTCAGGGTCGCGCTCATTGCACACGCTCCCGAGAGTGATTGGCCCGTGAGTGATCGGCGCTCCGCGCTCCGCGCCCTTCGCAAATCAGAATCAACGCTCTGAAATCCTCGCGCTCGCCAAGCCGGTCGGCGATCTTGCGAACACACTCCAGCGGCAAGCCATTCTCGTTGGCAATGTCGCGCAGATAATCGTCGCGGCACTCCGCGCCGCAAGCACGGTAGTTCAAGAGCAAATCGGTCATCTGAAACCTTCCTTCCTCGGCAGGATGCCGCACTGACTGCGACAAGCGGCTCTGCCTTCCGGCGAGGATGGGAGGGGGAGGGAAAGCTGAATCGACGCCCTGGCGCGGGCCAGCGGGCAAAGCCCGCCACACGGGGGCGGCTATTCTGCTTTGGGAACGAGAGGGCAAAGCCCTTGGTGATCCCGCCTGATCAGGAAAACGGAGCCGTCAGGCTCCCTCCCTCGCAACGAACGGAACCGGCAGGTTCACTCAGCCGCAACGCGGCACAGGCGACGGCACCCTTGTTGGCGCGACTCCAGCCGGACGCCCTGCGCGCGTGCCTGTGGGCCAGCGGGCGTCCTGCAAGGAGAGAAACAAGAGCGCCAGCGGGTCTGCGAAAAAACCACCGCGCCCTCAAGAGCGCAGCGGGAAAGAGCGCGACCGAAAAACTCCCGCTCAATTGATCGACCGGCCGGGCCGTCATCCTTCCTTGCGCCAGCGATCGTCACCGACGGGACGAGACGCCGTAGGAAGCTCGGTGAAGCAACCCCGCGCAGACGGGATCGCGGAATAGAACGCAGTGCGGGTATACCCGCTGGTCGCCTAATTTTGCCAAACTTCGGTCATCAATCGAAAGCTGTCATGCGACTTAAGATGAATACGCGAGAGCGGGATGCAACGATGAACTATTGAGCATGCATGCTACTGATAGTAACCAGATTACGCTTCTGAAGGCAAATTCAGAAACGATCAAGCGATCATCGGAACAGACAGGGTCTTATCCGCCAAGATCAAACCAATAAGGAAAAGGCGTTGGCACCAAATTCGAAAAGTTCGGTAAATTCGTGCATGTCGCGGGGGCTGTGCCCGAATAGTAAATCACCATCGTGAAATTCAACTGTGTTGCCTTCGCAGTAATCAGCGTTGAAATTAAACCTTTGCAGACTTCGGGTGTTATTGCCGTGGTTCCACCTGGAATTTGAGTATCGATCGGTGTATTTTGATTCAAATTGCAAAGTGCAGGCGTTCCAACACCGACAAAGTTTACAACCACCGACCCTCCTGGCTGAATGACGACCTCCGAAATCTTCGAAGTGCACACGATTTGCGTAGCGGCCTGAGCCATCGTAGGCAGCAGCACGGCGATCACCGACGCAGCAAAAGCACCCTGCCTCGCATAATTGTTGAGCATTGTCATAACCTGTCTCCCTTGTGCTTCAAACTGTGGCGATCAGCGCTTAATCGGCGGAACAAATTGAGATCCTTGGGTCACGATCTCTCTCCGTGACATGTCAGGTCGCGGCATCAGCGGGATCGCAGGCCCCGACAATGTTTGGGCCACCTCGTTGACGACCGTGTGAAATTGCGTTGGTGTGGGTCGTATCGCGATCACTGGACTGCGAACAATCTGCTGCTTGGAAATGTCGGGCCAAAGACGAGGGTCCAAGTCTTGAGCTGCGATGGCTGTCAAATGCTGGTTGGGCGCCATGAGGTTTGCAATCGACACAGCGATAGCGGGCGACGGGATTGAAATTTGACTAGACTGTGATTGAGCTGCCGCCGCGACGGAGAAGCAGGCGAAAGTTACAGTGAACGATAACCACTGTCTCCGCAGCATTTTGCCTATGCGAATCAATGCTCGCTTCAGATTTACCGTCGCGACTCGCTCAATTCGATCGAACCGGACACCTGTCAGTGAATCGCCTTTACCTTCGCGAAATTCGCGTCTTTGACCTAAAATTGTTTGAGTCGATTGTGGATCAAACATAAGTGAGTCTCATATGATAGGGTCGGAAAAAAATCAGAAACACACTTCTTGGCTGCACAAGTTCGAATGCCAGATACCAAGCGATAGGGTTAATGTAGTCTATTGTTATGACAAAATCGACCGGCGACCAATGACTGCAAATTAATTTGGGTTAGCATGAACGCCATTGTCAATCCAGTGACGTATTTCCTGAGATAGCCCGAAGTCGTCGAGAAAGCAGCCGGTCCGTGAACCGGATCATTCCTGACATAAGCATAGAGATTGCGATCGTCGGCAGCCCCGACGGGATCGGTCTGGAGGAACCGTCCAAGCTTGGGCGCATAGATGCGCGCCTTGTAGCTCATCAGTGGCTGGGCGGGGCCGCCCCACGGCGCAAGCTCGGGGAGATAGAGTTGGCCTGTATAGCGGATGCGGCCCTGGTTACGGCCCTGATAGACGATGCCGGGTTCGCCATAAGGGCCATATTGATTGACCACCGCGATGCTGCCGCCCGCATCGCTGGTGGCGACGACCGAGCCTTGGGCATCCCCGTGATACCAGCTTTTGGCGCCGCTGCCGTCATAGGCAGTGACGGTCTCGTCGCTGCCGGGACCGGGAACATAGCGGTTGAGGATCGCGCCGCTGCCCGCATTATATTCGGCGATGGGAGCATCGCCATCGTAGAGCCACTGCGTCGTCACCGCCGCGCCGACCTGCCGCAGCCGACCCGCCGGATCATAGGCCGTCGTCGCCGTCCCCGATGACATCGCCACCGCCGCCAGACGGTTCTCGCCATCATAGCCATAGGACGTGCCGCGATAGGCGGCGAGGTTGCCGCGCGTGTCCCACGCCTGCGTGTCGCCCATGATCTGGCCATATTGGTCGAGGCCGTTGGCGGTGTAGCTGCGGGTGACGTTATAATGGTTGGTCCAGGCATAAAGATCATTGTCGGTTGAACGGTTCGTCATCTGCAGCGCGCGGTTATAATCGAAGCTGTAGGCGACCGCGCCGCCATCGATCGTATGCGACAGCGTGTCGAGCGCGCCGGTGTCCTCATAGGCATAGGCCGAACCCGCGCCATTGCCGCGCGTCACCGACACACGTCGCGACAGATCGTCATAGTTGTAGGCGACCAGCCGACCGATCGTCGTCGTGCAGTCCGCAGACTCTTTGATCTGAGCCACCCGGCCTAATGCGTCGGTCACGCGGTCGCAGCCCTGTGTCGCAGCGATAGCCGGAACCAGCGCGCAAAGCCAACAGGCAGAGATGGCAGCGAATAGGCGGTGTGTCAGGGCCATTCTCCGAATCTCTCCTCAAATAGCGCCGTCTCGTTGCCCCCCGCACCAACGCATAACGCCATAGCAACGCGCCAATTATCGCTCACAATATTTTTGCCGCTGGACAAGCAGTGCTTTACGTGAATTTAAAAAAACCACATATTTTTCAGGCATGAATTTCGAATAATGATCCACATAGATGAAGTATTTATCTTCATCTACCGTTTGCTTCTTATCAGTAGCATAGTATCCACATACTACGCCACGGTTTAGATGAGGCTCGCGATAAATATGCGTAATTTTAACTTTTCCGGTTTCTTCAAGAGCACTGATCATGCCTCCTTGGAATTCATCCTTATAAAAAAATGTGCCGAATATAATCATGACGCAACATCCGAGTAAAACTACAAGTATTTGAACATAAAACGGAGGGCGCCTCATCTCTAACAGCGGCCTGGAGTCGCACAGACAGTATTTGTGTCATAAGATGCTATCCCAGCCCCTAGGGCACCTCCCCCTGAAAATGTCCAGATTAATTGCCCTTTGTCCGACCTCCCCCATGAGGCTTGGACGCCTACTCCAAAAGCAGTTACGTCCACTGTGTGAAATGGACCTAACATATCCGAAGCGGATCGTGCGTTGCTGACTATTGGAGCGGGATTCACAGGGGTGCTAATAGAAGCAGCAGCACCAAGTACGAAAGGGTAACTGTTTGATTGGTTGGGTGTGCCTCCGAGGCTTTCCCCAAACAGCGAGAGGGCTGCACCATAAGATGCTACCGCTCTCGCATTGCCCTGTTCGGGAAAAATCAACTGGGCATAAGAAGCGGAGGCGGCTGCTCCAATAACACCGGTGCCGGCAAAACCGTTCGCGCCAAAGCTCAGTCCCCCGCTATGCGGAACGTATGGATTGGCCTGATACGCCGTCGAGAATCCATTCCACGCGCTCGATGCCGCCCTCCCGACTGCCTCTGCCGCCAACCCACTGGGATCACTCCGATTGACCGGATCATTCCTGACATAAGCATAGAGATTGCGATCGTCGGCAGCCCCGACGGGATCGGTCTGGAGGAACCGTCCAAGCTTGGGCGCATAGATGCGCGCCTTGTAGCTCATCAGTGGCTGGGCGGGGCCGCCCCACGGCGCAAGCTCGGGGAGATAGAGTTGGCCTGTATAGCGGATGCGGCCCTGGTTACGGCCCTGATAGACGATGCCGGGTTCGCCATAAGGGCCATATTGATTGACCACCGCGATGCTGCCGCCCGCATCGCTGGTGGCGACGACCGAGCCTTGGGCATCCCCGTGATACCAGCTTTTGGCGCCGCTGCCGTCATAGGCAGTGACGGTCTCGTCGCTGCCGGGACCGGGAACATAGCGGTTGAGGATCGCGCCGCTGCCCGCATTATATTCGGCGATGGGAGCATCGCCATCGTAGAGCCACTGCGTCGTCACCGCCGCGCCGACCTGCCGCAGCCGACCCGCCGGATCATAGGCCGTCGTCGCCGTCCCCGATGACATCGCCACCGCCGCCAGACGGTTCTCGCCATCATAGCCATAGGACGTGCCGCGATAGGCGGCGAGGTTGCCGCGCGTGTCCCACGCCTGCGTGTCGCCCATGATCTGGCCATATTGGTCGAGGCCGTTGGCGGTGTAGCTGCGGGTGACGTTATAATGGTTGGTCCAGGCATAAAGATCATTGTCGGTTGAACGGTTCGTCATCTGCAGCGCGCGGTTATAATCGAAGCTGTAGGCGACCGCGCCGCCATCGATCGTATGCGACAGCGTGTCGAGCGCGCCGGTGTCCTCATAGGCATAGGCCGAACCCGCGCCATTGCCGCGCGTCACCGACACACGTCGCGACAGATCGTCATAGTTGTAGGCGACCAGCCGACCGATCGTCGTCGTGCAGTCCGCAGACTCTTTGATCTGAGCCACCCGGCCTAATGCGTCGGTGCAGGAAAGCATCACGCCCGCCGATGCGGGCCAGGTCAGCGTACGCGACAGGCCTTGCGCAGGCGTGCCGTAAGTATAGCCGACAGTGCGGCCATATTGCGTCGCCGAGGTCAGGCGACCCGCATTGTCATAGGCAAAGGTCAACTCGGGCGAACCCGCACTATAGCCCTGCGAGTCGAGACGACCGATCAGGTCGTAATGAAAGAAGATGCTGTAGCCCGGCACCGCCGCGACATTGGGATAGACGCCCGTGTTCGCCGCGATCGCCGGTGCGGCCTTCGTCTTGAGGCGGGCAAGCTCGTCATAGCTGTAGGCAAGGCATAGAGTGCAACCCGCCGAGACGTCGCTCGTCCCCCGGATCGAGCGCTTCGTGACCGCGCTGCGCTTGTCATAGGCCATCGCGACGACATCGGTCGAGCTCGGCCCGCCGCCCGCCGCAAGCGGGTATCTCATCAAGGACAGACGGTCGAACCCGTCATAAACCATCCCCGAGATATTGCCGCGCGCGTCGGTAACGGTCAGCGGCAGGCCGTTGTCCGAATAGACCAGCGTCTCGGTCGCCGCGACTGCAGTGCCGAACGCAATCGTGCGCGTCTGCACCCGATTGTCAGGGAACAGGCCGAGCTTGGTGATGCGGTCGCCAGACACCTCGGCAACCGTCGTCGTGATCATCCGGTCCGCACCGTCATAGGCGTGGGTGACTTTGGGAACCGCCGCGTTGCCCCTAAAACTGCAATCCGTGGGCGAGGCGGTCTTATAGGCACCGAAGCTGGTGCTGACCTGCCCGCTGGCGGTGTAGGTGTTGCACGACACCATCCACGAAGCGCCGAGCTTGCGCGCGGAAGAGGTGACGCGCCCATCGCCATTGTAGGCCATCTGCGTGACCGGCGAGATCGGATAGGTCATCGTGACCGGCTGACGGTCGGCATTGTAGGCGGTGGTCACCGTATCGTCGAAGTCGGTGCGCGGCCCCTTGACCGTCGTCTGGTTGCCATAGCCGTCATAACCGAATGTCGTCGCGTAATTGAGGCCCGATGGATCGAGCGTCGCCATTTTGAGGACGAGGCCATTCGCGGCGGTATCATAGCTAAAGGTTGTGACAATCGAGGGTGGCGAACCCGCAGTTGCCGTCACCTGCCGCTGGGTGAGCAGATTGATATTGCCCAAAAGGCTGGCAGTCGCGGTGTAGCTGTTGACGGTCTTCGGCGCACCGGCATAGCCCGCAGGCGTCGGTGCCGTGACCGTGTTGACCTGACCATCGCTGTTATAGGTAAGCGTCGTGGCGTTGCCGAGCGGATCGGTGACCGCCGATGGCTGATTGCAGGTATTGATCGCGCTGCAATTCCAAACCAACGGTCCCTCATTATAGGCTGTGCTGGTCACGATGTCGGGCGAGCTTCCGCCCGTATTGCAAGCCGGATAAGCGCCCGCCGTCTTGGCGATTACACAGTTGCGGGTCGGGTTTGAGCGAATATCATAGCTGGTTTCAATTGCGTTGCCTTCAGGCATGTCAGTCCTGACGAGGCGGCTTAGTGCGTCGTATGTGTATAGCGTCGCAAGACTGGTTCGCGGACTGATCTGCCGCGTTACATTGCCAAAATTGTCAATATAATTGATCGCCCGAACGTCCGCGACGCCACCACTGGGATGCGTCACGATTTCGCTTCGCGTTCCCGCCAGATAAAGATGGGTGACATGGGCACCGCCATCGGTCTGCTGCATCACCCTCCCGAGGGTATCGTAAACATTAGTGATGTGCGCCCCCGACGCTGTGCAGTTGGTGCCGGTGCCCTCTGTCGGCAAATAGTAGGAGGTCATCCTGCTGGCACCGTCGTAGCAATAAAGCGTGCGACCGCCGCGCGTGTCCGTGACCTGCTGGAGCAGATTGCCACCGTAGGTAAAGGAAACCATTCGCGGCGTTGCGCTGAGTAGGGGCGTATCGGTAATGCTCACGATTTTGCCGCTCGCCCAATTTAGATTCAACCTTCGACCAAGATTATTTGAAACCTGCGTAAGCTGATCCGAAACATAGGTGAAACTGGTTACGATCCCCGACGGTTGCGTGATCGTGCTGACATTTGCATGCCCATTGGCGTCGGGGGAGCCAAAATTGAACTGGCTTCCGTCAACGCCCTTTACGACCCATGCCGACGACGTTCCGCTCAGTCGAGCCTTTACCTGCTGCGAAGGATTATAACTGTCGTTGGCAAGCCTGTGGAACGCCGTTGCGCTTTGACCAAGATTGGCGGTCACGATGTTGTTGACCAGCCGGTCGCCGAGCCAACGGTTGCCGATAGCCGCTACCGCAACATTCACGACCGGCAAGGTCGGGTCGCTCATCAAATCATTATTGACGAACTTGACTGCAAGCATTTCGGCGGCGTCCCAAGCGTCATAAGCGCCGGTGGGCCTCAATCCGTCACTGGATGTCTGCGTCCATACGTCGAGATTATGTTTCCAACCTTGTCCCAATGGCGAAGACGGTATGATGTCTGCCGATGTGTAGGATCGCTCAAAAGACAGCAGGCGCGTTGATTCTTTTTCACCGACCGATATGTCGGAAGTGCCATTGATGAACGCACCTGTGACCTGATCAACCGGATCGGAAACAAGTCTAGTGACTGGCTGCGTGAAATTTTGGCTGAACCAACCGCTACCTCCACTGCTGCCAGAACTCGACGTTATGGCAGGAGCGCGAGCAAGCGACACGTACTGACTAACGCTATAGATGCCACCGTTAAATACTGTGCTGGCTTGAGTCTGGAGGCCGCCACTATATCCACCGGCATAGCCACCCGAAATTTGGGCAAGATATCCACCGGTTCCGCTATTCGAAAAACCGTAATAACCCGTTCCGGTCCACTTCGGCGTGGTGGTGATGGTTGGGTCTGTCAAATTGCCGCGTTGCGGCAAGATGACCCGAAAATTCTGGTTGCACACCAAGTCCTGAACAGCGGCTTTATCGGCGGCTGTCCAAGATATGAGCGATCCGTTGTAGGTGGTGTAATCTGAGCAGGTCTTTAGGTCATAAAGACTGTTGGTGGTTGCCTGCGAAATGCCAATATCGACGAGCTTCGCTGTGGAAACCGACGGTACGCCGGAAAGCTGATTCACCGTGGTCGATTCGAGCACACTACCTTGACCAACAATATCCAGAGTATTGTCTTTTCGAGTGGTCGCTGTGTATGTTCCATCGCCGTTTAGGGCGGTATTCATCCCCGAAAAGATTGTCGCTCCCGGCAGATCGACATAAGGTCCGCCACTAGCGCCGCTATGTCCGGATATGCCGATAATGAAATATTGGTAGCCGCCGTTGCGTATCCCGTCGGTAGACAATGCCTGATATTGGCCAATCTGTTCGGTGTAGCTAAATCCTTGGGCTGTAAGCACCTCGCCCAAATTGCCTTCGGCTGTCGCCGGGATTCCGGCGTTTGTCGCTTGGATTGAAGCGACGCGGTGGCGTTCGACCATGTTGTGGCCAATGGAGCCCCAGCTATTGGTGATTGCATAAGTGCCCCCCGACAAAGTGCTGGCAGTAACGCAGCGGACGCCCGTGGGACTTGTACACCAAAGCGCCTTACCCGAACCGTCGACAGTTCCGACCGAACAATTCACCGCTGAACGGCAGACAAATCGAAAGTCTGATGCTGGCACTAGTGCCAGACGCGACTGCGGTCGTTCCGGTCTGCACAACGCTGCCGTCAAGATTCAGCTGTGGAAAATTGCCGCCATTGAACGTGACCGTAAGCCGCTTGCCGTAAAGGGCGTCCGACGAAAATAACTGCGAAATGCCGTTGAAATTAACCAGCAACGATGCCTTCCATGTGCCGTCGATCGTAAACGGATCGGCAATGCGGCTGACAACCGTGTAGGGAAGTGTCGGTAATGCCGTATGATAAGTCTGGACAATCTTGTGCCCTCCGAGGACCTGATTGAGATCATGGATGTTATTAGCCTGCAAATAGCTTAGAAGATTTTGCGCATATTTTGGCAGGCTGTGGGTATTTGCCGGATTCAGGATGCTCGCGCGATTGAGCGTCGTGACGACATTCGGATTGCTATTGCAATTCGTGCAGGCTGCAGTGAGTAGCGCGGCACGGTTGTAGCCGGTCGCCGTCACCAGATTTACCGACGGCGAAATGGCCGTATGTAACTTAAAACTTGGATCGATTTCATAGGTGCCGCCGCCCGTGATCACTTTCACCCAGACATGACCGATGCTAGTGAAAGTTATGGCGGTCGTGCAGGCGGGGGCGTTACCCGATGAATAAGCGATTGGAATGCCGCCGGATGCAATTGTGTAGGCTAAAGGGCAACCGTTCATGCCATTTAGCCCGAGCCATGACGCGGCAGTTTCCGCAGGCATGGCAATTGTTCCGCGAACAAGCGTTGCTGACGTTCCGGGCGAAGGATTGGTGTTGATCAGGTCGGCCGTGAGCTGTGCGATGTCGAATGAAGTTCCGGCTCCATCGGTCAACGTACCTTCGGGGCCTTTTAGCATACCCCAAATAGGCAAATATTCGATATTGTTGTGAACAAATTCGTAGATCAGAACAGGGTCATTTTTGAGCGAGCGCGCGAGCTCGGTGACCGACGCGGGTATCGGTGCCGACGGAACCGCTAACGAAGCAACGGCAACGCTGTCCTTTGAATTCTTTGGCCTTGCCAAAGTTTTCAATCCAATGTCTTGCGCGCCTTGGTCCACGCGGCTCACGGTTAATGCTTCGGCCTCTTTGGGAGAGACCGGCGGCAGAAATACAGCTTGAATGCCGGGAACATCATTCTGTGGCGCCGCTAAGGACGCTGATTGCAAACCTACAGCAGCACCTGCTCCAAGCAGCGCTTCTAAAACCCAGCGTGAATTCAGTCGAAACATTTTACCTCCGTTGCGGAGAGTTGCCAGCCCGAATTGGATCAAGGATTGAACGGGATCACAGTAAACCCATTGAGCGGCACGACGACGACCATCTGACCGCGATTCTGCGAGCCCGTCACGACATAAATTGTTCGATTTCCAGCCAAATCATATTGATAAGCAATTTCCAGTCCAGCATTATCTCCCGAACCCGAATGGCTGGTATCGACAAGTCGCCCCTGCGAGTCATAAGAATAAACAATGACCTCTGTTGCATGAGCGGGCACAGCGAAAAAAATGACATAACAAACGTCAAACTGATGAATCGCATGTTGATGCCTCTCCTTCATTCGACCTAAGCGAATGCAACAGCATTAAAATAATGGATGAATTTCTCACTTGTTGCTAATTATTGGACTATGAATCAAAAATCGTTAGGTTAAATTTCTAGCGCCCTTGCTGCCATGACGCAAGCGACTCTGGTGATTTATCATCAGCCCGGAAAAACGCTGGTTAGTTTCATTCTGAAGCTGAGCATCAAGGCATGGTGGCCTCGATCGCAGAGAATACGGTTGCGCGGCCCCTCTTGGAATTCGCTGACCTGATGGGGTGTGGTTCGGAGTCGAGCTGCTCATGAGCTGACGCGCGACATATCGCCGCCAAGCCTCGCTCAGGACTATTGTTTCGACAAGTTGGACGCTGCCCTTGAGGAAGTTGCCGAAAAGAAGGCCCAGCTTGTGCTCCATTGTCCATTTCTTGACTTCGGCTCGATCCAAACTATCAAAAATCTGGACGAATATAATGGGGGTCGGGTCAGCAACGCTACTCTAGCCGATGCCCGCTTGAGCCATCTTCACACCGCTGCAAACTGCCGCGCCAAGTGCCACTTGCTTTTCTCCCGCGCGCTCCATGATTCGTGACACTAGATTTGCCCGGTCATCGGTATAGACCGCCGCCGACACCTTGGCTCGTGAGACGGCAACATACATCATTTTCTGGTTGACCAGATTGGCAGCGCGACTGTCGGCGTGGATCATGACGCGTTCGGCAGTGCGGCCTTGGGCGGCGTGGGCGGTTTGGACATAGCCGTGGCGGAGATGCTGGTCGGTAGATTTGGCAAGGTCGAGCGTCTGAAACTTGCCGGTATCGAGCCGAATGCGAGCGGCCTCACCTTCAGGGTTAACTGACACGACTTGCGCCCGCCCGCCATTCTCGCGGGCAAGACAGCGGTCATTGCGGGTAAACTCGATGCGGTCGCCCTTCATCAATTCGATGCTACCGGGGGTGAAGGTTTCGCTTTTTGATGCGCCCCATTGGCGGGGTCGCCAATCGACAGCGTTGCCATCGGTCTTTACGAGCGCCACGGCGTTCTTGAATGGATCAATACCCTTCACGGTTAAGGCCTCACACTTGCCAATGCCTTTGTCAGCATAGTGCCGCGCAAAGCTGACGACATCGCCAATCTCGTAGCTCCGGGCATCGCGCGCTTCCGCCTTTGTCAGGCCTTTGGATTCAAGCGTTCGCATCGTGATAGTTTCGCCGGTTAACCTGCCACTAGCGACAAGCTGCGTCCTGATCTCGGCGTTCAAGGCATCGCGGCCCGCGCGGGACGGATCAATGACGATGGTGCTGCGCTGATCCTTCGGTGAAAGCGACGCATAGTCCTTTGCCATCGCCTTCATCCGCTCGGCGTGATCGCCATGAGCGACTATCTTGCCACCGCCGCGATCAAGCGCGTCGAGCGCGCGGCGGGCATCGCCCTGTATTGATGCTTCGACCGCCTCCTTGGTGAGCGGATTGGTCTGGCGGACGATTTCAGCGAGCTTAGCGGTTACCATGCCGGCAGCTTGAAGCTGCGCGAACGCGGCACCGGCTCCGACCGAGCCCAGCTGCGTGACGTCGCCGACAAGAATGACGCGGGCATCGGCCTTGGTGGCCGTTTCGAGCAAAGTGGCGGTATCGCGCGCTGAGAGCAACGACGCCTCGTCAACAATCCAGATGCCGCGTCCGCTGTTAGTAGCGGATACAGGGTTCATCAAATGCTTGGCGACGGTTTCGCCGCGAAGGCCGAGGGCCTCGCCAAGCGTCCGAGCTGCCGATGCGGTTGGCGCAAGCGGCGTGACCTCAAGCCCGCGCACCTTGGCCTCATGTGCGAAGGTCGCCAATACCGTCGTGGTCTTCGCGGTCCCGGCATAGCCCTGAACGGCGGTCACGCGATTGGTGTCTGTCAGCAAGGCACGCGTCGCGTCACGCTGCTCGGCTGTCCAAACATAATCGGATTTAAGCGCGGCGCGGGCAACGGCTTTGGCAGCACCCATCGGTGTCTGGATTGCGACGACACTGCCGCGCCCGTTCACCTCCGCGCGCAGCAAGCGCCGCTCATTGTCAATGTTCGCGGCGGTAGTGAACCCGCCGAACGCGGCGCCGCGCTTATCGAGGTAAGTGCGCGGTGCCAGCACGCCATCTTTCGTCGCACGATCAATCGCCGCACCGATCTGTGATTGGGTGACAGCAGCCAGCCCGAAGCGACCCGCTTCCTTCTCCAACTCCGCTGTCGAGAACACCGACTGGCGCTCGCCCAGCTTCTCGGCGGCAAAGGTAACCGCTCGATGCGCGGCGATCTCACCGTGCGCTTGTAACGATACCGCATGATCGGGCTGTGATGCCGCCAGTTCAGCCTTGGCAATCAGTGCCAACCGCACCTCTTGACCGAACCCCGCTGCATCGGCGGTCGCCCGCCAGTTCGCAACAAGTTGGGCCCGGTCCATGCTAACTTTGACCGCGCGCGTATCGAGCGCCGCAATCTGCTTTTCGGCAGCCGATGCCGTTGCGCGGGTCTGGCCGCGTTCGGCAAGTCGCGCTTCGACTTGCGCCGCGCGTTCGCTGAACGCGCGGATCGTCTCAGCGGAGACGCCCTTGATCTCGAACATCGAATCCTTGCCCGCCTCGATCTCGTAGCCTAGCGCGCGGACGCCCACCGCCAGTTCCTGCCGATAGACGGCACCAATGGATTTTTGCAGCTGATAGAGCGCACGTGGTTCAAGGCTGCGCCAGACGCCATCGGCACCCTTGGTCATGTTCAAGATGACATTGTGGGTGTGGAGCTGCGGGTCTTGCGCGCGACTGGTATCATGCCGGAAGCTGGCAATTGCCAGCTTTCCGGTTTGCTGCCGCCCGACTTGCCCACCATCCCTGATCCGCGTCGCAGCCGCATGACGCTCGGCAAAAGCGAGTGCGCTCGTCACGGCGCGATCATGCGCAGCGATGAGCCGCCGGTCGCCTGCGACCTCGGCCATGATCGACACCGACTTGGGCGCACTCATGGTGACGTCCCATCCGGTGCGGTGCTCGATTTTGCCATCGCGGCCAGAGCCTATCTGCCTGCCCAACTGCTGGCCACTGGGCAGTTTCCCGTCGAGCACATCACGAAACTGATCGCGCTCGACCTCGCCAGACAGGCCAAGTGCATACGCGCCTGCACCTTGCCATTCGCTCGGCGATAGTCCGTCCCCGGCGTAATAGTCATCGGCTTCATAATAGCTCGACGCTTGCGCAGAACTGCCAAGGGCGCTGATAGTGGCGACCATCAGACTGGCCCATCGGCCTTTATTGTGACTTCCGCTGCCGCACCCTTTGCAGGCAGCTTGCTCCACAGTGACCGATTGACATCGACGGCGATAAAGCTGCGTCGGCTCGGATTGCCGCGCGCGTCGATATGCGCACGGGTCAGCTTGATCTTGGCGACCGGCAAGGCATCGGGCAATTGCAGAAAGCCATGATGCGGTTCCAGCCGCATATCGCTTTCAATCACGGCCGCGCGGACATGCCGAACAGCGGCAAGCGATGTCCGTCCGCTGCTCGGTCCATAATCGAAGCTATCCGACCCGCTACGGATTTCGACCTCGACATCACCGATATTATCCGACGCCCATTTGCGCGTGTCGCGGTCAATAAGCTGGAGATAGAGTTTGGTGTTGCAGCAACCCAGAAGCGCCTCGGCACTATCGCGGCCATAGCGTCGGTGCATCTGGCCGATGGCCTGAAAGGTCAGAACGACACTCGCGCCGAACTTGCGTCCCTCGGGCAGGAGCCGGGTAAGGTTATCGACACGGGGCAAGTCGGCCAGCTCGTCGAGGAAAAACCACAAGCGGCGACCGGATGATGGTTCCAGCCCCAAGGTCGCGCTCGCCGCGCATTCGAGCCAACAGGCCAGCAAGGGCTTCATCGCCTCAAAATAGTCTTCCTTGCGCGGCACGAATATCCAAGGGCGGGGGCCTTTGTGGCCGTCCAGCCCACCTATAAAATCCCGGAATGCAAAGCTGCCGTTCTCGCCGGGTTCACGCCATAGAAACTGCAAAAGGTTGGATGCCTTAGCGAGCATGAACAGCACGCTGCCCGTCGCCCGGTCGGCGTCATCTTCAAAAGTGCGGGCCGACGATGTGCCTGCCAGCCACAGCTTCATTTCCTCTTTGGTCTTGGCCTGCAAGGCATTGAGCAGGTCGGGCAATGTGGTCTTTCCTTCGGCATTCAATGTCCGCAAGATATTGGCGACAAGGATTCGGCTGGTCTCCAGCCAGACATCATCATCGCGTTCGCCGGTCTCGGATACGAGCTGCCGCGCGATGCGGTCGGCGTCCGCTGGGTGGGCGATCTCGGAGAATGGTGACCAATAGGCCGAACGGGCATCGAACGGATTGAGAATGATGTCGCCGCGTTCGGGCCGGTAATAATGCGCGATGAACTCGCCGCTGGTGTCATAAACCAATGCCGGTTCGCCGCGCGCCTCAACCATGTCAAGCATCTGTCGCAGCACGGTGGTTTTGCCTGCGCCCGTCGTGCCAAGAAAGGCGAAGTGGCGGCATTCGAGCCAGTCGGGAATTCCGACGGTGGCAATGCGGATCGACGCATCACCCGTCGCGCGTTTGGTCAATCGCTGCAATTCGCGTTCGGTTACAATTTCGGTGCCAGCGATGATCTTGTCGAGCGCCGCTTTGCGGCCTCTGTCGCGCATCCAGACGGCAAGGCCAAAACACAGGCCAAAGCCCAATAGTCCGCCAAGCACACTTCCCAGAATGGACTTGCTCATCAAGTCATCCCAGCAACGGTTCCACACAGGGTCATTAGCAAGCACGCTCGATGGAATCCGCCCGGTCTGGCCGCCCGAGCTGACCAAAATCGCGGGGTCGGATTTGCCGCTGGCGATCCAGTTTACCAAACTGCCTTGCCCATGCTGGAAGGCGCATTTGAGCTGCCACGGTTCGACCGTGTTTGCAGGCACACCAATCCCGCCAAGTGCTGCAACGCCAACGGTGGTCCAGACATAGAGTTTCCAGCGCGTTGCAAAACCGGAAATGGCTTGCCGAAACAGCCCTTGGCCGCGCAGCAGATTGTCGTGATCGCGGCTCATGACAGTGCCTTCGCTGCCAGCGCCCTTTGACGCTTGTAAGAAGCCTGCGCCGCTTCGCTGGTTGCGCTGTCCGATTTATCGGCGTCGCTGTCATTGCGCAGGGCGGCACGGCGCGCATAGGCATAGGCCGCGCTTGCCGTGAACAGACTGCGGTCGGTCAATGCTTCGATGACGGACAATCGGGAATCTAGCAACGCAAAGGCATCTTCGCCTGTTCCGTTCGCCGAAGGCGCGGGCGTGTGCATGATTGCACTCAGGCCGGTTTCGATAACGCGGGCGAGCGCCTGATAGCGGGTCAGTCCTCGCACCTCGGCGATGTGCCGGAGCATGGTTTCTTGGGTCGCAGGCACACGGATGGAAAGTTTGATGCAGTTCATGACAACGCCTCGCAGAGCGCGCCATTGACGCGCGCATGAAATGGCTGATTTGAGCCAGTTTCTGAGCAAGTAGGAAATGCGCGCGCGCATAGCCCCCCAAAAAAGTGGCGGAAAACCGACCCGCAGGGCTGCGTGGGGTGTGAAAGAATTGCTTCGGCTCGATACGCAGTATCGTAGCCTTCTTCTTTTCTACTGGATGCGATATCAACGGCCATTGGACATGGCCTCGATTTGGCGACATCGGTGGACACAGGACACCATCGCTTCGATGGCAACCTGATCGGCGGCGGCACGGTTAATCACTTCACGCGTTGGCGTGACCCGTGCCTTGTTGCGGTGCGCCGTGAACCAGTCCCGCAATAGGGTATCCAGCTCGTGGCGAAGGTATCGCACCAGATCATTGGTCTCGACCGGTCCCAGTTGCACCCAGCCTGCCGGGCCGGATATCTGACTGCCGAGCGGAAAGGCATAGTCACCGAAACACTCGATTGGTCCCTCAATCCGCAGTATGAACTCATCACCTGCGAAAACCTCGATGATCGGTCGCTCGAACGAATCCCAGTGCCGGATCGTGGCGCGGTAGGCGATGCCGTCGGCGTCGTTTTGGATCATGCGGCCGATCAACGGGCGCGCAATGTCGGCGATGAGTGGCGTGGCCTCGAAAACGAGATTGGGGCGATGGAAAATCGACATAAGGGCTCCTTGGCGCGAAGCGCACGTTCGGGATGATCGGGGATAATGTGCTGCAAGGCGGCGACAGGCGGGCGGTTCGGCCTCAGCGGCGCGACGGCGGCTGCGCCAATCGTCGGATTGAATCTGTGGTCAGCAACGTGCGCCGCCCGATCTTGATGGCATCCAAACGACCGTCCTTAAGCAGGGCGTAGATCGACGTCCGCCCAATGCCAAGTGTCCTCGCGGCGTTGTTAACCGATATGGCGATGGGTTCGATGTTCATGTGCCTCTCCTTGTGCGCGCCGATTCGCGGCGTGAGACGTTTCAATTTGCACATGATCGCTGGTGGGTCGCACGGTAACCCGACAGCCGCAGGAAACCGCCAATGGCTGATAATGCAAGAGTGTAGAAACCCTTCCGAAAATCAGCGGAAGGTCATTCAGAAATCAATCTGGAGTTTGAAGCCGTTTATCATCGGAAAGAATCTTCAAATGGACGTAGATTTTTTCCGCATAAGGCTTGATCTGATCTTTGCGGGGCACCCAACCTGACTCGTCCGCGTTATTCTCTAACCAATCGGTCAGCCATTTTGCAATCTGATCTTTGGCCTTCTGGGGGTCAGTCACATCCAATTTCATCAGGTTTTGGTTCGCAAGCAGCGCAATGATCGCGTCGGTGTAACGAGGCGACGGCGCTCGTCCGGGGCCACCCTTCCGCTTAGGCTTGCTCGCATCAATCATTTTCCCGACATCGGATCGGCGCAAGAAGATGTCCGTCGGCGACGGCAGTCCGGTCGGATAACAAACGACCATGCGGCGAGCGCTGCCGTGTTCCGAGAACAGGAGGTAGCGCAATTTGCCAAAAAATTGCCTGCGGCCGAGGGGAACACGCTTCCCGTTCCACATTGAAAAAGAATAAGCCTTCGGCCCGAACTCCTTTTGGAGGAGGGCGAGAAACTCGTCGATCCGTTTGTTGGCAATGTGGGGCAAAGCCAATGGCGCTTCGGGCACCACCCAGCCATATTGGAATCCTTGGATGAGGATACGCGGGACAGCCGCGAAGATGAGCGATCCGAGGGATATATTCAAAAGACTGTTTTTCGTTTCAACCGAGTTTTCTGCTGAAAATATCAGCGTGAAAAATACGGCAACGAAAACAAGGGCACACAGATAAATTATCGAATCAGACGCGGCAAAATGTTTCTTGTATTTCGCGCTTTCCGTGTTGGTGATGGCAGTAATTTCAACGCCAGCATCGTCTAAATCGTCAGATATAAACATGGCCAGAGCCTGCCTGATAGGAACATCGTCGGCATCTGGACCGCTCGGCAGTGTTGATCCGTTGATGTTTACATATTCTGCCATAGCGTCACGCCTGTCGTAAGATTTCCAGATAGTCGCTCCACCACTGGGCCATCTTGACCCGCTCGGGCCAGTAGGCAGACTGGTTGTATATCCGTCGCACCGAACCTGCCACCATGTGCGCAAGCGCCCGTTCGATGGCGTCCGGGTTCCATTTGCCCGACTCGTTGAGCAAGGTGGATGCAGTCGTTCGGAATCCGTGTGCGGTCATCTGGTCCTTGGTATAGCCCATCCGCCTTAGCGCCGCATTGACGCTGTTATCGCTTATCGGTCGCGCGCTCGACCGGACCGACGGAAATACGAAACGTCCATCGCCCGAAAGCTGGCGCATCTCGGCGAGGATTGCGAGCGCCTGCCGCGACAAAGGCACGACGTGGCATGCGCGCATTTTCATCTTGGCGATGGGGATGATCCACACTGCCTTGGCAACGTCGATCTCGCTCCATTCCATCTGGCGAATTTCGCCGGGGCGCTGGAACACATGTGGTGTCAGTTTCAGCGCATAGAGGACCGACGGATCGCCCTGATAATCCTCGATGGCGCGCAACAGGCCTCCGAACTCCTGCGGGTCGGTGATCGCGGCAAAATGCCTGACCGGCGGCGACGTTAATGCGCCGAGCAAGAGCTGCGCCGGGTCGCCCTCGGCGCGGGCTGTCGCAGCAGCATAGCGGAACACGCGGCTCGCAAACGAGCGCAGTTGCTTGGTCGCTTCGAGCCGCCCACGCCGCTCGTGCTTCTTCAACTCGTGCAGCAACTCCTGCGGTGTGATGTCAGCGACAGGTCGCCGTCCGAACTCGGCACCGAGCAACTTCAACAGCCAGCGCTGCTTTTCCAGTGTCGCTGGGGCCAGCCCTTCGCGCTGCTTCTTCTCGATCAACTCTTCGGCGACGCTGGCAAAGGAATTGCCCGCACTGACGCTGGCGCTGATCCGCGACTGGCGCTTGACTGAATTGGGGTCGATGTCGCGGGCAAGGTGCTTGCGCGCTGTGTCGCGCGATGTCCGTGCCTCGGCTAAGCTCGTGTCGGGGTAGGAACCAAGCGCCAGCTTTCGTTCCACGCCGTGCATCCGGTATTTTAGACGCCACAGCTTGCTGCCGGTCGGGTTGACAAGCAAATACAACCCTTGCGCATCCGCCACCTTATACGGGCGGTCTTTGGGCTTTGCAGTGCGGATGGCTATGTCAGTCAGTGCCATTGGGGGCCTCGGCTTTTATAATGTCTCGATAGGCCCCCAATCAAGCCCCCGATTTTCGCGGTCATGCGCGAATATGGGCGATCAACGGCAACCTGTCGAAGCCCTATAACTAGCAGTTTTGTCAGGGTTTTTCAACCATGGACGCACATCGCCGGATAGCAAAATGGAGCGGGTGAAGGGAATCGAACCCTCGTCGTAAGCATGGGAAGCTTCTGCTCTGCCATTGAGCTACACCCGCGGCGGCGCGATCGATCGCATGGTCGCGCCCGACCGTCAACCGGTCACTCCAGTTCGAGGATCACCGCATCCACCGCCAGGCTGTCGCCAACGGCGGCTTCGACCCGCGCGACCATGGCCGCCTTGGTTGCGCGCAGGATGTTTTCCATCTTCATCGCCTCGACAACGGCGAGCGGCTGGCCCGCCTCGACCGCGTCGCCTTCGCCGACATGAAGCGCGACGAGAAGCCCCGGCATCGGCGACAGCAGGAACCTGGAAAGGTCGGGCGGGACCTTCGCGATCATATGCGCGGCGAGCGGCGCGATATGCGCGGGGAGGACGCGCACGACATGCGATGCGCCGCGCGTCGTCAGCTTGAAGCCGGTCGGCGTCCGCAGGATTTTCACCGCGAGCGGCTCGCCCGCGATCTCGGCTTCGATCAGCCGGTCGCCGGGCGTGTACTCGAGGTCGATCGGGATATCCTCGCCATCGATGAGAAGGCCGTCGGTCGACACCGATACGTCATGGACGACGCCTGCGATGAGCACCTGCCAGTCCGCAGGGGGGTGCAGCCGCTGCCCGAGTTGGCCGTCCGCCCGCCTCGCGCGATCGGCTTGCGCGGTCGCGGCGAATGCGGCGATGGCGGCGAGTGAACGGAGCAGTTCGGGCGAGGCGGGTGCGCCGTGGAACCCTTCGGGATACTCCTCGGCGATGAAGCCGGTGGTGATCTCGCCCGAGCGGAAACGCGGGTGCTGCATGATCGCCGAGAGGAAATCGACATTGTGTCCGACGCCCTCGATCTCGAAACTGTCGAGCGCGGCTACTGCCAAATCGATCGCCTCGAGCCGGGTGGGGGCCCAGGTGACGAGTTTGGCGATCATCGGGTCGTAGAAGCGGGAAACTTCGCCGCCTTCGGTGACGCCGTCGTCGACTCTTACCCCGTCATTGCGAGCGAAGCGAAGCAATCCATCTTGCGGCGAAGTGGATTGCTTCGCTTCGCTCGCAATGACGGAGCTTGAGGGCGGATTGTATCGCACCAGCCGCCCGGTGCTCGGCAAAAACCCGCGATACGGATCCTCGGCATAAACACGGTTCTCGACCGCCCAGCCGTCGAGCTTCACGTCCGCCTGTCCGAACCCTAGCTTCTCGCCCGCCGCAACACGGATCATCTGTTCGACCAGGTCGATGCCGGTGATGCATTCGGTGACGGGGTGCTCGACCTGCAGCCGCGTGTTCATTTCGAGGAAGTAAAAACTCTCGCCCGTCGGGTCCGCGCCCGAGACGATCAGCTCGACTGTCCCAGCGGAGTAGTAGCCCACCGCGCGCGACAAGGCGACGCACTGTTCGCCCATCGCAGCCCGCATCTTGGGCGTGACGAAGGGCGATGGCGCTTCCTCGACCACCTTCTGGTGGCGGCGCTGGATGCTGCACTCGCGTTCGTTCAGGTAGAGTATGGTGCCGTGCTTGTCGCCCAATATCTGGATTTCGATGTGGCGCGGATTGAGGATGAATTTCTCGATGAAGACGCGGTCGTCGCCGAAGCTGGCGAGCCCCTCGCGCTTCGTTGCCTCGAACCCTTCGCGGACATCGGCCTCCGAATAGGCCAGCCGCATCCCCTTGCCGCCACCACCGGCCGACGCCTTCATCATCACCGGATAGCCGATGCCAGTGGCGATCTCGACTGCGTGTTCGGTGCTGTCGATCTCGCCGACAAAGCCGGGGACGACGTTGACGCCAGCTTTGAGGGCGAGCTTCTTCGACTCGATCTTGTCGCCCATCGCGGCGATGGCGTTGATCGGCGGCCCGATGAAGGCGATATCGTTATCGGCCAGCGCCTGCGCGAAGCTGGTGCGTTCGGACAGGAAGCCATAGCCGGGATGCACCGCCTGTGCGCCGGTCGCTTTGCAAGCCGCGATGATCTTGTCGGCGACCAGATAGCTCTCGGCGGCGGGCGACGGGCCGATGTGCACCGCCTCGTCGGCCATCAGGACATGCGGAGACCGCGCGTCGGCATCCGAATA
The DNA here is from genome assembly GCA_965249015.1 of Sphingomonas sp. Classification (GTDB taxonomy): domain Bacteria; phylum Pseudomonadota; class Alphaproteobacteria; order Sphingomonadales; family Sphingomonadaceae; genus Sphingomonas_O. The sequence continues at coordinate 733,025 of CBDFLB010000003.1, read as the reverse complement.
GACAGCGACGGTGGCCATGCCCATCTTCTTGGCCGTGCGGATAACCCGACAGGCAATCTCGCCCCGGTTGGCGATCAGGATTTTAGTGAACAACTTCGCATCCTTTGAACATAGCCACCCCTAAGGCGCGCAGCTTCCACAACCTCTTACGTCTAACCTGTTGAGCTTGTTAGCCAACGCAAACGCATCTTGGCTGGTATCGAAAGGGCCGTGCCACTTGCCGTTTTTGCCAGAGTCGTCGCGATGAAGACCTTCGCCCGCGTTACAAAAAGCGCAGGTCGATCTGTGGACTCGTGCCTTATTGATCGTCCAGTTTTCGTACACGAAGAAGGTCATCACTCCGCAGCCTCACTCAGTCCCTCGGGCGGCATGTTATGCCCCAGCAGCCGCAGCACGTCCGCCGCGCATTCGACGATATTGCTGCCGGGGCCGTAGATGCCGACCACGCCCGCGTCGCGGAGGAACTGGTAATCCTGCGGTGGGATGACGCCGCCGGCAAACACCTTGATGTCCTGGCGGCCCGCCTCGCGGAGCAGGCGGATGAGTTCGGGGATCAGCGTCTTGTGTCCGGCGGCGAGGCTCGACGCACCGATAGCGTCGACGTTGCGCTCCAACGCCAATGCCAAAGTCTCCTCGGGCGTCTGGAACAACGGCCCGCTGATCGTGTCGAAGCCCATGTCGGCGAACGCGCTGGCGACGACGTTCGCGCCGCGATCATGGCCGTCCTGTCCCATCTTGGCGATCAGCACGCGGGGCTTGTGGCCCAGACGACGGCCGGTAGCCTCGACGCCTTCGGTGACGCGTACCCACGCCGCGTCGAACTCATGCGCGCTGCCATAGATGCCGCGCACCGGCTCGGGCGTGGTGGCGTAGCGGCCGAAGACGAGCTCCATCGCATCGGAGATTTCGCCGAGCGTGGCGCGGGCGCGGGCGCATTCGACTGCTGCTGCAAGCAAATTGTGCTCCGGCGAACGCCGGAGCGTTGGCGATGAAGCACTGTTCTCTCCAAGGCTCCCGCCTTCGCGGGAGCACAGCGTGAGGGCGTCAAGAGCGGCGCGACACGCCATCTCATCCCGCGCGGCCTTGGTCGCCTTCAACCGCGCGACCTGCCCTTCGCGAACCTTCACATTGTCGACGTCGAGGAAATCGATGTGCTCGACACGCTCGGGGCGATATTTATTCACCCCGACGATCACGTCCTCGCCCTTGTCCACCCGCGCCTGCCGCGCGGCAGCGGCTTCCTCGATCAGGCGCTTGGGCATGCCGCTGGCGACCGCCTTGGTCATCCCTCCGAGTTCATCGACCTCCTCGATGATCGCCCATGCCTGATCGACAAGTTCGCTGGTCAACGCCTCGACATAATAGCTGCCGCCGAGCGGATCGACGACGCGCGTGATGCCGGTCTCCTCCGCCAGCACGATCTGCGTGTTCCGGGCGATGCGCGCGCTGAATTCGGTGGGCAGCGCAATCGCCTCGTCGAGCGCATTGGTGTGCAGTGACTGCGTACCGCCGAGCACTGCCGCCATCGCTTCCACCGTGGTGCGGATGACGTTGTTGTAGGGGTCACTTTCCTGCAGCGACACGCCCGACGTCTGGCAGTGCGTGCGCAGCATCTTCGACCGCTCGTCCTGCGCGCCGAGGCCGTCCATGACGCGGTGCCACAAGGTCCGCGCCGCGCGGAGTTTGGCCACTTCCATGAAGAAGTTCATGCCGATGCCGAAGAAGAAGCTCAGCCGCCCCGCGAACGCATCGATGTCCAAACCACTGGACATCGCGCGCTGTACATATTCTTTCCCATCAGCAATCGTGAAGGCGAGCTCCTGCACCGCCGTCGCCCCGGCCTCATGCATATGATAGCCGCTGATCGAGATGCTGTTGAATTTGGGCATGTTGGCGGAGGTGTAGGCGATGATGTCCGACACGATCCGCATCGATGGCTCGGGCGGATAGATATAGGTGTTGCGGACCATGAACTCCTTCAAAATGTCGTTCTGGATCGTCCCGTCGAGCTTGTCCTGCGACACGCCCTGCTCCTCGCCTGCGACGATGAAGAAGGCGAGGATCGGGATCACCGCGCCGTTCATCGTCATGCTGACGCTCATCTGGTCGAGCGGGATGCCGTCGAACAGGATCTTCATGTCCTCGACGCTGTCGATCGCGACGCCCGCCTTGCCGACATCGCCGACGACGCGGGGATGGTCGCTGTCGTAGCCACGGTGCGTGGCGAGGTCGAAGGCGACGCTCAGGCCTTTCTGCCCGGCGGCGAGGTTGCGGCGGTAGAAGGCGTTCGATTCCTCGGCGGTGGAGAAGCCCGCATATTGCCGGATCGTCCACGGCCGCCCTGCGTACATGCTCGCCCGCACCCCGCGCGTGAACGGCGCAAAGCCGGGAAGGCCCGGATCGCCGGCATCCTCCGAGGTATAAAGCGGCTTGACCGCGATCCCCTCGGGCGTCGGCCAAGTCAGGTCGCGGCCCTTCACCTCCTTGGCGGCGAGCGCCTGCCAGTCGGCAAGGGTAGGCTTGTCGGTCATCGCCATTCCTATTCCCCCCGCCTGCGCACCTGTCGAGACTTTTCCTTGTCCCCCGCGCCCGCCCCGCTATGCGCACCCTGATGAATGAAATCGCCAAGCCGCCCGTCGCCACCGCCAAGCCCGCTTCCAAGACCGTCCACGGCGTCACTCTTTCCGATGATTACGCCTGGCTGCGCGACCCGAAATATCCGCAAGTCACCGACTCCGAAATCCTCGACTATTTGAAAGCCGAAAACGCCTATTTCGAAGCCGCGATGGCCCCGCATGCGCCACTCATCGAAACGCTGTTTCAGGAAATGAAGCGCCGCATCAAGGAAGACGACCAGTCGGTTCCGGCCAAAGACGGCGACTATCTCTACTGGCGAGCGTTTGAAACCGGCGGGCAATATCGCAAATGGTGGCGGCGTCCCGTCGCGGGCGGCGCGGACGAACTCATCCTCGATGAACCTGCGCTTGCGGAGGGCAATGACTATTTCCGCCTCGGTGCGCTGTCGCGCAGCGAATGCGGGCGTTGGCTCGCCTACGCCATCGACGACAACGGCTCCGAACGCTTCACTGCAAGGGTGCGGGACCTCACCACCGGACGCGACCTCGACGACGTCATCCCCGGCACGATGGGCGCGCTGGTCTGGAACGCCGACGCCTCGGCCTTTCTCTATGGCCAGGTCAACGACCAGTGGCGCATCGACACGATCAAGCTGCACCGCATCGGGACCGCGACCGCCGACGACGTAACCATCTATCACGAGCACGACATCGGCTTTCAATGCGGCGTCGGCATGACGCACGACCGCAAATGGATTGCCGTCGCGGCGGGCGACAACACCACGTCCGAGGTGCGCCTCCTCCCCGCCGCCGATCCGCTCGCCGAACCCATCTTAGTCCGTGCGCGCAAGGCGGGGGTGGAATATGATGTCGAGACGCACGGGGCAACGCTGTTCATCGTCACCAACGACACCGACACCAATTTCCGCCTGTGCACTGCGTCGATCGATGCACCCGGCGAGTGGTCCCAACGCATCGCGCCACGCAAAGATTTCTACCTGACCGACGTCAGCATTTTTGCCGATTTTTTCGTCGTCGAGGGGCGCGAGAATGGATTGGATCAGGTCGAAATCCATGCATTTGACGGCAGCGATGTGAAACGCATCCCCTTCCCCGAAAGCAGCTATTCGGCGGGGCTCGACGAGAACCCCGAATATGCGGTTACTACCCTGCGTCTGTCGTATGAATCGATGGTCACGCCGTCGCTGATCGAGGATTATGATGTCGCGACCGGCGCACGCACCACGCTGAAAACGCTCGAAATCCCGAGCGGCTACGACGCGACCAAATACGCCACCGAGCGGCTGATGATTAGCGCGCGCGACGGCACCGAAATTCCGGTCTCGATCGTCTATCCGGCAGACTTCAAGAAGGATGGCAGCCACCCGCTCTATCTCTATGGCTATGGCGCTTACGGCATCGCCATCCCCCCCGGCTTCTCGACCGGACGCTTGTCGCTGCTCGACCGCGGTTTTGCCTTTGCGATCGCGCACATCCGTGGCGGCGACGATCTGGGCCAGCGCTGGCAACTCGACGGCAAGCTCGAAAAGCGGTGGAACGCCTTCAACGATTTCGTCGACGTGGCAAAGGGCCTTGTAAATCAGGGATATACGAGCGCGGGCAAGATCTGCGCGGCGGGGGGCTCGGCTGGCGGCGAGTTGATGGGCGTCGTCGTCAATACCGACCCCGGGTTATGGGGCGCGATCGCGGCGCACGTTCCCTTCGTCGACGTACTCAACACGATGCTCGACGACACGCTGCCGCTGACGCCAGGCGAATGGCCCGAATGGGGCAATCCGATCACCGACAAGGCAGCGTTCGATCTGATCCGATCCTACTCGCCCTGCGATAATGTGACGGCGCAAGCCTATCCGCCGATGCTCATCACCGCCGGCCTCACGGACCCGCGCGTAACCTATTGGGAACCCGCCAAATGGGCCGCGCGCCTTCGCGAGATGAAGACCGACGACAATATCCTCCTGCTCAAGACCAACATGGGCGCGGGGCATGGCGGCAAGTCGGGACGGTTCGAATCGCTACGCGAAACCGCCGAGGAATTCGCCTTCTTCCTGTGGCAGATGGGCGAACAACCGCACGGCTGACGCCAAAAAATGGGGCGGCTACGAAATTCGTAGCCGCCCCATTTCGACGTTCATACTGCGCGATGCAGGTCAGACGGTCGCAGTCACCTGAGCCGGCCGGCGACGACGCGCCCAGCCGACGAGGCCGAAACCGGCGAGCATCAGCATCCACGTGCCGGGCTCGGGGACCGCAGCGACGACAGCGGGACGCAGGTTCCAGCCGATAACGTCGAACGCCTTCAGGTCATTCGCGCTGATCGAAAGCAATTCACCGTTCGACGCGGTCGGATCCATGATACCGAGGTTCAGATTGTCCTTCCAGTGACTGGCCTGACGCCCGTCGCCATGAACCTGCCCGGTCGAGAAGGTCACCGACTGGCCGGTCACGCCACGATCGATCGAGAAATATTTGGCCGTATTGCCCGCGGTGAAGTCGATGACGCCACCTGCGGTTGCTGCGCTCTGCGCCGAGTAACGGAACAGGTCGAGCGAACTGACGAAAGTGAAGTCGTCGGCGTTGAAGAAGTTGGGCGAGGTGCTGTTGGTGTCGAGGACGTCGACGCCGCTGATGAAGCCCAAAGCGTGGCCGATCTCATGCGTCGCAACGCCGGTGAAATCGAGCAGGCCGGCGCCGATCCCGTCGCTGGGATCGAAGTCGAACGGGAGCGAGTTGCTGAACTGGATGAAGGCATCGCATGCCGCAGCGCAGTTGCCACCGATCGTGCTGCCGACGGTCGCAAGCCCGACCGCCTTGGCGTTGGCGTTGGTGATGCGCACCGTCGTGTTGTTCGCGCCAACGGTGTCGAGGTACGGCGTTGCCGAGCCAGGACCATTGGGGTTATCGGCGGTGTAGTTGATCAGCAGCGGGTTTGAAGCACCGGCTGCGAGGTTTGCCACCGCGGTGATGTCGTTCGCCGAGGTGATGTCCGCCGTGAGCGCGGTCTTGAACTGTGTGTAGGTATAACTCGTGCGTGCCGAACCAGCCTGCGCGATGATGCCTGCGCCGAGCGTTCCCGTGCCGACGGTGAGGTCGATCGAGACATTGTCGGTGAAGGCATTGGACCAGCGCGCTGCCGCGGCGGTGAATGATGCCTGCGCCTGGGCACTCGTGCCCGCGATGAAGGTCAGGTTGATGACCGTCGCAGCGTTCGCCGAACCGGCAGCTGCGACCAGCGCGGTGGCGGCAAGCGCCGAACGAACGATCTTTCCGAAACGTGATTTTTGCATGACAATCCCCATGTTAAAATGACCCGCTTGCGCAGGCGCCGTGTGCGTTCGACCCGTTGAATATGCCAGCCTTGCAACTGGTCATTGTCTAACGTTAATCCAGTGTCTCCAGCATCGCAGGCGCGCACGCCTTCGAATCTGAACGTCAGATTACGACATGGTTATGGCAGTATTAAGAATTGACCGCAACGATCTCACGCTGAGAATTTTCGCCTTGTCGCATTTCGGGACGGTTGCCTTACAGGGCCGCCGGACTGACAAACGATGACGATCAAGGTTCGCGCCGATCAGCGACTGGTCGACCTCGGCCTGGCCGAAAGCCGGTCGCGGGCACAGGCCCTTGTGCTTTCGGGCAATGTCTTCCTTGCCGACCGGCGGATCGACAAGGCGGGGCAGGTCGTCGCACCTGATGCCCTCCTGACGTTAAGGGGCCGCGATCACCCCTGGGTGTCGCGCGGTGGCGTCAAGCTCGCGCATGGGCTTGCCCATTTCGGATGGGGCGTCAGCGGTGCGGTCGCGATGGACGTCGGCGCATCGACCGGTGGCTTCACAGACGTTCTTCTGACCAACGGCGCCGCGCGCGTCTATGCGATCGATTCGGGGACGAATCAGCTCGCGTGGAAAATCCGCCAGGACCCCCGCGTCATCGTGCACGAACAGACAAGCGCGCGAATACTGGGCGCGGCGCAGATCCCTGAAGCGATCGACCTTATCGTCTGTGACGCAAGTTTCATCGGCCTTGCCAAAGTGCTCGAGCGCCCGCTGACGTTCGCTGCCCCCGCGGCGCGGCTGATGGCGCTGATCAAACCGCAGTTCGAAGTCGGACGCGACGCGGTCGGCAAGGGCGGTGTGGTCCGCGATCCTGCGCTCCATGCCGCTGCCTGTGCCGCTGTCGACGCCTGGTTGTCGGCGTGCGGCTGGATCGTCGAAGGGACCGTCCGCAGCCCGATCACCGGGCCCGAAGGAAACATCGAATTCCTGATCGCCGCACATCGTCCGTAAGTGTTGCCGCAAAGTCACAGCAAGCATCGCACATCGCTTGACGATGAATAGGCGACGTGTCAGCCATCGATCATGGGGTCCGGGACACGCATAATACTTGGGGTGGCGGTGATCGCGACTCACCCCGCCTATGCCCAACGCACCAATGATAATGCCGTCACCGCCGCAGAAGACGCGTTCGGCAAAAGCGTCGGCGATCAGTCGATCGGTATCTACAGCGACACCAATGTCCGCGGCTTTTCACCGATCGACGCCGGCAATGTTCGCATCGAAGGGCTGTACTTCGATATTCAGGCCAATGTGAACAGTCGGCTCGTGAACGGATCGACGGTTCGTGTCGGGATTTCGGCACAGGGCTATAATTTTCCCGCACCCACCGGCGTCATCGATTATCAGCTCGCCAAGCCCGGCGACAAGCTGCTGACCTCGCTCCAGGTCACGCAGGGTCCGTGGAAGGGCGTGTCGGGCGAACTCGACGTCCAGATTCCGCTGATGGGCGAACGACTGGGCGTCGCCGCAGGCGTCGACCGTCTTCATACAGGGTCGCAATTCGGCACGATCGAGGACAGCGTCTCGGCGTCGGTCGCCCTGCGCTATGCGCCGCGTGACGGCGTCGAAATGATGCCGTTCTGGAGCCGCATGCGCGAATGGGACATCGAATCCTTGCCTACGATCTTCACCGGCGGACTGACACTACCGAAGCGCGCGCCGCGCAACGTCTTTACCGGACAGCCCTTTGCGACCTACTCGGGCGTGCAGTCGAACTACGGCGTCATCGCACGCGCCGATCCGCTCGGCCTCGACGTGCGGCTGGGCGTCTTCCGTTCGACCTATCGCATCGACCAGGACGTCGCCGACCTGTTGACGCGAACGCTTGCCAGCGGGTTTGTCGGCCGTCGTCGCCTCGTCTTTTCGCGCGGCGACACCGGCCGTTCGACGTCGGGTGAACTGCGGATCGCGAAAAGTTTTACCGAAGGCACGCGCCGCCATGTCTTCACCGCCTCGCTTCGCGCTCGCGAACAGGATCGCAGCTACGGCGGCGAGGATATCGTCGAGCTGGGGCCAAGCCGGAGCGACGTTCCCGACTATCGCGCCTCGCCTGCCGTGAATATCGGGCCGAAGTCGCGCGATCATGTGACGCAGACGACCGCTGGCCTGTCCTACGAGGGCAAGTGGCTCGACGTCGGCGAGGTGACGATCGGCGTCCAGAAGACGCGCTACGTCAAATCGGTCGTCGATCCGTCGCCTGCGCCCGCAAAACCAGTCACGCGCGACACGCCCGTGTTGATGAGTGCGGCCGGCGCGATCTATCTGACCCCGGCGATCGCCGCTTACGCAGGATATACCCGCGGGCTCGAGGAGAGCCCCGTCGCGCCCAGCAACGCGATCAACTTCCAGGAAGCGCCGCCAGCGATCCGGACTGTGCAGAAGGACGCCGGGCTGCGTTGGAAAATCGGGTCAAAGCTGACCGCGATCGCCGGCGTGTTCGATATCGCCAAGCCCTATTTCAATCTCGACGCGAACGACCGCTTTCGCCAACTTGGCGAAGTGCGGCATCGGGGCATCGAGTTCTCGGTTGCGGGCAGGCTCCTGCCGGGCCTCAACATCGTCCTCGGCAATCTGTTGATCGATCAGAAACTGTCCGATGGTCGCCGCCCGATCGGTGCGACCGCGCGCAAGACGATTCTCAGCCTGAACTATCGTTTGCCCCGAACGCCGGCGCTGTCGCTCGATTATTACTTCGAATCGACGAGCAGCCGGACGGCGAACGCGGCGGCAACATTGCACATACCGCCGCGCGCCATCGTCAACCTTGGCCTGCGCTACCGGCTGACGATCGCTCAGCGACCTGTGCTGCTGCGCGCGCTCGTCAGCAATATCACCAACACGTTCGGCTGGAACGTATCGAGCACGGGCGGGTTCACGCCGAATGGAACCCGGCGCTTCACCTTCAGCGTTTCGACCGATATTTGACGGTTGCCGGGCCGGTGCGTGACGCTAAGGCGCTGGCATGAGTGAGATCGCCTCGTCTTCGCAGCTTCGCATGTCGCTGATCCGCTGGGCGATGGTCACGGTGCCGGCCACGGTCTTTCTGGGGTTCCTGTCAGGCCGGCTCTCGAACTCGGGGTTCGGCAACCCGTGGTACGACGCGCTCGTAAAGCCGGCCGCTCAGCCGCCCGGCTGGGCATTCGGGGCGGCCTGGAGCGTGCTTTATGTCATGCTGGGCGTCGCGCTTGCGCTGGTGCTGAACGCGCGCGGCAATCGTTTTCGCAATTATGCCGTGGCGCTTTTTGCGGTCGCTTTCGTCGCCAACCTCGCATGGTCACCGCTTTTCTTTGCCGCGCATCAGGTTTTCGCGGCCTGCTTCCTCATCCTGTTCATGTTCGCGTTCGCGCTTGCGACGACGATCGCGTTCGGCCGCGTACGCACCAGCGCTGCCTGGCTCATGGTGCCCTATCTCGCCTGGCTGTGTTTTGCAGCTGCGTTGAACTGGCAGACACATGTGCTCAATCCCGACGCGGAGACCCTTGCACCGGCGCGACCGGTTACCCAGATTGACGTCTGACCTACCGGAAGCCTGATCATGCAGACCGACAACAAGATATTCGACGATCTCGCCAAGTTCGTGAACGGTGCCGCGGGCACGATCGCCGGCATGAGCCGCGAAGCCGAAGCATCGGCGCGTGCAAAGGCGCGCGAGTGGATCGGCGGCCTCGATTTCGTCAGCCGCGAGGAGTTCGACGCGGTCAAGGCGATGGCTGCGGCCGCGCGCGACGACGTCGACGCGCTGACGGCACGCCTTGCCGCGCTTGAAGGCAAGGCCGAGGCATCGTCGCCGAACTAAGCGCTTATCCACAATTTTATGCGCTGTGGGCTTGCGATAAACGCAACCGCGCGTCACCCATGGCGACATGAAAGTTGTTCATATCGACGACGACAGCGGCAGCGCCGCGCCGATCGACATGCTAGAAGCATGGTTCGAGGCGCACGGCTGGTCGCACGAACGCGTCGGCGACGAAGAGATCGTGGCATCGACGCAAGGCGCGTGGGGCAGCTACGAGCTTCGCGGCGTGTGGCGCGATGACGACAATGTGCTGCAATTCCTGGGCTTTCCCGACATTACGGTGCCGGCGCATCAGACTTCAGCGGTGTATGAGACGATCGGGCTGGTCAATGAACAGCTTTGGCTCGGCCATTTCGAACTGTGGGCAGGGCCCGGCACCGTCCTGTTCCGTCACGCCGTTCTTCTTGACGGGGCAGAACCCGGCCTCTCGCTCGATCAGGCCGAAACGCTGATCGAGGCCGGAGTCGACGAACTCGACCGTTTCTATCCCGTCTTCCAGTTCGTTTTGTGGGGCGGCAAGTCGCCGAAGGACGCGATCGCGGCGGCGATGGTCGAAACGCGCGGCGAAGCTTGAGCGCGAACAGTCTCTGGCTGGTGGGCTGTGGCAACATGGCGGGGGCCATGCTGACGCGATGGCTCGCGACTGGGATGGACCCGGCGCGCGTGACCGTCATCGATCCTTCGGCGAAGCGCGACGACGTCCGCGTCGTGACGGCGCTACCCACAGCGCCTGCGCCGACCATGATCATGATCGGCGTCAAGCCGCAGATGCTCGACGATGTCGCCCCCGCGCTTCAGGAAGCGACGGCGGGCACTTTGCTGCTCTCGATCCTCGCCGGAACGACGACCGCCGCGCTTGCGCGGGCGTTCCCGCATGCGCGCGCGATCCTTCGCGTCATGCCGAACCTGCCGGTCGCGATCGGCAAGGGTGTCGTCGGGTTACACGGCGCGCTGAGCGACGACGACCGCGCCGCCGCCGATGTCCTGATGGCACCGCTGGGGCTCGTCGAATGGATCGCCGATGAGGCGCATTTCGATGCGGTCACCGCGCTCAGCGGCTCGGGTCCGGCGTTCACGTATCGTTTCATCGAGGCGCTGGCGAAGGGCGGCGCGGCCCTGGGTCTGCGGCGCGAGCAGGCGGAACGGCTGGCACTGGCAACGGTTCGGGGTGCTGCTGAAACTGCGGCCTTCAGTGACGAATCGCCCGCTGCGCTCGCCGAGCGAGTCGCGAGCAAGGGCGGATCGACCCGCATTGGACTCGACGTGCTCGATCAGGATGAAGCGCTCGACAAGCTGGTCCGAGCGACGCTCGCAGCCGCAGAGCGACGGAACGGCGAACTGGCCGCGCTCACGCGTCGCGACTGAGGTCGATCGCAAGCGCGCGGTCGTCGAGCGGAATCAGGCCCTCGAGAACGTGCCAGAATCCGGTGACCGACGCCTGACCCGCATGGCTGTACGCGGCACCCATCCGCTCGCGAAACCCATCGAACAAAGCGGCCTCGAGCGTCGCGCCCTCGGGCGTCAGGCGCAGCAGCTTCTGCCGCCGGTCAAACGGTCCGGCTCGCGTCTCGACCAGCGCGCGCGCCGTGAGTTCGGTCAGGACCCGCCCCAGCGACTGCTTGGTCACCGCCAGCAGGCGCAGGAGCGTCGTGACTGTCAGGTCGGGGCGTCGCGCGATGAAATAGAGCGCGCGGTGGTGCGCGCGCCCCAGGCCATGCTCGGCAAGAAGCGCATCGACGCTACGCGTAAGATGACTGTACCCGAAATAGAGCAGTTCGACGCCGCGCCGGATTTCGCCTTCGCGCAGGAAGAGCGGCGAGGCGGCAGGGGTTTGGACAGCCATATTGACGTATTTTGCGGCACTGCGTAACCGATGGCAAGGAGTAAAGCCGTCATGAAATTCGAGTTCGATCCCAATCCCGCTCGCGTCGCGGCGACCGAGCGCAACGCCCGTCTCGCCGATCCGGGATTCGGGCGGGTCTTCACCGATCATATGGCGATCGTCCGCTTCACCGAGGCGCGCGGATGGCACGACGCGCAGGTAACGGCGCGCAAGCCGCTCGTTCTCGATCCGGCAACGGCTGTCTTTCATTATGCCCAGGAGATCTTCGAGGGACTGAAAGCATACCGGCTGGCGGACGGTTCGGCCGCCTTGTTCCGCCCCGACGCCAATGCCGCGCGGTTTCGCGCATCGGCTCGGCGCATGGCGATGGCCGAGCTCCCCGAGGCGCTATTCGTCGAATCCGTGCAGGCGCTGGTGCGCGCAGACGCGGACTGGTTTCCGCCCGTCGATGGCGGATCGCTTTACCTGCGCCCCTTCATGATCGCGAGCGAAGTCTTTCTGGGCGTCAAACCTTCGGCCGAATATCTTTATCTCGTCATCGCCTCGGCGGCGGGCGCTTATTTCAAAAGCGGTGCCCCCGCGATCGCGCTGCGCGTCTCGGACGATTACACCCGCGCCGCGCCGGGCGGCACCGGTGCGGCAAAATGCGGCGGTAACTACGCCGCGAGTCTTGCCGCGCAGGCCGAAGCGATCCGCCTCGGCTTCGATCAGGTCGTCTTTCTCGACGCGGTGGAGCACCGCTGGGTCGAAGAACTGGGCGGCATGAACCTGTTCTTCGTTTTCGATGACGGTTCGCTGCAGACGCCGCCGCTTTCGGAAACCATCCTGCCGGGCATCACGCGCGACACGCTACTGACGATCGCTCGCGACGAAGGACTCACGGTCCGCGAAGAGCCGTATGCGATCGACCAGTGGCGCGCCGATGCCACCAGCGGCCGGCTGACCGAAAGCTTCGCCTGCGGCACTGCTGCGGTCGTGACACCGGTCGGAAGCGTCACCGATCGCGAAGGCAAATTCACGATCGGCGCGGGCGGTCCGGGTCAGATCACGCAGCGCCTGCGCGAGCGCCTGGTCGCGATCCAGCGCGGAACCGCGCCTGACCCTTATGGCTGGGTCCGGCGGATCGACTGATCCGATTGCCAAGCCCTTGCCGCCGTCTTAAGGGCGGCGCGTTCGCGTGAAATCGGCGCGCAGCTGCTGGGGCGTCGCCAAGTGGTAAGGCAGCGGCTTTTGATGCCGCCATTCGTAGGTTCGAATCCTGCCGCCCCAGCCAGTCGCAAGCCTGCTTTGACCTCGCTTCGAAAGTCCGGGTAAAGCGTTGCGACACGTGCGGGAGCGACGATGGCCAAGAAGCTGACATACTACATCGCGATCGCGCTCGTGCTCGGTGTCGTCGTCGGGTTGATCATCCACGCCGCGGTTCCCGATCCCGATCGGGTCAAGGACATCATCTATTGGTTCGGGATCGCGACGGCGCTGTTCCTCAAACTCATCAAGATGATCATCGCCCCGCTGGTGTTCGGCACGCTGGTCGCGGGTATCGCGCACATGCAGGATACCGCAGCGCTCGGGCGCGTCGGCGGGCGCGCGATTGCCTGGTTCATTGCCGCAAGCCTCGTCTCGCTCGGCCTCGGTCTCGTCCTCGTCAATCTTCTTCAGCCCGGTGTCGGCGTCGGCCTCGAGGTCCCGCCCGCGACCGCCGATGCGGGCATCGCAAGGGCCGCGTTCGACGCCAAGGAGTTCATAACGCACCTCGTTCCCAAGTCGATCTTCGAGGCGATGGCGGCGAACGAAATCCTGCCGATCGTCGTGTTTTCGGTCTTCTTCGGCGTCGCGATGACCGCGATCGGTGAAAAAGCCGCGCCCATCGTCCGCGGGGTCGACGCGCTCGTCGACGTGATGCTTCAGGTGACCGGCTATGTCATGCGCTTTGCGCCCGTGGCCGTGTTTGCAGCCGTCGCAAGCGTCGTTGCCGAACAGGGCGCGGGCGTCCTCATCACCTACGGCTGGTTCATCGGCAGCTTCTACCTCGGTCTCGCGCTGCTCTGGACCGTGCTGCTGGGCGTATGCTTCCTGATCGTCGGACCGCGCACGCGCCACCTCATCCGCTACATCCGCGAGCCGATCCTCGTCGCCTTTTCGACGGCGTCGTCCGAAGCCGCGTTTCCACGAACGCTTGAGGCGCTCGACCGGTTCGGCGTGCCGCGCCGCATCGCCAGCTTCATCCTGCCGCTCGGCTATTCGTTCAATCTCGACGGCTCGATGATGTACATGACGTTCGCGACGATCTTTATCGCGCAGGCGTATGGCATCGACCTGACGCTCGGGCAGGAGATCGGGATGTTGTTGTTCCTGATGGTTACGTCGAAGGGCATGGCGGCGGTGCCGCGCGCCAGCCTCGTCGTCATTTCGGCGACGCTTGTCCAGTTCGGCATCCCGGAGGCGGGGCTGCTCCTGATCCTCGGCGTCGATCACTTCCTCGACATGGGGCGTACGGCGACCAACGTCGTCGGCAACGCCGTCGCCAACGCGGTCATCGCCAAGTGGGAAGGCCAGCTCGAACCGATGGAAGCGCCCGAAATCGAACCCCCGCACGCACCGACGCATCACCATGGAGCGACGACATGATCCGCCGAATCTTCCTCGATCATCCGCGCACCGTCGGCGAGAGCTATTGGGAGCATTTCGGCGTCGCGTCGCGCTTTGGTCGCGAGATGGTGAGCGGCGGCGTGAAGGCGATCGTCCATGCGGCATTTCCCACCGTCTACGAAACCGCGGCGAGCGACACGATCCGCAAATTGCACCTCATCATGGTCGAAAAGCGCGGGGCAAAGCGCGATGCGACGGTGGAGATGCTCAGTATCGAGTGGGTGATCTGAAGCGCGCTGCACGATGACGCTCGAGTTCGTGCAACGTGACGACGCCGCGCGCATCGCGTTCATCCGGTTGCGCGGGCGCGCGCCGACGATCATATTCCTGCCCGGCTACATGTCCGACATGACGGGCACCAAGGCGCTCGCGCTCGAAGCCTGGGCGCACGACCGGGGGCAGGCGATGCTCCGCTTCGACTATTCGGGGTGCGGCGCAAGCAGCGGCCGTTTCGACGCCGCCACGCTCGAAACCTGGCGCGACGACGCCTTGTCGGCGATCGGGCAGGTGGACGGGCCGGTCATCCTGATCGGTTCTTCGATGGGTGGATGGCTGATGCTTCTGGTCGCACGCGCACTCGGCGCGCGCGTCGCAGCGCTCGTCGGCATCGCCGCTGCGCCCGATTTCACCGACTGGGGCTTCACCGTCGACGAGAAGGAGCGGATCGCGCGCGACGGTCGGATCGATCGCCCGTCGGCTTATGGCGCGCCGATGACGACGACGCGCGCCTTCTGGCAGTCGGGGATGCGCCACCTCCAGCTCGGCGACGACATACCGATGGCGTGCCCGGTACGCTTGCTCCACGGCCAGCGCGATCGCGACGTGCCGCCCGACATTTCGGTCCGCCTTGCCGCGCGCTTATATTCAGACGATGTGCAGGTCATCTTGATCAAGGACGGCGATCACCGTCTTTCGCGGCCGCAGGATATCGAGCTGTTGACGGCGACCGTCGAGCGTTTGCTGGAGACCCTATGATCCTTTTCTTGCTCGCAACCCAGGCTCTCGTCCCGGTGACCGAGGGCGCAAGGTTCGAAGCCTGCGCGGCGCTTGCCGAGAGCGAGCCGGCGCGCGCGCTCGACGAGGCGGGCAGCTGGCGGCTTGCCGGCGGCGGAGTCCCGGCGCGGCAATGCGAAGCGCTGGCGTATGCGGCGCAGAAGCGCTGGGCACCCGCTGCCGCGGCGTTTGAAGCCGCCGCGCGCGAGGCCGAGAGCCACGCCGACGATCGCGCGACGACGCTCTGGGTTCAGGCGGGAAACGCCGCGCTTGCAGGTGATGATCCGGCACGGGCGACGGGCGCGTTCGACGGTGCGCTTGCGCGCGGCCTTCTGGTCGGCGAAGCGCTCGGCGAAGTGCATCTCGACCGCGCCCGCGCTCGCGCCGCGCTCGGCGACCTGCCCGGCGCGCGTAGCGATCTCGACCTGGCAGTGCACGAAGTCCCGGCAGACCCGCTTGGATGGCTGCTCTCGGCAACGCTCGCGCGCAGGATGGGCGACCTGGCGCGGGCGCGCACCGATATCGAAGACGCGGCGAAGCGCTCGCCCGACGACCCTTCGGTGGCGTTCGAGGCGGGAAATATCGCGATCATGGCGGGGCACGAGGACGCGGCGCGCACCGCCTGGCAAGCCGCGATCGCCAACGCGCCGGCAAGTCCGGCGGGCCGGGCGGCGGCGGAATCGCTGGGCCGACTCGGCAAAGCGCGATAGGATCGTGCGCATGAAATATCTGCACACGATGGTTCGCGTGTCGGACCCCGCCGCGACGATCGCGTTCTTCGCGTCGCTGGGGCTGAAGGAACTGCGCCGCTTCGACAATGCCGCGGGGCGTTTCACGCTCATCTTCCTCGCTGCTCCCGGCGATGAAGACGCACAGGTCGAATTGACTCATAACTGGG
This sequence comes from Sphingomonas sp., assembly GCA_965249015.1. Lineage (GTDB taxonomy): Bacteria > Pseudomonadota > Alphaproteobacteria > Sphingomonadales > Sphingomonadaceae > Sphingomonas_O. The sequence goes on along the minus strand of CBDFLB010000003.1, from coordinate 716,911 downwards.
ACGAGAGCGGCTATAGCGAAGGTCGCAACTTTGGTCATCTCGCCTACCGCGTCGACGACATCTACGCGACCTGCCAGCGCCTGGTCGACGACGGCGTGACGATCAACCGACCGCCGCGCGACGGCCACATGGCGTTCGTGCGCAGTCCCGACAATATTTCGGTCGAACTGCTCCAGGCCGGCGATCGCCTGGCCCCGCGCGAGCCTTGGGCCTCGATGCCGAACGTCGGGGCGTGGTAGCATGAGCCTCGAAATCGTCCGCCTGCCGGTGCTGGCGGACAATTATGTCTGGTTGGTACGCGAAAACGCCTCGGGTGCAGTGATGGTCGTCGACCCGGCGGTCGCCGGGCCGGTGCTCGACAAGGCGGCCGACCTGGGCTGGACGATCACGCATATCTGGAACACGCATTGGCATCCCGATCACACCGGCGGCAACGCGGCGATCAGGGATGCGACGGGCTGCACGATCGTGGGCCCTGCTGCAGAGGCCGAGCGTATCCCGACGCTCGACATTCAGGTCCGCGGCGGTGACGTCGTGCGGTTCGGCGCGACGCAAGCAACGGTTTTGAACGTTCCCGCACACACCGCCGGGCATATCGCATTTCACTTCGCGACCGAAAACGTCGCCTTCGTCGGGGACACGCTGTTCGCGATGGGGTGTGGCCGCTTGTTCGAAGGGACGGCGGCGCAGATGTTTGCGAACATGCGCGCGTTCGAAGCGCTTCCCGACGACACGATCGTCTATTGCGCGCATGAATACACACAGAGCAACGGCCGTTATGCGCTCGTCGCGGAGCCGGAAAATCTGGCCATCGTCGCGCGCATGGCCGATGTCGATGCGGCGCGTTCGCGCGGCGAGGCGACCGTCCCGACGACGATCGCGCTCGAACGCGCGACCAATCCGTTCATGCGGGCGCAAACTATCGCGGTGCTTGCGGAACGACGCGCGGCAAAGGACAGTTTCAAAGGATAAAGGAGATGATCATGGTCCGCTTCATCCTGCCGCTGTTGATTCTGGGCGGCTGCGCGACGACGGCACGAACAGCGCAGGGCCCCGACCCGAAACTCGGGGTCGCGCTGTCGGGAAAAGTCGCCGGCAAGTCGCAGAACTGTATTCGCCTCGACGAGGCGCAAAGCAGCGAGATTTTCCGCGATGCCATTCTTTATCGCTCGGGGCGCGACCGGTATTTCCTCGCCGACGCGCCCGGGTGCGGTTCGTCGGGCAACAACGACTATATCCTTGGGCAAAACGTCTTCGGCTCGCAGCTTTGTCGCGGCGACATCGTCCGCCTCGTCGACCGGACCAGCGGGTTCCACGGCGGCGCCTGCGCGATCGCCGGATTCACGCCCTACACCCGCCCGAAGGGGTGACGATCAGGCTTTGTAGAGCGCGTCGAGGCGCGGGCCATAGAGCTCGCGGATCTTGTGACGCCGGATTTTCATCGACGGCGTCAGCATCGCGTTGTCGACGGTGAAGGCATCGCAGACGACGGCGATGCGGCGCACCTTTTCGGTGACCGACAGGTCGGCGTTGACGCGATCGACCGCGGCCATCAGCGCGCGCTGGACCGCGGGACTGTCCGACAGGCGCCGGCAATCGGGCGCTTCGTCGTTCGCGACCGCCCACTCCATCAGCCATTCGGGATCGGGCACGACAAGGCCGACGAGGTGCGGTCGCTGGTCGCCGACGACCATCGCCTGAATGATTTCGGGCTGCAGCGTCAGCATCCCCTCGATCTTCTGCGGCGCGACATTGTCGCCCTTGTCGTTGACGATCAGGTCCTTCTTGCGATCGGTAATGACCAGGCGGCCGTTCGCGTCGAGATGGCCGATGTCGCCGGTGTGCAGCCAGCCATCGACCAGCACGCGCTCGCTCTCGGCCGGATTGTTCCAGTAGCCGGACATGACGAGCTCACCGCGGACGAGAATTTCGCCGTCGTCGGCGATGCGCACTTCGGTGTTCTTCATCGGCGGACCGACGGTGTCCATCTTGATCCCTGCGCGCGGGCGGTTGCACGAGATGACCGGCCCCGCCTCGGTCTGGCCATAACCCTGCATCAGCGGCAGCCCGAGAGCGTGGAAAAACAGCCCGATGTCGGGGTTGAGCGGCGCGCCACCCGATACGAGCGCCTTCATACGCCCGCCGAATTTTGCCTGTACCTTCGGCCTCAATGTCTTGCGGATAAAGAAATCGGCCGGCTTGTCCCAAAAGGGTATGCCCTTGCCCAGGTCCTTGGCGCCGAGCGACAACGCACGCTGTAGGAGCTTCGGACCGATCCCGCCCGACTTGTCGATCGTCTTCAGGATGCGCGCGCGCAGCACCTCGAACAAGCGCGGCACGACCACCATGACCGTCGGCCGGACCTCCTCGATGTTCGCCGCAAGCTTCTCGAGCCCTTCGGAATAATAGATCTGCGCGCCAAGCCCGATCGGCAGGAACTGGCCACCCGAATGTTCGTAGGCATGGCTAAGCGGCAGGAACGACAGAAAGACTTCGTCGTCCCAACCGAAGTCATGCTGGAAGATATCGATGCACCCTTCGACATTGTGGAGGATCATGCCGTGATGCTGGCGCACCCCGCGCGGGCTCCCCCCCGTACCGCTGGTGTAGATGATGCAGGCAAGGTCGGTGCGCGCGAAGTCGGCCCCAGCCGCGGTCGCCGCCGGGTCGGCCATCTCGACCGACAGCATCCGCGCCCAGTCGTGGAACTCGACGTCGCCCGACTGACCGATCTTCAGATCCTCGATGCCGATGACCGTCGTGCACATCGTCGACCGGATGACAGCAGGCATCAACGTGCGGGCAAGCTTTGCAGTCGAAACGATGACCGCCTTCGCCCCCGAATCCTGGAGGATGTGGACATGATCGCGTTCGGTGTTGGTCGTATAGGTCGGGACGGTCACCGCCCCCGCCGCCATAATGGCAAGGTCGGCGATGCACCATTCGGGCCGGTTCTCGCTCACCAGCATCACCCGGTCGCCGCGCGCGATGCCAAGACGCCGGAGCGCCGCGGCGAGTGCGGAGACTTCGAGAGCGGTTTCTTTCCAGCTGCGCGCGATCCACCTTTTCCCGTCGCGGTGCCACAGAAACGGTGCGTCGCCCAAAGCATCGGCGCGCGCAAAGAACATCGTCACGAGGTTTGGAAAATGTTCGAATTCGCGCATCACCCTCTCCTCCTACGCCGCGCCGGTCCTGCGGTCGCGGTTATTCGCTGAGCGCGGTGCCGGGTCCGCGCGGATCGGCGGCACCGCGCCAGCCGTTGCCAGCGCGTTCGACCGCGTTCAGCTTCGATCCGAGATCGCTGACGACGACCGTCTGGCCGAGCGAGGCAAGCGCGCCTTGCATGGCGGCAAGCCTCGTTCCCTTTTCGACGAGCAACGCCTGTCCACCGAAATAGATGTTGGGCAGCGCGATCGCGTCCTGCGCATTCATGCCGAAGTCGATGAAGCCGACGAGCGTTTTCATGACGTGCATGATGATCCGCTTTCCGCCCGCCGAGCCGACGGCGAGGACGACGCGGCCCTTTGCATCATAGACGATCGTCGGCGACATCGACGACAACGGCCGCTTGCCCGCCGCGACCGCGTTGGCGACCGACGCTCCGTCGCGGACGGGCGTGAAGGTGAAGTCGGTGAGCTCGTTATTGAGGAAATATCCGTTCGCGACGAGCTGGCTGCCGAACGGCCCCTCGATCGTCGAGGTCATCGATGCGACGTTGCCCGACCCGTCGACGGCGACGAAGTGCGTCGTCGCCGGCACTTCGGAGGAAAGGCCGGACGTTCGCGCGGTTGCGCCCGGCGGGACGCCCGCGTCATAGGTCGCAAGCGAAGTGGTCTCGGAAATCAGCGCCGAGCGGCGCTTCAGATAGCGCCGGTCGAGCAGCCCGTTGACCGGCACGCGCACGAAATCGGCGTCGCCGAGATACTTCTCGCGGTCGGCATAGGCGAGCTGCATCGCTTCGCCGATCACGTGCCACGCCGTCGGGCTGTCGGGACCGAAGGCCTTCATGTCGAAGCGTTCGATCATGCCGAGCATCTGCAGGATCGTCGTCGCGCCCGACGACGGCGGACCCATGCCGCACACCTTGAACCGGCGGTAGGGGGCGCAGACGGCTTCGCGATCGCGTGCCCTGTACGCGCTCAGGTCCTCCAAGGTCAGCGACGTCGGATTGCGTGCAGCCGTCGCCACCGCATCGACGATCGCCTGTCCTTGGGCTCCTGTATAGAAGGCGTCGGGCCCGTCCGCCGCGACCTTGCGCAGCAGCTCGGCGAGCGCCGGATTGCGCTGCATCATCCCGGCGACCTTGGGCTTTCCGCCCTCCCAGTAAAGCGCCCGGGCGGCAGGAAAGTCGGTCCACAGCGGCGCGATCTCGCGCAGACGGGCGGCGAGCGTCGCGTTGATCTCGAACCCCTGCGCAAGCCGGATTGCCGGGTCGAACAGCCGCGCCCAGGGGAGCTTGCCCCAGCGCTGATGCGCGCGTGCCATCAAGCGGATGTTACCGGGAACGCCGGTCGACAGACCGCCGGGAAACGCTTTCATGAACGGCGTCGGCGCATCGCCCGTCATGAACTGATCCGGGCGGGCCGAACCCGGCGCCTTTTCACGGCCGTCGATCGTCGCGACCCGCCCGGTACGCGCGTCGTGGTAGACGATGAAGCCGCCGCCGCCGATGCCTGAAGACTGCGGCTCGACCACGGTCAGCGCCAGCATCATCGCCATCGCAGCGTCGGCCGCGCTGCCACCGGCGCGAAGGATTTCCTGCCCCGCTTCGGTCGCGCGCGGATCGGCCGACGAGACGACGCCCCCCGAAGCAAAGGCATTAAGCGGGAGGACGAGCGCGGCAAGCGCGATAAGCAACCGGATCATGACCCGGACTCTAGGCGGCAAAGTCAAATCGCGTCTACCCCCACTGCGTCGGCGACGTGCGCAAACCCGTCGCGTTTCAACAGCGTCGAGAGACCTTCAGTCATGACGCGCACAAGCCCCGGCCCGTGATAGACCAGCGCCGAATAGATTTGCACCAGCGACGCGCCCGCGCGGATCCGGGCATAGGCTTCGACGGCACTGTCGATCCCGCCTGCGGCGATCAGCGGCAGGCGACCACCGGTGGCGGCGCGAAATGCGCGCAGTCTTGTCATCGCCAGCGCCTTCAGCGGTGCGCCCGACAAGCCGCCCGCTTCGGCGCGCCGGTGCGAACGCAAGGTCGGGCGTGACAGCGTCGTATTGCCGATGATGATCGCGTCGATAGCGCGTCGCATCGCGACCGCCGCGACGTCGTCGATGGCCTGTTCGTCAAGGTCGGGCGCGATCTTCAGGAACACTGGGACCGTGCGGTACGGCATGACGGCGCCCAGGAGCGCGTCGAGCGCATCGCGATCCTGCAGTCCGCGCAGGCCGGGCGTGTTGGGCGAGCTCACGTTGATCGCAATATAATCGGCGGCCGCCGACATCTGGCGGATGCCGGTCATATAATCGGCGATCCGGTCGACGGCGTCCTTGTTGGCCCCGATGTTGACGCCGACGATGCCATCAAACCTGCGGCGGGCGAGACGTGTCCGGGCGGCGGCTTGCCCGGCGTTGTTGAACCCCATCCGGTTGATGACGCCTTCATCGTCGACAAGCCTGAACAGGCGCGGCCTGGGATTGCCGCTTTGCGGCTGCGGCGTGACTGTCCCCACCTCGACGAATCCGAACCCGAGGCCAAGCATCGCTCCGGGAACGCGGGCATCCTTGTCGAAACCCGCGGCCAGCCCGATCGGCGAGCGAAAGGTCAGCCCCGCAACCGTCGTTGCTAACGACGCGTCGAACCGTGGCGCTTTCGAAGGCAACATCCGCAACGCTGCAATCGTCGCCCGATGCGCGAGTTCGGGATCGACCGAGAACAAGGCGCGGCGGAAAAAAGCGTAGAGCATCGAACCGCAGGTAGCCGCCGGTCAGGGGCGGGTCAAAAATTGCGACATAAAAAGACCGCATAAAAAAGGGTTAATGTCGATTCTGTCCAATACGACTCGATGCCGCAGGCGTAGCAGACCCTTGCGACCCGAAGGGCTCCCGGATGAAAGTTCGGGAAACCTTTTCACTTACGGCCCGGTGCAGGCAACTGCGCCGGGCCGCTTTTCTTTAATGTGAAATTGTGCTCATGTTCACGACATAGAGCAGACTATCGGGGCGCGTTGCGAATGGCGGCCATCACACTCGACTATGCCACGCCCGACGAATCGTTGCGGCAGCATCTGTCGGTATTTTACGACTTTCGCGCCGACGTGCCCGTTTTTGACGATGTCGAGCGCGCCGATCTGGCGCAGGTCCGCTTTCAGCTGCAGGGCAGCGACGCCACCTACACCTTTGCCGACGGCACTGAGCAGAAGGCGCCCGCGATGCAGATAATAGGCCCGACGACGGGGCCGACGCGCATCCGTGTGGTCGGCCCGGTCCACACTTTTGGTGCCGGACTGTTGCCGGCGGGGTGGAGCAGCCTGCTCGATTTCGAAGCGTCGCTGCTCGTCAATCGCGTCGTCGATGCGACCGACCTGTTCGGAAAAGGGCTCTTCACGACATTCGAGGAAATGCGCGCGACCACGACTCTCGATCAACGCGTGTTGATCGGAAGCGCGATCGCGCGCCAGCTGATCGCGCGAGGACACAGCGCCGCGTTCGATTTCGCGCGGATCGTCGACGACTGGCTCGCCGACTCGCCGTCGCCCGACGTCGAAGCGCTGGTGATCGCGACCCGCCTGTCGCGGCGACAGGTCGAACGCAATTGCAAGGCGATCTACGGGTCGCCGCCCAAGCTGCTCGCGCGCAAATATCGGGCGCTGAAGGCCGCAATCATGCTCGCCAAGCACGAGGCAGGCACGCAGGAACTGGTCGACCACGGCTTTTACGATCAGTCGCATTTCATCCGCGAGATCAAGCATTTCACGGGCGTTACGCCCAAGACGATCACCGACGACCTGCCGACGCTTGCCACGCTGACGCTCAAGCGCACCGAGTTTATCGGGCTTTCGCCACTGGTCACCAAGACCTGAGGTCTTGTAATCCGACCCGATCGGTCCGATTAGAGACTCGTGCGCTTGTCCAGTCTTGCCGATTATGCCGTGGTCATGATGAGCGCGGCTGCGCGACACGGGTGCGGCGCGCGTTTGTCGGCGACATTGCTGGCGAGCGAAACCGGCGTGCCGCTTCCGACCGCGCAAAAGCTCATGCAGCGGCTCGCGCAGGCCGGTTTGCTGTCGTCGCTGCGCGGCACCGGCGGCGGGTTCAAGCTCACCCGCCCGGCGTCATGCATCAGCCTTGCCGACATCATCGAAGCCATCGAGGGCCCCATCGCCATGACCACCTGCGTCGACGAAGCGCGCCACGACTGCGCGCTCGACGAGCATTGCCAGACCAAGCCGCATTGGGGCGCGATCAACGGCGTCGTGCGCGGCGCGCTGGCGGGCGTTTCGCTCACCACCCTGGCGGGCGCGCGCTGATGGCGAGTAACGCACAGGCGATCGCCGCTGCCGATCAGGTCGCCGATTACGAGCATGGCTGGTCGTCGGACATCGAAACCGACTTTGCGCCAAAGGGCCTCACCGAAGACACCGTCCGCTTCATCAGCGCCAAGAAAAACGAGCCGCAGTGGATGCTCGACTGGCGGCTGAAGGCGTTCCGCATGTGGCAGACGATGGAAGCCCCCGACTGGGCCAAGCTCGAGATCGCGCCGATCGATTATCAGGACGCCTATTATTACGCCGCGCCCAAGGCGAAGCCGAAACTGGGATCGCTCGACGAGGTCGATCCCGAAATCCTGCGCGTGTACGAAAAGCTCGGTATTCCGATCGAGGAGCAAAAATTGCTCGCGGGCGTCGAGGGCGCGCGTAGAGTCGCGGTCGATGCGGTGTTCGACAGCGTGAGCGTCGCGACAACGTTCCGCGCCGAACTCGAGCGCGCTGGCGTTATCTTCCGGAGCATCTCCGAAGCGATCAGGGAATATCCCGATCTCGTCCGCAGATGGCTCGGCAAGGTCGTGCCGATGCGCGACAATTATTTCGCGACGCTCAATTGCGCGGTCTTCTCCGACGGCACCTTCGTCTACATCCCCGAGGGCGTGCGCTGCCCGATGGAGCTGAGCACCTATTTCCGCATCAACGCCGAGAATACCGGCCAGTTCGAACGCACGCTGATCGTCGCCGACAAGGGCAGCTATGTCAGCTATCTCGAAGGCTGCACCGCGCCGATGCGCGACGAGAACCAGCTTCACGCGGCGGTGGTCGAACTCGTCGCGCTCGACGATGCCGAGATCAAATATTCGACCGTGCAGAACTGGTATCCCGGCGACGCCGAGGGGAAAGGCGGCATCTATAATTTCGTCACCAAGCGCGCCTTGTGTCAGGGGCGGAACAGCAAAGTCAGCTGGACGCAAGTCGAAACCGGCAGCGCGGTGACATGGAAATATCCGTCGTGCGTCCTCAACGGCGAAAATTCCGTGGGCGAATTTTATTCGGTCGCGGTGACCAACAATTACCAGCAGGCCGACACCGGCACCAAGATGATCCACAACGGCAAGGGGTCGCGCTCGACCATCGTGTCAAAGGGCATCAGCGCCGGACATAGCAACAACACCTATCGCGGCCTGGTGAGGGTAGCGCCGAATGCCGAAGGCGTGCGCAACTTCACGCAGTGTGACTCGCTGCTGCTCGGGTCATTGAGCGGAGCGCACACCGTCCCCTATATCGAGGTCCGCAACCCCAGCGCGCAGATCGAACATGAGGCGACGACCAGCAAGATCAGCGACGACCAGCTGTTCTACGCAATGCAACGCGGCCTGAATGCCGAGGAATCCGTCGCGCTGATCGTCAACGGCTTCGCCAAGGAAGTGCTGCAGCAACTGCCGATGGAATTTGCGGTGGAAGCGCAGAAGTTGCTGGGGATTTCGCTTGAGGGGAGTGTGGGGTGATGCCTTCGCGTTTCGCAAAATGGTTTAACATCAGCCCTACTCAATCCGCCTCTCGCTCCGACGCTTGGCCGGCGGTCGACTGGCGTAACGCGGAGGCGCATGATTGGCCTCCAGTCGAAAGATTGGGCGATGATTTCGATTGGGTCCGCAGAAACGGAACTGGCTTCGTAGCCGAGTTTTTGGGAAAGAAGTGGTTTCTCTTTGATCGGGATTGGTTTGGGTGGCCTGACCCGCCTGAATGGAGCTTGGCGTCGTTTCAGGCCGATGGCGAAGGTTGGCGGTTGTTCGACGATTTTGATGTGCTCCCAGACAATTGGGTTGTTCCAAAGGTTTTAAATGCTCCAAATCAATAACCTCCACGCCAGCGTCGGTGACAAGCCGATCCTCAAGGGGCTGACGCTCAGCGTGAACGCTGGGGAGATCCATGCGATCATGGGGCCGAATGGCGCGGGGAAGTCGACGCTCGGTTATGTGCTGGCCGGAAGGCCGGGGTATGAGGTGACGGGGGGGTCGGTGATGTACACGCCCCCGCTGTGCTCCGGCGAAGGCCGGAGCCTTGGAGATGGCGAACAGGACTCCGGCTTTCGCCGGAGCACAGAGCAAACAATAGACCTCCTCGTCCTCGCCCCGCACGAACGCGCGGCGGCAGGCTTGTTCCTCGGCTTCCAATATCCGGTCGAAATCCCCGGCGTGTCGAACGTCCAGTTCCTGCGCGAGGCACTCAACGCGCAGCGCAAGCATCGCGGCGAGCCCCCGCTCTCCGGCGCCGAATTCCTCAAGATCGCGCGCGCACAGGCCGCAGCGCTCGGCATGGACATGGAGATGCTCAAGCGCCCGGTGAATGTCGGTTTTTCGGGCGGCGAGAAGAAGCGCAACGAGATGGTGCAGATGGGCATCATCGACCCCGCGCTCGCGATCCTCGATGAAACCGACAGCGGCCTCGACATCGATGCGCTGCGTGTCGTCGGCGACGGCATCAACCGGATCATGCGCAAGCCCGACAAGGCGGTGCTCCTGATCACCCATTACCAGCGCCTGCTCGATTATGTCCGCCCCGATTTCGTCCATGTGCTGAGCGACGGCAAAATCACCCGCACCGGCGGACCCGAACTCGCGCATGAACTGGAGCGTGAGGGATATCGGGAACTGGCGGCGTGACAGAACCAAGCGCCGCAGGCTCTAATCCTTTTTACTTTCTTCTTCGTGCCTTCGTGCCTTCGTGCGAATTCACTCTCTCACCGCATCAGAGTGAATTCGCACGAAGGCACGAAGGCACAAAGGGAGCGTGCCTGCCGTGAGAGCGCCCCCGACCCGAAAAGACGAAGCATGGCGATACAGCGATATGAAGGCTGTCGCGCGCTTGTGGCCGGTGCCCACCGCGACGGTGATTGCGGTCCCGCCGGGCGAGGCCCTCGCGCGTCACCTCATCGCCCAGAGCGGCATTCATGACTTCGCAGTCACGCTTCAAGCAGGGGCGCGGATGGATTTGCACGTCCTGAACGCGAGCGCCGCCTATGGCCGGATCGCGATCGACGTTACGCTCCACAACGGCGCGCATTTCGAATTTGGCGCGGTGCAGGTCGGCGGCGGATCGGCGAATCTCGAAATTGTCACCACCCTTCGCCACCTCGAACCGAACGCGACCAGCCGTCAGGTGGTGCGCAGCGTTCTCGGCGGCTCAGCGACCGGCTCCTATCTCGGCAAGGTCGCGGTCGCCCGCGACGCGCAGAAGACCGACAGCGTCCAATCGGTCAAAGCCATGCTGCTCTCCCGCACCGCAACCGCCAACGCCAAGCCCGAACTCGAAATCTACGCCGACGACGTCAAATGCGCGCACGGCGCGACCGTCGGCGAACTCGACCGCAACGCGCTGTTCTACCTCGCCGCGCGCGGCATTCCGCCAGCAGAAGCGCAGACCTTGCTGCTGCAGGCGTTCGTTGCCGAGGTGTTCGACGGCGCGGCGGCGCAGGGCGAACTCGAAGCGGCGGCGCTGGCGGCACTGGAGAGGCTGGGGTGAGCGATCTTATCACAAACACCGTTCGCCCTGAGCCTGTCGGAGGGCTGTCTTTCTCGTCAGCTGGTGGCGCAGAAGAAGGACGGGGCTTCGACAAGCTCAGCCCGAACGGGTTTGGACTGTTGCGCCACGACTTCCCTGGTCTCGCGAACAACTGGCACTATCTCGACACCGCCGCGACCGCGCAGAAGCCGCAGGCGGTGATCGACGCGACCGTGCGCGCGATGGGGGCGGACTACGCGACTGTCCACCGCGGCGTCTACGCGCGGTCGGCCGACATGACGCTCGCTTACGAAGCCGCGCGCCGCCGGGTGGCCGCCTTCGTCGGCGCGCGCGAGGACGAGATCGTCTTCACGCGCGGCGCGACCGAGGGCATCAACCTTGTGGCGCACAGCTGGCCCGACAAGGGGCGCGTCCTGCTCAGCCAGCTCGAACACCACTCGAACATCGTGCCCTGGCAGTTGGCGGGGTGGGGAGTCGATGTCTGCCCGCTGACGCCCGATGGCCGCATCGACCTCGACGCCGCCGAAGCGATGCTGACGCCTGCACATAAGATCGTTGCATTTGCCCATGTTTCCAATGTCTTGGGCTCGATCCTGGATGTCGGGCGGGCGGCGGAAATCGCCCACCGTGTCGGTGCCAAGCTGCTCCTCGACGGGTGCCAGGCGGTGCCGCGCCTTGGACTAAACTTTGGCTCACCTTTGGCCGATTTCTATGTCTTCTCGGGTCATAAGCTTTACGGCCCGACCGGGATCGGCGTTCTCTGGGCGCGCGCCGAGCATCTCGAGCGCATGCCGCCGTGGCAGGGCGGCGGCGCGATGATCGACAAGGTGACGTTCGAGCGCACCACTTTCGCACCGCCGCCTGCGCGTTTCGAAGCGGGGACGCCCGCGATCGTCGAAGCGATCGGTCTTGCAGCGGCGATCGACTATGTCGGGTCGATCGGCCTCGACGCGATCCACGCGCACGAAACCACGCTCGTCGGAGTGTGTCGCGACGCGCTGCGCTCGATAAACGCGGTGACGCTTTACGGTCCCGAAGACTCGGCCGGCATCGTTTCGTTCAATGTGCAGGGCGTGCATCCGCACGACGTCGGCACGATCCTCGACGAAGAAGGCGTCGCGATCCGCGCGGGTCACCATTGCTGCCAGCCGCTGATGGCCTATCTTGGCGTCGATGCGACGGCGCGCGCGAGTTTTGGAATATACAACGACGCCGCCGACATCGATGCGCTGGTGCGCGGGATCGCGCGGGTAAGGAAGCTGTTCGGATGAGAATCGAAGAAGTCGAAAGCGTCGAATCGCCCCCGAAGGCGCGCGTCGAATACGAACGCAAACGGGATTATCTCGACGGGTTTCTCAAAGCTGAGCCCCCAAAACTCGCGGCCGGCGAACCCGGCGGCGACCTCTATGAAAACGTCATCGAAGCGCTGAAGGAAATCTTCGACCCTGAAATTCCGGTCAACATCTATGACCTCGGGCTGATCTACGGCGTCGAGGTCGATGAAGGCCATGTCACCGTATCGATGACGCTGACCACGCCCAATTGTCCCGTCGCCGAAACGATGCCGATGGAGGTCGAAATGCGCGTCGGTGCGGTGCCCGGCGTCGGCGTTGCCGAGGTCAATCTCGTCTGGGACCCGGCCTGGGATCCGGGCAAGATGACCGATGAGGCCAAACTCGAATTGGGAATGCTATGACCACCACGACCCGCAGCCGGCCCGCGGCGCTGACGCTGACGGCGTCGGCGGAAGCGCGGATTGCCGATTTGATGGCCAGGGCCCCGGCCGACGCGATCGGCGTAAAGCTGTCGACACCCCGCCGCGGCTGTTCGGGGCTTGCCTATTCGGTCGACTACGTCACCGAAGCCGTCGCCTTCGACGAGAAAATCGAGACCCCCGGCGGCACGTTCTTCGTCGACGGTGGCTCGATTCTCTATCTGATCGGCAGCCGGATGGACTGGGTCGAGGATGATTTCACCGCGGGGTTCGTCTTTGAGAACCCCAATGCCAAGGGCGCATGCGGCTGTGGGGAAAGTTTCACCGTCTGAATTGCATGGCGCATTGCACTTGCGAACCATTTGCAAAAACTCTTGAAGTTGCGAGACGTTCGCAATAGAATGCTGGGTAGCTCATATCTGGATGCCCGATGTTCCGTCTTCCGTGGTTCTGCACGCGTATGATTTTTGCGGTTGCCGCCGCAGCTGGCGGGTCGGCACCAGCCTTCGCGCAAACGTCGGTTGTTCCGCGCAACCTGTCCGTAGGCCAGATGTTCGTCCAGGCCGACTGGATCGTGAAGCTCGTGATCATCGGGTTGATGATCGCATCGCTGATCACGTGGACCGTCCTGATCGCCAAGTCGATCGAGCTCCGCAAGGCAAAGGTGGCCGAGCAGGATAGGCATGACGCGGTCCTGAAGATCGCTTCGTTGGACGAAGCGCGGAGCGATGCACGGATCAGCACGTCGCCGTTGGCAGTCGAAGCGATCGCCGAGCTGATCCTGTCGAAGGACGTGCTGGGCGATGCCGATGGCGTCAAGGAACGCATTATCTCGCGTTTCGAACGTCATGAAGCGGCGGTCGCGAGGCGGTTGACCCGCGGCGTCTCGACCCTGGCGACGATCGGAGCGACGGCACCGTTCGTCGGGCTGTTCGGGACCGTATGGGGGATCATGAACAGTTTCATCGGGATCGCCGAGAAACAGACGACCAACCTTGCCGTCGTCGCCCCCGGAATCGCCGAAGCATTGCTGGCAACCGCACTCGGCCTCGTCGCGGCAATCCCCGCCGTCGTGATCTACAATCATTTCGCACGAGCGATCGCGGCGCACCGGGCGCTTGTCGCCGACACGGCGGCCGCGCTGCTGCGGCTCGTCTCGCGCGATCTCAGCCGCGGCGCGGCGACGGGCCGGGGGTTCTAGGCAATGACACTGCGGCGATCGAGCGACAGCGACGATCTTGCCATCGCGCATGAGATCAACGTGACACCGTTCATCGACGTCATGCTCGTGCTCCTGATCATCTTCATGGTCGCAGCGCCGCTGGCGACGGTCGATGTAAAGGTCGATCTGCCGGTTTCGAGCGCGCGTCCTGCCCCCAAACCCGACGCGCCCGTGTTCCTGTCGATCCAGGCCGACAAGCGGATGCTGGTCGGCGAGCGTGTCGTGGCCGAGAGCGATCTTGGTCGCGCGATCGTCACTGCGACGCGCGGCGATCGCGAACAGCGCATATTTCTTCGCGCCGACAAGACGGTCACCTACGACGCCATCATGCGCGCGATGAACGGGCTGCGTGCGGCAGGTTATTTGCACGTTGCGCTCGTCGGGGTCGAAAGCGCACGCGCGCAGTGACGTCTCTCGCGGTCTCGAACGGCGAACGCCGACAGTGGGCGGTCGCAGGGGCCTGCGCGGTTGCGGTACATGTGTCGGTCGCACTGATGATCCTGGCATGGACGAGGCCGGTCGATCCGGTCGTTTCCGAGCCCGTCGTCCTTGTCGAACTTCCGCCAGAAGCGCCGCGACCGTCCGAAGCGGCCGTGTCGCCGGCGACGCAGCCGGTTGAGGCGACCGCGCCGTCCCGGTCAGAGGTCGCACCGCCGGCCTCGATCCCGCTGCCCCGCGCGCCGGGCCCGGCGGATGCGACGCCGGTTCCGCTTCCCGTGATCACGCCGCGTGTCGCCGCACCGATCGGACCGCCTTCTCCACAGCCGGTGATCGCGCAGACCGCAGCGGTGAGCGCCGCTGCGCCTGCACCCGGCGACGATAAGAGAGCAAAGCAACAGGAGGTCGATTATTTCGCGCTCATCAGCGCGCATCTCAACCGCCGCAAAGTCTATCCGGTCGAGGCGCGCAAGGCGCGTCAGCAGGGGGTCGTGACGGTCCGCTTCACAGTGGATCGGGCAGGCGCGGTATCCGACGTGTCGATCAAACGCAGCAGCCAGCATGCGATCCTCGATGCCGCCACGCTCGACCTGATGCAGCGCGTCGCGCCGTTGCCGCGCATGCCGGCATCGATGCAGCGCGACCGGATCACCGTGTCGCTGCCGATCGATTATTCCCTCCGAACCAGCTGAAAGTAGATCAAAGAATGACAGTGTCACGCCAAGGGGTCGTTCGCCCGATCAGCCTGCGCCAGCCGGGCGCAGCCGCCGTGCTCGGCATGACGGCAGCGTTGCTGGCGGGCCCCGCCTTTGCGCAGAAAGCCGACGAAGCCCAAGAGGTCGAACTCGAGACTTTGAAGATCGAAGACCGCGTCGCCGACGTCAATCCGTACACGCAAAAAGGAGCGCCCTATAAGGCGCGCGTCTCGGGCGACAACCGCCGCGTAAAGCCACTTGCCGAAACCCCGGCGACGATCCAGGTCGTCACGCAAACCCAGATTCTTGAATCGGGGCGCAACGACCTGCGCGCGATCATCGACGCACAGCCGGGCGTGACCGTCGGCACCGGCGAAAACGGCAATGCCTTTGGCGATCGTTACATCATCCGTGGCCAGGAAGCGAAAAGCGACGTGTTCGTCGACGGGCTGCGCGATCCGGGGCTGCAGTCGCGCGAGACGTTTGCGATCGAACAGATCGAAATAACCAACGGGCCGAGCGCGACGTTCGCCGGGCGCGGTGCGTCAGGCGGAGCCGTCAATGTCATCAGCAAGCAGGCGCAGACCGACTATAGTTTCAACGCGGTCGAACTGACCGGCGGGAGCGCGCATCATTTCCGCGGCACGCTGGACAGCAACTGGCGACTGTCGGACAATTTCGCGATCCGCGCGAACGTGCTGTTCACCGACGAGCATGTCCCAAATCGCGGCCCCGCAAAGCGCGAGCGGTTCGGCGCGGCGGTCGCTGCGATTTTCAAATTGTCCGAAAAGGTCGATTTTCTGGTCGATTATTATCATCTGACCGTGCGCGACCGTCAGGATCTGGGTCAGGCGATCGCCAACGTGTCTGCGGGCGGGCAGCCGTTCTACGATATTCCCCCTTATGCGCAGGATGAGGATTTTCAGAATGCCAGCGTCGACGTCGTCACCGGACGCGTCCGCGTCGAAGCCTTCGATGGGTTCCGGATCGAGAACACCGCGCGTTACGGGCGAACGACCAACGGCTACGTCAACAGCTCGATCACGCGCTTCAATCGTGGCGCGGGCGATCCGCTTGCCCCGGGCGCGCTCGACTATCGGATCTCGACGTCGCGGGCAGGATGGCAGGCGATCGACTTCTTCGCCGACCGGCTGAATCTTGTCGGCGAGTTTGCGACAGGCGGGCTCAAGCACAGCGTCGTCGCCGGGGTCGAGTATACGACCTATGCCGTCGACAATCGTTTCGGTGCGCTCAACCCATCGCCGACGGCGCTCGTCGCGACACCGACTTCGGCCAGCGGCTATGCCTACACGATCACCGGCGCACCGAACTGTGTCAGCGGCACCGGCACCGTCGCGAACGCCTGGTGCGTGACCGATGGCAAAGGCAACTTGCTGGCGAACCGCGCGTCGCTATGGCAGCGCAGCGGCATCAGCCGGTCGGCGCTTCCGGCCACGACGTGGACGGTTCAGACCGCCGCCGGTTACCTGATGGACAGCATCGACCTTGCCGAGTGGCTGAACATCAGCGGCGGCGCGCGTTTCGACAGTTTCGATTACCAGCTGGTGACGAACAACATCGCCACCGGCGCGCCCTCGTTCGATTATAATTACAGCGGAACGATCTGGAGTTTTAACGGCGCGCTGACCTATAAGGCGCCGCTCGGCATCGCCTATGTCGCCTATGCAAGCGCTGCCGACATCAACGGTGGTGAATCGGACGTGGGGACGAATTGCGGATATGGTGGCCTGTGCAGCGTCATCGTGGGCGGCGAGGCGATCTATCAGGGCAAACCCGAACGGTCGGACAATTTCGAACTCGGAACCAAGCTCGACCTGTTCGGCAGCCGGCTTTTGCTGACCACGTCGATCTTCCAGACGATCAAGCGCGACATCTTCGAAGGCGGTACGAACAGCTATCTTTCGACCGGATCGCTCAACTCGGGCAAGCTGCGCGTGCGCGGTGTCGAGCTCGGGCTCGCCGGTAACATCACCGCTCGCCTGAGCGGGCAGATTGGGGTCGCGATCATGAAATCGAAGGTGTTGCGCTCGCTCGTCGACCCGGCATCGGTCGGGCGACGCATCGCCAATTTTGCCGACAACACGGCCGATGTGCAGCTTCGCTACCAGGCGACAGACCGGCTCGCGGCCGGCGGAAACGTCACCTATCAGAGCGCGATGTACGGCGGACAGCCTGATACGGGTGCCGCATTCAACAGCGCATTCAATGCCTATTCGATCCGCATTCCCGATTACACGACCTACGGCCTCTTCGCGAGCTACAAACTCGGCGATGATCTGACGGTCCGGGCGAACGTTCTCAATCTGACCGACAAGCGCTATTATGTGGCGGCGTATCGCTCGGGCAGTTTCGCGTATCTCGGCGACGGGCGCACGGTGCGCCTGACGCTCAGCGGCAAGTTTTAGGCGGCGCGACCGCTGTGCTGACCATCATCGAGCATCTTCTCGACGCTGACGAGGTTGCCGCTTTCCGTGCCACACTCGGTCGCGCGCGCTGGGTCGACGGCGCGCAGACCGCAGGAACACGCTCGGCCGCAGTCAAGCAGAACCAGCAGGTCGATCGCGATGATCCGATCGGCCGCGAGCTCGGCAATGCGATCCTCGCCAAACTCGGTCGCCACCCGCTGTTCGTGTCAGCTTCACTCGCCGAGACGATCTGGCCACCGATGTTCAACGCCTACGCCGACGGTGGGCACTATGGCACGCACGTCGATTCGGCACTCATGCGATTGCCCGACGCGGGCAGGACGACGCGGAGTGACCTTGCGGCAACGATATTTCTGACCGCCCCCGAAGATTATGACGGCGGCGAACTGATCATCGAGGATCGCTTCGGCGGACAGGCGATCAAGCTCGCGGCAGGCGACATGGTGGTCTATCCCGCCTCGAGCCTGCATCAAGTGACGCCGGTTACGCGCGGGACGCGTGTCTGCGCCGTCACCTGGATACAAAGCGCCGTCGCCGACGACGGCGCCCGCGCCATGCTTTTCGACCTCGACCAGTCGATCCAGGCGCTCTCGGCCGGGCGTAGCGCAACCGATCCCGACATCGACCGCCTGACGCATGTTTACCACAATCTGCTCCGCCACTGGGCGAAGGTATGAAGCGTCTTTTGCGGTAGCTCGTTCAGCGCGCCAAGCGTCGCTCCCCAATGATGTTTTGCTGGCGAACGGCCCGATGATCACCTAATGTTCCGCCATGTCGGCCGATTGCGAGTCTCGTCAGCGCAAGATCATTCATGTCGACATGGACGCGTTTTTCGCATCGGTCGAACAGCGCGACAATCCGGCACTGCGCGGCCTGCCGGTCGCGGTTGGTTCGCGTAACGCCCGCGGCGTCGTGGCCGCGGCAAGTTACGAGGCACGCGCGTTCGGCGTCAGATCGGCCATGCCGTCGGTGACGGCGCTGCGCCGCTGTCCGTCACTCGTCTTCGTGAAGCCGCGCTTCGAGGTCTATCACGCCGTGTCGCAACAGATACGCGCGATCTTTGCCGACTACACCGATCTGGTCGAGCCCTTGTCGCTCGACGAAGCCTATCTCGACGTGACCGGTGACCAGCGTCGGCTCGGTTCGGCCCGCGCCATCGCCGAGGCGATCCGCGCGCGCATTCGGGCAGAGACGGGGCTGACCGCGTCGGCGGGCGTGTCGTACAACAAGTTCATCGCCAAGATGGCGTCCGACGAAAACAAACCCGACGGCATTTGTATCGTGCCGCCGCATCGCGGCCCCGAATTCGTCGCCCGGCTACCCGTTCGGCGGTTTTACGGTGTCGGCCCGGTGACGGCGGCGAAAATGGAGCGATTGGGCATCCGGACGGGTGCCGACCTTCGCGCCTATGGGCTGGAGAAACTCCAGACGCACTTCGGCTCGAGCGCAAGCTATCTTGCCAATGCGTCGCAGGGCCTGGACGAGCGGCAGGTCCGGTCGCATCGCAATGCCAAATCGGTCGGCGCTGAACGCACCTTCGCCAACGATCTGAGCGACCCCGGCGATCTCGACGCGGCGCTCGGCCGGGTGGTCGATGCGGCCTGGACACGGATCGAACGATCGGGGGTGCGCGGGCGAACGGTCACCTTGAAGGTCAGGTTTGGCGATTTCCAGACCATTTCGCGCGCCTGTTCGCTGCCCGCAGCCATCGCAAGCGAGCGTTCGCTAAAGGAGGTCAGTGCCGAGCTTCTGTCGCGTCAATTTCCGCTGCGCATGGGTATCCGGCTTCTGGGCGTAACGCTTTCTGGGATCGGCGATCGTGCCATCAAGGCCTGCGATGCGACGCCGCCGCTGCTGGCGATCCTTCAGGGCTAGTCTCAACCACGGCCCGGAATGTCAGCCGATCACGCCCGTGCTAATCCTTTCATTGCAAACGATCATGATCGGAAATAACTGGTCGATCAATCGTGCGGGTAATCGATGATGGAATTGCGCAGTATCGAACTCGAATTGCCGGAGGCGGCGCGTGCGGTACAGTTTCTGGTCAAGCCCTGGGGCGCGCTGGCTGCGGCTGGCGGGCATGCCGTCCGCGGCACGTCCACCCGGCCTTATCTGATTGCACTCCGCGAAGCCGAGATCGCGGCCGTGGCGAGCGTCACCTTCGTTACCGACCCCGACCGTATAAACGAAATCACGGCGCGCGCGGCGACTGCGCATCTTTCCTGTTGCCCGGTCGAAAGCGACGACCCCGGGGGCGGCGCCGGCATTCTCGTGACATTACCCGATGGCGAGCGCTTTCGCTTTCTGTCAGGGTGCAGCGGCGTCGCTCCGCAAAGCAGTCACGATGCGCCGGTGCGACTGACCCATGTCGTCCTCAACGCACGCGATGCGGAAGCCAACGCGCAGATGACCGAGCGCATCTTTGGCTTTACGGTGTCGGATCGAACCGCAGGAATGGTGTTCGTGCGATGCAACGCGTCGCATCATTCGATCGCGTTTGCGCGCGCGGGCTATACCTCGCTTAATCATATCGCCTTCGAGATGGCCGATATCGACGCGGTGATGCGCGGGATCGGACGAATGCGCGACGCCGGCTTTGCCCCAGCATGGGGTCCTGGACGACACGGGCCGGGCGCAAATATATTTGCGTATTTCATCGCGCCATTCGGGGCCGTCATCGAATTCTCGACCGCAGTCGAGACCGTGGCAGAGGACTATCCTACCGGCGAACCTTCCGACTGGACTTGGCCAGCCGGCCG
Source organism: Sphingomonas sp. (assembly GCA_965249015.1). Classification (GTDB taxonomy): domain Bacteria; phylum Pseudomonadota; class Alphaproteobacteria; order Sphingomonadales; family Sphingomonadaceae; genus Sphingomonas_O. The sequence goes on along the minus strand of CBDFLB010000003.1, from coordinate 696,678 downwards.
TATCGATCATTGGGGTCTGTCGAACAAGCAGGTCGCTCGACTTCAGGCCGCAGAAGGGAATTTTCGCTTCGTGTTCGATGGAGACAGACCGTGAGATATCTCAGCTTTACGCACGCCGGTCGCGAAAGTTTCGGCGTGATGCTTTCCGAAACGGCGTTTGCCGATCTCGGCACGTCTGAAGTGCCCGATCTTGTCGCCGCGCTTGCGACCGGCTTTCCGCCGACGGACGATGCACCCAGGCGCGAACTGGCGGAGGTGACGCTTCTTCCCGTCATTCCGCGTCCGGGCAAGATCTTTTGCGTCGGACATAATTATGAAGAGCACCGGATCGAAACAAACGGTCCGCGCGTCGGGCACCCCTCGATCTTCACGCGCTTTGCCGACACGCTGATCGGCCATGAAGCGCCGATCGTTCGCCCGAACGTGTCAACGATGCTCGACTATGAAGGCGAGCTCGCCGTGGTGATCGGCAAGCCCGGTCGCATGATCGATGCGGGCGACGCGATGGGGCATGTCGCCGGTTTCGCCTGCGCCAATGACGCGTCGGTGCGCGACTGGCAGCGCCACACGGGGCAGTTCACCCCGGGAAAGAATTTCCCGGCAACCGGCGGTCTCGGCCCGTGGCTGACGACGCCCGACGAAATCGCCGATCTTGACGCTGTAACGCTGACGACACGGGTCAACGGCGAAGTGATGCAGCATGCCAGCCTTGCGCAGATGATCTTCCCCATCCCCGTCATCATCGCTTACCTGTCGACATTTACGCCGCTCGGCGTCGGCGACGTTATCCTCACCGGAACGCCGGGCGGCGTCGGTGCCCGCCGCGAGCCTCCGGTATGGCTCGTTACCGGCGACACCGTGACGGTCGATATCGAGGGTGTCGGATCGCTGCGCAACCCAGTCGCGGGCGAATGACCGCAATGTGGGCAGATAGTGCCAGACTACGATACATTGATATTGACTTGGCTATATAGTTCCGCATAATCGACGATCATGATCGCTTAAGGCGACGCTCTCTGGGGAGGACGATATGACCAGTTTCAAGCTGTTGGCGCGCGCGCGTACATTTGTGACGGGCGTTTCGACGATCGCGATCGCGGCTGTTGCGATGCCGGCGTTTGCGCAGAGTGCAGTGCCGGCCGACGAATCCACCGGCTTGAGCGACATCATCGTGACTGCACAGCGTCGTTCGGAAAATCTCCAGCGCGCAGCGATCGCAGTCGACGTGGTTGGTGCGGGCGAACTCCTGCGCACCGGGATCATCAACGCAGGCGCATTGAACGCCGCCGCACCAGCGTTGATCGTGACCAAGGCGGGGGGCTCCAATACCAGTTTCTACATCCGCGGCGTCGGCAACTTCACAGTCAATGCCGCCGCCGATCCCGCCGTCGCATTCAACTATGACGGGGTTTACATCGGTCGTCCGACCTCGACGACGCTGACTTTCTACGACGTCGAGCGGATCGAGGTCCTGAAGGGGCCGCAGGGGATCCTCTACGGCCGGAATGCAACCGGCGGTGCCGTCAACGTCATTCCCGTCAAGCCAAAAGCGGGCGAGTTTTCGGGGTACGTCAGCGCGTCGTACGGACGTTTCGACGCGCTCGACATCGAAGGGGCCGTCAACGCGCCGCTCGGTGCCGACGGCGCGATCCGCATTTCAGGCAAGGTCGTCGACGCCAGCGGCTACAACAGCGACGGCACCAACGATGAAAAGGGATCGGGTTTGCGCGTCCAGCTGATGGGCCAGCTGACCGACAACTTCACCGCGCGTTTTTCGGTCGATTATTCGCATCAGGGTGGCGTTGGGCCTGGGGCCTCGCTTGACGGCATCATCGCGTATACGCCGGGCTCGCCTGCGACCGCGACTTCGATTGCCAATTACACCTACACGCCGACCGGCTTCAATCCTTATAGTGGCCTACATTCGCCGCAACAGATCGCCCTTCAGTCGCGCCTCGTCATTCCCGGCGCGTTCATCAATCCGCAAACATACACGTATCCGTTTCTCGACAACGACTATATCGGTGCGAACGCCGAATTCGAGCTTGATACCGGGATCGGCAAGTTCACCTTTATTCCGGCGTTTCGCGATGCGCGGCTCAACGTCCGCTTCAACGGCCCGGCGTTCAATGGCGGCCGGTCGCGCGAACATGACGAACAGTTCAGCACCGAGCTTCGTCTCGATGGCAAACGCGTCGGACCGATCGATTGGCTGATCGGCGGTTACTATTTCGATGAATCGATCAAGGTCACCTATAATTTCGCGCAATATCAGGTGAACCCGTTCCAGAAATATACGACCGGGACCAAGTCGTCGGCGGTGTTCGGCCGGCTGGTCGCGAACCTGTCGGATCAGTTTCGCCTCGTCGGCGGCGCGCGCTATACGCAGGATCGCAAGCGCTTCGATACGCTCGCGCAGACGCTGATCGAGATCTGTACGCGCCCACCGCCCCCCGCCGGGCCGGGCTGTTTCGGCGGACCCACCGTCCCGGTGGCCGAGACGTTTGAACAATTGCGCACGCTGATCACACTGCCGGTTGCACCGGGGCCGCCGAACTCGGTCGCCTTCGGCAACTTCGGCAACCGCTTGTTCTACACCCAGCTTGCCTTCAACCGGACATCGTCGACCGACCGCCTGACGTATCGGCTGGCGGCGGAATATGAGCTCGCGCCGACGTCGCTTCTGTATGCAAGCTACGAAACCGGTTACCGCAGCGGCGGTTTCAACAACACGACCGGGCGCGAAACCTTCGATCCCGAATTTATCAAAGCGTTCACGATCGGCTCGAAAAATCGCTTTTTCGACAACCGCGTGCAACTGAACCTCGAAGGCTTCTACTGGAAGTACACGAACCAGCAGGTCTCGCATTTCGGGTTTGATTCGAACAACAACAGCTCGCTTTACGTCGAGAATATCGGCAGCTCGGACATCAAGGGTTTCGACGTTGATGCCCAGTTCCTCGTGACGCCGAACACGCTGCTGCGCGGGTCGGTCCAGTACCTCGACAATGTGCTGAAGAGCTTCAGCTTTGCCGTGCCGCGCGTTCCGAGCCCGCCACCGCCGGGCGGCACGCCGACGCTGCCGCAGGTCACCGGCTGCACCTCGACCGAGACCGTCAACGGCCTCTCGCAGCCGATCTACAATGTTTCGTGCAATGGTCGTCCGGGGTACAACGCGCCAAGATGGTCGGTGAATCTGGGGCTCGAGCAAACGATCGAGCTGGGCGCAAGCAAGCTGATCTTTACCGGCGACGCACGCTATCGGTCGAACCGGATTATCGGCTTCGAGCAGCTTCCTCAGCAGAATTCGGGAAGCGATACGACGTTTGACGCGAGTGCGACGTTCCTTCCCGAAGGTGAGAAATTTGCGATCAGCGCGTACATCCGCAACATCACCGACGTTGCGGTCCCGGTGCTGACGCAATATGCCGGCGGTGTCGGCGGTGTCGTTGCGACGAACTATGCACCGCCACGCTCCTATGGTGTGCGCGCGACGATCAAGTTCTGATGCGCCGGCGGGGCGCGGTCGAATGATCACGCTTTACGGTCACCCTTTTTCGCGCGCGCACCGTGTCATGTGGATGCTGAAAGAACTGGGGTTGCCGTTCGATCACGTTCCAACGGGATTTCAGGACGGCGGAACGAGGCAGGCCGCGTTCCTGGCGATCAATCCGAACGGCCGCGTGCCGGCCCTCGTCGATGGCGAGATAACACTGTTCGAGTCGATGGCGATCAACCTCTATCTGTCGCGCCGATACGGCGGCGCGACAGCGGCGGAGGGCTTCGTCGCCGATGCGCTTGCGACGCAGTGGAGCTTCTGGGTCGTCACCGAAATCGAAAAGCCGCTGCTGTTCGCTGCGGCCAATCTGCTGCTCTTCGACGAGAACGGGCGGAGCGAGGCCGACGCCGCCATCGGCATCGCCAAGCTCGACCGTCCGTTTGCCGTGCTCGATGCGCACCTGGCGACACGCGACTACCTCCTGGGCGAACACTTTACGGTCGCCGACATCAATGTCGCCGGACCGATGTCGCTGATCCCGATCGCCGGCGTTCCGATCGACCGGTATCCGAACATGGCTTCGTGGCTCGATCGCTGTCTTGAGCGGCCGGCTGCTGCCGACTGGAAGCCGATCCGCTTTACGATCCCGCGCCCTCCTGCAGACAAGATGCTGGCGATGTTCCTTTGACCGAAAGCCCAATGACGACAGGCAAAAATCTGGCGCTGCTGCTCGCCCGCCTCGGCATGGCGTCGCTCTTCGTGTTTTCAGGGACGGAAAAGCTGGTCGATCCGTCGGGGGCCGCGGGCTTTGCCGCGAGCTTCGGCGTTCCGCTGGCCGACTATGCCGTTCCCGTCGCCGCGCTGTTCGAAATCGCTTGCGGGCTGATGATCGCAAGCGGCTGGCACGCGCGCGCCGCTGCGATCGCGCTCGCTGCGTGGATGGCGGTGCTCAACCCGTGGTTTCACCCGTTCTGGAAAGTCCCCGCGCCGATGTGGCAACTGATTATCGACTCGTTCTTTCATCATTTCGTGATGATCGGCGGCATGATCTACCTTGCGGTTTTCGGTCCCGGCAACATGGTTATTGCCAAGTCGCCACAGTGATGCGCATCGGTCGCGGATGACCGCCCGGTCAGCAAACCGCCCCGCTCTCGGCCCGGTCCCGTATATCGTCGCGGGCTGCATGTTCATGGAAAATCTCGATGCGACGGTCATCGCCACCGCGTTGCCGACGATGGCACGCGCGTTCGCCACCGACGTCGCCTCGCTCAGCCTTGGCATCAGCGCCTATATGGTCGCGGTGGCGGTGTTTCTCCCTTTGAGCGTATGGTTGTGCGATCGCTTCGGTGCGCGCGCCGTGATGGCGGTGTCGATCGCGATTTTCGTTGCCGCGTCGATCTCCTGCGGGACTGCACGCACGCTCTCTGGCTTTGTCGGCCTTCGCGTGGTGCAGGGCGCAGCGGCGGCGCTGATGTCTCCAGCCGGTCGCCTCACCGTGCTGCGCGATGCGCCGAAGGCCCAGCTGGTCCACGCCATGGCGATTCTGGTCTGGCCCTCTTTGATCGCCCCGGTGCTGGGTCCGCCGCTCGGCGGGCTGATCACGACATACGCGTCGTGGCGCTGGATCTTTTTTTTGAACGTCCCCGTCGGGTTGCTCGGGTTTGCGCTCGTGCTGCGCTATGTGCCTTCGCAGCGTTCGGACCTCCGCCAACCGTTCGACTGGACCGGCTTTCTGCTGTGCGGACTGACGCTGGCAAGCGTCATTTCGGGACTCGATATGATCGGCGGACTGTCCGGACGCACGATCGTCGGGGTTGCTTTGCTTGCGGGCGGAGCACTGACGGGCGTTGCAACGGTGCGGCATCTGGCGGGCGCGCCGCAACCGCTCGTCGATCTCGCCCCCGCGCGCATCCAGAGCTTTGCGATCAGTTCGCTTTCGGGGGGGACGTTCACGCGCCTGGCGATCAGCGCGACGCCGTTCCTGATCCCTGTGCTTTTTCAAACGGTGTTCGGCTATACTGCTTTCGCTTCGGGAGCGATGACGCTGGTCTATTTTGCCGGCAATCTCGGTATGAAAACAACGACGACCGCGCTGCTGCGACGGTTCAGCTTTCGCAACATCCTATTGTTCAACGGCACTCTGGTCGTGGTCACGCTCGCGGCTTTTGTTTGGTTAAGTGCCGGGCGCCCGATCTTGCCGATGGCGCTGATCCTGATTGCCGGCGGGGCGACGCGCTCGCTGCAGTTCACCGCACTCAACACGCTCGCCTTTGCCGACATCGACAAGCGCCACACCGGTGATGCGAATACGCTCAACAGCCTCGTCCAGCAGGTCGCCATGACGCTCGGTGTGGCGGGCGCTGCGTTCGCGCTGCAGGCGGGCAAGGTCCTGCGCGGAGCCGAGACACTCGCCGCCGCGGACTTTCAGCTGGCGTTCGCGGGCGTCGCATTATGCGCGCTGCTAGCGCTACCGTTCTACGCCCGCCTTTCTCCTACGGCCGGGGCAGAGGTGAGCGGCCATACGCCTGGCCGATGAGCGCCGGATATGGTCTGATGTCGTTCAGGCGCGCTGAAACTTGCCATAAGTGAAGGTGCGTCCTTCGGTGTCCTCGGCGACGATCCGGTTATGCTGACGGCCAAGAAAAGTGATCGCGCCGTCCATTACGTCGCCCGGGCTCAGGAAATGACCGTGCATTGCCCCGTTTCCCGGCGGCGATCCTGTCAGCAGCATGTCGCCCGGAAGCAGCTTCACGCGCTCGGAGGCGTAGGAAAGGATTTGTTCGACACCGAAAATCATGTCGTCGATCGGCCAGTCCTGCTTCGTGACGCCGTTGACCGAGAGGTGGATGCGGACTTCGTCGCGCTTCACGAACTGCTTGGGAACGATGAACGGCCCCGCGATCTTGAACCCCGGCTGATGCTTTGAAACCCAGTCGAACCCCCAGTTGACGTCGACGCGCCGAAATTCGTCGACCGTTCCGACATCGTTGACCATCATGTACCCTGCGACCAGCGCGTTCGCGTCTTCGGGTGGCACGTAGCGCATCGTGCGCCCGACGACGGCGGCGAATTCGAGCTCCCAGTCGAGCTGATCGCCGATCAGCGGCGCCGCAAGATTACTGTTCGCGCCTGCCAGCGATGAATGAAGCCCGGTCCAGAAAAACGGCATGCCTTCGCGCGCGCGCTTGTCGACGGCGGCAAGGTTGCGATCGAAGAATGCCGCATCGTCCTCGTCGGCCAGCCGGCTGTGCTGGTTGAACTTGTTGTGCGTCATCATCTCGGCGACATGCTGGCGGTAGTTCGCGCCCGCGCACAACAGGTTCGGGTGTGCAAGCGGCGGCAGCGCTTCGAGCGTATCGAACCGCAGCGGGGTATCGGCAGGTTTTGCCGCCAAATCGACGAGACGATCGAGCGCGCGATCCCAATCGTCGAAGATCGCGTGGGTATCGACATAGAGCGTGGACACGTCGTCGACGGCACCATCGGGCCGGACCAGTCCCGGAAATGCCCGTCCGCCGGGTGCCCGGAATGTGCCGATCCCGAAACTTCCCGTGGCAAGCCCGGTGGCGGGGTGGAAATCTGTCATGATGGTCCTTTCACGCGAAATAGCGGTCGGGCGGATCCGAACTCCAGATATCCATCTCGACATCCTTCACGTCGTGAATGTGCGTGGGACGATCGGCATTGAGGAGGTCGGTGTCGCTGAACGTCTCGAACCGCCAGCCGTTGGGGTCGCGCCAGACGTCGAAGACATGGCTGCCGTGCGGATGCCGCCCGACGCCCCATACGGATTCATAGCCTTTGCTTTTCAAGAAGCGGTGCGCGACGAACTGCGCTTCGAAATCCTGCGCTTCGAACGAGATATGATGGCAATCGGGCGTCGCGCGCTGCATCAGTGCGAGCGTGTGGTGATCGACCCATTCGACACCCCGGTCGAGCCGTATGAAGCCCACGATCCGGTGCCCGGGGTCGCCCGGGACATGATAGATTTCGCTCGCGATCATGCCGAGCACGCGGCCGTACCATTCGTAGGATGCGGCAAAGTCGCGGACGAAGAGGCCGATATGGCCGAGCCTGAACAGATGCGCGGGGCCCAGGTCGCGGCGATGCTGGCTTTGCCCGTGACGGATGCGCCCGACCGCCGAGTTGCCCGCCAGGTCGGGTCCGGGCGTCGCGTCGATCGCCCGCGCGGCGATGCCGTAAACAAGATCGACGCGATTGCCGTCGGGGTCGGTCAGCGACACCGCTTCGCCTCCGCCCGGCAGGTTGAGCCGGCGTCGCGCGGTCGCGCCGAACGACGCGACCGCAGCGTCCAGATCGTCGGCACTATCGACGCAGACCGCAAACCCTACAAATCGCGGCGCATCGGCGCGCCGGGCGACATAGGCATAGCCGCCATCGCCGCGCGTCCGCATCACGAGACGATCGTCGGTGCGCTCGACAGTGACCAGTCCGAAGTCGGCGGCAAAGCTTTCGGTCCGCGAAAGATCGGGCACTTCGAACGATACATGGTGCAAGCTTTTCAGGTTCACGCGCCGCTCCCAACTTTCGCTGGATGATATGAGTAATTGCTCTTATTCGATACTCGTATTCGGTTTGGGAGGGCATCGGTGCACATCGGTCAGCGCAAAACGCCCGTCCAGCGGCGGTCGGCTGCCACGGTCGCGTTCGTGCTCGACGCAGCTGCTCGCATTCTCGACGAAGGCGGGCTTGCCAGTCTCAATACGAACGCGGTCGCACGCCGCGCCGGCGTCAGCGTCGGTTCGCTCTACCAGTATTTTCCGAATAAGGAATCGATCGTCTCGGCGCTTATCCTCGCGGCACACGAACGCATCGTCGGAGGTCTCGAAGACCTGCTGACGACGACTGACGCCGCCTCGCCCGAGGCAGCGATCACCGCGATGCTCGATATGGTCCTGAAACTCCAGTCGGGCTCTACCCGCGTCAACCGGATCCTCGAGGCCGAGGAAGAGCGTCTGCCCAAGACGGCGCAAATCATCGCAGCCGAAAGTCGCATCGAAGCGCTCAATCGCGCATTCTTCGCTCGCTACGTCGATCCCAACCTATGTTCGGCCGACGCGCTAGGGGTCGCGGCAAGCGATATCATCGCAATTGTCAGCGCTTTGCTCGACGCCGCCGAGCAACGCGGCGCGCCCGACACCGACTTGCCCGACAGGGTGGCACGAACGGTGAAGGCATATCTTGCGCCACTGATTGGTGCCGGCTCGATCCTCAAGCGCGCAGCATGAGCCATGACTGCAATCGCCGCCGCCAGATTCCGGTCACGCAACGCGGCAAGCACCTGATCGTCGACATTCATTGTCACATGAACATCGCGCGCGCCGATACGATGCTCCGTGACGCCCTGGGCAGCGCGCCGCCGCCGATGCCCTTCTCGTCGCCCGCCAGCGATGCCGTCAATCGCGCCATGTTTGCTGACATCGGGCCACGGTTGAACGGCACCGAAGCGCGCATCGCCGACATGGACCGCCTGGGCATCGACGTGCAGGCGATCAGTCCGTCGCCGGGCCAGTATTTCTACTTCGCCGAGGCCGGTCTGGGTCGTGATCTGAGCATGACGATCAACGACGGCATTGCAGACGCGGTCGCGCGCCACCCGGATCGCCTGGTTGGCATGGGAACGGTGCCGCTGCAGTCGACCGAACTCGCTATCCTCGAGATGCGGCGATGCGTCCGCGACCTCGACCTGCGTGGTATCGAGATCGCGACCAATGTCGTCGGACGCGATCTCGCCGATGACGGGTTCCGACCGTTTTTTGCCGCGGCCGAGGAACTCGATATCCTCCTTTTTCTGCACCCCTTGGGCTTTACGCAGGGCGAGAGGCTGTCGCAGCATTATCTGAACAATCTGATCGGCAACCCGCTCGAATCGACCATTGCGGTCAGCCATCTGATCTTTGGCGGCGTCCTTGAAAATCATCCCGGGCTCAAGATCTGCGTCGCACACGGCGGTGGCTATGCGGCAAGCTACTGGGGCCGGATGGATCATGCATGGCGCGCCCGCGAAGACTGCCGTGTGCACATACCGCACCTTCCGTCACATTATTTACGCAGGCTCTGGTTCGACACGCTCGTTTTCGACCGTCATCAGCTCGATGCCCTCATGCGCGCGCATGGTGCCGACCGCCTGTGCCTCGGCAGCGATTATCCGTTCGACATGGGCGAACCCGATCCGGTCGGATTTCACGACAATCTGCCGGGCGATATTCAGGCGACCGTCTGCGGCGCGAACGCTGCCTTCCTGCTAGGCCTGACCGGGACGAAATCGATGGGTACGCCCGGGATTGTCGTCGACTCGCATTCTTGACAGACTGGCTCGCCGACGCACTGGTAGGACATATTCGATGAAACGCCGTTTCTTTTTGCCCCTTCCCCACAAGCTCAAGGACGCACCGGCAGGCTGGACGCGCGCTTTTACGATATGCGACGAATGAGCGGTATCGACCGTCGCGCCTTCATCAGCGCAAGTGCCGCCGTCGCCACGGCAACGCGTGCGGCGGCAACCCCGGGCCTGCGCCGGATCGCGACCGAGGAAAGCTTCGCGATTCCCGAAATTGCCGCAGCCACGCGGAGGTTCATGACGACGGGCGGCGCGGCGAAGGAACCCGGACTGGCCGCGCTGATCGCCGGTTTCGGTGCCGCGCAGGGCATTGCGTGGACGACGCAGGCACTCGATCTCGGCGAAACACGTCGCGCGGCGATGATCGCTGCCGGAATCGATATGCAACTGCTACTTTTGAGCGCACCCGGTGTGCAGATATTCGAATCGGGGGAGGGGCGTGACCTGGCCGCGCTTGCGAACGATCGCATCGCCGCCCTGCAAAAGTCCGATCCCCGCCGCTACGCCGCACTCGCGACCATCGCGCCGCAGGACCCGGCCGGCGCGGCCCGCGAGCTCGAGCGTGCGGTACGTTCACTCGGCCTCAAGGGCGCGCTGATCAACTCGCACACGCGTGGCGAGTACCTCGATGATCGCAAGTTCTGGCCGATTTTCGAGGCCGCCGCGGCACTCGACGTGCCGATTTATATTCACCCGCGCGATCCGTCGCCAGCTATGCTCGCGCCCTATCGCGACCATGCGCTGCCCGGGCCGATCTGGGGCTTTGCGGCCGAAACCGGTCTGCACGCGTTGCGACTGATCATGGCGGGCGTGTTCGACACGTTTCCCGGACTTCGGATTGCCCTCGGGCATTTGGGTGAGGGTCTGCCCTTCTTTATCGATCGGGTCGATATTCGCTACCGCGTCGATGGATCGCCCGCGCGGACCAAGCTGCGGCTGCGCCCGAGCGATTATCTGAAGCGTAATTTCGTCCTGACGACCAGCGGCATGAACTACGGCCCCTCGGTGCGCCAGGCAATCGACGTGATGGGCGCTGCCAATATCCTCTTTGCCGCCGACTGGCCGTACGAGGATGCGACCGCCGCGACGGCGGCGTTCGACGCCATTCCGATGGGCAAACGCGAACGGACGATGATTTACCAGTCCAATGCCGAGCGCGTGTTCCGCCTGTGAATCTTTTCGATCTGTCGGGAAAAGTTGCGCTGGTGACGGGATCGACGCGCGGCATCGGTCGCGGCATCGCCGAAGCGTTCGCGCGTGCGGGCGCGGCGGTCGTCGTGTCGAGCGAGTCCGAAGCCGACACCGATATCACCGCGACCAAATTTCGCGAGGCAGGGCTCGACGTGCACGGCGTCGCCTGCGATGTCGCGGATGACATGGCTCTCGATCGCCTCGTCGCGGGCACCCGCGATCGGTTCGGCGGACTCGACCTCCTCGTTTGCAACGCCGGTATCACGGGAAAGGCGCAAAGCTGGGCGCTCGACGATTTCGACCGGGTCATGGCGATCAACCTGCGATCGGTGGTTACGCTGACACGTCTGGCACTGCCGCATCTTGCCACGCGCGGAGGCAATGCGATCCTACTGTCGAGTATTTCGGGACTGCGCGGCAACGCTGCGATCAACGCATATGCGCTTAGCAAGGCCGGGCTCGCCCAGCTCGCGCGCAACCTCGCCGTGCAATGGGGACCACAAGGCGTTCGCGTGAACGCGATCTCGCCGGGCTTTGTCCGTACCGAGCTATCCGCGCCGCTCGTTGCCGACGAAGCCTTTATGACGCGGCGCATGGCGATGACGCCGCTGCGCCGACCGGGTGAGGTGCAGGACGTGGCGGGCGCAGCGCTCTTCCTTGCATCGCCAGCGGCGGCGTTCGTGACCGGGCACAATCTGGTCGTCGATGGCGGCACGACGATCACCGACGGCAGCTGACGATGCGGATCGTCGTCACCGGTGCCGCCGGGTTCGTCGGCACGGCGCTCGTCGGTCATCTAGCGCGCGCGCACGAAATCGTTGCGATCGACAAGAGTTCGGCAGAGTCGTCCCATGCAAGTCTTATTGTCGGCGATCTCGGCGATCCGTCGGCGCTCGACAACGCCTTTGCGCACGGCTGCGACGCGGTCGTTCATCTCGCGACGATGCCGGGCGGCGCGGCCGAGGCCCAACCGGCCGAGGCCAGGCGTGTCAACATCGACGCAACGATGGCGCTGGTCGACGCGGCGGCGCGGCGCGGGTCTTGCCCGCGCTTCGTGTTCGCAAGCAGCATCGCGGTGTTCGGCGATCCGCTTCCGGCCTATGTCGATGACAGCACGCCCGTCGCCCCGCGCCTCCTTTATGGCGCGCACAAGGCGATGATGGAAACCTGGATCGCGACCCAGTCGCGCCGTGGAGCGATTGATGGTCTGTCGTTGCGGCTACCTGGGATCGTCGCGCGCCCGGCGGGTCCGTCGGGGATGAAATCGGCCTTCATGAGCGAGTTGTTCCACGCCATGCGCGCCGGTCGCGACGTCGTGGTCCCGGTTTCGGCCGACGCGACGATGTGGCTGATGTCTCTCGATCGTGTCGCCGCAAACCTCGCGCATGCCCTGACCTGCGCAGCGGGTCCGCCGGGCGTGACTTTGCCCGCGCTTCGGGTCCGGTTCGGCGACCTGGTCGATGTCGTCGCACGCGCCACCAAGTATGACAGCGATCGCGTGCGCTATGATCCCGACGATGCCCTCGAAGCAGCCTTCGGCGCGCAGCCACCGCTAACCACAGAGGCCGCCGACGCGCTTGGCTTTGCCCACGATGGAGACCTGAATGCTCTGGTGGCCTCGGCTCTCGCCAGTATCGAAAGGAAAAGCGCATGACCGATCGCCCCTCCGTCCGCCGCGTCGTAACCGGCCATGATCCCGCCGGTCGTGCGATCATCAAGTCGGATGACCGCTTCCCGGTCGTGCCCGTGCCCAGCGGCGATGCCGACTTTTGTCTCGTCTGGACGACCGAGACGGTGCCGGCCGACAACAACGACGAAACCGACGGGCGCGCGCGCGATGCGGGGCTGACGCTCGATGCCGGCTCGGTGATCCGGATCGTGGACATGCTTCCCGGGCGCGCCTCGCCGATGCACCGGACGAACAGCATCGACTATGGCATCGTCCTTTCGGGCGAGGTCGAGCTGGAGGTCGATGACGGCGCGACGACGACGGTCGGGGCAGGCGGAATCATCGTTCAGCGCGGCACCAACCATCTGTGGCGCAACCGCAGTGAAACTGTCGCGTGCCGCATCGCGTTCGTTCTTATCGAAGCCCCCGCTTACCTCCATGACGGGCGACCGTTGCCCGAGCATAAGCCGTGATCATCCGCCGGGATCACCAGGGCCGGACGATCTCGCTTGCGGCGCAACCTTCCGCGAGCCAGATCGACGGCAGCAGCCGCGACAGGCAGGTGAACTCGTCGTAGCAGTGCTGCAGCAGGCCTGGCGCATTCGTTTCGGGGAAGATGCGCATAATCTCTGCAGGGGGCATGCCCATCGCGGCGAGATCCTCGCCCATGAAAAAATGACTGCGCAGTACAAGTCCCCACGGCGTGTCGCGGCCAAGGTGAATCAGGCGCGTTCCGATGACCGCGCCATCGGCCGTGCGCCGTGGATCGTGCCCCGCGCCGCCACGAATGCACAGCAGCACCGACAGCGCTCGCGACGCACGCGCCGCTGAAATTGCTTCGGCGTCGAAATATTCTGACGGGTCGCGAAACTGGATCGACAGCTTTTCGGGCGGCGAACCGGTGAAGCGTTCTTCAACTTGATGGATCGAGCCGGGGATTACGCCCGGCGTGCCCTCGACCCAGCTCGACGTGATATGATCGAGCGGATGCCACCATCGATACTCGCGGTCGCCGATCCTCGATGCGAACCACCATTGCAGCATCGCCCCCGTGCAACGGTGCATGTCGGTGCGGATCGCGACATGGATAACGCCGCTCGGCAGCTGTTCCCACCCAAGTTCGAGCGACATCGGCGCGGGGTCTAACAGGCGGGCGCGATTGGCAAAGTCCATTGGTGATCCTTCCTAGCGGGCGTGCGGCATCTTGCGCATGATGTCGGCGCGCACTGCGACCAGCGCATCGGCGATGGCCGTCCGCTTCGCCGCAAAGCGCGCCGTCGGCACCGGTACCGACAGCGCAAACTGGCGGTCGAGCGGGTCGATGAAGGCGGTCCCGACGGCACAAATCCCTTCCGAATGCTCTTCGATGTCGAACGACAGATGGGTCGAGCGTGTTTCGGCTATTTCCGCTTCAAGCTTTGGAAAGTCGGTAAGCGTGTTTTCGGTCATCGCGATCAGGCGGCCATCGACCAGCGCGCGCACGCGTTCGGGGGCGAGGCACGCCAGCAGCGCCTTGCCGTTCGCCGAACAGTGCAGCGGGAAGGCGTCGCCCACCGCCGAGATCGCCGTAAGCCGCGACGTGCCTGCGACCTGGTCGACAAAGACCGCCGTGCGGCCGCGCAAGGTCGACAAATCGACGGTTTCGGACAGGTCGCGCGACAGTGCCTGCAGGAACGGCCTGACGATACGGTCGGTCTCGATGTTGGCGGACGCGGCAAGGCGCACGAGTGCCGATCCGAGCGTGACGCCGCCGCGTGGGCCGCCGGTCATCACCAGCTGTTCGTCGGCAAGCGCGCCGACAAGTCTTTGCACCGTGGAGCGCGCAAGGCCCAACCGTTTGGCGAGCTCGCCGAGGCTCAACCCATTCGGTTCGCTTTCAAGCGCGCGCAGAATCGCTGCGGCGCGTGCTATGACCTGCACGCCGTTCCGGTCGACACTGTTTGCCGCATCGTTGCTCAAGTTGTCCATCAGGCGGTACAGGTGTCACAAAAATCCCTAGCGGTCCAGTGGGGTCCAGCTTGACCGGACAATACACGCACTCTACCGTCATACGAAACAAGCGTATCGCATCGCGGGCAAGAGGAGAGAGTTATGCCGGGTTGGGAAGACGGTGACTGGCGTGACGAAACGCTGTGCCAGTTCAAGGAATCGAACCTGCTCAACAGCATGGGACTCGAATTCTACGACCTCTCTCATCCCTGGGGGCTGGGACAGCCCTGCTGGCCCTATTTCGAGGATGTGAAGATCGAGCGCCTGCATGGCATGTCGCGTTCGGGCGTGCTCACGCAGAAGATCACGACGGTGATGCATTCGGGCACGCACATCGACGCGCCCGCGCATGTCGTTTCGGGCACACCGTTCATGGACGAAGTGCCGCTCCCTTATTTCTTCGGAACCGGGGTCGTCGTGTCGATCCCCAAGAAGAAATGGGAAATCATAACTGCCGCCGATCTCGAAGCCGCACGCCCCCAGATCCGCGAGGGCGATATCGTTATCGTCAACACCGGCTGGCACAAATATTACGGCGATAACCGCCATTATTACGCTTACTCGCCGGGCTTTTACAAAGAGGCGGGGGAGTGGTTCGTCGAACGGAAGGTCAAGATGTGCGGATCGGACACGCAGGCGCTCGACCATCCCCTCGGCACCGCCATCGGTCCGCACGGCACCGGCGCCCCGAATGGCCTGATCCCGCAGGTCAACGAGGAGTATTTCCGCGAGACCGGCCGGCGCGTGATCGAGGATTTCCCCGAATGGGAACCCTGCCACAATGCCATCCTTTCGGCGGGGATTTGCGGATTTGAAAACGTCGGTGGCGATATCGACAAGGTGACGGGCAAGCGCGTGACCTTCGCCGCATTCCCGTGGCGTTGGAAAAAGGGCGACGGCTGCATCGTCCGCCTCGTCGCCATCGTCGACCCGACCGGCAAGTTCCGTATCGAAACCGGGCATGGCGAATAGCGATGGAGGTCACCCGCTTCGCCGATGCGAAAGAATATCATCCACCGCTTCACCACGGTTGCACGGCGCTGCGGCTTCAGGGATTCGAAGCGTCGGGTGCTGACTTCGCGTGGACGGGACTCAGCCATGTCCTGCCCGGCGGCGGAGCCGAAATGGACGCCGGGCCGCTCGGCAAGATCTATATCGTGACGGCGGGCGCAGTGACGGTCACGCTCGGCGACGGCAGTTCGGCCACGCTGGGCGTGATGGACAGCTGCTTCATCCCGGCCGGTGAGGCGCGCGCGGTGCGCAACGACAGCAATGCGGTCGCCAGCATGATCGTGGTCATGCCCTATCCGGTCGCGGTGGCGTGACGCTGCCAGTCATCGATCCGTCGGGCCTGTTCGACGTGCGCGGCAAATCCGCCGTCGTGATCGGGGCGACTGGAGCATTCGGCAAAGTCGTCTGCGCAACACTCGCCGCCGCGGGGGCGAAGCTGACGATAGCGGCGGGTCATGCAACGGCGCTCGCGACGCTGCAGGGTGAACTCGATGCGGCCGGCTTTGCCGCGACTTCGGTCAACCGGCGTCCCGACAGTGAAGCCGACTGCGAGGCGATCGTCGCAGAAGCCGTGACGGCGCACCGCAAAATCGACATCCTCGTCGTCGCTTCGGGCATCAACGACGTCGCCGCGATCACTGATATGTCGCCCGAGCGATTCCACAACGTCATGCGCGCCAATGTCGATGGCGCATGGCTGATCGCGCGCGCAGCGGGCAAGGCGATGATCGCGCAAGGGTCCGGCGGCAAAGTCGTTTTCACCTCGTCGGCGCGCGGCAAGCTCGGCCATCCGGCGGGTTATTCGGCTTATTGCGCGTCCAAATCGGCGATCGACGGCATGACCAAGGCGCTCGGCTGCGAATGGGGCAAGTTCGGGATCACGGTCAACGCGATCGCGCCGACCGTCTTCCGATCGCCGCTAACGGCGTGGATGTTCGCCGACGATGACAATGCCAGGGCGGTGCGCGCCGGGTTCCTCGCGCGCGTGCCCGTCGGGCGGCTTGGCGAACCCGAGGACCTCGCAGGGCCACTGCTGTTCCTGTGCAGCCGCGCGTCCGATTTTCACACCGGCCACATCGTCTATGCCGATGGCGGCTACACCGCGGGATGAGCAACAAGGTCGTCATCACCTGCGCCATCACCGGCGGCATCCACACGCCGACGCTGTCCGACGCGCTGCCCTACACGCCGACCGACATCGCGCATCAGGCCATCGAAGCCGCGGAAGCGGGGGCGGCCATCCTGCACCTTCACGCGCGCGATCCCAATACTGGCGCGCCGACCGGCAATCCCGATGTCTATGCGCAGTTTCTACCGATCATCCATCAGGCAACCGCCGCTATCATCAACGTGACCACCGGCGGCAGTCCGGACATGTCACCCGACGATCGGCTGGCCGCGGCGCTGCGGTTCAGCCCCGAGATGTGTTCGCTCAACATGGGCAGCATGAACTTCTCGTTCCACGACATGGGCCGCAAGGTGAAGGAGTGGAAGTTCCCGTGGGAGGATCAGTATATCCTCGACAGCGAGAAGTTCATCTTTCGCAACACCTTTGCCGATATCGCGCGTGTGGCGTCGCTGCTGGCAGAGCACGGCACGCGGTTCGAGCATGAATGCTACGACATCGGCCATCTATACAATCTGTCGTATCTCGCCGACAAAGGCGTCTTAAAACCGCCGTTCTTCATTCAGAGCGTGTTCGGCATCCTCGGCGGTATCGGTGCGGACCCCGACAATGTCGTGTTCATGCGCCGTACCGCGGATCGGCTGTTCGGCAGCGATTATGTCTGGTCGGCGCTTGCGGCGGGCAAACACCAGATGCCCGTCATCACTCAGGCCGCAATGCTGGGCGGCAATGTCCGGGTCGGACTCGAAGACAGTCTGTTCATCGGGCGCGGCAAGCTTGCCGCGTCGAACGCCGAGCAGGTCGCCAAGATCGTACGCATCCTTGCCGAGCTGGGGCTCGAACCCGCGACGCCTGAAGAGGCGCGCGCGATGCTGTCTCTCAAGGGCCGCGACCGGACGCGAATCTGATGACCACGGTGGCACTCATCGGTGCAGGGCTGATGGGAACCGGATTGGCGCGCCTGTTCGCCGCGCACGGCATGTCGGTCGTCGCGTTCGATGCGTCGGCGGCAGCGCTCGATGCGCTTGTCGCGACCGTGCCTGCGGCCCGCCCCGCATCATCGCTTGCCGAAGGTGCCGCCGATGCCGATCTGGTCATCGAAGCGGTTTCCGAACGACTCGAACTGAAGCGGTCGATCTTTGTCCAACTCGCGGCGGCAACCGGTCCGGAAACGATCCTGGCGACCAATTCGTCGGTCATCGCCGTCGGGGCGATCACCGCCGATCTCGACGATGCCACGGCGGCGCGTTGCATCGGCGCGCACTTCTGGAATCCGCCCGAGCTTATCCCGCTTGTCGAGGTCATCGCCGGGCCGCGCACCGCGACATCGACCGTCGCGACGACGATGGCGATGATGGCTGCGGCGGGCAAGGAACCCGTCCACGTTCGGCGCGACACCGTTCCGGGCAATCGGCTTCAGCATGCCTTGTGGCGCGAGGCACTGGCGCTGGTCGAGGAGGGGGTCTGCAGTCCCGAGGATGTCGACCGCCTGGTAAAGCGTGGCTTCGGACTGCGTCTGCCCGTACTCGGCCCGCTGGAAAATGCCGACCTCGTCGGTCTCGAACTGACCAAAGCAATTCACGAAACCGTCCTGCCGACGCTCAGCCGTGCGACGTCGCCGTCGTCGGTTCTGTCGCAACGGATCGCGGCGGGGGCGACCGGCGTCGGCGCAGGCCGCGGTCTGTATGGCGAATGGAGTGCGAAAACTGTCGACGCGCTGCGACGGCGTCTTGCCGATCACCTCGCCGCGGTGCTTGACCGCTGAACCTGGCGCGCTAATTTCGATCGTGATCGATCGCATATCGACGGAGCGGACACGCGTGAGCATCGGACCCGAACATCGACAGGCAGTGCGTGTTGAAACAGTTGTCAGCGCCGCGATCAACAGTCTGCTCCCCGCAGCGACCATCTGGTTCGTCGGTGCTAGCCCGCCCCTGACGCTGACGGGTGAACATGGCATCATCGGTTCGATGCTGCCCGCCGCGGGCCTTGCCACCTTCGTCATGACGCTGGTGCTGACCAACATCGTCCGCTTTCGCGTTCGCTCACGCGCGCTTCCCGCGCTCGACTGGCCAGCCGCCGAGCGCGGTGCCATGGCCTGGATACCGCGCAATCTGCTCCTCCGCGCGCTCGCACTCGGTCTGCTCGCGATTATCCTGCTCGTTCCGACGGGCCTGGCCGCGATTGCCCTTGTCGACGTCTTGCCGCTCACGCGTGTCGGCTTTCTCATCTTCAATCTCGTCTACGGCGCGATCGTCGGGGCGGTCATGGCACGCTTTGTCGTGCTTCCGGCGCTTGCCGATCCCGTCAGCCGATCGACGACCGCGTGAACCCCTCGCTCTGCAGGATCAGCAACGCGCGCAGATCGGACAGCCCGCGCGCAACCGATGGTGCATCGGCGGCCAGCCAGCGCCGGACTTCCCACGCATAGATCGCGAAAATGATCCGGGCGACCGGCTCGGGATCGCCTTTGGCCAGCTCGCCACGTGCCATCGCTTTACGAACTTCGTCGATCACCAACCCCAGGAAGCGCGCGCGATGACCGATGAACTTCCGTGCTTCGCCGCCTTCGTTGAAGAAGGTAAGCTCGGGCAGGACAGCGCGAGCCATGCCGTAATCGCGCGCGTAGAGCGCATAATAGCCGCTAAAAAAGGCCATCATCTTGTCGAGGAACAGCGGCTCGCACGCCGCCGCCGCCGCGCTTTCGTCGAGAACCGATTCGAGCTCGGGATTGAACAGCAGAAAGAGGAAATCGCGCTTGTTCGCGGCGTAATCGAACAAGGTGCCAAAACCGACCCCCGCGCGCGCCGCGATGTCGCGCATCGTCGTCGCGTCGAATCCCTTTTCGACGAACAACCCGCGCGCGGCCGCTGTTATTCGACGCAGCTTGTCAGCCTTGTTGGCGGCGCGTCGTCCTTCGGGCTTCCGATCGTCCGCGATGGCATAATCCGGGTTGCGGTGCACCGAGACGCTATAAGCCGCGGTTGACGTCCGCCGCAAGCGAGGCTATCCGATCATGATCGCTTTTTGGTTTGGATTGCCGTGCCGCCCTTGCTCGTTCTTCTCAAAGATCCCGAGGCGAGCGCGTTCGATTTTTCGCGCCTGAACCGTGAAAGCGCGCTTCCGGTGAGGCAGGCGCGCTCGATCGCCGAAGCGGAGCCATTTCTGGCCACGACCGAAATCATGGTGACGCTCGGTCCGCATCTCGGGTCCGGAGCGGCGCGCGTGTTCGACCGGATGCCGCGCCTGCGCTGGGTGCAGCTGATCAGCACCGGGACAGACAACGTGGCCGAGCATCTCGCCGGCACCGACATCGCCCTGACCAACGCGCACGGGCTTCACGGTCGTCAGATGTCAGAGGCCGCGCTGTGCGCGATGCTGACACTGTCGCGCGATATCCCGCGCGTCATCCGCAATCAGGACTCGCGGCATTGGGACCGCTTTCATTCGACGCTGCTGGCGGGAAAGACGATCGGAATTCTGGGTGTCGGCGCCATTGCGGAAAGCCTTGCGCCGATTTGTCGCGCGCTTGGCATGCGGACCGTCGGCATCACGGCCTCGCCGCGGGCGGTCGTCGGATTCGACGAGATGCGTCCGCGCGAAGCGATTTGCGCTGCCGTCGCCGACCTCGATTATTTGGTGTTGCTTGCGCCTTATTCCGCCGCAACCCGGCACATCGTCGGGACGCAGGTCTTTGGAGCGATGAAGCCGACCGCGTTTCTCGTGAATTTGGCACGCGGCGGGATCGTCGACGAGGCAGCGTTGCTGTCGGCCCTTGAAGCCGGCGTAATCGCCGGCGCGGCGCTCGACGTTTTCGAAGCCGAGCCGCTGCCCGCCGACAATCCGCTTTGGGCGCATCGCAAGGTCGTGGTCACGCCGCACATCGGCGGCTTCCACGATGGGTATCCTGCCGATGTGGTTGCGCTGATGGCCGAAAATGTCCGCCGTTTCCTTGCTGGTGGACCCGACGCGCTGATCAATCGCGTTTCGCTTCCCGAAAGGATCCTCGATGCTGCCGAGTGAGCGCCTTAACGCGCCGGTTTCTAACGTCGAACTCGAACGACGCTGGACCGCGACGCGTGCCGCGATGGAGGCGGCCGGGGTCGATGTGTTGATCGCGCAGGCGAACAATGACTTCATGGGCGGTTACGTCAAATGGTTGACCGATCTGCCGGGAACGCAGGGGTATTTCAGCACCGTCATATTTCCGCGCGACAGCGGCATGATCCTAATCGGACAGGGCGGCTTCGGACATGATGTCGCGCTGTCCCCGGATGGCGACGGCATCCGGCGCGGTGTCGCGCGGGTCATGACCTGCCCAAGCTACGCCACGGTCGGTTACGGGCACCGCTACGAAGCCGAATTGACGCTCAAAGCCCTCGCCCCGTTCGCCCGGGGAACGGTCGGCATGGTCGGCGTCGCCACGCTGCCCTGGGTGTTGATTGACACGCTCCAGCGCGAAATGTCCGCCGCGCGTTTCGTCGATGCGTCCGACATGATCGACCGGATCAAGGCCATCAAGAGCGACGAGGAAATCGCCCGCGTCCGCGCGACCGCAGCGATGCAGGATGCGTCGATGACGGCGGCCTTCGCAGCGTTCCAACCGGGTCGGCGTGACAGGGACATCAGCGCCGCTGCCGAAACCACGAGCCTGGCGCTCGGCAGCGAGCAGGGCCTGTTCATGTGTGCGTCCGCTCCCGGCGGCAAGCCTGTCCACTTCGCCAATCGGCACTACCAGGAACGCATAATCGGCGCAGGCGATGCACTCGCGCTGCTGATCGAAAACAACGGCCCGGGCGGCTATTATTGCGAGCTCGGGCGCACGGCAATATTGGGCAGCGCGACCGATGCGCAGAACGAACAATTCGACTTCGTCTTGAAAGCACGCCGGTTCATGCTCGACAGGCTGCGTCCGGGAGCGCAGCCCAGGACGATCTGGGACGACTACAACGCCTTCATGCGCGACCACGGCCGACCCGAAGAGGACCGGCTGCACTGTCATTCGATGGGCTATGACATGGTCGAACGCCCGCTTGTCCGCTTCGACGAACCGATGCCACTTGCCGTCAACATGGTTGTGTCGTGCCACCCGACATTCGAAGATGCCGATGGTCTTCACTGGGCGTGCGACAATTTCCTGATCGGTGAAACCGAGACGGTGCGATTGCACTGCTTTCCCGAGATGATCACCGAGATTTGTGCATGATGCTCCTGACGCTCGACCTTGCCTGCGCGATCGCCGATGCGGCGCTCGCGGCGGCTCGCGATCGAAGGTTCGCACCGCTCGCCGTCGTCGTAATCGACGCAGGCGGACATGACCTGGTTGTAAATCGCAGCGAAACCGCAGCCTTTTACAGGTCCGAAATTGCCCGCACCAAGGCTCATGGCTGTCTTGGCATGGGAATGGGCGGACGCGATCTGGCAAAGCGCGCAAAAAGCGCACCAGCCTTTTACGGCGCGTTGGCGACTATAACCTCGGGAGGGCTATTGCCGATGCCCGGCGGTGTCCTGATACGCGACGCCGACGGCGTCGTCATCGGCGCGGTCGGCATAAGTGGCGATACCGGCGAGAATGACGAGATCGCAGCGCTTGCGGGCATCGCCGCTGCCGGACTGACCGCCGACGCCGGAACGAACGAATAGGAGACGTACGATGGCCCTGGACTATGTCATGAACATCGAACCCGAAGTTGCGAACAACGGCGGCTGGCCCGATACGCCGGTGTTTCGCGGATACGCAGCGCCGGTGCGGATCGAGGGCGATGTATTCGACCTCGAGGTCGTCGGCACGATCCCGCCCGAGCTCGACGGCGCCTATATCCGCAACAGCGCCGACCACGCGTTTCCGCCGAGATACGCCAACGACCTTTTCTTGAACGGCGACGGAATGCTGCACAAGGTACGCATCAAGAACGGCAAGGCTGACTTGTCGACACGCTACGTACAGACTGAAAAGCTGAAGCTCGAACGCGAGGCACGCAAGGCGCTGTTCGGCGCTTACCGCAATCCCTTTACCGACGATCGGAGCGTCGCGGGCCGGGACCGTTCGACCGCCAACACATCGCTGATCTTTCATGCGGGCGTCCTGCTCGCGACGAAGGAAGCGGCGCGCCCGATGCGGATCGATCCCGATACGCTGGAAACGCTCGGCCTCTATGATTTCGACGGCAAGTTCGACAGCGAAAGCTGGACTGCGCATTCGAAAATCGACCCGCGCACCGGTGAACTTGTCTCCTATGGCTATTTCACCACGGGCGTCGCCGACAACATAATCGAACTCTATTATGTCGCCCCCGACGGCGCGCTGACCCGGACCGAGCGGTTCGAAGCGCCCTATCCGTCGATGGTTCACGACTGTCTGCTCTCGGAAAACTACGTCATCTTCACGATCTGCCCAATGGTTTGCGACTGGGATCGCGTCAAAAACGGCGAGGCATTTTTCCACTGGGACGACCGCCTGCCGACGATGGTCGGCGTCGTGCCGCGGGCACCGGGCGGCGCAAAAAGCGTGCGCTGGTTCAAGGCCCCGAAGCCGGTCATGGAAACACACACGTTCAACGCTTGGGAAGCGGGGACCACGCTTAACCTCGAGCATTTCATCACGCAGACCGGGTGGTTGTCGCAGTTTCCCGACATCAACAATCCCGGCGCGCGCGAGCAACCGCCGTTCGCGTATCGCTGGACGATCGATCTGGAGTCCAACGACGAGGTGTTCGAACAGCACAAATTGTTCGACCATATCGGCGAAATGCCGATGATCGACCTGCGCTACATGACGTACAAGACACGGCATTTCTGGTTCGGTACGAGCAACACCGACCTGGGTCCGATGCTGCCATTCGGCCCGAAGGGTCCACCGTTCACTTGCATCGGCCATTTCGACGACGCGACCGGCATGCTCGACTATTATTACGCAGGTCCCGACTCATCGCCCGAAGAACCCGTCTTCATTCCGCGTGGGCACGAGGAAGGCGATGGCTGGCTGGTAACGATTGTCGGACGACGCGCCGAGAACCGCACCGATTTCGTGATCCTCGACGCGCGCAACCTCAGCGCCGGGCCGGTCGCCACGATCAAATTCCCTTGTCGCGTGCACGAGGGCTTTCATGGCATATGGGTTCCGGGATCCGCGCTGTCGGCCTGATCATCAGGACAAATGTCGGACGTTCGCGGACTTCAATCGCCGGTCACGAACCATCCGGTGTGCGTTGCGCTTGCTTCGCGGAAAGAAAAGCTAGCTCCTGCTTCCCATGTGTCCCGCAGTCCCATGACGATATCATCAACATCGACCGGCGATTTACAACTTGTTGTTTTAAAACACTAAACTCTTCGCGTAACGGGGTATCCCCTTACTCATACCCTCCGAATTCCTGGATCATGGCGGACATGATTTGCTTGGCCGCCGACGCCGGTGGAGCTGAGATCAGGCAACCAAACGATAGCCCACACCAGGTTCGTTTCGCAGAATGGCCGGCATGGCGGGATCGTCCTCCAGCTTCAGCCTCAGCCCTCGCATCGTGACTCGAAGATATTCGACGTCGTCCACATGGGCGTCGCCCCAGACGGCGCGAAGGAGGGCTGGATGCGTGAGAACCCGGTCCGGGTAACGGGCAAGCTCCGCCAGCAGCGCGTATTCCTTGCGAGTCAAGCGAACTTCCTCGCCCCCGCGAATGACCCTTCGGGCATCAAGGTCGATGGTGATCGCACCAATGGTCAGGGGCGCGGCGCTGCCGTTGGCGCCTCGGTGGCGCAGCGCGGTGCGCACGCGGGCAACCAGTTCCTCGGTATCGAAGGGTTTCACAACATAGTCATCGGCACCGAGATCGAGCGCCGTCACCTTTTCGGCCGTCGCGTCGCGCGCAGTCAGGACAATGACCGACCGGTCCATCGCCCTCAGCAACGGTACAAGCTCCATACCGTCACGATCGGGAAGGCCCAGATCGAGGACAACGAGCTCACACCCCTCGCGATTCGCCTCGGTGAGGGCCTCGGCAGCGGACCCTGCTTCGCTCACCGCGTAACCCGCTCGTTCGACCGCGCCGCGCACGAGACGACGAATGGCCAACTCATCGTCGACGATCAAAATGCGTCCACTCATTCTCCCGGTTTCCTGATCCTTGATTCAGGCCACGCAACTTCGAACGACGCACCGCCCTCGTCACGATTTGCGGCCGACACGCGCAGCCCCATGGCATCGGCAAAACCCTTTACGATCGCAAGGCCAAGACCGGTTCCGCCGCTCATGTCGTCGCCGTCAACGCGCGTGAATCGGTCGAAGAGCGAACCTTCGCGGCCCAGCGGCAGGCCGGTGCCCATATCGAGAACCGACAGCACCAGGCCATCGGCCGTCCGACGGGCTTGTACGGTAATCGTGCTGTCGGAGGGCGTGAATTTCGCCGCATTGCCGAGCAGATTGATCAGGATGTGGTGCAACATTCGCGGGTCCGCCTCTACCAATGGGAGCGCCGGGGGGACGTCGAGAATCAGGCGGTGTCGGGCGAGTTCGGCGCGCAGATCCTGCGCCGCAGCGGCAACAGCGTCGGTGAGATCGGTCGCCTCGCGCTTCACGACAAGTGCGCCCGCTTCGATCCGGGTCATCTCGACGAGATCGTCGAAGACGCGGCGCAGCCGACGCGTCTCGCCTTTCAGTGTGATGATGGTCGCGGTTTCACCATGTTCATGCGCCAGCGCGTCGGCCGCCGCGACGACGGCGGTCAGCGGTGTTTTAAGGTCGTGCCCCATCGACGACAACAGCGTCGTGCGGAGATCATCGCGCTGTTTGAGCGCGCCGACTTCGCGGGCGTTCGCTTCAAGTTTCAGACGTTCGTGCGCGAGCGCGGCCTGCCCGATCAGTGTCGTAAGCAAGATGCGCTTGTCGGCAGGAACCGGGTCGGCGTTGCCGTGCGGTGCTATACCCAGCACACCAAGCACCCCGAGCGCTGTTTCGAGCGGGTGGAACTGCCATTCGCTCGCGGTCAGCGTGCCACTGTCTCGGCCTGACACTTCGCTCCGATCGAATGCCCATTCGGCTGCAGCGATATCGAGCGATCCGACCGTCGGATTGGGCGGGCTGGCGCCGATTGCTTCGACCGTCGTGCCGCTGCGCGTGAACAGAATCGTCGAAACATCGAGCAACCCGGCAACTTCTTCGCATACGGCTTCGGCGGTTCCGGCTTCGTCCGATACGGATGCCAATCGCTGGCCAAAGGAAGCGAGCGCGGCATTTTCAGTCGCGGTGCGCGCCCCGATCGTCGCTTCACGCTTCAACCGCCCCGTCAACTGACTGGCGACCACGGCAACGACGATCAGGACCATCAGCGTCACGACATTTTGCGGGTCGCTGATCGTGAAGGTGTAAATCGGCGGCAGGAAAAAGAAGTTATAGGCGAGCGCTGCGGCAAGGCTGGCAACGAGCGACGCACGCAGCCCAAATAGCGTTGCGGTGGCAATGACGGGAAGCAGATAGATCAGGTCGATCGAGTTCGATCCAACGATTGGGTGCACCGCTACTGCGCCCCCCGTTGTGACGGCTACCATAGCCAGCCCCGCCGCAATCCCGCGCGTCGCGTCCGGTCGCCGCAGGGCAGTTTCTCCCTCGGAGGGATTCGCCAGGCTGACGGGAACCACGTGAACTGCAACATTGTCGAGATCACGGACGAGCTGATCAACGACCGATCCGTGACGCAATTCGAACCACCAGCTCCGCCGCGATTTGCCGATCACCAAGGTCGTCGCACGGTTTTCGAGCACATGCGCGCGCAGGCCATCAACGACAGACCGCGCCGGAATCGTAGCAATTCCGGCACCAAGGCTTGTTGCCAGCTTGAGTGAAGCCGCCATGCGCGTCCGCGCAGCATCACTGAGCGTCGCGCTGCGCGGCGTTTCCACGCTCACGGCTGTCCAGGGCGCGCGCATGGCGTCGGCAAATCGCTTGGCAGCACGGATCAGCGCCTCGCTGCCCGGTTGGTCACCGACTGCCACGACGACGCGCTCGCCCGCAGCCCAATTTCCACATTCGCCAGCGAGCTCGACATGATCGAGCAACGAGCGATCCACGGCCTGCGCGGCCCGCCGTAGGGCGAGTTCGCGCAACGCCGACAGGTTCGACTTCGAGAAGAAATGCCCGAGCGCGCGCGTTGCTTCGTGCGGGACATAGACTTTCCCAGCCTTCAGCCGCTCGATCAGTTCGTCAGGTGGCAAGTCAACGACTTCAATCTCGGCGTCGTCGAGCACGGCATCGGGAACGGTCTCACGGACGCGCACACGCGTAAACCCCGCAACGACATCGTTCAGGCTTTCGACGTGCTGGATGTTGAGCGTGGTCAGGACGTCGATCCCGGCATCGCGGAGCTCTTCGATGTCCTGCCAACGCTTCGGGTGGCGGCTTCCGGGGGCATTGGTATGCGCGAACTCGTCGATCAACCCGACCGCCGGTTTGCGGGCGAGCATTGCGTCGATGTCAAACTCGTCGAGCTTGTGATTGCCGTGCTCGATTGCCCGACGGGGCAGGACTTCAAACGGGGCAACGAGCGCTTCGGTCTCAGCGCGTCCGTGGGTCTCGACAATCCCGACGACGACGTCGAGACCCTGGCGCAGCATCTCCGCGCCTTCGCGGAGCATTTCAAACGTCTTGCCGACTCCAGGCGCGGCACCGAGAAATATCTTCAGCCGCCCGCGCGCTTCCTTTTTGGCGGCCTTGAGCAGTGCTTGAGGCGACGGGCGGGCGGGATCATTCACTTGGTCGGAATAGTCGCAATCCGGTCGAGCTGTCGATTGAGCAGCAATACATTGACGTGCGGTTCGCCGATGATGCCCAGTAACGGGTAGGCGACTGCTCCTTCGACCAGCGCACGGACCTGTGCTTCGCCCAGCCCGCGCACCCTGGCGACCCGCGCAACTTGGGCAAAAGCCGCCTCGGGGCTCAGATCGGGATCGAGTCCCGAGGCGCTAGTGGTGACCAGGTCAGGCGGAACATTGGGCCCGGTCAAACCTTGACCCCGCGCCTCGTCGACGCGGGTGGCGACGGCGTCGCGCAAATCCTTCGATCCCGGCGCAAGATTGGTCGCGGCAGAGGCACTGGCGTCATAACCCTTGCCGGCTGCCGATGGCCGCGGGTGGAAATAGCGGGGCGATGCAAAGCCCTGGGCGATCAGTTCGGAGCCGACCACCGTTCCCTTGTCGACGATCAGGCTGCCGTTTGCCTGGCCGGGTAACGCTACCTGGGCGACACCGGTGATGAAAGCCGGATATGCAAGTCCAGTGATGCAAGCCAGAAGCAGCAAGAGAGAGATTGCGGGCCGAAATGCTGCGCGGAGTTCGATAAGCATTGTCTTGATCCTCTAAGCGAGGTGAAGGCCGGTGACGGCCAGATCGATGATCTTGATGCCGATAAATGGAGCGATCAGTCCGCCGACGCCGTAGACGGCGAGGTTGCGGGCCAGAAGGTCTCCAGCAGGCGCCGGCCGGTATTTCACGCCCTTGAGCGCGAGCGGAACCAGTGCAGGAATAATCAGCGCGTTGAAGATGATCGCCGACAGGATCGCGCTCTCCGGGCTGCCGAGTCGCATGACGTTGAGTACGCCGAGCCCCGGATACAGGACAACGAAGATGGCCGGCAAAATTGCAAAATACTTCGCCACGTCGTTCGAGATCGAGAACGTCGTCAGCGCGCCGCGCGTCATCAGCAACTGCTTGCCAAGGCCGACAATCTCGATGAGCTTGGTCGGGTCGCTGTCGAGATCGACCATGTTCCCGGCTTCGCGCGCCGCCTGCGTCCCCGTGTTCATCGCCACGCCAACGTCCGACTGCGCAAGCGCGGGCGCGTCGTTGGTGCCGTCGCCGCACATCGCGACGAGCTTGCCGCCTTCCTGTTCCTTGCGGATCAGGGCAAGCTTGTCTTCGGGTGTTGCTTCGGCGAGGAAGTCGTCGACGCCGCTTTCTGCGGCAATGCTCGCGGCAGTCAGCGGATTGTCGCCGGTGATCATGACGGTGCGGATGCCCATGCGGCGCAGTTCGCCGAAGCGTTCGCGGATACCGGCCTTCACAATATCCTTGAGATGGACGACGCCGAGCAACCGCGCGCCATCGGCCACTGCCAGCGGCGTGCCGCCCGAGCGGGCGATGTCGTCCGAGATATTGGTGAGTGCCGCAGCGGCGATGGGATCGACGGCATCGCCCAGCCGCCTGAAAACGGCATCGACCGCACCTTTGACAAGGCTGCGGTCATCGATCTGAAGGCCCGAAACGCGCGTCTGCGAGGTGAACTTGATCGGCTCGGCCCGAGCGGGCATGGGCTCGCCTTCGCCAGCAAGGGCGACGATCGAGCGGCCCTCGGGCGTTTCGTCGGCAAGGCTGGCGAGGCGTGCGGCAGCGATCAAATCGCGTTCAGCAACGCCGGGAATGGCCAGAAATGCGGTTGCTTGGCGGTCGCCGATCGTGATCGTGCCCGTCTTGTCGAGCAGCAGAGTATCGATATCGCCTGCCGCCTCGACCGCGCGGCCTGACTTGGCGAGCACGTTGAAGCGCACCAGCCGGTCCATACCGGCAATGCCTATCGCCGAAAGCAATGCTGAGATCGTCGTCGGGATAAGCGTCACGAACAGCGCTACGAGCACCGGCACGGCGAGACTTCCGCCAGCATAGCTTGCGAACGCGGGCAGCGTGCCAACAGCGATCAGGAAGATCAGCGTGAGCCCGGCGAGCAGGATAGTCAGCGCGATTTCATTCGGCGTCTTCTGGCGGCTGGCACCTTCGACAAGCGCGATCATGCGGTCGAGAAAGCCTTGTCCCTGCGCCGCTGTCACGCGCACCTTGACGCTGTCGGCGATGACGCGCGTCCCCGCGGTCACGGCAGAGCGGTCGCCGCCTGCCTCACGGATAACGGGCGCGCTTTCCCCGGTGATCGCGGCTTCGTTGACGCTAGCCACGCCTTCGACAACTTCGCCATCGGCAGGGATCAGGTCGCCGGTTTCAACGAGCACGATCTCGTCGATCATCAACTGCGTCGCGGGCACCTTCGACCATGTTTCTCCAACGCCGAGCATTCGCTTGGCCCACAGATCGGCCTTGGTCTGGCGTAAAGATTCGGCCTGCGCCTTGCCGCGCCCCTCGGCCATGGCTTCGGCGAAGTTGCCGAACAGCACTGTCAGCCACAGCCAGAAAACGAGCTGGGCCTGGAACGCGATGCCGCCCGCGCCGGTCGAGGCCCCCTTGATGAGAAGCACCGTCGAAAGCGCAGCGACGATCGCCGTCACGAACATCACCGGATTGCGGATCAGCGTGCGCGGATCGAGCTTTACAAGGGCGTCGCGCGCGGCGGCGGCCATCAGCGGTCCGGTAAACAGCGAAGTCTGAGTTGCCATGTCGATGAACCTTTAAAGGAGCGTGCCGGCAGCGATTTGCGCCTGGTCGGCGATGGGCCCGAGCACGAGCGCAGGCAGGAAGGTGAGGCCGCCGACGATCAGAATGACGGCGGCGAGCAGGCCGATCCACAGCGCGCCGGTCGTCGGGAACGACCCGGCCCCCGCCGGAATGATTCGTTTGGCCGCAAGCCCGCCCGCAATGCCGAGCACCGGCAGGATCACGCCGAAACGTCCGACGAACATGCCGAGCGCGAGCAGGAGATTGTAGAAGGGCGTGTTGCCAGTCAGCCCGCCGAACGCCGAGCCATTGTTCGCAGCCGCACTCGAGAAGGCGTAGAGAATCTCGCTGAACCCGTGCGGCCCCTTGGCGAGTGGCCCAGCGAGCCCGGCAGGCAAGACGCTGGCTATCGCTGCAAGGCCGAGGATCATCAGCGGCGGAATGAAGATTGCGATGACAGCGAGCTTCATTTCGCGCGCCTCGATCTTCTTGCCGACATATTCAGGCGTGCGCCCGACCATCAGCCCGGCGATGAATACCGCGAGAATGGCATAGATCAGAACCGCATAGAGCCCCGATCCGACCCCGCCGATGACGAGTTCGCCAAGCTGCATGTTGAACATCGGGATCAGACCGCCGAGCGGCATGAAGCTGTCATGCATGCCGATCACGGCGCCGCATGATGTCGCAGTGGTGACGACTGCAAAAAGCGCTGTCGCCGCAATGCCGAAGCGGACGTCCTTGCCCTCCATATTGCCGCCCGCAAGGCCGAGCGCATGATGCAAGAGATTGCCCCCAGCCTCGGCCCAATAGGTGACTGCAACACCGCCCAGAAACAGGATCAGCATCGCGGCAAGGATCGCCCATCCTTGACGCACATTTCCGACCGCCTTGCCAAATGTGAGCGTCAGCCCCGCGCCGAGCACGAAAATGCTGAGTATCTGGATGAAATTGCTGATCGCCGACGGGTTTTCAAAAGGGTGCGCCGAATTGGCGTTGAAGAATCCGCCACCATTCGTGCCAAGCATCTTGATCGCGAGTTGCGATGCGACGGGGCCCAGCGCAATCAGCTGTTTCGCGCCCTCGACCGTCGTTGCCGTTGCCGAGGCGGCGAACGTCTGCGGAACGCCGAGTGCGACATAGACCAGCGCGAGGACGATACTTGCCGGGAGCAGCAGGTAAAGCGTCACCCGCGTCACATCGACCCAGAAATTGCCGATGCCGCTTGCCTGCCGCCGCGCAAATCCCCGGATCAGCGCGAACGCGACCGCAACGCCCGTCGCCGCTGAGAGGAAATTTTGCACTGTCAGGCCCAGCATCTGCGACAGATGCGAAAGCGTGCTTTCACCGCCGTAATTTTGCCAGTTGGTGTTGGTGACGAAACTGACTGCGGTGTTGAACGCGAGCAGGTTTTCGACCGCCGGAAATCCTTGCGGATTGAGTAACAAGACTCCTTGCAACTTCAGGATCGCAAACAGGAATGCGATGCCCAGCAGGTTGAAGAGCATCAGCGAGACGGCATAGCCGACCCAGCTTTGCTCGATCTTGGGGTCGATCCCGATGAACCGGTAGAGCATGCGCTCCCCCGGCAGGGCGTCGCGCCCGTAAAGCGCAAACATCCAGTCGCCTGCGGGTTTCGCCAGCGCGACGGTGAGCGCGGTGAAGAGCAGGATCATGCTCCAGCCGATGACTGTCATCGTCGCGCTCCCTTAATACCGCTCGGGCCGTGCGAGCACGGCGAGCAGGTAGACAAGGACGATAGCGAGCGTGATCGCGCCGAGCAGAAGATCGATGGGCATTGGGCGGCCTTTGAGATGAGCCACAACGCCTTAAGACCGACGACCGTTAAGCCGCGCCGTGAACTATGGGGTCAATGCATTAGGGGAGCATAAAATCGGGTTCAGTCGGTCGTCGATAGAAGCTCATTGTTCAGGTATTTCGCTGTGGCCAAGGATTCTGACCAGCTGAAGCACAAACTCGATCTCGCTTGAGCGGAAAGCGCTTTTCTCTGCGTTTGCCCGGAAGCACGGGTGATCCCGATGAATCCGGTCAAATCGAAGGTATATAGAAGACATATCGACGGTCGATGGACATCGGCGGAAGCGGGCAAGTTCCATCCAGAATTGGGAAGCCCGCGCTTCGATAAACGAAGCCCGCTTCGTTCAGCGAACGACGATCACTCGCTCGGCCTCATGTCATCGCCGAACAACGTTTCGACGCACTGCCGTGCCCAAGCCGCCGGGTTTTCATAGGGGCGATCGATCAAGCCAAGACGCGTACGCGTGAACGCCAGCCCGTTCCACATCGAGGCAAGATTGTCGGCAAGCGCGTCGGTGGCTTGCGCCTTACGAATAAAGCCCTTCGTTTTGCCGTGTTCGATCAGGGCGCTGACTTCGCGGTGTCCGCGGCCGAAGGCGGCGTCATAGAAGACGCGCATCAACTCCGGGTGCTGCCGCGTTTCCTCGTGCACCATCCGGTCGAGTTGGATGCAGAAATCCTGATTGAGGAGCACCAGCAAGTTTGTCCCGTAGGTAATTAAGGCCTGCCAGAACGCTTCGGATGTACCGGCCATCGGAACGACATCGATGCTGAGCGAGTCGCCTTCCTGCCCGACGACTGCCGAGAGAACGCCGTGCATGTCGCCGAAATATTTGTAGATCGATGCCTTCGAGACGCCAGCGGTGCGCGATAACGTGTCGGTCGAAACCGCGGAAAACCCGTGCTCGAAAAAAAGCGCGCGCGCCGCGGTGAGGATTCGCAGCTTGGTTGGCGGGACCGGCTCAACGCCTTGCTCGAGAGGGAATGGTGCCATCCCGATCATTATGGCCGACATTATTTTTTTTCCAAAGCTGCTTGAAACGAACCGAACGTTTAAGATACGGTACCGTTCCGTACTCTTAAACGAAGGCAAAGCCATGCGCGCGCGTTACGGGATCGACGCCCCCTTGCTGGTCCGTAATTTCCTGTTGGCGGGCTTGGTGCTGTTGGCCCTTGCGGGCGCGCTCGCTTTCGGTGTTTCGTGGAGACCGTGGTCGATCTGGCTTGGCGTCGTCCTGCTCGTCCCGGCGACTTACAGTTTGGGCATGTTCGGTCTCATGCTTTGGGACAGCATGGTCACCAAGGTGCATGGACGCGACGCGATCCTCGATCTCGTGGCATGGCGCGGCGACGAGGCAGTTCTCGATGTCGGATGCGGTAGCGGGCTTCTGCTAGTGGGTGCTGCTGGCCGCCTGACAACCGGACACGCAACCGGAGTCGATCTATGGCTTGATCGCGATCAGGCGGCGAACGCGCCAACCCGCGCCCTCGACAATGCAAAGATCGAAGGTGTTGCCCACCGTGTATCGGTCGAGACCGCGGATATGCGTGCGCTTCCGTTCCCTGACGGCGCTTTCGACGTCGTGGTCTCGCACTGGGTCGTCCATAATCTTGAAATCGCTTCGGACCGTCTCGGCGCGATCGCCGAAATGAAACGCGTCCTCCGTCCCGGTGGCACCATCCTTCTCACCGATATCGTGTTCCGGAACGAATATCTTGAAACATTCCGTGAGCTCGGATTTGACGAGGTGAGCCTTAAAATTCCTTCGATCGTGCGCGACAAGGTCCTGTCGCTGGTGTCATTTGGTGCGTACCAGCCGGCGACGGTGATTGCGCGATGAACTGGGTGGCGATCCGGATGCTGCTCGGCGACCGGGCGAAGTATTTTGGGCTGGTGTTCGGGGTCGCTTTTGCGACGCTGCTAATGGCGCAACAAGCATCGCTGTTTGCGGGGCTGGTGCGGCGCGCAGCGAGCACGGTCTACGACGTGCGCGACGGCAATCTGTGGGTGATGGATTCGCGCACCGAGCAGGAGGACTCGTCCGAGCCGATTCCTGCGACTGCCCTTCAGCGCGTGCGCGGTGTTCCCGGTGTCGCCTGGGCCGTGCCGTTCCTGCGTGCCAATACGGTAATCAAGACCGCCGATGGGATCGTGAAGGCGGGACGATTGATCGGCGTCGATGACGCGACTTTCATCGGCTTGCCGCAGGATTTCATCCTCGGCAGCCCCGACGACCTGCGAACAACCAATGCCGTAGTGATCGACAAGGGCGGGTATGAATTCATCTGGCCCGGCCAGCCATACCGATTGGGCCGCAGTTTCGAGATGAACGACAAGCGCGCGGTGGTGGTCGGGATCGTTGATGCACGCAAGGCATTCACGACCGAGCTGATTATCTACAGCAAATATAATGATGCGCTGGATTTCACGCCGGGCGGGCGCAATCGCCTGACCTATGTGATAGCCCGCGCCGCCGACGGCCTGACGCCTGAAAAACTCGCCGACACCATCAGCGCCGCGACGGGATTGCGCGCGCGCTCGTCGGAGCAATTTCGACAGGACTCCTTTTCCTACATCATCAACACATCTGGGATCACGTTCAGCTTCGTCGTGACGATCAGCTTGGGCTTTATCGTCGGTGTCGCGATTGTCGGCCTGACGTTCAGTCTGTTTGTCCGCGACAACATCAAGCAGTTCGGCGCGCTCAAGGCGATCGGGGTCGGCAACTGGGTGTT
This sequence comes from Sphingomonas sp., assembly GCA_965249015.1. Taxonomy (GTDB): domain Bacteria; phylum Pseudomonadota; class Alphaproteobacteria; order Sphingomonadales; family Sphingomonadaceae; genus Sphingomonas_O. The sequence continues at coordinate 661,919 of CBDFLB010000003.1, read as the reverse complement.
GCTGCGGATGGTCGTTCTCCAAGCCGCATGGGTGGGCGTCATCGGCTATTGCATCGGCATCGGGATCGCCGCGCTGTTTTTCAGCACGACCCGCAACGTCAATTCGCTGAGCGTCTCGCACATGCCGTGGCAAATCATGCTGGGGGCAGCGATCGCGATGGCGATCATCCTGCTGCTTTCGGGGTTCGGGTCGCTGCGGAAGGTCCTCAACACCGATCCAGCCATCGTGTTTCGGGGCTGACCATGGCAGCGATCGAGACCCATCACGTCACCAAGCGTTTCGGCACCAGCGAGACCGAAGTGCAGGTGCTCAGCGATGTGAACGCCCAGTTCGATGCCGGTGCCCTGACCTTGCTGGTCGGGGAATCGGGATCGGGCAAGACCACGCTGATTTCGATCATCGCCGGCATTTTGTCGCCGAGCGAAGGGCAAGTCACGGTGTTCGGCACCGATTTGACCGCGCTACGCCCCGCCGAACTGGTGCGCTTTCGCCTCGCCAATATCGGCTTCATTTTTCAACAGTATAATCTGATGCCGAGCCTGACGGTCGCGGAGAACGCCGGAATCCCGTTGATCGCCGCTGGCACATCATGGGACGCCGCCGTTAAGCAGGGGCGCGACCTCGCGGCGCGGTTGGGCCTGGAAAAGCATCTCGACAAGCTGCCGAACCAGCTGTCCGGCGGGCAGCAGCAACGCGTCGCGATCGCGCGTGCGCTAGTCAATGCGCCCAAGCTGCTCGTCTGCGACGAACCGACCGCAGCGCTCGACGCGCAATCGGGCAAGCGCGTGATGGAAGTCATTCGCGACATCGCGGTCGGGGCCGATCGTGCGGTGATCATCGTGACGCATGACAATCGCATCTTTGATCAGGCGGACCGGATCGTCCGCATCGAAGACGGCCGCATCGAGCCGCGTTCCGAGGGGCAGAATAAATGAAGCCAACGCAATACATTTTGCCGGTGGTCGCGCTTGTCGGTATCGGCTTTGCGCTGTGGCACACCACGGCCCAGGTGCCGCCATCGACGGTTGTTTCGCCTCGCATCGCGCCGCCCGGCCAACCGAAGGGGGACAATGTTTCCGGGTCGGGCGTGGTCGAACCGGCGAGCGAACTGATCAAGATCGGTGCTCAGGTGAGTGGCATCGTCAATAACGTGAACGTGCAAGTTGGTCAGGACGTCCAGCGCGGCGATCCGCTCTTTATGGTCGATGATCGCGACGCGCGCGCTCAGATCGCCCTTGCGCAGGCCGGGGTCGGATTAGCGCAAACACGCCTCGCCCAGGCGCGCGTCGATGCAGCAGACAAGGCGGCCGACTATGCTCGTTACAGATCGCTCGACGATCCGCTGGCGCGTTCGAGCGAGGAATTGTCGCGCCGCAAATTCGCCGCCGCCTCGCTTGCCAGCGCCATAGGGGTGCGCCGCGCCGAACTTGCTCAGGCCAACGCCAGCTTGATCGAGGCGCAAACCCAAATGCGACTTCACCAGACGGTCGCGCCGATCGCGGGTAAGATCCTCCAAGTGCGCGCGCGCGCGGGCCAGCCTGCGATGGCTGATGGCAATGGCGATGCACTGGTCACGATGGGGGAAATCCACCCCTTGCATGTACGGATCGATATTGACGAGGCGGACGCCGCGCGAGTGGACATTGGCGTACCCGCGCTCGTCAATCCGCGCGGGCTCGCCGGACTGCGCGTGCGCGCGGCGTTCGTCCGCGCTGAGCCGCTGATCCTGCCCAAACGGTCGCTGACGAATTCGGCCAATGAGCGTGTCGATGTTCGCGTCCTACAGCTCATCTATCGGCTGCCCGATCCGGCCGACCGGTTTTTCATCGGGCAACAGGTCGATGCGTTCGTGCCCGCGCGAAAGGCGACCGGCAAATGACGCGCGCACTGCTGGCGTGCCTGCTGCTCACCGGGTGCGCGGCGGTTGGGCCGACTTACATCGCACCCCAAGTCGAATTGCCCGTGCGCTTTGCCCGCGCTCCGCAAACGGTCGATCAGGCCGGAGACACGGCTGCCGACATTTCAGCCTGGTGGCAACGCTCCAATGATCCCGTGCTCACCGCGCTGGTTGAACAGGGACTGCGCGAGAACCTCGACCTCGAAGCAGCGATTGCGCGGATCGACACGGCGCGGGCTCGGCTTGGGCAGACGAATGCGGCCGGGCGACCGAGTGTTAGTGTCAATGCCTCAGCGACGGGGCAGCGGCTGTCAACCGCCGATCCGCAGACCCAGGGCGTTGCGTTCGTACCCGGCTTCGATCGCAATCAGGGCGTACTGCGCACCAGTCTCGACGCAAGCTGGGAGCTCGATCTGTTCGGCCGGGTCCGGCGATCGAAGGAAGCGGCACGCGCCCGGCTGGGTGCCGTGACCGCCGACGCTGCATCAGTGCGGACGAGTGTCGCGGCGGCAATCGTCGATCAATATTGGCTGATCCGCGACCTTGACCTGCGGATTGCGCAAAGCGTGGCTCGTGCAGATGCGCAAGCCAGGCTCGTACAATCGGCGCGCGCGCAGTTTCGTCGCGGCCTGACAGATGCGTCGCCGATGGCGCAGGCGCAGACACAGTTTGAAGAGGACGAGAGTTCAACTGCGCAGTTGCGCGGCGACGGTGAAATCGCTCGTGAGGCGCTGGCCTTGCTTCTCAATACCGATGCGCAAGAATTAGCGGCGATGACGGCAAGTCGCGCAGTGCTGCTACCCAAAATCGGTATCGTTGACCCCGGCGGGCCGCTTCGCCTGCTCCGCCGCCGACCCGATGTCCTGAAGGCCGAGCGCGATCTGGCCGCTGCCGATGCCGAGATCGGCGTTGCGATTGCCGATTATTACCCAACGATTTCCTTCGGGATCGGTATCGGCTTGGCTTCGGGAAAGCCCAGTGATCTGGTGAGCGGCCGTGCGCTCAACGGCAACTTCGGCCCGCGCCTGTCGTGGAATCTGCTCAACTTCGGTCGCGTCGATGCCGAAGTTGCCACTGCCAAAGGGTTGCGCCGCGAAGCGCTGATCGCGTTCCGGCGGAGTGTCGCCTTGGCGGCATCGGAAGTCGAAACGCAACTGGCCGAACGCGCTGCAATCGCGGCACAAATCGAGCGCGCCATGTCGGCGCTCGATCAGCAGCAGACACTAGTCGCTATCGCCCGCACCCGCTTTGCCAAGGGGCTCACCAATTATGATCCGGTTGCCCGCGCAATGCGCGAGCGCATTGCCCGAGAAAGTGCTCTGGCGATCCTGCGGCGGCAGGATGCCAGCGCGCTGATTGCGCTCTACAAAGCGCTTGGCGGTGGCTGGCCCGCCGCATGATCGCCACTGAGCGGTTCGAAAAAGTCGTCGTCGAGTCGGTCGACGATCTCCGCACATGGTTGGCGGTCAACCACGCTTCCGGCGGTTTCAGCCCGACCGGAATGGTGGGGACCGGACGAATGAAGCGGCGCTTGGGCGGACGATCGGGGCCTATGATGTACTCACAAAATCAGGGGTGCCGCGGTAGTACCGGCGTCACTACCGGGGGTGAGCGACGCCGGTGCCACACCTTGCTATGCGACCCGCAAGGACGACTGAATTTGACGACGTTGGCGAAGGACGCCGCCGACAAGCATGAAGCCAACGATCATTTGTGCCCACGTTGCTGCCTCCGGCACGGCGGCGACTGATGAGAACGAAATTCGGTAAATCGCCGTATTGGCCAGCAAACGACTGTTGAAGGTGTAACCCGCCGCTGTTGTTAGCCCGTTGAAGCGGGCAAGCTCGGTGAAATTGAAACCAACGACGCCATTTTCGGGGGTACGGCCCGCATTGTTACCACCAACAACAAACGCCGCATTGGCCGGGTCAAAGGCTTCTGATCCCGCATTCCAGATGTCGCTTGCCGACTGGTCAATGTTGCCGATCAGAAGGTTGCCGGCAGCGTCAAACAGCCGGTATTCCATCGGGTCGTCATTACCGATGAAGAAGTCGTTGCTGGGCAGGACCATAGCGGCGAATGTGAAAAACGGATTGAGTGCGGTATCGACCAGAAATGTTTGGGTGATGAAGCTGGCTCCGGGCGTCAAAGCATCCATCGTTGATCCAAATACAGCAGTGGGATCGGCCGCCGCAAACGCCGGAAACCAGGCGCTGCCGCTTCCTCCTTCGGCGATCGAAACCGTCGCTGCGTTGGCCGCCTGACCTTCGTTGAAAGCGTCGAATGTACCGTTATTGAAAGCGAAGCGAAGCGGCGCAAAGCTGACGCTGTTCGTTGGCGCCAAATTGTCGACCCTTACAGTGACTTGACGAAGGTCGGCATGGGCAGGGGCGGCGGCAAGGACGACAAGGCCTGACAACACAAGGCCACTTAGTAGTTTCACTGGTTGCGACATTATAGTTCTCCCATTTTGGGCACAGAAAACCGACGACCGCGTGCGAGCATGCAACGAGGCTGGAACATCGTGTATGAGCTCGGGTGCGCCCGGTCCCGAACCTTCACGAGCTCAAAGAGTAGTTCGGTTAATCTTTTAGAAAGGTTACAGGGGGTGTGATCCGTCCAGCCGAATTCTTTATGATCGGTTCCGACGTTCGCTTAACTCCCACATCCGTTGCACCCGCCGCCGCCGCCGCTGCCACCACCCCGTCGCTTGATTTGCCATCGCCGCTGCTGCTCGCGGTGCGTATCTGAATAGCTGGACCAGGCCGACCTCGCGAGAACCGTCGTCCCGAACCGCGCGACCGCCTTGCCGATCTCGTCGGTTGGCCGATCCAACGTTGGCGATGTTGGTGGCTCAGCCTTCCGATGGTTAGCGCCAAGGCAATCACCACCTGAGCAAGCGTGGACCGCAGATCGCTCCGATCAGCGTCGCCAGCATGACACCGATGAGATACCATGTAGCGACAAACGTCATTCCGTTTTCCGGACAGTGCAACGCGTACAGCGTCGTGGCTAGGCCACCTGATGCGAGTCCGACGACGCCACCCGTCAGCCTTAGCCGGGTTGGTGCTGAGCGACGTCCAGCCCGCATGAGTGCGACAGCAGGAATTACGGACAGGGCAACGATCGCGAACGGGCATACAAGGGCCGTCTTACCCAGCCACAAGGCGGTCAGTTCGGTGTCAGACACTGTGGCGGCTTCAGTCAAGACCGCCGCGACGATGATTGCGACCGGAATTGCAGCGAACCAGAGCCGACGCGGCGTGAGGCGCTCAGGTCTGAAGAGTGACAGCAGTCCGGCCAGGCCGGTGAGCGCAAACCCGGCTCCGAAGCCGAGCTTCACCCAGAAACGCCAGGTTGCGCTTGCTGCGGCGATATCGGGTCGAATGCCCCAAGCGATGATGACGACGAGCGTGATCGCCGCCCCGAGCAGCGTCGAGTTCGCAATCCGGCGCGGCATCCTTTGCGGCACCGTTGCCCGATGTTGCCCGACCAACCGGTCGATCAGCATTTCAGTATCCGTCACTGGCCGAGCACCCGCTTTGCCAGCGCCTTCAACCCGCGATGGACCGAGATTTTGACATCGGACGGCGACAGACCGTCGCGTGCGGCAGCTTCGGCGACACTCAGGCCCTCGATCCGTATCGCACGCACGGCGGCGGCCTGTTTGCCTGAAAGCGTTGCCAGTTGCGCTTCGATATCGAGACGCGCCGTTACCGCTTCGCCGAAATCATATTCGTCGGCGATCTCGCCGATGTCGTCGAGCCCGACATGGCTCCGCGTTCGGCGGAACTGGTCGATCATCTTGTAGCGCGCGACCGCGAACAGCCACGGCCCGAACGGTCGCGCCGGGTCGTAAGTGTCGCGGCGTTCGTGGACCGCAATGAGCGTCATCTGCACAAGATCATCGACATCGGCATCGTTCGAAACTTTCCTCGCAAAATATCGTCGCAGCACCGGCAGCAGTGCGACGAGCAGGGCACGGTGCGCACGCGCCTCGCCCGCCAGGCTCGCCTGCATCAGTGATTGCAGTGCTGCTTCGTCCGATGCCAATCGATCTGTCTTTCGTGCTCGGTTGCACTTTGGTTACAAGCGCAAGGTGTAACCGCGCGTGCCGCGCTTGCGAACCGGTAAGCAGATCGACGAGCTTTGGATAGCGCGGAGCGCACGCGAAACGATGACCACGGCACTCAGGACCCATTGTTTCGATACGCGCCCAACATCTTTTGCCGTGCAAGCGATGGCCATCGCGCTCGACGATCGGGCTGCGCGTGCGCTCGCGCGGCTGGTTCCGCTGCTCGGCTGCGGCGAGGAAGCGGCGGCGCTTGCCTTCGACGGGCTGGCATCGCGCGATGGAGATCCGGCGACGGTGGCTGCGCTCAGTGCGATTGCCAAGGAGGAGCGTGTCCATGACAGCCTGCTGCACGGCCTTGCCGCGAGCTTGCCTGTCGTACCGACTGCGGCCTTGCGCCGGGCCGCGCGACGCTTTCACATCGATCTGGGACGCGGCTCGACGCTGGCGCATCTGGCGCGGATTGCCGCAATCGACGCCGGTGTGTGTACGATCCTCAGCAGGCTGCTTCGGCCCACATCTCCGGTCGCGGGCGATCGGGACGTGGCGACCATGCTCGCGCGCATCCGTTCGGACGAAACGCGACATGTCCGGCTCAGCCGCTCGCTCGTCCTGGCCCGCGCCGATGGTCGCCGGTTCGAAGATGTCGCCCAATCGGCGCGGGAGGCGCTCGCGAACGTGCTGATGCTTGCCGACGACGCGTTCGAAGCGCTTGCCGTCGATCCGGCGCAATTGCGGGCGGACATTTGCAGGCTGCCGCGCGGCCTGCTCCGCGCATGAGCGCGCCACCCTGGCTATCGAACGGACGGATCGGTGTGCTCGGTAGTGGCCAGGCACTGCCGGGAAGCGAAGTCGCGACCACAGATTTGATCGCGATGATGCAGCACCGGTTCGGTTTCTCCCGGACACGTGAAGCGACGGCAATCGCGGCGCGGCTGGCAATCAACAGTCGCCATCTATGCCGCGATTTCGACGCCCGGCACGAGGTGGCACGGAGCGGTGCCTCGAACGCCGACCTTGCAGCGCAAGCGGTGCAGCTGGCGCTGGACGATGCGGCGCTGGAGCCACGCGACCTGTCGTATCTCATCGGCCATACTACCACGCCCGATCAGCCGTTGCCTGCCAATGTCGCATTCGTCGCCGACCGGCTCGATTACGAAGGCCCGCACGTCGAGCTGCGGCAGGCATGCACCGGCTTTGCCAATGCGCTGATGATCGCGTTCGGCCTGATCGCATCGGGCAGCGGCCCGGTCGCCATCGTCGGTTCGGAAACAGGATCGCTGTTCTTCGATCCGGAAACCCTCGGCGACGACGCGGACCAGATCGTCAACATGGTGCAGATGGGCGATGGCGCGGGCGCAGTCATTGTCGGTCCGGCGCGCGACGACGGCGCGTCGATCGAGGCCGCATGGTTTGGTGCGCTCGGGCTCGGCCGCACCCCTGGCATTTCACGCCAGCATCATACCCACCGCTTCGACCATGACTTTGCGGCGATCCGTGCCGAGGGGCACCGGCTGTTCGATGCGGGACGCGACGCGGCGGCGGTGCAGGGCTTTCCGATCGAGGCCGCTCGTCACCTCGTGCCGCATCAGGTGAGCGGACGGATCGGCGCGCTTGCGGCCGCGCGATTCAAGCTCCCGCTCGACCGCGTCTTCGTGCAGGCCGACCGGATCGGCAACACCGGTTCTGCCGCAATCTGGATTGCGCTCGACACGCTGAGGGCACATGCTGCGCCGGACGACACCGTCGTCGTCCTCGGCGCAGAGGCGAGCAAGCATATGTATGGCGGGTTTGCTTATCGCCATGGCTGAAGCGGTGATCCACGTCAGCGGCCTGACAAAATCATTCGAGGGTCGCGAGGTCGTGCAGGGCGTGTCGATCCGCATCGGCCCCGGCGACTTGCTTGGTCTCGTCGGCGCGAACGGCGGTGGCAAGACGACGACGCTCAGGATGCTCGCGGAGCTTGTTTCCCCCGACGGTGGCGATGGCACGGTGCTTGGCGCGGCGATCGGAGCGGGCCGCATCGACCGCAGCCGGATCGGCTATATGAGCCAGCGACTGGCGCTCTATCCTGAGCTGACGGTCATCGAGAATTTGCGCTTTCACGCGCGGGTCCATGGCCTGCCGCGCAGCGCGATCGATGATGGCATCGCGCATTACGGGCTCGAAGCGGTGGCGTCGCGCCGGTTCGGCATCTTGTCGGGCGGCTGGGCGCGGCGGGTCCAGTTCGCGGCCAGCGTCCTGCATACACCGCGGCTGCTGCTGCTCGACGAGCCGACAGCCGGGCTCGATATCGTGACGCGCGCCGCGATTTGGGACTTGATCACCCGGTTTGCGGATGAGGGCGGTGCAGTGGTGGTCAGCACCCATGACCTTGCCGAGGCCGAGCGGCTTCCGCAGATCATCCTCTACGCGCAGGGGCACGCCGGCGCGCAGACGACGCCCGCTGCCGTTATCAGTGCTGCTGGGTCAGACTCGCTCGAAGCCGCCGTTCTTGAGCAGGCGCGGCGATGAGCGCGCCCCGCCGCATTCTGGCCATTGCCGCAGTCGAATCGAAACGGCTGCTTCGCACGCGCATCGCGCTGACGCTGTTGATTGTCGTGCCGCTGCTTCAGATCGTATTGTTCGGCACCGCGATCCGGCCTGACGCGGCAGTTGCCGTGGCGGTGGCCGCGCCGACGCTCGTGAATGCCGAAACCGTGGCGAAGGAATTGCGCAAGCAACCCAATATCGCGGTCGTCGCAACGGGAATGCCCGGCAGCGCCGAGGCGCTGGTGCGGCGCGGTGGTGCGGTCATCGGCGTAGAGGTGCCCGAAGTGCGCTCCTTCGCCAATCCGCTCGCCAAAGGCGGCCCGCTGCGGATTGTGGTCGACGCCAGCAACGCGACGCTGACATCGGCGGCGACGGCACGGATCGAAGCGGCCTATTGGCGCACGCTTGCCGAACGTGGCGAAGTCGGCGGACCGGGGCTCGCAGTCCAGCGCCTCTATAACCCGCAGGCGCGCGCCGACTAGAGCTTCCTGCCCGGCCTGATCGGCGTCACCGTCATGATCGCGATGATCATGCTCGGTTCGCTGAGCCTGGCGCGCGAACGCGAAGGCGGCACATGGGAAGCGCTGATGGTGCTACCCGTCGCACGTAGCGAAGTGCTGATCGGCAAGCTGCTGCCTTATGTCGGCATCGGCACGGTTCAGGGCATTGCGGTGATGGCGACCGGCATCTGGCTGTTCGATCTGCCGGTTCGTGGCAGTGCCGCCGCACTGATCGCGATCCTGCCGCTGTTTGCAGCAGCGCACCTCGCGCTCGGTTACGCGATCGCGGCGCGAGCACGAACGCAGTTGGCAGCTTTGCAGGGCGCGGTGGCATTTTATCTGCCCGCGATGTTGCTTTCGGGATTTCTCTACCCGTTCGCCACACTGCCCGCCTGGGCGCAGGCGATCGGGAACGTTTTTCCCCTTACACACTTCATCCGCGCGGCGACAGGCGTGATGCTGCGCGGCGAGAGCTGGGCTGAGGTTGCTGTGTATGCGCTGCCGATCGCGGCGTTTGCTGCGGTCGCGACGGTCTTTGCCACCCTGTTTCAAGCGCGCGCGATCGATTGATGTAACCGGCGCGGCGCTGGCTGCGAACCGGAGGGGCAATGTTTCGGAGATAATACCCCATGTTCCGCCCCCTCACGACTTTAGCAATGGCCACCGTCGCGGCCGTCTCATTGGCCGTTCCCGCGCTCGCCGCCGAACGCCAGCCCTATACGCCCGCTGCCCTGGCAGCAGCGCAGGCCAAGGGTCGCCCGGTCCTCGTCGAGGTCAAGGCATGGTGGTGTCCTGTGTGCGCCTCGCAGGGCCGCACGATCAAGGCGACGACGGCGACACCGCAGTACAAAAACCTGCTGATCCTCTCGATCGACTATGACAAGCAAAAGGCTGACTGGCAGGCGCTTGGCGCGACGAAACAGTCGACGCTGATCGGGTATCGGGGCCGCCAGGAAATCGGCCGCGTGATCTACACAACCGACAAGGCGGCGATCAACGGCCTGCTTGCCAAGACGGTCGGTTAGGCTTGGCCGATTTTCTGAGCCCGGTGCTCGCTTTTGCTGCGGGCGCACTGACGATCCTGTCGCCGTGCGTCCTGCCGCTGGTCCCGATTGTGCTCGGCAGTGCGGCGCAGGCGCATCGGCGCGGCCCGCTCGCGCTCGCGGCCGGCCTCGTCGTGTCGTTCACGCTGACCGGGTTCCTGCTCGCAACGTTGGGTGCCGCATCGGGGTTCGATGGCGATTGGGTGCGGCTGTTTGGCGCCGCGTTGCTGGTCGCCGCGGGCATCGCTCTGCTCGTTCCGTCGGTACAGGCAATGCTGACGCGCGCGGCCACCCCGCTGGCCGATTGGGCCAATGCGCGGCAGGCGGGGATGGAGCGCTATGGCCTCGCTGGACAGGCGGCGATCGGCGTCCTACTCGGCCTTGTCTGGAGTGCGTGCGTGGGCCCGACGCTGGGTGCCGCGACCGTGCTCGCAGCGCAGGGCGAAAACCTCACGATTGTTGCGATAACGATGGCGGCGTTTGGTCTGGGCATCGCCAGTGTCTTGCTCGTGCTAGCGTTTGCCACGCGCTCGCTGCTGGCACGCTGGCGCGGTCGGCTCATGACGGCGGGCGGCACCGGGAAACAGATGCTCGGCGGGCTACTGATGGTGGTCGGCCTTCTGATCTTCACGGGCGGCGACAAAATGATCGAGGGCATGCTCGTCGCGGCCTCACCTGACTGGCTCGTCGATCTGACGACGTCGATCTAAACTATGCGCAGTGGACCGTACGGATCGTTGCAACCCAATTACTTGCCGATGGTGCGGGCGGTGGGAATCGAACCCACACTCCTTGCGGAACCGGATTTTGAGTCCGGCGCGTCTACCAATTCCACCACGCCCGCGCCCGCAACGCCATAGCGACGCGAAGACTTTACGCCAATCGCTTTCGACGTCGTTGCCGCGGCGTCGTCAAAACTCTCTCATCCCTGCGGGCTTCCGCCATCTTGCCAAGCCGTCGCCGAACGAGGCAAGGCTGTCGGCGGCTTGGACAGGATTGCACGGTGAGCAGCACACTCGAGGAACTCGAACGACGCCGCAGCGCCGCGCGGATGGGCGGTGGTCAGGCGCGCATTGACGCGCAGCATGCCAAGGGGAAGCTGACGGCGCGTGAACGATTGGACGTGCTCCTCGACGAGGGTTCGTTCGAGGAACTCGACATGTATGTCGAACATAATTGCGTCGACTTCGGCATGGCGGAAACGCGCATTCCGGGCGACGGCGTCGTCACGGGCAGCGGCACGATCAACGGGCGGCTAGTGTTCGTCTTCTCACAGGATTTCACCGTGTTCGGCGGGTCATTGTCCGAAGCGCATGCGCAAAAGATTTGCAAGGTAATGGACAGCGCGATGAAAGTCGGCGCGCCCGTGATCGGTCTCAATGACAGCGGCGGCGCGCGCATTCAGGAAGGGGTGGCCTCGCTGGGGGGATATGCCGAAGTTTTCCAGCGCAACGTGCTGGCGTCGGGCGTCGTCCCGCAGCTGAGTCTCATCATGGGGCCATGCGCGGGCGGCGCGGTTTATTCGCCGGCGATGACCGACTTCATCTTCATGGTGAAGGATTCGAGCTATATGTTCGTCACCGGTCCCGAGGTCGTGAAGACGGTCACCAACGAAGTCGTGACGCAGGAAGCGCTGGGCGGGGCGAGCGCGCACACGACCAAGTCGGGCGTCGCGGACAATGCCTATGACAATGACATCGAAGCATTGCTGGCGGCGCGTGAGCTGATCGACTTCCTGCCCGAATCGAACCGGGCCGCGGCGCCCGAGCGCCCGACGGCGGATGACTGGGACCGGCTCGAGCCGAGCCTCGACACGATCATTCCGGCAAGCGCGGCGCAGCCCTATGACATGCACGAAGTCATCCGCAAGACGATGGACGAAGGTGAGTTTTTCGAGATCCAGCCTGCGCATGCGGGCAACATCCTGATCGGTTTCGGGCGGATCGAGGGGCGCACGGTCGGCGTTGTCGCCAACCAGCCGATGGTCCTCGCCGGTTGCCTCGACATCAATTCATCGAAGAAAGCGGCGCGCTTCGTGCGCTTCTGCGATGCGTTCGACATTCCGATCCTGACGTTCGTCGACGTGCCGGGCTTCCTGCCGGGCGTGGGGCAGGAGCATGCCGGCATCATCAAGCACGGCGCGAAACTGCTGTTCGCTTATGGCGAAGCGACCGTGCCGAAGATCACCGTCATCACGCGCAAGGCCTATGGCGGGGCCTATGACGTGATGGCGTCGAAGCACCTGCGCGGCGATCTGAACTATGCCTGGCCGACCGCTGAAATCGCCGTGATGGGTGCAAAGGGCGCGGTCGAAATCATCTTCCGCGGCAAGACGCCCGAGGAGATTGCGGAGCGCACTGCGGAATATGAAGCACGCTTCGCCAACCCGTTCGTGGCGGCGTCGAAAGGGTTCATCGACGAGGTCATCATGCCGCACTCGACGCGGCGGCGCGTGGCGCTGGGGCTACGCAAACTGCGGGGGAAAGTGTTGGAGAATCCGTGGAAAAAGCATGATAATATTCCGCTATAGGCTTAGGCGATGAACGGAATTCTCGTTGCTCTTGTCGGCTTGGCTGCAGCCGTAATCGGAGGTTTGCTTCAAGGCGCTGCCGCCCGCACGTTCGAGCGCATTAAGTTTATCAGGGAGCGAAAGTCTGAGCTTTATGCGAGCTACTTTACGGCCTTGGGCGAACTTAGCTTTTCGGGCATCGATGAAGAACGACATCGGAATGCATTGTCTTACATGGCGCAACTGCGCGGTCGCATTGGCATTCTAGGATCACCCGAAGTTATCCGGGCCGTTGGTGTAGTTTTTTACCACGCAAACCTCATTGAACCGGAAGCGCAGGATGCGATGGGTCATGCGTTGCGCGCTATGCGAAGGGACTTGGGTGAGCGTGATAGCGACGTCGCTACCGCCGACCTGTTTCAATTGATGTTTGGAAGTCGCCAAACGCGAGATTGAATTCTCCACCCTCCACATTATAATCACATGATAAGGAGTGCTGCGATGCAGACCGAACGTGTGACTTTCCTCACCAGCCGCGACCACAAGGCCGCGCTTGACTCTTATGCAAAGGAGAGCGGCATGTCTGTCGGCCATGTCCTGCGCGAGGCATCGATGCGATATGTCGTCGAAGCCGACATGAGCGAGGATGACCGGTTCAAGTTGCTCATCGACGAACTCGACGACGCATTACCGCACATTCACGACGCACTGGACCGCGCAATCGAAGGTCAACAGACGTTGCGCGCCGACATCGATATGATGCTGCGCGAAGCGGGCTTGCGCGCATGAGCTTCATCGGTGACGCGATGAAAACGATCGAGTCGGTCGTTCTGCTCCGCAGCAAGGTCGAACGGCTGGATCAGGAACTTGCGAAGACCAACGACGAGGTGCGGCGGGTCGTTGGCACGATTATCGGCATGGACCGTCGGCTCGTGCGGCTCGAAACGCTGGAGGAAGTGCGGACTGGTCCGAGGCCGTTTCCTAAGATCGAAGGGTAAATTCGGCCACCTCGACCATCTGGCGTTGCAGCCCGAGGCCTTCCCCGACCCGACAATCACTCCGCCGGCGCAGGCACCGCAGCCGCCTCACCCCCGCCATTCGTAAGCCTGCGTCGCAGCCAGGGCGCGATGCGGTTTTCGAAACCGACCGCCAGACTGAACGTCGCGGGCACGATCAGCAGCGTCAGCGCGGTCGACATGATCAGCCCGCCGATCACGACGATCCCCATGGGCGCGCGCCAGCTGCCGTCGCCCGAAAGCGCCAGCGCGATCGGCAGCATCCCTGCGACCATCGCCACCGTCGTCATCACGATCGGCTGCGCGCGCTTGTGCCCTGAATCGAGGATCGCAGTCGTCTTGTCGACGCCCTTTGCCATCTCCTCGAGCGCGAAATCGACCAGCAGGATCGAGTTCTTCGCAACGATGCCGAGCAGCATCAATATGCCGATCAGCACCGGGAGCGAAAGCGGATTGCCCGTCAGGTGAAGCGCGATCGCCCCGCCGAGTGGCGCAAGGACCAGCGATCCCATGTTGACGAACGGCGGCATGATCCGCCGATAGAGAAGCACGAGGACGGCAAAGACCAGCAGGACGCCCGAAATGACCGCGACGATGAAGTTGAAGACCAGTTCCTGCGTCAGCTTGTCGTCGCCAAAGCTCACGCGTTCGACTCCGGCGGGCATGTTCTTGACCGATGGCAGCGCGTCGATCTCCTTTGACGCCGTCACGACTCCGGGCGCGAGGTCCGCGCCGATCGCGACGCGGCGGTTCTGATTGTAACGCCGCAGGATCGACGGTCCCGCGCCGAAGCTGACGTCGGCGACGACCTTCAGCGGCACCGTGCTGCCCGTTGTCGTCGGCACGGGCAAGTTCTCGATCGTCGAAAGATTTGTCCGCGCGTTCCGGTCGAGCACGACGCGGATCGGGATCTGACGGTCCGACAGCGAGAACTTCGCCGCGTTCTGGTCGATTTCGCCCTGCGTCGCGATGCGGATCGTCTGGCTCAGCGCCGCGGTCGTCACGCCAAGGTCGGCAGCCACGTTCACCCGCGGCCGGATCGAAATCTCCGGCCGCTGAAGATCGCCGTCGATCCGCGGTGCGCGAAGTTGTTTGAGGCCGCTCATCTCCTTGACGATCTGCTGCGCGGTTCGCGTCACCAGCACCGGATCGCTGCCCGCAAGCATCATCGTCACGTCGCGGCCGAGGCCACCGCCCTGGCTCTGGAACGTTACGCGCGCGTCGGCGATCTTGCGCAGCTTGGTCGCCATGTCGCGCTCGAATTCGGTACTTGTCTGCGTGCGAGTCTTCGACAGCGTGATGTAGATATTGGCGTTGCCGACATTGACGTCGCTGAAGGCGGCTTCGACTTCGGGCGCGGTGTGCAGCGTGCGCGACACTTCGTCGGCGACCGCCTCGGTCTGCGCGAGCGTCGCGCCCGGAACCATCTCGATCTTGACCTGGCTATAGTCGGTATTGATCGTTGGCTGGAAAACGAACTGAAGCGTTGCGAAAGCCCAGACCGTCAGCATGAAGGACAACGCGCCCAGCCCCATGATCCAGAAGCGATGGTCGAGCACCCAGGCAAAGCGACGCTTCCAGCCGCTGTGCGTCGCCTTGAATGCCATCGCGCGGCGCTTGTCGAGCGACCATTGCAGGAGCGTCAGATAGCGCCGCATCAGCCAGTTCTCACCATGCGCGGCATGACCGTGGCTCTTCAGGAAATATGCCGCGACCATGGGCGTGATCAGCCGTGCGACGGCAAGGCTGGTCAGCACCGAAACGACGATCGTCAGGCCGAAACTCTTGAAAAACTGGCCAGTGATTCCCGGCATCAGGCCGACCGGCAGGAACACCGCGACGATCGCCATCGTCGTCGCGAGCACGGCAAGCCCGATCTCATCGGCGGCGTCGATCGATGCCTGATATGCGGTCTTGCCCATCCGCATGTGGCGGACGATATTCTCGATCTCGACGATTGCGTCGTCGACCAGAACGCCCGCGACCAGGCTCAACGCCAGCAAGCTGATCCCGTTCAGCGTGAACCCCATCAGCGACATGAACCAGAATGCCGGGATCGCGGAGAGAGGGATCGCCAGCGCCGAAATCGCCGTCGCGCGCCAGTCGCGCAGGAACAGGAAGACGACCAGAACGGCGAGTACGGCACCTTCCCACATCGCGTCGATCGCCGAATGATACTGGCTCTTGGTGTAATCGACGCTCGTATAGAGCTGGGTGAACTTGACCTTCGGATTTTCCTTCTGGAGCTTGGCGAGCATTTTCACGGCTTCGTCGTACACCGTGACGTCGGACGCGCCCTTCGACTTGGCCATCGAAAAGCTAAGCACTTGTCGCCCCGCCATTTTCGCGACGTTGCGCTGTTCGGCATAGAGATCGCGGACGGTCGCGACGTCGCTCAGCTTGATCGATCGTCCTAGCCCGGTCGAGATCATCGACTCGCCCAGGACGTGCGCGCTTGCGGCGTTGCCGAGCACGCGCACCGACTGTTCGGATCCGGCGATCTCGGCGCGCCCGCCTGCGGCATTGACGTTGATCGCGCGCAACTGCTGGTTGACCTGCGCTGCAGTCACGCCCTGCGCCTGCATCCGGACGGGATCGAGGATGACGCGGATTTCGCGGCTGACACCGCCCGAACGCTGGATCGCCGCCATACCCGGGACCGTCAGCAATCGTTTGGCGACAGTGTTGTCGACATACCAGCTCAGTTCCTCGAGCGTCATGTCGACCGCTTCGGCCGAATAATAAGCGATCGGCCCGCCATCGGCATCGACGCGCTGGATCTGCGGCTCGAGAATCCCCTCGGGAAGGTCGCCACGGATGTTGGCGATCGCGTCGCGCGTGTCGTTGATCGCGCGGTCCACCGGCGTTCCGATGTTGAACTGCACGAACGTCTGCGAATTGCCTTCGTCGATGCGGGTCGAAAACGAATCGACGCCGTTCACGCCGCGGATCGCGGCTTCGACTTTCTGCGCGACCTGCGTCTCCAGCTCGGTCGGCGCGGCACCGGGTTGAACGACGATGATCTGCGCGGCCGGAAAGCTGATGTCGGGTTGATTGTTCACCTGCATCCGCACGAAACTCAGCACGCCCGCGAGCGTCAGCGCGACGAACAGGACGATCGGGACCACCGGGTTGCGGATCGCCCATGAAGAGATGTTGCGGAAATTCATGATCGCGCGCTCGCGGCTGATAGTGGTGTATTGTAAAGATAATACAGTAAAAATCGCTTCGTGCAAGTACGCACTGCCGGCAGACGTATCATGCCTCGGGGTCGATCAATATGGCCCGGAAATCGTTGACATTGGTCAGCGTCGGGCCGGTAACGACCAGGTCGCCGAGCCGGTCGAAGAACGAATAGGCATCGTTGCGCGCCAGGTAGGCGGCGGCGTCGAGATCGAGCGTTCGTGCCCGCGCAAGCGTGTCGGGAAAGATCATCGCGCCTGCCGCATCCTCGGTCCCGTCGATGCCGTCGGTATCGCACGCCAGGGCGCTGATCGCAGGCGCGCCGTCGAGCGCGATCGCCAGCCCGAGAAGATATTCGAGGTTGCGGCCGCCTCTGCCGGCGCGGTCGGCGACGGTCACGGTCGTCTCGCCGCCCGAAATGATCGCCAGGCGGCGACGTTCGCGCGACTTTTGCAGCGCAAAGCCGGCGTGAGCCGCGCCGAGTGCGCGCGACTCGCCCTGCAACGTGTCGCCCAGATCGGTGACCGCGAAACCGTGACTGCGTGCAAGATCGCCTGCGGCGTCCAGGGCGTCGCGCGCGCAGGCGATGATTGTCGTCTCATTGCCGGCAAGGCTGAGGGCATCGGGGCACGGCGTTTCGTTGGCTTCGTCGTGCAGCGCATTCGTAATCGCGGCGGGGGGTTCGATCGCGTACCGCGACAGGACCGCCCGCGCCTCCGCCAATGTCGTGCGATCCCCGACGGTCGGGCCCGAAGACACCAGCGACGGATCGTCGCCGGGAACGTCCGAGATGATCAGGGTCGTGACCTCGGCTGGCGCTGCCGCCATGGCCAGGCGACCGCCCTTGACCGCCGAGAGGTGCTTGCGCACGCAGTTGATCTCGGCGATCGTCGCACCGCTGGCCAGCAGCGCGCGGGTCACTGTCTGCTTGTCGGCGAGCGTGACGCCGCAAACCGGTGCCGCCATGACCGCAGACCCGCCGCCCGATAGCAGTACGACCAGCCGATCACCCGACTTCAGTCCGGACGCGATCCCGAGCGCCCGGCTTGCCGCGTGCACGCTGTTCGCATCGGGAAACGGGTGCCCGGCCTCGATGATCTCGACCCCGGGCCAGCCCGGCAGGCCGGGCGGCAGATGCCCGTAGCGCGTGACGACGAGGCCCTCGAGCCGATGCGGTGCACGGTGCTGCGCGATGCGCATCATCTCGCCCGCCGCCTTGCCGACGGCGATGATTGCGGTTCGACCATGCAATGATGAGGGCAGCCGGTCGGGCATCGCCTGTTCGGGCAGGACGGCATCGACCGCGCGCGCGAACAGCGCCCGCAGCATCGCGCGGGGCGGCAAGGCTATCGCATCGTCCATCGCGCCTTTCCCCCATGCCGCTTGCAGCCGCGCCCGTTAGGGTACGTCGAGCCTTTATCTGCGATTATTGCCGCATCGGCGCATCCGTCAATCGTTCGCCGACGTAGCTTGACCTGATTGTCAGCGGCGAAGTGACGGATAGACATGAATAATCCTGCCCTGTCTGCCATGGGGCGAAGGCGTCCGCGGCAGGAACGGTCGCGCGCGCTGGTCGAGGCGATCCTCGAGGCGGCGGCGCTCCTCCTTGCGCGTCACGGGCGCGACGCGCTGACGACCAACGCGGTCGCGATGCGCGCTGGCGTCAGCATCGGTTCGCTCTATCAATATTTCCCCAACGCCGAGTCGATCCTGAAGGCCGCTGCGGCGCGCCATCTCGACCAGATCGCGACGATGATCGGGCATGTCCCGCTACGCGATGCGGGGTCGCTCGCCGAGGCGACGGCGCGCATCGTCGCCGTGATGTTCGAAGCGCACAGGCTCGATCCCGCGCTTCACCTGGCGCTGGCGAATGAACAGGCAGAGGGCGCGCAGGCGACCGCGCAGACAGCGGTCATGGCACTGTTCGGCAGCTTGCCCAAAGTGCTTCGCGACGAGGCCGGCTGCCGCGATTACGACCGTGCGATCGGGGTCGCTGCCGAAGTCATCCACGCGCTTGCGCATGCCGCGATCAGGCAGCCCGACGAAGCCGCGCATTTCGAAGCCGAAGCGCTGAGCGTCACCCTCGCTTACCTGCGCTCGGCCACCTGAGCGGAAGAGTTTACGACGCTTTCGGGCAGGTCCCTGCCGAAGACGCGCTGGTAATATTCGGCCACGAGCGGACGCTCGGCCTCGTCGCATTTGTTGAGGAAGGAGAGCCGGAACGCAAAGCCGACGTCCTTGAATATCAGAGCATTCTGCGCCCAAGTGATGACGGTGCGCGGGCTCATGACGGTCGAGATGTCGCCGCCGACGAAGCCCTGCCGCGTCAGGTCGGCGACGCGGACCATGTTGTCGACTTCCTTCTTGCCGCCCGCATGGTCGTACTCGCCCGACTTGGCGAGGACGATCTGCGCCTCGACCGCGGCTGGCAGATAGTTGAGCGTCACGACGATGTTCCAGCGGTCCATCTGTCCCTGGTTGATCTGCTGCGTGCCGTGATAAAGCCCGCTTGTGTCGCCGAGGCCGACGGTGTTGGCGGTGGCGAACAGGCGGAACCACGGGTTGGGGCGGATGACGCGGTTCTGGTCGAGCAGCGTCAGCTTACCTTCGGTCTCAAGCACGCGCTGGATGACGAACATGACGTCGGGGCGGCCGGCGTCATATTCGTCGAAGACCAAAGCGGTGGGGGTCTGCAGCGCCCAGGGGAGGAGGCCCTCGCGGAACTCTGTGACCTGCTGGCCATCCTTCAGGACGATCGCGTCGCGGCCGATCAGGTCGATGCGGCTGATGTGGGCGTCGAGGTTGATGCGGATGCACGGCCAGTTGAGGCGTGCCGCAACCTGTTCGATATGCGTCGATTTGCCGGTGCCGTGATAGCCCTGAACCATGACGCGGCGGTTGTGCGCAAAGCCCGCGCAGATGGCGAGCGTGGTGTCGGCATCGAAGACATAGCTGTGGTCGAAGTCGGGCACGCGCTCGTCGGCTTCGCTGAAGGCGGGCACCATCATGTCGCTGTCGATGCCGAAGAGGTCGCGGACGGCGACCTTCTTGTCGGGGGCGTCCATTACGGTCGCGGCGCGGCTGTCGGGCTGGATATTAGCGAGGTCGGGCATCGCGCAGTCCGTGCGGCGATGGCCGTGAAAGGTCAAGGATAAGCGCCAAAGGTTAGTCAAAAGTTAGTCCAACGCCCGTCGCGGTTGACAACATACCGACCGACCGGTATGTAAAGCGAATGTCGAGTCGCCCGATCCCTTCCGCAGCCCACGCCGCACCGCCGCCGGTGAAGCAGAGGCTGATCGAAGTGGCGCTGTCGCAGGTTCGGCAGCGCGGCTATGCGGCGACCAGCGTCGACGATCTGTGCAAGGCCGCCCGCGTGACCAAAGGCGCGTTCTTTCATCACTTCGCGTCGAAGGAAGCGCTTGCGGTGGCGGCGACCGTGCAGTGGACCGCGCGCGCCGAAACGATGATTTTCACGCTGCCCGAGTGGGTCCGCATCGAAAATCCGCTCAAGCGATTGATCGCGCACATAGATTTCCGCTTGGAGATGCTCGAAGGGCCGATCGAGGAGTTCACCTGCTTCGTCGGTACGATGGTGCAGGAGACCTTCGCCACCAACGATGCGATCCGCGCCGCCTGCGACTCGAGCTTTTCGGCCTATGCGCATCGGCTTGCCGAGGACGCTCAGGACGCGATCGACCTTTACGGCATCCGCGACGGCGTCACTGCGATTGACCTCGCCTATCATATTCAGGCCGTGCTGCAGGGTGCCTTCATCATGGCGAAAGCCAAGGCCGATCCGGCGATTGCGCGCACCAGCGTCACGCACCTGAAACGCTATGTGCAGATGCTTTTCGGCAAGAAGGAAGCGAACGATGGCGAGCGATAAGTTGAGTGTCGGACGGGTCCTGAGACCCGGCAAGACCTGCCGTGTCGATGCCGACACGTTCGGTTACCCCGAAGTGCGGCGCTGCGCGCTGTTCCTGATCATAAGGTAGAAGGGATCCTTACTATGTCGTTCCAGAGCTATCTCGACACGATCCACGACAAAACCGGCAAGGACGCCGCGGCGTTGCGGGCGTGGGCCGACGTCAAAGGCTTTTCCGAAGGCGGATCGATCAAGCCGGCGGTGAAAGCGGGTGCGGTCGTGGCCGCCGCCAAGGACGACCTTG
Source organism: Sphingomonas sp. (assembly GCA_965249015.1). Taxonomy (GTDB): domain Bacteria; phylum Pseudomonadota; class Alphaproteobacteria; order Sphingomonadales; family Sphingomonadaceae; genus Sphingomonas_O. The sequence goes on along the minus strand of CBDFLB010000003.1, from coordinate 640,997 downwards.
GGCTGGGTCACGGCCACGCGATGGCGATCGTCGCCTTGCTGAAAGGTATCAGGAAAGAAGGAGTAGACTGACATGACCGGAACCGTAAAACTTCACCGCGTCCTGGCCGCATCACCCGACAAGGTGTTTCGCGCGTTCACCACGGCCGGTGCGTTCGCACAGTGGCTGCCGCCCTATGGCTATTTCGCGACGGTGCATGAATTCGACGCGCGCCCCGGCGGTCGCCACCGCCTGTCGTTCACCAACCTGACGACGGGCGACACGCACGGCTTCGGCGGCGATTATCTCGAGTTCGTGCCCGGCGAGCGGCTGCGCTACAGCGACCGCTTCGACGATCCCAACTTGCCGGGCGAATTAATGGTGACGGTCGAGCTGAAAGCGGTTTCGGTCGGCACCGAACTGCGCATCGAGCAGTCGGGGATTCCCGACGCCATTCCCGTCGAACAATGCTATCTCGGCTGGCAGGATTCGCTCGAAAAGCTGGCGCGGCTGGTCGGCCCCGATATCAACGGTTGATAGGTCGGTGACTGGGAGCGAAGCGACGCAATTGTTGCAGCACCGCTGGATTGCTTCGCTGCGCTCGCAATGACGGAAAGACGAACGCGGCACATCGCTAATGCGTTCGACGCGGCACTGGCGGCGCAACTGGCCGACTTCGAACTGGAGCTTGGGTAACCACCAACGGAGGAGAGGAACTATGGCACGAGAGCCCGACCAGGGGCCGACCGGCGGCCTGACGCCGCATATTCAGATCGGCGACAAGCGCGCCGGCGAGGCGATCGAGTTTTACAAGAATGCCTTCGATGCCAGCGAAATGCGGCGACAGGCGGTAAATGACGGTCGCCTGATGCATGCGCACCTGCACATAAACGGCGCGTCGCTGATGCTGCACGACGAATTTCCCGAATATGTCGGCCCCGCCGATGTCGATGCCGCGGGCGGCAGTGGGCTGACGCTGCATCTGCAAGTCGATGATGCCGATGCGTGGTTCAACCGTGCGGTTTCTGCGGGTGCCGTGGCAACGATGCCGCTGGAAAATATGTTCTGGGGGGATCGTTACGGACAAGTGACCGATCCGTTCGGCTATCGCTGGTCGATCGGGCAGCCCATCAACGAGGAGAGATGAAATGGCTTATATCGACGGTTTCGTGCTTCCGGTGCCGACAGCGTCCAGACAAGAATTTCTCGACCATGCGAATGCGGTCGATAAATTCTTCATCGATTATGGCGCGACCCGCGTCTTCGAATGCTGGGCGGACGACGTGCCCGACGGCAAGGTCACCGATTTTCGCAAATCGGTAGCCGCAACCGAAGGCGAAAGCGTCGTCTTCAGCTGGATCGAATGGCCCGACAAGGCGGTGCGCGACGCCGCGATGACGGCGATGCGAACCAACGAAGCGATGATGGCGCAGCCGATGCCGTTCGACGGCAAGCGGATGATCTATGGCGGCTTCGCGCCGGTCGTCGATGTGTCGGCCACAGGCGCGGCGACCGGTTATGTCGACGGCTTCGTGACGCCCGTGACCCCCGAGAAGCGCGACGCCTACATCGCGCTGGAAGACATGATGGCAGCGAAGTTCCTTGCGGCCGGCGCCCTGCGTTTTGCCGAGCATTGGGGTGACGACGTGCCCGACGGCGACGTGACCGACTTCAAGCGCACGGTGCAGGCCACAGGCGATGAAGTGCCGGTCTTCGCGTGGGTCGAATGGCCCGACAAGGCGACGCGCGATGCCGGATGGGCAACGATCATGGCCGATCCCGACATGCCGTCAGACCCCGCTGCGATGCCCTTCGACGGCAAGCGCATGATCTATGGCGGGTTTTTGCCAGTTTTCGTTTTGGAGAAATGAGATGACGAACAAACATGGCGATTTCATCTGGTACGAACTGATGACCCCCGACGCGGATGCGGCGGCGCGTTTTTATGCAGGCGTCCTGCCGTGGACGGTCGGCGACCAGCCCGAATATCGCGAGATCGTCGCAACCGATGGTCATGTCGGCGGGATGCTGCCGCTGACGCCCGAGATGACCGCGGGCGGGGCGCGGCCCGGCTGGGTCGGCTATGTCGCGGTCGACGACGTCGACAAGATGGTCGCATCGATCGAAGACGGCGGCGGCCGGACGCTGATGCCCGCGCACGAGCTTCCCGAAGCGGGGCGCTTTGCGATGATGGCCGATCCGCAGGGCGCGGCTTTCTATGTGATGAAGCCGAGGCCGACGCCCGGCAATCCCGACGCGACGAGCAATGCGTTTTCCTATGACCGTCCGCGCGACGGGCACTGCGCGTGGAACGAGCTTGCGACGAGCGATCCGCAAGGCGCGCTGCACTTCTATGGCCAGCGCTTCGGCTGGGTGAAGGACGGCGGGATGGATATGGGTCCGATGGGAACCTATCATTTCATCCGCCACGCAGGGCACGCGCCCGACGGGTCGCCGATGGGTCAGGGGATGCTGGGCGCGGTGATGCCCAAGCCGCCGCATGTCCCCGTGTCGGGCTGGAGCTTCTATTTCCGCGTGCCCGACATCAACGTGGCGGCGACGGCAATAATCGGCGGCGGCGGCAAGGTTGTGCACGGCCCGCAGGAAATTCCCGGCGGCGATTTCTCGCTGAACGCCTTCGACCCGCAGGGCGCGGCGTTCGCGCTGGTGGGCAAAAGGAGCCAATGACATGGAAAAGCTGACCAACTGCCTGTGGTTCGACCACGGCGAGGCGGGGAAGGCTGCGGCCTTTTATGCAAGCGTCTTTCCCGACAGCCGCGTCACGCGCACCAACATCGCGCCCGCCGACTTTCCCGACGGGCGCGCGGGCACTGAACTGACGGTCGAATTCACGGTGTGCGGGCGGGCGTTCGTGGGCCTCAACGGTGGCCCCGTGTTCAAGCCCAACGAAGCCGTCAGCTTCATGATCATCACCGAGGACCAGGCGGAAACCGACCGCTACTGGAACGCGATCGTCGAGGGTGGCGGCAGCGAGAGCCAGTGCGGATGGTGCAAGGACCGGTGGGGTCACAGCTGGCAGATCACCCCGCGCGTGCTCCTCGAGGCGACCACAGGCGACGACCCTGCCGCCGCCAAGCGCGCTTTCGAGGCGATGATGCCGATGAGGAAGATCGACGTCGCCGCGATCGAGGCGGCGGTGCGCGGCGGGTAAGGAACGCGGCCGTGACAATTACCATCACTGCATTCGAATTATCGCCTGACGAGGGCCAGGGTATGGCGCGCGACATGCGCGTCCGCTGGGCGCTCGAAGAGGTCGGCCAGCCCTATGCCGTCCGCTTTGTCTCGATGCAGGCGCTTAAGGAGCCGGCACACCGGGCGATACAGCCATTCGGGCAGATTCCGACCTATCAGGACGGCGACCTCACGCTGTTTGAATCGGGGGCGATCATCCTGCATATCGGCGAGCAGCATCCGGGACTGCTGCCGGTTGATCCCGGGGCGCGGTCGCGGGCGATCATGTGGATGTTCGCCGCGCTCAACAGCGTCGAGCCACCGATCGTCGAGCACGAAACCGCCGGCATCATGGAGCACGACAAAAGCTGGTTCGGCGAACGGATCGCGTTGGTCGAAAAACGCGTGTGCGACCGGCTCGACAGCCTGTCGTCGTATCTCGGCTGGCGCGACTGGCTCGACGGGGATTTTAGCGCGGGCGACCTGATGATGGTCCATGTCCTGCGCCGTTTGGAAGGCACGGCATCGTCGAGCGCTACCCAAATCTGTCCGCCTATATCGCGCGGGCTGAAGCGCGTCCTGCTTATCAGCGGGCGTTCGCGGCGCAACGCGCAGCGTTCCAGCGGGCAAGCGGGTGACCCTCGAACTCTTTGGCCACCCCTTTTCGTCCTACACGTGGAAGGCGCTGATCGCGCTTTATGAAACCGCAACGCCGTTCGCGTTCCGGGTGCTCGAACCCGACCGGCCGGAAAACGGCGCAGCGCTCGCCGCGCACTGGCCGGTTGGCAAATTCCCGGTACTGCTCGACGACGGGACGGCGATCGTCGAAGCAAGCATCATCGTCGAGCATGTCGCGCCGCATCTCATCCCTGCCGACCGTGGTGCTGCGCGCGAGGTGCGAATGCTCGACCGCGTGTTCGACAATCATGTGATGAACGTGATGACGCACGTCGTGTTCGCGGCGATCCGGGGCGGCGATGTCGAGGCGGCGCGCGCGGACGCAGCGGCGGCGCTCGACAAGGCCTATGGCTGGCTCGACACGCGGCTTGCCGGGCGGGCATGGGCCGCGGGCGAGGCCTTCACGCTGGCCGACTGCGCGGGCGCGCCGTCGCTGTTCTACGCAGACTGGGTCCACCCGATCGCCGACGACTTTGCGGTGCTCAGAGCGTATCGTGCCCGCGCGCTGGCGCGACCCTCGGTCGAGCGCTGCGTCGAGGACGCGCGACCCTTTCGCCACTATTTCCCCCTGGGCGCGCCGGATCGCGATTGAGCGCGGGCGGACTTTCGTAGCCCGATGTCAATCTGGCAAAGGCGATTGGCGGGTCGTTGGATTGACGTCACCCGCATCCGGCGGGAAACCATTATCATGCGATTCGCACCGACCCTAATCCCGCTCGTTATTCTGGCGGCCCCCGCTCTGGCTGCAGAAGCCGTGGTTGCTTTGCCCGATCCTGGCACCATCAAGGTGCCGGATGTTTCGCCAGCGCTGGACCCGAAAGTCCGTAAGGACGGGTATAAATTTTACTATTTTCACAATCCGGCGGTCAGCTTTGCCGAAGCGTATCAGGACTTGCGCGAATGCCGCGCGCATCTGGCGGTCGGCGGTGGCACATTGATCCCAGGCTTCGTGCCTTGGGACGAATCCCATCGCCGTACGGTAGCGCAGGGCACGCCGATGTTTCCCGGACTGGTGACTTCGGCGCTTGCCGCGATCATTTTGCCGAAAATGGAACGCGGAACCCGAAGCAACAAGATGCGGCGCTGCATGGGGACGCGGGGCTATGTGCGCTACGCCATTCCCGAAGTAACTTGGAATGCGCTCAACGAAGGCGATGAGGAAAAACTTGTGTCGATGCAGGCAAAGCTCGCCTCCGGTCCAAAGCCCGCCGACACGGAGGTCACCGAATGAGCCTGCTCCGTTGGCTTTTCGCAATCGCCGTAGTGTTTGGCCATGCTGACGTGGTTTTCGCCAAAGACAATGCCGGAGTTGTGCCACTTCAAGCCGCACCATCGAGCCTTCGCGCCGACACAGCTTATTTGCTGCTTAGAACCAGCACGGCGAAATCAGGCATGTTTCCAATTCAACATGTTTTGCTGCGCATTCCATCCGACGACGAACTCGCGGCGTACCGTACTGCCAAAAAGCGCGCCTATGACACGGCTCAGCCTGAGCTAACCAAAAAAGCTAAAGATGGCACGGTGCCCTCAATCGACGAATTTGCGTTTGATTATGACGGCAAGGCCAACACATTCGTCGTCGATTCGGGCAAATTCCTTGAAGATGGGCCAATGCGCACTTTGTTGTTGGAAGTGCCGCCGGGCGATTATGTGCTCTACGGCATCACGCTCGGCAATCGCGGACTGGTGGCGTGCAATTGCCTTGGTACGGTCCGGTTCGGCGCACGCGCTGGTGTTATCTCCGACATCGGTGCAGTATATGCCGACAAGGTCCACAAGCCCTCACCTGTCCCGCATCTTGAGGACAATCTGGGCGCTTCGATGTTCCAATATGGTTTAATTTTGGGTCAAGCGCTGGTTCCTCCTGACGGAAAAGTGCCCCCGCCAGCCGTGCTTGCTGGCCTGACGATCGAACCCGCACATTTCGATATCGTCGAGCAGTTTTACGAACCCGGAGCGCCGTGGATCAACCGCCTTGCGCCTATTTCAGGTTTGCTTGGTTACAACCGGGGGCGCCCCGTCGATTTACGGACAGGGGTTTCGAGGATGCCTCGCTAGATCGAGGGCGGCGTGAACAGTATTCTAAATAGCGCTAAGCGCCCACAGATCGTGAAGATTGAAATCGGGCACTCTATCGACGGCTTCCGACGAGTTTTTTGGTCGTATCGAGGCGCTGCTTACGGTGACGAAAGCGGACAGTCGCGAACGACAGCTCGCGGCACTACGGGGGCTGCGGAAGACCATCAATGCGTCGGTCGTATTGAGGTCGAACGGTCGAGACCCTGTCATGCCTGGTCACACATGGTAAGGCGACTGCCATTTGCGGCCGCTCTCGTCGCGCTGCTGACGCCCGTTTCGGCAATCGCCGCCGAGAACGATGCCGAAGTCTGGCTTTCGGGCACCGCGAACGGGTCGCTGAGCGGCAAACTGCTCGGCGCGCTCGAGCTTGGCGTTCGCCCGACCGACGACCCTGGCCGACGCCTGACGACACTCATCCGGCCCTCGATCGGGTATCAAGTGAGCCCGGACGTGAGCCTCTGGCTCGGGTACGCCCGCTTTACCGTTCGTTCGGAAGGTCGCGCCGACATTCAGGAAAACCGCGTTTTCCAGCAGGTCAGCTTGTCGATCGGCAATATAGCGGGCGGAAACCTGACCTCACGCACCCGCCTCGAACAGAGGATGTTCGAAGGGCGGAGCGACACCGGATGGCGTGCGCGCCAGAGCCTGCGCTGGGTCAAGCCGGTAGGCGTAAAGGGGCTGAATGCTGTTTTGTCGAGCGAAGTGCTGGTGGCGTTCAATTCGACCGACTTCGGCGCGCGAGCGGGGTTCGACCAAGGCAGAATTTTCGTCGGTGCCAATCTGCCGATCTCCAAAGGGCTTTCGATCGAGGGCGGTTACATGCCGCGCTATGTTCGACGCGTGAATGTCAGCGATCGTATCGACCACATTGTTCCGGTTACCGTCGCCTGGCGATTTTAGCACCCGGCCGGGGCGATGAAAGTGCTGGTGTGACAACCGGAACGGTTACGACACCGGTCGAACGACGGCTTTGGGCTTTTCCAGCCTGTAGCGGACATTCCGGATGCCGCGACAATCCCGACATTCACCCGCGTACGTCCTTTGCCACAGCATCCAGCAGGCCGTTCACAAACCCCTTCTCGCGCTTGTCGTAAAACGCATGCGCCACGTCGACATATTCGTTGATGACCGATTTCACCGGCACGTCGGCGCGCGCGAGCAGCTCGTAGGTCCCCGCCCTAAGGATCGCGCGCATCGGCTTGTCGAGGCGCTCGAGCGTCCAGCCGCTCGAGAGTTTGCCGACGATGATCGCATCGATCTTGTCGGCGCGGGCAAGCGCGCCTTTGACGACGTCGTCGAAGAACTCGACTTCGGCCTCGGCATATTCGACGTCGCCGATCGTCGCGCCCAACCGGTGCTGGTGGAATTCGTGCAGCAACTGCGCTTGCGGCGTCGCCTCCATGTCGTGCTGGTACAGCGCCTGCACCGCGGCCAGCCGCGCCGCCGATCGCGATTGCGACCGCCCCTTCACAGCCGCACCGAAATCGAACGCGCGTGCGCAGGGAGACCTTCGGCCCCCGCCAGCGCCACCGCCGCGGGCCCGAGTTCGGCCAGCGACGCCGCCGAGCAGCCGATGAAACTCGTGCGCTTCATGAAGTCGGTCACCGACAGTGACGAGGCAAAGCGCGCGCGCCGCCCGGTCGGGAGGACGTGGTTGGGGCCCGCCAGATAGTCGCCGATCGCCTCGGGGGTGTGGCGCCCGAGGAACACCGACCCCGCGTGGCGGACGCGCGCGAACATGCCTGCGGGGTCGGCGATCGCGAGTTCGAGATGCTCGGGCGCAAGCGCGTCGATCAGCGCGGGGGCCTCGTCGAGATGCGCGACGACGATGATCGCACCATGCGCCTCCCAGCTGGCGCGCGCCACAGCTTCGGTTGCAAGAAGCGGCAGCGTCGCCGCGATCGCCGCGGTCACCGCATCGGCAAACGCCGCGTCGTCGGTGATCAGGATCGACTGGCTCGTCGGATCGTGCTCGGCCTGGCTCAGCAGGTCGGCGGCGATCCAGCAAGGGTCGTTGGCGGCGTCGGCGACCACCAGTATCTCCGACGGCCCCGCAACCATGTCGATCCCCACGCGGCCGTAAAGCTGGCGCTTCGCTTCGGCGACCCAAGCATTGCCCGGCCCGACGATGACGTCGACCGGCGCGATCGTCGCCGTGCCATATGCGAGCGCACCGATCGCCTGCGCGCCGCCGATCCGCCAGACCTCGTCGACGCCCGCCAGCGCCGCTGCGGCGAGCACGAGCCGATTGGCGGTCCCCCCCGGGGTCGGCGTGACCATGACCAGCCGTTCGACGCCGGCGACCTTTGCCGGAATCGCGTTCATCAGCACCGAAGACGGGTAGGCCGCGCGCCCGCCGGGTACGTAGAGCCCTGCCGCGTCGACCGCGTTCCACCGCGCGCCCAGGCGCACGCCCGCACCGTCGGTCATGTCGCGATCGGCGGGGCGTTGCCCATCGTGAAAGCTGCGAATGCGCGTCGCCGCGAGCTCGAGCGCGGCGCGCAGATCGGCATCGAGGCCGTCGAGCGCGGCATGGCATTCGCGCAAGTCGATCCGCCAGGGCAAGCCGTGCCGATCGTAAGTCGCGGTCAGTTCGGCGACCGCGGCGTCGCCCTCGGCCCGCACCCGCGCCAGGATCGCCGCCACATCGCGCGTTACATCCTCGTCCGCCTCGCGGCGTGCGGCGACGAGTGTCCGGAACGCTGCGGCGAACCCGGCATCGCAGGTTGCAAGCCGGATCACGACACCGCCCCCCGGAACGCCTCGACCAGCGGCGCGATGTCGTCGCGCGTCTTGAACGCGGCGCGATTGACGATCAGCCGCGCCGACACGTGCGCGATCACCTCAATCTCGACGAGGCCATTGTCCTTGAGCGTCCGGCCCGACGAGACGAGGTCGACGATCCGGCTCGACAGCCCCAGCGTCGGCGCGAGTTCCATCGCGCCGTTCAGCTTCACGCATTCGGCCTGAACCCCGCGTGCCTCGAAATGCTTGCGCGTCAGGTTGGGATATTTGGTCGCGACGCGGACATGGCTCCAGCGTCGCGGGTCGTCGGTTGCGGCCATGTCGGCGGGCTCGGCGACCGAGATCCGGCAATGACCGATCGCCAGATCGACCGGCGCATAAAGCTCGGGATAGGCGAACTCGTCGATGACGTCGGACCCGACGACGCCCATCTGCGCCGCGCCATGCGCAACGAAGGTCGCGACGTCGAACGCGCGGACGCGGATCAGGCCGATTTCGGGACGGTTGGTGGCAAAGCGCAGTCGCCGATCGTCCTCGTCGCCAAAGCCCGGCTCCGGAACGATCCCCGCGCGCGCCATCAGCGGCAGGACCTCAGCCAGGATCCGGCCCTTGGGCACGGCGATGATCAGCGGCTGCGGCATGGCGACGCGCCTTATCCGCGCCGTCGACAAATGGCCAGCGCGCGCGCAGAAGGTGGCGATGTCCCCGCTCGATGCCTTTGCCGGCCAGGTCGCCTATTGTGTCAGGAACGACGCGCCCGTCACCGCGGCGATCGTTGCGGCGCTTGCGGATGCGCTCGACACGACGACGGCGACGGGCGCGCGCGTTCTCGGCTGGTCGGGCAACCCGGTCGCCGACGCGCTGCCGCTGCGCCTCGTCGGCGGCATCCATCATTTGTGGCGCGCGGGTGCGGTGCCCGAACTCGCGCCGCTTTTCGAAGCATGCGGCTCGCCCGAGACTTATGCTGCGCTGATGCGCGCTGTGCTCGCCCGGCACGACGCCGCCCTTCTCCCCTGGCTCGACGGTCCGCCGCAGACCAACGAACCCGGCCGCTCGGCGCAACTGATGGCCGGGCTGCTCGAGGTGGTCGCCTGCCATGGGCCCAGGCTCGAGATCGTCGAGATCGGGTCGTCGGCGGGGCTGAACCTGCTGATCGATCGCTACCGGATCGACCTGCCAGGGATAAGCACGGGCCCGCGCGACTCGCCGGTCAGGCTGACGCCCGACTGGCGCGGACCGAACCCGCCGTCGGTGCCGCCCGAAATCGTCGCGATCCGCGGCGTCGACATCGCCCCCGTCGATGCGGCCACGCCGGCGGGTGCCGATCGCCTGCTCGCCTATTGCTGGGTCGATCATGTACAGCGCATCGATCGCCTCGCCCACGCGCTCGCCATATTGCGGACGCACCCGCCGCGCCTCGACAGGGGCGACGCGCCCGACTGGCTCGAGGCGCGCCTTGCCGAACCGCAGCTGCCCGGCGTGACGCGTGTCCTGATGCATTCGATCGTCTGGCAATATATCGCGCCCGAAGGGCAGGCGCGCATCACGGCGGCGATGACGGCGGCGGGTGCGCGCGCCACGCCCGATCGTCCGCTCGGCTGGGTGCGCGTCGAGGCCGACCGGACGATCCATCGCCACGACATCCGCGTGCAAAGCTGGCCCGGTCATGGCGAAACGACTCTGATCGGCCATGCCCATGCGCATGGCTTCTGGGTTGAGCGCAGCGCGGGCATGGAATAGCCGCGCTATTCCAACCTCGCGCAAGCGCGGCCGACCTTGCCCCGCAAGGATCGACGACGTGGCTTTGCCACGACGTCAGCGCTCCGCCGCTTTCGTCGCCCGATGCGCGACGATCCGATTCGACCACGCCCGCACCGGAACGGCGATCGCCCAGCCGCGCGCTTCGATCCGCTCGATCCAGCCGCCGTGGAAGCTCAGCCATTCCCACACCGCGACCATGATGAAGACCGCGGTTGCGCTCAGCAGAAGCGCCGCCTGCGCGGGTCGGGCAGCGAACCCCCAGACTCCCACTATCGGCAGCAGCGCGAGCCCGACGAGATGCGACAACGGAAACCAAGGACTGGCGCTGCTGATCCGTTTGAACATCATCGTGCCGCCGAGGAACAGCGCGCCGCCGGTGACAAGGATCGCGACAAACGCCGACTGCGCAGGCTCGATCGGATGCGCGAGCACCATTTCGTCGGCCACCGCCATGACGACGACCCCGGCAACGATCGGGATGTGCCAGTAGGTAAAGGCGTCGCGCGCCACGCGGCCCGGGTCGTCGTGATGCTCGATATGTTCGGCACCGCGCTTTGCGCCGACGTCGAAATAGACCCACCACATCGCGAACGACGCGACGAACGCCGCGAGGAAGGCGAGGATCGCTGCGCCGGTCGGCGCGATCCGGCCGAACGCCGCGCCGGTGATCAGCAACCCTTCGCCGAGCGCGATGATGATGAACAGCGCACAGCGTTCGGCCATGTGCGCGCCCGAGATATCCCAGTCGCGCGTCGACGACCGGCCGAGGCCGGGCACCACGAACTGCGCGACCGGCCCGGCATATTCGACGATCAGCGCAACGCCCCACAACGCCAGCCGCACGCGCGCATCGTCGCCGAGACCACCGGCGATCCAGAACGGCGACGATGCGACGAACCACAACGTCGCCCGCGTCAGGTTGAGCGCATTCGACGGATTGGCCCGGCGCATCGCGCGCGCGATGAACGCGGTCCGCCCGACCTGTATGACGACATAGGCGCAGGCAAAGACGAGGCCGGCGCGCCCGAACGCGGCGGGCAGCGCGCTTGCCATGACCATGCTGCCGATCATGACCATGCCGAGCATGATCCGGTTCGTCGCGCGATCGGGGTCGAGCCAGTTCGTCGCCCAAGTCGTATAGACCCACGCCCACCAGACCGCGAGGAACAGGACCAGCGTTTCGACCACGCCGATCGCGGTCAGGTGCGAGATGAGATGATGCGACAGCTGCGTGATCGCAAAGACATAGACGAGGTCGAAAAACAGCTCGATGTAGCCGACCGGCGTGTGCCCGTCGGCCTCGCGCACGCGCAGCAGCGTCGGTCCGCTTTCGGTCACACGTGATGCGCCGCCAGCCAGCGCCTGAGCGCCCCCGTCACCGCTTCGGGCTTTTCCCAGGTGATGAAATGCCCGGCATCGTCGACCTTCACCAGCGTCAGGTCGGCGACCAGATCGTCGAGCCCGACAAGCTGCGAAGGCGTCAGCGCGGTGTCCTTCATGCCCCACACCACGAGAGTCGGTGTCTTCAACACCGGAAACGCGCCATCGAGGAATGCCGGCCGCTCGGGCGTCTCGTCCATGGCGGGAACGATCAGCGCCGCCGCGCGGTACCAGTTGAGCATCGCGACGATCGCACCGGGCTGCGACCATTCGCCGAGATAGAGCGGCTTCTCGTCGGGCGGCGCGAGCGCGAGCCCCGAATGCCCGAAGGTCTTGTCATAGAAATTATCGAGGTCGCCCGCGATATAGGTCTCCATTCCAGGAGAGCGGAACGCGCGGATATATTGCGACGCGCGACGCTGTTCCAGGTCGTCGAACATCGACTTTTGAAACACGAACGGATGCGGCGCGTTGACGATCGCGAGCCGCGTGACGCGGTCGGGATGCGCCAGTGCCGCCGCCCAGGCGATCGCCCCGCCCCAGTCATGGCCGACCAGCGTGAAGGTCTCGATCCCCAGCGCATCGGCGAGCGCCAGCAGGTCGCCGACCGGCTTGTCGTGCGTGTAGTTCGCTTGCCCCTCGGGTTTGGACGAGCCTGCAAATCCGCGCTGGTCGGGCGCGATGACGCGGTGGTCGGCCGACAGGTCGGCAAGCTGATACCGCCACGTCCGCGCGCTTTCGGGAAAGCCGTGGAGGAAGAAAATCGCCGGCGCGCCCGCGGGTCCGCCAAGCGTCACGTCGAGCTCGACGCCCGTCCGAAGGGCAAAGCGTTCGCGGGCCAGATCTTTCGTCCAGCGCTGGGTCATAAGTAACTCACGGTCAGGGGAACCTCGGGGATCGGAATATGCTCCACCGCATCGCCGGGAACGATCGCAAAGCGGCCCGCGCGCCAGTCGGCCTTCGCGACCTCGATCCGGTCGCGCGACGACGACACGAAGTTCCACCAGGCATGGCGCGGCGTCGCGAACGCGCCCCCGCCGAGCAGCATTGCGCGCGTCGCGTTCGCCGCGCGCAGCGTCATCGCCTGCCCCGGCGCGAGCACGTAGAGCACGAACGGCTCGAGCGCCGCGCCGTCGAGCGTCGCCACACCCTCGGTCACCATCACCGCGCGCTCATCGGCCTCCGCATCGATCGGAACCGACGCCCCCGCCGCCAGCCGCATGTCGGCATAGATCGTCGGCGCGTGACATGTCGTCGCCGCGCTCTGTCCCCACAGCGTCCCCATCAGGACGCGGATCGACGTCTCGCCATCCACGATCAGCGGCAGCGCATCGTCCGCGACATGCTCGAACGCCGGGTCGATCTCCTCGCGGCCGTCGGGCAGCGCAAGCCAGGTCTGCATTCCATAGAACGCCGGCCCCGCAGCGCGCGTCGCCGCGGGCGATCGTTCCGAATGGACGATGCCGCGGCCCGCCGTCATCAGGTTGATCGCGCCCGGCTCGATGACCTTGTGGCTGCCGATCGAATCGCGATGCTCGATCGCGCCTTCGAAGAGATAGGTGACCGTCGACAGGTTGATGTGCGGATGCGGCCGCACGTCCATCCCCGATCCGCCGCGCATTTTCGACGGCCCGAACTGATCGACGAAGATGAACGGCCCGACCATCGTCCGCGTCTTTGCCGGCAGCGTCCGCCGCACTTTGAAATCGCCGAGGTCGTGCGTGACGGGTGTGATGGCTTCGATCATTCCCCCGGTGCCGCTGCCTTGATCGCGCTCAGCAACACTTCGTTCACGCGCGTCTGCCAGCCCGGACCACCGGCCTTGAAATGCGCGATGATGTCACGATCGAGACGGATGCTGACGGCTTGTTTGCGCGCTGCTTCGATTAAAGGCGGACGTCCGCGCGGACGCACGAGAAGCTGCATGAATGCATCGTCGTGAAATTCCGATGCCGGCCGCGCCCGCGCAAAGTCTTCTGCAGTCCACTCCGGATTGTCTTCGTCAACCACAACCTGTTTGCTATCGGCCATAGCGCTTCATTTCCTTTTCATGCGCCCGCCGAAAACTGATAAGCCGCATTCGAGCCCCGCGAACGGTGTAGGCGATCATGTGTCCGACGCCAGCGATGCGCCCAAAAGACCGAATACGAACTTCGCCATAATCGGTGCGATCATCAATGATTTCGAGCGGAACCGCGTCAAATCCGGCGAAGCTTGCGAAATCAAGTCCGTGCTCAGCCCTGTTTATCCTATTCTTTTCAGGATCATACTCAATCTTCGCCAAGATTAATGTATCCACACTAAACGAGTCAAGTGCTATTCCCCCGGCGCCTTCGCCCTGATCGCCAGCGCATGCACCTTTTGCCCGGGAAGGTCACCCAGCGCGCGGTTGACCATGCGTTGCCGTTCGAGCCGCGCGACGCCGACGAACGCAGCGCTTTCAATCTCTACGGTGAAGTGCGATTCGCCCGTCCCGTCATCGCCGCTGTGCCCGCTGTGGCGCGCGCTGTCGTTGATCACGGCAAGACGCAGCGGTGACAGCGCCGCGGTCAGGCGCGCTTCGATTTCGGCGGCGATCGGCCCTTTGAGGTCGCTTGGCATCGTCCCTATATAGCGCGATTATGCCCGCCGACCAGTTCCGCCCCCGCACGCGTTTCCACGGCCGCGTCGCACGCGACGAGCCCTGCGCCGAACCCGGCTGCCGTGAGGCCGGCGAGTTCCGCGCCCCTCTCGAACCGGGCGGCTTCGACGGACCCGGCGCATGGCGCTGGCTGTGCCTGGCGCATGTCCGCGAGTTCAACGCGCGCTATAATTTCTTCTCGGGCATGAGCACCGAAGAGATCGTCGAACAGCAGCGCCCCTATGCCGGGTGGGAGCGCGAAACCCGCGCGTTCGCGAGCAACGGCACCGACCGCCCGCCGCGCTGGGCCGACTTCCACGACCCGCTCGACGCGATCGCGGGCCGCTTCCGAACCCGCCCGCGCGATCGCGAGCGCAAGGACGGCAGGCCGCTGTCGGGCGACGACCGACGTGCGCTCAGCGAACTCGACCTCGATCTCGACGCCGACCGGAAAGCGCTGCGGACGCGTTACGCCGAACGCCTCCGCCGCTTTCACCCCGACCGCAACGGCGGCGACCGCACGCACGAAGCGGCGCTGAGCCGGACGATCGCCGCGTATAACCAGCTCAAAGGCTCCGTTGCTTTTGCATGATGGCGGATGTCGTCGGTTACTGGCAGGCAGGTCTTTTCTTTGTTCGGATGTTGCCATTTCTGCCATTCTGTTCCCGTCGCCCCGTGCCTGACACGGGGCTTGGCTTTTCTTTGCCGGCAAGACGGTGAAACAAGGCCACATGGCGACGGGTGGCTGAGTTTACATCATGGCGAACCGCTGCCGCGTCTGGATGTATATCGGCGTGACGGCCGACGTGCTGCGGCGCGTTCATCAGCATCGCGAGGGGGAAGGATCGTCGCACGTGGCTGACTTTAGCAAAACGCCTCTGGTCTATGCGGAGCAACATGATGGAATCGGACTCGCCATCGCGCGTGAAAAAACTGGTCAAGAAATGGAGTCGCGAATGGAAGTTCGCGCTGATCGAGGGAGACAATCCAGACTGGCGTGACCTGTGGGATGAATGGTTTCCAAGCCACGGCGGAACGGTTTAGCCAAGCCCCGTGTCAGGCACGGGGCGACAGCGGATCTTGGAGAACGAAGAGCGGGGAACGGCCGCCAAGTTTTCGAAAGCGCGCCTAAACCGTCGCCAGGAACGCCCGGATCGTCGACGCCAGGTCGTCGCGGTCGAGCGCCAGGGCGATGTTGGCCATGATGAAGCCGGCTTTGTCGCCGCAATCATAGCGGCGGCCGCCGAATTTATAGGCGTGGAAAGGTTGCGTGCCGATCATCTGCGCCATCGCGTCGGTCAGCTGGATTTCATTGCCCGCGCCGCGCCCCTGCGTTTCGAGAACGCGCATGACTTCGGGTTGCAGGATGTAGCGGCCCGGGATCATCAGGTTCGATTTGGCGGTGCCGCGCGCTGGCTTTTCGACGAGGCCCAGAACCTCGACGAGCGCGCCATCGACCTTGCCCGGCGTGATGATGCCATATTTATCGGTCTGGTCGGCCGCGACTTCGTAGCCGCAGACGATGTTGCCACCGACGCGTTCGTAGGCGTCGACCATCGCCTTCATGCACCCCCCGGAACCGTCGTTCTCGCCGACCATCAGTTCATCGGGGAGGAAGATCGCGAACGGATCGTCGCCTATGATGTGGCGCGCGCACCAGATCGCGTGGCCCAGACCGATGGCCTCCTGCTGCCGCACGTAGACGACCTCGCCAGGCTTGAAGCGCGTACCAGCGATGGCGTCCAATGACTTGCCACGCTCGGTCATCGTCGATTCGAGTTCGTAGGAAATGTCGAAATGATCCTCGAGCGCGGACTTGCCGCGGCCGGTGACGAAGATCATCTGTTCGATGCCCGCCTCACGCGCTTCGTCGACCGCATACTGGATCAGCGGCTTGTCGACGACGGGGAGCATCTCCTTGGGCATCGCCTTGGTCGCAGGCAGGAAGCGCGTACCGAGGCCGCCGACGGGGAAAACCGCCTTGCGGAGCCTTTTTACGCTCACTTATCGTTCTTTTTCTTGCCGCGATTGGTGTACATCAGCGCGGCGACGAGCGCCGCCGATCCGATCCCGGTGGCGACCGCGCCTGCAACCCACTTCGTGCGATCGCTGGCGGCGGCGATCGAACGCGCTTCGCGCAGGGCTTCGGATCCGGGCGCGTCGTCGTTGTTGGAAATTTCGGTCATCGTGGAACCCCTAAGGCTGGACATCTTGGATCGCGGTTGACGGCATTGTGCAAGCGGAAAACTGCACAACGGCCGATACCGCCTCGTCTAACGTCAGGCGGCGTACGGCTGTTCCCGGCGGAAACGCGGTCAGCAGCCGCGAGGGCATTGCCGCCGACAGGATGACGAAGCTGCCGCGATCGTCGGCGCGGCGGATGAGGCGGCCGAAAGCTTGTGCCAAGCGTGCGCGGATCAGGCGGTCGTCGTACGCGGCACCGCCCGATGCCGCGCGGCGCGCCGCGTGCAGGACGCTGGGCTTGGGCCAGGGGACCGCTTCCATGACGACGGTCCGCAGCGAATGGCCGGGCACGTCGACGCCGTCGCGCAGCGCATCGGTGCCCAGGAGCGAGGCGCGCGGATCGTCACGGAAGATATCGACGAGCGTGCCAGTGTCGATCGGATCGACATGCTGGGCATAAAGCGGCAGGCCGTCGCGCGCGAGACGATCGGCGATGCGTGCATGCACCGCGCGCAACCGGCGGATCGCCGTGAACAGCCCGAGCGTCCCCCCGCCCGACGCCGCGATCAGCCGCGCATAGGCACCGGCCAGCGCCGCCATGTCGCCGCGCTTCACGTCGGTAACGATCAGGACCTGCGCGTTGCCGGCATAATCGAACGGACTTGATGCGCTGAAATGAAGCGCTGGTGCGGCGAGATGCGCGGCGCCCGTGCGCGCTTCGGCGCTCGTCCAATCTTCGCCGCCACGCAGCGTCGCCGACGTGACGATGACGCCGTGCGCAGGTTTCAGGACGACGTCGGCGAACGGGCGCGTCGGGTCGAGCCAGTGCCGCCGCAGCCCGACATCGTAATCGCGCGCCTCGATACGGTCGACCGCGAGCCAGTCGACGAAATCGGGATCGGCAGGGCCACCGATGCGCGCGAGCAAGCTGAGCCAAGCTGCGACGGTATCGCGCCGCCAGCCGAGACTTGCGATGGCGCCATCGATGCGCGCGCGCGCCGGCCCGTCGAGCCAGTCGGGTCCGTCCTCGAGCACCGCCTCGAGCCTTCGGCCGAGCGCGACGAGCGGCCGCAGGAGGCTGTCGAGCGCCTGCGCTGCCGCCTGCGCCGCCTCGACCAGCGTGCCGTCGAGTTCGGCGGCTTCGGTTTCGAGGCCGTAGCCGGCATCCTCGCCGGTGGCACGCGCATAGACGGTGCCGCGCACTGCCGAAAGTAGCGCCTCGACCGGGCCGAACGGGTCACCCTCGGCGATACGCTGCAACCAGCCGTCGCCGGGGAGCGATTGCGCGGCGTTGGCCGCAGCGAGAATCGCGGCCGATCCCTCGATATCGTAGCTTGCGACATCGGCGAGGCGCGCGGCAAGGCCCCGCCGGCGCCCGCGCGCGGTTCCTTCGGGGCCGACGATCCAGCGGCGCAGTTCGATCGCTTCCTGACCCGTCAGCGCTGCCGAAAACATGCTGTCGGCGGCGTCGAACAGGTGATGGCCTTCGTCGAAGACGATGCGCGTCGGCTTGTTCGCGCTTTCGCGTCCGCGCGCGGCGTTGACCATGACGAGCGCATGGTTGGCGATGACGAGATCGGCGTCAACACTTGCGCGCGCGGCGCGCTCGATGAAGCATTTGCGGTAATGCGGGCAGCCGGCATAGACGCATTCGCCGCGCCGGTCGGTCAGCGCGGTCGATCCGGCGCGGCGGAACAATGTCGGCAGCCAGCCGGGCAGGTCGCCGCCGACCATATCGCCGTCGCGGCTGAACGCGGCCCAGCGCGCGACGAGATGCGCCAGGATCGCGGCGCGGCCAGAGAAACCGCCTTGGATTGCGTCTTCAAGGTTGAGCAGGCAGAGATAATTCTCGCGGCCTTTGCGGACGACGACCTTGGCTTTGCGTTCGGCGGCATCGGGGAAGACCCGGCGGGTTTCGCCGTCGAGCTGGCGCTGCAGCGCCTTGGTGTAGGTCGAGATCCAGACCGTTCCGCCCGCCTTGTCGGCCCAGAGCGATGCCGGGCTGAGATAGGCAAGCGTCTTGCCGATGCCCGTGCCCGCTTCCGCGAGTAGCATGTTGGGCTCGTCGCGCCGGGTGCGCGGTTCGAACGCGGCGGTGGCGGCCTGGGTGTAAGCGCGCTGCCCCTCGCGGCGTTCGGCGCCGTGGCCGGTCAGGTCGTCGAGCCGTTCGAGCGCGCTTTCGGGCGGAACGCTGATCGTGCGCGGCGCGGGGCGTGGCGGCGTCTCTTCCCATTCGGGAAGTTTGGCGAACAGCCAGCGCTCATTGGTTTGCGGCTTGGGCAGCGCGCCCGCAACCACGCTGCCCCATGTCCAGCGCAGCCGCGCCAATGTCTGCGCCGACGTCCACGCGCCTTCGCGTTCGGGCCAGTCTGGATCGGACATTTGCCGCATCATTGCCGCGGCAATGGTGCGCAGCACGCCTGCCGCACCACTTTCGTCGATCGGCGGCGCAACCCCGAGCGCCTTTGCCAATCCCTTTACCGTCGGGACTACGAAGCGCGCGGGATGCACGAAAGCAAACAGTTCGAGCAGGTCGAGCCCTGAAAGTTCGGGATAGCCGAGGCGCTGCCCGATGAGCGGCGCATTGAGGAGAATGACCGGCGTCTCGGCCGCCTTCGCAATGGCCTCCCCGCGCCCGATCCCGCGCGTGCCGCTGTCATCAGCGATCCAGATGCCGCCATGGCTTGCGTAGAGCGCCGGGTAAGGCAAGAGGATCGTCACAGCTGCCGATTTGGCTCATGCAGAACGAAAGAGCAACGATTGTCCGATCTCCGCACCGCCGCGCTCGACTCCAAGGCCTGGCCCTATGAGGAAGCGCGCAAGCTTCTGAAGCGCTATCCAGAGGGCAAGGGCGGTAACGCGCCGATCGTCTTCGAATGCGGCTACGGCCCGTCGGGTCTCCCTCACATCGGTACGTTCAACGAGGTGTTGCGCACGACGATGGTGCGCAACGCCTTCCGGACGCTATCCGATGCGCCGACGCGGCTGATCGAGTTTTCGGACGATATGGACGGGCTGCGCAAGGTGCCCGACAATGTGCCCAACCAGGCGATGCTGTCCGAACATCTCGGCAAGCCGCTGAGCCGCATCCCCGATCCGTTCGAAAAGTATGAAAGTTTCGCCGCGCACAACAATGCGATGCTGCGCGATTTCCTCGACCGGTTCGGCTTCGACTATGAGTTCGTGTCGTCGTCGTCGCAATATGAATCAGGCGCGTTCGACGAGGCCATGCGCGGGGTCCTGCGCAACTATGACGCAATCATGGGGGTGATGATCCCGACGCTGAGGAAAGAGCGCGCGGCCACATACTCGCCGGTTCTGCCGATCAGCGCGAAGAGCGGCATCGTGCTGCAGCTGCCGGTCGAGGTCGTCGATGCCGAAGCGGGGCTGATCGCGTTCGACGATTGCGGCGAGCGGGTTACGCAATCGGCGTTAGGCGGGCGGGCCAAGCTCCAGTGGAAAGTCGACTGGGCGATGCGCTGGGTTGCATTGGGCGTCGATTACGAGATGTACGGCAAGGACCTAATCGACAGCGGCCAGCAATCGGGCAAGATCGCGCGTATCCTCGGCGGGCGACCACCCGAAGGCTTTGTCTACGAGATGTTCCTCGATGAACTGGGCCAGAAGATTTCGAAATCGAAGGGCAACGGCCTGACGCTCGAGCAATGGCTCGATTACGGTACGCAGGAAAGCCTCAGCTTTTTCGCCTATCGCGAGCCGAAAAAAGCCAAGGCGCTGCACATCGGCGTGATCCCGCGCGCGGTGGACGAATATTTCCAGTTCCGTGGGAGTTACGCGGCGCAGGCGATCGAGCAGAAGCTCGGCAATCCGGTGCATCATATCCATGACGGCGAGGTCGCGGCCGATGTGCCGCCGGTAACGTTCGGGCTGCTGCTCAATCTGGCGGGCGTGCTTGGCGGCGAGGCGACGGCGGACCAGATGCGCGCCTATCTCGCGAACTACATCGAGGGCGCGATAACAGCCGAACTCGACGCCCTGATCGCACATGCGCTCGCCTATAATCGGGATTATGTCGCTCCGACGCTGAAGCGCCGCAAACCCTTGGCGCAAGAGGTCGCCGCGCTCGAACGCCTCGATCGCGAACTTGCGGTGCTGCCCGAAGGTGCGGACGGCGTCGCGATCCAGGACATCGTCTATGCGATCGGCAACGAAGGTGGGTTCGAAAAACTGCGCGACTGGTTTCAGGCGCTTTACGAAACGCTGCTCGGCTCGTCGCAGGGCCCGCGCATGGGCAGTTTCATCGCGCTTTACGGCGTCGAGAATACGCGTAAACTCATTGCCGAGGCGTTTGCTGCGTAAGCGCAGCACGGCGGGGAGTATGACATGCGGTCGATCGGTTTCCTTGTCGCGATGCTCGGGTCCGGCGCTGCAATGGCCGCGCCGCCCGGCACGCTGAGCGCCGCCGACCCCGTCGTCGAGACTCCATCGGGCACGCAGGCGTGGCGCATCCGTTACTGGACGGAGAGTGATCGCGGCGCGGAAATCGAGGTCACCGGCATGGTCGTCGCGCCGCGTGAGGCGATGCCGATCACACCGCGCCCGGTTCTTGCATGGGCGCATGGCACGTCGGGCGTCGTCGAGAGATGCGCACCGACGCTGCTCGACTTCTTCGGCGCGACGCCGGGTGTCAGCGACGCCGTCCGCCGCGGCTATGTGTTCGTGGCGCCCGATTACCCCGGCCTCGGCAGCGCGATGGCGCATCCCTATCTCGTTGGCGACAGCACCGCGCACGCGGTCCTCGACGCGGTGCGCGCGGCGCGATCGATCGCCGGGGCGGCGGCGGGCAATCGCTTTGCGGTGTGGGGTGAATCGCAAGGTGGTCATGCCGCGCTCTGGAGCGGGCAGCTGGCGCGCGCCTATGCGCCCGACCTGACGCTGGTCGGCGTTGCTGCCGCTGCGCCGCCAACCGACCTTGCCGAAAACCTGCGCGCGGGGAGTGACCCGTCGATCCGCGCCTTCCTGACCGCGTTTACCGCTTACAGCTGGTCGCGGCATTTCGGCGCGCCGCTGTCGACGCTCGGCAACCGTGCCACGGCGGGGGTCATCACGCGGCTGGCGCAGAATAATTGCATCGAACTCGGCAAGAAACCGAAGCTCGGGACGATGCTCGGCGTCCTCGTCCTGCGCCGCGACCTGAAGAACGTCGACCTTGGCAGCATCCAGCCGTGGGCGGCCATTGCGCGGCGCAACAGCCCTGCACCCCGCGACTACGGGGTGCCCTTCCTGATCGCGCAGAACCCGAACGACGCGATCGTCGGCGCTGGCGTGACGCAGGCCTGGACGCGCAAGCTGTGCCGCAGCGGCGCGCGCGTGCGGTATCTGAGCATCACCGGACAAGGGCACGAGACGAGCGCTCGCGACACGACAGTGCCGACGCTCGACTGGGTCGACGCGCGGTTTGCGGGGAAACCGGCGCGGAGCGATTGCGGCAAAATCTGAGGAGGAGAGTGAGATGATCCGACTGACCGCGCTGATCGGCGCGACCCTGATCGCCACGACTGCACACGCCTCGACCCCTGCCGCGTGGAATCAGATGAACACGCGCGTCAACCGTGCCTGCGTCGCCATGGCGGGGCTCTCGCGGCCGCAACTGCTCGCCAAGAAGATCAGCTTTTCGGACGTGATCGGCGTCGAGGTGAGGCAGATCCGCGGGCTCGACAATCGCGGCCGGATGAAGCGGCTGCTGTGCGCCTATGACCGGGCGAGCGGGCGCACCGAGGTGCAGGACGCCGATGCCTGGACCGGGCCGATCACGACGCCTTAAGTGCCGCGATTGGTCACGAAGTCGACTGTCGTCGCTGCGTCGACGGCGGCGATCGAGACCCAGAAGGCGGCACCCGCCCTGACCCCGGAGATGCCGCCGCGGTCGCGCGACAGTGCAAACCCGCTGCGTCGGTAGTATGCCTCGACGACCGCCAGCGGCTTTGCAACCGTAAAGCGGACGATGCGAAGTCGGCATTGCGCGGAATCGCTGCCCGCGGCCTCGCTGACGACGGCACCCTCGGGCAGTGCCAGGTCGGCCGGCAGCCGCGCCATCCATGCAAAGGCGTAGCCGATCTTCGTGTCGCAGCGTCTGAACGGCGCGTCGCGCTGCCGTGCCTCGGCAATCTGGCCGAGCGTCTGTCGGTGGTCGCCGCCATCGAGCGCGAGCGGCACCGACACCGACGCGCCGCCGGCCTGGAGTTCGAGGCGCGGATCGGCCATGATCGGGTCGTTGAGCGCATTGGTGATCGCCGGGTCGGCTTCGTCGGCCTGCCGCTCGCGGACGGCGGGCGCGCAGGCGGCGAGTGCGAACAGCAGAGCGATCGGGCCGCGTATCATTCGCCAACCGCTAGCACATCAAAGGTGAACGCTCTGCTGCGTTTCTCGCGCCCGATCTAAAGCCGCGACAGCGTCAGCGGCAGGCCGTCGCGCGGTTTGGGGATCGGCCACGCCTGCCACTTGTCGCCGCTCGCGCTCGCAAGCTCGATGCGGTGGGCGCGCAGCAGGTGCCACATCAGGATCTTGATCTGCATGTACGCGAAATGCAGCCCCAGGCACATGTGAGCGCCGCCGCCGAACGGCACCCATGCGTATTTGTGCCGCCCCTTCGACGCTTCGGGCGTGAAACGCATCGGATCGAAGCGCTCGGGATCGGGCCAATATTCGGCCATGTGGTGGACGAAGGCGGGCTGGATGCCGACGAAGGTGCCCGCCGGGAAATCGTAACCGGCGAACGAAAAGGGTTTCAGCGCGCGGCGCGGGATCGAGGGTACCGGTGCCATCATCCGCAGCGATTCCTTGAACGCCATTTCGGTGAGCGGCAGATCGCCGAGCCGGTCGTAGGGCAGGTCTTCGTCGTTGACGCCGAGTCCTTCGATCTCGTCGCGGAGGCGCATCTGCCATTCGGGGTTGCGCCCGAGCAGCATCGCCATCGACGACGCCGACGAGGTGATGGTGTCGTGCGCCGCCATCATCAGAAAATTCATGTGGTCGACGATGGCGAGGTCGCTCAGGTAACTGCCGTCCTCGTTGGTCGTCCGGCAGATCTGGCTGAACATGTCGTTCGCATCGCCTGCGCGCCGCAGCGGCACTTCGCGCGCGAAATAGGCGACGAGGTGATTGCGACCGGCGACTCCGCGCGCCATCGGCGTACCCGGGAGCGGCGAGCGAATCGGCGAGACCGACGCCTGGACCATGTCGACGAAGGCCTTGTTGATCTTCGCGGCCTCGGGTCCGAAGGGGATGCCGAGGAACGATGTCGCAGCGAGATCGAGCGTCAGCGCCTTCAATGCCGGATAGAATTTGAACGGTTTGCCCGCCCACTCGGCGACCCGCGCCCTGATCCCCGCGTTGAGCGCGTCGGCATACATGCGCATCGGCTCGGGCTTGAACGCGGCCGAAAGGATGCGACGGTCAGCGCGGTGCTTGTCGCCGTCGATCAGCATCAGCCCGCGCGGGAACAGCTGGTTGAGCGTCGGGCCCCAGCCCTGTTCGGACGAGAATATCTTGTCCTTGTCGAACAGCACGAGTTCGTTCGCCTCGGCCCCGACCAGGTGGATGAAGCGCCCGCCGAAACTGTGCGTGCGAAAAACGCGGCCATAGGTTTCGACCATGCGCTTTTCGAACGCGGGCGGATCGGCAAGCTGGGTCAGCGTTGTCCCGACGAACGGCCAGCCGTCGGTTCCCGGAATATGGCCGACGTCCTGTCCCTCCTTCAACGACAGCCAGTGCGGATTGGCTTCGACGGTGTCGGCGCGCGGCATGAATTCGTCCTCCAGCTGCGCACATCTAGGGGCATCCAGACCTTATTCAAAGACCCAGCACGCGCGCCGTGATCAATCGTTGACCGGCCTTTTTGACGGCATCGATCAAAACGTTCTTGCGCTTTGCCGTGTCCTTGCAGAATCCGGGTGCCTGCGATTTGGTCACGGCCTGCGAATTGGCCGAGGTGTCCAGCGTCAGGAATTGCTCGGGCGGAAGCGCGCTCTGCGCCGCCTGCCGCGCAATCGAAAGCGCGAGCGTTTCGGCAGGCGCGAGCGTGACCTTGTCGGCGCAGGTGTCGGCCGCCTTTTGCACCGTTGCGCCGTTACCGAGCACGATCTTGGCAAGATCGCCGAGCCCCAGCGCATAGGCAGGGACGCTGATCATGATCGCCCCGGCGACAAGCGCCCATCCTGTCTTCCTGTCCACGCGCGACTCCCCCTTTTGCTTTGCACCCACACGCAGTGTCGCAGGTGCGCGCGGTGAATCCAAGAGCGCTTGACGCGACGGCACGGTTCCGGCCAGGGCTGTATTAGTCGATCAGAACGGAAGGTCACTCATGAAGCGCGCTTTCGCTTTAAGTCTTTGCTTTGCCGCCCCCATGGCTGCGTTCCCGGCGCAGCTTTTCGCGGTACCCGCCGCAACGAGCGCCACGACGCCGGCCGAACGCCTGCACAAATTGTTCATCGACAGCGACGAGGCATCGTTGAAGCGCAATCCGCTTCAGGCGCTGTTCCGCGGCGACCTGCGCTATGCCGACCGGCTCGGCGATTTCGGTACCGAGGCGTTCTACGACGCCGAACGCGCTGCGGGCGAGGATGATCTCAAGAACCTGCGCGCAATCCCGCGCGCGCAACTGAGCGCGACCGACAAGATCGCTTATGACGTCTTCGAAGCGCAAACGCTCGACGGGCTGAAAGGGCTGACGCCGCAGATTCTCGCGCTGACCAAGGTGCGGCCGATCAACCATTTCTTCGGTTTTCATACTTTCTATCCGACTTTCGCGAGCGGCAAGGGCGCAGCACCGTTCAAGACCGTGGTCGACTATGATAACAACCTGAAGCGCCACAAGCAGTTCGTCGAGCTCATCGACCGGTCGATCGCGCGCTTTCGCGAAGGCATGGGGACGGGCGTCGTCGAGACCAAGCTGACGATCCGCAACGTCATCGACCAGCTCGACGCGCAGCTGAAGCAGGCGCCCGAGGACTCGCCCTACTACGCGCCGGCAAAGGCAATCCCGGCGACGTTCAGCGCGGCCGACAAGGCACGCATTCCCGGCGAATATCGCGCCGCGATCGTCGACGGCATCTTTCCCTCGTATCGCCGTTTGCGCAGCTTCCTTGCCGACGAATATCTGGCGGCGGCGCGCGAGGGCGTCGGTCTCGGGTCGATGAAAGGGGGCGCGATCCTCTACCAGCAGCTGATCGAGAGCACGACGACGCTCCCCCTGAAGCCCGACGCTATTCACAAGATCGGCCTGTCCGAAGTCGCGCGCATCCGCACCGCGATGGAGGGCGTGAAGGCCGAAGTCGGGTTCAAGGGGACGCTCAACGAATTTTTCGAAAATCTGCGCACCGACCCGAAGCTGAAACCGTCGTCACGCGAAGCGTTGACGCAGGATTATTACGATATCGGCAAAAAAGTCGATGCGCTGGTCCCGACGTATTTTTCGACGATCCCCAAGACCAAGCTCGAGATCCGCCCCTACCCCGAGTTTCGCGAGAAGTTCGAGGCCGGCGGGTCGTACGAACAGGGGACGCCCGACGCGTCGCGGCCCGGCGTGTTCTATTTCAATGCCTATGACCTGCCGTCGCGCACCACGCCGGGGATGACGACGCTTTACCTTCACGAAGGATCGCCGGGGCATCATTTCCAGATCAGCCTTGCGCAGGAAAACACCGCGCTGCCGCCGTTCATGCGCTTCGGCGGCAACACCGCCTATGTCGAGGGCTGGGCGCTTTATGCCGAGACGCTCGGCTATCCGATGGGCTTTTACAAGGACCCCTATCAGCGCATGGGGACGCTCAGCGACGAGATGCTGCGCGCGATGCGCCTCGTCGTCGATACTGGCATTCATTCGAAGGGCTGGGGCCGCGACCAGGCAATCGAGTATATGATGGCCAACAGCGACATGGGAAAGACCGACGCCACCGCCGAGGTCGAGCGCTACATTGCGATCCCCTCGCAGGCGCTCGCCTACAAGATCGGCGCGATGACGATCCAGCGGCTGCGCGCCAAGGCCGAAAAGCAGCTGGGCGCGAAGTTCGACATCCGCAAATTTCACGCGCAGGTGCTGATGACCGGCGCGCTGCCGCTGACGGTGCTCGAAAAGAAGATCGACGATTGGATCAAGGCGGGGGGCGTTTGATTGCTGGCCATCGGGGCGTGTGATAGGATCGACGCATGAACGCACATTCGAGGATTGAGCCCGCGACGGCGGCAAATGGATCGCCCGGGTTTTCGTCGCGTAACTATGTCGACATGATGCGGGCGGGAGCGTTCGCCGACATGCGGGTGGAACTTGTTGGAGGAGCCTTTCTGAAAATGATGCCGTCGGACTGGAGGCACGGCGAGGGCAATGCGAATCTCGTGGCGCTCCTCAAAGATGCTTACGCGACTCATGGCATCCGGGTCGGTTGCGATGTGATCATCGAGGTGGATGCAGGGACCGTTCGCGCCGCTGACGTCGTGGCCGTAACGCCCGAATTCAGTGGGCAAGGTGCGACCACCGGCGCGGACCTCGTCCTCGCGGTCGAGATTTCGAACACGACGCTGGCGTATGACTTGGGCGAAAAGTTGTTCGACTATGCGCGCGCGGGCATCCCGCACTATTGGGTTGTCGACCTGAATAGCCGCGCCGTCCACGTCATGGGCGCGCCGTCGGCGAGCGGCTACGGCGAACGGTCGATTGTCCGTTTCGGTGAGGAGCTCGCGGTGCCGGGCGCGGACACGACAATCGTCATTGACTGAGGACAGTCTGGCGGCGGCGGGTCGGCTGCGCTAGGGCGCGGCATGACTGGCTTGTTCCCCGTGATGCTCGGCGGCGCGATTGGCGCGGGGGCGCGCTATCTGCTCGGGTTCGTGCTCGCCTCGCCGTGGACGACGCTTGCGGTCAATCTGATTGGCGGGCTGGCGATGGGATTGCTGATCGGGGCGCTCGCACGCGAGAGCGACAGCTGGCGCCTGTTTGCCGGCGTCGGCGTGCTCGGCGGGTTCACGACCTTTTCGGCGTTCGGTCTCGAGAGTTGGAGCATGATCGCGCGCGGGGCTTATCCGCTTGCCGCCTTTTACATCGTGGCCAGCGTGGTCGGCGCGATCCTGCTGACCGGGCTAGGCCTCTGGCTGACCCGGGCATGACCGACGCCGTCCGTCAGTTCACCGTCGAAGCCGACGACGACGGCATCCGGCTCGACCGCTGGTTCAAGCGGCATCTGCCCGACGCCAGCTTCAACATCGTCTCGCGCTGGGCACGCACCGGGCAGCTGCGCGTCGATGGCGCGCGCGCGACACCGGGCGACCGGATCGTCGCGGGGCAGATCATCCGCGTGCCGCCCGCCGAACCGGGGATGGCGAAGGTCGCGGCGGATCGGCCGAAGCGCGCCGTCTCGAATCTCAGCGACGACGAGACGGCATTCGCGCAGAGCCTCGTCATCTACAAGGATAATGCCGGGCTCGTCCTCAACAAGCCGCCGGGCCTCGCGACGCAGGGGGGTAGCGGCACCACCGAGCACATCGACCGGCTGCTCGATGCGCTGACGTATGAGGGCAAGGGTCGTCCCAAGCTCGTGCACAGGCTCGACAAGGATACGTCGGGCGCGCTGCTGGTTGCGCGCACACCGCGCGCCGCCGCGCATTTCGCAACAGCATTCTCGAGCCGCACCGCGCGCAAGGTTTACTGGGCGATCGTCGTCGGCGTGCCCGACATCCACGACGGCATGATCGAACTGCCCATCGCCAAGCAACCCGGCACCGGCGGCGAGAAGATGCACGTCGACGAGAAAGAGGGCAGCCCGGCGCGGACGCGCTACCGCGTCGTCCAGCGCGCGGGCAACGTCGCAGCGTGGGTCGAGCTCCAGCCGTTCACCGGGCGCACGCACCAGCTGCGCGTCCACATGGCCGCGATCGGCCATCCGATCGTCGGCGACGGCAAATATGGCGGCAAGGCGAGCTTGTTGACCGGAACCGTCAGCCGCAAGATGCACTTGCACGCACGGCGGCTCCGCGTCGAACACCCCGAGGGCGACATCATCGACGTGACTGCGGACCTGCCGCCGCATTTTGCCGAGACCTTGGACGATCTCGGCTTCGACATCGAAACCGGCGATGTGCTGACGCTCGACGAAGTGAAATTCTCGGCGACGCCCGAAGGCAAGGCCCGAGCCGCGCTCAACAAGGCGAAATCGGCGCGCAAGGAACGTAAGGGCGAACGGCGCGCGCGGGGGACGGTGGCGGCGGCCAAGACGCCGACGCGGAAGAAATAGGGTGCACCCGAACCGCGCCTTTCGCTTCGCCGACGACGATGCCATGCGCGCGTTCCTCGCTGAGCATAGTTTTGCGCATCTGTTCGTGCAGACGCCCGCGGGTCCGATGGTCGCGCATGTCCCGCTGACGTCTGCGCATGGGGGGCATTTCCGCTTTCACGTTGCACGGCACAACCGGATCGCGCAGCATCTCGACGGCGCGACGGTGCTCGCGAGCGTGGCGGGTGTCGATGGGTATATCAGCCCCGACTGGTATGCCGACCCGACCGATCAGGTGCCGACGTGGAATTATGTCGCGGTCGAGCTCGACGCGACCTGCCACGCGCTTACCGAGGCGGACCTGATCGAGCAGATCGATGCACTTTCGCATGCCAACGAGGCGCGGCTTGCGCCCAAGCCCGAATGGACGCGCGACAAGGTTTCGGAGGTCAAGCTGCGCGCGATGTACGGCGCGATCCAGGCCTATGAGCTGCGCGTGATCGCGTTGCGCGGGACGATCAAGCTCAGCCAGAACAAGAAGCCCGACGACCGCGCCGGGGTCACCGCAGCGCTCGGCGACACGCCGCTCGCCCGTGCAATCGCGAAGATATGAACCGCCTTGCCATTTTCGATTGCGACGGGACACTCGTCGATTCGCAGCACAATATCTGCTCTGCGATGGCCGATGCGTTCGATCAGGCGGGCTTGGCGCCACCGACCCGCGCGGCGACGCTGCGCATCGTCGGACTGAGCCTGATCGAGGCGATGCAGGTGTTGCTTCCGCGCGGCGACGAGGACTTTCACCGCACGATGGCGGACAATTACAAGGCGGCATTCTGGCGGTTTCGCGCCAACGGACTCGGCGAAGAGCCGCTGTACGACGGAATCGTCGACGCGCTCGACGCGCTCGAAGCCGACGGCTGGCTGCTCGGCATCGCGACGGGCAAATCGGATCGCGGGCTTTCGATCTGTCTCGAACATCATGGCCTGACCAAACGCTTCGTCACGCTCCAGACCGCCGACCGCCACCCGTCGAAGCCGCACCCGGCGATGGTCGAGGCGGCGATGGCTGAGGCGGGGGCGTTGCCCGCGACCACGGTCATGATCGGCGACACGAGCTACGACATCATCATGGCGCGCGCGGCGAAGGTGCGCGCGCTGGGGGTGGCATGGGGGTATCACCCGGCGCGAGATTTGCACGCGGCGGGTGCCCACGCCGTGGCCGGCCACCCGCGCGAAATTCTGGAGCGTCTGTGACCGAACCCGATCCCGCCCGCGCCCGCTTTTTCACGCTTGGCCTGATCCGCCTGTCGGGCGTCGGGCTTGCCTTCGCCGGCGTCGCCATTCTGTCGAAACGCTGGCTCGAACCGGCGGAGGTCATCGGGGGTGTTCTTATCGCGATCGGCGTGTTCGAGGTGCTGATCGTGCCGATCGTTCTGACGAAGCGCTGGCGAACGCCCCGCTAAACCACGCCGTTCTGGCTGAGCTCGTCGAAGCCTTGTCCTTCCTTTCTTCGCCCGCCAAAGAAGGACAGCCCTTCGACGAGCTCAGGGCAAACGGAGTCTTGGGTGAAGCGCTTCTGGAAGACCGTCACCGTGGAAGGCGGAGTCATCCGCCTCGACGGACGCGCGGTCAGGACACCGGGACGGGTCGCGCTCGAGTTGCCCGACGCGCTGGCGCAAGCCGTGGCCGAGGAATGGCGCGCGGTCGAGGGCGAGATCAAGCCCGCGAACATGCCGCTGACCGGCCTCGCCAACGCCGCGATCGACCGGCCGCCCGCCGCCGACACGCTTGCCGTCTATGGCGAGACCGACCTGCTTTGCTATCGCGCCGGAAGCCCGCCCGAGCTTGCGGCGCGCGAGGCCGAGATCTGGGACCCGCTGCTCGACTGGGCACGGCGGCGATTCGATATTGCATTCGCAGTCACGACGGGCGTCGTGCACGTCGCGCAGCCGGCGCATAGCGTCCGGGCGCTTGGCACGGCGATCGCGGCCTACGACGATCTCCACCGCACGGCGCTGTCGCCGTTGATCACGATCGGCGGGTCGCTCGTCGTGGCGCTGATGCTGGCGGAAGGCCAGATCGGGGCCGATACGGCATTCGATGCCTGCCATCTCGACGAACTGTGGCAGGCCGAGTTGTGGGGTGAGGACTGGATGGCGACCGATGCGCGCGCGCTGCGCCGTGCCGATTTCCTCAGCGCCGCGCGGTTCCTGACTCTGTTATGATGGCCGCGTCAGCCCGCGGATGAAGCCGATCAGGCTCGTCTGGCGGCTGCGCCTTAGGCGTTCGGCGGCGAGGATCGTCTTCACTTCGGCAAAACAGCGTTCGACGTCGTCGTTGATCAGGACGTAATCATAGCCGTCCCAGTGCGCGATTTCGGACCCCGCGCGCGCCATCCGCGCTTCGACGACCTCGGCGCTGTCGGTTGCCCGGCCGGCAAGGCGACGGTGCAGCTCCTCCATCGACGGCGGCAGGACGAAGACGCGGACGACGTCGCCGCCGGCCTGCTGGTAAAGCTGCTGTGCGCCTTGCCAGTCGATATCGAACAGGACGTCGCGCCCGCGCGCCAGGATGGCATCGACCGGCGCGTGTGGCGTGCCGTAGCGATGGCCGAAGACGTGCGCCCATTCGAGGAATTCGCCCGCCGCGACCATCGCGCGGAAGCGTTCGAGATCGACGAAATGATAATCCTTGCCGTCGACTTCACCCGGCCGCATCGGCCGCGTCGTCGCCGACACCGACATTTCGAGGCCATCGTCAGACGCGAGCAGCTTGCGCGCGATCGTCGACTTCCCCGCGCCAGACGGCGACGACAGCACGAACAGCAGGCCACGGCGAGCAAGCGGGAAGGTGACGGGCATGGCCGCTCTTGCCGCGAGGCATCGGGCACGTCAACGTGGCGGCAAAGCCACCGTCGGACTGGTGGACCGATCAGATCGTGCGCGCGCGGTGGCGATCATAAGCCTTTTTGGCGACATAGGCGCCGCCGAGCACCAGCCCGAACGGGCCCATTCGCCGCAGTGCGCCGACCGCCATCGTTCCGGCAACCATGCCGAGCGTGCCGTGACCGCCCTCGCGCTGGCCGATTTCACGTCCGACGAGTGCACCGATAACCTTGCCGATCATAACCCGTTCCTTTTGCCGATCATGTCGGCAGGACTAACCAGACGGTCGAATGTTTCGGCATCGACCAAATTTAGTTCGAGCGCGGCCGCGCGGAGCGTGAGACCATTTTGATGCGCGTGCTTGGCGATCTTGGCGGCAGCGTCGTACCCGATCTCGGGCGCGAGCGCGGTGACGAGCATCAGCGAGCGGTCGACGAGTTCGGCGATACGCGCCTCGTTCGGCTCGATCCCGTCGACGCAGCGTTCGGCAAAACTGAGCATGGCGGTGCTGAGCAGATCGATCGATCGAAGCACGTTCGCGCCGATCATCGGCTTGAAGACGTTCAATTCCATGTGGCCCTGCATCCCGCCGACCGTCACCGCCATGTGGTTGCCGATGACCTGCGCACAGACCATCGTCATCATCTCGCACTGCGTCGGGTTGACCTTGCCCGGCATGATCGAGCTGCCCGGCTCGTTTTCGGGGAGGTTCAGCTCGCCGATCCCCGCACGCGGGCCCGAGCCGAGCAGGCGAATGTCGTTGGCGATCTTCGTCAGCGCGACCGCAAGCGTATTCAGCGTCGCCGAAAGCTGGACCAGCGCATCGTTCGCGGCAAGCGCGGCAAAAGCGTTTGGCGCCGGGCAGAAGGGCAGGGTGGTGAGCGCGGCGATTTCTGCCGCAACCGCCGCGGCAAACCCGTCGGGGGCATTGAGGCCGGTGCCGACCGCAGTCCCTCCCTGCGCCAGCTCGAGACAGTCGGGGATCGCCGCGTCGATGCGCGCCTTGCACGCCGCAAGCTGCGCGACATAGCCCGAGAACTCCTGCCCCAGCGTCAGCGGTGTCGCGTCCTGCAAATGCGTGCGGCCGATCTTGACGATCGCTGCCCAAGCCAGCGCCTTGGCCGCGAGCGCATCGCGAAGACCGTCGATCGCGCCGAGCAGCGAGGCGTGGACCGCGCGCATCGCTGCGACATGAAGCGCAGTCGGAAAGCTGTCGTTCGACGACTGCGACATGTTGACATGATCGTTGGGATGCACCGGCACCTTGCCGCCGCGCGTGCCGCTCAGCGCCTCGTTGGCGAGCCCGGCGATCACCTCGTTGACGTTCATATTGCTCTGCGTGCCGCTTCCGGTCTGCCAGGTCACGAGTGGGAACTGGTCATCATGCCGGCCCGCCGCGACCGCCGCCGCAGCCGTTTCGATGGCGTCGGCGAGCTTTGCGTCGAGGCCGTGCGCCCGGTTCACGCGCGCCGCCGCCTGCTTCACGATGGCGAGTGCACGGACGATCTCGATCGGCATCGCCTCGCGCGCGCCGAAGGGAAAATTCTCGATCGAGCGCTGCGTCTGCGCACCCCAATAGGCGCTCGCCGCGACGTCGATGGGTCCAAAGCTGTCTGTTTCGATGCGTGTGGTCATTTCAATTCGATCAGCCGTTCACCTGCATTGAGCAATCGTTCGACCTCTGGCCATCGCGACGCGAGCCACGCTTCTAGGGCAGGATTGGTCGCGTTGCCACACCGCATCCAGATCCGGCCGAACCGGTCCGGAAGCCGGAGGCGCAGGAAATCCTCGTCCTTCGTTATCAGACAGCCGAACCTTTTTCGACGATCGCGGCGATTTCGGCATCGGTTGCCGTTTGCAGCTCCATATCGAGAACGAGGCGTGCTTCGTGTCCGCGCGCGGCCAGCCAAGCACAAAGAAACGGCGGCAGCCGTGCGTCGACGACAAATTTCATTCAGCGGCGAGCACCACGGGATGATCTGCCATCGTCGCAGCATAAGCGAGGCAGGCACGAACGTCCGCCGCCGCAAGATAGGGGAAGTCGCGGACGATTTCGATCTCGGTCGCGCCGTTTGCCAGTATCTCGAGCACGTCGACGACGCGAACGCGGGTTCCCGCGACAATCGGACGCCCTCTACAAATATCCGGGTCCACGACGATCCTCGCTTAGAGCGCGCTCGTCACTATTTCTTCCGCTTGAAATCCACCGCGACGACGTTCGATCCGTCGTCGACGGGTTCGAACGGCGCATCATTGCCCGCCGCTTCATGGAGCGCGGGGCCATCGCCGTCGCCGCCGACCTGGAACTGAAGCGCGAAATTGACCGCCGGGTCGACGAAGCCCGTGATCGACGAGAAGGGGATGAAGAGCCGTGCGGGGATCGCGTTGAAGCTGAGGCCGACCTCGAACGCCGCGTCATGGACTTTCAGATCCCAGAACTTGTTCTGGAGAACGATCGTCATCTCATCGGGGAAACGCGCGATCAGGTGTTGCGGAATGTCCACGCCCTGCGCCGTCGTCTTGAATGTGATATAGAAATGATGGTCGCCGGGCAGCATCCCGTCATGCTGGATTTGTCCGAGCACGCGGCCGACGACCGCGCGCAGCGCTTCCTGCACGATCTCGTCGTAGGGAATCAGGCTGTCGGGAAGCTCGTCGCTCATATGTGCCGTTCGTAACGCATGCGCAAACCCGGTCAACCCGCGTTGCGCGGGCGCGGCGAGCGGCTATAGGCACTCGTCATGCGGACAGGCACGGTTCATCGCAGCACCAGCGAAACCTCGATCGACGTGGCGCTCGATCTCGACGGCAGCGGGCGTTACCGGATCGCGACCGGCATCGGTTTCCTCGACCATATGCTCGAACAGCTGTCGCGCCATTCGCTCATCGACCTCGACGTCAAAGTCGTCGGTGATCTGCATATCGACCAGCATCACACGACTGAGGATTGCGGGCTCGCGATCGGCGAAGCGCTCGCCAAGGCGCTCGGCGACAAGCGCGGGATCGTGCGCTATGGCTCGGCCTATGCGCCGATGGACGAGACCCTCACGCGGGTTGCGCTCGACATATCGGGGCGGCCGTACTTCATCTGGAAGGTGCCGCTGACGACGCATCGGCTCGGCGAATGGGACACCGAGCTGATCGAGCACTGGTTTCATTCGTTTGCGCAGACCGCGGGGCTGACGCTGCACGTCGAATGTCTGTACGGACAGAACAATCATCATATCGTCGAAAGCTGTTACAAGGCGCTGGCGCGGGCGTTGCGGCAGGCGGTGGAGATCGACGCGCGCAAGGCCGACAGCATCCCATCGACCAAAGGCGTATTGTAAGCGCCGTGGCGGGCATCGCACTGATCGATTACGGCGCGGGCAATCTCCATTCGGTGCTGAATGCGCTGAAAGCAGCGGGGGCGAGCGACATCGCGGTGACGGCCGACCCGGCGGAGGTGATCGCCGCCAAACGGATCGTGCTTCCCGGGGTAGGGGCTTTTGCGCATTGCATCGGCGCGCTGTCCGCCATCCCCGCTCTGGTCGATGCACTCACCGAGAGCGTGATCGAGCGCGGACGACCGTTCCTCGGCATTTGCGTCGGCATGCAGCTGATGGCCGACGAGGGGCACGAGCATGG
The DNA here is from genome assembly GCA_965249015.1 of Sphingomonas sp. Lineage (GTDB taxonomy): Bacteria > Pseudomonadota > Alphaproteobacteria > Sphingomonadales > Sphingomonadaceae > Sphingomonas_O. The sequence goes on along the minus strand of CBDFLB010000003.1, from coordinate 605,640 downwards.
CGTGACGAAAGGGCTGGGCTGGATTCGCGGCGTGGTGGCACCCATCGCCGCTGCACCGGGGCTGAAAGTTCCGCACATGGGCTGGAACGATGTCGTGCCGGTCCAGCCGCATCCGCTGATCGAGCCGGGCGAGGCCTATTTCCTTCACGGCTATGCGTTTACGGGCGGCGACGTACTGGCGACGACCGACCATGGCGGCCGCGTGGTGGCCGCGATCGGGCGCGACAATATGGCGGGCGTGCAATTCCATCCGGAAAAGAGCCAGGCCTACGGCATCGCGACGCTGCAAAGGTTCCTCAAATGGCGGCCCTGATCGTCTTTCCGGCGATCGACCTGAAGGGCGGGCAGGTCGTCCGGCTGGCCGAGGGCGATATGGCGCGGGCGACCGTCTATGGCGACGATCCGGCGGCACAGGCGATGATCTTTGCCGGGGCGGGCGCGCAGCACCTTCATGTCGTCGATCTCGACGGTGCGTTTGCCGGGCACGCAGTCAATGCCGAGGCCGTCGCGCGCATCGTCGACGCCTTTCCCGGCCACGTCCAGGTCGGCGGCGGCATCCGGACGATGGCCGCGGTCGAGGGGTGGTTCGCACGCGGCGTGTCGCGAGTCGTCATCGGCACAGCGGCGCTGAAGGACCCGCAGCTGGTGCGCGACGCCGCCGGCGCCTTCCCCGGCGGGGTTGTCGTCGGCGTCGATGCGAAAGACGGCTTCGTCGCGACCGAGGGCTGGGCCGACGTGTCCGGCGTGCGCGTCGTCGACATGGGTCGTCGCTTCGAAGACGCAGGCGTCGCTGCGCTCTTGTTCACCGATGTCGGCCGCGACGGTCTCCTCACCGGCTGCAACATCGAAGCGACGGTGGACCTCGCGCGCGCCGTCGATCTTCCCGTCATCGCATCGGGCGGCGTCAAGGGCATCGGCGACATCCGCATGCTCAGCCTGTTCGCAAAAGACGGCATCGAGGGCGTGATCACCGGCCGCGCGCTGTACGACGGGCGGCTCGACCTGGCGACGGCGGTCGCGGTCGCGGCGAGCGCATGACCGTCCGCATCCGTGTCATCCCCTGTCTCGACGTCGCGAACGGCCGCGTCGTGAAGGGGGTCAACTTCGTCAACCTGCGCGATGCCGGCGACCCGGTCGAGGCCGCGCGCGCTTATGATGCGGCGGGGGCGGACGAACTCTGCTTTCTCGATATCGGCGCGAGTCATGAGGGGCGCGGGACGATCCTCGACGTCGTGCGGCGGACGGCGGAGGTGTGCTTCATGCCGGTGACCGTCGGCGGCGGGGTGCGCTCGGCCGACGATGCGCGCGCGCTGCTGCTCGCGGGTGCGGACAAGGTCGCGGTCAATTCGGCCGCCGTCGCGCGGCCCGACCTCGTCGCCGAGATCGCGGACCGCTTCGGAAGCCAGTGCGTCGTCGCTTCGATCGATGCGCGGCGCGTCGACGACCGCTGGGAGATATTCACGCACGGCGGTCGTCACGCGACCGGGGTCGATGCGCTCGAGCATGCGCTGACCCTCGTCCGCCTCGGTGCCGGCGAACTGCTCGTGACGTCGATGGATCGCGACGGCACGCGGGCGGGGTATGACCTCGCGCTGACACGCGCCATCGCCGACGCGGTCGACGTTCCCGTGGTGGCATCGGGCGGGGTCGGGAGCCTAACGCATCTGGTCGAGGGAATTGTCGTGGGCCACGCAAGCGCGGTACTCGCCGCGTCGATCTTTCATTTCGGTGAAGCGAGCATCGCCGACGCGCACCACGCTCTTGCCGCGGCGGGGTTGCCCACACGTGGCGGCTGACTGTCCCGATATGGTAACCGAAATCGTTACTATAGCGTAGCGAATCGACGCATTTTCATGCAAGGGGCACAGCATGATACGGGGGTATTCATGGATCGCGCTGCTGGCGATGAGCAGCGCGGCGTCGGCGCAGGGCATCATCGCGGTGCCCGAGCCGACCGACTTCGCGCTCTTCGGGCTCGCGGTGGCGGGCCTGTTCATCGGCCGCCGGTCGAGCAAGGCACCGCCGCACGAACGCGAGAACATGTCCGACGAGCCTTGACGCGCGCCGCCATGGCCCGCTTTAGCGCGGCATGACCGACATTCTGCGTCAGCTCGAAACCGCAATCGCCACGCGCCGCGACGCCGATCCGGCAGGGTCCTATGTCGCGAAGCTTCGCCATGGCGGCCTGCCGCTCATGGCGCGCAAGTTCGGCGAGGAAGCCGTCGAGACGATCGTCGCCGCGCTGACCGGCGATTCCGCGGCCCTGACCGCCGAAGCGGCGGACATGATCTTTCACCTGCTGGTCCTTCTCGATGCCAACGACATCGCCTTTGCCGAGGTCGAAGCCGAACTGGAGCGCCGCCAAGGGGTGTCGGGCATCGCCGAAAAAGCCGCGCGGGGGCAATCGTGATGCCGATCGATGCGACGCTTCCCTATGACGACAGCAACGTCTTCGCCAAGATCCTGCGCGGCGAGATTCCCAACCGCACCGTTTACGAGGATGCCCACGCGCTCGCGTTCCACGACATCAACCCGCAGGCACCGGTGCACATATTGGTGATCCCGAAGGGGCGTTATGTGTCGTGGGACGATTTTTCGGCGCACGCATCGGATGCCGAGATCGTGGGGTTCGTCCGCGCGGTGGGGCACGTCGCGCGCGAAGCCGGCCTCGCCGTGCCGGGCTATCGGCTGCTCGCCAACACCGGCGGGCATGGTCATCAGGAAGTGCCGCATCTCCACGTCCATATTTTTGGCGGCAAGCCGATGGGCGCGATGCTGCCGCAGTAGGGACGGGCTGCTATCTCAAGGCGCGGACCGCGGCCGTATCGAGGCATTTCGGATCGAGCGGGACCGGCGGGGGCAGGGCGAGGACCGGCGCGTCGAGCGGCGCGATCTCGGTCGGTCGGCCGATGGGCACGGTGTCGAAGCCGCGAACGCCCCGGCACGCGCTCACTGCCGCGAGCAGTCTGGGTGGCGTGTCATAAGCCTCGTAGCTCAGGCGGAAGGTTCCCCAGTGAATGGGAATCGCGGTCCTTGCCTTCGATCGGACGAAGACTTCGGCGGCGTCGATCGGGCCGATGTGGCTGCCGATGCCCATCTGGCCCGGCACGAAGCGGAACGCGCCGATTGGGATGAGCGCGAGGCGGATCGGGCCATAGGCGGCCGCTTCGACGGGCCACTGGCCGTCGCCGAATCCGGTATCGCCCGAAAACATCATGTTGCCGCCGGGCAGCGTCACGACGAAGCTCGACCACAGCGCACGGTTGCGGTCGGTGCCCCAGCGGCTTCCCCAGTGATGATTGCGCGTGACGATCACGTCGACGCCGGGCTTCACTGCGACGCGTCCGCCCCAATCGCGTGCAACCGAAGTCACGCCGACACCTTTCAAAATCGTGTCGTTGCCCAGACTAGTGACGATCAGCGGGCGGTCGCGGTCCCAGAGGCGCTTCAGCGTACCGAGGTCCATATGGTCGTAGTGATTGTGGCTGACGAGGACGACGTCGATCTTCGGGAGATCTGCAAACGCGACTCCGGGCGCGGTGACGCGGCGCGGACCGATGCCAAAGGGGCCGGCGGTGTCCGCGAAGATCGGATCGGTCAGGATGTTCAGTCCCTGCGTCTGCACAAGGACCGTGGCGTGACCGATCCACGTCGCGACCATGCGCATGTCCTCGACACGCGCGGGTGGACGCGACTGAGTCACGCTAACGCGATCCGGCCAGCGCGGTCGCCCGTTGCTGCCGGTCAGGAAGCGGAACAGGAAATTGCTGCGATTGCCACCGGTCGGCGCGCGCGCGGTGTCTTCGCCGTCGGGGTTCAGGAAATGTGCGCCGTCGTAATGCGGACTGCGCGGTCCATCGTAATAGGTCCGATCGAGCATCGGCGGCACGATAACGATCGCCACGCAGAGCGCGACGACGAGGAACAAAAGCCCGACGCCGAGCTTACGCAGCACGCGACCCAGCAACGACGTCATCGATTCCTCATTCGCCCCGATCGGCGCATAGCCGAGTTTTACCGCAAGGAAAGGCCCCCCGCCCATGCGTTTCGAAATCGACGTCGTGCTCGATTATGATCTGCCCGAGCCGCACGACGTTCTTCTTCAGATCGAAGTGGCGCAGATGGCCGATCAGCGGCTGATCGAAGACAGGCTGACGGTCGCGTCGCCCGAGAAGTTGCGCCCGGTCAGCGGCGGCGAATCGATCGGCCAGCGGACATGGGCGGCGGCAAGCGGGCGCTTCCTGGCGCATTATACCGCACGCGTGGACATCGATCGCCCGGTAGTCGCGATCGACCGGCTCGCCGCGTCGGACCCGCGTGCGCTCCCGGCGCTCGTCGTGCCTTACCTGCTCCCCAGCCGTTATTGCCAGAGCGAGAAGTTCGAATCGTTCGTCCACGGCGAGTTTTCCGGGCTGTCGGGCGGCGCGAAGATCCTTGCCATGCAGGACTGGATCGCGCGTCACGTCGCCTATGTGTCGGGTGCGTCGACCGCCGACACGACGGCTGCCGACAGCTTCGTCCAGCGCCAGGGGGTGTGCCGCGATTTTGCCCACCTGCTGGCGAGCTTCGCGCGCGCGGCGACGATCCCGGCACGGATCGTTTCGGCCTACGCGCCCGACGTGACGCCGCCCGACTTTCATGCCGTAGTCGAGGTCTGGCTCGAAGAGGCATGGCACCTGATCGACGCGACGGGGATGGCGAAGGCGGACGAGATCATACGCATCGCGGTCGGCCGCGACGCGACCGACATCGCCTTCATGACCGTATTCGGGACGGCCCAGTTTCGCGACCAGCGCGTCACGGTGACGCGCGCCTGAACGGAACCGCCGCCGGGTCGGCGCGGTTCGCTGCATTCACAGCCGGAGAGCATCATGACCGACACCGCACCCAACCCTGCAACGCACCCCGAACAGCGGGCGGGTCAGGACCCCGACATCGCCGCACGCCTCGCCGCCGACCCGACCGATGTCGATGCCAAGCTCGACGCCGGGCTCGACGAATCGATGGATGCGTCGGACCCGCCGTCGATGACCGCGCCGCACCGCCGCGAAAAGCCGATCCTTTCGTCGGGTGACGAAGAATCGACGGCGACCCGCGCACGCTGAAGGCTGGACAGGCGCGCGACGGCACCATAAGAGCGTCGTCCTTCGCGCGACGAGGCGTGCCCGGGTAGCTCAGTGGTAGAGCAGACGACTGAAAATCGTCGTGTCGGTGGTTCGACTCCGCCCCTGGGCACCATTATCGGACGCGTGACCAGCGCGTCTTCATCCACGCCGCATAGTCGCGGTACGCCCTGTCGTTGCCCAGATGCTTCTCTTCGGTCTTCGCGCGCCACCAATAGACGCCGCTGACCATCGCAAGGATGGCGGTGTTGCGAACGGCGTCGACAAGACTGCCCGTCGTCACCATGAACGGCATCGTCGCGAGCCACCAGAAGGCGTTCTTTGCCAGATACGCCGGGTGCTTGGTGAAGGCGTAGGGCCCGTGCGTCAGGACGCCGCGATGCGTCAGGTTGGAAAAACGCAATCCGAACGCGACGGTGGCCCAGGCGTAGATAGCGGTGAGCGCGACGAGGATGGCACCCCAGAGCCAAAGCAATGCCGTCTGGCCGTCGAGCCAGTGACTCCAGCTGTTCTCGCCGAACGTGGCGACGCGGTAGTTGAGCGGTCCGCCGTCGCCCATCAGGATGAACGGCGGATAGCAGACCAGCGCCGCCACCCACCCTTCCGCATACGGCGTCGCCGAGCGAATATGCGCGTCGAGCGGCTTCATCGTCAGCAGGTAGCCGACCGTCGCCAGTGCGACGTCGATCACGAACATGAACGAGATCAGGTAGTTGGCGAGACTGACCGGCCCGGCGACGATCTCGGCGAACGGACGCGATACGACATCGTAAAATCCGCCCGGCACGATCGACAGCATGAAGGCGAGGAAGAAGCCCTTCACTGCCCACCCGCGGAAATGATCGGCGATGGCGTGACGGTCGGCACCGCCCTGTCCGATCAGCCAGCTCCCGAATGCCCACGCACCGTCCCTGGGATGCTTCAACCGCCGGTCGAGCCAGATGACGTAGACCGGCGAGGCGACGAGCAAAAGTGGCGCGCTGACTGTAAAGCATCGCATCGCGAACGCGTAATTGCCCGACCAGTAGAAGCGCCCGAGCGCATAGACACAGCCGATGATCGCCCAGGTCGCCCACAGCCCGGCAAGCTTGGTCAGGCTGAGATCGAGCGTCTCGGCGCGCGGGGGGAGCGGGCGGTCCCAGTCGATCCCGGTCGACGGATTGCGATGGACTTTGTCGACGAACAGCGACCAGAGCACCATCGCCAGTCCGCAGAGCGCGACGTTGGTCAGCGCCGAATAAGGCCCCGACATGCCGAAGGTGCGGGCGACGGCGAACCACGCCAGCAACCCGCCGAGCCCGGCAAGGCCGACGCCGGTGCTGACCGCGGATTTGGGTCGGGGTGGCGATGCATGCGACATAGGACCGTCTAAGCTGTCGCGACGCGGAGTAAATCCGCGTCGTCGGTCCCGGCTGCGCGGGCCGGCCAGCGCTTCGGCGAGTCCGGTTCAAATCTCGCTTGCTGCGCGCCGCTCGACCTGATCCGTGCCGCCTCGCTCAGCGCCCCTGCGAACGCCATTTCTTGATGACGCGGTTGAGCATGTCTTCTTCGCCCCCGCTCTCTTTCCAGAGATCGGAGAACAGCGGATCGCTCGATGCCGGTCGCTTGTGTTCGTCGAGGTTGTCGAGCGCGACGCGGATCGGGATCGACACGCCTTCGCCGCAGATGATGCATTCGCGGTTGCGCAGCGCCGGGATCGTGTCGAGGAAGCCGCGCGCGCCTTCGGGCATTGCGCTGCGCACATAAGCCTGGTCGCGGTCGTTGTTGAGGCGCATCGCGATGATCGTGCCGCACTGCGACAGCACGCCTTCGGCAAGGTCGGACGGGCGCTGCGTGATGAGGCCCAACGACACGCCATATTTGCGGCCTTCCTTGGCAATGCGTTCGAGGATCTTGCGCACCGCGACGCCGGTCGTGACGCGGTCCGAGGGGATGTAGCGATGCGCTTCCTCGCAGACGAGAAGGATCGGTCGTTGCGGCTCGTTGCGCGACCAGATTGCGTAATCAAAGACCATCCGCGCCAGCACTGCCACGACGACCGAGGTGATGTCCGACGGCACGCCCGACACGTCGATGATCGAAATCGGCTTGCCGTCGCCGGGCAGGCGGAAGATGCGTCCGAGGAAATTGGCCATATTGTCGGCGACGAGCATTCCCGAAAACATGAAGCTGTAGCGCGGATCGCCCTTGATCTCGTCGATCTTTGCCTTGAGCCGGGTGTAGGGCGCATTGTCGGTCGCCTTGCCGAGCTGGCCCATCTCGGTCGTGATCATCGCGGTCAGGTCGCTTAAGAGATATGGTATCGGCGAATCCACCGTGAGCTTGGAAATACCTTCGGCGGCGCGGCTCTTGGCGCGCGCAGCGAGCAGGCATTTCGACAGGATGTCGGCATCCGTCTGGCGCTCATTGCCCTGCGTCGTCAGGAAAACCTCGCAATGTTCCTCGAAATTCATCAGCCAGTAGGGCATCTGCAGGTTCGACACGTCGAACAGCGCACCGTTGGTCTTGAACGCCGCCGAATATTCGCCGTGCGGATCGATCATCACGATATGACCCTGCGGCGCGAGTTCGCAGATCTTGTGGAGGATCAGCGCCGCGCTGGTCGACTTGCCGGTGCCGGTCGAGCCGAGCAGCGCAAAATGCTTGCCGAGCATGGCATCGACGAACAGCGCGGCACGGATGTCCTTGGTCGGATAGACGTTGCCGATTTCGACATGCGGGCGATCGTCGGCGGCGTACATCTGCTTCATGTCGGCCGACGTGACCGGATAGGCCTGCGCGCCGGGTGCCGGATAGCGTGTGACGCCGCGACGGAAGTTGTAGACCTTGCCGGTCAGCCGCTCCTCGTCGCCTTCACCCAGGAAGTCGATGAAGCCGATCGCCGAGCCTTCGCGGTCGCCATCGCTCTTCAGCGTGCGCAGGTTCGCCATCAGCCAGGTCGACCCCACCTTGACCTTGATCTGGCTGCCGACCTGCCCACCCATGGCAAGGCACGGATCGTTGGCATCGGTAAGCTTGCCGACCGCGTTCAGATCGAGCCGGACCTGCGACGACGATCCCGAAATCTCGATGACCGAGCCGATCGGCGCCGATGCGAGCGGATCGCGCGGCGCAGTCGCGGCGAGGTCTTCGGTTTCTGCATGCGTGTTGAACGCCGTGCCGCGGTACATGTCCATGAAAGCAAAACCCCACCCGGTCAGTCGATCGGATGGGGCTTAGCGCAGAAGAGTAAACAAAGCGGTGTCGTGTCAGGCGAGCGCGGTCTTGGCCCGGCGACGACGGCGCAAGGAACCGCCGACGATCCCGAAACCGGTGATCATCGAAAGCCATGTCTTGGGCTCGGCGACCGCTGCTGCCGCGAGATAGACTTGGTTCTGCGACTGGCCGTTGACCGAAACGAGCGACGCGACGAGGTTCGGCGACGCCGTCCAGTTGCTCGCGAGGTAGCTATTGGCAAGCGTGCTCACGGTGGGCGAGAAATCGCCGAACACGCTGAAGTTGCCGGTGCTCACGGTCAGCGGCGAGCCGATCGTTTCATAGACCAGTTCCCAGACCGAAAGCTGCGTCGCCGCGGCAATCAGACTGCGTTGCGTATCGTTCGTGGCCGCATTGAACAGCGAGGCCGAATTGACGAGCAGTCCGGCGACGAGGCTTTGGCGACCTGCGTTCGAAACGACCGCGCTCAGCGGCGAGATGTTGTAATTGACCGAGGTGAACAGCGTCGTGAACAGATCGACGCAATATGTGCTCTGGTTGAACAGCGTCGTCGGCGATCCGACCACGAAGCCCGAGATGGCAAAGCGTCCCGCCTGGACCCCGGTGCTGAGCGTCGGGCTGTTGACCGTAACGCCGCCCCACATCGAACCCGGCGCGAATGGTGCCGACGTGACCGTGATCGTGGTTGCAAGCGAAGGCGTCGCCCAGCCAAGAGCGATTGCTGCGGACGCAGCGGCAAGCCGTACAAGTTTCATAAAATCCCCAAGATTCGAATCGCGACCCAACCGTGATTCGTCGCCAGTTAATCGAACTTTAACTTTATCGCACGCGAAAAACGTTTCTGTCCCGCAATGAGATTCAATGGGTCGGGTCGTGCGTTCGCGCTCGACTTTGCGCGAATTTGTTGGGAAGGACGATCGCAAGACTTTGGTTCGGCGGAGACGTCATGTCGCTCGGGGCACGTGCAAGGCGGTATCTGAAAGCCCGCGGCGGGTGGGCGACGGCGGCGCAGACGGTGCGCTACGCGTGGCGCAAGGTTTTCGACCGACCCGACGCCATCACCGCGCGGCGCTGTACGCTCGGCAGGCAGATGTATGCCTGCTTCGACGGGATCGTGCAGGCCGGGCCGCTCAAGGGCTTTCGTCTTGGCTCCGATCCGACCTGGGGGGCGGCGGACAAGGGGCCGATGCTGCTCGGCTTCTACGAGCAAGCGGTCAGCGCTCAGCTCGAGAAATTCAGCGCCGACGCATCGGTGCTGATCGATATCGGCGCGGCCGATGGCTATTTCGGCGTGGGGGCGCTCGCCTCAGGCCTCTTCGAGCGGTCGGTGTGCTTCGAGATCGATCCGGTCACGCGCGCGGCGATGGTCGAGGTGGCGCGGCTCAACGGCGTCGAGGACCGCGTGACCATATATGGTGCGGCCGACGAAACGCTGCTCGACAAGCTTGCGGCTGCCGGCGTCGACCCGGCCGACGCCGTCGTGTTGTGCGACATCGAAGGTGGCGAATTCACCCTGTTCGACGATGCCCTGCTTGCAAAGCTTGCGCGCAGCCGGTTCATCATCGAGCTACACGAACGGATGACTCACGACGGTGCCGACCGGCTCGCGCGGCTGACCACCGATGCGAGCCGGTATTTCGAGATCGACTATCTCGAAGGCGGCGGGCGCGATCCGGGCGCGGTCGCGGCGTTGCAGCATCTGCCCGAGGACGACCGCTGGCTGCTCTGTTCGGAGGGGCGCAGCATCTATCAGCGCTGGATGGTGCTGACCCCGCGCGCGCAGAGTTAGGCCTTCGCCTTCAGGCTCTGCGCCACGGCGAACCCGTGCTTCTTGAGGCCTGCGACGATCTTTGCTGCACCTTCGAGGTCGCCCCAGAACATCGGCCCGCCGCGATAGACCGGCCAGCCATAGCCGTAAATCCACACGACATCGATGTCCGACGCGCGCTGCGCCTTGCCTTCCTCGAGGATCAGATAACCCTCGTTGACCATCGGGTAGAGCGTGCGTTCGATGATTTCTTCGTCGGTGATGTCGCGCTTCGGCAGGTTCGATTTCGCAGCGAAATCGTCGATGATCGTCTGGACCTCGGCGCTCGGCGTCGGATTGCGCTTTTCGTCATAATCATAAAAGCCCTTGCCGGTCTTCTGGCCCCATCGCCCGACCGCGCAGAGCGCGTCGCGGATGTTTTCGATCCGCGTCGGGTCGCGGTGCCAGCCGATGTCGACGCCGGCCAAGTCGCTCATCTGGAACGGCCCCATGGGCATGCCGAAATCGACATGAACCTTGTCGATCTGCTCCGGCGTCGCGCCTTCCATCAGCAGCTTCATCGCCTCGACCTGACGCGGCATCAGCATGCGGTTGCCGATGAAGCCGTGGCAGACGCCCGCGACGACCGCGACCTTGCCGATCGTCTTGGCCAGCCCCATCGCGGTCATCAGCGCATCGGGCGCGGTTTTCTCGCCGCGCACGACTTCGAGCAATTTCATGACGTTGGCAGGCGAGAAAAAGTGCATGCCGAGCACGTCCTGCGGCCGGCTGGTGCTGGCTGCAATCTCGTCGATGTCGAGGTAGGAGGTGTTCGACGCCAGGATCGCGCCGGGTTTGCAGATCTTGTCGAGCTTGCCGAAAATATCCTTCTTGATGCTCATTTCCTCGTACACCGCCTCGATGACGAGGTCGCAATCGGCGAGATCTTCGAGGGCAAGCGTCGGTTTCAGCGCGCTCATCGCGGCGTCGACCTGTTCGGGCTTCATCCGGCCTTTGGCGGCGGTCGCTTCGTAATTCTTGCGGATGATGCCGGTGCCCTTGTCGAGCGCTTCCTGCTTCATCTCGACGATCGTGACGGGGATGCCGGCGCTCAGGAAGTTCATCGAAATGCCGCCGCCCATCGTGCCCGCGCCGATCACACCGACGCGCTTGATCTCGCGCGGCTGAACGTCGGCACCGATGCCGTCGATCTTCTGTGCCTGGCGTTCGGCAAAGAAGATATGGCGCTGCGCGGCGGACTGGGTGCCGAACATCAGCTTCATGAACTGTTCGCGTTCGAACGCAATTCCCTCGTCGAAGGGCAAGCGCGTCGCCGCCTCGACACAGGCGATGTTGGCAGCGGGCGCATCGAAGCCGCGGAATTTGCGCGCGTTCGCCTTGGCATAGGCCTCGATGCTGGCCGGATCGCCCTTGACCGGCAGGGCGCGGGTCGGGCGGGCACCTCTGGCGATGCACTCCTTTGCAAAGGCAAGCGCGTCGGCCACGAGCGTGTCTTCGCCGGCGAGTCTATCGATCAGGCCGACTTCGAGCGCCTTGGCGGCGCTGATCGGCGCACCGCCGGCGCACATATCGACCGCGGTTTCGATTCCCGCGGTGCGCGGCAGGCGCTGCGTGCCGCCCGCGCCCGGGAGCAGGCCGAGCTTCACTTCGGGCGTGCCGATCTTTGCCGACGGCACTGCGATCCGGTAATGACAGCCGAGCGTTATTTCGCAGCCGCCGCCGAGTGCGGTGCCGTGGATGGCGGCGATGACCGGCTTCGAGCACGCCTCGATCGCATCGACCACTGCGGGAAGCATCGGCTCGACCGGCGGCTTGGTAAATTCGGTGATATCGGCACCCGCAAAGAACGTCCGCCCGTCGCAGCGAATGACCACCGCTTTGACACTGTCGTCGGCCATCGCCTGCCTGATCCCAGCGTCGAGTCCGATCCGCACCGCCGCGCCGAGCGCGTTGACCGGAGGATTGTTCGACACGATGACGAGGACGCCGTCATGGATTTCGGTCGTGATGGGGCTGTCGGTCATTTCATTCTCCAGTTTGATCAGCCGGTGAGGGCCGAATAAAGCATCGTCTTGATTTCGCGTCGCACCGGGTACGCGTTCGAGGGCATCAGTTGCGTCATGAAGATCATGATGATGTCATCGACCGGATCGACGAAGAAGGCGGTCGAGAACATGCCGCCCCAGTAGAACTCGCCAGCGTTGCACGGTTGCATCGTCGCTGGCGGGTCCATGATGGTCGCAAACCCCAGCCCGAAGCCGACGCCGGCGTTATCGGCTTCGCTGAACATTGACTTCGAATGCATCGTCAGGTCGCCACCGCCGGGCAGATGGTTCGCGGTCATCAGCTTTAACATATGCGGGCTGACGATCCGCGCACCGTCGAGATCCCCGCCGTTGAGCAGCATGCGGCAGAAGCGGTGATAATCGGCAAGCGTCGACGTCAGACCGCCGCCGCCGGAGAAATAGCCGGGCTTGCGCGCCCATGCGGTCGTCGCGCCGGCATCGTACATCTTCATGCGCGCCTGCGGGTCCCAGACGAAACAGTCGGGGACGCGATCGAGCTTGTCCGCGGGCGCCTGGAACTGCGTGTCGATCATCCCGAGCGGCGCAAAGATATGTTCGGCGAAATAGTCGTCGAGCGACTGGCCCGACAGACGCTCGACGACTGCCCCCAGAATATCGGTCGATACCGAGTAGTTCCAAGCGGTACCGGGATCGAATTCGAGCGGGAGCGAGGCGACGTCGCGAACGAACGAATCGATCGGCCCGGCGTCGAAGCGCTCGAAGCCTTTCTTGCGATACGCAGCGTCGATATTGCTGCGCTCCTGAAAACTGTAGGTCAGCCCCGATGTATGGCGCAGCAGGTCGATCATGCGCATCGGCGCTGCCGGCGGACGCGTGACGAAGGGCGTGTTGCCGCCGCCGCCGACGAACACGCCGGTCTGCGCAAATTCGGGAAGAACCTTCGTGACGGGATCATTCAGCGCGATCATGCCGCGCTCGACCAGTTGCATGAAGGCGATCGAGGTTATGGGCTTGGTCATCGACGCGATGCGGAAAATCGCGTCGGCCTTCAGCGGTACGCCGGGCCGCGCGTCGCCCATCACCGACAGATGAGCGACCTCGTCGCCGCGCCCGACCAGCAGCGCGGCATGCGGAAAGCGCCCGCCGTCGATATATTTCGCCTGAAGATGCGCGTCGATCCGCGCAAGACGCCCGGCATCGAAGCCGAGGTCTTTTGGATCGGACGCCGCCGCGATCATGCGGACGCCTGGGCGACGATGGCTTCGGCGCGCGCGAACAGCGCGGGGTCGATCGTCAGGCCACTCGCTTTGGCATTGTCGCTGACCTGGTCGGGACGGCTTGCACCGATAATGGCGCTGGCGACATTGGGTTCGCGCAGCACCCAGGCGAGTGCGAATTGCGCCATCGTGCAACCCGCCTCGTCGGCGAGCGGCCTCAATTGCTGGACCGCTTCGAGCAGGCGCTCATCGAGCAGGCGGTTGATAAAGCCATTCATCTGGTCGTTGGTCGCCCGGCTGTCGGCGGGCGGCGCGGTGCCGGGTTTATATTTGCCGGTCAGCACCCCCTGTGCCAGCGGCGACCAGACGATCTGCGAAATGCCGTTTGCCGCGCACAGCGGAATGACCTCGGCTTCGGGGCGCCGCCACAGCAGCGAATATTGCGGCTGCGACGACACGAATTTGACGGTGCCGGGCACCGCCAGCGCGTCGCGGATGTTGGCGGGCGTCCATTCGGAAAAGCCGATCGCGCGCGCCTTGCCCGACCGTACGACGTCGCTCAGCGCCGCCATCGTTTCGTCGATGGGGGTGTCGTCGTCATAACGGTGGCACTGGTAGAGATCGACATAATCGGTCTTCAGCCGCGTCAGGCTCGCATCGATCTGCTTTGCGATCTGCTTGGCGGACAAACCCCTGTCGGTATCCGACATCGGGAAGAACAGCTTGGTCGCCATGACATAGCTGTCGCGCGGGCGTCCGCTCAGCGCCTCGCCAAGGAACGTCTCCGCCGCGCCGCGGCCATAGATGTTTGCTGTGTCGATGAAGTTGATGCCCTCGTCGAAAGCGCGGTCGATGCAGGCGCGCGCAGTGTCACTTTCGACGCCGACGCCAAAGGTCAGCCAGCTGCCGAGGCAGATTTCGGAGACCATGATTCCGCTGTCACCGAGTTCACGATAGTTCATGCCGCGGTCTTTCCCGTTTCTTGCCGTGTCACCGGATGCGACGTCGAAAGCCCGCCGTCGACCACAATCGCCTGGCCGTTGATATAACTCGCGGCGTCGCTGGCAAGGAACAGCGCGGTTTGCGCGATCTCGATCGGCTGACCTGCGCGGCGCAGCGGGTTCAGCCGACCGACCTTTTCCATCACGCCCTTTTCACGCGCATAGTCGAACGCGCGTTCGGTCATGCCGGTTTCAATCAGGCCCGGACAAATGGCGTTCACGCGAACGCCGGTCGCCGACAACTGCTGTGCGCTGGTCATGACGAGGTTGATGACGCCTGCCTTCGACGCCGAATAGGCCGGACCGCCCGCGCCCGAGCGCAAGCCCGCGACACTCGCCGTACAGATGATCGATCCGCCCTTTGCGCCGTCGATCATTGCCCTGGCCGCATGCTTGATCATGAGCGCGGGGCCGATCAGGTTGACGCGCAGGATTTCGGTCCAGTCGTCGACGCTCTGGTCGAAGAGGCTCGAGAGACCGCCCGAGATGCCGGCGTTGGCGTAGGCCACGTTTAGCGATCCATAAGCCGAATAGGCGCTGGCCACCAGACTCTCGACATCGCTCTCGCGCCCGGCGTCGACCTGCATCGCGTTGACGCTGCCGCCCGCCGCTTCGATCGCCCGGGCGGTGGCAAAGACCCCCTCCGACGTGTCGCCGATGACAAGCTTTGCACCTTCGCTTGCAAACAGGATCGCGGTCGCGCGGCCGATGCCCGACCCCGCGCCCGTAATGATCGCGACCTTTCCTGCCAGCCTCATGCGCCCGCCCTCTGTGCAAAGTCCCACGCCTGCGCCGCGAGCCGCGGGACGCGCGTCGCCATCTCGGCTGCATGTGCCGACGACGCCGTGCCGTCGAGCGTGCGCTTTTTGATTCCCTGCACGATCGAAGCGAGGCGGAACAGGCCGAAGGCGAAGTACCAGTTGAGGTCGGGCACGCCCGCGCGGTCGGTGGCGGCGCAATAGCGCGCGGTCATCGCCTCGACGGTCGGGATGCCGGTCTCCGCTCCCGTCAGGCCCATCACGCCCGATCGCCCCTCGGGTTCGGTCACCCAGCTCATCATCATATAGCTGAAATCGGCGAGCGGGTCGCCCGTCGTCGACAATTCCCAGTCGAGCACGGCGAGCACCTTCGGTTGGTCTGGCGCAAAGATCATGTTGTCGATGCGGTAATCGCCGTGAACGATGCTCGTGCGCGTCTGTTCGGGGATCGAGGACGCCAGATAAGCGATCAGCCGTTCCATATCCTCGATGCGCTCAGTCTCCGCCGCACGATATTGCTTGGTCCAGCGGCCGACCTGCCGCTCGAAATAATTGCCCGCCTTGCCATAATCGCCGAGACCTGCGGCGGCATGATCGACATTATGCAGCGCCGCCAGCGTATCGACCATCGCGTGATAGATCGCGGTCCGCTGCGCCGGGGTCATGTCGGGCAAGCTGCCGTCCCAGGGCGTCCGCCCCTCGACCATGTCCATGACATAGAACCAGCTGCCAAGGACGCCGTCGTCCGTGCATAGCCCATAGGGTCTCGCCACCGGAAACCCGGTCGGATGCAACCCCGCGATCACCGCATATTCGCGGTCCACCGCATGCGCGCTCGGCAGCAGCTGTCCGAGCGGCTTGCGACGCAGGACATAAGCGCCCGACGGGCTGTCGAGCCGATAGGTCGGGTTCGACTGGCCACCGGCGAATTTACGCACCGTAACCGGGCCGGTGAACGCGGCGACCTTGCTGCGCATCCACGCGGCGAGCTTTGCCTCGTCGAGCTTGTCCTGCCCGGTGGGCACGATGGTCCCGGTGAAAGCGGTCGTTGCGTCCATCAGTCGAACACCACGACCGTCCGTACACTGTCACCGCTGCGCAGATCGTCGAAGGCCTCGTTGATCGCGGTCAGCGGCACCCGCTTGGCGATGATCGTATCGAGGTCGAGCAGGCCGCGCAGATAGAAATCGACCAGGCGCGGAATATCGACAGGAAAGCGGTTGCCCCCCATCAGCGCACCTTGCAGTTTCTTGCCGCCGAGAAGGTCAAGCGCGCCGAGGCCGACCCGGTGCCCGAGCGGCATCATGCCGAGAATCGTCGCCATTCCGCCGCGCTTCAGCGTCGCAACCGCGAGATCGCCCGAGGCGGGACGTCCGACCGCTTCGATAGCGTGGTCGACGCCGCCTTTGGTCATTTCGACGATCGCCTTGCCCGCGTCGTCGGCGCTTGCGTCGACCGCGTCGGTTGCGCCGAGCTTCATCGCAAGCGCGCGTTTGTCCGCCACCGGATCGCAGGCGATGATCCGCCCCGCGCCCGCGATTTTCGCGGCGTTGACCGCTGCGAGCCCGACGCCGCCGCAACCGACGATACACACGCTGTCGCCCGGCGCTACGTCGGCGGCGTGGAACACCGCACCGCTCCCCGTCACCACCGCACAGCCGAGGATCGCGGCGCGATCGAGCGACATAGCGGGATCGATCCGCACGCAGGCATGTTCGTGGATGAGCATCGTTTCGGCAAAAGCCGACAGGTTGAGCATCTGATTGACCGGCGATCCATCAATCGTGCGCGTCAGTCGCGGTGCCTGATCCTTGCGCCGCCGCGTGTCGCTGCCCAGACACAGCGACAGGCGCCCGGTCACGCAAAATTCGCACTGCCCGCAATAGGCCGACAGGCAGGTGACGACGGCGTCACCAACCGCGACCGTGCGTACTTCGCTGCCGACCGCCTCGACGATTCCTGCCGCCTCATGTCCCGGAATGCACGGCATGGCATGCGGATAAATCCCGTCGACGAAGTGAAGGTCCGACCGGCACACGCCGCACGCCGCGGTGCGGATCAGCACTTCATGTGCAAGCGGTTTTGCCGCGACGACATCCTCAATCGTCAAGCGCGTTTTCGCCGCGGAAAGGACGGCAGCTTTCATAACATTCGTCCCCCCGCGAAGGCGGGGGTCCAGACTCTTTGTCGGGACTGGGCCCCCACCTTCGCGGGGGAACAAGAACTATTCATGCGACCGCATATTTCCCGAATTCGATACGCGCGATGCTGCGGTTGTGGACCTCGTCGGGCCCGTCCGCCAGGCGCAGCGTGCGCTGCCCGGCGTACATGTATGCAAGGCCCGGATCCTCGCTCACGCCGGCGCCACCGAACGCCTGGATCGCGTCGTCGATGATGCGCAGCGCCATGTTGGGCCCCGCGACCTTGATCATCGCGATCTCGGCCTGCGCGCCCTTGTTGCCGACCTTGTCCATCATGTCGGCGGCCTTCAGGCAGAGCAGGCGGCACATCTCGATATCGATCCGCGCGGTGGCGACACGCTGTTCCCAGACGCTGTGCTCGCTGATCCGCTTGCCGAACGCGACCCGGCTGGTCAGGCGTTTTACCATCTTTTCGAGCGCCACCTCGGCCACACCGATCGTGCGCATACAGTGGTGGATGCGCCCCGGTCCCAAGCGCCCCTGCGCGATTTCGAAGCCGCGCCCTTCGCCCAGCAGCATGTTCGACGCCGGAATGCGGACGTCTTTCAGCTCGATTTCCATATGGCCGTGCGGCGCGTCGTCATAGCCGAAGACGGGCAGGTGGCGCAGGATGTTCACCCCGGGCGCGTCGAGTTCCATCAGCACCATCGACTGCTGCGTATGGCGCGAGGCTTCGAAATCGGTCTTTCCCATGACGATCGCGATCTTGCAGCGCGGATCGCCTGCTCCCGACGACCACCATTTGACGCCGTTCAGGACATAGTCGTCGCCGTCGCGGCGGATGCTCGTTTCGATGTTCGTCGCGTCCGAAGAGGCGACCGCAGGCTCGGTCATCAGGAACGCCGAGCGGATTTCGCCGTCCATCAAGGGTTTGAGCCAGCGGTCTTTCTGTTCGCGCGTGCCGTAACGGTGGAAGACTTCCATGTTGCCGGTGTCGGGAGCCGAGCAGTTGAAAACCTCGCTGCCCCAGTGGACCCGCCCCATCTCCTCGGCGCACAACGCATATTCGAGATTGGTGAGGCCCGGCCCGTCGAATTCGAAGCTGTCGTCCACCGGCACGCGCCCGGCGCTCGGCGGCATGAACAGGTTCCATATGCCCGCCGCCTTCGCGCGCGCCTTTTCCTCTTCGACGACCGGCAAGATTTTCCAGCGCTCGCCCTCACGCTGCTGTGCGTGATAGTCGCCCTCGCGGGGAAACACGTGCGCCGCCAAATGATCGCGCACCCGGTCACGCCAGAAGCGCTGGCGGTCGGTCAGGTCGAAATCCACGCGCGCTCTCCCTTACGTTTGCGTCAAGCCTATGCCGCCCGGACTCGGGTCTTGCCTAGTCATTTTTGCTTGCCGTTACGGAATAGGCCGCTTCCCATTCCTCACTTGCCGGACGCGTAAGGCAGGCATAGCTTTGCCCGCAAATCCGCCGCTTTGGAGAGTCGCATGGCCGATCTGGAAACCTTCCGCGCCGAGACGCGTGCGTGGCTCGAAGCAAATTGTCCGCCGGAAATGCGCGAGCCGGTGCGCGACGAAAGCGACGCGTGCTGGGGTGGTCGCAATCCTACGTTCAAGTCGGACGCACAGAAACAGTGGATGGATGTCATGGCGGCCAAGGGCTGGACCGTGCCCGACTG
Organism: Sphingomonas sp.; assembly: GCA_965249015.1. GTDB lineage: Bacteria > Pseudomonadota > Alphaproteobacteria > Sphingomonadales > Sphingomonadaceae > Sphingomonas_O. The sequence continues at coordinate 586,704 of CBDFLB010000003.1, read as the reverse complement.
GCCGGTTGCCTATGGCGGCGCGGGGCTTTCAGCAGAAGAGGCCAAAATCCTGCGGCAGGAAATGGCGGCGCTAAAATGCCGATCGCCACTGTCGAGCTTCGGCATCTGGATGCTTGGGCCGGCACTTCTGCAGTTCGGCACCGAGGAGCAGAAGGTCCATTACCTCAACCAGATTGCAAAGGGCGAAATTCGCTGGTGCCAGGGTTATTCGGAGCCGGGTTCGGGAAGCGATCTGGTCTCGATGCAGACCTATGGCGAAGACAAGGGCGACCACTGGGTCGTCAACGGCCAGAAAATCTGGACGAGCTATGCCGACAAGGCCGACTGGATTTTCTGCCTCGTCCGCACCGACAAGGCGAACAAATATCAGGGCATCAGCTTCCTGCTGTTCGACATGAAGACGCACGGCGTCACGACAAAGCCGATCCTGCTGATCAGCGGCAATTCGCCATTCTGTGAAACCTTCTTCGACGATGTCGTCGTGCCCAAGGACCAGATCGTCGGCGACGTGAATCGCGGTTGGGACGTCGCCAAATATCTGCTCGGCCACGAGCGCGAGATGATCTCTGGCGGGGGTCTCGGCACCGACATGATGTCGATCGGCGCGCAGTTTGCCGACGTCGCTGGCGAGGAGCCCGTCCTCCGCGCCGACATGGCCGATTTCGACGTCGAGGTCATGGCCTTCCGCGCGATGAGCGAAAAGTTCGTCGACGAAATGAAAGCCGGCAAATCGCACCCTGCCCAGCCCAACATGATGAAATACGTCGGCACCGAACTGAACAAGCGTCGCCACGAATTGATCATGGCGGCGGGTGGCAGCAATGCGCTCGAATGGGAGGGTGAAAGCGGCGGCGCGAAAGCGCGGCACTGGTTGCGCACCAAAGCCAACAGCATCGAGGGCGGCACGAGCGAAGTGATGCTCGGTGTGGTTGCCAAGCGGATACTCGATTTGCCGGGGACTTGATGCGCTGTGCTCCTGCGAAAGCAGGGGCCTCGCCCGCGATTGCAATGCCGGTGACTAGAGCTCCTGCTTTCGCAGGAGCACAAAGGATTTGAAATGCCGCTCTACCTGACTGAAGACCAGACCATGCTCCGCGATACGGCCAAACCGTTCATCGCCGATGCCGCTCCGGTCAAACATCTGCGCTCGATGCGCGAGGACGCGACCGGTTTCTCGCGCGACCTGTGGAAGCAGTTCGCCGAGATGGGCTTCACCGGTATCCTCGTTCCCGAAGCGCATGGCGGGATGGGCATGGGCCATGTCGAGGCCGGGATCGTGCTCGAGGAGATCGGGCGGAACCTCACACCGTCGCCCTTTCTGACCACGGCCGTGGCGGCGGTCGAAGCGCTGAAGGCCAGCGGCCGATTGTCCGAAGAATGGCTGCCCAAAATCGCACGCGGCGACGCCATTGTCGCGCTCGCCATCGACGAAGGCGCGAAACACCGCCCCGAAGCCACCGCGATGAAAGCCGAGCGTTCGGGCAACGGCTTCAAACTGTCGGGACAAAAGGCCTTCGTCCTCAACGGCCATGTCGCCGACATGATGATCGTCGTCGCGCGGACCGCAGGCGCGGGGGGCGAGACCGACGGGTTGACGTTATTTGCCGTGCCCAGGGATGCCGGCCAGACCGCTGATCCGCGCCGATTGGTCGACTCATCGCTCGCCAGCCATGTCACCTTCGACGATGTCGAGGTCGATGCCGACGCGGTGATCGGCGATGTCGACGGCGGCTGGTCGGTGCTCACGAAACTGCTCGACGCGGGCCGCGTCGGCGCGGCTGCCGAGCTGATCGGCGTGGGCTCCGCCGCGATGGACATGACGATCGATTACCTCAAGCAGCGCAAGCAGTTCGGCAAGCTGATCGGCGAATTCCAGGCGCTCCAACACCGCGCCGCGCATCTCTACGGCGAAATGGAAGTCGCGCGCGCCACCGTGCTCAAGGCGCAGCAGTTGCTCGATGCGGGCGATCCGCGCGCAGAGATCGCCGTCGCCGTCGCCAAGGCCAAGACCGGCAAGGCCGTCCGCCTGTCGGTTCAGGAAGGCGTGCAGATGCACGGCGGCATCGGCATGACCGACGAATATGACATCGGCCTGTTCATGAAGCGCGACCGCGCGCTCGAGGAGTTCTTCGGCGATGCGCGTTTCCATGCCGAACGGGTGGCGCGGATGAGCGGATACTGATGCTCGACCCCGAAACCTTCGCTGCTTTGATCGAAACCGTCGAGCGGTTCGTGACCGAACGCCTGCGCCCCGCCGAGGCCGAAGTTGCCGAAAGCGACGACATCCCCGCCGATCTCGTCGGGGAGATGAAGGCGCTCGGGCTGTTCGGCCTGTCGATCGATCCCGAATATGGCGGGCTCGGGCTTACCATGCTTGAGGAAGTCAAAGTCGGCATGGCTCTCGGCAAGACCAGCCCCGCGATGCGCTCTACCTTCGGCACCAACGTCGGCATCGGCTCGCAGGGCCTCGTCATTTCCGGCACCCCCGAGCAGAAAGCCAAATGGCTTCCTGGCATCGCGTCGGGTGAGATCATCACCAGCTTTGCCCTGACCGAACCCGATGTCGGGTCGGACAGTGCCAATGTCAAAACCCGCGCCGTCCGCGACGGCAATCAGTGGAAGCTGACCGGCACCAAGCGCTACATCACCAATGCCGATCGCGCGCATTTGTTCACCGTGATGGCACGCACCGGCGAGGCGGGTGCAAAGGGCGTCTCGGCGTTCCTGGTCCCCGCCGACTCACCCGGCCTGCGCATCGGCGCGCCCGAAAAGAAGATGGGGCAGCACGGCGCGCATGTCTGCGACGTGCTTTTCGACGACGTCCCCGTGCCGCCTGAAAACATGCTCGGTGCCGAGGGCGAGGGGTTCAAAGTTGCCATGCGCGTGCTCGACCGCGGGCGGCTGCACATCGCGGGCGTTTGCGTCGGCGCGGCGGAGCGGTTGATCGCCGACAGCGTAGCTTACGCGACAACACGCATTCAGTTCGGCAAGCCGATATCCGAGCATCAGCTGATTCAGGGCATGCTCGCCGACATGAAAACCGAATGTCTTGTCGCGCGCGCCATGGTCCTGCAGACCGCTGCCGAAAAAGACGCAGGCAAGAACGTCACGATGGAAGCCGCCGCCGCCAAATATTTCGCGTCCGAGATGGTCGGGCGGGTCGCCGACAAGGCCGTGCAGATCTTCGGCGGCGCGGGCTATATCGCCGACTATGGCATCGAGCGCTTTTACCGCGACGTGCGCCTGTTCCGTATCTACGAGGGCACCAGCCAGATCCAGCAGATCATCATCGCGCGGGCGACGATAAACGCGGGGGGCTGATATCGTCTTCCCATTGCTGTATCGTCGTGGGGGATTTTACCCAACGTATGTGAAAGGAGATCGAAAATGAAAGCTAAGCGTGTTGCGATGTCGGCGCTGATCAGCGCCCTCTGCTTGGGATCGGTGCCGGCAAACGCGGCAACAACGTCGATAAAATGCGCATCGGGCGGTACGATCAATGTGTCCACGGGCGCCGACCGAGGGAGCTGCAAAATCGAGGGCCAGACCGCCACCTGCAGTGCAGGCGGAAGTGTCGTCGCGACGGGTAGCTGTAGCGGAACTGCTGGAATGGCGACCTGTGGAAACACCGGTCAGCACGGCAGCTGCACAATCACGAAAAAGAACCCGGTCCTGTCGGGCACGACTGGAAAGCCTGTAACCCACCGTACAGCTCACCGTTAGATGCACTCCTTAGTTGCGGGCAGGCAGCGCTGCGTCCGCAACTCGCCCTGATCTGTTGAAACCTCTCGGAGCTGGCAATGAATATCGAAACGCTTTTCCGCCTCGACGGCCGCGTGGCTCTCGTCACCGGCGGATCGCGCAACATCGGGGCGTGGATTGCCGAGGGGTTCATCGCGCAGGGTGCCAAGGTCTATATCTCGTCGCGCAAGGCCGATGCCTGCGAGGCGATGGCCGCGCAGCTGGGGCCGAACTGCATCGCGCTGCCGCAGGACGTGTCGACCGTGGCCGGATGCAAGGCGCTTGCCGCGCAGCTCGCCGAGCACGAGCAGGCGCTCGATATTCTCGTCAATAATGCAGGGGCAGCATGGGGCGCGCCGTTCGAGAGCTTCGACGAAAAGGGCTGGGACAAGGTCATGGACCTGAACGTCAAGTCGCCCTTCTTCCTGACGCAGGCCTTCCACGAACATCTTAAGAGATCAGCGCGCCCCGACCGGCCGGCGAAGGTCATCAACATCACCTCGATCGATGGCCAGCGGCTCAATCCGTGGGATACCTACAGCTACCAGACGTCGAAGGCGGCGCTGATCTATCTCACGAAGCGCATGGCGGCGCGCCTCGTCAAGGACCATATCAACGTCACCTCGCTCGCGCCCGGTGCGTTTCCCTCGGACATGAACCGTGCCGCGCGTGATCATGGCGGCGAAGTTGCGAAAGGCATTCCGGCGGGACGCATCGGCTTGCCCGAAGACATGGCGGCGGCGGCGATCTACCTCGCCAGCCGCGCCGGCGATTATGTCGTCGGGGACACGCTCACGGTCGACGGCGGACTCGTCAACGCGGCTTTGGGAACGAGCATCGACGCCTAGGCCGCGCGCTCGATCATCATCTTCAGGTTTGCGGTGGCGATCGGCTTGGCGCGATCGTCCTGCCATGCCGTGACCAGCACGTTGGCCAGCCGACGACCCAGACGGATGATCTGCGCCTGTGCATAGGTTTCGACATGCGTGCCGCCGCGCAGATAATCGACCGTCACAGTCACGGGCTTGATCGTCGCGCCATCGGGCAGCGCATCGAGCACCGTCATCCACGCCGTGCATTCGAGCAATCCCGCGATCGCGCCGCCGTGAAGAAAGCCCGGGCGACCGATGAACCCGTCGTCAAACGGCATGACCACGCGTGCGCCGTCGCGGCGCAGGCCGAGCGTCATGGCATAAGGTGAAACGAACTCAGTCAATCGCTGTGAACATGTAGGTCCCGGTCACGTGCGCGATCGGGTGGCCGGGGTCGCCGTCATGCGCCTCGCCGCGGATGAAGGCGATGCGCCGCGTCAGCTTGTAGCATTCGGCACGCCCGATCACGGTATGTCCGGGCGTTGCAGGGCGCAGATAATCGACGCGCAGATCGATTGTCGCAAGCGGACTGAACGCGTTCGACCGGATCCAGCAGGCGATGCTCGCGGCCATATCCATCAGTGCGATGATCGGCCCCGACGCGAGCACGCCCGTCGCGGGGTCGCCAACCAAATCACCGCGATAGGGGAGTGCAAGTGCGGTCCAGTCGGGGCCGTGCGCGTCATAGGCAAAGCCCATCATGCCATTGTGTCCCATGCGGCTCATCGCCCTAATGAAGCCGACGGGTTCGAAATCGCTCATGCCGCACCCTAAGCACGGGTTTACGTTTGCGTAAAGCGGGGTAAGGTCTTCGCAGGAGGAGCGCCGCTTGCACCCGTATCGCCACGCCGCCGCGACGCCCGACAAGCCTGCGATCGTCGTTGCGCAAAGCGGTGCGACGACGAGCTACGCCGAACTCGACGCGGCGTCGAACCAGGTCGCACATTTCCTTCGCGCGCGCGGACTGAGCGCGGGCGACGTTATCGCGATCCTCGTCGAGAACACCCCAGAGTATTACGCGATCGTCTGGGGGGCACAGCGCAGTGGCATGCGCTTCGTGTGCATCTCGACGCGACTGACTGCGGGCGAAGTCGACTATATCTTGCATGACAGCGCAGCGTCGCTGCTGATCGCCAGCGAATCGCTTGCGCCGGTCGTCGCCGCGCTGACGACGACCGCCGAGCGCTACAGCCTGGGCGGCGCGACTGCCGGTTTGGCCGATTGGGAAAGCGCCATCGCAGCGATGCCCGAGACGCCGATCGCCGATGAGTGCGCTGGACAGGCGATGCTCTATTCGAGCGGTACGACCGGCAGGCCCAAGGGCATCGTCGGCGACGCTCTCGCCGACGCTGCCATCGACGCGCCGACGCCGCTGGCGATGATCGCAGCGGGGTTCTTCGGCCTGAGCGCCGATACGATCTATCTCTCGACCGCGCCCCTGTATCACGCCGCGCCGCTCGGCTGGACGATGACGCTGCACAAGCTTGGCGGCACGGTCGTTTTGATGAACAAGTTCGATCCCGAAGCCGCGCTTGCGCACATCGAGCGCTATCGCTGCAATGCCGGGCAGTTCGTGCCGACGCACTTCGTGCGAATGCTGAAATTGCCCGATACGGTCCGCGCGCGATACGATTTATCCTCGATGCAGGTCGCGATCCATGCCGCCGCGCCATGCCCGGTGCCGGTCAAGCGCGCGATGATCGACTGGTGGGGGCCGGTCATCGACGAATATTATGCCGGCACCGAAGCCAACGGCTTTACCGCGATCAGGACCTCGGACTGGCTGGCGCATCCCGGATCGGTCGGGCGCGCCATCGGCGAAGCGACGCTTCATATCTGCGACGACGACGGTAACGATGTGCCGACCGGGCAGGATGGCGTCATCTACTTCGAAGGACCACGTTCGTTTCGATATCACAACGACCCGAACAAGACTGCGCAAAGCCGCAACCGCCACGGGTGGACCACGCTCGGCGACATCGGCCATGTCGACGGCGAGGGCTATCTTTACCTTACCGACCGCGCGAGCTTCATGATCATCTCGGGCGGGGTGAACATCTACCCGCAGGAGATCGAGAACCTGATCGTCACGCATCCGAAGGTCGCCGATGTCGCCGTCGTCGGCGCGCCGCACGACGACATGGGCGAGCAGGTCGTCGCCGTCGTCCAGCCCGCCGACATGGCGCACGCAGGCGACGCGCTCGCCGCAGAACTGATCGGCTTCTGCCGCGCCTCGCTGTCGAGCGTGAAGGTGCCGCGTCGCATCGACTTTGTCGCCGAACTGCCGCGTCATGATACCGGCAAACTCTACAAGCGGCTGCTGAAAGACGCGTATTGGGCTAGCCGCCTCTAGGCCAACCACCCATTGCACGACCATTGATTTACAGGATAATTCGGTAGCGAAACGAATCGGACCCGACTGATGCTGAACCGACGTGAACTTGTGGGAGGGGCAAGCGCAGCAATCGTCGGATTGGCGAAATTGACCGACGCAAAAGCTCAGATCGTGTATCCGAACGGCATAAATGAAGTTGGTGTACCAAGCTTTCGAATGCTTCCTGTTCGCCAGCATTGCGAACAATGGTGTTGGGCTGCGACCATCGCTAGTATTTTCGCGGCGAAGGGCTTGTTCGTCGATCAGGAAGTTATCGTGCAGCATCTGTTTGGCTCGCTCGATTGCAGACCTGCGACAAATGCCGAAATTTGGGCGGCAGTGCGAAGTGCGCCGTTTCGCGATCAGGGCAGCGGCCGATATTTCACCGCCGATGCAATCGTTCTTTTCGATCGGTTCCTGAACTTCATGGTTCCCAACGCTCTTTCGATAATGATCAACGACCTTATGCAGGGAAATCCCTTGATTTCCGGCGCGGTAGGACACGCAACAGCAATCACGGCGATCGGCTTTTTGCCGACGCCGAACGGCCCCGTCATGCAATATGTGATTGTGCGCGACCCGTGGCCTTTCAACCAGAACCGCAGGCTGCTTCGGATGGATGAAATCATCGGGACAAACTTTATATCCCGCATTGCCATATCCTTGCGCTAGGTTCGATTGGATTGATCCGCGAGCGGCCCATCCGCAAAATATTTTTTTGGAAATCCGATGAATACCGGCCGTGTCACGACGACAATCACTGACCAGATCGCCGACGTGCGCCTGAACCGTGCCGACAAGATGAACGCGATCGACCCTGTGATGTTTGCCGATATCGGTGCCGCCATCGATTCACTCGCCGACCGCAAGGATGTCCGCTGCGTCGTTCTGTCGGGTGAGGGCAAGGCGTTCTGCGCCGGCCTCGACATGGCGAGCATGGCGGCGGGCGGCTCGGGGACGAGTGCGGAGCGCAACGATCAGGGATCGATCCTGCCGCAGCACGTCACCTGGGGCTGGCGGCAACTCCCCATGCCGGTGGTCGCGGCGGTTCACGGCGTCGCTTTCGGTGGCGGGTTCCAGATCATGTCGGGCGCGGACGTCCGGATCGCCGCGCCGGGCACGCGCTTTGCGATTCGTGAAACCTATTGGGGGCTGGTTCCCGACATGGCGGGCTTTCTGGTCTGGCGCGGGCTGGTGCGCGACGACGTGCTGCGCGAGCTCGTCTACACCGCGCGCGAGTTCGATGCTGACGAAGCGCTGCACTACGGCTTCATCACGCGCATCGCCGACGATCCGCACGCCGCTGCGATGGCGTTGGCGCGCGAAATCGCGGCACGCAGCCCGCACGCGATTCGCGGTGCCAAGCGGCTTTGCAACATGGCGCACGACGCCGATCCGCTGACGATGCTCGAAGCCGAAACGCGCGAGCAGATCGCGGTGATCGGCAAGCCCAACATGATGGAAGCGGTCGCCGCGAACATGGCCAAGCGCGCCGCCGTGTTCGCCGATTAGGGTGTGCCGTCAAGTTCCCAATTTCAGGATCGTGTCCCGGTGATTCTCGCGTTCGAATACTGGGGCATAAAAACCCTTTATCTGTGGACGTTTAGGCCGGTCGCGGCGTCCGAGCGAGCCTTAAAAATACTGGTTACTAGTTGAACGAAACGCGCATTTGTTCCCTGTTAGATCCGAATTGGGGACCAAATAGCCATCACGAGTTTAGCGACTCGAAAGCGAGTATCCTCTGTTCCAAATTTGGGTGCGAGCATGATAAAACGGGAGGCCGAAGCCCGCCGTTTCGATCAGAGTTCGTCGCTGCGGTTCGACCGGATGGTGAAGACGATCTGGTCGGCGAAGTCGGGCAGTTCAGCCCCGTAGTCGGCCTCGTCCGCCACCCAATAGTGGCCGTGTGACGATCTCACGATGTGCTGGTCGAAGTAGCTGAACTGCGCCCTGACCTGAGCATCGGCGCAGGCCCGGAGATATGCATCCGCGTCGTGCTCGAAATAAGCGTCGGCGAGGTTTTCGAGGATGTTTGAGTGATAGGCCATAATGGTTCTCCCTTCTTGATTAAGACGGGGAAGTCTGGCGACAGTGCGGGCGAGCGGGGGTCAGGGATCGCGCCTTTGCGCGACCGCATAGCGGCGATGGGGGCAACGATTTTTCTGGCCGTCGGACCCATCTTCACGCCTCGGGTACGGACGTTTGACGGCCATAAAAATGGTGGGGCCCTGTCGTCCTTGAGGCCCGGGAGAACGTGCTGTCATGCTTGGATATCTTGAGCGAGCACTTTTCTTTCTTCTGTTTCTGCTCTTCGATCCGGGTGCGCAAACACGCGAAAAGCCCCGGCAACCGTTTGGTTGCCGGGGCTGTATGAGGCGAGGTCAGTCGACCTCGGGCGCACTTTCGCGGTCGGTGTCCGCCTTCGCCCGCGTGAGGAACTGGACGTCTTCGGCGATGATCTCGGTCGCGTAGCGGGTCACGCCATCCTTTTCGAACTGCGAGTAGTGAAGGCGACCTTGGACCGAAACCAGCATTCCTTTCCTGGCATATTTGGCAACCGTCTTGCCGAGTCCGTTGAAGCACGTGATGCGGTGCCATTCTGTGTCCTTGACCGTGAACCCGTTGGCATCCTTGAAGGTCTTGCCCTCGCTGTTGCGGGCGGGTCGGCTGGTGCCGACGCTGAAGGTCGTGATGGTCGTATCGTTGCTGCTGGTGCGGGTATCTGGATCGTTACCGAGGTTGCCGACGAGAAGGACAATGTTGGTGCTCATGATCGTGTCTCCGGTTCTGTCGCCGGGGAGTTTCCCGATCGACTGACCCCGGAAAGCGGATAGGAACGAGCGTCGGCACCGCAGGACGGCAGCGCAACTGACAACCAAGGGAAACCTGCAAATCAAGGCTGGCGCGGGCCGGGCGCACAGCGCCCAACACGGGCCGAAGATTTTGCGGGTTGCTGCACGGACGGCCCCAGCCGCAAGGGGTCAGGGCATGTCGACCGGGAGAGGTTCCGGCCGAAAGTTAGCTGGATAGCCTGTAGTGACCAAAATGAAATCGACGGGAATCGGGCTGCTTAGTGACTGGCAGCTTTGCGTTGGTAAATCGGAGAAACCGCCAATCAGTATCCGCCAACCATCACATTCTGCGGCTTGATGCAGCTGGTCGAAACGGACGTTTGTATAGACGGGAGCGAAGCTCTCGGCAGCGGGTCGATGCGATGCCTCTTTGGAAATATCGCCGTCTCGCGATGCTGTAGTTCGAATGATTCAAGCTGCGCGGGCACGATGCGGCAGCTTCCAGCCGGGGCGCACGAAGTGACAAGTGTAGCCGTTGGGAATGCGCTCAAGATAATCCTGATGCTCGGGCTCGGCTTCCCAGAAATCACTTGCTGGCCGAAGTTCGGTCACGACCTTGCCCGGCCACAGACCCGACGCCTCGACATCGGCGATGGTGTCCTCCGCCACGCGCCGCTGTTCGTCGCTGGTGTAAAAGATCGCCGAACGATAGCTCGGCCCGGTGTCGTTTCCTTGACGGTTGATCGTCGTCGGATCGTGGATCTGAAAGAAAAATTCGAGCACCGCGCGAAACGTCGTAACCGCGGGGTCGAAGACGATCTCGATCGCTTCGGCGTGGTTGCCATGGTTGCGATAGGTTGCGTTAGCCACTTCGCCGCCTGAATATCCAACACGCGTCGATAGCACGCCGAGCTGACGTCGGATGAGGTCCTGCACGCCCCAGAAACAGCCGCCGGCGAGGATCGCGGTTTCGGAACTCATGCGACGTCCTCCACCTGGGTCAGATATGCGCCATAGCCTTCGGCGTCCATCTCGTCACGATGGACGAAACGGAGTGACGCCGAATTGATGCAATAACGCAGGCCGCCCCGGTCGCTCGGACCGTCGGTAAAGACATGTCCGAGGTGGCTGTCGCCATGTGTAGAGCGGACTTCGGTGCGGGTCATGAACAGCGACTTGTCCTTGAGTTCGGCGATGTTCGCGGGTTCGATCGGCTTGGTGAAGCTTGGCCATCCGCAACCCGAGTCGTATTTGTCGGACGAGGCGAACAAAGGTTCGCCCGACACGATATCGACGTAAATGCCGGGTTCCTTGTTATTGAGATGCACGCCCGATCCGGGCCGTTCGGTTCCGCTTTTCTGGGTCACGCTATATTGTTCGGGCGAAAGTGCGGCGACGGCCTCTGGCGTCTTGCGATAATTTGTCATGGTGCGCCTCCGAGCGACGTAAACAAGAGTCCGCGAAAGGACATGTCGGTGCAACGACGTGTATCTTATGTCGGTGCCCATTTCGATCCTCGCTGGGCGCTGCCAGATACCGCCGCGGCCGAGTTGCGGAGGTCAGCAGTTCGCCGACCTCCGCATGGGGCTTCAGCCGCCCTTCATCATGTCCGGATGCATCTTCATCATCTTCATGCACGACTTATTCTTCATCATCATCTCGTGCGTCATAGCATTGCACTTTGCCATCATCTTCTTGTCCGCCATCGACATTTTCATGGGCTTCATAGGCTTCATCGGCTGTTCGGATGCCATCTGGGCGTAAACGGGCACCGACATCGCTCCGGCGAGCAGGGCACTGGCACAGATCAGTTTGATCGACTTCATTGGTGTTACTCCTTGGTTGTCCGGTGGGTGTGGACTTCGGTCGAAGAGCGCAATCGCTCTTCTGGTATTTGGGTTCGGTGAGCGCTATCGCGACCTCGTATCGAGGCTTCGCAGATATTCCGAAATGTCGGACCGCTGGCGTCCGTTTGTGAGATAGAAAGCATGTGGTGCGCTGCGGCCGCGACGCGGATCGAATAGCGCGTCGAGCGTCGGCACCGAATTGTCGTGAAGATAATTGGGTTTGCGAGCGAGGTCGAGCAACAGCGGCATGGCAACGCCGCGCTTCTCGCCGCGCAAGCTCGCATTCACCACCGCCCACTTGTCGTCGAAGAAATTGCCCGGGGTATCCTGCACAGCAAGGAGCGGTGGTTTACGCGGTGCAAGCAGCTTCGGGCGATCGCCGGGCCAGACCTGGGCCATGGCATGGAGCGTGGTCGGCACAGCGCGGCCCTGATTGGTATTGTGGCATCCGGTGCAGCCGCTCGACTGGAACAGCGCACGACCGCGAAAAGCCGCCTGACGATCGTCGGTTCGACCGGGAGGGGCGGGTAGCGATGCCAGATAGGCATTCATTGCGAGCAGCTTGCGATTATCGACGCGCAGGGCGATCGGCGTTGCGAGCGCGCCTGGCTTTCCACCCGCCGTCGCGCGGACATAAGGGTAGCCGGTCACGCCGGTGTCGCGCAGAATCTTGGCGTAGTCGTCGAGCATCTCGTCGCCAGCGGGGCCCGCAAGCTTGTGAACAAAGGCCCGGCCGCCCGGCGACAGCAGCGTCGTCTGGTCGAGCAGGCTGGTATAGACAAGATTGCTGAAGTCTTCGAGCTTAGTGAAAGTGCCTTCGCTACCATAGGGTGCGGCGAGATCCTGCCTGAACAGGGCAGAATTATGCATCGCGTCACCATTGCCGTCGAACGTATCGTCGAACATGCCGACCGGATAATATTGCGGGTTCGAAAAATAGGCGTCGAATTCTGCTTCGGTCGAAGTCTCGGTGAGACCCGTCGGTGCGCGACCAAAAGTCTTGCCCATGTTCGCCGAAAGCGCGGTTTGCGCGACCGTGTATAGCGCGCGCGTATTGGCCGCAGTCGCGAAAATCTTACCGATGTTGAGGTTATGGTTAGCCTGCCCGTCTAGGCGGCTGCCGATCGATCCGCCGCTAGGCGATTTGAACACCGAAGCATCGGACATGGTATGGCACATCGCGCAAGTCGCACCCACTTTGTCGCCCTTGGGTGCCATACCGATTACTGCACCCGCCTTGATCAGCGCCATTGTCACGGCGGGATCGTTCAGGAGCGACGAGCTGCGGCCCGATGGATCGGCGCGCAATTCGGCCGCCAGCTTGGCCTTGGTAGCTGGATCGATCGCATCGGCATCGATTTGCAAGCCGAGTTCAAGCGCCTGCATCGGCGTGACCTGCGCCGCCATGATGCCTGCGGGCAGACGCACCGCGTCGGTCCAGAAACCTTCGTTACCGAATGTTTCATTACGGAATGTTTCACGACCAAGCGCAAGGTTTGTGCTGGCGAGCTGCTGCGGAAGAGCGACGCCTTGATTGGCTGGCCCTGCGTTCATCTGTACTGACCGGCCCGGAGCCGCATGTGTCGCTACAGCAGCAATGCCCGTTATCGCGGCCGTCGTTGCAATGAGCGCGGAAAGCACCCGTGTCCTGCCGATCATGATAGTCTCCCTGTTCGTGCTGCGCGGTCTTTTCGTGCGTGCCGTGGCGCGATCCAAAACCAGCAGCCAATGCGAAACAGGGGCGCGGCTCTCCCGTTCCGCGCCCGCGTCCGAATGACCTGCCGCGCGACCGATACGAGACGATATGGCACCCACCGTACGGAAACCCGGCGAAGGTGCAGCGTTTATGTCCGACCGAACCAAGGAAATAATTGCATGGACATCCTCGCTTCACAGGTCGCGATCATTACGGGCGCTAGTTCTGGAATTGGCGCGGCGACGGCTCGCCTGTTCGGTCGCGAAGGCGCGGCGGTGATTGTCGCGCACTTTGATGACGCGGATGCAGCAGGCAATGTTGTGGCCGACATCGAGGCGGCGGGTGGGAGAGCGGTCGCGATCGGTGGCGACGTCCGCAACGAGGCCTATGTCGAAAGCGTCTTTGCCAAGGCGAAGGAGGCGTTTGGTCGACCGACGGTGCTCGTCAATTCCGCAGGACTCGATGCGTCTGGCATCCATATTGGAGAAATGACGCCCGATTGGTTTCGCGAGGTGCTCGAAACCAATCTCGTCGCGCCGTTCCTGTTCTGCAGCGCGTTCGTGCGCGCCGCAAAGGCCGCGAATGGCAAGGGAAGAATCATTAATGTCACCTCGGTGCACGAGGACATCCCCCGCGCGGGTGCCGCCGAGTATTGCGCCTCGAAAGGCGGCCTCAGGAACCTGACACGGTGCCTTGCGCTCGAACTCGCCGAGATGGGTATCACTGTGAACAATTTGGCGCCCGGGATGGTGCTGACGCCAATGAATCAGGAAGCGATCGACGACCCCAAGAAGCGCAAGGAAGCGACCGATACCATTCCGATGAAACGCGCGGCCGAGCCCGATGAAGTCGCCAAGCTTGCACTGTATTTAGCTTCGGAGGCCTCGAGCTATGCGACGGGCGCGACCTTCACGCTCGATGGCGGGTTGTCGATGAACCTCGGGCAAGGCGCCTAGGCGGCGTCGAGCATGAGCAGCGCGTAGGCCGGCGTTTCCTCGATCCAGACATTCCCGACGGTCCAGCCTGAACGCTCGGCAAGCCCCGTCAGTCCTGACAGTGTGAATTTATGACAGCTCTCGGTGTGGATCGTTTCCCCGGCGATCATGTCGAAGCTGCGGTCCGAGATCGCGATCTGCTGATCTGTCGTGCTGACCAGATGCATCTCGATCCTGCCCGCACCCTCGTTCCATACCGCGCGATGCTTGAAGAAGTCGAGGTCGATCGAAGCGCCAAGCTCGCGGTTCATGCGTGCAAGCAGATTGAGGTTGAAAGCCGCAGTGACGCCGCCAGCGTCGTCATAGGCCGCGACAAGCGTTCGTTCGTCCTTCCGGAGATCGACGCCCAGCAAAAAGCGGGCGTCCGCGCCCAGCATCGCTCTTGCCAAACGCAAAAAATCGACCGCGTCGTCAGGGGCGAAATTCCCGAGCGTCGAACCGGGAAAGAAGCCCACTCGCGGATTACCGTTCAGCGAAGCATCGAGCGTCAGTGGTGATGTGAAATCGCCATGCATCGGCATGACACGCAATGCAGGGTATGTCGCTGCAATCGCCGCGCACGAATGGGCGAGTTCGTCGTGGCAGATATCAATCGGCACATAGGTCGTAATTGTCGGCGCGGCATCGAGCAGCAGGCGTGTCTTGCGGCTCGTGCCGCTACCATATTCCACAAGCGCGGTGCCGGGCATGAGTCCGACCGCAATGTCGGGAGCCGCTCGCGCGAGCAGCGCCCCTTCTGTGCGAGACGGGTAATATTCGGGAACCCGGCAGATCGCCTCGAAAAGCCGCGAGCCTTCGGCATCGTAGAGCCATTTGCACGGCAGAGTCTTGGGTTCGGCCGAAAGCCCGGCGATACAGTCGGCGCGAAAGCCCGACGTGGTGTCGGGGGTCTCTGCAGTTTCGCACCGGTCGGTTTCGATAGAGTCAAGCGTCAGCAGCATTACGGCGCTCCTTCAGGGTCAGTTTTCGGGTTCATCGGACAGCGCGAAGCGTTCGCGCGAACCACGCAGATTTCGCGGTGCATCGAGCTCGGGCTTGGTGATCGTCTTGCGGAAATTGCTCGGATCGGTGCCATAGGCGTCGCGGAAGGCGCGGCTGAAATGACTGCGGCTCGAAAAGCCGATACTGCCTGCGATGACTTTGATCGCGACGTTAGTCGATCGCAGCATCTCGGCAGCATGGTGCAGGCGCGTCTTGGCGACGAACTCCATCGGACTCATCGAAAAGGCGGAGCGGAATTCGCGCGCAAAGGTTGATCGGCTCATCCCCGCCGCCGAGGCGAGACTGGCGACGGTATGCGCGCTAGCCGGGCGATCGATCACTGCCGAAACTGCGCGCCCGAGCCGCGGGTCCTGAAGCGCACCGAGCAGTGTCGATCCGGGCTCAGCGCGGTCGAAATAGCGTCGCAGAACCATCACCAGACATGTTTTCATGAGCGCGCCCGCGAGCGCGCGCGTGCCAAGTCCGGGATGGCTGATTTCGTCGAGCATGATCGCGTAGGCCTGGCGGACGATCTCGATGTCGCTCACATTTTCGACGATCGGATCGGTGACCTTGTCAAGCAAACCGAACGATCCCGAGATACTCGCCATGATGATCCCGCAGACGATGCGCAAATCACCTGCGCCACCGTCGGCGGCATCGAACAGCAGCAGTCCGTCACGCACCATCGAGCAATTCTCGGCGGCGATAACTTCGCCCGTCGCCGCGCCGTCGCAGGTTATCGATTGTGCAACGCGTGGTGGAATGATGACGACGCTGCCGGGTCCGCATACGATCGTCTCGGCATCTGGAACCATGAGATGCATGGTCCCCTGAAGCACATAGTGGATCTCGATTGCATCGATGCCGCGCCCGACGAGGCGAAGACCCCGCCGCACCTCGCAGATCGCAAACGCCTCGACCGCGACGTCCAGGGTTACCAATAGTCGGTCGAGAACCCGGTCTGCCATCTAATCCTCCAAAGTCGAAAGCGACGCAGCTCGCCGATCGTTGCAGTGCCAGGGCTGACCAACAGGCGGAAAGGACGCACCGGCACGTCATCGGGATGATAACGCACCTAATCCGGGAAACTATTGGCTTCGCTGCCTGTTCCACTCTCCGGACGCAATCGCACGGCAGGAGACCCGCTATGAAATTGAGATCTGGACTGGCGGGTGCCGCACTGGTGTCATCGCTTATGCTGGCGAGCAGCCACGCCGCAAACATTCCGCAAACCGCGATGGCAGCGGGCGATTTTAAGAGCTTGCTGAAGGCGACCGAGACTGCGGGGCTGTCAAGCTATGTCGGCGGTCCGGGGCCGTTCACGATGTTCGCACCGAACGATGCGGCGTTCGCCAAGGTGCCGAAAGAAAAGCTCGACATGCTGATGCGTCCGGAAAACCGCACGAAGCTCAAGGTCACGCTGGGCAACCATCTCGTCACCGGCCTGCTGCCGATGGAAGCGATCGAAAAGGGATTGGCGCAGGCTGACGCGGTCAGCGTGATGGCGATCAACAACATGGGGCTGGTCATCAAGCGCGAGAATGGCGTGCTGACGGTCAACGGCGCAAAGGTCGTCAAGGGGCCGATGAAGGTCGACAACGGCATCGTCTATGTCGTCGATACGGTGATGATGCCCGCCATGCCGCTGCAACCGACCTATTGAGGAGCCTGTCATGAACGAAGACAATCGAGATTTCGCGATGGCGTCAGCGACACCGGTCGGCGGGATCGTACCGGGCCGGCTCGAAGGCGCGGCGCAGTGGGTGATGCTCTATGCGCTTGTCATCATTTTCCTGTGGTTCGGCTGCATGAAATTCACCGCCTATGAGGCGAGCGGCATCGCGCCGCTGATCATGAACAGCCCGCTGGTCGTGTGGATGCACGGCGCGTTCGGCATCGCGGGTGCCTCGCGCTTTCTGGGCGTCTATGAGGTGCTGACTGCAATCCTTATCGCGCTCCGCCCGGTCGATCCGCGGATTTCGGCGGTGGGCGGCGCGATGGCGGCGATCACCTTTGCGATTACGCTGACTTTCATGCTGTCAACGCCTGGCGTCGCAGAGCCAGCGGCGGGCGGATTTCCCGCAATCTCGGCAATGCCTGGGCAGTTCCTGCTGAAAGATCTCGTGCTCTTCAGCGTCTCGCTCTGGGTGCTCGGCGCGTCACGCGCCGCTGCCCGCAGGCGCTGAAAACCGGGGCGGGACTGTTTCCCCCGACAGTCCCGCCCCACCCCAATTTTCGCGGAGAGCGACATGGCAAAGCAAACGACGGCCGACATCATGCTGGCGGCGCTCGCCGACTGGGGCGTGACCGATATTTTCGGCCTCCCCGGCGACGGTATCAACGGCATCATGGAAGCTTTGCGCATCAGCAAAGACATCCGTTTCATCCAGGTCCGGCACGAGGAAGCCGCCGCATTTATGGCGTGCGCCTATGCCAAATTCACCGGCAAGCTCGGCGTTTGTCTCGCGACGTCGGGGCCAGGCGGCATTCATCTGCTGAACGGCCTTTACGACGCCAAACTCGACGGACAGCCGGTGCTCGCGATCACCGGTCTTCAGCATCACGACCTGATTGGGACGCACGGGCAACAGGATGTCGAGCTCGACAAGCTGTTCGCCGACGTCGCCGGTTATAATGAGCGGATCATGGGACCCGGCCATGCGCGCAGCGTCGTCGATCTCGCCTGCCGCTCGGCGCTGGCGAACCGCACCGTCTCGCATGTTACGATCCCGGTCGATTTCCAGTCGATGCCGTGCGACGCCGATATGCGATCGAAGCGCAACATTCCGGGACACAGTGTCGAGGTGTTTGCCCGCGCGCGACCGATCCCGTCGCTAGCCGAACTCGAGGCCGCGGCAGAAATCCTCAATGCCGGCAAGAAGGTGATGATCCTGGCCGGGCAAGGCGCGCTCGGCGCGACCGATGCGCTCGAAGCGGTCGCCGAGCGGCTCAAGGCACCCGTCGGCAAGCCATTGCTCGGCAAGGGCTGCCTGCCCGACGACAGTCCCTATTCGATGGGCGGCGTCGGCCTGCTCGGCACGCGGCCGAGCCACGACGCGCTCGACGGCTGTGACACGCTGCTGATCGTCGGATCGTCCTTTCCCTATGTCGAATTCTACCCCAAGCCCGGGCAGGCGCGGATCGTACAGATCGACGTCGATGCGGCGCGGATCGGGCTGCGGTGTCCGGTTGAGCTGGGATTGATCGGCGACAGCCGAATGGTGCTCGAAGCGCTGCTGCCCAAGCTGACCGGCAATGATGACACCGCGTTCCTGACGGCGGCGCAGGACGGCATGCGCGACTGGTGGACGCTGATGGAAGAGCGGGGCACGCGCCAGGACATGCCGATGAAGCCGCAGGTTGTCGCTTGGGAACTCGGCAAGCGCTTGTCCGCCGATGCCATCGTCGTTTCGGATTCGGGGACGATCGCCACCTGGTTCGCGCGCCAGATTCCGGTCAAGCGTGGGCAGATGTTCTCGCTGTCGGGCACGCTCGCGTCGATGGCCAACGGCCTGCCCTACGCCATCGCCGCGCAGGTCGCGTATCCCGACCGCACCTGCGTGGCGTTTGTCGGCGACGGCGGGCTAACGATGCTGATGGGCGAGCTGGCAACGGCGGTAAAGCACAAGCTCCCGATCCGCGTCATCGTCATCAAGAACGATGTGCTCGGCATGATCAAATGGGAGCAGATGGCGTTCCTCGGCAATCCCCAGTTCGGCGTCGAGCTCGAACCGATCGACTTCGTCAAGGTTGCCGAGGCCTGCGGTGCGAAAGCGTTCCGGATCGAACAGCCGGGCGACTGCGGCCGCATTCTCGACGAGGCATTCGCGACCGCTGGCCCGGTGCTGATCGAGGCGGTGGTCGATCCCGATGAGCCGCCGCTGCCAGCCAAGACGGGCCTGTCGGACGCGATCAACCTCGGCAAAGCGCTCATCCGCGGGCAGAAGGATGGCGGCTCCCTGATCGCATCGCTTGCGCGCACTCAAGTGCGGGAGTTGATCTGATGGCCAACCCCGATTCCCGGCCCGATCCGTTGCGCGGTGCGATCGCGGGTGTTGCAGCTGGCCTCGCCGCAGCGTTTGCGATGAACCAGTTCCAGAAGCTGTGGCCGCGGGAGAGCGATAGCGAGGGCGACCCAGCGACCGTCAAAGCCGCAAATAAGGCGAGCCGCGCAGCGATCGGGCGTCCGGTTCCCGGAGCTGAAAAGGAATTGGCTGGCGAAGCGATTCACTACGGCCTCGGCGCGGCGCTTGGCGTCGGCTATGGCATCATGGCCGAATATTGGCCGCAAGCGAGAACCGGATTCGGGACGGCTTTCGGCGCGGTGACGGCGCTTGCGCTCGACGAAGTGGCCGTCCCCGCTATGGGGCTCGGCGAGGCACCGTGGAAGACGCCGCCCGCTACCCACGCCTATGGCATGGTCTCGCATCTCGTCTTCGGCCTTGTCGCCGAAAGCGCGCGGCGTTCACTGCGAGCCGCATTATGAAAGGCTTTGCCGTCGAGGCGATCGAGCCGATGACGCTGTCGCGCCATGGGCGGCTGAGCGACATGTACGTGCTGAGCCCGTTCGTCTGGAAATCGGGCAAGGGTTTTGAAATCCTCATCCGCGCGGTGCCGCGCCGCGACGACGAGCCGCGACTGAAGATGGCCGAAATCTGGTGGGGCACGTCGGATGACGGTCTGCATTTCGACATGGACCGCGCGCCGGTGATCTTTCCCGGCCCCGGCCTCGACGATCTCGACGGTTGCGAAGACCCCACGGTCATCATCGATAACGGCCGGGTGCACATGTGGTACACGGGCTGGAACCAGCAGCAGGCAACCGGGCGACTCCTGTATGCCGCAGGACCCGACGCGCAACGTCTGGCAAAGCAGCGCCTCGTCCTCGATTCGAAGCCACCCTATGCCAATCCTAAGGAAGCCACGGTCGTGCCGTCGGGCGACGGGCGGTGGCGGTTGTTCTTCGAATATGCCGACGGCGATGCCTCGAAAATCGGCATGGCGACGGCAGACGATCTCGAAGGGCCGTGGGCTATAGACGGACCCGCGATCGACATTCGCAAGGACAATTGGGATTGCTGGCATCTGAGCACCGGTCCGATCGTCGGTGCCGGATCCGACCGGCCGGTGATGTTCTATAATGGCGCGACGCAGGACGCGCACTGGCGGATCGGCTGGGCGGCGTTCGACAAGGACTATGCCAAGATCGTCGCGCGCGGAGCCGAGCCGGTGATTGCGCCCGAAAATGTCACCAAGGGTGCGACCGACATCGCGTTCGCATCATCGGCGATCGAGAGCGGCGACCGCATCTATCTTTATTATTCGATTTCCGACCAGGACATCCACCGCGCGACGTTGAGGCGGTTATGAGCATTGTATTCGACCTCGTCGAGACGCTGCCGGTCGGCAATACGATTGGCGAATGCCCGCTTTGGGACGACCGCACAGAGACGGTGCACTGGACCGACATCCTGGCGCGCCGTTTCTGGAGCTGGAAGTTCGGGACAGCGCTGTTTTCGAGCGTGGCGCTTCCTGAACAGCTCGCGTCGATGGCGCTGACCGAAATGCCCGGCGTTTTCGTCGGCGCGTTCGACAAAGGTTTTGCGCGCTTCGAACCTGCGCGCGGAAGTTTCGAGCCGCTCGTCGACATCGAAGCGCGGCATCCGCAGCTTGCCATGAACGACGGCCGCGTCGATCGCACCGGCACCTTCTGGGCAAGCACCAAGCTGGACGGCGAACAGCCCGACCGCGGCTCGAGCGGCAAGCTCTGGCGGTTCGACGGACCGGGCCACGCATCCCCGTTTCTCGGCGGCCTGCTTGTGCCAAACGGCCTGGCTTTCACCGGCGACGGACGATCGATGTTCCTGGCGGATTCCGAAAAGGCCGCAATCTGGAAATTCGCGCTCGACCGCGAGGATGGCCCGATCGGAAGTGCGCTCTTCGCGCAAACCGCGCCTGGCTTAAAGCCCGACGGCGCGGGCATCGATGCCGAAGACCGCTATTGGAGTGCGCATTGGGGCGGCGGCACGGTCGTCTGCTACGCTACCGATGGCACGGTCGTCGCGCAGCTCGACCTGCCGGTTAGCCAGCCCAGTTGTGTGGCGTTCGGCGGCCCGCTGCTCGATCATCTGATCGTCACCAGCGCACGCGAAGGGCTGTCCCCAGAGGCACTGGCGCGCGAACCGCTGGCCGGATCTTTGTTCGTTTACCGCACAAACGTGCGCGGTCGGCGCGAGGATCGCTGCACCGGCGACTTCGCTCAGGCGTTGGCGGCATGACCGTTTACGCCAGCATCGAGGATCTGCGGATCGAGGCAAAGCGCCGCGTCCCGAAATCGTTCTTCGAATATGTCGAGGGTGGCTCCTATTCGGAAGTCACGCTCGCCGCGAACCGCCGCGATCTCGACGCGGTCACGCTGCGCCAGCGGCTGATCGGCGACGTGTCCGAGCGGTCGCAGGCGACGACGATGCTGGGGCAACCGGTTTCGATGCCGCTGGCGCTCGCGCCGACCGGGCTGTGCGGCGCGATCCATGCGCGCGGCGAAATCCTCGCGGCGCGCGCCGCCAAGGATTTCGGCGTGCCGTTCGCGCTGTCGACGATGTCAATCGCCGCGATCGAGGATGTCGCGGCCGAAGTCGGAGGGGATTTCTGGTTCCAGCTCTATCCGATGCGCGAGGAGCGGATCAATGCGTCGCTGCTGGCACGTGCGAAGCTCGCCGGATGCGACGTCCTGATCCTGACGATCGACGCGCAAACCGAGGGCATTCGCTGGCGCGACGCACATAACGGCCTCGGCGTCCCGCCCAAGCTCACCGCGAACAATATCTGGGGCATCCTCAGCCACCCGAAATGGGCGCTTGAGCAGTTGCGCTCACCGCATATGACCTTTGGCAACCTGATCGGCGAGATCGAAGGCGGTGGCTTGGCCGCGCTCAGCGAATGGGTGAAGGAGAATTTCGCGCCAACGATTGATCGCGCGCTTGTCGACTGGGTGCGCGCGCACTGGGACGGCAAGCTGATCGTCAAGGGCATTCTCGACCTCGACGACGCTGCAGCTGCGGTCGATGCCGGTGCCGACGCGATCGTCGTCTCGAACCACGGCGGCCGCCAGCTCGACGGCGCGGCGTCGACCGTCGAAGCATTCCCGCGCATCCGCGACGCCGTTCCCAGCCATGTCGAGCTCTATGTCGACAGCGGTATTCGCACCGGCATGGACATTTTGCGCTTTCTCGCGATGGGCGCGCGCGCCTGCCTGATCGGGCGCGCCTATATGTATGGTCTCGGTGCCGATGGTGGCGCGGGCGTCACCTGCGCGCTCGACATCCTCAAGGACGAACTCGACCGGAGCATGGCGCTCAGCGGCGTCGCCGACATCGGGCAGATAGACCACAGCCTGATCACCGATTTCACGTAACCGCCGAGCAGTTTGGAACGTAAAGAAGCCAAGGAAATCATCATGACCAAGACTTTTATTCTCGCCGCGGCCGGTATCGGTGGGCTCGCCGCAGCTGCCCTGTCCGCCCAGCCGTCCGCGCAATTCGCGCGTGCCCATCCCGTGGTGATCGAGCTCTTTCAAAGTCAGGGATGCTCGTCGTGCCCGCCCGCGCTGGCGGTGCTCGACCAAGAGGCCGACCGGCCCGACGTGCTCGCGTTGAACTTCGCCGTCACCTACTGGGACCAGCTTGGCTGGAAAGACATCTTCGCCAAGCCCGAATTCACGGCACGCCAGTGGGAATATGCGCGTGCCGGAGGGCGCGGCAACGTCGCGACCCCGCAGCTGATCGTTGCCGGCCACCAGGCCGTGCTCGGTAGCCGCAAGGGCGAAGTCGATGCCGCGATCGCAGCGAACGCTCGCTCCGACGGCCCGACGATTGCGGTCGATGGCGTCAAGGTCGCGATCGGTGCTGCACCCACCGTGAAGCTCGCGACCGTCTGGGTTGTCGATTACGACCCGCGCCGGGTCGCCGTGCCGATCCGTGCCGGTGAGAACGGGGGACGTACGCTGCCGCATCGCAATATCGTCAAACAGCTTGTCGCTGTCGGCACTTGGACCGGAGCTGCCGCCGCATATGACACGCCTTCGCGCCCCGTCGGACTCGCGCGTGCCGTGCTCATACAGTCGGGTAAAAGTGGTGCGATCGTCGCAGGGCAAAAGATTTAGGCAGTTCAGTCGGTCCTGATAATGGCTTTTGCCCTCTGTTTCAACGCTTTAAGCTCTTACCCGCCAGCCTGAGCTATGCGGGCAATCTCAATTATTGATCAGTTGCGCTTAATCGATTTTGAGCGTTAGCAGCGGTCCGCAGGCATGTTACCCACCTCCCGATCGGAAACCGCCAACACACCAGTCGTTCGTCACCTGGAGGAAGGCCGTCAAAAGCGGTCATTTGTTCAGCCAAGCTCACGCGGCGGGAATGTACGGGGGTGTTAACAGGCAGGTTTCAGGCACAACCGGCGAAAAGTCGCCCTTCGTTTAGGTGTCACAACCGTTCGGTTTTGACACTGGGCGCACCATGGTCGCTTACGCCCCGTTCGGCCGTTCAGACCGCTCGACCAATTCCCGTTTCCCATGTCCGGCCGGCAATTTCGAGAAAACCCAATCGGAAACAGATTTTGGGAAAGCGCAACCCGGAAGGGACGCGCGGTGCGTGTATCAACGGCCTTGTCCTGATTGACCTTCGTTTTCGAGAAGCTACCAGTTGCGTGATGGGGCTCGGCCGCTAACATCCTCTTCTGCAATCTGGCTGATCCCAAAGTAAGATTGCGCCCTCGAAGCAGGAGATACGGTTTGTCGCGGTTCCGGTTCGTCATGTCATCTGTGGTGGCGATTGGCATCGCTGGCGCAGCCTGCGGTCGGATCAGCAAATCCGACCCCTCACCGGCGAATACGGATCTTCCAAAGAACGAGCGGGCAGGCATTTGGCAGCCTCCCCAGGATAAAGTTCAAATGCCGCTCTGGCCCGCTAGCACGCCTCTCGCCAAGCCCGACTCCGGCGATAGACCCGAGGGGACCGGTAACGGCACGGGACTTGTGGGGGGCCGCAAATGGCATTGGGCGAGCTACGTCACCCGACCGACTATGACCCTTTATCGACCGAAGGGACGCAATGGCGGAGCCGCCATGCTGGTCCTGCCGGGCGGCGGCTTCGAGGTCATAGCGACCGATCTCGAAGGCACTGAAATCTGCGACTGGGTGGTGCAGCAGGGCTTGACCTGTGCGATGCTGAAATATCGGGTGCCACAAAAGTGGCCGCAGGAGAACGGTAAGCAACAGCGGCCCAAAGTGCTATTAGGTCTGGAAGACGCACAGCGCGCGATGGGGCTATTGCGACAGCAGGCTTCGTCCTACGGGATCGATCCGCACAAGATCGGCGTGATTGGCTTTTCAGCAGGTGCCTATTTGGCGGCGAACATGAGCAACACCGAAGAGCGTACTTATCCGCTTGCGGACGCGGCTGATCGGCAATCACCACGACCCGACTTCGCGATCGTCGCCTACACGGCGCGGATGCTAGACGATAGTAAGGGTAGAAACAGTCTCGAACTCAAGCCTTGGGTTACTATCAGCCGAAAGGCACCGCCAACGCTGATCCTACACGCCATGAATGATCCGACCGACCCAATTCGGCAGCCGATGGCCTATGCGCTGGCACTTAGCGATGCGGGCGTGCCGGTCGATATGCGGCTCTACGCCAAGGGGGGCCATGCCTTTGGGATGCGGCCAACGGCCGATCCGATCTCGCGGGAGTGGCCGGGGCAAGTCAAACAGTGGCTGCACAATATCGGCATGCTCTGACGGCTAGGTGCTATGAGCGGCAGCTTTACCGGATGCATGCTATCAACCGGCACTTCCCACCCAGAATAGCATCCTTATTAGGAAGGCGGGTAGCTGCTACCATCTCGCCGCCGGGCATGGTTGCAGGCTAGTTGGGCGAAGACATGGCGTTGGTGATAGTAGCGGGAGCAAGCGGTCAGCACGCAGCCGTCGTTTATGAAGCGGCTATTCTATCCGGGCTGCGTGTGGCGGGCTTTGCGACAATCGCCGGTGCGGCACCCACCCCGATGTTCGATTGTCAGTGGCTTGGCATCATCAGTCATATCTGCCTGGAGGAAATCTCGCGAAGCAACACGTTCATCGTTGCATGCGGTTCCAATACGTTGCGTCATCAAGAGAGCGAGGCGCTGCTCGCTCAAGGCGCGTCACTTCAAAGCGTCTGTCATCCGGCCGCCGCCGTTTCTCCCAGCGCGGACATAGGGTCGGGATCATGCATCCTTGCAGGTGCCATCATAGGCCCTCGCGCTACGTTGGGCCGTGGTGTCATCATCAACCACGCCGCGAGCGTGGACCACGATTGTACGATCGGTGACTATAGCAACATCAGTCCCGGTGCGCGCTTCGGCGGATGTGTCACCTCTGGCCCGCGCATATTCGTGGGCCTGAATGTGTCTGTTCTACAGGGCCTCCACATAGGCGCGGATGCAACCATCGGCGCAGGAGCCGTTGTCACCCGTCGGGTCGATGACAGCGCAACCGTCGTCGGCATTCCAGCCCGCCAGATTGTCAGATTGCCGCACTAATTGCGAGAGCTGCGCTTTCCCAATCAACCATCCTTTTCGAGAATGCGGGCGGTGTCAGAACCGGTCGGCTTTGACACCACCGATCGACCCACGCTTTCTGCTGGGTCGCGCGTGTCAGAAGCGGGCGTCGCAATGTCGCCTTTCGATCAGCGACCGTGACCGCCGGGACGTCTGAAAAGTCGTCGTTTTTCGCCGTACGTTTGGGAACGATCGGTTTGACAGGTCCGTTGCCGACGTCCTGTATGCGCGCTTGGCGAAAGCAATCGCCACCCTCGCTCAGTCTTCGCGGATAGGCACGGTTACCTGAAAGCGCGCATCGCCACCGGCGGCGGGAAGCGTAAGCGAACCGTTCAACTGCCGGACAAGCATGTCGATCACGCGCATCCCGAGACCCGATCTTTTCGCTGGATTGTAATCCTCGGGCATCCCCACGCCGTCGTCCGAAACCGACAACTCCAGCATCGTCTCGGTGCACTCCAAGACCACGCTGATGCTTGCCGCGCTTTTCCCGCAGTGCTTGAAGGCGTTTGTTACCAGCTCGTTGACGACGAGTCCCAACGGCACCGCCTGATCGACGGGCAGATCGCAATGCGCGGTTCTGATTGCCATCGTCATTTCGCCATGACCAAGCGAACTTCGCAGATCGCGGCAGATTTCTTCAAGATAAGTGCCGAACTCGACAACGCCGACTTCCTTGCCCTTATACAGCCGCTCATGAATGCGGGCGATGGCAACGAGCCGCGCCGATGCGACGTCGAGAGCTTGCTTGACCTCGAGCGATGCTGCCGAGCCGCCCTGCATCGACAGGAGCGAGGCGACCATCGCAATACTATTGCGGACACGGTGATCGATTTCGCGGAGCAACATGTCCTTATCGGCCACGGCTTGCCGAAGCTCGTCTTCGAGCGCCATCCGCTCGGTCAGATCGTAAAAATGGCAGACAACGCCAAGCGAGCCGTCGGGCAGGCCGATCCGGTCGATGCGCCAGTCATAGGCATCGACCTGATCAATGTTGTGGCGCTGTTCGACAGTGCGGTGGCTGACGTAAGTTTCGCCGATCGCCAGCGTGTGCCGGAACCGGTCGATGAGTTCGGTGGCGAACGGTTCATTCCAGATGATGCGAAGGATCTCCGCAACGTCGCGCCCGATCAATGGATCGATCCCGGCAAAAGCGCGCGCGGTGCCGATGCTCGCGTGCAACAGCCTGAAATCACTTCCCACGACATAGACCCCAAAGGGGTTGTTCCGGACGAGCATCTCGAAGGTCGCAGCATTGGCCGCGAGCTGCATTCGTGCCTGGCTGGTCACCGTAACGTCCTCGGCAATCCCGACAACGCGGCGCGCATTGCCATCGGGATCGCTGGTAACGAACGACCGGTCGTGAATATGGCTGACGCGGCCATCGGGCAGGACAAGCCGATATCGCGTCTCGGTACTTTCGCCTTCCCGCTGCCGCTCTAATGCTGCCTCGACCATCGGTCGGTCATCCGGGTGAATGACCCGCATGAAGGCGCTGGCATCGGCGTAAAGCTCGTCGGCCGACTGCTGCCAGATACGTTCATAGGCCGGGCTGACATAAGAGATACGCGGTTCGTCGATCTCATGAAGATAGAACACCGCCCCTATGTTTTCGGCGAGTTGACGAAACCGGACTTCGCTTTCCCGGAGATCGGTGATGTCACTGTGGACGCCGACCCACTCGCGGATCGAGCCGTCGTCATTCACTACCGGCACGGCACGGATAGCAAAGCGCCGCCAGATGCCGTCATGACGGCGAACACGATGCTCGTGAACGAACAGCCGTCGTTCCTGAACGGCACTTTCCCAAGCGTCGATCGTCGACTGCGCATCGTCGGGATGGACCGCCTGCGCCCAGCCATAGCCCTGATATTGTTCGAACGACTGACCGGTAAGCGCCGCCCAGCTGGGCTGCTCGCCGGTCATCCGGCCCTCAGCGTCGTTGGTCCACAGCACATCGGCGAAAGCACGCACCGCCCCCTGAAACCGATCGGCGCTTTCGCGTAGCTGCTGTTCGGCAACATGGCGCTCAGTAACGTCACGGAAGAACACGGCCAGATTGCCGTCATCAGTGGGAAAGGCGCGCATCTCGAGCCATGAGACGCGGCCGTCGGTCCAGACATGCCGGTGTTCGAGACCAACCTGGACGCGATCACGCATCGCGCGTTTGTACAGCAGCCCAAGCGGACCTTCTTCGCTGCCGGGATAAAGTGTCCAGTGCGAGCGCCCTACGATCTCCTCGCGCTTTCGTGCCTCGAGGCGCAGCGTCTCAGCATTCAGGTCCAGAACGATAAACTCGGGGGAAAGCAGCGCAAAGCCTTCGCTCATACCGTCGAGAACACTACGAAGACGCAGGGCGTCATTCGAACGCGACTGGATCAGAGCGTCTGCTGCGAAAGCAACTGAGCTGGTCGCATCCTCAGGGGCCGGTCGGTCTCGCGGGAACCACGGAAGATCGTCCGAAACCATGCCATGACCCCGCAACTACCCGAATTTAAGCGATCCTCTATCGATACCTCTGTGTAACAATCATTGGACACAATGCCAATACCGCTAGCGACGTGAGAAGTGGCGTGCCGATCCTATCGATACCTTTTTACTGGATTGCTCCGCCCGCACTGTATCGAGACAAACAAGAACAGCTAAGTGCGCCGAGGTGCGGGGGGGAGCGTCAGTCCAGCACCACAAACTGGCCGTCGGGCTAATATGTGAATGGTAGGCAGGTTTCAGTATTTGGAATTGGTTCGGCAAATGACCGGAAACTTGTCGGTTGGCGCCGACGGCAACGAAACCATGCGAGGCCGCTCCCGCCAACAACTAAGCCGTTCAGACAGCCCACGAGTGGCACCGAAAGCTGCCGTTGGTTCACGTCTCGCTGCTTTGCTGGAAACCGCTCATGTGTCCGGCAGGCTCACGAGGTTCGTCGTGGCAAAACGCACGCCCCGCTCTGCCTGAATGCTGTCTGCCAACGACCGCACGGCATCGATCGGACCCTTGAGGATCGTGCTCTCAAGACAGTTGTCGTGATCGAGATGGACGTGGGTCGTCGACACCACGATGTCATGGTGCTCGTGCTGCAACGTCAACAGTCTACCCGCCAGCGCACGCACATGATGGTCGTAAACGTATGAAAGATTAGCCACGCAAAGTTGCTCGCCGGTCTTCTGCAGCTTGCGGCTATCCACCTCGCGACGAATAAGATCGCGGACAGCTTCGGAACGGCTCTGATAGCCCTGCGCCTTCACGATGTCGTCGAAATCGGCTGCAATGTCCTCATCGAGCGAGAATGTGACGCGTTGCATGATGCCTCCTACCTTCCTCAAATATTATATCGCCTGATTGCATCCTTACTTCCGACCGTCTCGTAGCTGTGGAACAATCGACGTAAGCAGATATTGCGCAAATATCTTACCACGAGGGACTGTCATGAACTTTAGGTCCGTCCCCCGTCTGGGCGCAAATGTGCTGGTCGTAGCGGGATCGTGCTCGCTCTTCATCCAGGCTGCAAATGCTGCGCCGAACGAAAGCCCCGACGCGGATCGTGCGAGGTCGAGTGACATCGTCGTGACCGGCCGCGCGACCGACCTGATCGGCGTTGCAGGGGCAGCGTCAGAAGGGATCGTTGGCCGGATCGACCTGGAAGCTCGTCCGATCCAGCGCGTCGCTGAATTGCTCGAAACTGTTCCAGGATTCATCGCCACCCAACATTCTGGTGGTGGCAAGGCAAATCAGTATTTCCTGCGCGGCTTCAACCTCGATCACGGCACCGATTTTGCGGTGTTCCACGACGGCGTGCCGCTAAATATGCGCACGCACGGCCACGGCCAGGGCTATCTCGATCTCAATTTCATCATTCCCGAACTGATCGACACGCTCACTTTCGCCAAGGGACCTTACCGCGCCGAAAACGGCGACTTTGCGACTGCAGGGTCGGGCCGTTTCAAAACAGTCGACACGCTCGAAGCACCCTTCGTGAAAGCCGAAGTCGGCACCAGCAATTTCTACCGGATCGTCGCCGCCGGATCGACGAAGCTGGGCGCGGGCAATCTGCTGGTCGGCATCGAAACGCGCTATGATGACGGGCCGTTCGACCTGCCCCAGGATTTGAAGCTGGTCAGCGGCTTCGCCAAATGGACCGGGCCGCTGGCGGGCGGCACGTTGCGGGCGAGTGCAAGCGGCTATCACGTCAAGTTCCGTTCGCCCGAACAGGTGCCGTTGCGCGCGATCCAAAGTGGTTTGATCGGCCGCCTCGGGTTCCTCGACAGTGATTTGGGCGGGGAGACCACGCGCATCGGGGGCGTACTGAACTGGACCGACGATGCCAAGGCACCGCTGAATCTGCTTGCCTATGGGCATTATTACGACTTCCGGCTCACGTCGAACTTCACCTATTTCCTTGACGACCCAGTCAACGGTGACGAGTTCGAACAGCAGGATCGCCGCTTTGTCGTCGGCGGCCGGGTCGACAAGCGCTTCAATCTCGACGTCGGTGCGCCTGTCGAAGTGCTGGTCGGGGCAGAAGGCCGATACGATTTCATCGATCCGGTCGTGCTGTATCGCACCGACGCGCGCCGCGTGGTGTCGACCGTGCGCCGTGACAAGGTCACCGAAGGCTCGGGCGCGCTGTTTGCCGAGGCGACGTTCCACCCGACGTCAACCATCCGCGTTCTCCTCGGGGGACGCGCGGATCACTACACCTTCGACGTCCGCTCCGACCTCGCGGTCAACAGTGGCAAGAGCAGCGCCACGCGCGTTAGTCCCAAGGCGTCGATTGCCTGGGCACCTTTTGACCGGATTGAGCTCTACGCCAATTACGGGCGCGGCTTCCATTCGAACGACGCACGCGGCACAAGTATCAACATCGACCCGAACACCGGCAGTGCTGCCGACCGCGTCGATGCGCTTGTGTCCGCAACGGGTTATGAGAGCGGCGTGCGAGTCAGGCCAATCGACGGCCTCACGCTAACCGGCACTTACTGGTGGCTCGATCTAAAATCGGAGCTGCTTTTTCTGGGCGATGGGGGCACGACCGAGGCGCAGGGACCGTCGAAACGTCGCGGGTTCGAGGTTTCTGCTTTTTATCAGCCTGCGCGCTGGCTGACGGTCGATGCCGAATTCACCCGGTCGCGCGGGCGGCTCACCGACCTGCCCGCTGGTGCCAACTACATTCCCGGCGCGATTGAGACTGTCATCGCAGGTGGTGTTGTCGCCAAACTTGGCAAAGCGTCATTTGCGGTTCGGGCACGCCATTTCGGCAGCTACAGCCTGATCGAGGATAACAGCGTTCGCGCTGATCCGTTGACCGTCGTCAACGCGCGGGTCGAGTATCAGCTGGGGCGCGTCGAACTTGCCGCCGATCTTCTCAACGCATTCAATGCCAAAGACAATGAGATCGAGTATTTCTATGCCTCACGTCTCCCCGGCGAACCCGCAGAGGGCGTCGAGGATCGACACATCCGCCCGGTCGAGCCGCGCCAGCTGCGAGTTTCGGCAACCGTTCGATTTTGACCCAAGGTCTGTCTTCGCCAACATTGTGGACATTTGTTACGCACATTGCGAGGCACCGAACCTGCCCTTCGTTCATTGCGTCAGCCGGCCGCTTCCCGTTGAGGTCGTTCGCCAGCGTTGGGACCTCAGGCGCAATGTGATATTGCCCGCAGACACTTTGTTGGAGACAGCTGATGCGTCACTACATAGCTGCTTCAGCACTGGTGGTTGCAAGCATTGCTTTCCCCGCCACCGCGCAAACCACCGGTGATCGCGCCGCGGTGGCGCGCCTTCCGACGTTATTCTCGGCAGCATGGGCGACCCACAGAGGCGAGGAACTTGGCGAGCTGGTTTCCGACGACGTCGATTTTGTGAACGTCGGAGCCATCTGGCTCCACGGAAAAGCGGATTTTGCGAAGTACCATTCGCGAATTTTGAGCGGCCGCCTTGCCACCTCCACCATTACGCCCCTCGCCGAAGACGTCCGGTTTCTTGGAGTCAATTTGGCCTTTGTTCGTTGGAGCTGGCGGATTGATGGGGAAAAAGACAGCAACGGCGACCCGACACCGGTGCGTTATGGTTTAATGACGCTGATTGTTCGCCGACAGAATCGCAAATGGCAGGTCATTGCAGGCCAAAACACCAACTCGGGACCACAGCGCCCCGAGGCTTCAGATATCATCGCACCCATTGTGGTGCCGCGCGCTCCTTGATCGCAGGGCTGAATCGCCAACTTTCCAGACATTGCGGCCTGAGAATTGATTATCTGGTACCTGTCGTTCGTTCATCGGATTTATCCGCATCCGCCTTGCGGACATCGCGGGAAGTCCGCATCTACAAGTTGCTGACGCAGAATAATTATTTCGCCATGCCATACCCCAAATGGGGCTGCCGGCGCCGCCCTGTGTGTTCCAATCGCTTCCGCACAGGGAGCAAAAAATCATGGTTACGGATCCACAGGCGCGTTTGATTACGCGCAACGTTCATGCGTCGCGTATTGATCGGCAGCTGCGGTTGGCCCTGCTGGCGACGGCGGCGGCAATCGTCGTGCCCTTTTTTGCCCCTGCGCCTGCCCATGCCGAGGGGGCAGTATCGCTGCTTGGCGCGCTGCCGAATGCAGCACTGAACGCCAGCGGCGCAGCGCAGGACGTCAACGCCGACGGCACGGTCGCGGTGGGAAGATCGGCAACGCCTGATTTGACCGGCAACGTAGCGTGGCGCTGGACGGCGGCGGGCGGCATGGTCAGCCTGGGTACGTTGGCGGGCGATGACAACAGCGAGGCAGTCGGAATATCCGGCGACGGCAATGTCGTCGTCGGTAGTTCGATCAGCTTTGGGGCTCTGCAGGCGAATCCGTCGAGCCAGCCTTATCATGCGTTTCGCTGGACGCAGGCTGGCGGGATGGTCGATCTGGGCAAGCTGGCTGGCGACACGACCAGCAAGGCCAATTCGGCGTCGTTCGATGGTAGCGTCGTCGTCGGTACGTCGTCACGATCGACCACGGCGACTACCACCGGCCACGTCGAAGGCTGGCGCTGGACGCAAACAGGCGGCCTAGTCGGCCTCGGCTTCATCGCAGCCGGCGCCCATGGCACCGATTTCGGGGTC
Organism: Sphingomonas sp.; assembly: GCA_965249015.1. GTDB lineage: Bacteria > Pseudomonadota > Alphaproteobacteria > Sphingomonadales > Sphingomonadaceae > Sphingomonas_O. The sequence continues at coordinate 553,715 of CBDFLB010000003.1, read as the reverse complement.
AGCAGCGATGCCACAGGGGTGTCGAGCGACGGCAGCGTGATTGTCGGCAAGTCAGGATATAACCGGGGTTACACACGCGCCTATCGCTGGACGGCGGCGGGCGGGATGGCCGACCTCGGTGTGCTTGGCGGCGATCCCAACAGTATTTTCAACAGCAGCTTTGCCACTGGTGTTTCAGGCGATGGAACGACGGTAATCGGCAACTCGAACATCGGCACGCATATCGAGGCCTGGCGCTGGACCAGTGCCTCCGGCATGGTGAGCCTGAGCGCGCCGGGGGCGAGCAATTCGAGCTTCGATGCAACTGCCAGTACCGATGCGACGGGCGTCAACGCAGACGGCACCGTCGTCGTCTTCAATGTCAATTGCGGCGTGATATGCACCGGAGCCTATCGCTGGCAAAAGGACAGCTCGACCAATGCGTCGGGCGGCACCGCTTTACTTATCAAGGATTGGTTGAACGCGGGCGGCGTTAGCACGACCGGCTGGTCGTTCGCGTCGGTCGGCGGCGTCAACGCTAATGGCAATGTCGTGGTCGGCGGCGGCACTCTGAACGGCCTTAATCAAGCGTATATCGCGCGGGTGGGCGCGGCCACAACTGCCAGCCCAACGCCGACACCCACGCCGACGCCGACGCCGACGCCAACGCCAACGCCAACGCCGACACCCACTCCCGCACCAACACCAACACCAACACCAACACCAACTCCCACACCAACGCCTGCTCCAGCGCCTATCGCGACGGCAGGAAACGGCGTGGTTGGGCTGACCGATCTTGCCAACAGCCTCGCGGCGACGACCCAAGCTGTCACGCAGACGGGCACCCTAAGCGGTTTGACTCTAGGCGGCGCGCATCATCACACGCTGATGGACGAGCCGACGATGGCCGCGCACGGTTGCCTGTGGGGCACGGTCGATGGCGGGGCGTTGCGCCAGGGCGGTCATGGCGACGTCTTTGCAGCGGAGTTCGGCGGCTGCGCCAATATCGGTGACAGCGTGCGGCTAGGCGCGGCGATCGGCGCCAGCCGGTTGCGTCAGGATCAGTCGTTCGGCGGGCGGACCCGCCTCGACGGGACCTACGTGCTGGGCGAGGCCGACTTTAAGATACCAGGGAGCCAGGTCATCGCGTCGGTGCTCGGGCTTTACGGCCGGTTCGCTGCCGATCTGTCGCGGGGCTATGGCGTAGCGGGGTCGACGCTCTCGGCGGGTAGCACCCATGTCGACGTCTACAGTTTGCGCGGGCGGCTCGACTGGCACGACGCGCTGGCGATAGGTGCAGTGCGGTTAAGCCCGGTCGTCATATACACGCTGACTCGCACGACCATGGACGCCTATCAGGAAACCGGCGGCAACGCGCCCGCCAGTTTCTCGCGGCACGCCCATACGCAACAGGAGGTCCGCGCCGGTCTGACGGCGGCAACTGATATCGGCCCGTCCACCTTGCTGCGCCTGAACGCCGAATATGTGCACCGGTTCGACGACAATGGCGGGGTGATCGCGGTCGCCAATGTGCTGGGCGTGACCAACATCGCCGCAAATTTTGCCGGCGGGCGAACGCAGCAGGACTGGGGACGGATCGGGATCGACCTCGATCATAAATTCGGGGCGCACAGCGTACTCTCGCTGTCGGGCCATGTGTCGACCGCTGGCCAGGACGCCGATTTCAGCGGCGCGGTCAGTTATAAAATCCTCTTCTGAGAGCTGTTCAAATTGAGGATTGCGGTCACCGAAGGAAAATTGCTCGGTCCGTTGCTCAGGACCCGAAAGAAGCGCATTCCCAAGCGGCCAACTTTCTGAAGCGCAACGACCCACCGCAGTTCGTCACCGAAGGAAAAATGTGATGCATCATCGCTCAATCGTTGCCGCTGGCATACTCGCATGGCTCCCGATGCAACCGGCGGCCGCCCAACAAGTCGAACACGGGGTCACCGTCCAGCATGGCTGGCTCAACACGCGCACCGCGATCGAGCCGATCCAGGTCAAAAACCTAAACGGCAGCCAGATAAAGGGGATGCAGCGGGTCGCCATCAGCGTGTTCAACGTGGAGTTTCCGGACGAATATAATCTGGAAGCAAGGAGCTCGGGCAAGGCGGGCTCCATGGCCAGTGTTCGTACAGCCAAGCTGACGACACGACTGGTCGGGATGGATCTGGCGTCGCGGCAACGGATTGCAGATGCTGCCTATGCCGATTTTGTTAACGAGCTCAAGGCGGCCGGGTTCGAGGTTGTCGATCATGCTGCGTTAGTTGCCGCAGCGCCAGCGATCTCCACCTGGACCACGCAGCCAAACGGATCCCAAGGCCGCTTCGGCACTTATGTGGCACCAACCGGGATGTCGGTTTACCCTATGTCGGGCGATACTAAACAGCGCGAAAGCTCTGGCATGTTTCGCCAGATGAACCTGATCGTGAATATGGCAGCGACGTCGCAGGCGTATAAGCGCTCGGCCTATGTTGCTCGTGATGCAAATACCTATGTTCTCGCGGTTTCGCTGGTCGTTGATTACGCGGTGTACAGCACTTCGGGTGATCGACGAGGGTTCGGCAAGCGGGTATCGGCTGGCTATGAAAAGGGGGCGGCAGTCGCTGCCGGAACCTTGATCGATCCGGCCACCACCGTTCGCGTCTGGAACACGCACTCGGGCGGGTTTCCGACGCTCCTCACCCTTCAGCAACCGGTAATTTCGGACGCCGAAATCGGTCCTGACGAGGGCGTTCCCGGCGATTGGACCATCACCACGACGCCAGCATTGTTCACACCACCGGCCCTTGATGTCATCAGGCGCGCCAATGGTGCGATTGTTTCGACGTTGGTGGCGGGTAAGTGATGAATGTATCCTGATGCGCCAACAACTTAGCCATTCAGCTGCGAATGCCGCGTCCCTGAAAGCCGACAGTCCGCTATTCAAACGGGGCGCACATCCCCCGCAGCATTCAACGCGTTACACTCAACGCTCTTTACCTGCCCACTCGACCGCAGCTGCAGGGTGAAGGAGCCTGATTGCATTGCTGCCCACGGTTGCGCTCGCCAGCAGCCCTTCACGGACTTGGGCTCCTGTGAGCGTAGGGCGCACGGCGAGCATTTGCGCAGCCGCCCTCGCTACCAGCGGGGCTGCCATCGAAGTGCCGGACTCATGAAGCGGAATATTTCCTGGCCAGCGCAAAGGTACCGCTTCGCCTTGGGCATAGATGGCAACGCTTTTGCCAAAAACCGTGAACGCCGTGGGCTTGCCGTTCGTACCCGTCGCACCGACGATGACGAGATTGGGGAGCGTAAGTTGCTTGATCGCATCTCCCTGCACATCGTCTGCCTGATCGCTGTTGCCAGCGGCGACGACAAATAGCGTGTTCGGGGACGCCGATATCAATCGGCCGAGTGCGTCAGCCATGGTCTGACGCATGGCCAGCCCGCGCGCCTTCGCTTTTGTCGGGTCTTTCTCTAGCCCGTGATCGAGCAACTGCTGGGTAATCTCGTCACCGGTCAGGCCCCAGCTCATACTCACGACACGGACGTCAGCTCCGCGCAATCTTGCGGCCATGCGGTCGATCGCACCCGCCCATCGCGAGATTGTTGCTTCGTCATAGGCGATCTCGCGCCGGTCCTCGTCCCGTCCCCAAGGGAGAGCTGCGATATTGTAAAGGCGGACATAGGACGCACCGTCAGCGATTTCGCTCGCGCAGGCCGTGCCGTGGGTACGTCCACCGTTTTCCATTTGGGCAAAGAACTCGTCCGCTTGCTCCCCCACAGGCGCCGTGCGCGCAAAATGCGCAAATAACGCTGCCTCGGACGTGTCGAACCCGAACCGCAGGTCAAGCTCGCCCTTGTCATACGCCATCTGGGTGGCGAGCCGACTCTGCAGAAAACGAGTTGGCGTTTGCATCAAGGCCTGTGTTGGACGGAGGTCGACCGCGTATGTCGGCCCGTTCCAGTCGTCGACGACACCATTGCCATCGTTATCCTGTCCATCGAGAGGCTCCGTGCGGTCGATGGCAAGCTGACCTGGAAAGAGTGTCGCGTCATACCCCCGATCCCAGACCGCCACGACCACGGGCTTGGCGTTGGCAAGTGCTTCGGGTGTTGGCTGTCGCGAGGGCCAGATATCGACCGGTTTGTTGGCCAGCGCATCGATCCACTGACGCGCGCGTGCGACCAACGCTTCTCGACAGGGGGGCAGCGCCTGGGCGGCAACGCGCCAACGTACCACGTTGAGTGCCTGCAGCACGTTGAGCGAGCCTCGCTCTTTGGCGATTTGGTCGTACAAACCCGCCGCCGTCGACGAATAGAACGGAAGGCTGGCTGTCTGAAAGTCGCTGTACGAGGTGAGGAACTGGTCGCGGATGACCGATGGCTCGGCCTTGGTCACAACTTCGCTCACATGGTCCGCCGCGATCGAGCAACGCTTCGTTTCCGGCTCGTCCATCATAACGGCGGCAAGATCCGTCGGCATGCCACCAAGCAGACGGCGCTGCGGCTTGGTTTCGCCTGACCTGTACAAGACAACCAACTGCAGCGCATCTGCCTTGCGCCCTTGTAGGACTGCAATGTTTGCGAGCCCGATCCGCAGCTGTTGAACAATCGTGTTGTCGTCAATCTGATAATTGCGAAGGAGTCGCTCGCTCTCGTTACGCAGTGTAGGCAACATCGCGGCGAGATCATCTCGCATCATCGCTTCGCTGGGCGGCGCCGTGAAGGTGTAGCGCGTTGGCGGCAGATCAGATTCAGTGTGGATAACAGGAAGCGACGGTGCGGCCGAAGCAGCTGACGAGAAGAGTACTGCAGCAACTAGCGCGCGCATCTGACCACCCCCTGAAACCTATGGTGGTGTGATGCGTAATTCCCAGCCGTCATCGAAGCAACCTGCTCGCAAAATCACGATCGCGCGTTAGACTGATCGGCAGCATTCGCCGACATTGCGGACGTTGCGATCTGGAAAATGCGCGCCTGTTAGCTGACATTTGTTCATTCGGCTCGTCCGCGACAAAGCGGGTTCAATTCCTTATAGTTAGGGCGATCATTTCAATTTCCCGTAGCGGACATCAGTCAGAGCAATGGGGCAGCACCATTGCAGCCTCGACCGGGAGTTTGAAATGCGCCAGTCACCATCCGCAAGACCGCTTCGTTGTGCAATCTACAGCCGCAAAAGCGCTGCCAGCGACATCGACGATCATCTCAACAGTCTCCAAGTACAGCGCGAAATATGCTCGGCCTATATCCGGTCGCAGCGACATCGATCGTGGGTTCAGACGCCGCAGAGCTATGACGATGACGGTTTCACCGGTGCCAACCTGTCCCGGCCGTCGCTGACCCGCCTCCTCGCCGATGTCGAGCAAGGTCTCGTCGACGTAATCGTGATATACAAGCTCGATCGGCTGACCCGTTCGCTCTCGGATTTCATCCGCCTGATCGATCTGCTCGACCAGTACGAGGTTACCTTCGTCAGTGTTACGCAGTCCTTCGACACTCAAGACAGCATGGGCCGACTTGTCCTCAATATCCTCCTGACCTTTGCACAATTCGAGCGCGAAATGCTTGCGGATCGTATCCGCGACAAGGTCCATGCGATGCGATGCGCCGCGCCGGGCGCTGGGTCGGCGGCGCGGCCCCTTATGGCTACGACCTCGTTCGCAAGCGGCTGGTGGTAAACACAAACGAAGCGAAAAATATTCGCTGGATGCATGAGCGCTATCTGCAACTCGGATCCTGCAACCAACTTGTGCTGGAGTTACGCGAACGAGGGGTGTGTTCGAAACAGTTCGTGACCCGACAGGGCGTGGTGCGCGGCGGTATTCCCGCCAATCAGAGCTTCATTTACGGATTGCTGGGCAATCCGACGTATCTCGGGCAGTACCACGTCGACGGCGAAATCATCGAAGCGCTCCACGACCCTATTGTCGATCGCGAAACCTGGCGAAGAGTCCGGGAATTAAAGGACAGTCGGCGGCTGAAGAAGCCGCCCAATCCAGCTCAGGCCAATCTATTGATTGATCTTCTATTCGACGAATATGGGCGCAAGATGGTAATCTGGAGTGGCACCAATGGCCCGCATTTGGCGCCCTTGCGCTTTTACCTTTCGACATCCAACCACAAGCTTACGAAAGGAGGCCTCAAGTCGATCCGTGCCGAAGCCAACGACCTCGAGACACTGATTCGGGCGACGGTATGTTCGTTCTTCAGAACACGGGTTCAAGTCAGCGATGCGATCCACGCGCTCGGTTACCGCGATGCTGACTCCGAGAAGTTGATCGCACATGGCGACGTCGCGGCCAGGCAACTCGAAACGTTCGACCGCAGACGGCTTCGACGAGCTTGGGAAGCGCTGATCGAACGCATCGACGTGTCGCGCGAGCGCGTTAAGATAATTATGCGCTGCGACCAGCTAAGGGCGTTTCTTGCTTGGCCCGGCACAGGACTGTTCAAGCCGGCCCCGAACACGGACGCAAAATTTCACCGTATCTACATCATTGAGACCGAGGCGTTTGCCGTCAGGTCGGAGCGCAAGTTCAGGCTGCCGATCGAAACAGGCTATGCGCCAGGGAAGCCGAAACGCGAATTGCTCAACCTCATGTCTTTAGCCCGTAGAGCCCAAACACTCGTATATGAGCATCGCACGATGCCTTTCGAGGAAATAGCCCGAACGCTGCATTGTCGTGAGGCCTATGTGATGCGTGCCCTTCGGCTCAATTATCTGGCCCCCGATATTATCTCGGCCATTATCGATGGTCGTCAGCCGTCCGATCTCACGCGGACAAAGCTTCTCAATTCGAGCATTCCGATGGACTGGGCCCAGCAACGTGTGCTGTTCGGCTTTCCACCTCGACAGGATCCGCGCGGTCATGAAGAGCGCTATTGAAGAAAGGGCTGAGTAAGCGTTTCGGCAAGGCTGTTGCAATAACGGAATTCAGCTTGCTGCCAACATTGCCGATGTCGCAACCTAAAGTGGTGCTTCTGGTAGCTGAAATTCGTTCAGGCCGCTCCGCCGCCAAGAGACACCCAAACCGCCCTGCTAAATATTTTGCCGCCCTCATTTCCACCCAGTTCGTATCGCGTTACGATTCGCAAGATTTCTGCAGCCCCGCCACTATCGTGTGCCGGAGCAGTCGAATTGCGTGGGGGCGCAATGGGGGACGAGTTTAAAGAACTGACCACGCGCGAGCGGGAATGTCTGTTTCTCGCGACAAAGTTTATGCGTCCCAAGGAGATTGCGGCCCAGCTTCAAATCTCGCCCCGCACCGTCGAAACACATCTAACGCGATCGGCAATTAAGCTGGGCGTGCCGACCTCGCGCGACGCTGCCAAATTATACGCTGCACATCTTGCCGAATATGGGTCCGAAAAAACCCCTACGGAAATAATACGACTATCAGATTCCCTTACCGATCAGTCACCAATTGTCCCGCAAGTTGTTGCGGAACAGACGGCGGGCGGTGAGGTGCGGGATGTCTCAGTCGAAATGCTGGACACGACCCATTTTCAACCTCTCCAAGGCTTGCCGGTGCGGCCAAGGAAAGGAATTACTCCTGATGACTTAAGCATATCACACATGCTCATGATCATAGTGGCCGGGGCTATATTGCTTGCAGTTGCCATCATAGTCGTGATCGCCATGCACGAGGCATTCGATAAGTTAGCAACGACACTTTCCTCGCGATCCTGACGGCTATGCCGCAGCGACGCGGCAGACCAAGGATCAACACATGATAAGAATGAAGAAAGCAGAAGCGCTGGAGCTGCGCGCTACCGCCGCTATGCGAGTAGCCGAGCAGCTCACGCCAGCTGAGGTCGACGTGGACAACGCCATATCGAGTGTGATGGCTCTTTCAGTCTCAATGATGTCAGCGATCACCGACGCTAATCTGCCTCGTGTTCTGGCCAAGGATGCTTTCGATAGCGTTGGGGAAGCCGTCGCGCTCATGTTCCAAGCGCGCGGCAGGTTGATGAACACCCACAACAGTCTGAACGTTGCGAGGGCGCAAATTGGACTCGAAGCGGTTTCGTTCGGCCCCTGGCAAGACTGTCCGCCTCCCCACGCTCAGACCGCCCATCTCGTCGGCGACAATGTGGTGCCGATCGCTGGCTAAAACGGAAGGTTGACCGGAGCACCGCTGCGTGTTCCGGTCGGTCGGTAATGGCAAGTTTCATATTCGCGCTGATCCTTCCTGCTTGTTGCGTCTACGCCCTCTTTAAGGGCGGTGCGCCTGAGCGAGTGATCGCGGCTGCATTTGTGTCGGCAGCGGCGGGGACCGCGATCGCTGGCTATGATGTGGCGCTTCAAGGCCAGACGCGATGGGGCGTTTTTGTCGTCGATTTCCTACTCTTCGCGGTGACACTCGGTGTCGCTCTCAGGGCGAACCGACTGTGGACATTACCAATATGCTCACTCCAACTTCTGACTGTATTGGCACATTGCGTGAATATGATGATCCCGTCGGATCAGGTGTGGTCATACGTGGCCTCGATTGTATGGACGAGCTTCCTGATGCCACCCTTGCTCGCCTACGGGACGTTCTGTCACCGGCAACGCCTGATACGGATCGGTGCCGATCGATCCTGGCGAACCTCATCGGCCCCTTTGTCGGCGAATGTCGGCATGAACTAGCGCGTCATCTTCATCGAGAGTTCGGGTCTGTCAATGCGGTGCTTGCCGCACACCCTAGTCGATTGCGACGGCAATTGCCGCAGCATCCAGCAGCAGTTGAACAAATCCGCCGCGTGGCGAGCACAATGTCTCATTGCTTTCGTCTGAAGATACGGAAACCAACTGGTACGCTGCCAGGGCGCACCTTGATCGAGTATCTTCGCCATCGAATTGGGTTTGAGCCAATCGAAGTTATATACGCTTTGTACTTTGCTCGAAACGGCGAGCTCATTAACGACCATGTTATCTCGCGTGGGACGGTTGACCGATGCAGCATTTACCCGAACGAGATAGCGCGCGATGCACTCGATGTAGGCGCAAACTCTGTCATTATTGCCCATAATCACCCTGGCGGGGATCCAACCCCTAGCGGGGCAGATAAGGAATTGACGCGCTCGATAAGCAGAGTGTGCCATGCGCTCAATGTTCACCTGAACGACCACATCGTCATTGGCCGTCCTGGTTTCGCCAGTTTTAGAGAACTGGGCCTTCTTTGAGCGCGGCTTTCGGTCATACATTTTCACCTTCGACGTAGCAAATTTCAGGCTTCGTTCACGCTTGTAGCGTTAGGTCACGCCCCGAACGCGGAGGGTGCGATGACTCAGATTATGACAGCTGCGCAGATGCGGTCCGAGGCCAATGACCTGATGGAGCGTGCACTGCACGTCCTCGACTGCGCCGGTGAGAATATGGCCGCCATACATCTTGATTACGCCATCGAAACCTTGGGTCTTCGCGCGCCTCATGTTCGCTCGGCGACGCTGCCGTCGAACACTTCCGTAGCAAATCTATCGACGGTACTCGCTATCCCCGCACCTTAGCAGAGTCAGCCGCCGACAAGACGTTTTCAACTTTTTGTCGTGAGGAGGAGCTTAACGAGATCGTCCATCCCGCGAGCAATTTCCAATACCTCAAAGCCCCGGGTGGTGGGTACACACCCGGTCACGTTTCGTTCTAAACGCTGTGCTCCAGACGCTCAACTGCTGCGCGTATCGTGTTTAACGCAGCACGTGCTTCGACAGCTGCCATCCGGAACGAACCCACCTCCACAACATGCGCAAAAAGCCTCAAATCGTCCCAATGAGTTAGGTACTTTGATCGCTTAGGCCATGCGGGTAGTCCTGCAACCGGGGCCAATACAGGGCGTGAGGTTCTAATCGGAATCACCGCAGCGGTACCCTCAAGGACGATTAATATCGCGGGATCGCCAACATGGAAGTGGCGAACCGCATTGATTTCGCGACGCTCGAAGGGTGTTGGTTGGAGGGTCGGGAACCCCATTAAGCGGTAAGACAATCGTACTCGCTGTTGGCCCTAATCCGCGGGAATTCGTGAATAGGGGCAGCAGCCTTCATGCTCTCCCTTTGTCCGATATTGCGCGCAACACTCAGATCTCCGTACGCTCCGCGAGCGTGATAGCGTCGTCGATATCGACGCCTAGATAACGTACCGTGTTCTCGATGTTGGTGTGACCGAGCAGAATTTGCACGGCGCGCAAATTCCCGGTCGCCTTGTAAATCAGTGATGCCTTAGTCCGGCGCATCGAATGTGTTCCATACTCCGCGACGTTCAGACCAACCGCGCTAACCCACTCGTCGACAAGTCGCGCATATTGGCGGGTACTGAGGTGTCCCATATAGTTCACGCGGCTGGGAAATATGAAATCGTCGAGCGTGCCGCCCCTTCGAGTAAGCCACACCAGCAACGTCTTGCGGGCCTCAGTCATCAACTCGAACTGTACTGGTCGGTGCGTTTTTTGCTGAACCACTGTCGCGCGGGTTCGGAGTGCTCCGCCGACGACGATATCGCCGATTTTCATTTTTACAATGTCGCAGCCACGCAGTTTGCTGTCGATTGCCAAGTCGAACAGCGCTCGATCGCGTAGTCGGCGGTGCTCGTCGAGAAAAAAGCGTATGGCCCAGACATCGCGCGGTTTCAGCGGCCGCTTGGGGCCGACCATGTTGCCGGCGTTCCAAGGGCGCCGCCCGTGTGCGTCGGGATCGAGGTCAGAGATACCCATGATACGACGCCTTTCGTCGCAACTGCCGAAGGCAGCGTATGCCGCAGATAAGTACAAAAAGTTAATGGCGGGCGCCCGCTCACTTTGTAGAAGTTGTGTCATAACCTAGGTCACATCGAAAGCTGTCGTTCGTTAAACTTGCTACCGGACATCGGGAGTGGGGAGAATGACTGCGTTTTGCATCGCCTGGCTTAACGGATGCCTGCGCCCGGCCACCTCGACGTGGCCGGGGAGCAGATCAAATCAGATCGGCTTTGCGCCAGGTGTTCCACACTTGGCGAACTTCCCGTTGGCAGCTTTACAACGAACCGCCTTGGCGGGTGCCGTCGGGCATTTTGTGAATTTGCCCTTCGCGTCTTTGCAAGGGACGGCATACGCCGGTGATATAGCGAACGATGTGATCGCAAAGGCCAGAGCAAGTCGAAGCATTTAATCCCTTCCTGAGTCGTGGGAACCAGAGAATGTCGCCTGAGAACCCGGCGAGCAATGGGCGTATCAATGCGTTACAATCTGCTGCGAAAATGACAGCTGATCAATGCGCGCCGCGATGGCTTTCCACATATCGACGCCAGCCATGTCGTCGGCGATCGCCAACGCGCCAATGCGCTGGGCAACGAACAGCGGTGCAATCTCGCCGCGATCAGCCAGCACTCTCAAAGCGCAGGCCCACAGGTAGGCATCAGCCGACATTATCTGGTATGACAGCCCGACGTCCCGCGAGACAGATCAATCGCATCGAGATCCAACCCTATCTCGCATCAGCTATTTCGGCGTAGCAGGGACATTGGCGGGCACGGTTGTTGCAATCGGCACTGCTACCGCCACCGGCGCAGGTGTTGCTACAGCTAAAGGCGCGACAGCAGCGGCGGTAAATGCAAGCGGCACGTCTTCATCGACGAACGCTTTAACTTGCATGCCCATCGGAATGAACGCCGACGTTCCGGTTGTGACGAAGCCCAGCAGGGGGATTGTGGCGACTGCCGCGACCACGCCGCCAGTTCCTGTAACCCCTTTATCATCGAAGGTGCCGGTCAAGCGGACACTTCGATCTCCGATCCGCATGCTGACAACGCGTGCATTGATATAGCCCGACTTACCCCACATGCCCTTGTTTCGCACCTCGGTGATCTCACCGGTCGCTGGCGTGCCCACTGGGACCACGACAACTCCATTGACCGTGACCGCCTCGGACACTTCCAAATGGAAGCGCTGGCCGACCCGAACAGCCTTCTTCTTGGTGGTCAATTCTTCGCCGAGACGAAGCTGCACAGGTGTCTGTGCTCGCAGCACGGCCTGGGTCGGCGGAGCGACTGAGGGCACCACTTGGGTGCCGGGTGCCAGTGTAGTTTGAGCAGATGCAGCGCTCGTCAAAATTGCAAACGTGAACGCAGCGACAAAACGCGGTTTAATCATGATTGGACCCCCTCCATTATCAGATTCGAGACTGCGGGCTTTCGTAGCAGCGAGTCAATATCTGATATGCCCCGGATTGGCCGTCACAAATCAAGAAGTTACGCAGGCCACAGGAACCCGACTACGCCGCAATACACCCCATAGACCAGCGACCCTGCCACGAGTGCGGACAGCATATAGAATTCGATTGCCACAGCGCGTTCGCGTTCGTCCTTCATAAGACGATTTAGCCATGCAATTCGGCTGTAGGACAGCTGATTTTACGTCGTGCCCCTGCTGCGCCACTCGGCTGATTTTAGAGCGCACTTCGTGCCACGCGCATGTCGGCAATCGCCAACATTTCAGACGTTTGATGGATGACAGCGCGAGCCCAGTAGCTGCCATTTATTCACGTGCCAGGACTGGCAAGCTTAATTGCTGACGTTAGCCAATCGCCAACATAGCCCTTTCAAAGCGCGAGACTGCAAGGATTGCGGAAAGAGCCACGATCAGGAGGGGTGGGGTGTTGGCCAATCGACCTCGGCGCTGAGCCCAGGATGGGCATCGGACAACGTCAGCTGCGCGCCATGAAGGTCCGAGATCGCAGCGACGAGTGCCAGCCCAAGGCCGGCCCCAATATCGGTACGGCTGGCATCGAGGCGATAAAACCGTTGAAGCACGTTTTTGCGCTCCTCGACGGGAATGCCAGGTCCGTCATCACATACTTTGGCGGTGATGTGATCGATGTCGGAGTCGAGGGTTAGCGTTATCGAGCTGCCCGACGGAGTATGCGTCAGCGCATTTTCGACCAGGTTGGTGAACATTTGCGCGAGCAAGTCGGCATCGCCATCGATCAGGGTTCCAGGATCGATTGCGCCGGTGATTGTCTTGCCGCTATCTTCGGCGACTGGCTGATAGGCCAGCAAAACCCGCTCCATGATCTCGCTCAGATCGACAGGCTTGAACCGCGCGCGCCCTGCACCCGCCTCGATCGTACCGATGCGAAGGAGCGCGCCGAAGATCCTCATGATGCCGTCGATTTGCGTCAACGCCTCTTCGATGACCTGCTGTGGCACGGATACACCCTTACCGGTAACAGCACTTTCGAGATGCTGCCGAAGTCGCGTTATAGGGGTCCGCAGATCGTGCGCGATGTCGGTCGAGACCTGCCTCACCCCCGTCATCAGCGCTTCGATACGGTCGAGCATGCGGTTGAGGTTCGCAGACAGCCGGTCGAACTCTCCGTCCATGCCGATAACGGGCACCCGCTCATCGAGCCTGCCGCCCATGATCGTGTTGATCGACGTGTTGAGCCGTTCGAGCCGCCGCGTGAAAATCGCGGCGATTACATAGCCAGCGATAAGCGCGAGGAACGTGATCCCGATCCCGCTCCACAGCGCGACGGTATCGAGCCATTCACGCAATTCCTGGACTTCGTAGATCTCCGAGCCGACAACGAGCCGGTCGCCACCCGACAGGGCCACCCCAAATGTTTTCATCGGTGCAGGCTCGTCCGGCGGATCACCCCCGGTCTCTGGCTCGGTGATGCTGATCGTTGCCCAGCCGATCTTGTCTGCGGACCAGGGCAGATCGCCTGCAAGTTGCTGACCTGCCTTGTCGGTCAGCAGATATCGAAAAGCGCGCTGGTGCGATGCGGCGCGGTCGCGGATGGCGTTGGAGACGCCAAGCGCCCCGGATCGCCGCGCGATGACAGCAAGTCTGCCAGCCTCAGTGGTCAAGGTATTCGACGTCACCTGCTGCGCATAGGACGCGACCGCCGTCTCGACCGCGATGACAAGCGCGATCGAACCGACCGCGAAGATCGCGGCGAACAGCAGTGCGAGCCGGAACGGCCCGCTGCGAATGGTCTTAAACAGTGGCATCGAGACGATAACCCGAACCGCGCAACGTGTGGATCAATTCGACGCCGAACCCGCGATCGACCTTGGCGCGCAGTCGGCTCATATGGCTTTCGATCACGTTGGTTTGCGGATCGAAGTGAAACGACCAAACATTCTCGAGGAGCATCGTCCGCGTGACGACCTGCCCTTCGTGGCGCATCAGATATTCGAGCAGCTTGAACTCCTGCGCCTGAAGCTCGATCCGCTGCCCTGCGCGCGTGACCGTCCGCTTGATCAGATCCATTTCGAGATCTGCGACGCGTAAGAGTGTACTCGCTTCAGAAATGGGTGGCCGTCGTCCGAGGGCTGCCACGCGCGCGAGTAGCTCGGTCATGGCGAACGGCTTGACCAGATAGTCATCACCACCGGCTTCCAGTCCCTCGACACGGTGTTCGACGCCGCCCATTGCCGTCAGGAATAGCGCGGGCGTGGTCACGCCGCTGATCCGGAGCGCTCTGACGACACTGAGGCCATCGACGCCCGGCACCATCCGATCGATGATTAGGACGCCATAAGCATCGCCGGTTGCGTGGAAGATGGCATCGCGACCCTCGGCACATGCATTTACAACATGCCCAGCTGCTTCAAGGCTGCGCTGGATATGCTCGCGCGTTGCGCTGTCGTCTTCGAGGAGCAGAATTTTCAAGGAGCGTATCCAATCGAACCGGAGCGGACAGCCGTGGTCACGTCCTGTTAGACGCGCGGAGACCGGACATTACAAATAACCAATAGCCAATGTTCGGCTCATCTTCAGCGCAGGGTCGGGGGCGTAGAAGCGACATCGAGGCTCTTTCCCCTCCTGGAGTAAATCTGATGAAATATGTCGCATCTGCAATTCTCGCGGTGGCGGTGGCTGGTGCCGGTGCGGTGGCGCTTGCTGCCCCCACGCATGGTTATGTGGGCCAGTCGCTCGCACCCAAAGCCAAGGTGACGATGGCTCAGGCTCGAGCCATTGCCCTGAAGGCTCATCCGGGTCAGGTCACCGATGCCGAGCTTGAAAACGAAGGCGGCGGCAGCGGCCTGCGCTATTCGTTCGACATCAAGAGCGGCGGCAAAACTTTCGAAGTCGGCGTCGATGCCGCCAACGGCGCAGTCCTCGAAAACAAGGCCGAGGGTCCGCATCCCGACTGATCGCGCGTTAGCAAGAATGCCGGGGCGGGGCGAAAGCCGCGTCCCGGCGTTTGGTTGCAGTAAACAGAGGTAACAAGTCTATGAAATCTCCGGCTCTGACCGACACCGCCGCCAAAGTGCCGCAACTCACGCTGCTGTTCTGGATCATCAAGATTGCGGCGACGACGCTTGGCGAGACGGGCGGCGACACCGTATCGATGTCCATGGGGCTCGGTTATCTCGTCGGGACGTTGATGTTCGTGGCGGCGCTGGTCGTCCTCGTCATATTTCAAATCAGAGCCAGCGGGTTTCGCCCGGCGCTCTACTGGGCAACGATTATCGCCTCGACGACTGCAGGAACGACGCTCGCCGATTTCGCCGACCGATCGCTCGGCATCGGATATGCAGGCGGATCGTTGTTGTTGGCTGTGGGTCTCGCCGCGTCGCTGGTCGCATGGCGGGCGACGCTGGGCACGATCTCGGTGCAAAGCGTGGCTACGCCCAAGGCCGAAATCTTCTTCTGGGTCACGATCACGTTTTCGCAGACGCTCGGCACCGCACTCGGCGATTGGGTCGCCGACCAGCCTGGCGTCGGCTATCTCGGCGGCGCCGTCGTGCTTGCCATTCCGCTGATCATTCTCGCCGCATTGTATTTCTGGACGAGCGTGTCACGTGTCGCGTTGTTCTGGGCGGCATTCATCCTCACGCGGCCGCTGGGCGCGACGGTCGGCGACTTCCTCGACAAGCCCCTCGACAAAGGCGGTCTCGACCTCAGCCGTCCTTTGGCATCGCTCGTGCTGGCTATATTTATCGCGGGATGTCTCATTTTCTTCAAGCAGCGCGCCAGAAGACAGGCTCACTGATAGTCAACCAGACGCTTACAAAACGCGTCGATGATCTTAAACCTCAAACGAAATGAAAAGTATCGACGGCCTATGGCGCGAGGGCAGCGGGACAAGATGATAGTTTGTCGGCGGACCGTTTTTAGCGCTCCGCATCACTCGACCTTGCGGATGGTTTCTTCAAGGGTGGCCACCTGAATGCCCATTTTTCGAATAACCATCCGGTTCAAAGCCACCCGGCCACCTGGTTGAAGATATAGCCACTGCTGTGCCGTCAGTCCGCCCTTCAGTTTCAACCAAAGATGAAGGCAATTTCCGGAGACGATACCACGGATTGGGGAAACCGATCCGGTCAGGCTGCCGCCATAACGGTTGTTGCCCAAGGCCGAGATTATCCACGTGCGGGTCGTCGATGGCTTGCCGGCTGTCTCGACAGTCTGGTTCAATATTACCTTGCCCGACGCATCAATACTGCCTGAGCCACGCACGCGCACGGTCTTTGTTTTGCGCATCACCACTTTTAACCGACCTTCGCCCTCGGTCTTCCCCGAAAAGAATTCGGCGACATCAAACCATGGGGTCGGCGCTGCCATCAATCGATCCCTCGCGTCAGCTTGCTCAGCAACGGCCAAGCTCAGCAGGGCCATGATCAGGTGCTCGCGCTTCGTCACAATGTCGATCCTCCCTTGCGATCAACGAGGGCGTTCGTTGGCCCAGTCAGATCAATGCCAGCACGCACCGCCCGAACATTCGTTCAGCCTATGGCAAAGGCAAAAAAGATCAGCGTTGCTATCAGCATGACCGCCGTCGCGGCCCACCCCAGCAATGTCGAACCAAGTGGCAGCGTCAGACGACCCATTGCACGCGGATTTCGAACGATCAGCATCATGACCACCATCAGCGGCACAGCAAGCACCCCGTTGACCACTGCCGCCCAGTAGAGTGCCCGCACCGCATCGATACCGATGGCATTGAAGGACGAACCGACGAGCGTCGTGACGGCAATCGTGCCGTAGAACAGGCGGGCGGCAAGCGGCTTGGCATCGAGGCTTCCCGCCACTCCTGCCATTTCGGTGACAGCATAGGCGGCCGAGCCTGCGAGCACCGGGACAGCAAGCAACCCAGTACCGATGATCCCGAGCGCAAACATGGCGGAAGCGAAGCGGCCAGCGATGGGTCTCAATGCCTCGGCCGCCTGCGCAGAGGTGGCAATGTCGAAAATGCCTTTTGCGTGAAGTGTCGCTGCGGTCGCGAACACTATCGCCAGGCTCACTATTGTCGAAAACGCCATGCCGACCAGCGTATCCATTCGAATTCTCGCCAGCTCGGGTCCGGCGGCAGCGGGTGTAATGCAAAGCGGCTTTGCATGATGGCGGTGCTGCTCCTCGATCTCTTGGCTCGCCTGCCAGAAGAAAAGATAAGGGCTGATAGTTGTGCCGAGGATTGCGACGAAAGCTGTTGCATAGGCCGCGTTCCATTGCACTTCAGGCACGACGAGCGAGCGCAACGCGTGTCCCCAAGGCACATGCGCAACCATGACGACGGCGACATAGGTAAACAGCGAGAGGGTCGACCATTTCAGGATCGATGCATAGCGGGGATAGCTCAAGCCGATTTCAAGCACGATGCACAGGATACCGAACGCCAGCGTGTAAAGCGACGCGTTGCCACCCACGAGAAGCTGAAGCGCGGCACCCATTGCGCCAAGGTCGGCCCCCAGGTTGATGATATTTGCAACGAGTAGCAGCCCGACGATCGACCACAGCAGCGGGCGTGGGTAATGCCGCCGCAGATTGCGCGCGATCCCCGCACCCGTGACGCGACCAATCTCCGCAGCGATCTGCTGGATGGCGACCATCAGCGGAAAGCTGAGCACGAACGTCCAAGCCAGGCCGTAACCGAACTGCGCGCCCACCTGGCTGTGCGTGCCGATGCCGCTTGGGTCGTCGTCAGCCGCACCGGTGATCAATCCTGGACCAAGGCTGTCAAGGAACCTACTCGCGCCGTGGGCAGGGGCGACAGGCCCTGCTTCGGGAATAATGCTGTCGGAATCGGGCACGCCGAACGCCGTCGCATGGCGACGCGGCAGGGGCAAACTTTCCTAATCCTTCGATGCCGGTACTCCTAGCTTGCTGCGACCTGAAATATCGCTTCGAATTATCGGCAGTTACCGTGGTCACGCATCCGACACTGAACGGACCCGGAAATGACACGGGGCCATCCTAGCGCAAACAGCGATCAAACTTGGTGATCGTCCGGGCTGAGGTTCACTTTCGATATGAAAAACAAGCATCTGCGTCGGGCCGTCTTGCTCGCAAGTACGAGCGTGATGGGCAGCGCTGCGATTGCCCAGGCCGTTCCTGTCGAAAGCGCCGAAAGCGCAAACACCATCGTCGTGACCGCGCGACGGGCGGCCACAACCGCACGGGACGAGCAGCGCATCGCGCCAAACCTTGTCAACATCCAGGCCGCCGAGGACATCGTCAAATATCCCGACTTCAATGCGGCCGAGTCGCTCGGTCGGGTTCCAGGTGTGTCGCTCGCAATCGATACCGGCGAGGGTCGCTTCGTGAACATCCGGGGGATCGACGGCAATCTGAACGGCACGACGTTCGGCGGCGTGACGCTGCTCAACACGCAGCCCGGAGGCACCTATTTTGGCGGTGGCGGTCGCGCCGTCGAACTCGATACGATTCCCATCGGATCGGTTGATCGCCTGATTGTGCGCAAGACCGGGCTCCCCGATCAGGAAGCCGAAGGCCTTGGCGGCTCGGTCGAAGCGTCACCGCGAACCGCATCAGGGATCAAGCAGCCCTTTGCCGACCTCACACTCGGGGGTGGCTATCAGCCAGCGTACAAAAACGGCAAGATTTACCGGATCGAGGCAGCCGCCGGCACTCGCTTCGGTGGCACCGGGCAGCCGTGGGGGATCGTCCTGTTTGGGTCGTATCACGAAGATCATCGCGGCTTCGACGACCTTGAGGCAGGGTATATCGACGACCTAACAGTCGCGCCCGATAAGGCCTTCGATTCGGTCGATTTCCGTCGATATAATTATAACCGTCGTCGGTTCGGGTTCGGCGGCGAACTGTCCTACGATCCAACCTCGCGCAGTCATTACTATCTGCGTGCGACGAACGCGGGCTATACCGAGTCGGTCAACCGACAGCTCCTCAACCTCGGCAACCTCGGCAACCTCGGCAACCTCGGCAACCTCGGCGATCAGGGTGCCAATGCATCGCTCGTCGATCCCGCCAACAGGAATGGATTTCTGGCTCCCGCTGCCGGCATCGCGCTTTCGCTACGCGACGAGCAGGAAAGCCATCTCAATTTCGTCGTGGCGGCAGGTGGCAACAACGAAGTGGGGAACGGGATCAAGATCGACTATTAGCTCGCATACACGTCATCGACGTATCACCGCGACTACGACTACAACAGCAACTTCAAGTCGGCATCGACCTTTCCCGCGCGCTACGACAACACCACGAACCCGGACTTTCCGGTCTTCTTAACCCCGGGGTTCGACCCCAACAACACTGCGCAATATACGTTGTCGCGGCTCACCAATACGACCGAACGCGCGCACGACCGGGAATATTCTGGCAGGCTCGATGTGCTGGTCCCGACAACGGTGTTCGGCGGCACCGGTGCGTTCAAGGTTGGCGCGAAGGTCCGGCTGCGGGACAAGATCGATCAGCCGCTCAATTTTTCCTATGCGGCGCCTGCGACCTCGCTGTCGCAGCTTCAGGGTCCTGGGCCATTCAACGGGTTTTATGGTGGGCGCTATGCCATCGGCTACAGCCCCGATGCGAGCAGACTTCGCAGCGTGTTCGCAGGTATCACGCCGACCTCAAATCTGGCGCGCAACGCCAGCGGATTCTTCAACGACACCGAAAATGTCTACGCTGGTTACGGACAATATCAGGGAAGCTTCGGACAGTTCGGAATTTTGGCAGGGGTCCGCGTCGAGCGGACCGAAGCGGCCTATCGCGGCATCACCACCACGGGCGGAACGGTTTTCACGCCAAGCTCGCGCACGTCACGCTATACCGATGTGTTCCCGACCGTGCAGCTGCGCTACGACATACGACCCAACTTCGTCGCTCGGGCGACCTACTCGACGGCGATCGGGCGTCCGGGCTTTCTGCAACTCCAGTCGGGTGCCCGCGTCGATCCCGGCAACCTGGCCGTATCGGTCGGCAATCCCGATCTTCGCCCGACCACCTCGAACGCGTTCGATGCGACCCTCGAATATTACCTGCCGAACGCAGGGATTATCTCGGTCGGCCTGTTCGACAAGGAATTCAAAACTACGTGCTGTCGCGCGTCAGCCGGACGACGAACTACCCCGGGCTGATCGGCCTCGTCACCGTCAACAGCTACAGCAATGTCAGCAAATCGCACGCCCGTGGTATCGAGGCGGCATACACCCAGAAGTTCACCATGCTCCCGGCACCCTTCGATGGTCTCGGCTTCACGGGCAACATTACCTATGTTGACTCGAAGATCGAAATCCGGCCGGGCGAGTTTTCCCTGCTGCCCGGCACCTCGAAATACACGTGGAACGTCGGCGGCTTTTACGAAGCGCATGGCCTTCAATTGCGGCTGGCGGCGCAGCATGTCAGCGCGGCGATCTTCGGCGTTGGCGGGGGTGCGGGATCGGATGTCTTCCAGGACGCGCGGACAACATTGGACCTGACCTCTAGCTACGACCTCGACCGGCACGTGCAGGTCTGTTTCAACGCCAAGAACCTACTGAACACGCCACTGCGCTATTATGAGGGCTCGGCCAATCGACCGATCCAGCGCGAGTTCTACGAAGTCAGCTATGAAGCCGGTGTGCGATTGAAGCTGTGACGCCTCGTGGTATGACGTATCGCACCATAGGGTCCTCGCTTTGCAAATCATCGAACTGGACAAGCCGTTGAAAACTATGAATCGCTTTGCGTATTTTCTCGCTGCCGGGGCAATGCTGAGCGCCGCTTCGCTCCACGCCGAGAGCTCGCCTGCTTATGTGCTCGTCAAGTCGGTGCCGCTCGGCGCGCCCGACCGTTGGGACTATGTGGTCGCCGATGCTTCGGCAAAGCGGGTCTATGTCGCGCACGGCAACCGCGTCACCGTGATCGATGCCGCTACCGGCGCAGTGATCGGAGAAGTAGAAGGCATGCCCGGCGGCACGCATGGGATCGCGATTTCCGCTGCCACGAGCCAAGGTTTCACTGACGATGGTGAGAAAGGGGAAGCTGTCGCGTTCGACCTCCAGACCCTGAAGGTGACGCGTCGGATCGCGGCAGGCGATGATGCCGACGGGATTGTGCGCGAACCGGTCACGGGCCGCATCTTTATCGTCGACGGCGACCCGGGCATGATCACGGTGATTGATCCCAAGACCAACTCCGTCGTCGCGACGATCAAGGCGGGGGAGAAAATGGAATATGCGGCCGCCGATAATCACGGACACATCTATGTTGCCGGTGAAGCCGCAAGTGATGTCCTGAAGATTGACGCGCGCACTGCAAAGATCGTCGCGCGGTTGCCCACGCCCGGGTGCGAGAAGCCGCACGGCCTCGCTTTCGATGTCGCCGGCAAGCGGGTCTTTATGAGCTGCGTCAATGAAAAGCTGGTCGTCGTCGACGCAACGAGCGGCAAGGTCGTTGCAATGTTATCGATAGGAAGGGGCAGCGATGCGGTTGCATTCGATCCCGTTCGCCATCGCGTGTTCAGCTCGGACGGTCGCGACGGGCGGGTGAGCGTCTACCAGCAAGTTACGCCGAACAAGTACACCGCGATGGCAGCCATCCCGACGGTCGTCAGCGCGCGGAACATGACAATAGATGAGCGCACGGGGCGTTTGTTCGTGGTCGGTGCCGATACCGATCCGAGCGCCACGCCGGGTGGTCGGCCACGTACGCGACCCGGAACCGTGCGTGTCATGATTTTTGATCCCGTCAGCTGACGTCCCAGTTATTGCCGTTCCGGCGCCACCGCAGCACGCCTGAAATCCGACTGGCGGCTTTCACCGGGTACGCATCGCGTCGGTAAAATCCCATGGCTTCGTTGGCTCAGGCACGCTGGGGATATTGTTGGTGCATGAGCGGGGTGCGCGCGCCCAACCGTGACATTTCGGCTCATGCAGCGCAGAAGCGCGTCAAGGTTTAATCTTCGGTTTCTGACGACCGCTTTGCTGCTCGTGAACCCGTATAGACTTCGTGGGTGATGTCACATGCAACGGCTTCTCATTCATGCACTGGCCATTGCGTTGTTTTTTTTCGGCGCCCAGTTCGTCCTCTATCAAATGTTTCCCGAGCTTGCCCGGTGGCTTGGTGTGCCAAACGCTGCCGGTAAGAGCCTGCTGAACATGATATGCGGTCTGTCGGCATTCCTGATCTGGATCCCTTTCAACAAGCTGTATCCATTGGACAAAATTGGTTCCGGGCCGGAATAACATGATGCAGACGCAGCGGGGTAAGTGTTCGGCCTAAACCGTTACGGGCGAAGCGGTCGTTCCGCTGTCGCCAACATTGCTGTCGTTCGATCAGTCCAACCGGTTCCCTGATAGCTGCCATTCATTCACGCGTTTTGATCGAAAAACCAATGGGCTAGAAATGGTCGGATACTGACGGACCGTTTGAAGACATCTCACTCTTGCCTGCCAAACTAACTGGACACCTTCGGAGGCCACTTTCTACTTCCGGCGGCCTGGCCCGAAATCGGTCACTTCAAACAACTCGTGGTAGCTGTCCCCTGCTGGTGTGTTTTTTATCTGGCCGAAGCGGTCGAGATTCAGCAGCGGCATCGTATCTCGAAACTTGCGCTGAGCCGGCACGCCATCAGGCAATTTGCAAGTTTCGCTTTAGTTTCAAGGTAGTCAGCCCGAAAACGACAATGATCGCGTAGCAGATCGCGGGAACAAATAGCGCGGCGCTCAGCCCTGCGGCGTCGGCGGTCGCGCCGGTCAATAGCGGCACGATCGCGCCCCCGACGATTGCCGTGCAAAGCAGGCCCGAAGCTTTTGGTGCCTCCGTATCCAGCCCCTCGACCGCCAGACTGAAGATGGTCGGAAACATGATTGAATTGAACAGACCAACGGCAAGGATCGACCAGGCGGCGATACTTCCTGTCGACGTCGCCGAAACACCCAGCAGCGCGATTGCGATTCCCGCAGCAAGGGCCAGCATGAACCCCGGTTGAAACAGGCGGAGCAGAAACCCGCCGAGCATTCGCCCGATCAGTGCGCCGAGCCAATAATAGCTGAGAAGAATGCCGGCTGCGGATGCCGTCGCGCCCAACGTGCGTGGCTGTTCGAGATAGTTGATCATGATCGAGGCAACCGAGACTTCGGCACCGACATAGACGAAGATGCACAGGCAGCCGAACGCCAAGCGCGGACGTCGCAGCAGCGCAAACGTTCCAGCTGTCGCAACGCGCTCAACCTGTTGACTGTCGATGACCGAACGGCGCGTCCAGAAGAACGCTGCGATGAGGGTGAGCACGATTGCAAGGCCAATATAGCTGTGGCCGATGACCGTCGTCTCTGCCACGCGGAATGCCCTTAACGCATCGCCCGAAAGCGTGGTCGGATCGACAGTGGATGTTTCGCCGAGAATTGCCGCCGCGCCAAAGCGGATCATCAAGAACACGCCGACCGAATTGAAGAATTGCGCAAAAGTCAGGCGACTATGGGCCGTCTCGGGTGCGCCGAGCGTGATAATTAGCGGGTTTACCGCGACCTGCAGCAAAGTAATCCCGCCACCAAGCACGAACAAGGCGGCGAGAAACGCTCCAAACGTACCAGAATAGGCAGCAGGGAGAAACAGCAGGCACCCGCCCGCCATGATCGCGAAACCAAGCACGATCCCACGGAAGTAACCGAGCCGCTGCATGAGAATGCCGGAGGGGATCGAGAAAATCGCATAGCTCGTGAAAAATGCGAATTGTACGAGCATCGCTTGCGCATAATTGAGCGAAAACAGGCCTTTGAGCTTAGGAATCAAGACGTCATTGAGATTGGTGATGCCACCAAACAGGAAGAAGACCGCGACGACAAGGATGAGCAGTCCGCGCGCATTGGCCGGGGCGACTGAAGACCCGGCGTGCGCCTGCGGCATCACCGCCATTGCGGCGGCCGTCCGGTTCTCACTTGCAACTTCGACCGAATGTGCTGCGCTTCAATCATCTCGATGTTGCCTTGCCCTGCAAAGGTTTGCATGTTGCCAGCGAGGGGCATGGACTGCAAGGACGATTAATGGACCGGGTTGAGCGCGTCGTCATTTTGGGCGGAGGTACGGCCGGTTGGATGACGGCTACGGCACTCGCCAAGACTTTTGGTCGTCACATCACAATCGATCTAATTGAGTCGGATGCGATTGGGATCGTTGGCGTCGGTGAAGCAACGATTCCGACGATCCACTGGTTCAACGAGCTGATCGGACTTGACGAAGCCGCATTCGTTCGCGCAACCAACGCAAGCTACAAGCTCGGCATCGAGTTCGTTGATTGGGCGCGACCGGGGCATCGCTATTTTCACCCTTTCGGCCGTTACGGCGTCGATCTGGGCCAAGTGCCATTCCATCATCGCTGGCTCAAAGCACGTGCAGACGGGCTGACCTCGCCGCTCGCGGCCTATTCGTTGGCCACGCCACTTGCTGCTGCAAACCGCTTTGCCAAGCCGTTGGACGATCCGCGCTCGATCCTGTCGACGCTTGGCTATGCCTATCATTTCGACGCATCGCTCTACGCCGCCCATTTGCGCACTATCGCTGAAGCAGCCGGCGTCCGCCGCCACGAGGGCAAGCTAGAAAACGTCGAACAGGAAACTGAAACGGGATTTGTCAAAGCTATCACCACCGAGCGGGGTGAGCGCTTGGCCGGAGATCTGTTCATCGATTGCTCGGGCTTTCGCAGCCTCCTCATCGGCGACACGCTCGAAGCCGGTTTCGAAGACTGGTCGCACTGGCTGCCCTGCGATCGTGCCGCCGCAGTGCCGTGCGCGCGGGTTGCCGAAACGACGCCTTACACGCGATCGACCGCGCGCACAGCCGGATGGCAGTGGCGCATTCCGTTGCAGCACCGGACGGGTAACGGCTATGTGTATTCGAGCGCATTCGTGTCCGACGACGAGGCTGCCGCGACGTTGCTCGCCAATCTCGACGGCGCGGCGCTGGCAGAGCCCCGCTTCCTGCGCTTCAAGGCCGGGTTCCGGCGCAAGGCGTGGACCAGGAACGTCGTCGCAATCGGCCTGTCGTCGGGCTTCCTCGAACCGCTCGAATCAACGAGCATCCACTTGATCCAGAGCGCCATCGCAAAGTTAATCACATTATTTCCGGATCGCGATTGCGACCCTGCCCTCGCGCGGCAGTTCAACACGCTGTTCGGGCGCGACATGGACTGCATCAAGGATTTCTTAATTTTGCACTACCATGCAACGCAGGGCCACGATCAACCGCTATGGCAGCATACGCGGACGATGGCGCTGCCCGACACGCTCATCGAAAAGGAGGAACAGTATCGCCGGTCGGGACGGCTAATGCTGAGCGACGACGAATTGTTTCGTGATGCCAGCTGGCTCGCAGTGCTGAATGGGCAGGGCATTGTTGCCAATGGCTATAGCCCGCTTGCCGACACGCTCGACGCCGACGTGAACCGCCGTCAGCTCGAGCAGATCGAAGGGGTCATCGCCCGCGCGGTGACGACGCTGCCGCGCCATGACGATGCGATCGCTGCACTGATCGGCGAACCGGCGGGCGAGATGGCCGCGACGGTATCGGGGTGAACCCGCCGAGCGTCACCGTCCACAGACTCGGCAACGAAGGTGAGCCCGTTGCGGTGATCGACGATTTCGCTGCCGATCCGGAGGCGCTTCGCCGTGCCGCGCGGACGGCGGGGTTCGCAAGCGGCAGCGATCATTACCCCGGCTTGAAGGCTCCGGTTCCGGCCACATATCTGGCCGACCAGCGCCTGGTTCTGGCCAGCGTATTGAACAAGATATTCGGCATCAGCGAGAAGGTCTCGATACTCGATGTCTGTTTTGCGATTGTAACGACCGCCCCGGAGGCGCTCACGTTGCAACAACGGCTACCGCATGTCGATGGGCTTGAGCCCGGCCGCATTGCGCTTATTCACTATCTCGTGCCGACTGGTGACGACGGCACCGCCTTTTACCGCCACCGCAGCACCGGCTTCGAGACGATCGATCGAGCCCGGAGTGCCCGTTATTTTGCGCAGCTGAATGATGACCTGCGGACGCACGGGCAACCGCCCCCCGCCTATCTCGACGGTGACACGTCGATCTTCGAGCGCATCGGGCATTTTGCGGGCAACTACAACCGCGCGCTGATCTATCGCGGGCGGTTGGTCCACTGCGGTGCGATTACCACTGGTCGCGCGCTGCCTGCCGATCCGCAGACAGGTCGGTTGACGATCACCGGGTTTTTCGCGGGCGGATGATGGCGCGCGGCGGCTGCACTGCCAAATAGACAGTGCTCCACAATTGCGCGGCGTTCGACTCATCGACATCGTTGCGCCCGGCACCGAACGCTAAGGCGCGATAGCCACCGTCTCGATAGGCCCACGACCAGAGCTCGGAATTCTGCAATCCGCGCGTCGCGCGGATTACGCGCCAGAGCGACGCTTGCGCCGTCACGAGCTTGGCACGCACGGCGGGCGGCAGATCGCGCCGGGCAAGCTGGCGCTCGAGGCCTGCGGCGAACAGCGCCTGCTGCCACGACCAGACGACAGTGCCGTGATAAGCGCTCGACGTGAAGCGCGCCTGCGCTTGCCCATCGACATACACAGGATTGGCGGTCAGCATTCCGATTTCGGTCATCAGTCCGGCAGGAAACGGCCGCATCAAAGCACTCACATAAGTGTCGAGATCGGCAGTCGAGGGATTGCCGAACAGCAGCACGAACCCTTCGTCCGAATGGACGATCGGGACGGGCTTTCCCTCGCCGTCAAGCGAAATAGCATGGTAGGCGGCAACATCGTTCCCCAACGCCCGAACCGCCGGTTCGGCTGAAATGCCGATGCTCGCCGAATAAGCGATGATGCGCTGCCGTGCCTCGCTGGCGGAATATTGAATGCGGAACAGGGGCGCAGCCTGATCGCGCCAGACCCGCGCCATCGTGCCAGCTTTGGCAAACAGCGCACGGTCTTGGGGTTGTAGATACGGATCGAGTACTCCCGCCCGTACGAGCGTGTCGGCGGCATCGAGGGCCGCCGGGACAAGTGCCGCGTTTACATCGAACGGGTATTTCCCCCGCCCGATACCCTCGTCGCTGTCGCGCCATTGGCCGGCCATGAAGCCATCCTTGATCGCGATAAGGGTCTTCGTCGAAGGCGCGATGGCAAAGGGCGTCGCCTGCGCGATCACGAAGCGCAGGTTGCGGACGAGCGATGCGCCGACGGTTTCGTTTGTGCCCGGAGCTGCTTCGCTGCGGAGCTTCCTCGCGAGATACGCCCTGCCGCGCTCCGGGCCAATGCCTTCGAGATACTTAGCAAAAACTGGAGCCAGCATATAGTCATCGTCGACCATCTTGTAGTCGAGCTCGGCGACATCGCTTTCGCGTCCAGCCTTTTGGTTTTGAACGATGGCGAATTCGCCGATACCCTCCTCGTGTGACACCTCGCCGTCGGGCGAGAGCCGCGCGAGCACCGAATCAAGTCCAGCCTCAATCGCCGCAGGGCGCAGCGCGGGCAGCAGCAAGCGCACCGACATCAGTGTGTCGCGACCGAAGTAAGTGTTGAACCGCCACGATCCCGCCAGAAACTTTTCGCGGTAGCTGAGGAAGGAAAGCGCATTGCGCGCCGTCGGATCTGTAGCGGCGCGATCGTTCAATACGTCGCCGATCGGCAACGGGGTGAGCGGCATGTCGCCCGTCAGTGCGGTGATCTCCAACCGGATGCGGTGACCTGCGGCGGCGCGGATCGTGCCGTTTTCGATGCGCCCATCGAGCACGCGCAGGGTAAGTTCGTAGCCCGTATTTCCATCCAAGCGATCGCGGCGATAACGGATCGTCGCACCGCCGATCGAAGGCTTGGCGTCAATTTCGGAAGGAAACCGGCCGACCGCCTGATAATCGCGCAGGAACCGGACGTTCGACAACACGGCCTGTTTGATCGCAAGCACGGGGGCGTCGATGCTGGCGATCGTCACGATGCCGTTGAGCTTGCCGATGGTTACGGGCAACGGCGCGCGCTCGACCACCCATTGAGTGGGGCGGGCCGTCCGGTCGAACCATAGACCGACGCCACTGTTTCCGGCCGGAAAGGCAACGAGAATCCGTGGATCGCTGCCCGATCGTAGCAGCAAGTGCGCGGCAACTGGCCCGTTGCGAACGAAGGCGTTGATATTGTCCCCTTCGTCGATCCGGTAGGATATCTCGGGGTTTGCGGGGTGCGAGGCAGCCGAAGTAGCCACGAGGAGTCCTGCGACAGTGACGAACCGCAGCATCTTACGCATTCGCTATCCTCCAACGAAAAGGCGGCGGAACGCCCGTGCGCCCGCCGCCCCCTTCAACCCGGTTTACACTATAATCAGAACCTGAACGTCACCGAACCGCCATAAGTCGGGCCGACGATACCGCGTGCATAGAAAAAGCCGGAGTTCGCATTCTGCGTCTGGCCCTGACGGGGATTGCCTTCGGTCAGACCGACGACGTCGAATATGTTGTCGGCGTTGAGGCTGACCTGGAGATTTTCGGTCGCGTTGATCGACACGCCGACGCTTGTCACGCCATAGGCCGGAAGCGCGACGCCATTGCCCGAATCGGCAAAGATGCGACCAACGTATTTGTAACGTCCGTAAATCTCGCCAAGACCGTGCGGCAGTTTGAACGTCGGAGTGATCGTGAACAACTTTGCCGGTGTTCGTTCAGGCCGGTTGCCGTTGAAGGTCGGCTGCGGAACGCCGTTGAGCCGCAAATTGTTCAGCTTGGGCTCTTGCAGAACGCCATTGAGGTCGATCGAGAACCATTCGACTGGGCGGATGACCGCATCCAGTTCGATGCCCTTAGTACTGAGATCGGCCTGAAACCCGGTCTGCCGTGTCGGATCAGTCGGGTCGATGAAATTATAAAATTGGTCCTTGAAATCGGTCTTGAACACGGTCAGCGACGCATTGATGAATTTTTGATATTGAACGCGAACGCCAACTTCGTAAAGCTTGATTCCCGTCGTCGGGTTGACGCCGTTCGTCTGAAACCCACTGGCATAGCGCGCATAGACAGAGAAATTGGGCGTGAAGAGGTAGTTTGCGCCGACCGTGTAAGCGGCCTTGCGTTGGGTTCTGTTCGTCACGGTGTAGGTGCCATTGAACGTCGAGCCAACATTGCGCACAACGCCGACGACGCCCGGCTGAACCGGCTGGTTGACAGCGGCGGTATTGCCGTCGCGGAACTCGGCCCGGTCGCTTTCCCAGCGGATCCCTCCGTCAATGCGAAGGTCGCCGATCGCAAGCTCGTCGTTGAGATAAAGCGACAGCGACTTATCGCTCGACTGCCTGATGCCGCCGCCCCAATTGCCATAGGAAATCAGGCCGTTATCGCTCAGCGTACCGATGACATTGTTGGCGGCGTCGAGCGCGACGATGTCGTAAATATCGCTGTTTGTCCTGACGTCGTTGACGACGGCGGCAGTCGCCGACTGATTCTGCGACCGCCGCACATCGTAGTAAAGGACTCCTGCCGTGAGCGAATTCTTGAAGCGACCGTTATCCACTTCCCAACGCGCGCCGACGTTAGAGCCGAAATCATGGCCGGACTGGAAATCATGATTGAGCGTCGTCTGCTGAAGGAAGCCGTTGCCGTTGAGCGCGTTCAGCGCGGCGGTATTGTTCGATCCCGTCACCACACCGGTGCGCAGATTCTTGATGCCGAAACGCGTGCGCGTCGGAAACGCTGCTGTTCCCAAGGTCAACAGATCGTTGATCGGGGACGCCGCTCCGGGGGTCAGATAGGTGACAGCGCTGGCGAGTCCGGCATTGCCGGTGCCCGAACCCGCGAACAGGCCATTAAAATCGTCGGTCAGGCCCAGATAGCGTGCGCGTCCGAACAGCTGGACCGACTCGGACACGGGAACTTCGATGTCGAGGCGGAGCTGTTTGGTCTTTACGCGGACGCCTTCGGTCAGCCGGAAATCGCGAAATCCGTCGGCCTCAACAAAAGTCGATACGGGAACCGAAATGCGCGCGAACGCATCGCCGCCGATGTTACCGAACTGAGTGTCGAGCCCAGGAATGCTGCCTGGCTTGCCGTTGACATAGGCGTAGGGCTGGTCAGCATAATAGGCCGCCTTCAGATCACCGACCTTGCCCGTCAAACGCGCAAAGCCGCCACTCGGAAAGCGATATTCAAGCATCGCCTTTACACGATAACCGTCATAATTGAACGGGTTGCGCCGCACACCGGGCGTGGACTGGATATAGCCGCCGACGTTGAAAGAAAGATTTTCGGCAATCGGCGACGAAAAGTAAAAGTCGCCGCGCTTCAGTCCATAGTTATAGGCCGTGACGCGCGCAATCCCTTCGGTCTTAACGAAATTGGGCTTCTTGGAAATGAAATTGATCGTCGCGCCAGCGCCGTTCACGGTAAGGACGCCCGATGAGCCGCCTTTGACTGCCTCAAGGCGATCGATCGTGATGTCTTCCGAGAAGAAAAAGTCCGCGCCGCCGCCCGGGTAGACGACGGGAAGGCCGTCTTCCTCCAGCTGGATAAAGCGCTGACCGCCGCCCTGCAGGCCGCGCACCGAATAATTGTTCGAAAGCTCGCCGGCCGTTCCTTCGACAAAGATGCCCGGAATAAGTTCGAGCAGGTCTGCTGTCGAACGGGGTGCCTTGCGGCTGATATCTTCCGAGGTCGCGATCGTAATATCGGCGGATGCCGTAATCAACGGGCGGTTGGGAGTCGTCTGACCGGTGACAATGATTTCTGTCCCATCGACAGCGTCGTCCGCTGGGGCGGGCGTGACGACCTGGCCTAAGCCGGGCGTTGCTAGGAAGGCAGCGCTCGCGAGCATCGCAGCTCTTATGGTGATCCGCATTGTCATGGGTTCCTCCCGCATTGCCCCTTCTTGTCGAACGGGTCATGGTGGAGCTTAACGCGTTTACATTTTAATGCAAACGTTTGTTGTCGACGTGAAGAGACCGATGTGCGGAGCCTTCAGGCCGAGTCGCGGACAATTAATTCTGGTTGCATGACTGCCGGCTCGGTTTCTTCCCCAGCGACACGCCGGAACAGCTTGTCGATCATTGCGGCGGCACCCTTGGCTATATCCTGCCGGATGGTAGTGAGCCGAGGAACCGTATGCATCGCGAGCGCGAGATCGTCGAAGCCAATCACTGCGACTTGGCGCGGAACGTTGATCGAGCGGTCGGCGAGCGCGCGTAGCGTTCGCATCGCAATCATGTCGGAGGCTGCAAGAACGCCGTCGAAGCGGCCCTCGATCAATGCGACTTGCCGGGTAATGTCAGCTCCCATATCGTCGATAGCGAGATGGATCGGCAACAGTGCAGCGTCGATACCCGCAGCGTTCGCAGCAGCTTGAAACCCTTTATATCGAGCCGCGATTTCGACAGCCCGTATGTCTCCCAGAAAGGCAAGTCGAAGCGCGCCTCCTGCGATAAGGTGGTTCGCAGCAAGTCCGCCCGCAGCCACATTGTCCAACCCGACCGAACAATGTTTCTGGCCGATTTGGTACTGTCCCCACGCGACGAGCGGGTGATATCGCGCAGCAACGCGTTCGATCGCCTCAAACTGGTCCGATTGACCGATAAGAAGCACGCCATCGAGCATGCCCGAATCCACAATGCGGACAAGCCAATTGTCACTGTCGGGAATGACACGCGACAGCACCAGATCGTGCCCGCTTTCGGTTATCAGGTCGGCGAGCGCACCAAGCATTGTCATAAAGAATGGGTCGGACACGTGCTGGTGCCGCTCATGCCCAAGCGGTATGACCACGCCGATCATTCCCGTACGCTTTGTCCGCAAACGGCTGGCCATTTGGTTGAGGCGGAAATCATGCTCGCGGGCAATCGCCTCGATCTTTTCGCGCGTCCGCGCGTTGACAAGCGGACTTCCCGTCAATGCCCGGGAAACCGTTCCCGCCGAAACGCCCGCAATCCGGGCGAGATCGGTAATCGTTCGCACGCGCTGCGCGGCACCCTGACTTACGAAATGTTCCGTCCCCATCGGACTGACGATAGACCACTTTTCGCCTACGACAAGACGAGCGGGGTGCCAGTGCAGGGCGCTGAGCCGTTATGACACAATCAGATTGGCCTCGTCGCCGTTCAATCGAAGATGCAACACCGGGGCCGCGCCGCCGGCGAACGCCGCGCGGCGCTGCGCGGCACCGACGGGCATGTCGTGCACGCCGGGCATGTCGGCAAAGCTCCAAACCGACAGGTCGGGGAGCACCTGAAAGCTGTATGCCTGAAACGGAGCATCGCCCGGATTGGCGAAAACAAGCCCGGTTTGGTTCAGGGGTCGCCAGGGTTCACCCCAGCGATCGGCGACGACGCCGTAAAGCCCGGTCGGGCCCTTTGGTCCATCGGCCCTGAAAACCTTTTCCTGCGTTGACCAGAACAGATAAGTTGATCCGTGCGCCTCTATGATATGCGGGCGCTCGAGTTCATTGTTCACGTCATCTGCGCGCACAAGCGGCGGTCGCAACTCCCAGTTTCGCCCGTTTCTTTGCGCAATACCGATGACACCGTTCCATTCACTGGCAATTGTCGGGTCGGATGCTGTGAACAGCAAACACGCATCGCCATCTTCGGTTCGGAAAAAATAAGGATCGCGAAAGGCCTTGATCGTGCCAATTGCGCCGCCGCCTGTCATATCTGTTTCGTAAAGCGCACCGTCGGCGGGAACACTCTCCACTGGAGTCTGGAAGTTCGACAGCGTCGGCCCATCGGCGGCCATCAGCAATCGCGCCTCGCTCTCGAACAGGCGTTGCGTGAAGCTTAACGCTGCTTCGCCTTTCCGGCCAGCTGCAGTGAAGTACAGTGTGACCGAAGCGTCGTCGCCCGCGAGGGTCGCCGATCCTGCCCATTCGCGCGTGCCAGGCGACAATGACAACGGCAGTACCGGCCCAAGATCGCGCCAGGTATCGGCCACAAAGTGGAACAGGCGAAGCCGTGCGTTATGATGGCGGTCCTCGGGGTCGGGCGCTTTTGCGGCCGTCAGCGCAATGACGAGGAGTCCGCCGGCGATCTCTGCGAGCGTGCCGTCGTCTCGTAGCACCGGCCACCGATCCCAAACGTCGTGTTCGGGAAGCATGACGGACGCCTGTTCGCGTGTGAACTTCGGTGCCACGGAATGCGGTCGCGCCGCGATTGCAGCGACGTGTACCGGCAACCACTGGAAAGGCGTCATACTTCCAAACCTTTTAGTCGACGCAGTCGGTCGTGTCGCTACACTGGGTGCAATCGTTTGTAATATCAAGGATTGCCACTGGGCGCACGCCCTGTAGATTTGAGCGGCCAAATACGCCCATGGTAGGCAACTAACGCTCGAGCCCCGGATCGAGGTCGGGATAACGTTCGAGCAAGGCGCTGGTGACGCCGTTGGTCCAGCCAAACCCATCCTGCAGCGGATACTCGCCGCCCCCGCCAACATGGTGCTGCTCGATATCGTATTTCTCGAGCAGCTTTCCCGATTCTCGAAAGCCACGGTCTACGGTAGCGATCCAGCGGCGTGCGATGCTGCGGGCAGTATCGTTTTCGCCGTAGCGCGCGAGCCCATCTGCCGCGATCCATTGCAGCGGTGCCCAGCCATTGGGCGAGTCCCATTGTTGGCCCGTGCGGGTCAACGTCGTGCGAAGCCCGTCGGGTGCCAGCAGCTGCAGGCGTACCGTGGCGGCGACGGCGCGTCCCTGCGCTGGCGTCGCAAGGCCGACAAACAAAGGATAAAGCGTGGCTGCCGAAACAACAGGTGTCTGCTTTTGTGTGACGCGGTCCCAGTCCGCGAAGCGACCCCCGGCATCGTCCCAGAGGTAACGCATTATCGCCGCGCGGCGTGCGTCGGCGCGCATCGCAAAGGATCGGGCGCAAGATCGATCAACATGCGCGCAGCGCTCGGCAATTTTGCGCTCAAGTTGCCATAAAAGGCTATTGAGGTCGATCGGCACGATCTGCGTCGTTCGGATTGTCGAGAGATTATTCGGTTCGGCGAGCCAGCGCGACGAAAAGTCCCACCCGCTTTCGGCCGCAGCGCGAAGATCGCGGTAGGTGTCGCGCGCCGGTCGCGTATGTTGCGCCGCTGTGATCAAGTCCTCGGCATAGGATTCATCCCTTGGGCTGTCTTTGGCGTCCCAGTATCGGTTCAAGATCGAACCGTCGGGCAAGCGGACTGCATGCTCGCACGCATCGTCGTGTCCGATGCAATCCTCGCCACGTGTCCAGAACCGGTGCTCGGCGCGCAACGCCTTTAAGCGGCGCAGTTCGGTCTTCCTTTCGACCGGAGCGGTCAGCGCCAGCATGGCAGCAAAGAACGGTGGCTGCGAGCGCGAGAGATAGTAGGTCCGCGTGCCGTTGGGAATCATCCCGTAACGCTCGACTAGACTTGTGAAGTTCTCCACCATCGCGTCGATGAGTTCGTTGCGATGATCCGCCTTCAGGCCCAGCATCGTGAAATAACTGTCCCAATAATACATTTCGCCGAATCGACCGCCAGGAACGACATAGGCTGCGGGAAGGGCGATGGCCGATCCCCCAGACTTGCTCGATGCAAGTGGGGGGCGCGTCAATGGCGACCACAAGCTGCGAATGTGGTCACGCAAACCGGCCGGTCGCGCGTCCTGCGATAAGTGGAAGTTGCGCGTAACAAAGGCACGCGATTGATCGACGCCGACAGGGTTCTCGGTTTCGTAGCGCATTAGAATCGCCGTCGGTGTGTCAAGCGGCTCAGCGTCGGCGAACGTCTTACTGTCGGCAAACACGCGTTGCTTCTGTACGGCAGAAAAAAGCGGCCCGAACACCTCCGCCGGCCCGGTCTGCGCAAAGGCAGGGCTGTGCACACCAGCAAAAAGGGTGATCGCGATGAACAGCATGCGCTTGGAAAGGAAATGTAAACCTGTCATTTTTTCGCCTTATCTGAGGTCACCGCTGCGCCGACGCGGCGGATCATCATCGTGGCCATGGCTCCAGCAAGCATGAGGAATCCGGCTAGCATCAGCACGTTGCGCGAATCGCCTCCCAAGAGCGGCCGATAGATCAGCGGCATCGTTACTGTCTGAATGAGCATCGGGATGACGATGAACATGTTGAAGATGCCCATGTAAATGCCCGTGCGCTCGGGCGGGATCGAATCGGCGAGCATCACATAGGGGTTGCCCATCATGCTGCCCCAGCCGAGCCCTATGCCGACCATTGTCACGAACAGCCCCGCCTCGCTTGTCATTTGCGGAATCGTGAGCATCGCGAGCCCCGACGCAACGAGGCATCCTGCATGGACCGGCTTTGCGCCAAGACGGCGTGTAAACGGCACCATCGCGAATGCACCCGCAAACGCGACGAAGTTATAGAACGCGCCGACTTGCCCGTTGACGAGGACCGCTTGGCGGAATCCGGCCGAACCCGGATCCGCCGTGTCGAACAGCGATCGTGCGATCGCGAAGCTGACATACTGCCAGTAACAGAACATCGCATACCATTGGCACAGCATCGCTGGTGCCAATTGCCGCATCGGCGCCGGCATGTCGCGAATGGCGTCGGCAATATCGCGCAGCGTCTGCCGCGCCGATATCGGCGCACGACGGATGTCAGCCAATTCGGCAGTGCTCAAGGGCAGTTCGCGGACGCGCAGCACCGAAAACAGGATCGTCGAGATCGACAGCACTGCACCGATGATGAACGCCATCCGCGTGATCACAGGAATATTGTTGGCATCGACGGCATCGCGGCTGAACCCCCACCACACCAGCAGCGACGGCGTCAGGTACGAAAGGGTCTGTGCCAGCCCCGTGAACGCGCTTTGCGACAGGAACCCGAAGGGTCGCTGTGGCGGGGTCAGCCGGTCGCTGACATAGGCTCGATAAGGCTCCATCGTAATGTTGTTGGCCGCGTCCAGAACCCAGAGCAGACTTGCCGCGACCAGCAGCGTCGGACTGAACGGCATCGCTAGCAGGCAGAGCGCGCAGAGCATGGCGCCGGTCAGGAAATACGGAGTCCGTCGGCCCCAGCGAGAAATAGTGCGGTCGGACATTGCCCCGACGATCGGTTGGACGATCAGCCCCGTCATCGGGCCCGCCAGCCACAGCAACGGCATCGTCGCCTCGTCGGTGCCGAGATAGCTGTAGATCGGCCCCATGTTGCTCTGTTGCAATCCGAAGCTGAACTGGAGTCCGAGGAACCCGATGTTCATCTGGGCAATCCGCGCGAGCGACAAGGTCGGTTTCGTCCAGCCCGAACTCATTGCTGTCACGCCGCTCTCCCATGCTCGACGATACGCGAGCTACACGAGCTTAGGCAAAGTGCGTTCACACAGCAAACGTTTGCATCCAACGCCCGCAAACCGGCTCGAACGCTGTCGCCGAATTCGACCGCGACCAGGACAATCACGTTTATGGAACAGTAATGACGCTGTCGGGTTGGGCGGGGTAAGCTCTAAATATAGCCTGAACTAAGTCAGCCGCGACGACTTTTTCTTGTCCGTTGTCAGAATTCAATGGGCGGACAGTCAGGGCAGTGCCGCTCCACAGAACGACGTCCGCGTCGAGCTTTTTGATACGAATTTCAAGACGGGTCTGCAGGATGGGCACGACCTTCATTTTCCCGAATTGCAGCGGCACGGTTATGTTTCCCCCGACGCCTGCAACACCGCGTCCCGCAAACTTTGGTTTTTCGGCTGGCGGCACCCTCGTATTCGCTGTGCCAATTTCCACTTGGGTCAACAGTAACTCGGCAACCATGCGCGCATGGCCATGACCCTCCAGAACGGTGTAGTTTCTGGACGCGAGCGCGTCGACTAGGGCAGCTGAGAAGGCGTCGACTGAGTAACCTTGAGCCGGACCGATGGAGCTTGTTTCGATCGAAATTGTCCCCGGTTCCAGAGGTGTCGCGGCCGCCAGCGCACAAATTGGGCTGGTCGCCAAGAAGTAGGCAGCCAACAGTATCAAGCTGTTGGTCTTTGACATGCTTCCAGCTCCTACACCAAGCGCCGGCCATCATCGCGCCGTCGACCCATCCTAGCAGAGCGTGCCGCAAATTGACCCCCGCGTTTTAACTGTACGATCTCGACCCCGTATCGAGGAAAGAGCGCACCGCGCTGCGTTCGCAAGATGATCTTGAAGTCTGCAAGCGCCGCGGGGCTGGGGGTTGCACTTCACTAGCGCCCGTCGTGCTAAGCCCGGCAAAACGGTCTGTCTGCTGTCGGGAACGCCGAGCGCTGGACTGGAAGGGCAACATCTGGATCGACAGCCGCCGGGCCGTTTCCGCCAACAATGCCAGCCGTTCAATAGGACGAAGGGCGTCTTTGAGACCAGTTGAGCCTTTACAGGGCGAAAAGCGGCTCTTCGCCGCCAAGAGGAACCGTCCCGGTCAAATTTCGGTTCGCTCAGCGAGCGTGATCGCGTCGTCGATATCGACGCCAAGATAGCGAACGGTGTTCTCGATGTTGGTATGGCCGAGCAGAATCTGCACGGCGCGCAGGTTGCCGGTCGCCTTGTAAATCAACGATGCCATCGTCCGCCGCATCGAGTGCGTGCCGTACTCGGCGACATTCAAGCCGACGGCACCGACCCACTCGTCGACAAGGCGCGCATATTGGCGCGTGCTCAGGTGGCCCATGTAGTTCACGCGCCTCGGAAAGATGAAATCGTCGAGCGTGCCGCCGCGTCGCGTAAGCCAAGTGTGGAGCGTGTTGCGCGCCTCAGTCATCAGCTCGAATTGGACGGGCCGACTGGTCTTCTGCTGGATTACGGTCGCGCGCGTTCGAAGCACTCCTCCCGCGACGATGTCGCCTATCTTCATCTTGACGATGTCACAGCCGCGCAGCTTGCTGTCGATTGCAAGGTCGAACAGCGCTCGGTCGCGCAACCGCCGATGCTCGTCGAGAAAAAAGCGGATCGCCCAGACGTCGCGCGGTTTAAGAGGGCGCTTCGCGCCAACCATGTTGCCTGAGTTCCAAGGACGCCGTCCATGGGCATCGGGATCGAGATCTGAAACGCCCATGTAGACGCCTTCCGGGCTGCTACCGCAGCCTACGCGGGGAAGGTGCTCAAAAGGTTAACATGTCGGCGCGGCAACGTGTTTTGCGACGGCTCCCGCCAACATTCCTGCCGTTGGCGGACAGAAAGAAAGCCGTCAAAACCTGCCCTTTGTTAATGAAGACCGACCTGCGGTGAAGCGCGTGCCTGCCCGATACGGTGCGCTCAAAAAAATGCCGTGAGGTTCAAAGAACCGTAGCGCGTATTGCCGTTCTGTGGCACCTGCGGCGCGTCGCGCAGGAAGCGACCCTTGGCGAGATAGAGCAGGTTCGCCTCGAAACGCAGCGCGTCGACCAAGAGCCAGTGCCGCAGCCGGGCCTCCATCTGGTGCCCTGCAAAGCGGCCCGAGCCACCGCCCGGATCGCGGAGGTTCGTGGTCGGGAACGTGTCGGTGCGCGAGGCCAGCCACAGCGGGCGATACTGCACGAACAGGTCACTGCGTCGCGACGGGGCCAGCTCGAACCGGACGCCAGGCGAAAGCAGATTGGCGCGGCCAACGCTGTTGTAAAGCCCCGACGGCGCGATTTCGGCGCGACGCATGCCGAACAGCGTGTCGAACCGGCTGAACGTCGATCCCGGCGCATCGCCCGACGCCCGGTCGAAGCGCAGCGAGAGCCGCGGCTTCAGCGGATGCGTGAAGCTGTAGCCGATGTCGGCATGGATGAACGTTGCCGACACGGATAGCGTTGCTGCGCCCTGTCCAGAACCGGCGCTGACCGATCCCCATTGATAGAAAGGCTCGACTTCGAAGTCGACGCGGCCGAGCGCCGGTGCGCGGAAGACGCGCAGACCAAGCGTATTGAGCGCGCGATCGCGGGTCGCGCGGGATGGCCGGTCGCGTTCGACGAAGCGCAGATAGGTGGCCTCGGCATTGAGGCCACGCCCGGGCTGACTAACCAGCCCGCCCCATAACACACTGTCGGTGCCTTCCCGGTCGAGGGCAAAGGAGTTGTCGCGCAACGAGGCGCCATCCTCCGGCAGGCGCAGCTGGGGTAGCACCCAGATCGCCGTCGCGGCCACCCCTTGCGAAGGGTCAGGTCGCCGCGCAGCCCGGTATAGCCGTTGGTCGTGTTGCGATAGTCGGCGGCGGCGACCAATTGCCGCGACCCGAGATTGAGCACGAAGCGTCCGGCCTGCAGCGTCGCCTTCGACCCAGCGCCAATCGGTCGGTCGAAGTCGAGCGCGGCATAGGCCTGAACCGGCTCGAAGACATTGACTTCGCCCGTGGAGATCGGCGTCCGGTCACGCGCAAAATAGGCGCGGCTGTCATAAACTTCCGCACCGATGCGCAGCGGCCCAGTGCGATACTCCGCGAACAGCGACGTGCGAACATTGAGCGTGTTCGAGGCGTCCTCGAATCCGGCCCGCGGCTGCCCGGCGATGCTGTCCAATCGCAACCGGAACGTGCCTGACAGCTTGAGATCGTCCGA
Organism: Sphingomonas sp.; assembly: GCA_965249015.1. Taxonomy (GTDB): domain Bacteria; phylum Pseudomonadota; class Alphaproteobacteria; order Sphingomonadales; family Sphingomonadaceae; genus Sphingomonas_O. Next base: position 514,179 of record CBDFLB010000003.1, on the reverse strand, counting down.
CGCGCCGAGCGCTTCATGCAACGACCAGGGCGACGGCGCCGTCTGCGGACTGGCGCTTTGCGAAAGTGCGGGACCGGATAGCACAGTGGCGAACAGGAGGCAGATGGCCGGATAGCGCAATCGAACCCCCATGCAACGACTTCTCTGGAAATATCGTTGACACAGGTCGGCCGCAAGCTTTATTCGATGACCATGGAAAAGTTCACGGAGACCAACGGCATCGTCGACGCGCTTGCCGCGCTGGCGCAGGAGCATCGGCTCGCGCTGTTTCGGCTGCTGGTGCAAGCCGGCCAGAACGGACTGCCCGCTGGCATCATCGCGCAGCGGCTCGGCATGCCCGGCAGTACGCTGTCGTTCCACCTGGCGCATCTCACGCGCAGCGGGCTGATCCGGCAACGGCGCGAGAGCCGGTCGCTGATCTATACGGCCGACTATGCCGCGATGACCGCGCTGATCGGCTATCTCATGGAAAATTGCTGCGGCGGCGCGGCCTGCGATGCCGATGCGTCGTGCAACCCCGAACATATCCAGCAACCTGCGCGAGGAGCCGCATGATGAGCGACCAGACTTACAACGTCCTGTTTCTTTGCACGGGCAACTCGGCACGCTCGATCCTCGCCGAGGCACTGCTCAACCGCGATGGCGAAGGCCGCTTCCGCGCCTATAGCGCGGGCAGCTTTCCCAAAGGCGCCGTGCATCCGATGGCGCTGAATATTCTCGGCGGGCTCGGCTTCGACACGCACGATCTGCGCTCGAAAAGCTGGGACGAGTTTGCAGCACCTGGAGCGCCGGTTTTCGACTTCATCTTCACCGTCTGCGATGCGGCCGCGGGCGAGACCTGTCCGATCTGGCCGGGACATCCGATGACGGCGCATTGGGGCATCGAGGACCCGGCCGCTGTCGAAGGGTCCGGACAGCGCGATGCGTTCCTGCAGGCCCTGCGCTTCATGCAGAACCGGATCAGCCTCTTCCTCTCGCTGCCGCTTGCCTCGCTCGACCAGATGGCGCTTGCGCGCAAGCTGCGCGAAATCGGACAGAGCGAAGGTGCGACCCGCGCCGAAGCAACGGCCTGACCCGCAGCATGACTGAAGCTCTTGCGCCGCGTCCGCGGCTCTCCTTCCTCGACCGCTATCTGACGCTGTGGATCTTCCTCGCCATGGCGCTGGGCGTGCTGCTCGGCACGGTCTTCGCTGGCCTGCCCGCGGCGATCGACGCGCTGTCGATCGGGACGACGAACGTGCCGATCGCAATCGGTCTGATCCTCATGATGTACCCGCCGCTCGCGCGCGTCCGCTACGAGGAACTGCCACGCGTCTTCGCCGACCGCCGTGTGCTGGCGATTTCGCTCGTCCAGAACTGGGTCATCGGCCCCGTCCTGATGTTCGCGCTTGCGGTCATCTTCCTGCGCGACCAGCCCGAATACATGACCGGCGTGATTTTGATCGGTCTTGCGCGCTGTATCGCGATGGTGCTCGTCTGGAATCAGCTCGCGCGCGGCGACAATGAATATGTCGCGGCACTCGTCGCGTTCAACTCGGTGTTCCAGCTGCTGTTCTTCAGCGTCTATGCCTGGATTTTCCTCGCCGTCCTGCCACCGCTCCTCGGGCTAGAGAGCAGCGTAATCGACGTCAGCTTCGCGACCATCGCGGGTGCGGTCCTCACCTATCTCGGCATCCCGTTCCTGGCGGGCTTTCTCACACGGCGCATCCTGGTCGCACGGCGTGGCGAGGGCTGGTACCGTCACCGCTTCCTGCCGCGCATCGCGCCGCTCACACTGTTCGCGCTGCTATTCACCATCGTCGCGATGTTCGCCCTGAAGGGCGGTGATGTGGTGCGGCTGCCGTATGACGCGGTGCGCATCGCCATCCCGCTGACGATCTACTTTATCGTCCAGTTCCTCATCAGCTTCTGGATGGGCAAGCTGATTGCTGCCGATTATCCGCGCACCACAGCGGTCGCGTTCACCGCGGCGGGTAACAATTTCGAGCTTGCGATCGCCGTCGCCATCGCCGCGTTCGGGCTCGCGTCCCCGGTCGCCTTTGCAGCGGTCATCGGGCCGCTCGTCGAAGTGCCGGTGCTGATCGCGCTGGTCAGTGTCGCCTATTGGCTCGGGGGGCGCTGGTTTCCCGACAGTGTTCCGGGCACCGCACGTTGACCTTGCACACCCGGCTGCGCACTCTGCCCGCGCTCGACCATCTCCCGGCGCTCAACGCCGAGCATTTGTCGCGCAATCCGGCTGCCGGGCTTGGGCCGGACGCGCCACCCCCGCGGATACTGCTCCTGTATGGCAGCTTGCGCGACCGCTCCTTCTCGCGTCTCGTCGTCGAGGAAGCCGCCCGCTTGCTGCATTACTTCGGGTGCGAGACGCGCATTTTCGACCCGTCCGACCTGCCGCTTCCCGACCAAATCGCAGGTGACGATCACCCCGCGGTCGCCGAGCTCCGTCAGCACAGCCTGTGGTCCGAAGGGCAAATCTGGTGCAGCCCCGAGCGCCACGGCCAGATCACGGGCATCATGAAAACGCAGATCGATCATCTGCCGCTCGCCATGGGCGGGATGCGCCCGACGCAGGGACGAACGCTTGCCGTGATGCAGGTCAGCGCCGGCTCGCAATCGTTCAACAGCGTCAACACGCTGCGCCTGCTCGGTCGCTGGATGCGGATGTTCACCATTCCCAACCAGTCCAGCGTCGCCAAGGCCTATCAGGAGTTCGACGACGCCGGCCGAATGCGGCCCTCGCCCTATTACGACCGCATCGTCGACGTGGTCGAGGAACTGGTGCGATTCACCGTGCTCTTGCGGCCGCACGGCGCGCAGCTGGTCGATCGATATTCGGAACGCGTCGAACCTGCATCGCGCGAAGTTGCTGCGATTGTATCCAAAACCTGACGTGTCTCGCAACCAAGCGTGGTGGTCAACGACCAAACCAGGCTTGCGATACGAGCCATTCTTTCATCGCAGACCGCGTCAGCTGCCGTCCGTTCATCCGCAACGAAGCGAGTCGGTGATGCAGATGCGAGCTATTCAAATCTGCTGATCGTTCGTCCGCGCGAAGGCCAATCCGACGAGCGCGGCAAGGGCAAAGATCGCCCCCAACATGAAAGTCGCGGTCGGTCCGATGGCATCCCAAGCAACCCCTGCGATCACGCTCGCTACCAGTAGTGACACGCCGGTAACGAGATTGAACACGCCGTAAGCCGAGCCGCGCAATGCGGGAGGTGAACGATCCGCGACGAGCTTGGCGAACAGCCCTGGGGTCGCCGCCATATGGACACCCCACAGCGCGATGCCGACGAACGCACCCGCGACACCCGGCAGCAAGGCAAGCGCGAGATCGGCGGCGATCAACGCGACCAGACCACCGATTAGCATCGTCCTGGCGCTCGCTCGATCCGAAAGGCTGCCGAGCGGGTAGGCCGCAAGCATGTAAACCGCATTCATCGCGACGAGCACGAGTGGGGTCAGTGCGAGCGGCAAGCCTTCCGCATTGGCTTTCAGGATCAGGAACGCCTCGCTGAAACGCGCAAGCGTGAACACTGCGCCGATACCGACAAGCGACCAGAATGCGCGTGGGAACCGCCGCAGATCGTCGATGCGAACGGGAACGCGCACTTCGCTCTTCTCTGAAGGCTGCTCGGCATCCTCGACCCCACGAGCACTAGCAGGACCGCAACGCCCGCTGGAATGGCCGCGAGCCAGAACACGGCGCGCATGTCGCTCGAGAATGTCGCCATCGCCGCGATCGCGATCAGCGGGCCGAGAAACGCGCCCAGCGTGTCGATCGACTGGCGCAGCCCGAACGCGCGTCCCCGAATCTCGGGCGGGGTCACATCCGCCACGAGCGCGTCGCGCGGTGCACCGCGCAGTCCTTTGCCGATGCGATCGGCAAACCGCGCCCCCATGATCACCGGCGCAGTGCCTGCAAGCGCAAACAACGGTTTCGACAGCGCGCCAAGCCCGTAGCCGATCAGGATCAGGGGCTTGCGCTTGCCCATCCGGTCAGAGAGATAACCTGAGAGTACCTTCGTGATCGACGCGGTCGCCTCGGCCACGCCGTCGATCAGCCCGACCATCGCGACCCTGATGCCGAGCGTCGCGGTCAGGAACAGCGGCAGCAGCGCGTGGATGATCTCGGACGAGATATCCATGAGCATGCTGATGAAGCCGAGCACCCAGACGGTCGTTGGAATCGGCGTTCGTCGTGCATCCATGCAACGATCAAACAGGTTTTCGCGGTAGTGGACAGCACAAAAGCGAACAACATCCAGCGACTTCAGCCTTGGAAATGAGAGAATGCTAACGAATTCTGCCGACAAAGCCGCCATTGCTCATAAGGCGGCGCAGCCGGTGCGCTCGCCGCTCGACGATTGAGCACGTCCCTTCAGAGCGCATCGTTTCGCAATTGCAAAACGAACTGCCGTTATTGATAGCGGAGCCATGCTTCGCCGCATGCGCATGGTCGATCACCGAGTCGCGCTCGCAATCCTTTCCTGCGCGATGCTGCTGCGTGTGCTGATCCCTGCGGGTTGGATGCCGACGAGCGGCGTCGACGGGATGTTCCGCATATCGATCTGCACGGGCATGGGTGCGCAGACGGCGTGGATCGACCGTGATGGCAAAATCCACAAGGAAGCACCCAAGAGCGGGCATCACGATCCCCAACCCTGCGGGTTCGGTGTGCTCGCGCTGGGGCTGGACCTGCCCCAAGCCTCCGCAATTACGCTGCCTGCCCTATCGTCCGTCGCAGTCGCGCTGATCACGCGGCAAATGCTCGTCGTCGGGCAAGGGCTTGCCGCGCCGCCACCTCCCGCTACCGGACCACCGAGCCTGATCTAACCCGCCGCCGCGTGTTCGCGGCCGTCCGTGATCAGCGTCAGGAATTTCCCGTGATCGATCGTTTACTTGCGCACATATCGTGCGCCGCACTTGCCTGCGTCAATACCGCTGCGTTCGCGGCAGACGCACCAACGCCCGCTGATGTGGCTGCCGGCACCGCCGCTGAGGACACGATCCTCGTCGTCGGCCAACGCGACCGCCCGATCGAGATTGCGCCGCGCGGGCTGTCGGTCTCGCTCGGCGAGGAACAGTTCGCCGCCGTCAACGCGTTCAATGTCGAAGACCTGATGAAATACGCGCCGAACTTCTTCGTGCGCAAACGCTTCATCGGTGATTCAAACGGCGTGCCGGGCTTTCGCGGGACGCATTCGACGCAAAGTGCGCGAACGCTGGTGATGCTCGACGGCTTCGTGGTCTCAAACTTTCTCGGCAATTCGTTCGGCTTCTCGCCCAAATGGGGCGCGGTCGGGCCCGGCGAGGTCCGCCAGTTCGATATTGTCTATGGCCCCTATTCGTCGCGCTATGTCGGCAATTCGATGGGCGGGATCGTCAACATCACGACCAAGGATCCGGAGGGGACCGAGGCGTTCGTGACGACGCAAGGGTTCGTCCAGCCGTATCGCCAATATGCGACCGACCGGCGCTATCCGGGCTATTCGGTCGAGGGCGGTTTCGCGCTGAAGCAGAAGGACGGGCCGCTATCGCTGCGCCTCTCCTCGCGGCTGTTGCAGAACCGCGGCCAGCCGATGAGCTGGTATTTCCTGACCCCCGTCACTGGAACCGCGGTCGGCGCTGCGGTCACCGGCGCGGTGAGCGACCCGGCCACGCTGACCCGCCTTCCCGACGGCACGGCCGCGCCGATTTTTGCCGCGCAGTCGCCCGCCGACATCACCCAGTCGCAGACCAAGCTGAAGCTCGGCTACGACGACGGTACGGTCAAGGCGCAGGCGCTATTCATCTATTGGTGGAACCTCGATCGCCAGTTTGCACCCGAGACCTATCTTAAGGATGCGAGCGGCAATCCGTTTTACGAGGGGCGCGTGGCGACGCTCGGTCGCACCTGGAATGCCGCGGGCGCGAACCTGTCGCGGACCAGCCGTCACGAATATCTGGCAGGCTTTAAAGTCGAGGCACCGGTCGGGCCGCTGCACGCGCGACTGAACCTTTCCACCTATCAGGTTGCGGCCATGAAGACGTTTACCTCCAACGGTTATGTCGCGGGGATCGCCAACGGCGCGGGCACGCTGGCCGACCAGGGGCCGACGGGCTGGTGCACGGCGGATGCGGTGTTCGAGCACAAGAGCGACACGTACGAGCTGGCATTCGGCGCGAGCGCAAACCTCTATCGCACCGACCTGACGCGGACGACGATTCCATCCTGGCAATCGGCGGCCAATGGCGTGTTCACCAGCCGCACCTTCGGCAAGACGGGGCAGCTGTCGGGCTGGATCGAGAACCGGCTGATCCTGTCGCCCGACGCCTCGATCACGGCCGGCGTGCGCTATGACAATTGGCGTGCCTTTTCGGGCGGGCTCGGGCGTGTCGGCACCAATGGCGCGACGGTCTTCAACCGCTATGCCGCGCGCAGCGACGACGCGATCAGTCCGACGCTGTCGGGACAGATCAGGGTCGGGCCGCGTAATACGGTACAGCTCAGCCTCGCCATGGCGACGCGCTTCCCGACGGTCGGCGAGCTGTTTCAGGGCAGCCTGAACGGTGACGGCAGCTTCAACGTCAACAGCTTCGATCCGAACCTGCGGCCCGAACGCAGCCAGGATGCGAACCTGCTCGTCGCGCACGACTTCGGGCCGGTGAAGCTGACCGGGTCGGTGTTCTACCAGCGAGTGCGCGACACGATCTTTTCGGTGCAGGGCTTCAACCAGTTCGGTGTCATCAAATCCTCGTTCAAGAACATCGACGTGACGCGCCAATATGGGCTCGAACTGATCGCCGAGACGCGCGACTGGCCGCTGCCGGGCATGGCCATCGATGCGAACGCCGCGATCAACGACAGCCGCACCCTTCGCAATGCGGCGCTGCCGACGTCGGAAGGCGTCTTCTTCCCGCGCATCCCGCGTTACCGCCTCAACGCCAATCTCCGCTACGCCGTGACCGAACGGCTGCAAGCCGCGCTTGGCGCGCGCTATGCCTCGCGACCGAACACGGACCTTGAGGGCAAGCAGCGCGGCGACACGTTCGGCTACACGTCCGAGCTGTTCGCGCTCGACGCGCGGGTGAACTGGAGGCTCGACCATGGTCTGCGGCTGTCGGCGGGCGTCGACAACATCACGAACGACAGGGCTTGGGTGTTCCACCCCTATCCGCAGCGGACATTCCTGATCGAAGCGGGGTGGGCGCTGTGAGAACCGACCTCTATCGCACGATCTGGCGCTGGCATTTCTATGCCGGGCTGTTCGTCATGCCGTTCATCGCAGTGCTCGCGCTGTCGGGCGCGGTCTATCTGTTCAAGCCTCAGATCGAGCGATGGGAGGAGCGTGCGTTCCAGGGCCAGCCGATCGTCGGCGCCGTGCTGCCGACTTCGCAGGTCGCATCGGCGCTGGCAGCACATCCGGGTGCCACACTGTCAAGCTATCGCCTGCCGGAGGTCGCGGGCGATGCGGCGCTCGTCCATCTCAAGCTGGCTGACAAGACGATGCGCGACGTGTTCGTGGCACCACAGGGTCAGGTGCTCGGCTCGCTCGATCCCGAAAGCCGCATCATCGAGATCACCCGCAAGATCCACGGCCAGCTGCTGCTCGGCGAACGCGGATCATGGCTGGTCGAGCTGGCGGCAAGCTGGGCGATCGTCATGGTGCTGACCGGCCTTTACCTTTGGTGGCCACGCGGGGCGGAAGTTGGCGGGCGTCGCCTGGCCTCGCCTGCGCCGCGGTCGCAAGGTGTTCTGGCGCGATCTGCATGCAGTCACCGGCTTCTGGGTCGCGGGTCTGGCGCTCGTGCTGCTCGTCTCGGGCCTGCCCTGGACCAGCGTCTGGGGCGACGCGTTCAAGGCGGTGCGGGGTGCAATGTCGCAAGACTGGACGACCGGTGGAGCCGAGGGCGGCCAACATCTCGAGCACGACCATAGGGCGATGATGCGCGGCGACGCTGCACAGCCGTCGCTGGCGATGTTCGACACGATCGTTGCCGAGGCACAGCCCGAGAGGCTTGCCTTTCCCGTCCTTGTCGAACCGCCCACCAAGAATGCTGATTGGACCGTGAAGTCGGACGCACAGAACCGGCCGCTGCGGAGGACCATCACCTATGATGCGGCGACCGGTATTGAGCAGTCTCGCAAGGGCTTTGCCGACCGCCCGGTCGTCGACCGTGTCGTGGGTTATGGTATCGCCTGGCACGAGGGACAGCTGTTCGGCTGGCTCAATCAAGCCATCGGCGTGTTCACCGCGCTCGCGCTGCTCACGCTGATGGTGTCGGGCTTCGTGCTGTGGCGAAGGCGAAAGCCGGAGGGCCGGCTCGGCGCACCGCCGCTGCCCGCGATCCCTGCGCGCTTCGGCGGGGTCGTCGTCATAGTTGTAATTCTCGCAGCGTTCCTGCCGCTACTGGCGATCTCGTTGGTGGCGCTGGCGGTGTTCGAGCGACTGGTCCTGCCGCGGATACCGCGACTGGCAGGGTGGCTCGGGGTGGCGGCCTGAGAGGGGCAGGTTGCTATTGAAAACCGGGGCGTCCCTCTAAACGATGCTGATCGCAAGACCCGCGATCGCGAGCAGCGCGAGCATGCGAAAGACGCCCCATTTCAACGCGAACAGAAGCAGGATGGCGAGCAGCGAGAGGATGGCCGCGCGCCAGTCGAACGTCGCCAAATCCGGCACGTTCAACCGCAGCATGCCCCATTGCGTCGTTTCCACCCGTGCAAACAGGACGTGCAGCGCGAACCACAGCGACAGGTTGGCAATCACGCCGACGATCGCGGCGGTCAGCGCCGACAGCCCCCCTTTCAGCCGCATCGCATGCCGCAACCGCTCGATCCACGGCGCGAAGGTGAAGATCCACAGGAAACACGGCGCAAACGTCACCCAGGTGGTAAGGCCTGCACCCAGGAGCCCTGCGATAAGCGGCGAAAATGGCGCGGGTGCGTGGAACGCGGCAAGGAATCCGACATGCTGGGTGACGAGGATCAGCGGGCCGGGCGTGGTTTCGGCAAGGCCGAGACCATCGGCCATCTCGCGCGCCTGCAGCCAGCCATGGGTCTGCACCGCTTCCTGCGCCATGTACGCGAGCACGGCATAGGCACCGCCGAAGGTGACGATCGCGAGCTTCGAGAAGAAAGCGCCGATGTCCCACAGGACATGGTCTGGTCCCAGCGTCACGAAGACCAGCACCATCGGCAGCGCCCAAATGAGCGCCCACGCCATGATCGTCTGAAGCATGGCCCGCGTTGGCGGCCGGGGCGGCAGCGGTTCGGCGGGGCCGGGCTTGAGCGCCAACCATTCGGGTCGCCGTGCCGCGACAATAATCCCGATGACCCCGGCACCGAGCACCACCAGGGGAAAGGGCAGATTGAACAGGAACAGACTTATGAAAGCTGCGAAGGCCAGCACCTGCTTCAACCGCGTGTCGAGCGCACGCCGCCCGATGCGGATGAGCGCCTGAAGCACGATCGCCAGCACCGCCGCCTTGATCCCGAGGAACAGCGCAGCAAACCAGCCAAGATTGGCGGCCACCATATAGACCGCGGACAACACCAGCATCACCAGCGCACCGGGAATGACGAAGAGCAGCCCCGCCGCGAGCCCGCCCTTTACGCCGTGCAGCCGCCAGCCGATCCAGGTTGCCAGCTGCTGGGCTTCGGGCCCGGGGAGCAAATGGCAGAAGTTGAGCGCATGGAGATATTGCTCCTCGTCGACCCATTTGTGCTTATCGACGATCTCGCCGTGCATGAGCGCGATCTGGCCTGCCGGGCCGCCGAAGCTGAGACAGCCGATCCGCGCGAACACCCGCACCAACTGACCGAAGGAGGGATTGATTGTTGGCTCGCTCATCGCCGCGCGCATCCTCTTAGTGCCGCCACGCAGAGGCGCGGCGAGCCAGAGACAACGCTTGGGCATCCACTGCCTGACCGGGAGGTTGCTTCGATCCCGTACCTGAAAATCCCATCATCCCGGCGACCCGTCAAGCGCGGTGCCTAGAAGCGTTTGGCGACCGTGACGCCGAACGTGCGCGGGTCGCCGAGCTGACCGACGACGAGGCCGTTATTGCCCGGCTGGTTCGACAAGAACTCGAAATAGTCCTTGTCGAAAGCGTTCTTGACCCAGGCAAAGATGTTGAGCCCGTTGCCCTCGCGGTAACCCGCACGGAAATTGGCGATGGCATAGCTGTCGACCACGAAGAAGGGCGAAGGCGTCGCGTTCGACGAATAGGCCGAGCGGTAGCTGGCGTCGGCGCCGAGGTAGGCCTCGCCCTTGCCCACCGGCATATTGGCCTCGCCGCCCCAGGCCAGCGCCCATTTCGATATGCCGGGAAAGCGCGCGCCCGAAATGTCGACGAACTGCGCCATGCCGCCGGTATTCTCGGGCGCGACCGGGGCATCGGGAAAGCGCCGGAACGTGCCGTCGTTATAGGCGAAGTTGAAATAGGCGGTGAAGCGGTCGAGCGGGCGAAGGCTCAATTCACCCTCGAACCCCTGGATCCGGACATCGGCATTGGCGAGATAGCCGCGCACGATGCCGATCGCGCCGTTCGATACCGTCGTCTGGTAATCGTCGATCGTGGTGCGATACGCGGTCAGGTTGAAGGTGATCCGCCGGTCCCAGAACTGCGTCTTGATGCCCGCCTCGACGTGATCGACCCGCTCGGGCTTCACTTGCGCCAGCTCGGTCGCAACCGTCACGCCGTCCGCGCGGAACGGCAGGCCGTTGAGATTGAGCCCGCCCGATTTGAAGCTCTTCGAGTAGATGGCGTAGATCTGGACGTCGTCGATCGGTCGCCACGATATGTTGACGTCGCCCGAGACGTTGAAGTCGCGATAGCGCCCGGCATAGAATTGCGCAGGCAAAGCCGCCCGCTGCTGCGCCGCCTGTGCCGGCGTCGGGTTGGCAATGCCGCCAGTCACGGTCGCATTGTAGGTCGAGTCCTTCGTGTCGTAATTGAGCCGCACCCCGGGCTGCACCCGCAGGCGATCGGTGATGTTCCAGGTCAGCTGGCCATAGGCGGCAAGGCTGTTGTTCTCGAACGCGATGTCGTTGCGCTGCGTCAGCCCGTCGAGCACAGCCGCATTGGCTCCCGCAACGGGACCATTGGTGAACAGGTTCGCGGCCGCGCCCTGCGCCTGCAACCCACGCGTGTTGATCGTCTGGCGATAGCCGAAGATGCCGCCGACGAAATCGAAGCGGTTCTTGCCCGACGTCGCGAAGCGGAACTCCTGGGTCAGCTGGCGCTGATCCGAAGGGTTCTCCGACCGCGTCGTAATGGGCAGCCCGATGAAGTCGCGGTCGTTTTTCGGCCGCCACGTCCAGAAGCGCCATGCCGTAACCGAGGTCAGCGTGTTGTCACCCAACGCCCATTCGGCGACCAGCGAAGCGCCGCCCTGATCCTGGTTCGATTGCAGCGGCGCGTCGACATCGGTCAGCCGGTCGAAGGGATTAGCGGTCGGCAAGCGATAGCCCAGCGCCGCCGCAATCGCATTGAACTGGCGATTTGCGGGGCGCAGCGTCGGGAAGGTCCGCACCGCCACCTGCGTGTAACCTTCGGGCCGCTGGCGATTATAGTCGACCGCAAGCGTGAGTTTCATGTCCGCGATACCGGTGTAGAGCAGCGTCCCGCGCAGCCCCAGATTGTCCTGCGAATTGGTCCAGCGCCCCGTGCGCGTGTTGAACACCGTCCCCCGCCGCGTCGTGCCCACGACGGCCAGGCGCGCCGCCAGCGTGTCGCTGAACGGCCCCGACACCGACGCCTTGCCCTGAAAGAAGTCGAGATTGCCGCCCGTCAGCTCGACGCGGGCTTCGGGCGTAAAACTCGGCGCGCGTGTGCGGATGTTGATCGCGCCCGCGGTCGTGTTCTTGCCATAGAGCGTGCCCTGCGGTCCGCGCAGCACCTCGACCTGCTCGGTGTCGATGAAATCGAGGGCAGCGGCCGCAGGTCGCGAATAATAGACCTGGTCGATATAGAGCCCCACGCCCTGCTCGATCCCGTCATTGGTCAGCCCCAATGGCGCGCCGAGCCCGCGAATGTTGATCGCCGAATTGCGCGGGTTCGAAGCGTAATACTGAATGACCGGCTGAATCTGCGCGACGCGCGCGATGTTGTACGCCCCTGTCGAGGTCAGCTGCCGCTCGCTGAACACGCTGACGGGTAACGGCACGTCCTGCAGGGACTCCTCGCGTCGGCGCGCGGTCACGACGATAAGATCATCGGCGGGCGGACTCGCCCGTTCAGCGCTCTCCGTCTGCGCGAATGCCGCACCCGGCGACAACACCGAAATCATCACAAGCGGGCGCAACAGCATCGGACGCATGACAAAGCTCCTCTGGCGATCGACCAATATTCCACCGAACTCTCGGGCATGAGGAAGCGAGCAAAACTATCGAGGGCGAAAGTTCATGCCTTAGGACAGCAGTGTCGGTCGGGGCGGCTGCTCTCATGCGCCCTAAGACAACGAGACAGGTGCAGGTCTAGGTCGTGCCGTTTCTGCGTTGAAGCGAGGCCAGGCCTCGAACTGTGCGATTTGGACCTCATCCGCAGCGCCTCGCGCGTCAAGGCACGAGAAGGACGAGGTCCGCCAACATTCCTGCCGTTGACCTGTCCGATTGAAAAGTCCGAAACTGCCGCTAGTTCACCAAGGTCGATGTGAGCGCGTTCGTTGTGGAAAGCTGGCACGCGGCGTTTTGTTTACCAGGCTTTGAAGGACTTCTCGCGCATCGGACTGTGCGCTGTGCCCGATGGCCGTCAGCGACGCCACGTGAGCAGACCCCCATCGCAACCCGATCACCACCCAGAAGCGGGGGTTTCAAAATCGCTAGGCGCCGCGCTCAGTCCCGCGACAAAGGCCGCGTCCCACGTCGCATCGTCGGTGAGGCCGCGCGCCGCCGGATGCGTGGCGAGCGGGCGGAGCAGCGGAAGGAAGTCGGGTTAATCCATGCGCGCCCGTTAGGAGTACATGGATTTTTCATCAATGGCGATACAGCCCCATGGCAGCCCGCGTCTTTCGCCGCATGAGCCCGCCGATACAAGCAAAGCCTGCCAGCATCATTGCCCAGGTCGTCGGTTCTGGCACGGCATTGTCGCGGATGCCCGTGATCGGCAGCGCCGGATCGTCGAGATTGTAGCACCGGTTATTCAGGCAGATTTGCGGCGGCGGTGGTAGATCGGTCAGCCCAGGTACCGGCAGGAAGCCGCCCGGCACGTCGCCCGTCGGTGTCTGGTTGCCGGGCTTGTTCAGATACAGGCTTTGGTTGACGAACGTCGGGATGTCGAGAACGGTGAACTTCTGATCATCAAACAGTACGTTGGCCGACCAGAAATTGTCGGCAACCCATTCGTTGCCGTTGGATGTGAAGCCTTCGCCGTCCTTGACCAGCGGAAGCGTCGCCAGCGGGTATTGTTTGTCGACGACCGTGACACCGAAGACGCTCGCGTAGAAGGCGGCGGTCAACTTGAGATCGAGTTCTTGTTTTTGACTGAGCACGCCGTCCATTCGGATCGCAGGCATTACGTTGATGAAATAGGCTCCGGTGGACGTTGCGTTGAATTTGATGCCAAGCGGATCGCCAGGGTTCACTCCAACCCAGGTCAGCGTGTCGGTCGCAGTCAATGTGCCCGTCGTGTTGGTCCAACGGTAATAGCCATATTCGAAGTTCGAATTCCAGCTGACCTGTTCCGTGGCCACCAAGCTCGGGTTGATTGACATGGAGGCTGAGCCGACTGGAAAGATCGAAAGGCCAAGATTGAGGCCGGGCAGGCCCAGCGCAGCATTTCCCGTCAGCGTCGTCGCGTTGAGCGGCGAATCACCCACAAGCCCTCCCGACACGCCAGGATTGACCGAGGCTTGACCGATCAAGCCGCTGCCCGAAAACGGGCCAATATTATAGCTATAGTCGAGCCGGCCGCCCAGCGTCACCGAGCCGCCAAGACTCGTTCCAGAATAAGCGGATGCGTAGGATATCGGCAAAATGCTGTCGGTTGCAATCTGCTGGCCCGTCGTCAGCGTCGGCATGTCGAACGATACGCCACCATTGAAAGCGACGCTGGCGGGATTGGCCTGATACGTTGCCTTTGCCACAATGCCGAAAGCGTTGAACGGAAACGGGCCAGCAGAATAGGAATACTGGTTTCCAGCCGGCGCTGAAGCGGAAAACGGCGTGCTGACAGATAGCGAGCCTGCGGTAGCGGGTCCACAAAATGCCGAGGCAGCCGTGGCGGCGAGAAACATCAATCTGATCGATCTACAGGGTCGCATGAATACACTCCCGTTGTTGCGTCATGCCGCTTGCTGCGGCGGCCGGTTTCGCGTTGCGACCCTAAGAATGCTTTCCAGCCGCGAAACCTGTCGTTAATCTGTGCTTAATGTTTGGTCATGTCGCCCACCATATGGTGGAGGAATCGGGTCTGGTGCTGCGCTAGTCTCGTTTTCGGACAGCCGGATCAAGATGCCGAGAGTCCATGAACAAATTGGCGGTCGCATGATTTCGGATGGCCCCATCTCGACGCTCGTCGGCGCGATCTACGACTGCGCGCTCGATCCGACACTGTGGCTCGAAACGATGGGTGCACTCAATGCACACATGCGCTTCGGCAATTCGACGCTCAGCCTGACCGAGCGACCGGCGGGAACGCTGCGCCTCAGCGTGACGAGCGGTATCGCCAGCCCCTGGCTCGAACGCTTGCCGCGTTATGGCGCCGATCTGCTCGAACTCTGGGGCGGCGAGGCGGTGGCGGGCGGCGTGCCACTGGAACTCCCCCTACTGTTGTCGCGCGTCAATGCGTCGGTCGGCGCCGGACAGTGTGACAATCGCTTCTTTCGAGAATGGTTCGTACCGCAAGGCTATATCGATACGGTCGGGATCAACCTTGAACGCGACAAATGGTCGGTTAGCGTCTGCACCTTCACCCGGCATCGCGATGACGGACCGATTGGCGAGGCCGAACTCGACCTTGTCCGGCTGTTCGCCCCCCATGTGCGTCGCGCCACGACGATCAGCCGGTTGCTTGACACGCGTACTGTTTCGGCAAGCCTGTTTGAAGCGACGCTGGATAAGCTTGCAACGCCGGTGCTGCTCGTCGACGACAGTTTGCGCCTTGTTCATGCAAATCATGCAGCGCAGCTCTTGCTCGCGACAGGAATACCGCTGCGCGAGCGCAAGGGCATGCTGACGGCGAACAACCCCGATGTCGAGGCAATGCTAAAAAGCGCCGCTTGTGCCGCGCTGGTTGACGAGGCAGTTTACGGCCGAACGGGCCTGGGCATTCCCGCCCAATTGAGCGACGGGTCGTTTTGTGCGTTGAACGTCCTTCCACTGGCGCAGGGGGCCGTACGCCGCCAGGCAGGTCCAGGGGCAGCGATTGCGATTTTCGTGGCTGCACAGCGCGGACCGAGCGCGGCGATGATTCCCTTGCTCGCCAGACATCACCAATTGACTACTGCCGAAGCGCGAGTGCTCGACGCTTTGACGCAGGGGCAGACAATCGCCGAAATCGCAGCGCGGCTCGAATTGAAAGAAAGCACCGTGCGTACACACGTTTTGCAGATTTTCCAGAAAATGGGCGTCCACAGGCAAACCGATCTGATCCGGCTGGCGAGCAGTCTGTCTCTCCCCTAGATTTTGCACTCGAAGTTTGATGCAGCGTTATCCCGTTCAGGAATGGAAGGATGTTGCCAGCGTTTAACAGACGACACCCGTGAGCATCGGGATCAAGGTCAGATCTCCCATGACAATAGTTCTTCGGCCTTGAAGGCCGAAGTCACATAGCCCCGCTAGACAAGGTGGCGCTGGCTTCAAATGCGGTCGCGAATAGACTCTCGCCATCAATCCCGCCGAAATCCGCCGACCGAAAAGTCCAATGAAAGGGCGAACCAGCATGCGTTACAAAACCTTAATCTTGTGGCCATGCTGTGGTGATCTGCTCGGGTCCAGTCGGACGGACATCGATCGGCGCTGCTTTCCGGTTCATCCAACGTCACGGAGATTTCAAATGATCAGTTCTCGCTTGCTCGCCACCGCCGCACTTCTCGGCTTTTCAACTCTGGCAATGACGGCGACATCCGCCAGTGCTGCGCCTTGCCGTGATGCCAAGGGCCATTTTGCAAAATGCAATGGTTCGAACCGTTCCGTCGCACCGCGGGCGGCTCCTCGTGCGACGCCTGCGCGTACGATTGCCCATGCTGCTGCGCCTGCACCAGCCCGCACAGCAGCCGTCGTTCATCCAGTCCGTACCGTTGCTGCGAAACCCGCTCCCAAGGTTGTCGCCGCACCCGCCAAGTCCGCGCCGAAGCCAGCCGCGATGGCAGCAGCACACGTATCAAAGCCCGCAACGGTCGCCGCGCATGCAGCCAAGCCCGCCCCCGCCCATGCGACAAAGCCGAAAGTCGGCTAAGCTTATCGCATTCGCGGAAACGAAAATGGCATTCCGTTGGTTACGGAATGCCATTTTTATGCGTGGCCGGGAAGCAAAGGAACAGGCCGGATGGTCCCCGACAGACAGATTGTAGCCGTTGCGTTGGCGTTGAGTTTCGCTTCGGCCGCTCAAGCCCGCGACTTGCGCGATTTCTGCGCTGATCGTCCCGGCAAGGGCACGCCGCCATGCACATTGGATGCTGGCCATATCCAAGTCGAAATGAGCCTTGTTGACATCACGCACGACCGATCAAGCGACGCGCAAACGGATACGACCGTCGTTGGCGACTTGCTTGTTCGTGCCGGGATCACGGACATGACTGAATTGCGTGTAGGCTGGACGCCGTTCGGCAGCGTTCGAACGCTTGATCGACCTTCAAACATCGTTTCGCACATTTCGAGTGTGGGAGATGTTACGCTGGGCCTGCGAACAAACCTCAAGAACCCCGATGGCTCAGGGTGGTCAATTGCTGTCCAGCCATCAGTGACGTTGCCCGTTGGCGGCAATGCCGTCGGTGCGAGCACTTGGGGCACGTCGCTGGTCTTGCCGATGAGCCTTGAAGTGACCAGAAGTCTGCAACTCGCGCTGACACCCGAAATCGATGCTGCGCCCGATAGTGACGGCACAGGGCGACATGCGCGCTTCGGAGGTGTCTTCGGTGCCGGCGTCGCCGTTACGTCGGCCTTTAACATGGGTGCCGAGCTCGCCACGTTTCGTGATAACGATCCATCGGGTCATGCAACAAATGCCACGGCAGATTTGACGCTTGCGTGGATGCCGGACTCCACTAAGGATTTCCAACTGGATGCCGGCCTCTATGCCGGTCTCAATCGCGATACGCCTGATGTGCAATTTGTGATCGGTATTGCCAAGCGGCTCTAGCAGACGCGCGATTACAAATACGTCATATTCGCGCCATCGTCCGGCGATGGTGCTCGCCTTAATTGGATGGCTATCAGGAGCATGTCTGAAAAGCCCGATGTTGCGCACGGCCTTTGCACTTCCCGTAAAAAACCGTGCGCTTCGTGGCGATTGGTCCTTATCTTGGGTAGAATAATGGAACGACCGATTTTCTTTGACGCGAGCGGACGGCGCAATCGCTGGACGATGCGGGCGTTTCTCGCCGGATTGCTGCTGCTTGTCGTAACGACGGTGACGTTTGCCATAACGGTGGCTAACGCGCCGGTGCCGGCACCGCTCGCAATGTCGATGGAAAGACCGCATCCCCGACCGTTGGCGCAGCAGATTGGCCGTTTGCAGCGCAATCTGGCTAATCTGAAAAACTGGCTTCCCGGCGCAAGCACGAAAGCCGTGCAAAATGTCAATCAGATCAAGGTCGGTTTCTATGTGCCATGGGATGACGCAAGCCGGGCATCGCTAGTTGCCCATATCGGCCAGCTTGACTGGCTTGTGCCGGGATTGATTTCGGTGACGGGTCCGGATCATCACATGACCGTCTTTCCTGACCATCCGCTCGAAGCCTTGCTTGCCAACACGCCAAAGCCCCCCGCGATCGTGCCAATGGTGCAGAACATCCTCGGCGGCAAATGGGATGGTCCGGGGATGGCGGCGCTGCTCCACGATCCCACGGCGCGCGCCGCGTTGCTCGACCGCCTAGAGCCCGAACTTGTCCGTCAGAATGCGATCGGCGTGATGTTCGATTTCGAAGAGCTTCCCGCGTCGGCACAAGGCGATTATCTGAAGTTTCTGACGCAGGCGCGTCAACGCTTTACGGCGCACCGCTGGCAAATCACGCTGGCCGTGCCGGTCGACAATGAAGAATGGAATCTCGGCGCGTACGCACGGGTGGCCGACAAACTCGTGCTGATGGATTATGATGAGCATACGAACGACGCCGAAGCGGGCCCGATCGCCAGTCAAGCATGGTTTGTTTCACATCTGAAAGCAGCGCTTGCCGTCGTCCCGCGCAGCAAGGCCATCGTCGGCATCGGCAGCTATTCCTATGACTGGACTGCAGATGGCAAGGGAGACACAGGCTCGGTCGAAGATGCTTGGCTAACGGCACATGACAGCGAAGTCCCTGTGCAATTTGACAAAGCGAGCGGCAATCCGACGTTTCGCTATGCGGAAAATGGCGACAATCATACGGTCTGGTTCCTTGATGCGGCGAGCGCATGGAATCAGCTTCGTGCGGTCGACATGGAAGGAACGGCGGGTATCGCGCTGTGGCGGCTTGGTACTGAAGATCCCGGCGTATGGAACGTGATGAGCGCGTACAAAACCGGTCGACTACCCGAATTGCAGTCGATCCAGTCTCAGGGTGACGTCGATATCGAGGGCAGCGGGGAAATCCTCCGCATCGAAGAAGCGCCGAGTGTGGGCAATCGGATGCTGGCGCAGGGTAAGGACCGCCTGATCGCCGACGAGCAATATCATGCCCTGCCGACGCCTTACGTCATCCGCCGCGTCGGGTATAAACCGGGGCTGGTCGCGCTTAGTTTCGATGACGGTCCTGACCCCGACTGGACGCCGCAAATTCTCGATATTCTGAATGCCAAGCATGTGCCGGCAACCTTTTTTGTTATCGGCGAGAACGCGATGCCGCACCCGTTTCTGCTCAACCGCATTGTTGATGAGGGCAGCGAGATCGGCAATCACAGCTTCACCCATCCGAATCTCGCGCTGGTGTCGGCCGAGGGAACGCGGCTGGAGCTGAACAGCACGCGTCGGCTGGTCGAGGCCTATACGGGGCGCTCGCTGCGATTGTTCCGCGCGCCTTATTTTGGCGATGCCGAACCGACGACCGCAAATGAAATTGTGCCCGCACTGGTCGCGCAAAATGATGGTTACACGAATGTCGGCCTGCATGTTGACCCCGACGACTGGAAACGGCCTGGGGTCGAGGCGATCGTCAAAGCGGCGCTCGATCAGGTGAAGACGGAGAACCCCGAAACCGCAGGGCAAATCATCCTGCTTCATGACGGCGGCGGTGACCGCTCGCAGACGGTTGCCGCGCTGCCGCTGATTATTGACCGCCTTCGCGCGAAGGGGTTTCAATTCGTGCCGGTATCAACGCTTGCTGGCCTGAACCGCGATGCCGTGATGCCGCTTGTGAAGGGTGCGGATCTGCGCTCGGTGCGGGCCGACATTGGTATATTCCTGTTCTTCGGCGCGCTGGGGTACGCGCTCAAATGGTTCTTCTTTGTTGCAATTGCGCTTGGCATGGGCCGAGCCATCATACTCGCGGCGCTGGCCCTGAACAGCGATCGTCCGGATCATCGCGCAGTGCCGCCGCCGGTAGATCCATCGCGCTTCGTTTCGGTCATCATCCCGGCATTCAACGAAGCGAAGGTGATCGCTGATTCGGTCAAACGCGTTTTGGCCAGTGCGGATGTCCATATCGAAGTTATCGTCGTCGATGATGGTTCGACCGACGGCACAAGCGATATTGTCCGTGCTGCGTTCGGCAACGATCCTCGCGTGCGACTTCTGACGCTCGGAAATGGCGGCAAGGCGCGGGCCCTCAACCATGCCCTGACTTTTGCCAAAGGCGAGGTCATCATTGCGCTCGATGCCGATACGCAGTTCGAAAGCGACACGATTGCCAGGCTGTCGCGCTGGTTCGCTGACGCGGGCATCGGCGCGGTTGCGGGCAACGCCAAGGTTGGCAATCGCCACAACCTTGTCACGCGCTGGCAGGCGATCGAATATGTCACGGCGCAAAATCTCGAGCGGCGTGCCCTGGCGCGCTTTGGCGCGATCATGGTTGTCCCCGGCGCAGTCGGCGCGTGGCGGCGGTCGGCACTGGATTCGGTTGGCGGCTATCCGGTCGATACGCTTGCCGAAGATCAGGATTTGACCATTGCGATTCAGCGAAAGGGTTGGCGCATCGGCTATGACGTCCATGCCGTGGCGTGGACCGAAGCCCCCGAAACATTCGGCGCGCTGAGCAAACAACGCTTCCGCTGGGCTTTCGGGACGCTCCAATGCCTTTGGAAACACCGTTCCATCCTGCGTACGCGCCAGCCCGGCGGCCTTGCCTATGTCGGCATTCCGCAGGCCTGGCTGTTCCAGATCGGTTTTGCCCTAATCTCGCCCATCATCGACCTCGCACTGCTCGTCAGTCTTGTCTCGACCGCGAATAACGTCCACCAGCATGGCTGGGCTCAGACACAAAGCGACGTCCTGCGAATGCTTGTCTATTGGGTCGCTTTCACGACGATCGACGTTCTTTGTGGTTGGGTGGCCTATCGCCTTGAGGCGCGAGAGGCGCGTTATCCGGCGGTGCTGCTCATCATGCAGCGCTTCATTTATCGCCAGCTCATGTATTCGGTCGTGATCCGTGCGGTCCTGAACGCGTTGCGCGGTCCTTGGGTCGGTTGGGGAAAGCTAGAGCGCAGCGGGCGGGTCGGCGCTAACCCTGTCAATGTCAGCGTGACGCGCAGGCCGGGTTGATTATCTCCCAACGCAATGTCGCCCCCATGCAACCTGGCAACGGCCTCGACAAGCGAAAGGCCAAGGCCTGATCCTGTGATATGGCGAGCCGGGTCAAGTCGCCCAAATCGACGGACCGCGTCGCTGCGGCGCTCCTGCGCAATCCCGATGCCATCGTCTGAAACGGAGATCATCACCCAATTTTCGGCGCGTTCTGCCGACAAGACGATCTGATGCCCGCCTTGGGCATATTTCAACGCATTCTCGATCAAATTGCCGAGCGATTGGCTAATCAGCTCTCGGTGCAGCGCGACGTGCAGGTTGACCGGCGCGTCGGCGGTCAGCGAAAAACCCTGCTCTTCCGCCACCGGGCCGTAAACTTCCACCACATCATTGAGCAACGTCGCAACATCGACCGTCACGAACCGATCCCGGCCAATCCCTGCCTCGGCCCGACTGATTTCGAGCGCCGTCGTCAGCATCGAAAGCAGAGCTTCAGCTTCGGTCGATACCCGGTCGAGGGCGGTGATCGCGACAGGGTCTTTCACGTCCACGCACGCCTGCTCGACAACAGACTTCAAGCGCGTGATCGGCGAGCGGAGATCATGAGCAAGACCATCGGTTACGATTCGTAACTCTCCTATGAGCGTTTCGACCCTATCAAGCATCCTGTTCACGCCCGTACCCAGCGCATCGAATGCGTCGCCGCTGCCGTTCAACTGGACACGGGTGGACAGATCACCGCTACCGATAGCCTCCGTGGTATGCGATATGGTTCGCACGCGCGCGTTGATCACACGCCCAAGTATCAAAGCGATGAACAGCGTTAGCGGAATAGCGAGGCCAAAGGCGGCAATCATTGCTTCTGCGTTTATACGCGCGAGCAACAAGTCCCCGTCGATGACATGACCAGTGAGCAAATGTGCGCCATTCGGCAGCACAGATGTGATCAGCCCGATATGTTCCGGTCGGTCACTTGCGATGCGATAGAGGTCGAGCGTCCGCCACTTGGTTTGATAGGCAACGGCGGCCGGCCATGCGGCGATGTTACCCGCAATCGGTTCCCCCTTGGGCGACGTCAGCAAGATGACGGCAACATCGCTACGCACCATCGCCAACCTGGCGTCGATCAGCTTGACGAGATTTGCTTGCCCACCCTCAGCAAACCCGGCGACAAGATCATCGTGCAGTTCGGTGACAAGCGCTCGTTGCTCGCCTTCCAGCGCGCGCTGGCTGGCTTCGTGAACGAAAAGCAAGATGGATGCGGTGGCCACAAGCTGCAACGCGAAGACCAGCGCAATGAAGCGCGCCGTTGTTGACCGCAAGAAGCGTGGCATTCAGTCAGCGCGGCCCAAACGATAACCGGCACCACGTACGGTGTGGAGCAGCGGGTGTCCGCCGCCTTCGTCGAGTTTGCGGCGCAATCGGCTGACATGAACGTCGATGACATTGGTCCCAGGATCGAAATGATAGTCCCACACGCCTTCAAGCAACATCGTGCGCGTGACGACCTGATCGACATGGCGCATCAGATACTCCAGCAGCCGGAACTCGCGCGGCTGAAGCTCGATCGTGGCTGTCCCGCGTTTTACCTTGCGCGACAGCAGATCCATTTCGAGATCCTCACAGGCCAGCTTCGTTTGCGCTGCAACGCTGCTCCCGCCCCGACGAACGAGGAGCTTCACGCGTGCGAGTAGTTCAGCAAAGGCAAACGGTTTGACCAGATAATCATCCGAACCCGCGATTAGGCCGGTCACACGGTCATCTGCACCGCCAAGCGCCGAAAGAATTATGACCGGCGTTTCAATCTTCGCTGCACGCAGGGCACCGAGCACCGCCATGCCGTCCATCGCCGGAAGCATGCGATCAAGGATGATCGCGTCATAACTGCCATCGCTGGCATGAAAGAAACCGTCGCGCCCATTGTCGGCACGGTCGACGGTGAAACCTTCTTCGGTCATTCCTTTGACGATATAGTCCGCGGTCGCCGCGTCGTCTTCGACCAGCAATAGCTTATGTCCCATTCGCGCCGTCCTCTATCCGCGAAAGGCTTACGTCATCGGGGACATGATTGTGAAGCAGGTGCATTGAACCGTGGCGCTCGCCGTGCCTTGGATAACTGCGCGCGCCTGCCCAACCGAGCCAACAGCATGGTGATTGATCGCAACGATGTTGTCTCCGACCTGAACGCCCGCCCGGTCAGCGGGGCCAAGTGACTGCAAACTGGTGACCACTATCCCAGTCTTTGGCGCTGTCGCTTGGAGTGCAGTAAAACCTGGAAACGGGTCCTTTGAAGCTCCGGATCCAAGAAGATGCGTTGGTTGCCAAGCAATTGACGACAATATCACAACCCCCGTCAGCAGGCATGACGCGACGCCTGAGCAGATAAGCGCCCTGGCGCTGGTAAAGTCGATCATGGCACCAATCCCATGGCTGGCAACTATCCGGCGGCACCGACGTGCCGCCGGGCGCTTAGGCGTTCGATCAAGCGGGCCGTTTATAATGGCGGCCACGATGGCTGGTGTGGGCGTGCGTGCCATGCATCACCGTGTGCGCACTGTTCATGCATTCGTCGTGAACTGTCTTGGAACAGGGTGGGACGGGCCCGGCCTGCGCGGCAGCAACGGGCGTCGCAACTGCTGGTGCCTCGGCAACGGGTTGCGCTTCGGGCTTCATTGACATTTGATCGACAACAGCGCCAGCAGCGGCAGGCGCAGCATCTGCAGGAGCTGCGGGCAAAGTCTGCGCCATGACCGCGCCGCTAGTCAGGAGCGCCGTTGCAAAGAGAAATGATTTCATTTGGAATTCCTTTCAAGGGGCCGGCGAGACGGCATTGGAAGCACGGGAACCGCCTCGCCTGACCAATTTGATGGAGAACACCCGATGCCAAGTCACGTTAACCTTTCGTCATGTTGCAGCCACACAATAGTCATGCGCCGCGTCGTAATCGGGCCTCAGGCGGATTGGATCTGCCCATGGGAAAATGCTTTGTGTCGAAGACCATACTTAAGGCATCGCTGGTGGTTGGACTCTCATTAACAGCGTTCCTCGGCGCAATTGGCTACTTCGCTGCTGACCCGATCACCCTGCTGAAACCATCCGCCGCCCCGACGCTGTCGCGCGCCGGTCTGGCCGCGGTCTATCTGTCGGGTGACATGGGCTTCGACGTGGCGTTGAGCCGCGTTGTTCTCAATCGGCTCTCTGCTGACGGTGTGCCCGTCGTTGGCATTAACTCGCTGACGTTCTTTCGTCAGCGCCGGACGCAATCGGAAGTGACAGCTTTGATCGCTGGTGCGGCGCGGCGCGCGCTGGATTTTGGGCATGCTAGTCGTTTGATTCTGATCGGTCAGTCCTTTGGGGCTGACATGCTTCAGGCGGGTTTGACGGAATTGCCAAAGAATCTTCGGGAAAAAGTGGGTCTCGTTGCTCTTATCGTGCCGTCCAAGACGCTCGATTATCAGGTGTCCGTTTCCGAGATTTTGACACGTGCAACGCCGGATGCTGATGCGCTACCAACTGCGCGGCAGCTGACTTGGGCACCCGCAATCTGCATATATGGAAGGAAGGAGAAGGACAGTCTTTGTCCGATGCTGTCCCAGCCAAATATCCGCAAGGTTGCATTGCCCGGTGGCCATTTCCTCCGCCATGATGGCGAAGCGTTATACAACGTACTGGCGTCGGGGCTGCAATGAACCCGCCCGCAAATCTATCGGTCCTGTGCAGACGTCATCGCACGCTCATCGGTCTGGTCAGCGCGGCGTCCCTCGCCGCGTTCGGGTTTTTCGCGCTCCATCGCTTGTTGGTAACGGTGCATTTCAGCGATGTGCACGTCGCTATTCATGCGCTCAGCATGTCCCAGATTGTGGCCGCGTTGAGCCTTACTGCTATGAGTTATTTTCTACTCACATTATATGATACACTGGCTTTGCGCATCATCGGCAAACCATTGCCCTATCGCACGGCAGCGCTGGCATCGTTCACCAGCTATACGCTCAGTCACAACCTCGGCCTTGCGCTGTTGACTGGCGGTTCGGCGCGTTACCGAGTCTACAACGCAGCAGGTCTGGAAGCGCGCGATATCCTGCGTGTCATTGCGACGGCTAGTATGACATTCTGGTTGGGCGTTGTGGTTTTGGCCGGTGGCGCTTTGGCATTTTATCCGACCCATATTCAGCTCGGAGATGTGGCCGTTCCGGCCCCTGCTCAGCGATTCCTTGGTTTTGCACTCCTTCTCGTTTTCGGTGCATTGCTCGGTTATGCGGCGGGGCGTCAGAAGACCGTCCGACTGTTCGGCTGGCGTCTGTCGCTGCCCTCGGCTCCGCAAGCGCTTGCGCAGGTTGTTATTGCAGCGCTGGATCTCGCAGCGGCGAGCGGGGCGCTCTATATCCTAGTGCCCGGCGTCACGGCACACGGCTTTCCCGTATTTTATGTGGCCTATGCGCTGGCAATAATCGTTGCGATGATCAGTCATGTGCCGGGGGGCATCGGCGTTTTTGAAGCGGTCATCCTGACGGCATCGCCGACCGTTGCGCGACCGGGGCTGCTCGCAGCCCTCGCGGCCTATCGCGTAATATATTACCTCCTTCCGCTTTTGATCGCAGGGGTCATGCTGGCGACGCATGAACGGCGCCACTGGCGCGAACCGCTGGCGAGAGCGCTCGACGTCACGCAGTCGTTAACGGCGACGATTGCGCCGATGCTGCTGGCAGCGCTCGCATTCATGGGTGGTGTCGTTTTGCTAGTCTCCGGCTCGTTGCCTGGTGTTCCGTATCGCATGAGCCTTCTGCACGGCTTTCTGCCACTTCCGTTCGTCGAGGCGTCGCATATCGCGGCCAGCCTGGCGGGCACCGGCCTGCTGCTTTTGGCGCCGGGCCTTTACCGGCGGCTTGACGGGGCGTTCCTGTTGACCCGCGCTCTTTTGGTGGCGGGCGCTGCATTCTCGCTTGCGAAGGGGATCGATTTTGAAGAAGCGATCATCCTTTTGACGATTGCCGGATTGCTGCAGTGGACCCGCAAAGCATTCTATCGCCACACAGTCCTCACGGCCGAGTTCCTGTCGCCATCATGGCTGGTTGCTGTCACAACGGCGCTGGCCTTGTCGCTGATGATCGGGTTCTTCGCCTTCAAACATGCCGCTTTCCAGAGCGATCTCTGGTGGCAATTTGCATGGAGGGGAGATTCTTCACGCTTCCTACGTGCAAGCTTTGCTGTAGCAATTGCGCTGGTCGGCGCGATCCTCATTCTGTTGTTCCGTCCCGCGGTTCCGAAGTTGGCGGTGCGCGACGACGGCTTGACCAACGATCTCGTCTTTGCCGAATGCGAACGCACCGATGCGATGCTCGCGCTCACGGGCGACAAGCGATTTATACGGTCGCCCTCGGGCAACGCGTTTTTGATGTATCAGGTTCAAAGCCATAGCTGGATCGTGATGGGTGATCCCGTAGGTCCCAAGGACGAATGGCCCGATTTGCTCTGGACGCTGCGTGACCGCGCTGATGCGGCGCAGGGCCGATTGCTCCTGTATCAAATCACCACCGAAGCGCTGCCCCTTGCGATTGATATGGGCCTGCATCTCGTCAAATATGGCGAGGAAGCGCGGGTGCGGCTTGCTGACTTCACGCTCGACGGTCCCGACGCGCGATCACTGCGCTACGCCAACCGTCGGGCCCAACGCGAGGGTGCTGTCTTCGAGCTTTTGCCGGCGGCGGGTGTCGCATCGCTGATCCCCCAGCTCCGTGTCGTTTCCAATGCTTGGCTAAAGGCAAAAGGGTATAACGAAAAAGCGTTCAGTGTTGGCCATTTCGATCCCGCCTATCTGGCGCGCTTCGATCTCGCGCTGGTCCGCGTCGAAGGGCGGATCGTCGCCTTTGCCAATATCTGGGCAACGATCAATCGCGCTGAAATCTCGGTCGATTTGATGCGCCATGTTGACGACATGCTCTACGGCACGATGGATTTCCTATTCATCAATTTGATGATGTGGGGCCGGGATCAGGGCTATCGCTGGTTCACGCTCGGTATGGCGCCGCTGGCGGGCATTGAGGCGCGGCGGCTGGCAACGATCTGGGCGCGTGCGGGCGCGTTCCTGTATCGCCATGGCGACAGTTTTTACGGGTTTGAGGGGCTTCGCGCCTATAAGGAGAAATTCTCGCCTGTCTGGGAGCCGCGTTACATCGCCGGGCCGGGCGGTGTTGGTCTCGCGCGTGCACTTATCGATCTGCAAACGCTCGTTGGTGGCGGTCGCAACAGTGTGGCGCGACGCTCCACGCTTGCGCTTGTCGCATGAGCGCGGAACCAATTTCGATGCGCAGCGACGAGATATGACCAAAGTTTAATGTGGTGGCCGTGTGTGCGTCATGTTCTTGACCCTAGAGGCGACGCTGCTTCGGCATCGGCTGATGCCACTTTGACAGTTTCACCCTGGAGGAAATTTCATGTCCACGTTTACTGACCTTCTTAAGTCAGGTGCCAGCAGCGTTGCCGGCGCCGTATCCGAAAAACTCGGTATTGATCCTGCCACCGCACAGGGCTTTGTCGATCAGGCGCTGCCCGGTGATCAGGCCGAAGTCGCCGCCGCCGATCCGGCACAACAGGATGCTGCACCAGCCGATGAGGCGGCACCTGCCACCGAAACCGAAGGTCTACTCGGCCAAGCCAGCGCAATGCTCGGCGGCTCGCAAGGCATGATGGACAGGGCCAAAGGGCTGCTCGATCAGGATGGCGACGGCAATCCGCTCAACGACATCACCGGTATGGTCGGAAAGATGTTCAGCAAGAGCTAACTATTGGCTAACACCCGCTCGTGTTGCGTCGCAGCATGGGCGGGCCTAGGCTGACTCTTGCTTGATTTGGGCCGGAGATACCGCATGGACGCCAGTGACATTGCCCAAAACGCGTTTGCGATGCCGTTCACTAATCCGTCCTATCCGCGCGGTCCCTATCGCTTCGTCAACCGCGAATATCTGATCATCAGCTACCGCACCGACCCTGACGCTTTGCGGAAGGTCGTGCCCGCTCCGCTCGAGATTGGCGATCCGATCGTTAAATATGAATTCATCCGCATGCCCGATTCAACCGGCTTTGGCGACTATACCGAATCCGGCCAGGTGATCCCGGTAACGCTGGACGGTGTGGCCGGCGGTTATGTACATTCGATGTACCTCAACGACGACGCGCCGATTGCCGGGGGACGCGAGATTTGGGGATTCCCCAAAAAGCTGGCTGATCCGTCGCTTCGTACCGAGAAGGATACGCTGGTCGGCACGCTCGACTATGGCAGCATCCGCGTCGCCACGGGGACGATGGGCTATAAGCACAAGACGCTCGACAATGACGCGGCGCTAAAAGGCCTGCTGGCCGCCAACTTCCTCCTGAAGATCATCCCCGACGTCGATTGCACCCCGCGCATTTGCGAACTTGTTCGCTATTTCCTGACCGACGTGACCGTGAAGGGCGCATGGAGCGGTCCAGCGGGGCTTGAACTGTTTGATCATGCGCTGGCACCGGTTGCCGAATTACCCGTGCGCGAAGTTCTGTCTGCCACTCATATCGTCGCCGACCTGACATTGGGTCTTGGCGAGGTTGTCCACGACTATCTCAAGTAACGAAAGACACGCGCATGAAACTTCAGGATAAAGTGTGCATCGTCACGGGTGCCGCCAGCGGCATCGGTCACGGCATCGCGCTGCGCTATGTCAGCGAGGGTGCCAAGGTCGCGATTGCCGATCTCAATCTCGACGCTGCACAAGCCACGGCAGACGCGATCAACGCGACCAACCCCGGCAAGGCAATGGCCGTCGCGATGGACGTGACCAGCGAAGAGCAGGTGAATACCGGTGTCGCCGCGGTCGTCGCGGCATGGGGCGGGGTCGACGTGCTTGTTTCGAATGCTGGCATTCAGATCGTCAATCCGGTTGAGGCCTATGCTTTTGCTGACTGGAAAAAGATGCTGGCGATCCATCTCGACGGGGCGTTTCTCACGTCAAAGGCCTGCCTGCCGCATATGTATGCCAAGGGCAGCGGGTCGATCATCTTCATGGGTTCGGTCCACTCAAAGGAAGCCTCGCCACTCAAATCGGCCTATGTCACCGCCAAGCACGGTCTGCTCGGTCTGGCGCGAGTGCTGGCCAAGGAAGGTGCCGCGCATAATGTTCGCGCCAATGTCATCTGCCCCGGCTTCGTCCGCACACCGCTGGTCGACAAGCAGATCCCCGAACAGGCCAAGGAATTGGGTATTTCCGAGGACGATGTTGTGAAAAAGGTTATGCTTGGCCACACAGTCGATCAGCAGTTCACGACGGTTGAGGATGTCGCCGAAGTCGCGCTTCTCTTCGCTGGGTTTGATAGCAACGCACTCACCGGCCAGTCGCTGATCGTCAGCCATGGTTGGTTCATGGAATAGAACGCGCATGAACAACCGCGCATTTATGCCCATCATGTTTGCTGTTCAGTTTTTCACTTGGGTTGGCATGTTCATGCTCTGGCTGTTCACAGTGCCGCTGGTCGCCAGCCTTCTTGGAAAAAGTGGAGAACTCGGTTCATCGACAGCGATCCGGTGGGTCGGTTATTGTTTTGCGCTCTATGTGACACTCGCCGCCTTGATCGGCTTGGCATTGCCGACGGTTTACAATCGGATCGGCAAAGAAACGGCACACGGGCTGGCCTTGCTGATTGGCGCCCTGGGTCTTGGATCAATGGCATTCGTTCAGACGCCGATTCAACTGCTCGGTTCCTTCGCCGCAGTCGCGGTTGGCTGGGCAAGTATAGGCTCCACGCCCTATACCATTGTTACGGAACGCGTGCGTGACGGAAGGTATGCACGGGCGATGGGTCTCTTCAATTTCTCGTCAGTGTTGCCGCAAGTGATCGTTGCTTTGTGCATGGCGCCCGTGACGGAGAGTTTCTCACCTGCATCAGCGATTGCGACCGGCGGCGCTTCAATGGGCATCGCTGGGATCATTATGCTACTCTGGCGTTGAACGACCGCTCCACAAGAGAATCCGCAAGTCCGACAATGATCGAAATTGGCCGCGAACCTTCCAGTGTCCGCCCCCTGAACGAACGACCGCTTACCACCTTTGCGGTCTAATAGCTGCCTGTCGGCACTGTCCAACTTAGCCGACCATCATCCGTTCAATCGCCGCCCCGATTTGCTCGGCGGCGTCAAGCACATGGGCGTCGTCCAGATGTGCGTAGCGCGCGGTCGATTTGTTATTGGCATGTCCAAGCAGCCGTCCGATCATTGGCAGCGTTTCCTTGTTCATGGCGGCATGGCTCGCGAAGGTGTGGCGCAGGTCGTGCAGCCGCACCTTCGGCAAACCCGCCTTGTCGCGGTTGTCCTGCCAGACATGATCGATCGTCGCGATCGGTCGCCCCAGCTTTGAATTCCAAAACAGCCATGGATTGTTGCGATACCGCGGGAGTGCGTCGATGAGTGCGCGGGCGTCATCGCCAAGCCAGACAGTTCGCGGCCCGGTCTTGCTGTCGCGCAGCTTGAGCCGGTTGCCGCGCACATCTTGCCATTGGAGGCCAAGCACTTCGCCGCGTCGGCAACCGGTCAGAATGAGCAGCGTGATCGCTGTGGCTGACGCCGCCCTCGCACGATCCTCATGCGCGCGTGCTTCGTTGAGTACCTCTCCTAGCCGCGCGAGTTCAGCGGTGCTGAGGAATCGCTCGCACTGCCGTCTCCGGTTGGGCCGGATGCCGCGACACGGATTGGTGTTCTCAAGCCGATAGCCCCATGCTTCGGCTTTGTTGAGCATAGCCTTAAGGATTTCGAGGGTGCGGTTGGCGGCACCAGGGCCTGCGCGATTGTTGAGATCGGCAAACCACTTGGTGACATCGGCTTCGTTTAGGGCATCGATAAAGATGCCCTGGAAGGCATCATCGAGATACAGGGTGCGGTACCCAGTCTGCGTCTCAAACGTTGAGGGCTTCCAGCGCGGTGCCCATTTTGCCCAATATTCGACGAGGAAGTCATCGAAGCGTGGGGCCGAGCGGATGCGCTTGCGGTCGGTGGCCGGGTCCTGGCCGACGTGAGCGTAAGCGATGACGCGCCGCGCCACCATCGTCGCCTGATGTCGCGTGAGCACCGCCGCCGATCCAAGGGTCACTGTCCGCAGCCGTCCGCCCATCCGCGTCTGCACGATGTAGACGTTTCTGCCGGTCCCATAATGACGGATACCGAAACCGTGTTCGATCCCGAGCCAGGTCGTCGAGCGCGGTTTGCCGCGCGGAACCAGCAGGAAGCTCGTGTTCGCTCCGACCTCAGCGAGCGCTTCTTCGACAATGCTCTTGAGACCGAGCGCGGTCATGCGCGCAGACCTATGGCAGTGGCCAATGATCCGGAGATCCGCTGCGCGGCATCGCCGATAACATCGTCGGAGAGGTGAGCGTATTTAGCGGTTGTTTCAGGTAGCGCGTGGCCGAGCAGCTTGCCGATGGTCGCCAGCGGCACATTGTCCATGATCGCGGCCGATGCGAAGCTGTGTCGAAGATCATGGATGCGGACATCGGGCAGCGCGCAGCGCCGTCGGAACGGGATCCACCAGTTGCCGACCAGGATTGGCTTGTCGCCGCGCTTGTTCGGGAACACGAACGGACAGCCTTCGCGGCGCGGCACGTTCTCGAGGATCGCCAGCGCCTGACTGTTGAGCCAGATGATCTTTGCACCGGTCTTGCTGTCGGGCAGCATCAGGCGTGGCGGCTGCACCCAGTCCCATTGCAGATCGTTGATCTCGCCGACGCGTGCGCCGGTGAATAGCAGCAGCCGAATGATTGCGACCTGTGCGGGCCATGCCGCTTCCTCCTCGCGCAAGGCATCAGCAATGCGGCGATATTCAAGCGGGGAGAGATAGCGCTCTACCGGCTCGCGCTTGTAGCGGGGCATCCCGCGACACGGGTTCGATCCCTTGCGCCTCAGCTTCAGCTGTTCGGCATATTTGAGCACCGCAGCCAGCACGGGCAGCGCGCGATTGTAGCGAGCCTCGCGTGAGACGACGCAAGCGTCGCGCCAGCGGACCACATCGGCTTTCGAGATATCGGCGACGCGGATTTCGCCGAAGACCGCGCAAAGATCATGCCGCCATGCATCCCAACTCCGCTTCGCGGTCGATGCCTTCCAGTAGCGCGCAATCTCGGTCCAATAGGTATCGACGAAATCGGCCATGTTCGGCGTTGCCTTGACGACGGCGCGCTTCGGCAAGCCGTCAAGCGCGACCTCTGCCAGCAATCGCCGCGCCCGCGTCCGCGCGAGCATCGCATCGACCTCATCGGTGCGCCCCAACGATACCCGCCTGTGCTTGCCGCGATGGCGCAACCGCACGAACCAATAGGTCCGGCCAGAAGGGCGCACGCGCATCCCGAACCCGGCAAGTTCGCTATCCCAGATGCAGTATTCAGAGGGCAACAGCCGGTGCTTGCGGCGTGCGAAATTGCCGTCGAGCAAGGCCCGTCTTCCGGGCTTTTGCCGGTTGGGGACCATATGGCCATTATCATTAGCAGAACTGCTGCCAGAAGTCGCGAAATTCAGCGACTTATCGGGGACCGCACAGCCATCGCCGGCACCCGCGCCGCGAAGCGCAATCAGCATCTCCTGCACTGATTTTATTGCACTTTTTCCCATATCTGCGGCTTAAGCCGCGTAGGGTGTGCGGACTCTGACCGCTTCGAACTTCTCGCGAAATTCGGCGGGGAACGCGGCAGGTCCGTTCGCGTCGGTGTAGACCAGCGTGGTATCGCACGTCGCGACACACAGGTCGCCCTGAAACGCGGCGGACATGATGCCCCACGACCGCTCGCCGATCCGCCCGATGCCGCTTGCAATCGTAACCGGCGCCGGATGATGCGCCTCGGCGAGATAGGCGAGGTCGACGCTCGCGATGAGCCAGCGGACGCTGCGCTCACCACGCGCCAGATCGAGCGACTGGTTGAAACGCCCGCGACCCTCTTCGAACAGCCCCGCCATCGACACGTTGTTGATATGCCCGAGCACATCGAGATCGGCCCAGCGCGTCGCGATGTCGGTCGTAAACGGATAGGCTCCGGGTTCCAGCCGCCAAGCCTCGGGTTTCGCCATTTATCGCGGTGCCATGCGGATCGCACCGTCGAGGCGGACGTCCTCGCCGTTGAAATAGCCGTTCTCGATCATCGTCAATGCCAGATGTGCGTACTCGTCGGGTTTACCGAGCCGCTTGGGGTGCGGCACCTGCAGCGCAAGCGAATCCTGCGCGGGCTGCGGCAGGGCAGCGAGCAGCGGCGTTTCGAAAATGCCCGGCAGGATTGTGTTGACGCGGATCGCCTCGTTCATCAGGTCGCGCGCGATCGGCAGCGTCATGCCGACGACGCCGCCCTTCGAAGCCGAATAGGCCGCCTGACCGATCTGCCCATCCTCGGCAGCGACGCTCGCGGTGTTGATGATGACGCCCCGGTCGCCCTCGGGTAGCACGTCGAGGGTGAGTATCCCCGCCGCCGACTTGGCGATGCAGCGGAACGTGCCGACAAGGTTGACCTGAACGACGAAGTTGAACGCATCGAGCGGGAAGGTGCGGATCGTGCCGTCCTCCTTTGACCGACTGACCGTCTTCATCGCGTTGCCAATGCCGGCGCAATTGACCAGGATACGCTCCTGCCCGTGGGCCTCGCGCGCTTTGGCGAAGCCGGCGTCGACCGAAGCGTCGTCGGTGACGTTCACTTCGCAGAACACGCCACCGATCTCGGCGGCGAACGCCTCGCCCTTGCCGCGCTGCAGGTCGAACACCGCGACCCTGACGCCCTTGGCCACGAGCGCGCGCGCCGTTGCCGCGCCGAGGCCAGAGGCACCACCGGTGACGACGGCCGAGATAGTCGAGTCGAGGATCATAAGTCTTCCTTATGGTGTTCCCCCGCGAAGGCGGGGGTCGAACTGGGTCCCCGCCTACGCGGGGATACGAAAAATCAAAGCCGCTCCACGATCGTGACGTTGGCGACGCCGCCGCCCTCGCACATCGTCTGCAACCCGTAACGCAGCCCGCGCGCCTTCAGCGCATACACCATCGTCGCCATCAGCTTGGTGCCCGACGCGCCGAGCGGATGGCCGAGCGCGATCGCGCCGCCGTTGACGTTGAGCTTGGCCGGATCGGCACCGCTGTGCTTCAGCCATGCCAGCGGCACCGATGCGAACGCCTCGTTGACTTCGTACAGATCGATGTCGCCAATCGTCATCCCGGCGCGCTGCAACGCCCGGTCGGTCGCGAACAGCGGTTCTTCGAGCATGATCACCGGATCGCCCGCCGTCACCGTCAGATTGTGTATCCGCGCCATCGGCGTCAGGCCGTGCGTCTTCAGCGCAGCTTCGCTCACGATCATGACTGCGGATGCACCGTCGCAAATCTGGCTCGCGTTGGCCGCGGAGATGCTGCCGCCCTCCTGCAACAGCTTGACGGCTCCGATGCTTTCGGGCGTCGCGTCGTAACGAATGCCCTCGTCGATATCATGGACCGCAATTCCTTCCGGCGTTTCGATCTCGAGAGCGATGATTTCGGCAGCGAACGCCCCCGCCTTTGTCGCGGCGGCGGCGCGCATGTGGCTTTCAAAGGCGAACTGGTCGAGCATGGCGCGCGTCAGGCCGTGCTTCTTCACCATCATCTCGGCACCCATGAACTGGCTGAACATGATGTCGGGATATTTTTCCTCGAGCCGAGGCGATTTATACGTGCCCAGACCCTCCTTTGCATGGAACGCGCCGGTCGATCCCATCGGCACGCGCGACATGCTTTCGACGCCGGCCGCGATGACGACGTCCTGCGTGCCCGACATTACCGCCTGCGCCGCGAACTGCACCGCCTGCTGCGACGATCCGCACTGGCGATCGATCGTGACGGCAGGCGTGCGCTCGCCGAGCAGCCGGCTTGCAAGCACCGCGTTGCGACCGACCTGTCCCGCCTGCTGCCCGCCCTGGCTGACGCAGCCCATGACGACATCCTCGACCGCGCCGCCGTCGATCCGGGCGCGTTCGACCAGGGCATCGAGCGTCGCCGCCGCCATGTCGACCGGATGCCAACCCGCCAGTCTGCCGCCGCGCTTGCCGCCGGCTGTGCGCACCGCATCGACGATATAAGCCGCTGCCATTCGAAATCCTTTGACGCTAACGTAAAGCTGGCGTTCCAATTGCCTGTTCGCCAGGGCAGCGCAAGGGTGGCGGGGAGAAAATATGGATGTCGACCAAGCCGTAGCGGCGCGCCGATCGGTGCGCGCGTTTCGCGATACGCCGGTCGACGTCGATCAGGTGCGGCGACTCGTCGTCGCGGCGTCGCGCGCGCCGTCGGGCGGCAATCTTCAGCCCTGGCATGTCGACATCGTCGCCGGCGATGCGATCGACCGGCTGAAACAGACGATGATGGCCAAATTGGCGGGCGGCACAGAGACTCCCGAATACGACATTTACCCCGCCGCGCTCGTCGGCCCCTATCGCGACCGTCGCTTTGCCGTCGGCGAGGCGATGTATGCGCACATCGGCATCCCGCGCGCGGACAAGGCGGCACGGCGGATGTGGTTCGCGCGCAACTTCGCATTTTTCGGCGCGCCGCTCGCGCTGTTCACGTCGGTCGACAGGCGCATGGGGCCACCGCAGTGGAGCGACCTCGGCATGTTCCTGGAGACATTCATGCTGCTCGCGACCGGCGCGGGGCTCGCCACCTGTGCACAGGAATGCTGGGCAATGTATCCCCGGACGGTCGGGGAATTCCTTGGCACCCCCGAAGAGCGCATGCTCTTTTGCGGCATGGCGGTGGGCTATGAGGACACGACCGACCCTGTGAATGCGCTCAGGACCGATCGCGCGGATGCCGCAGAGTGGTTGCGGGTGGTG
Source organism: Sphingomonas sp. (assembly GCA_965249015.1). Taxonomy (GTDB): domain Bacteria; phylum Pseudomonadota; class Alphaproteobacteria; order Sphingomonadales; family Sphingomonadaceae; genus Sphingomonas_O. The sequence continues at coordinate 478,538 of CBDFLB010000003.1, read as the reverse complement.
GATTAACGCGGCACCGGGCGCATCACGCTGGCGAGTGTCATCCTGGCGACGCTCCGTCCGATCGCCTCGCCTGCCTCGTTCGAAAAGCGGTAGTGCACGCCGCCGAGGATACGCGACAGCGAGACTTCGCGGACCCAGTCGTCCCACGTCGGCAGTATCTGAATGGCAGCGTTCGGGATCGAGCGCGACGCGACGCGAACCCCACCCGGCGGGGCCGCACCGGTCTCGGCCTTCATGATCTCCGCGATCGTCGCTGCGTACATGCAGTGTCCGCACGGATATTCGGGATGCATCGGCGTCGTGATCAGCGGCGTCCACGCCGGGTCGACGGCGGTCGCAGGATTACCGTCGTCCGCGCCGTTGCGGATCGCCGCGATCGGCCGCCAGAAATTATAATGGAGCTTGGCCGCCGACGTCGTCATTGCAGCGTCGTCGGTCGCCATCCCGACCAGCGCGAACATCCGTGCGTTCTGCACCATCGAACGCCCCGCCGCGTCGGCGACGAGCCGCAGCGACGGCATCATGTTGGGCGTGATGCGATACCGCGCCATCAGTGTCTGGTGCGGCGTGCGCGTGACGCTGGTCTTGCCGCCCAGCGCCTTGACCTCGTTATAGTCGCGCGCCCAGCGCTCGCTGGTGAGCGCGGGCGGCGGCGGCGGGCGCATCGCCTCGACGCTTGCGATCACCCACGGGCGAAACGCGGTATTGAACGGCAAGATGACGGGCAACGTCGTCGCGGTCCACACGCCCGGCTGCGTGCGCGGACGATAGGGCGTCTGGACGATCGCCGGATCGATCCCGCCCGCCGCCAGCGCAAGCTTTGCCGCCGCTTCGCCGATGAGCCTCCCGCTGTCGCGCGCGGTCGCGTCGGCCACGCTGTCGATCGCGATGGCGTAGCTTTCGTCGAGTTCGGTTTTCTTCGCCGGAAAATGCGAGACGAGGACGCGGTATGCGGCGGTCGTGGCGGCTGCGATCTGCGACGCGTGCGGGTCGCCGCGCTCAAGCTTCAGATAGCTGTCGTAGCGGTGGTCGATGGCGTCGACCGCCTCGAACATCGCGAGCGCAACCTGAGTCAGGGCCTGGCTGTGCTCGGGGGTGCGGTCGCCGGGCCCGAAGGTCGCTTCGGACGCATTGATGACCGCTTCGCCATAGTCCATCCAGTCGCAGATGACGTCGGCACGCGCCGGGTTGGAGAGTGCCAGCACCGCACAGGCCATTGCAAAACCGCTTTTCATTCGACTCGCCTCCCCAATGTCTCCGCGAACGGTAGCAGATTTTTGCCGCGGTTAGTCGTGCATGCTCAATCGCTCCCTCGCTCCGAACATCGGACCTTTTGCGGCAACGATCGGCGCAAAGCGTCCGAAGCCGATCGCCGAAGGCATGTCGTCGTAGATCGCTTCCATGCCGCCGCGTCGCGCATAGGTTTCATGCCAGAACCCCGTGCCGCCGGGATCGCGCAGAAAAGCCTTCCACCAGCCATCGTGCATCTGCGCGTGCGTGAACGCCATCAGCGCGTCGAGGTCGCGCCAATACTGGCGAAACGCCACATGCGGCGGGACGATCGAGAAGAACAGGTCTTCGTGCGCGAGCAGGCCGTCCGGCTGTGCATTGACCGACGCTCGAATTTGCGGGCCCAGCCGAAGCAGTGTCGGCAACCCGCTCAGCCGGTTTACGCGCATGCCGAGATAGATCACGACCAGATCGGGGTAGCCCGAGAGGTCGACGGTGTTGCGGGTAACGGCGATGACGATCCTCCCTAAAGCTTCCTTCCGATCAGTTCCTTCATGATCTCGTTCGTGCCCCCGAAGATGCGCGTCACGCGCGCGCCGCGCCACATCTTGGCGATCGGATATTCGTTCATGTAGCCGGCACCACCGTGAAGCTGAAGGCATTTGTCCATGACTTCCCACTGAAATTCGGTGTGCCACAGCTTGGCGGCCGCGCCTTCCTCGGCGGTCAATTCCTTCTTCAGGTGGCGCGTAATCGCCCAGTCGAGATGCGCCCAGCCGACCTGCAGCTTCGCCTTCAGGTCGGCAAGTGTGAAGCGCGTGTTCTGGAAATCGATCACCGGCTTGCCGAACGCTTTCCGCTCGCGGACGAACGCCACCGTCTCGTCATAGGCACGCTGCGCCGACGCCTGCGCGCCGATCGCGATCGACAGGCGTTCCTGCGGCAGTTCGGACATCAGGTAGATGAACCCCTTGCCCTCTTCGCCGAGACAATTGGTCATCGGCACGCGCACGTCTTCGAAGAACAGCTCGCTCGTGTCGGCGCAATCCTGCCCGATCTTGTCGAGGTTGCGCCCGCGCTTGAAGCCTTCGCGGTCCGCCTCGACGAGGATGATCGACACGCCCTTGTAGGCGGGCTGAACTTCGGTGTCGGTCTTGACGCAGACCAGCACCAGGTCGGCGTTCTGGCCGTTGGTGATGTAGGTCTTGCTGCCGTTGATGACATAGTGATTGCCGTCCTTCTTCGCCGTCGTCCGGATGCCCTGCAGGTCGGAGCCGACCCCCGGCTCGGTCATCGCGATGGCGGTGACGACCTCGCCCGACACCATCTTTGGCAGCCAGTGGCGCTTCTGCTCCTCGGAGCCATAGGCGATGATGTAGTTGACGACGATGTCCGACTGCAGCGAGAAACCGAGCGCGGTGCCGCCGTACGAGACCTCCTCGTCGATGATCGCATTATAGCCGAAATCGAGGCCCAGGCCGCCATATTCCTCGGGCACCGTCGGGCACAGCATCCCGACCTCGCCAGCCTTGGGCCAGATCGCCTTCTCGACGATCCCGGCTTCGTCCCACTTGTCGATATTGGGCACGACCTCGGCCTTGATGAAACTGCGCACCGAGTCGCGAAACGCCTCGTGGTCTTCGGTGTAGGCTGTGCGTCCGGCGACATCGAGCGTCATGGCGGTATCCTCTGATCGTTGCTATGCTGAAAGCCATTGCTTTACGCGCACGTCAACCCAAGTTTGACTGCGTTCCGAGTCTGGAGAGAATGAATGGCCGACCTGTTCGAAAATCCGCTTGGCCTCGACGGCTTCGAGTTCGTCGAATTCGCCGCTCCCGAAAAGGGGCTGCTTGAGCCCGTCTTCACCGCGATGGGGTTCGCGCATGTCGCGCGGCATCGGTCGAAGGATGTCGATTTGTGGCGGCAGGGCGGCATCAACCTGATCGCCAACTACGAGCCCAAGTCGCCCGCCGCCTATTTCGCCGCCGAACACGGCCCCTCGGCCTGCGGCATGGGCTTTCGCGTCCGCCACGCCGCTGCCGCTTATGACGAGGCGATCCGGCGCGGTGCCGAGCCGGTCGAGACGCGCACCGGGCCGATGGAACTTCGCCTCCCCGCCATCCGCGGGATTGGCGAATCGATGATCTACCTCATCGATCGTTATGGCGACGCCCTGTCGATCTACGACATCGATTTCGACTATCTGCCCGGCGTCGAGCGGCACCCCGAAGGCGCGGGATTTCAGCTGATCGATCACCTCACGCACAACGTCTACGGCGGTCGGATGGACCATTGGGGCAAGTTCTACGAACGCATCTTCAACTTCCGCGAGATCCGTTACTTCGACATCAAGGGCGAATACACCGGGCTGACGAGCCGCGCGATGACCGCCCCCGACGGCAAGATCCGCATTCCGCTGAACGAAGAGGGCAAGGCCGGCGGCGGGCAGATCGACGAATATCTCCGCGCCTACAACGGCGAAGGCATCCAGCATATCGCGCTGATCTGCGACGACCTTATTGCGTGCATCGACCGCTTGCGCGCGAACGGCGTGCCGCTGATGGCGCCGCCGCCCGCAACCTATTATGCCCAGCTCGACGATCGCCTGCCTGGGCACGGCGAGCCGGTCGACCAACTGAAGGCGCGCGGCATCCTGCTCGACGGCTCGACCGAAGGTGGCGACCCGCGTCTGCTCCTCCAGATTTTCGCACAGGCGCAGATCGGCCCGGTGTTCTTCGAATTCATCCAGAGGAAGAAGGACGAGGGCTTCGGCGAAGGCAATTTCACCGCGCTGTTCAAATCGATCGAGGCCGACCAGCTCGAACGCGGCGTTCTGGAGAAGGCGGAGTGACGCACCCCTTCGCGCTCAACAAGATTCACCACGTCGCCTATCGCTGCCGCGACGCGAAGGCGACGGCGGACTGGTATGCCGCCATGCTCGGCATGCGCTTCCAGACCGCGTTCAGCGAAGATCATGTCCCGTCGACCGGCGCATACGATCCCTATATGCATATTTTCCTCGATTGCGGCGGCGGCAACGTGATCGCCTTCTTCGAACTGCCGCAACAGCCCGAAATGGGTCGCGACCCCAATACGCCCGAATGGGTCCAGCATATCGCGTTCCAGGTCGCCGACTTCGACACGCTGAAGGCGGCAAAGACGCACCTCGAGGCCAATGGCGTCGATGTCCTCGGGCCCACCTATCACGGCATCTTCCGCTCGATCTATTTCTTCGACCCTAATGGCCACCGTTTGGAACTCGCGTGCGACATCGGCACGCCCGAACAATATGCCGAGCTCGAACGCGTCGCGCCGATGATGCTTGACGAGTGGGCGCGAACCAAGAAGGCTCCGCGCCATGCAGACTGGCTGCACGTCGATCCGGGGTCGTTGGTGGAGTAAGAACAGAAGTTGAGCGCTCCAAACATCTCAACCCGTCATTGCGCGCGCAGCGAAGCAATCCAGTTCGTGCGCTGGATTGCTTCGCTGCGCTCGCAATGACGGTCGTTTCAAAAATCACCTGAACCGTCCATAGGAACGCCATGAAACTAGCCTCATTGAAACACGGTCGCGACGGCCGTCTCGTCGTCGTGTCGGACGATCTCGCCTGGTACGCCGAAGCGCAGCACATCGCGCCGACGCTGCAGGCCGCACTCGACGACTGGGACGCGATCGCGCCGTCGCTCGAAGCGCTGGCAACCGATCTTGCGCATGAGGCGATCCCGATGCGGCGGTTTCACGAACGGCTGGCGGCGGCACCGTTGCCGCGCGCCTATCAGTGGGCCGACGGCTCGGCCTATGTGAACCATGTCGCGCTCGTGCGGCAAGCGCGCGGGGCCGAATTGCCCGACAGCTTCTGGCATGATCCGCTCGTCTATCAGGGCGGCTCGGATGGGTTCCTCGGTCCCCGCGATCCGATCCCGCTCGCCGACGAGAGCTGGGGCTGCGACATGGAGGCAGAGGTCGTCGTCGTCACCGGTGACGTTGCGCAAGGCGCATCGCGCGACGAGGCACTCGCGGCGATTCGCCTTGTCGGCCTGACCAACGACGTCTCGTTGCGCAACCTCATTCCGGGCGAACTGGCGAAGGGCTTTGGCTTCTACCAGTCGAAACCTGCGAGCGCCTTTTCGCCGGTCTTCGTCACGCCCGCGACGCTCGGCGAGCGCTGGTCGGACGGCAAGCTCCACGGCTGCCTATCGGTCGATCTCAACGGCAAGCCCTTCGGCCGCGCCGACGCCGGCGAGGATATGACCTTCGATTTTGGCACGCTGATCGCGCATCTCGCCAAAACGCGCGCATTGGGCGCAGGAACCATCGTCGGCTCGGGCACCGTCTCGAACCGCGACGAGGGCGGCGGGCCCGGCAAGCCGGTGGCGGAGGGCGGCCTCGGCTACTCGTGCATCGCCGAAGTCCGCATGATCGAAACGATCCAGTCGGGCGCGCCGGTCACGCCCTTCCTGAAATCGGGCGACACCGTGCGCATCTGGATGAACGACGCGAAACATCATCCAGTCTTCGGGGTGATCGAACAGACGGTCGAATAACTACCCCCGCGCGATCATCCGGTCGACGACGCCCGCCAGCAGCGACAGCGGCACGCCGCCGGTCTGCACGACCGCATCGTTGAACTTCGCGGGATCGAATTTCGCGCCCAGCGCCGCCTTCGCCTTGTCGCGCAGCGCGACGATCTGGTTGTGCCCGACCTTGTAGCCACACGCCTGTCCGGGCGACACGCAGTAGCGATCGGTCTCGCTCGTCATCGCGCCACGACCCTTGCCGGTTTCGGTGACGAGGAAATCGATCGCCTGCTCGCGCGTCCACTGCTTCGAATGCAGCCCGGTGTCGACGACGAGGCGGCAGGCACGGAACTGCTGCGCCTGAAGATAGCCGATGCGCCCGAACGGATCGTCCTTGTAAAGGCCGAACTCGTCCATCAGCTGCTCGGCGTAGAGCGCCCAGCCTTCGACGAAGGCGTTGAACCCCATCATCGAACTGATCGTTGGTATCTCGCCATGATGCTCGGCGAGATAGGCCCCCTGCCAGGCATGCCCCGGGATCGCCTCGTGCGCCGACAGCGACGCCAGCTGATATTTGGGCCACAGCTTGGTGGTTTTCAGGTTCACATAATAGATCGCCGGCCGCGCGCCATCGAGCGAGGCGAAGTTCATGTAGCCGAGCGCGGCACCGTCCTGAATGTCGGGTGGGACGCGCTTGACGTCGACCGGTGCCTTCATCGCCATATGGCTGACCCGCGGCATCAGCGCGCGGGTGGCGGCGATCTTGCCCTTGATATAGGCGATCAGCTGCGCGCGTCCGGCATCGTCGTCGGGAAAGAGAAAGCGCGGATCGCTGTTCAGAGCGACGACGCGCTCGCCGACCGTGCCTTTGGTCATCCCCTGCGATTTCAGGATCGTATCGATCTTGGCCTTGATCTCGGCATTCTGCGCCAGGCCGGTGCGATGGATCTCGTCGGCGGGAAGCGTCGTCGTCGTCCCGAGGCGCAAGCCATAGGCGTAGTACGCATCGCCATCGGGCAGCCGCTGGACACCGGCCACATCGGGCGCGTTGGCCGTCGACGCCGCAAACGCAGCGATCTGCCGATCGAGCGCGGGGTAGACGATGCGGTCGATCGCCCCGGCACAGCGCGCGGCCCAGTCGCCGGTCAGCCCTGCCGCTTTGGCGCGCGTGGCAAGCGACGCGACCATCGGCTGGTCGGCGGCGGCGACCGCGCGGAAGCCCTTGAGCTGCCCAAGCGCATTGCTCGCGACGAACGAAGGCGGCATCACGCCCTTGGCGGCATCCTCGGTCAGCTGCGCACTTTCCTGATCGAGCACGCGGCCGAGCGCCGCGACGCGCGCCAGATAGGACTCTGCATCGGCGGCGGTCTTCACCGGATGCTGTGAGTTCAGGAATTCGGGAACATAGGTCAGCGCGCCGTTCTGTTGAGTGATGACATAGGGTGTCGCGCCGCCCTGAAACCCATCGGTCGCACCGCCGCCATAGGCGAAGCGCGCGCCGTCCTGCCCACGCTCGGCGGCATAGTCGACGGTCGCGACCTGAAGCTGCTGCGCCGGGGTCAGCGTTGTCCGGTTGACCTTGCCGATCCGCGCGCGGATCGAATCGACCTCGGCCTTCGCCGCCGCGCGCCCTGCGGGGCCGGCGTCGTACAGTCTGGCGCGCAGGGCGGCGTGCTTGCCGACATCGAGGCCGAGGCCCGTCGCGTTGACCGGTGAGAGTTCAAGCAGTTCATCGGCAAAGGTCGCGAGCAGCGCATCGGCGGGGGCCTTCGCGACGCGTCTGGCCTTTGCGACGGCAAAAGCCGGTCCGGGCACTGCCGCGCTCGCCGCAAGCCCCGCCACGAATGTGCGCCGCGATGTCGTCACCGATCGTATGAACATATGTCTCTCCAAGCGCTTGATCGGCGCAGACTAGCCGCATCGCGCGGGCGGGCAAGCCATATTGCATCGCCCGGAGGCGCTCGCTAAAGGCACCATCCTCGCGCTGTCGCGGGGCTGTAGCTCAGTTGGTAGAGCGCGTCGTTCGCAATGACGAGGTCAGCGGTTCGATTCCGCTCAGCTCCACCAGCGCCGCCTCAGAAACTCATTTCATCATAGACACGCGACAGGTCGGCGGCCCAGTCGCCATGATAATGATCGAGCAGCCGCTGCGCCGGGACCTTGCCGGTCCTGACGATCTCGCGCAGTGGCTCGAGGAAGCCCTGCTCGGTCTCGCCGATGGCGTTGCGCCGGTCGCGCGCTTTCAAGCCAGCGTCGGCGATGTCGAGCACTTCGCGTGCGAGCGCGTGAAGCGTGCCACCGCCCGGCGCCGCCGCATCGAGCGCGAGTCTGGGAACATCGTCGCGCAGCTTCTGCTGATCGGCGATCGTCCAGCCCTTGACGAGATCATAAGCGGCGTCGAGCGCACCCTGATCGTAAAGCAGCCCGACCCAGAAGGCAGGCAACGCACAGATCGTCGACCACGGCCCGCCGTCGGCCCCGCGCATCTCGAGGAAGGTCTTCAATCGCACTTCGGGAAAGGCGGTCGACAGATGGTCGTTCCAGTCGCTCACCGTCGGCGTCTCGCCCGGCAGAACCGACAATTTGGCGTCGATGAAGTCGCGAAAGCTCAGCCCCGCCGCATCGATGTAACCGCCATCGCGAAACACGAAGTACATCGGCACGTCGAGCATGTAGTCGGCGTAGCGTTCGTAGCCGAAGCCTTCGTCGAACACGAACGGCAGCATGCCGGTCCGCGCCGGATCGGTATCGGTCCAGATATGGCTTCGGTAGCTGAGAAAACCGTTGGGCTTGCCTTCGAGGAACGGCGAATTGGCGAACAGCGCGGTCGCCAGCGGTTGCAGAGCGAGGCTGACGCGAAACTTCTTCACCATGTCGGCTTCGCTCGAATAGTCGAGGTTGGTCTGGATGGTGCAGGTCCTGAGCATCATGTCGAGGCCCATCGTGCCGACGCGCGGCATGTGATCGAGCATGATCCGGTAGCGCCCCTTGGGCATGATCGGCAGTTCGTCGCGGCGCTTGTCGGGCCAGAGGCCGAGGCCAAGGAAGCCGAGCCCGAGCTTGTCGCCGACCTCCTTCACCTGTTTCAGGTGCCGTCCGGTTTCGGCGCAGGTCTGATGCAGGGTCTCGAGCGGCGCGCCCGACAGCTCGAACTGGCCTGCGGGTTCGAGGCTGACGCTGCCGTCGGGACCCGACAGCGCGATCATCGTCGCGCCTTCGTGGACTGGTGACCAACCGTAATCGGTCAGTCCGGTCAGCAGGCCGCGGATGCCGCCGGCTTCCTCATACGACGGCGCGCGGTGATCGGCGGTGCGATAGACGAATTTCTCGTGCTCGGTGCCGATCCGCCACGCGTTCTTGGGCTTTTCGCCGCGCGCGAACACGGCGACCAGATCGGCCATGCTTTCGATCGGCGGATCGACCTTGTTCGAAGTGCCACGCGTCGTCATATCGCCGCCCTAGCCAGCCGCAGCGCGCTGATCCAGTCGTGAAAGAAAACTTTGTCTCGCGCTCGGGGATTTACATATTCTCAACCATAACGGAGCAAATACCCGGCGATGCGACCGTTCAGGACCAGGGATTGGGCGAGCTTGGCCCTGGCACTCGGCGCGTCGGGGATGGCGCACGCCGCCTGTCCGGCCGCGAACCAGTATAATTTCCTGTTCTCGAGCCAGGCCGCAACGACGCTCGCCTACGGCAGCAGCTACACCTACACGGCCTCTACTTCCGGCGGCGCGACGCAGACGTTTCAGGTCGGCTTCACGCAGAACGGACTGAGTTCGACGACGGTCGGCGGCGAAGTCCGCCCGAACCTCTCGACGTCGCACAACGGCGGGACGGGCGCGATCTCGCTCGTCGTGGGCGGCGTCCTGCCGAGCCGGACCGCGGACATTGCCAGTGGCACGCGCGTGATGGTTACCACGTTTACCTTCCCCATCCCGGTGCGTGACGTGACCTTCACGATGTTCGATGTCGATTTCGGTGCCGACCAGTTCCGCGACTGGATCATGATCCGGGGGTTCGGCACCGGCACATATACGGGCAGTCACACGACGCCGTTCGGCACGAACAACGGCGCGGGACCCTATGCCAACCCCTCGTCGTCGCTGAACCTGGGTCCGGTCAGCACACCGTTCGTGATCAGCGCGCAGCAGGCGGTGGGCGTCAGCGTCGCCGACAATGCGACGAACACCGGCAGCATCACCGCAAGCTTTGCACAGCCGGTGACCTCGGTGGAAATCCGGTACGGCAATTATCCGCTGACCAGTGGCGAGACGGCGACCGGGCAGCAGGCGTTCGGCATCGGCGGGATCAGCTTTTGCCCAATGCCGCAGGTGTCGGTGACAAAGGCAAGCGCGCCCTATTCAGACCCGGTCAACGGGACCACGAATCCGAAATATATCCCCGGGGGCGACCTGATCTACACCTTGACGGTCGCGAACGCGAACACGTCGCCGGTCGATCTTGCGACCGTAGTGCTGACCGACCCGCTGCCGGCATCCGTGACGTTCTACAATGGTGACATCGACGACGCGGGGCCGCTTACCACAAATTATGATTTCAGCGCGGGGACCAGCGGCCTGACGTTCGCACCGGCAAACCTGACTTACTCGAATAACGGCGGGGCCAGTTTTGCCTACGCGCCGGCCGCAGGCTACGACAGCGCGGTCAATGCACTGCGCTTCAATCCTGCGGGAACGATGGCGGCGAACAGCAGCTTCACGCTGAAATTCCGCACCCGGATCAAATAGCGCTCAGTCGAGCGCGGCCTGAAAAAGGAACTGCGCGCTGCTGCCTGCCGCCATGCTGCCTTTCGGCCTGATCCTGACGTTGGTCACAGCCGCATCGTAATTCTGACCGTCGGGGACCGGCGTATAGGTCCATGAAACACCGCCGTTGTTCGAGAAGTCGACGTCGTCGGTCGTGCTCGAAAGGCTGGTGAAGGTGAATGTCAGCGTTGATGACGGTGCGCCGTCGTAGAAGACCACTGGCTTTCCGGTGCCGCCGATGTTGCCGACGAACATCCGCAGGCTTGCAGGCACGGGGTCGGTGATCACGAGCGTGTTCGTGGTGACCGCCGCACCGGGATTGGTGACCGTGACGACATATTGCAGCGCGCCGCCGGGGACGAACTTGGGGTTCGTGGTGACATTGACCGGATCGTAGATCGGATAGGTCGTCTTTGCGACCGCAAGTGGCGGCTGGCGCGTGTTGGTGATGGTGCAGACAACCTGATCGTTTGCGGCAGCCGACGTGGTCCATGAAGGTGCCGCGCCGCCGGGCGTGAAGGCCGTGCCGTTGCGCGTGCAGGCGATCGTGGGAACATAGCTCGCGATCGTGTTCGCGCTGCCGGCGGCCATCGAATCGGTCAGGCGATAGAGCGTGCCGACGCCCACCGCTGCCGCGCCGGTGCTCGCCTGCTGCCCGGTTCCGCTTCCGCTCGTCGTGGCGTTCGCGGCGATCGCGCCGCTCGAATTGTTGGCGATCGCGACCATGAACTGGTCCGCTGCCGTCACCCGACCGCTTGCGGCAACGACCTTGTTGAGCGTGATCGATGTGCCCGCCGCGGTAATCGATCCGACGCAACCGGTCGCGCTCGATGCCACACCGGGATCGAACAGCTGGCTGCCGGGGACGATCTCGACAGTGGAATTGGGCTTGGTCCAGCGCAGGTGCAAATGGGTTTGCCCACCTCGATTGTTCCAGTAAAGCCGCAGCAAGGTACAACTGTTTGCGGCCGGAGCCGTTACGGCACCCAGATCTTCGAACGTGGTTTCGCCGGTAAAGCCCGATGCGGACGCGACCGGCAGATCATAGGAAGCGCTACGGTAGGCGGTACTCGAGTAATTTGACGAAAGGTCCAGGTCGACCTCGTCGTCATGCGCCACCGACATTGTGTAGCTCCCCGCCTGCGGAAACTTTATAAGTGCATACATCACGCGGCCCTGCGCGTCGGCCTGGCAGGCGGCCCCTGTCCCTGCAGCGTCGTAGCCGGCACCCGCCGAGCTGTTCGAGGTGTTGCAAAGCGTGCCAGACGTCGATGCATAGTCGATCGTGGCGTCGGTACCCGTGCGTGTGGCGTTTGCGATATTTGCTGCAATGGTCCGCAGGTTGGGCAGATCGTCTTCTGGTGGCGTGCTGTTGTTTTCGTAATCGGGGCCGGGCTTGTCCTGATTGCTCGTGCCGAATACGCCGCTGCGACCCTGATAATCTTCCCAGACGATGTTTGCATGCGCAGTCATAGGCAATGCAAAGGCAGCCGCCAGCACAGCCCACGCTACGTAAAAACTTCGGCCTCGGTCCATGCCCGCTGATTACGGACGACGGCAGAAGATTCTTTAATCAACTAATCCATTTCGGTTGTGGATCGCCATCCACACCGCGACCGCTGCAACCGCTGCGGTGTCCGCGCGCAGAATGCGCGGGCCGAGCGATACCGCGACGGCACGTGGATGCGCCTTGATCGCCGCGCGCTCGGGATCGTCGAAGCCACCTTCCGGGCCGATGAGAATCGCGGCCGCGCCGGGGTTGTCCGCGACAGCGGTCGCAAGTGGCGCGCCGCCATTTTCATCGGCAAAGAAAATCGCGCGGTCGGCCGTCTCTGCCAGCCAGTCGCCAAGCGCGAGCGCCTTGGAGATATCGGGCAGCGCCGTCCGCCCGCACTGCTCGGCGGCCTCGATCATGTGCGCGCGAAGGCGGTCGTCCTTGACCTTGTCGACGATGGCGCGGCGAGTGAGAACGGGCACGAACCGCGCGACGCCGAGCTCGCACGCCTTTTCGGCAACCCAGTCGTAGCGCGCGCGGCGGATCGGCGCGGCGGCGAGCCAAAGGTCGGGCACCGTTTCGCGCAGGCGCAGATGGCCCAGCAGCGACAGGATCAGGTCGCGCTTGCCCAGCATCGCCACCTCAGCCAGCCATTCGCCACCGATATCATCGAACAGCTTCAGCCGCGTGCCGACCTTCACGCGCATCACCGAAATCAGATAATGCGCCTGCGCCCCGTCGATGCGGATTTCCGACAGCGCGGCCAGCGGGGTTTGAACGTGCAGGCGAATGCTGCTTTCGGGTGGCCAGGCGGGGGTTGCGGGCATTACAGCGGCCCTAGCATGACCGACGCGACCGTCACCACACCCGACAGCGAACTGCGCGGCCTGATCCGCTGGTTACCGACGCGCGCGCGGCCCTATGCGTTGCTCGCGCGGCTCGACCGGCCGATCGGCTGGTGGTTGCTGTTCTGGCCGGGTGCCTGGGGCGTGCTGCTGGCGGGTGGCCTCGCGACGCATTGGCAACTGATCCTGTGGCTCCTGCTTGGCAGCGTCGCGATGCGCGGCGCAGGTTGCGTCTACAACGACATCGTCGACCGCGACCTCGACGCGCAGGTCGCGCGGACGCGGACGCGCCCCCTCGTCAGCGGCGCAGTGTCGGTCGGGGCGGCGTGGGCGTGGCTCGTGCTGCTCTGCCTGATCGGACTGATGGTCCTGTTGCAGCTGCCGCGGTTAGCGCAGGTCATAGCCTTGGCGAGCCTGCTTCCGGTCGCCGCTTATCCGTTCATGAAACGGATTACCTGGTGGCCGCAGGCGTGGCTGGGTATCGTCTTTTCGTGGGCCGGCCCGGTCGGATGGACGGCGGTGACCAACGAAATCGAGCCTGCGATGCTCTTCCTCTACGGAGGAAGCATCGCGTGGGTGATCGGTTACGATACGATCTATGCGATGCAGGATCGCGAGGACGATGCGCTGATCGGCGTGCGCTCTTCCGCGCTCGGGCTGGGGTCGCGTGTCCGGAGCGGGATCGCGGCATTTTATGCAGCGGCGCTCGCACTCTGGGCGGCGGCGATATGGCAGGTTCGTCCCGACCCGCTTGCACTGCTCGCGCTTGTTCCGGTGATGATCCACTTCGGATGGCAAGTCGGTTCGCTTCAAGCGGAGACCGGGGGCGACGCGCTCGCCAAGTTCCGTTCGAACCGGTTCGCCGGGTCGCTGATGGCGCTGGCCTGCGCGGTTGTGGGAAGCGCCGGGCTTCCCTAAGCGCACCCGATGCTTGCCAGCGACGATGCCCTCGACCTCCTGACCGACCTGATGGCGCGTGCGCGCCGCGCCGGGGCCGACACCGCCGATGCGGTCTATCGCGGCAGCGCTTCACGCAGCGTGTCGGTGCGCCTCGGGGCCGTGGAGGAGGTGGGAAGCGCCGAGGGCGGCGAGGCAGGTTTGCGCATTTTCGTCGGCAGACGGTCGGCGACGGCGTCGACGTCCGATTTCGCCGGCGCTTCGCTCGACGCTCTCGTCGAAAGGACCGTCGCGATGGCGCGCGCCGCGCCCGAGGACGCCTTTGCCGGTCTCGCCGACGAAGCGCGTCTTGCCCGCGCGCCGTTCGCAACATTCGACAGCGACGATGGCGGCGACGAGAGCGCCGATGCCTTGAGAGATCGCGCACTTGCCGCAGAAGCCGCCGCGCTGGCGGTGGACGGGGTAACCAACAGCCAGGGCGGCGGTGCCAGCGTCTCGCGCAGTATTTATGCGCTGGCGACGAGCACCGGTTTCACCGCGGCGAGCGTCGGCAGCACGCATGGCGTCTCGGCAAGCGTCCTTGCCGGCGCCGACGCGGACATGCAGCGCGATTATGCCTATCATTCGGTCCGGCACCTGAGCGACCTCGACGACGCAGCCAAGGTCGGTCGCGAGGCCGGGCGGCGCGCGGTCGGTCGCCTCAATCCCGTTCGGCTGAAGAGCGGTCCGATGCCCGTGCTATTCGATCCGCGCGTGGGACCCTCGCTGCTCAGCGCGTTCGTCGGAGCGATTTCGGGGAGCGCGATCGCGCGCAAGACGAGTTTCCTGCTCGATGCGCTCGACTCGCAGGTGTTCGACGCGGGCGTGACGATCGTCGACGACCCGTGGCTGCCGCGCGGCTTTCGCAGTCGCGCCTTCGATGGTGAGGGCCTGCCGACGGCACCGAAGCTCTTGATCGACAAGGGCCTCCTGACCGGCTGGATCGCCGACAGCGCGTCTGCGCGACAGATCGGGATCGCGCCGACCGGCCACGCGGCGCGCGGAGTCTCGGGCGCGCCCGGCACGAGCGCTAGTAATCTGCGTATCGAGGCGGGGCGCGAATCGCCGGCGGCGTTGATGGCCGACATCGCGGATGGTCTTTATGTGACCGAGCTGATCGGCATGGGCGTCAACGGCCTCACCGGCGACTACAGCCGCGGCGCGTCGGGCTTTCGCATCGTCGGCGGCGAACTTGCGGGCGCGGTTGCCGAGGTCACGATCGCGGGCAACCTGAAGGACATGTTCCGGGCGATCGTCCCGGCAAGCGACCTGGTGCTGCGCTATGCCACCAACACGCCGACGCTCCGTATCGACGCGATGACGGTCGCGGGTGACTGACCTGCTGGCGCAGGTGAGCGCCGCTGCGCGAGCCGCAGGGGCGATGGCATTTTCGCGCTGGCGCGGCGAGTTTGCGAGCTGGGACAAGGTTCCGGGACACGTCGTTTGCGACATCGATCTTGCGGCGAACGACATGCTGCGCACGGCACTTCGTGAGGTCGACCCCGAAGCGGGATGGCTGTCGGAAGAGACCGCCGACAGCGCCGAACGGCTCTTGCGAAGCCGCGTGTGGGTGGTCGACCCGATCGACGGCACGCGTGACTTCGTGCGGGGACGCCCCGGCTGGGCGGTTTCGGTCGCGCTCGTCGAAGGCGGAAACGTGATGCTCGGCGTGCTCGATGCCCCCGCGCGCGACGAACATTGGGCGGCACAAGCCGGGGCCGGAGCGACGTGCAATGACGTGTCGATACGCGCGAGCACGCGCAACGTGCTGGCCGGATCGCGCGTGCCCGCCGATGTTCTTCCCAGGGCCGATGCCGACCTGATCGCCGTCTTCAAACCCAATTCGATCGCGCTCAGGATCGCGATGGTCGCGCGCGGCGAAGCGGACCTTCTCGCCGCGCTGCGCTGGGGACACGAATGGGATATCGCGGCTGCAGCGCTGATCGCGCAGGAAGCCGGCGCCGTCGTCACCGATGCGCGCGGCCAGACGCTGCGCTTCAATTCGACGAAGGGCGAGATGTTCGGGGTCCTGGCGACGGCGCCGGGTATCCATGCCGCAGCCCTCAGCCGCCTTGCCGACCGGGCGTCGATCGCGGTCGTGCGCTAGGTCAACCGTCGCGATGATAGGGGTGGCTGGCGATGATGCTCGTCGCGCGATAGAGCTGTTCGGTCAGCATTGCGCGAACGAGGAGGTGCGGCCACGTTGCCGCGCCGAAGCTCCAGACCAAGTCGGCGGCCTCGCGCTCGGCGGTGGTCAGGCCGTCCGCGGCCCCGATCAGGAATCGGGCTTCACGCACGCCGGAGTCGCGCCAGTCCTCGATCAGTCGCGCGAATGCCGTCGAGGTCAACGTCTTGCCGCCTTCGTCGAGCGCGATGGTTCGAACAGGAGCCATCGTCGCTGGCGATTTGCCGCCGACGTCGGGAAGCTCGGTAATGGAGAATGGCCACGCGATCCGCGCGGCATAACGCGCGATCAGTTCGGCTTCGGGCCCGCGGCCGATCTTGCCGCGGGCGACGATGTGAAGCTTCAACTAATGCGTCGTGGGCACCGCAGGCGCTTCGCCGAACGCCCACATCCGCTCGAGATTGTAGAAGCTGCGCACTTCGGGGCGGAAAAGATGAATGATGATGTCGCCCGCATCGATCAGCACCCAGTCGGCCGCAGCGAGCCCCTCGATCCGAACCGCGCGGCCGGTGGTTTCCTTGATCTTCTGGGCAAGCTTTGCCGCCATCGATGCGACCTGCCGCGTCGACCGGCCCGATGCGATGACCATGTGATCCGCGATCGACGACTTGCCCGCAAGCGGGATCGAGACGGTTTCAACCGCCTGATCGTCGTCGAGCGAAGTGAGGATCATCTTGTGCAGTGCGTCGACCGTATCGGAAACGACGACAGGAGCGGCGGGGCTGTGAGCAGCGGCAGTGGCGGGCAAGTATGATCCTTTACAGGCTGGGACGGCACGCGCGCCGCCCTCGATTTCGATATGGGGAGGAAAAGCGTCGATACCAGTCCGGATCAGCACGGCGCAGCGCCGATGCAGACGTCGGGTCGGGGCGGAAGTGCAACAGCACGAGCGCTGGCGTTCCCCAGGTCGTCCACTGCTTTGCGCTGGATGCGGGTCGGACGAAGCGCCGCAGCCATGCCGTCGCGGGGCTCGCAACGGTCATGGCTTCATAGCCCGGACGCGCAACGACTGCAATCGGAACAAGACGGGCGATCCGCCGCCAGTCGCGCCAATGGTGGAACTGGCCGAGATTGTCCGCACCCATGATCCAGACAAAGCGGCGCTTGGGGAACTTGCGGATGAGGCGGGCCACGGTGTCGACGGTGTAGCGTGTGCCCAGCCGCGCTTCGATATCGGTCGCCCGGATGATCGAGCGGCGCGCTATCGTGCGTGCGGAGGCGAGGCGCGCTGCGACGGGTGCCATGCCGTCAGAAGGCTTGAGCGGGTTGCCCGGCGAAACGAGCCACCAGACTTCGTCGAGCCCCATCGCGCCCGCGACGAACAGGCTGATCCGACGATGGCCGCGGTGTGCGGGGTTGAACGATCCGCCGAGGATGCCGGTCCGGATCAGCGACGCACCTGACCCGATCCGCGCACCAGCCATTTGTAGGTCGTCAGCCCTTCGAGCGCGACGGGCCCGCGCGCATGGAGGCGGCCGGTCGCGATGCCGATTTCGGCACCCAGGCCGAATTCGCCACCGTCGGCGAATTGCGACGACGCGTTCCACATGACGATCGCCGAATCGACCGCGCTCAGGAAGCGTTCGGCGGTCGCGGCATTTTCGGTCACGATCGCATCGGTATGGTGCGAACCATGCGCGGCGATGTGCGCCAGCGCCTCATCGACCCCGTCGAGGACGCGCACGGCGCAGATGGCGTCGAGATACTCGGTGTCCCAATCGTCCTCGGTCGCTGCCGTGACGCGCGGGTCGAGTGCCTGCGCCGCGATGTCGCCGCGCACTGCGCAACCGCTGTCGGCGAGTGCGCCAAGGATGCCGCGCGCCCCTGCGAAGGCGCGGTCGACAAGCAGCGTTTCCATTGCGCCGCAGATGCCGGTGCGCCGCATCTTTGCGTTGACGACGATGCTGCGCGCCATTTCGGCGTCGGCGGCGGAGTCAATGAACGTGTGGTTGTTGCCGTCGAGATGGGCGAGCACCGGAACGCGGGCATCGGCCTGGACCCGCGCCACGAGCGCCTTGCCGCCGCGCGGCACGATGACATCGATCTTGCCGTGCGCGCCAAGCATCGCACCGACCGCTGCTCGGTCAGTGACGGGGACCAGTTGAACCGCGTCGGCGGGAAGGCCTTCGGTAACCAGCCCGGCCACCATCGCCGCGTGGATCGCGCGGTTGGTCGCGCTGGCCTCCGACCCGCCACGAAGGATCGCCGCGTTCCCCGACATGACGCAAAGCGCGCCGGCGTCGGCGGTCACGTTGGGGCGACTTTCGTAGATTATGCCCACGACGCCAAGCGGGACCCGGACGCGCGAGAGCCGCAGCCCGTTGGGTCGCTCGGATTCGTCGATGATCTGACCGACCGGATCGGGCAGGGCGGCGATCGACTCGACGCTGTCGGCGATCGCGTCGATGCGCGCGGCATCGACGCGCAGCCGGTCGAGCAGCGCGGCCGACATGTCGCTGGCGGTCGCTGCCGCGACATCGATCTCGTTCGCCGCCAGAATGTCGGTGGCGGCGGATCGCAGGGCGCGAGCCGCGGCGATCAGCGCGGCCGCCTTGCGCGCGGTCGGCATCGTTGCCAGCGCGGTCGTCGCGACCCGCGCGCGCGCGGCCATGTCGTCGATCAGCGCGTGCGCGTCCATCAGAAGTCGACCTTGTCATATTCGGCGGGCGGCGCGATGCCGCCCATGCGCTCGGCCAGCAGCGGGCGGAAGCTCGGGCGCGACTTCAACCCCGAATACCAGTTGCGCGTCTGCTCATGCGCGCGCCAGTCGATCCCGCCCAGATAGTCGGCAACCGAGATATGCGCGGCCGCGGTCAGATCGGCCAGGCTCAACGTCGCCCCGCCGAGCCAGTTGCGATGATCGAGCAGGAAATCGGCGTAGTCGAGCATCGCGTTCGCCGTCTTCATCGCGTCGCGCAGCGCGGTCGTGTCAGGCGTCGTGCGGTGGACGATGCGTTTGAGCATCCGTTCCATCATCAGCGGCGCGACGACCGCGCCGTGAAACTGTTCGTCGAACCACGCCGACAGCCGCCTTATCTCGGCGCGGTTGATTGCCGTACCCGAGATCATCGGCGCCCGCTCGACGGTCTCCTCGAGATATTCGCAGATCGCCACCGAATTGATGAGCGTTATGTTCTTTTCATCCTCGACCAGCACCGGGGTCTGGCCGGCAGGATTGAGATCGACGAACTCGTCGCGCCGCTCCCACGGATGTTCGCGTACTAGCTCGTAGCCGACACCCTTTTCGCCCATGAGCAGACGAACTTTGCGCGAGAAGGGACAAAGCGGAAATTGATGCAGCAACCACATGACGAATGCCGATAGGACAGCGAACGCGAATCCGCAAAGGACCTTCGGGAGGTGCCGGATCGAGTGGCGGTTAAAGGAGACCGGCAGAACGAAAGCTGACGCTCCGCCCCGCGCCTGATACGATATGGTCGTGAACGCGGATGCCGAGCAGGTCGGCCGCGCGCGCCAGCCGCCGCGTCGCCGCGATGTCCTCGCGACTGGGCGTCGGGTCGCCCGACGGGTGGTTGTGCGACAGCAGCAATCCTGCCGACCGAAGCCGCAGGGCATCGGCGATGATCGTGCGCACCGGCATGGCGACACTGGTCGGGCCGCCGTTGTAGGCCTCTATCGACAGGACCGCACACGACCGGTCGAAATGCACGACGCGCAGGATTTCGATATCGTTCATTTACCATATCTGGCGCAAACCGACACCGACGCGAAGTGGCCCGCGCGTCAAGTTCAGTCCGATATGGAGCGAACGCCCTTCGGCAGCCGGACACCGGCATTGTTGCGAGCGCCGAGCGCTGCCTTCAAAACTTCGGGGCGTGATGCGATCAGGAACCCGAAGCTGACCGTCCCGTCCTTGGTCTCGACGACATGGTGGATGCGGTGCGCCTGGACGATCCGCTTCATGTACGGCCAGCGCGCGACATAACCGCTGTCCCAGCGCTTGTGCACGACGATGTCGTGGAAACCGAGGTAGATTGCGCCATAGGCAGCGATCCCCGCACCCATCCAGATCGACCAGACGCCGAGATATCCAGCGGTACCGCCGATCAGCAATGCGATAGAGGGGATCGCATAGATCACGAAATATGCATCGTTCAGTTCCCAGAAACCGGTCCGCGGCCGATGATGGCTCTCGTGCAGGAACCAGCCCGGCCCATGCATGACCCAGCGGTGCGACACATAGGCGACGCCCTCCATCAGCGCGACCGTGGCGAGGAACAAAAGGATTCCGGAACCGATGCTCATCATTTTTCCTTAGGCGCTTGCGACGTCTTTGTCGAAGCCCTGTCTTTCAAATTCGCCGGATGATAGGGGTATGGACGGTAGATCATCTTTATTCGAGCATCGTGATGCGTTTCGCGCTTATTTTGTTACCCCTTTTGATGCTGGCTGCATGTGCGACGCCCGAGACCCGCGTACGAACCGCGCTGATCGAGGCGGGCCTGTCGCAGCCCGTGTCCGCCTGCATGGCCGAGCGGATGGTCGATCGGCTGAGCCTGGCGCAGCTGCAGCGTCTTTCGCGCTTGTCGGGCTTGCGCGGCCAGCGCATCGGCAGTTTGACGGTCGGCGCTTTCCTGAAGCAGATTCGCGCTCTGGGTGATACGCGGATCTTGGAGGTCGTGACGACCGCGGGCCTGGGCTGCGCGATTGCGTCGTAGCTGTCGGCATGCTTTAGCGCTGCATCTCTAACCGAGTAGGATCGACGTGAACATCCACGAATATCAGGCCAAAGACTTGCTCGCGACATTCGGCGTGCCCGTGCCGGCGGGTTACGCCGCAACTACGGTCGAAGAGGCTGTCGCCGCCGCCGCAAAGCTTCCAGGACCGCTTTACGTCGTAAAAGCGCAAATCCACGCCGGCGGGCGCGGCAAGGGCAAGTTCAGGGAGCTTGGCCCCGATGCCAAGGGCGGCGTCCGCCTGGCAAAGACCGCCGACGACGTTCGCGCCGCCGCCGCCGATATGCTCGGCAACACGCTCGTCACGATACAGACAGGCGAACATGGCAAGCAGGTCAACCGCCTGTACGTGACCGACGGTGTCGATATCGCCCATGAGTTTTACCTCGCGCTGCTGGTCGATCGCGCCAGCGGTCGCATCGCTGTCGTCGTTTCGACCGAGGGCGGTATGGATATCGAAGCCGTCGCCCACGATACGCCCGAAAGGATCGATACCTTCACGATCGATCCTGCAACCGGGATCATGCCGCATCACGGCCGCAGCGTCGCCAAGGCGCTCGGCCTGACCGGCGATCTCGCCAAGCAGGCGGCGAATGTCCTGGCCAAGCTGTACGACGCGTTCGTCGGCACCGACGCCAGCCAGATCGAGATCAATCCGCTTGCCGTGACCGGCGATGGGAAACTGCTCGTCCTCGATGCAAAGGTCGGTTTCGATTCAAACGCGCTTTTCCGCCACAAAGATTTGCTGGCGCTCCGCGACCTGAGCGAAGAGGACGCCGCCGAGGTCGAGGCGTCCGAGCATGACCTTGCCTACATCAAGCTCGACGGGAACATCGGCTGCATGGTCAACGGCGCGGGACTTGCGATGGCGACGATGGACATCATCAAGCTGAATGGCGAATTTCCCGCTAATTTCCTCGACGTCGGCGGCGGCGCGTCAAAGGAAAAGGTGACGGCTGCGTTCAAGATCATCCTGAAGGATCCTGCGGTAAAGGGCATCCTCGTCAACATCTTCGGCGGCATCATGAAGTGCGACATCATCGCCGACGGCATCGTCGCGGCGGCGAAGGACGTTAATTTGTCGGTGCCGCTGGTGGTGCGGCTGGAGGGTACCAATGTCGCCGAGGGCAAGGCGATCCTCGCCAACTCGGGGCTGCCGATCGTGGCCGCGAACGACTTGGGCGACGCGGCGAAGAAAATTGTCGCAGAGGTGCGCGCGGCTTGAAATCGCAGCACAGATTCGCCACATCGGCCGAGTTGACGTTAACGTAAAGCAGAGTTCGGAGCGGACCAATGAAGATCCTCGTCCCCGTGAAGCGGGTCATCGATTACAATGTGAAGCCGCGCGTGAAAGCCGACGGCAGCGGTGTCGACCTTGCCAACGTCAAGATGAGCATGAATCCGTTCGACGAGATCGCGGTCGAGGAAGCGATCCGCCTGAAGGAAAAGGGTGTTGCGACCGAAATCGTCGCGGTCAGCATCGGTGAGCAGAAAAGTCAGGAGACGCTGCGCACCGCGCTGGCGATGGGGGCAGATCGCGCGATCCTGATCGTCAGCGAGACCGAAGTCGAGCCGTTGGGCGTGGCCAAGCTTCTCGCCAAGGTCGTCGAGGAGGAGCAGCCCGGCCTCGTGATCCTCGGCAAGCAGGCGATCGACGACGACAGCAACCAGACCGGCCAGATGCTGGCGGCGCTTCTCGGGCGGCCGCAGGGGACGTTCGCGTCGAAGGTCGAGGTCGATGGCGACATGGTCAAGGTGACACGCGAAGTCGATGGCGGGCTGGAGACGTTGAGCCTTCACACGCCTGCGATCGTTACCACCGATCTGCGGCTTAACGAGCCGCGCTATGCCTCGCTGCCCAATATCATGAAGGCGAAGTCGAAACCGATGGCGCAAAAGACGCCCGCTGATTACGGCGTCGACGTCATGCAGCGCCTGACGACCGTCAAGGTCGAGGAACCGGCGAAGCGGCAGGCGGGCGTCAAGGTCGCCGACGTCGACGAACTGATCGGCAAGCTGAAGGTTTTGGGAGTGGTCGAATGAGCGTCCTGGTCCTGGTTGAACATGACAACGCCGAAATGAAGGACGCGACGCTCGCCGTCGTCACCGCCGCGGCGCAACTCGGCGAGGTCCACGCGCTCGTCGCCGGATCGGGTTGCGCCAGCGTGGCCGACAAGGCGGCGCAAGTCGCTGGCGTCACGAAGGTGTTGCTCGCCGACGATGCGGCTTATGGCCATGCGCTTGCCGAAAATGTTGCGCCGTTGGTCGTCGAGCTGATGGCGAACTACGATGCGTTCGTTGCGCCTGCCACCGCCAACGGCAAGAACATCGCGCCGCGTGTCGCTGCATTGCTCGACGTGATGCAGATCAGCGAAGTCGTCGCGATCGAGGGGGCCGACACGTTCGTGCGGCCGACTTACGCTGGCAATGCGATCGCAACGGTCAGGTCGTCCGATGCAAAAAAGATATTAACGGTCCGCGGCACCGCATTTGCCAAGGCCGAGATTTCGGGCGGCAGCGCAGCCATCGAGAAAGTGGGCGGCTCGGGTGATGCGGGGCTGTCGAGCTTTGTCGGATCGGAGATCGCCAAGTCCGAACGGCCCGAACTGACGAGCGCCAAGATCATCGTATCGGGGGGTCGCGCGCTTCAGAATTCGGAGAATTTCCACAGTCTGATCGAACCGCTCGCCGACAAGCTTTGCGCGGGCGTCGGAGCATCGCGCGCCGCAGTCGACGCCGGTTATGTCCCGAACGACTATCAGGTCGGCCAGACGGGAAAGATCGTCGCCCCCGAGGTCTACATCGCGGTTGGAATATCGGGCGCGATCCAGCATCTGGCAGGAATGAAGGATTCCAAGACGATCATCGCGATCAACAAGGATGAAGACGCGCCGATCTTTCAGGTGGCCGACGTTGGACTTGTCGGCGATCTGTTCAAGATCATACCCGAGCTTACCGAAAAGCTCTAGACGATCAGCTGCGGCGGAAAACGGTCCCCGCACCCCAGCCAAGGGCGACCGAGAGGGCGACCGCGACCAGACCGTAGATGAATGGCCATTTGACCGCCGCAGTCGCGACGAAGCGTTCGAACCCCGACTTGCGGATGTCGACGTCGCGCGTTGCCGCCGCGATGATCTTGCCGTTCCGGATCAGGAACGTCTCGGCGGTGTAACGCCCGACGGGCACGCGTGCCGGGATGCTGAGGCGGGCCCGGTAAAGCACACCGCGCGTGATCTCGACGGCTCCCGGCCGGTCGACGAACAATTTGCCCCGCGCGCGAAGATCGACGAACCCGGTTTCAAAGCGATGCGCTTCGCCCGGATCGCTGCCACTGGCGGGCGACAAATGAATATTGCCGAGGCCCAGTTCATAAATGGCTGCAGTCCGTTCGTCGACAAGCTGTTCGATCGGCCGCGACGTGGCAACGGCGTAAAAGGTCGGCGCGGAGCGAAAGCGCGCGCTGTCGACATTGGCCCAGATCAGGCCGCCGAGCTTTGCCTTTTCGCGCACGAGGATCGATTGCGGCGGTCCTTTCAGCACGACGGCAACGTCGGTGCGTCCGTCGGGAACGACGCCGCCCGGATAGATGATCGCGCCGAACAGCAGCAGCTCGGCACCCGCGAACGAATAGGCGATCTCGACCTCGCGCTGCGACACGTCGGGGACGAGGAGCGGTTCTCGCGCGCTCGTCAGTATCATCAGCGCCATCAGGGCCGGCAGGCGTTTCACACCAGCTGCACCGTGTAGATCTCGTCGGGTTGCCAGCCGAGGCCCAGCGCCATGCGGATAGCGATGCCGATCACCAGCGCCGCAAGGAACAGCCGCAGGTAGTCGGGCGCAAAACGCGTTGCCAGCCGCGCGCCGACCTGCGCGCCCACGACGCTGCCCAGCAGAAGCAGCGCTGCGAGGACAATGTCCACCGCCTGCGTCGTCAGCGCATGGACCATCGTCGTCGCCGCGGTGACGAACACGATCTGAAACAGCGACGTTCCGACGACGACGCGCGCGGCCATGCCGAGCAGATAAAGCATCGCCGGCACCATGATGAAGCCGCCGCCGACGCCAAGCAATACCGTCAGTATTCCGGTCACCAGCCCGAGGATCAGCGGGGCCAGCGGCGATATGTAGAGGCCCGATGCGTAAAAGCGCCACCGGAGCGGCAACGCTGCCACGAGCGGGTGGTGTCGACGCGTGCTGGGCGGCAATGTCTCGCCACGCAGTTTTGCACGGACGCTGGCCCAGGCTTCGCGCATCATCAGCGTGCCGATGCCACCAAGCAGCGCGACATACAGGATCGAGATTATCGTATCGATCTGACCCAGCGACGTCAGCACGTTGAAAATTCCAGCGCCGGCGATGGCGCCGAAGATACCGCCGGCGACGAGCACCGCTCCCATCTGCAGGTCGACGCCGCCCCGCCTGTAATGCGCCAGCGCGCCGGACACGCTCGCGCCGGTCACCTGCGTCGCCGCTGACGCCGCAGCGACGGTCGGCGGAATGCCATAGAATATGAGCAACGGAGTCGTCAGAAAGCCGCCGCCAACGCCGAACATGCCCGACAACACGCCGACGCCACCGCCAAGCAGGATGATCACCAGTGCGTTGACCGACAGGTTCGCGATCGGAAGATAAATGTCCATGGGCTTGCGACGTGCGTAGCCCTGCGCCCGTTTTCATGCACCCCTTAAAAGTCGAGGCCGACCGTTACGCTCGGGCCGGAGGCGGGCGCTGCGTCGCCGACGATCCGCTGTCGCCATTCGGCCGATACGCGCAGCGACGCCCGTGGCAGAGGCAGGTGCGCGACGATTTGCGGGGCGATGTCGACGCGGGCCAGGCCCGGCTGAACGCCGCCCCAGACACCGGCCCCCACGCCGACCGACGCGCCTGCCGCGCTGAGGATCGGACGTTCGACGCGCACCGCGCCGTCGGCGAATGCAGCACGAGTTTTGACTCCGACGACGCCCGCTTGTGCATAGCCGTCGAGCGTCAGGCCACCCGGCAGGCGAACGTCGGATACGCCGCCGTAAGCGATGACCGCCGGCGCGTCGCGCGTACCCTTGTCGAGCGACACTCGCTGCTCGACGATCAGACCGAAATTGCGTCCGCGGACCGCCACGCCAACCGCCGCTTCGCGTCCGGCGGGCCGCGACAATCCCGTGCTGACGCGCGTCGTCACTGCGATCCAGTCAGGCCCGGGCGCATAATATATGCGCAGGCCGACCTGGCTTCCTCCGAGCTGACCGCCCGATGCCAGCGCTGCCGCACCGTCATCGCGCATCAACGCCCATGCCGATCCCGAAAAGCGGTCGCGACCGGTCGACACCGGCATTTCGGGCGCGATCGCAAGAGTGTAAGCTTGCGGTCTTTCGGCCGACTGCGCGCGCTGTCGTACGGATGCCCCGCTGACCACAAACCCGGGCCCCGATTCCAGTGCGGAGGGGACTCGAACGGTCTCGCTTGCTTCCGATGGGCGTGGCACTTGCCCTGCAGCGTTGTCGTGAGTGAAGGAGGCGGCACCCGCGAACCGCGCCGTTCTCGAGACGAACAACGGCGCTTGCGTGTCCAAAGGTGCCGCAACCGCGGGGGGCACAATCTGGATGCGGGCGATGTTCGCGGTCGGCAAAGCGGCGTCGCTTCCCGCTGGCCACAGCATCACGGCCCGGATCGTCGTCCAGCCACCGATCACGACCCCGAGCGCGCGCAACGGGCGGCTGACAGCGGTCATTCGGCGGGCATGACGTCGGGGAAGGCGTGCGCGGTCTTGTCCCAGCGCACGACGCCGTCACGGCGCATTCGCAGATAGGTCCACAATGCACGGCGCGCGGCCATGATCGCGATGATATTGCCGATCACGGCGCGCGGTATCGATCGCAGTCCCTCGATCCAGCCATAGGCATGCGTCACGAATGCGCATCGCACGGCAAGACGCCAGAGCAGGATGATACCGCTGAACGACAGGAGCGTCTGCAACAGCGGCGAGGTGTGCGGTTGTTCGAAACCGAAAAGCGCATGGGTGACCCACATCGCAGTCGTGAGGATCAGGGCCGCGTATCCGGCAAGGACGACGACCGCCCCGATCAGCGCGCGTCGGTCGTGAAGCCGCATCCACCCCTCTGCCCATCCGCCGTGCCAACCGAGGCGATCCCAGCCCGCCAGCGCGATCCCGACGATCCATCGCGCCTTCTGGCGCACCGCGGCGTCGAGCGTCGCCGGGAAATGCGCGCGGACGCCGACCATGGTCGATCGGCCTTCAGCCGGGAGTCGGACGAAGGCACCGCGACCACCGAATTCGGAAAGCCGCAATCCGATTTCATAATCTTCGGTCAGGCTGTCGCGATCGAACGGGTCGCCAGCGCGTGCCTCGGCGATATGCGCGAGAAGGTCGCGTGAAAATCCGCAACCCACGCCCGCCGCAGGGATCGCGGCACCGATCGCCTCGCGCACGACGATCGTCTTGCCGTGCGCCTCGGCAAATTCGTCGGCATAATGACCGCCGATCCAGCGTGAGCGCGCGTCGGGGAGTGGCAATACGGGCAGCTGAACGAGAGCGAAGCGTTCGATCAGGCTGTCGAAGACGCGCAGCTCGGCCGAATGCACGATGTCTTCGGCATCATGAAGAACGATCGCCTTGGCGCGAAAATTCTCCGCCTGCTCGTCGCGAATAAGTGCGTGCCAGAGCGTGTTGAGGCAGTCCGCCTTGGTCGTCGGACCGGGCGCCTCGCCGACCACGACGCGGACCTGCGGCCAGTCAGCGGCTCGTACAGCAGAGATCGTTTGGCGATCGTTGGGGTAGCAGCCGACGTAGATGCGATAATCGGCATGATCGAATGTGCGGCACGCGTGATCAACCATCCGGCCGATGACGAGGGCTTCGTCCCACGCAGCCACGAAGACGACGATCCGGCCAGGCGCACGCGGTGCCACCAGTGTTGCAGAATTCGACCGCGGGCTTCTGCGATAGACAGTAGACCGCCGCCAAGCCGACCGCATGATCCATATAAAGTCGATCATAAGGTCATCGATGCCGCCAACCAGGAAGCCGACAACAGCGAACAACGTCAATTCATGAACTGTCAGCGCAAGTAGGTGATCCACGAACAATGCCCCCAAGGCATCAATTTTGTGGAAGAGTTGTTGTGCTTCACCGATGAGTCAACCGATTCGATGAAATCCACCCGAATACCTTTGCGCAGACGGATCAATCCGCAACGAGAAGTCGCCGCCGAGGCGAAGCGACATCGCGCGATGCCATCCTGATATTCGTTCGATCGCCGCAATTGTTTCTCCATCCGCGACGATTTCGGCGCGTCCGACAATTGCTGAACGCTGGGCCGCGCGCAGCAATGCCCGCGCTGCCGCACCCGCGCGATCATACTGGACGATTTCACAAAGCGACGCTCGGGCGCGGGGAGAGATTATCTGAAGGAAACCGAAGCCGTTGAGCGCTGTCCGTTCGAACGGGGGCAACATGACTGCATCGAACGCCGCGACGATCGCTTGTCGTTCGGATCGGCCCGCCACGGTCGGCAGGTCGATGCCGATGTTTCCCGTAATGCCGAAGCGCCGGATGGCTCGCGCCGTCGCTTCAGCGCCCGCGACAGCATCGTCGCCATCGACGTCGATCAGTGTCATCGCCGGCGTCAGCGCGATCCGTAACGTGCCCGAAGCATAGTTTACTACCCCGGTCATGGCTTGTTCCAGGCATTCGGACCAGCCGAAATCCTCGAAAAGGTCGGGGTCGTAGCTGCCGAGTATGCGATGCGGTCCGATCCGATCGGCGAGCGTCGGGCCGGTCCCGGGCGGGTTGTCGGTCACGCGACCCTTCGCGCGCTTGACCGCGCCGGGTTCGGCAATGGCCTCGCGAACAATTTCTAGCCGGACCGCCGCGCCTTCGGTCAACCGGCCCGAAGGTTCGACAAGCACCTCTTGGCCGGCGGCCGTAGTCGCAACGCCGCGCCGCCCCGGGACGAGGATCGTGGTCAGCCGCGCGTCGGCGACAGTGCCGGCGCGGAGGCCCGGCCGTTCGATAATCGCCTGGACGATCTGGCCGTGTTCGATCAGGATCGCGCGGTCCTCGCCGATACCCGCTTCGAACAGCCACTCAGCCAAGCCCGGCACCCGTCAACAAGGCGCGCGTCTCGTACAGCGGCAGGCCGATGACGCCCGAATGGCTTCCCGAGAGAAAACGGACCATGGCCTCGGCACGCCCCTGAATCGCGTAGCCGCCCGCCTTTCCGCGCCATTCGTCGGTCGCGATATACTGGTCGATCTCGATCGCCGTCAGCGGCTTGAACGCGACGATGGTGGTCGACAGGCGGTGGCGCGATTTGCCGTCGGCGACGACTGTGACGGCGGTCAGGACGCGGTGGCGGCGGCCCGACAGCCGGTCGAGACAGGCGCGCGCCTGTGCTTCGTTCTCGGCCTTGGGAAGAATATATCGGCCGGCGGCAACGACCGTGTCAGCGCCGAGGACGATGGCGTCCGGGTGGCGCAGGGCAACCGCTTGAGCCTTCGATGCGGCGAGGCGGGCAGCGTACACGCGCGCCAGTTCGCCCGGCCGGACCGCCTCGTCGACATCGGCAGGGTCGACGAAGTCGGGCACGATTCCGATCCGCGCAAGCAGCGCCAGGCGACGCGGCGACGCGGACGCCAGGACGAAGCGCGGCGTCGGTTGCGTCGTCACCGGACTATTGCCGCAGTCACTTGAACCGGTAGGTGATCCGGCCCTTGGTCAAATCATACGGCGTCAGTTCGCACAGCACATCGTCACCGACGAGCACCCGGATACGGTTCTTGCGCATCTTGCCTGCGGTGTGACCGAGGACTTCGTGATCGTTTTCGAGTTTGACCCGGAACATGGCGTTGGGGAGCAACTCCATGACGGTCCCACGCATTTCGAGAAGTTCTTCCTTGGCCATGCAGCCCTTTTCAATTTTAATGTGTCGAGATTTCGCAGGCCCTTAGCGAAAGCGCTTGCCAAAGGGAAGACTGCGGCAACGCGTCAGGTGACGGCGGCGCGGCGCTGATATTCCGGGCGGTCCCATTCGCGCCCCTGCATGACGGCAACCAGCGCGTCGACGGCATGCCAGACATCAGTGAAGCGCAGGTAAAGCGGCGCGAACCCCATCCGGACGATGTCGGGTTGGCGGAAGTCACCGACGACACCGCGCGCGATCAGCGCCTGGCAGATGGCATAACCGTCGGCATGCGTGAACGAAACGTGCGAACCGCGATCGGCTTCGCGTGGCGGTGAGGCTAGATCGAAGCCGTGACCCGCGAGCCGCTCCTCGACGAGCGCGATATAGGCAGCACCGAGCGCCTGTCCTTTTCGAAACAGAACGGCAAGGTCCACGCCATCGAAGCTGGCGATGCCATGTTCGAGTGCGATCATCGCAAGGATCGGCGGGGTGCCGCAGAGGAAGCGACGGATGTCGTCGGCCGGCCGGTAGCGATCCTCGAAATCGAATGGCGCGGCGTGCCCCATCCATCCCGGCAGCGGCGGCTGCAGATCATGTTGCAGGCGTTCGGCGACGAACAGAAACGCAGGCGCGCCGGGGCCGCCGTTCAGATATTTATAGCCGCAACCGACCGCGAGATCGACGTCCGCGCTGTCGAGGTCGACCGGAACAGCGCCCGCGCTGTGGCTCAGGTCCCACAGGATCAGGGCGCCTTTGCGATGTGCCACCTCGGTGATCGCCGCGAGGTCCTGTTTCGCGGCGCTTTTATAGTGGACGTGGGTCAGCACGACGAGCGCGACGTCTTCGTCGATCGTATCGATAATGGCGTCCGTGGCCACCGACCTGACCGCGCGGCCGGGCAAGGTCTGCCTTACACCTTCGAGAATATATGCGTCGGTCGGAAAATTTCCGGTTTCGGTCAGGATGATCGACCGGCCCGGGCGAAAGCGAAGCGCCGCGACGGCCAATTTGTACAGGTTTACCGACGTGCTGTCGCAGACGAGCACTTCGCTCGGTCGCGCACCGATCAGCGGCGCGATCGCCGCGCCGAGGCGCACCGACATGTCGATCCAACCGTGCCGGGTCCAACTCGTGACGAGGTCGCGCCCCCATTGCTGCGTCATGCAGGCCTCGACCGCCGACGCCGTCGTCGTCGGCAGCACGCCGAGTGAATTCCCGTCGAGATAACGGACGCCGTCGGGGAGCACGAAACGCGCTCGGAACGGCGCGATCGGATCGAGCGCATCCATTGCTTCGAGTTCGACGAGCGTCGGGGCGCGGGTCACAAGCGTCGCAAGACGGCGCGTACCGGCGATGCATCGAGACCTGTCAGCCGCAGCGGCAAGGCGATGAGTTCGTAATCGCCAGCGGGAACATCGTCGAGGACGAGACCTTCAAGAATGCGCATGTCGGCCGCGGCAACGGCGTGGTGCGCCGCCATTTCGCGCGAGTCCTCGGGATCGAGCGACGGTGAATCGATACCGATCAATCGAACCCCATGCGATGCGAGCAAAGCGATCGTCGACGCCGCGATCGTCGCGAACGCGCTGTGCCACTGGGTGTGCGGAAAGCGCTCGTACGTACGCAGGAGGACACGTTCGACCGACCCGTCGAGCGATCCCGCGATCAGGTCCGGCGTGATCACCGGCGCTGCGCCACGCAGATCGATGACGCGCGCGCGGCCGATATAGGGGGCAAGGTCAATCGCATCGATGGCCGCGCCGCCGGGATCGTAATGCAGCGGAGCGTCGGCATGTGTGCCCATGTGGGTCGAAGACGTGAACTGCGCAACGCTGACCGGCGAGCCCGGACCGTGGGTCCAGACCGCGCCACACGCGAACATCGTATCGCCGGGCCAGGTCGGCGTGGACCCAGCCAGCGGCTGCGAAACATCCCAGAGACGGCGTTCGGTCATGGCTGCCCGATGCGACGTCAAACACGATTGCGCAAGACGTGCTATCCGTCGTCTGTCACGCAACGCCAAAAAAATGCCGGGCCATCAAGGGGGGGTATGATGACCCGGCAACGCACACACATCTGCGACCAAGACGCTCGGGGGAGGCGGGTGAGCAATCGGGCAATCCGCAGATGCACGGTGGGAAACACGAGACGCGCGATGAAGTTCCGTATGGTCCCGATGGAACGAACCCGAACGCGGACGGTTTGTGCCTCCAGTGAAACGAAATCAACCAAGGGAGACGGCATAGTGAATAAGTTTTTGCGGACATCGTGCAGCGCAGCGGCGTTGGCTGCTTTCGCCGTGCTCGGCGCGTGCTCGTCGCCGACCGAAAAGGCGGCCGAGAATGTTGCCGATCAGATGGAAACGAACGCCGATAACGTGCGTGATGCGGCCGAGATGACCGCCGACAACATCGAGGCCGTCGGCGATAATCTCGACAACAAGACCGACGGCATGGATTCGCTCGGCGAGGAAAAGATGGACAACAAGGCCGCAGCGGTCCGCGCAGCCGCCGATAACAAGGCTGACATGATGGAAAACAAGGCAGACGCGGTTCGCGACGCGGCCGACAAGAAATAAGGCGTATTTTGGGGGCGGACCTGTCCGCCCCCACAGTGTCGGACGCAGGCACGCACCGCAATATGACCCAATCTTTTGCAAATTGTGCAGTGCGGAACAAACTTAGGTTTTCGCGATTAATCGTGATATGTCCGGCTCGGTTTTAATTCATTGTTCGAGTCGGTTATCGGTTTCACAACACGGGTTTTTCGATGCTGCACATGAGCCTGTCGCCTAGAAATCGCGAAAAAACGAAGGCTGGCGACGGTCTGCTGCTCGTCGACGATCGACTCCCTTCGGTGCGTGTTGCTCTGGTCGGCGGATTCGCTCCAAGACAATGCGGCATCGCAACATTTTCGACCGATGTTTACGAGTCGATCATGGCCGCTTCGCCTGACGTGGCGATTGACGTCTATCCGATGGTTTCGGCGACTGACAACATCAGCTTTGGACCGCCGGTTCAGGTCGCGATCCGCGAGGGGGATCGATCGAGCTTCGTTGATGCCGCCGAGCTTATCGAGCGCAGTTGCGCCGACGTGGTCTGGTTGCAGCATGAGTTCGGCCTCTTTGGCGGGTCGGCGGGCGATCAGGTCTTCGATCTTCTCGACAAAGTTTCCGCGCCGCTCGTGGTGACGTTGCACACCGTCCTTGCCGATCCCGACGATGATCAGCGTCGCGTCATGCTGCGGCTGATCGCGCGGGCAAAGAAGCTCGTCGTGATGTCCGAACATGGCCGGCAATTGCTGAGGGATGTCTATCACGTCGGCGACGACCAGATTGCGCTCTTGCCGCATGGCGTGCCCGATCGTCCGTTCGGGCGGAGTGCGATGTTCAAGCGCAAATTCGGGCTCGAGGGCAGAAATGTCCTGATGACGTTCGGATTGCTTTCGCCTGGCAAGGGAATCGAAACCGTCATTGCGGCGCTGCCCGCGATCGTCGCACGCCACCCTGAAACGACCTATTGCATCGTCGGCGCAACCCATCCCAATCTGCGCGCTCAGCAGGGGGAGCGTTATCGCACGAGCCTGCAGGACCTTGCCGACGAATGCGGCGTGTCTGCAAATATCCGCTGGATAGACCGGTTCGTCGAGACCGACGAACTTCTCGACATGATCGAGATGGCCGACATCTACGTGACCCCGTACCTCGGCGCCGCGCAGGCGACTTCCGGAACGCTGTCCTATGCATTCGCGCTCGGCAAGGCGGTCGTGTCGACGCCTTATGTTCACGCGAGCGAACTTCTCGCCGAGAATCATGGCATATTGGTTCCGTTCGGAAATGCCCCCGCGCTGGGCACGGCGATCAGCGATTTGCTCGATGACCCCGAGTCGCTGACGTCATTGCAGAAGCGGGCCTATGCACGTGGGCGGGCGATGATCTGGCCGGCGTTTGCCGCGCAGAGCCTTGCAATCATCGACGAAATCCGCAATCCGCCGCAGCCGCGCCGTAGCGACGCACGTCGCCTGTCGGTTGCACGTGTGCCCAGTTTCGACGGGATCGTTCGACTGAGCGACGCGACCGGCATGTTTCAGCATTCGCGGCTTTCGGTCCCCGATCGGAACCATGGCTATTGCATCGACGACAATGCGCGCGCGCTGATGCTGATGAACCGCACTGATCATCCTGATGCGGATCGATGGGCGCACGTCTATGCTGCGTTCGTGCAGCATGCATGGAACCCGGACACACGCCGGTTCCGCAATTTCATGGGGTTCGGACGCAACTGGCTCGAGGATACCGGGTCCGAGGACAGCAACGGGCGGACACTCTGGGCACTGGGTGCGACGGCAAGCGAAGCGCCGAATGCGCGTCTTCGTCGCTGGGCACTTGGTCTTTTCGAAGAGGCGGGCGCGATCACCGAACAGTTCGAAAGCCCGCGCGCATTGGCCTTTGCCGCTTTGGGCGCCGACCATGTGCTCTCAATCGATCCTGCGCACGCATTGGCGCTCGCGATCGCTGACCATGCGGTTTCGCGCTTGTCGCGCCTGCTTGCCGACGTTCAGCGGCCGGACTGGTGCTGGTTCGAGACGCGGCTGGCCTACGACAATTGCCGCCTTCCCGAAACGCTGATCAGGATAGGTATGCGGTCGGGCCGCAACGATCTGGTCGTAAAAGGCGTCGAGACCCTCGAATGGATCATGGAGCGCCAGATGACGCCCGCCGGCCGGTTCAGGCCGATCGGCTCCGAAGGATTCGGCGAAGACGGCGTGAGCCTCCCCTTCGACCAGCAACCCGTCGAGATTTGGGCGGCGATCGACGCGAGCGCCGCCGCATATGACGCAACGCGCGATGAGCGCTGGCTTGACTGCGCAGTCAAAGCGCACGGCTGGTTCTTTGGGGCGAACGACCGGAACATCGCGGTTGCCGATCTCGACCTCGGCACGTGCTGCGACGGGATCAATCCGCGTGGTATCAACTTAAATGAAGGTGCGGAGTCGACATTGGCGCTGCATCTGGGCGATAACATGTTCCAGACGTTGATGTCGAACTCACGGGGGACCACGATCATGACCACGCCAACCGTCGAACTGGTCGCCTGAACGCCCTCTAGGTGAGTGGGTTTCGTCAACTCGAAGTGCGGTTGCACGCCGATCCGACGCGTGTCGTGGTCCGGCCGTTTCATCTGGCGTGGCAGGCATCGGGTGCCGACCTGGCGCGCGTCCAGAAGCTGGCGCGCGATATCGTTTCGCTCGACTCGCGAACGATCCGCTCCGAACTCAGCATCGTTCTGCGCGACTTCGCCGAACGGCACTGGCAGATCGAGGACGTGTTCGATCGTCGCTTCGAAGAAATCGAGCCCAAGCTGGGCCTAGACACGTCACGCTTTCGAACCGACGTGAAACGCCTGATCGCCGCGTATTTCTGCCACGAATACAGCTACGCCGCGGCGGCGATCATGAACCCCAGCGTCGTCCGCCATCCCGATCAGTCGGGCCTGCGCGAAGGCAGCGTCCGGATCGTCCTGTCGCTCCGCGCGGTCGGCGAAGGGCATATCTCGACAATCGCGTTTCGTGAAGGGATCGTGTCGCCCGGGCAGCAGCTCGATCTTCTGCCCGAACCGTCGATCGCGACGGCGGCTCTGCTGCATCACAATGGCGGGCACGACGGCGGCGCGACGATCGTTCAGCGCCAGAAGGACAGTCCGATTTCGGGAACCGTCATCTTTCCCGTCACCGAGTCGCAGCGCAACGGTCTGGAGGATCTGCGGCTCATCGACTTCGAACATGACGACGGAACGCGCGAATGGATTGGCACGTATACTGCCTACAGCGGCCGCGCGATCGCCTCGGAACTGCTGCGCACCCTCGACTTCGGCACCTTCGCTCTTGCCCCGATCACCGGCGCGGCGGCGGTGAACAAGGGCATGGCCCTGTTCCCGCGCAAGGTCGGCGGGCAATATCTTATGATCGGCAGACAGGATGGCAAGAATCTGTATCTGCTCCGCTCCGATCGGATCGACCACTGGGAGGGTGGGGACCTGCTTCTCGAGCCGCGTTACCCATGGGAATTCGTCCAGATCGGCAATTGCGGAGCGCCGATCGAACTCGACGAAGGCTGGCTGGTCCTGACGCACGGCGTCGGCGCGATGCGAAAATATTCGATCGGAGCGGTTCTGCTCGACAAGGATGACCCGTCGAAGGTCATCGGTCGCTCGGCGGTTCCCATCCTGTCGGCGGCGGATGAGGATCGCGAAGGCTATGTACCCAACGTCGTCTACACATGCGGCGCGATCCGCGTCGGCAACGACATCTTCATGCCCTACGGCGTCGCAGACAGTTCGGTCTGCTTTGCGTTCATTCCGGTGGACCAGATGATCGCGATGATGCAGTCCTAGGAACAGGACGGGGGACGACATGTCGCGCGATTGGCGTTGTCCCCCCGCCTCGGAAATAAACCTTCGGACTTCAGGCCGCCGCGGCCTGCACCTCATTTTCGCGGTGGACGAGAAGCGCCTGCGCGATCGTCGCCGTCAGCATGATCGGTTCGAACGGTTTGGTCAGGAGATACGTCGGCTCGGGCCGCTCGCCGGTCAACAGGCGTTCGGGAAATGCGGTGACGAAGATAACGGGCACATCGCTGTCGGCAAGAATGTCCTTTACCGCGTCGATCCCACTCGATCCATCGCCCAGGCTGATATCGGCGAGCACCAGTTCGGGGTTCTTCTCTCTGGCGATCGCCACCGCCTCTGTTCGCGTACGCGCGACACCGACAACGGTGTGACCCAGTTCCTTGACGAGTGCCTGGATGTGGAGCGCTATGATCGCCTCATCCTCGATGATCAGCACGTCCGAACGCAGCTGGTCGGCGATCGTCACGCGCGCCGCCTCGAGGTCTGCGGTCAGCTCTTCCTCCGAACTTGCCAGAATGTCCGCTGCCTGACCGACGCTGAACCCTTCGACCGCGGTCAGGAGCAGCGCCTGACGTGCGCGCGCGGTCAGCTGTCCGATCGGTCCCTGCGTCGGCATCGTCGCAACCCCGTCAGCGCGCCAGAGATGATGGAAAATGCGATAAAGTTCCAGCCGCGCCGGCTGATCGGCGTCGAACTCGCCGGGTGCCTCGAGCAGCGCTTCGAGTGTCTCGCGCACCGCCGCATCGCCAAGCTGCTGAGACCCCGTGATCGCGCGCGCGTACCGTCGAAGATAAGGAAGTTCGGGTCCGACGATTGCTGCAAGTGCCATATGTTCTCCCCAGGGTCGTTCGACTGCAAACCGTTCGACCGTTATAATGTTCCTGCCGTGCGGAACAAGCGTGGGGTCGAACGGTTAGTCCGCAACAGACGCGCGCAATTCTGCTACGGTTCGTATAGTCGGCGTTCGTGGGCTGAGTGAGCTTGGGGTGGAGATTTATGGGTTCTGAAGGGCCGGCCAAAGTGAAGTCATCAAATCCCGGCGCGCGTGCGGACGTTGATTCGATTGAGATCGCCCTGCGGCAGATGCACGCGGGGATCAGCGCCGAAGCACTGCCCGACGAATTTCTCGATATCCTGGCCGACATCGACCGCAAGCTGGATTCCGAACGAGTCGGCAAATGAGCGTCTCTACGACGCAGGAACGCGACGCGGGCGCCGATGCCGACAAGATTTTCCGCGACGATCTCGTCGCGATCATCCCTTCGCTGCGCGCCTTTGCACGCGGCTTGTGCGGCAACATGGCGCTGGCGGATGATTTGGCGCAGGACGCGATGACACGCGCGTGGTCGGCGCGCGCAAGTTTTCAGCCGGGCAGCAATTTTCGCGCGTGGATGTACACGATCGTCCGCAACCAGTTCTACACGACTTTCCGGCGCAACGCGCGCACCGTCTCGTGGGACCCCGCCGCGGCCGAACAACTGCTCGTCGTCGATGCCAACCAGCACGACAGGCTGAACGTCCAGGACGTGATCGGCGCGCTGCAGAAACTTCCGGTCGAACAGCGCGAGGCGCTGATCCTCGTGGGCGCGAACGGCATGTCGTATGAAGACGCGGCGGCAGTCATGAATTGCGCTGTCGGCACGATCAAGAGCCGCGTGGCGCGCGGACGCGTTGCGCTCGCCGGGCACATCAACGGTCCTGACGACGACGCGCTTGCGGTGGCCCTGCCCGACGACGATCAGCGACTCGACTCAGGCGACAAGCGCGTCCGTCGCCGTTAGAGCCAAGCGCCACGATGCGCCTGTCCCTCAACCACGCACTGTTGCTGACCGTCGTGACCACGCTGCTCCCGATCAGCGCGTTCAGTGTATATCAGGGGCTCGCCAATCGCGATTATGCCGAGCTTCTGGTCCACGAAAGGCTCGTGACGAACGCGCTGGCGGCAGCGGCTGACCAGAGCGAAGCGATCAACGGGGCGCGGCGGGTGCTGGCCGCGTTGGCGCGCGAAAATGATGTGGTCGCGATGACGGCGAGGTGCAATGCGACGCTGACGCGCGCATTGCAGAGCCAGACGGCGGTCATAAACTTGGTTCGCGAAGATGTCGCAGGCAACGTACGCTGTTCGGGGCTCCCGATCGATCGGCCACTCAATTATCTTCGCGAGCCGTGGTGGTCGCCGGGGATCGACGCACGACGGTTCACGGTATCGACACCCGTCATGGGCAAAATTTCTAAGCGCCAGATCCTGGTGGCAATGCACCCCCTGTTGGACGCGTCGGGGCGCTCGGTCGGGGCGATCACCGCCGCGATCGACATCGCCAAGCTCGAGGCCGCGCTCCGCCGCCGTCGCTTGTCGTCACAGGCGGTCGCCATGATCACCGACGCCAAAGGTCGGCCGCTCGCCGTCTCGAACGCCGAGAATTTTGCGCCGGTCGACGTCGAGCGGTCGTTCGCCAAAGCGCAGACCCTCGTTGCCGCCGATGGGCGACGCTGGATATTTTCGGCGGCGCCCATTTTCGAACGGCAGATGTTCGTCGTTTATGCCGAACCGCGCGCGGTCCTGCTCAGCCCTGTCATCGATAATCTGCGCGTGACGCTGGTGCTGGCCGTGCTTGCGATCCTTTTGACATCGATCGCCGTATGGCTGGGTGTAAACCGCCTCGTCATTCGCTGGCTGCGCGACATCGGCGCGCTTGCGACAAAATTCTCAAGGGGCGAAGCCGGCTTCGATCACGCCCGTTTTGCAACCGCTCCGCGCGAGATCGCCGCGTTAGGGACCGACCTTCATGGCATGGCCGTGACGATCGCCGAGCGTACGTCATCGCTAGCCCAGGCGGCCGAATCGAACCGACTGATGGTGCGCGAAGTCAATCACCGGGTGAAGAACAATCTCCAGATGGTGATCAGCCTGCTCGAACTGCAGACCGCCAAGGAACCCGATGCGGCGGCAAAGCTCGTGCTTCAGCAGACGCGCATGCGGATGAGCGCGCTCGCGCTGATCTATCGACTGAATTACGACGATGCGGCCGATGGCGATCGCGCCGCGCAAGGAGCGCTCGACATCGACAAGCTGTTGAGCGAGCTTTGCCGACAGCTGCGGATGACGATCGGTTTCGACCGTCCGATCGCGCTGAACTACCATGGCGTCAACACGCAGCTGTCGATCGACATGGCGATACCGATCGCGTTGTTCGTCGTCGAAGCGGTGTCGAACGCGTTGCGCCATGCGTTCCCCGCACCCGCGGAGGGTACGATCGACGTGAGGCTGACGGGTGTAGCGGGTGCCATGGAGCTTTCGGTTCAAGACGATGGCACGGGCTTCAACACCGACATGACCCACGCCACCATCGGTATGGACCTGATGTACGCTTTCGCCCAGCAGCTCGATGGTAAGCTTACGATCGACTCGCGCGCGGGGAGCGGCGCGACGGCGCTGCTGCGCTTTGCCGGATAGGCGTATCAGTCCGGCACGATGCTCGTCGTTGGCAACGACGATGGAACCGCGCTCATTTTGCAAAGTTTCTCACGTTGACACTCGATCGAGGTGTTGATTGTTGAGGAAAACGTCATGGGTTTGATCATCCTTCTCATCGTTGGCGGCATCATCGGCTGGCTCGCCAGCATCGTGATGCGTACCGACGGCCAACAGGGCATGTTCTTGAACATCGTGGTCGGAATTGTCGGCTCGATGCTTGCCGGTTTCCTGGTGACGCCGTTGATCGGTGGTGTTCCCATCACGCAAGGTTCGATGGACATCAAGTCGCTGTTGGTTTCGTTCCTGGGCGCGGTCGTGCTGCTCGCGATCGTGAACCTGTTTCGCCGCGGGACGGTTCGCTAACCCAAAGCAGACGCAGCTAAGAATATCGGAGCGCCGCGGCCGGATCCCCGGTTGCGGCGCTTCTATTTTGCGGTCGCGGGTTCGTTCGGCGACGGGGCGGGCGGTTGGGGTCCGGTCTTGCCGACGGTTGCGGTGCCGTTGGTCTCGTCGCGCGTCAGGATTGCCGTCAACCAGCGGTCATAGTCAGACTGTAGAACGTCGAGCGGGCCGGCTTCGCGTGCGACTATAGTCTGCGCTTCCAGCGCCGGGTCGTCGGCACCTCCCGGATCGCGCGCACGGAACGCACGATACACCGCGCCAAGCTTTCCCTTGTCCTGCAGGTAGAGCGCGAAGTAGCGCGCGGTGGCAAGATTCACGGCCATGCGCGCGTCGGGAACCATGAAGCCCGAAGGCCGATCGGACGTTCCCGTCATGTCGAAGCCGAACCACGGGCTTGCGATCACATTGGCGAGTTTGGGGCCGTCGCCGTAAGCACCGCGCAACACGCGACTGCGCCAGTTCGGCAACCCCACCTGGCGGCCGCCCGTAAAAACCGACACCTCATAAAGGCTCGCGATCCCTTCATCGAGCCACTGCGGAATATCGCCGAACGACCTGCGGACCAGCAGGTGGAACAGCTCATGGAACAGAGTACCCGACTGCGTTCCGCGCACGAAGGCGACTGTCGAGAGGTCGTCCTGATAGGCATAGCCAAGCGTCGAGCCGCTGACGTCGAGGCCGTGGACACGATCGGCGGTCGCGCGCACGCTCGCGATATCGGGTTGCAGGTAGATCGTCAGATAGGTCGGCGGCGGCGCAATATCATATTCGCGGTTGAGAAAATCGAGGTAGCGATCGAGATCGCGCGCGATGATCCGCAGCTGCTCGTCGCTCTGTCCGGACGCCGTGACGAAGGCATAGCGCGACATGGCGACGACGCGCCCGCCCGCTGCGAGCGGCTTCAACGCATTCGCGACGTCGGCGGACTTGCCAACCGCGACCAGTCGCGACCGGAAGATCGCAGGGTCGATAACCCGGCTCAATCGTGCCGGATAGGACGTGATGCTTTTGTCGCCCTCGAACGAGAACATCTTGCCGCGCGCGGTGGCACCGGCGGCGACAAGCTTTTCGACGCCTTTGCGAGCGTCGGGAGCCAGGACCGCGAGCGGGCCCGTCGACCGGCATTTGTCGCGCTCGCTGGCGATCATGCTCCGGCTGACTTCGGAAAGCTGATAAGAATAGAGAACGTAATTGAGTGTCCGGGCACCCCAGATTCGGCGGGCGTCGATGCGGCAGGCGCTGGTGCCGAGCATGTAATCGACTTCGGCAGTGCGGCCCTCGGGCGATCCGCGATAGCTGATCAGCGGCGGATACGCGGCCGGATAGTGTAGTTCGACCCAGGCGCGCTTGCCAACGGTATAGTCAGCAGGGTTCGCGGCAACAGCGATGGGCGTGCTCAGGGCGACGCAATTCGCCAGCCTAATTATTGTTCGACGCATTCTCCTGGACATTTCGGGCCTCGTTTCTGCCAAACAGGCTTTGCTCTTCGGTGGCGCGGTCTTCGGGCGTGACAAGCGCCGGGGGCGGGGGCAACGCACTTTCTGCGGATTCGGATCGACCGATATAGACCGGGGTGTCGGTCGTCGTGAATTCGAACGACTTGACCAGAGTCACGGTCATCAGGACCGTCCCGAGCACGGCAAGGACGATCCCGGGCGACGATGTTTCCAGCGCGGCTTTGGCGCCGCCGCCCTCTCCCGACAACGTCGTTTGCGACTCGTTCAGCTTCGACAGGATAAAGATCGCCCCCACCAGGGCGAGGATCATGCCGGTCAGAAACCCGAGGTGCCTTGTCCACGCGCTTAGAAGCGTTGTCGCGTTGACCTGCGCATAGCGGCGCTGAACCACGTCCTGCTCGAGCATGACCATCGTCTTCCAGCGGACATAGTCGAGGCGATCCGCCTGGCTTGCCAGCGCACCCTGCGTTTCGAACGCCGCAAAGGTCTGCGCGATCCGCGGCGATTCGTGATAGGTCATGCGGTCGGACAAACGGTTGAGCTGAACGATCGACGACCCGAAGAAAAACGCGCCCATCGCAAAAATGGCGATCAGCACGAAGGGCAGCAGCCGCGATTGCCAGCGCGCGAGCTCGCGACGTTCGGCGCGATCGACAGGGTCGGCCATCGGCGGGGCTCCTTATCAGATCGGCATATCAGACCGGCGGGGCGCTGGCTATCTCCCGATCGGCTCAAGCTACCCGATCAGGTGTGCGATATCGACGGGCTGGCCGCCGCGCCGCAACTCGATCGTGATCGTGGGACGGTCGGGCCCTGCGCGACCGATCGGCGATCCGGGATCGACGATGTCACCGACATGCACGTCCAGCGCAGCGAGGCTGGTCAGCAGCGTGGTCCATCCCCGACCATGATCGATGATGACGATGCGGCCGAAACCGCGATAGGGCGCGGCAAAGGCAATCCGGCCGCCAGTCGGCGCGACGACCTGTGCGTTGGGCCGCGTGGCTATGGTCAGGCCACGTGCGCGGACGCCGGTCTCCGACACTTCGCCAAGGCCAGTGACGACCTGTCCGACGACCGGCAGCCGGTAGGGCGCTTGCGCGGCCTCGTTCAGATCGGCATCCGCGGGCCTGAGGCGCGCGTCGCCCGGACGCGCCGGGCGCATGACCGGTCCCGGCAAGGTCGCAAGTTCGGAACGCCGCGCCGCATCGGTGTCGATCCGCCCGATCAGGTCGACGATGTCGCGCGCTTCCTCGCCAAGGGCGATCGCGCGATCTTGTTCGGCCATCGCACTGCCCGTCAGCCGGTCGGCGGCGTTGCGGCGTTCGACCGCAAGCGCTGCCAGCCGGTTGCGTTGTGTGACCAGAGCAGTCTGACTCTCTTTCAGCATTGCCAGCGCCGTATCGGCTGCGGCGCGCAATCGTCGGCCACGCTCAAGATCGGCGCGCAGGTCGGCCGTGCGCGCCTGCACGATCGGCAAGATCGATGATAACAATGCTCGGACATGGACAAGGTCGTCGAGGGATCCCGGTTGCACCAGCGCCAGCGCCGGCGGGCGCCTGGCAAGCGATTGCAACGCAGCGACCAGCCGGATTGTTGGTCCCTGCTTGAGCGCAAGCGCCGCGCGTTGTTCGGCGCGGAGCCGCTCGATGATCGCGATGCGCGCTTCGGCGGCGTCGATCGTTGCCTCGGCCGACTGGATGCGCGCGGCAACGGCGGCCGCGCGCGCGCGCGCCTGTGCCGACGCATCGCTTGCCGCCGCTGCCGATGCTTCGAGGCGAGCTGCCCGGACCAATGCCGCATCGGCTTGGGTCTTGGCTGTCGCAAGCGCGCGCTTCTCGTCGCCAAGCGTCTGCGCCGTCGCCCAGCTGCCCGCGAGCGCGAACAGAGCAATCGCGACGAAAATGACGCGCCGTCTCAGCCCAGTTTCCCGAACTGCGCTTCGAACGTCA
The DNA here is from genome assembly GCA_965249015.1 of Sphingomonas sp. Taxonomy (GTDB): domain Bacteria; phylum Pseudomonadota; class Alphaproteobacteria; order Sphingomonadales; family Sphingomonadaceae; genus Sphingomonas_O. The sequence goes on along the minus strand of CBDFLB010000003.1, from coordinate 435,253 downwards.
CGACATCACCGTGCGCGAGAAGCCGTGCCTGTTCGACCCAGCGATCGCGCGCCATCCGCCCGGCGAACGCGCCGAGCCGGGCGTCAAGCGCGGCCTGCTCATCGGGTCCGAGACCCGCAAGCTGATCGAAACGGGTGATACCGACGCGTTCGAGTTGCGCCGCCACTTTGGGGCCAAGCCCCTTGATCCTGCGAAGATCGTCGGGTGGCCCGCCCGTCGCAACCGTCGCAACCGTCGCAACCGTCGTGATGGCGGGTATCGGTTCCGAAGCCTCTGCAGCGACCGGGTCGGCGATCGGACTGCGCGCGAGTGTCGGCGCGATGACCGGATCGATGCTGCCGAGCTCAACTCGCTGCCCACGCCTGCGCAGCAGCACGATAAGCGCGATCAGGGCCAGAAGCACGCCGAGCGCGACGGGCCAATATTTAAACAGCTCGCTGGTCATCTCGCTTCCGTCTTAGCGCTGCGGGCCAGTTCGCGCCAGCCGATGTCGCGGCGGCAGAAGCCAGCTGCGAACTCGATCGCGTCGACCGCGTGATAGGCGGCGTCGCGCGCGACGCCGATATCGCGTCCGGTCGCGGTCACGTTCAGGACGCGTCCTCCGCTTGCGACCAGGACGCCGTCGTTCATCTCGGTCCCCGCCTGGAAGACGACGGCGCCGCTCGCCTCGGCCGCGGCGATCCCTTTGATCGCGCCGCCCTTCGCAGGTGTGCCCGGGTATCCGTCGGCGGCGATGACGACCGTCAGTGCGGCATCGCTGGCAAACGCAAGCGGCGGGTGGTCGGCCAGTTTGCCCGTCGCAACCGCGTAAAGCAGTGCGGCGAGATCGCCGGTGAAACGCATCATCATCACCTGCGTCTCAGGATCGCCGAAGCGCGCATTATATTCGATCAGCTTGGGGCCGGCGGGCGTGAGCATGATCCCGGCGAACAGGACGCCCGAAAACGGCGTGCCGCGCGCCGCCATCACCGCGACGGTCGGCGCGACGATCTCAGCCATGACGCGCGCCTCGAGCGCAGGAGTCAGTACGCTCGCCGGGCTGTAGGCGCCCATGCCGCCCGTGTTGGGACCCGAGTCGCCGTCGCCGACACGCTTGTGGTCCTGTGCGGACGCAAAGGCGACGACGGCGCGGCCGTCGGTAAGCGCGAAGAAACTGACCTCCTCACCCGTCAGATACCCCTCGATGACGACGGCCGCGCCGGCCGACCCGAAACGGCCGCCGAACATATCGTCGATCGCGGCGCGCGCCTCTGCCTCGGATTGCGCGATGACTACGCCCTTGCCCGCCGCAAGGCCATCGGCCTTGATCACGACGGGGAGTCCGAAGCGGTTCAGCGCCGCCAGCGCGCGGTCTCGATCGGTGCAGAACGCGTAGTCCGCGGTCGGTATTCCGGCTTCGACGCAAAGCGCCTTGGTGAAGCTTTTCGACCCTTCGAGTGCGGCTGCTGCCTTGCCGGGTCCGAAGACGGCGATCCCGGCGGTGCGCAAGCCGTCGGCCAGTCCGTCGACCAGCGGACCCTCTGGCCCGATGACAACGAGCGCGATCCCGCGCTCCTGACAGAATCGCACGACTGCCGTATGGTCCGCCAAGACGATTTCGACGCACCGCGCATAAGCCGCAATTCCGGGATTGCCCGGCGCTGCATAAAGCGTATCCACGCCGTCCAGATCGAGGCTCGGCGATTGCGCGAGCTTCCATGCCAGCGCATGTTCGCGTCCGCCCGACCCGATCAGCAGGATATTCATGAACGCCCTCGACCCCCTCGAACCGCAAAGCGGACTGTTAGCCAAGCCCGTCCCCGGCGACAACGCCGCGCCGTTGTCGGTGACCGAATTGTCGGTGCGATTGAAGCGTTATGTCGAGGACGGCTTCGGGCTGGTGCGAATCCGCGGCGAGATTTCGGGGTGGAAACGTGTGGCGTCGGGCCATTGTTACCTGTGTTTAAAGGACGACAAGGCCGTCATCGACGGCGTGATGTGGAAAGGGTCAACGTCTGGCCTCGCCTTCGCGCCGGGCGACGGAATCGAGGTGATCGCGACCGGGCGGCTGACGACGTATCCCGGGCGCTCGAAATATCAGGTCGTCATCGATACGCTCGAATTGGCGGGCGAGGGCGCGATGCTGGCGCTCCTCGAAAAGCTGAAAGCAAGGCTCGGTGCAGAAGGGCTGTTCGATCCCGCCGCCAAGTGCCCACTGCCATTCCTTCCGCGCGTCATCGGGGTCGTGACGTCGCCGACAGGTGCCGTCATCCGCGATATCCTCCACCGTCTGGCGGACCGGTTCCCGACGCATGTCGTCGTCTGGCCGGTGATCGTTCAGGGGACCGGCGCTGCGGCAGCGATCGCGCAGGCGATCGACGGTTTCTCGGCAATGCAGGGTCCCGGCCGGCCCGACCTCGTCATCGTCGCGCGCGGCGGCGGATCGGTCGAAGACCTGTGGGCGTTCAACGAAGAAGCGGTCGTGCGCGCGGTGGCGGGCTGCACCATCCCGGTCATTTCGGCTGTGGGACACGAGACCGATACGACGCTGTGCGACTTCGCCGCCGACATCCGCGCGCCGACCCCAACGGCCGCTGCCGAAATGGCGGTACCGGTACGTGCCGACCTGATGGCGACGGTACAGTCGCTGCAGACACGAACGCTGCGCTGCGCGCGTCGTCACGTCGAACGCGGCGCAGAACGTTTTGCAGCCATCGCACGCCGCTTGCCACCAGCCGACCGGATCCTTGCGCCGCAGGCGCAGCGCGTCGACGATCTCGGTGACCGCGGTCGGCGCGGGCTCGGCCTCGCTCTGGCGCGCGCGCGCGGTGACCTTGCGCATGCGGTCGGTGCTCTGCGGCCCGCGCTGCTCGATCAGCGCGTCACGCGATCGCGCGAACGCCTCGATCAGCTGTGGCGGGTCGCAGCGTCGCTCAACCCCGACCTCGTTCTCGCGCGTGGTTATGCCCGCGTCGAAAGGCGCAGCGGCGGCACCGTGACGACCGCCGCCCAGGCGCGATCGGCGGCTGCGCTGGTGTTGCGCTTCGTTGACGGGCCGGTCGACGTCAAAACGGAGCGCACGGCTTCGCGCGCAAGGCAATTGCCCGAGCAGGCGCGTTTGCTCTAAAGGTGCGTATATGTTGATGTCTCCATCGGGCCGCACCGCGCGGCTGCACTATATGGCAAATGGCTTTCGTGTACTGGCGAGCGGCGATCATGTGATCTGCGCGATTTCGGGCGAGCGGATCGCGGTCGATGATCTGCGTTACTGGAGCGTGTCGCGGCAGGAGCCTTATGCAAGCGCTGCGATCGCGACGCAGGCGATGACCCGGTGAGACGGGGTGGCCGCGCGACTGCGGCCATTGTTCTGATCACTCTCCCCGGCAGCTGTATCGCCGTGCCGCCCCGCGCGAAACCCGCCGTCGTCAAGGTCGCCGAGATAGCCGCAACGCCGACGCGGATCGCAATCGGTGCTTTCAGATTGGACCGTATTCCTCAGCAAGGGACAATCGCGCGCGGGGTCGTACCGCCGGGTACGACGCGGCTGGTCAAGGACGGGGCCGATATCGCGTTTGCCACCGACGGCCGCTTCGTAATCGGTTTCGGCCGCGACCACGCCGCCGTTGCTGTCGTCGTCGCGTATCAGCCGGATGGTCGATCGGTCAGCGAACGCATCGCTGTCTCGCCACGTGCGTGGAAAACCGAAAACCTGACGACGCTGCCGCGCTTCAGTCAGCCCGACGCCGAATTTCAGGCACGCCGTCCCGGCGAACTCGCTCAGATCAATGGCGCGCGCGCGCGCGATGCTTCGGCCGACGGCTGGCGGCAAGACTTCATCTGGCCGGCGCGCGGCCGGATCAGCGGCGTATTCGGGTCACAGCGCATCTATCGCGGCGAGCCGGGTGCGCCGCACAACGGCGTCGACATTGCCGGTGGCGCGGGCGGCCCGGTGATCGCGCCCGCCGATGGTGTCGTCACGCTCGCGGCGTCATCACCGTTCACGCTCGAGGGCAATCTGTTGATGATCGACCACGGCATGGGGTTGAACAGCGCCTTCCTGCACCTGTCGCGGATCGACGTGAAGGTCGGCGACCATGTCGTGCGCGGTCAGCCTCTCGGCGCGATCGGCATGACCGGCCGCGCCACCGGCCCGCACCTGCACTGGGGCATGAAATGGCATGACGAGCGCATCGATCCTGCGACCGTCGTCGGAAGCTAGCCCACTCGTTTCGCCTGCACCTGACGACCCTTGCCGACCTTTGCAAAGTAGCTGCCGAGCGAACCCCGCTGCAAGACAACCGTCCGTCCTGGCAGCGGGTCGTCGAACGACATGCTGGCCTCCACCGTTTCCCAGACCGCGCCGCCTTCCACGGTAAAGCGCCATTTACCGTAAAGAAGCGCGCGTGAACTGACGATCTTGGTTTCGAGGCGGTCGACGTCGGCCTGATCCTCGGCGTTCCCGTCGCGTCCTGCCAGAAATCCTATGCGCGGGATCGAAAACCCGAACAGACCTTTACGCGCCTTGCGAACTTCCGAACGCTCGACAATCACGACGTCCTGCGACGCGGTCGCCGCGGTGAGCGCTTCGACGGCCTTGTCATAACAGCTAAGGCGCGCCGTCGGTTCAGGAATCGCGCGGCAAGCCTGAAGGTCACCGACTTGTTTGGCGACGGGCGGTGCTGGGGCGGCGGCGTGCGCACTGACGGACATTACTCCAGCCGCAATCAGCAATTGGCGGTAACGCATCGGCCGATCGTCCTTGTCAAAGCTCGCCCTATCATGCCGCCGCAAACGCCTCGTGACAAACCTGTGGCGAATATATCACATCGCCCCGGATTTGATGACAGGGTGTTTCACTCTTGTTGCAAACGCCGGCCGCCTTCTCGTAGGACGTCCCAATCTGGCGACGGTCATCTGTCACAGGGCACTGTTGCCGTAGTTTCGAACGATCCGTCAAATCGGATCGAGCAAGGGGAAGACCAAATGGTTACGAACTCCATTCGCCGCAATCTGCTGGCGTCGACAATCATCGCAGGGGCGCTGATCGCATCGCCCGCGCTTTCGCAGACCGCACCTGCGGCGGCGGCTCCGGCCGACGAAGCGGCTACCGAAGGCGAAACGATCGTCGTCACCGGATCGCTGATCTCGAACCCGAACCTGGCGCAGTCGTCGCCGGTTCTCGTGACGACCGGTGAGGAAATCGCGCTGCGTCAGAACAACGTCGCCGAAGAAGTGCTGCGCGACATTCCCGGCGTCGTCCCGAACATCGGTTCGGCGGTGAACAACGGCAATGGCGGCGCATCATACGTCGATCTTCGCGGCCTCGGCTCGTTCCGCAACATCGTCCTTCTTGACGGCTATCGCATTGCGCCTTCGGGACTGCTCGGTCGTGTCGACTTGAACAACATTCCGCTCGCGCTGGTCGACCGCGTCGACGCGTTGACCGGCGGTGCGTCGACAACTTATGGTGCCGACGCGATCTCGGGCGTCGTCAACTTCATCACGAAGCGTGATTTCTCGGGCGTTGAAGTTTCTGTCGGTGAGAAGATCACCGAAAAGGGTGACGGCAACTACCTGCGCGCCGACGTTACGATCGGCGGTAATTTTGCGGACGATCGCGGCAACGCGGTTCTGTCGGTCGGTTACCAGGAATCGGACCCTGTCTATCAGGGTGACCGCGATTTCTCGATCAACAATATCAGCTCGTTCTCGGGCACGTTCGGCGGCTCGGGTACGACGGTTCCCTCGCGTGTCACGGGCACGCGTCCCCTGACCGGCGGTGTGCCGAACACCTTGTCGCAGTATGTGCAGACGGGCACGACTGTTGTTAACGGTGTCGTGACACCGGTTTTGGCTCTCCAGCCGGGTGGCCTTGCCAACGGCGGGCAACGCCAGATCGATCCGACGACGGGCGGCGCAATCACGAATTATGCGCCCTTCAATTTCAATCCCTATAATATTTTCCAGACGCCGTTCCGTCGCTACAACATGTATGCTGCGGCACGTTACGAGGTGTCGGATAACATCGAGCTTTACTCGCGTGGCCTGTTCTCAAAGAACACTGTCAACACGATCATCGCGCCGTCGGGCTCCTTTGGGTCGTCGGTGACAGTCAACCTGAATAATCCGTATCTTCCCGCGACATTCCGCAATCAGTTGTGCGCACTCAATACCGCTCCGGTTGTATCCGGCGTGAACGCTGCGGGTGCCGCGGTGACGGGGCAGACGACTTATGTGCCGCTGATTTCTGCAGCGGCGTGCGCCGCGGCGGCGACGGCGACTGGCCCGGCTGATCCGAATTATCGTACGGCGACGTTCAACCTGTCGCGTCGCTTCGTCGAAACGGGTCCGCGCGTCAGCGAATACTCGACGACGATATTCGATTATCGCGTCGGTGCGCGTGGGGCGATCAACGATCACGTCAGCTGGGACGTCTCAGCCGCGTATGGCGAGTCCGAGAACCGCCAGACGTTGCAGGGTTATGTGCTCACGTCGCGCGTTCGTCAGGCACTGCTGGCGAATAACACCACGACCTGCATCACCAACACCAACGGCTGCGTCCCGGCCAACGTTTTCGGCGCAGCAGGAACGATCAGTCCGGCAGCAGCGGCGTTCGTGCAGCAGGCGTCGACCACGCTCGTGAAAACGACGCTCTCGCAGGCGCGCGCTTTGATCAACGGCGACTTCGGGCTGACTGTTCCGATGGCGTCCGACGCGGTCAACTTCGCGGTCGGTGGCGAGTATCGTAAGTACAGCGCGCAGCAAGCGTCTGATTCGCTCGCCAAGCAGGCTGGTGAACTCGGCGGTGCCGGGGGCGCGGCTCCCGACATCAACGGTGGCTACGAAGTCTATGAAGCGTTCGGCGAACTCGTCGTTCCGCTCGTTCAGGACAAGCCGTTCTTCGAAGACCTGACTGTAAAGGGTGGTATTCGTTATTCGAGCTACAAGGTCGATGCGGCGAGCAAGCCGAAGTACAACACGACGACCTACAAGGGTGAACTCGCATGGTCGCCGGTGCGCGACATCAAGTTCCGTGGTGGCTATTCGCGCGCGGTCCGGGCTCCGAACATCTCCGAATTGTTCACGCCGGTCACGACTGGGCTGACCAACCTCGCGGTTGATCCGTGCGCGGGTGCGGCGCCTGTCGGCAATGCAAATCTGCGGGCGATCTGTCTCGCGCAGGGCGCGCCGGCGGCAACGATCGGCAGCATTCAGAACCCAACTGCAGGGCAGGCGAACAATACAACGGGCGGCAACTTGAATGTTCGGCCAGAAACCTCGGACAGCTACACCGGTGGTGTCGTGCTGACCCCGACGTTCGCACCCGGGCTGTCGATCACCGCCGACTATTACCACATCAAGGTTCGCGGCGCGATTACCACGCCGACGCCTGCCGACGTTATCCAGGCTTGCTTCGGTAACATCACGGCAACGAGTGCCAGCGATCCTGCGTGCAATGCGGCCGTCCGTCGCAACCCGGTTACGGGCGGTGTTGACGGCGACCCTGCGACCACGTTGGGTCTGATCACTCAGCTGTCAAATACCGGCTTGCTGAAGACCGACGGCATCGACGTGGCGCTTAGCTACCGGCGTGATCTTGGCTTCACCAAGCTTGGGCTGAGCTTTACCGGGAACTACACGTTCAGTTCAAACTTCAAGGCAAACGCGGCTTTGGCCACGTCGGTCGATCGCGATTGCACCGGCTATTTCAGTGCGAACTGCGCGTCGATCCAGCCAAAGTTCCAGTGGACGCAGCGCACGACGCTTGGTTTCGAGGGGGTCGACGTCTCGGTCCTCTGGCGTCACATCGACAAGGTCGCGTATGAGGCGACTGCATCCAACTATGTGGCTCGTGGGTTGAACGGCGGTACCGTTGCGGCACCGACACCGGCGCTGTTGTTCTCGGGTACGCTGCCTGACGGCAAGGGTCCTTATAATTTCAACTATATTCGGGCCTATGATTACTTCGACGTCTCGGCCCGCTTCGCGATGACACCAAAGATCGAACTGACGATTGGGGTGAACAACGTATTCAACGTGCAGCCTCCGATTGTCGGCAGCACCGCAGGCACGACGTCGTACAACAGCGGCAACACCTATCCGTCGACGTATGACGCGCTGGGTCGTGCTTATGCTGCATCGGTCAAGGTTCGCTTCTGAGCTGAACTGAAGCGATCAAAAGGGGCGGCACTTCGGTGTCGCCCTTTTTTTGTGCGGTGCCGCATCTAAGGGCTTGCGGTCTTACACGCGGCTCGCTTATTTCCCCGGTGGATTTAACGGAGACCGATCAATGTCGATGTTCGTGTCGTTCATTTTTGCAAGCGCCGCCGCAGCACCCGGGGCCGTGCCTGCCGATCCGCTCGAAAAGGTGAAATGCGTTCGTGAGCAGGTGACCGGCTCGCTGGTGTCGACGCGCAAGGTTTGTCACACTGTCCGAGAATGGAACCGGATCCATAGCGACGCCGAGACGGAGACCCGTCGTATCGTCCAGCCGGGAACACTGAATGATCTCAACGGGCAATAATTGTTAGGAATCGAGAAGGGCTCGCGGCGCGATCATTGAGATCCCCGCACCTTCCGCGACGATGCCTGCCCAGACAAGGACCTTCCCGATCTCGTCGGCATGCGTTTCGGCGGCGTTTGCATACTCGACCGACCGTTCGGTTGAGCCGAACGCGACTTGAGATTTGGAATGCGTCGTAAACGCGGGTCCGCCGATGATCGTGTCGATCGTTCTGGGGTCGACCTCAAGTTGGAACAGTCGACAGAGCGCACTTAGCGCTTCGATTGGCCGCGCAAAGAGCGTCTCGCTGTCGAGCGTTCGTACCCGGTCAGGAAACTCGATCGCAAGCCGGGCAAACAAAGCATGTTGCGCCAACCAGCCAACCGCAGCGGCTTGCAAATCGGTCTGCCCGATATAGTCCTCGGTCGTGAAGCCCAGATCGACGATCCCTTCCTTCAACAGCTTGACCAGCAAGTCACGAACCCAGATTCGCCCGTCCATCTCCTTCTTCGCGATCGACTGCAGAAATGTTTCGAGTGGCGCATACAGCAATACAGCGCAGGACTGATCACGCATCGCCAGCAAACCCCGGGCAAGTCCGTTGATCAGATTGCTGGGCTTGATGATCGCGCTCTCTCTCCCGTCGATTGGCCGCGCCAGCAGCGTCGTGACCTGATCGAGCACCTGCGCGATCCGCGCCGGGGGTCCGCCACCTCGATGCCTCCAGCCTACAATGTCATTGTAGATCGGCGGCTCCTTAAGCCCCATCGCCGTACCCGGAATATCGAAGGCACGCGCCAGCAGCGTGGACCCGCAAAAGGCCGAGTGGAAAATAAAATTCGCGGCCTTCGCGGGGGCGGCCGCATCCACCGCAGCTTGTCTCGGCAGAACGATCCTCTCCAAATTCACCGGGAGGTATTCGTCAGTCAGGAAGATTGCTGCGCGGTGCGCCTGGCGCGGCAGATGCACGAAGTGGACGGTGTCCTGATCCGGATCATAGCGGTGTGCAAACCAGTTTCCGTCGCGCACGATGCGATCAAGACGTGTCATCCCGTCGAACCATATCGGTCGATCCAGGGCTGGATGATCGGCAGCACGGGTTCAAGTTGCCGGGCATAACGTTGCCACTGCCGCGTCCCGTCGTACAACGGCTTCAATACCTGCGCCGCGCTTGCCGTGGCGACGCCGCGGTGTCGTGCAGTCCTGCCGAATTCGCGCAGATCGTCCGACCACGACAAATTCAAAAACCCGCACAGGGCCCGCGTCGTCGCATCGAAGTCGCGCACCAGCGCATCATAGTAGACCTCATGGGTCAACAGCGGCAACCGAGCGAGGCTCGCTTCGGTCAGCCGCATAAGCGCATCATAGTGTCGAGCAACCCGTTCCAGTGACGTGAACTCATAGCTGGTCGACGTCAGCGCAAAGTTCGTATGGAAGCAGCTCCATACGATATCGCGGGGATCGCGGCGCATGATCACGACCTTTGCGTCGGGGAACAAGCGCGCGATGACCGGAAGCCGGATACCTTTTAGCGGATCCATGTCGACGAAAGTCTTTCCGGCCACGTCGAGGCCGGCCGATTTCACCTTTGCCCAATACGCCTGACGATATCGCCGCGCATCGGCAGCGGTCAGCGAAGCCAACGCCTCAAACCCGCGCGTGTCTGACAAAAATGCTTCGTCGGCGTCGCGCAGTGTCGGTCTTTCCTCGAGCGCGAACACGTCTGCAAGCGACGCAAGCGTGTTTTCGACGAGCGTCGTCCCCGACCGCGGATATCCAAGCAGAAAGACATGACGCGCGGCCGCACCTTCAACTGGGTCGAGGTCAGGCATCGCCCAGGCATCGGTCGGGGAATCGACAAGCGACGCGAGAACCCTTTCGATGAATTGTCGATGCGTTTCCCGCTCGGGCGGGAACTGGGCAGCGTGAACTTCGCCAAATTCCGATTTTGACTTCGCATAGGCAAAAAACGCCTTATCGGTCTGACCAAGCTTGTCGTAGGCGTCCCCCAGCACGTTCAGCGCGTTTGATCGCTCCGACGACGGAGGTCGATCGGGGGCAAGCTTCGATTGGAGCCGCGCGATAACAGACGCATAATTTCCCGCTTCGATTTCGACCGTCGCAAGCGCGGCAGTCGCGATAAGGTTGTCGGGGTCAATCGCGAGCGCTTTGCCGGCATATCCCGCGACAAGGTCATGCGTCCCTTTGCGGGCCGCGATCATCGCCATTCCCGCCCAGGGTGCCGCGTTATCTGGATCAAGGCGGGCAGCGTTCGCGTAGCTTTCGGTCGCCAAGTCGAACGAGCCCCCGGTCGAAAGGATGAAACCGCGCTCGAGCCATGCTGCAGCATAGGTCGGGCAAGCGCGTATCGCAGCATCGCAGTGCAGGACAGCATCGCGCAGTTGCCTGTTTTCGCGATAAAGCACGGCCATCGTCGTCAGGACGACAGGATCATCAGGAGCGAATGTGAGCGCGTCTCGCAAAAGCGCGAACGCGCCGTCTTGATCACCGGTCTGAGCTTTCTCCCACGCGCAGGTCACATAATTGAAGGGATCGGCGCTGCCGCCCGAAATTGCCGCCGCGGCCCGTGTCGTGTCGCTCATCGAAGTATCGGCATCTTCAACCATGGCAGGGTTCTGACCGGACGGCTCGTTTCGTCAAGAGCCGAGATCGAAAAGCCCTTTGAGAGTCTAATAGCAATGACTCACCCGCCTTCCTTGGTCTTTGCGGCTCTTGTTCGGGCGAGGGCAATGTGATTAGGCGATGTGATGGGCGGCGTGGTCGACGAGGTTGGAGTACGGCTGAACAGGGCGCTCGTCGCACGCAAGAATGGCCGCAGAGCGGAAGAAGTGCGCCTGCTTGACGAAGCGCTGTCCATTGGCCCTTCCGATCCGCGCGCACTGAACGCGCGGGGAATGCGCGCTTTAACAGACCGTGAGCATTCTCAGGCGCGCGCATGGTTTCTGGGGGCTGCGCAAGCGGACCCCGGACAAATCGCACTTTGGATGAACGTGGCGACGGCATGTCGGGCTTTGGCCGACGATGAGGGGGAGCGGTCCGCGCTTGCGCGGGCATTGTCGATCGATCGCCTGAATTTCATGGCGCAGCTGCGTTCGGCGGAACTGTACGCGCGGCTCAGCGAGCGAGGTGAAGCGGCAACAGCGTGGAGCAATGTCGTACAGATGGCCTTGCAAATGGAACAGCGGCCGCCTGTCATTGAAGATGCTTTGCTCCGCGGCCAAGCGTTTCTGCGTACTCACAACGAACTCGTCTCGAAAAAAGTAGTTACAGCGCTTGGCGATCGAGTTGAGACCTTGGGCATTGCCGCCCGGCGCTTCTCGGCTTGCGTCGATCATAACCTCGGTCGCCGCGCAATCTATCATAACGAATGTGCGGGCCTTCACTTCCCCTTCCTCCCGGCCGACGAATTTTTCGATCGCGGGTATTTTCCGTGGCTCTCCGAGGTCGAGGCTTCGACCGACTCTATTCGCGCAGAAGCGCTGGCTTTGATGGCGGACGGCGGCGAGGCGGTGCGGCCTTATGTGCAGATGGAGAAAGGCGGACCGACGACAAAATGGTCACCGCTTGATGGTTCACTAGATTGGAGCGCCTGTTTTCTTTGGGAATATGGCTCGCGCAACGACATCGTGTGTGAGCGCTGCCCGCAAACGGCTGCGATGCTCGCGCGCCTGCCGCAGACGCAAATCCCGGGCAAGGCACCTTCGGCATTTTTCTCCATCCTCAAACCTGGCGCGCACATACCGGCGCATACCGGAGTTACGAACACGCGAGCGATCGTTCATGTGCCGCTGGTCGTACCGGCGGGATGCCGTTTCCGCGTTGGCGGGGAGACACGGGAATGGCGCGAAGGTGAGGCTTTCGTATTTGACGACACGATTCAGCACGAAGCTTGGAACGACAGCGATCAGGTTCGCGTGATACTCATTTTTGACGTTTGGAATCCTCATCTGAGTAGTGACGAGCAGGCGCTGCTTGTCGATTATTTCGCGTTAACGGCCTCGCTCTGAAAGCCTTGTTCTTGAAGCAGCACCAGCCCCCCATCGCCCTCGTCGACATCGACCGTCGATCCATCGGCCACCTCGCCACGCAAAATCGCGTCGGCCAGCGGGTCCTGAAGGAACTTCTGCACCGCGCGTTTTAGTGGTCGCGCCCCATAGACGGGATCATAACCCACTCTGCCGAGCCACGCGCGCGCGGCGTCGGTCAGGTCGAGCGTCACCTTGCGATCGGTCAGCAGACGTTGAACGCGCCCGACCTGAATATCGACGATCGGACCCATGTCCGCCTGGCTCAGCCGGTGAAACAGGATGATCTCGTCGAGCCGGTTCAGAAACTCGGGGCGGAAATGCCCGCGCACCATCTCCATGACCTGCGGCTCTACACTATCGACCGGCTGGTCGTCGGGCAGGTTGGCAATATACTGGCTGCCCAGATTGCTCGTCAGGATGATCAGCGTGTTGGTGAAGTCGACCGTGCGTCCCTGTCCATCGGTCAATCGGCCATCGTCGAGCACCTGAAGCAGCACGTTGAACACGTCGCTGTGCGCTTTCTCGACCTCGTCGAACAGGATCACCTGATAGGGTCGGCGGCGGACGGCTTCGGTCAGGACGCCGCCTTCCTCATAGCCGACATAGCCCGGCGGCGCGCCGATCAGCCGCGCGACCGAATGCTTCTCCATGAATTCGCTCATGTCGATCCGCACCATCGCCGAGCCGTCGTCGAACAGGAATTCGGCAAGTGCCTTCGTCAGCTCGGTCTTGCCAACGCCGGTCGGGCCAAGAAACAAGAATGACCCGAGCGGGCGATTCGGATCCTGCAGACCCGCGCGTGCGCGGCGCACTGCTGCCGACACGGCCTTGATCGCGTTCTCCTGGCCGATGACGCGTTTTCCGAGGACCGACTCCATCGCCAAAAGTTTTTCGCGCTCGCCTTCCATCATCCGCTCGACGGGAATGCCGGTCCAGCGCGCGACGATGCCGGCGATGTCGTTGACGGTCACTTCCTCGCGCAGCATTGCCCCCGCGGCAGCCCCTTGCGCTTCGGCAAGCTGCTTTTCGATGACAGGAATGCTGCCATATTGCAGCTCGCCTGCCTTTGCGAGATCACCGCTGCGCTGCGCCTGATCGAGTTGCAGCCGCGCGGCGTCGAGCGCTTCCTTCAATTTAGCCTCGGCGTGGATTTTTTCCTTCTCGGCCTGCCAGCGCGTCGTCAGCGCGGCGGATTGCTCTTCCAGATCGGCCTGATCCTTGCGGATCATCGCGAGGCGGTCTTTCGACGCCGCATCGCTTTCCTTTTCGAGCGCGAGCGCCTCGATCTTCATCTGGATGATACGCCGGTCGAGGCTTTCGATTTCCTCGGGCTTCGATTCGACCTCCATGCGCAGGCGCGACGCGGCTTCGTCCATCAGGTCGATGGCTTTGTCGGGCAGGAAGCGATCGGTGATGTAGCGATGGCTGAGCGCGGCGGCGGCGACGATCGCAGCATCGGTTATGCGGACGCCGTGGTGGAGTTCGTATTTCTCCTTGAGCCCGCGCAAGATCGAAACGGTGTCCTCGACCGTCGGTTCGCCGACGAACACGGGCTGGAACCGCCGCTGGAGTGCGGCATCCTTCTCGACATATTTGCGATATTCGTCGAGCGTGGTCGCGCCGATGCAGTGGAGCTCGCCGCGCGCCAGCGCCGGCTTCAACAGGTTCGACGCATCCATTGCGCCGTCGCCTTTGCCGGCACCGATCAGCGTGTGCATTTCGTCGATGAACAGGATGATCTGCCCCTCGGCGGCGCGCACCTCGTCGAGCACGCCTTTCAGCCGTTCCTCGAACTCGCCGCGATACTTGGCGCCGGCGATAAGGCTGCCCATGTCGAGCGCCATCAGGTCGCGGTCCTTGATGCCGTCGGGCACGTCGCCATTGGCGATGCGTAGCGCGAGGCCCTCGGCAATCGCGGTCTTGCCGACGCCGGGCTCGCCGATCAGCACGGGATTGTTCTTGGTGCGGCGCGCGAGGATCTGGATCGTGCGGCGGATTTCCTCGTCGCGGCCGATGACCGGATCGAGCTTGCCGTCGCGTGCCGCCTGCGTCAGGTCGCGCGCGAACTTCTTCAGTGCGTCGTAGCGATCCTCGGCACTCGCGGTATCGGCGGTCTTACCTTTGCGAAGCTCGTTGATCGCGGCATTGAGGGCATCGGGCTTGAGACCGGCAGCGCTCAGCGCCCTGCCCGCTGCCGTGGTGGACGAAAGCGCCAGCGCAAGCAGCAGCCGTTCGACAGTGACGAAACTGTCACCCGCCTTCTTCGCCACCTGTTCGGCCTGGTCGAGCACCCGCACGAGATCGTTGTTGATCCCGGGCGTCGTTTGCGCGCCGGTGCCCGACACCGCCGCGATCTTCGCCAGCGCGGTGTCGGTTTCCCGGACCGCTATGCCCGGATCGCCACCCGCCCGGCGGATCAGCCCGCTTGCCAAGCCCTCGCCGTCTTCGAGCAGCGCCTTCAACAGATGTTCAGGCGCGATCTGCTGGTGCGACAAGCGAATCGCAACAGTCTGGGCGCTTTGGAGGAAGCCTTTGGCGCGATCGGAAAATAGTTCGAGGTTCATGACCTCAATCTAATGTGGCCGATATGCCACACAAGGGGTGGCCTGGTCAGCGCGTGCCGAGCAGGGTGCGCACATGCCGTTCAATGCGCAGCCAGTGCTCATGGTCGCGAATGTGCCACCGTGACGCCGTGACCCTTTCAGCGACATAAGCGCCGGCGCGATCGCCCATTTCGGCGACCAGCGCTTCGGCCTTGCGACGGTTACGCGCCGTTTGCGCGCGCCGCGCGGGCGAAACCAGTGCCATCGAAGTAACCGGTTGTCCTAGCATCGCACCTCAACGCATCAGGCGGAAGAAAGCTCCCGCACGAACGCGAATGATATGTTGTAACTTCGCTTCGCCTATGCGATATGCAGGGAGCAGGAGAGACATGTGAATGCGCGCACGATCAGGACTGGCAAGCTCGATCACGTCGCCATGACGTTGTCGGGACTGTGCTTGGTCCATTGCGTGGCGACGGCGTTGCTGCTGGGGACGATTTCGTCGTTGGCGGGGGCGCTCGGCAACCCGTTGATTCATGAGGTCGGGCTGGCGCTCGCGATCCTGCTCGGCGTCGTCTCGCTTGGTGTTGGCATCGCGCATCATCGCCGCATTCTGCCGCTATCGGTCGCCGCGTTTGGCGTCGGCGCGATGACGGTCGCATTGATGGTCCCGCACGGGACCCTGGAGCTGTTCGCGACGATGCTCGGCGTCGCCTTGCTCGCTACGGGGCATTTGCTCAATCGCTTGGCTTTGGCCTGAAGCCGACCTACATTCGTGCGCATGGGCGCGCATGACCACACATTGCATCACGGCAGGCCCATGGCGCAGGCGGCGCAGGCCGCGTTCGAAGGTTCGGGCGAGCAGTGGACCACGATGCGCGCCTCGGTGTACGCCGCACTGTCGGGCTTTGCCAAGCCGGCGAGTGCGTATGACATCGCCGAAGCGGTTTCGAAGCACGAAGGACGTCGGGTCGCCGCCAATAGCGTTTACCGCATCCTCGACCTGTTCGTGGCCGCCAACATCGCGCGCCGCGTCGAAAGCGCGAACGCCTATGTCGCCAACGCGCATCCCGACTGCGTGCATGATTGCATCTTCCTTGTCTGCGACGATTGCGGACAGGCGACTCACATCGATGACGATGGTCTTACCGCGCAGGTCCGCGCGGCCGCCACGGGCGCGGGCTTCGTCCGGCTCCGACCCGTTCTCGAAGTGCGTGGCAAATGTGCCGATTGCGGTTGATGGTCGCTTTGCCTAAAGTACATCATGTCCAATCGTCCTGACACGCCGTTACTTGACACGGCCGATACGCCGGAATCGCTCAGAAGGCTTGTCCCGTCCGATCTGCGGCAGGTCGCCGACGAACTCCGCGCCGAAATGATCTCGGCGGTCGGGACGACCGGTGGTCACCTCGGCTCGGGGCTCGGCGTCGTCGAACTGACCGTCGCGATCCATTATGTCTTCGATACGCCAAACGACCGCCTGGTCTGGGATGTCGGCCATCAGGCCTACCCGCACAAGATATTGACCGGTCGACGCGACCGCATCCGCACGCTCAGACAGGGCGGCGGGCTGTCGGGCTTCACCAAGCGCAGCGAAAGCGCGTACGACCCGTTCGGCGCCGCGCACTCGTCGACTTCGATCAGCGCGGCGCTGGGCTTCGCGGTCGCCAACAAGCTCGCCGATCAGCCCGGCAAGGCGATTGCGGTCATAGGTGACGGCGCAATGTCGGCGGGCATGGCGTATGAAGCGATGAACAACGCGGCGCAGGCGGGCAACCGGCTGATCGTTATATTGAACGACAACGACATGTCGATCGCCCCGCCGGTCGGCGGCCTTTCGGCCTATCTCGCGCGACTGATTTCGAGCCGCGAGTTCCTGGGCCTGCGCGACCTCGCCAAGCGTCTCGCGCGCAAGCTGCCGGGGCCGATCCACAAGAGCCTGCGCAAGACCGACGAGTTCGCGCGCGGAATGGCGATGGGCGGCACGTTTTTCGAAGAGCTCGGCTTTTACTATGTCGGCCCGATCGATGGCCACGACATGGACCACCTGATCCCCGTACTCGAAAATGTCCGCGACGCCGCCGAAGGGCCGTGCCTGATCCACGTCGTGACCAAGAAGGGTAAGGGCTACGCCCCCGCCGAGGCATCGGCCGACAAATATCACGGCGTCCAGAAGTTCGACGTCGTCTCGGGCGTGCAGGCCAAGGCACCGCCAGGCCCGCCCGCTTATCAGAACGTCTTCGGCGCGCAGCTGGTGAAGGAAGCCGAGCGCGATCCGACGATCTGCGCGATCACCGCAGCGATGCCATCGGGCACCGGCCTCGACAAATTCGCGGCCACTTACCCCGACCGCTTCTTCGATGTCGGCATCGCCGAACAGCATGGCGTGACCTTTGCAGCCGGCCTCGCCGCGCAGGGAATGCGCCCGTTCGCGGCGATCTACTCGACCTTCCTGCAGCGCGCCTATGACCAGGTGGTGCACGACGTCGCGATCCAGAACCTGCCCGTCCGCTTCGCGATCGATCGCGCCGGGCTGGTCGGGGCCGACGGCTGCACGCACGCCGGATCGTTCGACGTGACCTATCTGTGCACGCTCCCCAATTTCGTCGTGATGGCGGCAGCCGACGAAGCCGAGCTTGTCCACATGACCCACACCGCGGCGTGCCACGACAGCGGCCCGATCGCCTTTCGCTATCCGCGCGGCAACGGCACCGGCGTCGCGCTGCCCGAGGTCCCGCAGCGGCTCGAGATCGGCAAGGGCCGCATCGTCCGGACGGGCAAGAAGGTCGCGATCCTGTCGCTCGGCACGCGGCTCGAGGAAGCATTGAAGGCGGCCGACGCGCTCGACGCAAAAGGGCTGTCGGCCACCGTCGCCGATCTCCGCTTTGCCAAGCCCTTGGACGTGGAGATGATCCGCAAGCTGCTCACGACGCACGAAGTCGCGGTGACGGTCGAAGAAGGCAGCATCGGCGGCCTTGGCGCACACGTCCTGACGCTGGCGAGCGATGAGGGTCTGATCGATGCGGGACTGAAGTTGCGGACGTTGCGCCTGCCCGATGTGTTCCAGGACCACGACAAGCCCGAATTGCAATATGCCGAAGCCGGATTGGACGCGGCGGCAATCGTCGAGTGCGTGCTGAAAGCGCTGCGGGTGAACAGCGTCGGCGTGGTCGAAGAGGTGCGGGCTTGATCACCGCGCTACTGCTTTTCAGCGCCGCCGCTACGGCGCCGGCGCCCAGGTCCTTCGATGCTGCCGTCGCGCAAAAGGCTGATCTTGCCTGGTTTGATTATTATGTCCTGGCCGGCACTTTGTTGAAGCAGGGCGCGCGTGAGGATGCCGGAGTCGCCTTCTATGTCGGACAGATCCGCGGGCGCGCTCATGTTCGCTGTGATGGCGGCGACCCGTCGGGAGCGCCCGCTCTGCTCGGCGCATTGAACGATGCGGTCGGAACCGCTGTGAACGGCGATCTGGGAGCCAGCCCGCGGCGGTGGATATCATCGATAGAACGCGCGCTCGCATGGGACGAAGCGCATCCCGAGGCGGTTCTGGCTTCGACGAAGTGTCGCGCGGACCTCGACTTTGCGCGTGACGACAAACGCAAGATGCTCGCCTACATCCGCGATCACAAGGATGAAATCCGGAGCAGCCGCAGCGAAAATGGCTTGCCCAACGAGCCCGAGTAGGCGGTCCGCAACGCCAACCCGGCTTCCCTTTCGCGCCCTCCTTGCTAAGGCGTGCCGCACGCATAATCGCAAAGACAGGGAAGCCCGCCATGACCGCCGTCGGACAGGACACACTTGCCACCCGCTCGACGCTCGAGGCCGGCGGGCAGACGGTTACCTATTACAGCCTCGACAAGGCGGCGGCGAAGCTTGGCGACATCAGCCGCCTGCCGTTCAGCATGAAGGTGCTGCTCGAAAACCTGCTGCGCTTCGAGGACGGCGGGTTTACCGTTTCGACCGATGACATTCAGTCGCTGATCGACTGGCAGAAGAATCCCAACGCGCCCGAGCGAGAGATTCAGTATCGCCCGGCGCGCGTCCTCCTCCAGGATTTCACCGGCGTGCCCTGCGTCGTCGACCTGGCGGCGATGCGCGATGCGATCGCCAAACTGGGCGGCGACACGTCGAAGATCAATCCGCTCGTCCCCGTCCATCTCGTCATCGACCATAGCGTCATGGTCGATGAATTCGGCCACCCCAAGGCGTTCGAGCAGAACGTCGAGATCGAATATCACCGGAATGCCGAGCGCTACGACTTCCTGAAATGGGGATCGCGCAGCCTCGACAATTTCAAGGCGGTGCCGCCGGGCACGGGCATCTGCCACCAGGTCAACCTCGAGAACATCGCGCAGGCGGTGTGGACCTCGGAGGATGTGAGCGGCGCGACCGTCGCCTATCCGGACACCTGCGTCGGCACCGACAGCCACACCACGATGATCAATGGTCTGGGCGTGCTCGGCTGGGGCGTCGGCGGGATCGAGGCCGAGGCGGCAATGCTCGGCCAGCCGGTCTCGATGCTGATCCCCGAAGTCGTCGGCTTCAAGCTGACCGGCGAGATGGCCGAGGGAATCACCGCGACCGACCTCGTGCTGACGTGCACGCAAATGCTGCGCGCGCACGGCGTGGTCGGGCGCTTCGTCGAATATTTCGGACCGGGGCTCGACAGCCTGACGCTCGCCGACCGCGCGACGCTCGCCAACATGGCGCCCGAATATGGTGCGACCTGCGGCTTTTTCGGCATCGACGACAAGACGCTCGAATATATGCGGCTGACCGGGCGCGAGGAGACGCAAATCGCGCTCACCGAGGCCTACGCGCGGGCGCAAGGGCTGTGGCGACTTGCCGACATGCCCGACCCGGTGTTCACCTCGACGCTCGAGCTCGACATGGGCAGCGTCGTGCCGAGCCTTGCCGGCCCGAAGCGTCCGCAAGACAAGGTCGCGCTGACGGAGGTTGATGAGGTCTTCAACGGCGAACTGGCCTCGCTCTACAAGCACGACGGTTTCAAGCGCGTTGCGGTCGAGGGCAGGGGCCACGACATCGGCGACGGCGACGTCGTCATCGCCGCGATCACCAGCTGCACCAACACGTCGAACCCCAGCGTCATGACCGCTGCGGGACTCGTCGCCAAGAAGGCGAACGCGCGCGGCCTGAAGCCCAAACCATGGGTCAAGACCAGCCTGGGGCCGGGGTCGCAGGTGGTGACCGACTATCTCGTCAAGGCGGGACTCCAGGAGCATCTCGACGCCATCGGGTTCAATCTCGTCGGCTACGGCTGCACGACGTGCATCGGCAACTCGGGTCCGCTCGCCGAGCCGATCAGCAACGCGATCAATGCCAACGACATCGTCGCGGCCTCGGTCCTGTCGGGCAATCGCAATTTCGAAGGCCGCGTGTCGCCCGACGTGCGCGCCAATTTCCTCGCCTCGCCGCCGCTGGTCGTCGCCTATGCGCTGAAGGGCACCGTGACCCAGGACTTCGTTAACACGCCGATCGGCATGGGATCGGACGGGGTGAACGTCTATCTGAAGGACATCTGGCCGACCAACGCCGAAGTCGCCGAAACGATGACTGCGTCGATCGACCGCAGCATGTTCCGCGCGCGCTATGCCAATGTCTACAAGGGTGACGCGCACTGGCAGGCGATCGAGGTCGAGGGATCGGACACGTATCAGTGGCGCGCGGGCTCGACCTATGTCGCGAACCCGCCCTATTTCGACGGCATGTCGATGACGCCCGCGCCGATAGCCGACATTATCGGTGCCAGGCCGCTTGCGATCCTCGGTGACTCGATCACCACCGATCACATTTCGCCCGCCGGATCGATCAAGGCCGACAGTCCCGCAGGCAAATGGCTGATGGAGCATCAGGTCGCGAAGGTCGATTTCAACAGCTACGGCGCGCGACGCGGCCATCACGAAGTCATGATGCGCGGCACATTCGCCAACATCCGCATCAGGAACGAAATGGTCCCCGGCATCGAGGGCGGCATGTCGCGCTACGATGGCGAGGTCATGCCGATCTACGACGCGGCGATGCGGCACAAAGCCGATATGACGCCGCTGATCGTGATCGCAGGCAAGGAATATGGCACGGGATCGTCACGCGACTGGGCGGCAAAGGGCACCAACCTGCTCGGCGTGCGCGCCGTGATCGTCGAGACGTTCGAGCGCATCCACCGCTCGAACCTCGTCGGCATGGGCGTGCTGCCGCTGCAGTTCACCAACGGCGAGACGCGCCAGTCGTTGGGGCTGGCCGGCGACGACCGCTTCACGATCACCGGCGTCGCGTCGCTGACGCCCCGTCAGGACGTCGAGGTGCAGGTCGAGCGCGCCGACGGCAGCCGCTTCAGCTTCACGGCGCGTTGCCGGATCGACACCGCCAACGAGGTCGAATATTTCATGAACGGCGGAATTTTGCAGTACGTGCTGCGCAAACTGGCGGCCTGACGCGTCGTGGAACGCTGTTCCGATACGGCACAAATTTCGCGAGTAAATCTTGAAATTATATTGCGTTAGCGCGGTTGACCGCCGTTTATCTGAGGTTAAGGTTTCTTTAACGCCGACTGGATTCGGCGGGCAGTTTCCACTCCGTAGGGGGAATAGACGTGACGAAATCGATGACTGGCCGTATCTTGACCGCAGGCGCTTTTGCAGGCCTCCTGCTCGCCTCGACCGCCGCTTCGGCCCAGACCGCGAAGGAGTATTTCACCGAGGACGAGGGTGATATTACCGAGATTCCGGGCGACCTTTCCACCGACCGGAACGGTCAGTCGTTGCCGGTTTCGAATGCTGGGCAGTTCGTGCTCGGTTTCGAAGGCGTCAGCCAGTATGACGGCGCGCTGTTCGGTCGCAATTTCATTCCGCCGGATACCAACGGCGCTGTCGGCGGCACGCAGTATATGGAAGTCAGCAATGGCGCCTATGCCGTGTTCAACAAAAACACCGGCGCACAGCTTTCGATTATGTCGGACCTCGCCTTCTGGGCTGCTGCCGGGAAGACCGGCGCGAACGGCGATTCTCGCGTCATGTACAACGCCAATGCCGGCCGCTGGATCGTTGCTTCGTTCGGTGCCAGTGTTTCGGATATTCAGATCGCGATTTCGGACACCGACAACGCGCTGGGAACTTGGAAGTCGACAATCTTCACGGGGTTCGCGGGCGGCACCGCTGACTATCCAACGCTCGCGCTCGACCGGAACGCTGTCTACATCGGCACGAACAACTTCGCCACGAACTTTGCTGGGACAACGCTGAACGTCATTCCGATCGACAGCCTGTTCAACGCGATGGCGCCGACCACCACGGGGATAAAGTCGTTCGTAACGCCTTACACCGGTGGCGGTGGCGACGTCGACCGCGGCTTTGCGATCCAGGGCGTGAACAGCAACTCGGTTGGAACGACCGGGAAGGCTGTTGCGGCTTCGTTGTTCATAGAAGACTCGCTGGGCTACAATATCAATGGCCTGAGCAGTTCGAGTGCGTTGGGCGCGACCGAGGGGACGGTCAACTTCTTCAATGAAAGTGCGTTCTCGACCCCGGGCAAGGGACATCAGCCGGCCGCGTTGATTGCGGCGAACCGGGCGATCATCGACGCAGGTGATGAACGCATCAGCAGCAGCGTCTATGAGGTCAACGGGCGCATCTACATGGTGCACACCGAAACGCCGCAAGGATTGAACGAAGACCGCGTCCATTATGTCGTGCTCGATTCGACCACCTATGCCATTCTCGATGAGGGCAACATCGGCACGACGGGTTACGACACGTATCAAGGCTCGATCGCGGTCAACGCCCTCGGCGAGGTTGTGATCGGATACAACCAGTCAGGGCTCAACGCGGCGGATGGAAAGATCCGCTTCTACGCCCAGACGTTCAGCACCGATGCGACGGGCCACCTGATCTCGACCAGCCCGGCGATCCTGCTTAAGGAAAGCCTGACCGACGATTACCACAACGGCAGCGTCTTCGGACAGGCTTCGGTCGGTCGCCAGCGCTGGGGCGATTACAGCCAGGTTTCGGTCGATCCGACTGATGCGCACGGCTTCTACCTGATCGGTCAATTTGCCCGCGAATATAACCTTCCCGAGTTCGGCCATCCGACCGGCACCGGCGGTTCGCGCTGGGGCACGTTCATCGCGCGGATCAGCACGGCGGTCGTCGCGCCGGTTCCCGAGGCCGACACATGGGCCATGATGGTCGCCGGCTTCGGTGTGATCGGCTTTGCCATGCGTCGCCGCAAGACGCGCGTAACAGCGGTCACCTTCGGCTGATCACAAAATCTTCTGCACAGGGCGATGGGGGCGTGGTAACACGTCCCCATTGTTTTGTGTGGAGTTGCGCTATGGCATGGTCGATATCGCAGCGAGCCCGAGCAGGCGCACTTCTTGTTGCAGGAGCAGTCGCCATGTCTGGAAATGTTGCTGTCGCGACGACGGTCCCGCCCGGTACTTGGCACGGCGACGCCGCCGTTTTGACGATCGACGCACGCCAGATCCGCATCGAGGCAGGCACCGGCCTTGCCACATTGAAGGCGCCGCTAAGGACCGATGCAAAGGGGCGTTTCAAATCGACCGGGTCCTTTGAAGCCTATCGCCCGGGACCGCAGCGCGCGGACGTGCCGCCATCGATCCACCCCGCGCTCGTTACGGGCTCGATCAAAGACGGCGTGATCGTCTTGAACATGCGCGTCGACGGCGAGCGATCGGCTCGTAAATTCACATTCAGCCACGGCCGTGTGGCCAAAATCGTCCGCCCGATGTAATGCTGGAGCTCAGGCGGACTCGCGTGTCGAATACCTTGGGGGAGCACCATCCATGCGCGACGCCGAACACGACATCATCGTTTATGGCGCGACGGGGTTTACCGGGCGGCTGGTTGCCGAATATCTGAACGCGCGCGGCGTTACCGGCTGGGCGATGGCCGGGCGGTCGGCATCGAAACTTGCCGACGTCCGCGACCTCGTCGGTGCCCCCGCCGACACGCCGCTCGTGGTCGCCGATGCCGACGACGCCGCCTCGATCCGCGCGATGTGCGCACAGGGGCGGACGATCCTTACCACCGTCGGCCCGTATCAGCTTTACGGCTCGCACCTCGTTGCCGCCTGCGCGGAAACCGGCGCATCCTATGTCGACCTCTGCGGCGAACCCGTGTGGATGTGCCAGATGATCGACGCGTATGACGCCGCGGCCAAAGCCTCGGGCGCGCGCATCGTGTTCTCATGCGGTTTCGATTCGATCCCCTTCGATCTCGGCGTGTGGCGATTGCAGGAAATCGTGAAGGACCGCTTCGGCACCCCCGCCAAGCGCATCAAATGCCGCGTCCGCACCATGAAGGGCGGCGCATCGGGCGGTACCGTCGCGAGCATGAAGGCAACGATGGCGGCGGTCGGCAAGAACCCCAAGCTGCTCGGTCTCCTCACCAATCCTTTCGCGCTCACCCCCGGTTTCGACGGCCCGCACCAGCCGACCGGCCTCATCCCCGAATATGACCGCGCCGAAAAGGGCTGGGCCGTCCCCTTCGTCATGGCGCCGATCAACACCAAGAACGTCCACCGCTCGAACTTCCTCTTGGGCGACGCGGGTTATGGCGCGGACTTCGTCTATGACGAGATGATGCTGACGACGATCGGCGAAGCGGGCAAGGCAATGGCCGAAGCGGTCGCCAAGATGAACCCCTTTGGCGACGGAAAAATGCCCCAACCGGGCGAAGGGCCGAGCAAGGACGAGCGCGAGAACGGCAGCTACGAAATCCTGTTCACCGCCGAAATGGACGGCCGCGATCCGGTAAAACTCGTCGTCAAAGGCGACCGCGATCCAGGCTACGGCAGCACCTCGAAAATGATCGCCGAGGCCGCTTTGACCTTAAATGAAACCGAAAGCGGCGGCGGCATCTACACGCCGGGCGGGCTAATGGCAGCGTCGTTGCTGGCGCGGCTGGAAGCGAATGCGGGGTTGAGTTTTGCGGAAGACGCCTAAGGCCGCTCCTCGTCGCTCGCCATCCGCTTCGCCACCAGTCCGGCAAGCATCGCCTGTTGCGTCCAAGCCTGCCGCTCGTCGGGCAAGCGGTTGATCGCCCACATATAGGCGCGGTCGAAACTGGTGAGCGCGACTGGCGCGGCATCCTTGTCCGCGAAGACCGACAGGATCGATCGATATGTCGACGGTTTTGGCGGAAACCGGGCCGGAGCGACGATAACTCGTGCCGCGTAATCGGCCACGGCCGACAGCGGCGTGCCCGTCGCGCGGCCGACATCGACGATCACGGTTGCACTTCCCACGGCGACACTCCAGCCGGTGAGGATGACCGACGAACTGAACGAGCTCCGGCTGGCCGCGCCGCCCAGTGCCACGCCATCGGTCGATGACGCGTTGGCACCGATCGCTGCGGACTCGCTTGCTGATGATCCGCTCTGTCCGTCGCCAAGACTGAATTGATACCACCAGCGGATGGCGTCGGGTGCGCTAAGCAGCCGATCATACTCCTGGGCGGGCAGGGCCGCGAACAACGACCCGCGCTTCTTGGCAAGCAGCTGCGCCATGTGCGGTCCGTCGCTGGTGAAAACGACTGTCGCGTTGGTCTGGCACGGCTGGCGTGCGACCGCGACCTCGGCTTCCCGCGCCGCAGTCTCGATCCGATCGGTGACGATCTTCGCGACCGCTGGAGCGATGCCGATCGCCTTGACGCACAGCGCGCTGCGCCAGCGGGCGATTTGGTCGAACTGCGGCGACTGCCTGTTTTGGCGGATGGACTCGTGCACCTGCCGACGCACTTCGGGAGGGCTATGGCCGTTGACGACGATCGGATCGCTCGCGGTCGCTGCGGCCGCCGCCAATGCCATGATAATCATTTCGCGCTCCAGCTTTTTGCCTAGGTGCAAATACGGGCATGGACCGGCGGTCGTCTAGTCATCCTCATCCTCATAGCCAACCAAGTCCAGCGCGCGCGCTTTGATCTGGCGGGTCATGCACCAGTGCATCAGCGCTTCTTCGCGGCCATGCGTCACCCAGACTTCCTTCGGCGCGATTTCGGTGAGGGTCGCGGTCAGTTCGTCCCAGTCGGCATGGTCGGACAGGATCAGCGGGAGTTCGACCCCGCGCTGCACCGCGCGCTGGCGGATGCGCATCCAGCCGCTCGCCATCGCGGTAATCGGATCGGGCAGGCGGCGTGACCAGCGATCATTGAGCGCTGACGGCGGGGAAATGACGACGTGCCCGCGCATCTCGTCCTTGCTCGCGACGAGCGCGGGGCGCAGCTCGCCGAGATCGACGCCCCACTCGCGATAAAGGTCGCACAGCCGCTGCATCGCGCCGTGGATATAGATCGGCGCGTCATGCCCCAGCGCCCGCAACTCGGCGATCACCCGCTGCGCCTTGCCCAGCGCATAAGCGCCGACGAGCACGCAACGCTCGGGCTCTGCCGCCAGCGCCGCGAGCAGTTTCGCCATCTCGTCGCGT
This sequence comes from Sphingomonas sp., assembly GCA_965249015.1. GTDB lineage: Bacteria > Pseudomonadota > Alphaproteobacteria > Sphingomonadales > Sphingomonadaceae > Sphingomonas_O. Next base: position 408,721 of record CBDFLB010000003.1, on the reverse strand, counting down.
GTGTCGGGATGGCGGAAGACGGGCAGCCCGAACGTCGCTTCGGTGATGAAGATGTCGCACGGGACCGGCTCGAACGGCGGGCACGTCGGGTCGGCGCGGCGTTTGTAGTCGCCTGATACGACCACCCGCTCGCCCGCATATTCGAGCAGAATCTGTGCGGAACCGAGCACATGCCCGGCGGGTACGAACGTCGCCTTCACATCGCCGACGACCACACTCTCGCGATAGCCAACCGGATGCCCCGCCTGTTCGCCATAGCGAACACCCATGATCGCGAGCGTCTCGGGCGTCGCCCATACCGCACCGTGCCCGCCGCGCGCATGGTCGGCATGGCCATGCGTGACGAGCGCGCGCGGGACGGGCCGCGACGGATCGACCCACGCGTCGGCAGGCGGGATATAAATCCCGTGCGGATGCGGTTCGATCCATGCGCCAAGTCGTGCCATCATGCCTATATGGCGGTGATGCCTGCCGATTCACACCTGCCTGATGTCATCACCGACTGGTTCGCAAGCAAAGACTGGGCACCGCGGCGGCATCAGCTCGAGATGCTCGACGCCGCGCGCGCAGGGCACCATGCGCTGCTCGTCGCGCCGACCGGATCGGGCAAGACGCTGGCGGGCTTTTTGCCCACGCTCGTGGATTTGATAACCGGGTTCCCCCGCGCAGGCGGGGGCCCAGCCCTCGAAAAAGAGTCTGGGCCCCCGCCTTCGCGGGGGAACGCGCTGGATGGCCTTCACACGCTCTACGTCTCACCGCTCAAAGCGCTCGCGGTCGACGTGCAGCGCAACCTCGTCACGCCGATCGAGGAAATGGCGCTTCCCATCCGCGTCGAAACGCGCACCGGCGACACACCGTCGGACCGCAAGAAGCGCCAGCGCGAGCGTCCGCCACATATCCTGCTGACGACGCCCGAATCGCTCAGCCTGCTGCTGAGCTTTCCCGACAGCCTGACACTCTTTGCAGGTCTGAAGACCGTCGTTATCGACGAAGTTCACGCTTTTGCCGCCGGCAAGCGCGGCGACCTGCTCAGCCTGGGCCTTGCGCGCCTGCAAAGGATCGCGCCCGCCTTCCGCCGCGTCGCGCTGTCGGCGACTGTCGCCGATCCTGACGCCTATCGCGCCTGGATCGCGCCCTATGGCGATATCGATGCGGTGACGGTGGTGCAGGGCGATCCTGGCGCCGAGCCTTCGATCGAGATATTGCTCCCCGAGGGCCGCGTACCCTGGGCGGGTCACTCGGGCCGCTACGCAGCGCCGCAGGTCATGGCCGAGATCGAGGCGCATAACACGACGCTGATCTTCTGCAACACGCGTGCGCTCGCCGAATTGATCTTCCAGGACTTGTGGAAAGCGAACGAAGCGCGGTTACCGATCGGAATCCACCACGGCAGCCTCGACATCGAGGCGCGGCGCAAGGTCGAGGCAGCCATGGCCGCGAACAAATTGCGCGGGCTTGTCGCCACCGCGAGCCTCGACCTCGGCGTCGACTGGGGCAATGTCGATTGCGTGATCCAGATGGGCGCGCCCAAAGGCTCGTCGCGCCTGCTCCAGCGCATCGGCCGCGCCAATCACCGCCTCGACGAGCCCTCCGAAGCGGTCCTGGTGCCGGGCAACCGCTTCGAATATCTCGAGGCACGCGCCGCGCTCGACGCGGTCGAGGCCGGCGAACTCGATGCCGATATCTTCCGCCCCGGCAGCCTCGACGTCCTCGCTCAGCATGTCATGGCCTGCGCCTGCGCAGCGCCTTTCGACGAGCCGGCGATGCTCGCCGAATTGCAATCTGCATTGCCGTACAGCGCACTCGATGCCGAAGCGTTCGCCCGCGTGCTCGATTTCATCGCCACCGGCGGCTATGCGCTACGCGCTTACGACAAATTCAAACGTCTGGTGAAGGACGGCGACACATGGCGCGTCGCGCATCCGCGTTTCATCACGCAGCACCGCATGAATGCCGGGATCATCGTCGAGGCGACGATGCTGACCGTGCGCTTCAAGAACGGGCGCAAGCTGGGGCGTGTCGAGGAAGGGTTCGCCGCCACGCTCAGCGCCGGCGATACGTTCTTCTTTTCCGGGCTGAGCCTCGAAGTCGAACGCATCGACACCGAAGATCTGATCGTGCGCGCGAGCAGCCGGCCGGCGCGCATCCCGAGCTATGGCGGTACCCGGCTTGCGCTCTCGACGCATCTGGCGGCGCGCGTCCGCAATTTCCTCGACGACGACAGCGAGTGGTCGCGCTTTCCCCCCGACGTGCGCGAATGGCTCGAGGTTCAGCAGCGCCGGTCGGTGATGCCAAAACCCGGGCAACTCCTCGTCGAGACCTTCCCGCATCAGGGGCGACATTACATGGTGGCGTACCCGTTCGAAGGATGGAACGCGCATCAGTCACTCGGCATGCTCCTGACCAAGCGAATGGAGCGCGAAGGTCTGAAACCGTTCGGCTTCGTCGCCAACGACTATGCGCTTGCGACCTACGGCCTTGCCCCCGTCACCGATCCGCGCGCGCTGTTCTCGGCCGATATCCTTGAGGACGAATTCGTCGAGTGGGTGCAGAGCTCGAACCTGCTCAAGCGCGCGTTTCGCGAAGTCGCGGTAATCGGCGGGCTTGTCGAACGCCAGCATCCGGGCAAGCGCAAGACCGGCAAGCAGGTCACTTTTTCGACCGACCTGATCTACGACGTCCTGCGCCGCTACGATCCCGGCCATCTGCTGCTGAAGGCTGCGTGGGAGGATGCCCGTGCACGGATGACCGATGTCGGACGGCTCGCCGACCTGCTCGACCGTGCGGCCGACACGATCCTCCACATCGACGTGCCGCGCGTGACGCCGCTTGCGGTGCCCGTCCTCGTCATGGTCGGCCGCGAACATGTGCCGCAGGGCAGCGCCGACGACGAACTGCTGATTGAAGCCGAAGCTCTCGCCAACGAAGCGATGCGCCTCGACTAGAACTTCACTTCGGCGAGCACCGTGAAGGCGCGCCCGCGCGGATCGGCGACACGCGGTTCCCAGCTGCTGCCAGCGCCCGTATTGCTGTCGTAAGTGATCGCGAACGGCGGATCGGTGTTGAAGATATTCTTGACGCCGAAGGTCAGCTGAAGCTGCTGCATGATCTTCACGCCTGCCGACATGTTGTAGATGATGTAGGGCCGTACGCGCGGGTTGTAGTCGGGCCGGCCGAGCGATCCGGGCAGCGCCTGGTTTGCATAACCGTCGCGGTAGATTTGCGACACGCTCAATGTCACATCCTCGTTCGAATAGGTGACGAAGGCGCTGTGCTTCCATTTCAAGCCGAGGTCGCCGGCGAAGGTGAAGACGCCGATCAGGCTCGGCCCCAGCGGTGCCGATGGCAGAAACTTCTCGCGCTTTTTCGTCAGCAGCGTGCCGTCGAGCCCTGCCGACAGCGATCCGCCGAATGCGTCGATGCCGGCGCGCAGGACGAAGTCGATCCCCTCGGTCCGGCGTGAACCGATGTTGTCGGCGCGCAGGTCGAGCAGCGTGATGACGCCGCCCGTGCGTCCGACCCGGTCGGGGAAGAAGGTGATATTGTCGAGAAACTGCCGCAGCGTCAGCGCGCCGATCGTGTTTTCGACCGCGATCGACCAGAAGTCGACCGAAGCGCTAAAGCGCGCCGATGGCTGGAACACCACGCCTGCGGTAAATTGTTTCGACGTCTCGGGCCCAAGGTTGAGATTGCCGCCGCTGAGCGAATCGGGGTTGATCTGCGCGCAGCCGGGCGTGACGTTGACGGTGCCGCCCGCCGGGCAGGTCGTCGGATCGGTCAGCGTGTTGCCCGGGTTGGGCGACAGCGTGGTGCCGTTGAATATCTGGTTGAACGCGGGCACGCGGAAACCGGTGTTGTACGAACCCCGGAACAGCAGCCAGTCGACCGGCCTGAACTTGGCGGTGACCTTCGGATTGAACGTGGTCCCGAAACCCGTATAATTGTCGACGCGCCCGGCAACGCTGATCTCGAGCGGGTCAAAGACGGGGATCGAGATTTCGCCATAGGCCGCTTTGACGTCGCGATTTTTTGGCGTGAGTGCGTTGATGTTGTCGAACGCTGCGTTGAAGATGTCGGGCGTGCCGGCGGCAGCGGCGGGCGAACCGTTGAAGCTGTACGTCTCGCGCCGGTAATCGACGCCGAGCGCGACCTGCACCATCCCGCCTGGAAGCGCGAAAAGCGGGCCCGAGACCGACGCGTCGAACTGCTTGACCTCATATTTGCCGCCGTAAAGCGTGACGCCCTGCGCCGAAATGGCCTGCAAACCGGCAAGCGCAGCGGCCGACTGCGTGACCGAGAACGGATTCAGAATGCCGCTGTTAAGCAGCCCGACGATGCCCGGCGCGGTGGCACCCGGCGCTTTGGGCGCACGTGGATCGATTGTGTTGACGACTGCGCCCGGGACGCCGGCTGCAGCGTTGGCGGTATAGATGCCGCGATAATGATATCCGGTGCCGAGCACCGAAGACGATTCGCTGCGTGCGTACGACCCGCCCGCCGAATAATCCCAGCCTGCGAATAGCGGCCCCTCGACACTGATCCCGGCGCGCAGTGTTTTCGTGTCGGTGACATATTCGCGCGTCCCGCACGCGATGCAGCGCCAGCGGTACGCGATCGGCTTGCCGTAGTTCGGCGCGATCTGCGGAAACACCGCGACGATACGGTTGTAGATGTCGTTATATGTTGCCGCGGTGGTTGGGTTAAGCGGATAGTAAAGCGGCAGGCTCGTCGCGTTGCCGGTGTACTGGTTGTTCGAGAAGCGCTTTGCCGAATGCGCGTCGGACCCGGTCACTTCGGCCGAGATGCGATGGTCGCCGATCGCAATCGTCGCACGCCCGTAATAGGTGAGCGTGTTCTGCGGCTGCTGGAGCACGGCGGCGCGGCCCGTGTCCCATGCGCAGGCGAAACGGTTGGCAGGGCTCGCCCACAACTGCTCGTCATAGGCGAAGGTACCCTCGATCGAGCTGCAGCCAGCGCCGCCCGGAAGATCGAGGATGTTGATGCCGCCAGTCGCGGGTACTGTCGCCCCGGTCTCGAGCAAGGTGACACCGCTCAGCAGCGAGCCGGTGGGCGCACCGAACAATGCGTTCGCACCGATCGGGAACGCCGTCGCAACCGGGGTGCCGCGCGTGTCGGCGGAAAGCCCGCGGTTCGGCTGGTTGGTGTTGACGAAGTCGCGATCGGAGCCGTTCAGCGCGCCGCTGATCTGGCGACTGATCGCGCCCATGACGTTGAAGCCCTGCGCGTCGAGGTCGCCATAACCTGCGGTGGCCGACAGGCGATAGATCGGGCTGTCGCCTTCCTGCGTAATGTCGGTGAATCCGGTGAGCGAAACGCCCTGGAAATTGGTCTTGGTGATGAAGTTGATCACGCCGCCGATCGCGTCGGTGCCATAGATCGCCGACGCGCCGTCCTTCAGCACTTCGATGCGTTCGATCGCGGCGAACGGGATCTGGTTGACGTCGACCGCCGATCCGGTGAGGCCGTGCGCGGCGATGCGGCGGCCGTTGAGCAGGACGAGCGTCGATGCCGAGCCCTGACCGCGCAGGTTGGCGGCGGAAAGCCCGTTGGTGCCGCGCTGCGCACCGCTCGTCACGTCGCTGTTCGATGCAAGATTGTCGGCGCCGTTGCCGTTGGTGCTGAGATAGGAAATGAACTGTTCGGGATTGCTGATCCCCTCGCGCGACAGGTCCTGCGGCGTGATGATGGTCAGCGGCAGCGCGCTGTTGTTCGGGTCGCGCTTGATCCGCGATCCGGTGACGAGGATTTCGCGACTTTCCGCACTCGCGCCCGTATCGGTGGATTGCGCGGCGGCGGCCAACGGGGCGGACAATGCCGTACCTGCCGTAAGCGATACCACCAGCTGCGTTGTGAAGCGCATGTCGCATTCCCCCGTTTCGCGCCGCTTTCCCGACGGCCACAGGCATTAATCATCAATTTGACGAGCGGCGCAACTGCCGATGTGACGAATTTGCGACGTTGCGCGTCAGTTCTCTGCGGCGATCTCGATCAGCGCCGCGTCGATCGTCCTGCTCGCCTCGTCGCCATCGGGAATATCGTTCGCTACGCCTGAGAAATACAGCGTCCGCCCGCTGGCGGCGATCAGCATCCCCGACAGCGCCGACGTGGCATTGAGCGTTCCCGTCTTTGCAAAGATGCGGCCGCTGAGCGCGGTCGCTCCGAACCGGCGCGCGAGCATGCCGTCGCCGCCGACCGGAAGCGTCGCGCGCCATGCCGCGCCCCAGGGTTGCGCCGCGATCCAGCGCAGCAGCCTGACCATGCCGCGCGGCGCGATGCGATTGTACGTCGACATGCCCGAGCCGTCCGAAAAGCTGTAGTGGCGCGGCGCGACACCCGCCCGATCGAGCATCGCGCGGATCATGTTCAGCCCGTCGGCAAGAGACCCCGACCCCCCCAGCCGCCCGAGGCGGCGAAGCATGAGTTCGGCATGCAGATTTTGGCTGACCTTGTTGATGATGGTCAGGTCTTCAGAAATCGGCGATGGCGTGAGAGTAGCGAGCGGCGGCATGACCGACGCCTCGCCGGAGTCGGCACGGTGGCGCGAGCGTACGTCGCCTTTGACGCGGACGCCGCGCAACGCCAGCATCGCCTTCAGTCGCCATGCGGCATAATGCGCCGGATCGTCGATCCCGAGGTCGAGGCGCTGCGGCGGGGCGTCGGCACCGATCGTTCCCGTCACCACAACGATCATCATATTCGGCGCGCGGTCGAACGCGAGCGCAGCGGTATTTCCTGCAATCGTGACTGCCCGGTTGTCGACCGTGTAATAGTCGGCACCGGTCAGCGCCGGGCGCGCGCCGACCGCGCTCGGCGTGACCGTCATCAAGATTTCGTTGTCGTCGAGGGTCAGCGCCGACGTCGCGGTCCCCGACCGCGTCGCGATGTTGTTCCAGCTCATGCCGGGGCTCCAGCGCTGGTCGGCGAAATAGCTGTCGTCGCCGACGATATCGCGGACGCGCTTCACGCGCGCGGCGACGGCGTCGGCAAGGACGCTCAGGCAATCGGTGACGCAATCGGGTGCGCTCGACATCCGCGCATCGCCGCGCCCGATAAGGACGACGTCAGGCGCACCGTGGCGCTGTGCTTGGAGCAGGACTTGCGCGCCGCCGGCGGCGTCGGGTGCGTCGATCGCGAGCAGGAACAGAAAGGCAGCCGCGGTCGTGAATATCTTCGTGTTCGATGCGGGGATGAAGCGCCCGTCGGGGTTGATCGCCACGATCTCGTTGCCCGCCGCGTCGGCGACGACCAGTCCGAAGCGCGTGCCTGGGCTTGCTTTGGCAAAGCGCTCGACGATGCGCTCTTGCAGGCCTTGGGCAGCGACCGGCTGCGCGAGCAGCGCCACGACGAAAATCAGAACGAATTTCATGCCGCATCATGCGCAACCGATCGTCGGTCCGCAACGGCTACGAAGTTTCCGCTGTCACGTCGCCCGTGTTCGTGGCATGTTCCGTGTCGAAGAGGATGATCCCGATGCGCATTGTCGCTGCGGTCTTGGCCGCGATGCTCGCCGTACCCGCAGTGGCGCAGCCGGTGCTTGACGTCGTCGATGTCGTGAGCGCGCGCAGCGACGGGGCCATGCGCATGACGGTGCCGGTAACGATCGGCGCGCGCGGCCCCTATCAGTTCGTCGTCGACACCGGGTCCGACCGCACGGTCGTGTCGCAGGAATTGGCTTCGGCGTTGAAACTGGCCACCGGCAACGTCGTCACGATGCACAGCATGACCGGGGTCGGTCCGGCGAATACCGTAACCGTGCCGAGCCTAACGATCGCCGGCCAGACGACGCGTGACATCAACGCGCCGGCGCTTCAGCAGGCGTATCTCGGTGGTCACGGGCTCCTCGGGGTGGATACGCTCAAAGGACGGCGCGTCGTCATGGACTTCGCCAACCGGACGCTGTCGATCCTGGGCCGGGGGGAGCGCGAAGCGTACGACCCCGACACGATCGTGGTCACGGCGCGGTCGCGTTACGGACAACTCGTGCTTGTCGATGCCGATGTCGACGGCACGCCGATCACCGTTATCGTCGATTCGGGCGCAGAGACGACGGTGGGCAACGCGCCGCTCCGGGCGCTGCTGTCGAAGCGCAACCGCAAGCTGCAGTTCTTCAAGACGGAACTGCTCGACGTGACCGGCGGCAAGCTCAGCGCCGAATATGCTTCGGTCGGACGCATCCGCATCGCCGGCATGTCGGTCGAAAACGCCGTGATCGCTTTCGCCGATGCGCATCCGTTCATCCGCTACGGTCTCGAGAACAAGCCGGCGATGCTGCTGGGGATGGACATGCTGCGAACGTTCCGCCGCGTCTCGGTCGATTTCGCGCAGCGCAAGGTCCGCTTCCTCCCGCCGGGCACGCTTGGGTGAGCGGGTTTGCGTTCGCCGGCCATCATCTGCACGCGTTACCGCAAGGTGCGCTGTTCTGGCCCGCGCGCCGCGCGCTGATCGTCGCCGACCTTCATTTCGAAAAGGCGAGCTGGTTTGCGCGCTTCGGCCAGATGCTGCCGCCCTATGATTCGATGGCGACGCTTGCCGACCTCAGCGAACTTGTCCGTGCGACCGATGCGCGCGAACTGTGGTGCCTGGGCGACAGTTTTCACGACAGTGCCGGTTGCGCGCGGTTGCCGCTTGCTGCGCAGCAGGTCCTTCGTGGCCTGACCGCGCGGCTCGACTGGGTGTGGATCACCGGCAATCACGATGCCGGGCTTGCCGACCACTGCGGAGGGCGCATCGTCGTCGAAGCGGAAATTGACGGGCTGATCCTGCGCCACGAGGCCGATCGCTCCGATCCGCGGCCCGAACTTTCGGGCCATTTCCATCCCAAGCTGCGGATCGCCATCCGCGGTCGTAACGTCGCGCGGCGATGTTTCGTGGCGAGCGCGACGAAGCTGATCCTTCCCGCATTCGGCGCGCTGACGGGCGGTCTCGACGCCGGGCACCCCGAAATCGTCCGCGCGGTCGGCGCGGGCGCGCGTGCGCTGATCCCGGTCAGCGACCGGTTGCTGAGCTTTCCGCTGGCCGCTTAAGCCGAGGGTGTGGCGCGCCAGATCGCCGGAAACGTCTTTTGCAACGCCGCGACCTTGGGCGCATCCCACATCCGAATATAGCCGTGCGCCGGGTTGCGAACCGCGAAATCCTGATGATAGGCTTCGGCAGGGAAGAATCCGCCGCTCTCGATCCGCGTTACGACCGGCGCGCCCCATACATTGCTTGCATTGAGTTGCGCGATGTAAGCGCGCACGACGCGCGCCTGGTCGGGCGTCTGCGCAAAGACCGCCGAGCGATAGCTGGTCCCGCGATCGGGACCCTGGCGATTCAGTTCGGTCGGGTTATGCGCGACCGAAAAATAAACGCGCAGCAACGTTGCATAGCTGATTCGGCGCGGATCGTAGGTGATCCGGACCGCCTCGGCGTGGCGCGTCGTCTCGGTGCTGACCTTGTCATACGTCGCCTCGTTGGCGCTGCCGCCGGCATAGCCCGACACGACCGACGTCACGCCGTTCAGATGACTGAAGACCGCCTCCATGCCCCAGAAACACCCGCCCGCCAGAACCGCGGTCGCGCTCGAGCCCGAAGGCGCGACGTCGCTCGCCGGCATGGGCGCAAGGACAGTCCGTTCGGCGGCGAAGGTCCCCGGCGAAACGAAAAACAGCGCCGCGCCGGCAAGGGCGGCGGCGGCAAGCGTGGTGCGGATGGTGATCGTCATAATATGTGCCTACACCAAACCGGGAACGGTTGCGAGCATTGCGATCGCCGCAACGGCGAACCCGGCCATGAAGAGCTGGGTGAATTCGGATTTCATTGCCTGGCGCATCGTCGAACCTTTCGCTGATCGTGTCTCAGTTACGTGGTCTGGACGATTACGGCTTCATCGCGCCTGAACGGCGTCGTTAGGCGCGGTTCATCGCAGCGCGGCGCAGGCTTCCTGAAGGCGCGTGCACGCGTCGATCAGCTTTTCCTCCGACGTCGCGTAGCTGATCCTGAACGCTGGCCCCAGGCCGAATGCCGCGCCGTTGACCGCGGCGACCCGAAAGTCGTCGAGAAAATAGTCGATCAGGTCGGCATCGCTTTCGATGCACTTGCCCGAAGGCGTGGCCTTGCCGATGCATCCCGTTGCATCGGGATAGACATAAAATGCGCCTTCGGGAGTCGGGCAATGCAGCCCCGGCGCCTGATTGAGCATGCGGACCACCAGGTCGCGCCGCGCGCGGAACGCGGCGTTGCGTTCGCGCAGGAACGACTGGTCGCCGTTCAGTGCCGCAGTGGCCGCCGCCTGCGCGATCGAGCAGGGGTTCGACGTCGATTGCGATTGCAGCTTGCTCATCGCCCTGATCAGCCACGCCGGGCCGCCCGCATAGCCGATCCGCCAGCCGGTCATCGCATAGGCCTTCGAACAGCCGTTGACGGTCAAAGTGCGCGCGTACAGATCGGGGCAGACCTGCGCGATCGTCCTGAACGGCGTGTCGGCGTACCAGACATGCTCGTACATGTCGTCGGTCAGGATCATCACATGGGGGTGCCGGCGCAACACCTCGCCGAGCGCGCGCAGCTCGTCGCCCGAATAGGCCGCGCCGGTCGGGTTCGAGGGCGAGTTCAGCATCACCCATTTGGTCGCGGGCGTGATCGCCGCGTCGAGCTGCTCGGGCAGTATCTTGTAAAGCTGGTTCGCGCCCGCGCTGATGATCACCGGCGTCCCGCCGGCGAAGTTCACGATGTCGGGATAGCTGACCCAGTAGGGGGCGGGGATGATGACCTCGTCGCCGGGCCCCACCGTCGCCACCAGCGAATTGAACAGCGTGTGCTTGCCGCCGACGTTCACGCTGATCTCGCTCGGTGCATAGGTCAGGTCGTTGTCGCGCAGGAATTTGGCGGCGATCGCCTCTTTCAGTTCGGGCGTGCCGTCGACATTGGTGTACTTGGTCTTGCCCGCGCGGATCGCTTCGATCGCGGCTTCCTTTACGAAATCGGGCGTGTCGAAGTCGGGCTCGCCCGCCGACAGCCCGATGACGTCGATCCCCTCGCGCGTCATCGCCAGCACGCGACTGGTCATGGCAAGCGTCGGTGACGGCTTGATCCGATCGATCGCGGCGGAAAGCTGGCTCAAGATGGGTCCCCCGTTTGGCTTGCCCGCTATAGCGTCGCACGCCTTGCGGGCAACAGCCCGCGCCCTATCCGGTAACCAGACGCGCGGGCAACAGCCCACGTAGCGCGTTGCCGATGAAGAAGGGCGCGCGCAGGTCGTCGACGCGCAGGTCGGCCTCGTGCGCTGCGCCGCTTTCGATCAGCTCCTCTCGCAAGATTCCGCCGAGCAGCCCGCGCGACAGCGGCGGCGTCAGATACGTGCCGCCCATCGGCACGAAGATGTTGGTGAAACTGCCTTCGGTCAGAAAACCGCATGGATCGGTAAAGACCGCTTCGAAGGCAGGTCCGCGCGCGGCGTCGTAGAAGCGCCGGTCGGTCGTCTTGTGGCGCAGGCGGAAATCACTGACGTCGACCGGGAGCGGCGCGACACGCACGTCGACGGCGCCGTCGGGCACCGGGGGGAGCGGGCGCGCCTCGATCGCCATCGCACCGCTCCGACTGAGGACGAAGCGGATGCGGCTCGGGTGGCGCAGCCGGAACGTCGCTGCCTGCAGTTCGTTGCGCGCAGCGTGACGGTCGAACGCGAAGTCCAGCGCCCGGGCGCTCGCTTTCATCCGGGTGAGATGGCGTTCCAGCCGCGCGAACCCGTCCTTGGGATCGAACGCCATCGTTTCGATCAGGTCGAAGCTGCGGTCGCTCGCGACGAACGCCCCCTTGGCGAGGCACTCGTGCCACTCTTCGGTGCCATGCGAATCGGCGACGATTCCTGATCCAAGCCCGACACGCGTCCCGTTCCGATCGACCTGCAGCGTCCGGATCGCGACATTGAACGCGGCCGAAGTGCCCCCGGCATCGATGCGTCCGATGCTGCCGGTGTAGACGCCGCGCCGACGCGCCTCGAGCCCGGCGATCGCCTCCATCGCGCGGATCTTGGGCGCCCCGGTGATCGAGCCGCAGGGAAAGATGGCGCGTATGACATCGATCATGTCGGTCTCCGGCTTCAGTTCGCCGGTGATCGTCGACGTCATCTGATGCACGGTGGGATAGGTTTCGACGTCGAACAGCGCGGGCACGGCCACGCTCCCGGCGACTGCGATCCGCGACAGGTCGTTGCGCAGCAGATCGACGATCATCAGGTTTTCGGCGCGCTGCTTGAGATCGTTCGCCAGTGCGGCGGCCGCGGCCCGATCCGTTTCAGGGTCGCCAAGACGCGCCGCGGTTCCCTTCATCGGCTTCGTGCGGATCGATGTGCCGTCGGAGGCAAAGAACAATTCGGGCGACAGCGACAGCAACCAATCGCGCCCGGTCGAGATCACGCCGCCGTAGCCCGCGCAGGCCCGCGCCCTGAGACCGGCGTAAAGTGCCAGCGGATGCCCGACGGTGGCGACCGCCGCGTCGAACGTCAGGTTCGCCTGATAGAGATCGCCGGCCGCGATCAGCGCCTTCACTTCGGCAAGCGCATTTGCATAATCCTCGCGATCGATTGCGGGGAGGGGGCGGCCCAGCCAGCCGCCGGCCGCACCGGGCAACAGCGCGGCGACGTCGCGTCCCAGAATTTCCTCGAACCCGCGAAACAGACCGAACCACAGCAAAGGCTCATCCGCCGTCGCCGCAACGCGCGCGTTCAGCACCGGCTCGAACGCATGGCCCGCGCCATAGGCGATATACCCCGCCGCGTGCAGCCCGCCGCGCGTTGCCGTCCTCAGCGCTTCGAGCGCGGCCTCGACTTCGTCCATCTGCCGCGTCGTGACGATCTCGACCGGGTCGACGTAGAGCCGCGCGAAAGCCGCTTCCCCTCCGCGCGCGTCGTCGAGCAGCACGAAGGGCCGGTCGTCGCGGGGAATGCTGCGCGCCATCGTCGCCCCCTGCCAGCGCCCGGCGAGGCCCGCAAGGCACCTTCGAGGCGCGCGCCATACTGGCGTTGTTCAGCTTGGCAGCTTACGGAGGCGCGATGCATCCTGCCGTCTTGCGCGTCGCGCGCCTCGTCCTCTCCCTGCTGCTCGCCTCCGGCCTGACGCTTCCCGCTGCGGCGCAGCGCAAGGCCCCGGCCGCAACCAAGGCACCCGCGCCTGCCGAGCAGTCGTGGCTTTACCGCGGCAGCGACATTCCGCCCGATCGCGCCTGGACTTTCGGCGAGTTGCCCAACGGTCTCCGCTACGCCGTGCGCCGCAACGGCGTGCCGCCGCGCCAGGTGTCGATCCGCGTCGCGATCGACGCGGGTGCGCTGATGGAGCGACCGAGCGAAAAGGGGTTTGCGCACTTCAACGAGCACTTAAGTTTTCGCGGGTCGAAATTCGTCGCCGACGAAGAGGCCAAGCGGGTCTGGCAGCGGCTCGGCGCGACCTTCGGGTCGGATACCAACGCCTCGACCACGCCGACGCAGACGATCTACAAGCTCGACCTGCCGAGCGCGACGCCCGAGGGGATCGAGGAGACGGTCAAGATCCTGTCGGGAATGATGTCGGGCGCGTTCCTGACGCCCGAGGCGGTCGAGACCGAACGGCGCACCGTGCTCGCCGAACTGCGCGAGGGGCTGAGCCCGCAGCAGCGCATCGCCGATGCGGTCGGCCAGTTCTTCTTTGCCGGGCAGGCGCTCGGCATGGGATCGCCGATCGGCACCCCGGCGACGCTCAACGCAGCGACGGCGACGTCGCTGCGCGTATTCCGCGATCGCTGGTACCGACCCGACAAGGCCGTCATCGCGATCGCAGGCGACGCCGACCCCAAGGAGATGGCGGCGCTGATCGAGCGTTACTTCGGCGGCTGGAAGGCCGCGGGTCCTGCCCCGGTCGCCGATTTCGGTCAGCCCGACGCGGCGGCGCCGCGCGCGCGCGTCCTGGTCGAACCGCGCCAGCCGGTCATGGTCAACCTCGCCGTGCTGCGGCCTTGGACGCAAAAGACCGACACGGTCGAATATAACCGCGGCAAGCTCGTCGACAGCCTGGCACTGCGCATCGTCAACCGCCGCCTCGAGCGCGCGGCGCGGCGCGGCGGGTCGTTCCTCCAGGCATCGATCGACCAGGACGACGTCTCGCGCTCGGTCGACGGCACGTTCGTTCAGATCGTCCCCGTCGGCAGCGACTGGAGGACCGCGGTTCACGATGTCCGCGCGGTCATCGCCGATGCGATGACCAACCCGTCGAGCCAGGACGAGATCGACCGCGAGGCGACCGAATTCGCCGCGAGCCTGCAGAACGAGGTCGACACAGCGGCAACGCTCAACAGCGGCAACCTCACCGACATGATCACCGAAGCCGTCAATATCCGCGAAACCGTCGCCAGTCCGGAGGTCGCGCGCGATGTCTTTGCGGTGATGAAGGAACGGCTGACGCCTGCCGCCATGATCGCATCGACGCGAAAGATGCTCGCCGGAACCCCGATGCGCGGCATTTTAACGTTGCCTGCCGCCGATTCGGGGGCAGAGGCGGCATTGCTCGCCGCGCTGACACAATCGGTCGAGCCGGGCGCGCTCGCCACGTCGCAGGCACCGGTCAATTTCGATCGCGTGCCGACACTGGGGAAACCCAGCGCGCTGATCGCGCGGCGCACGCTCACCGGATTGCCGGTCACCTACGTCACATTGTCGAACGGCGTGAACCTCGTGCTGTTCAACCAGCCCGAACAGGTCGGCAAGGTATTTGTGAGCGTCCGCTTCGGGCAGGGCTATCGCGCGTTCGCGTCGAACAAGCCGACGCTGGCGTGGGCGGGGGAGGCGGCGTTGATTTCATCGGGGATCGGCGACCTGGGGCAGGACGAACTCGACCGGCTGACGAGCGCACGGCGGTTGAACATGGTGTTCGACATCAGCGACGACGCATTCATCCTGCGCTCGGCGACGCGCGCATCGGACCTTGCCGACCAGATGAAGCTGCTCGCCGCCAAGCTCGACCGGCCGGGGTGGGACCCGGCTCCCGTCAACCGCGCACGCGCCGCGCTGGCGCTCGGCATCGACACCGCGGGGGCGTCGCCGTCGTCGGTGCTCGCGCGCGAGCTGCCTTCGATCCTGCACGGCGGCGATGCCCGCTACCTGCCGCCCGACGCGAAGGCGAATGCAAAGCTGACGCCAAAGGCGTTCCGCAAATTGTGGGAGCCGTTGCTTCGCACCGGGCCGGTCGAGGTGTTCGTCATCGGCGACTTCAACGTCGAGCAGGCGATCGGCGCGGCGGCGGCGACCTTCGGCGCGATGGCACCGCGCGGCACACCGCGCGCGCGCAGCAACGATCCGCGAGCATTTACGCCAAGCGCGACGCCGATCGTGCGCACGCATCGCGGATCGGCCGAACAGGCCGCAGCAGTACTTGCCTGGCCGACCGGCGGCGGGCTGAAGGACATCTTCGAAAGCCGCAAGCTCGACATCCTCGCCGACATTTTCAGCGATCGGCTGTTCGACCAGCTGCGCGAGGCCGAGGGTGCGAGCTATACACCCGGCGTCACGAGCAGCTGGCCGACAGGGTTCGAAAGCGGCGGCAACTTCACCGTGATCGCACAGCTGCGCCCCGAGCGCATCGACACCTTCTTTCGCATCGCGCGCGCCGTCGCGGCAGACTTCGTGGCCAGACCGGTCACCGCCGACGAACTGACGCGTTCGCTCACTCCCATGCGTCAGGCGCTCGACCGTGCTGCGAACGGCAGCGGCTTGTGGCTGGCGCAATTGTCGGGATCGTCGACCGACCCGCGCAAGCTCGATGCGCTCCGTTCGATGTGGTCGGACCTCGCGCGCATCACACCCGCAGAGCTTCAGGCGACCGCCAAACGCTGGCTCGTGGCGGACAAGAGCCTGTCGCTCGTGGTCGTGCCAGAGAAGAAGTAGCGCCAACCCGCCGTCATTGCGAGCGCAGCGAAGCAATCCAGTAGCGTGATCTGGATTGCGTCACTGCGCTCGCAATGACGGTCGTTACAGCACGTATTTCGACAAGTCGGTGTTGCGCGCCACGCTGGCGAGTTGCGAGTCGACATACGCAGCATCGACGGTCAGCGTCGAACCCTGGCGGTCTTCGGCGTTGAAGCTGACGTCTTCGAGCAACTTTTCCATGACCGTCGACAAGCGCCGCGCGCCGATGTTCTCGAGCGCCGAATTGACCTCGGCGGCCGTGCGCGCGACCGCGGCGATGCCGTCGTCGGTGAACGCGATCGTGACGCCTTCGGTACCGAGCAGCGCCTGATACTGGTCGGCAAGGCTCGCGCGCGTATCTTTCAGGATGCGGACGAAATCCTCCTCGGTCAGCGCCTTCAGCTCGACCCTAATCGGCAGCCGGCCCTGCAGCTCGGGGAGCAGGTCGCTCGGCTTGGCGACGTGAAAAGCACCGCTGGCGATGAACAAAATGTGATCGGTCTTCATCGGGCCGTATTTGGTCGCGACCGTCGTCCCCTCAATCAGCGGCAACAGGTCGCGCTGGACGCCTTCGCGGCTGACCGAGCCACCACGCACGTCGCTGACCGCGATCTTGTCGATCTCGTCGAGGAACACGATGCCATTGGCTTCGGCATCGGCGAGCGCGACCCGGCTGACTTCGTCCTGGTCGAGGCGCTTGTCGGCCTCCTCCTCGACCAGCTTGGTCCAGGCCGCCGGGACGGTCATCTTGCGGCGCTTGAGCTGCTGCCCGCCGAGCTTGCTCATCATCTCGCCGATGTTGATCATGCCGACCTGCCCGCCGCCGGGGATCTCGAACGGCATCTGCGGCGCGGCTTCGACCTCGATCTCGATTTCGGATTCGGTCAGGTGGCCGTCGTGGAAGCGCTGGCGAAACGCAGCGCGCGTCGCTTCGGACGCGCTCTTTCCGGTCAGCGCATCGAGCAGGCGATCCATCGCCGCACCCTCGGCCTTGTCGATCACGGCGGCCCGCCGACGCTCCTTTTCGAGCCGGATCGCTTCCTCGACAAGGTCGCGCGCGATCTGTTCGACGTCGCGCCCGACATAGCCAACTTCGGTGAATTTGGTCGCCTCGACCTTCACGAACGGCGCATCGGCAAGCTTGGCAAGGCGGCGGCTGATCTCGGTCTTGCCGCACCCCGTCGGCCCGATCATCAGGATGTTCTTGGGGC
This sequence comes from Sphingomonas sp., assembly GCA_965249015.1. Lineage (GTDB taxonomy): Bacteria > Pseudomonadota > Alphaproteobacteria > Sphingomonadales > Sphingomonadaceae > Sphingomonas_O. Next base: position 391,579 of record CBDFLB010000003.1, on the reverse strand, counting down.
TGACCTCATCGCGCAGGTCGGCAGGCAGCTGCTGGCGTCGCCAGCGATTGCGCAGCGCCACCGCGACTGCGCGCTTGGCGTCGGTCTGCCCGACGATATGCGCGTCGAGCGCGGCCACGATGGCCTTTGGCGTAAGCTGGTCGTTCATTTCAAACTTTCGGGTGTCAGGCCGCGTCGAGCGATTCGAGCGTCAGCCGGTCGTTGGTGTAGACGCAAATCTCCGCTGCAATCGCCATGGCGCGGCGCGCCAGCGTCTCGGCGTCGGGCTCATAGTCGGCGAGCGCTTTGGCCGCAGCCAGCGCATAGTTCCCGCCCGAGCCGATCGCGGCGATCCCGGCTTCGGGCTCGAGCACGTCGCCGTTGCCGGTCAGGATCAGCGTCACGTCCTTGTCGGCCACGATCATCATCGCTTCAAGATTGCGGAGATATTTGTCGGTGCGCCAGTCCTTGGCGAGCTCGACTGCGGCGCGCATCAGCTGGCCGTTGTGCGCCTCGAGTTTCTTTTCGAGCCGCTCGAACAGCGTGAAGGCATCGGCGGTCGCACCTGCAAAGCCGGTGATGACCGAGCCGTCATGAAGACGCCGCACTTTCCTGGCGTTGGGCTTCATGACGGTCTGGCCCATCGATACCTGGCCGTCGCCGGCGATCACGACCTTACCTGATTTGCGGACCGAAACGATTGTTGTGCCGTGCCATGCCGATTTACTGTCCATCGATCGCAATATGGGCAGCGATCGCGGGGGTTCAAGGAAGCGCGAGATCGGGGCGCTCGACCCGCTCGAGCGATACGTTGGCAATCCCGTCGGCGTGCAGCACCAGCTTCGGCGTATTGCCGAGCGATGGCCCGAAGGCGGCGGCGCGATCGGCCGACAAGTCGAACAGGAAGCGGTCGCATTCGACCAGCACAAGACGTTGAAGGTCGAACTTGTCGTCGAGTGCCATGTCGTCGACCAGGCCGACATACATGATCCGCTTCGTGCCGACCTCGATTGTCGTAAGCACATAGGCGAGCATGACGGCATTGGCGCGGTCGCTGCTGATCGCGACGGTCGACGTCCATCGGTACAGCCAATAAGGCAAATCGTCGCGGATCGCGCGCCGCCGCATCGACTGGTCGGTCGTCCAATAGGTCAGGAGTCCGAGGACGAGCGTCGTGGCTGCAAGCGCGTAAATGTCATCGGCACTGATGAAGTGCTTGCCCAGCGCCATGTCGATCAAGACGGCTTCGCCGGGCTGACCCGGCATCGGATGGACCGCGCCGCACAAATTCAGCACACAGGGCCAGATCAGCGCCTGCGACAGGATGATCGCGAACAGGTGCACAACCAGCGAGCCGAGGATGATGACCGAAAGCGCCTCGACCGACTTGGGGTCGCGCGGGACGGTGCTGACGACATTGTTGCGGCGACAGAACACGTCGTAGATCGCGCAATAGAGCATAAGCCCCGGGAAGACCGCGATCAGCGAAAGGGTGAGGGCGGGCACCGCGTCCACGCCCGCTGCCTCAGGCGCCTGCCAGTCTCGACGCCGTCACCGGCTCTTCACTGACCTGCTCTTTCGTGCGGTCCCGCACGGCGCGCGACATCTGCACCCAGTCGAGCTTTGCCTCGCGCTTGGCCTGGATCGCCTTTATCATCGCTTCTTCAGAATTGATCCGCATCACCGGCTCCCGAGTACGGGTGAACATGGGCACGCGCGGCGCGATGTTCAACTCATTTCTCGCTGCCCCTGGCCTTGCCCCAGCTTCGCGCGGCGGTGTAGCCGAGGTAGCCGGTGCCAAACAATGTCCACAGCGCATCGGGAATCGCGGCGAGGTAGGCGGCGATCCCCGTCGTCATCTGTCGGGCGAGCGCGGGGCTGACAGCGGCGACCATGCTCATCGGGATCGTCCACAGGATGATGATGTAGATGACATAGAGGAACGTCGGGCGCGCGCGGGTGGTCCAGCGATCGCTCGGTCGGGGGCGGGTCATGGTCGGTCCTTTTCAAAAGTTAGTCGAAAGTTAGTCCAAGGAAGCGCTGAATTTAGCCAATCCGGTTCGCCAGCCATCCGTAGAGGAAGGCTTCGTTGGCGGGGCGACGTTCGGCGAGGCCGAGATAGCGTTCGCCCTGCAGCGCCTCGAGCGCCTTCAGCAGAACGCCCTCTCCATAAGGTGCGCGCTTGGCGATGAAGGCCTTCAGCGCGGCGAGCGTGGCATCGTCGACGCGAACGCCGGGCACGACGTCGGCATAGTCCGACGCACCGCGATTGAGCGCGTTCAGCGCCCGCTGGAGAAACGAGACCGCCACGCCCGGGCCCATGTTGACACCGGTATCGAACAATTCGGCGGCGATGGCGGGTGCCACGTCGCCGACGCGGTCAAACCCCGGTCGCACCCAGTAGATTCGTTCGTAAAGCGCAACGGCGTCGCGGCGCGGAAATTCGCGCATGTCGCCACTGTAGCCGTGCGCGCGTGCGACCGCCTCGGTGATGCCCCAGCGCGTCGCGCCGCCGCGGTCGGCGGGATGGCTGACGTAGCCGCCTTCGCGCCCGATCACGCCGTCGATCAAATCATGTCCATCCATATCCACTCTCCCATGAAAGATACGGACGTTGTAACCAGAAAGGTTTGTTGTAGGACAGCGCTTTGAAGGGGTGCACGATGCGGCGGCGCGCGGTATCCTGAGCGCCAGGTTGATCAGGAGGATGCAAATGGCCGATACGCCCGAAAACCAGCCCCCGGGCTACGTCCCGCCCGCGATATGGACATGGGACGCGCCGAGCGGTGGTCAGTTCGCCAACATCAACCGGCCGGTTTCAGGCGCGACGCACGACAAGGTGCTGCCGGTCGGCACGCATCCCTTCCAGCTCTATTCGATGGGGACGCCCAACGGCGTCAAGGTGACGGTCATGCTCGAGGAACTGCTCGCCGCGGGCCATGGCGGCGCGGAGTACGACGCCTGGTTGATCAAAATCGGCGAGGGCGACCAGTTCGGCAGCGGCTTCGTTGCGATCAATCCCAATTCGAAGATCCCGGCGATGGCCGACCACAGCGTCGACCCGGTGGTCCACCTGTTCGAAAGCGGTTCGATGCTGTTCTATCTGGCCGAGAAGTTCGGCGCGTTCCTGCCCACCGACACGCACAAGCGCGCGGCGACGATGAACTGGCTGATGTGGCAGATGGGCTCGGCACCGCTCGTGGGCGGCGGCTTTGGGCATTTCTTTGCCTATGCGCCGTTCAAGATGGAATATCCCATCAATCGTTATGCGATGGAAACCAAGCGGCAGCTGCACGTGCTCGACACGCATCTTGCGACGAGCGAATATATGGTCGGCGGCGACTATACGATCGCCGACATGGCGATCTGGCCGTGGTACGGGTCGATCATGCGCGAGGCTTATGGTGCGCAGGCGTTTCTGGGCGTGGGCGAATATCGCAACCTCGATCGCTGGGTCGACCTGATCGGCGGGCGCGAAGCGGTCCAGCGCGGGCGCATGGTCAACCGGACGTTCGGTGGCCCCGAAACGCAGCGTCGCGAGCGCCACGATGCACGTGACTTCGAAGTCAACCGCGAGGACAGGGTGATCGCACGGGGGGAGCGGGGATAGCGACCGGCGCACCCGCAACCCCGCTGCATGACGTCGGTCGGCACGCGCGCGCCACTGGCCGGTACACGGTGCAATCTAGCGATTGATTTCGCCGCTCGCCGGTCTCACACCGCAGGATCAGGGCGATGCAAGGACGCAGCATGCGACAGATCGATCATTTCATATCGGGCGGTGCGGGGGCATCGCCGCGTCACGGCGACGTCTTCGATCCGAACAGCGGCGCGGTTCAGGCGCAGGTGGCGCTCGGTGGTGCAGCGGTGTTGCAGCGGGCGGTCGATGCCGCGCTGAAGGCGCAACCGGCGTGGGCGATGACCAATCCGCAGCGGCGGGCACGGGTCATGTTCAATTTCAAGGCGCTGGTCGAGGCGCACATGGGCGAACTGGCGCACATGCTGTCGTCCGAACATGGCAAGGTGATTGCCGACAGCAAGGGCGACATCCAGCGCGGGCTGGAAGTGATCGAGTTCTGCTGCGGCATCCCCCATGTGCTGAAAGGCGAATATACCCAAGGGGCCGGGCCGGGCATCGACGTGTACTCGATGCGTCAGCCGATCGGCATCGGTGCGGGGATCACGCCGTTCAACTTTCCGGGGATGATCCCCTTGTGGATGTCGGGCGTGGCGATCGCTTGCGGCAATGCCTTCATCATCAAGCCGTCCGAGCGCGATCCGTCGGTTCCCGTGCGTTTTGCCGAACTGTTCATCGAGGCGGGGCTGCCCGAAGGTATTTGCCAGGTCGTCCACGGCGACAAGGAAATGGTCGACGCCATCCTCGACCATCCCGATATCGCCGCGGTCAGCTTCGTCGGATCGTCGGACATCGCGCATTATGTGTACAGCCGAGGCGTCGCAGCGGGCAAGCGCGTGCAGGCGATGGGCGGGGCGAAGAACCACGGCATCGTCATGCCCGATGCCGATCTCGATCAGGTCGTCAACGATCTGTCGGGGGCGGCATTCGGCAGCGCGGGGGAACGCTGCATGGCGCTGCCGGTGGTCGTGCCGGTCGGCGAGAAGACCGCGATCGCGCTGCGCGAGAAACTGATCCCCGCGATTGCAGCGCTCCGGGTCGGCGTCTCGACCGATAATGATGCGCACTATGGCCCGGTTGTGACGGCTGCGCACAAGGCAAAGATCGAAGGCTGGATCAAGAAGGGCGTCGACGAAGGCGCCGAGCTTGTCGTCGACGGACGCGGGTTCAAGCTGCAGGGGCATGAGGACGGCTTCTTCGTCGGCCCCAGCCTGTTCGACCATGTCACCACCGACATGGAGGCGTACAAGGAGGAGATCTTCGGCCCCGTCCTGCAGATCGTCCGCGCACCCGATTTCGAGACCGCGCTGCGGCTGCCGAGCGAGCATCAATATGGCAACGGCGTCGCGATCTTCACGCGCAACGGCCACGCGGCGCGCGAATTTGCCGCGCGGGTGAACGTCGGCATGGTCGGCATCAACGTGCCGATCCCGGTGCCGGTCGCCTATCATACATTCGGAGGCTGGAAGCGCAGCGCGTTCGGCGACACCAACCAGCACGGCATGGAAGGCGTCAAGTTCTGGACCAAGGTCAAGACGATCACGCAACGCTGGCCCGATGGTAGTGCTGGGGTCGGGGCGGGTGACGGTGCCAATGCGTTCGTCATTCCGACGATGGGGTGAAGGTGCGGTTCGTTCTCGGGCTTGTTCTGGCGCTATTGGGGGCGACTCCCGCCGACGCCCAAAAACGGATTGCCCTGACCTTCGACGATGTGCCGCGCAATGCGGGGGCGTTTCTAACGCCCGATGAGCGCGCCACCAAACTGATCGCCGCACTGAAACGAGCGAGGGTCAGTCAGGTCGCGTTTTTCATCAATCCGGGCAAGCTCGCCAGACCGGACGGCCAGGGCGGCGAGCGGCGGATCGCGGCTTATGTCGCGGCGGGGCATGTGATCGCCAATCATAGTTTCAGCCATCCGTCACTGACGGACCTTACCGCTGAAGACTATCTCGCCGACATGGACAAGGCCACCGACTGGCTGAAGTCGCGCGTGGGATACCGCCCGTGGTTCCGCTTCCCGTTTTTGAATGAGGGGCGAAGTGACAAGGCCAAGCGCGATGCGATCCGTGCTGGACTCGCTGCGCGCGGATTGCGCAATGGCTATGTCACCGCCGAAGCGTCCGACTGGAACATGGAAAATCTGACGATCGCGGCGACCAAGGCAGGCAAGCCGATGAATATGGCGGCGCTGCGCGATTATTATGTGACGCTGCATGTCGAGGCCGCCGATTTCTATGATGGTCTCGCGCGCCAGACGATTGGCCGCTCGCCCGCGCATGTCATGCTGCTTCACGAGACGGATTTGGCAGCGATTTTCATCGGCGATCTGGTCGCGGCGCTGCGCAAGCGCGGGTGGGAGATCATCACCGTGGACAAGGCCTATCGTGACCCCATCGGGAAAGTCGTTTATGACACGCCATCGGCCCAGGGGACGCTGACCGAGATGATGGCGTGGCAAAAGGGTCTGCCCGCGCCACGCTGGTACGAGTATAACGACATTGACAAGGCCGATGCGCGGTTCCGCAAGGATGTGCTCGGCCAGGGATCGACACCATGACAAAGATCGCATTCATCGGACTTGGCAATATGGGCGGCGGGATGGCCGCGAACCTTGTCAAGGCGGGGCATCAGGTGCGCGCGTTCGACCTTGCCGAAGCGGCGCTGGCGGCGGCGAAGAGCAATGGATGCGCGGTGTTCGGCACGGTGCGCGAAGCGGTGGCGGGTGTCGAAGCAGTCGTCACGATGCTTCCCAATGGCGCGATCGTCGAGAAAATCTTCGCAGACGACGTGATCGGACACGCGCCGGTATCGGCGCTGTTGCTCGATTGCTCGACGATCGACGTGGCGACAGCGCGCAAGGTTGCAAGCCACGCCGCGGCAGCGGGTTACGACATGGTCGACGCGCCGGTATCGGGCGGGATCGCGGCGGCGAACGGGGGCACGCTGACCTTCATGGTCGGTGGCAGCGACGATGCCTTCGCCCGCGCGGAGCCGGTCCTGTCGGCGATGGGCAAGGCAGTCATCCATGCCGGCGACAGCGGCGCGGGGCAGGCGGCGAAGATCTGCAACAACATGCTCTTGGGCGCGACGATGATCGCGACCTGCGAAGCGTTTGCGCTGGCCGAAAAGCTCGGGCTCGATCTGCAGACCTTTTACGACATTTCTTCGAAGGCGTCGGGGCAGAGCTGGTCGATGACGAGCTATTGCCCGGTGCCGGGCGTCGGGCCCCAGACGCCCGCCGACAACGACTATGCCGGCGGCTTTGCGACCGCGCTGATGCTCAAGGATCTGCGGCTGGCGATGGCAGCGGCGGACGATGTCGATGCCGACGTGCCGATGGGGACGCGCGCGGCCGCGCTTTACGAAGAATTTGCTGCGGCAGGCGCCGGCGCACTCGACTTTTCGGCGATCATCAAGGGCTTTCGCGCGTGCTGACGAACGCCGTTTGAATTCGATGTGACGTCGCGGGCCCGCGCGACACGACGCCCATGCTGTTCGCGACGCAAGGCGCGCCCGTCGCATCGTAACAAATCAGCATCTGCACGACATAAGCACCCCGGCGCGGCGGATGGGCGTCTCAGGCGTGCTTCAACGCAGCTAAGTCATTGATTTATTGGTCGGGACGACAGGATTCGAACCTGCGACCCCCACACCCCCAGTGTGATGCGCTACCAGGCTGCGCTACGTCCCGACCGAGCCTTGGGCGTTTAGGGAGGCTTGGCGGTGAAGGCAACCGTGCTTGGCGGCGGCAGTTGCACGTTCACCGGCGCTCTGATAGGCGCGCGCCCTTGCCCCATACAGGCGTTTGAAAGTTCCCATGTTCATATCCCCAGCCTATGCACAGGCCGCCGGCGCGGCACCGGGCGGCACGACCGCCTTTCTGGTGCAGATGGCGCCGCTGCTGTTCATCTTCATCATTTTCTACGTCCTGATGATCCGCCCGCAGCAGACCGCGATGAAGACGCACAAGGCCAAGATCGCAGCGGTGAAGAAAGGCGACAGCGTCGTCACCGGCGGCGGCCTGGTCGGCAAGGTGACGCGCGTCGAGGACGAGCAGGTCGAGATCGAGATCGCGACCGGCGTCAAGGTGAAAGCGATCAAAGCGACGCTTTCGGACGTCGTCCCGCTGGGTAGCGCAAAGCCGGCGAACGACTGAGAGATGCAGCTCGATTTCCCGCGCTGGAAAGTCTGGGCGGTCCTGATCACGATGGTGGTGGGGCTCGCCTTTGCGGTGCCCAATTTCTTTGCCAAGGACGTCGTCGCGCGCTGGCCCGGCTTCGTGCCGACGGCGCGGTTCAATTACGGGCTCGACCTGCAGGGCGGCAGCCATCTTTTGCTCGAGGCGGAAACCTCCGACGTCGCCAAGCAGAAGGTCGAGGCGATGGAAGAGGTGCTGCGCACCGAATATCGCCGCGCAGCGCCGCGGATCGAGATCGGCGACATGTCGGCGTCGGACGGCAAGCTGAGCTTTTTCGTGCGCGACGTTTCGCAGCTCGATGCCGCCGTCGAGATCGCAAGGCGGCAGACCAATCCGGTCGGCATCGGCGGACAGCGCGACTGGGACGTGGCGGTCGTCGATTCGACGCGGCTGGTGATGACGCCGAGCGCATCGGGGCTCGAAAAGGCGATCGACGATGCGCTCGACACCGCGCGTGAGGTCGTTGCCAAGCGGATCGATCCCAACGGGACGAGCGAAGTGACCGTGGTGCGCCAGGGTTCGAACCGCATCCTCGTGCAGGTGCCGGGATTGCAGGACCCCGAAGGGCTGAAGGCGCTGCTCGGCAAGACCGCCAAGCTCGAGTTCAAGCTCGTCGACCTGACCGCCGACCCGGCACAGGTCGCGCAGGGCCGCGCGCCGCCGGGTAGCCAGATATTGCCTTATCCGGGCAATCCGGGGGGCGGGCCGGTAATCGCGGTGCAGCGCCGCGTGATGGTGTCGGGCGATCAGCTGATCGACGCGCAGCCGGGTAACGACCAGCAGTCGAACAGCCCGGTCGTCAACATCCGTTTCGACGGGCAGGGCGGGCGACGCTTCGCGCGCGTGACGCAGGAGAATGTGGGCAAGCCGTTTGCGATGATCCTCGACGGCGTCGTGCTGTCGGCACCGAATATCAACGAGCCGATCCTGGGCGGGCAGGCGCAGATTTCCGGCAACTTCACGACCGAAAGCGCGCAACAGCTGGCGATTTCGCTGCGATCGGGCAAGTTGCCGGTCGCGCTGAAAGTGGTCGAGGAGCGTACGGTCGGCCCCGATCTGGGTGCCGATTCGATCCGCAAGGGCGTCCTTGCCGGCATCGTCGCGATGCTCGCGCTGGTCGCGTTCATGATCCTGACCTATTTTCGCTTCGGCATCTATACCGCGATCGCGCTTATCGTGAACGCGCTGATGATCCTTGGCATCATGTCGATCTTCAAGGCGACGCTGACGTTGCCGGGGATCGCGGGTTTCGTCCTGACCGTCGGCGCCGCGGTCGACGCCAACGTGCTGATCTTCGAGCGCATCCGCGAGGAAGTGCGGCGCGGGCGCGTGACGCTTGCGGCGTGCGAATTCGGATTCAAGGAAGCGAGCCGCGCGATCTTCGATGCAAACATCACCAACGTCATATCGGCGGCGATCATGTTCTGGTTCGGATCGGGGCCGATCCGCGGCTTTGCGGTCGTGCTGACGATCGGCATCCTGACGTCGGTCTTCACCGGGGTCACGCTGACGCGGCTGATGGTCGCCGATTATCTGCGTCGCGCGCGGCCCAAGGAGCTGGTGATCTGACATGCGTCCGCTGAAACTCGTCCCCGACAACACCAACGTACACTTCCTGAAGTGGCGCTTCTGGGCGATGGGGCTGTCGATCACGCTGATCGTCGCATCGATGGTGCTCGTCGCGGTGCGCGGGTTCAACTTCGGCGTCGACTTTGTCGGCGGGCAGATGGTGCGCGTGTCGTTCGCCGAGACCGCCAACCTCGACGAACTTCGCACCCGCGTGAATGCGCTCGGCCTTGGCGAGGCTTCGATCCAGCAATTCGGCAAGCCGACCGACGTGCAGATCCGCCTGCCGCTGCCTCCCGGCGACGAAGCGGCGGCAAGCGTTGCCGCATCGAAGCTGACCGGCGCGATCAAGGCGGCTTATCCTGCGGCCAAGATCGACGCGGTGGAAACGGTGTCGGGCAAGGTTTCGGGCGAGTTGCTGCGTACCGGCCTGATCAGCCTGATCCTCGCGATGGCGGGGATTTCGCTTTACATCTGGTTCCGTTTCGAGTGGCAGTTCGGCGTCGGCGCGCTGTTCGCGCTGTTCCACGACGTGGCGCTGACATTGGGCTTTTTCGCACTGACCCAGCTGCAGTTCGACCTGAACGTCGTCGCGGCGATCCTCACGATCATCGGCTATTCGCTCAACGACACGATCATCGTTTATGACCGTATTCGCGAGAACCTGCGCAAATATCGGCGGATGGACATCGTCGCGCTGCTCGACCTGTCGGTCAACGAGACGCTTTCGCGGACGATCGTGACCTCGCTTTCGCTGATCCTGACGCTGACGATATTGCTGGTGCTCGGCCCCGAAGTGATCTTCGGCTTCACCGCGGCGATGCTGCTCGGCATCTTCGTCGGCACCTTCTCGTCGATCTATGTCGGCGCGCCGATCCTGATCTGGCTCAAGGTCACGTCGGACAGCTTCCTCGACAAGGGCCAGGCGCGCGGCGATGCGGAGCGCGTGACCAAGCGCGAAGGCTGATGCCGACGCTCGAGCGCGACGCGCGGGCACCGGGGCCCGCGGTCACGGGCTTTGCCGGCACCTCGATCAAGGTCGACGGGATCGCGCGCGCGGGCGGCGTGATCCTGACGCCCGAAGCGGCGATCGACTGGGATGGCGGCAATCTCGAAGCGGCGCTGATCGATCCGCTGCCCGAATTTATCCTGTTGGGCACGGGCGCGACGCTGGAGCGGCCGTCGCCCGAGACGGTCACTGGGTTCGAAGCGCGCGGGATCGGTATCGAGGTGATGGACACGCGTGCCGCCGCGCGCGCCTGGGGCGTGCTGCGTGCCGAGGGGCGCTGGATCAGCGCCGCGCTGCGACCGCTTTGATGACGGTCAAGGTGCCAGTCGTTTGAGGTGTTCGTAAAGCGCCGACGTGTTCGCGTCCCAGCTGAAGCGGTCGACCGTTGCGGCGACGGCGTGGCGATCCGCAGCCCGTGCCAGCACCTGCGTGACCGCGTCGGCGACCGACTTCGGGTCCGGCGCGGTGAGCGCCCCCGCTTCGGCGCGGTCCAGCACTTCGCGCGCGCCGCCGACATCGGCGACGATGATCGGGGTGCCACACGCAAGCGCCTCGACCCAGGCATTGGCCAGTCCTTCGGACGCCGACATCAGCACCATGACGTCGGCGGCGGCGAGCCAGTCGGTGACGACATCGTGGCCGACGCTGCCGAGAAAGCGTACCCGGCCGCCAAGGAGGGCGGCCTGCGCTTCGAGCGCGCCGCGCCGCACGCCCTCGCCGATGATGACCAGGGTCACGCCGGGCAATCGTTTAAGCGCTTCGATGACGAGCGCGTGGCCCTTGCGGTCGATAAGTGCGCCGATGCTGACGAGCAGCGGGCCTGATACGCCCAGCGCCGCCTTTGCCGCCTTCCGGTCGCGCACGGCGAACGTGTCGCGGTCGATACCGGTGCGGTGCACGCGGATGCGGTCGGCGGGCATTCCGAGCGCGACCATGTCATTTCTGAGCGCGTCGGACACGGCGAGCAAGCCGTCGGCGGCCCGCCCCGCCGCGGCGATTTGCGCGGATGTCGCCGCATTCGTGCCCCAGAAGTGGATGTCGGCCCCGCGCGCCTTGATCGAGACCGGCACGCCGAGCGCCTTGCCGAGTGCGACCGCCGCGGGACCATCGGGCCAGAAGAATTCGGCGTCGATGACGTCGAATGCGAACTGATCGCGGATCGCGCGCAACGGACGCAGCAGCGCGCGCGCAAGTGCCTTTGCGTCGTAGCGACCGCCTGTGCCGGGGATGTGCGCAAAGCGCGTGCGGTACACGCTGAGGCCGTTCCTGCTTTCGACTTCGGGAAGCGCGGCGAGCGCGCGGTAACGGGGATGGAACCGCCCGAGCGGCGGGATGCCGACGGGTGCCACGACGCGGAGATCGACGTCCGGGTGATCGGCAAGGCCGCGTGTCTGGCGTTCGACGAACGTGCCGAAGCGCGGGCGCGATCGGTCCGGGAACAGCGTGCTGAGCGTCAGGACACGGAGCATACGCGTCAGAGTGCGGCCCGGTGCGCCAGCGGATAAGCGAACAAAATGTCGCTGTCGGCGTCGACGTCGAGCGCGAGCGCGCCGTCGACCATCCAGCATTCGCCTGCGACGAAGCGCGCGCCCTCGATTGTGCCGCCACCCGCGACCGGGATCAGCCAGCCAGGCACGTCGGCGGGCAGCACGATCGACCGCGCTCCGCGCCACGACCAGCGTTCGAGGACGAACTTGCCGCCTTCGCACAGGATACTGCGACCGTCGCCGATGTCACCGGGGATCGGCGGCGCGACGAAAGCAACAGCGTCGCTTACCGCCACGCCCGCTTCGAGATGCAGTTCGCGCGGACGGCCATAATCGTAGAGGCGATACGTCAGGTCGACATTCTGCTGGACCTCGATCAGTGTCAGCCCGGCACCGATCGCGTGAACGGTGCGCGCCGCCGAATAGATGACGTCGCCCGCCTGCGCCGGCTTCCAGTCAACCAGCGTTTCGATGCTGCCGTCGAGCGCCGCTGCGCGCAAAGTGTCGCGATCGACGGGCTCATGCGTGCCGAGCGCAATCGTCGCGCCTGGATCGGCCGCAAGGATCACCCAGGCCTCGTCCTTGCCGCGCGCGCGGCCCGCCGCCTGAGCGGTCGCATCGTCCTCGTGCACCTGGATCGAAAGCTTCTCGCTGGTAAAGAGATATTTGACCATCAGGTCGGGGTTTGTGCCCGCCGGAGCTTCGAACCAGATCTCGCCCACCTTCGCGCGCTGCGGATTGTCGAACCCCGGCCACAGCTCGGTGCGTCCCCAGGGCTTTTCGACGCGGATGGTGGTGAGCTTGATCGCGGGCATGGCAGCGGTCATAGCGAAGTTGGCATCGCGGTTCCATGCCGCTAAGACGACGCGCATGCGTATCCTTTCGGGCCGGCCGGCCACCGTCATCGCCGCGATCGCGGTCGTCCTCACGATTTCGGGTTGTGCCACGACGCGCAAGAAATCGGACACCGCCTATATCGCGCGCGACGTCGACACGCTGTACGCGACTGCCAAGGACAAGCTCGACCGCAGCCAGTACAAGCTCGCCGCGGCGCTGTTCGACGAGGTCGAGCGCCAGCATCCCTATTCGCCATGGGCGCGGCGTGCGCAGCTGATGAGCGCGTTCGCGAACTACATGGGGCGTGATTACGCCAAGTCGACCGAATCGGCGCAGCGTTTCCTGTCGATCCATCCGGGCAACAAGGACGCGCCCTATGCCTATTATCTGATCGCACTTGATTATTACGAACAGATCACCGACGTGACGCGCGATCAGAAGATCACGCAGCAGGCGCTCGATGCGCTGGGCGAGTTGATCCGCCGATACCCCGACACGCGCTATGCCGCAGACGCGCGGCTGAAGGTCGACCTCGTCCGCGATCACCTCGCCGGCAAGGAGATGGAGATCGGGCGCTTCTATCAGCGCCGCGCGCAGTGGCTCGCGAGCGTCATCCGCTTTCGCAAGGTGATTGATGAGTTCGATACGACCACGCATACGCCCGAAGCGCTCGAGCGATTGACCGAAAGCTATCTGGCGCTCGGCCTTCCCGAAGAAGCGAAACGGTCGGCTGCGGTGCTGGGCGCGAACTATCCGGGTTCGAAATGGTATGATCGCGCGTATGCGCTGATGCAGAAGCACCCTGCATAAGCCGCCAATATTTGCGCCTTTGCTTCTCCTTTGCGCCTTCGTGTGAAAGAATTTCACGGACTGTCGACGTGAACGATGTGGCGATTGCGAGCCGGGTTTACACAAAGGCGCAAAGAAGAAGGAAGGCGCGAAGGGTGTGTTTCCGGATTTGAGGCGCAGTGCGAATGCCGTAGAGGAGCCTTTGAATGCTCCAGTCGCTTGCCATTCGTGATGTCGTGCTGATCGAGGCGCTCGAGCTGAGCTTCGAGCGCGGGCTGGTCGTGATAACGGGTGAGACCGGGGCGGGGAAGTCGATCCTGCTCGACGCCCTTGGCCTCGCGCTGGGCAGCCGCGCGGCGACAGGGCTGGTGCGGCAGGGGGCCGCGCAGGCGAGCGTGACCGCGACCTTCGACCATGACGCGGCGGTGGCTGGGATACTCGTCGCCAACGACCTCGAGGCCGATGCCGCCGAGCCGCTGATCGTCCGCCGTACGGTGAAAGCCGACGGCGGCAGCCGCGCGTTCGTCAACGATCAGCCGGTGTCGGGTGCGCTGCTGCGCGAGATCGGCGCGATGCTCGTCGAAATCCACGGCCAGCATGACGATCGCGGGCTCCTCGCGCCGGCGGGGCACCGTGCGCTGCTCGATGCTTTTGCAAGGGTCGACCTGCGACCAACGGAAACCGCGTTCCGCGCGATGCGCGCGGCCGAAGATGCGCTGGAAAGCGCAAAATCTGCACTCGACGATGCCACGCGCGACCGCGACTGGCTGACGCACAGCGTCGCCGAACTCGATGCCTTTGCGCCGCAACCCGGCGAAGAAGAGGCGCTTGCCGAGGCGCGCGCGCTGTCGCAGCGCGCGGAGCGCTTGTCGGGTGAGCTCGCGGACCTGACCGGCCTTATCGAAGGCGCCGAGGGTGCGCTGCCCAAATTGCGCGCCGCCGCGCGTGCGCTCGACCGCGTGGCGCGCGAACATCCGGCGCTTGCCGAAGCGCTGGCCGCGCTCGACCGCGCGATCATCGAAGGCGCAGTCGCCGAGGAGCAGCTGGCGGCGGCGGCGCGTGCGCATGTCCACGATCCCGCCCGGCTCGAAGTGGACGAGGCACGGCTTTTCGACCTGCGCGGTCTCGCGCGCAAGCACCGCGTCGCGCCCGACGATCTGGCGGCGCTGGCCGACGCGTTGCGCGGCAAGCTCGATGCCATCGAAGCGGGCGGCGCGGGGCTTGCGAAGCTCGAGAACGATGTCGCGACGTCGCGCGCTGCCTATCGCGCTGCGGCGGATATGCTCACGCAAGCGCGCACGGCGGCGGCGGCGCGGCTCGACGCGGCCGTGGCGGGCGAACTGCTGCCGCTGAAGCTCGACGCGGCGCGGTTTCGCACCGTCGTCGCGGTGGGGCCGGAGAGCGAGGCGGGGCATGACCGTGTCGAGTTCGAAGTCTCGACCAACCCCGGCGCGCCATTCGCGCCGATGACCAGAATCGCAAGCGGCGGCGAGCTTTCGCGCTTCATCCTCGCCTTGAAAGTCGCGCTGGCCGAGGAGGGCGGCGCGGCGACGATGATCTTCGACGAGATCGACCGCGGCGTCGGCGGCGCGGTCGCGAGCGCGATCGGGGATAGGTTGGCGCGGCTGGCCAGGGGTCGGCAGGTACTGGTCGTGACACACTCTCCACAGGTCGCGGCACGCGGCGGCGAGCATCTGCTGATATCGAAAAACTCGGACGGGTTAGTGACGCGGACGAACCTGCAGACGCTGGATGCAGGCGAACGGCAGGAAGAAATCGCGCGGATGTTGTCGGGGGCCGAGGTAACGGAAGAGGCGCGCGCGCAAGCGGCAAGGCTGGTTGCGGCGTGAGGCGCAAAGTATTAACGATAATTCAGGTCGCCCCAAAAATGATTCGCTCGTTTGATCAGGGGAAAACTTATGCAAGTTCGGTATGCCGCCAAGTTCGGATTGATTGTCGCTGCTTTCGCCGTGGTACCAGCGCTTTGTGCTCCCACGGGTGATTTTGAGGGGACGTGGAAGTCCGACCTCGCCTCCGCCAAGCTTTCAACCAAACCGAGCATATTTGCAATCAAAGGCGGCATGTACAGCTGCTCTTCATGCACGCCGCCATACAAGATCGCGGCGGATGGGAGGCCCCATGCGCGCGTCGGTCAGGATTATTTCGACGCCGTGTCGGCGAAAGTCGATGACGCGAACAGCTTTACCCTGATGACGTATCGAAAAGGCAATGTCGTTGGTACGCAGAAGATCGTTCTTTCAGACGACGGTACCGTGCTGACGTGGAACGAGATGTCGTCCGACAATGCCAACGGGACGCCAATCACGAACATTTACAAGTCGAAACGGGTCGGTCCTGCGCCAGCAGGTGCCCATGCGACAAGTGGCTCTTGGGTCAACAGCATCGAAGGTGCGCAGATTTCTGACGAAAACATGACGGCAGCGATCAGTCTGAAGGGAGAAATCTTCTCGCTCAGCTCACCGACCGGCGAGCATTTCAGCGCCAAGCTCGGCGGTCCTCGGGTTCCCATCGTCGGCGACAAAGCAGGGACGGTTGCCGCCGTCGTGCGGGAAGGAAATTCATTCAAGGAAACCGACTATATCGGCGGTAAGGCCGTCTGGACGGGGGTCTACACGATGACTGATCCGACGACGATCAAACTGGAGATGCTCGACGTAAAATCCGGCAGGACGAACGAGTTTATTTTAAAAAAGCAATAGTTCATGGCGAACGGGACAATTGCCTCGTCCGTTCCCCGCTCGTTAAAGAACGGCAATGTCTGAAGCCGAAGCTGCCGCCCGCCTCGTGATCCTTGCCGCCGAAATCGCGCGGCACAACAGGCTGTATCATGATAATGACGCGCCCGAGATTTCGGACGCCGACTATGATGCGCTGGTCCGTGAGAACGCGGCCCTGGAGGCCGACTTTCCGCATCTGGTGCTTGCGGCTTCGCCTTCGCGAGCCGTGGGCGCGGTGCCGACCTCGGCACTGGCGAAGGTCACGCATGCGAAAGCAATGCTCAGCCTCGACAATGCTTTTTCAGCGGGCGAGGTCGAGGCGTTCGTCGCGCGGGTAAGGCGGTTCCTGAACCTGGCCGAGGGTGCCGACGTTGCGTTGACGGCAGAACCGAAGATCGACGGGCTAAGTTGTTCTTTGCGCTATGAAAAAGGCGAGCTGGTGCAGGCCGCGACGCGCGGTGATGGAAGCGTTGGCGAGGATGTTACGTCAAATGTGCGCATGATCGCCGACATTCCGGCGCGGCTCGACACCGATGATCCGCCGCAACTGTTTGAAATCCGTGGCGAAGTTTACATGAGCAAGGCCGATTTCGCGGCGCTGAACGCGCGAAACGATGGGTCGGGGCGTGTCTTTGCCAATCCGCGCAATGCCGCCGCCGGGTCGCTGCGCCAGAAAGACCCTGAAATCACGAGGTTACGGCCGCTAAAGTTTCTTGCGCACGGCTGGGGAGATGCTTCGGCGGTTCCGGCCGAAACGCAGCATGACGTAATGCGGCAAATCGCCGCTTGGGGGTTGCCGGTCAGCGACCTCTTGATCCGCGCCGAAGCCGCCACCGTTGCCCTCGATCACTATGCGCGTATCGAGGCGCTGCGTGCCGACTTGCCGTTCGACATCGATGGCGTCGTATATAAAGTCGACCGGCTCGACTGGCAGGCGCGGCTGGGCTTCGTCGCGCGGGCACCGCGATGGGCACTCGCGCACAAGTTTCCCGCGGAGCGCGCGCAGACGACGCTGCTGGCGATCGATATCCAGGTCGGACGGACAGGCAAGCTGACGCCGGTCGCGCGGCTCGAGCCGGTCACGGTCGGCGGCGTCGTCGTGACCAACGCGACGCTGCACAATGCCGATGAGATCGCGCGGCTGGGCGTGCGCGTGGGCGATCGGGTGAGCATCCAGCGCGCCGGCGACGTGATCCCGCAGGTGCTCGAAAACCTGACGCCCGAGATCGAGCGGCCGGCGTTCGTCTTCCCGAGCGTTTGTCCCGAGTGCGGGTCGGACGCGGTTGCCGAGGAGGGCGAGGTCGATATCCGTTGCACCGGCGGGCTGATCTGCCCGGCGCAGCGCATCGAGCGGCTGAAGCATTTCGTCAGCCGCGGCGCGCTCGATATCGACGGGCTGGGCGAAAAGACGATCGTCGAGTTCGTCGGCCTTGGCTGGCTGCACAGTCCCGCCGACATCTTCCGGTTGAGAACGCACCGCGACGACTTGCTGGCGCGCGAGGGGTGGAAAACGAAATCGGTCGACAATCTGCTCGCCGCGATCGAGGCAAAGCGCGCGCCCGATGCGATCAGGTTCCTCTTCGGCCTCGGCATCCGCCATGTCGGCGCAGGAACATCGAAGGACCTCGTCCGCGCGTTCGGCAGCGTCGAGCGCATCGCCGACGTCGCGCGCACCGACGATGCGTTGAACGAGCTTTCGGGCGTGGAGGGCGTGGGGCCCGTCGTCGCGCAGTCGCTGGTCGATTTCTTCCACGAGGAACACAACCGCGCGGTATGGGACGACCTGCTACGCGAAGTCAGTCCGCCGGTTTATGTCTCGACCGCCAAGGCATCGTCGGTGACGGGCAAGACGATCGTCTTCACCGGTACCCTCGTGGGCGTGAGCCGCGACGAGGCGAAAGCGCAAGCCGAAGCTCTGGGCGCGAAGACCGCAGGGTCGGTGAGCGCGAAGACCGACATGGTCGTCGCAGGGCCGGGCGCGGGGTCGAAGCTCAAGAAGGCGGCCGACCTGGGTGTTGAAGTGATCGACGAGGCGGGCTGGGCGGCGATCGTGACGCGCGCGTGAGGGTCGCATGACGGTTTTGTCGGGGGAAGCTGACGGTCTGGTTTTGGTAAAACACACTTTTTAGCCGACATCTCGCGAACACTCATATTTTTGCTCAACGGAGCGGTGGTCACGGTCTCCTACGTTCCCGCAATTTTGGAATAGGTAGTGGTGGCGTAACACTTGCATCTTTGTCAGAAATTATTGTCGCAACGTTGATCAAAAATGTGATTGGGTCACTACTCGCCCCTTCGGTTCCATAAAAAGCCCTACTCTCAGCTTTGCTGCATTGACGTCCGCCATTAAAATTGCCACAAGGCCCGCTGGCCAGTTGCACTGTAGCTCTCGGAATTTCGCCTCTCACTGCGCCACTAAAGCGGCTGGCGGAATCTTCATTGCTGCCGTCGTAAAGCGGCAGCCGATACTTGTCGTTTGGGTTACTGCGCCCACAAACGATGATTTCGCTGGCGCCCTTCGAGTTGTCACATTTTAAAATCGCAGTTAGGCGATCTATGCCCTTAATCATCGGTTCGGAAGCGATTTGCGAATAAGCAGGGAAAGGGCCGATGAATATCTCACCGGTTAAAACACATAACGAAACGGCTAATTTTCGAAACTGCAACCGTGTCCAACGGAGCGAGCCAATCGGCGTCTTTTGCGTCATGACATTCCTCGGCTGCAGCCAAACTCGGTTCATTTGTCTGCTATCATCGGATTACTCAAGAGGGAATTGGATCGCGCCACGTCGAGGTGCATTGATGAAGATCCGCTAATGAACGGGATCCTTTGCGCGCTTTACGTCCGAAAACTTGTCGGAGTCAGCCACAACTTCAGCCTCACCAGTCATGAGGGTCGGCGATTGCCGGTGGGTCCCACTGCTGATAGCGTCGCGCAATCGCCCGCGTGGCACATCGTTCGAAGGATCCCGATTTTATGCTGAAAACTCGCGTCGCGCTGGCCGCGTCGGTTGCGCTGCTGATTGCTCCTGCGGTCGTCGACGCCAAACCTGCCTCACGCACCCGCGCGGTACCGGTTCAGGGCAAGGCCAAGCTCGGCACCTGGGGCGTCGACCTGGCGGGACGCGACCTGACCGTCAAGCCTGGCGACGACTTCTGGCGCTATGCCAATGGCAGCTGGAGTGACAAGACCGCGATCGCGCCCGACCGGACGAGCGTCGGCGCGTTCGTGACGCTTGCCGACTTGTCCGAGGTGCAGGTGCGCGCGCTCGTCGAGGAGGTCGCAAAGACCGGGGGTGTGAAAGGCACGCCGGCGCAGCAGATCGGCGACCTTTATGCAAGCTGGATGGACGAGGCGACGATCGAGGCGCGCGGCGGCAATGTCGCCACACCCTATCTGGCGCGTATCGAGGCGGTGAAGGATCGCGCCGGACTGTTGAAGCTGTTCGCGTCGAACGAGTATTTTGCGCCGGTCGGCATCGGCATCCTGCCCAACCCTGCCGATCCGACGCGCTACGTCGCGGGTATCGCGCAAAGCGGGATCGGCATGCCCAACCGCGATTATTATCTGAAGACCGAGCCGAAATATGTCGCGTTCCGTGCGGCATACAAGACCTATATCGTGACGCTGCAGACGCTCGCCGGGCTGCCCGATCCGGAAGGGCGCGCCGACCGCATCCTGGCGCTCGAAACCGGACTCGCGACCGCGCATTGGACGCCCGAGCGCAGCCGCAACCTGCTGGAAGCGCTGAACCCGATGAATCGCGCTAAGCTGGGCGCGCTCGCACCGCAATGCGACTGGACGACGACATTGGCCGATCGCGGTCTTGCGAATATCGAAACGGTCATCGTCCAGCAGACGACGGCGATTGCCGCGGCTTGCGCCATGCTCGACACGGTGCCGCTGTCGACGTGGAAGGAGTATCTGGCGTTCCACTTCCTCCGCCAGAACGCGAGCCTGTTGCCAAAGGCGTTCGACGAGGCCGACTTCGCGTTCTTTTCGAAGACGCTGCGCGACCAGCCGGTGCAGCGCGCGCGGTGGAAGCGCGGCGTGGCGCTGGTCAACACTGCCCTCGGCGAGGCGATCGGGCAGCTTTACGTCGCGCGTTATTACCCGGCGGCGAGCGACGCCAAGATGAAGGAGCTGATCGCCGACCTGCGCGCGAGCCTGACCGACCGGATCAACGGCAACAGCTGGATGGACGAGGCGACGCGGACGCAGGCGCTCGCCAAGCTTGCCGCGTTCGATCCGCGCATCGGCCATCCTGTCAGCTGGATCGATTATTCGAGCGTCGACGTGAAGCGCGGCGACCTGCTCGATACCGTGCTGCGCGCGCGCAGGTTCGCGTGGGACCTTCAGCTGTCGCGGCTTCCCAAGCCCGTCGACCGCGCCTTGTGGAACATGACGCCGCAGACGGTGAATGCCTATTACAGCCCGCTGTCGAATCAGATCACGTTTCCGGCGGCGATCCTGCAGCCGCCGTTCTTCGATCCGAACGCCGATCCGGCGGTCAATTACGGCGCGATCGGTGCGGTGATCGGGCACGAGATCGGCCACGGCTTCGACGACCAGGGGCGGCGTTTCGACGCCAGCGGCAAGTTCCGCGACTGGTGGTCGAAGGATACCGCGGCAAAATATCAGCTTCGCGCCGATGCGCTCGGCAAGCAATATGACGCGGTCGAAGTGCTGCCCGGGGTCAACATCAACGGCAAGCTGACGATGGGCGAGAATATCGGCGACCTGTCGGGCGTCGAGACCGCCTACGGCGCGTGGCGGCGCTATGTCGCCAAGCACGGCGAGCCCCGAATCGTCGACGGTCTGACCGGCGACCAGCGCTTCTTCCTCGCCTATGCGCAGGTGTGGCGTGGCAAGCGACGCGAGGGCGCGGTGCGCGAACAGGCGCTGAGCGATCCGCATTCGGCCGAGTTCGCGCGCACCAACGCGGTCGTGCGCAACGTCGACGCCTGGTACAAGGCGTTCGACGTCAAGCCCGGCGACAAGATGTACCTGCCGCCCGAAGCACGGGTGCATATCTGGTGATGGCGGAGAGGCAGGGATTCGAACCCTGGGTACCCTCACGGGCACGCCGCATTTCGAGTGCGGTGCTTTCGACCACTCAGCCACCTCTCCGCAGAGGACGGGGCACGCATGCGGCCCGTTGCGAAATCGAAGGGGCGCGCATAGCGAAGGCGCGGACGCTTGCCAAGCGTTGTCGCCACGCTTTGTCGACGTTCACGCGGGAACTTGTGTCCGTGCAAATAAGTCTTAAGTTGCGATCATGCATATGCACAACGCCACCGGCAAAGACGTAAAGCTTCCCCCCGTGCTGCACGCGCGCTTCGACATCGGCGATGTCGTGCGGCATCGCCATTTCGAGTTTCGCGGCGTCATCTTCGATGTCGACCCGGTCTTTGCCAACAGCGACGAATGGTACGAGTCGATCCCTGAATCGATCCGTCCTTCGAAGGACCAGCCATTTTATCATCTGCTCGCCGAAAATGCCGACAGCAATTATGTCGCCTATGTCAGCCAGCAGAACCTGGTCGTCGACGACAGCGAGGAGCCCGTCGATCACCCGGCGATCGCAGGGATCTTCGACGGCTTCGAGGGGACGCGCTACAAGCTGAAGGCCGGGCATCGGCATTAGATGATTTTGCACGGCTATTACCGGTCGTCGGCGTCGTTTCGCGTTCGTATCGCGTTGAACCTGAAGGGTATCGCGTACGGGGATGTGCCGTGGCACCTGCGCCATGGCGCACATGCCGACGCGGCGTTCGACGCGATCAATCCGCACCGGCTGATCCCGGTTCTCGACGATACGGGGACGCTGCTTACGCAATCGCTCGCGATCGTCGAATATCTCGACGAGACGCATCCCGCGCCGCCGCTGCTTCCGGAGCGTGCCGCAGACCGCGCCCATGTCCGTGCGCTCGCGCAGAGTATCGCATGCGACATCCATCCGATCGACAATCTGCGCGTCCTGAAATATCTTCGCGCCAATTTCGCGGCGGATGAGGATGCGATCGGCCGTTGGTACAATCACTGGATCGCGACGGGCTTTGCCGGCGTCGAGACGATCCTGGCGGGTGACGCCCGAACCGGCGCATTCTGCTTCGGTGACGCCCCCGGCCTCGCCGACCTGGTGCTCGTCCCGCAGGTCGTCAACGCCGCGAACTACGCGCTCGACATGACGCCGTATCCGGTCATCAGCCGCATTTTCGACGCCGGCATGGCGCTGCCGGCGTTCGAGCAGGCGCATCCGCGCAATCAGGCCGACGCCGAATAGTTGCCGGGGCCGCGAATTGCTGTAACGCGACGCTCATGACCGATACGCCTCCCGACCGCGTTGCCGCGCACCCGACCTCGCCCTTTCATGACGCCGCCGCGATGGAACGCGGCGTCGGTGTCCGCTTCAAGGGTGCCGAGCGTACCGACGTCGATGAATATTGCGTGTCGGAGAACTGGATACGCGTCGGCCTGGGCAAAAAGGTCGACCGCAAGGGCGCGCCGCTGACGATCAAGCTGCAAGGGCCGGTCGAGGTGTGGTACAAGGACACGGCGGCCGCCGACGATGACGAGGTCGGCAAGGACGACGCGCCTACAGCGTGAAAGTGCCTTCGATGACGGTGACGCACCGGCCGCCGAGGATCACCCGGTCGCCGTCGAGACGGCAGGCGATATGCCCGCCGCGTGCGCTCGCCTGAAACGCCGCGAAGGCGTCGCGGCCCAGGCGTTTTGCCCAATATGGGACCATCACCGCGTGCGCCGAGCCGGTCACAGGATCTTCCGGAATCTCGAAAAAAGGGGTGAAGATGCGGCTGACGACGTCGGTATCGGTTCCGGGCGCACTCACGATCGCGACGATCTTGCCGAGTGCTGCGAGTTGTACGAGGTCGGGCGACACGTCGCGCACGGCGGCTTCGTCGGCGAGGACGACGAGCGCATAGCCCTTGTCGTGCCAGAGCGTTTCGGTCGCGGTGCAGCGCAGCGCTGCGACGATCTCTGGCAGCGGCGTCGGCGCGGGGGCCCAGGCAGGGAGCGCGAGCGCGTAGCCGTCGTCCGATCGCGCGACGTGGAGGATACCGGCCTGACGCGTGCGGAACGAGACGGTGCCGCGCGCTGGCTCTGCGCTCAGGACATAATGTCCGGCCGCAAGCGTGGCATGGCCGCACAGTGCGACTTCGGCAACGGGCGTGTGCCAGCGCAATTCGTAATCGCTCGCGCCGCTTTCGTCGGGAATGATGAACGCGGTTTCGCTGAGATTATTCTCGGCGGCGATCGCCTGCAGCGTCGCGTCGTCGAGCCACGCGTCGAGCGGCATGACCGCCGCCGGGTTGCCGGCGAACGGACGGTCGGCGAACGCGTCGATCTGTGCAAACGGAATTTTCATCGCGTCGCCTCCTCGGCCAAATGGATGGGCAGGACGCCTTCGCGGTCGACCTGTCCCTCGGGATCGAGATGGATGAGGATCTCGGTCGCGGGAAATTCGTGCGCCAGCTTGTCCTCGACCTCGTCCATCACGCGGTGCGCTTCTGCGACCGTCATCGCCGGATCGACCCAGACATGGAACTGGACGAAGTCTTGCGTCCCGCTGGTACGCGTGCGCAGATCGTGGATGCCGTTAAGTTCGGGATGACGCGCCGCAACCTCGAGGAAACGCTGGCGCTTATCGACCGGCCATTCGCGGTCCATCAGCTGATCGATCGCCTGCGTCGATGCGCGCCACGCGCCGACGAACAGAAACAGCGCGATCGCGATGCCGAACGCCGGGTCGGCCCAGCCGATGCCCGCATATTGATCGAGCGCGAGCGCGACGATGACCGCGGTGTTGAGCAGCACATCGGACTGATAATGGACATGATCGGCATGAATCGCGACCGATCCGGTGCGCGCGATCACGAAGCGCTGATAGGCGAGCAGCCCGAGCGTCGCCGCGATCGCGATGACCGAGACGCCGATGCCGTATTCGGCATGCGCTGTGACCTCGCCGGTCATCAGCCGCTCGATCGCGCGATAGAGAATGGCGAGCGCGGACAGCGCGATGACGACGACCTGAAACAGCGCGGCGAGCGCTTCGGCCTTGCCATGTCCGAAGCGATGTTCGCTGTCGGCGGGCTGCGCGGCGAAGCGGACGCCGTAGAGCGTGACGAGCGAGGCGAGGAGATCGAGCCCGGTATCGGCGAGCGAGCCGAGCATCGCGACCGATCCGGTCTGGACCGCAGCGACCGACTTCAGCGCGAGCAGGAACAGCGCGACCGCAATGCTGGCCAGCGCCGCGCGCGTCGTCAGCGTCGAACGGCGGGCATGGCCGTGATGGTGTGCGCTGCTCACGGGTAGAGCAGCCCCATCGTCCAGCCGTCGGCTGTGCGGACGAAGCGTTCGCGGTGGTGCAGCCGGTGATCGCCGTCGGACCAGAATTCGATCGTCGCGGGGCTGACGCGGTAGCCCGACCAGTGCGGCGGGCGCGACACGTCGATGCCCTCGAAGCGCGCGGTAACCGCGCGTAACCGGTCCTCGAGCGTGGCGCGATCGGGCAGTGGGCGCGACTGTTCGGACGCCCAGGCGCCGAGTTGGGAAATGCGGCTGCGCGTGGCGAAATAGGCGTCGGCCTCGGCTGCGTCGACGTCGGTCACGGCACCTTCGACGCGGACCTGACGGCGCAGGCTCTTCCAGTGGAACAGCAACGCCGCGTGGCTGTTCTCCGCAAGCTCGCCGGCTTTCCGGCTTTCCTGGTTGGTGTAGAAGACGAAGCCGTCCGCGCCCAACCCCTTCAACAGCACCATCCGGACCGAAGGCTGGCCGGACGCATCGACAGTCGCCAGCGCCATCGCGTTGGGATCGTTGAGCTCGTGCGCCTTGGCCTCGGCAAGCCAGTCGGAGAAGCGCGCGATGGGATCGGTCGTCATGCGCGCCGTCCTATCGCCTCCGCCCGAATATTCAAACCGGAGCGCTGCGATTATGTTGCAACGCAATAGTTCTTTGGTGTTATGCTCGGTGTCGAAAAGGGGACGACGACGATGCGAGCAGCGCTTGGCTAGCCCCGCACCCGACCGGCCCGCGTTCAGCGGTGCAGCGTGGCTCGATGCCTATGGCGCTCAGGTCGCAAAGGGCGACGTCGTCCGCGAGGCCGTGAACCGCGCCATGTGGGCGACGATGGCCGACGAAGTGGCGATCGCGGCCAACGGCGACCTGGCGCAGGCGCGTGCGCGCATCCAGCGCCAGGCCGACGAGATCGGCACGGGGTTTCGTATGCCGGGCGAGAGCGACGAGCGCAAATGGCCGCTGTCCCCCATCCCGCTGATGATCGACGCGCGCGAATGGAGCGGGATCGCCGACGCGATCGTCCAGCGTGCGGCGCTGATGGAGATGCTGCTTGCCGACATCTACGGCGCACAGCGGCTGATGGGCAGCGGGCTGCTGCCTGCGGCATTGCTCAACGGGTCGCCGCATTTCTTAAGGCCGATGGTCGGGCTGCAGCCGCCCGGCGGGCATCAGCTGCATTTCTATGCCGCCGACATCGGGCGCGGCCCGAACGGCCAGTGGCGCGTGCTTGCCGATCACACGCGCACGCCGACCGGGGCTGGCTATGCGCTCGAAAACCGGCTTGCGGTGTCGCGCGTGCTGCCCGGGCTTCAGGCGCGGCTGAACATCGAGCGGCTGGCCCCGTTTTTCGCCGACGTGCGCGCCGGCATCGCCGCATCGTCGCGGCGCGCCGATCCGCGCATCGCGCTGCTGACGCCGGGGCGCTTTAATCAAAGCTATGCCGAACAGGCGCATCTCGCCCGTTACCTCGGCATGCTTCTGGTCGAGGGCGAGGACCTGGCTGTTCACGACGACCGGCTGTATCTGCGCACGATCGAGGGGCTGAAGCGGGTAGACGCGCTTTGGCGGCGGATCGACCCGCGGCTGATCGACCCGCTCGCGTTCGATTCGCGCTCGAAAATCGGCGTGCCGGGGCTGATCGACGCGATGGGTGCAGGAAATGTCGTCATCGCCAACGCGCCGGGCGCAGGCGTGCTCGAATCGCCCGCGCTCGCCGCGTTCCTGCCACGGCTGTCGATGCGGCTGACGGGCGAGGACCTGCGCATGCCCAATATCGCGACCTGGTGGTGCGGGCAGGACGGCGAGCGCGCGCATGTGATCGCCGACCTCGACCGGATGCTGATCAGCCCGGCGTTTCCGACCAATCCGCGCGGTCTTCCCAACGGGCCGATGATCGGCGCCGACCTCGACGCGGCGGCACGTGGCCTGCTCGTTCAGGATCTGGGAGCACGCGGCATCGATTATGTCGGGCAGGAACTGGTGCGCCTGTCGACCCTCCCGACGGTTGGAGCCGACGGGCTCGAACCGCGACCGTTCCTGCTGCGCGTATTCGCCGCGCGCGACGCGAACGGCCATTGGAGCGTGATGCCGGGCGGCTTTGCGCGCATCGGCGAACATCTCGACGTGCGTGCAGCGCTTATGGGCGAAGGCGCGTTTTCCGCCGATGTCTGCATCGTCAGCGAAAGACCCGTCACGGCGGTGACGCTGATGTCGGCGGCGGACCATGTCGTCATCCGGCGCAATCCGGGCACGCTGCCCAGCCGTGTTGCCGACAATCTCTTCTGGCTCGGCCGCTATCTCGAGCGCGCCGAATCGGTGCTTGGGCTGGTGCGTGCAGGGATCGGCGGATCGATCGACGTCGACGGCGGCGCGCCGCTTGCCGACGAAACGATCGCGCGATTGGGTGCGCTGCTCGCGGCAAGCGGGGCTGCGGCAAACCGGGCGCGATCGCGCGACGCCGACATCATCGCGCTGGCCCGCGCCGCGATGGACGACGGCACCGAAACGTCGAGCGTGCGGAGCCTCGTGAGACAGGCGCGCGTGATCGGCGAAGGATCGCGCGAGCGACTCGCGACCGACGTCTGGCGCTTGCTCGATGCACCGTTTCCGACGCGCGATGCGCTTGCGACGCGCGCCGCGCAGCTGCACGAGCGTTTTGCCGCGCTGTCGGGGCTTTCGGCCGAAAACATGGGCCGCACCGCGGGGTGGCGTTTCCTCGATCTTGGGCGACGCATCGAGCGCGGGCTTACCGACTGCCGGCTGCTGCGTGCGCTCGGCAGCGACGTCTCGAGTGCCGACGATCTGTCCGCGCTGCTTGAACTGACGAACAGCGCGATCGGCTATCGCCAGCGCTATCCGACCGGCCTTGCGCCCATCGCCGTGCGCGATCTCATCGCTCTGGATACCAGCAACCCGCGCAGCCTGGCGTTTCAGGTCGAGGCGATCGCGGCGCATCTCGCCGCGCTTCCCCGCCTTTCCGACGACGGCATGGCCGAGGATCAGCAGCGCCTCGCCAACGCGCTCGTCGCGGAGCTTGCGACACGGTCCGCAGCGACGCTCGACGATCATGCCGTGCAGGGCCTCGACAACCGCCTGCTCGCGATTTCGGACGCGATCGCGCACCGTTTCTTCCTGCGCGGCGGCGAACCGCTGCGTCCCGCCGGCCTGACCCTCGCGTGACGCGGCGGACATGAAGTATCGCATCAGTCACGAGACGCGCTTCACTTATGCGGTGCCGGTCAGGTTCGCGCGGTGCAACCTGCGGCTGAAACCGATCATCTGGTCGGGACAGACGCTGATCGATCACAGCCTTGCGACGATCCCTTCGGGCGAATTTTCCTTTGGCCGCGCCGATGCCTCGCTCGCCAACGTCACGCGCCTCGTCATCCCCGAAGCGGTGACCGACCTGCGCATCGTCAGCCACGCGACCGTCGCGGTCGATCGCCAGGTTCCCGACATCCGCAGCGGCGATCCCGACCTGGCGACGATCGCCCGGCTGGCGCGCGAAAGTCGCGACGTTTCGGCGGCGTCGCCCGCCAATTACCTGTTCCCGTCGCCGATGATCGCGCTCGACGGGGGCATAGCCGATTATTGTGCGACGAGCCTCGATCCCAGGCGCGGCTGCCTCGACGCCGCGCTCGATCTGGCGTTGCGCATCCAGCGCGATTTCGCCTTCGATACCGACGCGACGCGGACCGAGACGCCACCCGCCGAAGCGTTCGCCAAACGCGGCGGCGTCTGTCAGGATTTCGCGCAGATCATGATCTCGGGACTGCGCTCGGCGGGGCTGCCGGCGGCGTATGTCTCGGGCTACCTGCGCACCATTCCGCCGCCGGGCCAGCCGCGGCTGGTGGGGGCCGACGCCACGCATGCCTGGGTCTTGCTGTGGTGCGGGCCCGATCGTGGCTGGGTTGGGGTCGATCCCACCAACGGCATCTGGATGGCGGGCGATCATGTCGTCACCGCAATCGGCCGCGATTATTCCGAGATCGCGCCGATCGACGGCATCTTCCTGGGGTCGGGCGCGCGCACGATGACGGTGTCGGTCGACGTCGAGCCGCTGGAAACATTGCACGCACTCGCATGAAGCCATAACTGACACGCCATGGCAGCAGCAGACCCCTATTCGGTGCTCGGCGTGGCGCGCGGCGCGACCGAGGCCGAGATCAAGAAATCCTATCGCAAGCTCGCAAAGGAGCTGCACCCCGACAAGAACAAGGACAACCCCAGGGCGTCCGATCGCTTCTCGGCCGTAACCGCCGCGTACGACCTGCTGTCCGACAGCGACAAGCGCGCGCGCTTCGACCGCGGCGAGATCGACGGCGACGGCAATCCGGCAACACCCTTCGGCTTCGGGGGCGGAGGCGGTGGCTTCCACCCTTCGGCGGGAGGTTTTCAGGCCGGTGGCGACTTCGGCGACATTTTCGAAGGTCTGTTCGGCGGCCGCGCCGGGCGGGGCGCGGGCTTTGGCGGTCGCACCGCCGCGCCGCAGAAAGGCGCAAACGCGGCGTATCGGCTCGCGGTGCCGTTCGAGGACGCCGCCGCCGGGCGTCCGCAGCGCATTACGCTCGGCGATGGCAAGACGATCGACCTGAAGCTGCCGCAGGGGGTGGAGTCGGGCACGCAGATGCGGCTGACCGGGAAGGGCGAGCCCGGCCCCGCAGGCCCCGGCGACGCGATCGTCACGATCCAGATCGGCAGCCATCCCTTCTATCGGCGGGACGGCGATGCCGTGCGCCTCGACCTCCCGGTGACGCTTGCCGAGGCGATCCTTGGCGGGCCAGTGCGCGTTCCGACGGTGGACGGGCCGGTCAACCTGAACGTTCCCGCCGGATCGTCGTCGGGCCAGACGCTGCGACTGAAAGGCAAGGGCTTCACCGGCAAGTCGGGCGTGCGCGGCGATCAGCTGGTCACGATAGAAATCATCCTCCCCAAAGGCGACGCGTCGCTCGAAGCCTGGGCGAAAGAAAAGGCCGCCACGCTCAGCAACCCGCGCGAACGTCTCGGCGTTTAGCGCAGCGCATATGCAGGAGGTCTCGCCCCAATCGCCCGAGGAACGGCGCAGACACCCGATCGGGCGGGCGCTCGACGAACTCGGCCCCGGCACGCGCGTCTATGAAGTGGCAAAGCGCGTCGTCATCGGCGTCTACAAGGACGGCTTCATCCACGCGGGCAATCTTGCCTATCTGACGCTCGTCTCGCTGTTTCCCTTCTTCATCGTGACCGCGGCGCTGGCCAGCCTGCTCGGTCGCGACGCCGACACGCTGCGTGCCGTCGCCTCGGGATTGCGCGCGATGCCGCCGACGGTCAGCACGCTGCTCGAAAAACCGATTCTCGACGTGATTACGGCGCGAACGGGAACGCTGCTGTGGCTTGGCGGACTCGTCGGCCTGTGGACCGTCGGCAGTTTCATCGAGACGATCCGCGATATCCTGCGCCGTGCCTATGGCACGCCATTCAGCGCGCCGTTCTGGCAATACCGGTTGACGTCGATGGGGATCATCATCGCCTCGGTCGTGCTCGTCATGCTTGCGTTTTCGGCGCAGGTATTCCTGACGGCGGCCGAACAGTTCGTCTGGCGTGTCCTGCCGTTCGCGGCCAGCACCGCCGCATGGATCGGCATTTCGAAGCTCGTCCCGCTTTTCGTCATCTGGTTTGCGCTCTACCTGCTGATCTGGTCGCTGACGCCAAGCCATTACCGGTTCGGCAAATATAAGAAATGGCCGGGCGCGCTCTTCATCGCCTTGTGGTGGTTCGGCGCGCTGACGCTGCTGCCTGTCATCCTTGCGCAATTTGCCGACTATACGCTGACTTATGGAAGTCTTGCCGGCGTGATCGTCGCACTGATCTTTTTCTGGTTCGTCGGCCTTGGCATCGTCATCGGCGCGCATCTTAACGCGGCACTGGCGGAACCCGTCGCGAAGCGGGTAAAGGCCGATGACAATATTGTGACGGAGGCCTGAGTGACCGGACTGATGGCGGGAAAACGCGGCCTGATCATGGGGCTCGCGAACGATCGCTCGCTTGCCTGGGGCATTGCCCAAAAGCTGCACGAGGCAGGCGCCGAACTTGCGTTCAGCTATCAGGGCGAGGCGCTCGAGAAACGCGTACGGCCGCTTGCCGAACAACTGGGCAGCGATTTTCTGATCGACTGCGACGTGTCCGACATGGCCGAACTCGACAAGAGCTTCGCGACGTTGGCCGCGCGCTGGCCGACGATCGACTTCGTCGTCCACGCAATCGGCTTTACCAACAAGGATGCGCTGCGCGGGCGTTATTGCGACGTCGATCTCGAGACGTTCCTGCTGACGATGAACATCAGCGTCTATTCGTTCACCGCGGTGGCACAGCGCGCGGCGGCGATGATGCGAAACGGCGGGAGCATGGTCACGCTCAGCTATCTCGGTGCCGAGCGCGTCATCCCGCACTATAATGTCATGGGCGTGGCCAAGGCGGCGCTCGAGGCGAGCGTGAAATATCTCGCGGTCGATCTCGGTCGCGACAACATCCGCGTCAACGCGATCTCCGCGGGTCCGGTCAGGACGCTCGCCGCTTCGGGGATCGGCGATTTCCGCCTGATCCTGAAGTGGAACGAGTACAACAGCCCGCTGAAGCGCGCCACGACGATCGAGGATGTCGGCGGCGCGGCTTTGTATCTGCTCAGCGACCTTTCGGCGGGGGTGACGGGCGAAACGCACCATGTCGACAGCGGCTATCATGTCGTCGGGATGAAGGCCGAGGACGCGCCAGACATCGCGCTGGCATGAGCTTCAACAGCTTCGGCCATCTGTTCCGCTTCACGACATGGGGTGAGTCGCACGGGGTCGCGCTCGGGGCCGTGGTCGACGGCTGCCCGCCGGGGCTGCGGCTGAGCGAGGCCGACATCCAGCCTTTTCTCGACAAGCGCCGCCCGGGAACGTCGCGCTTCACGACGCAGCGGCAGGAGCCCGACACGGTGCGCATCCTGTCGGGCGTGTTCGATGGGAAGACGACGGGAACGCCGATCAGCCTGATGATCGAGAATATCGACCAGCGATCGAAGGACTATTCCGACGTCGCGGCGGCGTACCGTCCCGGCCATGCCGACTATGCCTATGACGCCAAATATGGCCTGCGTGACTATCGCGGCGGCGGGCGGAGCTCGGCGCGCGAGACTGCGGCGCGCGTCGCGGCGGGCGCGGTCGCAAGGCTGGTGATCCCCGACGTTGCGATCGTCGCCCACGTTGTCGAGATTGGTGGCGACCGGGCGACGGCGTTCGACGCGGCCGAAATGGAGCGCAATCCGTTCTTCTGTGCCGATGCGGCGGCGGCGGCGCGGTGGGAGGCGCTGATCGATGACGCGCGCAAAGCGGGGTCGTCGCTCGGTGCCGTGATCGAATGCGTGGCAACCGGCGTGCCGGCCGGGTGGGGTGCGCCATTATATATGAAGCTCGATGCGCAGCTTGCCTCCGCCTGCATGAGCATCAACGCGGTCAAGGCGGTCGAGATCGGCGATGGCTTTGCGGCCGCGCGGCTGCGCGGCGAGGAGAACGCCGATCCGATGCGTCCTGGGGAGGATGGCCCCGACTTCCTCGCCAACCACAGCGGCGGCATCGCGGGCGGCATATCGACCGGTCAGCCCGTCGTCGTGCGCGTGGCGTTCAAGCCGACCTCGTCGATCCTGACGCCGGTCGAGACGATTACACGTGACGGTAGCGCGACCAATATCGTGACCAAGGGCCGTCACGACCCCTGTGTCGGGATCAGAGGCGCGCCGGTTGTCGAGGCGATGGTCGCGCTGGTGCTCGCGGATGCGAAACTGATGCACCGGGGGCAGACGGGGCGCTAGGTCAGCGGCGCGCAGGCGGTCTCCAGCCAGATCTTCGCATCGCCTGACAGCTGCGATCCCACAATGGTGAGCACCTGCGCGTGATAATCGTCGAGCCAGGCGCGATCGGCCGCGCTCAGCAACGCCGGTTCGATCATCGCCTTGTCGATCGGCGCAAAGGTAAGCGTCTCGAAGCCGAGCATCGGCATATCGCCGCCGGGAACGGTGCGTTCCTCGACCAGCACGAGGTTTTCGATGCGGATGCCGTAGGCGTCAGGCTTGTAGTAGCCGGGTTCGTTCGACAGAAACATGCCTGCGCGCAGCGGCTCGTCGGTCCCCGCCTGTCCGCCGGTCGGCTTGGCGATGCGCTGTGGCCCCTCGTGCACCGCGAGGAACGCGCCGACGCCGTGGCCGGTGCCGTGGGCGTAGTCGAGCCCTGCGGCCCACAGATACTGGCGTGCGAACGCGTCGAGCTGGCCGCCGCGCGTGCCCTCGGGAAACACAGCGGTGGCGAGCGCGATATGGCCTTTCAGGACGCGGGTGAAGCGGTCGCGGACTTCGGCGGGCACGTCGCCGGGGCCGATCCACACCGTGCGCGTGACGTCGGTAGTGCCGTCGGCATATTGACCGCCCGAATCGCACAGATAGACCGACGACGGTTCGATCCGCCGGTCGGTCTCTGCGCTCGCCTTGTAATGCATGATCGCGCCGTTCGGTCCTGCGCCCGATATGGTGTCGAAGCTGAGGTCGAGAAGCTTGCCGGTTTCGGCGCGGAAGTTGCGTAGCTGGTCCGAGGCGGAGATTTCCGTCAGTGCGCCTCTGGGAGCCTCGACCGAAAGCCAGTGCAGATAACGCGACAACGCCGCACCGTCGCGGGCGTGGGCCGCGCGCGATCCTGCCTGTTCGGCATGATTCTTGATCGCCTTGGCAAGGACCGCGGGATCGCGCACGCTGACCAGTTTCGCGCCGCCTTTCTCAAGCGCATCGAACACGGCCGCAACCGCACGTTCGGGGTCTGCGGCGATGCGCCTGCCGGTGAGGGTCGCGAGCATCGGCGCAAAGGCGTCGCGATCGTGCAGGCGCACGCCGTTGCCGAGATGCGCGCGGACGGCTTCGTCGATCTTGTCGGGCGCGATGAAAAGGTCCGCGGTTGCATCCGAATGCAAAAGCGCAAAGGCGAGGCCGACCGGCGTATGCGTCACGTCGGTGCCGCGGACGTTGAATGTCCAAGCGATCGAGTCGAGCGCTGTCATCACGGTCGCGTCGAGGCCTTCCCTGGTCAGCCAGTCGGCAATCTCGGCGCGCTTTTCGGGTGACGAGCGGCCCGCCAATTCGGTCGGCTGGACGGCGATCTTGGCGTCCGACTGGACCGGGCGGTCGGTCCACACGGCATCGATCGGGTTCGCCGCGACCGGAACGAGGTCAGCCCCCTTCGCCGCCAGCGCTTTCTTTGCCGCCGCGACCCAGTCGCGCGTGTGCAGCCACGGGTCGTAGCCGATGCGGCACCCGGCGGGAGCATGGTCGCGCAGCCACTCGGCGATGCTCGTCTGCGGCACGCCGCAATATTCCCAATTATCCGCCGAAACCTGAGCACGGACCTGCAGCGTGTAGCGGCCGTCGGTAAAAATCGCGGCATCCTGTGGCAGGACGACCGCCGCCCCTGCAGATCCCCTGAACCCCGTCAGCCATTCGAGCCGTTTGGCATAATCGCCGACATATTCGCTCATATGCTCGTCGGTCAGCGGCACGACAAAGCCGTCGAGATGGTGGTCGGCAAGATGCGCACGGAGCGCGGCGAGACGGTCGGCATAGCTGGACATGGCTGGGAGTGTTGCGCCCAAGGCCCGCGCCTTGCAAGAGGCACGCGATGAAGGATTTTACTCGCCCTTTCACCGCCGCGCCCGCCGACATCGACGAGCTCGGCCATGTTAACAATGCGGTGTGGGTGCGCTGGATTCAGGACATGGCGACTGCACACTGGCAGGCGGCGGCGCTGCCCGAACATATTGCAGCCTATTATTGGGTCGTGGTGCGGCACGAGATCGACTTCCTCGGCAATATCGGGCCAAGCGAAAGCGTCGAGGGCCGCACTTGGGTCGGCGAGGCGCCACGCGGCGCGAAGTTCGACCGGCATGTCGCGTTTGCGCGCGAGGGCAAGGTGATCGTGCGCGCCAAGACGACTTGGGCGATTTTGGACAAGGCCACGGGGCGGATTTTGCGCGTGCCGAAGGATGTGGCGGGGCGATTTGTTTGATGCTCCGTTCTGCTGTGTCGTTGCAGACATTCTAAAACGCCCTATTGCCTGAGCATGAGGTTTAACGATTTTCTTATTTTTGGGTTGATGCCGTTATTCGTCGTAATTGTGACATCGGGCGGCACAATCGGCGTCCATTACTTTACCAAAACCAATAAGTTGGGCGTTTTTACACGCCTTTAATGCCTTCGCTGATGCTGGTGGGGCTCGTTTATTGGCTTATCACAATGGAAGTTGATGACGCACCGCCGGGAATGGTGATCGGTGGAAATCCGATATTTGCGGCCGCTGTTACACCGTTGTCGTTCTTAATCAATAACGGTTTGGCGTTTAGTCCGACGATCTGGGTCAAAAGCCGAATGATATTCTCACGCAACCGTTAATCGCGCGAAAAAATGTCGTCCCATGTCAACACAATCTCATGCAGCGGGAGCGTCACGCTTTCGCCCACTGCAGGCGTCGTAACCATCCACCCGCGCGTCGGGTCACGGGTTTCAAGGTGGACAGTTTTGTCCTCGGGATCGATGTAGAGAATCGCGTCGAGCGAAGCGATATTGCGGTATTCGGGAAGTTTGATGCGAATGTCGTCTTGGCGCGTCGTTGGCGACAGCACTTCTACAATCAGCTTCGGATCGTCGAATACTTTCAGCTTGTCGTTCTCGGGACCACTGCGTCCGCAAAAAACCGAGACGTCGGGATAGCGAAGAGACAGATTGCTTGTCTTGACGCCCATGTCGGGACCCATCGGCTCGCAACCCGTTCCTCGTAGCCTTATCGCAAGTGTCGTCAGGACATTGGTCTGGATACGCGAATGAATCGCCTGGCCGCCCGCCATCATCTTGATGACGCCGTTATCGAGTTCGAACCGCGTGTCCGACGGAAATTCGATGTCGAGAAATTCCTCGACCGTGATCAGTCGTTTCGCCAGCGTCGCCATGTCTAAAGATCGATCAGCAGCCTTGTCGGGTCCTCGATAGCATTTTTGAGCGCCACAAGAAACGTCACTGCCTCGCGCCCGTCGATCAGGCGGTGGTCGTAGCTCAAAGCCAGATACATCATCGGGCGCACCACGACCTGCCCGTCGCGGACGACCGCGCGGTCTTCGATGCGGTGGAGGCCGAGGACGGCGCTTTGCGGCGGGTTGATGATCGGGGTGGACATGAGGCTGCCGAAGACGCCGCCGTTG
Organism: Sphingomonas sp.; assembly: GCA_965249015.1. Lineage (GTDB taxonomy): Bacteria > Pseudomonadota > Alphaproteobacteria > Sphingomonadales > Sphingomonadaceae > Sphingomonas_O. Next base: position 355,769 of record CBDFLB010000003.1, on the reverse strand, counting down.
CTGATCGTGAAGGTGCCGCCCTTCATGTCGTCCATTGTCAGCGTGCCTGCCTTTGCGCGCGCGCCGAAATCGCCGATGGTCTTCTCGATGCCTGCGACCGACAGCGCCTGCGCATCGCGGATCACTGGGACGACGAGGCCGTTCGGCGCGCTGACCGCGACCGAGACGTCGACATAGTCGTGATAGACGATTTCCTCACCGTCGATCTGCGCGTTGACGTTGGGAATGTCGCGCAAGGCCATGCACGCGGCCTTCACGAAGAAGCCCATGAAGCCGAGGCGGACGCCGTGTTTCTTTTCGAACAGGTCTTTGTATTTGGTCCGCGCCTCGATGACGGCCGTCATGTCGACATCGTTGAACGTCGTCAGCAGCGCGGCGGTGTTCTGCGCTTCTTTTAGCCGCCGGGCGACGGTCTGGCGCAGGCGCGTCATGCGAACGCGCTCTTCGCGGCGGTCTTCGCTGATCGTGACATCGTTGGCGGGGGCGGCAGCGGGCGCGGTCGGTGCCGGCTTGGTTGCGACCGGCGCCGACATGACATCGTCCTTGGTCAGGCGACCGTCCTTGCCCGTGCCCTTGATCGACGAGGGGTCGACGCCTTTTTCGAGCACCAGGCGGCGGACCGACGGCGACAGCGTCTGCGCCGCGGCACTGGCAGGCGCGGTTTCGGGGGCGGGGGAAGGCGCCAGTGCCGGCGAGGGCGGGGGAGGCGGCGGTGCGGCTCGCGGCGCTTCGGCTGCCGGCGCCGCAGCGGGCGCGACGTTGCCGGCTTCGATTGACCCGATCACGGCGCCGACGCTGACGGTGTCGCCGACCTTGACGACCTGCTGCCCCATCGTGCCGGCGACCGGCGAAGGCACTTCGACGGAGACCTTGTCGGTCTCGAGCGATGCGATCGGTTCGTCAGCGGCCACCGCATCGCCGGGTTTTTTCAGCCATTCGCCAAGCGTGGCTTCGGTGATCGATTCGCCCAGAACGGGGACTTTGACTTCGGTCGACATGGGAGAGTTCCTCAGCCTGGGTTGCCGGCAACGGGTTTGGCGGTGGTTTGCGTGCCGCGCTGACGGCGCAGTTCTTCGCGGACATTGTGACCGAGCGCGTCGGCGACGAGTGCGGCCTGTTCGGCCTGGTGTCGCTTGGCAAGGCCGGTGGCGGGCGATGCGGCAGCCTTGCGCCCGGCATAGCGCGGTCGTGTCGCGGTCGATCCCGCCGCGACGAGGCACTCCTCGATAAACGGTTCGACGAAAGACCATGCGCCGTTGTTGCGCGGCTCCTCCTGTGCCCAGACGACGTCTTCGAGCGCCGTCATCCGCTTCAGCCGCGCGATCAGCGGTTCACCGGGAAACGGGAACAGCTGTTCGAGGCGCACCACCGCGGTGTCGGTGCCGCCCGCCGCGTCGCGTGCGTCGAGCAGGTCGTAGGCAAGCTTGCCGCCGCATAGCACGAGGCGCTTGACCGCGGCGTCGGCGGGTGCGTTCGGATCGGACAGGATGCGCATGAAATGACCGGTGCCGACAAAGTCCTCCGACTTCGACACGGCGCGCTTGTGGCGGAGCAACGACTTGGGCGTCATGATGACGAGCGGCTTGCGGAACGGGCGGTGCATCTGGCGGCGCAGAAGGTGAAAATAATTCGCCGGCGTCGTGATGTTGGCAACCTGGATATTATCGTCGGCACAGAGTTGCAGGAACCGTTCGAGGCGCGCTGACGAGTGTTCGGGGCCCTGCCCCTCGAAGCCGTGCGGGAGCAGCAGAACGAGGCCGTTGGCGCGCAGCCACTTCGCTTCGCCCGAGGCGATGAACTGGTCGATCATGACCTGCGCGCCGTTCGCGAAATCGCCGAACTGAGCCTCCCAGAGAACGAGCGTCTTCGGGTCGGCGCTGGCGTAGCCATATTCGAAGCCGAGCACGCCGAATTCGCTGAGCGTCGAATCGAGCACCTCGAAACGTCCGTGCGGCACGTTCCATAATGGCACATATTTATGCTCGTCGGTCTGATCGACCCAGACGGCGTGACGCTGGCTGAAGGTGCCGCGTCCCGAATCCTGCCCCGACAGGCGGACGCCATAGCCCTCCGACAGCAATGATCCGAACGCCAGCGCCTCGCCCGTCGCCCAGTCGATGTTCGCACCGCTCGCGAACATCGCGCGCTTGGCGTCGAGGACGCGGTTCAGCGTCGGGTGGATCGTCAAACCCTCGGGCACCGTGGTCAGTGTGCGGCCGAGGCCGTCGAAAAGCTTCTTTTCGATTCCGGTCTCGACGTTTCGGCGTGCGGTCTCCGGGTCAGCGGGCTTGTGCAAGCCCGCCCAGCGCCCGCCGAACCAGTCGGCCTCGTTCGCCTTGTAGTTCGCGCCCGCCTCGAACTCGCTTTCGAGCATCGCGGTAAAATTGGTGATGTGTTGCGGGCCCCAGTCCTTGTCGATCGTCCCTTCGCCGATCAGCCGCGCGGCGTAGACGTCGCTGACGCCCGGGTGCGTCTTGATCCTCTTGTACATCAGCGGCTGCGTGAAGCTTGGCTCGTCGCCTTCGTTGTGGCCGAAGCGGCGGTAGCACCACATGTCGATGACGATGTCGCGGTGGAAGCGCTGGCGGAACTCGATCGCCATCTTGCAGGCGTAGGTGACGGCTTCGGGATCGTCGCCGTTGACGTGGAAGATCGGGGCTTGCACGCCCTTGGCTACGTCGGACGGGTAGGGCGAGGAGCGCGCGAATTGCGGACTGGTCGTGAAGCCGATCTGATTGTTGATGATGAAGTGGATGCAACCGCCGGTGTTGTAGCCGCGGACGCCGGAAAAGCCGAGGCATTCCCAGACGATGCCCTGTCCAGCGAACGCTGCGTCGCCGTGGAGAAGGACGGGGAGCACCTGGACATGCTCGCCCAGGTCGTCGCGATCGGTCTGAATCGCGCGGACCTTGCCGAGCACGACGGGGTCTGCAGCTTCGAGATGCGAGGGATTGGGCACCAGGCTCATGTGCACCTTGATTCCGTCGAACTCGCGGTCGGTCGACGTGCCGAGATGATATTTCACGTCGCCCGATCCGCCGACGTCGTCGGGGTTGGCGCTGCCGCCCGAGAACTCGTGGAAGATCACGCGGTACGGCTTGGCCATCACGTTGGCGAGCATGTTGAGGCGGCCGCGGTGCGCCATGCCGAAGACGATCTCGCGAACGCGGAACTGGCCGCCGTATTTGATGACGGCTTCGAGAGCGGGGATCATCGCTTCGCCGCCGTCGAGGCCGAAGCGTTTGGTGCCGACATATTTCTTGCCGAGGAAGCGTTCCCACTGCTCGGCTTCGATCACCTTGGCGAGGATCGCCTTCTTGCCCTCGGGGCTGAATGCGATCGCCTTGTCCTTGCCTTCCATCCGGTCCTGGAGGAACTTGCGCTCCTCGACGTCGCTGATGTGCATATATTCGAGGCCGACATTGCCGCAGTAGTTTGCGCGCAGCGTGTTCACCAGTTCGCGCACGCTGCCCCATTCGAGCCCGAGCGCACCGCCGAGATAGATTTTCCGGTCGAGATCGGCTTCGGTGAAGCCATGATATTCGGGCATGAGATCGGCGGGCAGGTCGGTCTTGGTCAGGCCGAGCGGATCGAGATTGGCGGCCAGATGCCCGCGCACGCGATAGGTACGTATGAGCATCATCGCCTTGATCGAATCCGACGCCGCCTTGACGAGATCGGTTTCGGCGACGGGTGCGCCGGCCTTGGCCGCCGCCTTCTTGATCTCGACCGCCATCTGCATGGGGTCGAGCGCGGCGGTCAGGTCGTCGTTGACGAGGGGGGACCAGTTGGGGCGCGCCCAGCTTGGGCCGGCTTCGTGTTCGGTTTCGAAATTCTGGTTCTCGAGTCCCATTTCTATCTCCGTACTCCTGCGAAAGCAGGAGCCTTGGTCGCCAGGACTCCTGCTTTCGCAGGAGTACAGATTACCCGTTCAGCAAAGTCTTGAGCGTCACCCCTAGTTCGGACGGGCTCGGCGAAACTTTAATGCCCGCCGCTTCCATCGCGGCGATCTTGTCTTCGGCACCGCCCTTGCCGCCCGAGACGATCGCGCCGGCATGTCCCATGCGGCGGCCCGGAGGCGCAGTAAGCCCCGCGATGAAGCCGACCATCGGCTTCTTGCGACCGCGCCTGGCTTCGTCGATCAGGAATTGCGCGGCGTCTTCCTCGGCCGATCCGCCGATTTCGCCGATCATGATCATCGACCTGGTCTCGTCATCGGCGAGGAAAAGTTCGAGCACGTCGATGAAGTTCGTGCCGTTGACCGGGTCGCCGCCGATGCCGACCGCGGTTGTCTGGCCAAGGCCTTCGTTGGTGGTCTGGAACACCGCTTCATAGGTCAGCGTGCCCGAGCGCGAGACGACGCCGACGCTCCCTTTCTTGAAGATGCTCGCGGGCATGATGCCGATCTTGCACTCGCCCGGCGTCAGCACGCCGGGGCAGTTCGGGCCGATCAGGCGCGACTTGGAGCCGGAAAGCGCACGCTTGACCTTGACCATGTCGAGCACCGGAATGCCTTCGGTAATGCACACGATCAGCGGCACTTCGGCGTCGGTCGCCTCGAGGATCGAGTCCGCAGCGAACGGCGGCGGGACATAGACGACGCTCGCGGTCGCCTGTGTCTTCGCAACCGCCTCGGCGACCGTATCGAACATCGGCAGCCCGATATGCACCGTCGCGCCCTTGCCCGGCGTAACGCCCCCGACCATCTGCGAGCCATAGGCCAGCGCCTGCTCAGTATGAAACGTGCCGGTCGCGCCGGTCATCCCCTGCGTGATGACGCGGGTGTTCTTGTTGACGAGGATGCTCATCTAGATTCCTTTTGTTCCCCCGCGAAGGCGGGGGTCCAGCCCTATGTCAAAGACTCGAACAGGTCGTTCCAGCCGGGATTCATCGCTTCGATTTCGCGCAATTTCCACAGTCGGTTCCATTTCTTCATTTGCAGTTCCCGGAGCCGGGCACCGTCGATTGTGTCATGCGCTTCGTACCAAACGAGAGTCTTGCATCCATATTTCTTCGTAAACCCATCGACCAATCCGTTTCGGTGCTGAAATACTCGTCCAATGAGGTCGCTCGTCACGCCAATGTAAATCGTGCCGTTACGTTGGCTTGCCATGATGTAGACGAAGCCCGCCTTTTCCATCGACCTTCCTCATTTGTTTCCCCGCGAAGGCGGGGGCCCAAGCTCTTGTCATAGGGCTGGATCCCCGCCTTCGCGGGGAAACATGTCAATTCAAACTCCCATCGATCGCCCGGCACGCCACGAGCAGTTCCTTCACTGCATCGACCGAGACGGTCAGTCCCGCCTTGTCGGCATCGTCCAGCTCGATCTCGATCACCTTTTCCACCCCACCAGCCCCAATCTGCACCGGAACACCGACATACAAATCCTTCACGCCATATTGGCCCGTGACATAGGCGGCGCAGGGCAGGATGCGCTTCTGGTCGTTGAGGAAGGCTTCGGCCATCGCTATCCCCGAAGCCGCAGGCGCGTAGAAGGCCGAGCCGTTGCCGAGCAGCGCCACGATCTCGCCGCCGCCGCCGCGCGTGCGCTTGACGATCGCATCGATCTTGTCTTGCGAACTCAGCCCCATCTCGACCAGATCGGGCACCGGAATGCCGTTGACCGTCGAATAGCGGACGACGGGCACCATCGTGTCGCCATGCCCGCCGAGCACGAAGGTGTTCACGTCACGGACCGAAACCTTGAACTCGTCGGCAATGAAGTGGCTGAACCGCGCGCTGTCGAGCACGCCCGCCATGCCGACGACCATATGATGCGGCAGCCCTGAGAACTCGCGCAAGGCCCAGACCATCGCGTCGAGCGGATTGGTGATGCAGATCACGAAAGCGCCAGGCGCATTGGCCTTGATGCCTTCGCCGACCGCTTTCATGACCTTCAGGTTGATCCCGAGCAGGTCGTCGCGGCTCATCCCTGCCTTGCGGGGTACGCCTGCGGTGACGATGATGACGTCGGCGCCCGCGATGTCGGCATAATTATTGGTGCCGATAATCTTGGCGTCGAACCCTTCGATCGGGCCGCACTGGCTCAGGTCGAGCGCCTTGCCCTGCGGCACCCCTTCGACGACGTCGAACAGGACGATGTCGCCCAGTTCCTTCTGCGCCGCGAGGTGGGCGAGCGTGCCGCCGATATTGCCAGCGCCGATCAGCGCGATCTTTTTGCGAGCCATGCGGCGCGTGTCCTTCCCAATGCGTAACGGAATTGGGCGCGCCTTATGCGCTCTGGCGCAGCGCCGCAACCGGACAAACCGTTTATCTTTGCGACTGATTCGCGTTAGCGCGAAGCGAGATCGGCAATCAGGCTATGCCAGATTTCGGCATTTTCGTAGAACGCGGCGACCGCAATCCGTTCGTCGCGGCCGTGCTCGCGAAAATCGTCGGGCACAAGGTACCAGACGAAGTTGACACCATAAACCGGAATGCCCGCGACGCGGAAATAGGTCGCGTCGGTCGCACCGCGGCTCATGATCGGCAGCAAGGGGACGCCGGGGTGCACGGCATTGATCGCCCGCGCCACCGAACTTGTGACCGACGGGTCGAGCGCCGAAGCCGGGCCACTGTCGTAAACCGCCGTCGGTTCGATGACGACGTCGGGGTCGGCAATCGCCGCCACCAGTTCGACCTTCACGGCGTCCGCCTTGATGCCGGGCAGGACGCGGCAGTTGACCGTTGCTCGGGCAAGTGCGGGGAGCGCATTGTCGGCATGCCCGCCTTCGAGGCGCGTCGCCACGCAGGTCGTGCGCGTGACACCGCGTTCGGACTCGTCGGCATCGATCGCGTCGGCAGCTGCCGCATCGAGCGGGTTCGCCAGATAGGCAGCGATGGCACCCGCAAGCGGCCCCCGCATCGCGGCACGTAGTTCGAAATAGCGACGCGTGACGGGATTGAGCGACGGCGCGAAACGGTGGGTCCGCAGCTTTGCGAGGGCATCGCCGAGCTGATAAATCGCGTTGTCGGGCCTGGGTTGTGAACTATGGCCGCCGCGGTTTCGGACCGTGAAGGTGAAGGTCATGTAGCTTTTTTCGGCGGCCTGAATCTCATAATGCGTCAGCGTGCCGTCGCTCGATCGTTGCCCGCCGCCGACATCGCCATTCAGGACGTAGGCGACGTCCTTCGTCTCGGGCCATTCCTTGGCAGCAAGTTCGGCGCCCTTGCCGTCGGTTTCCTCGTCGCCAGTAAACAGGACGATGATGTCGCGCCTTGGCGTCCAGCCCGAGGCTTTGAGGCGCAGCAGCGCCGATGTGATGCCGACCACGCCCTGTTTGTCGTCGGCCGTGCCGCGACCATAGAAATAGCCGTCCTTTTCGTTCAGCACGAAGGGCTCGATCGACCAGTCGTCGCGTCGCGCCTCGACGACGTCCATATGCGCCATCAGCATGACCGCTTTGGCGCGCGACTTCGGGGCACGCCAGCGGACGATCAGCGCGTGTGTCTTTTCGTAAGGGCGGATGACGACGTCGCCTTCGGCCCAGCCAGCGGCGCGATATCTCGCGGCGAGCAGTCGCGCGAGGTCGCCGACCTTGTCGCGCCCCGCCACAGTGGGTATCGCGATGGCCTGCGCATAAAGCTCGCGCGCGTCGGCTTTCCAGTCGGCGCGCGCGGCTGTCGCGCTGGCCAGCGCTGCCAGTGCGAGCAGCAGACGCTTCATTTGCCCGCGAGCTCGGTCACCAAGATTTCCCAATGCTTGACGTTGTCGTCGAGTGCCTTGACCGGCAGACGTTCGTCCTTGCCATGCGCGCGGAGATCGGCCGGCACGCGGACCCATTCGCCGCCGACGCCGTAGACGGGCACCCCCGCGACGCGGAACGGCCGTGCGTCGCTTGCCCCGGTCGACATTTCAGGCGCGATCGGCATGCCCGGGTGCAATGTCGTCACGGCCTTGGTGAATGCCGCGGTGACATCGGCCCGCAGCGGGGAGGCGAGCGAGGCGACATAATTGTCGTTGCGCGTCACTGTCACGTCGGAACCGGCGATGCCCGCCAGCTGGTCCCTGACCGCATTCGGATCGACGCCGGGGAAGATGCGGCAATTGACCATCGCGGTGGCGAGTTGCGGAAGCGCATTGTCGGCATGGCCGCCGAACAGTCGTGTCGGCACGCAGCGGGTGCGCGTAAGGCCGACATAAGTCTCGTCGGCTTCGATCGCGTCGGCCGCCGCGGCATCGTTCGGATTGGCGAGCCAGCGCGTGATCGCGGTGCCGATCTCGGGCCGCGGATCGACCTTTGCTGCGGCCGCGAAATAAGCGCGTGTCGTTTCGCTCAGCATCGGTTCGAACCGGTACGCCTCAAGCCGCTCGAGCGCATGCGACAATTCATAAATCGCATTATCCCTGCGCGGCTTCGATGAATGGCCACCGCGATTGCGGACGGTAAAGGTGTAGCCCGCGAATGTCTTTTCCGCAGTCTGAAGGCTCGCGCCCAACGGCTTGTCGTCGGCGGTGAAACCGATGCCGCCGCCATCGGCGTTGAGGCCGTATTCGATCCTGCCGATTTCGTTCTTCCACAGCTTTGCGCCGCTGTCGGCGCCGATGCCGTTGGTTTCCTCGTCACCGGTGAAGAATACGACGATGTCGCGACGCGGTTTGAAGCCCGATTTTTTGAGATGGATAAGCGCCTGCGTGATGCCGACGATCCCGGCTTTCATGTCGATCGTGCCGCGGCCATAATAATAGCCGTCCTTTTCGGTGAGGACGAACGGATCGGTCGTCGAATCCTCGCGCCTGGCCTCGACGACGTCCATATGACCCATCAGCATGATGCCGCCCTTGGGCTGCGCGCGGACGAGCGCAGGCCAGCGCACGATCAGCGCCGCGGTCTGGTCCTTTTGCGTCCCGTCGGCGTTGGTCGTGGCGTAGGGCATCACCCTGACGTCGGCATCTGCCCATCCGGCCGCCTTGAACTGATCGGCCAGATACTGCGCCATCTCGGGCACTTTGCCGCGCCCGAGCACGGTCGGCGTGTTGATGACATGCTCGAACATCGCGCGCGTCGAAACGCCGCCATCCTTTTCGACGTGCGAGTTGGCGAGCGCCTGTGTCCCGGCAAGCGTGGCGGCGACGATCATCATCGGTTTTATCATGGCTGTTCCTCCGTGTGGCGCACGCTAGCCGATCCGTGGCCTTCTGCAAGATAGTCGACCGACTGCATTTCCATCAGCCGCGAGATCGTCCGTTCGAATTCGAAGCGGCCGTCTCCGGTGTCGTAAAGCGCCCCGGGTTCGGCGTCGGCGGTCGCGATCAGCTTGACCTTATGTTCGTATAGCGCGTCGATCAGCGTGACGAAGCGCGCCGCTTCGTTGCGGTTCTCGGGTCCAAGGCGGGGGATGCCGACCACGAAAACGCTGTGATAGCGGCGCGCGATCGCGAGATAATCGGCGGCACCGCGCGCTTCGCCGCACAGCCGCTTGAAGCTGAAAACGGCGACGCCTTTCAGGCTTTTGGGAACGTGAAGGCTGCGTCCTCCACCGAGGTCAATCTCGGCGGTCGGCACGTTTTTCGCGTCCTCGGGCGGATAGTCGGTGAGCCTGAAGAACGCCTCGCGCACGGCGGCGGTGGCTTCGGGACCGTTGGGCACGTGCCACGTCTTGACGCCGGCCAGACGCTGCATCCGGTAATCGGTCGGACCGTTCAGCGCAATGACGTCGAGGCGGCGCTCGATGCTGTCGATGAAAGGCAGGAAATGTTCGCGGTTGAGGCCGTCTTTGTAAAGATCGGCGGGCGCGCGGTTCGATGTCGTGACGACGGTGACCCCGGCGTCGAGCAGGCCGGTGAAGAGCCGCGACAATATCATCGCGTCGGCCGAATTGTTGACGACCATTTCATCGAAGGCGAGTGCGCGCGTCTCTTCGGCGATCGCGGCGACGGTGGGGGTGATCGGATCACCGCGTTCGTTCAGCCGTTCGTGGCGCAGGCGATCGTGGACCTCGATCATGAATTCGTGGAAATGGACGCGGCGCTTGCGGCGGATGGTCAGGCAGTCGAAGAACAGGTCCATCAGCATCGACTTGCCACGCCCGACGCCGCCCCAAAGGTAGACGCCTTTTGGCGGCGGCGGTTTGGCTTTGCCGAGGCGCCAGAGGATACTGCCGCGCGGGGGGACGGCCTCGAGTTCGGCTTGAAGCCGGGCCAGCCTTGCGGCGGTTGTCGCCTGAACCGGGTCGGCGTGGAGTTCGCCCGCGGCGACGAGCGCGCGATAACGCTCGAGAACGTTCACGAGGCCGGAGCTTTGCGGATCGTCCCCGAAAATGCCGCGACCTTGTGATCGCCCTGCGTCACCAGCCCGCGCATGAACAGCAGGCGTCGCGTCTCGCGCAACAGTTCGACCTCGGCCTCGAGCGCACGCGCGACGTCGCCCGCGCCGATAAACTGCACCGAAAGGTCGAGCGTGACCGCAGTCGCCGCGTCGATCAGCCCGAAAATCCGCGCGGCACCGAACAACGCCACATCGATGAAGCCAAGCGTCGTTCCGCCGTGGAGCTTGCCGCTGAGGTTCGAGTGACGATGCTCGGGGGTCATGCGCACGCGCGCGAATTCGCCATCGCGCCGGACCAGCAAGGGGCCGAGAAAACCGTTGTAGCGCGTTTCGTCACGCAATCGCCAGCTGTGCCAGCCGGGATGATCGGGATCTTCGCCGAAGTAGAACGCGGCTTGGTCGGGCACCCCGAGTCAGACCGCCCGTTCGACCGCCATCTTCTTGATCTCGGCGATCGCACGCGCGGGGTTCAGACCCTTGGGGCAGGCATTGGCGCAGTTCATGATCGTGTGGCAGCGATAAAGGCGAAACGGGTCTTCGAGTTCGTCGAGGCGCTCGCCGGTCATCTCGTCGCGGCTGTCGGCGAGCCAGCGATAGGCCTGCAGCAGGATCGCGGGGCCCAGGAACTTGTCGCTGTTCCACCAGTAGCTCGGGCAGCTGGTCGAGCAGCAGGCGCACAGGATGCATTCGTACAGCCCGTCAAGCTTGGCGCGATCTTCGGGCGACTGCAGACGCTCCTGCCCCGACGGCGTCGGGGTGACGGTCTTCAGCCACGGCTGGATACTCGCATATTGCGCGTAAAAGCGGGTGAAGTCGGGGACGAGATCCTTGATGACGTCCATGTGCGGCAGCGGGGTGATCGTCACCGTGCCCTTGATGTCCTCGATCGCGGTGGTGCACGCCAGACCGTTCTTGCCGTCGATGTTCATCGAGCACGACCCGCAAATGCCTTCGCGACACGAGCGGCGATATGTCAGCGACGAATCGATCTCGCCCTTGATCTTGCCGAGCGCGTCGAGAACCATCGGACCGCAATTGTCGAGGTCGATCTCGAAGCTGTCGTAACGCGGATTCTCGCCGCTGTCGGGGTCGTAGCGATAGATTTTGAACGTCTTCGCGCGCGCGGCACCGTCGGCCTTGTGAACCTTGCCGCCCGACCTGATCTTGCTGTTTACGGGAAGGGTGAATTCGGCCATTGCTGTGTTGTCCTGTGACTACCCTCCCATTTGCAAACGGCGGCGGGCAAGCGCAAGTGCATTCCGCAAGAGTATATAGTTAAAACTTCGCGCGTTCGTCACCGAAGCGTCACCTACGTGTGTCACGCCCTATTGGATCGGCGAGGGCAGGACGCTCCTTCCGAAACGATTGGAGATTTCCAGAAGTCTGGTTTTCGAAACGCTCCAGTGTCCAACGCCGCCTAAGGAAATGGTTTATGAAGACGCTTTTTGTCGCAGCTGCTGCCGTGGCCAGTTTCGGGGCCGTGCCGGCGCGCGCCGAAGTTATCAGCAACCCCAACGGCGGTTCGAACGTCGGACCCCTGTGCGGCTGGCCTTATCAGGGCGGCGGCTGCCAGACCGTCTTCATCGGAGAAAGCTTTGCCGCGTCGACGACCGGCAACCTGACCAACCTTCAGTTCACGCTTCTCGGCGGGTCGAACCTGACGTCGGTTCAGGCGATCGTTTACGCTTTGAATGGTCCGCTCACGACGACGTTCACGCCGGGTGCCGAAATCTGGCGGAGCAATGCCGTCGCCGGTGCTTCGGGCCTGCTCGATTTCAATCCGACCGGCGTCAAATTGACGGCGGGCCAGAACTATGTGGCATTTCTCAGCACCTACTTTACCACGGGCACGGGCCAGGCGAATGTTTCGTCGTGCAATCCGTTCGGCGGTGGTGCTTGTGCCGTCTCGAACGCCAACCCGAACCTGGGCAGGGCGATCACCGGTCGGGCATTGGGCGCCAATCTCAATGAGCTGTCCTTTGATCAGGTCGTTAACGGCTCTCAGGATTTGACGTTTTCAGCGACGATTACGGCTGTAACGGCCGTCCCAGAACCCGCCAGCTGGGCGCTGATGATATGCGGCTTCGGGATGGTCGGTGGCGCGATGCGCCGCCGGACGATTGCAGTTCGCTACGGCTAAGCCGGCGGCCTGCCTTATGCCGGTTGCTCCGCTCGCGGGGTGCGGCAGCCTGATAATTTTACATAACCCGCCTTGAAAGTCGCGTGGCGCGTCCCAGATTGATGGTGCCGGATGCCAATCGGGTCCGGCATGAAACCAGTTGCTTTGAAAGGACTGAACACATGCGCAATACATTCGACTTTACCCCCTATCGCCGCTCCGCGATCGGCTTCGACCGGCTGTTCGACGTGCTCGAGACTGCCGCGCAGACGCCCGCGGTCGACAATTATCCGCCCTTCGACATCGAGCGGCAGGGCGACGATTCGTACCGGATCACGCTTGCGGTCGCAGGCTTCACAGCGCAGGAAATCGACATGACCGCGCAGCAGAACCTGCTTATCGTGACGGGCAAGAAGGTCGACGGCGACGAAGGACGTACCTTTGTTCACCGCGGGATCGCGGCGCGCAGCTTCGAGCGCAAGTTCGAGCTGGCCGACTACGTCCAGGTGAAAGGTGCGGCGCTCGACAACGGGCTGCTGACGATCGATCTTGTCCGCGAAATCCCCGAAGCCATGCGCCCGCGCAAGGTCGCGATCGGTGCCGGTAAGGCGGGTGAGCCAACGCCGGTGCTCGAAGCGAACAACGACGCCGCAGGCCAAGCGCAAGCCGCCTGACGCCGACGAACGCGGGGAGGGGGCCGCCGCCTCCTCCCCCCTTTCTATTCAAGCGACAGGCATCGGCGCGTCGCGGCGGCCGCCCCAGTCGAGGTTGCGTGTCACGTACATCACCGCCGCGAGTGCCACGAACAGCATCACCGACCCGATCAGCAGCGAATAGGCTTCGAGGCTGAGCAGGATGTAGAGCACCGCGTAAAGCGCGGTCAGCAACCCGCCGATATAGCCGGCGCGTTTCCAGCTTTTCAGGACCGCGGCCGAGTAGGCGGTGATGAGCCCGATGATCGCCGCGCTCGCGAGCAGATAGGCGAGCGTGAAACCGATGACTTCGGCGAACGCCAGCAGCAGCACGAAAAACAGGATGAGGCCGACGCCGACCAGCAGATATTCGACGCCCGAGATCTTCACCCCGCCGATGACGTCGAACATGAGGAAGGCAAGGAAGGTGAAGCCGATGAACAGAAACCCGTATTTGGCGGCACGGCTCACCTGATCGTAAAGGTCGACCGGCTGGATCAGGTTGACCCGCGCGTCGTAATCGCCTGCGGGCTGCGACGTCACGCCGCGCGCAGGCGCGCTGTTGCGCTCGACGGGGGCGGCATCGTTCGATTGCAGCAGCGACTGGCCGAGCGCCAGGTTGCCGATGCGGTAGGTGGCCGCGAACCCATCTGCGCCGACCTTTGGCGTCAGCGGCAGGAAACCACCCTGAAAGCTCGGGGAGGGCCAGCTCGACTTGACCGTCCACGTGGTGTCGCCGGCACGCGGGCTGAGCGTCAGCCAGCCGTTGCCGCGGAAGTCGAAACTGAAGTTCGCAGCGATCGGACCCGACAGCAGCGGCGTCGCGTCGAGCCAGGTGAAGAAGCCTGCACCGTTCGTGGCCGGAAGGCCGTTGCCGGGCTGCAATGCAAGCGCCTTGCCGTTGACGCTGACCCGGGGTGGGGGGCCATAAAGGCCGCGGGCGTCGCTGAGACCGAAGCGCAGTTCGGCACGGTCGAGCGCGAGGGCGCCGGGGGTGACGCCAAATCGCGCGAGATCCTGCGGCAAGGCAAAGCGCGCCTGTCCGCCGACCTTGGCATCATAGACGACGGCTTCGTAAATCGATCGTTTTCGCTTGGTCGGTTTGACGTCGGTCGCGATCGTCGCGACTTCGGGGGCAAGCGTCAGTTCGCGCCACACCGTCTTGGTGCGCGTGACCTGCTTGCCGCCCTCCTCGACGGTTTCGGTCGTTTCGCCCTGATAGGGGATGATCAGCTGCGGCCCCGCCATCGTCTGCGGGCCACCCCAGCCTTCGGCGATCGACGCCTGTGCGGTTTCGGATTGCGACTGACGATCGTAGACGAGCAGCCACATCGCAAAGAGCGGAATTGAGAGCAGTATCCCGATGAGGATCGCCATGCCGAGTTTGCCGCCGGGCGAGCGTTCGCCCTTTGGCGAGAGGACGCCGTCCTTCATATCCATGTCTCCTTCATGCGGAGGCCGCAGTCTAGATCATCCGATAAAGCAGTTCAACGACAAATATGCACGGTTCACCGCTAAGCCGTTACGGTTGACGTCGCCGAGAACTCCGCGCGAAAGCGGCTGCGCAGTCCAACCTTGTCGATCTTTTCGGTTCCTAGGCGAGGAAGAGGCGCTTCGGACGACCAGAGCTGTGCGGGCAATTTGAACGTGGCGATGTGTTCGCTTAAAAAGAAGCGCAGTGCTTCGTCGCTGACATGGTCGCCCGGGTGGTAATGAACGACCGCGCCGACGATTTCGCCGAGACGCTCGTCGGGCAGCCCGAACACGCAGGCTTCGGCGACGGCGGGATGTGCGTAGAGTGCGGCCTCGACCTCCTGACAGCTGATGTTCTCGCCGCCGCGAATGATGATGTCCTTTTTGCGGTCGACGATGAACAGATAGCTGTCGGCGTCGAGATAGCCGATGTCGCCGGTGCGGAAATAGCCGTCGGCAGTCATCGCCGCAGCGGTTGCATCCTCGCGGTTCCAGTAGCCGCTGAAGTTGCACACGCTACGGATGCAGACCTCTCCGCGTTGGCCCTGCGCCACCGCGTGGCCGGCATCGTCGAGGATGGCAAGATCGACCAGCGGCCTGTAAGCGCGGCCGGTCGAATTGGGTTTCTCGAGATAGTTGGTCGAAAACGAGCCGCAGCCGACGGCATTGGTTTCGGTGAGGCCGTAGCCGAGCGCGGGCGGTGCTGGCATCTCGTCGTTGAGACGGCGGACGTGTTCGGGCGGGCGCGGCGCGCCACCGGCGGCGAAAGTCTGAATCGTCGAAAGGTCGTACTGCGCGCGGTCGGGGTGGTTCATGATCTCCCAGCTCATCAGCGGCACACCGGTGAAGTTGGTGATCCGCTCGGCGTCGATCAGCTGCATCGCCTTCAGCGCGTCCCACTTGGGCATCATCACCAGCTTGCGACCGATCGCAAAGCTGATCAGCAGCATCGGGATTTCGCCGGTGACGTGGAACAGCGGGACCGTCATCAGGATCGCGTGCTGCGGGCGCGGTTCGCGGATCGTTCCGTCCTCCGTGCCGATCTGAAGCTGCATCAGCGCCTGCGCGATGTAACAGAACGTCGCCTGCATGACGGCGCGGTGCGTCGAATAGGCACCCTTCGACTGGCCAGTCGATCCCGACGTGAACAGGATGGTGGCCAAGTCGTCGCCCGACATGTCGGGCAATGTCGTTTTTATCCTATTTTTAAGCACCGGTTCGAGTGCCTGATCGAGCGGCAGCGCGACGTCGACCGTGACGATCGTGCAGCCCGGATCGTCTCCGCAGTCGGCAACACGCGCAGCGCGCGGCGGATCGGCGAAGACGAGGCTGCAGCCGACTTCGGCGATGCCTGCGCATAATTCCCCGCCCTGCCACCAGCCGTTAAGCAACGTGGCGACGCCGCCGGCCATGAGCGTACCCATGTAGAGTATGATCCACGTCGGCGCGTTGCGCATGGCAATGCCGACGCGGTCGCCCTTGCGCACGCTGTAAGTCGCGACGAGTTCGTGCGCGACGTCGGTCGCCGCGGCATGAGCTTGCGCAAAGCTCAGCCGCTCGTCACCGTCGACGATGAAATCGGCATCGCCGTGCTGCCCGCAGAAATGCGCGAAATAGTCGCCGAGCGTTTCAGGTGCCGCCGTGATTGTCGGCACCTCGACGCCGCAGGGCAATTTGTATGTGCCAAGCGGCAGCGGTCCGCCTTCGACCGACTGGCTCGCGATGGACTCGTCGATCCGCAAATCGAGCGCTGATGGCATTCATCTCTCTCCGCTTGGTCTTATCGTTTGACACCGTTATGGAGCGCGAAACGCAAAGGGAAAAGCCTTGATCTTGCAGTTGGCCACCGATGCTGCGGCCGCCATCCAATGGACCGATCTCCATTTGTCGCCGATTGCGCTCGACCTCGGCTTTTTCAAGCTGCGCTGGTATAGTCTCGCCTACATCGCGGGCATATTGATCGGCTGGTGGTATCTGACGCGTCTGATCGCGCAGCCGGGCGCACCCATGAGCAAGCGTCACGCCGACGACTTCGTCTTTTACGCGACGCTCGGCATCATCCTTGGCGGGCGGATCGGCTACATCTTGTTCTACAAGCCCGAGATGCTCGGCGACCCGTTGTCGATGCTAAAGCTCTGGGAAGGCGGCATGTCGCTTCATGGCGGCTTTCTGGGCGTCATCCTCGGCCTGTGGTTCTTCGCGCGCAAGCATCAGCTGAACCTGCTGCGCGTGTGCGATTATGTTGCATGCGCGACGCCGTTCGGGCTTTTCTTCGGAAGGCTTGCCAATTTCGTCAACGGCGAATTGTGGGGACGGCCGACCGACCTTCCATGGGCGATCGTCTTTCCAGGGGCCGGCCCCGAACCGCGGCATCCGAGCCAGCTTTATGAAGCGGGGCTTGAAGGCGTGGTGATGTTCCTGGTCCTGTGGGTCATGTTCTGGAAGACCGACGCGCGGTATCAGCCGGGCAAGCTCGTCGGCACCGGGCTCATAATTTACGGTCTCTCGCGCAGCCTGCTCGAATTGGTGCGCCAACCCGATGCCGGGCTCGAGCATCTGTCGTGGGGTCTGACGATGGGGCAGACGCTGTCGCTGCCGATGCTGATCGCGGGGCTTTACCTGGTCGTCACCGCGAAAAAGCGGCGTGTCCGCGTCGAAGCGATCGCGGGCAGTGCCAGCGTCGCCTGACAGCGCGGACGGATTGCTCCCCGAACGCCTCGCCCGCGCGATGACGCTGGCGGGGCCGATGCCGGTGTCGCAGTTCATGGCGGCGGCGAACGCGCAATATTATGCGCAAGCGCGTGCGATCGGCGGCGATTTCATCACCGCGCCCGAGATCAGCCAGATGTTCGGCGAACTGATCGGCGTCGCGCTTGCCGATGTCTGGGACCGTGCGGGACGACCGGCATGCCATTATGTCGAGCTTGGACCCGGACGCGGGACGCTCGCGGTCGATGCGATGCGGGCGATGGTTGCGGTGGGGCTGGCCCCGGCCGTGCACTTTGTCGAAACGTCGGCGCGATTGCGCGCCGAACAGGCGGTTCGTTTCGCGGACGCGACCTGGCACGACGATGTCACCACTCTGCCTTGCGATCGAGCACTCCTCGTCGTCGCGAACGAATTTTTCGACGCCTTGCCGATCGAGCAGCTGGTGCGCGGGCGCGATGTCTGGCACCAGCGGCTCGTCGCCTGCCAGGACATGCTGTTCGTGCCCGTGACTGGCAAGCCCGTGCCCGACGCGATCGTCCCTGAACCGCTTCGGAGCGCGCCTGCGGGCAGTATCATCGAGACGTCGCCCGCCAGCGTCGGCGTTATCCGCCATCTCGCGCGGCGACTGGCCGCACAGGGCGGAGCGGCACTGATCGTCGATTATGGCTACGACGGTCCTGCGATCGGCGAGACGTTGCAAGCGGTGCGCGGCCACATGTTCGCCAACCCCTTCGACACCCCGGGCTCGCTCGACCTGAGCGCGCACGTCGACTTCGCGACGCTCGGCACTGCCGCGGCCATCGCCGGTGCCAAAGTCCACGGGCCGGTGTCACAGCGTGACTTCCTGGGGGCACTTGGGATCTCATCGCGTGCGGCGGCGCTGGCCCGTCAATCGCCCGCGCGCGCAGACGATTTGACAGAGGCGTATCATCGTCTGACCGATGCGGCGCAAATGGGAACCTTGTTTCGGGCCTTGGGGCTGACCGGCGGCGGGTGGCTCGTGCCTGCGGGCTTCGCGTGATCGACAAGGTCATTTCCGATGCGCTCGCGGGCACGCGCCACGGCTTTCTGGGGCGTCGCGGCGGCGTCTCGACCGGGCTCGTCGCGGGGCTGAACGTCGGGATCGGCTCGAGCGACGATCCCGTGGCGATATCGGAAAACCGATTGCGCGCAACGAACGCCGTCGCCCCGGGGGCTCGGCTCGTGACGGTCTATCAGGTGCATTCGGCTGCAGTCGTCGTCGCCGATCAATGGCCCGACGATGCGCGCCCGCATGCCGATGCGATCGTTTCCGCCAAGCCCGGCATGGTGCTCGGCATCCTGACCGCCGATTGTGCGCCGGTCCTGTTCGCCGATGCCGAAGCGGGCGTGATCGGTGCGGCGCATGCAGGGTGGAAAGGCGCGCTGGGCGGAGTGACCGACGCGACGATTGCCGCGATGGAAACGCTTGGCGCGCGACGCGACCGCATCGCTGCGGCGATCGGCCCCTGCATCGCGCAGCGCTCGTACGAAGTCGATGCCGCGTTCGCCGAACGCTTTGTCGCCGCCGACCGGGCAAACGAGCGCTTCTTCACCGTGGGCGGGCGGGCAGGACATTTCCAATTCGACCTCGAAGCCTATGTCGCAAAGCAGATTGCAGGGGCCGGCGTCCGGCGCGTGGCGGCGCTCGGCCTCGACACCTATGCGCAGCCCGAGCGCTTTTTCAGTTTTCGACGCGCGACACATGCCGGCGAACCCGACTATGGTCGACAGATATCGCTGATTGGTTTGTAACCTTCGTCATTGCGAGCGCGGCGAAGCAACCCAGATTGCGCGGTCCGAATGGATTGCTCCGCTGCGCTCGCAATGACGGTAACAGAACGGAGTGTAGCAAATGACCGACGAAGCCGAACTGAGCGGGATCACCGCGCGCCGCCGTCCGAAGCCCGACATATTGACGATCGGCAATCGCCGCCTCGCCCCCGAAACCTTGATGATGGGCCACGGCTTCGACCCGGCGCTGTCCGAAGGATCGCTGAAGCCGCCGATTTTCCTCACCTCGACCTTCGTGTTCGAGAATGCGGCTGCGGGAAAGCGCTTCTTCGAAGGCGTCACGGGCAAGCGGCCGGGCGGGGCGGAAGGCCTCGTCTATTCGCGTTTCAACGGGCCGAACCAGGAGATTCTCGAGGACCGGCTTGGCGTGTGGGAAGATGCCGAGGATGCGCTCGTGTTTTCGAGCGGCATGTCGGCGATCGCCACGGTGATGCTCGCGTTGGTGAAACCGGGTGATGTCATCGTCCATTCGGCACCGCTTTATGCCGCGACGGAGACTTTGATCGGGCGCATCCTTGGACGTTTCGGGGTGCACTGGATCGACTTTCCAGCAGGCGCGACGCGTCAGGAGATCGACGCCGCGATGACACAGGCCAAGACGATGGGTCATGTCGCGCTCGTCTATCTCGAAAGCCCGGCGAACCCGACCAATGCCCTTGTCGATGTCGAGGCGGTGGCGGCGGCGCGCGACGCGGCGTTTGCAGCCGATGACCTGCCACCGATCGTGATCGACAACACGTTCCTCGGGCCGCTGTGGGCCAAGCCGTTGAAGCAGGGTGCGGACCTCGTGCTCTACAGCCTGACCAAATATGCCGGCGGACACAGCGATCTCGTCGCGGGCGGCGCGGTCGGATCGAAGGCGATGATCAATCCGATACGCATGATGCGCAACACGATCGGCACGATCACCGATCCGCATTCGGCGTGGATGCTGTTGCGCAGTCTCGAAACGCTCGAGCTCCGCATGAGCCGCGCGGGCGAAAATGCAGCCAAGGTCTGCGAATTCCTGGCCCAGCAGCCGCAGGTCGAAAGCGTCGGCTATCTGGGCTTCCTTGAACCCGGCACGCGGCAGCGCGACATTTACGACCGGCATTGCAGCGGCGCGGGCTCGACCTTCTCGCTCTATCTGAACGGCGGTGAGCGCGAGTCGTTCGCCTTCCTCGACGCGCTGAAGATCGCCAAACTCGCGGTCAGCCTCGGCGGCACCGAGACGCTTGCAAGCGCACCGGCGGCGATGACGCATTTGTCGGTGCCGCAGGAGCGCAAGGACGCACTCGGCATCGGCGACAACCTCGTGCGGATTTCGGTGGGGGTGGAAAACGCCGACGACCTGATCGCCGATTTCGCGCAGGCGCTGACCGCGATTGGATGAACATCATGTTGCTTCCGGTTCATGCAACCGCGCGCATAGGGACTGCGTTCTAACAGTCTTTGGGTCGCAAGGGAGTTTGTCATGCGTCATCTGATTTATGCCATGAGTGCCGTCGCAATGGTTGCGCCGACGCTTGCCGTCGTCACGCCGGCCGAAGCGAAAACCGTGTACAAGGAATGGGTCGGCAAGGACGGCCGTCGCTATTGCCGCCGTTCGGACGGAACGACCGGTCTGATCGTCGGCGGTGTCGCCGGCGTGTTGGCGGGTCGCGCGATCGATACCGGCGGTGACCGAACGCTCGGCACGCTGGGTGGCGCCGCACTCGGCGCGCTTGCCGGTCGCGAAATCGAACGCAGCACGTCAAAGCGTCGCTGCAACTGATATCGGTTGCGCCGGACGTCGCCTATCTGCCACCGCAGACGCGATGTCCGGCCGTCACTATATCCGCGTCGCCACGCTTTATCGCTTCGCGCGCTTCGATGATCCGGCGCGGATCGTCACGGATTTGAAGATCGCAGCAGAGGCGGCCGGAATACGCGGTACGCTGCTGATCGCCAGCGAAGGCGTCAACGGCACGATCGCAGGATCATCGACCGCAGTCGAGACAATGTGCGATCATGTGCGCATGTTGCCGGGATGTCGCGATCTTGATGTCAAAAATTCCTTCGCCGGCACAATGCCCTTCCTCCGGATGAAAGTTCGGCTGAAGCGCGAGATCGTGACGATGGGAGTGCCCGACATCGATCCGCTGACCGGATCGGGTCATTATGTCGAGGCGGTCGACTGGAATGCATTCGTCGACGATCCCGACACGATCGTCATCGACACGCGCAACGATTATGAAGTGGCGATCGGGACATTCGCCGGGGCTGTTGACCCGAAAACCGCGAGCTTCAGCGCGTTTCCGGCGTGGGCGCGGGCCAACCGGGAAGCACTTGTGGGCAAGAAGATTGCCATGTTCTGCACCGGCGGCATCCGCTGCGAAAAAGCGACGGCTTTGCTGAAGGCCGAGGGGATCGACGAGGTCTATCACCTGAAGGGCGGCATATTGAAATATCTCGAGGACGTGCCCGCCGTCGACAGTCGATGGACCGGCGAGTGTTTCATCTTCGATTCGCGCGTCGCGATCGGCCATGGTCTTGCGCCCGGGACGCACGACCTTTGCCACGCCTGTCGGATGCCTGTCAGCCGCGGCGACATGTCTTCGGCGCACTATGTCGAAGGCGTCAGTTGCCCGCGATGCCACGCGGCGCGCAACGATGCGCAACGTGTCGGCTATGCCGAACGGCACCGGCAGGTCGCGCTGGCGGGCGCGCGTGGGCAGCGGCACCTCGGCTGAGCGCTAAGCTGCCTCCGCCCGCCGCGCCAGCGCGCATTGCGACCAGATTTCGCTCAACGCCTCGACCAGCTTGTCGATGTCGTCGTCGGTATGGACCGGCGAGGGGGTGATGCGCAGGCGCTCGGTGCCCTTGGGCACCGTCGGGTAATTGATCGGCTGCACATAGATACCATGGTTCGCCATCAGCCAGTCGCTGATCATCTTGCAGTGATGCGGGTCGCCCACCATCACGGGTATGATATGGCTGGGGTTGTCGATGTGCGGGATGCCGAGCGCGTCGAGCCGGGCGCGAACGATGGCGACGCGGTTCTGGTGACGAACGCGTTCGATCTGGCTGGCCTTCAGATGCCTGATCGAGGCTGCGGCACCCGCGGCGATCGCCGGCGGGAGCGCGGTGGAGAAGATGAAGCCGCTCGCGAAACTGCGCACGAAGTCGCACATGGCTTTTGAACCGGCGATGTAGCCGCCCATGACGCCGAACGCCTTGCCGAGCGTGCCTTCGATGACGGTGATACGCTCCATCAGCCCTTCGCGTTCGGCGACGCCGCCGCCGCGCGGGCCATAGAGGCCGACGGCGTGAACCTCGTCGATGTAGGACATCGCACCATGTTTTTCGCAAACGTCGAGGATTTCGGCGATCGGGGCGATGTCGCCATCCATCGAATAGACGCTTTCGAAAGCGACGAGTTTTGGACGGCCGGGCTCGATCGTGCTTAGCAGGCGGTCGAGGTCGTCGGCGTCGTTGTGCCTGAACTTCAGGCATTGCGCACGGCTGTGGCGGATGCCTTCGATCATCGACGCGTGGTTGAGCGCGTCGGACAGGACCACGCAATCGGGAAGGCGCGACGCGAGCGTACCGAGCGCGGCCCAGTTCGAGACATAACCGCTGGTGAAGATCAGTGCCGCCTCTTTGCCGTGAAGATCGGCGAGCTCGGATTCGAGAAGGACATGCTCGTGGCTGGTGCCCGAGATATTGCGCGTGCCCCCTGCGCCGGCGCCGCACCGGTCGAGCGTGTCGTGCATCGCGTCGAGGACCTTTGGGTGCTGGCCCATGCCGAGATAGTCGTTCGAGCACCAGACGGTGACGTCCTGGACCTGCCCGTCGTCGGCATAGCGCTTCGCCTTGGGGAAGGCACCACGTTCGCGCGCGAGTTCGGCGAACACCCGGTAGTTGCCCGCGTCGCGCAACGCGTCGAGCTGTTCGGTGAACAAAGCCTCGTAATCCATACGCCCCTCCCGTCTTATGTTCGTTTGGCGTTGGGGATCGCCCAGCGCCAGAGAGCGGTGTCGCCGATCGGCAGCACCAGAAACAGATGTTCGACGACGCCAAGCGCCGCGATCGTCGCGAGCAGCGTATAGCCGATCGCGGCGTCGCCTGGCGCATCGATCGCCATGCTGCCGAGCGCGAACGTCAGCGCCGCGCCGGCAATGAGCGACAGCGGCATCAGCGCGTTGAAGCGCGCCTTGCGGAAATAGCTTTTGAGGTAGGCAAGCGGCGGCGGCAGGATGTCGCTTGCGAAATTGGGCACGCCCAGAAAGATGTTGAGCTTGGTCGACAGCCGCATCGCAAAGAGGATCGCGAACGCCGCCGCGCCTGTTTGATTGGGCAGGCCGCGACTGATGATGACGAGCAGCAGAAGCGTGACCGCAAGCGCGAGTTCATGATGGATAACGGTCGCGGCCGAAAGGCGAAAGCGCGTCCAGCCCTTAGCGCCGTCTGGAAGCGGGGCGTGACGCGGCCCTGTCACCGCACCGGTCAGGAAACTCAGCTCGTGCCAGCCCCAGATGACCAGCGCTGCGGTAAACGACGCGTAGGCGGCGAACGCATCGCTGCTGGGCGCGAGCAAGCCGATGACAGCAAGCGCGGCGCAAGCGGCGGCACCTGCAAACGACAGCACCTTTTGCGCCCGCGCGCGGTGATCGAGCGCGACGACCAACGCCGTCGACATGAACCACAGCATCACCACGTAAAGCAGCGGCAGGCCGTGCGTGGCCATCGTCACCAGGCGGGAACCAGTCGCGTGGCGACGGGCAGCGCGTTGTCTTGCGTCCGCATGAAATAGAGGCGCACCATGCTGATGCCGATGGTCGCATAGGCCTTGGCGCGGCCAAAGATATTTGCGGTCGGCAATTCCTGATTGGCGCGCAGGATCTTGTCCATCAGCATGCGGAATTTCGGCGAATCGCTGTCGAGGACGATCGGAAAGACCTGTCGCGTGATCTGCGACGTCGTGCGGAACACGGTATAGTCATAGTCGGTCGGATCGATGCCCAAAGCGGCGTGGAAATGCGGGCGGGCATGGTCGCGGACGTACATCGTGGCATAGACCGCGACGAGGAAGAAGCGGATCCACAGTTTGTTGAGCCCGGTCAGCAGCTTGGGATCGGCGCGCATCAGCAGCGCGAACGCCTCGCCATGGCGAAACTCGTCGTTGCACCATTGTTCGAACCAGTTGAAGATCGGATGGATCATCCGGTCGGGGTTCGCCTGTAGGTGGCGGAAGATCGTGATGTAGCGCGCATAGCCGATCTTTTCGCTCAGATACGTCGCGTAGAAGATGAATTTCGGGCGGAAAAAGGTGTATTTCTTGGTCTTGGTCAGGAAGCTCAGATCGATGCCGATATTCGCATCCTTGAGCGAGTCATTGATGAAGCCTGCGTGGCGGCTTTCATCGCGCGCCATCAGCTTGAACAGCGCCTTGGCGTCGGGGTTCCTGGTCCGCTTTGCGATTTCGGCATAAAGGATGCAGCCCGAGAATTCGGATGTCAGCGACGAGACGAGGAAGTCGACGAACTCCCTGCGCAGATTTGGCTCCATCGCGGCGATGAGCCCCACGAAGCTTTCTTCCTTCTTGAAATGATTCTTGTTCGGGTCGCTCGCCATTTCGGCGATCAGCGCATCCCATTCGGCGCGGACGAGGCTGACGTCGATCTTGTCCATGGCGTCGAAGTCCGTGGTGTAGAAACGCGGCGACAGCACCGTGTCCTGCGTGGCGATCGCATGCGCATCTTCCTTCGTAAAGTCGTGAACCATTTCGGTCATACGCTGCGCCCGTTCGAAAAGCTGAGTTCGTAAAGTTCGGTGATCTCGAAGCGCGCGCGAAACCGCGTCCACGCCCGGCCCAGCGCCGTAGCGCGCGTCACCGTCGCCATGCGGTGCTCGACCAGCCGCTCGCCGTAAGGCAGGCGGATCGCCGCGCCGTGGACACGAACCTTGTCGCCCGGATAGATCGGCACATCGCCGTCGAGTTCGACATGCGCATGAAGATGGTCGAAGCCATGTTCGATTTCGATCGTACAGGGCGTGTCGAACGCGCGGCTCACTTGAGTAACCTCATCACTTCGGCGCGGTTGGTATCTCCAAAGCCGCTAAGGTCGGTGACATAGCCCGACGTCGTGTCGGTGATCGATAGCTGGCCGTTCGCCCACAAGGTCAAACGAAAGGGCGGACCGATGCCGACACCGCGCTGGTGACGATTGCGCATCAGCCCGCGCATGACGCCGCGGATGAAGCCGCTTTCGGCCCCTCGCGCAACGCCGCCCGCAACCTCGCCAGTCGCGACGTCGACGATCCGGACCGAGCCGTCGGGCTGGTCGGCGAAGCTCAGGTCGCGCGCTTTGACCGCAGCGACCTTCGCAGCTGCGCGCTCGATCGTCGGCGACGATTGCGGCGGCATGCCGGTCAAACGAACGGTCGCGGTCAGCAGCACTGTGCCGCCAAGCAGAACCCCGGCGAGCGCCAGCATCCCCTTGGGGAACTTTTCGGCGTGATGGCTGTGCCCGCTCACGCCGCGATCGCCTGTTCGAGTGGAGGTTGCGGGACCGCTGCGAGGCGCGCACCGCAAGCGCGCGCGATCTTGGTCGCAACCTGCTGCGCATCGGGAACCGCGCGCAGCATGGGTTGCGGGTCCTTCAACTGCCAGGGGCGCGCATGGGGCCAGAGCTGAAGATAGCCGAGCCGCTGCGCCGTGTTGAGCGACAGCGCGACGTTACCCGTGCCATCGGCATTGAGCGCCAGATCGGCCGATCCGATCGTCGCGAGCGGCAGATTGATGCACTTGGGAAGCGCGATCCCGATCCGCATGACGACGCGGCGGTTCGTGATCGTGTACAATGTCGTCCGTGCCGATCCCCACGCGATCGCAGCCAGGATGGAAACGCCGAGCAGCCCGACTGTAACGGTCATGCCAAACCCGGTCCAGGTTGCCGCTCCGCGGAGCGCCTGGACGACGCCGAGCCCGGTCAGCGCGGCGAAATAGATCGCGACCGCGCGGACGTGGAGCGCGTCGAGCGCGAGCCGTTTCCAGTCCGGCGCACCCTGCCAGATGATGGCCTCGCCTTCAGGGAGCGGCCCGGGCAGGCCGGGGACCGGCTCGCTTTCATGCTCGGCGATCATAGCAGCGGCTCCTGCCGGCCGCGCGTCGCGTAGAGATAACCGCCGCCGAAATAGGCCTGGACGCGTTCCTCCTCGTAAAAGGTGATCATGTCGCCGCCGTCGATCGCAGGCGCGTCGGCGAACTGGTCGGCACGCACGGCGTCGACCGTGACCGTGCGGCGGCGGCGGTCGATTTTTGCCATCGCCATCGGTACGAGCGCGCTGCGCATGCCGGTATCGACGGTCAGGTAGCGGATCAGCCGGTCAGCCTTGTCGACCCACAGGTCGGCGACGGTTCCAGCGACGGCACCGTCGACGCCCCGGACGGTCATGCCGCGCGGATCGGGATCGCGCGCTTCGAGCCACAACCCGGATGCGCCGATCGGTACGATGCGCGGATGACCCTCGAAATCGAGATCGGGCAATTTCGCGCGGTTGGCCCATGAAGCGGGGCCAACGCCGTCGACAAGCGGGTTTCCCGTCGGGATGTAAGGCGATCCCGCCGCCCGGTCGGCCCGGCGCGCGGCGAACTCGACCGGTTCGGCGTCGGCATCGCGGTCGCGCGGAACCGCTACGGTGCCGCGATCGAAAGGCAGTTTGAAAATCTTCTTGCGCGGCATGTACACCGGATCGCGCGACCGATCGTAGCGGCCGGTCGTCGCGTCTTCGAGCGGGTAGCCCTCTCGATAGGACTCGCGCTGCAGATAAACCACCAGCGCGATGAAGAAGATGAAAAATGCCCAGAGCGCGAGCAGCGCCCAATCGACATTTCCAAACAACAGCACAGTCATGGCAACTTCCCTCCAGGCGGTTCAGGACGGAAATTCGGTCAGGCCGAATTTCCGCGTTGGGTAGGTTTCGAACGCGCCGCCGACACGACGGACGAGCGGTCCGATCGCGACCAGCATCGCAATCAGCAGAGCGATTTCGGTCAGGAACACGGCGGTGTAGCCCGATGCCGTCGCCATCGCGTCGCGCAGCAGCGCACCGAGCGCGATCGCGCTTCCCGCGCAGGTCGCCGAGACCGCACCCCAGGCACCGAGCGCGAGCCCCGAGCGGCCGTCCTTTGACAATGCCATCGCCGCGGTCAGCGTTCCCACTGAAAACAGGCCGCCGCCCAAGCCCATCGCGGCAGCGCCGATGCCGAGCATCGCGACCGAGTGTGTCGGCGCTGAAAAGATGATTATCAGAAATGCGGCAATTCCGGCGACGCCGCCGTTGCCCGCGAGCCGATGCGGGTCGTTACCGTCGGACAAACTGCGCGCCGCCCAGGCAAAGCCGAACAATGTGCCGATCGCCCAGACCGCAGTGAGCGACGTGGTCGCGCCGACCGAAAGGCCGAGGACCTGACCGCCATAAGGCTCGAGCAGCACGTCCTGCATCGCGAACGCCGCGGCACCGAGGCCAATCGCCACAAGCAGGCGGCGCGTGCTGGGGCTCGCGGTGAAGCTCGACCAGACCGAAGCGAACGCAGGCCGGACCGTTTCGGTTTCGAATCGGCGCGGATCGCGTGCCTCCTGCTTCCAGAGCGCAATGATGTTGAGGACGGCGGTCAGCGCGGCGACGCCCTGTACGACCTGCACCAGGTGCGTAGGCGTGAACCCGACCAGCAGCCGGCCGATGACGAGCGCGCTGATCATCATCCCGATGAGCAGCATGACGTAAAGCAGCGCGACGACGCGGGGGGCTTTTTCCTCGGTCGCGAGGTCGGTCGCGAGCGCGAGGCCGGCGGTCTGCGTCGTATGCATGCCTGCGCCGACCAGGAGGAAGCCGAGCGCGGCGCCGACTTGTCCATAGACCGGCGATCCGACGCCGCCGCCCGACATGATCAGCAGCGCGAAGGGGAGAATGGCAAAGCCGCCGAACTGCATCAGCGTCCCGAACCAGATATAGGGCACGCGCCGCCAGCCGAGCGCCGAGCGGTGCGTGTCGGACTTGTGGCCGATAAGCGCGCGCAACGGGGCGAAAAGCAAAGGCAGCGAGACCATCGCCGCGACCAGAGTTGCCGACACGTTGAGCTCGACGATCATCACGCGGTTGAGCGTGCCGGTGAGGAGCACGGCAGACATCCCCACCGACACCTGGAATAGCGACAGGCGCAGGATCCGGCTCAGGGGCAACTCGGCGCTCGCCGCGTCGGCGAACGGCAGGAAGCGCGTGCCGATGCGGTTCCAGATGTCGGGGCGCAGCAGCGTCCTCACGCCACTTCCAGGACCTGGCTGGTATAAAAGCCGCCCGAGATGCGGGCGCTGCGGCCCGGCTGCTTCTGCGTCATCGCCTTGCCGAGCAGCTCGCGCAGCAGCCGTTCGGTGACCGGAATGATCGCGGGCGCGCGGTCGGCGCGCGGGAAGAGCAGCCCGGCAGTATGCATGGCGCTGAGCAGCGGCGTTTTGGGCGCAAAGGTAAACAGAACCGAACCGCGCGTGCGGCTGGCGAGCGCGGTGACGACATCGACGATATCGAACGCCTTGTAGTGGATGAGCGAGTCCATCGCGACGACGTGGTCGAAGTCGCCGAGGCCGGGCGACAGCATGTCGCCGCTACGCCAGTCGATCTCAAGGCCCACCGGCGCGCGCTTGCGGGCAATGTCGACAAGACCCGCCGCGACGTCGATCGCGACGACCTTGGCCCCGCGCATCGCCGCCTCGACCGCGAGCGAACCCGTGCCGCAGCCCGCATCGAGCAGGCGCAGACCCGTCATGTCAGTCGGCAGCAGGTCCAGGATCGTCGCGCGCATCTTGTCGCGCCCGGCGCGGACGGTGGCGCGGATGCCGCTGACTTGTGCATCCGAAGTCAATCGCTCCCACGCATCGCGAGCGGTGCGGTCGAAATAGGTTTCGAGGCCGTTACGGTAGGTATCGTATGAAGCGGTCGCCATCATTCGAAGCCCAGAAACTCGAAAATGTCGCGGTCCTTCATCGGCATCGCGTCGAGCGCGTCGGTGCCCGCCCACAGGACAGCGGCGAGGCGCATATACTCATTGCGCACCGCTTCGACCTCGGGCGTGTCTTCCATCTCGAAGATGGTGCATTTTTTGAGGCGTGAGCGGCGGATCGCGTCGAGATCGGGGAAATGGGCGAGCGTCTTGAGGCCGGTCGCGGCATTGAAACGGTCGATTTCGTCGGTCGCGGCGCTGCGGTTGGCGATGACGCCCGCCATGCGCACCTCATAATTCTTGGACTTGGCTTTGATCGCCGCGACGATGCGGTTCATCGCGAAGATGCTGTCGAAGTCGTTCGCGGCGACGACGACCGCGCGTTCGGCATGCTGCAGAGGTGCAGCGAAACCGCCGCATACCACGTCGCCGAGGACGTCGAAGATCACGACGTCGGTGTCTTCGAGGAGATGGTGCTGCTTGAGCAATTTTACCGTCTGCCCGACGACATAACCGCCGCAACCGGTACCCGCGGGGGGGCCGCCCGCTTCGACGCACATGACGCCGTTGAACCCTTCGAACATGTAATCTTCGGGGCGGAGTTCCTCGGCGTGGAATTCGACGGTTTCGAGAACGTCGATCACGGTCGGCATCAGCTTCTTGGTCAGCGTGAACGTCGAGTCATGCTTGGGATCGCAGCCGATCTGGAGCACGCGCTTGCCGAGCAGCGACAGTGCCGCCGACAGGTTTGAGCTGGTCGTCGACTTGCCGATCCCGCCCTTCCCATAAACCGCAATGACTTTCGCGTTGCCGATCTTGTCGCCCGGATCGAGCTTGACCTGAAGGCTGCCCTCGCCGTCAAGGCCGCGTGCGGGTGGGTCCATAAGTGCCATTATGCGGCTATTCCTTCTAAACGATCTTCGATGGCGTCGGATGCCGCGTGGAGCGCGGCGAGCGTGGCGGCGTCGGGCGACCAGAACTGGCGGTCGCTGGCTTCGAGCAGGCGGCTGGCCATGCGCGCCGTTGATTTCGGGTTCAGCGCGGACAAACGCTCGCGCATCGTGTCGTCGAGGACATAGGTTTCGCTGATCTTCTGGTAGATCCAGGGCGACACGCCTTCGGTCGTCGCAGACCAGCCCATGGTGTTCGTGACCGAGGCCTCGATATTGCGCACGCCTTCGAACCCCGAACGCAGCATCCCTTCATACCAGACAGGATTGAGCATCCGCGTGCGCGTTTCGAGATCGACCTGCTCGCCGATCGTGCGGACCTTGCTGCCTTTGCCTTGCGTTGCATCGACGATATAAGCGGGAACGGCGCTCCCACGCGCGCGGGCGACCGAGCGGCTGATCCCGCCGAGGCCGTCGACATAATGGTCGACGGTGGTGACGCCGAGTTCGACCGAGTCGAGGTTCTGGTAAGCCAATTCGACGGTCGCGAGCGCGCTTTCGAACAGCGGCTTGTTGCGTTTGGCGATCCCGCTTCGGCCGTAGGCATAGCCCTTTTGGCTCTCGAAGGCGTTGGCGAGTTCGTCGGGGTCGGTCCACGCGCCATTGTCGATCATCAGATTGACGTTCGCGCCATAGGCCCCTTCGGCATTCGAATAGACGCGCAGGGCGGCGGTTTCGAGATCGCAGCCGTGGTCGGCCTGATGCTTCAAGCTGTTGGCGCGGACATGGTTCATATCCGACGGCTCGTCGGCGCTGGCGGCGAGGAACGCAGCCTCGGCGATCATCCGCGTCTGCAGCGGGAGGAGGTCACGGAAGATGCCCGACAGCGTGACGATCACGTCGATCCGCGCCCGGCCGAGTTCAGCGAGCGGGATCAGTTCGGCACCCGCCAGGCGGCCGTAACTGTCGAAACGCGGCCGTGCGCCGATGAGCGCCAGTGCCTGCGCGATCTGCGCGCCTTCGGATTTGAGGTTGTCGGTGCCCCACAGGATCATCGCCAGCGTCGTCGGCGCAGCCCCGGTGTCGGCGACGTGACGGGCGATCAGCGCTTCGGCCTGTGCCGTGCCGTCCTGCACCGCGTAGCGGCTGGGGATGCGGAACGGGTCGAAGCCATGGATGTTGCGGCCGGTGGGGAGCACCTCGGGGTTGCGCAGCAGATCGCCGCCGGGCGCGGGGCGGATGAAGCGGGCATCGAGTGCACGGATGACGCCGCCGAGCTCGTCCTCGTTAATCGCGTGAAGGCCTTCGGGGATCAAAGTCTGTTCGAGTTCGTAAAGTTGCGTCGCCAGATGTTCGATGTTCGCCTGCGCGGGGGAACAGGTTAGGTCCAAAGCGGCAGCTGATTCCTCGATCATCGGTACCAGGCTGGCACGTTCTTCGCCATCGGGCGAGCTGCGATAACGGTCGAGGAGGACCTTCAGATCGCTCAACCCCGCATAAAGCCCCGCCTCGGTCAGCGCCGGCGTCAGATACGAAATCAACGTCGCGCTCGACCGGCGTTTGGCGATCAGCCCTTCGGACGGGTTGTTCGAGGCATAAAGATAGAAATTGGGCAGGTCGCCGATCAGCCGTTCGGGCCAGCATTTGGCCGAGAGTCCGGCTTGCTTGCCGGGCATGAATTCGAGCGCGCCGTGCGTGCCGAAGTGAAGCACCGCGTCGGCAGCGAAATCCTCGCGGAGGTAGCGATAGAAGGCGCTGAACGCGTGCGTGGGCGTGAACGTCCCTTCGAACAGCATCCGCATCGGATCGCCTTCGTAGCCGAAGCCGGGCTGGACGCCAATGAACACGTTACCGAACTGCGCGCCAAGCACGTGGATGCTGCTGCCGTCGGCCTGCGCCTTGCCAGGGGCAGGACCCCATTGCGCTTCGATCTCGCGCAGGTGGGGTTCGCGGCGGACATGATCGTCGGCAGCGATGCGCGCGTGCACATTCGCGTCGGCACCGAAGCGTTCGGCGTTTCCTTTGAGCAGGGTGTCGCGCAGGGCATCGACATTGGCCGGGAGGTCGACGGTGTAGCCTTCGCTGGCGAGGCGGGTCAGTGTTGCGAACACCGACTCGAAGACGGAGAGATAGGCCGCGGTCCCGGTCGCGCCGGCATTGGGCGGGAAGTTGAACAGCACCATGGCGATTTTGCGCGCGGCGCGGTCGCTGCGGCGCAAGTTTACGAGCTTGGCGACTTTGGAAGCGAGGGCATCGGCACGCTCGGGGCAGGCCTGCATCTCGCGGACGAGGCCGCCGGTCGGGAAGGTGCATCCGCGCGCGCAGCCGGTGCAAGCTTCGCCCGATCCGTCCGACCGGCCGCCGAAGACGCTGGGCAAAATCGCGCCGTCGAGCTCAGGGATCGCGACCATCATCGTCGCTTCGAGCGGGAGCAGTCCTGCTCGGCCCGCGCCCCATTGCTCGAGTGTCTGGAACTCGAGCGGCTGCGCGGCGATATAGGGCACGTCGAGCGCCGCGAGCACGTCCTCGGCGGCCTTCGCGTCGTTGTAAGCCGGACCACCGACGAGCGAGAAGCCGGTGAGCGAGACGACGGCGTCGACCGTTGCGACACCGTCTCTCATGAAGAAGGCTTCGATGGCAGGGCGGCTGTCCAGCCCGCTGGCAAACGCAGGGACGACGTTGAGCCCGCGCGCTTCGAGCGCTGCGATGACCCCGTCGTAGTGCGCACTGTCGCGACCGAGAATGTACGAGCGCAGCATCAGAAGGCCGACGGTGCCCAGTTTGCCCGAGCGTGGCAGCCGCGCCGCATTGTCGGTCATGCGTTCGGGAAGCGCGGGATGATAGACGCCAAGTTCGGGATATTCGATCGGCGCGACTGCCTTCATCGACCCGCGCAGGTCGCGGCGCTCGCCGTCGGCGTAGCGGTCGACGAGCGCGCGGATCATGCCCACGACATTGTCGTCGCTGCCCGCCAGCCAATATTGGAGGGTCAGAAAATAGGCGCGGATGTCCTGTGCGGTGCCGGGGATGAAGCGCAGCATCTTCGGCAGGCGGCGCAGCATTTTCATTTGCCCCGCGCCCGATGAGCCAACCGATTTGCCCGATCCGCGCAGACGTTTCAGCAGCGCCAAGGGCCCCTTGGCGGGCTTGTCCATCCGGTAGTCACCGAGGCGCGTCAGCTTCACGACTTCGCTGGCGGACATGAGGCCGAGCATCGCGTCGCAATCCTCGCGGCGCGCTTCGAGCGCGGGCATCACAGCCTTGATATGGTCCTCGAGGAACAGCATCGTCGCGATCACGATATCGCCCCGGGCGATGTCCTCGCGGCAACGCTCGAGGCTGGCAGGATTGCGGTCCCAGTCCGATGCGGCGTGGAAGTCGGTCAGGATGCCGCTGCCTTCGCGCGCAAATTGCGCGGCGGCGCGCTCGACCGATCCCGAGAGATGGTTGTCGAGCGTCACGATGACGACGCGCACTTTGGGGGCGAAGCTACCGTGCATAATGCGCCTTCGCGTCATAAAGCGTGTCGCGCGTGATCGTCGCGAGCCCGCGTTCGGCGGCATAGCTTTCCGTGTTGCGGCGCGCCTTGCCGCGCACGAAGAACGGGATCTTTTTGAGTTCGGTCTCCGCACTCGCATCCCACCGGCTGCCGTCACCCTGAACTTGTTTCAGGGTCAATTCCACGTCCTGCGACGGCTGGTCGTGCGAGGGGATGGATGCTGAAACAAGTTCAGCATGACGGGGCGTATGTGCGTGACCAAGGTGACTCGACCCCGCCCCGTCCGAAAACTCAAAATCGTCGCGGAACATCGTCAGCAGATGCTCTTCGAGCCCCATCGTCAGCGGGTGGACCCAGCTGTCGAAAAGGACGTTCGCGCCTTCCCAGCCCATTTGGGGGCTGTGGCGGGCGGGGAAATCCTGCACATGGACGGGGGCCGAAATGACGGCGCAGGGGATGCGGAAGCGCTTGGCGATGTGGCGTTCCATCTGGCTGCCGAGCACGAGTTCGGGCGACAGCGCCTCGATTGCGGCTTCGACTTCGAGATAATCGTCGGTGATGAGCGGCTCGAGGTCGTAAAGTTTCGCCGCGTCGCGCATGGGCCTCGCGAATTCACGGTTGTAGCAGCCGAGGCCGACGACCTGAAACCCGAGTTCGTCACGGGCGACGCGCGCGGCAGCGATGGCGTGCGTTGCGTCGCCGAAGATGAAGACGCGCTTGCCGGTCAAATAGGTCGAGTCGACCGAGCGGCTGTACCAGGGCAGGCGCGACGGATCGGCGGCGAGTGCGGCGGTCGCATCAATGCCTGTGGCGGCGGCGACTTCGGTCAGAAAATCGCGGGTTGCGCCGTGGCCGATCGGGACCGTGCGGATCGTCGTCTGCCCAAACGTCTTTTCGAGCCAGCGCGCGGCGGTGTCGGCGATTTCGGGATACATCAACACGTTGATGTCGGCATCGCCGAGGCGGGCGAGGTCGGCGGGGCTGGCGTCCAAAGGCGCGATGACGTTGACGTCGACGCCGAGGCTGTCGAGCAGCTTCACCACCTCGACAATGTCATCGCGGTGGCGGAAGCCGAGAGCCGACGGGCCGAGCAGGTTGGCCGAAGGACGCTTGTGCTCCTGCGAAGGCAGGAGCCTTGGACGCTCGCCGTCTGTCCCTGCCTTCAGGGCTCCTGCTTTCGCAGGAGCACACATCGTTCTCACCAGCTGGTAAAAGGTCTCCGCCGCGCCCCAGTTTTCCTTGCGCTGATAGCTCGGCAGTTCGAGCGCGACGACGGGAATCGGCAGCCGCATCGCGTCGATCAGCCCGCCGGGATCGTCCTGGATGAGCTCGGCGGTGCACGACGCGCCGACCAGCATCGCCTGCGGCTGATAGCGTTCGTAGGCGTCGCGTGCGGCCTTTTGGAACAGCTCGGCGGTATCCTTGCCGAGGTCGCGCGCCTGAAACGTCGTATAGGTGACGGGCGGCCGTTTGCCGCGCCGCTCGATCATCGTGAACAGAAGGTCGGCATAGGTATCGCCCTGCGGCGCGTGGAGGACATAATGCACGCCGGTCATCGCGGTCGCGATCCGCATCGCGCCGACGTGGGGCGGGCCTTCATATGTCCAGACGGTCAGTTGCATCGCCTCAGACCCTCAACACGTCGCGGCGGCGCATCGGCCGCGCGAACAATTCGGCGAGATCGCCCGCTTGTTCGAAACCGTGGATCGGCGAGAAGACGAGTTCGATCGCCCATTTGGTCGTGAGCCCCTCGGCTTCGAGCGGATTGGCGAGGCCGAGGCCGCAGACGGTCAGGTCGGGCTTGGCCGCGCGAACCCGGTCGAGCTGACGATCGACGTCCTGGCCTTCGCTGATGGTCGTCTCGACGGGCAACAGCGCCAGTTCCTGCGCAAGATGTTTGCGGTGAAGATAGGGCGTACCGACCTCGATCGGGGTCATGCCGAGTTCGGTCGCGAGGAAGCGCGCGAGCGGAATTTCGAGTTGTGAATCAGGGAGGAAGAAGATGCTCTTGCCGTTCAGCTTATCGGCCGAATGCGCGATCGCCTGCTTCGCGCGGGCACGACCGGGCGCGATGACCTGGCGGAAATGCATTTCATCGATGCCGAACGCCCGTGCCGCCGCATGAAGCCAGTTGGTCGTGCCCTCAGCACCGAAGGGGAACAGCGCGTCGAGGCGGACAGCGCCGCGATCTTCGAGTGCGCGCGCGGTCTCGCCGAGGAACGGCTGCGCGAGGAGGAAGCGCGTGTTCGTGCCCACCGGCGGCAGGTCGGCAGCGCGGCGGGCGGGGAGGCAATGAACCGGACCGATGCCGAGTTCGTCGAACAGGCGCAGGAACTGGTCCTCGACGACATCGGGGAGCGCGCCGACGATCATCAGGCTCTGCTCGCCGCTGTGGTGGATCGGCAGTTCGGGCACCAGCGAGGCGAGGCACGCGTCCTCGCCTTCGGTAAAGGTCGTCTCGATGCCGCTGCCCGAATAGTTGAGCACGCGCACGCCGTCATGCTTGGCGTTGAGGCGCTGCGAGGCGCGGCTGAGGTCGAGCTTGATGACTTCGGACGGGCACGAGCCGACGAGGAACAGCAGCTTGATGTCGGGGCGGCGCGCAAGCAGCTTGTCGACCACGCGGTCGAGTTCCTCGTTGCAATCGGCCATGCCGGCGAGATCGCGTTCCTCGATGATTGCGGTCGCAAAGCGCGGTTCGGCGAAAATCATGACCCCCGCCGCCGATTGCAGGAGGTGCGCGCAGGTACGGCTGCCGACGACGAGGAAAAATGCGTCCTGAACCTTGCGGTGCAGCCAGATGATGCCGGTCAGCCCGCAGAACACTTCGCGCTGGCCGCGCTCGCGCAGGACCGTTGCGCAATCGGCCGTGGCGGCAGGCATCACGCCGCTCATGCAGTCATTGCCGTCTGAGGTGCTTCGAGCCGGGCGGCGCGAAGTTTCAGCAGGAACTGCCCGGCGTTGATCGCATAGGTCGCGTAGGCAGCAAGTGCGATCAGCATTCGGTCGGTCTCGCTGCCGAGCCCGAACCACAGTGCCACGACGTAGCCGGTGTGCAGCGCGATCACGAACATCGAGAAGAAATCTTCCCACCAGAACGCGGGCGCAAAGAGATATTGCCCGAACACGACCTTCTCCCAGATCGCGCCGGTGATCATGATCGTGTAAAGCGCAACGGTCTTGACGACGACCGAGATCGCAGCTGCCTGCGCGCCTCCGCCCGTGCCGAGAAAACGCAGCACCAGGAAAAGACTGACGAGAAATATGACGAATTGAAGAGGAGCAAGCACGCCCTGAACAAGCGTCCATGCCGAAGCGTCGCGGCGGGCCCGTTGCGCTGGCGTGTACAGAGGCGCTCGCGACTCCATTATTATGCTTGACCCTCCTTGCGATTAAGAGTGGCGCGACGCGCGCCGAGTGTCAAATCAATATGACGTCCAAATATTTTTACACTGCGTAATAATTTTGTTGCACGACAGATTGCATCGCGGTTCGAACCGGCATAGCATTCGACTCGTCGGGGGCGCTTGCGGTCGCAATCAGCTCTGAGGGCGCGGCAAATCCGCGCTCCGGCCAAGGGTGGGAGACCCGCAATGGCGAGCGTATACGGGATCGTTCGATCACTGACCCGCGTCGGATCGCCAATGCCCATGCTGCGCAACATCGTCACGCGAAAGCCCGACGTTTCGTCACGCGCTTTCGACATGCTGGTCGAACGCGAAATCATCCCCCGGCTGATCGTCGCGCATAATTGCGACGAACCGGCCGGGGCGGCTCCGTGCGGAATTGCTGCGCATGTCTCAGCCGGCGAGGCTGCCGACTTTGCGCCGCTTGCTCTCGATCATGACGCCTGCGCCCTGCTCGACCGTGTCGAGGTCTTTCTCGACCGCGGGGTGTCTGTCGACAATATCTTCGTCGAGTTGCTGGCCCCCGCCGCGCGCCACCTCGGCGTCATGTGGGAGGAGGACGATGCCGACTTCGTGGCTGTCACGATGGCGCTTTGGCGGCTTCAGGAAATCGTCCGCGAATTGTCGGCGCGCGTCCCCGCGCATCGCATCGCTGGCGACACGCCGATGCGCGCGCTGTTCAGCGTCATGCCGGGCGAGCAGCACAGTTTTGGCACCGTGATCGTGGAGGACGTATTTCGCCGCGCCGGCTGGTCGACCGCGCTGGTCATGGACTGCGACACGTCGAGTCTGCTCGCGCGCGTCGCCGGCGACGCCTTCGACCTGATCGGTCTGACCGTAACCGGCACGCGTCACTGCGAAACCGTGCCATCGGTCATCAACGGGCTGCGCAGCGTATCGCGCAACCCGCATGTCGTGATCATGGTCGGCGGGCGGATTTTCAACGAAGATCCCGAACTTGCCGCGCAACTGGGGGCCGATGCGACCGCGAGCGATGCGACGCGCGCTGTTGATGTTGCGCGCACTCTGGTAGAAGGGCGTATCGCGCGCAGCGAACTCTGCGTCTGAACTTTGCGTAAGGGGCCCACCGGCCGGTCATGAACATCGCTTCCACCATGTCCATCCCGCTGCGCAATCCGCAGGCGACGCTTGGTGCGCTCGGTGCAGCGGCGGCCGCGCGGCTGACCGAGGCTGCGGGCGACATGGTCCTGATCGTCGATGCCGCTGGGGTGGTCATCGACATGGCCTTGTCGAGTCACGAACTGGGGATCGAAGGTTCGGATGCGTGGATCGGCCAGCGTTGGGCCGACATCGTCACGGCCGACAGCCGCGGCAAGGTCGACGATATGCTGGGTTCGGTCGCATCGGCGAAGCCGACCCGCTGGCGCCAGGTCAATCATCCGACGTCGGGCGGAGACGTGCCGGTCCGCTACTGGGCGTTGCCCTCCGGCAACGAGGGGCGGACGATCGCGATCGGCCGCGATCTGCGCGCCAACGCCGCGCTGCAACAGCGCCTGCTCCAGGCGCAGCAATCGCTCGAGCGCGACTATCTTCGCCTGCGCCAGGCCGAATCTCGCTACCGAATGCTCTTCGAGCACGCCGTCGATGCGATCCTGATCGTCGATGCCGAGAGCCGCCGCATCCGCGAGGCGAACCCCGCCGCGAGCCGTCTGCTCGAGGCGCATGAGGGTAGCCTGATCGGGCGCGCGCTGACCAGCATCGCCGATCCGAGCGCTCATGAGGCGCTTACGCTGTATCTGGGCGCGGTCAGCGCCGCCGATCAGCCGCCGATGGCGCTGGCGCTCCCCGGCGGGCGCGGCAGCGTCGTCGTGTCGGCAAGCGTGTTCAGGCAGGATCAGGCAAGCTATTATCTGCTGCGGATCGACAGCGGTCGCGGCGTACGCGCCAGCGAGACCGACGTTCAACTCGTGGATGTCATCGCGCGGATGCCCGACGCGTTCGTCCTTACCGACGCATCGATGTCGGTGCTCGCGGCCAACACCGCGTTCGTCGACCTGACACACATGGCGTCGGTCGAACGGGTCCGCGGGACGCCGGTCGGCGCGTACCTCGGCCGCGCCGGCATCGACCTCGACCTGATCGTGGCGCAGGTCCGCGACCATGGTGCCGCACGCAGCATTGCGACGATCGTCCGCGCCGCCGACGGCGGTCAGGAAGAGGTCGAGGTGTCGGCAGTCGCCGCGCCCGGACCCGAGGGCGAATGCTATGGATTTGCGATCCGCGTCGTGGCGCGCCGGTCACGCGACCTGCCGCCCGCGGCGCGCGATCTTCCGCGCTCGGTCGACCAGCTCACCGAACTCGTCGGGCGCATGTCGCTGAAGGATATCGTGCGCGAATCGACCGACCTGATCGAACGCCTGTGTATCGAAGCGGCGTTGTCGTACACGTCCGACAACCGCGCGTCTGCGGCCGAAATCCTGGGTGTCAGCCGTCAGAGTCTTTACTCCAAACTGCATCGTCACGGCCTTGGAAATCTGGGAACTGACGACGATTAGACTGTCCAATCCGGTTGACGCATTGCGCTGTCAGGCATAGGTTCGTGAGCATGGACGGGTCGACAGTAACGCCGCTTTTGCCGCGGGCTCCCGCATTCCGCGACGTCGTCAGACTGCTCAAGCCGATCACCTGGTTTCCGCCGATGTGGGCGTTCATGTGCGGCGTCGTGTCGTCGGGCATCGCCGCTGCCGATCGCTGGCCGTTCCTGATCGCCGGGGTACTACTGACGGGACCGTTGGTGTGCGGGACCAGCCAGGCTGTGAACGACTGGTTCGACCGCCATGTCGATGCCATCAACGAACCCGACCGGCCGATCCCTTCGGGGCGGATCGCCGGCAATTGGGGACTTCGGATCGCGATTTTCGGAACCATCCTGTCGCTGATCGTCGCCTGGGCGACGGGGCTATGGGTCCTTGCAGCAACCACTCTCGGCCTGCTCTGCGCGTGGATCTACAGCGCGCCGCCGCTGCGACTGAAAGCCGACGGCTGGTGGGGGCCGGCGCTCGTTGCGGTGACTTACGAGGGGCTGACGTGGTTCACCGGCGCAAGCGTCATGCTGGGTGCGCTCCCGGCGGCACCGGTGCTGATCGTGCTCGCGCTCTATAGCGTGGGCGCGCACGGGATCATGACTCTGAACGATTTCAAGGCGGTCGACGGCGATGCGGCGACCGGCGTGCGATCGTTGCCGGTGGTGCTCGGCGTGAGCAATGCGGCACGGTTGGCGTGCGTAGTGATGGCGGTGCCGCAGGCCCTCGTCATCGGTTTGCTTGCGCATTGGGGCTTGGCAGTTTCGGCAGCGATCGTCGCCGCGCTGTTCGCCGGGCAGTTGGGACTGATGCCGCGGCTGCTGAGCGATCCCAGGCGATATGCACCGTGGTATAACGCCAGCGGGACGACGTTGTACGTGCTCGGGATGCTTGCCGCCGCGCTCGGGCTGGGCGGGGCGCTGTGACTTGGCTCAACATCGTCCGGCTGGGCGGGGTGCAGGCGGCGATCGGCGCGATCGTGATGCTGTGCACCTCGCTTTTGAACCGCGTGATGGTGGTCGAATATGCGATGCCCGCAGCGGTCCCTGCCGGCCTCGTCGCATGGCATTACGCAGTGCAGCTTTCGCGGCCGGCGTGGGGGCACGGATCCGACGCCGGGCGGCGACGGACGCCGTGGATCATCGGCGGCATGGCGGTGCTTGCGGCGGGAGCGATGGTCGCGGTTTATGCCACGGTGATCGGATCGCTGGCGCTTGCGGTAATCGCGTTCACGCTGATCGGCGGCGGCGTCGGCGCGGCGGGGACGTCGCTGCTGGCGGTGCTCGCATCGCAGACGCGTGCGGACCAGCGCGCGGCTGCGGCGGCGATCACGTGGATCATGATGATCGTCGGCATCGTCGTGACCGCAGGCGCGGCCGGGCAGATGCTCAAACCCTTTTCGGCCGAGCGGCTGTCGGTCGTGGTCTGCGGCGTCGCTGCCACGGCGTTCGCGGTTGCGGTGCTCTCGGTATGGGGTGTCGAACGCGCGCGGCCGCCCGAAAACACGCCAAGGCGCGTCGATCTTCGCGCCGCCGTGACCGAAATGCTCGCCGATCGTGAAGCGCGCGTCTTCACCCTCTTCGTGTTCGTGGCGATGCTCGCCTATTCGATGCAGGACATGATCCTCGAGCCGTTCGCCGGGCTGATGTTCGCCATGTCGCCCGCCGCAACGACGTCGCTTTCGGGCGTGCAGCACATGGGGGTGCTGGCGGGCATGATCCTCGTCGGCGTGGGCGGCCGCGCGTTTGCGCGCGATGCCGGCGGCCTGCGCGGCTGGACGGTCGCAGGCTGCATCGGGTCTGCTTGCGCGCTCGCCGGACTGGCCGCGGCCGCACGCATGGCACCGCACTGGCCGGTTACCGCCAACATCGCGCTTCTGGGATTTTGCAATGGCGTGTTCGCGGTCTCCGCGATCGGCGCGATGATGGCGTTGGCTGGTTCGGGGGCAGGCGCCGGTGGCGACGCCCGCGAAGGTGTGCGGATGGGCGTGTGGGGTGCCGCGCAGGCAATCGCCTTTGGCCTCGGCGGGCTGATCGGCGCGGTCGGCGTCGACGCCGGTCGCGGCGTGATGCATGCCGACGGACCGGCGTTCGCGCTGATCTTCGCAATCGAAGCGGCAATGTTTCTTCTCGCGGCGCTGGTCGCGACGCGGGCGGTGACCACGCGCAATCAGGCGCGCGGGCAAATAATGGCAGGTGCGATATGACGCGGATCGTTCAATATGATGCTGTGGTGGTGGGGGGTGGTCCGTCGGGCGCGACGGCGGCGACGACGCTGGCACGCGCCGGGCGATCGGTCCTGCTGCTCGACCGCGCAGGGCGGATCAAGCCGTGCGGCGGCGCAGTGCCGCCGCGCGCCATCAAGGATTTCGAGATTCCCGACAGCCAGATCGTGGCAAAGGCGACCTGCGCGCGGATGATCGCGCCGTCGAACAAGACCGTCGACATGCCGGTCGGTAACAACGGCTACGTCGGCATGGTCGATCGCGAGCACTTCGACGAATGGCTGCGCGCGCGCGCGGCGCTTGCGGGCGCTGAACGGCGGACGGGGACGTACGAGGCGATCGAACGCGATGCCGACGGCACCGCGATCATCGTCTATCGCGATCCGCGGTCGGGCGACCTGATACGCGTGCGTGCACGGGCGGTGATCGGTGCCGACGGCGCGCGTTCGGGCGTCGCACGCGGCAACCTGAAAGGCGCCGACAAAGTGCCGTGCGTCTTTGCCTATCACGAGGTCATAAAGACGCCCGAGGCGGGGTTCGACCGGGGACGGTGCGATGTCTTCTACCAAGGTCAGTTCTCGCCCGACTTCTATGCCTGGGTGTTTCCGCACGGCGACACCGCGAGCGTGGGTCTGGGCAGCGCGCAGAAGGGCTTTGCGCTGCGACCCGCGACGAAGGCCCTGCGCGAGGCGATCGGCCTCGCCGATGCGGAAACGATCCGCGTCGAGGGTGCGCCGATCCCGCTGAAACCGCTGAAACGCTGGGACAACGGCCGCGATCTCGTCGTTTGCGGCGACGCGGCAGGGGTCGTCGCACCGGCCTCGGGCGAAGGCATCTATTATGCCATGGAATGCGGCCGGATGGCGGCAGGGGCGGTCGACGCGTTCCTGACGAGCGGCAAACCGGCTGCGCTGAAGGCTGCGCGCAAGGACTTCATGCGCGCGCATGGGCGCGTGTTCTGGATCCTCGGAATGATGCAGTATTTCTGGTATTCGTCGGACAAGCGCCGCGAACGCTTCGTCAAGATGTGCGCCGACCCCGACGTGCAGCAATTGACGTGGGACGCTTATATGAACAAGCAGCTTGTCCGCGCGAAACCGGCTGCGCATGTGAAGATATTTTTCAAGGACATGGGACACCTGCTCGGGCTGTCGAAGGCCTGATCGGCCGGGATCGGCTTTCGCCCCCACCGGAGCGTTCTTCAAGGAGCAGGCGGCTAAGCCTTTCCGGCCGCGAACGTGAGGGCGGTGCCATTGATGCAGTGCCGCTTACCCGTCGGGGGCGGACCGTCGTCGAAGACGTGACCGAGATGCCCACCGCAGCGGCGGCAGTGCTCTTCGACGCGTTTGAACCCCAATGTCGAATCGGTGCGATTGCGCACGGCGCCGGGGAGTGCTGCATAGAAGCTTGGCCAGCCGGTGCCGCTGTCGAACTTTGTCTTCGACGAGTACAGCGGCAGCGCGCACCCCGCGCACGAAAATATTCCCGCACGGTGTTCATTCAGGAACGGGCTGTTGCCCGGCCGGTCGGTCGCTTCCTTGCGCAGCGTCGCATAGGCAGCGGGCGACAGCCGCTTCCTCCACTCGGCGTCGGTCAGCGTCAGCTCGAAGGTCTCGGCGGGCGCGGACTTGGCGCAGGCGCTCGTCACAAACGCGCCGCCGATGATGGCGACGCTCGCCGATGTCAGGAAGTTTCTGCGATCGAGGTGCATGTCGGAGTCTCCGTTTCTGCTTCGATATACGCGCTCACGCTGCATCCGGTTTCACCTCAATAGGTCGAAAGCTCGACCATCAGTTTTTTATACCCGTTGACAAAGCAGGCCGCGACCCGTTCCGGTTCCGCAAGGACGTTGGCGCGCAGGCGACGCTTTGCCATCTCCTCCATCAGCACCTGCAGCTGCAATTCGGCCACGCGCGCGCCGACGCAGCGGTGGATGCCATAGCCGAACGACAAGTGCCGCCGCGCATTCTCGCGAGTCACGATGATGTCGTCGCCGTTCGGAAAAACGCCTTCGTCGCGGTTGGCCGACACATACCATAGCGCGATCTTGTCGTTCTTCGCGATCCGGTGTCCATCGATCTCGGTATCCTCGGTCGCGGTGCGGCGCATGTGCGCAAGCGGCGTCTGCCAGCGGATGATCTCGCTCGCCGTGTTCGTGATCAACGCCGGATCGGCTT
This sequence comes from Sphingomonas sp., assembly GCA_965249015.1. Taxonomy (GTDB): domain Bacteria; phylum Pseudomonadota; class Alphaproteobacteria; order Sphingomonadales; family Sphingomonadaceae; genus Sphingomonas_O. The sequence continues at coordinate 311,995 of CBDFLB010000003.1, read as the reverse complement.
CGAGCTTCGCCCGTTCGCCTGCAAACCTGTCGAGACCGTAAGCGAGCGCAGTCATCGAATTGCGTGTCGTGTCGTTCCCGCCGACGATCAGCAGGATCAGGTTCCCCATGAACTCGCCTTCGTCCATGTGGCTCATCGCGTCCGAATGCAGCATGATCGAAATAAGGTCGTTCGCCGGTGGCTGCCCCTTTTTGCTTTGCCAGAGGGTCGCAAATGACGTTCCCATCTCGTAGGCGCTGGCAAGCCGCGACTGCCGCTTTTCGAAGGTGTCGAACAATTCGACGTCGCCCAGCGTGTCGGACCATCGCGTCAGGTTCGCGCGTTCTTCCCACGGATAATCGAACAGTTTGGCGAGCATTCCCGTCGTAAGCTCGATCGACACGCGCTCGACCCAGTCGAACGGCGCGCCCACCGGCAAGCTTTCGAGCACGGCGGCGGTGCGCGCCTGCGTCTCGATCCGCATGATGTCGATCATGCTCGGCGTGAAGGCGGGCGCGACCGTCCGGCGCTGGGCACTGTGCTGCGGCGGGTCCATCGCGATGAACATCGGCATCCGCACTTCGCCCTCTTCGAGCCTTACCGGATCGCCCGCGACGGTGATCCCACCGACCCGCCAGTCGGACGAGAATAGCTTTGGCAAGGCCTCGACATACTGGATCGGCTTATAGGTGCTGATCGACCAATAGGGTCCGAACTTTGACTCCGGCGTGTAATGGATCGGCGACTTTGCGCGCAGTTCGGCAAAGGGTTCGCGCCACTGATAGTCGCGCCACAGCTCGGCGCGGCTCACGTCCAAAGGATCGACCGATGCCTGCGGTTCGATCGCCAGTGTCGCCATCGACTCTCTCCTGTCGGGTTGCAGAGTGCAACCTTACTGGTCGAAATGTCAACGGTGAGGCGTCAGGCGCGAGCGCGCGTGCGACGAAACAGCGCGCGCCAGCCGCCGCCCGATTTCAGGACACCGATCCGGAACAGCCGCACCGAAATCCAGATCGTGATGCAGACCCACAGCGCCTGCCAGCCGAGTGCCACGACGTGCGGCCAGATCGCCGGATCGGTCGCACCGCGCGCCGCCATCGCGAACGGCGAACTGAACGGAAACACGCGTGCAACATGCGCGACCGTCGAATCGGGGGCACCGGCCGCCGCCGCCGACAAGCCGAACATCGACACCTGAAAGATCGTGATCGGAAGCGACAGCATCTGGATCTCGCGCATGGTCGACGCTTGTGCGCCGATGCCGAGGAACACTGCGCCGAGCAGGAGGAACGCCATCGCCAGATAAAGCCCGCACAACGCAAAGAAAACCGGCGCGCCGACCGCGGGCTGGAAACTGGCGAGCGCGCCCCCGCCCGGGATCAGGTTGACTCCGAGCGCCGCAAGCGTGCCCCAGAAGGCGACGAAGACGACCGACACGCCGAACATGCCGATCAGCTTGCCCATGAAAACCGCTTCGAGGGGCACCGAGGCCGCGAGGATTTCGATCACCTTGTTCGACTTCTCCTCGGCCAGCGTGCCGACCGCCTGTCCGGCGAGGAGGAGGGTCAGGAAGAAGATGCCGAACACCGCGCCGAATCCCGATGCCTGCTGTCCGCGCGCATTCGTGGGGGCCGCCGCGCTTTCGGCGATGCTTGCGCGCACTACCCGCTTATCGAGCGGCAATCCGGTGCGTCGCTCGCGAACGACGGCGTCGGCAAGCGTCGTGAGATATTCGGCATGTCGTCGGCCCGGTACCTTGTAAGCGACGCTCGGCGCTTCCAGCGGTCCGCGTAGCACCGCCGTCACGTCGATGTCCTTGCGGGCTAGAAAGTCCTCGGCGCGGGCGCGTGGCGCGGCGATCATCAGCTCGGGCGGCCCTTCGCCGTCACGATACAAGCTGCGCAGGTCGACGTCCGCAACGCGTAGCCGAGCGGCGTCGCGGCCATCGACAACGGCCACCATACGCGTCTTTTCGATCGTCGATGCGCCCATTTGCGCCGCCCCCGTCCCGCCGACGACGCCGAAGCTCAGCATGAACGCAGGTGCGAGCAGGAAAATGAGGAATGTCGGCGTCGCGACGATCGCGAGGAAATCGCGCCGCGCTATGACCGCGATCTGGCCAAGCAGGCGCTTCATATCGCTTCTCCGCCGTTGACGATGCGGACGAAGGCGTCGTGGAGGCCGGGGCGCTCCATCGTCAGCCCGGCGATGCCGTGCCCCGCGTTGATCAGGTTGAGCAGCAACGGCTCAGGCCCGCCCACGGGCACCGTAAAGCGCCATCCGCTGCCGTTGCGGATGGCGTCGGCGGGCAGCAGCGCGCGAACCGCATCCTGGCCCGAGCACGGCACATAATGCGCGCGCATCGGGAGCGTCCCGCGCGCTTCGTCGACCGTTCCCTCGAAGCGCCGATGCGCCCCGGCGATGATCGCGAGGCGATCGCACAGCCGCTCGGCATGGCCCATCACGTGGGTGGAAAACAGGATCGTCGCGCCGCGGTCGCGCTCGGCCACGATCAGCGCCTCGAGGTGCTCCTGATTGACGGGGTCGAGCCCTGAAAACGGCTCATCGAGGACGATCAGCTCGGGGCGGTGTACGATCGAGCCGAGCAGCTGCACCAGCTGCGCCATCCCCTTCGACATCTTGCGGATCTTGGTGTCGACGACAGCGCCAAGCCCAGCGGCCTCCATCAGCGCCGCCGCGCGCACGCGCCCCTCAGCCCACGAAAGGCCGCGCAGCGCACCCATGAAGGCGATCGCCTCGCGCGCCTTCATCGCCGGATAAAGTCCGCGTTCTTCGGGCAGATAGCCGACCCGGTCGCTCACCTCGCGCGGACGATCGTGGCCGAGCAGCGTCCGCGAACCCGAATCGGGATCGATGATGCCAAGCAGCATGCGCAGCGTCGTCGTCTTGCCGGCACCGTTGGGGCCGAGCACGCCATAGATCATGCCGCGCGGTACCGCGAGGTCGATGCCGTCGACCGCGCGCTTGCTCCCGAATGTCTTGACGAGCATCGATGCGGTGACGGCGAAGTCGGAACTCATGTGGACCCTGAGAAATGCGTGCTTCGACAACGACCTGCCGACGCGGCTAGATGACGTGTATGACCGATAAACGCCAGTCCCTCACGAATGCCTTAAAGCTCGAGGCTGCGCGGCTCGGCTTTGCGGCATGCGGCATCGCGCGCGCCGACGCCGTCGATGGGCGCGCAGCACTGCACGACTGGCTCGCGGCCGGGCATCACGGCACGATGGAATGGATGGCGACGCGGGCCGAACAGCGTGCGGCACCACAGTCGCTGTGGCCAGAGGCCAGGAGCGTGATTGCGCTGGGAATGAGCTACGCGCCCGTCGACGATCCGATGCGACTGGCCGGCGCGCGCGCGACCGGCCGCATATCGGTCTACGCACAAGGTCGCGATTATCACGACGTCGTGAAACGCGATCTGAAGGCGCTCGCACGCTGGCTGGTCGAGTCCGGCGGCGGCGAACTCAAAGTCTTCGTCGACACCGCCCCGGTCATGGAAAAGCCGCTCGGGGAGGCGGCGGGGATCGGCTGGCAGGGCAAGCACACCAATCTCGTCAGCCGTGCGCACGGCTCGTGGCTGTTTCTCGGCTGCATCATGACGACGCTCGATCTCGAACCCGACGCGCCGCACGCCGACCGCTGCGGCACTTGCGACGCCTGTCAGCGCGCGTGCCCGACCGATGCCTTTCAGGCACCCTACAGGCTCGATGCGCGGCGCTGCATTTCCTACCTGACGATCGAGCACAAGGGGCCGATCCCGCTCGAGTTTCGCGCGGCGATCGGCAACCGCATCTATGGCTGCGACGATTGCCTCGCGGTCTGTCCGTGGAACAAATTCGCCGATGCGGCCGCCGCGAACAAGGCGTTCGTCGCACGCGCCGAACTTGCCGCCCCCGGTCTCGACGATCTGCTCGCGCTCGACGACGCGGGTTTTCGCCAGGTCTTCGCCGGGTCGCCGATCAAGCGCGCAGGGCGCAACCGCATCGTCCGCAACGCAGCGATCGCCGCCGGGAACAGCGGCGAGCCGAAACTTTCCCCCGCGCTTCGGAAACTCGCATCGGACGACGATGGCGCCATCCGCGATGCTGCCGACTGGGCGTTATCGCGCCTGCTTGCGCCGCACGAGCGCGGCGACGCATGACGCGCGGTCGATGTCCTTGCCATCGGGCTGGCGCGCGTCGACGTAGGTAACGACCGCCTCGGCACCCGCGCGCGACGGATAGAGATAAGCATCAAGGATGCAGAACGGCCCGGCGAATTGCAGTCGGCGGGCGGTGTCTTCGTGCACGTCTTGGTCGGCGGTTCCAAACAACGCGACAAGCGCCCGGGCATCCTGCCCCAGCACGCGTTCGAGCCCGGTGGCGCGCATCGGCACGCCGACCGTCGGCACCGCGCGCGGCGCGGGCGGGGTCGTCGCGCAGGCAGCGAGCATGGCGGACACCGCAACGATCGGAAAGCGCCTCATGCCGCTCCTCTTCCCCTTTGCGGATTGCGAAGTAAAGGACGGCGCACACCAAGCTCAAGCGCGAACGGGATTCCATGACAGCCAGATACGACGTCACCGCCATCGGCAACGCAATCGTCGACGTGATCGCCAGCGCGAGCGAGGATTTTATCGTGAGCGAAGGTCTTTCGCGCGGATCGATGCAGCTCATCGACGCTGCGCGTGCAGCAGAGCTTTACGGTCGGATGGGGCCGGGCAAGGAGATTTCCGGCGGGTCGGCCGCCAACACGATCGCGGGGATGGCCGCGCTTGGGCGGACATGCGGTTTTGTGGGACAGGTGGCGAACGACCAGCTGGGCGAGGTCTTCACCCATGACATCCGCGCGATCGGCGTCCGGTTCGACACGCCGGCGCGAGCCGTCGATCCGGCGACCGCGCGTTGCCTTATCCTCGTCACGCCCGATGGCCAGCGGACGATGAATACGTTCCTCGGCGCGTCGCAGTATCTGCCCGCGGCTGCAATCGATGAAGCGCTGATCGCGGACAGCGCGGTCCTCTATCTCGAAGGCTATTTGTGGGACCCCGAAGAACCGCGTGCCGCCATGCGCCGTGCGATCGACATCGCGCGCGGCGCCGGACGCAAGGTGGCCTTCACCTTGTCGGACGCGTTCTGCATCGCGCGCCACGGCGACGATTTCCGCGCGCTTATCGACGACGGCCTGATCGATATTCTTTTCGCCAATGACGGTGAAGTGCACGCGCTGATGGGCAGCGACGACGTTGCATCCGCAGTCACCGCCTTGGCGTCCAAAGTCGCGACGCTGGTCGTGACGCACGGCGCGGCAGGGGCCGAGGCGCATTCGGGAGGCGAACATGCGCGCGTCGACGCCGAGCCAGTGTCCAGAGTTGTTGACACCACCGGCGCGGGCGATCTCTTTGCAGCGGGCTTCCTGAGCGGCCAGGCCGAGGGGCGCTCGCTTCACGACAGCCTGGTCATGGGCGCGGTCTGCGCTGCCGAGATCATCTCACACTACGGCCCGCGCCCCGAGGCGGACCTGAGGGCGCTCGTCGACGCGCGACTGACCTAGCTGACCACCGGCCCGGGGAACTCGCCAAGCTCGGGCTCGACCTCGTCGTCGAGCCCCTTGGCCAGGCGGCTGTTGTGCATGCCGTAGACGAAATACAGCACGATCGCGCTGATCGTGTACCAGAAGAAGAACACCAGGATCTTCCATTCGATCCCGGTGATCAGCCACAGGCACGACACAATGCCGAGTGCTGGCAGCACCGGATAAAGCGGCACTTTATACCCGCGCGGCAGTTCGGGGTGCGTCCGGCGCAGCCAGATGACCGACAGGCAGACGATGGCAAAGGCAGCGAGCGTGCCGACCGACGTCGCGTCGCCGAGCGCATTGATGTCAAACAATGCCGCCGCGGTCGCGGTCAGTAAACCGACGAACAATGTGTTGATCCACGGCGTCTTGTACTTGGGATGGACGATCGAGAAAAAGCGCGGGAGGAGGCCGTCGCGCGCCATCGTGTAGAAGATGCGCGTCTGTCCATACATCAGCACGAGGACCACCGAAGTGAGGCCGATAATCGCGCCGACCTTCACGATCTTGGCGAACCACGCCCATTGCGGGCCGAGCGCATCGACCGCGACCGCGACCGGATCGGGCACGTCGAGCATCTTGTAATTGACGATCAGCGTCATCGTTACCGACACGAGGATGTAGAGGATCGTGCAAACGACAAGCGACCCGATGATGCCGAAGGGCATGTCCTTGGCCGGGTTCTTCGCTTCCTGCCCGGCGGTCGAGACGGCTTCGAAGCCGATATAGGCGAAGAACACGATCGATGCGGCGCGGACGATGCCGCTCCACCCGAACTTGCCGGTTTCGCCGGTCGCCGGCGGGATGAACGGGTCCCAGTTCGCTTTGAGCGTATCGAAATGCTGGATGACGAACCAGCCGACGATGATGATGAAGGCGATGATGACGCTCGACTTGATCGCGACGATGACGTTGTTGAACTTCGCGCTTTCGGACACGCCGACGACGAGCAGCAGCGACAGTGCGACGCAGATGAGGAACGCGGGCAGGTTGAACAACGTCTTGACGCCGACGCCGTCGACGACGACCGCGACGCCGTGATCCATCAGCGGATAGCCCGCCGGTCCGGTCAGCGTCGGGGGAATGACGATCCCGAGATCGCGCAGCAGGCTGACGACATAGCCGCTCCACCCGACTGCGACGACCGACGCCGCAAGGCCATATTCGAGCAGCAGCAACGCGCCCATGATCCATGCGGCGAACTCGCCAACGGTCGCATAGCTGTAGGTATAGGCCGAGCCCGACACCGGAAGCGTCGACGACAGCTCGGCGTAGCAGAGACCCGCAAAGGCGCAGATGATGCCTGCAATCAGGAACGACAACAGCACCGCCGGTCCGGCGTGGAGCGCCGCCGCGCTTCCCGTCCGCACGAAAATGCCCGCGCCGATGATGCAGCCGATGCCGAGGAAAACAAGGTTCCAGGGGCCGAGCGTGCGTTTCAGCTGGCTTGTCCGGGTTTCGCGCTGGATCTGTTCGACGGTCTTGCGGAGCCCCATGCGGGCGAGGATTCCGGTGGTCGGCACTGTCGCCATAAATCTAGTCCCCTAAATCGCTCTGCGGCGATGGTGCGTTGTTGTCCGCGAACCTAACCGCTTATCGCCCCCACGCAATCCCCCCCGTGCGATCCGTTCGTGCCGCTCAGCGTTTCGACATGATTGCAACGAGGGCACTGACCTCCCCGTGCATCTCGTCGAGGCGGTGATGGAGGCGCACGATCTCGAGCTCGGCACGCAGGTTGACTTCATAGTCATGGCTTGCCGCCAGCCGATCCATCGCCGAGGCGCGGTTCTGGCTCATCATGATGACCGGAGCCTGGAGCGCAGCGGTCATCGACAGCATCAGGTTGAGGAAGATGTAGGGATAGGGGTCGAACTGCATCCGCCACTGCGACAGCACGCCGGTGTTGAGCAGCATCCAGAACAGCAGGACGGCGATGAATACAAAGATGAAAGTCCACGATCCGCCGATCGCTGCGACACGGTCGGCGAGGCGGTCCCAGAACGTTGCGCTCGCATCGGCCATGCCGGCCGCATCGCGGCTCGTCACTTTTCGCGCGGCGATGTCTTCGAGCACGTGACGCTCCTCGTTTTCGAGCGCGGCCATGTCCTTGGCGAGATAATCGAGTGCGAGGCGGTGATTGTCCTGCGCGTCGGGCATGCTGGCTCTCCAAGGCTGTGATGACGGTGCTTGCCTGTCCGGTCGCGAACGACTCGCGGTTTCTCCGGCTTAAACAGAAATTAACCTTTTCCCTTCATTGGTTTTTTGGTTAATGAATTTCGCGGGTGGCAAAAGGGGTTAGACGGATGCGCGTTTTGTTGATCGAGGACGAGCCGACGACGGCAAAGGCCATCGAACTGATGCTGACGACCGAAGGGTTCAACGTCTATACCACCGACTTGGGCGAAGAGGGTTTGGACCTCGGCAAGCTCTATGACTACGACATCATCTGTCTCGACCTCAACCTGCCCGACATGCACGGCTACGACGTCCTGAAGAAGCTGCGCGTCGCCAAGGTGCAGACGCCGGTGCTGATCCTTTCGGGCATCAGCGAAATGGACAGCAAGGTTCGCTCGTTTGGCTTCGGCGCCGACGATTACGTGACCAAGCCTTTCCACCGCGACGAACTCGTCGCGCGCATTCACGCCGTCGTTCGCCGTTCGAAAGGGCACAGCCAATCGGTCATCCGCACCGGCAAGCTCGCGGTGAACCTCGATGCCAAGACCGTCGAAGTCGACGGCGCCCGCGTCCATCTGACCGGCAAGGAATATGCGATGCTCGAGCTTTTGAGCCTTCGCAAGGGCACGACGCTGACCAAGGAAATGTTCCTCAACCACCTCTATGGCGGCATGGACGAACCCGAACTCAAGATCATCGACGTCTTCATATGCAAGCTGCGCAAGAAATTGAGCATGGCATGCGGCGGCGACAATTATATCGAGACCGTGTGGGGCCGCGGCTATGTCCTGCGCGATCCCGAAGACATGGCGCTGGAAATCCCCAAAGTCGCCTGAACCCAATTACCCCCCGAAGCTCTTGTCTACCCGGAGAGAGTGCGCGATCGGCCGGTCCCAACGATGGGGCCGGCCGTTTCGCGTCGGACGAAGCCTATAACTCGCGCCACCGCAAATCGGCCAGGTGCACCGGCCACGACAGCGCCAGCCACAGCGCGACCCAGTGCCAGCCGGCGCCGGTCAGCGCGGCGCGGAGGGCGAGCATCATCAGCGCGCCGGGGAGCAGCGCCAGCACCACCGGGAGAACGCGATGCTTGCGGACGATCAGGATAACGGCTTCGACTGCCAAGACGGCGAGCACCAGATCGACCGCATGGCCGCTCGCAAAAAACCGGTCCACGTCAATCATTCCAGACGATCGAGGTTTCAGCGAAAATTATCGGCATAGGCCTGTATCTTCAGGATCTTGGCGGGTGCCGGAACCACGGTCGCCTCGATACCGTTCGCCTCAGCATAGGCCATCGCCGCGTCGAGCGTCGCAAACGACAGGCTGACCTGTCCGCGCGTGTCGCCCGATCCGGCCCAGCCGGTCAGCGGATCGGGGCGCTTGGGCTCGGCGGGTTCGAATTCGAAAATCCAGCGATCGGTGCCGCGTCGCCCCGACTGCATCGCGCTTTTCGGCTTTTGAAAGATTCGTGCATGCGGCATGCGGTGGATCAATACGCGCGTGCGATGGCGAATTCCACCGCTTCGGTCAGCGCGCTCTTTGCCGTGCCGCCAGCGAACGGGCCGAGCGCATCGATCGCCCGCTGTCCGAAATGCCGCGCACGCGTGAGCGCATCGTCGATCGCGCCGGTCGAGCGCAGCAGCGCGATGCCGTGCAGGAGATCGTCGTCGGAGGCGCGCCGCCCCTCCATCGCGTCTTTCCAGAACGCGCGGTCGGCGTCGGACCCGCGCGCATAAGCGAGAATGACCGGCAACGTGACCTTACCGTCGCGGAAATCGTCGCCGACGCCCTTGCCCATCGTCGCGGCGTCGGAGGCATAGTCGATCGCGTCGTCGACCAGCTGAAAAGCGATGCCGAGATTGCGGCCATAGGCATCGAGTGCCGCTTCCACCCGCTCGTCGCGTTCGGCGACGACAGCGGCAATCTTGCAGGCGGCGGCAAACAGGACAGCAGTCTTGGCGGCGATGATGTCGAGATAGCGATCCTCGCCGAGCCCGATCTGGCGCTGCGCGGTCAGCTGGTTGACCTCGCCCTCGGCAATGACTGCGGATGCATTCGACAGGATGCGCAGGACTTTGAGGCTGCCGTCCTCGACCATCAGCTCGAAACTGCGGCTGAACAGGAAGTCGCCGACCAGCACGCTTGCCGGATTCCCCCAGATCATGTTGGCGGTGCGCTTGCCCCGCCGCAGCCCCGATCCGTCGACGACATCGTCGTGCAGCAACGTCGCGGTGTGGATGAATTCGACTGCGGCAGCGAGCTTGTGGTGGCGCGCGCCCGGATAATCGAGCAGCTTTGCACAAGCGAGCGTCAGCATCGGCCGCATCCGCTTGCCGCCGCCTGCGATCAAATGGCCGGCAAGCTCGGGGATCAGCGGAATTTCCGACTGCATCCGTTCGAGGATCACATGGTTGACCGCGTTCATGTCGCCAGCGACAAGCGCGATCATCGCGTCGAGAGAAGCGTTGCGGTCTTGGTGGAGACTATGGATGGTCGCGGTCATATTGTTCTTTTATCTGGCCTTCGAATGGCACCAGCGCAAGTGCATCGGCGGGAGGCGCGCATGACCGACACGCAACTACGCGAATTTCGCGACAGCATCGACAATATCGACGCGGCGCTCGTCTTCATCCTTGCCGAACGGTTCAAGGTGACGCAGGCGGTCGGCCGTTTCAAGGCGGAGAATGGCCTCCCCCCCGCCGATCCGCAGCGCGAGGAGGCTCAGGTCGCGCGGCTTCGCGCGCTTGCCGGCAACGCCAAGCTCGATCCCGATTTTACCGAGAAGTTCCTGCGGTTCATCATCGATGAAGTGATCCGGCACCATGCGGGGATGCGACAAGGCTAAGTCAACGCAGAGTTTCGATCGGAACCACCTCGTCATCGCCGAACTGCGCGATCCCCTGATCAAAGGTGGCAAAGCAATCGGCGCCGCCTGATAGCGCGAGATGCAGCATGTCCGCGAAATCTGCTCCCGCTTCATACTTGCCCAAGGCCCATGTTATCGCTTTCCGGTCAGGACAGCGGACCGGCGGCGCATCAAGCAGATCCATAAGCTGCGGCACGATCTCGCTCGAGCTGAGCCGATAGCGCGAAGTCCACACCCACACGGCTTCCTGCAAAACAGTGGCGATGAGAATGCATCCATCGAAAATAGCGGTCTCGGCGATTGCCCGATGCGCTTCGTCTTCCTCGATCAGCAGTCTGACGAGAACATTGGTATCGATCGAACGGATCAAAGCGACCGCTCGTATCGCCGTACTGCTTCAGCCTTGACGATGTCGCGCATCTCCTCGTCGGAAATACGCGGTCCGCGATAGGTGTTGCGCGCACGGATACGCGCCCGAATTTGCCGCGTTTTTTCATCGTCACTCGCGGGAGCTTTTGGCCGCAGTGTAATTGCGCCAGCATGCTCGATGATTTCCAATGCCCGGCCGTCTTCCCATTGGAGCGCATCACGCAGCGCTTTCGGCAGAACGATCTGACCCTTCGTCGAAATTCTTGTTTGATAGCCCATTTGGTAAGACTGTCTTACTCTGCAAGCGTTGTCAATCCGCAGCCGGCAGCCGCAGGCGCGCGAGCAGGCCGCCCAGATCCTCGCTTTCGTCGAGGCCGACCGACCCGCCGTAGATCTCGGCGACGTCGCGAACGATGGCGAGGCCGAGGCCGGTGCCGGGCTTTCCCGTGTCGAGCCGCGCACCGCGATCGAAGATGCGCGTCCGCTCGACCTCGGGTATGCCGGGACCGTCGTCCTCGACCTGAAACTCGACGAACGCATCGTCGCGCACCACGGTAATGAAGACGCTGCCACCGCCGTATTTGGCCGCATTTTCGATGAGGTTGCCGAGCAACTCGTCGAGATCCTGCCGTTCGACATGAACCGTGGCGTTTTTTTCGCCGGCAACGTCGATGCGCACCTTCGGGTAGAGCATCGCGACCGCGCGTTCGACCGCCTGCAGGCTCGGCCACACCTCGGCGCGGCTGTGCGCATGGCCGCGCCGGCCGACCGCCCGGGCACGCGCGAGATGATGGTCGACCTGCCGACGCATCGTCGTCGCTTCGCGCACGACCGTATCCGACAGGTCTTCGCTCCTGGCGGTCGCCGCGTTCATGATGACCGTCAGCGGTGTCTTCAGCGCATGCGCCAGATTGCCGGCATGGCGGCGCGCTTCTTCGGCCTGCGTCTCGTTGTGCGCGATCAGGCCGTTCAGTTCGTCGACCAGCGGCGCGACCTCTTCGGGAAGCTTGTCCTGCTCGATGCGCCGCGTCCGCCCGCTGCGCATGTCGGCGATCCCCTGCCGCAACCGGCGCAGCGGCCACAGGCCGTAGAGCGTCTGCAGCGCGGCCATGAGGATCAGGCCAAGGCCCAGCAGAGCGAAGCTGCGCACCACCGTCTTGCGCAACGTGTCGATCTGCGTGTCGACGCTGTCGCGCGTCTGCGCGACCTGAAACCGCCACACGGTCTTTGAGAAGGGCAGGGTGATGTCGCGCTCGACGATGCGCAGATGCTCGTCGCGCAGCTGGTCGCTGTCGTAGAAATGCGGTTTGGTGTCGCGATGCTTGGGCCCGGACTTCAGGCTGTCGTCCCACAAGGACCGCGAGCGGAAGGGTTCGACACCGGGCGCCGAAATCTGCCAGTAGAGCCCCGACTGCGCCTCGAGAAAGCGCTGATCGCCCAAGGGGCGGTTGAGCCGCACCTCGCCATCGGGACCGATTTCGGCCGAGGCGACCATCGCGGTCAGGACATAGTCGAGCTGATCGTCGAAATTCTGCGTAACCGCGCTGATCAGCACCCGGTCGAGCGCAACGCCGCCGCCGATCAGCAGCAGCAGGATCCACGCCGCTGCCATCCCGATCATCCGGCGCGACAGCGACCCTTTGGATGGTGACTCTCCGACCAGAGCCGTTTGCCCTGAGCCTGTCGAAGGGCTGTCCTTTCTCTGTGGCAAGTCCGACGAGAAGGGCAGGGCTTCGACAAGCTCAGCCCGAACGGCTTTCATGTCAGCCGGCCGGTTCATCGAGCGAATAGCCTAGGCCGCGGATCGTCGTGATCACGTCGGGGCCGAGCTTCTTGCGGATCCGCGTCACGAACACTTCGATCGTGTTCGAATCGCGGTCGAAATCCTGATCGTAGATATGTTCGATCAGCTCTGTCCGGCTGACGACCTTGCCTTTATGGTGAAGAAGGTAGCTCAGCAGCTTATATTCCTGTGCGGTCAGCTTGACAGGCTCGCCCGCCAGCGTGACGCGACCCGACCGCGTGTCGAGGCGAACGTCGCCCGCGATCATTTCGGCCGAGGCGTTGCCCGCCGCGCGTCGGATCAACGCACGCAGGCGTGCGATCAGCTCCTCGGTCTGGAACGGTTTCGCGAGATAGTCGTCGGCGCCCGCGTCGAGGCCCGCCACCTTGTCCGACCAGCTGTCGCGCGCCGTCAGCACGAGCACTGGAAAGGTCTTGCCTTCCTTGCGCCAGCGGTCGAGCACGGTCAGCCCGTCGATTTCGGGAAGCCCCAGATCGAGGATGATCGCGTCGTAGCTTTCGGTCGACCCGAGATAATGACCGTCCTCGCCGTCGGTCGCGAGATCGACCGCATAGCCTGCGCCTTCGAGCGTGTTCTTCAGCTGTGCACCGAGCGTTGGCTCGTCCTCGACGATCAATAGCCGCATGGCGTTCTCCCTGGATGTTCAATTCTTGGCGAGACCCTAGCGGGGATCAGTCGCCCGCGCGACCCACAACCGTGCCGGTGCGACCGTCGACATCGACCCAGATCACCGACCCGTCGCGCATGAACTTGAGACGATAGCGTCCCATGTCCGAATCATATTCGGCACCAATGTAGTCGGCGCCGCGCGACTTCATGCGCGGCACGACACCGTTTTCGATCGACCGCAGCGGCATGAGCGAGCCCGACAGCCGCCCCTGATAGACGGCATCGGCATCACCGCGCCGCACCTGTGCATCGACTTGCGCGGCAAGCGGCGCAAGGAGTAGGGCGGTCAGGAGGACGTATTTGGCCGGTGACATGGGGCGTGTCTGCGCTCGCGCCTTTGAATAAGTCATGAATGGCCGCAGGCGGCATCGACAGGAAGCTTCGTGTGAAAGATCTTCTCCGCCGCGTCGTGACGGGCACGCTTCGCCGCTTGCCGCTGAAAAGCGGAGTCACCGCGATCGCCTACAACAAGTTTGTCCTGTGGCTGATCGCCGACTTGCCCGAAACCGTCATGACGACGCTAACCGACGGAACGCCGATCGAGACGTCGCCGCACGACCACGACGGCAGCATACTGTATCTGTTCGGAACGAACGATCCGAAGGTCGCGCTGACGACCCAGGCCTTGCTCGATCCGGGGGACGTCTTCCTCGATATCGGCGCGAACCACGCGACGATCGGATTTGCCGCAGCGCATGCCGTCGGGCCGTCGGGCGCTGTCCATGTCTTCGAACCACAGAGGAAACTTGGCGACCGCATCGTCGCTGCGATCGCCGCGGGACGGTTCACGAACGTGACGCTTCACCGCGTCGGTCTGCTCGATGTCGACGGGAGTTTCGAGCTGCGCCTGCCGCACGACCATTCGGGAAGCGCGACCTTTGCCGCCGCCGAAAGCGCGACGCACTTCGATACCAGCGAGATTTGCGAAGTCCGCGCGATCGCCGATTACATCGCGCCGATCGTGACAGGTAGGCAGTTCGCCGGCAAGGTCGACATCGAAGGTGCCGAGCCGAAAATCCTGCCGTGGCTCCTCGCGCAGCCGACCTTGCGCTTCCTGATCTTCGAAGCGTCGAACAATACGCAGGCGCTCTACGACGACGTCCGCGCGGCGGGACTTCTGCTGTACGGCCTGGTCCGGCATCCGTTGCTCATGCGCTACGTCCGGATCGATTCGGTCGGCGATCTGGCGCACTATCACGACGTGATCGCGCTCAGCGCGCCCGGCCCCGGTCCTGCGCGGGCCGACCGGTCGGGGCTGAAGCGGCTGCTTGGCGAACGCACATGACCGCGGACATCGAATGCGACATCGCGATCGTCGGCGGCGGACTTGCCGGCGGGCTCACCGCCTATGCCTTGTCGGTCAAGCGCCCGGACCTCTCGGTGCGGATGATCGAACCCGCGGCAACCTTTGGTGGCAATCATGTGTGGTCGTTCTTCACGAGCGACATCGCTCGGACGGACTGGTGGATCGTCGCGCCGTTCATCGATCACGCATGGCCGGGTTACGAAACGCGCTTTCCCGTCGCACGCCGCGTTTTCGATTCGCCCTATAATTCGATTCGCTCGCAGGCATTCGACACCCGGCTTCGCGCGCTTGTTCCGCATGAGGTGGCGATGCAGGGTCGCGCGGTCGAAGTGTCGCCGACGGCCGTATACCTCGATGATCAGCGCAAAGTTGTTGCGCGCGCCGTGCTCGACGCGCGCGGGGCCGGCGACCTCGCGCATCTCGATTTCGGTTGGCAGAAATTCGTCGGACGCGAATATCGCACGACCGGGCCGCACGGGCTGGCGCACCCGATCGTCATGGACGCGACAGTCGAGCAGATCGACGGTTACCGCTTCGTCTATGCGCTGCCGTTTGCGGACGATCGCATCTTCATCGAGGACACTTATTACAGCGACAGCCCTGAGGTCGACCGCGCGGCGATGACCGCGCGCATCGTCGACTATGCGGCCGCGCAAGGGTGGGCGCTTGGCGAGTTGATCCACGAAGAAGTCGGTGCGTTGCCGGTAACGACCGGCGGCGATTTCGAGTCCTATTGGCGATCGGGCGGAAGCGCCGCGAAAATCGGCGTGCGCGCGGGCCTGTTCCACGCGACGACGGGGTTCTCGCTGCCCGATGCCGTGCGGACGGCCTCGCTGATCGCAGGGCTCGGCGACCTGTCGGGTGACGCGATCGACGACGCCATGCACGGCTTTGCGGCGCGACGATGGAAGAGCGGGGGCTTTTACCGGCTGCTCGACCGCATGCTTTTCCACGCCGCGGTGCCCGATCAGCGGTACCGGGTGCTCGAGCGATTCTATCGTCTTTCGCCGGCGCTGATCGCGCGCTTCTATGCCGGGCAGACGACGCTGGCGGACAAGGCACGGATTCTGACCGGCAAGCCGCCGGTGCGGATTTCGCGCGCGCTTCAAGTGCTGGCAGAGCCCAAGCGATGAGGCGCGTTGCGGTCTATTGCGGGTCCGCCACCCCCGCCGACCCGGCTTACGTCGCCGCGGCGAAGGCGGTCGGTGCCGAACTCGCCCGCCGGGGGATCGGCGTCGTTTACGGCGGCGGGCGGCTGGGCCTGATGGGCGCGGTCGCCGACGCAGCGCTCGCGGCGGGCGGCGAGGTTATCGGCGTCATCCCTCAGGCGCTGGTCGACGCCGAGGTCGCGCACCGCGGATGCACCGAACTCAGGATCGTGTCCGGAATGCACGAACGCAAGGCGCTGTTCACTGCGCTTTCGGACGGTTTCGTCACGCTTCCCGGTGGCGTCGGAACGATGGACGAATTGTGGGAAGCGATCAGCTGGGCACAGCTCGGCTATCACGCCAAACCTGTCGGGCTGCTCAACATCGCCGGCTTCTACGACGCGCTGATCGCGTTCAACGCGCATATGAAAGCGGTCGGCTTCGTGCGGCCGCAGCATGGCGGCATCCTGATCGCGGACGTGACGCTCGACGGGTTGCTGGCGCAGATGACGGCTTACCGCCCGCACGAATCGATTTTCGCCATGAAGGCGGCGGACTTGTGAGACGCGATCGTGCCGCTCTGGTCGCGGCGGCGGCGGACTCGATCGCGCGCGGATCGAAATCCTTTGCCTTGGCGAGCAAACTGTTCGATTCGGTGACGCGCGAGCGGGCGTGGCTGCTCTATGCGTGGTGCCGGGCGTGCGACGACCTTGCCGACGGGCAGGATCACGGCGGCGCGCGCGTGCTGGTGGTCGATGCACAGGCACGGCTCGGCACGATCCGCTTCCTGACCGATGCGGCACTTGCCGGGCAGCCGACCGGCGTCGCCGCGTTCGACGGGCTCGGCGTCCTTGCATCCGAAGTCAAAATTCCGCGGCGCTTCATTGAAGATCATATCGCCGGCTTCGCGCTCGATGCCGACGACTGGCGACCGCGCAGCGAGAACGATCTGCTGCGCTATTGCTACCATGTCGCGGGCGTCGTCGGCTGCATGATGGCGATCGTGATGAGTGCCGGTTCGGACGACGATGCTCTGCTCGACCGCGCCTGCGACCTCGGCATCGCCTTTCAGCTCGCCAATATCGCGCGCGACCTGTCGGAGGACGACGCGGTCGGCCGTTGCTACCTGCCCGAAGACTGGCTCGTCGAGGCCGACATACCGCCGGGCGAGCACATGCGCCCGCACTACCGCAGCCGCGTGGCCGACATGGGCTGGTGGCTGGCGAACATGGCCGGCGACTATGAGCGATCGGCGAGAGTTGGGGCGGTGCGCTTGCCCTTCCGCGCGCGCTGGGCGGTGCTCGCGGCGGCAGGGATCTATGGCGATATCGCGCGCGAGGTCGCCGATCGCGGCGCGCAGGCGTGGGACCGACGCGTGATCGTCACGCCCGCCGCCAAGGCAGGCTGGATTGCCAAGGCCTTTGCCCAGGCGGTGCGCAACGCGCCCGACCCGGTGTCACGCGACGGCCTGTGGCAGCGACCGCGATCGTCCTAACGTTCGATGTCGGGCGCGTTTTCCTTCGCGGCGGCGGCGCGCTCGGCCTTCATGGCGCGCATCTGCTGCGCCCAGCAACCGGTCCACGCACCGGGGCCGACCGCGGTGCAGCTGCCGGTACCGGTCTTGGCACCCGCCGCCAGCGTCGCTTCGGCGCGGGCACCCCACGCCTGGTTTTGCGGCGCGATGATTCCCGAATCGCGCAGGTTCTTGGGGATGCGATAACGCTCGTTCTCGGGCGCGCGGACGCAAATCGTGTCGGCGGGACATTTGTCGTCACCGAATATGGTGAGAATGCGCTCGTTGGCGATCTGCGCGGACGCGGTCGTCGCAAACGGTGCAAGGGCAATGGCAGCGATGGCAAGAGTGTGACGCATGACGACGATGTGACCTTTCGCAGATGAACCCACGATTGCCCGATCGGATCCGTTTGTCCGATCAGATTCGTTTAGAAAGCGCGATCGCGGCGCGGCAGCCGAGCCGGATCGCTGCCGACATGACCGGGAAACCACGCGCGCTTTCGGCACCGGCGGCAAGCGCAGTTTCCTTGTGCTCGACCTCCTCGGCCTGAAAATCGGTGACCGCGGCGGCCAGCTCGGGATCGCCCTCACCGATCTCGACGAGCTGTTCGCCATAATGGCGATCGATCTCGGTCTCGATCGCGACCGTGCAGGCCATCGCTGCTTCGGGCCCGATCAGGGCGGTCGCCACGCCGAGACCATAGCCCGCGACGTTCCAGAGCGGCGCAAGCAGCGTCGGGCGCACGCGTCGGTCGACGATCATCTTGTCGAACGTCGCGCGGTGGCGCGCTTCCTGCGCCGCCATCCGTGCGATCTCGCGCGCGGCGGGCGCGCGCGGGTTCATGATCGCAAGCTGCCCCGCATAAATACGCGTCGCGCCATATTCGCCCGCTTGATTGACGCGGATCATCGACCTGGTGTCGGCTTTCATCGATCAGTCCTTATCAGCGCCAATATGGCGATGCCGCCGGCAATCGAAAAGAGCGCATTGAAGCCGGCAAGCGATATCCCCGCAAAAGTCCATTGCGGAACGTCACAGCGGACGAGCGGCGCTTTCATGATGTCGGCCAGCGATCCGCCGCCGGTCGATGCGCAGGTCGTAAGGCCCTGCCACCACCCATATTCGACGCCGGCGTGAAAGACGCCGATGGCGCCCGAGACAAGGATGGCGACCGCAGCAAGCGCAATCAGGATCCTGCGCGCCGGCGGTTGCAGGAAGAATGCGAGGATTGCCGTCCCGATCGCCGCCTCGTGCGGCCAGCGTTGCCAGTGGCACATCTCGCACGGGTAAAGGCCCCCGATGATCTGCGAACCCAGCGCGCCCGCCATTAGCAATGCCGGAACCGCAAGCGCGAGCAGGTTGGCGCGGGCGAGGGCGTCGCGCTTCAACGCCGCGCCGCGACCTGTGCGGACGGCCCCTTGGCAAGGCGCGCGATCGTGTCGAGCGCGTAGTTGAGCTGGAAGTCGGTTATCCCCTTCGCCTTCAACATCTCGGGCGTTGCGGTAAAGCGCGGATCGGGCTTGGTATCATCCTCAAGCACCGAATTGTCGACCTTGGCCTCATTGATCAGGTGGCGGCGAAGATCGGCTTCGCGGAACCGCGGGCGGCTCTTGTAATCCGCATCACTCAGCTGCGGGACAAGGATATCGGGTTCGATCCCGCCTTCCTGAACGCTGCGCCCCGACGGCGTGTAGTAGCGTGCGGTGGTCAGGCGCAGCGCGGTCGTGTCGTCGAGCTGAAGCAGCGTCTGCACCGATCCCTTGCCAAAGCTGCGTTCCCCCATGACGAGCCCGCGATGCTGATCCTGAAGCGCACCCGCGACAATCTCGGCGGCGGAGGCCGATCCCGAATCGATCAGGACGACGATCGGCAGGCCGTGCGCATAGTCGCCCTTCTTGGCGAAATAGCGCTCGATGTCGCGGCGATCGCGTCCCCGTTGCGACACGATCTCACCCGAATCGATGAAGGCGTCCGAAATCTCGACCGCTTCGTCGAGGAGGCCACCGGGGTTCGAGCGCAGGTCGACGACGTAGCCGAGCGGCTGATGCCCAAGCGACCTGTCGATGCCCGCCAGCGCGGCACGGACACTTGCGCCCGTGCCTTTCGAAAAACCGTTGATGTTGATGTAGCCGACCTGGCCCTTCACTTCCCACTTTACCGGCTTCAGGTCGATGATCTCGCGCGTGAGCGTGACATCGAAAGGCTTGTCGCGACCAGCGCGGACGAGGGTCAGGCGGATCGACGTACCCGGAGGCCCGCGCATCTGATCGACCGCCTCATCGAGCGTGCCGCCGAAAATCAATGTGCCGTTCAGGTGCGTGATATAGTCGCCGGCCTTGATCCCGGCGCGAAAGCCGGGCGTGTCTTCGCTCGGGGCGATGACCTTGACTGCGCCGTCCTCCATCGTGACAGTGAGGCCGAGGCCACCGTAATTGCCGTCGGTCTGGATGCGCATCTGGCTGAAATCGCGCGCATCGAGGTAGGACGAATGCGGGTCGAGGCTGGCGAGCATGCCATCGATCGCGCCCTTGATCAGCTTCTTGTCATCGACCTTTTCGACATAGTCGGCGCGGACGCGTTCGAACACCGCCATAAAGGCGTCGAGTTCGCGGTACGTCGTCACGTCGACCGCAGCGAGTGCAGCAGTGGTCGCGGGAATGAGCGCGATGGCCGCAACGGTCAAAAGCGCACGCGTGGGAAGTCTGGACATCGTTGTTCCTAGAAGAATGCCCGCGCATACCGCAGACGCGTGGCATTCCGCTAGTCCTGCCGGTCAGGTCGCCATGTTGTGTAGCGCGCACAGCTTGTTGACGTCGGGGTCGCGCAGATAGGCAAGGTAGAGTTTCATGCCGTTCCCTTCGCGAACGCCGGGCGGATCCTCGATCGCGGTGCCGCCATTCGCGACACCTGCTGCTTGCCACGCATCGGCCTGTTCGGGGCTCATTGCCAGGCCGATCGTGCAGCCGTTGCCGTGCGTGGCGGGCGTGCCGTCGATCGGCGGCGTGACGAGGAACATCGCGCCATTGTGGGCGTAGATCAGCCGCCCTTTCGCGTCCTTGATGCCCGGCTTGGCTCCCATTACCGCAAAGGTCGCATCGTAGAAAATCTTCGACCGGTCGACGTCGTTGCTTCCGACCATCATGTGACTGAACATCTGTCTCTCCTTCACTTTCTTGCCGTCAAAACACCACGACGCTGCGGATGCTTTCACCCGCGTGCATCAGGTCGAAGCCGCGGTTGATCTCGTCGAGCGTCAGCGTATGCGTGATCATCGGGTCGATGGCGATCTTGCCGGTCATGTACCAGTCGACGATCTTGGGTACATCGGTGCGTCCCTTCGCGCCGCCGAACGCGGTGCCGCGCCAGTTCCGGCCAGTAACCAGCTGGAAAGGCCGCGTGGCGATCTCCTTGCCCGCTTCGGCAACGCCGATGACGATGCTGGTTCCCCAGCCACGGTGGCAGCATTCGAGCGCGGTGCGCATGACCTCGGTATTGCCCGTTGCATCGAAGCTGAAATCGGCTCCGCCGTCGGTCATCTCGACGATCCTGGCGACAGTCTCGTCGCGCGACAGGCCTTTCGAATTGAGGAAATGGGTCATGCCGAACTTGCGGCCCCATTCCTCGCGATCGGGATTGATGTCGACGCCGATGATGCGATCCGCGCCGACCAGCCTGGCACCCTGGATGACGTTGAGGCCGATCCCGCCGAGGCCGAAGACGACGACGGTCTCACCGGCCTGGACCTTTGCCGTATTGACCACCGCGCCGACGCCCGTCGTGACGCCGCAGCCGATATAGCAGCTCGTCTTGAAGGGCGCATCGTCGCGGATCTTCGCGACCGCGATTTCGGGGAGCACGGTGAAGTTCGAAAAGGTCGAGCAGCCCATGTAGTGATGGATCGTCTGGCCCTTGTACGAAAAGCGCGACGTGCCGTCGGGCATCACGCCTTTCCCTTGCGTGCTGCGGATTGCGGTGCACAGGTTGGTTTTGCCGCTGAGGCACGATTTGCACTGCCGGCATTCGGGCGTGTAGAGCGGGATGACGTGATCGCCCGGCTTCACGCTGGTCACGCCCGCGCCGATCTCGCGCACGATCCCTGCGCCCTCATGGCCGAGGACGCTCGGGAACAGGCCTTCGCTGTCGAGCCCGTCGAGGGTGTAGGCGTCGGTGTGGCAGATGCCCGTCGCCATGATCTCGACGAGCACCTCGCCAGCCTTCGGCCCTTCGAGGTCAAGTTCGACGATCTCGAGCGGCTGCTTGGCGGCAAAGGCGACTGCGGCGCGGGTTTTCATCTGATCGGCCCTCCCATTCAGTCGGGCTCCTGCCGCCGCAGACGCCGGAGTGCAAGCCAGACCGACAGAATAACCACCGGTGCCATAAGCCCCGTGGTGAGTGTCGCGTCGACCACAGGCCAGGCGTGCTCGATCGCCTTGATCGGATACGAAAGTAGCGAGAGCGCGTAATAGGAGATCGCGGCCACCGACAGCCCCTCGACCGCGCGTTGCAGGCGAATTTGCGTCAGCGCGCGATTGTCCATCGATTTGAGAAGCGCAGCGCTCGTCGCCTCCGCCTCGACCTCGATCCGCGTCCGCAGCATCTGTCCGGCGCGGGCGATGCGATCAATCACGGCGGTCTCGCGTTCGGCCACTGCGTCGCAGGTACGCATCGCGGGGGCCAGCCGCCGCTCCATGAATTCGCCGATCGTCTGCATGCCGGGAATGCGTTCTTCGCGCAGCATGGCGATGCGATCGCGGACGATCCCGTAATAAGCCGCGGCCGCGCGAAATCGGTAACTGGTTTGCGCGTTCAGTGCCTCGGCCTCTCCCGACAAGGCGACCAGCCGGCCGAGCAGCGCGCGATCGGCATCGACTCCGGCCTCTTCGGCGAGGCGCGCGGCAAGTGCGCCTGTTTCGGTCTCGAAGGCGCTGACCCGGACACCCGCGGTTCCCGCAAGCGGGAAGGCGAGGAGCGCCATCAGCCGATAGGTCTCGATCTCGAGCAGCATCAGCGTCAACCGCCCCGCGAGCACCCGGTCGACCGACCGGACCATCACGAGAAAACGCGTGATCCCGGCGTCGTCGGGCCTGAAGTCGGTATAGATCGTCGCTGCGTCCTCGAGAACGACCGACCCGATCATGCTGGTGCCGAGCGGTGGTGCGGCGACCGCTGCCTCTTCGGCACCCCGGCGCAGATCGGCGGTCGTGCGCACGAGGACATCGCCGGGAAGTGCGGCGAGCCAGGCGCGCGGCGGGCCGTCACCGGGCTCGCGCGCAAAGATCGTCCAGCTCGAAAACTCGGTATGACGCTCCCACCGCAGCGTCCACCGGCCCGCGTCGAACGACCACCACCGCGAACCCTCGGGCGGTTCGGGAAGCAGCGACGAGCGGCAGAGATCGGCAAGGTGCGCGCGATCGATGGCGGCACCGTCCTGACCCGAGATCGTCGCGATCCGCGTCGCAAAGACCGGCACGTCGAGTGGGGTCGAGGGGCGGGCATGCGCTTCGGCGAGCAGGCGGTCACGATCGGTATGATAACGCATCGTCATCCGGTGTCCGCTCCCCCAAACCCACGCCGCGTTATCACAGAATTTCCAGGCACACGAACCCGATTGCGGTCGCGCGGGTTATCTGTATTCATGCAGCCGCACCTGGGCTGGTGCCGATCAAACATGGAGAGATTAATGGTTTCGATCCGAACGACTTTAGGATTGACCACGGCAGTGCTGGTTTTGGCGGCCTGTTCGCAAAAACCCGCCGAGGAAACGAGCACGTCGACGACCACCGAGACGGCGGCGGTGGACAATAGCGCGACGTCCGCTCCGGGCAATGTCGCGGCTCCGGCAACGGCGGGTCCTCCGGCAGCCGACAATGTCGACACGGTGGCCGGCGTGAAGCTGGCGTCGTACACACCCGACGCTGCGGCCGGGGAAAAGGACTTCGCCGTCTGCAAGACCTGTCACGCGGTCGAGGCGGGAAAGAACATGGTCGGCCCGTCGCTTCACGGCCTGATCGGTCGCCATTCGGGCGAAATTCCGGGGTTCGTCTATTCGGCTGCGAACAAGGGCAGCGGAATCGTCTGGACCGAGGAAAAGCTGTTTCAGTATCTTGAAGCGCCGCAGCGCGTGATCCCGGGCACGAAGATGACCTACACCGGTCTCAAGGATCCGCAGAAGCGCGCGAACGTCATCGCGTATCTGAAGACGCAGTCGTAAGAACCTAAAAACAAAAAAAGGGGGAGGAGCGGTGATGCTCCTCCCCCCTTTTTGTTGTTTGTACCCGTCGCTTAGAACGCCTGGGCGATCCGGACAGCGTGACGACGACGCATCGCGCCGCCGACCAGACCGAAGCCAGCGAGCATCATCATCCACGTGCCGGTTTCGGGAACCGCACCGGCAACGACCCCGGCGCGCTTGGCGAGGACGAGGTTGTCGACCGTCGGCCACAGCGGCGAAGCAGTCTGAACCGACGAAATCGTCAGGCTGGCGATGTTGGCGTTCGACACAAAGCCAAGGAAGCTCGTGACCTGCGCGCCCGTGATCGTCTGCACCGACGTGGCACCAAGCGAGTCGACTGCAGTCAAGACGACGTCGCCGGCGAGGAACGCGCCGGCGATGTCGCTGCCGAAGAAGTTGCCACCGATCGCGTTCGGCATTCCGGTAAAGCCGTTGAAAAGGATGCTGTCGGTGGCGAGGTTGGTCGACAGCCACGGGTTGGCAGTCGTGCCGGCACCGAAGAAGGTCGAGGTCGAGGCCGTCGCGGTGTAGGTATAAGCGGTGCCGATCGAAGTCGTGCGCACGATCGGCGACGGTGTCGACCCCGTGATGCTGAAGCCCGTGTAACCATCGGTGCCCTGCGCCGAGGTCGCGGTGTTGAAGGCAGCAAGCGTGGTGTAGACCGTGATCGCGGCCTGAGCGGGGACAGTCGATGCGGCGAGCGCGGCGACGGCAATCGTCAAATATTTCAATTTCATAACACTACCCTTCTGTTGATATTAACGGCTTGTTAACAGCTCGTTGCTGCACTGCAAGGTTAAACAGGCGCGCGACGAAATTGTTTGTCCCGAAGCGGGACGCTTGTGCCCCTCCGATGTCCGGACGATGACAGCCACGCGCTAAGCATTCGGCAGTGACAGCCTGGCTCCGCGCGGTTAGTCGGGGCCATGCCAGCTTCAGCCATCTTGATCGTCGACTTCGGCAGCCAGGTCACGCAACTCATCGCGCGGCGTGTGCGCGAGGCGGGCGTTTACTGCGAGATCGCTCCCTTCAACGCAGCCGAAACCACGTTCGACAGGCTGAACCCGGCGGGGATCATTCTCAGTGGCGGGCCCGCCTCGGTCACGCATGGCGACAGCCCGCGCGCGCCACAGCGCTTCTTCGACGCAGGTATCCCGATTCTCGGCATTTGCTACGGTCAGCAGACGATGTGCGCGCAGCTGGGCGGACATGTCGGCAGTGTCGAAGCCCGCGAGTTCGGGCGCGCGTTCCTGAAGGTCGACGCGGCTTGTGTCCTCTTCGACGGACTCTGGAAGCCGGGCGAAAGCCATCAGGTGTGGATGAGCCACGGCGACAAGGTCGAATCGCTGCCGCCGGGCTTTCATGTGGTCGCGACGTCCGAGCGGGCACCCTTCGCCGTCGTCGCCGACGACAGGCGGCGATTTTACGGCACCATGTTTCACCCCGAGGTCGTTCACACGCCCGACGGCGGCAGGCTGATCGCAAATTTCGTGCGGCATGTCTGCGGATGCCCCGGCGACTGGACGATGGCGGGATATCGCGCCGCCAAGGTCGCCGACATCCGGGCGCAGGTCGGCGACAAGAAGGTCATCTGCGGACTGTCCGGCGGCGTCGATTCTGCGGTCGCAGCGGTGCTGATCTACGAGGCGATCGGTGACCAGTTGACGTGCGTATATGTCGACCACGGCCTGATGCGGCTTGGCGAGAGCGAGCAGGTCGTCGGCTTGTTTCGCGAACATTACGGCATCCCCCTCGTGCATGTGAATGCCGAGGCGATCTTCATGAACGGGCTCGCGGGGCTGACCGACCCCGAGGACAAGCGCAAGTTCATCGGCCGAACATTCATCGACGTGTTCGACGACGAAGCGAAAAAGATCGGCGGCGCGGACTTCCTTGCGCAGGGCACGCTCTACCCCGACGTCATCGAAAGCGTCAGCTTCACTGGCGGGCCGTCGGTGACGATCAAGAGTCACCACAATGTCGGTGGCTTGCCCGAACGCATGAAGATGGGTCTCGTCGAACCGTTGCGCGAACTGTTCAAGGATGAGGTGCGCGTTCTCGGCCGCGAACTCGGGTTGCCCGAAATCTTCGTCGGTCGGCATCCGTTTCCGGGGCCGGGCCTTGCGATCCGCATCCCTGGCGAAGTCACGGCGGCGCGTTGTGACGTGCTGCGCAAGGCCGATGCAATCTACCTCGACGAGATACGGTCGGCCGGCTTGTACGATGCCATCTGGCAGGCCTTCGCGGTGCTCCTTCCCGTGCGCACCGTTGGCGTGATGGGCGACGGGCGGACGTATGAAAATGTCTGCGCGCTGCGCGCCGTGACCAGCACCGACGGCATGACCGCGGACATCTATCCGTTCGACGCCGCCTTCCTTTCGCGCGTCGCGACACGCATCGTCAACGAGGTGGAGGGGATCAACCGCGTGGTCTATGACTATACCTCGAAGCCGCCAGGCACCATCGAGTGGGAGTGAGGGGTAGTGTAATCGGCGGCGATCGGCGGCTGTAGCGGGCAAAAGCGCAGACCATGTTTTCGTTCGTCGGCGATAGCTGTCGAAGGCTGTGTTAGATGTTCGTTCGAGCCTGGCGGCGGTGTGGGTGAAAGCGGCCCGTCCGGTTTCGGGGGCTCCGAGCCGCTGATCGGACGTTCGTTCACTTCGTCAGCAGTTTGGCCGCTACCGCCAAAGTTTAAGACGTTCAGCCAACGCTGCGATAAGCTCGGAACCCGCCGTTCATTCAACCTTGGAGGGCCGACGGCGTTAGAACGCGAAGCGCAATTCAGCACAGCGCCGAACTGTCGAGCCGTGCGACTGCTCAGACATCGGCGCTAAACCCTTTTGTGCTGCACTCGTTGCGGGTATGGAACCAAAGTCCCGAGCTTTTGTTCGGTAAAAAGATTGAAGCGCGGCCAACGTGGCACCGCGCTTCAACTGGGGGCGATCCATGGCTTTTTCATTGCCCCAAAAATGGTTTGGCATCATGCTCGCGGGTAGCCTCTCGGCATGCTCGTCCGCTCCGCCGCCGCCGCCGCCAATGACCAATGTTGCCGTCGGTGTTCCGATCCAGCGGGACGTCGTTGACTGGGACGATTATGTTGGACGGTTCGAAGCTGTGCAGGACGTCGAGGTCCGGCCACGTATTTCGGGGACGGTGACACAAATCCTGTTTCGCGAAGGTGCGCAGGTCGGTCGCGGTCAGGCCCTGTTCGTCATCGATGCCCGGCCCTATCAAGCGCTCGTTGCGCAGGCCAAAGGCGATCTGGCCAAGGCGCAGGCGGCGGTCTTCAACGCCCGCACCGAACTCGCCCGCGCGCAAAAGCTGGTCGACGTGCAGGCGATCAGCCGTGAGGAGTATGAGACCAAGCAGGCCAATTTGCGTAGCGCCAACGCCAGCGTTGCGGCGGCGCGCGCCACGGTCGATGCCCGTGCGCTGGACGTGTCGTTCACGACAGTGCGCGCGCCGATTGCGGGTCGAGTCTCGGACAAGCGGGTGTCGATCGGCAGCTATGTCGCGAGCGGCACGACTCTGCTCACGCGTGTCGTCACCGTCGATCCCATCCGCTTCAGTTTCGACGGCGCGGAGAGTTTCTACCTGAAATATGTCCGCCAGGCGCAGACGGGAGAGCGGGGCTCCTCACGCGACACGCCCAATCCGATCGATATCCAGCTCGCCGATGAAAAAGACTATCGCTGGCACGGGCGAATGCAGTTCGTCGACAATGCAATCGATCCGCAATCGGGTACGATCCGCGCACACGCTGTCGTCGCCAATCCCGGCGGCTTCCTGGTTCCCGGCATGTTCGGGCGCGCGCGGCTGCTAGGCTCGGGCAGCTACCGCGCGATGCTGATCCCGGACGAGTCGATCGTGACCGACCAGACGCGT
The DNA here is from genome assembly GCA_965249015.1 of Sphingomonas sp. Classification (GTDB taxonomy): domain Bacteria; phylum Pseudomonadota; class Alphaproteobacteria; order Sphingomonadales; family Sphingomonadaceae; genus Sphingomonas_O. The sequence goes on along the minus strand of CBDFLB010000003.1, from coordinate 284,463 downwards.
CGCTTTGTGTATGTGGTCGGGCGCGATGGCAAGACGGTGCAGCGCCCCGTTGAGACAGGCCCGCTCGTCGAAGGGTTGCGCGTGGTACGCGGTGGGATCGCGCCGACCGACCGGGTCGTGCTCGACGGGCTTGTGCGGTTGCAGCCGGGAATGCCGGTCAAGGCGAAGCTGACGCAGATCAAACCACGCGCCGCCAATACCGCGCCGACGGCGACCCCGTTGACGGCGCCTGCGGCGTCCGAAGCTACTGCGCGATAGGGCGCCGTGAAATTCCCCCATTTCTTCATCGACCGCCCGATCTTTGCCGCAGTGCTGTCGATCCTGATCGTGATCGTCGGGCTGATCGCCTATCCGTCGCTGCCGGTCGCGCAATATCCCGAAATTGCACCGCCGACCGTCGTCGTCTCCGCCAATTATCCCGGCGCGACCGCCGAGACGCTTGCCGACACCATTGCCGCGCCGCTCGAGGAATCGATCAACGGCGTCGAGAATATGATCTACATGCAATCGTCGTCGACCGGCGACGGTAATGTCGCGGTCACGGTCACGTTCAAGGCAGGGACCAACGTCGACCAGGCGCAGGTCCTCGTCCAGAACCGCGTCGCCACCGCCGAGCCGCGACTTCCCGAGGAAGTGCGCCAGATCGGCGTCACCGTTCGCAAGAACTCGCCAGACCTGCTGATGGTGATGAATCTCTACTCGCCCGACAAGTCTCTCAGCCAGCAATATGTTAGCAATTACGCGACGCTGCAGCTCATCGACCGGCTGAGCCGGATCCCCGGCGTCGGCGGCGCGCGCGTCTTTGGCGGACGTGAGTATAACATGCGCATTTGGATCAATCCCGATGCCGCGGCCGCGCGCAACATGACGGTCGACGAGATCATCGGTGCGGTCCGCGCGCAGAACGTCCAAGTCGCGGCGGGTTCGATCGGGCAGGCCCCCTTCAATCAGGGCGGCACCGCGTTCCAGCTCGGCATTCAGACCGAGGGACGGCTGACCAGTAAAGACCAGTTCGCCAACATCGTGGTCAAGCGCGACGATCAGAGCCGGCTGACCCGCCTGCGCGACGTCGCGCGCCTCGAGCTCGGCGCGCAGGACTACGGTACCAACGCCTATCGCGATGCACTGCCGTCGATTGCGGTCGCGATCACGCAATTGCCCGGATCGAACGCGCTGACGACCGCCGAACTGGTCGAAAAGGAAATGGCGAGCGTTGCCAAGGACTTTCCGCCGGGAATGACCTATTCTATCCCCTATAACCCGACCGAGTATATCGCGGCATCGATCAGCGCGGTCGAGCATACGTTGTTCGAGGCGATCGTGCTGGTTGCTTTGGTCGTGCTCATTTTCCTGCAGAGCTGGCGCGCATCGATCATCCCGATCATCGCGATTCCCGTTTCGCTGATCGGCAGCTTTGCGGCGATGGCCGCGTTCGGCTTTTCGCTCAACAATCTGTCGCTGTTCGGGCTGGTGCTCGCAATCGGGATCGTCGTCGACGACGCGATCGTCGTTGTCGAGAACGTCGAGCGGCTGATGGACGAGGAAAATCTTTCGCCCAAGGATGCCGCGCACAAGACGATGGACGAAGTCTCGGGCGCGCTGATCGCGATTGCGCTGGTGCTGTGCGGGGTATTCATCCCGACCGCCTTCATCCCCGGCATTTCGGGCGAATTCTACAAGCAGTTTGCGTTGACGATCGTGAGCGCCACGGCGATCTCCGCATTCGTCTCGCTGACGTTGTCGCCCGCCTTAGCGGCATTGATCCTGAGGCCGAAAACCGGAGCCGAGCCGACGACTGGCTGGCGCGGCGCGCCGTCAAGGTTCGCGCGCGGGTTCAACCGGCGGTTCGACCAACTGTCCGAGCGTTACGGCAAGCTGACGGGGCGGTTGGTCCGGTCGCTCGCGTTGATCGGTATCGCCTACGTCCTGCTGCTCGGGGTTGCGGGCTGGCGGTTCTGGGCGACGCCGACGGGATTTATTCCGGCACAGGACCAGGGCTATCTTATCGCGGTCGTCCAGTTGCCGCCGGGCAGTTCGCTGCAGCGCACCGACGAGATCGTCAGGCGGGCCGGCGACATCGCGCGAGGTAACGCGAACGTGAAAGCGACACTCGCCTTTGCCGGGTTCGACGGCGCGACCTTCACAACCGCACCCAATGCCGGGGCGATCTTCGTGACGCTCAAGGATTATGGCGACCGCAAGGATGCGGCCGACGCAATTGCAAACGACCTGCGCCAGAAAATGGGGGCGATCACGGCAGGCAACATCCTCGTCGTTGCGCCGCCGCCGGTGCGCGGGATCGGTACAGGCGGCGGCTTCAAGATGATGATCGAGGACCGCAATGGTGCGGGCTACCCCGCGCTCGAAGCAGTCGCGTTCAAAATGATGATGGCGGCGAACGGCGATCCGGGCCTCACGTCGGTCTTCACGACCTTCAATACCAAAACGCCGCGGCTGAAGGCCGAAGTCGATCGCCAGCGCGCCGAACAAATGGGCGTTCCCGTGCAGAACGTCTTCAGCACGCTCGGCACCTATCTCGGCTCATCCTACGTCAACGACTTCAACTTCCTCGGAAGGACGTTCCGCGTTACCGCGCAGGCCGATGCACCGTATCGCGACGACATCGGCGACATCGGGCGACTGAAGACGCGTTCGGCGTCGGGCGCGATGGTGCCGCTTGCGGCCGTCATGACGATCAAGAACGACAGCGGGCCGTATCGCGTCGTCCGCTACAACCTCTATCCCGCCGCCGAATTGCAGGGCGATACGAAACGCGGCTTTTCGTCGGGCCAGTCGCTCGCTTCGATGGACAAGCTTGCAAAACAGATCCTGCCGCAGGGCTTTGCGTATGAATGGACCGAACTCGCGTTTCAGCAGGATCAGGCGGGCAGCACCGGCAATCTGGTCTTCGTGCTCGCGGTCGTCTTCGTCTTCCTGCTGCTCGCCGCGCAATATGAAAGCCTCGTGTTGCCATTCGCGATCATCCTGATCGTACCGATGTGCCTGCTCGCGGCGATCGTCGGCGTCGGGATCATGGGGCGCGACAACAACATCCTGACGCAGATCGGCTTGGTCGTGCTGATCGGGCTGGCGGCGAAGAACGCGATCCTGATCGTTGAATTCGCGCGGCAGGGCGAAGACGATGGTCTCGATCCTCGCGAGGCTGCCGAGCGCGCGGCGCATCAGCGGCTGCGACCGATCCTGATGACCTCGATCGCGTTCATCCTAGGCACGCTGCCGCTCGTCATCGCGAGCGGCGCGGGTGCCGAGATGCGTCAGGCCCTCGGCATTGCGGTGTTCTTCGGCATGATCGGCGTCACGATCTTCGGCCTGTTGTTCACGCCGTCGTTCTACATCATCAGCCGCAAGGCGGGCGATGCCGTGTCTCGCTGGACGAAACGACGTCCCGCCCCGCTGCCCGAGCCGGCACCCGAGCCCGCCGAATGAAGCGCGCGCTGTTCCTGACGCTCGCGCTCTCCGGGTGCGCCGTCGGCCCCAACTATCGTCGCCCCGACGGTCTGCCTCCGCAGGTGCGACTGCAAGAAGCCTTGGACAATGGCCGCTTCACGCCGTCGCCGCTGCCGCCGCAATGGTGGCGGCTATTTGCCGATCCCGAGCTCGATCGGCTGATCGAGCAAGCGCTGGCGCGCAACACCGACCTGCGCGTTGCCGCCGCCAATCTCCAGCGTGCACGCGCGCTGTTGTCTGAAGCGGGGGCAGCCCGACTGCCAACGTCCGACGTCGGTGCCCAATATACGCGGCGGCGCACCGCGGTCGGCGGCGCTGCGGGTGGCGCGGCAGGCGGCACCGGCGCGCCCGCGTCGCAGGCGATCACGACCGACTATTTTTCGCTCGGCTTCGATGCCTCGTATGAAGTCGACCTGTTCGGCGGCGTCAGCCGCTCGATCGAAGCCGCCCGTGCCGATATCGGCGCAGCACAGGCCGCCGTCGATGCCGCGCGCGTCTCTGTCGCGGCGGAGACCGCGCGCGCATATGCGCAAGGCTGTGCGTTCGCCGCCCAGGCCGATGTCGCGCGCGAAACCGCAACGCTTCAGGAACGCACGCTCGATCTGACGCAGCGACGCCTGTCGGCTGGCGGCGGGTCATTGCGCGACGTCGATCAGGCGCAGGTCCTCGTCGAGCAGGCGCGTGCGCAAGTGCCGACCTTCGAGGCCGAAGCGCGCGCCGCACATTACGCGCTTGCCGTGTTGACCGGCGATCCGCCGACCGCGATCCTCGATACGGCGGCGGCGCGCTGCCGAACGGTCCCCTCGGTGCGCGAGCCGTTACCGGTGGGTGACGGCCAGGCCTTGCTCGCCCGCCGTCCCGATATCCGCCAGGCCGAGCGGCAGCTGGCGGCGGATACGGCGCGCATCGGTGTCGCGACGGCGGCGCTGTACCCGTCGATCACGTTGCTCGGGGGTATCTCGCTCGGAGGGTCCAAGCTCGGCAATCTCGGCAACGGCCAGTCGTTCGGTTATTCGCTCGGGCCACTCATCAGCTGGAATTTCCCCTTCAACGGTGCCGCGCGCGCGCGCGTCCGCGAGAACGAAGCGATCGCCGGGCGTTCGCTTGCGCTCTTCGATGGTGCCGTCCTCAACGCACTCAAGGAAACCGAACAGGCACTGGCGCGCGCGGGTGCCGCCGCCGAACGCGAGCGCCGCCTTACCCGCGCGCTCGCCGCGAGCACCGATGCCGCGCGGCTGACGCGCTTGCGCTTCGATTATGGGGCCGACAATTTCCTGCAATTGCTCGATGCGGAGCGGTCGAACGCATCGGCGCGCGCCGCGCTCGCCCAGGCGCAGGCCGACCGCGCCGATGCGCAGATCAGTGTGTTCAAGGCGCTTGGCGGCGGCTGGGAAGCGGGCGACGTTATTGCGATCAGGCGGGCCACGTCTTGACCGGCGTCCAAGCCTGGCATGACTGAAATGGCCGTTCCTGAGGCGCAGGCGGCGGGAAAATCAGCGAACTCGAATGGCAGTTTCGTCGTCTGGGCGGCACTTTTAGGCAATCTCGCAATTGCCGTCATCAAATTCGTCGCCGCAGCGTTGACCGGCTCGTCGGCGATGCTGTCGGAGGGCATCCATAGTCTCGTCGATACCGGGAACGAGGCGTTGCTGCTTTACGGCATCCGTCGCGCCGCCGCGCCGCCTGATGTCGACCATCCGTTCGGGCATGGTCGCGAACTTTATTTCTGGTCGTTCGTCGTCGCCTTGCTGATCTTCACCATCGGCGCTTGCGTGTCATTGTACGAAGGCGTCACCCATGTCCTTGCACCAACACCACTCGCGCAGCCGATCGTCATTTTTGCCGTGTTTGGCGCGTCGTTCATTTTTGAAGGCGTCTCGTGGCGCATAGCGCTGCGCGAATTCCGCCGCACGCAGGGGACGATGACGCTGTGGCAGGCGTTCCGGGCGTCGAAAGACCCGACGACGTTCATGGTACTGTTTGAGGATAGCGCCGCACTGATCGGCATTCTCCTGGCAGCGGCAGGCGTCGGCCTGGCGCTGGTGACCGGCGACGAGCGCTGGGATGGTGCGGCGTCGATTGCGATCGGCGCGCTGCTGAGCGTCGTCGCGCTCGTCCTCGCGCGCGAATCGAAGGCTTTGCTGATCGGGGAACAAGCAGATCCTGCGCTGCGTGCGGCGATCTTCGCGCTGTCGGATCAGGTCGATGGCATCGAGCGTGTCAACGCGATGACGACAGTTCAGCTCGCACCGGATCAGGTCGTGGCGACGATGAGCATCGAGTTCGCCGACGCGCTGCATACGTCCGACATCGAACGGATCGTTACCGCGCTCGAAGCGGCGATTCGCGCCGAGCATCCCGCGATCGTTGCTCTGTTCGTCAAACCGCAGACGGCGAAGACTTCGCGCGCGCAACGGGCGCACCTCGTCGCGGCGCCCGCACTCGACCCCGATCATCAGTGGAGAAGCGATGTGATGGATTGCCCGCATCTCGATACGATCAAGCCCGTCACGCCGAGCGCGCGCGGCTGCGAGGAATGCCTGCGAACGGGGAGCGAATGGTTGCATCTGCGCGTCTGCCGGAGCTGCGGCCATGTCGGATGTTGCGATCAGTCGCCGGGCCGCCACGCGACCAGGCATTTCGCAGCGAGCCGTCACCCGATCATCGAAGGCTATGATCCGCCCGAGGGTTGGGGCTGGTGCTATATCGACGAAGTCATGATCGATCTTGGCAGCGATCTCACGCCGCACGACGGCCCCATCCCGCGCTATTACTAGCGCCATGAGCACCGCCATCGCCCCGCCCTGCGACCGCGGCCATGCCGAAGCCCAGACGGGCGGCCCATCGTCGCATCCGCAGTGGACGCTGGCGGCGACCATCCTCGCGTCGAGTCTGGCGTTCGTCGACGGGTCGGTGGTCAATGTCGCGCTCCCCGCGATCGGGCGCGACCTGCAGGCGAGCGCCGCCGATCTCCAGTGGACGATCAACGCCTATCTGCTGCCTCTGAGCGCATTGCTGCTGATCGGCGGGGCGGCAGGCGATCATTTCGGGCGGCGCCGCATATTAATGCTGGGCATTGCGATCTTCGCGGGAGCTTCGGTCGCCTGTTCGCTAGCGCCGTCGCTGGCCGTCCTGCTGCCCGCGCGTGGCTTGCAGGGCATAGGTGCAGCGCTCCTGATGCCGAACAGTCTCGCGATCCTTGGCCAGACCTTCATTGGCGAAGCCAAGGGGCGCGCGATCGGGACCTGGGCAGCGGTCGGCGCGATCGCGAGCGCGGTCGGTCCGCCGCTCGGCGGCTGGCTGGTCGGCACGGTCGGCTGGCGCGCGATCTTCTTCATCAATGTGCCGATCGCGGTGGCCGCGCTCGCGATTGCCCGGTGGCGCGTCGCCGAGAGCGGGGACGGCGAACAGCCGCTCGACTGGACCGGCGCATTCCTCGCAACCTCGGCGCTGGCGCTGGCGACCTGGGCGCTGACCGCATGGTCGACCGCGCGCGCGGTATCCGCTCCGATCACCATTTGCCTCGCCAGTGGCATCATCTTGCTGATTGCCTTTCTCATGGTCGAGCGGCGTCGCGGCGATCGCGCGATGATGCCGCTCTCGCTGTTCGGGTCGCGTACTTTCGTCGGGCTGACGGTGCTGACGTTCCTGCTTTACGGCGCGCTCGGCGGGCTCGTGCTCTTGCTTCCCTATGTCCTGATCGTCGCGGGCGGCTATTCGGCGCTGCAGGCCGGGCTCGCACTCCTGCCGTTCGCGATCATTATCGGTAGTGCATCACGGCTGATGGGGAGGGTCGCGCAACGGATCGGCCCGCGCCTGCCGCTGTCGATCGGGCCGCTCGTCACCGCGCTCGGCTTCGTCCTGCTCGTGCGCGTCGAAGCGAACCAAAGCTATGCGACGAGCGTTCTCCCGGGCATCCTCGTGATCGCCTTTGGCATGGCGGGAGCGGTCGCCCCGCTGACGACGGCGGTCCTGTCGTCAGTCGACGACCGCCATACCGGCACGGCATCGGGCTTCAACAGCGCGATCGCGCGCACGGGCGGCCTGATCGCGACGGCGCTGTGCGGTGCGGTGATGGCACAAACGGGCAATGGCCTCGTCTCGACCTTTCACGCGGCAACGTTAATCGGTGCCGTGCTCGCCGCGATCGCAGGGGTGGTCGTCTTCTTCACGGTCCCGGGCGCGACGCCCGACGGCGACGACCGGTCGCGCACATAATCCCAGATCTTGGATATCACGACCGACCCCTCGCCGACCGCCGAGGCGACGCGTTTGACCGACCCGGCGCGGACATCACCGACCGCGAAGATGCCTGGTAGCGATGTGATGTAGGGTGACTCAGACTGCCCGCATGCCGTCCCGGTGCGAACGAACCCCTTGTCGTCGAGATCGACCAGCCCTTGGAGCCATTCGGTGTTGGGTGCCGCGCCGACCATCACGAACATGGCGCGAGATTCGATCTCGCGACTGACGCCGGTGTTGTGATCGGTGATCGTGACCTGCTCGAGCCGGTCGCCGCCATCGAGCTTCGTCACTTCGGTGTTGTAGATGATGTCGATCTTCGGATCAGCTTCGAGACGGCTAGACAGATAGTCGGACATCGAGACGGCAAGCGAGGCACCCCGGACGAGCACATGCACGCGCTGCGCGGTGCGGCTCAGGTGCATCGCCGCCTGCCCCGCGCTGTTGCCGCCACCGATGATGACCGCATCGGTGTCGCGGCAGTAGCGCGCCTCGATCTCGGTCGCGGCATAGTAGACGCCATTGCCTTCGAATTCTTCGAGGCGGTCTATCCGAAGGCGGCGATATTGCACGCCTGTCGCGACGACCACCGCGCCTGCAGCAATCGTCTGGCCGTTGTCGAACGTCGCGCAGAACGTCCCGTCATCGCGCTGGGTAAGTGCCGTCACCCGCAGTGGCATCGAAAAGCGCGTGCCGAACTTCATTGCCTGGATTTCACCCCGCCAGACCAGATCGGCCCCCGAAATGCCCGTCGGAAAGCCCATATAGTTCTCGATGCGGCTCGACGCGCCCGCCTGGCCTCCGATCGCAATGTCCTCGACGACCAGCGCGCGCAGTCCCTCAGCCCCGGCATAGACCGCGGCGGCGACCCCGGCTGGTCCGCCGCCAACAATCAGTACATCGACGCTCTCGTCATGGTCGAAGTCGAGGTTCATGCCGAGCAACCTCGCGATCGCGGCAGGTGTCGGGTCGGCGATGACCTGATCCTTGCCGAAAATGACCGCGGGCTGCGCGGCAGTGATCTGACACGAGTTCGCAGTGGCAATGGCTTCGTCACTGCCGATCGCCAGGCTTCGGAACGGGATGCGGTTCCGGCTCGCGAATTCGGCGACGCGCCGGATTGCGGGACTTTCGTCTTCACCGATCAGCCGGAGGCTCGCATCGTCGGCTTCGAGCTGACGACGACGGCGCGCCGCGAATACGCCGATGATGATGTCCGACATTTCGGGCACCTGGGACATCAGGTTGAGCATCGCTGTCCGCTCGACTTCGATCACACGCGTGTCCTGCGCTGCCCGCATCGGCAACGTCCATATACCGCCGCTCAGAAACGTGATCTCGCCCATATACTGGCCCGGCCCGATCGCATTCGGCAACGCGCGCTCGCCCGTATAAGCGTCGACGACCTCGATCTCGCCGTCCTCGACATAGGTGAACCGGTCCATCGGGTCGCCCTGACGCACGATGACCGTGCCCTTGGAATAGGTGCGCTCGACCCCGGTTGCGCGCATCGCGTTCACGTGCTCCTCCGCCAACGGAGTCCGCTGCATCTGACGGAGGTCGAAGCCGATCGTTTCCATATCCGACCTATGCCGACCGTTCGGCATCAAAGCTATAGCTCCGGGATAGTGCCCCACGTCGACCCTTAGATTCGGCAAGCATCAGCCACCGGACTCGCTTCAGTTCAGTCGTCTCGCGAACGGGACCTGAAAGGATGAGGGGCTGACGCGATTGGACGAACTTGCTTAAGGCCGAGCTAGTATGTGCGCTTGAAAAATCATTCGAAGACGACATTGGGCCTCAGCTTCAGATGGACATTGCCAGAGGTCCCGCCTGGGACCGTCCAGACGAGACGATGAAATCCAAGCACCTGCGCATTTCGCAAACGTCGCGTCAGTTTACACGAAGGACTACGTTAACGAACGTCCGGTTCGAGAAGATCGAAATGTGCTGTGGATGACTGCATATGGGTCTCCACCCGCCTAATATCAATCTAAGTGCACGGCTGACATCATAAGCGAGAAGGGAACGACCTTACGTTCGCTTAACGCATTAGCTGAAATCCAATCGCGCGCCTTATTATGGTAATCCAGGCGGTTAGCAATGGCCCGAACGATCGAGTGGGAGTAGCCTGATCATGACCGTATCGTATGAGCCCGACCATAACCGGTTTCGCATGCCGACCGATGCCGGTGATGCGCTGGTCACCTTTCACTGGAACGGCGACGTGATGCAGCTCGACCATGCCGAGGTGCCCGCCGCGCTGCGCGGCACCGGCACCGGCGGGCGCCTTGCGCAAGGGGTGTTCGAATATATCGAGGCGGCAGGCATTCGCGCGCAGCCGCGCTGCCCGTTTCTCGTTCGAGTTGCGCAAGCGGACCCGCGCTGGCAAAAGCATTTTGCAAAGTAGGGCGCGTCGACGCCCCTGGGGAGAGCGACATGACGAAGCCGCCACGCTGGTACTACATCGTTTCGGCCGTACTGACGCTGTGGGCGCTGATCGGCTGCTACACCTATCTTGCGCAGGTGACGATGAGCGCCGATGACCTCGCGCGACTGCCCCCGGCACAGCGCGACATGATGGCGGGCCTGCCCGAATGGGTGACCGCGGTCTACGCGATCGCCGTGTGGAGCGGTCTCGCGGGTGCGATCTGCTTGCTGCTGCGGCTGAAACACGCGCCGACCGCCTATCTGGTCTCGCTCGTCGCTGTCGTGGTGCAATTCGGCTGGATCCTGACAGCGCTCCCGATCATCAGGACGATGGGCTTTGTCGAGGCCGCGGGCTTTCCGATCTTCATCGCGATCGTCGGCGCGGTGTCGCTGTGGTTCGCCCGCACGGCGCGGGCGCGCGGCTGGCTCAGATGAGCGTCACGCTTTTCGGAATACCCAATTGCGATACCGTGAAGAAGGCGCGCACGTGGCTCGACACGGCCGGGGTGACGTACATATTTCACGATTACAAGAAGACCGGCATCGATGCTTCGACGCTCGCGCGCTGGGTCGACGAGGTCGGCTGGGAAGCGCTCGTCAATCGCGCCGGGACGACGTTCCGCAAGTTGAGCGATACCGACAAGAACGGCGTCGACCGCACGAAGGCGATCGCGCTGATGATCGCGCAGCCCTCGCTCATCAAACGTCCGGTCGTTGAGGGTGCCGGACGCCTGCTGGTCGGATTCAAGCCCGACGTTTGGGCGCAAAGCTTCGGTTGACCTCGGCGTGCGGGCGTGGCTTTGGCGATCATATGGAAAAGTCAGCAACCGACATCATGCAGGACGCGATCGTTGCCGCGATCCTCGACGCGGTGGTCGCCTGGAAAGCGGCGGCGGGTGGCCTGACCAACGGGCTGGCGCGCGAGCTGGGTGCGGTGCACCCGAACACGACGCTCGCCGATCTGCCCAAGGAAGTGCAGGCGGCGGTGCGCGACAGCACGCGCGCGACCTTCAACCGCTTGCTGAAGGAAGGCTATAATGTCGCAAAGGGCGCGGCGCAGCGCCCGATCCCGACAGGCCCGCGACCGCCGCGCTCCGATGGGCCACCGCGCGGGCCGCGCGGACCCCGCGGGCCGGGCAAGCCGCCGATCGTCGAGACAAAGCGCGGGCCCCGGGGCGGCGGTCCGGGTGGCAGCGGTCGCGGCGGGCCGGGCGGACGCGGGCGCTAACCGACCCGGTCGGACACAAGAACGGCCGCGCGAAGGTTACAAAGGTTACACTAGAGCCCTACCCGAAATCATTCCCGCCGAGCCGAGTTTTCGAGCCGGGCTTCGGGCCGCGCGAGCGGCAGAGAATTGTCCATCCGACATGTGGAGCACGGCAGACAATGTAGGACAGCGGAGCCTTTAAGCAGTCGACCGCGGGGTCAATAGCCCAGGATCGTGCGCGCCTTCCGACGGATATAGCGATCGTGCCCGGGCGTAAATGTGCCGCCGTCCGCTTCCAGCAACGCAGCGGCCTCTGCCCTGAGCGCAAGCGCTTGTTGCAGTCGTTCACGCGCCATTGTCGGCGTGTCGCGCGGCGACGAGCCGAAATGTTCATAGAAGGTGGTGAGGTTCGCGTTGTAGGGAAGCGAACCGTCCTGCGCGAGGCTCCCCTGCGCCTGGGCAAAAGCCAGGCCCGGAACAAGCGCCGCTACGAGCGCACCAAATCTTTTCATGGCAACCTCCCAACGACTGGATACCCGGCAGCGCCGCGACTCAAATTATTACCCGTCATCAACGTCCTGTCTATAGCCAGGTCGATTCACCCGAGCGGCCCGGCGTCCGAATTCGAGGCGATGTCGGACTCCCCTAACCCCCGCTCATCGCGAGAATCCGGCTCCAGTGCGCTTCGCTGAGCGGCACGACCGACAGGCGGAACTGGCGGAACATTGCCATGTCCGCGAGCGCGGGTTCGGCTTTCATCGCGGCGAGAGTCACGGGCTTCTTGAGCGCGCGGACCGGGGCGACGTCGACGGCGACGAACACGCCCTTGGCGTCTGTGGCGTCGGGATGGGCGAGCGCGACGACCTTCATGATCCCGACCGCCGCCAGCCCCTCGTTCGAATGATAGAAGAGGATCTGGTCGCCGAGCGCCATCGACTTCAGATATATAGCGACCTGATGATTGCGCGTGCCGTCCCAGATCGTGCGCTTGTCGCGGACGAGGTCGTCCCACGAATATTTCGACGGCTCGGATTTCATCAGCCAATAGTGCATGGGCGGCCCTTGCCAGCAGGGCGGCGCAGCGGCAAGCGAACGGAATGGCGCGCAGGCTCATTTCATCGGGATCGCCGTTCGAGGCGACGGTCGGCTATTCGCGCGCGGTGGTGCAGGGCGACTGGTGCTTCGTCGCGGGGACGACCGGCTTTGACTACGCAGTCATGTCGATGCCCGACACGCTCGAGGATCAGGCGCGCAATGCCCTCGCCACGATCGAAAAGGCGCTGATCGAGGGCGGATTCGCGATGGCGGACGTGGTGCGTGTGACCTATTATCTCGCCGAGGTCGGTGATTGGGAGCGGGTTGGCCCGGTGCTCGGCGAAATCTTCGGCGATATCCGGCCGGCAGCCACCTGTATCATCGCAGAGCTCGTCGCGCCCGAGATGAGAATCGAGATCGAAGCGACGGCGTTCAAAGGATGATGACATGATCAAAGCGGTTTGGAATGGCGTTACGATTGCGCAGAGCGACGACACGGTGGTCGTCGACGGCAATCATTATTTTCCCCGCGCAAGCGTCGATGCAGCGCTGCTGCACGACAGCGCGACGACGAGCGTCTGTCCGTGGAAAGGCACGGCACGCTATCACACGATCCGCGCGGGAGGCGCGGAAAACCGCGACGCCGCGTGGTATTATCCAGACCCGAAAGCTGCGGCGGCGGAGATAAAGGACCGTATCGCTTTCTGGAAAGGCGTACAGGTCGGGTGACGTGATGACCCGCGCACGCTAAGCGGTCGTCCATGTCCACGACCTACACCATCGATACCGCAACGAGCCGGGCCAATCCGACGCCCGCACCGATGAAGCGGCTGACGGTGCCCGCAATCCGCGCGCGCAAGGGTGGCGGGCCACTGGTGATGCTCACGGCCTACACGGTGCGGATGGCGCAGCTGCTCGATCCGCATTGCGACATATTGCTGGTCGGCGATTCGCTGGGGCAGGTGATCTATGGTCTGCCCTCGACCGTCCCGGTGACGCTCGAGATGATGGCGGCGCACGGCGCGGCGGTGGTGCGCGGCAGTTATAACAGCGTGGTCGTGATCGACATGCCGTTCGGAAGCTACGAGGCGTCGCCCGCGCAGGCGTTTGCGAGTGCTGCACGCTTGCTTAAAGAAACCGGCGCGGCGGCGGTCAAGCTCGAGGGCGGCGAAGCGATGGCGGAGACGATCGCGTTCCTTTCGGCGCGCGGCATTCCGGTGATGGCGCATGTCGGGCTGACGCCGCAGGCGGTCAATCAGCTCGGTGGCTATGGCGCGCGCGGACGAAGCGACGCCGAACGCGCAAAGATCGTTGCCGATGCGACGGCTGTCGACGATGCCGGCGCGTTCGCGATGGTGATCGAGGGGGTCGTCGAACCGATCGCGGTCGAGATCACGCAAGCGGTCTCCTGTCCGACGATCGGCATCGGTGCGTCGGCGCGGTGCGACGGGCAGGTGCTGGTCGCAGAAGACATGCTGGGTCTGTTCGAACGCGTGCCGCGCTTCGTCAAACTTTATGGCGCGATGGCCGATTTCGTCAGCACCGCGGCGGCGGCCTATGCGGCGGATGTGCGCGCGCGCACGTTTCCCGGCACCGATCAAATTTACCTGCCCAAGCCTGCAAAGGACGCGTAAATGTACCGTGCCGCCCTGCTTACCGTCCCGCTCCTTTTCGCCGCTCCGGCTTTCGCATCCGAGCCCGCGGCGATCGCTGACCTGGTCGCCAAAGTCGACATCCCGTATCAGCAGTTCACGCTGCCGAACGGCTTGCGCGTCGTCATCCATACGGACCGCAAGGCACCGGTCGTGGCGGTCTCGGTCTGGTATCATATCGGGTCGAAGGACGAGCCCGCGGGCAAGACGGGCTTTGCGCACCTGTTCGAGCACCTGATGTTCAACGGTTCGGAAAATTCGCCCGGCGACTTCTTCGAACCGCTGCAGCAGATCGGGGCGACCGATTACAACGGGACGACGTCGTTCGACCGGACCAATTATTTCGAGACGGTACCGACCGGCGCGCTCGACCGCGTCCTGTGGCTTGAAAGCGACCGGATGGGCCATTTGCTCGGCGGGATCGATCAGAGCAAACTCGATAACCAGCGCGGCGTGGTCCAGAACGAAAAGCGCCAAGGCGACAACCAGCCGTTCGGACAGGTCGAATATCTGACCTATGCGACGCTGTTTCCCGAAGGGCATCCGTATCGCCACAGCACGATCGGATCGATGGCGGACCTCGACGCCGCGTCGCTGACGACGGTCAAGGACTGGTTCCGAACCAATTACGGTCCCGACAACGCCGTCCTCGTCATTGCCGGCGACGTCGACCTGGCGACCGCGCGCGCAAAAGTGACGAAATGGTTCGGCGGCATAGCGCGCGGGCCGGCGGTCGGGCGGCGGCCCGCTCCGGTGCCGACGCTCCCGGCGCCGATCGCCAAGGTCCTGAAGGATCAGGTGCCCTATGTGCGGCTGATGCGGCAGTGGGCGGTCGAAGGCGTCAACGGCAAGGATCTGGCCGCGCTGACCGCGGCGACGGGTGTGCTCGGCGGGCTGTCGTCGAGCCGCCTCGACAATGCGCTGGTGCGCGGTGACAAGACCGCGGTGGCGGTCAGCGCAAGCGTCAGCGCTTATGAGCAGGTCGGTGTCCTGACCGTCCAGGCCGATGTGAAACCGGGGCAGGATCCAGTCGCGGTCGGCAAGCGTCTCGACGCCGTCATCGACGACTTCCTGAGGACCGGCCCGAGCGCCGACGAAGTGCGCCGTGTCGCGACGCGCGCCGTTTCGGGAACGATCGGCGGTTATGAATCGGTCGGCGGTTTCGGCGGCAAGGCGGTCGCGCTGGCCGAAGGGCTCGTCTATTCGGGCAATCCGGCAAAATACAAGTCGGACCTTCGCGAACTCGCCACGCTGACACCTGCGCAGGTCATGACGGCAGCGCGCAAATGGATGCGCCGACCGGTGTTCGCGCTGACCGTCGAGCCGGGACCGCGTGAGACCTCGCCTGCGATGCAGGCGCTGACGGGCGACGCGTCGAGTGCAAAAGTCGATACCAAGCCGATCCTCGAGCCTGCGACGAGCACCAAAGGCGTAGCGCGCGCCGCGCCGCCGGTCGGGACGCTTGCGGCGCTGGACTTTCCGGCGATCGAACGCACGACGCTTTCGAACGGTATCCCGGTCTTCTTCGCCCGGCGCAGCGCCGTGCCGATCGTGCGCGTTGCGATCAGCTTCGACGCTGGTTTCTCGAGCGATCCCAAGGATGCGCTGGGAACGCAGGCGCTGATGCTGGCTGCGATCGACGAGGGGACGGCGACCCGCAATTCGGTGCAGATCGCCGAGGAAAGCGAGCGCCTGGGTGCCAGCATCTCGACCTCGGCGAGCATCGACCGGACGAACATCGGGCTTTACACGCCGGCCCCCAATCTTGGCGCGTCGCTGGCGCTGATGGCGGACATCGTGCGCAATCCGGCGTTCGCGCCTGCCGAAGTCGAACGCGTCCGCGGGCAGCAGCTGGCAGGCATCCGCGCGACGCTCAGTTCGCCCGAGGGCGTTGCGAATTATATGCTGCCGACGCTGATCTACGGCCGCGCGCATCCGTACGGCAATCCCGGGTCGGGGAGCGGCGAGGCCTCCTCCGTCGCCAGGATCACGCGCGACGCGCTCGTGACGTATCACCATGACTGGCTGCGCCCCGACAATGCGCAGATCTTCGCGATCGGTGACACCACGCTCGCCGACTTGAAAGCCGCGCTCGAAACGACGTTCGGGACATGGACGGCACCGCCATCGCCAAAACCGGTCAAAAGCTTGACCGCCATCGTTCCGTCGCCTGCGAACAGAATTTACCTGATCGACCGGCCCGGATCGGGACAGTCGGTCATCTATGGCGGGACGGTGCTGAACCGGACGGGCAAGAGCGACAACGTGCTCCTGCGGCAGGCCAACGACGTCATGGGCGGCGGCTTTCTTTCGCGGCTGAACACCGACCTGCGCGAGACGAGGGGCTGGTCGTACGGCGTCGGATCGGGGATCAACAATTACGAAGGGCCGACAAGCTTCATCGTGCAAGCGCCGGTGCAGGCCGACCGGACAGGCGATTCGCTCGTTGCGCTGATCACCGACATGAGGGATTATCTGGGCGCGAAAGGGACGACCGCGGCCGAACTGATCCTCACTGCGAACGGCGCGACGCGCGAGTTGCCGGGGCAGTTCGAAACATCGGATGCGGTGCTGGGCGCGATGCAGCGAATCGTCTGGCTCGAGCGGCCCGACGACTATTACGAAAAGCTGCCTGCGCGCTATCGGGCGATGACGGCGACCGATCTCGATGCCGCCGCACGCGCCGCGCTCGATCCGGCAAAGCTGACCTGGGTGGTCGTCGGCGATGCCGCCAGCGTCAGATCGCAGCTTGCCAAATCGGGGCTGACAGTCGAAACGCTGCCCATGCCGTCGAACAACTGATCAACAGGAGAAGAGCATGTCGAACGTTGCGGGATCGTGGAATTGTGTCGTCAAGTCGCCGCTTGGCGAACAGCAATCGGTGATGACGGTCAACGACAACGGCGACGGCACCTGGACCGGCACGAACGCGGGCGCGATGGGTTCGCTCGATTGCAACGACGGCAAGATCGATGGCAACACGATCACCTGGACGATGGACATGAAGGTGCCGATGCCGATGAAGCTCGAATGCGACGCGACGATCGACGGCGATACGATGACCGGCGGCGTCAAGGCCGGAATGTTCGGAACCAGTCCGCTCACCGGAACGCGCGCTTAACCCAGGCGGGTGAGGTGGCCCATCTTGCGGCCGGGGCTGGGTGCGCCTTTGCCGTAGAGATGGACATGCGTGCCGGCCTCGGCGACATAGTCGGCCCAGCGGTCGGCATCGTCGCCGATCAGATTGCGCATCGACACGTGAGGCGCGACCAGCGTGGTCGGCCCGAGCGGCAGGCCGCAGATCGCGCGGATGTGGTTTTCGAACTGTGACGTCGTCGCGCCTTCGATCGTCCAATGACCGCTGTTGTGAACGCGCGGTGCCATTTCGTTGAACACGGGACCATCCACGCCGGCAAAGAACTCGATCGCGAGCACGCCGACATAGTCGAGCGCGTCGGCGATGCGTCGGGCAAGCGCTTTCGCTTCGGCGACCTGCGCGATCACGTCGGCGTGCGGCGGCAGCGACGAGGTCGCGAGGATGCCGTCGACGTGGACGTTTTCGGGGGCATCCCATGTCACGCTGGTCGCGTCCTGCCCATGCGCGATCAGGATCGAGAACTCATGATCGAAGGCGACCATGCCTTCGAGGATCGCCGCGTTTCCGCCGATCGTTTGCCACGCCGCGTCGGCATCCGCGGCCGAGGCGAGCCGGGCCTGCCCCTTGCCGTCATAGCCAAAGCGCGTCGTCTTCAGGATCGCCGGACCGCCGATATGTGCCAGAGCAGTGTCGAGGTCGGCGCGCGTGTCGACGCGTGCCCAGGGCGCCGTTGTTCCGCCAAGCTTTGCCGCGAACTGCTTTTCCGCGATCCTGTCCTGCGCGATACGAAGCGCCGACAACGGCGGGAACAGCGCCGTGCATCGCGCGACATCCTCGAGCGGGTCGGCATCGACATTCTCGAACTCGTAGGTCGCGACGTCGACCGCTCGTGCAAAGCCGATGAGCGCCGCACGGTCGTCGAAGGCAGCGTTGGTGAAGTCGGCACTGACGGCGCGCGCGCCACACGCAGGGTCGGGGTCGAAGACATGGACGCGGTAACCGAGCGGCGCGGCGGCGAGCGCAAGCATCCGCCCAAGCTGGCCACCGCCGATGATGCCGACGGTCGATCCGGGTGCCAGCGTCCTCATGCCGGATCGGTCGCGACCCCATCGGTCTGCGCCGCGCGCCAGGCGGCGAGCCGCGCGGCAAGCGGGGTATCCGAAAGCGCGAGGATCGCAGCGGAGAGCAAAGCGGCGTTGACTGCGCCCGCTTTGCCGATCGCCAGCGTCCCCACGGGAACTCCTGCGGGCATCTGGACGATCGACAGCAGGCTGTCGACGCCGCTCAGGATCGACGACTGGACCGGCACGCCAAGCACGGGAAGCATCGTCATCGCAGCGGTCATGCCCGGAAGGTGCGCCGCGCCGCCCGCACCCGCCACGATGACCTTTATCCCGCGCGCTGCCGCCCCCTTGGCGTAGTCCGAAAGCCGGTCGGGCGTGCGATGTGCCGAGACGATGCGCGACTCATAGACGATCTCGAGCGCGTCGAGCGTGTCGGCGCAGTGGCGCATCGTTTCCCAGTCGGATTGACTGCCCATGATGATGCCGATCACGCTTCCGCCCCCACTGCTGCGACATCGATGTCCTATTCGGGCACTATTGTCGTTGCAACCTCTCGCCCCGCGCCGCCGGGCGGTTAACCTACATGCGTTGCCAGTTCGTAGCCGCGATGCTAGCGCGTCGACATGGCCGATATGATGGTAGAGGATGTGGCCCGGACAACGCCGGCCGAGCCTGAAAAGCGCTCGGTCATCGCGCGTCTGAAATCGATCACGCCGGATCAATGGGTTCTGCTTGCCGGCCTCGTTGCGCTGACGGCGCCGACGCTCGGTTATATTGTCGATGCCAGCTGGTCGACCGAATCGGGTGGTCATGGGCCGATCGTTCTCGTGACCGGCGCCTGGCTTATCTGGCGTTTGTGGCCCGACGTCATGAAAGTTGCGCAACCTGTTCCAGCGGGCCGCTTTCTTTTACTGTTCGTGCCGCTTCTGGTTCTTGCGGTCATGGCAAAGATCACGCAGATCATCGAGATCGAAGGCTATCTTGTCTATTTCGTGATCATGGCGGTGCTTTACGGGCTTGTCGGCATGAAGGCGATGAAGCTCATGTGGTTTCCGCTGCTCTACATGATGTTCATCGTGCCGCCGCCCGACACGCTCGTCGCTGCCGTTACGAACCCGCTCAAGACCTATATTTCGCAATATGCCGTCCTGCTGCTGTACAAGTTCGGCTATCCGATCGGGGGCGCTGGCGTGACGATCCAGATCGGGCAATATCAGCTGCTCGTGGCGCAGGCCTGTTCGGGGCTCAACTCGCTCGTTTCGCTTTCGGCGATTTCAAGCTTTTACGTCTATCTTCAGCGCGGCGCGCGGATTGGCTATTCGATCTTTCTGCTGGCGACGATCCTGCCGGTCGCGGTCTTCGCCAATTTCGTCCGCGTCCTGATCCTGATCCTGCTGACATACCATGTCAGCGAATCGGCGGCGCAGGGGTTTCTCCATAATTTTGCCGGCCTGACGATGTTCGTAACCGCGCTGCTGACGATCTTTGCGATCGATTCGGCGGTATCGCGCCTGATCGAGCGTAAACGTGTGAAGGCGCACATATGAGTGAAGCGCGCTTGCTATCCCGCCGCAACGTCCTGACCGGTGCCGCATTGGTCGGCGCGGCGACGCTTGCGCATGCCCGCCAGCCGAAACCGATGCCCAAACAGCTTGGCAAGGGCGGGCTCGACGCGCTGGTGCCAAAAACGCTGGGACCGTGGCGGTTCGAAACGACCAGCGGTCTGGTGCTGCCGCCGCCCGATGCGACCGCCGACCGTCTGTACGACGAGGTACTGACGCGCGTCTACACCCGGCCCGACGGTGCGGCGGTCATGTTCCTCGTCGCCTACAGCGGGACGCAGGACGGCCTGCTGCAATTGCACCGACCCGAAGTCTGCTATCCGGTCGGCGGTTATCAGCTCAGCCAGACGCAGATCGCGCCCGTCGCCTTTGCCGACGGCGACAGCGTTCCCGCGCGCGCGTTCACCGCCACCAGCGCGCTGCGCGTTGAACATGTCCTTTACTGGACACGCCTGGGTGCGGACCTTCCGACCAGCTGGGGGCAGCAGCGCTGGGCAGTGGTACGTGCCAACCTTGCCGGTGTCATTCCCGACGGCGTCCTGGTCCGCATGTCATGCATCGAGAACGACGCTGACAAGGCGTTTGCACTTCTACGCGCGTTCGCGTCCGATCTGGCCGGATCGGTGTCGCCAAAGGCGCGGCAGTTGTTGTGGAAAGCGGCCTGATTCTATCGGTCGAGCGTTCCCGACTGATTGTCGGCGATCAGGCCGCCGGACTGTTCCAGTTTCAACTCGCCGGCATTCTCGTCGGCGCGCATCGCCCCGAAATCGCGTGACGTGATCCTGGGCGCGACAAGACCGGAGGAGGGGGCTGTCGCCGCGAACGGGCTTGCGCTGGTTTCGGTGGGATCGATCGTCGGCAGGATGTCGGGCGACAGGCCAGCCGTTGCAATGACGGGGGTGATCACCGGTTCGACGCCAGCGTAGCCGCTGCGCAACCCGCGCGCCGACGCTTCGCGACCGCGCCAGCCATAGAAGATGTGCGCGCCGATCGTCCGCAGCTTGACGAGGTCTGTTCGCCAGACAGGAAGCACCTGCCGCGTGTGATAATGCGTGGCAAGGCCGACGGCGGGTTCGACACGACCCGACAGCGCGGCCACCGCGATCATGCGCGCGCGGGCGAAAAGCGCCGGATCGGGCTTGCGCGCAAGAGCACCGTCGCATGTAAAGGTGAACTGGCAGCCCGTGCGCCGCTCGGACCCCTGATAGACGACGCCGCAGACCGATGACGGAAAGCGCGGATCGCGGACGCGGTTCAGGACGACTTGCGCGACGGCGCGCTGACCTTCGGGTGTTTCGGATGCAGCTTCGTAGTAGACCGCCTGCGCCAGGCAGTCGGTCGCGCGCAGCAGGTCGGGCATGCGGTCGGGCGTATGCTGCGCGGTCAGCGGGCGCGCCGCGACGATCGCGCCGACATAGTCGGGCCGCTCGGCGTTCAGGATTTCGGCAGTTTCAGGAGCGATATTCGGCTGAAAGACGAGCGGTGCCGGTTCGACCTGCTCGGGATCGAGCGCGACGCTGACTGGCGGTCGCGGGCGCGGGCCAGCACCACGATCTTGCCACGCGAGCGCAACGATCAGGCCCACGCCGAGGAACAGCAGGCCCCAGCGAACCAAAAGCGTGAGATCGATCTTTTTCAAAGGTCCGGCCACCGACGACCGCGCCGTTCAGATCGGGAAGGGGCGTATGAAATAGACGACGAACGCACCCGTCGCGATGATGGCGGCGATGGCAACGACGTGCATGCCTTCATTCCCGAAATAATTGGTGACCGCACATCCGGCCGACGCGACGAGATAGTGCCACAGCTTGTCGCTTGGCGCGTCCTGCATCGAGCGCTGAAGAAACAATACGATCAGGCCAGCGAACACAGCCACTGTCAGCCAGTCATAAATCGTGTGCAAGGCAGTGCTTTCGTTGCAATTCGTAAGCGTTATCCTGTAACGACCTTGCATTCAAGCGACCACGAAAGGGTGAAAACGATGATAAATGGGGGCGGCACGATTCGCCGGATCGGCCTGGTAGCGACCGTTGCGCTGGGCGTCGCGATTGCGGGATGTTCGAAAAAGCCGACGGACCAAGTGGTTGCGATCGTCAATGGCGAGGAGATCTCGCTTCCCGAACTCAACGCCGAACTGGGCAATGCGCAGGTACCGCCGGGCGTCGACAAGAAGCTCGTTCAGCAACAGCTGCTGCAACGGATCGTCGACCGTCGCCTTTTGGCACAGTCGGCCAAGGATCAGGGGCTCGATCGCGATCCGGCGTTCATCGTCGAGCAGCGCCGCGTGAACGAATCGCTGCTGGTCGAAAAGCTTGCCAAGCGCACCAACGACACGATCCCCGTGCCGACCGCGGCCGAAATCGACAAGTTCATCAGCGGCAACCCGACGCTGTTCGGTGGTCGCCAGCTTTATTCGGTCGACCAGATCGCTTTTGCGACGCCTGCGGACCCAACAAAGCTCAAAGCGCTCGAACCTGCCAAGACGATGGATGAGGTGACGACGGTGCTGAAGCAGCTCGGCATCAATTTTCAGCGCGCGAACCGCGTCGTCGATTCGGCGACGGTCCCGCCGCAACAGATGCAAAAGATCATCTCGTTGCCCAAGGGCGAGCCGTTCGTCGTCCCGAGCCAGGGCCAGGTGACCGTGAACGTCATCACCGGTGGCAAGGCCGAACCGCTTCCCGATACACAGTCGCGGGCGATGGCCGTGCGCGCGTTGCGTGGGCAGGCGCTCGGCAAGCTCGGCGAGCAGCGTCTGAAGGAAGCGCGCGCCAAGGCGAAGATCGATTATCAGGCCGGTTTCGCGCCGCCGGCCAAGACGGGTGCTCCGGCCGCGCCGGCGCAATAAGCCTCAATCGCGTTCGGTGCGGGTCCAGCGACGATCCGCACCGCGCGTGAGGCGGAGGTAAATCGGCAGCTTCCACGCGATGTAGAGCGGCACACGAAGCAGCGTCGCCAGCGGAAGAATGCCACGACCGACCACGCGCCAGCCGGCGACGATGGCGAGGCCGGCAACCGCGATGGTCGCAGCGAGGATCATGGCGGGCACGAAGCTCGACGCAAATCCCATCGCCGCGACGACCATCAGGACCGCAGTGGCAAGTCCGAACGTCAGCGCCAGCGGCGGGACGATCAGGTGAAGTCCGAGCCAGAGCGAAGGCCAGTGCAGCGTCGCGACGCCGTGCGCGACCATGCCCGGCGCGACGCGCAGCGCGGTCGCGATGAAGCCATGTTCCCAGCGCGTCCGCTGCGTGACCGCGGCAGCCCCCGAGGCCGCAGGACTGCGGACCTGTGCGTGTTCGGCATAAATCGGAAGCTGCCGGGCGCGGATCAGCGCAAGTCCGATCGCAAGATCCTCAACGCTGTCCGCAGTCGCGAGCGGTGCGTTCTGGAACCGGGCCCAGGGAAACGCCATGCCGGTGCCCGTCAAGACGCAGGTGCCCGCGATCCGCATCAGCCCGCGCTGGCGCACGACGTTTTTCAGACTGAACGCGAAGTTGGAAATGCGAATCATCGGCGAGGCGTCGACGCGTGTCTCGAGTTCGTTGCGGCCCTGCGTGGCGCGGCCGGTATGCGCGACGTGACGCGCCAGCGTGACGAGCGCGTCATCGACGGGGTGGCAATCGGCGTCGAGAATGATGACGACGGCGGGCGGATCGTCTTCGAGCGCTGCCCGGGCAAAGGCAAGCGCATGCCCCTTGCCGCGCGCTTGCGGGTCGTGACGCTCCAGAACGCGCGCGCCGGCGGCGCGCGCGACCGCAGCCGTCGCGTCGGTGCAATTGTCGGCGACGACCAGAATGTCGCAGCCGCTCGGCACCACGGCGGCGACCGTGGCGGCGATTCCGGCCGCCTCGTCGTGCGCTGGAATGATCACGGTCGTTCGCGGGCTTGGTGCGCTGTCCGGAACGCGTTCGGGGGTTCGCAGCCCCGCCAGCGTCTCGGCAGTCAGGATCAGCAAGGGGAGCAACGTCGTGCCAGTCAACAGCCACGCGATGACCTCGATCATGGCCGCGCGCTCGCGCGGATAAGCTCGGCGAGCAGCGCGCCATTGATATCGGCATCGTGCGCAGCGCGGACCCGTGCGTGGCCGGTTGCGCCCATCACGGCGAGACGATCGACGGGCGTCGCCAGCGCCTCCCGGATCGCCTGCGCCAGTCGCTCGACATCGCCCGGCGGGCTCAGCCACCCGACTTCGCCGTCGACAAGTTCGGGAATGCCTGCGATCCACGTCGTCAGCACCGGGCGGCGCAGCGCGAGCGCCTCCATCAGGACGACGGGCAGCCCTTCGGCAAAACTCGGCAGGACGAACCCGCGCGCGGCCAACAGGTGGCTTCGCACCGCATCCCCGCTGGCGAGGCCGGCAAACGCGATCGTGCGCTCAAGCCCAAGCTTTGCGACCTGCGTCTCCAGCGTGCCACGAAGCGGCCCGTCGCCGACGATGACGATCCGCAGGTCGGAGCGTTCGGGCGCAACCTGCGCGGCAGCTTCGACGAGGATCTGAAGCCCCTTCTGCGGCCCGAGCCGCGCGACGCAGCACAGCGTGGCGTTGTCGGGCACGTCATCGGCCTGCCCGTCGAGGAACGTGCGATCGACGCCGCACCTGACGATCCGGATTTTGGGCCAGTCCGCGACGTCTGCCCAGCGCATGAGCTGGCTGCGTCCGTAATGGCTGATCGCGACGACGAACGCCGCATCGGCGATCTTGCCGCGCAGATCGAGTGCGTCCGGCGCATCGAATTCGTCGGGACCATGGACGGTAAAGCTGTACGTCGTGTCGCCCCAGGCATGCGCCAGCCGTGCGACGGCGGTGGGGTTGGTCCCGAAATGCGCATGGACATGCGTGACGCCGCTGCGTCGCCAGGCACGACACAGCCACGCGGCTTCTGCCAGATAGGCGAACTGGCGCCAGCCGCTGCCCCGCGAGGCGCGTGCCATTGCAAAGGCTCGACTGAGCGCGCGGAGCAGGCCCGCCGGGTGCGAAAACGCTTCGATCATGATCGCGCCGACGATCGACAGCGCGCCCTGCGAAAGGACAGCGACGGTGACGGCGCGTTCGGCGTCGTCGCGCGGGTCCGGAAGCGTGGCGGGTGCCGGCCGGATCGAATAGCGGAGAACCTCGATACCCGCAGCTTCGACACCGGCGATCTCGCGCCGCACGAAGCTGTGGCTCGGCGCGGGATAGCGATTGACGAGGTAGGCGATGCGCAAAGGTCCGAATTCCCGGCTGACAGCTTGGGCGGACGTATGCACCTTTTCGGCGTGTCGTCACGCGGTTACACTGGCGGATCAGAACATAAGGACATGTTGCCGCCGTGATCAGCCGGATTCTCGTGATGCTCTGCATCCTCGTCCAGACCGTCGGCTGTTCGCAAGCCAAGGAGGCCGACGCGCCGGTCCCGGTGAAGCCCGCCGGACCGCGCCCCGCTCTCGCGCTCGGCGTCGATATCGGCGGGCTGTCGTGGTTCAACAACAACCGGGTCTATGCCAATCTCCTCGTCGGCAACGACTGGCAATTTGCGGCGGCAGGCGGAAACCTGCAGTCGATGCCGCCGCAATATCTCGGTGAAAACGGCCAGCTCAAACCGCTGCCCTCGGGCGCACGCGCGTTCCAGACGATGAACCATCCCAATTTCAGCAGTGGCAGCGTCGACATCATCTGCCGCTTCGAAGGCAAGGCCAAGATCGAGGCGATCTGGCACGGCCTCATCACCGACCGGCGTTACGGCAAGGGCAATATCCGGTTCCGCTGGCAGACGACGCCGCCGCGCGACGACCGCCCGGTGATCGCGAACATCTTCGTCGAGATATCGGAGATCGATCCCGCCGATCCGATCCGCAATGTCGATTGTCGCGAGACGACGCTTGACCCGTCGGTCCGCTTCAACCCTGCCTTCATCAAGTCGGTGAGCGGATTCAGCGTCATCCGCTATCTCGGCCTGATGAACCAGTCGACCGCGCCGACGCTGACGTGGGCGATGCGCAAGACGGTCAGCAACTCGAGCGCGCAAACCGACGATGGCATGCCGGTCGAGGACCTGGTCGCGCTCGCCAACGAAGCGCAGGTCAGCCCGTGGTTCACGCTGCCGTGGCAGGCCGATGACGATTACCAGCGCCGGTTCGCGCAATATGTCCACGCGCATCTCGACCCGAAGCTGATCGCGCATGTCGAACTCGGCAACGAAGTGTGGAACGACGTCTTCTGGGCGCAATATGCACGCTTTTCGACCGAAGCCGTCGCGCGCAAACTCGCCGCCGAACCCTATGAGGCGGTGTTCAAACGCTATGCCCAGCGGCTGACCGAGGTCATGAAGATCTGGACCGCCGTCTACAAGGACAGGCCCAAGTCACTCGTTCGTATCGCAGCGACGCAACAGGTCTATATCGATTCGTCCAAGTTCGTGCTGGGCTTCGAAGACACCGCCAAATGGGTAGACGCGCTCGCCACCGCGCCGTATTTCGCTTTCGACAAGAACAAATATCCGGTCGACAGCGGCCTCGACAACATCTTCAAGGGCATTGACGAAAGCATCGACATCGTCCTCGACCAGACCACGCGCCACCGTGCGATCGCCGATCAATATGGCGTGCGCTACATCACGTACGAGGCCGGACAGCATATCACCGGCCTCGGCGATCCGCTGATGAAGGCGATCAACCGCGACCCGCGGATGGAGCGGGCGTACCGCCGCTATATCGATGGCTGGCGAAAGCGGAACGGCGACCTGATGACGATCCTCCAGGACGTCGCCGGTCTCGACGGCGGCAGTGCGTGGGGATTGCGCGAATGGCTCGACCAGCCGCTCGAACTTGCCCCCAAAGCGCGCGCGGTTGCGGCTTATCTGCCGGCGAACAGCGCGTCGAAATAGGGTCGCGCGGCGCTGACGGGCAGGCCGTCCTTCGAATGGATCATGACCGCGATGTTCTCGGGTTCGAGCGTCCCGATATAGGTTTCGAGGCCCGATGGCGTCGATAGATCATGGTCCCACGGCTGTTTAACAAGTCCCCGTGTGGACGGTGCGTGCAGCGATGCAGCATAACCGTTCACGTCACGGATGTAGCAGCCGTAGAGGATGTATTCGGAAAACGTCCGCCGCCGTGCTATCGCGATCTGCCAGGGGAGCCCCGCGGCACCTTCGATGTGCGCGTGCAGGCCCAGAATATGCTCGCGACGCCACGCGATGAGGTTGCCGACATGACCGCGCAGCGGCGGCACCATGCGCAGCCCGAGGAGGCCCGCCGCCACCTTGGTCCAAGCGGGCACCATCCCCGCGCAATAGTTAACGTCGAGAAGCCCGGCTTTGCCATCGACCAGGAAGTCGTCGACGGTGAACGGCCGAACGAAGGTCGTGTCCGAATCGGTCATGACCAGAATGTCCTCGGGCACGGCCGCGACCGCCGCCAGCTTGTAGACCTGCTGGCTGATCCAACCGCGCATCGGCAGCGCGCGCCAATTGTACCAGCTGCTTCCGCGCCACGGGATGCGGACGAAGCGCGGATCGATGATGTCCTCGGCCTCGATCAGCCGGGTCCTCGCGCTCGCCAGATGCGCGAACGCGGGCAGGTCAGCGCGGTCGACGATGATGTAATGCATGAACGCCCCGCCAAAGCGATCGAGCGACTCGACCAGCAGTGCGCACCGCTCGAGGTCGGGCGGATAGGACGGCGTCACGAACGCAAGTGTGGGGGCGGGTGGCGGCATCATTTATATTCGAGCAATTGGGTCTTGCCCCGCAGCCGGTGGATATGAAAGCGCAGGATCCCCAAGAAATTTGCAACCTTGGCGAGCACACCGAAGGCTGCAAGCTGCACTGCAAGCGTCGCCTCGGCACCGCCACGCCGATAATGCGCGGTCATCCGCGCCGAAAGGATGCCGAAGCCGCTCAGCAACAGCAACGAAACACCGCCCGTCGGCGGCGCGAGGAGAAGCGAAAAGACCGGCAGCGCGCCTCCCCAGACGATCGTACTCAGATACTGGCGTCGGCAATCGTGCAGCCGCGACCGTCCGTGCAGCGCATAGCGATGCGCCATCGCATGTCCCCCGCGGACGGCGCGCGCCCACCACTGGCCGAAGCGGACGATGTCGGCGCGGTGAGTCGCCATCGGCTCAGCGATGCGGCGCGCGCCGCGCCCGGCGAGTGACAGGCGAACCGCGAATTCGGGGTCTTCGCCAGCAATCATCGCCTCAGTAAAGCCGCCGATGGCGAGGAAATCGCTGACGCGCACGAGCATGATTCCGCCAAAGCTGTTGAAATCGGTGATCGGGCCCGCAGCTGCGCTCCATTCGACGCTGCACATGCGGGCATAGATCGACGTGTCGGGGCTGGCCTCGCTCAGTGATCCGACGACGATGGCGCAGCCGGGATCGGCGACCAGCGCGGCGACGCCATGGCTGATGAACGCCGCGTCGAGCAGACAATCACCGTCGAGAAACATGACGGACCGCAGGTCCGGGTGCGCCGCGATCAGCGCCGCGCACCCCGCGTTGCGCGCGCGCGCCGCGGTGAACGGACGCGCCGGGTCGAGCGCGACGACCGCCGCGCCTGCGGCTTGCGCGATTGCGACGCTGGCGTCGTGCGATCCGCTGTCGACATAGACGAAGGGGACCGCCGCCGCCTTTACCGACGCAAATGTCGCGGGCAGGCGCGCAGCCTCGTTACGGCCGATGACGACGCAGCCCACGTTCATTGCAGGCGATGCCATGCGGGACGCGCTCCCGGCGGATCGTCCCAGCGGGTTATCGCGCGCGGCACGTCGTCGGCGACGAGGCCATGCCGGTCCATGCCGGCACGCTCGGCGTCGGCAGTCCGCCGGTCGCGCAGGAAGCCCAGACGCTGAACGGTCCTGAGAACGTCGTTCCCTGCGCGCCAGGCCCGGCTCGCGTTGCGCGCAACCGCCGGACCGCGTGTGAGCGAAAAGAACCGGCGGCGCGACTGGAAGATATAATCGGGGATGCTGCTGCGTTCGTGCATCTCGGCGTCCGCCATTCCCGTCGCCGCGCCGCCGACATGCATGACGCGGCTTTCGGGGACGAAGCGGATTTGCCAGCCGGCGCGGGTGAGGCGGTGCATCAGTTCGACCTCCTCGAAATAAAGGAAGAAGCCGGTGTCGAAGAGCCCGACGTGACGCAGCGCCTCGGCGCGCAGCATGACGCTTGCGCCGGTCACCCACTCGACGACGCGGGCGCTGGCGGGTCGCATGATCCCTTCGGACAGACCCAGTGCATGACCCACGCGATTCATCTGAGCGCCGCGGAAGAATTCGCGTGCGATCGTCGGGAAGCGGAACGCCGAAGCGGTCTCGCCACCGTCGGGCTCCACCAACTGGCTCCCCGCGGCGGCCGACTTCGGATTGGCGAGCAGGTCGGCGCGCAACGCCGCCACTGCCCCGGGGGCAACGATCGTGTCGGGATTGAGCAGGTGGATATACGCCGGCGGCGATCGCTGCTGGAGCAGGTGGAGCATGCCCTGATTGTTCGCCCAGCCGAAGCCGCCGTTGAAGTCGCAGCACAACAGCTTGACCCAGTCATATCGCGCAAGCCCCGCGCGCAGGATATCGCCCGAGCCGTCGCCCGACCCACCGTCGACGACGACGACGCGCAGACCGGGGACGTTCGCGCGTTCGGGCGCGAGCGCCGCGACGCAGGCGATCGCCATTTCGGCTGTCCGGTAGTTGACGATGACGACCGCTACGGAGCCGTCCATCACGCGAGTGCCGCCATGATCCGCGGGATCGCATGCGACCAGCCCCAATCCGCCGATCGTGCGAGATTGTCGGCGCGGACCGAAGCTGGGTCTCTGGAGGCCATGCGGACGATCGCCCCGGCCATCGCCGCCGCGTCGCCGGGCTCGAAAAGCTCGTTCATCGACCCGCCAAGAACCTCGCGGAACACGCCGCAATCGGGCGCGACGAGGCCGGTCCCGAACGTCATCGCCAGCGGCAGCACGCCCGAATTCAGCTGATTTCCCATGCGCGGGACGACGACGAAATCGGCGGCTTCGCATATCGCGACCAGGTCGGGGTCTTCGATATAGCCTTCGGAAGGCGTGACCGGCATGCGGCTAAAACGGCGGAGCATCATGCGGCGGCGCGCGCGCGAGACGAGCGTTGCTGCACCGGGCGGGCGGAATGCCTGAAGAAAGTGCCAGTGGCGCAATGCGGCCTTTCCCAGCCCCTGCGACAGGAGGTCAAGTTCGTCCATCGACCGGAGTTGCCCGATCGCCGCCACGACCCGCCTGTCGTCGGAAATGCCAAGCGACGCTCGCGCCGTCGCCTGCCCGCGCGCGTGGACCTTCAGGTTCGCGAAATCGTTCATCCCGTGGATGAAGTGACGGTCTCCAGGAATTTGCGGAAATCGCGCACGAACCGCATCGAGCGAGCTTTGCGAAAAATGCCCGATCCGGTCCATCCGATCGTAAAAGCGCGCGTAATAGGCGTGCGAAAGGCTGCTGTCGTCAGCGTGCGGCACAAGGTTATGGACCGTGCACACCATCTTTGCCGAAGGCTTCAGCGCGTCGAGCCGAGCGAGGACGCGATCGACCAGCGGGCGAAGCGGCGGCACCTGCCACTGCGTCAGTTCCTCGGGCCAGTGAAAATGGATCAGATCGAAGCCGTGGAGGTCGAGATAAAGCTCGGCGATGCCGGCACTGACCGCGTGCCCTGCCGCCTTGTAGGCCTGACTGAGGCTAACGCTGAACGTCAGGTCGTCGGTCGCGACGAGCACGTTCATTTTCGGGTGGCGACCAGATTGACGTAGCGGCCGTAAGGTTCACCGACATTGTCGGCGTGAAACTTTTCGAGGAACGGCACGATCGTCGCGCCGCTGTACGACGTGCCGCCGTCTTCGGCTTCGCGCTCGAACACCTGAATGGCGGCGAAGCTGCCGAGATAGGCAAAGAAGTCGCGCGGGTTCACCTGCATTCGCGCCATCGCGTACGGGCTGATCTCGCAGATAAGCAGGTCGACGCGATCGAACACGCTGCGCCCGCCGGCAAAGACGAGCGGTTCGGCCCCCTGAACGTCGATCTTCATCGCCAGCGGCCCGACGATCCGGTCGGCGAAGCTGTCGAGCGTGTGCGCCGTCACGACGACCGTCGCCCATGCGCTTTCGTCCATCAGCGCGATCTCGTCGGCATTGCGGAACCGGTGATCGCCGTGATTGGTCGGCGAAAGCTCGAATGTCACCTCACCTGCCTTGTCGAGCAATGCCGCATCGACGATGTCGATGTGCGACGCAGCACCGTTCGCCTCGGCGTTTCGATGGAGATAGCGGGCGTTGGCGGGCACCGCCTCGAACGCGATGGTGTTGATGCCCGAGGCGGCGACCGGCACCGCCGTCAAGCCGATATTGGCGCCGATGTCGACATAGGTACCGGCCTTTGCCGGCCCGAAGAAGTCGCGGATCAGGGCGATGGTCGTGGGCGACCAGCAACCGTCGATCGCATAGCGCTGGATGACCGAGACGTCCGCCGCCGATCCTTCGAACGTCCCCTGTGCCCCGGTAACCGTGATGCTGGTGATCGGCAGGCCGGCGAGTGCCGCCTGAAGCAGCTGCGCCTGCGAAGAGCGTTCGAAGAAACTCCGCTTCAGTCGTTCGTACGTGCCCGGCGCGACATCGTTCAGTTTGCGCATCGCGGTCTGAAGAACGCGCTTGCGCGTGGAAATAGGCATCGACATCACACTCCGGAACCAAGGCCCAGCCGGCGCGCCGCCGGCGTGAGCAGTTGATGCAGCATCGCGACCAGCGGGCGGTAATGCGGGAATGCATAAAGGCACGCGCCACCGAGCAGCGCATAGCTTGCGCCCGAGGCCAGCGCACCAATGACGATGCGCGCGAAGTCGGGCAGGCCGTGAGTCAAGCCGCCGGCAACCTCGCCAGCGCCGATCGCCAGCGCCGCGACGACCAGGACGGGAAGGATCCACTTCATCAGCGTTCCAAAACGCATCGTCGTCTGTTGCACAGCGTAGAGAAAATAGATCGGCGCGAGGATCGCCATGCACGCGGCATAGCTAATCGCAACGCCATTGGCTTTCCACGGCAGCCCGATCACGAACGACAGGACGAAAAGCGGGCTCGCAAACAGCGACCAATAGAAATACTGGCGCGTGCGACCAAGACTGATGAACACCCATCCGCACGAATTGGACGCGGTGGCAAATATCGACGACATCGCGAGCGCCCGGAATATGACCGAAACCTCGCCCCACCCCGGCCCGAGGATTATGTTAACCAGCGGCTCGGCCACCGCGAACAGGATCGCGCAGAGCCCGCAGCCGAGGAACGCGGTGACCGTCGCCAGCCGCAGATAGGCCGCGTTCCAGCGTTCGGGGTCGTCCTTGCACCGGGCAAGGATCGGGATCGCCGACGACGACAGCGACCCGTTGATAAGCCCGATTGGCAGTGTCAGCAGATTATACGCGCGCGCATAGAAGCCAAGCTCGACCGCGCCCCACCGCCAGCCGATCAGGATGTTGTCGAACTGGCGGTGAAAGAAGTTGAGCAGCGAAAAGCCGGTCACATTGGCCCCGAATCCCAGTTCGGCACGCGCGTCGCGCCAGTCCTGTACGCGCGTCGGGCGCCAGTCGCACACCGCCCAGGTGAGGATGAGCGCAACGAACGCCCCCGTAACCATCTGCGCAACCAGCGCCCAGACGCCGGCATCGGTCTTCCAGGCGAGAAGAACGCCGACGATGGTGCCCGCGGCCTGGCTTGCCAGTGCGATCAGCTGTAGCGGCATCCAGCGCATCCCCCGCGCGAGCAGTGCGTCGTGCTGTGCGACGGCGGCGGCAAGCGGAATCGATGCCGCCATGCCGATGATGATCAGCGTCACGCGCGGATCGCCATAGAACCATGCCGCGAACGGCGCCGCGATCGCGGCCAGCACCATCAGGGCAAGCCCGACTGCGATGTTGACGAAAAACAACGTGCTGACCAGCGATTGCGACACCTCGCTTTTCTGGATCGTCGCGACCGACAGCCCCATGTCGGTAAACAGCCCGACGAAGCCGGTGACCGTCACCGCCATTGCGATCAGGCCGAAATCGGCGGGCGCGAGCAACCGCGACATCAGCGCGGTGCCGACCAGTTGCAGGACAAGGCGCGTGATCTGTCCGCCAAAGGCGATCGCACCCCCGCGCGCGGCGTGGCCGGCAAAGCTTCCGGTTCGCTCAGGCCCCGCCAGCGTGCGCGCGTTCGCCGCCTGCCGAGCTTCGTACCGCGTCACCTCATGCCGTCCCTATGTCCCGTCGCGCGCGGCCTTAGCTTTGCCGGTAGCCCCGCGCCAGCCCGATTGATGGTTAGCAGGATTGACCGTCCCGCCGGTCGGGCTAAGGCGCCGGCAATGAGCGACGATATCCCTTCGATCCTGATGGTCAGCTGGAACCGGAGCGAATATTACCGGCGGACGATGGCGCATTTGCTCGCCGACCCGTCCGATTTCCGGCTGCATTTGTGGGACAACGGGTCGCAGGACGGGCTGGCCGACTTCATCACCGAGTTGCGCGACGACCGTATCGTCGAACGTCAGCTGAACCGTGACAATGTCGGGCAGTTCAAGCCATGGCACTGGTTCGTCGACGCCTGTACCACGACGATCGGCGGCAAGCTCGACGACGATATCCTGGGCGAAGCCGGCTGGATGACCCGTTATGCCGGTCTGCTCGGCAGCACGCCTGCGCTCGGTTTGCTGGGCGCTTGGGTCTTTCAGCGCGAGGAATGGGACGAAGCGCTTGCCGCGCACAAGATGCGGCAGATCGGCGACGTCCGGATTTTCCAGAACACCTGGGTCGCGGGTTGTATCTTCCTTGGCCGCATCGAGACGCTCCGCCGCTTCACGATCCATGATCCGGCGACGATGGGCGTTCCCGTCGATCACAAGGCGATCACGCGCAGCGGGCTGGTATCGGGCTATCCGCTGCCGATTTCGTTCGCACACAATCTCGACGATCCACGCTCGCCCCACTGCCGGATGAACCGCCCCGGGGGCTGGGACCAGTTCGCTGCGCTGACGGCTCGCCTGCACAACTTCAAGGGGCCCGACGACTATGCCGAATGGATCGCGCAGGACGCGCACGACATGCTCGTGACCCCGATCAAGGATCAGCTGAAGCTTTACGATGCGCCGAGCATGTTCGCGCGGGTGAAGGCGAGGCTCAGGCGGTTATCAGGTCTTTTGACTGCCTGACGCGACGGTCGACGGCCTTGCTGGCGGCGGCGCGCGCGGGCACCGCGATCATCATCGCAATGCTCGACGCAATCAGAAAGAACGTGCTCGGCCGCTGCATGTAGGACGTGAACGCGATCATGACGGCCGCCGAGGTCAGCAGCGCAAGGCAGAAGCCCGCCACCTCGCGTTCGGCCGAAGTGGGGGGAAGCAGCCGCCGGATCTGGATCAGCCTGCCCATCGGGATGATGAAGGCAAAGCAAAAGAAAATCAGCCCGATACCGCCTGCAAAGAGTGCAATGTAAAGATAAGTATTTACGAAATCGACGATGCCTTCGCCCTGCACCAAATCCTGCATCCGCGCGACGACATTGGTGAAGCTGTCGCCGAACACCGGGCTTTTCCAGAATTCCTGAAGTCCGCGGCGCCATAATTCGGATCGATAATTGCCCGAGCCGGCCTCGGTCAGGCTCGTGCTCAGCTGGCTGCCGATCGACCCGATCAGGGAGGCGACGGCATAAGCGCCGCCGAGCAGTGCGGTTGCCGCGCCCAGCTGCCCCATGCCGCTGATGCCGCGGCGGTAGAACGAGCTGACGACGAACGCCACCGCGATGCCGATCATCCCGCCGCGCGATTGCGGTGCGAGCGTGCCCAGCGCGATGATCGAGACGATCGCGACGTAGGCGATGTTCGACACGAAGGCGCGGCGCGCAGCCAGTGCCGCTGCAAAGCAGGTGACGAGCACGCAGCCCATTTGCGTCGCTTCGCCCATCGGCCCGTAGGCACGCATCAGGCCGCCGCGCCATTTCACGACGACACGAACCGCGAAATCGAAATGCGAAGCGATCGGCGAATAGAGCGGCCAGTTCGATCGCGCTTCGTACAGGACAATGGTCGCCAGGATGACGCCTAGGCCCGCCATCGCGGTCAGCAGCGTACGCCACTCCACCGCGTTGCGCGCC
This sequence comes from Sphingomonas sp., assembly GCA_965249015.1. GTDB lineage: Bacteria > Pseudomonadota > Alphaproteobacteria > Sphingomonadales > Sphingomonadaceae > Sphingomonas_O. The sequence continues at coordinate 249,585 of CBDFLB010000003.1, read as the reverse complement.
GATCGCGACACGATGAAGACCGGGATCGCGTAGACGAAGAGATAATAGGCGGCCTGGCGAAGGAAACCGATCCAAGCGCCACCGCGCGCGTCGATGACGATCAGGACGGCGATGACGATGAACATCGCCGCGTCGGCCAGCGGCGGCGCGCGCGGGATACGTCCGGGGGCGATGAGGAAAGCGATCAGCCCCGATAGCGCGAGCGTGCTCTGGACGGTCCAGGGGAAAAGCCACGCGCCACCGAGCCTGAGGTCGGTCGGCAACGCGGGAATCGCGAACATTCCCATCGCGACGATCATCCCGACCTTCAGTTTGGTCCGCCCGAGAAAAAGCGGTATCAGGCCGACGGCGAGATGGACGACGATGAGAATCGGCGAAAGAAACCCGATTGCCGCCATCGAGGCCATGATGACCGCAGGCAGATGGCCGACGTCGCGCCGCGTCGCACGCGTCGACGCGACGTGAAAGATTATCGCCCCGATGACGATCAATATTTCGAGGAAGATCAGATTTTTCAGCACCGGACCCGCTTTCCCACCAATCGCCGCTAACGGCCGCCGCGCCGCATCACTATCGCAAAGATACGCGGTCCGTCGACCAGATACCGACGCCACAGCCGTTTCGGATCGGTCACGAGGCGGAATGCCCATTCGAAACCGAGCCGCTGGACGAGGCGCGGTGCCCGCGTCTGTCGCCCTGTCAGAAAGTCGATCGAGGCACCGATGCTGAGCGCGACGCCGCGCCTTGCGCCAAGCTGTCGTGCACGCTCGAGAAGAAGTTCGCCTTGCGGACTGCCGACGGCGACAAAGGTAAAGGGCGACTCGGTATCGACGATGAACCGCGCTGCGGCGTCCATCGCCGCGTCGTTCTCGATCATCCGCATCGGCGCGATGTGCTGCGTCACGCTCAGCGCCGGATAGCTGCGCGTCAGGTCGGAAAGCGTGTCCTTGTCGCCTCCGACGATCGCAATGCGCGATTGCGGCGCTGTCTGACGTCGGAAGATGGCGGCCGTCAGGTCACTTCCCGGTGCGACCGGGAGGCGGGTGCCGCGAAGCCGGGCGAGCCGTGCAAGGACGCGGCTGTCGCACAGGCAATAGTCGGCGTCGGCGATCGCAGCGCGGGTTTGTTGCCCCAGGTCGGTTTCGCCGAGCCGGTCGATCCGCACGACGTGGTCGACGTTGGGCGTGACGACGGTCGTGAAACCGTCCGCACCGGCAGCCGCGACGATACGGGCCGTCGCTTCGGCCAGCCCGATGTTCGAAAATTCGATGCCGACGAAGCGTACACGCCCGACGTCAGTAGGCATTTTTGTCCCAGACCAACCGGAACACCGTTTCGATGATGATACGGATGTCGAGGAAGGGCGACCAGTGCTCGATATAATAGATGTCGTATTCGACGCGCCGGCGGGCGCGGTCGAGGTCGGCGATCTCACCCCGAAGGCCCCGGACCTGGGCAAGCCCGGTGATGCCCGGCTTGACGCGGTGACGCGCGGCATAGCCTTTCACCGCGTCGAAATAATAAGCATCCTCGACGCGCATCTTGGTCGCGTGCGGACGCGGCCCCACGATCGACATGTCGCCCTGAAGGACATTGATCAGCTGCGGCAGTTCGTCGATCGAAAAGCGGCGTATGAACGCGCCCACGCGTGTCACGCGCGCGTCCCCCTTGACCGTGCGCTGCGCGCCGCTCTCGTCCTGCGCATTCACATACATCGAGCGAAATTTCAGCACTTCGATTTCGGCATTGTTGAAGCCGAACCGGCGTTGGCGGAAAAGGATCGGCCCCGGACTCTCGAGCCGCACCGCGATCGCGGTGAGCAGCAGGAGCGGCGACAGGACGACCAGCCCGATGGCAGCAAGCAAGTAATCCTGGAAATTCTTGCCGACCAGATCGAAATCGCGGACCGGGCGGCGCAGCAGCGTCATCACCGGCAGCGATCCGATGACGCCCAGACGAAAGCTCGAGCGCAGCTCCAGGATTTCGCGCGACAGGACGCAGACATCGATCGACACCGCACTCAGTTGTTCGATGATCCGGTCGAGCCGTGCCTGCCCGACCTGCGGCAAGGCGATGATCACCTGATCGAGATCGCCTTCGCGTGCCATGGCGAGGATTTCTATAAAGCCGCCAACGAAGGCCGCGCCGTGCTGTGGCCGGCGGTCTGCACGTTCGCCGCGGTCGTCGGCGAATCCGACGATCTTCAGGTGCGGGAGCCGCTCGAGCTCGAGCAGGTCGACGACCCGTCCAACCACCGAACGATCCGCGCCATAGATCACGACGCGCTGGCCGATGATGCCCTGCTCCATCAGCCACCAGGCCAGGCGGCGGAACGGGATGCGGCTGAGCATCAGAAGCGTGGCGCAGGTCGCGACGTAGATGCCCGTCATCCCGGTCGACAGTGCCGACGTCGAGCGCAGCTGCGACGCGGTCAGCCCGGTCAGCACAAGCGCGATGACGAAATCATAAACGCCGCCCTGACCCGCGTCCGAACCCTGACCGCGAAACGTCGTGTAACCGTCGCGCGAGATGCGGATCAGGAAATAGTTGATCGCAAGGATGATCGCCGCGTTCATGTGCAGTGGCTGATCGATGCTGCGGTCGAAGATGCTTGCGTAGATGATCATCGATGCGAAAAACGCAAAGGCGAAGCACAGAACGTCCGAAGCGATGCCCATGCTCGTCAGGAGGTTCGAGGTGAAACGCATGCGCCGCCGACGTGGGCCAGCCGCGGCCGTGACGATCACCTGGTCGCCGTCGACGATCGGATCGGGGATGTCGGCCATCAGGTGCTTGGCAGCGGGCTGAACAGACCGCGCAGCTTGAACGGGCGCGAAGGGTTGGCGAAGGTGAAGTCGCGGATCGCGACGTCGTAGCGCCGCTTTGCACTGATGATGCAGGCCGCATCGCCGACCTTTTGACAAGTGGCGGCGAGCGTCGACCAGCCCCACGGCTGGCTGGCGTTGCGGTCGGCGAACGTACGCGCGGCCGCAATCGCGCTGGCGTTGTCACCGACACCTTGGAGAAATGTCAGATAGGCCGACAGCGCGCGACGGCTGCGCGGAAGATCGCGAACGGCCTGCGCCAGGACCTGCCGCGTCCGCAGCGGCTGGTCCGACGCAAGATAGGACTGCGCCAGGATCACCCGAGCCTCGAGGTTCGAGGGATCGGCGATGACGGCATTCTGCGCGTCGGCGTTGGCACGATCGAAATTGCGCGCTGCTGCTGCCCATTTCGCGCGCAGCATGAGCGCATTGGGGTCCTGGCGCCCGTTCACGCCGTTCAGAATCCCGTCGACGAGCTTTTGCGCCTCCGCCCGCCGACCGAGGCCATCGAGCGCGACTGCATACATGCCGCGGTCGTTTTCGGTCGCGCCGTTGCCCTGCCCGATCAGCGCGGCGGCGCGCGCATATTCGCGGCGGGTGATCAGATACTGGCCGGCCGCCGAGCGCAGCGGCGAACCGCCCATCTTGGTCAGCCGGTCGTCGAGGTACGCCGGCGCGCCTTCGGGCTCGGCATTGTCGTAGGTCTCGAACGCCCACGCGATGAACTTGGCGTCGTCGCGTTTGCTGACCACGGTGTCCGACCAGAGCTTGCGCGCTTCGGCGATCTTGCCGGTGCGGTAAAGCAGGTTGACATAGTCGAGCGACAGGTCGGCGTTGTCCTTCTGCCCTGCGATCAGGCCGGGAAAGACCGTCTGCATCCCCGCTGCGTCGCCTTTGGCGCGATAGAATTGGAGGAGCGCAAAGTTGATGCCCGGCTTCGCAGCTTGTCCTTGCGCGGCGTCCCGCAGCATCTTTATCGCATCATCGACCTTCCCGCCGACCGCGATCGCGCGCGCTTTGAGAAGCAGCCCGGTCTCGTCGCTGGGCGAGACGGCGAGGATTTTCTCGGCCGACTCAAGCGTGGTCTCGGTCTCGCCCTTGTCGAGCGCTAGCAGCCCCTTGACGGCAAGACCCTGTCCGTCGTTGGGGACGAGCGCGAGCAACCGGTCTACGGCGTCCTGCGCCAGCCGCGTCGCGCCGATCATATAGCCGGTGTAAGCAAGCGGACGCAGAGTGGCCGCGTCGCCAGGCCGAAGCTCGTCGGCGCGGCCAAAGGCGGTGAAGGCTTCAGGCAGTTCGCCGCTCTGCAAGCGCATCTGGCCGAGCGCGAACCAGATGTCGGGGACGTCGTCGCGTATGGCCACGGCGCGGTTAAGTTCGCGTTTGGCATCGGCAATGTTGCCCCCGGCCGCGAATTGCTGTGCCCGGACATAGGCATCGTTGGCGCGTTCGGACTTCGATGCGCAGCCCGTAGCGGCGACAAGCATGCTCAAACCAACGAAAATCGCACTTAACGGGGCTTTAACCATAGGCGGTTGCATCCTTTGATCCTGGTGCTGCTATACGCCCGTCGAGAATCAGTGCTATGGTGCAAGCCATCGCGACGATCAAGGTGGTAGGCACGGCACCGCAACCGACGCCGCGGAAGGGGGCAGAAATGCTTAGGTTTTTGGCAATATGCGGCCTGGTGGCCGTGTCCGGTTTCGGGACGGCCGCTCTCGCCGCCGATCCGCCGCGTACTGCGGCGCGGACATATACTATCAATCCAGGGGACGAGATCGAGATTTACGTCTGGGGTGAAGAACGGCTGCAACGACTGGTCCGCGTCCTTCCGGACGGCAGCTTTGCCTTCCCGCTCGTCGGCCGCGTCATCGCCGCGGGCAAGGCGCCCAGCGCTATCGAGACCGAAATCTCGCAAGGGTTGAAGACGCAGTATCGCGGCGAGGTTCCGCAGGTCACCGTCTCGGTCAAGTCGCCATCGGGGATGACCTTCTCGATCATCGGCAAAGTGAAGGGTCCGGGGAATTTCACGCCCGGGCGCTATCTGAACATCCTCGAGGCGCTGAGCCTGTCGGGCGGTCCCGACGAATTCGCAAATCTCGACAATGTCACGATCATCCGCAAGACCGCGACCGGCATTCAGATCATGAAGGTACGACTGAGCGCCGCATTCAAAGGTTCGCCAAACCTCACCGCCGAGTCGCTGCCGCAGGTCGAGACCGGCGATACGATCATCGTCCCATGACACGCCGGCCCGTCGATTGCCTTGCGCGTATCGTCGCGGCGGTTCTGGCCGCCGCGCCGTTTCTTGCGACGCTGGCGCATGCCGAGTCGGCTGGGGGCATCGCCGTGTCCGGTGGTCTTGAATATTCGAACAATCCGTTTCTGCTCACGGCCAAGAACACCGACGCGGTGCGCGCGCGGATATCGGTTGCCCCTTTCGTCGAGGAACGGACGGCGCGCTCGAGCCTGCGCGTCAGCGGCGACGCTTCTTTCTCCACGTATAATCGTCGCTATCGCGACACGGTCGATCTGAGCACGCAGGTCGGCTACAGCGCGCGACTGTCGCAGCAATTTTCCGTCCGCGCTGCGGCGTCGGTGACCAGTTCGGTCGGCAGCGCCTACGCGACGAGCCCGATCTTCGAAACGCCGACGACCGCCAACGTCCCGCCGCGTATCATCGACATCACAGTCATCGGGTCGCAAGAGCGGACGTCGCAGGCGCAGGCGAGCGCGGGCCTGACCTATTCGGTCGACAGCCGGAACACGATCTCACTCGGATACGACGGCAGCGTCGTGCGCTTTCCGCGTGCAAGCGTGCGAAGCGAATATTCGAACCTGCGCCAGAGCGCGAGCTATTCGCGGGTCATCAATTCGCGTGCAAACCTTGGCGCTTCGGTTGGCGTCAGCCGCGTCGATTACGCCGGAACCCGGCTCGGCGATGCGGTGATCATCAGTCCGTCGGTCGACGGCACGTTCCGTGTCGCGGCGCACTGGACCCTTTCGGCGAGCGTCGGCTTTTCATCGTCGCGGGTCAATCTGGGGCCGATCAAGCTTACGTCGACCGACTTGTCGGGCAGCGGGAACCTGTGCCGGAATGACAGTCGCACAACCTTCTGCCTCAGTGCGTCGCGCGCCGCTGCGGCGTCGGCGTTCGACGGCGTCCGGACGACGACGACGGCTGGCCTTTCATGGAGTTACCGCGTCAACGGACGTGATTCGTTCAGCGCTTCGGGCGGCTACAGCCGGTCGTCCGCCGCCAAGCAACTGGTGGCTTCGCCGCCGAGCGACTATCTGTCGGCAACAACAAGCTATTCACGACGCTTTTCGAGCCGTATGACGGGGCAGGTAACGGGCGGTTTCTCGCGCAGCAGCTTTCAGGGGACGCGCAGCAGCGCCTTTGCATCGATTGGCATCAACTACAGCTTTGGTAACCAGTGATGACGACGGAACAGACCGAGACTTACGCCGAACCCGCCTCGATCGTGGCGCAGGTTCCGGGCATTTTGATTCAGCGCAAATGGTGGCTGATCATTCCGACGCTGATCATGCTGATCGTCGGCGTCGCAGCAGCCTATCTGATCCCCGCGCGCTATCGGTCTTCGGCGACACTGCTGGTCGAAGCGGCGGACGTTCCGATCGATTCGCAGATCACCGGTGGGTCCGAGGTCGTCGACGAACGCCTTGCAAAGATCCGGCAGCAGATCTTGAGCCGCCGCGACCTGATCCAGCTGATGGACAAATACGCTTTGTATCAGGACGAGCGGCAGAGCGACCCGCTTTCCAAGGTCGTCGGCAAATTCCATGACGCGATCGCGGTGACCCCGGTCAGCGCCGAGTTCCAGCAGTCGGGTGGCAAGGCGACGATCGCATTCACCATCAGCTATGACTACCGCGACCCGATGCTCGCGCAGCAGGTCACGCAGTCGCTGATCGACCGGATCGTCGAGATCGATTCGACGACCAATGTCGACCAGACGCGCGCAGCCGTCGCTTTCCTCAGCCAGCAGGCTGAGGATCTGCAGGGGCAGATCACGCTGGTGCAGACGCAGCTATCTTCGCTGAAAGCGCATAACGGGTCGGTGTTGTCGAACATCAACGTTCCTATGATGGGCGGCGGCGGCGGTGCGGATGGCCAGATCGCGATGCTGCAACGCGACAACGCCAATCTCAACCAACAGCGCGATCTCGTGAAATCGTCGGCCGAGCGCGATCCGGTCGTGTCGAACGCAGAGGCAAACCTGGCGGCCGTGCAGGCGATCTACGCTGAGAACCATCCCGATGTCGTCTTCGCCAAACAGCGTCTGGAAGAAGCCAAGAAACTTGCCGCGACGAACGTGAAGAAGGTGCCCGTAGACAGCATCGCGCAGCAGATCGCGTTCAACAACACGCAGATCGCCGCGCTCCAGGCGGCAAAGGCACAGGACATGAGCCGGTCGTCGCAAATCTACACCGCGCAGTCGCGCGGACCGGCTGTACAGGAAGCGGCGGCACAGATGCAGCAACGGCTCGACGGTCTCAACGCGCAGTACCAGCAATCGTCAACGCGTCTGATCGCCGCACAGGGTGCGGCACGGGCGGCGACCGAACAGCGCGGCGAACGCCTCGTCGTCGTCGATGCGCCGTCGCAGCCCGATCAGCCGACATGGCCCAACCGCCCGCTGCTGATGGCCGGCGGCGGTGCCGTGGGAGCGGGCATCGGGCTCGCGCTGATCCTACTGCTCGAACTGCTGCGTCGTCCCATCCGGGGTGCCGGCGGACTCGAGGCGGCAACCGGAAGCACGCCGCTCGGCATCATCCCGATTATTAAGACGTCGCGCGCCAAAGCGGGATCGGACGATGATTCGGCAGGGGGCGGGGGGCGCTGGTCCTGGCTCAAGCGGCTCAATCCGTTGACGTGGCGGCGCGTGCCCCGCCTGGCGACGGCCGATGGATGAAACTGGGGGCAGTGACGGTTCGATGACGACGATGGAGCAGATGACGCCGGCGACGCCGCGGGTGGTGCGACCGACGCTCGATCTGGCGCGGGCAAAACAGGTCATGATCGATCCGGTGCTGTTGCGCGGGGAACGTGTGATCGGCTTCGATCCGACCGATCGTGAAGGGCGCCCTTTCACGCTTCTCCGCTCGCGGATCCTCGATCTGTGGCGAGGGCAGGGGCATAAGCTGATCGGCGTCACATCGGCCTCGCCGTCGGCGGGCAAATCGTTCATCGCGTGCAATCTGGCGACTTCGCTCGCCACGCTCCCCGAGACGCGCGTCGCACTGTTCGACCTCGACCTGCGGCGTGGCACCGTGGCGCGAAATTTCGGTCTCGACGAGGAGGCCGGGCTCGAGAGTTTTCTAAAAGGCACGACAACCGAGATCACCGGGCTTGGGCGCAAGGTTGAAGGCCTCGCGCTCACCCTGTTCACCTGTTCGCAGGTCAAGGGGCATTCGGCCTCACTCGTCACGGGCGACAAGTTCGATGCGCTCGTCGGCGCGATGCGGTCGTTGCCCGACGATGTGCTCGTGATCTGTGACCTGCCGCCCGCGTTCGCCAACGACGATGCCAAGCTGATCTGCGAACGACTCGATGGCTATATTCTCGTCGCGGAAGACGGCGTGACCCCGCGCAAGGCGATATCCGCTGCGGTCCAGTTCATGGAGCCATCGCAGCTTCTGGGGTCGATCCTCAACCGCGCGAATGTCGGTTTCGAAGATCAATATGGGTATGGCAGCAAGGCCTATCGCCACTATTACGAGTAGGCACGCATGCGTCGGGGAATTATTCTTGCAGGCGGATCGGGGACGCGGCTGCATCCGCTGACTTTGTCGGTGTCGAAGCAGTTGATGCCGGTCTACGACAAGCCGATGATCTATTATCCGCTGTCGGTCCTTATGCTGGCAGGGATTCGCGATATCCTGATCATCACGACGCCGCACGATGCCGCCGCGTTCGCGCACCTGCTCGGCGACGGCAGCGGCTGGGGGTTGTCGATTTCCTATGCGGTCCAGCCGTCGCCCGATGGCCTGGCGCAGGCATTCCATATCGGCGCGGACTTCGTCGGGTCCGACCCGTCGGCGCTGATCCTCGGTGACAATATTTTCTATGGCCACGGCCTGCCCGACGACTTGTCGTCAGCGGACGCACGCAGCAGCGGCGCGACGGTGTTCGGTTACCGCGTAGCGAACCCGCGCGACTACGGGGTGGTCGCATTCGATGATGGCGGGCGGGCGATATCGATCGAGGAGAAGCCGGCCGAACCGAAGTCGAACTTTGCCGTGACGGGGCTGTATTTCTACGACGGCACGGTGGTCGATCGTGCGCGCGACCTGAAACCATCGGCGCGCAGCGAGCTCGAGATCACCGACCTCAACCGCACCTATCTCGACGACGGCACGCTGAACGTCGAGATCATGGGGCGCGGGACGGCGTGGCTCGATACCGGCACCCATGCCTCGCTGCTCGATGCGGCAAACTTCGTCCGCATCCTCGAGGAACGCCAGGGCCTGAAGATTTGCTGCCCCGAGGAGATCGCCTGGCGCGGCGGCTTCATCGACAATGCGCAGCTCGAGGCGCTTGCCGCGCGGCTTGGGAAAAGCGGTTACGGCGCTTATCTGACCGCGCAACTGGCGGCGGGGCGCGCCTGAGTGATCGTCACCGCGACCGCAATTCCGGACGTTAAGCTTATCGAACCGAACGTGTTCGGTGACGACAGGGGGTTTTTCCTCGAAAGCTGGAACCAGAACAGCTTTAATGCCGCGGGCATCGACGCGACCTTCGTGCAGGATAATCACAGCCGGTCGGCGCGCGGGGTGCTGCGTGGGCTGCATTATCAAATGGGGCCGGCGCAGGGCAAGCTGGTCCGCGTGGTCAGTGGCGCGGTCTTCGATGTGGCAGTCGATCTGCGCGCGTCGTCCGCGACGTTCGGGCGCTGGGTCGGCTATGAATTGACGGCACGCGATCACAGGATGCTATGGATCCCGGAAGGCTTCGCGCACGGGTTCCTGACGCTCGAGGACGGGACCGACTTCCTCTACAAATGCACCGAGTTCTACGCGCCGGCATCTGAACATTGCCTGGCATGGGACGATGCGACAGTTGGCATCGACTGGCCGCTCGGCGGCATGACGCCGCTGGTTTCGGACAAGGACCGCGCTGGACTCGCCTTTAGCGATGTGCCGAAATTCGCATGAAGGTTCTGATCCTCGGGGCGGGTGGGCAGGTCGGGCGGGCGTTGCGGGCGGTTGCCCCGGCTGATGCCGCGATCACCGCGATCGACAATGATGTTCTCGACCTGACCGACGAGGCGGCAATCGAACCCTACATACGCAGCGTCGCGCCCGATCTCATCATCAACGCCTCGGGATATACGGCGGTCGACAAAGCCGAGAGCGAGCGCGATCTCGCCTATGCCATCAACGCGACCGCACCGGGGGCGATGGCGCTGGCGGCCGCAGCGATCGGCGCGAGATTTATCCACATCTCGACCGATTTCGTTTTCGACGGAACCGCGCCTCTGCCTTACCTCCCCGATGCGCCGACCAGTCCCTTGAGCGTATACGGCGCATCGAAAGCGGCGGGCGAGGCAGCGGTTGCTCGGGCAGGTGGCAGTGCGCTGACGGTGCGCACGGCGTGGGTCTACAGCGCGGGTGGCGCGAACTTCGTCGAGACGATGTTGAAATTGATGGCAACGCGCGACGCGATCAGCGTTGTCGCCGACCAGGTCGGCACGCCGACACACGCCGACAGCCTGGCGCGAGCATTGTGGGCCTTTGCGCAAACCGACCATATTGGCTTCGCGCATTTCACCGATGCGGGCATCGCGAGCTGGTTTGACTTCGCAGTCAATATCCATGACCTCGGGCGTGCCGCAGGTTTGCTCGACACCGATGTCATCATTCGGCCGATCCCGTCGAGCGCCTACCCGACGCCCGCCGCAAGGCCGCATTATTCGGTGCTCGACAAGACCGCGACGTGGGACGTGCTCGGCTACACCGCCGATCATTGGCGGCACGAACTGGCGGCGATGATGATGAAGAAACGGATTCCTCTATGACCAATCGTCTCGTCACCGGAGGCGCAGGCTTCATCGGCACCAACTATGTCCGCGCGCGCAGCATCGCGCATCCGGGCGTGCCGCTGGTCGTGCTCGACGCGATGACCTATTCGGCAAAGCGCGCCAATCTCGACGGCCTCGACAATGTCATCTTGATCGAAGGCGACATCCGCGACGAGGCGCTGGTGACGCGGCTGCTTCGCGATCACAGGATCGACACGCTCGTCCACTTTGCAGCCGAAAGCCATGTCGATCGCTCGATCGCGGGGCCCGACATCTTTATCGAGACCAACATCGTCGGCACGCACAGCCTGTTGAAAGCGGCCCGCGCGGTGTGGCTCGACAGCGGCAGCGGCACGCCGCACCGGTTCCACCATATTTCGACCGACGAGGTGTTCGGGTCGCTCGGCGCGAACGATCCGGCCTTCCACGAAACCACGCCTTACGCGCCCAATTCGCCCTATTCGGCGTCGAAGGCAGCATCGGATCACCTCGTCCGCGCCTACCACCATACTTATGGTTTGCAGACGTCGATGACCAACTGTTCGAACAATTACGGACCCTACCAGTTCACCGAAAAGCTGATCCCGCTGTTCGTCATCAATGCGCTGACGGGTCGCCCGCTGCCGGTTTACGGCGACGGGATGAACGTGCGCGACTGGCTTCATGTCGACGATCATTGCCGGGCGATCGACCTGGTGCTCGAGGGTGGAACGGCGGGCGAAACCTACAATGTCGGCGGCGGTGAGGAGCTGCCCAACATGACGGTGATCGACACGATCTGTTCGACCGTCGACGCGCTGTTCGCGGATGACGCGAGCCTTGCCACCCGCTTTCCCGAAGCCGCCGCTGCGCAAGGGAAATCGACATCGACGCTCAAACAGTTCGTCACCGACCGCGCAGGTCACGACCGGCGCTATGCGATCGACTGCGGCAAGCTGTCGGCCGAGCTGGATTATGCCCCCGCTTATGACTTCGCAGGCGGCCTCGCGGCGACGATCCGCTGGTATGTCGACAACGACGCATGGTGGCGCGGCGCTTGAAGACGGGCGACCATATCCTCGTCATCGATGAGGGAACGACCTCGACCAGAGCGATGCTGTTTGCGGCCGACGGAAGATGCCTCGGCAGTTGCGCGCGACCGATCACGCAGCATTATCCCGCGCCCGGCTTGGTCGAACATGACGCCAACGAAATCTGGCACCTGACGCTCGCCTGCGCACAGGCGATGGTCGTCAAAGCAGGGGGTCCAGACCGGATCGCAGGCATCGGCATCACCAACCAGCGCGAAACGATCGTCTTCTGGGACCGCCGGACCGGCGAGCCGCTCGCCCCGGCGATCGTCTGGCAGGACCGGCGGAGCGCCGACATCTGCGAACGGCTGAAGGCCGAAGGGCACGAGCCGACGGTACAGGCGAAGACAGGCTTGCTGCTCGATCCTTATTTCTGCGCGAGCAAGATCGGCTGGGCGCTCGCCAACTGGCCGCAGCTGAGGGACGCAGGCGAACACCTCGCGGTCGGCACGACCGAAAGCTATCTCGTCTTCCGCCTGACGGGTGGCGCGCATGTCAGCGACGCGACCAACGCCTCGCGCACGGCGCTGATGGCAATCGAGAGCGGCCGATGGGACGAAGGGCTCGCCGACGTGTTTGGCGTGCCGCGCGCCATCTTGCCCGAGATCGTCGATTGCGCGGGCGCACTCGGGTCTACGCTTCCCGAACTGTTCGGCGGCGCAATAACGATTACCGGCATGGCAGGGGACCAGCAAGCCGCGCTGATCGGCCAAGCCTGCCTGTCGCCCGGCCAGACCAAGGCGACGTTCGGCACCGGCGCGTTCATCCTTACGCAGACCGGGCCGACGCGTCCGCAGTCGACGCATCGCCTGCTCTCGACCATCGCCCGCCAGATCGATGGCGAACGGCACTATGCTCTCGAAGGGTCGGTGTTCGTCGCGGGGAGTCTGATCCAGTGGCTGCGCGACGACCTGAACCTGATCACCGACTCGGCAGAGACCGAGCCGCTCGCGCGAAGTGTTGCCGACAATGGTGGCGTATACCTCGTCCCCGCGCTTGCCGGTCTGGGCGCGCCGCATTGGCGGCCGCACGCGCGTGGCGCGATCATGGGGCTGAGCTTTGCCGCGACCAAGGCGCATGTTGCCCGTGCCGCGCTCGAAGCGATGGCGCACCAGGCGAATGACCTGAAGACCGCGTTCGCTGCCGACGGCGCCGACTGGGCGGAGCTGCGGATCGACGGCGGGATGGTTGCCAACGACTGGATGGCGCAGGACCTTGCAGACATGCTCGATATCGGCGTCGAGCGGCCCGGCTTCATCGAAACGACCGCGCTGGGGGCGGCGATGCTCGCGAGCGTCGGGTCCGGGCTCCATCCAACGCTTGCCGACGCGGCAATCATGCGCGGGAGCGTGACGCGGTTCGAACCGAAGATCGATGACACTACGCGCACCCGTCGTCTCGACGGATGGTCCGAAGCCCTGGCGCGGGTCCTGTAAGCTCAGCCCGCGAGGATGATCGCCGCAATCTCGTCCATCGTGCCGACGACGAGAAGCGAATCGCCGCCGACCATGCCGATCTTCGTCTGACCGTTTTCGTCGGCGCGAAGGAAGGCGACGTTGGCCGCGACAACCATATAGTCACCGCCGCGCGATGTGAGACGAACGAATTTCATTGCCTAGGCTCCCGATCTTGGCCGCCCTAAGTCGCGGCGAGTCACATTTCGATTAACGCGCGTGCAATATGCGCCGACTTCACCATTAATTTACCATCCTCGTTCATGCGTCGATCTCATGAAAGCTGTCATTCTTGCCGGGGGCCTTGGCACCCGCCTCGCCGAAGAAACCTCGGCCCGCCCCAAGCCGATGGTCGAGATCGGCGGCAAGCCGATCCTGTGGCACATCATGAAGATGTATTCGCAGTTCGGGGTGAACGAGTTCATCATCTGCCTCGGTTACCGCGGCTACATGGTGAAGGAATATTTCACCAATTACGGGCTGCACATGTCCGACGTGACGGTCGACCTGCGCTTGGGCAGTGTCGAGGTGCACAGGAACGACAGCGAGGACTGGAAGATTTCGCTGATCGATACCGGCGCGACGACAATGACCGGCGGACGTCTGCGCCGGGTGATGCCCTTCATCGGCAATGACCAGAATTTCTGCCTGACCTATGGCGACGGCGTTTCGGATGTCGATATCGGCGGCGCGATCGCTTTCCACCGCGAGCACGGCAAGCGCGCGACGGTCACCGCGGTGCGGCCTGCCAGCCGCTACGGCCAACTCGACCTCGACGGCCACGAAGTCCGCGCTTTTGCCGAAAAGCCGGTCGAAGAGGGCGGGTGGATCAACGGCGGCTTCTTCGTGCTGTCGCGCGATGTCGAGGATTATCTCGGCCATGACGATGAGTGCGTCTGGGAACGCGATCCGCTCGAACGGCTGGCGGCGGAGGGCGAGCTGCGCTCGTATTTCCACGACGGCTTCTGGCAGCCGATGGACACGCTGCGCGACCGGCAGATGCTCGAAGGCATGTGGGATCGCGGCGAAGCGCCGTGGAAGACATGGCACTAGACCGGGCCTTCTGGGCAGGTCGCAGGGTTTTCGTCACCGGCCATACGGGGTTCAAGGGCAGCTGGCTGCTGCTGATGCTGCGCCAACTGGGCGCCGAAGTGACGGGCTACAGCCTCGCGCCGCCGACCGACCCGTCGCTGTTCGATCTGCTTACGCTCAGCCGGCTCTGCGACCATAATATCGGCGACATTCGCGATCTGCCCGCGATGCAGGCTGCCCTGGCCGACGCCGCACCCGAAATCGTCATCCACATGGCGGCGCAGCCGCTGGTGCGCGCATCGTACGTCACGCCGGTCGAGACCTATGCAACCAACCTTATGGGCACGGTCAACCTGTTGGAGGCGTGCCGACACGTCGCGTCGGTAAAGACGATCGTCGTCGTCACGACCGACAAATGCTACGAGAATCTCGGCCTGTCGCGCGGCTATGACGAGCACGACCGGATGGGCGGGCACGACCCCTATTCGAACAGCAAGGCCTGCGCCGAGCTTGCAGTTTCCGCCTATCGCGACAGTTTCATGCACGAGCGCGGCATCGGCCTCGCCTCGGCGCGCGCAGGCAATGTCATCGGCGGCGGCGATTTTGCCGAAGACCGGCTGGTCCCCGATGCCGCGCGGGCGTTTGCGAAGGGCGAAGCATTGTCGATCCGCAACCGACAAGCGATCCGGCCGTGGCAGCATGTGCTCGAGCCGCTATACGGCTATCTGATGCTTGCCGAGCGCTTGCATGCGGATGCAAGCACGTTTTCCAGGGGGTGGAACTTCGGCCCGGCGGTGGCCGATGCCGCGTCGGTGAAGACGGTGGTCGATCACATCGCGACCATGTGGGGCGACGGCGCGCGCTGGGTGCAGGACCCGGGTTCGCATCCGCATGAGGCGGCGACATTGATGCTCGATTGTTCGCAGGCCGAGGCCGCGTTGGGCTGGGTACCGCGCTTCGGCCTTGAACAAGCGCTTCAGCTGAGCGTCGATTGGTACCGCACCTGGGCCGATGGCGGCGATGTTTCGGCGCTGTGTCAACGCCATGTTAACCAATATCTTTCAGATGTTGCGCTCGTAACCGCATAAGGGAGAGCGTTGGCGTGAAACTGCTGGTGACGGGTGCAGCGGGATTTGTCGGCGCCGCAGTCGTGCGCGCTGCCCTTGCCGCAGGGCACGCCGTCGTTGCCAGTGGACGCTCGCCTGACCCTGGACGCCTGCGCAGCCTGACCGTTCCGTTCTATGCCGTCGACCTGAGTGATGCCGATGCCGTCGACGCCATGGTTGCCGCCGAGCGGCCCGACGTCGTTATCCACAGCGCCTGGGAGGGCGTGTCGGGTGCAGCGCGCGACGGCGACATCCAGTTCGCCAACCTCGTGCAGTGCCGCACGCTCGTCGATGCCGCGATCCGGAGCCGTGTATGTAAATTTGTCGGCATCGGATCGCAGGCCGAATATGGCCGCTTCGACCGGTTGATCAGCGAAGACGATGTTCCCAACCCGACGATGATCTATGGCGTCGCCAAGCTCGCCGCATGTCATTTCGCGCGCCAGCGCGCCGCCGAGGCGGGGATGGACTTCGCGTGGCTGCGGCTTTTTTCGCCTTATGGCCCCGGCGACAATGCCAACTGGCTGATCCCGAGCCTGATCACGCAGATGGCAGCGGGTGTCGCGCCGAAGATGACGCAGGGGTTGCAGCGCTGGGACTACCTGTTCATCGACGACTGCGCGGCCGGCGTGCTGGCGACGGCGACGTCGGACGCGCAGGGCGTATTCAACCTCTGCTCGGGCGAAGCGGTGCGCGTCCGCGACATCGCCGCGGCGATCCGTGACCGCGTCGCGCCGCGCCTCGACCTGGCGTTCGGCGACATCGCTTATGGTCCTGCGCAGATCATGCATCTGCAGGGCGACCGCGCGCGGCTGAGCGCGGCGACGGGTTGGGAGCCGGGCGTGGACTTTCACGAAGGCCTCGCCCGCACGATCGACGCGATGGTGATGGCGTGATCGCGCTGCGCTCCGTCCGCCGCGCCGGGCAGGTGCGATTGTTCGTCAAGTTTCTGATCATCGGCGGGGTGAACACCGTGGTCGGCTACTCCTTGTTTGCAGGCTTGATACTAAGCGGGGTCGCGTCGGGCGTGGCGGTTCTGATCTCCGCGACGCTCGGCACGCTGTTCAACTTCATGTCGACGGGACGCGTCGTTTTCGCGTCGAGCAGCGCGTCACTGTTGCCACGCTTCCTCGCGGTCTACGCAGGGCAGTGCGTCGTCAATATCGCAATGCTGCACAGCCTCGAAGCGGCGGGCCTGCACCCGCTCGTCGCGCAGGCGGTGCTGATACCTCCGGTCGCGATTCTGACCTTTCTCGCGCTCCGTCAGTTCGTCTTCGACGCGTCCGATCCGGGCAGGTTCGCATGACACGCAAACGCATCTCGATCATTTCACCCTGTTTCAACGAGGAGGGCAATGTCCGCGCCTGCCATGCGGCGGTGAAAGCGCTCTTCGACGGGCCGCTTTCGGGCTATGATCGCGAGCATATTTTCGCCGACAACGCGTCGAGCGACACGACCGCGGACATCCTGCGCGATATCGCGCAAGTCGACCCGGACGTCAAAGTCATCCTGAATGCACGCAATTACGGGCCGTTTCGCTCGAATTTTAATGCCCTGCGCGCAGCGACCGGTGACGCGGTGCTCGTGTTCCTTGCCGTCGACCTGCAGGACCCGCCCGAACACCTCGTCGAATTCGTGCAATTATGGGAAGCCGGCGTCGAAGTCGTCGCCGGCGCGCGCGTCAACCGGCAGGAGAGCTTTGCGCTGCGCAGTTGTCGCGCGGTGTTCTACCGCATCGTCAACGGTCTGTCGGACATCGACATTCCGGTCAATGTCGGCGAATTTCAGCTGATCGACCGCAAGGTGTGGCGCGCCGTCGTCGACCACGACGATCATTATCCCTATATCCGCGGCATCATCGCATCGGTCGGGTTCAGGCGCGTGATTGTTCCCTACACCTGGGTTGCGCGCAAGACAGGCCTGTCGAAGAACAATATTCCGCGCCTGGTCGATCAGGCGATGAACGGCATATTCTCATTCACGAACGCGCCGATGCGACTGTGCACCTTCGTCGGCTTCGTGCTCGCCGCGCTCTGCATATTGTATGCCGCAGGATCGGTCGCGACTTACGTGCTCGGATGGGGGCTCGCGCCACGCGGAACGGCGACTTTGATCGTTTCGCTCTTCTTCCTGTCGGGCATCCAGCTCGCCTTCATCGGCATCCTCGGCGAATATGTGACGTCGATCCATTCGCAGGTGCGGCGCGGGCCGATGGTGGTCGAGCGCGAGCGCATCAACTTTGGCCGCAGCGACGGCGATGTCGTCAATCCGGTCCACGAATTGCAAAAGAAGGTGGCAGCGGCGTGACGCGATCGCCCGGGCGGGGCGTCGGCATTCATAGCCTTGCAACGGCGCTCGTCGCGATTTTCGCGCTCGACAACGTCCTTCTGCTGGCGTTTCTCGGTCGGCCATCATGGGTGATCGCCCTCGCCTCGACGGGGGCAGCAGGCCTGACGATATTGTTGTCATTGCCCCGTATCCGAACGGGCCCGTTTGCGACAATTCCGGTCACGAGCCTGATGCTTTGCTTTGCGATCGCGGTTGTACTGCTGATCTTGGGTGGCGAAGGACGCTATCTTTACGCCAATTTCGATTGGCAGGTGCGCGACGCGCTGCTCGCCGACATGGCGCGATCGCCGTGGCCCTATGCCTATTCGATCGATGGCCAGCCGCACGTCCTGCGCGCCCCGATCGGCATGTATCTGATCCCGGCGCTGCTCGGTCAGGGAGGGCAGCAGGCCCGAGACGCCGCTCTGCTGGTGTCGAATTCGGTTGTCCTCGGATCTATGCTCGCGCTGGCTGCAACGCTGTTCGACGACCGCCGCAAGCGCATGATCGCGCTGGGCGTTTTTGTCCTGTTCAGCGGGCTTGATATCGTCGGGACGCTGGTTGTCGCGGCGTTCGGCGCGACTCCCTCGTTCGACCACCTCGAGCGGTGGATGGACAATCTGCAATATTCATCGACGCTGACCCAAATATTCTGGGTGCCGCAGCATGCCTTCGCCGGCTGGGCCTGCGCTCTGTTCTATCTGCTCTGGCGCCAGCGACGGCTTGGTGCGGTCTGGTTCGTGTGCATCGTTCCGCTGACCGCCTTATGGTCTCCGCTGGCGCTGATCGGTGCAATGCCGTTCGTCGCCTTTGCCGCCGTCCCCCTGATCGCGACACGGCAGATCGGTCTCCCGATGATTGCCGGCGGCGCGCTCAGTCTCGGCATCGCGCTGCCGGCCCTGGCGTATCTGACGAGCGGCGCGGCGACGCTCGACACGGGCGTGCAAGCCGCGCCTCTCATTCACTACCTCTTGTTCATCGTCGTCGAAGTGGGGTTGTACCTCGCTTTGGTCTGGGCCAGTCGATCGCGCGCGGCGTTCGACGCACCGACATTCTGGATCGCGGGCGTATCGCTGCTGATCATCCCTTTCTATCACATCGATGCGGGAACCGATTTTGTCATGCGTGCGTCGATCGTGCCGCTCGCCATCCTTGCGTGCTTCGTCGCCAGGTCGCTGACATCCGGCATCCAAGCGAACCGCGCGCATGTCGCCTTGATCGCCGTCCTGCTGATCGGCAGCGTGACGGGCTTGAAGGAACTGACCCGGACGTTCGGACTTCTGCCATCGCCGGCACCGCAGTGCAGCCTGCTCGAGGTTTGGCACCGCCAGAGCGAGCGCGTAGCGCCCTATGGAACCTATTGGGCACCATTGGCAGCGATTCCGGCGCTGATCCGTCCGGACGCGCCGACAATCGTCGCAAGCGCGACCGCAGACCGGCGCTGCTGGTCGCGTGACTGGGTGACGGCGCGCTAGCTTGCCTTCACCCGACAGCCGCCTATCACGCGGGAATGGCCGTCGCCCGTCCGAAAATCGCTCCCGAATTCGCGCTGCTTTTCGCCGTCATGCTGACGATCGGGGCGGGGAACACGGCATTGCAATCGGTGATGCCTGCCATCGGTCGATCGCTCGGGATCGCGGACAGCGTCATCGCTGCAGCCTTCTCCGCCTCGGCGCTCGTGTGGGTCGTCGCGGCCCCCAGGTGGGCGCGCCGATCCGACCGGACGGGAAGGCGGCGGATGGTGCTGACCGGGCTTGCCGGCTTCTCGGTCTCGGTGCTTTTGTGCGGCCTTTTTCTGACGGCGGGGCTGAACGGGCTGATCGCGCCGACCGCGACCATCGTTGCCTTCATCGGCGCGCGCATGATCTATGGCTTGTTCGGGGCAGCGGCACCTCCCGCTGCGCAGGCGATCCTCGCGGCTCAAACGTCGCGTACCGAACGAACCAAGGCACTGACGTTGCTCGCTTCGGCCTTCGGGCTCGGCACGATTTTGGGGCCCGCGCTCGCTTCGTAC
Source organism: Sphingomonas sp. (assembly GCA_965249015.1). GTDB lineage: Bacteria > Pseudomonadota > Alphaproteobacteria > Sphingomonadales > Sphingomonadaceae > Sphingomonas_O. Next base: position 229,711 of record CBDFLB010000003.1, on the reverse strand, counting down.
TTCGTATTGCCGGGCGTCGGGCTGGCCGGACCGGCGTATTTTTTCGCAGCCATCGGCTTTGTGGTGCTGATCCTGACGTGGCGCTTGCTTCCCGACGACCGCGGCAACCCGCACGCGCACGGGGCGGCGACCAGCTATCCCTCGATCGGTGGCAATCTGACCGGAGCGAGCGTGACCGCGGCGGTCGCCGATCGGTCCGGCGCGAAGGTGGCGCTGACCGACGCGCGCATTTGGCCGTGGATGCTGGTGGGGCTGATCATGGGGCATGCACAGGCAATGGTCGGGCAGGCAATCGCATTTCTCATCATCGATCGCCTGGCACTCTCTCCGGCAACCGTCGTGTCGCAGCAGACCATCGGGCTCGTGCTGACGGCGGGTGCAGCGGCGGCATTGCTCGTCCAGTGGGGCGTGATCCCGCAACTGGACCTGAAGCCCAGGATGCTGGTGATCGTCGGCCTTGCGCTTGCGAGCATCGGCTGTGCGATGATCGGGTTTGCGGGCTCGCTCTATACGATTGCGATGGCGTTTGCGCTAACGTCCGCCGGCTTCGGGTTCGCACGCCCTGGCTATACCGCGGGGTCGTCGCTGGCGGTGGGGGCCGAACTTCAGGGCGTCGTTGCGGGGCGGGTCACTGCCGTGAACGGGGCCGCGTTCGTTCTCGGCCCGTCGATAGGAATCGGGCTATACGAACTCTGGCAACCGCTGCCGTACCTCACGGCCTCGGTCGCGACGGCGTTGCTGCTGCTGTACGCGATCGGGTCACTCAAGCGGACAGCATAAAAAAAGGGCCGATCCATAAAGGACCGGCCCGATAAGTTTATAGGAGAGGATGCCTGAAAGGCCCGATCCTTGTGCAGTGCAGCGCGCAATGCTGCAAGTGCGAAAAGAAAAATCACGCTTGCAAAGATTGCATCTTGAAACTCTCTACAAAATACGCATCTTGATCAAACCGATCGGTGCGCGCTATCGGGCCCGCACTGCACAATAAGGCTTGGGAAAATGCGGCGGTTGCCGTCCCTGTCAGGTGTCGAGGCGTTTGTCGCGGTCGCGCGGACCGGATCGGTGAAAGCGGCGGCGGAAGAGCTTTCGTTGTCCTCGCCGGCGCTCAGCCGTCGTATCCAGTCGCTCGAACGCTTCATCGGCCGCGATTTGTTCGAACGCCGTCATCAGGCGATGGCGCTTACGGCGTCGGGCGAGCAACTGATGTTGCTGATGGCGCCCGCCATCGATCAGCTTTCCGACGCAATCGAAACCGTGGCGAGCGGCGGCGACGTCATGCGCCTGCGCCTGGGCGTGCTGCCGCTGTTCGCGACTCAGCGGCTGATGCCGCAGCTGGCCGAGTTGCGGACGGCGCATCCGAAGCTTCATCTCGACTTCGACACCGCGCCGCATGCCGCGACGCGCGTCGGCGACGGCATCGACGCGGCGATCATCCTGTCGCGCGAACCCGATCCGTCGCTTCACGCCGAGCGGCTTGACCGCAACAAGGTCTATGCGATTTCGGCCAAGCATTACCGGCACGGACCGGGTGCGATCACGCGGCCCGAGCAACTGCGCGACCTGACCGTGATCATCCACCGCGACATGCCGGATACTTTCGAGGAGTGGCGCAAGGCGATGAAAATCGCCGCGCTCGAGCCCGCCGCCGTCGACCATTATGATTCGGGCCAGCTGATGCTCGATGCCGCCGCGCAGGGGCTGGGTGTCGCTTTCATGCACGAAAGCCATTTCAACGAGGCGCACGACGACAGGCTCGTCAAGCTGTTCGACGACGATGTCGAAAGCCCCTATAGCTACTGGTTCGTCTGTCGTCCGCGCGCGCTGGAAACGCGCCCGGTAAAGGTATTCAGGGACTGGCTCGTCGAAGCGATGGCGGCTTAAGCGGCCGTTGCACTTACGATCTTGCCGGGCACCTTGGGCGGCTCACCCTTGGGCAGAGCGTCGACTGCATCCATCCCCGACGTGACTTCGCCCCAGACGGTATATTGCCCGTCGAGAAAAGCGGCATCGTCGAGGCAGATGAAGAACTGGCTGTTTGCGCTGTTCGGGCTCTGCGCGCGTGCCATCGAACAGACGCCGCGAACATGCGGCTCCGTGCTGAACTCGGCCTTCAGGTCGGGGAGCTTCGAACCCGACATGCCGGTGCCGGTGGGGTCGCCACCCTGTGCCATGAAGCCTGCGATGACGCGGTGAAATACCACGCCGTTGTAGAACCCGTCGTTGGCAAGAGTGGCGATCCGCTCGACATGGCCCGGCGCGAGATCGGGTCGAAGCCTGATCGTCACTTCGCCGGTATCGAGCGTGAGGTTAAGAGTGTCGGCCAACGCAGCTATCCTTTCGAGAATCGTGCAACCCTTTAGGTTGTCCCAAGTTGGTCACGCAACATAATGTAAGAGGCTGGCATTTTTGTTGCGAATCTGTTAAGGCTTTGCGCGAAGCAGTCCGTGTCCCTCGGGCAACCCTGTGGAGCATTACCCCAAAGACCCAAAAGCATCGCCGTCGACGTCCGTTCTGCACTCGCTTGCCGAGTGCGGATTTCGTTCCGGCATCGCTGAAACAGGGTCCGACAAGAAAGGTCGATGAATGGCTTCGAGCGCGCTGAGTTTCGATGTCGGCGATTACGTCGTTTACCCAAAGCATGGCGTTGGCCGTGTGATCGAATTGCAAAAGTCCGAAATCGCCGGGATGGCGCTCGAACTTTACGTCCTGCGTTTCGAAAAGGAACGGATGACGCTGCGTGTCCCGACCAACAAGGCCGAGAGCGTCGGCATGCGCAAGCTGTCTTCGAACAAGCAGATGGACGAGGCGCTCGAAACGCTGAAGGGCAAGCCCCGCGTCAAGCGGACGATGTGGTCCAGGCGGGCGCAGGAATATGAAGCCAAGATCAATTCGGGCGACCTCGTGTCGATCGCCGAAGTCGTCCGCGACCTTTTCCGCGCCGAGGATCAGCCCGAGCAAAGCTATTCGGAGCGTCAGATTTTCGAAGCGGCGGCCTCGCGCCTTGCGCGCGAACTCGCGGCGATGGAGCAGGTCGACGAGCCGACCGCGCTCGTGAAACTGCTCGACATTCTGCGGGCGTCGGCGGCAATCTACAACAAGCCCGCGGCCTAGCGTGCCTGGGCCGCGCGCGGCGCTGGCGTTGCTGGCGATGCTGGCCGCGCCGGCGTTGGCGGCGGAACGCGGTCTGACGTTGACCGACTTCGATCGCGTCCGGGTCGATGGCCCGTTCAGCGTCGACATCGCGGCGGGGCGCGGGACCACGGGCAGGGCGTTCGGGACGCCGCAGGCACTCGACCGAATCACGGTCGAAGTGCGCGATCACATGCTTGTCATCCGGCCCAACCGAAGCGGCTGGGGCGGCAATCCCGATTCGGACGGTGGACCTGTGCGCGTGCGGATCACGACGCCGATGCTGCGCACGGCGTGGGTCAACGGTTCGGGCGTCGTGACCGTGACCGGCATGCGCGCTCCTGCGGTGGACCTTGCCTTGCAAGGGTCGGGCAGACTTGCCGTTTCTGGAGTGCAGGCGGACCGGCTGAATTTCGTTCTCACGGGGGCAGGCAGCGCGTCCGTCGCGGGCAGGGCGTCGCAGACGACGATCATTACACGCGGCGGCGGGGCGCTCGACGCCGCGATGCTCGCAGTTCAGGATATTCGCATCACAAGCGAAGGCTCGGGCGACGTCAAAGCTGCCGCCACGCGCAGCGCGAAGGTAACAAGCAGCGGCACGGGCAACATTGTCGTCGCCCGCAAGCCGGCGTGCACGGTCGCAAATGTCGGCGCGGGGACGGTGACCTGCGGCGCTAGATGAGGCCCATTGCAGCGAGCGTACCCGCAAGCGATGCGGGCAGAGCGTCGGCACCTTCCGCTCCTTCTCCCAGGTCCTGCGGCGCGTCCGCCGCGTCCAGGTATCGCCAGCCCTGATGCGCGCGCCGCGGCAACGCGATGGTCGCCACGACGCGGGCTTTGATGATGATGTCGGTCTTGCCGCCTTCGGCGTCGTCGAAACCGACGATCTCGCTCCGTCCGACAAGGCGATGCTTCAGGATCCAGAACAGCGATCCGCCGACGATTTCGGTATGGCGTTTGGGGCGATAGCGGGTTGTCAGCCGCGCGACGTCACCGCGCGCCGCGATCCGCTCCGACAGATGTTCAAGGCTGTCGCAGCCGAACGCGACCTTTGTCAGGTGGAGCATGTCACCCGGCCAGCCCGGCGAGGGAGGCGAGACCCAGAAAGCTGAAGAAGCCCATCACGTCGGTCATCATCGTCACGAAGACAGCCGACGATACCGCAGGGTCGACGCCCGATCGCTCGAGCGTGACGGGCACGAGGATTCCCGCGAGCCCCGCCACCAGATTGTTGATAAGCATCGCCGCTGCAATCACGCCGCCGAGCGCTGCGTTTGCGAAAATGAAGCCAACGCCAAACCCGATCAGCACGCCGAGCGCAGCGCCGTTGGCAAGCGCGATGCGAAACTCGCGCACGATCATCCGGACGGTGTTCGAACTGGTGAGCTGGTTCGTCGCAAGCGCGCGGACAACCACGGCCAGCGTCTGCGTGCCCGCGTTGCCGCCCATCCCCGACACGATCGGCATCAGCACCGCCAGAAGGGCAAAGCGACCGATCTCGCCCTGGAAAAGCCCCACGACGCTGGCCGCGAGCATCGCCGTTGCGAGGTTTACGGTCAGCCATGCGAGGCGCGTCCGGATCGTCAACACGATCGGCTCGTTGATGTCGCCGTCGCCCGCGCCCGACAGGCGGGTGATGTCTTCTCCGGCCTCTTCCTGAATGACGTGGACGATGTCATCGACGGTGATCATGCCGACGAGGCGGTTGCTTTCATCGATGACTGCGGCGGAGATCAACGCGTATTTCTGAAAGCGTAACGCGACCTCTTCCTGGTCCATGTCGACCGGGATCAGCGTCTGTTCGCGTTTCATCACGTCGGCGAGAGGGATCGAACGCGGCGTACGCAGAATCCAGGACAGCTGACAGGTACCGATTGGCCGGTGCTGCGGATCGACGACGAAGACCTCCCAGAAATCGGTCGTCAGATCGGGATTGTCGCGCAGATAGTCGATCACCTGCCCGACCGTCATATGTTCGGGCACCGCGATCAGCTCGCGCTGCATCAGGCGCCCGGCGGACTCCTCGGGATAGGCGAGAGCCGCCTCGATCGCCGCGCGGTCGTCGGGATCGAGCGCGCGCAGCACCGCCGCCTGATCGGGCGCGTCCATGTCCTCGATGATGGCGACCGCATCGTCGGTATCGAGGTCGGCGGCGATATCGGCGACCTGATACGGCTCGAGCGCGTCGATCATCTCCTCGCGGACGTGATCGTTCATTTCGGCAAGCACGTCGCCGTCGAGCAGGTCGGCCATCGCCGCGGCAAGTGGCCCGCGCATATCCGACGGCGTCAGTTCGAAGAGGTCGGCAATATCAGCCGGATGGAGCGGAGACACGAGATCGCGCGCACCCTGGTCATCGCCTGCCTCGACGCGCGCGAGCACGTCGCGGACGAACGCAGGGCGAAGACGATCGTCCTCGTCGAGCTGGGTCGCGTGCGGCGCGTCGGTCTGGAGGTCGGTCTCGCTCACGCTTCGTCCTCCTTCATCGCCCGGGACAGGATGCCAGAACCCGTCCCGCTTCTTTACGTTGAGGTCAAGTCGGCAAACGCCAACGCGGTTTGGCGTTCGGCGCGCTCCACCCTATCTTCGAACGATGACATATCGCCTTTCCGTCCTCGACCAGTCGCCGATCGCCGAAGGTTCGACTGCAGCCGATGCGCTTGCCAACACGCTCGATCTGGCGCGGGCCTGTGATGCGTTCGGCTACGATCGTTACTGGCTCGCCGAACATCATGCCTCGCCGGGGCTGGCAGGCGCGGCACCCGAGGCGCTGATCGGCCCGGTGGCACTGGCGACGAAGCGCATCCGCGTGGGATCGGGCGGGATCATGCTGCCGCATTACTCGCCGTTCAAGGTTGCGGAGACGTTCGCGCTCCTCGACAGCCTTGCGCCGGGTCGGATCGACCTTGGCCTCGGCCGCGCGCCGGGCAGCGACCAGCGCACCGCCTTCGCGTTGCAGCGCGACCGGTCGCGCGCCATGCCGGTCGATGATTTTCCGAACAATCTGGCCGAAATACTGGCTTTTTATGGCGACGGCTTGCCCGCTGATCATCCCTTTGCGGCGTTGAAGGACACTTTGCCGGGCAAGGCACCCGAAGTGTGGCTGCTCGGCTCCTCGCCCGATTCGGCGCGGTGGGCAGCGCAGGCAGGGCTGCCCTACTGCATCGCCGACTTCATCAATTCGGATGCGGTTCCGCTGGCGGACATCTATCGTCGCGACTTCCGCCCCTCGAAGATGCGCGCCGAGTCCTACCTTATGGTCGCGACGTGGACGATCGCTGCCGAAACGCGCATCGCCGCCGAGCGCCTGGCGCTTCCTTCGACCATGATGTTCGCGCATCTCATCCGGGGCGAGCTGATCGCCGTGCCGTCGGTCGAAAAGGCCGAAGCCTGGGCGGCGGGCAACGCGCCTTCGCACCGCAACCGCCGCCGCTGCATCGGCAGCCCTCCTGAAGTCCGCGCGCAGCTCGACGCCGTTGCCACCGACTATGGCGCGGACGAGATGATGCTCGTAAACATCCTGCCCGATCACCCCGCACGCGTGCGCAGCTACGAGACGATCGCAATCGAATATGGGCTGGCCGGGCTGGCGCGAGCAGCTTGACGGGAACCCGCGCGAACGATTCCGGTTGATGCCCCGACATGCAATCAGGAGCACGGATCATGGCGAAGAAGGCGATCACAAAGAAGGCACCGGACCGCTCTGGCAAGCTGACGGCGATCGGGCTGGCGGCCGCAGGCGCGGTCGTGGCGGGTGTGGCGCTGGCAAGCGCCCGCAAGGCGAAGGCGGGCGGCAGCACGCCCGAAGCGCCGTCAGTCGATGAGCCGACGCTCGATCCGCTCGACGACGTCGACCTTGCGCCGACCACAAGGCCCGTCGGCGAACCGCTGCGCTATACCGGCAGCGGCACCCCGGACATGGCGATCAACTACACGCCCGGCGCCGACGGCAGCGCCGACCGGGTCGCGGGCGACGACAGTCAGGCACTCGGCAACGCTGAGGAACGCGAGGCGTTGGCGGGTGTCCGCAACTGACTCGGTTGCCGAACTCTATCGGCGAATGGAGGCAGCAGCCGCACGGCTCGATTTCGAGGAAGCGCGCAGGCTGCGCAACAGGATCGGGCTGATGCGCAACGGTGCTGACGCCGACGCCGCCGCCCGTGCCGACACGTCGGGACTCGTTCGCCAGCAGCCCGGAAATATGGGCCTCGGGTCGAGCGTTGCGAAACCGGCGCGACCCGACGAATGGATACCTCCCGTCAAGCCCGATCCGATGACGCGTGCCACAGGACGCCGCCGCGCACGTTAGTGATCGATCAGTCGCCTTCACCCGGATCGGGCGAAAAGAACTTTTCGAACTTGCCCTCCTCGCCCTTATGCGTGTCGGCGTCGGCGGGTGCCTCGCGGCTGCGCGTGATGTTGGGCCATTGCGACGAGAACGTCGCATTCAGCTCGAGCCACTTCTCCTGGCCGCTCTCGGTGTCGGGCAGGATCGCTTCTGCGGGACATTCGGGTTCGCACACGCCGCAGTCGATGCACTCGCTCGGGTTGATGACGAGCATGTTTTCGCCTTCGTAAAAGCAGTCGACCGGGCACACCTCGACGCAGTCCATATATTTGCACTTTATGCATGCTTCGGTGACGACATAGGTCATTTTGCTTCGCGGCTCCCCTGGGCGTTCCCAGCGAATCGTTAGGATTGCGGCGGCACCGCGTCAACGGCGATATCGGCGTAGCACGCCTGCGCCTCGCTCGACGGCCCACGGCGCGTCGGCAGCCGTGCGATGCGCAACGCCCGGACCCGCCCACCGATCATCAGCGTGACGACGTTCCCGGGCTCGACCGGAGCATGCGCCCGGTCGATGCGGCGTCCGTCGACCCTGATATGGCCCGCTTCGGCCAGCGTCCGCGCCAGCGCCCGCGATTTCGTCAGCCGGACGAACCACAGATATCTGTCGATGCGCAACGCTAGCCGCCCCGCCATCCTTCGAGTGCGGCAAACGCTGCCGATGGCGGTTTCACGCTTCGACGATCGGTCCGCGGACGCCCGCGCCAGGACCAGGTCCCCTCGGCCCCTGGCTTGAAACCGAGTGCGGTAAGAACCGCCGCGTAAGTCTGCGCATCGATACCGCACGAATGCGCCACCCTCGAATCGACCGTGAACCGACCTGAGTCCGCGCGTGACTTGTGCGCCGCGCGCGCGACGCGTTCTACCAGGTCGATGCGGACAAGCGACGACCCGAAACGACGAAATCCGACGACGGCCTCCGCGTCGCGAAACGACCCGGTCTCCGCGGCGACGGCGGTCAGGAGCGCGATGAGCCGCATCGGCGCGGGCTTCAGCAAATGCGCGTCGAACACGTCGAGCGAACCGATCGTCAGTCCCGCCTTGCGAAGGATTTGCCGGTCGGACGCATCGAGCGCCGCGAGCGCGCTCGCCACTTGCTCGCGCGCCACGCAGCCGCCGCCGGCCGCCAGCGGCGCGAGCAATGCGCGCACGCGCGACGGCGTGAACATGTCGCCGGCCGTGCGTGCCATCGCAAAGAGCGGCGCGAGCGTCGTACGCGACATGGCTCTCAGCCAGGTCTCGATGCGGTCCGCAACGCGCTCCCGATCCGTTGCCGTAAGTGCATCGAGCGCCGGATCCAGGACGACGCGCGGGTGCAACCTGTCACGTCCTGCGCGCAAACGCGCGACGACCGCGCCTGACCAGCAGATCACCGGTTGCGTGTCGGAAAGCTCGAAATCGGCGTCGACTGCGTGCACAAGGGCCGCCGCGCGGCGGACGCGCTCGCGTACAAGATGGCGCTCGGCAGCAGCGACGAGCCACTTGCGATCGCCGGTGCGGGCGTCGACGTCGATGGAAAATCTGAAGCCACTGAGGCGTCCGATCGGCTCGTCCTCAACCGTGACGGTGCCATCGTCACCGACCTTGACATCGAGTAACGCCGGATCTTCGGCGATGCCACGCATCAGCACCGTGGTACGCCGGTCGACGAAGCGTTCGGTCAGCCGCGCGTGGAGCGCGTCGGAAAGCTTTTCTTCGACCTGCCGGGCCTGCGCAGCCCAATGCGCCGGATCGGCAAGCCAGTCAGGACGTTGCGCGATGTACGACCACGTGCGGACGGCGGCGATCCGGCCGCCGAGCGTATCGATGTCGCCATCGACGCGGTCGAGCCGCGTCAGCTCGCTTGCAAACCAGGGGACGGGTATTTGGCCAACGCCCTCGCTCAGATAGCTATAGATGCGCGCGACGATCCGCGCATGATGCTCGACACCGACTTTGCGAAAATCGGGCAGGCCGGACGCTTCCCACAGGCGCGCGACCTGCCTGGCATCAAGCGCGCGCCGTTGTACGACCGGATCATCGGCGACACGCTTCAGGATCGCCAGGTCGAGCGCCTCGGGTGCGGCGCGCAGCATCGCATCGGCGGGCCGCGCTTCGAGCGAACGGATGAGCCCGTCGATGCTCGTCAGATCGGGGTCGCCGGTCCGCCAGTACAGCGCCTCGAGACGCGGGAAACGATGGCCTTCGATCGCCTCGATCTCTTCGGGCAGGAAGGCGGCAGGACCAGCTTCGGCTCCAAGGCTACCGAATGTGCCGTCGCGCTGGTGGCGACCGGAGCGCCCCGCAATCTGCGCCATTTCGGCGACCGACAGGCGCCGCTGCCGCCGGCCGTCGAATTTGTTCAGCGAAGCGAAGGCGACGTGTGCGACGTCCATGTTGAGGCCCATGCCGATCGCATCGGTCGCGACGAGATAGTCGACCTCACCCGCCTGATACATCGCGACCTGCGCATTGCGCGTGCTGGGGCTGAGCGCGCCCATCACCACTGCGGCACCGCCGCGCGCGCGCCGTATCATCTCGGCGATCGCGTAGACTTCTTCGGCGCTGAACGCGACGACCACGGACCTTTTGGGAAGTCGCGACAATTTGCGCGCACCGGCATAACTCAGCGTCGAAAAGCGCGGCCGCCCGATGATCTCCGCTTCGGGAACAAGATGGCGCACGACCGGCCGCAGCGCTTCCGAACCAAGGATCATCGTCTCTTCGCGGCCGCGCACGTTCAGCATGCGGTCGGTGAAAATATGCCCGCGTTCCTCGGTCGCGCCCAGTTGCGCTTCGTCGAGTGCCGCAAAGGCAAGCTCGCGGTCGCGCGGCATCGATTCGGCGGTGCACGACAGCCAGCGCGCTTTGGCCGGCATGATCTTTTCCTCGCCGGTGATCAGCCCGACCTCCTTGGGTCCCTTGATCGCGACCAGACGATCATAGACTTCGCGCGCAAGGAGGCGCAGCGGAAACCCGATCATGCCGCTCGAATGGCCGCACAGCCGCTCGATTGCCAGGTGCGTCTTGCCGGTGTTGGTGGGGCCGAGCACCGCCTTCACGTTCGAGGGAGAAGGCGCACGCATCTTCAGTCTAGATTGGCGCTGAGCGTACCGGATGCAAGCGTCTTCGTCTCATCCTTGCACCGGGGCGACCTGCCGCAAGCGCTGCGTGCGCGTTGCGGGTTAGTTTGACTTTAACGAAATATTGCCATTACCCCGGCACCGGGCGGCAAAAGCCGATCGGGTTGCACATATTTGGGGCGGGCGCCTTGTATCAGCGGAACGAAATCGGCTCAGGTTCAGGCGCGGGCGCGGCTGTCCTGTCGCTCGATCATGCGATTTCGATCCACGCGCCGACCTTTGGTCGCGCCGAACCGCTTCGCAAAGCGGGCCTTCTCGACGGTTTCGACTTTGTCCCCGATCTCGGCTCCGAGATCGGGACCAGGACGTGGTGGCGCGGCGTCGCGACGTGCACGCTCCTATGCGCGACGACCTGGCTGCTGTCGCCGACGTTCCGGCCGCTGCCCGGCAGAGTGCCGTCCGCGATGCCGGCCTCGATCTATGACGAGGTGAGGGCGCAGTCGATCGCGCCGCTCGCGCTGGGCGCCGACAGCGGCAGGCATATGGGTGCAACCGATGCCGTGCAGGCGCTGGTGGGAACGCCCGAACGACCGATGATCGAACTGACGGCCTCGCTCGGAGAGGGTGACGGGCTTGCCCGCGCGCTTGAGCGCGCAGGCGTCGGAAGCGCGGAAGCTCGGCAGGTCGCAGCGATGACGCGCGACGTCGTCGAACCTTCCGAAATCACGCCGGGGACCGCGCTCACGCTGACGCTGGGGCGGCGGCCGAACAGGAATATGGCGCGTCCGCTCGATGCGCTTGCGTTTCGCGCACGCTTCGACATGCGCGTGCGCTTCTCGCGGGCGGGTGGTGCTCTCATGATGCAGCGTCAGCCGATCGCGATCGATGCCACGCCACTGCGCGTGTCGGGCCCCGTCGGTGGCGGCATCTTCATGGCGGCGACCGCGGGCGGTGCTCCCTCGGCAATCGCCCAGCAATATATCCGCGCACTCGCGCCGAAGGTCGCAATAGGCAACCTCGATAGCGACGCGCGCTTCGACATGATCGTCGAACGCGAACGCGCGGCGACCGGCGAAGTGCGCTTCGGCAAGCTGCTTTACGTCGGCGTCGCGCAGGGAAACCGGGCGACGCGCATGATCGAATGGACGGTCGGGGGGCGCACTGACTGGTATGATCTTTCGGGCGTCGGCCAGACGCGGCCCGGCTTCACGATGCCGGTCAGCGGCGCGCACAAGACGAGTGGGTTCGGCTGGCGCATGCATCCGCTGCTCGGCTATTCGCGGATGCATCAGGGCACCGATTATGGTGCCGCGTATGGGACGCCGATCCGCGCGGTGACCGATGGCGTCGTCAACTTCGCCGGCTGGCACGGCGGCCATGGCAATATGGTCAAGCTTTCGCATGCCGGTGGTCTCGGCTCGGGCTATGCCCATATGAGCCGGATCGCGGTCGCACCCGGCGCGCGCGTCGTACAGGGGCAGGTCATCGGCTATGTCGGATCGACCGGTCTGTCGACCGGCGCGCATTTGCATTTCGAAGTGTACCGGGGCGGCGTTCCGGTCGCGCCGGGAACCGTCAGCTTTGCCTCGCAATCGCTGCTGACGGGATCCGAACTGGCGGCATTCCGCGCGCGCTTCCGCGCCATCACGGGGTCGTAGGCGACCCTTTGAAACCCTGCGCGACGACATACCATTCGGACGAACCCTTGCGGCTCGCGGGCGGTTTGGCGTGCTTGACGCTCGTGAAATTGCGCTTCAGTTCGACGACCAGCGCGCTGTCGGCACCGCCGGCAAGCGATTTCGCTACGAATGTGCCGCCGGGCATCAGGACGTCGCACGCAAACGCGACTGCGGCTTCGACAAGGCCCATCGTCCGCAAATGATCGGTCTGCGGGTGCCCGACGGTATTCGCCGCCATGTCGGAAAGGACGAGATCGGCAGGCCCGCCAAGTCGTTCGGTCAACAAACCGGGCGCGGCGTCGTCGGTAAAATCCATCTGAACGATGTCGACGCCCTGGATCGGCTCGACGGGCAGCAGGTCGATCCCCACCACCTGCGCCTTCGGGCATTGCCGGCGGACGACCTGTGCCCAGCCACCGGGCGCGATCCCGAGATCGATCACCGCGCGCACGCCGCGCAGGAACTTGAAGCGTTCATCGAGCTCGATCAGCTTGTAGGCGGCGCGACTGCGATAGCCGTCGGCATGTGCGCGCTTGACATAAGGGTCGTTCAACTGACGTTCGAGCCAGCGGTTCGACGATGTGGTGCGCCCCCGCGCGGTCTTTACGCGTGTCCGCCCGCCAGAACCACCGCGGCTCATCGCTCGCCCGCCATCAGATTGCGCAGGATGCCCTCGCGTATGCCGCGATCCGCTACGCCGACGCGCGGGGCCGGCCAAAGGTCGAGTATCGCTTCGAGGATCGCACATCCGGCGACCACGAGATCGGCGCGCTCGCGACCGATGCAGGCGACACCCGCGCGCTCGTCGAGCGTCATCGCGGCCAGGCGTAGGCTGATCGTGCGGCATTCTCGATCGGTCAGCTGAAGACCGTCTACAAGGTCTCGTACATATCGCGTCAGGCCCAGGTGGACGCTGCCCAATGTCGTCACCGTCCCGCTGGTCCCGAGCAGGCGCAGTGGCGCGCCATTGGCGACGGCAGCATGATCGACGAAATGCGCCATCGCGTCGGCGGCGCGTCTGCGCATCCGGTCGTATGCCGCCAAACGCACCGACGGATCGGGATCGCCGTGCGCTTCGCTTTCGGACATCGAGACGACGCCCCACGGAATGCTCGTCCAGTCGATGATGCGCAAACCGTCGCCCGCGGTATCGACGCGGACGAGCTCGGTCGACCCGCCGCCGATGTCGAAGATCAGTGCGGGGCCGTCGCCCGGTTCCAGCAGGGTGTGGCACCCGCCGGCTGCCAGCCGTGCCTCTTCGCCCGGGTCGATGATATCGAGGAGAATGCCGGTCTCGCGGTACACGCGCGCGACAAAGTCGGGGCCGTTGCTCGCACGGCGGCACGCTTCGGTCGCGACGGCGCGAGAGATATGCACGCCGCGGCGGACGAGCTTGTCCGAACAGATTTGCAGCGCCCCGATCGCGCGCTCGATTGCCGCATCGCTGATACGCCCGCTCGCCGCGAGCCCCTCGCCGAGACGGACGATCCGCGAAAAGGCGTCGACGATCGTAAAGCCGTCACGTTCAGCCGGACGCGCGATCAGAAGGCGGCAATTGTTCGTACCCAGGTCGAGCGCGGCATAGGTCCGGCGATAAGGGCCGCGCGACGTGCGCGGCTCGGGTGCAGGATGGGCTGCCATCGTCCTTCTTTCGAACACCGCGCGTCGAATAACGTGGCGGCACTTGTCGCCCACCGTAGCGAAGCGCGCCGCTTGCCGCAACGTGCGGAACCGGGGCGTGGCGCTTGCAGTTTGATTGCAGATTTGCGAACGCGTGAACCGAACGCATCTTTTCCAAGGATCCTCATGCCCCTTGCATCGGCCAAGTCACTCAAAAGACCGCGCTTTGGCTTTCGCCTGCCGCATACTCCGTTGGGGATGTTTTTTGCCGGCTTCCTGAAACATCCTGTGATGGTCGGGTCGATCATCCCGTCGTCGGATCGTCTGATCCGCAAGATGCTCGCGCGGGTCGACTGGACGAATACGAAGCTGTTCGTCGAATATGGCCCCGGTGTGGGTACATTTTGTCGTCCGATCCTGTCGCATCTGGGCTCGGACGCGATGCTGCTCGTCATCGATACCAACCGCGACTTCATCGCCTATCTTCAGGAAACCATCGTCGACCCGCGGTTCCGCGCGGTGCTGGGGTCTGCGGCTGACGTCGAACGGATCGTCGCCGATACAGGGTTTTTGAAAGCCGATTATGTTTTGTCGGGGCTTCCTTTTTCGACGTTGCCAAAGGGGGTCGGCGCGGCGATCGCCAGTGCCACGCACCGCGTCCTGCGCAGTGGCGGCGGTTTCCTCGTCTATCAGTTCAACCGAAAAAGCCGCGATTTCATGGCCCCGCATTTCGCGCGCATCGATCAGGGTTTCGAACTCTGGAACATCCTTCCCTGCTGTCTATTCTGGGCATGGAAAGACTGATCAATTGGCGCCGAAATTCAGTCGGCGCGCGACGTTGTAATCCATGACGGCGACGACGAAGTAGCTTGCTGCGCGGCGCATCTTCGCCGACCAGGTGCGCCATCCGGTATAATCCGAAAGCATCTGTTGCGCCGACTGTGCGATTTCGCCGTCGACGTACGCGCGGACGTGCGCTGCAAAGGCGACGTCGTCGATGCGCAACATGATTTCGAGATTGAGAAACAGACTGCGCATGTCGAAATTGGCGCTGCCGATATAAACGAGATTGTCGATCAGGATCAGCTTCGTGTGCAGTCGCGACGGCTGATATTCGAAAATCTCGACGCCTTTGCGCAACAGCCCCGGATAGGTAAACCGCGCCGCGCCGATGGTCGCCATGTTGTCGGTTTTCGAAGCGGTCACGATGCGTGCGGTGCCCGTCTGCCCGATCGCGTCGAGCCGGCGAAGCATCGCCGGATTGGGCGCGAAATAGGCGGCGATCATCGACAGGTCGCGCGCGCTTCGCATGTCGTCGCGCACGCAGCGCGCCCACGGCGACAGGCGGCGCGCAGGACCGCCGAGCAGCCAGCGCGTCTTGCCCTCGGGATTGCTCCAGTCGCGAAGCGCGCGGCGCAGGTCACGCATTCTTGCCTTGGGGCGCTGCGTCCAGCGTTGCAGCGCGTCGAAATATCCCGACAGGCGCGTCGCCGCTTCGCCCTCCACGCTGAGGCCGAGATCGCGCCACGCGGTCTCGCCGGCGTCGGCGAAATAGTCGTCGGCGACGTTGAAGCCACCGACGATCGCGCGCCGGTCGTCGGCGAGCGCCATCTTCTGGTGATTGCGAAGCAGGTAGCGCCGCCCCCAGCGCGGATGAAAGGCGCACACGTCGATACCGGCCTCCTTCAGGGGGTGGAAGAATTGCTCATGCGCAGACGCGTCGCTTCCGAAACCGTCGACGATCAGGCCGATCTTCACCCCGCGCGCAGCGGCGGTCAGCAACGCGTTGTGAACGCGCTGACCGGCCTCATCCTCAAGGTACATGTAGTACAGAAGTTTCAGCGTCGATTGCGCGCCGTCGATCAGCGCGACCAGCGCGTCGAGCCTTTCTGGCCCTTCGATCAGGAGCGCCAGCCGATTGCCGTCAACATCGAACCCCTCGCTCATGACGCGCCATCGCCCGGCGATGTTGCTTTTGCAAGCACCGGGCGCTATCGGCCCGGGTTCGCATTCAGTGGCAAAGATTTGAAGGAAGCGTTCGATGGCGCGCGTAACGGTCGAAGATTGTGTCGACAAGATACCCAACCGGTTCGATCTGGTGCTGCTGTCGGCGCAGCGCGCGCGGCAGATTTCGGGCGGTGCGGACCTGATGGTCGACCGGGATCGCGACAAGAATCCCGTCGTCGCCCTGCGCGAGATCGCCGAGGAGCTGGTCGTGCCGGAAGAGCTGCGCGAATCGGTGATTTCAAGCATGCAGCGCGTGCAAGTCGACGATGACGACATCGTCGACGAGATGGGTTCGCTCAGCCAGTCGGCGGAGGCGCTTCGTCTGACCGCCGCCGCGCCCCCGCGCAATCAGAATCTCGGTGGCGATTACGACGGCTGACGCGCGAACAAGTTCGAATCGTCGGCGAACGCCTTGAACTCGAGTGCGTTGCCGCTCGGGTCGCAGAAAAACATCGTTGCCTGTTCGCCTGGCTGTCCTTCGAAGCGGACATGCGGCGCGATGACGAAGTTGACACGAGACTCCATCAACCGGGTTGCGAGGCCATGCCATTGGCTCATCGTCAGCACGACGCCGAAATGCGGCACCGGCACGTCGTCGCCGTCGACAATATTGGTGGTCGCGGTGCGCGACCCGGGCGACAGGTGCGCGACGACCTGATGCCCGAACAGATCGAAATCGATCCACCGCTCTGCACTGCGCCCCTCCGGGCAGCCGAGCAGGTCACCGTAGAATTCGCGTGCGGCGGCAAGGTCGTGGACCGGGAAGGCGAGATGAAACGGCCTCAACGCGCGTGGACCCGTTCGCGTGCGACACGCGCCTTCATCCTGGCGACGCACTGATCGCGTTCGATGCTCGTCGCCTTGATCCGCCGCACGATCCTGACCTGATCTAAAATCGTATCGCGGATCGCCTCGCGCGGAAGACCTGTTGCGTCCATGGCCTCGGCTCCGACGATCGCCGTGTAAAAGCCGGCGTCGTCTGCAATCGCAGGGTCGCGAGCGCTGGCAAGGACCGCGATGCAGCGCAGACCGCGCGAAGTTTCGGGCGGGAACAGCAATGCAGTCGTCAGGAGGGCGAGGATCATGCCACGCCACGTAAGCCAAAGGATTGCGCCTGTCACACGCAGCGGCGATAGCGCCATGCGTGATACGGTTGATCAGATTGTTTCCGAAATCGTGGGCACTGGCGGCAGGGCTTGTATCGGCGACGGGTTTCGCGCCGCTCGACCTGTGGCCGGTCACGGTCGCGGCGTTCGCGTTGTGGATGGCGATCGTCGCCGACGCACCGGTGATGCGCAGTGCGCTCGCACGCGGCTGGTGGTTCGGCGTCGGGCATTTTGTCGTCGGCATGAACTGGATTGCAGGCGCGTTCCGCTATCAGGAGACGATGCCGGTGTGGCTCGGCTGGGTCGCGGTCGTAGCATTGGCGCTTTACATCGCGATCTATCCGGCGGTCGCCGCAGGGCTGGCATGGCGGTGGGGACGACCGCGCGGCACGACGTTCGTGCTTGTCTTTGCGGCCGGATGGATCGTCAGCGAATACCTACGGGCGTCGCTGTTTACCGGCTTTGCCTGGAACCCGGTTGGCGTCGTTCTGGTCCCAACGCCGGGAGACGGCGTGGCGAAGCTCATAGGCACATATGGCCTGTCGGGATGCGTCATCCTGATCGCAGGGGCGCTTTTCCACGCGCGGCGTGCCTTCGCCTTTCCTGTAGCCCTGGGAAGTGTTCTTGTCGCCGGATGGCTGACGACACTGGCTGCGGGTGATCCGGGGCGCAGCGAACGACTTATCCGCGTCGTCCAGCCCAACATTGGCCAGCAGACCAAGCATGACGAGAGCTTCGACGAACTAAACTGGAGCAAGCTTGCCGCATTGACCGGGCCGCCGACCGCGCAGCCGCGGCTGATCCTCTGGCCCGAGGCCGCGGTGCCTTATTTCCTCGAGGAGGAGCATTGGGCGGTCGAGCGGATCGCCGGCTTGCTGCGTCCAGGCGACACGGTCCTGACGGGCGGCGATTCGTTCGTCTGGGACCGCGCAGGCAAGGAGATGATTGCCGCACGCAACGCCGTGTTCGCCGTGAATGCACGGGGCGAGCTCATGGCGCGCTACGACAAGGCGCATCTTGTTCCCTATGGCGAATATCTGCCGATGCGTCCGTTGCTCTCGGCAATCGGCCTGTCGCGGCTCGTTCCCGGCGACCTCGATTTCTGGCCTGGGCCGGGACCACGGACGCTGACGCTGCCGGGGTTCGGCAAGGTGGGCGTGCAGATCTGCTACGAGATCATCTTTTCGGGGGAAGTTATCGACGGGAAAAATCGTCCCGACTTCCTGTTCAATCCGTCGAACGACGCCTGGTTCGGACGCTGGGGTCCGCCGCAATTTCTTGCGCAAGCGCGGCTGCGCGCGATCGAGGAGGGGATACCGGTCGTGCGTTCGACTCCGACGGGTATTTCGGCAGTGATCGACGCCAATGGTGCCATCGCCGTCGCGCTGCCGATGGGAAAAGCCGGCTTTATCCAGACGGCTTTGCCCGACGTCGCCGCACCGACGCCGTTTGCGCAGTTCGGCAACGTCCTCCCGCTGGCCTTTGCATTAACCTTGATCGGCTTTGCCGTTGCCCTGCGGCGTCGGCAGGGTTAAGGGCGCGAACCGCACATAAAGCTTTCTTTATATCTCAAGGCAGGACCACGCGATGCGCTCGAATTATCTTTTCACCTCCGAATCGGTTTCCGAAGGTCATCCCGACAAGGTTTCGGACCAGATTTCGGACGCGATCGTCGACTTGTTCCTGTCGAAAGACCCCGAAGCGCGCATCGCCTGCGAAACCCTGACGACGACGCAGCTGGTGGTGCTCGCGGGTGAGATTCGCGGCAAGGGGATCATGGACGAAGCGGGCAACTGGGCACCGGGCGTGCAGGCCGAAGTCGAGCGCACCGTTCGCCAGACCGTCAGGGAAATCGGTTATGAACAGTCGGGTTTCCACTGGGAGACGCTGACCTTCATGAACAATTTGCATCCGCAGTCAGCACATATCGCGCAAGGCGTCGATGCCGGTGGCAACAAGGACGAGGGCGCGGGCGACCAGGGAATCATGTTCGGTTATGCGACCGATGAAACGCCCGACCTGATGCCGGCGACGCTCTATTACAGCCACAAAATCCTGAAGCGCATGGCCGAGGATCGTCACTCGGGCGCGGCGCCTTTCCTCGAGCCCGATGCCAAGAGCCAGGTCACCCTGCGCTACGAAGGCAGCCTGCCCGTGGCGGCGACCGCAATCGTCGTCTCGACGCAGCATGCGCCGGGCTACGACGAAGGCGACAAGCAGACCGAACTTCACGATTATGTGAAGCGCGTGGTCGCCGAAATTATGCCGCCCGTCCTGCTGCGCGAAACCGAATATCATATCAACCCGACCGGCAGTTTCGAAATCGGCGGGCCCGATGGCGACGCCGGGCTGACCGGGCGCAAGATCATCGTGGACACTTATGGTGGCGCGGCCCCGCATGGCGGCGGCGCGTTCAGCGGCAAGGATCCGACCAAGGTCGATCGCTCGGCCGCTTACATCACGCGCTATCTGGCGAAAAACATCGTCGCGGCGGGGCTTGCGACGCGCTGCACGATCCAGCTTGCTTACGCGATCGGTGTGTCCAAGCCGCTGTCGCTTTATGTCGATACGCATGAGACGGGTACGGTCGGCGACGACCGCATCGAAGCGGCGATCATGGGTATCGCCAAACTCGGCGGGCTGACCCCGCGCGGCATCCGCACGCATCTGGGGCTCAACAAGCCGATCTATCGCAGGACCGCGGCTTACGGCCACTTCGGCCAAAAGGCAGAGGGCGATTTCTTCCCGTGGGAAAAGACCGATCTCGTGACCGATTTGAAAGCGGCACTCGCTTAGAACCGTTCCATCGCTTAGAGTAGGGTGATGGGACCTGACTTCCTGCTCGCCGCGACGATGATGGTCGCACCCTCCGTCGCAGAGACCGACGCGATGTTCGCGGCGGCCGGGGGTGTTCGGCGCGGCACGGCGTGGACGATGTGCCGCGACGATCCGCGCGCGACGATGCGCATCGACCTGTACCGCGATCTCAACGACGACGGCCGCATCGACGTCATCATCGTCGAGGACAGCGCGCGCTGTTATGGTGGTGACGAAACGTCATTCGTTCTTCTCGCCAGACAGCCCGGCGGCAGGTGGAAGAAAATGCTCGCCAGTGCCGGCGTGGCGCAGGTGCTCGACAGTCGCGGCGCGGACAAATGGCCAGACATCTCGATCGGCGGGCGAGGGTCGTGCTTCCCGGTGCTGCGCTGGAACGGTCGCGCCTATGCCAATCACCGCCGCGAATATCAGGGCAAACCCTGTCGATAGCGTGCGCCTGAGCGATCCGGTTACGATCGGCCGTCTGTACGGACGGCGCGCGGGGCACAAGCTTCGCGAAGGGCAGGCAGCGCTGGTCGAGGACCTGTTGCCGCGCCTTTCGCTCCGCGAGGGCGATCTCGATGCGCGGGCGTTGTTCGGCGACGATCGTCCGCTCGAACTCGAGGTCGGCTTCGGCGCGGGCGAGCATCTGGCGGCGCAGGCGGCGATGCGTCCGCAAAGCGGCTTCATCGGCTGCGAACCGTTCCTGAATGGTGTCGTCGGCGCGCTGGGCCATGTTCGCGACAAGGGCCTTGCCAATGTTCGGATACACATGGGCGATGCGCTCGACGTGCTTGCGCGGCTGCCCGACGCGTCGCTTGAGCGAGTCTATCTCCTTCATCCCGATCCGTGGCCCAAAGCGCGCCACGCCAAGCGGCGCTTCATGAACGCCGGACCGATCGACCTTGTCGCCCGAAAGCTTCGCCCCGGCGGCGAGTTTCGGTTCGGGACCGACCATCCGGTCTATGTGGCGCACGCGATGATGATCATGACCGGCCGCCAGGACTTTACGTGGCACGCCTCCGACGCCAATGATTTTCTGACCCGCCCCGACGACTGGCCAGAGACCCGCTACGAACGCAAAGCGCGCCGCCTTGGGCACGAAGTGTGGTATTTCCGTTACCAGCGGGTGCCGTAGGCCATGTGCAACGAAGCGGCGCGCCGGATTGCGCTCGGCGATCTGCGCGACGACTGGGGCGAGACGCGGATCGCGCTGCGTTTTCCCGAGGGCGTGCCCAACATGGCACCGCTCGACAGCATTCGGATCACCGATCCGAGCATCATCATCCGTGCCACTGCCGATGCCGCGGCCGAATTGGTGACCCGCCGCTGGAGCTGGCCCGGACAGCACGGCAAGCCGGTTTTCAACTTCCGGTCCGACGGCCGCACGCTCGACAAAGGTCGATGCCTCATCCCCGTCGACAGCTTTTTCGAGTTTACGAGCGATCCGGCAGCACCGCGCGGGGCGAAGGCGAAATGGCGCTTTCGAGCGGCGGGTCGCGCCTGGTTCTGCATCGCTGGCCTGTGGCGGAGCGACTCGTCGGTCGGCGAGGCCTGGACGATGCTGACGACCGAGCCCGGGCCCGACATCGCGCCGTACCATAACCGACAAGTCGTCGTGCTTCCAGGGCCGGCCGAGTGGGCGCGGTGGCTCGATCCTGCGACGCCGGCAAGCGAACTCTGTCGCCCATCGACGGCCGGAGCGATCGAGGCCGAGCGGGTACGCTGACGTGCTCAGACCTTCGGTGTAAGCTTGAGCAGCCGACCGCCACTTTCGCCATCCTCGAGCAGCCAGATCGCGCCGTCGGGCCCCTGCTCGACCTCGCGGATGCGCGCCCCCATGTCGTAACGCTCAATCTCGCGCGCCGTATCGCCCTCGACGACGACCCGAACGAGCGACTTCGACGACAGCCCGCCGATCAGGATATTGCCTGCCCACGCCCGGAACATCGCGCCCGAATAGATCATGAGGCCGGCGGGTGAGATCACCGGGTTCCAGCTGACCTTCGGGGCTTCGAATTCGGGCCGCGTCGGATGATCCGGAATATCGCGGCCATCATAGTGATTGCCGTTCGACACGATCGGATAGCCGTAGTTCCGGCCGGGGAGGATGATGTTCAATTCGTCGCCGCCGCGCGGACCCATTTCCTGCTCCCACAGACGCCCCTGCGCGTCGAACGCGATGCCGAGCAGATTGCGATGGCCGTACGACCAGATCGCGGGATCAAAGCCCTTCGCTGCAAGCGGGTTGCCGGGCGCGGGCTTGCCGTCGAGCGTCAGGCGCAGGACTTTGCCGAGCGATGCCTTCGGATCCTGCGCGGGCGTGAACTTCTGTCGCTCGCCATTGGTGAAGAACAGATATTGTCCATCGGGCGAAAAGGCGATGCGGCCCGAGTAATGGCCGTTGCCGTCGACGAACGGATGCGCCTGAAACAGGACCTTGACATCAGCCAGGCGGTTGGACGTCGGACACGGTGCGCGGATGCACATGATGTCGGGCGGCATCGTGGCGCGCGCCAGCGTTACGCCCTTGCCGCCAGGTCCGCTCGCCGAATAGCTGAAATAGATCGCGTGAGAGCGAGCGAAGTCGGGCGCGGCGACGACGTCCATCAGGCCGCCCTGACCCGCGCTGTCGACCGCCGGGACGCCGGCAAGCACGGTCGCGCGCCGGCCATCGGCAGAGACGAGTAGCAGTCGACCCCGTTTTTCGGTGACCAGCATTCGTCCGTCGGGAAGGAAAGTCATCGACCAGGGCGAATCGAATGCCGCGAACGGCGTCACCGTGAACGGTTTTTCGGCAGGTGCACGTGCGCCGGTGATCGCGGCCTGGGCGGGTTGGGCGGGTGCCGGATCATTGGTGCAGGCCGCTGCGGCGATTGCAAATGCGGGTAAAAGACGGTTCATCGAACGGACTCCATCAAGATACTTGCCGACAGGGTGACAACTGCGTATATCGGCATTCGCTTCCTTACATCGGTAACTTTGTTTGGGTTCGTGGCCTTTTCCGGCTCCGGACACGCTGAAGCTCGTTGGAGAGACGTTTGGCCGACATCGCCGTACTGACTGCATTGATCGAACCCGCGGCGGAAGCGCTGGGGCTGAACATCGTGCGCGTCGGCATGTTCGGCGGCACGTCAGACCCGACGCTGCAGGTGATGGCCGAGCGCCCCGACACGCGGCAGCTGACGCTCGACGATTGCGCGGCGTTGTCGCGCCGCTTGTCGGAGATTTTCGACGAGGTTGATCCGATCGAGGCGGCGTATCGACTTGAAGTGTCGTCGCCCGGTATCGACCGGCCGCTGACGCGAATCGCCGATTACGACGATTGGGCTGGGCATGAGGCGAGGCTGAAACTGGTCGAGGCGATCGACGGTCGCAAGATGTTCGATGCGCGCCTCGAAGGGGTCGAGGGCGACGATACGATCGTCGTCATCGCCAAGCATGGCGCGATGCGCATTCCGTTTTCGGGCATCGCATCGGCAAAACTTGTTCTCACCGACAAGCTCATCAACGCAACGGTGCCGCTCTCGACCGACGGTGCCGATAAAATTCTGCAAGAAGGATAGACGAATGGCGACTTCGATTTCCGCCAACAAGGCCGAACTGCTGGCGATTGCCGATTCGGTTGCCAAGGAAAAGCTGATCGATCGCGAAATCGTGATCGAGGCGCTCGAGGATGCGATCCAGCGTTCGGCCAAGATGCGCTACGGCTCCGAAATGGAGATCCGCGCCAAGATCGATACCCAGTCGGGCGAAACGCGGCTATGGCGGGTCGTCGAAGTCGTCGAGGAGGTCGACGATCTGTACAAGCAGGTCAATGTCGAGGCCGCGCAGAAGCTCGAGCCCGGCGCGAAGATCGGCGACTATATCGTCGACCCGCTGCCCCCGATCGAGTTCGGACGCATTCAGGCGCAGGCTTCAAAACAGATCATCTTTCAGAAAGTTCGCGACGCCGAGCGCGAACGGCAGTTTGAAGAGTTCAAGGACCGCAGCGGCGAGATCATCACCGGCGTCGTCAAGCGTGTCGAGTTCGGGCATGTCGTCGTCGACCTGGGCCGTGCCGAAGGCGTCATCCGCCGTGACGCGCAGATCCCGCGCGAAGTCGTGCGCGTCGGCGACCGTGTCCGCTCGCTGATCCTCAAAGTCGTGCGCGAAACGCGCGGGCCCCAGATTTTCCTGTCCCGCGCGCACCCCGACTTCATGAAGAAGCTGTTCGCGCAGGAAGTCCCCGAAATCTATGACGGCATCATCACGATCATGGCGGCTGCTCGTGATCCGGGATCGCGAGCGAAAATCGGCGTGATCAGCCGCGACGGCTCGATCGATCCGGTCGGCGCGTGCGTCGGCATGAAGGGCAGCCGCGTTCAGGCGGTCGTACAGGAAATGCAGGGCGAAAAGATCGACATCATCCCCTGGTCCGAAGATACCGCGACCTTTGTCGTCAACGCGCTTCAGCCGGCCAACGTCAGCCGCGTGGTCATCGACGAGGAGGAGGATCGCATCGAAGTCGTGGTGCCCGATGACCAGCTTTCGCTTGCCATCGGTCGCCGCGGCCAGAACGTCCGCCTTGCGTCGCAACTGACCGGCAAGGCGATCGATATCTTGACCGAAACCGACGCGAGCGAGAAGCGTCAGCGCGAATTCGTCGAACGGTCGGATCTGTTCCAGCAGGAGCTAGACGTCGACGAAACGCTGTCGCAATTGCTCGTTGCCGAGGGCTTCACCAGCCTCGAGGAAGTCGCCTATGTCGATGTCAGCGAGATCGCCGAGATCGAAGGGTTCGACGAAGAACTTGGTGCCGAACTTCAGAGTCGCGCCGCCGAAGCGCTCGAACGCCGCGAGGATGCCAATCGCGAGCTGCGTCGGTCGCTCGGCGTCGAGGATGCGCTTGCGTCGATTCCGCACCTGAACGAGACGATGCTCGTCACGCTCGGCAAGGCGGGGATCAAGACACTCGACGATCTCGCCGATCTGGCCACCGACGAGCTGATCCAGAAGCGCCGGATCGAGCCGCGCCGCAAGACCGTGCCGGCCAACGAACCAAAGGGCGGCGTGCTCGCCGAGTATAATTTGAGCGAGACGCAGGGCAACGAGATCATCATGGCCGCGCGCGCGCACTGGTTCGAGGACGAGGACGGCACGTCCGGGTCCACAGAGGAGGACGCGCTTGCGGACTCCCCACAATGACGCGGTAGCGCCGGCAGAGTATGCACAAGATCCGGAACGCCGTTGCGTTCTGACCGGCGAGCATGCGTCCCGCGACCGGCTGATCCGGCTCGCGCTCGCGCCCGATGGGCAGGTGCTTCCCGATGTCCGGGCGAAAGCACCGGGACGCGGGGCCTGGATCGGCGTCGGGCGTTCTGCGCTCGAAGCTGCGCTTTCGAAAGGCAAGCTCAAGGGCGCTCTGGCGCGGGCGTTCAAAACGAGCGACTTGACGGTTGCCGATGATTTGCCGCAACGCATCGAGGACGCGCTGTCGCGCAGCGCGCTCGACCGGCTGGGCATGGAGGCGCGCGCGTCGCACCTGGTGACGGGCACGGACCGGATCGAGGAAGCGGCGCGAAAGGGTTCGCTCCATGCGCTATATCATGCCGCCGATGCGGGTGCCGATGGCAACCGCAAGCTCGACCAGGCGTGGCGCGTGGGCAATGACGAAGAGGGATCGGGTCGTCAGGGGTTGATACTCGCGGTCGACCGCACGATCTTGTCGGTGGCGCTCGGCCGCGAAAATGTGGTACATGTCGGTGTGACAGATGCGCGTGCCGCGGCGCGCGTGGCGGCCGCCATCGACCGCTGGCACGGGTTTATCGACGTTCAGCCTTTGGCGCCGTCTTGCGAAACCGGTTCGCAGGGTTCAGGGCCGCGTGGCGCACGCGCCGACGACGAATTGACGGTTTGAAGGGTTCAAGATCAGATTATGAGTGACAGCGAAAAACCGAAACTGGGCATGCGCGCGCCGTTGAGCCTGAAGCGCACGGTCGAGACCGGCAAGGTGAAGCAGAGCTTCAGCCACGGCCGGTCGAACACCGTCGTCGTTGAGGTCAAGAAGCGGCGGATGATCGGACGACCGGGTGAGGTGGAGGCTGCGCCCGAACCGCAGGTCGAGGTCGCCACGCCCGTCGTTGTCGCGCCGCCACCGCCTCCGCCCGCGCCGGCTGCTCCGCAACCAAGCCTGATGTCGCGTCAGGAAACGCAGGCCAAGCTGCTGCGCGAGGCCGAAGAGGCGCGCATGAACGCGCTCGAGGAATCGCGCCGTCGCGAGGATCGCGCAAAGACTGAAACGAGCGACGACGAAAAGCGCCGCGCCGACGACAATCGCAAGGCCGAGGAGGCCGCCCGCGTCGCATCCGAGGAAGCGGCAAACGCGCCCGCGCCGCTCGCCGAACCCGAAGTGCAGCGGGCACAGGAAGGGCGGCAGGAAGCGCCCAAGCATTTCACGCGACCCGCCGCCGTTCCCGAACGTCGGCCCGAACCCGTGCGGCCTGCGCGCGGCAAACTCGGTGCCGACGATCGTCGCCAGTCGGGCAAGCTCACGGTCACCCGCGCGCTCGATACCGATGGCGAGGGCGCGCGTGCACGTTCGCTCGCCGCATTGAAGCGTGCGCGCGAAAAGGAACGCCGCGCCCATGGCAGCGGGCAGGTTCAGACCAAGCAGATCCGCGACGTCGTCATCCCCGAAACCATCACCGTCGGCGAACTCGCCAATCGCATGGCCGAGCGTGGCAGCGACCTTATCAAGGCGCTGTTCAAGATGGGACAGCCCTCGGCAATGGGCGACACCATCGACCAGGATACCGCCGAGCTGCTCGTGACCGAATTCGGTCACAACGTGACGCGCGTGTCCGAAAGCGATGTCGACATCGACGTCGCGGTCGATATCGATGCGCAGGACACGCTCAAGGCACGGCCGCCTGTCGTCACGATCATGGGCCATGTCGATCACGGCAAGACCTCGCTGCTCGACGCGCTGCGCGGGACCGACGTCGTTCGCGGCGAAGCAGGCGGAATCACACAGCATATCGGCGCGTATCAGGTGCAGGTGAAGTCGGGCGAGAAGATCACGTTCCTCGACACGCCGGGGCACGAGGCCTTTATCGACATGCGCAAGCGTGGTGCAAATATCACCGACATTGTCGTGCTGGTCGTGGCTGCCGACGACAGCATCAAGCCACAGACGATCGAAGCGATCAACCACACCAAGGCCGCGGGCGTGCCGATGATCGTCGCGATTACCAAGTCGGATAAGCCCGAGGCGAACCCGCAAAAGGTGCGCGAGGCGCTGCTCCAGTATGAAATCGTCGTCGAGGAATTGTCGGGCGACGTGCAGGATGTCGAGGTGTCGGCGCTGAAGAAGACCGGGCTCGATACGCTGGTCGAGAAAATCCAGCTTCAGGCCGAACTGCTCGAGTTGAAAGCCAATCCCGACCGCACCGCCGAGGGCAGCATCATCGAGGCCAAGCTCGACAAGGGTCGCGGGTCGCTGGCGACGGTGCTGGTGCGGCGCGGAACGCTGCGCGTCGGCGATATCGTCGTCGTGGGCGCGCAAAGCGGCAAGGTGCGGGCGATGATCGACGACAAGGGGCGACAGATCAAGGAAGCCGGGCCGTCGATGCCGGTCGAGATTCTCGGCCTGTCGGGTGTGCCGTCTGCCGGCGATCCGATGTCGGTCGTCGAGAACGAGGCGCGCGCGCGCGAAGTTGCGCTTTACCGCGCCAATCTCGCGACCGAGCGGCGCACGGTTGCGGCACCCGTCGATATGGAGAATCTGTTCGCCAACCTCAACGCGGTGAAGGCGATCGAATATCCGATCGTCGTCAAGGCCGACGTGCAAGGGTCGGTCGAGGCGATCGTGGGTGCGGTCAACCGCATCTCGACCGATCTTATCAAAGTCCGCGTGCTGAGCGCGGGCGTGGGCGGCATCACCGAGAGCGACGTGCAGCTTGCCGCTGCTTCGGGCGCGCCGGTGATCGGCTTCAACGTCCGCCCGAATACCAAGGCGGCGGCGCTCGCCAAGCGCGACCGTGTCGAGTTCCAGTATTTCGACGTGATTTATCACCTGACCGATCAGGTGCGGAACGCGATGGCCGGCCAGCTTGGGCCCGAGATGATCGAGCACATCGTCGGCCGCGCCGAAATCCGCGAGGTCTTCCCCGCGGGCAAGCATGGCAAGGCGGCGGGGCTGCTCGTCACCGAAGGGGCGATCCGCAAGAACCTCAAGGCGCGCATCACTCGCGACGACGTCATCATTTACAACGGCCAGATCAACTCGCTGCGCCGCTTCAAGGATGACGTGGCGGAGGTCCGCGCCGGCCTCGAATGCGGCGTCACCTTCGATGCGACCAACGACATCAAGGCGGGCGATTTCCTCGAGACGTTTGAGGTCGAAGAGCGTGAACGCACGCTCTAGCGCTCAGTCGAGGAGCGCGAGCGGACGTCGATACGTATGAAGGCGGCGACCCCGGAAACACGCTCGGTCCGGCTGCTCCGCGTCGGCGAGTCGGTGCGTCACGCGTTATCGGCAGTGCTCCAACGCGGCGAGATCCACGATGAAGTTCTGGACCAGCACGTCGTCAGCGTTACCGAAGTGCGCATGTCGCCCGACCTTCGGCACGCGACGGTGTTCGTCAAACCGCTGCTCGGTCGCGATGAAGAGGCGGTGTTGAAGGCGTTGCGCACCAACACCGCCTATCTGCAAAGCCGGGTCGCGCAGGCGGTGCAGAACAAATATGCCGCCAAGCTGAAATTCCTGGCCGATGAGAGCTTCGACGAGGGCAATCATATCGATCGACTTTTGCGCGATCCGAAGGTGGCGCAGGACCTCGATCAAGGTTGATGGCCAAGCTCTATTTCTACTACGCGTCGATGAATGCGGGCAAGTCGACGACGCTGCTCCAGGCCGCGTTCAATTATGCCGAACGCGGCATGACGACGATGCTTCTTACGGCCGCGATCGACGACCGGTCGGGCGTAGGGCGGATCGTCTCGCGGATCGGGCTGGAGGCCGAGGCGACGCCCTTCGATCGAACGACCGATCTGCGGGCCTGTGTTGCAGCGGCGGGGAGACTCGATTGCGTGCTGGTCGATGAGGCGCAGTTTTTGACGCGCGCGCAGGTCTTGCAGCTCGCGGCGATTGCGGACGAAGAGGGGATACCCGTCCTCGCATATGGCCTCAGGACGGACTTTCGGGGTGAATTGTTCGAAGGTTCGGCGGCGTTGCGCGGCCTTGCCGACACTCTCGTCGAACTGAAGGCGATCTGCGAATGCGGGCGCAAGGCGACGATGAACCTTCGCATCGATGCAACCGGCGTGGTCGTCGACGACGGCGACCAGACCGAAATCGGTGGCAACGACCGCTACGTCGCGGTCTGCCGCCGTCATTTCATACAACGGCAGGCGGCCCGTCGGCCGGAAGACCGACGAGCCACCGCCTAGCATGCTTACTTACCAATAAAGGTTGCGGATCACGTCGACGACATAGCCGCTGCGAATGTCGATCAGCAGCACGTCGTTATAGTGGCGCACCCAGCGCTGGTTGAAACCGGGGCGCGGCAGCCTGTAGCGGCCGTAGTCGTTCACATAATAGCGCGGGGCATAATAACCGACGCCGATGCGAACGCCTGGACTGAATGACCGGTAGCGATAATCCGAGCGCCAGTTGCCGCCGCGGTAAAGGTCGCGATTTCCCTCGCGGTAACCGCGCCAGTCGTTACGGCCCCAGTCGCTGCGGGCGTCGCGACGATCTTCGCGGAACTCCTGACGCGCACCACGCAGCTCGCGCTGTTCCTGGCGAACCTCGCGCGGGTCTCCGCTGCGGTAGGCGCGATCGACGTCGCGCCGTTCCTGACGAATGTCGCGGCGGTCGTTACGCAGTTCGGCGCGTTCGCGTCCGTTGATCCACTGAGCTTGTGCCGCGGCGGGGACCAAAGTCGCCGCCATCAATCCGGCGATGATGTATTTACGCATGTTACACTCTTTCGTCTCTTTCGAGGACAGATGGAGAATTACGCCGATCAGCCTGAATGCCTTCGGAATGCGTTCGTCAGCTTAACGAAAGCACGTGATCGGCGACATAAGGGTTGGTCGCGCGTTCATGCGCAAAGGTCGACATGGGACCATGGCCGGGGACGAAATTGGTTTCGCCGCCGAGCGGCCAGAGGCGCGTCACGATCGCGTCGAGCAGGTCCTGATGGTTTCCCATCGGAAAATCGGTGCGCCCGA
Organism: Sphingomonas sp.; assembly: GCA_965249015.1. Taxonomy (GTDB): domain Bacteria; phylum Pseudomonadota; class Alphaproteobacteria; order Sphingomonadales; family Sphingomonadaceae; genus Sphingomonas_O. The sequence continues at coordinate 199,725 of CBDFLB010000003.1, read as the reverse complement.
TCGAACCCTGAAAAAGCACATCGCCGACCATCGCGACGTGTGACGGTGCGTGGTGAAACACGACGTGGCCCGGCGTGTGGCCCGGACAGTGATAGACGTCGAGCGTCAGGTCGCCGACCGTCACCTGTTCACCGTCGGTCAGCCAGCGATCTGGCTCGAAAATCTTGCCGTTGACGCCGTAGGTGCGCCCGTCGTCCTCGAGGCGGCTGATCCAAAAGCGGTCGGCCTCGTGCGGCCCCTCGATCGGCACGCCGAGTTCGGCCGCGAGCGTCCCCGCCTCACCGCAATGATCGATATGGCCGTGGGTGATCAGGATTTTTTCGATGGTCACGCCGTTCTGCACCGTCGCCGCCTTCAGCCGCGGCAGGTCGCCACCGGGATCGACGAACGCCCCCTTCATCGTCGCGGTGCACCAGAACAGCGTGCAGTTCTGCTGAAGCGGCGTCACCGGAATGATGGTCGCGCGCAAGGGAGCGGGATCGGTCATCGCCGCGACATGGCGTCGGCCCAATGCAAAGACAAGTGCGACGAGCCGATGGACCCGCACGGGCGCTGCCGGGTTATGTCAGTCCCTACTTTTCTGGAGACCAACATGGCTACCACAACCGCATCGGGCCACACGTCGCTGATCGCGTCGGACCGCGTCGAAGGCACGACCGTCTACAACCGTCAGGGCGAAAAGCTCGGCACCGTCCAGAACTTCATGGTCGACAAGCTGACCGGCAAAGTCGAATACGCCAACCTCGCCTTCGGCGGCCTGTTCGGCATGGGCTCGACGCTTCACCGCTTGCCGTGGGACGTGCTCGACTACGAAAAGGAACAGGGCGGCTACGTCGTCGATCTGGACAAGGACATCCTCGAACAGGCGCCGAAGTATGAGCGTGACGCCGGACCGGCCGAAGACAGCGATTACAACAAGGGCGTCGACGATTACTACGCGCCCTATCGCGGGGCCGTCGCCTGACCTGACTCGATCGTCGCGGTGGAGGGTGGCACATCCTTCATCGCGGCCGCCGTCGCCTCGGCCCCGCGTAGAGCACGCAGGACGTTGCCACCGGCAAGCTTGGCGAGATCGGCATCGCTCCAGCCGCGCCGGATGAGTTCGGCAAAGAGCAGCGGATAGGCCTGCACGCCGGTCATTCCGGTCGGCGTGCTGTCGATCCCGTCGAGGTCGGCACCAATGCCGACATGGTCGTGCCCGGCGACCTTTGCGACATGATCGATGTGATCGACGATGTCGCGGACGGTGACTTCGGGGATGGGATGATTCTCCACCCATGATTTGACGCTTGCCTTCACTGCAGCGCTGTCGTTGCGGATGATGGTCTTGAGCCGGGCTTCTTCGGCCGCTTTCTCGGATTCGTAACGCAGGCGCGCGGGCGACAGGAACAGTGGCACCCAGTTCACCATCACGACGCCGCCGTTCGCCGGGAGCAGCTGCAGCACATCGTCAGGCACGTTGCGCGGATGATCGTTGAGCGCGCGCGCCGAACTGTGCGAGAAGATCACGGGCGCGCGGGTCGCTGCAATCGCCTGCTTCATTACTTCGGGAGAGACGTGGCTCAAATCGACGAGCATGCCCAACCGGTTCATCTCGGCGATGACGCTCAGCCCGAACGGCGACAGGCCTTTGAACCTGGCATCGTCGGTCGCGCTGTCGGCCCATTCGGTCGTCTGATTGTGCGTGAGCGTCATGTAGCGCGCGCCGAGCCGGTAGAACTGGCGGAGCGCGGGCAGGCTGCCGCCGATCTGACGCCCGCCTTCGATCCCCATCAGCGAGGCGATCTTGCCGCTGCGGTGAATGCGGACGATGTCGTCCGCGGTGCGCGCCAGTTCAAGATCGCGGGGATAGGCGGCGATCATCCGGTCGACGATGTCGATCTGTTCCAAAGTGCGCCGGATCGCGGCGTCGCCGGTGATCGCGCCGTCGATGTAGACCGACCAGAATTGCCCGCCGACACGGCCCTCGCGCAGCCGCGCCATGTCGGTCATCAGCGGCCGCACGGGCCATGTTTCGGTCGCGCTCGCGAGGGCTCCGACCTTGCCTTCGTGGTAATCGCCCAGCTGTTCGGCAACGTCATTGTGCCCGTCGATCAGCGGCGTGGTCCTCAGCACGCGGTCGATGCGTGTTTTCGTAGCCGGATCAATAGTTTGCGCCGCAGCACCGCCCGCTATAAGGGCGACGAAGATGACGAAGTTGACACTATGGCAAAACGCAGCGAATCGCCGGGAATTGTTGGTGGCCTGTCGCTTGTTCATGGTCGCGGAGCTAAGCACAGCTTTGCCGCGTAGGACAGCGCTTTCAGCGGCGCGGCAGCACGATCGTCGCGCGCAGCCCGGGCGCATTGTCGGACAAAATGAGCTGCCCGTCGTGAAGGTGCGCCACAGCTTCGACCAGCGAGAGCCCGAGGCCCGCGCCGGGCGTGCCGCGTGCCGCATCGAGGCGGCCGAAGCGCCGCCGGGCGTCTGCCATGTCGGCGCTGGCGATGCCGGGACCGCAGTCGGCAACACCGATGTGCACCCCGCTTTCGTCTTCGGCCGCGAAAAGCGTGACCTTCGACAGTTCGCCGTAGCGCAGCGCGTTGTCGATCAGGTTGCTCATCGCCTGCGCCAACAGCTGGCGGTGCCCGTCGATGGGAGCGAACGGCGGGGCATCAACGCCAAGTGCGACACCGGTTTCGTCGGCAAGCGGCTCGTACATCTCGCTCAGATCGGCGATGAGCATGCTCGGATGAAGAGGTGCGAACTGGTTTCGCGATGCGAATGCCTCCGAACGGCCGATTTCGAGCACCGTGGTCAGGATACGCATCAGCGCGTCGGTTTCGGCGAGAACGCCCGACAACAGCTGGTCGCGATTCGTCTCGTCGGTCGCGATCAGGGCCCGCTCGATACGCGTGCGCAACCGCTGGACGGGTGAGCGCAGGTCGTGAGCAAGGCTGTCGGTGAGCAGGCGCAACTCGCTCATCAGCGTCTCGGTCCGGTCAAGCATCGCGTTCAGCCGCCGCGCGAGATGATCGAAGGCGTCGTTGCCGCGCGACGTCGGCGCGCGCCGCGACAGGTCGCCTGCGCCGACCGCGTCGGCGACCCGCGCGACATCCTCGACGCGGCGTCCGACGAACCGCGCGATGAGCCAGCCGCTGGCGATACCGAGCGCGACCGACATGCCGAGCGCAAGCAACAGTGCGCTTTCGAGCGTTTCGGGCAAGGTCTCGTGCTCGGCGACGGTCGCGTAGCGGATGAAGCCGATGAGGACAAAACTGCCCGCCAGCGACAGGATCACCGCGAGCAGCGCAATCCGCGCCGTCGTGGGCAGCGACTTCACGGTGCCAGCCGGTAGCCTGCACCGCGCACCGTATGCAGCATCGTCGCATCGAAGCCGTCGTCGAGTTTGCGGCGCAAGCGGCTGACATGAACGTCGATCACGTTGGTGGCGGGGTCGAAGTGATAATCCCATACCTGTTCGAGCAGCATCGTCCGCGTGACGACCCGGTCGGCGTTGCGCGCAAAATATTCGAGCAGGGCATATTCGCGCGGTTTCAGGTCGATCGCCTTGCCGGCGCGGCGCACCATGCGCGAGAGGAGATCGATATCGAGGTCACCGACGGTCAGCCGGGTTTCGGCCGCGCCCGCGGTCTTGCCGTCGGCGCGGCGCAACAAGGCGTTCACGCGCGCAAGCAGTTCGGAAAAGGCGAATGGCTTGACAAGATAGTCGTCCGATCCGCCTTCGAGTCCTGCGATCCGGTCATCGAGCGACGCGAGCGCGGAGAGAATGAGGACCGGCGTTGAAACTTCGGCGGCGCGCAAAGCCTTCAGGACACCGAGCCCGTCGAGCGCGGGAAGCATGCGGTCGAGGATGATGAGGTCGTAGCCGGCATCGGATGCCATGAACAGGCCGTCACGGCCGTCGCGCGACTGATCGACGACATGGCCCTGTTCGCCAAGGCCCTTGGCAATGAACGCGCGGGTGTCGGAATCGTCTTCGATGACGAGGATCTTGCGGCCCATGGACTGATCCTATCATGCGACGCGTCCGAAGCGAAATGCCCTTCCGGCGGGAGCGAGGGGAGACCGGAAGGGCATTTCGGATGAAGCGGTTACTTTGCCTTGGCGACCTTTGCCGGCTTCGTCGTCTTGGTCGTCTTGACATGTGTCGTCTTGTGGACGGTCGTTGCCGCCATCGCCGGGGCTGCAACCATCATTGCCGCCGCAGCGACGGGCATGAGCGAACGAACCTTCATGGAACCAACTCCTGTGTTCACCGCCGCACCGATCGCGGCTGGTGAACATCAATATGGCAGATTTGGCACGGCGGTCGGGTGACGCCTGCATGAACCTTTTGTCATGTGACGACGGCCGCTTAGCGCCCGCCCGTGCGCCGGACCGCCGATTTGTGCGCGCCGACGCCGCCGGGCTTGCGCGGGAAGTGGCGACGCGGCTCGTCGCTGCGTGGCGCATCGCGACGGCCGGAGCCGCCACGGCCCGGAGGGGCTTTCGATGGCGCGGGCTTGGGCAGCTTGGCGCGCAGTTCGTCGAAGTTCGGTGGCAGTGGTGCAGGTGTCAGCGGGATCTTCGTGAGGCGCTCGATCTGCTTCAGTAGCCCTTTCTCTTCGCCATCGACGAAGCTCACCGCAATGCCGCTCGCCCCAGCGCGCGCGGTGCGCCCGATGCGGTGGACATATTGTTCGGCGACGTTGGGCAGGTCAAAGTTGAAGACATGGCTGACGCCCGAGACGTCGATCCCGCGCGCGGCGATGTCGGTCGCGATCAGGATCTTGATATCGCCCTTCTTGAACGCGTCGAGCGCGTCCATCCGCGCGTTCTGCGACTTGTTGCCGTGGATCGCGGCCGAGCGAACACCTGCGGCGGAGAGGTTCTTCACGATCTTGTCGGCACCGTGCTTGGTGCGGCTGAACACCAGCGCGCGCTCGATCGGCTCGTTCTGGCAGACGATGGTGAGCAGTGCCATTTTCTCCGCCGCGTTGACGAAGGTCACATATTGCTCGACGCGTTCGGCGGTGGAGGCGATCGGCGTGACCGAAACCTTGACCGGATCGGTGAGGAAACGATCGCCGAGTTCCGAAATCGTTTTCGGCATCGTCGCCGAGAAGAACAGCGACTGGCGCTGCTTGGGCAGCAGTCGGTCGATCTGTTTCAGCGCGTGGATAAAGCCCAAGTCGAGCATCTGGTCGGCCTCGTCGAGGACGAAGATTTCGACATGGCGCAGGTTCAGCGCGCGCTGCTCGATCAGGTCGATCAGGCGGCCGGGTGTGGCGACGAGGACGTCGAGCCCCGCGCCGCACATCTTGATCTGGCGACCGATAGGCATGCCGCCGAACACGCAGCCGACGGTGAGGCGCATGCCCTTCGAATAATCCTCGAACGACTGCGCGATCTGTGCCGCGAGCTCGCGCGTCGGCGACAGCACGAGCATGCGGCAGCTGCCCGGCGGGCGCATCTTGCCCGACGCGGCGAGGCGCATGATCGAGGGAAGCGCGAACGCTGCCGTCTTGCCGGTGCCGGTCTGCGCGATGCCGCACAGGTCGCGGCCCTCGATCAGCGAGGGGATCGCCTGCGCCTGGATCGGCGTCGGCGTGTCATAGCCCTTGGCGGCAAGCGCCTCGAGAATCTGCGGCGAAAGGCCGAGATCGGTGAATTTGGTCATGAGTAACTTTCAGATATGCGCGGTCGGGTCGCACAAAATCGTGCGCCGACAAAGCGAGGTTGGTGACAACCCGCGTGAAAAGGGAAGCCGTTTGGCTGGAGCGTCATGGGGGTCTGGCCTGTCTCGGATGTCCGAGCACTCACGCTGGCCGACCATGCGTAAACGAGGTTCGCTACGCTGCGCTGCAACGCAAATTGCACGTTACGTGCGAAAATGCAAGCCCCGCTACGCCATCGCGACTTTCGCCGCCTCAAGCTCGGCAAACCCCGGCATCGCGCTTAGCAACGCGCGGACATCGACACGCGCCCCGAGCCGTGCCGCAAGGAGCGCCGTACCACTGATCTTGCGCTGGACAAACAGCGTGTCGACCGGCGGGATATGCCAGGTTGCGCGATCGGCGGCGATGTCCATGCCTTGGTCGCGCAGTACCCCGACGAATGCGCGGTCGGCAAAATCGAATGGGCCGGCGTGCGTCATCTGTGCGATGATGATGTCGATCATGGCGTCGAGGCGCGCGCGATGGTGCGCGATAGCGGCCTCGCCGATAAAGCCCGATGCGACGGCGGCCTCGCGCATGGCGTCGCGGTTCCCCGCCATGCCTGCGCTCAACAGGTCGCGGTAGCCCCGCGCCGTTGCAGGGCCGACGTCGCGCGCCGCACCGAAATCGAGCAGGACGAGGCGGCCGGTCCCGGGCTGATAGCGATAATTGGCGAAGTTGGGATCGGTTTGCATGAAGCCGAATTGGAACAGCTCGCGCAGGACGAGACCGATCAACGACGACATGGCGGCATTTCGAATATCGGGCGGTCCGTCGGCGATGCTTTCGATCGGAACGCCTTCGACGAAACTCATCGCAAGGACTTGCGCGGTGCTGAATTCTTCGTCGACCGTGGGCACGACATAAGCGGGATCGTCAGCGAGAAACGTGGCAAAGCGCGTCATCTGGGCGGCTTCACGAACGTAATCGGCCTCTTCGTGCAGCTGGCGCTTGGCCTCGGCAAGGAGCGGAGCAAGGTCGATTTCTTTAGGCAAAAGACCTGAGATGCGCAGGAGTGTCGCAACGTTATCGATGTCGGCGTCGATGCTCTCGCGCACGCCGGGATACTGCACCTTGATCGCCAGATCACGGCCATCGTGCGTGGTCGCGCGGTGGACTTGACCGATAGAGGCTGCGGCAATCGGTCCGGCACCAAAGCGCCTGAACCGCGTGCGCCAGTTCGCACCCCATTGATCGGCAAGGACTTTCTGAAGCTGCTGCGGCGGCATGCGGTGAGCGTTGTTGCGCAGCCGTCCCATGATGTCGGAAAGCTCGGGCGGCAGAAACTCGCCCGCATCGAGCGAGATCATCTGCCCGAGCTTCATTGCCGCCCCGCGCAGTTGCGACAGTTGATCGGTGACGCGCGTGACGTTCCTGGGGGTCAGCAGGAGTTCGCTCATGCGCGGACGCTGGCCATCGGCGAGGCGGCGCGCGCCTTCGGTCACGACGTTGCCGACAACGCCGGTCGCCATCCGACCGAACACGGCGAGCCGCGACAGGCGACCGTTGGGGACGGCCTTTCCGTTCGGATCATTTGAAAGGTCAGCCACGCGTGTTGCCCTTGGATCTCACGGGTGGTGAGGTGAGCGCAATATGGGTTCGGCGCGAGCGCGATCAAGACGGGGGTGGGTTCGGACATGGGCAAAGCCCATGTCGTCGGTCCTTGCGTTCGCGAGGCCGGCCGCGCTTGTGCGTGATCGGATTAGCTTTGCTAATCCGTGTCCTCATTGCGCGTGGAGCGGGCGAAGGGATTCGAACCCTCGACCCCGACCTTGGCAAGGTCGTGCTCTACCCCTGAGCTACGCCCGCTCGAGCGTTCAGCCAGGCCGGTCGATGCGATCGGGCTGGCGGGTGAGGCGCGGCTGTTAGCAGTGCGTCCGCGCGCGCGCAATCCCCTTGGCATCGGCGCTCGATTCCCCACATAAGGGCTTTCAAGCAGGAGAATCACGTGGCGACGTTGGGCATGAGTGCGAGCGACCGCGCCGAGATCGAGGCGTTCCGCACCGACGTGATCGAGCCGTCGATGACGAGTTTGGTCATCCTCGATTTCTGGGCCGAATGGTGCGGGCCGTGCAAGGCGCTAAGCCCGGTGCTCGAGAAAGTTGCCGCAGACTATGCGTCGAAGGGCGTCGTCCTGAAAAAAATCGACGTCGACGCCAGCAAGGCCGTCGCCGCGCAATTCCGCGTCCAGTCGATCCCAACCGTCTACGCCGTGTTTCAGGGACAGCTCGTCGCCGACCTGACGCCCGCACGCACCGAAAGCCAGCTGAAGACCGCGCTTGACGCGATCCTGAAACAGGTCCCGGTCGAAGGCGAAGCGCAGGCGCTCGAAGCCGAAATCGAGCCGCTGATCGCGATGGGCGAGGAAGTCCTCGTGTCGGGCGATGCCGAACGCGCGGCGGGAATCTTTAGTCAGATCGTCGACATGGCACCCGACAACGCGGCCGCGATTGCGGGCCTGATCCGGTCGCTCGTCGCCGCAGGCCGGATCGGGGAGGGCGAAAGTCTGCTGGCCACACTGCCGCCTGAGCTTGCCAAAGACCCGGCGGTCGAGCGTGCGCACTCGGCGCTGACGCTTGCGAAGGACGTAAAGCCGGTCGAGGATCTGAGCGGCTTGCTGGCCGAAGTTGCTGCAAATCCCGGCGATTATCCCAGGCGATTCGAACTCGCCGGGGGGCTGATGGCTGCAGGCGATCGCGACGGCGCAGCCGATCATCTTCTCGAGATCATCCGCGCCGATCGCGAATGGAACGACGGCGCGGCCAAGGCGCAGTTGCTGACGTTGTTCGAGGTCGTCGGCGTGATGGACCCGTGGGTCTCAGCACAGCGTCGTCGCCTGTCAGCGGTCTTGTTCACATGAGCGGCGAGACCAAGACGGTCCAGCGCATCTCGATCTTTCCGCTGGGCGGTGCGCTGCTTTTCCCGCGCATGCACTTGCCGTTGCATATCTTCGAGCCGCGTTACCGCGCGCTCATCAGCGATGCGATGGCACGCGACAGGCGAATCGGCATGATCCAGCCGAGGCCGGTGCATACCGAGCGTGACGGGCCACCGCCGCTGTTCGATATCGGCTGCGTCGGCAAGATCGCGCATGTCGAGGCGATGGACGACGGGCGTTACAACATCGTCCTCGAAGGGCTCGCGCGCTTTCGCATGATCCGCGAGCTCGACGTGACGACGCCGTTCCGTCAGATCGAGGCCGAAATCGAAACCGCCGACGCCGACGACACCAATCTGGCAATGGTGCGACGCGCCAGCCTCGAGCAGGAATCGCGCCGCTTTTCCGAAGCGCAGGGCTATGCCGTCGATTGGGAAGCCGTTTCGCGGCTCGACGACGAAGCGCTCGTCAACGGCATTGCCCAGATCGCGCCGTTCGACGCTGCGGCCAAACAGGCGCTGCTCGAAGCGGTGTCACTGTCCGACCGCGCCGATCTGATCGTCCAGCTCATGCAATTCTTTGGACGACACGGCGGCGAGGACCGCGTGACCCTCCAGTAGGGTCTAAGACTGGCGAAGCAGGTTCCGGCCCGTGCGCGGATCGGTGTAGGTGACGTTCTGCACCGCCTGAAACGCCCAGCCGCCATCGCGACGCGTGGCGACCGCCATGAGCAGGCAGTCGACGTCATGCGGACCAGCAGGGTGCGCTGCACCGGCGGTGAGGCGCGTCCAGAAATGGAGGATCGCCGCATCGTCGCCGATGTCGTCGACATCGGGGTCTTCGATAGCGAGCGACGAATCGCTGTAAACAGTCGCGTGAATCTGACGGTGGCCTTCGACGATCGAGTCGCGGCCGCGCCAATATGTGGCAAAACGGTTCACGAAGGTGGCATCGGCATGGAACAACCTTGCGAACAGTTCGAGGTCGTGTCGATTCCACGACTCTTGAAAGTCGCGGACGAGCTGATTCAACGGCTGGTGGTCCATGCGCGCGGTCCTTTAGATCGTCATTCCCTGCAGCAATTTGGGCACTGTCCCTGATTCGCCGCGCGCTTCGGCCATGAACATCGCTTTGAGCGGCGCGATTTTCTGCACGGCGCGGAGGCCGAATCGCCGCACCGCGCGGGCGGGACCTCCGCGTATTGCGAACAGGCGGTTCAGCGTGTCGGTTGCAACCGAGACCGACAGCGTATCGGTGCTGCGCCAGCGCTGATAGCGCGCGAGAAGTTGCGCGTCGCCGATGTCGAGGCCGATCCGAGCGCCTTCGACGAGCACCTCGGTCAGCGCGGCGACATCGCGCAAACCCAGGTTGAGCCCTTGTCCTGCGATCGGATGAATGCCGTGCGCGGCATCGCCCACCAGCGCAAGGCGCGTGTCGATGATCGTCGCCGCGTGATGAAAGCCGAGCGGGTAGGTCGAGCGCGGTGCGGCGGCGGAAAGGTCGCCGAGGATGTCGCCGGTCCGCTTCTGCGCCTCGACCGCAAAAGCATGGTCGCTCAGCGCCATGACGCCTGCGGCCTGACGGGCATCGACCGTCCATACGAGTGCGGATCGATTCCCCGGCAGCATCGGCAACAGAGCGAACGGCCCTTCGGGATAGAATATTTCGTGCGCGACATTGTCGTGGGACAAGCTGTGGTCGAAAGCCGAGATGATCGCCGCGCCCGCGTATTTCCAGTTGGCTATGCGCAGGCCCGCCGCGTCGCGCGTCTGCGAATTGCGACCCTCCGCAGAGATCAGCAGATCGGCACCGATCTTGCTTCCGTCGTCGAGCGTCGCCGTCACGCCGCTTTCCTTGCGGTCGACCTGCACCGCGCGCGCGGGCTGCCGCAGGTCGACATTTGGTGCCGTAAGCGCTGCCGCGCGAAGCTCGCGACGCAGAATGCGATTTTCGACCATCGTGCCGAGCGCGTCGTCGCCTGGCGTAAAGTCGAGCGCGTCGCGGCTGAGCCCGTCGCGGACTTCGATCCGGCGTATCGGGCAGCCGTAGGGCGCGAGCCTGTCGGCCAGCCCGATCGCCGCCAGCATCCGCCACGATGCCGAGGCGATCGCCGAAGCGCGGCCGTCGAAGCCATGGCCGAGCGTTGTTGCGGGATCGGCCGGATCGACGACGATCGTTGCGATGTCATGCGCGTCGAGCGCGAGCGCGAGCGTGAGGCCGACGAGGCCGCCGCCGAGGATCAGGACTTCGGTTCGTTGCATCCGTTTCTTCTAGCAGTCGTGCGGCCGGTGTAAAACGCCCGTATCCGCGTCACGCCGTCCAGTGGATATCGACCGCCAGTTCACAATCGCCGAGGACACGTCCGATCGGCAAGGGCGACGCAATCCCTTCGGCGATCGCGCGCTCGAGAACGTCCTTCTTTGCATCGCCGGCGATCGTGATCAGAAGCGTTCGCGTCGACAGAATCGCCGCCTTCGACAGTGTGACGCGGGCAACGGGGGCGTCGGCGGGGAGGGGATCGGGCATGACGCCGAGCGCGCGGCGTTCCTTGGGACCATTCAGCGCCTCGTCGAGATCGGGCCCTGCGAAGATCGAGGCCGTGTGGCCGTCCTCGCCCATGCCGAGCCAGACGAGGTCGGGCGGCCAGGGCAGGTCGGCGAGGCGCGCGTCGGCTGCCTTGCCGCTCATTTTGTAATCGGCGGCGGTGGTGCCAGTGAGCGGGATCACCCGCGCACCCTTTGGCAGGAAGAGTTTTGCGAGCATCGCCACGTTCGACTGGTCGCTGGTAACGTCGACGATCCGGTCGTCGGTCGGAACGATCGTGACGTCCTTCCAGTTGCGTTTCTGTTCGGCGAGCAGCGTCAGCGCGGCGAGTGGGGTTTTGCCGCCGGGCAACGCGATCAGCGCGCGGTCATGCCCGTCCAATGCCGAATCGATGATGAAGCCGACGTCGCCCGCCACCGCCTGCGCCATCTCGTCGGCGTCGTCATAGTCCCACCATTCGGCTTCGATCGTCACATCAATTTCCTGTCTTAGAGAGTCGGTTGCGCGTTCGGCGTGTCGGTGAGCGCTGCCGCCTCGATGATATCGAGTGCGCGGTGCGCCTCGACATAGCGGCGTGCACGCGTCATCCAGTCGGCGGCGCTCGCGCGGGCGGGCAGTCGGGCAACCTCGGCGAGCGCGTTCTCGACCTGACCGCTTTCGAGGCGAAGCTGCGCACGGGCGACACGTGCGTCGGCGGTCGGCGATTCGCTGCCGGCCTTTCGCACGACGATGAGGCCGCCGAGCGTCCGCCGCGTCGCGTCCCACCAGCTTTCGCTGCCGCCGCCGCCCGTGAGCGCAGGCGCGATGGCGTTAAGCCCCTGATGCAACGCTTCGATCGTGACGGGCTGCTGCGCGCCGGCGATGATCGCGGCGACGGCGCGCGGTTGCGTCGAGCCGAAGCGTGTCCGCAGCTCGCCTTCGATGTAACCGAGCGCGACGCCGCGATCGACAGCGCGGCGCGCGGCAAACGCGATCAGCAATCCTTCCGCGCGTGCAGCGTTTCCGGCGGCGGCGGCGGCGCGGAGGTCGATCCGTGCCATGCGCCCTTCAAGGTCGGCGATGCGCGCGTCGATCGCGGTTGCCTGCCCGATCGTGGCGGGCGCGACGGGAGGAGATGTCGTCACCACGGCAGGGGGCGCTGTAATCGTAAGCGCGCCGTTCGGCGGAATCGCTGCGACCGGTGCGGCCGCGCCGTCGGCGACAAAGCGCTTGAGCGGCTCCCACCGCGTCAAGGCCCACGCCATCAGCGCCAGGCCGACAAGAAATGCGACTGCGGCAACTATCAGCGCGGTACGAACAGGTCGGGGTTCGGGATTCTGGCTGGCCATCACGGGGGTCCGGAAGTCTTTGCAGGCCCATCGCACAGCCGTGCCGCGAGTTCCAGCATCGCCTGATCGTCGGGCGTCGTCGCGCAGTGTATCGAGCGCCAGCCGGCCCCTGCGGCCGCGCCCACGACGGCGCTTATCGCGACGATGTCGATCGCGTCGCGCGCCGGACAGATACGCGCGAAACAGTCGGCTGCGCGTACCGAATGCAGCAGCGCGACATGACGTCTATTCGGAATTGCCACGGCGGTCTCACGCGCTGCATAAACCGTGCGCGTCTCGACTGCGTATGCCAGTGGCGGATAGGACGTGCGGTCCTCGCCGGCGAGATGCAGCGGTCGCGAATATCCCGCGCCGCCGAGCGCGCGCAACGTCGCCGCCGCATCGCCCGATCCGGTCGTGACCTTCGCAAACCGGGCGGCGCGCGCGGCGGCGGCGGTCGACGCGCCGACCGCGAAGACCGGCAGCGCGCAGTATCGCGCGATGCACACGCCGCCGTGCCGGATTGCGTTGGCGCTGGTCAGCAGGAGAGCATCGAAGCGCGCCGGATCGGGCGCGTCCCATTCAACCGGCGTGATGACGAAAAGCGGGCGGACGATCGCCGTCAACCCAAGCGCTTCGGCGGCCCGCGCGGTCTGCGATGCGCCGGGCTCGGGCCGCAAGATCAGAAGCGGAATCATCCGCCGAATAGCGCACGCAGTCCGGGAGTTGCGTCCGTCAGCAAGCGTCGGGCGAGCACCGCCGGGGCGTCAGGTTTGTCGACGACAACCGTGCCGCGCACATGATCGCGGCCGTCACCCGACAGCAGTTCGGCGGTGAGCGTCAGCACGTCGCCATGCCAATGCGCGTGCGCGCCGACCGGTGAATGGCAATCGGCGGTAAGCGCGGCGAGGAGCGCGCGTTCCGCGGTCACGGCCGCGCGCGTCGGCAGATGATCGATCGCGGCCAGCAGCGCGGCCATGTCTTGGTCGCCGGTGCGGCATTCGATGCCGACCGCGCCTTGCGAGGCGGCGGGGAGCATCTGCTCGGGATCGAGCGCGACGCCGATGGCAGGGCTGCCGAGGCGGTCGAGCCCGGCGGCGGCGAGCAGGGTCGCATCGGCCTCGCCGCGATCGAGCCGAGCCAGGCGCGTTGCAACGTTGCCGCGAAAACCGACGATATCCACATCGGGGCGGAGGCGCAGGACCTGCGCTGCGCGGCGCGGTGAACTGGTGCCGACGCGGGCGTTGTCCGGAAGTGCTGCGATGCTGACGGCACCGATAAGGCGGTCGCGCGGGTCGGCCCGCTCCAGGATCGCAGCAAGGCTGAGGAGGTCGGGCCGGATCGTCTCGACGTCCTTCATCGAATGGACGGCGAAATCGATTTCACCGGCGAGAAGTTTGGTATCGAGCGTCTTGGTCCACAGTGCCTTCCCGCCAATCTCGGCAAGCGGCCGGTCGATGACGCGATCGCCCTCGGTCGTCACCGCGACGATCTCTACATCGCCGGCGTCCCACCCGTGCGCCGCGATCAGCGCAGCGCGCACCATATGCGCCTGCGCCATCGCCAGCGGCGACGCGCGCGTGCCGAGACGACAGGGGGGGCGTGTGGCGGTCATCGGGGGGCTGTGCTAGCGATCCGGCCATGGTTGCGAAACCCCTCATCCTCCTTGGCATCGAATCAAGTTGCGACGAGACGGCCGCGGCGCTCGTCACCGGCGACCGCGAGGTTCTCGCGCATCGGCTGGCGGGGCAGGAGGAGGCGCATCGGCCGTTCGGCGGCGTCGTTCCTGAAATCGCGGCGCGCGCGCACGTCGAGGCGCTGATTCCACTTGTCGAGGGCGTCCTTGCCGACGCGAAGCTGACCATGTCGCAGGTCGACGCGATCGCCGCGACGGCCGGGCCGGGGCTGATCGGCGGAGTCATGGTCGGCCTGGTGACCGCCAAGGGGCTGGCGCATGCGGCGGGCAAGCCGCTGATCGCGGTCAATCATCTTGAGGGCCATGCGCTGAGCGCGCGGCTGTCTGATCCCGATCTGACGTTTCCCTATCTGCTGTTGCTGGTGTCGGGGGGGCATTGCCAGTTGCTGTTCGTGCGCGGCGTCGGTGACTATCGGCGGCTGGCGACGACGATCGACGACGCGGCCGGTGAGGCGTTCGACAAAACGGCGAAGTTGCTGGGACTTGGCTTTCCTGGCGGCCCTGCGGTCGAGCGCGCGGCGGCGCTTGGCGATGCAAAGGCGGTGCCGTTGCCCCGCCCGCTGCTACGTTCGCCCGAACCGCATTTCTCTTTCGCCGGCCTGAAAAGCGCGGTGCTGCGAGCATCGGAAACCGGGCTCTACCGGAGCGAGGACATCGCAGCGTCGTTCCAGGCGGCGGTAGTCGACTGCCTTGTCGACCGGACCGGACGCGCGATCGAACGCGCCGACCGGGCGACCGCTCTGGTCGTGGCGGGGGGTGTGGCGGCGAACGTCGCGATCCGGTCGGCGCTGCAGGCGCTCGCGGCAAAGCACGGTCTTCCCTTCGTCGCGCCGCCGCCGTGGCTGTGCACCGACAATGCAGCGATGATCGCTTGGGCGGGGTACGAGCGCTTTGCGGCTGGCCACAGCGACGGGCTCGACTCGGTTGCGCGGCCCCGCTGGCCGCTCGACCCGCATGCGGAGGCCGCGCGCGGCGCAGGGGTAAAGGCATGAGGGTCTCGCGATGCGCATAGGCGTCATCGGCGGCGGCGCGTGGGGGACCGCGCTCGCGCAGGTGGCTGCGGCTGACGCTGAACCGGTGCTGCTGTGGGCACGCGAGCCTTCCGTCGTGACGTCGATCAACCTCGAACGTGAGAACAGGCCGTTTCTGCCGGGCGTGGCGTTGTCGTCGGCGATCCTGGCAACCGCGTCGCTTGATGACCTTGCCGGGTGCGATGCGCTGCTCGTCGTCGTCCCGGCACAGCATCTGCGCGCGGTGCTGACGTCGGTCGCCGCGGGCCATCGTCCGCTCGTCCTGTGCGCCAAGGGAATCGAGGCAGGGACGATGGCGCTGATGTCCGACATCGCAAGCGAACTTCACCCCGAGGCACCGCTCGCGATCCTTTCGGGGCCGACGTTTGCGACCGAGGTGGCGCGCGGGCTGCCTACCGCGGTCACGCTCGCTTGCGCCGACGAGGCGACGACGCGCGCCTTGTCGGAGCGCCTCGCGCGGCCAACCTTCCGCCCCTATGCGACCGACGATGTCGCAGGCGCGGAAATCGGCGGTGCGGTCAAGAACGTGCTCGCGATCGCATGCGGCGTCGTCGCCGGGCGCGAGCTGGGTGAGAATGCCCGCGCGGCATTGATCGCGCGCGGTTTTGCCGAGATGGTCCGCTATGGCGTCGCACGGGGCGCGCGGACTGAAACCTTGCGGGGACTCTCGGGGCTCGGCGACCTGGTGCTCACCTGCTCATCGCGCGCGTCGCGCAATTTTGCCCTGGGGCTGGGGCTGGGTCAGGGCGGCAGCGCCACCGACCTGCTTGCCGCGCAAACGATTGCCGAAGGGGCATTCACCGCACCGGTGCTGCGCGCGTCGGCGCGTGCGCTCGGCGTGGCGATGCCGGTGGTCGACGCGGTCTGCGCGTTACTCGAGGGTGGCGAAGTCGATGCGGTCGTCAACGACCTGCTGGCGCGGCCGATCGGGCAGGAAGTCTAGAAGTCCCAGCAGATCCCGCCATGTTCCCAGTCACCGTAGCGCGTAGGCTCGAGCCCGGGCTTGCCGCCATGTTCGGCCTGTGGGGTCACGGGCGCGGGATCGGGCACGGGCCGGCTTTTCGAGAGGTAGGCGGGTGCCTTTACGTGTGGAGGACGGTCCTTGTTCACGGCGAGTCAGGTCCTAAAGAGCTTCGATGATCAAATCGGGTGGATATGGCGGCGGTGCAACCCCCCGCCAAAAACAAGACGACGGGCAAATTCCGGGGCTGCCGGCGAGGCAGGCGGCGCTTCGTTTGCTCGATGCCGTGCTTCGCCAGGGGCAGACGCTCGACAATGCTGCTGCAAGCGCGCTGCGCGGTCTTGGCCAGCACGAAGACCGCGCGCTTGCGCTGGCGATCGCGGGTGAGGTGCTGCGGCGGCTTCCCGATCTCGACGCGCTGATCGATTCGGCGACGACGACGACCATCCCGGGCGATGCGAAAGCGCGCATGGTGCTGCGCATCGCGCTCGTCCAGGCGCTGATCCTGAAAACGCCGGCTCATGCCGCGATCGCGACCGCGCTGCCGATGGTGCTCGGCGGCCCGCGGCGGCTGGTGCACGGTGTGTATGGATCGCTTATGCGGCAGGCGGCGCGACTTCCCGATGTGCCGACCTTGCCCGAAGCGGCTGCCGCACGCTGGGCAGGGTGGGGAGAGGCGGCGCTCGATGATGCAGCGCGTGCACTCGGCGAGCCGCCACCACTCGACCTGACGCTGCGCAATCCCGACGATGACGGGGGCGTCGGTGGCGAAATGCTGGTTCGGGGCCATCGCCGCCTGCCGCGTGGGACCGCGATTACGGCGCTGACGGGCTATGCGACGGGGGCGTGGTGGGTTCAGAACATCGCAGCGTCGGTGCCCGCGCGGTTGCTGGGCGAGGGCGCAGGGCGAGTGGCGCTCGACCTGTGCGCCGCACCGGGGGGCAAGACGATGCAGCTCGCCGCGCAGGGCTGGCAGGTCGTTGCGGTCGACAATCATGCCAAGCGGGTCGAGCGATTGCGCGAAAATCTTGCGCGAACGGGGCTTTCCGCCGAGGTCGTCGTCGCGGACCTGCTGTCGTGGAACCCGCCCGCGCCGGTCGATGCGATCCTGCTCGATCCGCCGTGTACGTCTACGGGGACGTTCGCGCGTCATCCCGATGTCCTGCACCGCATCGGCGCAAGCGATATCGAGGCGCTGTCGGCGTTGCAGCGACGATTGCTCGAGCAAGCGGCGGAGTGGCTGAAACCCGACGGGCGGCTGGTCTATGCGACGTGCTCGATGGAGCGCGAGGAGGGTGAGGATGTCGTCGGCCAAAGCGGACTTGTGATCGACCCGGTCCGTGCCGAGGAGCTTCCGCCCGGAACCGCTCCCGACGCTTTTGGGCGGGTCCGGATACTGGCGCGGCCGGGGATCGACGGCTTCTTCATCGCGCGCCTGAAACCCGCCTGACGCCGCCTTGCTGCACCTTGCTGCGCTCGCTATGGCCCCGTCATGCAGCAGCCTGTCCGCATCGCGCCTTCGATTCTCAGCGCCGATTTCTCAGCGCTGGGCAACGAGGTCCGGGCGATCGACGCGGCGGGATGCGACTGGGTGCACGTCGATGTGATGGATGGGCATTTCGTACCCAATCTGACGATCGGGCCGATGGTGGTCCAGGCGCTGCGCCGGCATACGACCAAGCCGCTCGACGTCCACCTGATGATCGCGCCCGTCGATCATTTCCTCGACGCCTTCGCAGACGCGGGATCCGACATCATCACCGTTCACGCCGAAGCCGGGCCGCACGTCCATCGCAGCGTGCAGCGGATCAAGGGGCTGGGCAAGAAGGCGGGGATATCGCTCAACCCCGCCACCCCGGCCAAGATGCTCGACTATCTGATCGACGAGATCGACCTTGTTCTGATCATGAGCGTCAACCCGGGCTTCGGCGGGCAGAGCTTCATCGAGAGCCAGCTGCGCAAGATTGAGGCGGTTCGGACCATGATCGACAAATCCGGGCGCGACATCGCGCTCGAAGTCGACGGCGGCATAGACCGAACGACCGCGCCGCGCGTTATCGCAGCCGGTGCCGACGTGCTGGTGGCGGGAACGGCGACGTTCACCGGCGGCACCGGTGCTTACGCGGCGAATATCGCGGCGCTGCGCGCCTGACGTGGACGAGGGGCGCGAGATCGACGTCGGCAAGCGGCTCGTTCGTGTCGGCGAAAAGGGGGTCTCGCTTGGCGAACGGCTCGCAAATCATTTCTATCGACTGACGTGGCGCACGCCGCTTCACGCCATGCGCCTGAAGGGACGCTATCCGCTTAAACTGCTCGCGGTGCCGGTCGATCCGCTTTCGGGCGACCTAGCGGCGGGGCAGGCGATGATGGCGGGGACGATGCGCTGGCACGGCGAGACTGCCGCGATCGACGCGATCCGCTTCGATGGCGAGGATGTGTCGCAGCCGTTTGCAGACTATCTGCAGCGCTTCGAATGGTTGCGCGATCTTGCCGCCCTCGATCGCCGCGCCGAATGCGCGCCCCTTGCCGAACAATTGATGCGCACCTGGCTCGACGCACATGGCGAGACGGTGACCGATGCCGGGTGGCGACCCGACCTGGTCGGCTGGCGGACGCTGTTCTGGGCTGCACATGCGCCGATGATCCTGTCATCGAACGACCTGGTTTACCGCTCGTCGGTCCTGAACGCCCTGGCTCGTGGCGCGCGTCACCTCGATCGCGGCGCGGATCGCGCGGCCCAAGGCCCCGCGCGGCTTGCGGCCTGGGCTGGGATCGTCGCCGCCGGATTGCTGGTGCCTGGTGGCGATCCGCGCCGGACCTTCGGCGAGACGGGTTTGCAGCGCGCGATCCTGAGCGGATTCAGCGAGGACGGTGGAATCTGCAGCCGGTCTCCGGTCGATCAGGCCGAGGCGGTCGTTCTCCTTTCCATGCTGGCGCGCGTGTACGAGGCCCGGCGCGAGGCGGTGCCCGACTTTCTCGAAAACCTACAGCTTCGCGCGGTGGCGGCGCTCCACGGCGTCACGCTGGGCGATGGTGCCTTGTCGAGCTGGCAGGGGTCGGGACCGGTCTCCGCCGTCGCGATCGCTCGCGTCGTTGCGGCGAGCGGCGTGCGCACGCGGCCGCTCCGACAGGCCCGCGACTGGGGCTATCAGCGGATGCAGGGCGGCGCGACCGTGGTCGTTGCCGATGCAGCGCCGCCGCCGGCCAGCCGCATCGGCGGTGGCGGTGCCGCCTCGACGCTGGCATTCGAACTGTCCGACGGCGACAGGCGACTGATCGTCAATTGCGGCGGCGCGCGCGGCAGCGCAGCGATGGCGTCCGACCTTGCCGCTGGCCTTCGCACTACCGCAGCGCATTCGACACTGGTCGTGGGGGACAGCAATTCGACGGCGATCCTTTCCGACGGGACTCTGGGCGCAGGGGTGCGCGCGGTCGAACTCGACCGGGTCGAGCTCGAGGACGGCAGCAAGATCGAGGCGAGCCACGACGGGTACGCCAAGCGCTTCGGATTCCACCATAAACGGACGCTTGCCCTATCGGGAAATGGCCGCGAGTTGCGCGGCGACGATGCGCTGCTGCCCGCGCCACGCCGGCGCAAGGGGTCGCTTGGCGCTGCGTTCGCGATCCGTTTTCACCTGGCACCCGGAATCGAAGTGACACCGACTGCCGACGGGCAGGCCGCGCTGCTTCGGATCAGCCAGGGGCCGCTCTGGCAGTTCCGCTGTCGCGGCGGCTTGCTGAGTGTCGAGGAGAGCTTGTGGATCGATGCAAGCGGTCGCGCATTGCCGACGTTGCAAATGGTCGTGTCGGGCGAGGCACCGGCGGGCGGTGCCGCCGTCGGCTGGCTGTTGAAGAGGGCGGGTTAGATGACCGAATTCCCGATCAGACGCGCGTTGCTTTCGGTATCCGACAAGACGGGGATCGTCGAACTGGGGCAAGCGTTGGCGCGGCATGGTGTCGAGCTCGTGTCGACCGGCGGCACCGCGAAGGCTTTGCGCGACGCCGGGCTGAGCGTGCGCGACATCGACGACCTGACGGGCTTTCCCGAGATGATGGACGGTCGGGTGAAGACGTTGCATCCGAAGGTCCATGGCGGGCTGCTCGGTGTTCGCGACAATCCTGCGCACGTCGTGGCGATGGCAGAGCACGGCATCGGCGCAATCGACCTGATTGTGGTCAATCTCTATCCGTTCGCGCAGACCGTCACACGGGGCGCGGCGCGTGACGAAGTGATCGAGAACATCGATATCGGCGGTCCGTCGATGGTGCGATCGGCGGCGAAGAATCATGCATTCGTGGCGGTCGTCACCGATCCTGCCGACTATGACGTCGTTGCCAAGGGCACGACGACACTCGACGAGCGCAAGCGCCTTGCGGCCAAGGCCTATGCGCTGACGGCGCAATATGATGCGACGATCGCGTCGTGGTTCGCTTTTGCCGATCAGGGGCAGACATTCCCCGAGACCGTCTCGATACCAATGCGGCGCGCACAGGAATTGAGATACGGTGAGAATCCGCACCAGAAGGCAGCGCTCTATCTGCCGGCAGGTCCGGCCACCGCCGGCGTCGCGCAGGCCGAGCAGGTTCAGGGCAAGGCGCTGAGCTATAATAACTACAATGATGCCGACGCCGCGCTGGAGCTGATCGCCGAGTTCAAAGATGGGCCGCCCACGGTCGTGATCGTCAAGCACGCCAATCCCTGCGGCGTGGCGACCGGCGCGACGTTGCTCGAAGCGTACAGGGCCGCTTTTGCGTGCGACACCGTTTCGGCGTTCGGCGGCATCATCGCCTGCAACCGGCCGCTCGACGGGCCGACCGCGGAGGCCATCACCGATATTTTTACCGAGGTCGTCGTTGCACCGGCGGCCGACGATGCCGCGCGGGCAGCCTTTCGCGAAAAGAAGAACCTGCGGCTGCTGCTGTGCGGTGACTTTGCCGACCCGCAGCGGCCCGGGTTGCTGCTCAAGTCGATCGCGGGGGGCTTTTTGCTTCAGTCACGCGATTGCGGGCAGGCGGGCGACCTGAAGGTCGTCACGAAGCGCCCGCCGACCGCGCAGGAACTCGCCGATTGCCGCTTCGCGTGGACGGTCGCTAAACACGTCAAGTCGAACGCGATCGTTTACGCCAGGGACGGCAGCACGGCGGGGATCGGCGCGGGGCAGATGAACCGCCTCGAATCGGCGCGCATCGCCGCGTGGAAAGCGAGGGACGCGGCGGTCAAGGCGGGCTGGTTGGAATCGCGAACCTTTGGCGCGGCGGTCGCCTCGGACGCGTTCTTCCCTTTTGCGGACGGTTTGCTGGCGGCGGTCGAGGCGGGGGCGACGGCGGTGATTCAGCCGGGCGGGTCGATCCGCGACGACGAGGTGATTGCCGCCGCCGACGACGCGGGCCTTGCAATGATCTTTACGGGGATGCGGCACTTCCGGCACTGAGACCACGCTTTTCGAACAATGCGCGGTCGTCGGGGCCGAGCGCGAAGCGCCACAGGACGACCAGGTAGCTCGCCATGATCAGCGGCACGCCGACGATAAGTTCGGCCCATTCGACCCAGCGCGTCGCCAGCGACCCGACGAGTGCCGCAACCCCGATCGCGAGGAACAGCGACCAGCGGAACGGCGACACCGGCGCGCCAAGCAGGCGGCTCAGCAGCCGCGCCTTGGCGATCGAGCCGAGACCCAGCGCAAGGCCAAGTGCCAGCGCCGGTCCTGCCGCCTGCAGACCGCTGGGTGCGCGCAACCCGCGCATCGCGTAGATCAGCCCGAAACTAAGCGTGATCTGAATTCCGAGCACCGTCAGCGAAATCATCAGATTGCGCTTTCGGGCGATGTAGACCAGCGCCGATTCGCTGACCGCCCCGGTGACGGCGATGACCTCGGCCACCAGCAGAAACACGAGCGCGGTCGCGCCCGCGACGAATTGCGGCCCCACCACCCCCATGACGCCTTCGGAGGGAATCGCGCCCATCAGCGCGAGACCGGCTTGAAGGGCGATGATCCAAAAGCCGACCTGGCGGATTTGTCGAGCTACGGCGGCGCGGTCATTGTCGGCGAGGCTTTTGGTTATGACCGGGGCAAGGATGGGGTCGAAGCTGCTTTTGAGCTTCTGGGGGATCGACGCAACCTGCTGCGCCATGAAATAAATGCCGACGGCGGCTGGCGGGAAGGCGAGGCTGAGGATCGCGCGATCGACATTGCGCGTCGCCCATTCGACGGCGTCGGCACCGGCGAGCGGCGCATTTGACCGCGCCAGCGCGAACAGCGGAACGATGCGCGGGCTCCAACCCGTCGGCAGGCCATAGCTGCGGACAAAGGGGATCAGCGCGGCGACGAGCGCGGCAACATTGGCAAAGGCGTACGACAGGATCAGCCCGTCACGCAGCGAATAAAGCGAAAAGGCATAGGCTGCGATGCTGATCGTCCAAGGCTCGACGACCGCGCGCGCGGTGACGCTCGCCCGGATATTGTGGCGATAGGCGAGCGCGGTCAGCGCAATGTCGGCCCAGGTCAGCGCAAGCACGACGAGCGGAAGCAGCCAGTCAAAGCGGTTGACCGCACTGTTGGGGAACATGAGCTGCGGGACCGTCGCCAGTATCGACGCCGCGAGAAAAGAGGCGATCCCGGCGACGACCATCGCATCCCAGGCGACGTGCGCGTGCGGACGATCGGTCTCGCTTAGCGCCTGCGCAAGCCCGCGCTTGAGCCCCAACGTGGCGACGAGCGCCGCAAATTCGACGGCCAGGATCGCAACTGCGAACCGACCGACGTTTTCGGGACCGTAGATCCGCCCGGCGATGAAGAGGAACGGCAACCGTGCCGCAAGCCGCAGCAGGAACCCGAGGATGTTCGTGCGGCCACCCTTGGCCAGCGCGGCAATATCGTCGGTTTCGGCTGCGCTCAATGCGCGCTGCCCCAGCTGTGACCGGTGCCGATCTCGACATCCAGTGGCACCGAAAGTTTGACGAGCGGTTCGGCTGCCGTCGCCATGACGTGGCGGATAACAGTGCTCGCGGCTTCGACCTCGCTTGCTGGCATTTCGAACACGAGCTCGTCGTGCACCTGCAGCAGCATCCTGACGTCGCGCAGCCCCGCAGACACGAGCGCGGGCGTCATCCGGACCATCGCGCGCTTGATGATGTCGGCGCAGGTGCCCTGGATCGGCGCGTTGATCGAGGCGCGTTCCGCCCCCTGACGTTCGCCCTGGACGCGGCTCTTGATGTTAGTGAAATGGGTCTTTCGACCGAACAGGGTGGTCGTGAACCCGGTCTCGCGGACATGCTCGAGCGTCTCGGCGATATAGCGGTTGATGCCGGGGAAACGCTCGAAATAGCGGTCGATCAGCGCCTGTGCTTCGTCCGCGGTCGTGCCCATGCGGCCCGCCAGCCCCCAGCGCGAAATGCCGTAGAGGATCGAGAAGTTGATCGTCTTGGCGCGCCCGCGGGTGTCACGGTTGACCTCGCCGAACAGCTCCATCGCGGTCAGGCTGTGGATGTCGTCACCGTTGGCGAAGGCTGCCTTGAGCGCAGGCACGTCGGCCATGTGCGCGGCGAGGCGCAGTTCGATCTGTGAGTAATCGGCGCTGAGCAGGATATTGCCGGGTTCGGCGATGAACGCCTCGCGGATACGCCTACCGTTTTCGGTGCGGATCGGAATGTTCTGGAGGTTCGGATCGTTCGACGACAGCCGCCCGGTCTGTGCGCCGATCAGGTTGTAGCTGGTATGGACGCGGCCGGTTTCGCCGTTGATCTGCGCCTGAAGATTGTCGGTGTAGGTGGATTTGAGTTTGGCGACCTGACGCCAGTCGAGCACCTTGCGCGCGATCGGCTCGCCCTGTGCAGCGAGGCGTTCGAGTTCGGCGGCGTCAGTTGATAGCGCACCCGCCTTGCCCTTGCGGCCCGACTTCAGTTCCATCTTGGCGAACAGCACTTCGCCCAATTGCTTGGGGCTGCCGACCGCGAACTTGTGCCCAGCGAGATCGTGGATTTCGGCCTCGAGGAGCGCCATCTGTCCCGCGAATTCAGCGGACAAGCGGGACAGCTCCTCGCGGTCGACCTTGATGCCGTGGCGCTCCATTTCGGCGATGACGGGGACGAGCGGACGGTCGACGCGTTCGTAGACGCGTGTCGCAGCTTCACGCGACAGCCGCGGCCGCATCCGCTGGGCGAGGCGGAAGGTGACGTCGGCATCCTCGGCGGCGTAGCGGGTCGCGTCCGGGAGCGGCACCTGATCAAACGTCAGCTGCGACTTGCCCTTGCCGCAGACGTCGGCGAAGGTGATCGACTGATGCCCGAAATGGCGCAGCGCGAGTTCGTCCATCGAGTGGCTGAACTGCTTGCCCGCGTCGAGCGCGAAACTCATCACCAGCGTATCGTCGAAGGGCGCAATGCCAACGCCGTGGCGCGCGAGGATCAGCATGTCGAACTTCAGATTATGGCCGATCTTGAGAACCGACGGGTCTTCGAGCAACGGCTTCAGGCGGGCGAGCGCGTCCGCAGGCTGGAGCTGGTCGGGTCGGTGCGCGAGCAGGTCGTTGCCACCATGGTTGACCGGGACGTAGCAAGCGACGCCGGGCGCGACGCATAGCGAGAAGCCGACGATATTGGCGGTGCAGGCGTCTCGCCCATCGGTCTCGGTGTCGAAACCGACGACGCCGTTTGCCGTCGCCGTCTCGATCCAGTGGTCGAGAGCGTCGATCGTCGTGACCGTGTCGTAGGCGTCGACGTCGAATGCTTCGGCGGCGGCAGGCGTCTCGTCGGCGGTGGGGCGGGGCGGATCGCCTGCGCCCGTGCCGACCTTTGCCAGCAGCGACCGGAACCCGTGATGGTCGAGGAAGGCGCGCAGAGGATCCTCCGGGATGCCTTTCAAAAGCAGGTCGTCGAGCGGTTCGGGGAGGTCGTGGTGACAGGCCAGCCGCACCAGTTCGCGACTCATCCGCGCGTTGTCGGCATGGTCGATCAGCGATTGCTTCAGCTTCGGCTTGGCTATCTGGTCGGTCGATGCGAGCACCGTCTCGAGATCGCCAAACTCGATGATCAGCTGCGACGCGGTTTTCGGCCCGATGCCGGGGACGCCGGGCACATTGTCGACGCTGTCGCCCATCAGCGCGAGGACATCGCCCAGTTTCTCGGGCGGCACGCCGAATTTCTCGATGACGTATTCGCGGCCGATGCGGCGGTTGTTCATCGTGTCGAGCAGGTCCAATCCCGGCTCGATCAGCTGCATCAGGTCCTTGTCCGACGACACGATCGTTACTTGCCAGCCCGCCGCCAGCGCGGCCTTGGCGTAGCAAGCGATGATGTCGTCGGCCTCGAGCCCTTCGGTCTCGATGCAGGGGATCGAGAACGCACGTGTCGCATCGCGGATCATCGGAAATTGCGGCACCAGGTCTTCGGGCGGCGGCGGGCGGTGCGCCTTGTACTGATCGTACATATCGTTGCGGAAAGTCCTCGACGACGCATCGAGGATGACAGCCATGTGCGTCGGGCCGTCGGCTGCATGCAGTTCGTTCGCAAGCTTCCACAGCATCGTCGTGTAGCCGTAGACCGCACCGACCGGCTCGCCATGCTTGTTGGTCAGCGGCGGCAGGCGATGGTAGGCGCGAAAGATGTAGCCCGAGCCGTCGACGAGGTAGAGATGGGGCATCGACAAAGCGTTTAGCAGCAATGGCGCTTCATGCTAGTCGGTCGTGCAGACGGAGGACCTTCATGAAACGCATTTTGCTTGCTATGCTGGTGGCGCTTTTCGCAATCCCTGCAACCGCCGCCCCCTTTCAGTCGAGCCGGATCAGCGTCACGACGGCGGGCAAGGGCCCCGATGTCGTTCTCGTGCCGGGACTGACATCGAGCCCGGCCGCCTTCAAACATGTCGCCGCCGATGTGCCCGGCTATCGCTATCATTATGTGCAAGTGAAAGGGTTCGCGGGCGTGCCGGCCGATGGCAATATCGATGGCGACGTCGCCAAGCCCGTTGCCGAAGAGATCGCGCGCTATATCAGTGCTGCGCATTTGAAGGCCCCGGCGATTGTCGGCCATTCGATGGGCGGCACGATCGCGCTGATGGTCGCGGCGCGCCATCCCGGGGCGGTATCCAAGGTGATGGTCGTCGATATGGTCCCCTTCCTGGGACAGATGTTCGCCGGGCCAAACGCCACGTCAGCGAGCGTGACACCGATTGCCGATGCGATGATGGCGCAGTGGGCGAAATCGACGTCCGAGCAGCGCCGCGCAATTTCGGACGCACGCACGCGCACGATGGTGAACACCGCAAGCGAGCTCCCCGCCGTGTTGAAGAGCGCCGCCGACAGTGATCCGGTCGTGGTCCAGCACAGCTATCGCGAACTGATCGTCACCGATCTTCGCCCCGAACTGGCAGCCATCACTGTCCCTACGACGGTGCTCTACGTCCTCCCCAAGGGCCTGCCCTTCACCCCCGAACAGACTGAGGCCTACATGCGGGCGGGTTATGCCAATCTGAAGGGCGTGAAGCTGACCCGCATCCCCGACAGCGCGCACTTCATCATGTACGACGCACGCGCACGCTTCGCGGCCGAGCTCAAGACGTTCCTGGGCGCGCGGTGACCGAGCGGTTCGAACGCCACCGCCAGCCCTGGACATCGGACGAGATCCAGAAGCTGCACCGGCTGGCGGCAAAGGGGATGTCGCTGAAACTGATCGCGAAGGCGCTGACGCGCAGCGAGGAATCGGTGCAGGCGCGGGCAAAGGCGGACGGGCTCAAGGTCAGCAAGTTGCGTTGAAGGGGTAAGGACGTCGGGTCCGCTTGCGACGACTTTTCGGACGTTAGTGGGGCGTCATCGCATTTTTGAAAGCAGACATTGGCATGGCGGTCACGCAGTCGTCGTCGCCCTCAGTCCAACGGCACCGACAAGAACAAGGACGATGCAGAGATACTGCGGAGCGCCCAGCTTCTCGTTGAACGCAAAAACCCCGATTGTGGTCGCCGCAACAATGCCCACGCCTGCCCAAATCGCATAAACGACACCAACCGGTAGCACCTTCATTGCAGGAGCAAGTGCCCAGAAGCACATCGAGTAGCATAGGATCGAGAGCGCTCCCCACTGCCATTTTTCAAAGCCGTTCGATAGCTTAAGCAAGAACGTGCCCGTCACTTCCAAGGCAATTGCCAGGGCGACGAAAATCCAAGCGCTCATGATTGTGTGCTCCTGTTAGCTTCATGTTCAGGCTTCGAGGCAGCGAGGATGTCTTCAAGAAAGGCAACGTGTTCGCGAAAGGCCCGCCGTCCTGCGGTGGTCAGGGACACCCAAGTTCGTGTCCTGCGACCGATTGCTTCCTTTTTCACGTTGATATAGCCGGCCCCCTGAAGGGTATGGATATGGGCTCCCAAGTTGCCGTCAGTTGTCGCGCTCACTGCCTTCAGCATGGAGAAGTCGAGCGGCTCAGTGGCACGTTCGAGCGCTGCCACAATGCGCAAGCGATGCTGTTGATGGATAACTTCATTCACGCCTGTCATGGCCGCTGCAACCACTGCCCGCCGAGAAGCAGTGCGGTCCCGCCACCCAGCCCGAGCGATAGGAACAGCAGTTGCGGAAGCAGCCACCAGCCAACGACCGCCGCAAGCAGAACGAGTCCCGCGAGGCAGACGAACCGCCATCCCACCCAGACGCCAGTGACAGCATAACCAAACGCGACGGTCAGCGCGAAGATCAGGCTCGTTTCACGTGCATCGGCCTTCGTCATGACAATGAGTAGTCCTACGAACCCGACTGCGATAATCCATGTAGCGAGGGACCGAGTGTCGGTAGGTGTCCTGGGCCGCGTCATTGTCCAACTCAGAGCAGCGGCCCAGCATGACAACCAAACCCAGCCAGCCTGCTGGGGCGCGAATTGCATTGCGCCAAAGCCGACTAGCCAAGCGACACCCCACGCTGACACCACCGACCCACTGACCGCGTATCCGCGCAACTCGGACATTGTCCGCTGGGCTTGCTTGATAACGGCTAACGCGGCTTTCGCTTCTATATCATTCATTCCAACACTCTGTAAGACAGAGTTTGCTCTGTCAAGTAGAGTATTTCACATGTCTGGAATTGGAATTGTTACGCTGAAAGCCGCCGTTCCGGAATCCCCGACAAACCGGACAAGCGTTCAAGGCACCAGCACCGTATCGAGCGCGACCGGCAAAGTTTCGGGATAATCGGTCGTGTAGTGCAGCCCACGGCTCTCGTGCCGCGACAGAGCGCTGCGGACGATCAGGTCGGCGACTTCGACGAGGTTGCGTAGTTCGATCAGGTCGGGGGTCACGCGGAAATGGCCGTAATAATCGCCGATCTCCTGCCGCAACAACGCGATGCGGTGCGCCGCGCGTTCGAGCCGTTTGGTCGTGCGGACGATGCCGACGAAATTCCACATGAAGTGGCGGATTTCGCGCCAGCATTGCTGGATCACCACTTCCTCGTCGCTGTCGGTGACGCGGCTTTCGTCCCAGGCGCGAATGGCGGGTGGGGCCGGGAGGGCGTCCCAGTTGGCCATGATATGCTTTGCGCAGGCTTCGCCGAACACGAGGCATTCGAGCAGCGAGTTCGACGCGAGGCGGTTCGCACCGTGCAGTCCCGACTGCGTGACCTCTCCGGCAGCGTAGAGGCCCGGCGCGTCGGTACGCCCGTCGAGGTCGATAAGGACGCCGCCGCAGGTGTAATGCTGTGCGGGGACAACAGGGATCGGATCTGTCGTGATGTCGATTCCGAGGCCGATCAACTTTTCGTAGATGTTGGGGAAATGTTCGCGGACGAATTCGGATGGCTTGTGGCTGATGTCGAGATGGACGTAGTCGAGCCCGTCGCGCTTGATCTCGTTGTCGATCGCGCGCGCGACGATGTCGCGCGGCGCGAGCTCGTTTCGCGGATCATAGTCGGGCATGAAACGATGCCCGGTCTTAGGGTTCGTCAGGAGCCCCCCCTCGCCGCGCACCGCTTCGGTGATCAGGAAGTTCTTGACGGTGAGATTGTAGAGGCAGGTGGGGTGAAACTGCATGAATTCCATGTTCGAGATGCGGCATCCGGCGCGCCAAGCCATCGCGATGCCGTCGCCGGTGGCACCGCGAGGTGCCGTCGAATAGAGATAGGTCCGGCCCGCCCCGCCTGTAGCGAGGACGGTCGCGCGTGCGGTAACGGCCTCCACCTTCTTCGATGCCCGATTGAAGGCGTAGACGCCGTGGACGCGCCCGCTGGTGGAAAAACGCTCCTGATGACGCCCACTGATGAGGTCGATTGCGACCATGTCGGGGATCAGCGTGATGTTGGGGTGTGCGCGCGCCGCGTTCTCGAGCGCGATCTGGATCGCCCAGCCGGTCGCGTCGGCGACATGGACGATGCGGCGGTGCGAGTGCCCGCCCTCGCGGGTCAGGTGCAGAGCTTCGCCTTGCGTATTGAACGGTACGCCGAGCTGGCTAAGTCGCTTGATCGCAGAAGGTGCATTTTCAATGACGAATTCTACCGTCGCGCGGTTGTTGAGGCCCGCGCCCGCGATCATCGTGTCTTCGATATGGCTCTCGAACGTATCGCCCGCTTCGAGCACCGCGGCGATACCGCCCTGCGCCCAGCCCGTCGCGCCGTCCGAGAGCGTCCCCTTGGCGAGTACGACGACCCGGAAACGATCTGCAAGATTGAGCGCAGCGGTCAGCCCGGCCGCGCCGGAGCCGAGAATGATGACGTCGTAGCCGTCAGCCAATCGCTGCCGCCCGCGTCAGGTTGAGGAACACGTGCTCGAGATCGGCTTCGCGCGTCGACACGTCGACAATGCCGAGACCCGCGTCGGCAAGCGCGGTGAGGACATCGCCGGCGTTTGCGTCCGCCTTGGAATAGGTGATCGACAGGACGCGCTCGCTTTTCAGCACGATGTTCTGGAACATTGGCGAGGCGGGCGGCGCGGTCAGGTCGCGGTCGATTGTCACTTCGACCACCTTTTCGAGCGCCATGCCGACGAGCTCGCGCGTGGGCTTGTTCGCGATGACCTGACCATGGTTGATGATCGCGATGCGCTCGCAAAGCTCCTCGGCTTCCTCGAGATAATGCGTCGTGAGGACAATCGTCACGCCCTGCGCGTTCAGTTCGCGAACATACGCCCACAGTTGCTGGCGCAGTTCGATGTCGACGCCGGCAGTCGGTTCGTCGAGGACGAGCACGGGCGGCGAATGGACCATGGCCTTGGCAACGAGCAGCCGCCGCTTCATGCCGCCCGAGAGCGTGCGCGAATACGCATTCGCCTTGTCCTCGAGATGGACTGCGCGCAGCAACGCCATCGACCGTCGTTCGTTCTTGGGCACGCCGTATAGCCCTGCAAACAACTCGAGTGTTTCGAACGGCGTAAAGAACGGATCGAACAGGATTTCCTGCGGCACGATGCCGATCGAGCGCTTGGCGTTGCGCGGATGCTCGTCGATGTCGAACCCCCAGATGCGCGCGCGTCCCCCGGTCTTGTTCACCATACCCGAAAGGATGTTGATGATCGTCGATTTGCCCGCGCCGTTGGGGCCCAGAAGGCCGAAGATCGTGCCGCGTTCGACGTCGAAGGTCACACCCGCCAGTGCCTGCTTGCCGCCTGCATAGGTCTTTTGCAGATTGTCGATCTCGATCGCGGCCTGGGTCATTGCGCGGCCCTAGCCCGCATCGGCATCACGCGCCAAGCGTCAAACTGTGAAACCGCCGTTAACCCTGCCGCTTCACGCCAGTTTAGCGAGGTGGCGACTAGTCCCGATCGGTGGGGACAATTCGGGGACTTGGAACAGGCGGGCTGGCCGCAGGCGCGATGCTTGCAGCGTTGTCGGCGCCCGCGTGTGCCGCGACGCGGACGGCGACCGCGAGTGCGATCACGATCCGGCCGCTATCGCTGCTCAATCTCAGCGACCTCGATTTCGCAACCAACATTTCGACGCCGACCGCAGGGACGGTAATCATCGATCCCGACAACGACGGGCGATCGACGACGGGCGGCGTCATTGCGGCAGGGGGAGCGCCGCAGGCGGCGAAATTCTATACTTATGGCGGGCCGCTGCAGACGATCCAGGTGTTTCGCGGACCTTTGCCGGTACTTAACCGCGCGGGCGGGGGCGCGACGATGAACGTCACGGCGTTGACGCTGAACGGCCCGACGACGCGATTCCTGACCGCCGCCGGACTTCTCGACCTGCGTGTCGGCGGCACGCTCGCGGTATCGGCGAACCAGCTCGCCGGCAGTTATTCGGGCAGCTTCCAGATCATCGTCAATTACTTCTAGGTCAGTCGGGCAGCGGGGTCGGCCGGAAATTTTCATCGAGCGCGACGAAGGTGAAGACGCCGTTCGTGACCTGAACCTCGGCAGTTCCGCGCTCGCGGCTGGCGATCACGTCGAGGCGTACCGCGAGCGAAGTGCGCCCGCGACGCGCAATCGTCGCGTAGATCGAAATCAGGTCGCCGAGCAGGATCGGCGCGATGAACTCCATCGATTCGATGGCAACCGTTGCGCATGGCCCCTTGGCGATGCGCCCGGCGACGATGCCGCCGGCGATGTCCATCTGACTTAACACCCAACCGCCGAAAATATGCCCATTCGCGTTTATGTCCATCGGTCGCGGCGCCACCCGCAGGATCGGATCGCCCGTCATTAAGCGTCCGGACCCGCGAACGGGTCGCGCACCTGTTCGTCATGGCCCGAGCCGGCGCTGAGGAAGACGAGACCCATCAAAAGTGCGGCAAGCAGGACGGAAAGGAACACGCCGAGGCCTGTCGCAATCGCCATATGCAGCGGGATCGGGCCGATCAGCGCGTGCAGGACGATCAGGCCGATCGCCGACGCCGCAAACGCCGCGACGATCATCCAGATCATCAGCCGCCGGTAGCGCGCCCACGCGAACGCGGCATAGTCAGGATCGTCGAGACCGGGGTTCGCCATCGCTTCCCTTTGGCGCGCGAACGTGGAATCATCAAGCCGCACGCGACAACGGAGTCGCCGAACCGGGAGGCGTTCCAGTGACAATCCGGGCTATTCTGGCGACAAAGGGCAGCGAGGTTGTCTCGGTCGGAAGCGACGATCGCGTTTCCGATGCGATCGCGATGCTTGCCGAGCGGCGCATCGGCGCGCTGCCGGTGATCGACGACGGGCGCGTCGTCGGAATATTTTCCGAACGCGACGTCATCTATTCGCTGGCGAAATCGGGCGCCGCGGCGCTGGACTCGCGTATCGGCGACGTCATGACAGCGCCTGCCATGACGGTCGATCCCGATACGGCGGTAATGGCGAGCCTGTCGCTCATGACGAGGCGACGCATCCGTCATCTGCCGGTGGTCGACGGATCGGGGATCGTCGGCTTCATTTCGATCGGCGATCTTGTCAAATATCGGATCGACCGGATCGAATCCGAAGCTGCCGCGATGCGCGACTATATCGCAAGCTGATCGATCAGCGACGTACCGGTGCGGTCCTCGGGCGCGGGCCCGATCCGCATCAGGTCGAGCGCGGTCGGGAAGATGTCGAGGATCGACACGGAGGCATCATGGACACGGTGCGCACCGGTCCGGAACCACACAGCGCCCGCCGGATGGTGTCGGCCCGATTTCGTCGCGTCGATCTTGTATGCCAAGTCGCCGAAACGCAGCGCCGATCCGTCGGGCGGAACGACGGTGGTTTCGGCGGGAACTTCGGCATATATGTCGCACGAGAAATACAGGCCGTCGCCCGTTCGGTCGTTGAAGCCGAACAGCGCGCGACCGTCGGCCAGAGTGAATCCTGCAAGAGCATTGCGCGTCGTCGTGCGGTCGGCGTCGCTTGCAAAGCGCACGAAATACTGATGCGTCATGGTCGGGTCGATATCGCGGTGCGGGAGCGAGAAGCGGCGGAAAAGAGCATCGACGTCACGCAGGCGGTGGAAATGTTTGCCACCTTGTTCCTCGGCGGCAAGATAGGGCTGCTGGCTGAGCGCGGTCGCAAGAACGAGCATCGCGCCATTCGCATCGGCAAGCGCCATGAATTCGCCGAGCAGCCGGTCCATGGCGCGATATCCGCTTTCGATGGCGGCTCCATAAACGCGTGCCGATGCGGCGTCGGGCGTAATCGTGAACGCTTCGGGTTGGAATTGCCGCCAGTAGCTATGCTGCAGATGCGCGGTCGAATTGATGAAGAAGGTCGCCAAATCGGGTTGCAGCCGGCGATAATAATGCCGGAACACGTCCATCTGCAGCCGGTCGAGCATCATCGCGCGGCGCCAGGACAATCGCCGGTCGCGCGCTTTTTCGGCAGCCAATTGCGCACCGAGCGCGATCACCGTGCGCGCCCGCAGGCCGTGTGACAGCATGAACGAAAGGAACTTGCCGTAATCGCCCGCCGTCAGTCGGGCATCGGGATTGGAATATTCGCGCACATTGGTACCGACGAAGCGGTTATAGGCGTCGAGCTCGGGCGGATGCGAATTCGCGTGCTCGCACCACGGATCTGCAACGAAGACGCTGCCGGGAAAGGCGAACGGGCGTGCGTTCATCCCGGCGAAGTTGATGACCTTGCGACCCGCGGCTTGGGCGATATGCCAAAGGTCGTCATGCCCCGCGCGGGCACCTTCGGTAAGGTGAAAGACGTGGTGTTGATCGAACGACAGGCCGGTGTGCATCGAGTACCATTGAATCCAGGGTTCGAGATTGGCCGGGTCGGTTACGTCGGCGACCGTTTCGAACACCGCGCTCTGCGCATGCATCGCTTTGAAATTGGGAAGCAGGCCCTCGGCCATCCAGCGATCGATCAGCCAGGGGCACAATTCGTTGAACTCGGCGAACAGGAGCTTGGCGGGCCGCGTTGCAGCAGGCGAAGAGATGGCGCGTTCGAACATAGCGGTGTTCCCATAGCGCAAAACGATGAACGAACGGCAATCAGCTTTGTCGCATCCGTCGCTTCGCCAACAGATCGAACGGCGCAAACGCGGGCCGCACGTCGAACAAATGCCAATGCGCTGAGTAGGTTTGGCGCAGCGTTGCGGGCAAATCGAGCGGACCGCCCTCCCGCATGATCCGCGACAGGACCATGTTCTGATACCGTCGCTCGCTGTAATTGACCATGCGGCGGACCTGCGACGCCCAGGTCGCCGGAACGCGCCAGTCGGTTTCTTCGAAACAAAACCCCGCATCGGGGCAGTTAACGATGCGCGTCACCTCCCAGTTCGACTCGCGCCCGAGGTCGGTTTTGGCCATCGCCCCGATCAGACCGTCGTCTCCGATCAGGTCGCCGGGCAGGCGGACGCCGGCAGACTTCACGCGCTGGACGAAGTCGCCGCTCAGCCCGTAGAGCGCGCCGAACAGACCATGATCGGCCTGGATCGTGTCGCGATATCGGGCCTGCCCGCGGCCGGCGACAGGCATCGCATTGACGCCGTTGGCTGCCGGCTCGGCACGAAGCGTTGCGATCATCGCCTGAAACGCGCCGGGCAAGACGACGGCGTCGCCGTCGACGAACAGGTATGCAGGCGCGTCGTCGTCGACCAGATCGTGAACAAAATGATTCCAGGTCCGCGCTTTCCCGCCGGTCGGCAGTTCGTGGACCCGAAAATGCGGAAGCCCGGCGACGATCGACCTTGCGATCGTCGCCGTCGCATCGCTGCTGCCGTTCACAAGGAGGTCGAA
>CBDFLB010000003.1:0-160000 GCA_965249015.1 Sphingomonas sp. | reverse complement strand
GGATGAAGGTGCAGTAACATGCACTGGAGGTCCGAACCGATTAACGTTGAAAAGTTACCGGATGAGTTGTGTTTAGGGGTGAAAGGCCAATCAAGCCGGGAAATAGCTGGTTCTCCGCGAAAACTATTGAGGTAGTGCCTCGTATGTTTACCGATGGGGGTAGAGCACTGGATGGGCTAGGGGGACGCGAGTTCTACCAAACCTAACCAAACTCCGAATACCATCGAGTATAGTACGGGAGACAGACTGTGGGTGCTAAGGTCCATAGTCGAGAGGGAAACAGCCCTGACCAACAGCTAAGGCCCCCAAATCGTATCTAAGTGGGAAAGCATGTGGGATTTCCAAAACAACCAGGAGGTTGGCTTAGAAGCAGCCATCCTTTAAAGAAAGCGTAACAGCTCACTGGTCTAAACAAGAGATCCTGCGGCGAAGATGTAACGGGGCTCAAGATACGTGCCGAAGCTTTGGGTTTGACGTAAGTCAAGCGGTAGCGGAGCGTTCCGTAAGCTGATGAAGCGATCTGGTAATGGGTCGTGGAGGTATCGGAAGTGCGAATGCAGACATGAGTAGCGATAAACAGGGTGAGATGCCCTGTCGCCGAAATCCCAAGGGTTCCTGCGCAAGGCTAATCCGCGCAGGGTGAGTCGGCCCCTAAGACGAGCCCGAAGGGGGTAGTCGATGGGAATCTGGTTAATATTCCAGAACCTGGAGGTGTGTGACGGATCACGTAAATTGTTCGCTCTTATCGGATTGAGCGGGCTTTGAAGTGGTTCCAGGAAATAGCCCCTCCATATAGACCGTACCCGAAACCGACACAGGTGGGATGGTAGAGTATACCAAGGCGCTTGAGAGAAGGGTGTTGAAGGAACTCGGCAAATTGCCTCCGTACCTTCGGAAGAAGGAGGCCCCATGTAAGCGCAAGCTCTCATGGGGGGCACAGGCCAGGGGGTAGCGACTGTTTAGCAAAAACACAGGGCTCTGCTAAGTCGGCTTCAAGACGACGTATAGGGCCTGACGCCTGCCCGGTGCCTGAAGGTTAAGTGGAGTGGTGAAAGCTGCGAAATGAAGCCCAGGTAAACGGCGGCCGTAACTATAACGGTCCTAAGGTAGCGAAATTCCTTGTCGGGTAAGTTCCGACCTGCACGAATGGCGTAACGACTTCCCCACTGTCTCCAACACCTGCTCAGCGAAATTGAATTGCCCGTGAAGATGCGGGCTACCCGCGGTTAGACGGAAAGACCCCGTGCACCTTTACTGCAGCTTCAGAGTGGCATTAGGAAAGAACTGTGTAGAATAGGCGGGAGGCTTTGAAGCGATGACGCCAGTTGTCGTGGAGCCACAATGTGAAATACCACCCTGTTGTTTTCTGATGTCTAACCTCGATCCATGAAACTGGATCAGGGACCCTCTGTGGCGGGTAGTTTGACTGGGGCGGTCGCCTCCTAAAGAGTAACGGAGGCGCGCGATGGTGGGCTCAGGACGGTTGGAAACCGTCTGTTAGAGTGCAATGGCATAAGCCCGCCTGACTGCGAGACTGACAAGTCGAGCAGAGACGAAAGTCGGTCATAGTGATCCGGTGGTCCCTCGTGGAAGGGCCATCGCTCAACGGATAAAAGGTACGCCGGGGATAACAGGCTGATAACCCCCAAGAGCTCATATCGACGGGGTTGTTTGGCACCTCGATGTCGGCTCATCACATCCTGGGGCTGGAGCAGGTCCCAAGGGTTTGGCTGTTCGCCAATTAAAGTGGTACGTGAGCTGGGTTCAGAACGTCGCGAGACAGTTTGGTCCCTATCTGCCGTGGGCGTCGAAATTTGAGAGGAGTTGACCCTAGTACGAGAGGACCGGGTTGAACATACCTCTGGTGGACCTGTCATGACGCCAGTCGTGCAGCAGGGTAGCTATGTATGGACGGGATAACCGCTGAAAGCATCTAAGCGGGAAGCCTCCCTCGAGATAAGATTTCATCGAGCCGTGGAAGACCACCACGTTGATAGGCCGGATGTGGAAGTGCAGTAATGCATGGAGCTAACCGGTCCTAATTGCTCTGTTCATGCTTGAGAGTCCCGCCATCAATGACAGTTCTGGTAACTGCGCATTGAGGTTCGGATAATCAATCAAGACGCCTTTAATTGGTCATCTAGAATTGCACGGATCACATCGATTTTAAGAACACCCAAACAACACGCATAGTCGCGCCTGCTTCATAGCTTGGTGGCCATAGCGTCTGTGACCCACCCGATCCCATCTCGAACTCGGCCGTGAAACCAGACAGCGCCGATGGTACTGCCGCTCAAGCGTCGGAAGAGTAGGACGTCGCCAGGCTTTGTAGCAGGCGCGGATATGTGTGCGGGGTGTTCTGTATGAACCCATTCCAATGTTGAAACTCAGGTGCTGAGACCTTCCTTTTCGCGGGATGGAGCAGCCCGGTAGCTCGTCAGGCTCATAACCTGAAGGTCGTAGGTTCAAATCCTACTCCCGCAACCAGGTCTCACCCTCGAAAATCCAGTCAGCGCGCGACTTTTTTCAGCGCCACGCGTACTAGAGCATCGAGACCCGCGCCTCCGCCCAGCTCGGTATCGGCCTTCGCAACCGCTGCACTTGCTTCGGCAGGACGAAAGCCCAGGTTGATCAACGCCGAAACCGCGTCCTGCGCCACACCCGGCACGCCTGCATTGCCCGTCGCCATCGCGCCAACCTTGCCCTTCAATTCATTCACGATCCGCGCGGCGAGCTTGGGCCCGACGCCGTTGGCGCGCGCGACCATCGCCGCATCGCCGCCGGCGATGGCGCAGTTCAACTCATCGCCGTCGAGCGCCGACAGGATGCCAAGCGCCACCTTCCCGCCAACCCCCTGCACGCCGGTCAGCAGCCGGAACCATATGCGTTCCTCGCCGCTTGCAAAGCCGAACAGGGTCATCGAATCCTCGCGGATCTGCATGTCGATGTGCAATATCACCGCATCGTCCCCGCCGACCGGTCCGATCGCGCCAAGCGTCCGCGTCGAGGCGAGCACCAGGTAACCAACTCCTGCGACGTCGAGTACCGCATGGTCGGCGGCGGCTTCGAGCAAGGTGCCGGTCAGGCGCGCGATCATGCCGTGCCCTAATCATTGTTCGCAGTCGAAGTCGAGGGGCGCGCAAATTTGCCGGACCCGCCGTCGCGGCGCCTCGTCCTTTGGCCCAGTCACTCCACCGTCCCCCCGGATGCCAGCAGGCGATCCGCCGCATCTAAACGATTCGTTTATGCAAACTAAACGAATCGTCGAGCGCGCGGTCGCTGCGTTTTTGCCATGTTACGATCATGAAACGTCATTCATGAGGAGCGCGCCGTGACGACCATTGCAGCCAACCAGCCAAACGCATTTGCAACCGGGTTCGCCCAAGGGGTGGACGCCGCCAGTTTCGTGATGGCCGCCGGTATTCTCGGCAGCTTCATGCGTCCGCTCGGTGCCGGGCCGCTCGCCTTTGCCATGCTCCCGTCGATGTTCAACATCCGCGCCGGTACGACGCCGATCGGCTGCTTTCCTCACTGCCCGCCGATTCCTGAGCCAAGGGCCAACTGGACCGTCCAGACCACCGGGCAGAGCACGGCGAACATCGATCTGGGCGACGGCTATCATCTCGCGATCGACGAGCGGTCGAGCCAGATGACGATCGTCAACGACGCGACCGGTCAGTCGACGCGCATCTGGGGCGATCCGCACGTCGACGTGAACGGTCAGCACAAGTTCGACTTCTATGGCACGACCACCTTCACGCTCGCCAACGGCACGAAGATCACCGTCAACACCGAACAATGGGCGGGCAATCCCAACGCGTATGTCGCCAGCCAGGTTGTGATCACCAAGGGCCAGAATGCGATCATCGTCGATGGCATCAGCCAGAACCGCATCGGCGACCTGTCGATCAGCATGTCGAACAACGGCTATGCGATTGATGCCGCGCACCGCGACGGCTTCACGATCCACGAAGGCGGCGGCAGCTGGCAGACCGAATGCGGCGCGCAAGTGACGCAGGCGCAGGCCGATATCACCCGCCCCGGCGCGCTCTATGGCCCGGAAAGCACCGCGATGAGCTTTGGCGAAGTCGGTAACATGCTCGGCGGCTTCCTGTTCCTCGGGTTTATGGCTAGCCTCGCGCCGATCGAGGCCGTTACGGCCCGCGAGCCGCGATCGCAGCACATGGGGCACCCTTTTCGTAATGTGCAACTGGCCTGATTGCGGCGCGCTCGTCGCGCGCGATTGCCGGTTAGCGCTGTGTTCCGAGGCTGCCGAAGCGTAGTCCGCGATCAGGCCGCCACTTTCGCCCGGCTCGCGCGCTTGCGTTCGTTCGGGTCGAGGTAGCGCTTGCGTAGGCGGATCGACTTCGGCGTCACCTCGACCAGCTCATCGTCGTCGATATAGGCGATCGCCTGTTCGAGCGTCAGCCGCTTCGGCGGGGTCAGGCGAATGGCATCGTCCTTGCCGCCGCTCGCGCGGAAGTTGGTCAGCTGCTTTGCCTTCATCGGATTGACTTCGAGGTCGTCGGTCTTCGCATTTTCCCCGATGATCATGCCCTCGTACAAGGGCTCCTGCGGCGCGACCATCAAGATGCCGCGCTCCTCGAGGAAACCCAGCGCATAGGCGTTCGATTCGCCAGCGCCGTTCGAGATCAGGACGCCATTCTTGCGCCCCTCGATCTTGCCCTTGTGCGGCCCGTATTTCTCGAACAGCCGGTTCATGATCCCGGTGCCGCGCGTGTCGCTCAGGAACTCGCCGTGATATCCGATCATCCCGCGCGACGGCGCGCTGAAGGTGATGCGGGTCTTGCCGCCGCCGCTGGGGCGCATGTCGGTCATCTCGGCCTTGCGGATGTTCATTTTCTCGACGACGGTTCCCGAATATTCCTCGTCGACGTCGATGATGACGGTCTCATAGGGTTCGGTCTTGTTGCCGTTCTCGTCCTCGGAGAACAGCACGCGCGGGCGGCTGATGCCGAGCTCGAAGCCTTCGCGCCGCATCGTTTCGATCAGCACGCCTAGCTGCAGTTCACCGCGGCCGGCAACTTCGAACGAATCCTTGTCGGC
Source organism: Sphingomonas sp. (assembly GCA_965249015.1). GTDB lineage: Bacteria > Pseudomonadota > Alphaproteobacteria > Sphingomonadales > Sphingomonadaceae > Sphingomonas_O. The sequence goes on along the minus strand of CBDFLB010000003.1, from coordinate 154,933 downwards.
GGCTTCGGTGATCTTGATCGCGACATTGCTTTCGCCTTCGCGCTGCAAGCGGTCGCGGATCATGCGGCTCGTCACCTTGCTGCCCTCGCGCCCCGCCATCGGGCTGTCGTTGACGGCAAAGCGCATCGACAAGGTCGGCGGATCGATCGGCTGCGCGTGCAGCGGCTCGGTCACGCTCGGATCGCAGATCGTGTTGGCGACCGTCGCGACGGTCAGCCCGGCGATCGATATGATGTCGCCAGCGCCGGCTTCATCGACGGGCACCCGCTCCAGCCCGCGGAACGCCATGATCTTCGACGCGCGCCCGGTCTCGACGATCTTGCCTTCGGGATCGAGTGCGTGGATCGCCATATTGGTCCTGACCGAGCCGCTGAACACGAGGCCGGTCAGGATCCTCCCGACGAAATTGTCGCGGTCAAGCAATGTGACGAGGAACTTGAAGGGCCCGTCGGGATCGGCCGAAGGCTCGGGTACATGGCGGACGATCGTCTCGAACAGCGGAGCCAGCGTCCCCTCGCGCGCGTCGGGGCTGAGGTTGGCGTAGCCATTGCGGCCGCTTGCAAAGAGAACCGGGAAGTCGAGCTGCTCGTCGGTCGCATCGAGGCTGACGAACAGGTCGAAGACTTCGTCGAGCACTTCCTGGATGCGCTCGTCGGCGCGATCGACCTTGTTGACCACGACGATCGGACGCAACCCCAATGCGAGTGCCTTGCCGGTCACGAATTTGGTCTGCGGCATCGCGCCCTCTGCCGCATCGACGAGCAGGATGACGCCGTCGACCATCGAGAGGATACGTTCGACTTCGCCGCCGAAATCGGCGTGGCCGGGCGTGTCGACGATGTTGATCCGCGTATCGACGCCCTCTGTCGAGCTACCCGGGGCGCCATGCCATTCGACCGACGTGCACTTGGCCAGAATCGTGATCCCGCGCTCTTTCTCAAGGTCGTTCGAATCCATCGCGCGTTCCTCGACGCGCTGATTGTCGCGGAAGGTGCCCGACTGGCGGAACAGCTGATCGACCAGGGTCGTCTTGCCATGATCGACATGCGCGATGATGGCCACATTGCGGAGGCTCATTGGATATCCTGAAATACGGGATTTGACGCGCGCTTAGCGCAAATGCCGCGCCGCAACAATGGGCGTTTCCCGGGCTTCCCCAATTCGTTTGCTTCGCATACAATCGCGGCGAGGAGAGGATCATGGCGCAATTTCCCGACAGCCCGTCGTTCACCGGCTTCAACACGCCGAGCCGGGTCGAATGCGACATCGCCGACCTCGACATCGAGGGCACGATACCGCCCGAGCTCAACGGTGCGTTCTTCCGCGTCCAGCCCGATCCGCAATATCCGCCGCGCCTGGGCGACGACATCGCCTTCAACGGCGACGGAATGATCACGCGCTTTCACATCCACGACGGCCGGTGCGACTTCAAGCAACGCTGGGCCAAGACCGATAAGTGGAAGCTCGAGAAGGAAGCGGGCCGCGGCCTGTTCGGCCATTACCGCAATCCCCTGACCGATGATCCGCTCGTCAAGGGCAAGATTCGCGGGACGGCGAACACCAACGCGTTCATCTATGCCGGCAAGCTCTACGCCTTGAAGGAGGACAGCCCCGCGCTCGTCATGGACCCCGCGACGATGGAGACCGACGGCTACACATGGTTCAACGACAAGATGACCGGGCAGACATTTACCGCGCATCCCAAGGTCGATCCTGACAGCGGCAACATGATCGCGTTCGGCTATGCGGCGAAGGGCGTCTGCACCGACGACTGCACCTATTATGAAGTCACCCCGGCGGGCGACCTGATTTCCGAAATCTGGTTCAAGGCGCCCTATTATTGCATGATGCACGACTTCGCGATCACGCCCGACTACGCGCTGTTCCACATCGTGCCGAGCATCGGCAGTATCGAGCGGTTGCAAGCGGGCCTGCCGCATTTCGGCTTCGATACGACGATGCCAGTCTATCTTGGCGTTTTGCCGCGCCGCGCAGGTGCGACCGCCGACGATATCCGATGGTTTGGGCGCGATAATTGCTTTGCGAGCCACGTGATGAACGCGTTTCAGGAGGGCACGAAAATTCATTTCGATACGCCCGAGGCCAAGAACAATGCCTTCCCCTTTTTCCCCGATGTCCACGGTGCGCCGTTCAATGGCCCCGAGTCCGCGGCCTTACTCACGCGCTGGACGGTCGACATGGCATCGAACAGCGACGCCTTCGACAGCGTAACGCGGCTGACGACGATGATCGGGGAATTCCCGCGAATCGACGACCGGATGGCCGGACGTTCGTATCGCTACGGCTGGCTGCTGGTGATCGACCCTACGAAACCCGTTGAGATCAAGGGCGGCAGCCCGGCGGGCTCGGTCATGAACTCGTTGGGCTTTATCGATCACCAGACCGGGATCGAGCAAAAATGGTGGTGCGGGCCGGTGTCGAGCCTTCAGGAACCGTGCTTCATCGCGCGCGGGCCGGGTGAGGGCAATGGCTGGATCGTGATGGTCTGCAACCGGCTCGAGGCGCACCGCAGCGACCTGCTGCTGTTCGACGCGCTCGACGTGGCCAAGGGGCCGATCGCAACGGTGCACATCCCAATCCAGCTGCGGTTCGGCCTGCATGGGAATTGGGCGGACGCGGCCGAGATCGGGTTGGCGGCCTAGCTCGCCGCCCGTGCCAGTAATCCCGCCTCGTCACGCTGCACCCGCCGCGCGACGACCAGCAACAGCAGCACGATCGGGATCGCGGCTGCGTTGGCGCTCAACATCGCAAAGCGCAAGTCTCCGGTCGCGTCGGACAGCACCCCGACGGCGTAGGGCCCGATGCCAAGGCCGATGATCGTACTCGTGAGCAGGTAAACGCTGGTCGTCACGCCGCGCATTCGCGGCAGCACCTGGTCGTACATGATTGCGTAGAGCGGCGGCAGCCAGCCCGTGAGGATCAGGCTGTAGCTGACAAACCGCATGTAGAAGCTCGTCGCATCGGGCGCATAATAGACCCAGAAGGACATCAGCGGCGAAGCCCCCATCGCGAACAACACGACCCAGACGCGGCCCGATCCCGGCAGGCGCACGTTCAGCTTATCTGACAAAGGGCCCCAGATCAGCGGGCCGATGATGCCCATCGTCGCCGACAACAGCCCGAACTGCCATGCGGCGTCGCGCATCGAAACGCCGTAGGTCTTGATCAGGAACGTCGGGTTGAACGCCATCATGCCGTAGTTGATTATGCCCTGCAGCGCGCCCACCGCCATGACCATGATCAGCGTCGGCGATTGCGTGATGACGCGAAAGGCTTGGCGGTCGGTCAACGCCATGTTCTGAATCATATTGACGAGCGCGAACGCGCCGAAGCCGGTGACGCTCCACTGCAGCGTATGCGGGCTTATCATGAAAGCGCCGAAGTTGAGCGGCGGACGTGGCGCGAGTGTCGACGTCATGGCCACCAACAGGAGCACCGCGACGATGATCGCGGCGAGCCAGAGGAGGTTCGCCCGCCAGACAGCGCTGGCCGCTTTCAATCGCACAAAGCTTAGCCAGTTGAACCCGGGGGTGACCGAGCCGAGAACTTGCGCGCTGGCGCGAAACGGCGCTGCGTCGGGCGGCGTCGGGATACCATCCATCGCGCCACGCTCGGGCTCGCGCACGTTCCACAGCAAAATCGCAAGAACGAAACCGGGTGCCGAGGCGACGAGGAAGGCGAACTGCCAGCCCTTCATGCCCGAGGTCGCGTGCGCCTGATCCCACCAGCTTGCGGTGAGCCCGCCGAGGATCAGCGATCCGCCCAGGCCGAGCGCGATCGCCGAGGCGAACACCGCCATGACGAACCCGCGCCGGTGCTTTGGCCAGTAATCATAAGCAAGGCTGGTGCCCGCGGGCTGCGTCGCTGCCTCGCCGATGCCGACGCCGAGCCGCGACAAAGCGAGCAGCGCAAAGCTTGACGCAACGCCTGCCAGCGCGGTCGCCCCCGACCAGAACAGCAGGCAGATCGCGAGCAGCTTGGTCCGCGTCCAACCATCCGCCAGTCGCCCGAGCGGCAGCGAAAAGAGCGCGTAGAACAGCGCGAAAACCGTTCCGTAGAGCAGCCCCATCTCGGCGTCGCCGATGTGCAGGTCGCTCTTGATCGCGGGCGCGAGGATCGCGAGGATCTGGCGATCGAGCAAACTCATCGTCTGCGTCAGTCCGACCAGCAGCAGCGCGTATTTCGCGCCGCGCGGAAGGATGTTTACGCTCACAGCTTGAACCACCGCTCCGCATTGGTCTGGAAGAACTTCTTCTTCTGCGCATCGGTTATGCTCAGATTGTCCATCGCGCGGACCTCGTCAGCGACATATTCGTACGGGTAGTCCATCGCGTACATCACGCGGTCTTCGCCCATGACGTCGAGCATCAGTTTGACTGCGGGTTCGAAGGGGAGGCCCGAACAGGTGCCGAGAAAATTATGGCGCATGTAATGGAACAGGTCGTGCTTAAGCGGCTTGATCGCGGCATATCGGTTCGAATGTACCCCCGCTCTGTGCATGAAATCGGTCCGGTACAGCCAGTACGGCAGCGCCTCGCAGCCATGGCCGGCCATGACCTGCAAATCGGGATAGCGATCGAACAGCCCTGACGTGACCAGCCGCAACAGGTGATACGCCGTCTCGACTCCGAAGCCGAAGATCGCCCCGTCGAGCCCCGCTTCGATCATTCCTCCGATCATGCTGTCAGGCAAGGTCGCGGGGTGGATGTAGAGCGGCTGCCCGACATCGGCGAGCGCGCGGAAGATCGGATCGAACCGCGGCTCGTCGAGATAGGCCCCTTGGGTGTGCGAGTTGATCTGCACACCCTTCAGACCCATCGCTGCGCAGCGCTTGATCTCCGCGGCGCACCAGTCGGAGTCCTGCGGCGCAAGCGTACCCATGCCTTGGTAGCGCGTCGGACGCGCCCGCACGGCCTCTGCAAGCGTATCGTTGGCGCGCTGTGCGATGCCCTTGGCCTCGTCGACGTCGAGCAGCGGTTGAACCCCCGGCGACGTCAGCGCCAGAATCGCCACGTCGATACCCGTTTCGTCCATATGGGCGATGCGTTGCTCGCCGAGATCGAGCAGGCGGTCGATGATCTGCGTCGCGCGTTCGGACGGGCTGGTTCCGTAAAAGCCCCACAGCGAGACCAAGCCCTTGTCGGCGGTGCCGTCCTTCACCATCCGCAAATAGACATCGATCTGCTCGCGCGTGGCAAAGGCCTCCTCGGTCGCGATGCGCAGGTAGCCGCGGTCGCCCCCCGTGTTCAATGCGTGAGTCATCCTTCGTGTACCGCCTTTGTGACCATGCACGCCATCAGCCCCTCGGGCCCGTCTTCGTGGCCATGCCCCGACCATTTGACGCCGCCGAAGGGTGAATCGGCACCCGCGATCGCCGCCGTGTTGATGCCGAGCATTCCTGTTTCGATTTCGCGCGCGATACGCTTCTGGCGTGCCGCGTCGCGCGTCCAGACGAAAGCGGCGAGGCCGTAGGGCAGGCGGTTGGCTTCGGCGACCATCTCCTCCTCGCCGGCGAAGCGGTTCAGGATCGCGAGCGGACCGAACGGCTCTTCGTTCATCATCGTCGCGTCGAGCGGCACGTCGGAGATGACAGACGGCGCGTAATAATAACCCTGATTGCCGATACGCTCGCCGCCCGCGTGGAGCTTGCCTCCCTTCGCCACGGCGTCGCCGATCATCGTCTCGATCGCGTCGGGACGGCGCGGGTTGGCCATCGGACCCATTTGCGTCGCGGCGTCGAGACCGTTGCCGACGGTCACCGCTTTCGCGCGCTCGGCAAAGCCACTGACGAAACGGTCATAGATCGCGTCCTGCACGATGAAGCGCGTCGGCGAGACGCAGACTTGTCCGGCGTTGCGGTATTTCTGCGGCGCCGTGACGTTCAGCACGGCATCGACGTCGACATCGTCGAACACCAGCACCGGCCCGTGCCCGCCGAGTTCCATCGTCGTGCGCTTCATGTCGTCGGCGGCGAGTTTGGCGAGGTGCTTGCCGACGACCGTCGATCCGGTGAAGCTTAGCTTGCGGATGATCGGCGAGCCGAGCAGGTGGCGCGACACCTCATCGGGAACGCCGAACACGGCTTGTCCGACTTCTTTCGGCAGGCCGGCATCGAGCAACGCCTGAAGCACGGCGAGCGCCGAAGCGGGCGTTTCCTCCGCCGCTTTCAGGATTATCGAACAGCCTGCCGCGATCGGCGCACCGAGTTTGCGGCCCGGATTGCCGATCGGGAAATTCCACGGCGCGAAGGCGGCAACCGGGCCAACCGGCTCGTGCGTGACCGTCGAACGCATTCCCGCCGGACGAACGAGCGCACGCCCATAAACGCGCTGGCATTCGCCGGCGTAAAAGTTGAACAGCCCGACGACCATCATCACTTCGATGCGGCTTTCGGCGAGCGGTTTGCCCTGCTCCAGCGTCGCGATGCGGGCGATTTCCTCCTGCCGCTCGACCAGCAGGCGCGCTGCCCCTTGCAGTACCGCCGCACGCTCCTGCGGTGTCGCATCGCGCCAGATCTTGAACCCCCGCGCAGCGGTGTCGAGCGCGCGGTCGAGATCGGCGGCAGTCGCGAGCGGGAGCTCGCCAAGCGTTTCCTCGGTCGCGGGATTGACGACGCGGTGGGTGGCGCGGCCGCTCGCATCGACGCGCTCGCCGTCGATGATCATTTGAAGGATGGGGTAGGCGGTCATGCGGGGTGCGGCTCCAGGCGTTCGAGGCGTTCGATCTCTTTGCGATAAGGCCGGATCGCCCTGTACATCAGCAAGGTCGCAAGCGGCAGGATGGTCGAAGCCGTGATCAGCAACGCCTGCCACAGTTTTGCCGGATCGCCGACGATATATTGCGCGACCGCGCCGACGACCCAGCTCCCCATCGCGCCGAAGAAGGTGAACATGAACAGGTAGAAGGCCGTCACTTGCCCGCGCATCGCGTTGGGCGCGACACGCTGGATCGCGGCATTCTGCGGAACGGCGCCGGCGATGCCGAAAAAGCCCGACGCGCCGAACATTATCATCGACCCCCAGCCGGTCGGCATCAGGATCGCGACGATCGAACTGATCGTCGTCCCGCAAAAACAGATGAAGGCGGCGCGAACGTTAGCGTCCTTGTGGCGCTTGGCGAGCCATTCGACAAAAACCCCGCCCAGTGCGAGTCCCGACAATGACGCGATCAGCATCGTCGCGCTCAGCGCCGCGCCGATCTGAGCTTCGTTCCACCCAAAAGTGCGGATCATGAACGGAACGCGCCAGAACTGCAGCCCGAACACTTCAACCGCACTCAGCGCGAGCGCGCCGAAAAGCGGGTAATAGACGCGGCGGTTGGCGTGGATCGCCTTTGCCGCGTCGAGCCCCATGAACGTGACGACCTGACGCGCAAAGCCGGCGTTGCGCGGGGGCGCGGCGGCATCGCTCGCGGGAGCGAGGCGGGCGGGCTCGTGGATCGTCAGGAAGAGCAGAGCAACCGCGAGCGACGGCAAGCCGAGGAAGACCAGGATCCACTGCCAGCCGAAGACGTGCAAACCCAGCAACTCGCCTGCGCCCCATCCCGCCGACATCATGACGAGCGAGCCACCGATGACCGGCCCGAGCGTCGTGCCGCCGATGAAACCGAACTGGAGCAGCGCAAATGCGCGCGTCAGCTTTTGCGGAGGGAAAGCGTCGGCGAGCAGCGAATACGCGGCGGGTGCATGCGCCGAGCCGCCCGCCGCCAGGAACACGCGGCTCATGATGAACTGGCCGAAATTTTGCGCAAGGCCGCCGAGCGAGATGATGGTGCCGACGATCGCCGCCCCCGCCGCAAGTACATATTTGCGCGGATAGATGTCGGCAAGGCGCGCGAGCGGAATGCCGATGAAGAAATAGCAGATGATGCTCGCCGGTCCCGCCAAAAAGCCGAGCTGCGAATCGGTGAGGCCGAAGTCATGCTTGATCCGTTCGGCGAGCATGCCGAACGTCACCGCGTCGAAGAACGTCAGGAAGGTCGCCAGCACGATGACGAACAGCGCCCAATAGGCCGACGCTGGCGATGGCCAAGCGCGCAGGTCCGCGGGGGCTGCCCTTTCGACGTCCGCAACGGGCGCGGCGATGACCGCCATGAGTTCTCCTCTCGTTCCCGCTTTTCAAACGCGAGATTGTATGTAACATATACAATATTGTTTGATCGGTGATGTCCAGCGCTTTGTGACGCTGGGTGCGCCGGAGAGGAGTGATCATGCAAAATTTACCCGGCAAGACCGCGTTCGTTACCGGCGGGGCATCGGGCATCGGCCTCGGCATTGCCAAGGCTTTGCTCGGCGCGGACATGAACGTCGTCATTGCCGACATCCGCCAGGACCATCTCGACGCGGCGTCCGGCGAACTCGACGGCGGAACGCGCGTGCTCGCCATCAAGCTCGACGTCACGGACCGCGCCGATTACGTGCGCGCTGCCGATGCTGCGGAGGCGAAGTACGGCAAGATCCATATTCTGTGCAACAACGCGGGCGTCGCCGTCGTCGGCCCGACCGAGCTGGCGACCTTCGCCGACTGGGACTGGGTGATGGGCGTAAATCTCGGCGGCGTCATCAATGGGGTCACGACGATGCTGCCGCGCATCCTGAGGCACGGCGAGGGCGGGCATATCGTCAACACCTCGTCGATGTCGGGCATGGTCCCCGTCGGCGGCACGACGATCTATTCGACCGCCAAGGCAGCGGTACTGACGATGATGGAGACGATGCGTCCCGAACTGGAAGCGCGCGGCGTGATCTGTTCGGCCTTCTGCCCCGGCGCGGTCCAGTCGAACATTGCCGACGCGGCGAAGACACGGCCCGCCGAACTTGCCGATACCGGCTACGCCGAAGCAGACAAAAGACGGCAGCACGGCGGCAACCTGATGCATCTTTATCAGACCAAGGAAGCGGTCGGCGCGCGCGTGCTCCAGGGTATTTTGAACGACGAACTCTACATCCTGACGCACAGCGAATTTCTGAGCGGGGTCACCGATCGTGCCAACGCGATGATCGCGTCGGTGCCCGCGCATCTGCCCGAGAACCCGGAGTATAAAGAGCGGTTCGCGATGCTGTTCAACTCACCGATCTGGGCAGCGGAGATCGCGCGCCAAAAGGAACTGACGGCATGATCGATTTCGCAGGGCGCACCGCATTCGTCACCGGCGGCGCGAACGGCGTCGGCATCGGCCTCGTCCGCGCGCTGCTGGCCGAAGGATGCAAGGTGGCGATGGCCGACATCAGGCAGGAGTCAATCGACAAGGCGCTTGCCAGCTTCGACAACAACGAGGTTATGGGCATTCAGGTCGATGTCGCATCGCGCGACGGCGTGGCCAAGGCGGCGGACGCGGTCGAGGCCAAGTTCGGCCCCGTCACGCTGCTCTTCAACAATGCCGGCGTGAATCTGTTCCAGCCGATCGAAGAGTCGAGCTATTCGGACTGGGACTGGCTGATGGGCGTCAACCTGCACGGCCCTATCAACGGCTGCATGACATTTGCGCCGCGTATGATAGCACATGGGCAGGGCGGCTACATCGTCAATACCGCGTCGATGGCGGGCTGGCTGGCGAGCGGGTCGCCGGGCATCTACAACACGACCAAGTTCGCGGTGCGCGGGCTTTCCGAAAGCCTGCGCTACAGCCTCGCGCCGCATAAGATCGGCGTGTCGTGCGTCTGCCCCGGTTTGGTGAAGAGCTATATCTACGCAAGCGATGACATTCGTCCTGAGGCGCTCAAGATCGACGCAAAGCCGGTCAACACCGAGGGCGTGCAACGTCTCGCAGGGATGCACGAGGTCGGCATGGAACCCGACGTGATCGGCGCTCGCATCCTGCAGGGCATGCGCGAGAACCAGGCTTATATCTTCCCAATGCCCGATCACAAGGAAGAGCTTGCCGATTATTTTCAGGAGGTTCTCGCCGACTACCGGGAATATCCGCACGATCCCGGCTATGATGCGCGGATCAAGATCGAGGCGTTTCGGCGCGACCGCTACAAGGAAGCGCGCGAGGCGGCACGCTCGGCGACGTGAACGCCCTTGAACCTGATCCTGTGAACATCATCGCCGCCGATCTGCATGCGACGGCGCGTGTCTATGGCGAGGTCTTCGGCAATCAGCGCACGTGCCCGGTAAAGGTGCGCAACCCGGGTGCGGTGTGGTCGGGCATTTGGAGCGCCGCCTGGACACCCGGCCGCGCTTCCATCCGCTCACGCCACGCCGCATGACGGGGAAAGCGGCCGTCGACGTCCATTTCGGGGAACATCCGGTGGACCATCATGCCGCACATCGAAAAATAGTTGATGTCCGCGGTCGTATACATGTCGCCCGCGATCCAGGCATCCGTCTCCAGCGCCGCCTCGACTTTGGCGAGCGCGACCTCGATCTTGCGCGTTGCGTTGTCGAGATCGGCTTCGCTAAAGCCCGAACGCGCGGTTTTCCATTTCTCGCGCTGTTCGTGCAGCGGAATGCGTTCGAGCAGTTTTTCGAACGCGCCGCTTTCGATGCCGCGCGCGATTACGCCCACCATACGGTGCCAGCCGTGCATCGAAACATGATTCATGACATGCTCGTCGACGAACTTGTTCCAAGCGCGCATTTTCGCCCGCGCGACCGCATCGGCGGGGCGAAGCGGCGTGTCGGGAAAGACATCGTCGAGATATTCGTTGATGACCGTCGTCTGCGTGATGAGCGCGCCGTCGTGATCGAGCACCGGCACCTGTCCCTCGGGATTGAGCGCGACGAACCATTCGGAATGCTGCTCAAACTTGTGCAGGTCGACGTAGATGCTTTCGAAATCGAGCTGTTTTTCCTTTAACGGAATCATCGATTTCAGCGAGTTGGCGGCGGGTTCGGCGTGGTAATATTTGAGCGTCATCGCTGGACTTCCTATCGTGGAATGAGAGTGCCGAGCATGCCGCCGTCGACCGCGATCGACTGAGCAATGATATGGCTGGCGGCGTCGGACAGGAGGAAACAGGCAAGCGCGGCGGCTTCGTCTGCGCGGCCCACGCGACCCGGTGGGACATTGTGGTGCATGGTGCAGCGCGCGTTGCCCGGAATGCTTGCGAGCATCGGCGTGTCGATGAAGCCGGGGATCAGGCAATTGACGCGGACATTGTGCGGCGCGGCTTCGGCGGCAGCGGCGCGGGCGAGGCCGAGGACGCCGTGCTTGGCAGCGACATAGCCTGCGTTCATCGGCATCCCGCGTTCGCTCGCGAGGCTCCCGGTGACCACGATGCTGCCCGAACGCTTCGCGTACATGTGCGGCAGGATGTGTCGGATCGAGAGGAATACGCTGGTCAGGTTGGTCGCGATCAGGCGATTCCAATTGTCGTCGGCGAAATCCTGGAACGGCGCGAACGTTCCGCCAAATCCGGCATTGGCGAACAGGCCGTCGGGCGGACCGTGGCCGGCGATGGCGGCATCGAGGGCGCTGGCAAGGGCCGCGCGGTCGGCGACGTCGGCAGGAAAGGCCTGTGCCTTGCCCCCGCCAGTCTCCACTTGGGCGACAGCCCGTTCGAGGTTGGCGACGCTCCGCGCGATCAGCGACACGGTCGCGCCGTCGCCGCCCAGCATCACTGCCGTCGCGAGGCCGATCCCGGTCGATCCGCCGGTGACGATGATATGCTTGCCAGAAAAGCTCACCCCAGCCCCAGCAGTTTGACCGCATTGTCCTTCATGATCATCGGCAACACGTCGTCGCGAAACCCCGCCACCTTGGCCGCTTCGATCCATTTCTCGGGGCGGATCAGCGGAAAGTCAGACCCGAACAGCATCTTATGTTTGAGCTGAGTGTTGGCGTAGTGGATCGTCTGCGGCGGAAAATATTTTGGGCTCCACCCCGACAGGTCGATGAAGACATTGTTCTTGTGCAGCGCCATCGACAGGCTCTCGTCTGCCCACGGCCAGCCCGGATGCGCGAGAATGACGTTCATGTCGGGGAAGTCGGCGGCGACGTCGTCGACGAGCATCGGTTGCCCGTATTTCAGCCGCAGCCCCGCGCCGCCCGGCATTCCGGTGCCCATCCCCGAATGGCCGGTGTGGAAGATCGCGGGCAGCTTGTGTTCGGCGATCACCTCGTAAATCGGGTAGGCAACGCGGTCCGCCGGGTGCGCATTCTGCATGATGCCGTGGAACTTGAACCCTCTTACGCGGTGGTTCTCGATCAGGTCACGCGCCTCGCGCGCGCCGAGCTTGCCCTTGTGCGGGTCGATCGAGGCGAAGGGGATGACGATGTCTGGATGCTCGGCGGCAAGGTCGGCGATCTCGTAATTACTGATCCGCTTGGCCCCGATTGCGGTCTCCGCATCGACCGTGAACAGGCAGAAGGCGATGTTCTGCTCGCGGTAGTACGCGATCGTCTCGGGGATCGTGGGACGTTTCCTGTCCGCCTTGAAATAGGCCGACGCCGCGTCGAAAAACTTGCCCATCACCGGGTCTTCGGGATCGTGGCACGACACCTCGGCATGGACGTGAACGTCGATCGCGACGACCTTGGCGGGGTCGATGGTCACAGCTTCACGATCACCGTCTTAAGCTCGGTATAGGCATCGATACCCTGACGGCCCTGTTCGCGGCCGAAGCCCGACTGCTTATACCCGCCGAAGGGGAGCGCGGCGTCGATCATCGCGTGGCAATTGCCCCAGACGGTGCCCGCCTTGATCTTCGACGCGAGGCGATGCATCGCCGACACATCCTTTGTCCACACGCTCGCCGCGAGGCCGAACGGCGTGTCGTTGGCTTGCTTGGCCACCTCGTCGAGATCGTCGAAGCGCTGGACGACGACCACCGGCCCGAAGATTTCCTCGCGCACCACGCTCATATCGGGCGTCACGTCGACCATCACCGTTGGGTTGACATAATAGCCTTGGTTCGAGGGCGAGTCCCCGCCAGCCACGACAGTCGCCCCGGCCTTTTTGCCCGCCTCGATATAACCCATGACGCGGGCATGTTGCTCGTCGGACACCAGCGGCCCCATATGTCCCTCGGGATCAAGGCTCGGGCGCGGGGCCCAGAACGGCGCGGCGGCGGCGACACCCTCGACCAGCTTGTCGAAGATGCTGCGGTGCGCGAACAGGCGTGAGCCCGCGACGCACACCTGTCCCGAGTTGAAGAAGATCGCCCCCGCGGCTCCGCCCGACACTTCGGCGATATCGACATCGGACATCACGACGACCGGCGATTTCCCGCCAAGTTCGAGCGTGACGCGCTTCAAGGTGTCGGTCGCGGCCCGGTTGATGATCTTGCCGACCTCGGTCGATCCGGTGAAGGCGACCTTGTCGACATCGGGGTGGCGGACGAGGCGGTCCCCGGCGGTTTCGCCATTGCCCGTAATCAGGTTGAACACGCCCGCCGGAAAGCCTGCGTCGGCGACGAGATCGGCGAGCCTAAGCGCCGTCAGCGAAGTCTGCTCGGCAGGCTTCAGGATCACGCAGCACCCGGCGGCGAGCGCGGGCGCGATTTTCAATGCCGCCATCAGCAGCGGGAAATTCCACGGCACGATCTGCGCCGCGACGCCAAGGGGCTCGCGCGACGTATAGCTGTGGAAAGCGCCGCGCGGCACACCCATCATGTCCAGCGTCTCGCCGCCGAGCTTGGTCGGCCAGCCCGCCATATAGCGCAGCTGATTGATCGCGCCGGGAATGTCGACCGCCGCCGCCATCCCTTTGGGCTTGCCGTTGTCGATGGCTTCGAGCTCGGCGAATTCATCGCCATGCGCCTCGAGAAGATCGGCAAGGCGATTGAGTGCCCGCTCGCGCGCGGCCGGCGGGATGTTCGACCAGCGGCCGTCGTCGAAGGCGGTACGCGCGGCGGCGACGGCGCGGTCGACATCGACATCCGACGCATCGACGAAACGCCCGATCTCGCGTCCGTTCGAGGGGTCGATCACCGGAATCGTCGCGTCATGCGTCGATTTGACCCATTCGCCGTCGATGAACAGCGAGGGCGATCGCGAGAGGGACCTCTTTGCAGCGTTCGAATATTCGTGCTGCTCGTGCGTGATCTTGGTCATGACGTTCATGATCGGTCTCCCGTTATCGCTGTGCGGTCTTGGTCGCCGCGGCGTCGAGCGCCTTGTCCTCGTTCGCGCGCTTGATGATGTAATGGCGAATGGTCTCGATCTGCGCGGGGCTGAGCACCTTGGCCCAGGCGATCATGCCGTTGGCGGTCAGCGCCCCGTCATGGACGATCGTCTGCCACGCCTCGGCACTGGCGACGACACCGCTGCGCCTCAGATCCGGAAGAACGACGCTGCCGATCGCCGCATCGCCGTGGCACACGCCGCAAAACCGCGCATAATGGCCGGCACCTTCGGCGATCTGCGCTGGCGTGCCCGTCACTGCGGGCGGATCCAACGGCAACTTGGCGAGGCTCGGCATCGGCGGCAGCTTTGCCGCGCCGTCGAGGCGATAGACCAGCAGCCGCGAGATGTTGCGCACCGGCCCCGACATTTCGGCGAGCATGCCCGCAGGCGACAACGCCCATGATCCGCCCCACCCTGCGAGCACCGCGACATATTGCACGCCCTTGATACTGTAGGTGACCGGCGGCGCGACGATGCCGCTCTGCGCCGTCGCTGACCACAGCTTCTTGCCCGTCGCCGTGTCGAACGCCGCAAAATTGCCGACCGCGTCGCCTTCGAAGACGAGGCCGCCTGCCGTCGCGAGCAGCCCGCCGTTGTTCGGGCCGGCATATTTGACGCGCCAGCGCTCCTTCTGCGCGACGGGATCCCAAGCGATCAGCGCGCCTTTCGTCCCGGCAATTGCGCCGTTGCGCGCCGCGGCGCTTGCCGGCATCGCTCCTGCGGCAAAATCGACGCCGGTGTTGAAGCCCAGCGGTGCGCGCTTCCAGTTGGCTTCGGGAATATAGGGGAAGGCGGCTTCGATGGCGGGAATGAAGACGAGGCCGCTTTTGGGATCATATGCCATCGGGTGCCAGTTATGCCCGCCCGCCGGCCCCGGCATCGACAGGAACGGCTTGCCGGTCAGCCCATATCGCGCAGCCGGATTTTCGATCGGGCGGCCGCTCACCGGATCGATGCCCGTCGCCCAGTTGACCGGCACATAGTTGTTCGCCGAGATCAGCTTCCCCGTTTCGCGGTCGATCACATAGAAAAATCCGTTCTTGGGCGCCTGCATCAGGACTTTGCGCGCACGCCCGTCGATACTCAGATCGGCGAGCATGATGTGCTGCGTCGCGGTGAAGTCCCAGCTGTCGCCCGGCGTTACCTGAAAATGCCAGACATATTCGCCGGTCTTTGGCCTGATTGCGACGATCGACGACAGATAGAGATTGTCGCCGCCGCCCGGCGACCGGTACGCCTGATTCCACGGGCTGCCGTTGCCGACGCCGATGTAGAGCAGGTCGAGATCGGGATCATAGGCCATCGCGTCCCAGACCGTCCCGCCGCCGCCCTGCGCAGTGTAATCGCCCTTCCAGGTCGCCTCCGCCGCCTTCAGATAGGCCGCACTGTTCGTGCCGGGCTTGTCGGGTACGGTGTAGAAGCGCCAAAGCTGTTTGCCGGTGGCCGCATCATAGGCGGTGATGTAGCCGCGCACGCCGAGTTCGGCGCCGCCGTTGCCGATGATGACGCGCCCGTCGATGACGCGCGGCGCACCGGTGATCGTATAGGGCTTCGACTGGTCGACCGTAACCTTCGACCAGACTGGCTTGCCGGTACGCCGGTCGAGCGCGATCAGGCGACCGTCGAGCGTGCCGAGGAACAGCCGGTCGCCCCACGCGCCGAGCCCGCGGTTGACGACGTCACAGCAGGCCTTGGCTCCCGTTTCGCCCGGAACCTTTGGATCATATTCCCATTTGAGCTTGCCCGTGACGCCGTCATAAGCCTTCACCTTCGACCAGGCGGTGGTGATATAGATCGTCCCGTCGATGACGATCGGCGTCGCTTCCTGCCCGCGCGCGGTGTCGAGGTCGGCGAACCAGGCGAGCCCCAGCTGCGAGACGGTGCCCGCGTTGATTTGTGTCAGCGGACTGAAACGCTGTTCGTCATAGGTCCGACCATAACTCAGCCAGTCGACCCCGTCGGCTCCCGCCCTGGCGATCGCCGCCCCGTCGACGCCGCCGCTTTTGGGGCCATTTGCGCACAGGCCCAGCGCCAGCAATGCCGTCAATCCAAAGCTCACCCGTGCCATCGCATCACTCTCCACCGGCGGCTTTTCCGCTCGTTCGAAACTCTAATTCACCATCCGCCCCGTGTCGCCCCAATAGGGGATGCGCAGCGCTTTCTTGTCCATCTTGCCTGCCGCGGTGCGCGGGATCGCATCGACCAAGGCGACCGACTTGGGCGCCTTTACCCCGCCCAGCCGCGCCTTGGCGTGCGCGATGATCCCCGCTTCGTTCAGATCTTCGCCAACGACGATCGCGTGGACCTGTTCGCCCCATTTTTCGTGCGGAATGCCGATGACGGCGCATTCGCGGACGCCCGCGAGTTCGGTGATCGCAGCTTCGACCTCGGTCGTGAAGACGTTGAACCCGCCCGACACGACCATGTCCTTCTTGCGGTCGACGATGTAGAGAAAGCCGTCACCATCGAACCTGCCGACGTCGCCGGTGTGGTGCCAGCCGAAGGCGCGGACTTCGGCGGTCGCTTCGGGCTTTTCGAAATAGCTGTGCGACACCAGCACGCCGCGCACGACGATCTCGCCCGCTTCACCGACGGGCAGAAGATGACCATCATCGTCCATGATGCCGACCTTAACGGATCGCGTCGGCTTCCCGCAGCTGGCGAGGCGCTCGGGATGATCGCCGGCCGCTGCCGCCGCGACGATTTCGGGCGGGAGCCAGGTGACGATCATCGGCGCTTCGACCTGACCATAGGACTGGCACACGCACGGGCCGAAGACGTCGACCGCCCGCCTCAGCTTTTCGGGTGAACAGGGCGATCCGACAAGGATGAAAATCCGCAGGCTGCTGTACTCGTGCGTCGCGATTTCAGGCGAGGCGAGCAGCTGATAAAGCGCGGTCGGCGGCAGGTACATATGGCTGATGCGCTCCGCGTCGATTGTCAGGAGCACGCGCTCTGCGTCGAAGCCCGGCAGAATGACCTGCGTCGCACCAAGGCTCAATGTCGACAGCGCGATCGGCCCCGCCGCGTGCGTGATCGGCGCCGAGACCAGCGCGACCGGACTGTTCGTGCGCCCGCCCATCGCGTCGGCGGCGGTTTCGATCATCGTCCCCCAGCCGAGGTTCGTCACGTTCGCGCCCTTCGACGGGCCGGTCGTGCCGCCGGTCGGGAAAATTCCGACAAGCTCGTCCATGTTGCCGAACGCGTCGACCTCGGGCTCGACGAAATCGGCCGCCGTGGTTGCGCCGATGAAGTCTGCGAGCGATGGCGCGTCATCATGCGTCCGATCGATGCACACGACATGCCTGAGCAGCGGACAGAGTGCGCGGATCGCCGCGACATCGTCGGCAAGGCTCGAATGATAGAACAGCCACTCGCAACGGACGTAATTGAGATAGCCCGCATTGGCGTCGATCGCGTTGCGCGTGTTGACCGGGACCCATTGGCCGTTGGCGCGCCAGATTGACAGCAGCGCGACCATCAGCTTGGCCGAATTGGGCGCGAACAGCGCGACCGGCTGCTGATTCTGGACCCCGTGCGCCTGCAACGCTGCGGCGATCTGCTCGGTCTGACGTTTCGTCTCGGCGAAGGTCAGGCGCTCGCCTGTATCGGCGTCGATCAGCGCGAGCCGCTGCGGATCGCGATCGTGGCCCCGGTCGAAATAGTCGATCGCGCGCATGCTTCAGCCCCAGCGGTTGATTTCGGGGCCGGGTGCCCAGCATTTTTCCGGTGCGGAAACCGTCGCCAGCGCCAGTGCGCGCTGGACCGACGGGCGCGACCTCACACGCGCGAGCCATGCCGCGGTGCGCGGTTTGCCGTCGAGCACGTCCATTCCAGCGAGCCAGCCGTAGGTCTCGAGGTCAGCAAGCGAAAAGCCGCCCATCAGCCAGTCGCGTCCGTCGGCAAGCTGGTCCTCGACCATGTTCACGGTGTCGGCGACCTTTGTCAGGCTATCCGCCGTCGCACCATCGGGGAAGTTGCCGCTTCGAACGTCGGACCAGCGGGTGCGCAAATCCTCGCTGACGATCGTGCCCGAAAGCGCAGCAAATGCATCGTCCGACATCGCCGCAAGCGGGGACTGCGCATTCGCCTTGCACCCGAGCCACGCCGCCGCCGGCGCACAGCGTTCGGTGACGCGGCGGCACCACATCAGCATCTGCCAGTGTGCGAACGGATCGCTCGGTTGCAGCCCTGCGCCGCCCGCCGCTTCGTCGAGATATTGCGCGATGAATACGCTCTCGGTCATCGCCTCGCCATCGACCACGACGACGGGGCCTTCGCCCTCGATCCCCATGTCGCGCGCCAAAGGCTCCGCGAGGCCGGCGATATTGTGCCGTTCGCCCGCAAGCAGGTCGATCCTGCGCAGCTCGGCTTCGAGTCCGCTTTCGAACAGCGCGGCGAGCACCGCCAGCGACGGCCCATTCGGCTCGCCATGATAGAGGATCATGCCGCTCACAGCCCGATCCCTTCGTGCTTCGGCTTGTCGGCGATGTGACCCTGTTCGAGGATCGCGACGCGCTTGACCATGTCGGTGCGCCCCATCTTCCAGCAATCCTTGACCGCAGGCCGCGCATAGATCGCGCGCAGCCAGCGCATGATGTTGGGTGTGACGTCGTCGTTGGCGAGGTCGGGCTGCGACAGCGGCATCGCATAAGCGAGGTTGAAGCCGTTGATGTCGGCGAGGCTATACTGGTCGCTCGCCAACCATTCGCGCTTGCCGAGTTCGTCTTCGAGCATGCGGATGCCGACACCGATCCGCCTGCCGCTCTCGGCCATTTCGGTGTCGGAAAACAAGCCATAGACCGCCTTGCGCCATGCGACCTGCCGCTCGGGGAGCGGAATGCGGCTGATCGCCGCCTCGAGCGTGTCTTTTCCGTGCGATTTGAGTGCGTTCGGGCCGACGAAGTATTTCCAGCCGAACATGCTGAACGATGGTGCGAGCCACTGGTCAATGAACTTCATGCACCAGCGCACGCGCCAGCGGTCGCGCGGATCGGCGGGCATGAGCCGCGGGCCGGGAAAGGTCTCGTCGACATATTCCATGATCGCGGTGCTTTCGACCAGGACGCGATCACCCCACGCGCCGCGATGCATCATCGCCGGGATCGTCCCCTGCGGATTGATCGCAAGATAGTCGGGCTTGTGCTGATCGAATTGCAGCATGTCGAGATAATGGCTGTCGAACGCGACGCCCTTTTCCATCAGCGCAAGCATCGGCTTGCCTGAATTCGCGTTGGGCTCCCAATGATAGAGCGTGACGTCGCTCATCCGATCCACAGCCTCTCTTATATTTGTATGCGTTGCCTACAATCGCCCGGCCGAGTCGGTCAATCCCTGAACACCACTGTCTTGGTGCCGTTGAGCAGCACCCTGTCCGCGAGATGATAGTGAACCGCCCGTGCAAGAACGCGACGTTCGATGTCGCGGCCCTTGCGCACAAGGTCGTCGGGAGTGTCGGCGTGGCTGATCGCTTCGACATCCTGATGGATGATCGGCCCTTCGTCGAGGTCGGCGGTGACATAGTGCGCGGTCGCGCCGATCATCTTGACGCCGCGCTCATGGGCCTGGTGATAAGGCTTGGCGCCCTTGAAGCCGGGCAGGAAGCTGTGGTGGATGTTGATGCAGCGGCCACTCAGATAACCCGCCATGTCGTCGGACAGGATCTGCATGTATCGCGCGAGCACGATCAGCTCGGCCCCGGTTTCCTCGATCACCGCCTTGATCTGCGCTTCTTGCGCCGGCTTGGTCTCCTTGGTGACGGGCAGGTGCGTATAGGGGATCCCGCCGATGACGCTCAGCTTGAGCGCGGCCTGCGGGTGGTTTGAAACGATGCCGACGACGTCCATGTTCAGTTCGCCGATGCGGTGACGGTACAGCAGGTCGCCAAGACAATGGTCGAACTTGGAGACGAGCAGCAGCACCTTGCGCCTGGCGCTGCGCGGTCGCAGTTGCCAAGACAGGCCATAGCGCGCCGCAAGCTCGGTGAACCGCTTGGGCAACGCTTCGACCGGACCGGACATTCCGAACAGCACCCGCATGAAGAAGCGGTTGCTCGCCAGGTCGTCATATTGTTGCGCCTCGCGGATGTTGCCGCCGCATTCGGTAAGCAGCGTGGCGACCGCGGCGCCGAGGCCCGGCCGGTCGTCGCACGACAGCGTCAGGATCAGCGCATCGTCCATATGTACCGATCCCCATTATTGTATGTGTTGCATATCAATATCGCGCAGGTTAGGGTTTCGCAACCGGCGAATACGCCTGCGCAAATCAGAGGATGCGACCATGGCTGCGGAAACTCTCGAACAGGTGCTGCAGGCGGCGGGCAATCCGGTGGAAATGCTGCGCAATTCGCAGATCGGCGCCTATGTCTATCCGGTCGTCGCGCCCGAATTTTCGAACTGGCGGTCCGAACAATGGGCGTGGCAGCATTCGGCGGTGCTGTTCGACCAGTCGCACCACATGGTGAACCTGTATATTCGCGGGCGCGATGCGGCGAAACTACTGTCCGACACGATGATCAACAGCTCGAAGGGCTGGGCAGTCAACAAGGCCAAGCAATATGTGCCGACGACGCCCTATGGCCATGTCATCGGCGACGGGATCATCTTCTGGGAAGAGCAGGAGAGCTTCACCTATGTCGGGCGCGCGCCGGCGTCGAACTGGCTGCGCTATCACGCGGCGACCGGCGGCTACGACGTCGAGATCGAACTCGACGACCGTTCGCCGCCGCGGCCGATGGGCAAGCCGGTCGTGCGCAAGGAATGGCGCTTCCAGATCCAGGGGCCGAACGCGTGGGCCGTGATCGAAAAGCTGCATGGCGGGCCGCTCGAACAGCTAAAACTCTTCAACATGTCGACAATGAACATCGCGGGGAAAACGGTGCGGACGTTGCGGCACGGCATGTCGGGTGCGCCCGGCCTCGAAATCTGGGGACCTTACGCCGAGCAGGAGGAAATCCGTTCGGCGATCCTCGAGGCGGGTCAGGAGTTTGGGCTTATCCCCTGCGGCAGCCGCGCCTATCCCTCGAACACGCTCGAATCAGGCTGGATCCCGTCGCCGCTGCCCGCGATCTACACCGGCGACAAGCTCAAGGCCTATCGCGAATGGTTGCCCGCCGCGAGCTACGAAGCGACCGGCGCGATCGGCGGAAGCTTCGTCTCCGACAATATCGAGGATTATTATCTCAACCCTTGGGAATTGGGCTATGGCCCGTTCGTCAAGTTCGACCATGATTTCCATGGGCGCGAAGCGCTGGAAGCGCTCGACCCGGCGGCACAGCGCAGAAAAGTGACGCTGGCGTGGTACCCGCAAGACATGGCGAAGATCGCGTCCTCGCTCTTCGATCCCGATGGCGAGCAGTATAAATTCTTCGACCTGCCGCTCGCCAATTACGCCTCCACCAACGCCGATCGCGTCGTGGATGCAGGCGGGCGCACTGTCGGCATCTCGATGTTCACCGGCTACAGCTACAATGAAAAGCAGGCGCTTTCGCTGGCGACGATCGACCCGGGCATCGCCGAAGGCACCGAACTCCGCGTCATATGGGGTGAAGAGAACGGCGGCACCAGGAAGACGACGGTCGAGCCGCACAAGCAGATCGAGGTGCGCGCGATCGTGAGCCCGGTGCCCTACAGCCGCGTCGCGCGTGAAAGCTATCAGGAAGGCTGGCGTACCGGGCAGTGACGCCCAAGCCGATCATCCATCCCGCCTGGGACCGGCCGCGCGACGGGATCACCGACGGCTATTCGCTCGAGATGACGGCAAAGGACGTCGCCGCGCTGAACGATGCCGCTTTGCTGATCGCGCCCGACACGCCGCTTTCGGTCACGTTCCTCCCCGGCGAAGCGCAGGAGGCGCGCGTCGCCGCGACGGTCGCAGTGCGCAAGCTCGGTTTCGAGCCGATGCCGCATTTCTCGGCGCGGCGCATACTTTCCGAAGATGATTTCGAGGCTTATCTCGCGCGCGTCGTCCGCGACGCCGGGGTCACTCGCGCGTTCATCGTCGCGGGCGATCCGGCGAAACCGCATGGTCCCTACGCCGACACCAGCGCGCTGATCCGCACCGGTGCCTTCGAACGCGCCGGGATCAGGGCGATCGGCATCGGCGGTCATCCCGAAGGGCACCCCGTCATGACGGCTGCAGAGTGCTGGACCGCGATTGAAACCAAGATCACCGAAATCGAACGGCGCGGGCTCGCCACCTTGATCGTCACGCAGTTCGGTTTCGATCCCGATGCGGTGCTGGACTGGCTCGCCGAGCTGCGTCGTCGCGGCATCGACGCACCGGTACGGGTCGGCATTCCGGGGCCGGCAAGTATCAAGTCGCTGCTGCGTTTCGCCACGCGCTGCGGCGTCGGCGCGTCGACCGCGGTCATGAAGAAATATGGCGTGTCGATCACCAACCTGCTCGGGTCTGCCGGCCCCGACCGACTGGTCGACCGCTTTGCCGATGCGCTTGGCGCGGATCACGGCCGCGTGCGTTTGCATTTCTATCCGTTCGGCGGACTGGTAAGGACCGTCGAGTGGATCAACGCCTACGAGCGCCGCATGTCAGGGCGCTGATGGACGGCGAACGTAGGGCGGGAGCGTCCGTTTCAAAGCGTGACATTCCCGCCCGCATGATCAGAACTTCTTCTTGACCGAGACCGCCCATTCGCGTGGTGCCGCGGGGAGCGCCTTGTCGAAGCCGGCACCGGCACCGAGCAGATTGAACCGGCTCAGATAATAATATTCGTCGGTGATGTTGGTGACTTCGAGCGAGACGCTGACGTCGTCGGCCGCGTTCTTCCAGGTAAGACGTCCGTTTAGAGTTGTGAAACTAGGCAAGAAATTGAGCGAACGGACGCCGGCGATAACGCTTGGCCCGGTGTACTGCTTGTCCTGATAGCTGATGTCGAGGCGCGGGGTTAGCGAGCCCGAGCTTCCCAGGTCGGCCTGATACTGGATGCCCAGATTGGCTTTCCATTTCGGCACGCTCGGGGGATCGTTCGGCGCGACGCCTGCGACGTTGAGACCGACGACGCCTGGCCGGATTGCGACACCGGTGAAGGTGGCGTTGGGGTCGAGCGAACTCGCCTTCAGCTTTTGCGTGATGTAGCTGAGCGCGCCATCGATCGTCAGGCCCTCGGCCGGTCGTGCGGTCATCTCGACTTCGAAGCCCTTGACGGTGGCGTTGCCCGCGTTCAGCCGCGCGGCGCATGGGCTCGTCGGGCAGGCGAAGACGGGAATCTGCAGTGACTTATAGTCATTGTAAAAGACCGCCGCGTTCAGGCGCAGCCGCTTGTCGAAAAAGTCGCTCTTGAACCCATATTCAAACGCGGTCACGGTCTCGGGATTGAACGGCAGCAGCTGCGCTGCGTTGAACGGCCGCGGGTTCGATCCGCCGCCCTTGAACCCCGTCGCGACCGACACATAGGCAAGGAATTCGGGCGTCACGCGGTAATCGACCGCGACACGGTAATCGAGCTTGTTGGCGCTGTATTTCGCGGTACTGCCCGACAGCGCCTTGCCGTTCACGCCGTTGTAGCCGACGCCGTTGGCCGCACCGACCGGATCGAGGAAAGCGTTGACCGTGCCATTGAGGTTGTAGCGGAAATAGGTCTGCTGCTTGCTTTCGTCGGTGTAGCGCAGCCCGGCGTTGATCGTGACGGCGTCGATGATCTTCCAGCTGAAGTTTCCGAACACGGCCTTGGCTTTCGCGCTCGTCGGATCGGGCTGGCGGAACTGCAGCGGAATGACCGCGACGTAGCGGATGTCCTGAAACGAGTCATAGACCGACTGCTGGTCGAAATAATAGCCGCCGAGCGTCGCGTTGATCGCGTCGGTCGGCGCAAAGTTCAACCGGAGTTCCTGGCTGAAGCTTTTGTTGGTCAGGAAGTTGCGGCCGAAGTTGGTGTTGATCGGCGTCAGGTCGTCGTCGGTGTAGAATTCGGTGTCGAACTTGCGATAGCCGGTGATCGCGTTCAACTGGATCGTGTCCGACAGTTCGATCTTCAGGTTGGAGGACACACCCCATCCGTTGTATGTGCTCTGGTCGGTGCCTGCGGTCGCGCCGAGCGGGACCGAGAAGCCGAGCGGCGACACGAAGGTTATCGCAGGCTGGCCGGTGGTCGAATAGTTGCAATACTGGCCGCAGATAAAGCGGTTGCTGAGGTTGATCCCGTTGACCGCGGCGTTCGCGCCGACGGGCGCGCTGTTCAACAGGACTTCGCCGGCAACGGTGTGCTTGTCCTTTACATAATCGGCGCTGACCGTCCATTCGATTGCGTCCGATGGCGTCCACTGCACGATCCCGCGCAATGCCTTGTAGCCGATTCCGCCGAGCTTGCTCAGGACGCAATTGCCGCCGCCGGCATTGGTCGACGGAATGCCGCTGGTCGGGAACCGGCAGCCGTAATCGACGCGGTCGACATAGCCTTCCTGATCCTTGAATACGCCCGAAATGCGCATCGCCAGCTTGTCGGCGAGCTTGAAATCGGCGGCACCGCGCAGGCCGATACGGTTTCGCGTCCCATAGGTCGCCTCGATGAACCCGCCGCTGTCGCCGGTCGGCTTCTTCGAATAGAATTTGATCGCGCCACCCGCCGAATTGCGCCCGGTCAGCGTGCCCTGCGGCCCGCGCAGGATCTCGACGCGCTCGACGTCGAGAAGGTCGAAGATCGCCCCGGTCAGCTGTGGGTAATAGACGTCGTCGATATAGATTCCGACGCCGGGTTCGAACGCGGGGTTGAAGTCGTTCTGGCCCACGCCGCGGATCGACGCCGTGACCGACGGACCGAACGATGCGCCCTGTGGACGGATGCTGACATTGGGTGCGCCGTCGGCGACCTGCTGGAGGTTGGTCTGGCTGCGCGCCTCGATCGAAGCCGCGTCGACCGCGGTGATCGACAGCGGCACGTCCTGCAGCCGCTGGTTGCGAAACTGCGCGGTGACGACGATGTCGCCGACGCTGGCGGGATCGTCCGCCGCTGCGGGCGTCTGTGCCTGCGCGGTGCCGAGCGCGACCCATGCCGTGCCGAGCGCGAGTAGCGTCCGCGCGGCAGCTTTCGAATGTGAAGTTCCTTGCATGCTCATCCCCTCCTCATTGACCGCGGACGGTCAGGGTCTCGTTATTTTTTGTGAGTGATACATACAATAATCGGGATTGCAAGACGCAAACATTTGTTAGCGTGGAGACGCGGTGCCGCAACAATTTTGACGTGGTCGCGGGCGTGCCTATAGAGCACGGCGATGCGCGGGGAAGACGGTCAGGACAGGGACAACGCGCTGCTGATCGCCTTGCTGCGGATCGCTTCGGTGATCAACCGGCCGATGCGCGACGGCGTCGCCGATCCCGAAGGGCTGAGCCTCAACGAACTGCGCATCCTCATGGCGCTTGGCGGCGAGGGGACGGCGGCGGGGCATATGCTGGGCGAAGTCATGGGCATGCAGCCGATGAACGTCAGCAGGGCGCTCGCGACGCTGAGCGCACTGGGCCTGGTCGCGCAGGTCGACGATGCCGCGAACCGGCGGCGCAAGCCTTATGCGCTGACGGCACAAGGCGTGCAGCGGCACGCCGCGCTGGCACCCGAGCTCGCGCAGGTGGCGCGCTTCCTGTTCGGCGCGCTGAAAGCCACCGAGCGGAACGCGCTCGCGCGCCTGCTCGCCAAGCTCGACGCGCGGCTCGACCAATGGCAGCCGCCCAAGCACGCGCGTCACGTGCCGCGGGCCTGAGCGACGCCCAAAAGTTAGTCGAAAGTTAGTCCAAGGAATCGCGGTAATGCGCCAGATCTGGCGTCGCGGCGGCATTGGCGCGCTTCGACCTGGCAAGCGCGCGTTCGATCCCGACATGAGGGGCAAGAGCGGTCGGGTCCAAGTCGTCCGCGTCGTGGCCGCCGTGCCAGTGGGGCACTGCGCCGTCAAAAATGTCGGCCACCTGCATCGCGCTTAGCGGATCATTATGTTCGGTGAGGAGATGCGGCGCGGGCGGCGCTTCGGGTTCGAGCCGCGCCATCGCCTGCGGCAGCGACAGCGGCACGGGCGCCGCGGGCTCTTCGGCTGCCCGGACGTCATGGCTGGCATAGCGATAGCGGCCCGGCTGATGCGCGCGCAGCAGGAACATCAGCAGGCGGTCGTTATAGCGGCGGCGCGGCTCCATCGGGTCGCCGTTGGCGTCGTAATCGGTTCTTTCGGCGACGCCGTTGATCGCACGATCGAACGCGACGTCGACGAGCTTC
Organism: Sphingomonas sp.; assembly: GCA_965249015.1. Taxonomy (GTDB): domain Bacteria; phylum Pseudomonadota; class Alphaproteobacteria; order Sphingomonadales; family Sphingomonadaceae; genus Sphingomonas_O. The sequence goes on along the minus strand of CBDFLB010000003.1, from coordinate 128,631 downwards.
AGCGACGCCTGATGCACCGCGGCGTCCCATGCGGCGGCGAAATTCTCCGCGCCCGGCGACCGGCGCAGACGGTAGCAGGACTGCTCGGACATGCCGACCGCGCGCGTTGCCGCCGCGACCGAGCCCGTGTCGGCGAGCGCGGCAATGAAATCACGCTGCCGCTGCGGCGACCAGCCATCGGCGCGGGGTTTCCTGAGCACAGGGACCCAGTGATAATCGGCGGGATCATAGCCGTGCGCGTCGATCTCGGCTTCGAGCTCGGCGGGGGTGGGGTTGTAGTCCGGGTTCGCCACCAGTGCGGTGGTGGCTTCGCGGGCGGGAAGTGCCGGATCTTCGAATCCGGGCGGATAGGGCGAGTCGGTCATGGGGGAGAGGGGAACATATGGGGGGCGTGTAGGACAGGGCTTTTTGGGGGGACCTCTTGCCATATTTTGCTATGTGTATCACATAGTATCGGATGATCGTCGATTTTGACCCGGATAAGGACGAGGCAAACCGGGCGAAGCATGGCGTGTCGCTGATCTTCGGTATGCGCGTGTTCGAGGATGAGAGCCATGTCGTGCTGCCGTCGTTTCGTCCCGTGGATGGGGAGGATCGTTACAAGGCGGTTGGACGTGTTGATGACAGGCTGTGGACGGTGGTGTTTATCGAACGCGGCGCAATCGTGCGGTTGATTTCAACGCGAAGGAGTAATGCGGGTGAACAAGGAAACTATGATCGCGATCCCGGCGGACCCGAATGATCCGGATGACTTCGATGTGTCCGTCGCAGGGATCGAGCGCGGGCTGATGGGGCGGCGCATCCGGCGGCTGCGCAACCGGTTGGGGATGAGCCAGGAGGCGTTCGCAAAGGCTTACGGCATCCCGCTCGCCAATATCCGCCAGTATGAAATCGGCCGCCACATGCCGCCGCCTGCGGTGCGGGCGTATCTTAAGGTGATCGCGGCGGAACCGGACGTGACGGCAAGGGCGGTGGCGGCTTGAGGGGAGAAAAGCTTCGTGCGACGGGGCCGAGTTGGCAGGCGCCGATTAATGAAGTGCTGAAACGGATTGGTTGAAGTTCACGAGAGCAGTGTTCGAAATGTCAAGTTGACCCGTGGACCGCACGGCGTCGTCTGCTTGTTTATGCCGTGTTTCCAATTGTGTTGTGTTGCGCCCTTCATGAGCAACACCGTGCCCGCATCCAGTGGCACTTTTACCGATGGCAACTCCTTTCGACGTTTGTGCTTCAACTGAAATATGCGGGTCGCGCCGAACGTGAGCGAGGCAATAACCGGATTGAGTCCAAGCTCCTTCTCGTCATCGCTGTGAAAGCCCATGCTGTCGTTGTGATCGCGATAAAGATTCAAAAACACCGCGTTGAATGTCGCTTCGGTACAGTCTTCGATGCGTCGTTTGATTTCACGAAGCAGGTCGGTCCACGGCAATGGACGAAGGCTGATACCGGAATAATCATACTGCTTGCCGGTGTCGCCATAGAGGGACACGAGGCGAGGCTGTTGATACTCTTTGCCATAGATTCGGACGGCTTCCTGCCGCCAGATCGTTTCGTCGATCAGTTTGCGCAGGATTAGATCATAGGGCAGCGGCGTCTCCATTCCAAGCAGGATTGACACGTCTGCATCAGGCATGGAAATCGGCTCAAAATGCCGGTCGAGGGTAAACAGGTCTCTCACACGCTCGTTCGCACGATAAGCTTGGATACCGAGTTTAGCGTGGTGCGCGGTGTCCATTCAAGCAATTGCGCCAACTCTTTGAAAGTCTTCTCAATTTGCGGGAAATCGCAAATTATCTGGTCGCCATCGTCGTTGCTCTGGGTAAGTCCGCTCACCTGCTTGCAGGATTGAAAATATCGGATGAAAATGGGGTGCTTGTTGTCGATGAAAAGAATCTTTGAATTCAACTTCATTCGACCTAGAACCGACTTGAAATTTACGACAATTTGATCAGCAACTTCAAGTCTTGCGAGCTCAGACATAACGTAGCTGAAAATTACGAGGTCACTATCTGAAAGGTCGACGGTTGCCATCCTAGTCCGACTTCCCGCATCGACTTCCTCATATCGCAGCGTGATTCGATGTCGGTGTCGATCGCGTCTGCCACGGTCGTCGCGACGGCATTCCAGTCGCCGTCTTTGTCGTAGACAACATACTCGATGGCGGTCACCGGCTCGCCTGCCGCCGCATCCTCAAGATAACGAACTAGGCCAACAAGTTCGCTTGCTGGACCACCACCGAAGCTCACCACTTCAATACGATCACGAGCAAAGAGTGGGGTGCCGAGCGCATTGCGGTGACGCAACAGGTACTGACGCGTGTAATCCGCCCGTGTGGGCGCATAGGCAAACACATAGGCTGTTTGTGCGCTTAACGGCGCATACGCAATCGGGTCTCGGTTCTGTTCGTCAAGCGTTGCGTATGCCCCTTCGAGCTTTGTCTTCCGCTGCCGCAATCTGGCGGCCCACTCATCGCCAAAACGCTTCGTACCCTGACGATGCAAAATTCTAAGGACATTTTCGAACTCAGCTCGCATCAGTGTTCCTTTTACGTTCTCCTTATGTGTGAGCTGTGGCGTCGTCAATCCCGCTCCCAATCCCCAGCGCCCATGTAGAGTTCACTGCCGGCTTCTTTGAAAAGGGTGCTCATGGCGGCCATGCCGGCTTCGGCGTCCGTTTCCCTTACACCCCTCTCCCCGCTCAGCTTTGCTGAGTCGCCCTCTCCCGCAAGGGGAGAGGGGTTTGTGGAAGCAGCCAGCATTTCTTGCGTATTCTGCAGTTTCGCGAATTCGCGCACTTCCTGGCTGATCTTCATCGAGCAGAATTTCGGGCCGCACATGCTGCAGAAATGGGCGGTCTTTGCGCCCTCGGCTGGCAATGTCTGGTCGTGATATTGCTCCGCCGTGTCGGGGTCCAAAGACAAATTGAACTGGTCGCGCCAGCGGAATTCGAACCTCGCCTTGCTGAGCGCGTCGTCGCGCATTTGCGCCGCCGGGTGCCCTTTTGCGAGATCGGCGGCATGCGCGGCGAGTTTGTAGGTGATGACGCCGACCTTCACGTCGTCGCGGTCGGGGAGGCCGAGGTGCTCCTTGGGCGTGACGTAGCAGAGCATCGCGCAGCCATACCAGCCGATCATCGCCGCGCCGATGCCGCTGGTGATATGGTCGTATCCGGGCGCGATGTCGGTGGTGAGCGGGCCCAATGTGTAGAAGGGTGCCTCGCCGCAGCTTTCGAGCTGCTTTTCCATGTTGACCTTGATCTTGTGCATCGGGACGTGGCCCGGGCCCTCGATCATGACCTGCACGTCGTGCGCCCAGGCGCGCTTGGTGAGTTCGCCGAGCGTGTAGAGTTCGGCGAACTGCGCCTCGTCGTTGGCGTCGGCGATGCTGCCGGGGCGCAGGCCGTCGCCCAGCGAATAGGCGACGTCGTAGGCCTTCATGATCTCGGTGATCTCGTCGAAGCGTTCGTAGAGGAACGATTCCTTGTGATGCGCGAGGCACCATTTCGCCATGATGCTGCCGCCGCGCGACACGATGCCGGTGACGCGCTTGGCGGCGAGGGGGACGTAGGGGAGGCGGACGCCGGCGTGGATGGTGAAATAGTCGACGCCCTGTTCGGCTTGCTCGATAAGCGTGTCGCGAAAGATGTCCCAATTGAGGTCCTCGGCGACACCGCCGACCTTTTCGAGCGCCTGGTAGATGGGGACGGTGCCGATCGGGACGGGGCTGTTGCGGACGATCCATTCGCGCGTATCGTGGATATTGCGGCCGGTCGACAGGTCCATGACCGTGTCGGCGCCCCAGCGGATGCTCCAGACCATCTTGTCGACTTCGGTGGCGACGTCGGAGGCGACGGCCGAGTTGCCGATGTTGGCGTTGATCTTGACGAGGAAGTTGCGGCCGATCGCCATCGGCTCGGATTCGGGGTGGTTGATGTTCGACGGGATGATCGCGCGGCCGCGCGCGACTTCATCGCGGACGAATTCGGGGGTGACGTGGTCGGGAATGCTCGCGCCGAAATCCTCGCCGTCGCGGATGTGGTTTGCGATCGCGTCGCGGCCGATGTTCTCGCGGATCGCGACATATTCCATTTCGGGGGTGATGAGCCCGCGACGGGCGTAGTGCATCTGGCTGACGTTCGCGCCGGGTCTGGCGCGGAGCACAGTGCGGCGGACGTTGGGGAAGGGTTCGACGCCGCCCGATCTGTCGGGGCCGAGCTGACCATTGTCCTCTGGGCGGACGTCGCGCTGCGCAACCTCCTCGACATCGCCGCGCGCGCGGATCCAGTCGCGGCGCAGCTCGGTGAGGCCCGCCGAAATGTCGATGCGAACCGCGGGGTCGGTGTAGGGGCCGCTGGTGTCGTAGACGTTGAGCGGCGGCTCGCCCGACGTGGGCTCGAGGTCGATCGCGCGCATGGCAACGCCGAAGGGTCCGACGTGGATCTTGCGGCTGCCGCGGATCGGGCCGCTCGTGACCTTGGGGGACGGTGCGGAATAGTCGGCCATTTGCGCTCTCCATGTGAGGGGGAAAGCGGAAGGATTGCCGCTCCCTCCCTACGCCTGCGTGAACAGGATCAGGTTCGACGGGTCTTGGCCGGACGCCAACTCTCAGCCGCCTTCATGCGGCTCCCCGGGGAATGCGGCAATGTTAGGCCCGCGCGGCTGCCGCGTCTATACGACTTTGCGGCCGCTGAAGAGCTGTATCAGGCCGACGACCAGCGCGACGACGAGCAAAATGTGGATGAGGCCGCCTGCAATGTGCATCGAAAAGCCGAGCAGCCACAGGACGACGAGGATGACGAAGACTGTCCAGAGCATGATATCCCTCCTTCAACGGGCCTAGAATGTGTAGGCGAGGCCCAGTCCGCCGAACCATTGATTGCGGTCGCGCACCACCGGCGACCGCGCAAAATCCCCAAGCAACCGCTCGTAATTGCCGATCGCGAACAGCGAAAGCCCATGGCGCAGGTCGCCCGTCAGCGACATATTGCCGAGGAGACCGAAGTTCACGTCCTTGAACCCTTCGTCGGGCGTATAGGCGGCAAGGCCGCTGGCGAGCGCCTGCGCCGGCGTGACGCCGAAATAGGTCCGCGCATAGCCGCGTCCGACATGGTCGGCGGCGACCGACGCGCCGACATAGACCTTCGTGCTGAGCGGCGTGCCGTAGCTTAGCGAGGGCGTGACGATCAAACTGTCGTGAATGCCCGACACGTCGTGGCTGACCGCGACGTTCACGCCGATGCTGTCATAGTCGGAGGTGATCACCCCGGTGCGCGTGATGCCGACATGTCCGCCCAATTCGACCGCGACGGGAATCCGGCCTAGCGCGACGACCTGAGGATCGCGCGTGGTCTTGCGGCCCGAACGATTGAGCGTCAGGTGCGCCATCGGGCCGAAGGTGAATTTCGTACCCGGCCCTCCCGATGACGGCACGAGGTCGACGAAAAGCGCGGTTCCCTGGGTCGTGAACGACAGGCCTGAAAGCTTGCCGCGCACTGCGGCGGCGGGGACGATCCGGCTGCTGTCGGACCCTTCGTAACGCGGGACGACCGCGGCACCGACACCGATGCTGAGCGTGTCGCGATTAGGATCGGACGTCGCGTCTTGCGCAAAGGCGGGTGGTGCGAAAATCAGAGCAACGGCAACGACAGCAAGTTTCACAAAAATTTCCCCATATTTCGGGGGTAACTGCTGCCGCTCCTGTCAAGTTCCGTCAGAACAGATATTTGACCCTTATGCTCTCGTCGATCCGGCCGCCGCCGATCGCGACGCCAGCCGCCTTGAAGCTCGGTGCGCCGAAGCGGATCGCGGGGTTGTTCGAAAAGCCAAAGCCTTCGCGCGGGATGCCCATCAACGTGTCGAGCTTGCCGTTGCCGTTCTCGTCGTGGATCAGCGCGAGAGCGTATGTCCCGGTCGGCAACCCTTCGAACCTGAGCAATGCGGCAGTCGATGTCGGCACTGTCAGGCGGCGCGCGTTCGGATCGTCCTGGCAATTGGGGAAGTTGGCGGGCCGGGTCGTGAGGCACGCCAGAACCTGTCCCTTGCCGCTGCGGAAGCCGTAGATGTCGGCGTCAAGCGAGCCCGGCGCGACCGCCGCGCCCAGCAGTCCGAACATCGTCGAAGCGGCCAAGACCCTTATCGGTGCCGCAAAGCCGGTCCCAGTGACGAAAGTATAGGCCATAATTCCCCCGATATTCGGCGTGATGTCGCTGGTGATGACTGGCTGTTATGAGCCATTTGCCTAACCCACCCTTAACGATCCAATTTGGAAACAATTCCCACCCCATGTGGTTGGTGACGCCCATAAGCGTCATGATGGCGAGCACAACCCCCAGCGCGCCGACGTGGATGGGTATGACGAGGACGAGCGCGGGAATGACGACTGCGCCGGTCAGCGCTTCCCAGGGGTGAAAGCTCATCGCCGCCCAGGCGGTCGGCGGACGGCTCGCGTGATGGACCGCGTGCGCGATCCGGAACGGCACCGGGCGGTGCATCCAGCGGTGCGTCCAGTAGAACCATGTGTCGTGGGCGAGGAGGTAGAGGAGGACGCTCAATGGAAAATACCAGCGCGGGTAGTCGGCAAGGCCGGTATAGACGCGCGTCCAGCCGTGATGCTGCCAGCCCCACGCAAGGACGCCCGCGGGGACACCGTAGATCGCCGCACTGGCAAGGCTCCAACCGATCTCACGCCGGATCTGCGGTGTCAGATTGGCGTAGAGCCCGGGGCGGACCCTGCTGGTTGCGAACGCAAAAGCGCCGCTGACCACCAGGTAACGGAGGCCGACGATGAGCGTCATGACGAGTGCGGAGGCGAGGAGGAGGAGCATCGGCCCCGTTTAGGCCAAATGCTGCTGCGCGTCGCGAGCGATGTGCAGGATGCGGACGATTTTCAAATTTTGGCCATCAACCCGATAGAAGACAAAATGGCTACGATAGCGAAACATGCGACGGCCGTGCGTGTCGTCCGGCACCGCAACTCCAAGCTCCGGAAAGTCCATCAAGCGTTCGAAATGCTTATCAAAGCCTAGCAAATAGGTGTCACCCGTCGCGTGGCCAAACTCACTCCGGCTGTAATCGCGTATTTCAGCGAGATCCTGGCGCGCACGCGCCGAGACCTCAAGCCGCAGCACGCCGTTCGCGATGTTCGCTGATTATGTCTTTGAGAAAGGCCTCGGGATTGTCGACGGCGACGTAACCGGACGCGTCCCCCTCGTCCAGCATTGCCTGCAGCCAAGCTTTTTGGGCGGACTCGCTGTCCTGATCGCGACGGATCAGGTCGCGGATGTAGTCACTAGGCGAAGAGTGACGCCCCTGGGCCACGCGCGCATCAATCCAGCCTTTCAGCGTATCCGGGAGCGAGACATTCACCTGAGCCATAACGAGACGTTACGGAACTGCGCGGATTTGTCGAGCAGTTATTCGAAAGACCGGCAAGCTCGGCGCGGCAGGCCCCGTGCTGATCGATAAGGACCACGATCAGCCCGGGGTCGCTGAACGCGCACGCGATGCCGAAACCGGTTCCCGAAACACCGCCGATGACGATCGCCGTCTTGCCCTGCCAGACCACCCGAATTCTACTCGCGTAATGCGCCGTCATTTGTTAGCGTTGCATACAATAGGAGATATGGGCATGAGCGATGTGGAGACGCGCCTCGCCGCGCTGGAAGCCAAGCTCGGCGCGCTCGAGGACGTGAACGCGATCCGCCGCCTGCACTGGGCGTATGGCTATTATATCGACTTCAACCGTGCGCGCGACGTGACCGACCTGTTTGCGAAGGACGGCAGCGTCGTCTTTCTGTCGGGCGAATATGTCGGCCACGAAGGGATCTTCCGCCTTTACGGCACCTGGTTCCAGTCGCTGTTCACTGATGGCCGCGAAGGGCCGATCGACGGCTTCCTGCTCGATCATTTCCAGATGCAGGACATCATCACCGTCGCGCCCGACCGCCAGAGTGCCAAGGGTCGTTTCCGCGGAATGCTGTTCGGCGGCTATCACGAAAGCCGCGACAAGCCCGAGGGGCTGCCGCTCCAGTTCATGGAGGCCGGCATCTACGAGAACGATTATGTCCGCGAGGCCAATGAAACGGGTAAACTTGTGTGGAAGATCAAGCGGCTCGACTATATGATGCAGTGGCAGGGCGATTACGAAACCGGCTGGGCAAAGACGGTGGCGCATCTTCAGCCGGTGACGGTTCCTTACCCGCAAAACCCGCACGGCCCCGACGTGCTGTTGCCGCCCGAGAAAGTCCGGCAGACCTGGCCGCACCGGCAGGACGTGCCGATGCATTATGCCCACCCGAAGTTCGGCGCGGTGCTGGCGGGGCAGGGGGCACTCGTGAGATGATCGACGCTATGTTTGCGCCTCATCCTTCGTCTTTTGATAGGCGGCGATCGCGTCCATGACGATCTGGCGCGCCTCGTCCGCGTCGCCCCATTTGCCGACCCGCACCCATTTGCGGGGCTCCAAGTCCTTGTAGTGCGTGAAGAAGTGCTCGATCTGCTGCATGACGATCGCGGGCAGATGTTCCTTTTCGTCGACGTTTTCATAATAAGGAAAGGTCGCATCGACGGGCACGGTCAACAGCTTCTCGTCGCCGCCAGCCTCATCCTCGAGCTTTAGCACGGCGATCGGCCGGACGCGCACGACACAGCCCGGCACGAAGGGCGAGCGCGCGACGACGAGCGCATCGAGCGCATCGCCGTCGGGCGAAAGCGTGTGCGGTATGAAGCCGTAGTTCGCCGGATAGCGCATCGAGGTGTGGAGAATGCGGTCGACGAACAGCGCTCCGCTCGCCTTGTCGAATTCATATTTGACCGGCTCGCCGCCGACGGGCACTTCGATGATGACGTTCAGCGAATTGGGCGGGTCGTTGCCGACAGGGATGAGGTCGATGCGCATGAGGCCACCCTAGCGCGAATCGCAAGCGATGTGAATCGTCATTGCGAGCGCAGCGAAGCGATCCGGCCGCGCGTCATGGATTGCTTCGCTGCGCTCGCAATGACGGGCGCTGGCTAAAAGGCGGAAATCAATTCCTTGAGCGGTCGCGTCGTATCGGCAACGTCGGCGGCTGTCGCCGTCGTGCGCGCCTCGACCAGCTTGCGTCCCTGTGCATAATCCTTGACGCTGTTCACGCAGTCGAGCGCGATGACGCGGCCGTCCTTCAGGTAGACGACTGAAAAGCTGCGCGTCGCGGGATCGCCGCGCAGGACAGCTTGCTCATGCCCGGTCGACAGGCCGACGGTCTGGAGCTTGAGATCATACTGATTCGACCAGAACCACGGCGTCGCGGCATAAGGCACCGCGTTGCCGCAGATCGCCTTGGCGGCGACGGTGGCCTGATCATTGGCGTTCTGCACCGATTCGAGGCGGATCGTCGCGCCGTCGGCGAAATCGTTCGCGTGGAGCGCACAGTCGCCGATCGCGTAGATATGCGGGAGCGAGGTGCGGCAGTTCGCGTCGACGAGCACGCCGTTCTCGCCGACCGCGCCGACGTTGGCGAGAGGCGCGACGGCGGGGACGATGCCGATGCCGACGATCACCATGTCGGCGGCGATAATGCTGTTGTCGGCGAGGCGAACGCCGGTGACGTGCGTCTCGCCCTCGATCGCGATCACGCTCGTGGCGGTGCGCAGGTCGACACCGTGCGCGCGGTGCTCGGCTTCGTAGAAGGCCGACAGGTCGGGCCCGGCAACGCGCGAGAGGACGCGGGGGAGCGCTTCGAGCAGCGTCACCGGCTTGCCGAGCTTGGTCATCACGGCGGCCGCCTCGAGCCCGATATATCCACCGCCGACGACGGCGACATGTGAGACGCCGTCAAGCTCGGCCATCAGCGCATCGACGTCTTGGCGGGTGCGGATGGCGTGGATGCCGCTCAGATGATGGCCGTGGCAGTCGAGCCGGCGCGGATCGCCGCCGGTCGCCCAGATCAGGTCGCCATAGCCGATAGTTGCGCCGTCCATCAGCTTTACCGTTCGCGCGCCCGGATCGACTGCCACGACTTCGCGCGAAAGCAGCATCTCGATGCCGCGTTCGCCCCAGAATGTGGGCGGACGGATGTAGAGCCGCTCGAACGATTTCTCGCGCGCGAGATAGTCTTTCGAAAGCGGCGGGCGTTCGTAAGGCGGTTCGGACTCGCGTCCGATCATCGCGATCGTTCCTTCGAACCCTTGTTGGCGCAGAACGATCGCAGCCTGCGCGCCGCCGTGGCCCGCGCCGACGATCACGACATCGAAATGCTGCATGCCTTAGCCCCGCGCGGTTTCGCCGATCCTTAGCATCGAGAGCGCAGCCGCCGCCAGCAGCGATCCGCAGGCCATGACGATCGCCACTGTCTGAAGCCCATAGCCGGCCTGAAACAGCACGCCCGCCGCGAACGGTGCCAGCGCCGCGCCGCCGCGTCCGACACCAATCGCAAAGCCCGTTCCGGTCGCGCGCAGGTGCGTGGGGAAAGCATAAGCGAAGATCGAGTAGAGCCCGACGATCGCGCCGTTGGTGAAGAAGCCTGCCACCGCAGCGACGGTCGCGAGCGTCGACAGTTCGGCCGCACCGCGCCCGAACAGCGCCACGAGCGCGCCGCCGATCGCCAGCGCGCCGATCGTCAGCGCCTTCAGCGGAAAACCCTGCGTAAGGAGGCCAAAGACCGCGCCGCCGAGCGCACCGCCGACGTTGGCCCAGACCAGCACGCCCCCCGCGAGCGCCGGGTTGAAGCCGATGTCGGTTACGATCTTGGGGATCCATTTCAGGATGAAGTAAAAGCTGACGACATGTGCGAAATAGGCAAAGGTGACGATGATCGTCGTCGCGATCATGCCAGGTCCGAACAGCGCGCTGATCGAAGCGCGCGACGTCTGCGCCGGGTCGGCGCTCAGTCCGGTCGCGATCGGATGTCCGAAGCGAACGAGCGTCCGGTTGATGCGGTCGAGCGCGCCGGGGGGTTGCCTGCTTGCCAGATAGGGGATCGATTCGGGGATCAGGAACCAGCTGAGCGGAATGAAGCAGGCGGTGACGATCGCACCGAATTCGAACACCACGCGCCAGTCGCCGCCCTTCAGCAACGAACTGACGAAGGCGCCGCCCAGCGCCGCGCCGATCGGGTAGCCGATCACCATGAGCGCGAGCGAAAGTCCGCGCCGCCTGACGTTCGAGAACTCCGCGGCGACGGCGTTGATCGCCGCGAGCATGCCGCCGATGCCAAGGCCGGTCAGCACGCGCCAGACCGACAATGTAACGACGTCGTGCGATGTCGTCGCGCCGAGCATGCCGAGCGCCATGACGCTGAGACAACCGAGAATCATCGGTCGCCGCCCGATCCGGTCGGCGACGCCGCCGAGAAAGATCGAGCCGATCGCCATGCCGATCAGCTCCATCGAGAGGACCGCGCCGAGTGCCGCGCGGTCGATGCCCCATTCCTTGGCGATCCCCGGCGACGCAAAGCTGATGGAGAGCACATCGAAGCCGTCGAGCGCGTTGAGGCCGATCGTCACCGCCACGGCCGCGATCTGAAGCGGTCGCATCGGCGCGGTGTCGATTATCGTGCGCGGATCGGTCATCGGCTCAGCTCACTCATGAATACGCGTCAGCAGTTCGATCAGCCTGGTCACTTCCTTGGCGGTGAAGCGGCTTTTCAGCCAGTCTTCATGCGCGATGATCGCCTTGCGGGCCTGCGCCAGCGCGCTGTTGCCCGCAGGCGTGAGATTGAGCGTCTGTTTCCGGCCGTCGCTCGCCGATTTTCCGCGGATCAGATAGTAGCGCGCCTGCAGCCGGTTGACGATCGCCATGACCGTTGCGCGGTCCATGCGCAGGCGCAGCGCAAGGTCGGTCTGCGCGATGTCGGGATGATCGTCGATGAGCCAGAGGACAGAGACCTGCTTTTGCGTCAGGTCGAGATCGGCGAACGTCTCCATGAAGTGGCGATAGACAGCACCGTGCGCCAGCCGGATGTGAAAACCCAGGATGTCGTTGATCGCGCCGATATCCTCGTCGCCTTCGACATGCGGCGTGGTGATCGCATCCAGTTTGTTGCCCCTCAATTCACCGACCCCTTGCCAACTAATTGGTGTTGCATACAATTATCTCGGCGGCGGGCCAGCGTCAATTCGCGCCCAGATCGGCAAATGGTCGCTGGCGCGCCGCGCCTTGACGCTGTGATGAACGCCGCAGCTGGCGACGTGAAGCGACCGGTCGACCATGATGCGGTCGAGCCGCGCCACCGGCCGGCGCGTGTGAAAGCTTGGCGGCGTGGGGGCGATGCGGAAATGATGCGCAAAGTCGCGCAGGCAGCCGCCGTGATGACTCCATTCGTTGAGGTCGCCCATCAGGATCGTCGGCAGCGGCCGCCGCGCTTCGAGCGCCATGATGATCGCGCGTGCCTGTCGCCGCCGCCAGAGGCCCGAGAGGTCGAGGTGCATCGCGACGACGCGGATGCGCACACCCTTCACCCGCACTTCGGCGAGCACCGCGCCGCGCGGTTCGAGAGTCGGCAGTTCGATATGCGCGTGCGTCAGGATCTCGGCGTCGTTCCTGACCAGGATGGCATTGCCGTGCCAGCCGATGCTGTGGTCGCGCCGGTTCAATTCGACCGGTGTGAAGTCCGAGGTCGACAGGATCAGTTCGGGCGGCAGCGCCGACGCGCGCGTGCCGAAGCGCCGGTCGGCTTCCTGCAACGCGACGATGTCGGCATCGAGTTCGCACAGCACGTCGATGATCCGTTCGGGCCGGCGCATCCGGTCGAGGCCGATGCCCTTGTGGATGTTGTAACTCGCGACCTTGAGCATCGGGGAGGCACATAGCGGCTGCGTTTCGAAGTCTAAAGCAGCAACTTTGCGCCGACGGTGACGAGCACAACCGCCAGCACCGGCTTCAGGACGCGATCACTCGCGCGGCTGCCGATCAGGCTCCCGACGACGATCCCGGGGATCGACCCGACGAGCAGGCTGGCCAGAAGGGCGAAGTCGACCGTGCCGATCAGCCAGTGGCCGATGCCCGCAACGAGCGTCAGCGGCACGGCATGCGCGATGTCCGAGCCGACGATCCTTGCGACCGGCATGCCGGGATAGAGGATCAGGAGCGCGGTGACCCCGATCGCGCCCGCGCCGACCGAGGAGATCGACACGAGCACGCCCAAGATCGCGCCGAGCAACAATGTCGAAGCGGCGCGGTGGCCGGCATTGCGCGTGCCGAACGTGCGTGTCGCCCAGACGACGATCTGCGTTCGGAACAGCACCGACGCGCCGGTCAGCACGAGCGTCACGCCGAGTACGCTCATGATGATGTGTTCCGTGGTGCCGGACGGCTTGCCGAGCGCGTTCAGCGTGAGGAGCGTCAGCACGGCTGCAGGGACGCTGCCACTGGCGAGGCGGCGGACGATCGTCCAGTCGACCGTGCCGCGCTGGCCGTGGACGGCACCGCCCACCGTCTTGGTGACCGAGGCGAACAACAGATCGGTGCCGACCGCGGTCGACGGGTGGAAACCGAACAGCAGCACGAGCAGCGGCGTCATCAGCGATCCGCCGCCGACGCCTGTCATCCCGACAAGCACCCCGACGAGTGCGCCTGCGACCGAATAAAGCGGGTTGATGTCCAGTGATGCGATCCCCTGCGTGACGCGCAGGATAGCAGGACAAGTGTCGGCGAAACGCAAGTCTTTGTTGTGCGGGCTACGGATCAGCTTTCAGCGCTGCAAAAGAAAAGGCCCCCCGGACGATGCCGGAGGGCCCAATCAATTTCGCTTAGTCACGCATGGGTTCAGCCATAGGAGACTGTGGTCGCGCGGCGACGATAGCGCAGTGCACCGCCAACAAGGCCAAAGCCTGCGATCATCATGATCCACGTCGAACTTTCCGGAACCGGGTTGGGATTGCCGACAACTTTCTCGCCGGCAATCGCAACGCCGAACAGGCTGCTAGCTCCGGCCCCGGTGTTGATCGTCTGGGTCTGCGTGTTGTTGCCGAACGCCCCGATCGTGAAGCGATACAAGGTCGCATTCGAAAAGCTTCCCGTCATGAAGCTGTTCCCGCTTGGATCCACATTCAGCGCGAAGAACCCGTCAACGCCACCGACATCATAAAAGCCCAGAAACGCCCCGGCAGCACTGTATTGATTGACGCGGCTTCCCGCCGCGCTCAAAACGTCTCCATTGCTCAGGATACGCAGCGCGAATGATGCCGTGCCGCCGTTGGCGGTCGTGTTGACGAAGTCGGCAAGCGCGGTGTTCGTGGCGGTGTTCCACCGCCTGATCTGGCCGCCTTCGTCATTGTAGAACATTGTCGTCTGATTGGCTGCCAAGTCGATCCAGTCAGTGTTGACCGGCGTGGAATAGGTCGTCAGCAAGGCACCAGCAGCCGAATATTTCTGGAACGACGCGTTGGCCCGACCGACGTAGAAATTTCCTGCCGCATCGAACACGATCGATTCGGGCGAACTGGTCGGCGTTACGAAGGGGTTTGGCGCGATGATCGCGCCGTTGGTGCCGCTGAAGCGGGTGATATTGCCTGTTGAGAAATTAGTGACGTACAGGTTCCCGGTCGAACTGAACGCCATGCCAGTCGTGAAGCCGCCCTGAGCGGTGTTTAGCGTTTCGATCAGCGTTCCGGCGCTGTTGTAATGAGCCACGTTGCCGTTGTTGGTCGCCGCGAAGATGTCGCCGGTCAGAAAAGCAGCGGCGTTCGCAGCGGACGTGCTCGCCAGAAGCGTCGCACAGAGTAGTCCGAGTTTCATCGAAGATTTCATGGGACGTCTCCAGGTTTTTGAGCAAATCCTAAGGGTCATTGCCCCACACCGACGATCCCGATTCGATGTATGAACGGCACATTAATATTCGTCCGGGAAAAAACAACCGCTTAAGATCGTTTTTGTCTCGGAGGGACGTTTCCCGGAATTTGTCTCGCAAGCCGCCCCGACCGTAAATTTACGGTCGGGGCATCGAATGCGCCGGTCAATCGTTCAGATAATCGCCCGCGTCGGCATCGGTCCCGTGCCCCGATGTCACCACTTCGCCGAGAGCATCGTCGCCGGTGTCGGCTTCGACCGGCTGGCGAAGTTCGGCCTCGTGCTCCTCGGCCGCGCTGTTCGGTGCGATCAGCGATGCCTGCCAGTCGCGCTGTTGCGCACGCAGCGCAGCATCGCGACTGGTGGCGGTCACGCGGAGGCGGTTGAGGCCTGCGCCCGTGCCCGCCGGGATCAGGCGACCGACGATCACGTTTTCCTTGAGGCCGGTCAGCGTATCCTTCTTGCCCTGCACCGAAGCTTCGGTCAGCACGCGCGTGGTTTCCTGGAACGACGCCGCCGAGATGAAGCTGCGCGTCTGCAGGCTCGCCTTGGTGATGCCGAGCAGGACCGGCTTGCCTTCTGCAGGTGCCTGGCCCTTGGTCAGCTTGGCATTGGTCTCGTCCATCTCGGTTCGGTCGACCTGTTCGCCCGCCAGCAACGTCGTATCGCCGCCGTTGGTGATCTCGACCTTCTGCAGCATCTGGCGAACGATCGTTTCGATGTGCTTGTCGTTGATCTTCACGCCCTGCAACCGGTAGACTTCCTGGATTTCGGCAACGAGATATTCGGCGAGCGGCTCGATCCCCATGACTTCCAAAATGTCATGCGGGTTGGGCGATCCGCCGATCAGGTTGTCGCCGCGCTTGACGTAATCGCCTTCCTGCACGTCGATGACTTTCGACTTCGGGATGAGATATTCCGCCAGCTCGCCGCCATCCTCGGGCTGGATGCCGATCTTGCGCTTGGCCTTGTAATCCTTGCCGAAGACGACCCGGCCCGAAGTCCGCGCGATGATCGCGTTTTCCTTGGGGATGCGCGCCTCGAACAGCTCGGCAACACGCGGCAGACCGCCGGTGATGTCGCGTGTCTTGGCGGCTTCTCTGGAGACGCGTGCAAGCACGTCGCCCGCAAAGACCGTCGCGCCGTCGTCGACCGACAGCGTCGCGCCGACCGCGAGCATGTAGCGCGCCGCGTCGCTGTCGCCTTCGCCGAGCAGCGTCAGGCGCGGGCGCAGGTCTTCCTTCGACCGGCCCTGACGATATTCGGTGACGACCTTGTTGGCGATTCCGGTGGCCTCGTCGGTCTGTTCGGTGAGCGTCTGCCCCTCGACCAGGTCCTGATATTTCACGATGCCGCCGGTTTCGGTGATGACCGGCATCGTGAACGGATCCCATTCGACGAGACGGTCACCCTGCTTCACCTGCGCGCCGTCGTCGAACAGCAGATAAGCGCCGTACGGGATGCGGTGCACGGCGCGTTCGCGGCCATCCGCATCGACGATCGCGATTTCGCCCTGACGCGACAACGACACGCGGCGACCCGCCTTGTCCTTGATGATGCGCAGGTCGCGATATTCGAAGCTGCCGTCGGCGAGCGCGTCGATGTTCGACTGTTCGTTGAGCTGCGCCGCGCCGCCGATGTGGAAGGTCCGCATCGTCAGCTGGGTGCCGGGTTCACCGATCGATTGCGCGGCGATGACGCCGACGGCTTCGCCGATGTTGACCGGCGTCCCGCGCGCGAGATCGCGGCCATAGCAGGCTCCGCAAACACCGCCGACGCTCTCGCAGATCAGCGGCGAACGGATTTTAACCGCCTGCGTGCCGATTGCCTCGATCGTCAGGATGTTGGCTTCGTCGAGCAGGGTACCACTCGCGATAACGGTTTCGTTCGACTTCGTGTCGACGATGTCCTCCGCCGTGGTGCGCCCGAGAATACGTTCGCCGAGCGAGGCGATCACAGAGCCGCCCTGAACGATCGCCTTCATCTCGAGCGCGCGTTCGGTGCCGCAATCGAGTTCGACGATCGTGCAGTCCTGCGACACGTCGACGAGGCGGCGCGTAAGATAGCCCGAGTTCGCCGTCTTCAACGCCGTGTCTGCGAGACCCTTGCGCGCGCCGTGGGTGGAGTTGAAATATTCGAGGACGGTCAGGCCTTCCTTGAAGTTCGAGATGATCGGCGTTTCGATGATCTCTCCGCTCGGCTTGGCCATCAGCCCGCGCATGCCCGCAAGCTGCTTGATCTGCGCCTGTGAACCACGCGCACCCGAATGCGCCATCATGTAGATCGAGTTGATCGGCTTTTCGCGACCCTTCATCGGGCCGTCCTCGTAGCGCTTCACGCTGCGGATTTCGTCCATCATGGCGTTCGCCACCTGGTCGCCGCAACGGCTCCAAGCGTCGATCACCTTGTTGTACTTTTCCTGCTGCGTGATCAGACCGTCCTGATACTGCTGCTCGAAATCCTTCACGAGCGCGCGGGTATCGTCGACCGTGCCGACTTTGGAATCGGGGATGATCATATCGTCCTTGCCGAACGAAATGCCTGCCTGAAACGCGTGCTTGAAGCCCAGACTCATGATCGCATCGGCGAACAATACGGTCTCTTTCTGGCCCGCGTGGCGATAGACGATGTCGATGACGTCGCCGACTTCCTTCTTGGTCAGCAGGCGGTTGACGACATCGAACGGCACCTTGTGGTTGTTGGGCAGGCACTCGCCGAGGAGCATGCGCCCGGGTGTGGTTTCGAAGCGCTGCATGACCTGCTCGCCAGCTTCGTTCGTCTGCGGAACGCGGCTGATGATCTTGGTGTGCAGCGTCACCGCCTTGGCCTCGAGCGCCTGATGCACTTCGACCATGTCGGAGATCATCATGCCTTCGCCGGGCTCGCCTTCCTTGAGCATCGACAGATAATAGAGCCCGAGGACCATGTCCTGCGAGGGGACGATAATCGGCTTGCCGTTGGCAGGGCTCAGGATGTTGTTGGTCGACATCATCAGGACGCGCGCTTCCAGCTGCGCTTCGAGGCTCAGCGGAACGTGGACGGCCATCTGGTCACCGTCGAAGTCGGCATTGAACGCCGAACAGACCAGCGGGTGAAGCTGGATCGCCTTGCCTTCGATCAGGACGGGTTCGAACGCCTGAATGCCGAGGCGGTGAAGCGTCGGCGCACGGTTGAGCATCACGGGATGCTCGCGGATGACCTCGTCGAGGATATCCCAGACTTCCTTGCGCTCTTTTTCGACCCACTTCTTGGCCTGCTTCAGGGTCATCGACAGACCCTTGGCGTCGAGGCGCGCGTAGATGAACGGCTTGAAGAGCTCCAAAGCCATTTTCTTGGGCAGGCCGCACTGGTGCAACTTGAGTTCGGGACCGGTGACGATAACCGAGCGCCCTGAATAATCGACGCGCTTGCCGAGCAAATTCTGGCGGAAGCGGCCCTGCTTGCCCTTGAGCATGTCCGAGAGCGATTTCAGCGGACGCTTGTTGGCACCCGTGATCGTGCGGCCGCGACGGCCGTTGTCGAACAGCGCGTCGACCGATTCCTGCAGCATGCGCTTTTCATTGCGGACGATGATGTCGGGCGCGCGCAGTTCCATGAGCCGCTTAAGACGATTGTTGCGGTTGATGACACGGCGATAGAGGTCGTTCAGATCCGACGTCGCGAAACGGCCACCGTCGAGCGGCACCAGCGGGCGCAGTTCGGGCGGAATGACCGGCACGACTTCGAGGATCATCCATTCGGGGCGGTTGCCCGAATCGATGAAGCTCTCGACGACTTTCAGCCGCTTGATAATCTTCTTGGGCTTCAGTTCGGACTTCGTGACCGCGAGTTCGTCGAGCAGCGCCTGGCGTTCGCCGACGAGGTCGAGTTCCTCGAGCATCCGGCGCACGGCTTCGGCACCGATCCCGGCACTGAACGCATCTTCGCCATATTCGTCCTGTGCTTCGAGCAGTTCGTCCTCGGTCAGCAGCTGGAATTTTTCGAGCGGGGTCAGGCCCGGCTCGACAACGATATAGGCTTCGAAATAGAGGACGCGCTCAAGCTGCTTCAGCTGCATGTCGAGCAGCAGGCCGATGCGGCTTGGCAGCGATTTCAGGAACCAGATGTGCGCGACGGGCGCGGCAAGCTCGATGTGGCCCATGCGTTCGCGGCGGACCTTCGAAACGGTGACTTCGACACCGCATTTTTCGCAGACGATGCCCTTGTACTTCATGCGCTTGTACTTGCCGCACAGGCACTCATAATCCTTGATCGGACCAAAGATGCGCGCGCAGAACAGGCCGTCACGCTCGGGCTTGAACGTGCGGTAGTTGATCGTCTCGGGCTTCTTGATCTCGCCGAACGACCACGAACGGATGCGCTCTGGCGAGGCGATGCCGATCTGGATCTGGTCGAAGGTTTCCGGCTTTGCGACGGGATTTGCGAAATTGGTCAGTTCGTTCATATTCGGTAGCTCCTGAGCCCAGTGCGTGGGCTAGAAAAGATTTCATCAAACTCTGCCGTCATGCTGAACTTGTTTCAGCATCCATCCCGTCACGCGACCTGCTGGTCTTTGCGGAGGCATGGACCCTGAAACAAGTTCAGGGTGACGGCAGTCTCAATCTCACTCCGCCGCGATTGCGGGAATTTCGTCCTCTTCCATCTTGTCGAAGCTGGTCAGCTCGACATTCAGGCCGAGCGACCGCATTTCCTTGACGAGTACGTTGAAGCTCTCGGGAATGCCCGCCTCGAAGGTGTCGTCGCCCTTGACGATCGCCTCGTAGACCTTGGTGCGGCCGACGACGTCGTCGGATTTGACCGTGAGCATTTCCTGCAACGTATAGGCGGCACCATAGGCCTGGAGCGCCCAGACCTCCATTTCGCCGAACCGCTGTCCGCCGAACTGCGCCTTACCACCCAGCGGCTGCTGTGTGACGAGGCTGTATGGCCCGATCGACCGTGCGTGGATCTTGTCGTCGACGAGATGGTGGAGCTTGAGCATGTAGATGTATCCAACCGTTACCTTGCGGTCGAACATGTCGCCGGTGCGTCCGTCATACAGGTCCGACTGGCCCGACGTATCGAGGCCCGCCAGCGTCAGCATGTCCGACACATCGGCTTCGCGCGCGCCGTCGAACACCGGCGTTGCCATCGGCACACCGTTCTTCAGCAGGCCCGCCATCTCGACGATCTCTTCGTCCGAACGCTCGGCGATCTCGGCGTGATATTTTTCACCGTAGACCGTCTTCAGCCGTTCGCGCACCGCCTCAGGAGGCTTGCCGGCCTTGCCTTCAGGGTTCGCTTCACGCCACGCTTCGAGCGCATCGGTGATCTGCTGACCCAACCCGCGCGCCGCCCAGCCGAGATGCGTCTCGAAAATCTGACCGACGTTCATGCGTGACGGCACGCCCAGCGGGTTGAGCACGATATCGACCGGCGTCCCGTCGGCGAGGAACGGCATGTCCTCGTTCGGCAGGATGCGGCTGATGACGCCCTTGTTCCCATGCCGCCCGGCCATCTTGTCACCCGGTTGCAGCTTGCGCTTCACCGCGACGAACACCTTGACCATCTTGAGCACGCCGGGGGGGAGGTCATCGCCGCGCTCTAGCTTTTCGACGCGGTCCTCGTACTTCGCGTTGATGAGCCCGACTGCGTCGTCGTACTGCGCCTTGACCGCCTCCAGGTCCGACTGGCGCGAGTCGTCTTCGACGGCGATTTTCCACCATTCGAAATGCTCCACGCTTTCGAGCAGCGCGGCATCGATCTTGGCGCCCTTCTTGACCCCCTTCGGCGCGGCACTGACGGTTTGTCCGAGCAGCATTTCACGCAGGCGGCTCCACGACGCGCGGTTGAGGATGCCGCGTTCGTCGTCGCGATCCTTCGCCAGGCGATCCTTTTCCTCGGCCTGAATGGCGCGCGTACGGTCATCGATGTCGATGCCGTGACGGTTGAACACACGCACCTCGACCACCGTTCCGGCAACGCCGGGCGGGAGCCGCAGTGACGTATCGCGGACGTCGGACGCCTTCTCACCGAAGATCGCGCGGAGGAGCTTTTCCTCAGGCGTCATCGGCGATTCGCCCTTGGGCGTGATCTTGCCGGCAAGGATGTCGCCGGGTTCGACCTCGGCACCGATGTACACGATACCCGCCTCGTCGAGGTTGCGAAGCGCTTCCTCGCCGACGTTGGGGATGTCGCGGGTGATGTCTTCGGGCCCGAGCTTGGTGTCGCGCGCCATGACTTCGAATTCTTCGATATGGATCGAGGTGAACACGTCGTCCTTGACGATGCGCTCGCTGATCAGGATCGAATCCTCGTAGTTGTAGCCATTCCACGGCATGAACGCGACGAGCGTGTTGCGGCCGAGCGCGAGCTCGCCGAATTCGGTCGACGGACCGTCGGCGATGATCTGCTTGGCAGTGATGACGTCGCCGACCTTAACCAGCGGACGCTGGTTGATGCAGGTGTTCTGGTTCGAACGCTGGAACTTTTGCAGCGTGTAGATGTCGACGCCCGAATGTCCTGCATCGACTTCGCCGGTCGCACGGATGACGATGCGCGCGGCATCGACCTGATCGACGATACCGCCGCGCTTGGCGGCGACCGCAGCGCCCGAATCGCGCGCAACGGTTTCTTCCATGCCGGTGCCGACGAACGGCGCTTCGGCGCGGACCAGTGGCACGGCCTGACGCTGCATGTTCGAGCCCATCAATGCACGGTTGGCGTCGTCGTTTTCAAGGAACGGGATGAGCGAAGCCGCCACCGAAACGAGCTGCTTGGGGCTGACGTCCATCAACGTGATGTTGGTCGGGACCGCCATCAGGAACTCGCCCGCCTGACGCGACGACACCAGTTCTTCGACAAAGCCCTTGTCACCGCTCAGCTCGGCATTGGCCTGCGCGATCGTGTGCTTGGCTTCTTCCATCGCCGACAGATAGACGACGTCGTCGGTGACTTTATGATCGACGACCTTGCGGTACGGCGTTTCGATGAAGCCGTACTTGTTGACGCGGCTGAACGAGGCGAGGCTGTTGATGAGCCCGATGTTCGGGCCTTCGGGCGTCTCGATCGGACAGATGCGACCATAATGGGTCGGGTGAACGTCGCGGACTTCGAAGCCCGCCCGTTCGCGAGTCAGACCACCCGGCCCGAGCGCCGAGACGCGGCGCTTGTGCGTCACTTCGGACAGGGGATTGGTCTGATCCATGAACTGCGACAGCTGCGACGAGCCGAAGAATTCGCGCACCGCGGCAACTGCGGGCTTCGCGTTGATCAGGTCGTTGGGCATCACGGTCGAGACGTCGACCGACGACATGCGCTCCTTCACCGCGCGCTCCATGCGCAGCAGGCCGACGCGGTACTGGTTCTCGAGCAGTTCGCCGACCGACCGGACACGGCGGTTGCCGAGATTGTCGATGTCGTCGATGTCGCCCTTGCCGTCCTTCAGGCCGACGAGCGTCTTGACCACCGCCATGATGTCTTCGCGGCGCAGCGTCGTGTGATCGTCGGACGCGTCGAGTTCGAGGCGCATGTTGAGCTTCACGCGACCGACGGCGGACAAGTCGTAGCGATCGGGATCGAAGAACAATCCGGCGAACAGCGCTTCGGCGGTTTCGCGCGTCGGCGGCTCGCCGGGACGCATGACACGGTAGATGTCGGACAAGGCGTGGTCGCGATCCTCGGCCTTGTCGACCTTCAGCGTGTTGCGGATCCACGGGCCGGTGTTGACATGGTCGATGTCGAGCAGGACGATCGACTCCGCACCCGCCTTGTCGAGCTTCTCGAGATTTTCGGCCGACAGTTCGTCGCCGGCCTCGACATAAATTTCACCTGTCGATTCGTTGATCAGGTCGACTGCCGAATAGCGACCGAAGATTTCCTCGGTCGGGATGAGGAGCATCTCGAGCCCGTCCTTGCCCGCCTTGGTGGCTGCACGCGGAGAGACTTTCTGCCCGGCGGCGAACACGACTTCGCCCGACTTGGCGTCGACGACGTCGTACATCGGCTTCTGCCCGCGCCAGTTCTCGCTGACATAAGGCACCTGCCATCCGCCCGACCCGCGCACATAGGTGACGGTGTTGTAGAACTCGGCAAGGATTTCCTCCGCCGTAAGCCCGAGCGCGAACAGCAACGCGGTGACGGGCAGCTTGCGCTTGCGGTCGATGCGGACGTTGACGATGTCCTTGGCGTCGAATTCGAAATCGAGCCACGAGCCGCGATAGGGAATGACGCGCGCGGCAAACAGATATTTGCCCGACGAATGCGTCTTGCCGCGGTCATGGTCGAAAAGGACGCCCGGGCTGCGGTGCATCTGCGAGACGATGACGCGCTCGGTGCCGTTGATGATGAAGGTGCCGTTGTGCGTCATCAGCGGCATGTCGCCCATGTAGACGTCCTGCTCCTTGATATCGAGAACCGAGCGGGTTTCCGTTTCCGAATCGACTTCGAACACGATCAGGCGAAGCGTGACGCGCATCGGCGCGGCATAGGTGATCCCGCGCTGGCGGCATTCCTCGGTGTCGAACTTGGGCTCTTCGAGTTCGTAATGAACGAAGTCGAGCTCGGCCGTGCCGGCGAAATCGCGGATCGGAAACACGCTGCGCAATGTCTTTTCAAGGCCCGAGACATAACCGATCGACGCATCCGAGCGCAGGAACTGCTCGTACGATTCGCGCTGCACCTCGATCAGGTTGGGCATCGCCACGACTTCGTGAATGTTGCCGAACACCTTGCGTATGCGCTTGGTGTGGTTCGCCGGAGCCGCTTGCGTTGCCATGGTGTTCGTTCGCCTTTTGTGAGTCAGCCGTTTGCGAAGCGCCGCGACGCACGAGCCGCCCGGACGCGGGTGCGCCTGAGCGTTTCGTTCAACGTCGCGTGAAACCCCTGCCGATCATCCGTGTCGAAGCGCTGCGCGACGGCGCTTCATGTCTCGATCTGGCGGGAGTGAACTGGAGATAGGATTTGCGGCGGCGATTGTCAAACCCGGTCGAGTATTTGTTCGGCGGCTGCGGCGGCATCCTTTGCGGCGCGCATCAGGTTCGCGGTGAAGTCGCTGGCGCTGTCACCGTCGACCGCGTCGGTCGTTGCCTTCACCGCCGCCCACGACACGTCAAGCGCTGCTGCTGCTTGCGCAACCGCGCCGGTTTCCATGTCGATCAGGTCGCAGCCGAGGACGTCAAGCAGGTAAGCGGCATGATCGGGGCATTCGACGAAAGCGTCGCTCGTGGCGATGCGCGCCCGGGGGAGGGTGGTCGTCAGCGCAGTCGCTTCGTACGGCGGGCAGGAGGCCGCGCCGATCGGCCATTCCCCGGCACGAAAATGAGCGAAACCGTCGCTGCGCCGTGCGCCATAGTCGGTCTGGACCGCCTCGGTAATCACAAACGTGCCGTGGCGAGGGCCAAGCGCGCCTGCGGTTCCGATGACGAAAAGCAGCTGGGCCTTGTGCCGCAGGACGAGATTGCTCGCGCCGAGGGCTGCGTTGACCTTGCCGATGCCGCTCGTCGCAATGATGAACGTGCGATCGCCGAGCGCGACGCGGCGGAAGCCGGTTTCGATGAGGCCTTGTCCGGGAAAAATCGCATCGGCCTCTTGAGCCAGCGCCGCGATGATGCCGATGATCTTCATGCGGCTGCGCTAAAGCAGAAAGGGCGGCGCTTTGCGAGCGCCGCCCTTTCTTTATGCAAGGCACGGGCAAAGCCCATGCCGCCGGTCGGGCGTTGCCCGCCGGCCGGCCTTTCGGGAGTCGAGCGGCAACGTGCCGCCACGCCCCACAGCGGCTTACTTCAATTCCACCGTCGCGCCGACAGCTTCGAGCTGCGCCTTGACCTTGTTGGCTTCGTCCTTCGACACGCCTTCCTTGATCGCCTTGGGCGCGGCTTCGACTGCGGCCTTGGCTTCGGTGAGGCCGAGGCCGGTGATCGCGCGGACTTCCTTGATCGTCGCGATCTTGTTGCCGCCGTCGCCGGTCAGGATAACGTCGAATTCGGTCTGCTCTTCGGCAGCCGGAGCGGCAGCGCCACCACCGGCAGCCGGTGCCGCGGCAACCGCCGCCGCCGCCGAAACGCCCCATTTTTCTTCAAGCATCTTCGAAAGTTCAGCCGCTTCGATAACGGTCAGCGCCGACAGGTCTTCGGCGATTTTTGCGAGATCAGCCATTTATATGTTCCTTCAATTAGGTTGAAAATACGAAAACTATGCGGCTTCCTTCTCGGCATAAGCCGAAAGGACGCGGGCGAGTTGCCCGGCCGGTGCCTGGATGATCTGCACGACCTTGGTCGCCGGTGCTTGCACCAGGCCAATGATCTTGGCGCGCAGTTCGTCGAGCGAAGGCAGCGTTGCCAACGCCTTCACGCCATTCACGTCGAGGAGCGTATCGCCCATCGCCCCGCCCACGAGTTCGAACTTGTCGTTCGTCTTCGCAAAATCCACGGCCACTTTCGCGGCCGCCACGGGGTCGGTCGATGTGGCGAACCCGGTCGGGCCGGTCAGCATGGAGCCGATCGCCTGGTAGGGGGTGCCCTCGATCGCGAGCTTGGCAAGCTTGTTCTTGGTAACCCGGAAACTGGCCCCGGCTTCGCGCATTTTCGTCCTGAGGTCGGTGGTTTGGGCGACCGTCAGCCCCAGATTGCGAGCGACGACGACCACGCCGACCGTGGCGAGGCTTGCGTTCAGACTGGTGACCAGATCGGACTTTTCAGTACGGTCCATGCCATTCTCCTGCGTGTTTGCATGCGCCGACATGACGCACACATTCGAGCCGCAAAGGATCGCTGGATGCGAGCCTTGCGCGGCCCGCCCGAGGGGTCTGGTTACCCGACGCGCCCGTTACGGCGCGGCAAAAACTGTTCCCCGTCTCGGCTGGAAATTAAGCCCCGCAACATGCGAAGCACCAACTGTCTCGGACGGCCCGAACGACGCGAACGCCGGTTGGGTGAGCGCGGGCCATTAGCGGAATTGCGGCGAAGGTCAAGTCGCGAGCGCCCCATCAACTAAACGGATCGTTTAGATTCGGCGCATTCCTGATGAGTTAATACACACTCAACGCTAAACAAGGATGCCGAGCACAGGCTATTTAGATTTAGGGTCAACCGGCGCTGTAAGCCGCGCAATGCCGGTCGCTGCGCGCTTGACCGAAACGCCGCTTGCCACCGCCCAGAAAATTGTTGGGGATGCGACAAAAAGTAAGGTTCACGACATTAAGGCAATCGATGGAAAGCTTGCCGAGCTTGCCACCAAGGATCCGGCGCGCGCTGCCGATGTGCGCAAGGCCGTCGAGACGTTGTTGTCACCAACTGAAGTCGGTGAGTTGCGTCGTGCCGCGGACACTCGCGCGGCTATTGCTGCGGGAAATCCTGTCATCATCACCTTGAAGGACGGTACGAAGACGGATGGTTTGGGTGTCCGCATGTCGGGTGCCGAACCCAAATATGAGCCCGGAGAATGGAAAAAGGGCGTCGGCTCCGCGCAGCAAGAATATAACAATTGCTACGTCTATGCCGTCAACGACCTTTCGCTAGCCCGCAGCGCCAAGCCACAGCCAGGCGAACGTGCCAACGTGCCGCAGAATTATTTCACCGATGGCAAAATCGATATCGGAAAGTTGAAGTCTGCTATCGCTGCTGACGGCAAAACAACGGGTATCCAGTGGCTTGGTGAGAAGCCGTCGGACACGTTGAAGGCACCAAAGGGCAGTTACATCGTCGCACTGGTTGTCGACAACAAGGACGGGATTCAGGATTATCATTGGTATCGTCACAATGAGGACGGCTCGTGGAGCGGCAAGGGCGGCAATGGCCCGGCAACGAATCTCGATGGCTCTGGAAAACTCATTGTCGATCCGCGCTCCGCAAACCGGTTCGTTGGCTCCGACGGCGCGGGCAATGATTTGAATTATGTGAGGTTTGTCGGCTATTACGCCGTCACACCGGGCGCTCAGGTCGGACCAAAACCATAGGATATCGGACTTTGCCCATTTTGTGCAATCGCGTGTCGCGGGTCTGTAGCGCTGCGCTGATCCTTGCAATGGGGGAATGCTCGTCGATACCAAAGGCGCAAAGTGCCAGTTCTAATACGACCCAAGCAGGAGCGCGCACGCCTATGCCGAAACTTTCCGATCTCAAACTCGACTTCACCACGACCTATGCCGACGTCACCAGTCGCTGGGGCGAGCCACGCAGTTTTGGGCCGGGCGATGGCATTCGCCGATACGATCTCGACGGTGATGAACAGCTCTGGCTGACTTTTTCGGAACAGGACTCAGGAAATTTGACTCGTGCGGTGGTTATCGGTGTCGGGCCTGCTCCCAAACCGCGCGTACTGGTCGATGCCCACCCGCTGACAAAGGCGCGTCGTTGCGATCAGCTCGACTTTGGCAAGGTGACCGCCGCCACCGAGGTTGATGCGGCTTGGGGTCCACCGGACAATGTCATAGGCTCGGGTGTGGACAACTGGATTTACAAACTGGCTGACGGGACATCCGCGTCGCTCATCTTTTCAGCTGGCAAAGTCATCAGTGCGAGTGGCTGCGGCAAGTGATGCGGTTGACTGCGCACGTACGCCGACGTTGAATTGATCCGGCAATTCAGCGCGCAACTGACCGAGGGGTCAATCGGATCGACTGGAAATTAAGAAGGCCCGATAGCCCTTATCAACTGTCTCGGACGGTGGCGCAGGGGCGAACCCCCGAGCCGAGGCGCGGCCGATAGCAGAACTTCGCAAGGCCAAGCGACTCGCGACAGAGCAAGGTGTGGGCCAGCAACAGAACACGACCGATGCCGTCGCACGTCAGGACCGGGCAAATTTGCCAAGCGCCTTGGGTTCGGGAATCACCAGTAGCCGATAGCCGCGGGTCAGGAGCCCGTCGCGTTCAAGCCGGGTCAAAAGCGTCCCGATCGTCACGCGCGACACGCCGACGAGCTCGGCCAGTTCGTCATGGCGAATAGTGAGCGTGACGGGGGGCGGACGCGAACCGCACAATGTTGTCAGTGCGCGCGCCAATTGCTTTTGCGCGGGCATCTTGCGCACCACCAGAATAATATCGAGCGCCTCCTGCAACTGACACGCAAGCAGCCGCAGCATCGCACGCTCGGTGCCCGGCGACTTGTCGAGTGCGCTGAAAAAGCTGGCGATTGAAATCCAGAGAATCTGCGTCGGGCCAACGGCGACAGCATCGGCCACGCGCGGGAACCCACCGATGCACGATTGTTCGCCAAAACAATCCTTTGCCCCCAGAATGGCAAAGACGCGCATGTCTCCATCGGGATTATAGCGGCCCATTTTGACCTGCCCCGATTCGATCAGCCAGAACCCGTCCGATTCATCGCCGCGCTGCTGAACGAGCTGGCCATCGTCAAACATGCGTAGCGTGGCGTTGGCGCGCAGCTCGGTTTGAATCTCGCTTGGCAGTGACGGAAACAGAAAGGGCGAGCGGATCGTGCGCCCGGTGGACTCGTGCGACGAAGCGCGGCTCGATTGCAAAATCCTTGGCATTGTGACGCGCGCATTACACCTATGGCTTCGGCTTGAACAACGCCTTCGGGTCGCTTCGAGGTGAGTGTATCAACCGGCGTCGGGGGGCGCAAAGGAAAGGGGCCGGACGCGAGAACGTCCGGCCCCTTTTTTTCTAATCAGGTTCGAGCTAGGCGGTTATTTCCGCGACATCGATCTTGATGCCAGGGCCCATGCTCGAGCTCATCGCGATTTTCTTCAGATATTTGCCCTTGGCACCCGATGGCTTCGCCTTGCTGACCGCGTCGACGAGCGCGTCGAAATTGGCGCGCAGGTCCTCGGGCGTGAAGCTTGCCTTGCCGATGCCCGAATGGATGATCCCGGCTTTTTCGACGCGATATTCGACCTGGCCGCCCTTGGCAGCCTTGACCGCTTCACCGACGTTCATCGTTACCGTGCCGAGCTTGGGGTTGGGCATCATGCCTTTTGGTCCAAGAATCTTGCCGAGACGTCCGACCAGACCCATCATGTCGGGGGTGGCGATGCAGCGGTCGAAGTCGACCTTGCCGCCCTGCACGATTTCCAGAAGGTCTTCGGCACCGACGACATCGGCACCGGCTTCGCGCGCTTCGTCGGCCTTGGCACCCTTGGCGAAGACGCCGACGCGCACGGTCTTGCCGGTCCCTTTGGGCAGGGTGACGACGCCGCGCACCATCTGGTCGGCGTGACGCGGATCGACGCCGAGGGCGAGCGCGACTTCGATCGTCTCGTCGAACTTAGACGTGGCGTTGGCCTTGGCGATCGCGATGGCTTCATCGACGCCGTGCAGCTTCTCACGATCGACGGTGGCGTGCGCCTGCACGCGTTTGGTCAGCTTGGTCATGATCAGCCCTCCACCACTTCGAGGCCCATCGCGCGGGCGCTGCCTTCGATGATCCGCGTCGCGGCTTCGATATCGTTGGCGTTCAGATCCTTCATCTTCGTCTCGGCGATCTCGGTGAGCTTGGACCGCGCGATCTGCCCGGCGGAGACCTTGCCCGGCTCCTTCGATCCTGATTTGAGGTTCGCCGCCTTTTTGATCAGGAAGCTCGCGGGTGCCGACTTGGTCGCGAACGAAAAGCTGCGATCGGCGTAGACGGTGATGACCGTCGGGATCGGCATGCCCTTTTCGATCTCGCCGGTCGCCGCATTGAACGCCTTGCAGAATTCCATGATGTTGACACCGCGCTGGCCCAGGGCCGGGCCGATCGGCGGCGAGGGGTTGGCGGCACCCGCGGGCACCTGTAGCTTGATATAACCGGTAATCTTCTTTGCCATCGTCTTTCTCACTCTCTTTCAAGTTTAGCGGTTCAGACGAGCGCGAATGCACTCTCCCGCAAATCCTCGGCACGGCCTTGGAAGCCGCGGCCCATAACTGCGCTTTTGGAAAATGGGAAGCGCCTAGTCGGCCGCCTCTTCGGTAAAGTCGAAGCGGATACGAACCCAGGCACCGATCATCGGTCGGCCATCGACGCGCGGCGGACGGACCAGAAACTGCCACGCCGCCTGTCGCAGCGCCGACGACAGGCCGGGCGTCGATTCGCCGAGGCCGTAGCAATTGTCGACATGGTAACGCTCGATCGTGTGACAGGCGATCATTGCCCAGCTACCCTTTGGAACATTGCCCTTGAGATAGGGTGCGAGCGCGTTGCGTCCAGGCTCGACATACCATTCGGCCGGGTACAGCGTCTTGCCGCCCGGACCTTCGCCGGGACCGTACGCCGCCTTGCTGCCCGCGCCGCCCGCGGGCTTCAGCTTGCCGATGTCCGATGCGGCGAAGTCTTCCTTGCTGACGACGACCATGTTGGGCGTCGGTTTCGGCTGAACCGGCAGCTCGGGCGCTTTTTTCTTCGGCGGCATCGCGCGGGGGCGGGACGACGGGCTTGGGCTTCTGGTCGCCTTCGCCAGCGTTGCCTTGGGCGCGGAGAGGGTCAACGCCACGAGATCGCTCGACATGTGCCGCGGCGTCTCCTGCGGTGCGCCAAGGAGGATGAGCGCGACGATGATCAGCGCTTCGATGGCGATGACGAGAGCGGCGGCGACGAGGCGACGACGTGCCGTCGCGTCGTTCAAGTAGGCCAGGCGGTCACCACCCATCAATGAACGCTCCCGCGCCGGGGCGCAGGGCGGTTACTTGGACCGCTCGACCTGTTCGAATTCGAGTTCGACCGGCGTCGCGCGGCCAAAGATCGAGACCGAGACCTTGACGCGGCTGCGGTCGAAATCGAGCTCTTCGACGATGCCGTTGAAGCTCGCGAACGGGCCGTCGAGCACCTTCACCGAATCGCCGATCTCGTAATCGACCTTGATCTTGGTCTTGGGCGCTGCGGCGGCTTCTTCCTTGGTGTTGAGGATGCGCGCGGCTTCGGCTTCGCTGATCGCCTGCGGCTTTCCCATCGAGCCGAGAAAGCCCGTCACCTTGGGCGTGTTCTTGACGAGGTGGTAGACGTCGTCGTTCATGCTGAGCTTGGCGAGGACATAGCCCGGAAAGAACTTCTTTTCCGACTGCACCTTCTTGCCGCGGCGCACTTCGGTGACCGTCTCGGTCGGAACCTCGACCGATTCGACCAGCGCGTCGAGGCCGAGGCGCGTCGCGTCGGCCATGATCGCGTCGCGCACCTTGTTCTCGAAGCCCGAATAGGCGTGAATGATGTACCAGCGCGCCATGTCTTATCCTACCAGCGACAACAGGGCCTTGACGATCGCACTGAATGCGCTGTCGAGGCCGAAGAAGAAAATGCCGAGAACGACGGTCATGATGACGACCATGACCGCGGTCATCAGCGTCTCGCGGCTGGTCGGCCAGACGACCTTTGCCGTCTCGGCGCGCACTTGGCGAATGAATTCGCCGGGAGTCGTCTTTGCCACGATGTTCAAGTTCCCATGCTCTTGCAGACAGCCGCCCGGCCCCGGTGAGACCGGAAGGGAGGATGTCGCGATGTCAGCGAAATTTGGCACCTAACGCCACGCGTTCTTAATGGCAAGGGGCCGCCATCGGCAAAGCCGCTGACTCGTCGGTCGCTTCGCGCCGGCCGGCCGATCGCGTCGCTGTCGCGACCGCGCTGTCGTTACAGCGCTCGCTCCGGCCTGGCAGGAGTGAGGGGACTCGAACCCATGACCCTCGGTTTTGGAGACCGATGCTCTACCAGCTGAGCTACACTCCTCCACGCCGGAACGCGGCTCTTAGCGGAGGTCGCGCGTGGTCGCAAGGCAAGCGCGAACGGCCTGCAAACCCTCCCGCCGCGGCAAAGCCGCGTCGTCAGTCCTTGCTTTGCAAGGCTGGCCGGGCGTGCTGCTCGGTGATTTAGCTTCGCTAAATCGCTCGGCAGCTACGCGACGGCACGGTCGGCGTCGAACAGCAGCCGCGCTTCACTTGCGGGCATCGGGCGGCCGAACAGATAGCCCTGGACCTTGCGGCAGCCGAGGCGGCGGACGGTCTGGAGCTCGGCATCGGTCTCGACGCCCTCGGCCGTCGTGCTCATACCCAGGCTCCCCGCCATCGCCACGACCGCGCGGACGATCGCGACCGATTCGGGGACGTTCTTGGCCGCGCCCTGCACGAACTGGCGGTCGATCTTGATCGTGTTGAACTTGCATTTCGACAGATAGCCGAGCGACGAATAGCCGGTGCCGAAATCGTCGAGCGCGAGCCGCACGCCAAGCGCGAGCAACTGATCGAGTACGCCGACTGCGCCGGTGCCTTCGCGCATGAACACGCTTTCGGTGACTTCGAGCTCCAGGCGGTGCGGCGACAGGCCGCTGTGCGACAGGGCGGAGATCACCGACGTGACGAAGCTCGCATCGGTCAGCTGTTCGGCCGAGACGTTGACGGCGACGCGGATCGTTTCGGGCCAGCGCTTGGCTTCGGCGCACGCCGTACGCAGCACCCACTCGCCGATCGGACCGATCAGGCGGGCATCTTCGGCGACCGGAACGAAGCGCGCCGGGCTGACATTGCCGAGCGACGGATTGTTCCAGCGCAGCAGCGCCTCGAACCCCTCGATCATGCCGCTTTCGGCGCTGACGACGGGCTGGTAATGGACGAGAAATTCGTTGTTCTCGAGCGCCTTGCGCAGCGCGATTTCAAGGACGCGCCGTTCTTCGGCATGCTGATGAAGCTGCGGCTCGTAAGCGTTGTGCGCGCCGCCGCCCTGATCCTTCGAGCGATAGAGCGCAAGATCGGCCGAACGGATCAACATTTCGACCGAGCGGCCGTCGCGCGGGCCGACCGCGGTGCCGATCGACGCGCCGATATACAGCGTGTGCTGGTCGACCTCATAGGGTTTCGACAGCGCTTCGATAATCCCGCGCGCGAGACGCTCGAGCTTGTTGTGGTCGCTTGCGTCGAAGACCACGACGGCGAATTCGTCGCCGCCCAGACGACCGCAGACGTTGCGGCCCTCCATCATCGACTTCATCCGTTCGGCCACGCGTGTCAGCAGGCGGTCGCCGACGGGATGGCCGAGCGTGTCGTTGACCGCCTTGAACCGGTCGAGGTCGATCATCATGAACGCGCACTTGCCGCGCCAGCGATCGGCCTCGGCCATCGCTTCGCTCAGCGCTTCGGTCACCTGGAGGCGGTTTGGCAGGCCGGTCAGCGTGTCGAAGCGCGCCATGTGGTTGATCTTGTCGGCGCTGCGGCGCTGCGCAGTCACGTCCGAACCGACGCCGCGGAAACCCAGGAACGATCCGCGATCGTCGAAGCGCGGCGATGCCGAGAGCTCCCACCAGTGGACTTCGTTCTGGATCGTGACGGGCAGGATGAGGTCCGAAAAGCTTTCGCGCTTTTTCAGCTTTTCGGCGAGGTCGCGAAGCCCTGCCGAGAAATTGCCCGCTTCCCAAGCATCGCCTGCGAGAATCTGCAACAGCGGTTTGGTCTCGAGCGTCTCGGTGTCGACGCCAAGCGCAAAGGCGAACCGCGAGCTGACGTGCGTCAGGCACTTCGAGGCGTCGGTCTGCCACATCCAGTCGCCACCCGAATCGTCGAATTCGCGCAGCAGGAGGCTGACGACCTCGGTCTTTTCGGCAAGCGCGAGTCCGGCGGCTTCATGGATCACGAAGGTTCGTCCCGCAAACAGCGTGGCCCCGGTAAGGCCGAACGCAAAGACGCCGCCGACGCCCGCGACCCAGTGAAGGCCCAGGTTCCAGTTCATCAGCGAAAGCGACGAGCCGAGCACAAGGAGATAGAATGACGTTGCGAGCGGTGCCGCCGAGAGGCCGAACGCCGCCCCGGCCATCATCGCGGTGACGACGGCCCAGATCAGCATCAGTTCGCTCGGCCCGCAATAGCGCCCGAACAGCAGCGGCGCTGCGCCCCAGCCGATGGCGTTGGCGGTCGACCATAAGGTTTCGCGATGGAGTTCGCCGAGCGTGGCGGTCTGATAACGCCAGGTGCGGTTGCGCAGCTTGTGAAAGGCCGAGAACGAGGCGAGCAGCGTCAGTCCGGTGGCCCATGCGACGAGATGCCCGGTCGGCACGCGGTTCAATAGCACCGTCACGACCGACAGGATGCCCATCAGGCTGATGGCCAGTCGCAGCGGCGCGAGGCGCTGGATCACGTTGATCTGTTCGGCGCGAACGCGGCCCCAGTCGGCGTCCTTGGGTTCGACAAGGCCAAGTACCGTGCGCCAGTCGGGCACGGTCGACAAGGAGGCGGGAGTGGAAGCGGGTTTGGTCACGTGCGCCGCACTAACGGCGATTGGTTATCACAACGTAATCATAACCGCATTTTTATGCGGGTCAGGCCGCCAGCGCATAAGGCTGAATTTCGCCGGAAAGATATTGATTCCGGGCCTTTGCGCGGCTGAGCTTGCCCGAACTGGTGCGCGGCAGCGTTCGTGGCGGGACAAGTTCGATGAGGCAGTTCATGCCCGTGATCGACCGCACCTTGTCGCGGATCGTCTCACGCAATCGCGTCCGCTCGTCGTCGTCGGTGGTGCGGCACTGGACGAGGACGGCGGGGGTCTCCTCTCCGCCGGGCGTCGTCACCGAAAAGGCGGCGATGTCGCCCGACTTGAACCCGGGCAGCTGCTCGACCGCCCACTCGATATCCTGCGGCCAGTGATTCTTGCCGTTGATGATGATCATGTCCTTGGCACGACCGACGATGTAGACATAGCCATCGGAGATATAGCCCATGTCGCCGGTGTCGAGCCAGCCGTCCTTCATACAGGCGGCGGTGGCGAGGTCGTCGCGGAAATAGCCTTCCATGATCGACGGGCCGCATGCCCAGAGCTTGCCGATCGCACGTTCGCCCATGGGAGCACCGTCCTCGTCGCGGATTTCGACGCGCATGTCGCGCACCGGCTTGCCGCAGTTGACGATCGAGCGATATCGACGCGGCTTGCCGAACTCGGCGGTGCCGCCCGACAGTTCGGTTTCCTCGACCAGTTCGACCACGATGCCTTCGCCGGGCGGCATGATCGAGACCGCAAGCGTCGCCTCGGCAAGACCATAGCTCGGGAGGAACGCCGACGCCTTGAACCCCGCCTGACCGAACGCGTCGACGAACGCCTGCATCACATCAGGACGGATCATGTCGGCGCCGTTGCCCGCCACCCGCCAGCGCGACAGGTCGAAGCGGTCGGCGGGGTGGCTCTGGCTCGAAATCCGGCGCGAGCAGATGTCGTAGCCAAAGGTCGGCGAGTAGCTGAGCGTCGTCCCGGCGTTACGGCTGATGAGGTCGAGCCAGGAGAGCGGACGACGCGCGAAATCCTCGGTCTTCAGATAATCGGTCGACACCTGGTTGGCGACCGGCGACAGGAAACAGCCGACCAGGCCCATGTCATGATACCAGGGCAGCCACGACACGCACCGGTCGGTCGGCTGCAGGTCCATGCCGTGCGCATGCGCCGCCAGATTGTTTAGGAGTGCATGGTGCGTCACCGCGACGCCGTGCGGAAAGCGCGTCGATCCGCTCGAATATTGCAGGTAAGCTATATCGTCGGGCAGCGCCGTGGGAAGCGCGACATCGCTGGCCGGATATCGCGCGAAGCTGTCCCAGTCGATCGCCTGCGTTCCCGCCGCGCGCGCGGCATCGGCGGCCATGGCGGCCAGTTCGGCCGGATAGAGCAGCAGCGCGGGGTCGGCGCTTTTCATCTGCACGGCAAGCTGATCGACATAGGAATCGCGCCCCCCGAACGACGTCGGCAGCGGCAGCGGCACCGGCCAGACTCCGGCGTACACGCAGCCGAAAAACAGCGCGGCGAATTCGGGACCGGTTTCTGCGATCAGCGCGACGCGGTTGCCCGGCCGAAGACCGTGTGCGACCAGGCGGCGCGCCATCGCGACCGCGTCGTCGCGCATTTCAGCATAAGGATAGGCGCGCGCAAGATTACCGCGCGCATCGTGAAAGTTCAGCCCGCGCCGACCGCGCGCGGCATAATCGAGCGCGGCTCCGAGCGTTTCGAATTCGGAAAAGCGACGCGGGACGTCGTCCGCGGTGACCGTCGGCGATATCGATGCCTGTGGCCGGTCGATCACATGCTGCAAAATCATCGCTCCAGTTACGAACCCGCGTCCCGCCGTTCGGACGGTTGTCTTTGCTAAATCCCGCGCGACTGTGGCACAATCGTGGCGCATGTCACAGGACCGTCATCCAAAGATACGCAAAGCCCTCGATACGGATGCGCTGCACCGGCTCGCGCTGCATTATGTCGCGCGCTATGCGACGACGACGTCAAAGCTCGGCAGCTATTTGCGGCGCAAGGTTCTCGAACGCGGCTGGAACGATCCGGCGCCCGCCGACTTTGCCGCGATCGTCGCGCGCTGCGTCGCGCTCGGCTATGTCGACGACCGCGCGTTTGCGCAGACGCGCGCTGCCGCGCTCGGGCGGCGCGGGTTCGGCGCGCGCCGGATCGGTGCTGCGCTTCAGGCGGCGGGGATCGACCGCGACACCGCGCAAGAAACGATGCCGGGCGAGGACGAAGCCTGGATCGCGGCCGACGTCTTCGCACGGCGCAAACGCATCGGCCGCTATGGTGAAGGCTCCGTGGACGCGCGACAAAAGCAGCGCCAGTTCGCGGCCATGCTGCGCGCGGGCCATGGCGTCGGTCTTGCCAGATGCTTCGTCGATACGGTAAACGACGACAAATCGAGCGAAACCGCCTAGAAATTTCGCCCCGTCGCAAAATGATGTTACAAAGATGTTGCGGGGGTTTGGTGGCATGAAGTCGCTGCAGAACGATCAGGTTGACGCCGCGCGCAGCGCCGGACCTCCCGATGACCCGGCCAAGGCCCCGACCGCTTCGACCGAGCGGCACTCGGGCGTCGTCAAATGGTTCGACGCCACGCGCGGCTTCGGCTTCGTTACGACCGATGCGGGCGACGTGCTGGTCCATTTTTCGCAACTGCGCGATCACGGGCGACGGGTCTTGCCCGAGGGTGCCACGGTGATCTGCGACACGGCCAGAGGGCCGCGCGGGCTACAGGCCACGGCGGTGATCGAAATCGACGTGTCGACCGCGATCGGTCCCGATCCCGAGCCGGCAGCGCGAGAGCGACCGCGGCGCGATGCACAGCGTTCGCTCGTGGATGCGGGACCGTCCGAGCCGGTGCGCGTGAAATGGTTCAACCGGCTGAAGGGCTATGGCTTCGTCGTCCGCGATGGCGGCGGCGGCGACATATTCCTGCACATGGAAACGCTGCGCCGTGCCGGCATCGTCGAGGTCGCGCCCGATCAGCACTTGCAAGCAAGGGTCTCTCCGGGCGACAAGGGCCTTCTGGTTGTCGAGGTCGCGCCGCTTTGATTTTTTCGAGATCGCTGATTGCGGGGGCACTTGCGCTGGCAGGCGTGTCGGGATGTCGTGCCGATGGCGCGCACGTCGAAAATGCCGCACGCACTATCCCCTTGAAGATCACTGCTCTGGGCAAGGTTCATCGCTTTGCGGTCGAGGTTGCGCGGACGCCGGCCAAACAGGAGCGCGGGCTGATGTTCCGCAAGCGCATCGCCCCCGACGGCGGCATGATCTTTCCGATGGACCCGCCGCGGGTCGCCAGTTTCTGGATGCGGAACACGCTCGTCCCGCTCGACATGATCTTCATCCGCGCCGACGGAAGCATTGCGCGGATCGCGGCGCAGACGGTGCCCTATTCGCTCGACCCCGTCGATTCGGGCGAACCGGTGGCCGCAGTCCTCGAGATTGCGGGCGGGCGCGCCGCACAACTGGGCATCGCCGCCGACGACAAGGTCGCGTGGCGGCGATAGCAATTGCACGACGCGGCGCGCGCGCCTAGTCGCTGGCGGGATGAGCATTTTGGGAAAGATCTTCACCTGGTGGGAGGGCGGGACCATCGGCACGCTCATCGGCCTGCGCGGGGCGACGCGCGCGGGCACCGACGCGCTCGGCAACGTCTATTACGAAGGCGGGACGTTGCCTGACGGTCGCCGCCGTCGTTCGGTCCTCTACATAGGCGCGAACGACGCGAGCCGCGTGCCGCCCGAGTGGTTCGGATGGCTGCATCATCAAATTGACGACATCCCCGATGCCGCGTTGCCCCCGCCGCGGCGCTGGGAGAAGGAGGCGCAGCCGAACCTGACCGGGACGGTCACTGCGTATCGCCCAGCCGGATCGCTCGAGTCCGGGGGCGTGCGCGCGGCGGCAACCGGCGATTACGAGCCATGGAGCCCCGACGCGGCATGACCCGGCGCTGGTGGATTGGCGGAGTCGTGTCGATCGTCGGACTTGCCGCCGCAGCGCCGGCGCTTCAGGCGGTGATCGAGGGTGGCGGCGGGTCGGCTCCGATCGTTGCCGACGTGCCGACCGATGCCAAGCGCGCGCCGGTAACGAAGGCTGCCACGCCGATGGCCGCGCGCGTCGCGACGCTCGGCATCCTCAACAAGCGCAACGGCCTGTCGCGCGACCTGAACATGAAGCCCGGCGAGGCGGTTCATATCGGCGATGCCGTCATTCGCCTGAAGGCGTGCGACCAGACCGAGCCGTGGGAGCGCGAACAGCTGACCGGAGCCTTCGTGCAGCTGATCGTGCGCGGCGCCGATACGAAATGGCGCAAGGTGTTTTCGGGCTGGCTGTACAAGGAGACGCCGTCGCTGAACGTCGTCGAGCACCCGATCTATGACGTGTGGGTCAAGGCCTGTGCGATGCGCCATCCCGATATCGGTCCCGACACCGTCGTCATGGGCGAGGGTGATACCGGCGGATCGCCGCGCCCGAAGGCGAGAAAGTCGCCGTCGGCGGCATCGCCGGCGGTCGAGAGCGCCGAATCGAGCAACACGATGTAGTCGGTGCGGCTGATCTCGACGGCCCCGAGCGATGCCAGGTGCGTCGTCATGAACTGGCAATCGAGCAACGTGTATCCGCCCGCCCGCAGCCGCGCGACAAGATGCGCCAGCGCGACTTTCGAGGCATCGGTGGCGCGGCTGACCATCGATTCGCCGAAAAACGCACGGCCAAGCGCGATGCCGTACAGTCCGCCGACGAGCTTGCCGTCGAGCCAGGTCTCTACCGAATGCGCGCGACCGTGGCGGTGGAGATGCGCCACGGCGATCTCGATCTGGCCGTTGATCCATGTCGCTGGGCGGTTGTCGGCAGCTTCGGCGCACAGCGCGACGACCGATCCGAACGCTGCGTCGGCGGTCGTTTCGAAGCGATCCGAAAGCAAGGTCTTGCGCAGCGATTTCGACAAATGAAACGCATCGAGCGGCATGATCGCGCGCGTCTTGGGCTCGACCCAGTAAACCGAACGCGCGTCGCGCGCGTCGGCCATCGGAAACACGCCGACGGTGTAGGCGCGCAGCAGCAGATCGGGATCGAGCGGTTCGCTCAAGACCGGAGCCGTGTCAGCTTGCGTTCGACGCCGGTCCACAGCGTGGCAAACGCGGTGCCTGCGGGCGACGCGGAGGCGAAGACGCCGACCGGCTGGCGCCGCACCGTCATCTGTTCGATCGCGCTCGCCATCGGGATGACGGGCCATTGCGGATCGGCCAGCAGAGCTTCGCGGTGGAGCAACCGCCGCCGGTCGACCATCGAGAAGACCGGCAGGATCGGCGCATGCCCGCCATGTTCGCGGTCGAGATAGGCAACGACCTCGTCGAACGCTCGTCGTGACAGCGGCGACGGGATGACCGGGACGAGGATCAGGTCGGCGGCGCGCATCGCCTGCTCGCTGGTTTCGGTCAGCCCCGGCGGGCAGTCGAGAATGATGCGGTCGTAGCTCGTGCCGAGCGCTGCGATCAGCCGGGCAAGGCGCTTGCGCTTGCCGATCGCAAAGAAGAACTGATCGAGGCCGCGCAAGCTCGCGTCGGCGGCAAGCAGGTCGAGCCGTTCGATGGCGGTGGCCGTAATGAGCTTCTGCGGCGCGACATCCTTGCTGAAGACCGCGTGGGCCGAGTCCTTGTGAACAGCGCCGCTCCGAAGCAGGAAGGTCGACGCGGCCTGCGGGTCCAGGTCCCACAGCAAGGTCCGGCGCGACGACAGCGTTGCCGCGCTCCAGGCAAGATTGACCGCAAGTGTCGTTTTCCCGACGCCGCCCTTCAGGCTGTAGACTGCAATCGTCGCCATGACTGCAGGCTAGCGCCGGTTGCACCGTGTGGCGAGCGGCTTCGAACGGCTGAACAGATTGCCGTAACGACGCGCAATTTTCGTTTCAAAACAGGACAGGCTCAATTTCGGACAGTTAATGCGCTTGATCGATTCGACTCGCCACGATCAATGTGTAAACGACAGCGTAACGATATAAATCGAGTCGCGTCCGTCCATTTGCTCTTGGGGGATTTCCAGAGATGACTCGTTTCGCACTCGCCGCCGCTGCGGCACTTTCGATTGCCGTTCCGTCGATCAGCCATGCCACGACGATCAACGTGACTGGCTGGAATTTTGCCATGGGATCGCAGGACGGCACGGTGCACCTGACGTCGGGTGGTCCATTCAACAACACCGCGCCGAGCTTCGGCGAGTTCAAGTTGACCGGCACCAACGTGTCGGCGGGCAATTCGCCGGTGACCTTTTTCACTTATTGCGTCGACCTGAACCATGCGCTGCTCATCCCGGGCATGTTCAATATTCAGCCGCTTTCGACGCTTTTCAGTGCTTCGACCGCGCTGAACATGACCAAGTTGCTTGCCAATGTGAACCCGGTCAACGCCGACATGTCGGCTGCGGTCCAGCTCGCGATGTGGGAGCTTGCCTTCGACACCGCCGGTACGAAGGATGTGCAGGCGGGCGGGACGCAGGGCAACTTCTGGGTCACCGCCGGATCGAGCTCGACCGCACGCACGCTCGCGAACAGCTACCTCGCCAATCTCGGCAGCTGGACCGTTCCGACCGGCGGCACGGCGCAGCTGCTTTATAGCGCCGAAAACCAGAGCCAGATTTTCTACGCTGTGACCGCGGTCCCCGAATCGACGACATGGACGATGATGATCACGGGCTTCGGCATCGCCGGCGTGACCCTCCGTCGTCGCAAGCGGACACCGGCACTCACCGCCTAGACGGTTTCAGCGCACCTCGTGGCGGCCGGCGTGGGGACCATTCGCCGGTTGCCGGCGAAGGCGCCTGATCGGGACGGAGTGCGCGATCGTCGTGTCAGCAATGGGCTCGCCAGCCGCAGAATGAGTTCGGCCAAGTTCTTCGGCCGCGCGCGGCAACCGAATGTCCAGGTTCGACAAGATTTCGGTCGTTCCGACCTCGTTAGCATGACCGCGAAAGCGGACGTGATTTCAACGCTTAAAAATCGCAGAACAGGCGAGATTAAGATACTCATCGACTGCTTGCTCGTCGGGTACACCGCTGCCGAACAGGATCGGCGAATAAAGCGGCCCGTAAAGAATCGCCAGCGCGGCCGGGACGCTGACCCCGACCCGCAACTCGCCGTCCGCTTGCGCCCGGCTTATGCGCGCAAAGCCCCATGATCGACGCGGGGCAAGCCAGCGTTCACCAAGCTCGCGCGCTAGCGTCTCATCGCCACGCGCGCCGCCGAGCATCGCGGCAAACGCCCGTCCCCGGTCACCACGCAGAAGCGCGGCCAGTTGCGCGATCTGTTCACGAAAATCCTGCTGCGCCGAACCCGACACGGGCATCGCCAGCTCATCGGTGGTCGCATGGAAGAACGCCTCGACGGCAAGTGCCGCTTTGCTTTCCCACCAGCGATATATGGTCGTCTTCCCCGCGCCCGCCTCGGCGGCGACCGCCTCGATCGTGAAACGATCATAGCCGATGCGCGCGAGCAGCCTGAAGGCCGCATCGAGGATCGCCTCTTTCGACTTTTCGCTACGCGGCCGTCCTATAACCCTTGCACCAGACATAAGATACGCTAACGTATCGATATCGAATCAGCAAGGGAGAAGAACCATGGCCGTCGTGCCGCACAGCATCGATATCGTCGTCGCCGACATGGCCGCGTCGCTCGGCTTTTACCGCGCGCTCGGGCTGCCGGTGCCCGATGGGCAGGAGGAGGGGGAACAGGCGCAGATCGAGACGCCCGGCGGCGCGTCAATCGGGCTGATCAGCGAAGCGATGATGAAGGGGCACAATCCGCACTGGGTCGATCCGGTCGGCCAGCGCGTGACCTTTGCGTGCCGGTGCGACAGCGTGTCCGAAGTTGACGACACTTATGCCAAGGTCATGGCGGCGGGCTATGAGGGCCGACAGGAGCCGTGGGACTCGCCCTGGGGGCAGCGCTACGCGATGCTTGCCGATCCCGATGGCAATCGAGTCGATCTGTTCGCTGAAATGGGCAAGGCATGAAGGAAACCGATGCGACGGTCCTGATCACGGGTGGCGGATCGGGCATCGGGGCGGGACTTGCTGCTGCGTTCCATGCACGCGGGGCAAAGGTCATCATCGCAGGCAGAACGGCTTCGCGGCTTGAGGCCGTCGCAGCGCGTCATCCGGGGATGGAGGTCGAAATTGTCGACGTGGCCAACCCCGATCAAGTGACGGCGTTGGCTTCGCGCATTGCGAAACGTCATCCGCAGCTCGATACCGTCGTCAACAATGCCGGCATCCAGACCGAAATCGATTTTACCGGAACCGCCGCTATTGATATTGGCTCCGGAGGTCGATGTGAACCTGAAAGGGTTGCTCTTCGTGAGCAACGCCTTTCTGCCGCTGCTGAAAGCGCAATCGAAGGGGCGCCTGATCCACATCGGATCGGGATTGAGCTTTGTGCCGCTGGCCTCGGTCCCAGTCTATTCGGCGACCAAGGCGGCCGTGCACAGCTTTACGATTTCGCTGCGTCGGCAATTGCGCGGCTCTTCGGTGCAGGTCATCGAGATCATCCCGCCGGTCGTCGAAACCGACCTGCATCGCGGGCAGGCGCGCAAGCCGCCAAATGCGATGTCGCTCAAAGCCTTTGTGGAAGCGGCAATGACCGGACTCGACGCCGGCAAGAACGAAATTCGCGTGGGACTAGCCAAAGTGCTCGGCGTTATGAGCCGGATTGCACCCGAGCTTTTCCTCAACATCGTGAATAAGAAACGCAGCTGAACCAACGGCAGGTAACCGGACCGACGGATTTGAAGCCGCCGTTCCGGACTCCCCGACATCCCCGCCGCCGCGCCAATGGACCCTCACGACGCAGCCTCACGCGCCAGCCACGCCTCGAGCCACTTGATCGTATAGGCGCCGTCCTGGATGTCGGGCTCGGCAAGGAGCGCCTGATGAAGCGGGATCGTCGTCTTCACGCCCTCGATCACCGTTTCCTCGAGCGCGCGGCGCAGGCGCATCATCGCCGCTTCGCGCGTCTTTCCGTAAACGATGAGCTTGCCGATCATGCTGTCGTAATAGGGGGGGATGCGATAGCCGGCGTACAGCCCGCTGTCGAAGCGGACGTGCATGCCGCCGGGCGCATGGAAATAAGTCACCTGCCCCGGTGAAGGCGCGAAGGTCTTTGGATCCTCGGCATTCAGGCGGCACTCGATCGCGTGGCCGGTAAACTCGATTTCCTCCTGCGTGACCGAAAGCGGCTTTCCTTCGGCGATGCGGATCTGTTCGCGCACGAGGTCGATGCCGGTGATCATCTCGGTAACGGGATGCTCGACCTGGAGCCGGGTGTTCATCTCGATGAAGTAGAATTCGCCGTCTTCCCAAAGGAATTCGATCGTTCCCGCGCCGCGATACGCCATGTCGGCCATCGCCTTTGCAACCACGCCTCCCATGCGCTCGCGCTCGGCTGCCGAGAGTGCGGGGGAGGGTGCCTCCTCGAGCACTTTCTGGTGGCGCCGCTGCAACGAACAATCGCGTTCGCCGAGATGGATGGCGTTGCCCTTGCCGTCGCCGAATACCTGGAACTCGATATGGCGCGGGTTGCCGAGATATTTTTCGATATAGACGGTGTCGTCGCCGAACGCCGCCTTCGCTTCGCTGCGCGCCTGGCTGATCAGGCTTTCGAGCTCACCCGCGTCGGTCACGACCTTCATGCCGCGCCCGCCGCCGCCCGCCGCCGCCTTGACGATTACGGGATAGCCGATGTCGTCGGCGATGCGCCTGGCGTCGGCGATTTCGGTGACTGCGCCGTCCGAACCCGGGACCAGCGGCAGACCCAGCGCGCCTGCGGTACGCTTTGCCTCGACCTTGTCACCCATCGTGCGGATATGTTCGGGCTTGGGTCCGACGAAGATGATGTCATGCTCCTCGACGATGTCGGCGAAGCGCGCGTTTTCGCTGAGGAAACCATAGCCCGGATGGATCGCATCGGCACCGCTGATCTCGGCGGCCGAAATGATCGCCGGAATGTTTAAATAGCTGGCGGCGGCGGCAGGCGGGCCGATGCAGATCGCTTCGTCGGCGAGGCGCACGTGCATCGCGTCGGTGTCGGCAGTCGAATGAACCGCGACCGTCTTGATGCCCATTTCGTGGCAGGCGCGATGAATGCGCAGCGCGATCTCGCCGCGATTGGCGATCAGCAGCTTTTCGATCGTCATTCGATGACCAGCAACGGCTGATCATATTCGACCGGCTGGCCGTTTTCGACCATGACCTGCACGACCTTGCCCGGACGCGGTGCGGCGATCGGGTTCATGACCTTCATCGCCTCGATGATCAGGATCGTCTGCCCCTCGCTGACCATATCCCCGACAGCGGCAAAGGGTTTCGACCCCGGCTCGGCGGCAAGAAAGACGGTGCCGACCATCGGCGACTTGACCGGGTCTGCATGCACCGGCGCTGTCACGTCGGCGGTCGGGGTCGCATTCGGGACAGCGGTTGAAGTCATCGACGGTAGCGCGACCGGGGCGGTCGCAGCG
This sequence comes from Sphingomonas sp., assembly GCA_965249015.1. Lineage (GTDB taxonomy): Bacteria > Pseudomonadota > Alphaproteobacteria > Sphingomonadales > Sphingomonadaceae > Sphingomonas_O. Next base: position 84,207 of record CBDFLB010000003.1, on the reverse strand, counting down.
CTCATCGTCCGCGCCACGCGAATCTTGCGCGCACCGTCCTCGACCTCGATTTCGCTGAGGTTGGTCGCGTCGAGCAATTCGGCAAGCTCGCGGATCAGCGCGCTGTCGACCTGCATCGCGCCGGGTTCATCGGCCATAGTCGGACCCCTTGTTTCGTTGCCGCAAGCAAATGTCAGAGCTTGGCCGCCGCGTCCAGCGCGAGCGTGTAGCTCGCAGCACCATGCCCGGCAAAACAGGCGACCGCCGCCATGCCGACATAGCTCAGATGGCGGAAGGGCTCGCGCTTGTGCGGATCGGACAGATGGACTTCGATGACGGGGACGTTGATCGATTTGATGGCGTCGTGAAGCGCGATCGAAGTGTGCGTCAATCCGCCCGCATTGAGCAGCACCGCCTTCGCGCCGACCGCTTGCGCCTCGTGCAGCCAGTCGATCAGGTGCCCTTCGTGATTCGACTGGCGCATGTCGATGCTGAGGCCAAGGCCGCGCGCCTGATCCTCGAGCCGCCCGGCGATGTCGTCGAGTGTGTCCGACCCGTAAACCTCGGGCTCGCGCGTGCCGAGCAGGTTGAGATTGGGTCCGTTGAGGACGAAGATTTTGCTCAAGTCTTTCGCTCCCGCGCATTTGTCGGCCGCCCATCCCACCCAAAGTTCAACGCCGTCAAAGATTTTTGGCCCAACGAGTTTGTTGGCCGAAAGGCCTGTCAGGCCAATCTCGTCGAAGAATGCTTTCGCATCTTGAAGACCAGATTTGCGCGGACAAAAGCTTTGGACAAAAAGAACGGCCCGTTGAGCTTTGAAGCGTTTCGCTTCTAATATGACAGCGGCTGTTCGATGGAAGAGCTGATACCGTAAATTGCCGACTGAACTGACGTCCAATTGAAAAAGTTTGGCAAGCCGTTCCAGTCGCTCGGTCTTGCTGCTGCTATCGTTCCACTTGGAAACGATCTGTCCGAAACTTTCGTCAACCTTTGCCTCGATGCCAAGAATGGTTAGTCCCGTTGTCGTGGCAATCAATCCTAGCAGATCGGTCTGGGATGGCGTGCCGCGCGAGTCTCCGAGATCGGTCTGGCGCTCAAGCCACCCTTCAAGAAATTCGGCGCCCGCAAAAACTTCCGATTGAGAAAGGAGATTAGCGATTGCGGGCGGGAAGTCTTTAGCGTGATACCAAGAGTTGGCGAGCTCTTTGGCGGATCGTCCGGTCTTCCAATGTGATGGCTTACCTAAATGGGGAATAACGTCCGTAGGCAACCGCATCGGCAACGCGATCTTTGAAGAACTTCTCACCCCATCAACTCGCGCACATCGGTCAGCCGTCCCGTCACTGCAGCCGCTGCCGCCATCGCCGGGGACAGCAGATGCGTCCGCGCGCCCGGACCCTGGCGACCAACGAAGTTGCGATTGCTGGTCGAGGCGCAGCGTTCACCCGCAGGCACCTTGTCGGGGTTCATGCCGAGGCAAGCCGAGCAGCCCGGTTCGCGCCATTCGAGGCCGGCGTCGGTGAAAATGCGATCGAGGCCTTCGGCTTCGGCCTGACGCTTCACCAACCCTGAGCCGGGCACGACGATCGCCCATTTCACCCCGTCGGCTTTGTGCCGTCCCTTGATGACGGCGGCCGCAGCGCGGAGGTCTTCGAGCCGTGCGTTGGTGCAGCTGCCAATAAAGATGTTCTCGATCGCGACATCGGTCATCCGCATGCCCGGCGTCAGGCCCATGTAGGCGAGCGACTTTGCCGCGGCGTCCTGCTTGCCGGGGTCGGCGAACGACATCGGGTCAGGGACGGTTCCGCTGATCGCGACGACGTCTTCGGGGCTCGTGCCCCATGTCACATTGGGGCCGATATCCGCGGCGTCGAGGATGACAGTCTTGTCGAACGCGGCGGCCGGATCGCTCGGAAGCGTTCGCCAGTAGGCGACGGCGGCGTCCCAGTCCGCACCGGTCGGGGCCATCGGGCGGCCTTTCAGATAATCAAAGGTCTTGTCGTCGGGCGCGATCAGGCCCGATCGCGCGCCGCCCTCGATCGCCATGTTGCTGACCGTCAGGCGGCCCTCGATGCTCAAGCTCCGGATGACCGAGCCGGTAAATTCGATGACATGACCAGTCCCGCCAGCCGCGCCGATCCTGCCGATGATCGCGAGGACGACGTCCTTGGCACTGACGCCGAAGCCCAGTGTGCCGTCGACGCGCACTTCCATCGTTCTGGATGGCGCAAGCTGAAGGGTCTGCGTCGCCAGGACATGCTCGACTTCGCTCGTGCCGATGCCGAACGCGAGTGCGCCGAGTGCTCCATGCGCTGCAGTATGGCTGTCGCCGCAGACGAGCGTCGTGCCGGGAAGCGTGAACCCCTGTTCGGGGCCGACGACATGGACGATCCCCTGTGCGGCCTCGGTCGCGCCGATGTAGGGCACGCCGAACGCCGCGACATTGGCTTCGAGCATCGCAAGTTGCTGCGCGCTCTCGGGATCGGCAATCGGCACACGCGTGCCGTCGGCACGACGGCGCGCTGTCGTCGGCAGATTGTGGTCGGGGACGGCCAGCGTCAGGTCGGGTCGCCGCACGCTTCGCGCTTCGCGCCGCAACCCTTCGAACGCCTGCGGGCTCGTCACTTCGTGGACGAGATGCCGGTCGATGTAGAGGATGCACGTCCCGTCGGCGCGGCGCTCGACGACATGGTCGTCCCAGATTTTCTCGTAAAGCGTGCGCGGGCGGCTGGCCATGGGCTCGCCTTAGGGTGCGAGCCGCCCCGCAATCAACCCGCGCGGTAATCGGCGGTAATCGTCCCGCAAGCGCTCGGCTCGGCTTCATGCTGCGGTTCGCGCCAGCTTTCGGCGAGCGCCTCGGCTTCCCATTGCCGCATTGCGGGCAGAGCGAGGATCATCGCGACCCACTGGCCGCCCGCCACGCCGACGTCGAGGCCATAGGTACGGACGCGATAGGCAACCGGCGCGTAGAATGCATCGACGGCGGTGAACTGCGGTCCGGCAAGGAACGGCCCGCCGAAACGGCCCAGCCCCTCCTCCCACAATTCGGCCAGCCGCGCGACATCGCGGACGAGGGCAGGGCGCATCGCGTTCAGCCGCACGCGAATGCCGATATTCATCGAGCAGTCGCTGCGCAGCGCCCCGAACCCGCCGTGCATCTCCGTTACGGCGCACATTGCCCAGGCGCGTGCGGCGGGATCGGTGGGCCAGACGCCGTCGTGACGGTCGGCAAGGTAGAGCGTGATCCCGAGCGAGTCCCAGATCGGGACATCGCCATCGATCAGGCAGGGGACCTGACCCGTCGGCGAGAATGTCCTGAATGCCCGGTAGTTATCGCTTTGCGTGAACGGCTCGATCCGGTTTTCGAACGCGATGTCGAGCATCGTCATCAGCACCCACGGGCGCAAGCTCCAGCTCGAATAATTGCGGTTCGCAGTGATCAGCGTGTAGCTCATTTCGGACCCTCCAGATGCGCGCGCAGGAAACTGCTGCTGTCGTCGAGCACGGTCGCCTTGCCACGGAAGGGCAGCGACAGCGCCATCGCGATATCCTCGTGGCCGAGCCCTGGATATTCGCGCTCGACCACGACCGCGCCCGCGTTCGCCAACCGCCTGAACAGGTTGCGGGCATTTTTCGGCCGCACCGTGGTGTCCGCGGTGCCGGTGATCAGCATCATCGGCGGCGCGTCGGCACGCGCATAGGTCATCGGCTGCGTCTCCGCCGGGTGCGGCCACCGGCCCATAGCCGCGATCGCACGGCCGGTGAACGGGTAGAAATCATACGGACCCGACAGCCCGACCGCTGCTTTAACCGCTCCCGGCGCACCGGCCGCCGCCAGCCACCGCGGATCGAGCGCGAGCATCGCGGCGGTGTGCGCGCCGGCCGAATGTCCGGCCACGGCGATGCGGCGCGGGTCGCCGCCATATCTGGCGATGTTGTCGCGTACCCACCGGACGGCGTCGGCACCGTCCTGGACGAAGGCGGGGAATCGCACATCGGGGACTTTGCGATAATCGGGAACGACGACCACGAAACCGCGGGAGGCATAAGCGCGCGCTGCGAACCCATAGTCACGTGCGCTGCCCTTCACCCAGCCGCCGCCGTAGAAAAAGATCAGGACGGGTGCGCCGGCCGGCCGTGCATCGCCGCGACGCCAGACGTCGAGCGTCTGCCCGTGCGGTCCGAACGTCACCGCCGACGCGACGCGCGTGCCGCCTACGCCGGGGTAGGCGCGATCGACCACGTCGAGCAGCCCCGGCGCCGATCGCGGTGCCAGAAGCGCAACCACGCCCGCGATCAACAAGACGATGGCGATGATCCGTTTCATGCGCCCGCGCTTTAGTCGCGCGATCGGCGCCGTCCAGCCTTCTATTCCTCGGGCTCGGGCGCGGGCTGCACCTTGTCGAGGCCGAGCCAGTCCTGTCGCGGCAGGCCGTAAAGTCGGTCGAGCAGTTCGAGCTGGACTCCGACGGGTCGGCCGCTCTGCGAATTCCACAGCATCGCGATCCCCGCGCGACGGACCGGGTCGAACAACACGGTCGCGCGGTAGCCCATGACCGCGCCCTGATGCCCGATCAGGCGATGCCCGCGGTAATTATAGTCGCGCCAGCCGAGCGCATATTGCGACGTGCCCATCGCCTGGTTGAACATGCCGCGGTGGCGGTCGGTGCTGATGCGCGGCGCGTGAATGCGGTCGAGCACGCTTTGCGGCACGACTTTGGGTGCCGCGCCCATCTGCACCTGCATCCAGCGGGCAAGATCGAGGATCGACGAATTGACCCCGCCGGCCGCGGGCACGCGGTAATAATTGTCGTTGACGCTGACCGTCCGCCTGCCGACGTGCGGCTGCGCCCAGCTTTTCGACGCGATCAGGCCGGCACGCGACAAGCTGGCGTCGGTCATGCCGAGCGGCACGAACAGCTCGCGCGCCACGACCTGCTGATAAGGACGGCCGGTGATGTTCTGGACGATTTCGCTCGCGGCATCGAACGCTACGTTCTGATACGCATGGCATTGCCCGGGCGCGCAAAGCTGCGACAGGGTGGCGAGCATCGGGCGCAGTGTCCGCGGGTCCATGCCCGCCTCGAGCTTGCCGTCGAAGGCGTTGCGTGTGACGCCAAGCCGGTGCGACAACAGGTCGTCGACGGTCGCACGCGTTTCGTTGCCGAGCGGAAGGCGAAGCGTCGTCGCATAGTCGGAGATCGGCGCATCGAGCGACAAACGGCCCTGCGCGGCAAGATCGCCGACCATCGTCGCGGCGACGCCCTTCGAAAGCGAGGCCCAGCGAAAGACGGTGTGCGTTCCGACCGGGTCGGCACCGGCAGCCCTCGTCGTGCCATAGCCGCGGGCAAACGAGATGCGTCCGTCCTCGACCACCGCGACCGCGAGGCCGACCATCGACGGGTCGGCCATGATCCCGCCGATCCGCCGATCGAAATCGCGATAATCGACACGCGGCGCATCGCCGGCACCGGTCCACCACTGGCCGACCCGGCGGGCAAAGCTGTCGAATGCGCCGGGTTGCGGCCCCGGCGGCACTGCGCGGACGAGTTCGGAACTGCCCAGCAGCATGGCGAAACCCGCCACCGTCAGTGCAAACAGTCGAACGCGCCCCGTCATAACCCGATACCCAAACCGCTTGTGCCCATGTGTCAGAAGAATCACCTATCTAACCAATGAACAAGGGGGATGGGCTCGACTGGCCGTGTTGAATCCACGTCCGGTCGTTACCGCGATAAAGAATCAGGACAAATAAGCCGCTGTCGTTTTCGCCGCGATCTCGTCGGCGGTGACGCCGGGTGCAGTTTCGACGAGCCTGAACGCGCTTGCATGGTCGGGTCGTTCGAACACCGCAAGGTCGGTGATGATCATGTCGACCACATTCTTGCCCGTCAGCGGCAGCGTGCATTCGGTGATGAACTTCGGGTCGCCGTTCTTCGACGTGTGTTCCATGACGACGATGATGCGTTTGACCCCTGCGACGAGGTCCATGGCCCCACCCATGCCCTTGATCATCTTGCCCGGGATCATCCAGTTGGCGATATCGCCGTTCTCGGCAACTTCCATCGCGCCGAGCACGGTCAGGTCGATATGCCCGCCGCGGATCATCGCGAACGACTGTTCGGACCCGAAATAGCTCGACGACGGCAGTTCGCTGATCGTCTGTTTGCCCGCATTGATCAGGTCGGGGTCGACCGCGTCGTCATACGGGAAGGGCCCGATGCCGAGCATCCCGTTTTCGGATTGCAGCGTGACGGTCATGCCCGCCGGGATGTTGTTCGCGACCAAGGTCGGGATGCCGATGCCGAGGTTCACATAGAACCCGTCCTGCAATTCCTGCGCGGCACGCGCCGCCATTTCGTCGCGGGTCCAGCCTTTGCTCATTGTGCCTGTAGTCACTGCGCCAGTCTCCCACGTTCCTCGTCGATACCGACCCAAATACGTGCAAGTGCTTCGGCCTCGGACAAATCGGTCTGTGCTGCATATGCTACTGCAGCAGTCTGAATACTCTCCACCAGGAGCGATCCCAGTAGTTCCGGGCGCCAATCAATGGGCCTTCCGACGGCCACAAACGACTTTTCCGCAGATACCCAAAATCGTGCAAGCTCAAACGCGTCGTCACTCAAATCGGGAAAGGTCGCGCGCAAGGGGATTTCTCCCTTGTGGTCCGGTGCCCGACGAGCACCAAACATCAGACGATCTCCCGTTCGCGCACGGTTCTGAACTCGATCCGCTTCTCATACGGCGCGCCGCAGATCAGGCGCTTGATGTAGATGCCCGGCACATGGATCGCATCGGGGTCGAGCGAGCCGACCGGGACGACTTCCTCGACTTCGGCGACGGTCAAGTGGCTCGCGGTCGCCATCGGCTGGTTGAAATTGCGCGCCGTCTTGCGAAAAATGAGGTTCCCGCTCTCGTCAGCCTTCCAGCCCTTGATGATCGACAGATCGGCGACGATGCCGCGTTCGAGGATATAGTCATCGCCGTCGAACGCCTTCACTTCCTTGCCCTCGGCGACCAGCGTCCCGACGCCGGTCTTGGTGTAGAACCCCGGTATTCCGGCCCCGCCCGCGCGGCAACGCTCGGCGAGCGTCCCCTGCGGGCAGAATTCGACCTCGAGCTCGCCCGCCAGATACTGCCGCTCGAACTCCTTGTTCTCGCCGACATAGGACGAAATCATCTTCCTGACCTGCCGCGAGCGCAGCAGCTTGCCCAGCCCTACGCCGTCGATCCCGGCATTGTTGCTGGCGATCGTCAGTTCCTTGACGCCCGACGCTTCGATCGCGTCGATCAGCCGCTCGGGCATCCCCGACAAGCCGAACCCGCCGCAGCAGATCGTCATGCCGTCGCGCAGAAGGCCGGCGAGCGCCGCGGTGGCATCGGGATAGAGCTTGTTCATCGGATCGGCGTCTCCTGCGGCGCGACTTAGAACGTCGCCGAGCCGGTCGCAATCCCGAACCGGCCGCGCTAAATGCAGGCGACTCCGAACGAAGGCTTCCGCGATGACCGACAACTACGCTCCCGACCTCGCGCTTTTCATCGGCGGCAGTTGGCGGGTGGGTGAGGGGCGCGATGTCCGCCCAGTCTTCGATCCGTCGACGGGGAACGCGATTGCCGACGTGCCGATTGCGACCGCCGCCGACCTCGACGAAGCACTCGCCGCCGCCGACACGGGGTTCAAGATCTGGCGCGCGACCGATGTCGACACGCGGTCCGCGATCCTGCGCAAGGCGGCAACGCTGATGCGCGAGCGCGCCGACGACATCGCGCGGATGCTAACGACCGAACAGGGCAAGCCGCTGGTCGAAGCGCGCGGCGAGGTCGCGGGGTCTGCGACGATGTTCGACTGGTATGCCGAGGAGGCCAAGCGCGCTTATGGCCGCGTTCTTGTCCGCCCGACGGGCCAGCGCTCGATCGTGCTGCGCCAGCCGGTCGGGCCGGTCGCGGCTTTGAGTCCGTGGAACTTCCCGGTCTATCTGCTCGCCAAGAAGCTCGCGCCCGCGCTTGCTGCCGGGTGCTCGGTCATCGCCAAGCCGCCCGAGGAGACGCCGGCCTGCACGATGGCGCTGATGCGGTGCCTAATCGATGCAGGCCTGCCCGACGGCGTGTGTCAGATGGTCTTCGGCGTGCCCGACACCGTCAGCCGCCACCTCATCGCATCGCCGGTCATCCGCAAGGTCAGCTTCACCGGCTCGGTGCCCGTCGGCAAGCACCTGATGAAGCTGGCGGCCGACGGCGTGAAGCGCTTGACGATGGAGCTCGGCGGCCACGCGCCGGTGCTGATCTTCGACGATTGCGACCTCGACAAGACGCTCGACACGGTCGTGCCGCAGAAATTCCGCAACGCCGGGCAGGTGTGCGTGTCGCCAACGCGTTTCTACGTCCAGTCAAACATATACGATGCTTTCATCGAAGGTTTTGCGAGACGAACGGAAACCGTGAAAACCGGCAGCGGCCTCGACTCCGCGACGAAGATGGGCCCGCTCGCCAATGTCCGCCGCCCGTCGGCGATCGGCGCGCTGGTCGAGGATGCGCGGGCAAAGGGCGCGCGCGTCGTCGCGGGTGGGGAGCGCGGCGATGGAGGCTTCTTCTTTCAACCGACGCTGCTCGCCGATGTGCCCGACAGCGCCGACATCATGAGCAACGAACCCTTCGGCCCGGTCGCCGTCACGGCGCGGTTCGAAAGCTTCGACGAAGCGATCGAAAAGGCCAACCGCTTGCCGTTCGGTCTCGCGGCTTTCGCCTTCACCGAGAACGGGCGGCGCGCGAACATGCTCGGTGACGCGATCGAAAGCGGCATGGTCGGTATCAACACCTTTGCCATCTCGGTCGCCGACGCGCCGTTCGGGGGCGTCAAGGAGTCAGGCTTCGGCAGCGAGGGCGGCGCGGAAGGCCTCGACAGCTATATGGTCGTAAAAGCGATCCATCAGGCCTGACGCCGCGTCGCGCTGGCGAGATGGTGCGCGTGACAGATCGCCACCGCCAGCGCATCGGCGGCGTCGGTGCCTGCGATCGTCACACCGGGAAGCAAACGCGCGACCATCGCATGGACCTGCGGCTTTTCGGCCGCTCCTGTGCCGACGATTGCTTTCTTGACGAGCCGCGCGGCATATTCGCCGACGACGATTCCGCGCCGCGCGGCGCCGAGCAGGATGACGCCGCGCGCGTGGGCAAGCTTCAGTGTCGATTGCGCATTCGTGTTGACGAAGACTTCCTCGACGGCCGCCCCGTCGGGCGCGTGCGCAGCGAGGACGTCTGCGAGCAGCGTGTCGAGGACATAAAGGCGTTCGGACAGCGCCATCTTCGGGTCCGTATTGATCTGGCCGTTGGCGACATGGCTCAACCGATTCCCTTCCGCCGCGATGACGCCCCAGCCGGTGGTGCCAAGACCGGGATCGAGGCCCATGACGATCAGGCGAGCTTCTCCATCACCTCGTCGGGCACGTCGTAATTGCCCCACACCGCCTGCACATCGTCGTCCTCGTCGAGCGCGTCGAGCAGCTTCATCAGCGTCGCGGCATCACCTTCGCCGACGCTGACGATCGTCTGCGGCCGCCAGGCGAGCTTTGCGCCTTCGCCTTCGCCGAGCGCCGCCTCGAGCGCCTTGGCGACGGGATGAAGCGTTTCGACGCTGGTCCAGATTTCGTGGCCGTCGTCCGATGAAGCGACATCCTCCGCGCCCGCCTCCAGCGCGGCTTCGAAAACCGCGTCGGCATCGCCCGCGCTCGGCGGGTAATTGATCAGGCCCATGCGGTCGAACGCGTGGCTGACCGATCCGCCGGCGCCGAGGTTGCCGCCGTTTTTGGATACCGCGGTGCGCACGTTCGTCGCGGTGCGGTTGCGATTGTCGGTCAGCGCCTCGATGATCAGCGACACACCGCCGGGGCCGAAGCCTTCGTAGCGGATTTCCTCGTAATTCTCGCCTTCGCCCTTCGCCGCGTTGCTGATCGCGCGCTCGATATTGTCCTTAGGCATGCCGCCCGCGCGCGCGGTGAGGACGGCAGCACGCAGCCGCGCGTTCATCGCCGGATCGGGCAGCCCCGACTTGGCGGCGACCGTGATCTCGCGGCTCAGCTTGGAAAACGCCGCCGCGCGCTTTTTGTCCTGCGCACCTTTGCGGTGCATGATGTTCTTGAATTTGCTGTGGCCTGCCATGATCGCCCCCTAAGCGAGCCCGAGCGCCGTCTTGTACATGTCGAGCAGCGTTTCGGCTTCGTCGCGATCGTTCTTGTCCATTTTGCGCAGGCGGACAACCTGGCGCATGATCTTGGGATCGTAGCCGACCGCCTTGGCCTCGCCATAGACGTCGCGGACATCGTCGGCGATGCCCTTCTTTTCTTCTTCGAGCCGTTCGATCCGCTCGATGAGAAGGCGCAGCTGGTCGGCTTGGATGATGTCGCTCATTGGGTCCCCGGTCTTGTTGAGCGCGCGGGCCTAGTGGCCTCACCGATTCTTCGCAACGCTTTCCGCCATGCGAGCGAGTTGCTCGGGCGTCGCGTCGGGCTGAGCGCGTTTCCATGTCGCATAGGGCATCCCGTAGACCGCCTCGCGCGCATCGTCCCGCGTCAGGTCGCCCGCTTCGGCGATCCAGTCGCTCAGGCAATTGCGGCAAAATCCGGCGAGACCCATCAGGTCGATGTTCGCGGCATCCTGACGCTGCTGCAAGTGCGTGACCAGCCGGCGGAACGCCGCCGCTGCAACCGCATCGGGAATATCATGCATCGCTTCGCCCTTGCTTGAAGTGTCGCATTTAGCCTCTATGCATCGCCCCGACCAGTCCGGGAGATGCAAGGTTTTGGTTCAGGCACTGCCCCCGCGCGCGCGCAAAGTCCGCATCCTGGCGACGCTCGGTCCCGCCAGCCGGAGCCCCGAGATGATCGAAAAGCTGATGCGCGCCGGGGCCGACGCCTTTCGTGTCAACATGAGTCACGGCAGCCAGGACGATCACCGGACCGTCATCGGCGCGATACGCGGGCTCGAAAAGACGCTCGGGCGGCCGACGACCATCCTCGCCGACCTGCAGGGCCCCAAGCTGCGCGTCGGCACGTTCGCAGACGGAAAGGTCGAGCTGACGACGGGCGCGACATTCCGTCTCGATCGTGATGCGTCGCCCGGCGATGCCACGCGGGCTTGCCTGCCGCATCGCGAAATTTTCGCCGCGCTCGAAGTCGGTGCGCGACTGCTGCTCGACGACGGCAAGCTGGTGTTGCGCGTGACCGAAATGGCCGACGATCATGTTATGACACGGGTCGAGGTCGGCGGGATGCTCAGCGATCGCAAGGGGCTTAATGTGCCCGATGTCGTCGTGCCGATGGCCGCGCTGACCGAGAAGGATCGCAGCGACCTGGCGTTCGCGCTCGACAGCAACGTCGACTGGGTCGCGCTGTCGTTCGTCCAGCGGCCCGAGGATCTGGCCGAGGCGAGGAAGCTCATCCAGGGCCGCGCCGCGCTCCTCGCCAAGATCGAGAAGCCCGCCGCGCTCGACCGGCTCGAGGACATTATCGAGATGGCCGACGCCGTTATGGTCGCGCGCGGCGACCTCGGCGTCGAACTCCCGCCCGAAGCCGTGCCGCCCGCGCAGAAACGCATCGTCGAAACCGCGCGGCGGTATGGCAGGCCGGTCGTCGTCGCGACGCAGATGCTCGAATCGATGATCACGTCGCCCACGCCGACGCGCGCCGAAGTCTCCGACGTCGCGACCGCGATGTACGACGGGGCCGATGCGGTGATGCTTTCGGCCGAAAGCGCGGCGGGTGCCTGGCCGGTCGAATCGGTTGCCATGATGGACCGCATCGCATGTTCTGTCGAAAGCGACCCGGGCTACGGCGCACGCCTGCATTTTACCGAAACCAAGGCGGACCCGACGACTGCTGACGCGCTGGCCGAGGCGGCGCGCGACATTGCGGTGACGGTCGGCGCGAAGGCGATCGTGTGCTTCACCTCGTCGGGATCGACCGCGCGCCGCATCGCGCGCGAGCGTCCCTCGGTGCCGTTGCTCGTGCTGACGCCAAAGGCCGAGACCGCGCGGCGTTCGGGGCTGTTGTGGGGTGTCCATGCCGTCGCCACGCGCGACGTCGCGAGCTTCGAGGACATGGTCGCCAAATCGAAACGCATGGTGCTGCGCCACAAACTGGCCGGCGGCGGCGACCGCGTGATCGTGATGGCGGGCGTGCCGTTCGGGACGCCGGGGTCGACCAACGTGCTCCACGTCGTCCGGCTGACCGGCGACGAGCTCAAGGGGCATTAAGTCCTGGGTGCCTGACTTGGGCCAAGCCCAAGTCGTCGGTCGTCGTTGAACCACGCCGGCCGGGCTGATCCGCCTCGCGCTTAGCTCCGCTAAGCGTCGCGCCGATTCAGCCTTGCCTTGCCTTGAAGCGGCGGTTCGTCTTGTTGATCACATAGGTGCGCCCGCGACGGCGAATCACGCGGTTGTCGCGGTGGCGGTCCTTGAGGGACTTCAACGAATTACGGATCTTCATGGCTGAACGCTTTGTGCTGGCGAAATTGCGAGCGCGGTGCCTATGCACGCCGGCTGGTGAAGTCAAGGCGATTGCGGCACAAATGCGTTCGCCGCGGGTTATGTTCGCACACGCTTTCAGGAGTAATTCCATGTCGAAACGCCCGATCCTCATTTCTTTCCTCCTTGCCCTTGGCGGCTGCGCGGCGAGCATCCCCCCTGTCGAGGTAACCCGCTTTCATCTGGGAAACGATGTCGCCCGCGCCCCCGTTTCCATCGTGGCGGCGGGTAACAGCCTCGAACGTAGCGCTTACGATGCTGCGGTGCTGCGCGAACTGGTGCGACTTGGATTTCCGGCAGGCGATGCAGCGGCGCGCTACGCCGTCTCAACCGAGGTGACGCGCGACAGTCGAACGGCGGCCGCGCGGCGCTCACCGGTCAGCATCGGCATTGGCGGTGGTACCGGCGGTTATGGCGGCGGTGTCGGTGCCGGCGTCAGCTTCGGCCTGGGCGGCAACCGTAGCGGCGAAACCGTCGTTACGCGACTGTCGGTGCAGCTGCGCGAGCGCGGCGCAGGCGGCGTGGTGTGGAAAGGGCGCGCCGAAACGCAGGCACCGTCGAATGCACCCGCGGCGCAGCCTGGCCTCGCCGCCGACAAACTCGCGGCTGCCCTATTCAAGGACTTCCCCGGTGAAAGTGGCCGCACTATCAGCGTGCCATGAGCATAAGCATCCACAGCGATTTCGACGGCGGCAATATCGAAGTGACGAGCAGCGACGGTGGCCGGGCGAGCCTGATCATCCGGCGCGACAAGGATTCGGATTTCTACCAGTGGTTCTATTTCCGCGTCGATGGCGCTGCGGGAACAGCGCTTGAATTGTGCATCACCAATTGCGCGGGATCGGCCTATCCGCTCGGCTGGCAGGACTACCGCGCCTGTGTGAGCGCCGACGACGTCGATTGGATGCGCGCCGAAACGCGCTATGCCGACGGCGTGCTGACGATCAGCCACACGCCCGCCAGCGACAGCACCTGGTTCGCCTATTTCGCGCCCTTTTCCACGGCGCGGCATCGGGCTTTGGTGAAGCGGATAGCGGCGGCCGCGCACGTCGGCCACCGGGTGCTCGGTGAGACGCTCGACGGTCGCCCGCTCGACCTCCTGACAATCGGCGACGGCCCGCTGCAAATCTGGCTCTACGCGCGCCAGCATCCCGGCGAGACGATGGCCGAGTGGTGGATGGAAGGCGCGCTCGACCTGCTCGTCTCGAATGACCTTATCGCGGCGCAATTGCGTGAGGCGGCGACATTCTACGTCGTGCCCAACATGAACCCCGACGGCAGTGCACGCGGGCACCTGCGCACCAACAGCGTCGGCGTGAACCTCAACCGGGAGTGGGCGAACCCGACGCCCGAGCGCAGCCCCGAAGTCTATCATGTCCGCGCCGCGATGGATGAAACCGGCGTCGATTTCGCGATGGACATTCACGGCGACGAAGCCATCCCCTACGCCTTCATCGCAGGGTTCCATGGAATTCCGTCGTGGACGCAGCGGCAGGGGGATCTCTACGACCGCTTTCTCGCCGATCTCGCCGCGCGGACGCCCGATTTTCAGACGCAGCACGGCTATCCGAAGGCGGGCGACGGCAAGGCCAATCTGACAATGTCGACCAATCAGCTTGCCGAACGTTTCGGCGCGGTGTCGATGACGCTCGAAATGCCGTTCAAGGACAATGCCGACGCGCCTGATCCGGTGCACGGCTGGTCAGCCGAACGGTCGCGCCAGCTCGCGCGCGATTGTCTTGCGACGCTCGCCGGCATGATCGACGATTTGTGAGACTAGCCGCGCCCGACAACCGCCGCTAAAGCTGCCCGCCAGTTTTCGAAAGTCCGCTCCTTGGCTGTATCGCCGACCACCAACGAAGAATTCCTGCGCGAAGTCGACGACGAATTGCGCCGCGAACAGGCACTGACGATCTGGAAGCGATACGGGCGCTGGATCATCGCCGGCATCGTCGGTGCGCTTGCGCTTTTCGCCGCCTATCTCTGGTGGCAGAACGATCGCGAGACGAAACGCGGTGTCGAAGGCGAGCAGCTCAGTACGGCGCTCGACGACCTCGGCGCAGGTAATGTCGATGCGGTGCGCCCCCGGCTGGCGACGCTCGCCGGGTCGAAGGCACCCGGCATCTCGGCCGCGGCGCGGCTGACTCAGGCTGCGCTCCTGCTCGAAAAGGGCGACAGCCGGGGTTCGGCAGCAGCGTTCGCGGCAATCGCGGGCGATACCCGTCTCGACCAGCCGTACCGCGACCTGGCGCTGGTCCGTCAGACCGCCGCCGAGTTCGACAATATGAAGCCCGAGGACGTGATTGCACGCCTCAAGCCGCTTGCGGCACCGGGCAATCCATGGTTCGGCAGCGCGGGCGAGATGGTCGGCTTGTCGTATCTCAAGCGTGGCCAGAACGATCTTGCCGCGGCGATGTTCGGTGCGATCGCCAAGGATGCGACCGTACCGGCGACGATCCGGCAGCGTGTCGTGCAACTTGCGGGAATTTTGGGGGTCGACGCGATCCCGGTGAAGGGCAATCCAGAACGATGATGAAACCCAATGGTGCGCTTGTCGCGCTCGCCGCCCTCACCGCGCTCGGCGGATGCGGAGTTTTCAAGGGCAGCAAGCCGAAAACCGCGGTGATCGGCGATCGCGTGCCGATCCTGACGTCGGAGAGCGGTTTCGAGGTCGATCCGGCGCTTGCCGACGTCGCGGTCACGCTTCCGCCCGCCGCCGCGAACGACAGCTGGACGCAGCCGGGTGGCAATGCCGCCAAGTCGATGGGGCATCTCGCGCTCGGCGCAACGCTCGGCACGGCGTGGACGGCCAAGATTGCCGGCGCTTCGAAGGAGGCGCGGCTCGCCGCTGCCCCGGTCATCGCCGGTGGCAAGCTCTATGCGATGGGTACCGATGCGCAGATCACCGCTTTCGACGCCGCGACCGGCGCGCGGCTGTGGTCGGTCCAGTTCGGTGACGGCGGCAAGAACAAATCGTCGCTGTTCGGCGGCGGGGTCAGCGTCGAGGGCGCGTTTCTCTATGCGACCAACGGGCTGGGCGATGTCGGCGCACTGAATGTCGCCGACGGCTCGGTCGTCTGGAAGAAGCGCCCCGGCGGACCGCTGCGAGGAAGTCCGACGGTCGCGAACGGCAATGTCTTTGCGATGAGCCAGGACAACCAGCTGTTCGCGCTGAAGGCGGCCGACGGCAACGTCGAATGGAGCGAGGCCGCCGCGGTCCAGCTCGCCGGCGTTTTCGGCGTTGCGGCACCTGCGGTCGGGCAGGGGACTGTCGTCGCCGGCTTCTCGTCGGGCGATCTCAACGCCTATCGTTACGAAAACGGTCGGACGCTCTGGCAGGATGCACTTGCGCGCACGAGCATCAACACGTCGGTCGGCACGCTGTCGGACATCGACGCCGATCCGGTAATTGATGCGGGTCGCGTCTTTGCGGTCGGGCAGGGCGGCCGGATGGTCAGCCTTGAGTTGGTAACCGGCCAGCGCTTGTGGGAAGTCAACATCGCTGGCATCTCGACGCCGTGGGTGGCGGGCGAGTGGCTGTTCGTCGTGACCGACGAGGGCAAGCTGCTGTGCGTCGCGCGCGCCACCGGAAAGGTTCGCTGGTCGACTGCACTGCAGCGCTATCGCAAGGAAAAGTCGAAGAACGGCCCTGTGACGTGGAGCGGTCCTGTGCTCGCGGGTGACCGTCTCGTCCTCGCCTCGTCGCAGGGTGAGATGGTCAGCGTGAGCGCCGCCGACGGCAAGGTCCAGTCGACCACCAAGATCGGCGCGCCGGTCTTCCTGTCGCCGGTCGTCGCCAGTTCGACGCTCTACATCCTCGACAATTCGGGGAAGATCACCGCGTTTCGGTAGTCGTGTGGCACGTCTGCTTGCGACAAGTTTTCAGACGTTCAATCGATCGACACTCGATCCCGAATCCGGTCATTCAACGATGGCCGCATTCCTATTTCTCTAGGTCCGAAAGGCAGTTTCGGTCGGATGGCTCACAGTTATGCCGGTTCAGCGTTGCTTACGTAGTAAGCGGTGACCCAAGACCGCCTTGTTATGGGTTACATTGCCCGCGAAGATAGTCCCCTATTTCGTCGCCACCGGCTTCAGCTCAAACAAGGTCGGCCAGTTTTTGCCGGTGACCCACAGCCGATCGGTCTTGGCGTCGTAGGCGATGCCGTTGAGGACGTCATCGCTGCTGCGACGGCCTGATGCGCGCACGAGCGGTGTCAGATCGAGTACGCGCTCGACGTTGCCGCTTGCGGGTTCGATCACGACGATGACATTGCTTTGCCAGACATTGGCGTAAATCTTGCCCTTGACCCATTCAAGCTCGTTCACATCACGAAGCGGGCGGCCATTGAAAGTGACCGTGATCGTTTTGCGTTCGGCAAAATTTTCGGGATCGAGGAAGCGAATTGTCGGCGTACCATCGCTCAGGATCAGGTTCGTTCCGTCTTGGGTCATCCCCCACCCCTCACCGCGATAGGTAAAGCGCGAGATCGGCTCGAATGTGTCGATATGCCAACGAAAGCCGACGCCCGTCTTCCACGTGACGCTGATGATTTGCGACCGCCAAGCGACAATCCCTTCGCCGAAAAGCTGTGGCGGGAGCCCGGTCGAGCGGAGGGATTTGCCCGTTTTCAAATCAATTTTGCTGATCGTCGACTTCCCCTCAAGCCCAGTGCTCTCGTAAAGATAACCATCACGGTAAAACAGACCTTCAGTGAAGGCGTCGCGATCGTGCGGATAGACTGACATAACGCGAAACTCGTCAACCTGTATCGGCGGCGGCGGTCCCTGGGGCACCTTGGATGCGCCACAACCGCTCATCAGGATTAGCGCAAGGAAAGCGCAACGGACCACAGCCATTCTTTATCAATTTTGTGGGTCAGGCCAAGCATTTTGGTTAGGCCACGGTCTGCTCAATAGTCACGTCGTCGCAATTTGCGCTGGGGCCAGCGAAATTGACCATGAACGAATGGTAGCTTCCTCACATTACAGGCCCTAAACCGGACCGTCAGCAACCCCCGACAATCCCGCCATCGATCGCAGCGCCTGCAATGCGCGCGCATCCCACCTTTGCTTGACGCCGTGTTCTCCCTACAGCTTTCGCATGCCCCTGCCCATCGTCGCCATTATCGGACGCCCCAACGTGGGCAAATCGACGCTGTTCAACCGGCTGGTCGGCAAGCGGATCGCGCTCGTCGACGACCGGCCCGGCGTGACGCGCGACCGGCGCGAGGGGGATGCGCATCTGCTGGGGCTCGATTTCCGGCTGGTCGATACGGCGGGTTTCGAGGACGAGGACGCCGCGACGCTGCCCGGGCGGATGCGCGCGCAGACGCAGGCGGCGGTCGACATGGCCGACGTGGCGCTGTTCGTCATCGATGCGCGCGCGGGGATCGTACCGCTTGACCAGGAGATCGCCCGCTGGCTCCGCGGCTCGAAGACGCCGGTGGTGCTCGTCGCCAACAAGGCCGAGGGGACCAGCGGCGACGGCGGCTTTTACGAGGCTTTTTCGCTCGGGTTCGGCAACCCGGTCGCACTGTCGGCAGAACATGGCGAAGGGCTCGCCGACCTGTTCGAAGAACTTCAGCCGCATCTCGAACGCGACCAAATTGCCTTCGAGGAGGAAGACCCCGCCGAGGACGGCCCGCTGAAGCTGGCGATCGTCGGCCGCCCCAATGCGGGCAAGTCGACGCTCGTCAACAAACTGCTCGGCGAAGATCGCATGATCACCGGACCCGAAGCCGGGATCACGCGCGATTCGATCAGTATCGAATGGACTTTCGACGGTCGGCCCGTGCGCCTGATCGATACCGCGGGCCTGCGCAAAAAATCGAAGGTCGACGACAAGCTCGAGGCCCTCTCCGCGATGGACACCCGCCACGCGATCGACTTTGCCGAGGTGGTCGTGCTGCTGCTCGATGCGACGCGCGGGCTGGAGGCGCAGGACCTGCGTATCGCCGACCAGATTTTCACCGAAGGCCGCGCGATGGTGATCGCGCTCAACAAATGGGATGTCGCAGACGGGCAATCGGCGCTGTTCAACGGCGTGCGGACGGCGCTCGACGAGGGCTTTGCGCAGGTCAAGGGCGTGCCGCTGCTGACGGTCTCCGCCGCGACCGGCAAAGGGCTCGACGTGCTGATGAAGGTCGCGTTCGAGACGCGCGACGCCTGGTCGAAACGGGTGCCGACGGGCGAACTCAACCGCTGGTTCGAACGCGCGGTCGAGGCCAATCCGCCGCCCGCACCCGGTGGCAAGCGAATCAAGCTGCGCTATGTCACGCAGATCAAATCACGCCCGCCGAGCTTCGTCATTTTCGGCACGCGCGTCGATCAGTTGCCCGAGAGCTACCGCCGCTATCTCGTCAACGGCATCCGCCGCGATCTTGGCTTCGGCGCGGTGCCGGTGCGACTGACGCTGCGCGCGCCCAAAAATCCCTTCGCACCTGCGTCGTAAAGCGGGCAGCGCGTAACGCTGCCTTAACTTTGCACGCCTAATTTCAGCGCGGGACATTCGGGGCCGTGCGGTCCTTGGGGAGCAGCGCGTGATCGAGACGCCCGAAGACATCATCGACTGGACGGCGTTTCAGACCGCGCGCAGCGAGCTGGGCGGTGACTTCATACGCATCCTCGGCTATTTCCGCGAGGATGGCGTCAAATCGGTCGCCGCGATCGAAACCGCGGTGCGCGCGAACAATGCCGTGGCGATGGTCATGCCCGCGCACACGCTCAAAGGCGAGGCACGACAATTCGGCGCCGATGCGCTCGGCGATCTGGCCGAGGTCATCGAAGCCGAGGCGCGTCAGTGCATCGAATGGGGCCACGCCCCCGACGGTGCGATCGCGCATGTCGTGAAGCTGCGGCCGTTGTTCCGGGCAACGCTCGAGGCGTTCGACAAGGAGACCAATCCGCTTGTCGAGCGACGCGGTTTCGGTCGCCGTGTCGACGTCGCCAATCAGGGGTTCGGGCGTATCTAGATTTCGGCGCGTTGCGCGCTCCTGACGAACGGCTGGCGTTTGCCGCGCGCGAGCGATCGCCATAGCCATTCGAGCGGGCCGTAACGATAGCGCGCAAGCCACGGCTTTGACCAGGTCATCATCAACACCCAGACGAGCAGGACGACGGCGTAGAGCTGCCATCGTTGCAGGTAGCCGAACCAGCCCAGGCCATAGCCGTTGAAAAACAGCGTGCAGACGATGCTGGTGCCGAGGTAGTTCGAGAACGCCATGCGGCCCGTCGCCGCCAGGCGCTCGCCGAGCCAGCGCACTGTACCGCTCTTGATGAGCAGGATGACGAGGCTCGCCCAGCCAAGCGCAACGAGCGG
Organism: Sphingomonas sp.; assembly: GCA_965249015.1. Taxonomy (GTDB): domain Bacteria; phylum Pseudomonadota; class Alphaproteobacteria; order Sphingomonadales; family Sphingomonadaceae; genus Sphingomonas_O. Next base: position 64,390 of record CBDFLB010000003.1, on the reverse strand, counting down.
GCGGAGAAGCGAAAGCTGGATCGCCTCGGTCGCGACCAGCGTGACCGGCGCGAAATGCGTACTATCGATCCAGCGGATCAGCGGAACGTAGCAGAAGACCGCCGCCGCCGCAGCCCCCGCGATCCGTCGATAGCTGTGCCGCGACCACGCACCGTTGAAAAAGCCCAGTCGGAACAGAGCCATGCCGATCAGCATTAGCGCGAGTGTGTCGCTGACCATGTCGGGCATGATCTCGGTCTGCATCTCCAGGGTTGTGGGCACGCGCGCGACGAGCGCTTCGGACCACGACCCGCGAAACGCCTTCAGTTCGTCCTGAGCGGTCGCGGGTGCGGGGGCCATGTCCGCGCTGGCGTCGGCCCATTGCGCGCACGCGCTGTCGCTTGCGTGCGGCGCGGTTGCGGCGCTCTCGAGCGACTGAAGGCCCGAATATGCGGCGAGCCCCAGCATCAGCTTGAGGACGAGCAGCCCCAACCCGACCGCCAGCAGCACGCGCACGCGCCATCGCCATGCCGCGAACGCGATCGCCCCGCAGACCGCGTAGAGCACGAGGATGTCGCCCGACCAGATCACATAGGCGTGAACCATACCGATCGCGAAAAGCACCGCCATGCGCGCATAATGGGTGCGTGCCGCACTCGCCCCGCGTTGCACCGCACCTTCGGCGATGAGGATCGTCGACGCGCCGAACAACATCGTGAACAGGCCGCGCATCTTGCCGTCGAACAACGCGTAGGAAATCGCCCACGCCCACCAGTTCGCGCCCTGCGCCCCCCCATAGAAATGCGGGTCGACATAGGCATAGCCGGGCATGCCGAAGTCGACGATATTCATGACGAGGATGCCCATGACCGCAAAACCGCGCACCGCGTCGAGCGTCGTGATCCGCGTTGTGGTCAAGCCGCGTAAGCGACGCCGAGGCGTTCGGCTTGCGCGTGCAGGCGCTTGTCGCGGGTCCATAATCGGCCAGTCGTGACCTGCCGGACAGCGGCGATCAGATGAGCATCGACGTAACCGACGCCCGAACCGCCCAGTTTCAGCCACCCGATCATCGCCATAACTTCGGCATGGCCGACGACGGTGAGCGTGGGCAGTGCTTCGAGATCTTCAAAAAGGAATTTCTGCCTTTCGACCGAACCGAGAGCGATCTCCCCGACAATCATCGGGTGAATCAATACACGCCTGCTTTTCAACAAACTGGCCAGGTCGGCATCACCCCGATTTATGTGATCGATCCAGATCGAGCTATCGACCAGAACATGCGCTCCGGCCATCAGTCGTCATGAACGAAGCGGGGCGGACGACGCCGGGGCGCGGCCCAAGCATCGGGATCAGACCCGCCGAGCGCGATCAGCCGTTCAGCCGCAAGCCGCTGCCGCATCTCCCGCATGGCTCTCCGGACAAGGACACCCGTTTCTTCGATCCCGTATCCCTCGCGAAGATCGGCAAGGACGTCGTCTTCCAAAGTGACTGTGGTTCGCATGCATCAAAATTAGCATCAACTGATGCGTATCGCAATGCGCATCACCCCTCCATCAGCGCGGGGAAAAAGCTTTCGTGCGCGGCGCGGAGGTCGACGATCGAGACGCTTTGCACGCCGCCGCGGTCGATCAGGTCGAACCCGACCGCGTCGCCGCCGGTCGTGCCGAGCGGAATCGAAAAGATATTCGCCTCCGCCGCGCGTTCGCGCACTGCCGCGGCGTTCCGCGTGGTGACAATGTAGCGCCCCTGATCCTCGCCGAACAGGATCGCGGCGGGGTTCGGAATCTGTGCGACGACGGGTACGATGATCCCGATCCCGCCGGCGAGCGCCATTTCGGCAAGCGCAACCGCCGCGCCGCCGTCGGAACAGTCGTGGACCGCGGACACGAGGCCGTCGGCGATGAGCGACCTGATCAGCGCACCGGCGCGGCGCTCGGCGGCAAGGTCGACCGGGGGCGGGGCACCCGCTTCGCGGCCGTGAACGTCGCGCAGCCAGAGCGACTGGCCGACATGACCGATGGTGTGGCCGAGGATCAGGACATCGTCGCCTTCGCTTTTGAACGCGATCGTCGCCACCTTGCGCCAGTCCTTGATCAGCCCGACTCCGCCGATCGCGGGCGTCGGCAGGATCGCGCTGCCGCCGCCGCCCCTTAAGTCTTTGATGGCCTTGCTCTCGTTATAGAGGCTGACGTTCCCGCTCACGATCGGGAAGTCGAGCGCGCGGCAGGCGTCGGCCAAGCCTTCGAGGCAACCGGTCAGCTGCGCCATGATCTCAGGCCGCTCGGGGTTGGCGAAGTTGAGGCAGTTGGTGACCGCGAGTGGCGTCGCGCCGACCGCGCTCAGGTTGCGATAGGCCTCGGCGATCGCCTGTTTGCCGCCTTCATAAGGGTCGGCGTAGCAATAGCGCGGGGTACAATCGGTGGTGATCGCCAGCGCCTTTCCGGTGCCGTGCACGCGAACGATCGCGGCGTCGCCGCCAGTCTGGATCGTGTCGCCGCCGACCTTGCTGTCATATTGTTCGTAGATCCAGCGGCGCGAGGCGATGTCGGGCGAGCCCATCAGTTTCAGCAGATCGCCGACAATGTCCGTGCTTTCGGGTGACTCGTCGAGCGGCTTGACCTCCGCCCACGCCTTGTACGCCTCGCGGCTGAGCGCTGGCCGGTCGTAGAGCGGCGCGTCGTCCGCCAGCGGCCCCAGCGGAATATCGGCGACAATATCGCCGTGGTGAACGAGGACCATCCGCCCCGTATCGGTCACCTCGCCGATGACTGCGAAGTCAAGTTCCCATTTTTCGAAGATTGCCTTGGCGAAATCCTCGCGGCCCGGCTTCAGGACCATAAGCATCCGCTCCTGGCTCTCGCTCAGCATCATCTCGTACGCGGTCATGCCGCTTTCGCGCTGCGGCACCGCGTCCATGTCGAGCCGGATGCCGACGCCACCCTTGCTCGCCATTTCGACCGACGAGGACGTCAGCCCCGCCGCGCCCATGTCCTGGATCGCGACGATCGCGTCGGACGCCATGAGTTCGAGGCAGGCCTCGATCAGCAGCTTTTCGGTAAACGGGTCGCCGACCTGCACGGTGGGACGCTTGGCGTCGGCATCCCCATCCCCTTCTGGGCCGAAGTCGGCGCTCGCCATCGTCGCGCCGTGGATGCCGTCGCGCCCGGTCTTGCTGCCGACATAGACGATATTGTTGCCGACACCCGAAGCTGCCGAATAGAAAATCCGGTCGGCGTCGGCGATCCCGACCGTCATCGCGTTGACGAGGATGTTGCCGTCGTAAGCGCGGTGAAAATTGACCTCGCCGCCGATCGTCGGCACGCCGACGCAATTGCCATAGCCGCCGATCCCGGCGACCACGCCCTCTATCAAATGTCTCATTTTGGGATGGTCGGGCGATCCGAAGCGCAGCGCGTTCAGGTTCGCGATCGGTCGCGCGCCCATCGTGAACACGTCGCGCAATATGCCGCCCACGCCCGTCGCTGCGCCCTGATAAGGCTCGATATAGCTCGGGTGGTTGTGACTCTCCATCTTGAAGATCGCCGCTTGCCTGTCACCGATGTCGATCACGCCAGCATTCTCGCCAGGGCCGCAGATCACCCAAGACGCGTCGGTCGGCAGTTTCTTCAGGTGGATGCGCGACGATTTGTACGAACAATGCTCGGACCACATCACCGAGAAGATGCCGAGTTCAGTCAGGTTCGGCTCGCGGCCCATGGCGTGGAGCACACGGGCATATTCATCAGCGGACAGTCCGTGCTGGGCGATGATCTCGGGCGTGATTTCGGGCATTGGCCCGCATTAGCGCGCAAACGCACAGCGGGCTATATCGCCGTCCACGCTACGGGAGATCAAAAACCACCGTGGTACGCCAATAAGCGGCTATCGGCCGACCGTCAGCGGCGACTGCGGGCTTGAATTTCGCGCGTCGGGTCAAGGCATTGCAGACAATCCGGTTGAACTCGTCACTCTCACGCGTCGACTGCTGAATTTCACACGCGGTCACGCTGCCGCCTAAGTCTATATTGAGGCGAACCGCCACGATGCTCCGCGCACCGCGCGCGATCGCGGTCCAAGGATAGTCTTCATCTCGAATTCAGGTCCTTGGTGACGACAATGGGGTCGGCGATGCCGTCACCGTCCGCATGGCCGCCGGATCGAGCCCCCACGACCGGACAAAATTATCGTCGCATTTCGTCAGTGCTGCGAAAATCTTGTCCATCCGGCCTGTCGCAAGTTGCAATAGGCTCGCTGCGCGCTGAATATCCAGTGTTTTGACGGCGCTCAGTTGGTCCGGAGCGACCGGCGGCATATCGATCGGCTCGCCTTTCTCCCACCGCTTTTGCAGTTCTGGCGGCATGGCGGCGACCCGGCTCGATCCGCGCAAAACGACGGCGTACGTCCCCTTGCCGTAATCGCCAAGAAAATAGCCGATGTCTTGCCATTGCTCGGCCGGGCCGAAGCGAAGCTTCAGCCTTTTCTCGGACCATGACGCGAACCGGCGTCCGACCAGCGACAGCTTGAATTCGTCGCCGGGACCGAACTGGTCAAGGACGAGGGTCACTGCCGCCTTGTCCGACCCGAAGACGCGCAGCGCGGTGCACTTTTTGTCGGCGTAGTTTACGTGCTAGTTGGTGGTCGGAAGAAGGACCTCGGCCTGTCTTGCAATGGCGACGCCGCAGTATCCGATAATCGACAGGCAAGCGACAGAAATGAGCCTGTCGAACCTCACGGCTGCCGCGTTATGCCTTGCAGCTCTGCGAACCCTTGCCGGGCTGCATGAGGGTGATGCTCTCACCCGACACGGTCAGCGAGTAGCCCTCGGCCACCATCGGCTGACCCGCCTCGAGGGCTTCGAGCTTGGTCGCGGTGCCGTCCTTGGTCGTGCGCACGTTCGCCATCTTGTCACCCTGGAACAGGTCGACATAGGCAAGGCTCCCGTCCTTGCAGCGATAGGCCTTCGTCGACTTGACGGCGGGCGGCAGGACGACCTTGGGCGCGGCGGCAAGCTCGTCGGCCATGTCGTCCTTGCGACCGCCCACGATTGTCTGCTGCTTGCAAGCGGAAAGGGCGAGGAGCGTCGCGCAGGCGACGAGCTTGGTGCGATGTTTCATACGCCCACGATCATGCGTTGGCAGGTCGTTCGCCGTCAAGTGCGATCATGTTTCAATCAGGTTACAGCAGGCACAGGCGCAGCGGCCAAGGCTTCTTCGTTGCCCCGGCCGGCGTCGGCGTCTAGACCGGCACGATGTCGATCCGTCCCGATCCGCTCGCCCTGATCGGCAATACGCCGCTCGTCCGCCTGACCGGCGCATCCGAGGCCACCGGCTGCGAAATTCTGGGAAAGTGCGAATTCGCCAATCCCGGTGCTTCGGTAAAGGACCGGACGGCACTGGCGATCATCGAGGATGCCGAACGTACCGGTGCGCTCCGGCCCGGCGGCACGATCGTCGAGGGGACGGCGGGCAACACCGGCATCGGCCTTGCCCTCGTCGGCAATGCCAAAGGGTACCGGACGATCATCGTCATGCCCGAAACGCAGAGCCGCGAAAAGATGGACACGCTCCGCGCGCTGGGTGCCGAGCTGGTGCTCGTCCCCGCAGCACCATTTTCGAACCCCGGGCATTTCGTCCACACGTCGCGCCGGATCGCTGCAGAAACCGAGGGCGCGATCTGGGCGAATCAGTTCGACAACATCGCCAACCGGCGCGCGCACATCGTGGGCACGGCGGAGGAAATCTGGGCGCAGACCGGCGGGCGCATCGACGGCTTTACCTGCGCGGTCGGGACGGGGGGGACGCTTGCCGGCGTCGGCCTCGGGCTGAAGGCAAAGGACGCAAAGGTCGTCATCGCGCTGACGGATCCGCACGGCGCGGCGCTTTACAATTATTTCGCGCACGGCGAGTTGAAGGCCGAGGGGAGTTCGGTCGCCGAGGGGATCGGTCAGAGCCGGATCACCGCCAACCTCGACGGCGCTCCGGTCGATCGCCAGTATCGCGTCTCCGACGAAGAGGGCCTCGCGCAAGTCGCCGCGCTGCTCCGCGACGAAGGGCTGTGCCTGGGACTGTCGTCGGGCATCAACCTCGCCGGCGCGATCAGGCTCGCGAATGATCTCGGACCCGGCAAGACGATCGTCACGATCTTGTGCGATACCGGATTCCGCTATCTGTCGACGCTCTACAATGCCGACTGGCTGCGCGCAAAGGGGTTGCCGGTCTTTCCCTGGCTCGTGGCGGCGTGACGAAAAGACCCGGCGGACGAATCCGCCGGGTCAGGGGAAGTGACCGCTTTCCAGAAAAGCTGCCCTTCGGGTCGCACGATCGGTATAGGCGGCGATCATTGCAGTTGCGGGTCAGCGCGCCGGGTTGCCGCGCATCTCTTGGCACGCGGCGCGCGCCGCATTATATTGGCGCGATGGCACTCGAACTTCCGGGACGCCCGCCGACGGCTGGCGAAACGCGCGAACGCATGCAGCGGGTTCGCGTCGGGCTGACGGGCCTGGCCGCGGTCGGCCTGCTCGTCGTCGTCGCGACCGCGGTTGCGACGAGCGTCAGGAACAAGGCGGCGCAGAGCATGGCCGGGCCGCCGGGCATCGTCGCGACGGCACCCGCGGCTGCACCCGGCGCAAAGACCGAGCCGCTTGCGCAGCTCGGCGTCGCGCCCGATGTCAAGGACGTGTCCCCTCCCGCTCAGAACCATTCGAACTGAAGATTTTCGCAGCGCTTGCGATGCTGCTTGCGCTGACCGGTGCCGGGCGCACGCGCGTGGCGTTGCTGACGACATTGCCGGTGGTGTGGGGTGAGGGCGATGTGGCCGACGTCCTCGCAGGGCGCACGGGACGGTCGGCGCTGTTGGCGGTGCTCGATCTAAGCTTCGATGTGCGTGCGATCGACACGCTCTCGCGCGCCACGCTGCGCCGCGACATACTGATCCTTGCGCAGCCGCGACGGCTGACCGCAAGCGAGCTGGTCGTGTTCGACCGCTGGGTGCGCGGCGGCGGGCGGGCCATCATTTTCGCCGATCCCGAGCTTGTCTGGCCGAGCCGCCTTGCGCTCGCGGACCGCCGCCGTCCGCCACCGGTGACCTTGCTCGACCCGTTGTTCGCGCACTGGGGCGTGGCGCTGGGCGACAGCACCCGCCGCCGCGAAGCGGTCATGCTGAACGGGAACGCCGTCACCTTCACGGCATCGGGAACATGGACAGCGCCGCGGTCGTGCACGGGACAAGGCACCGTCGTCCTCGAATGCGCGATCGGGCGCGGGCGTGCGACCCTGGTCGGTGACGCCGACGTGCTGGACGCGCGCGGTGACGAGGCAACCGAAACCGCCGCCTGGATTACGACAGTTGCTGACGCCCTCCAGCACAATAAATGAGAACATAGCCGGAACCTGTTCCAAAATATGAGTAAATCCCCGATCTACCCGTAAAAACCCGTTGTGGACCAGTCTTTCCCCTGATACGCATCATATCCGACAAGAGGCGGGAACATCTCGACGCGATTCGTTCATGAATCGCCGGATCCACATGATCCGGCGCGCGCCGGTGCATGCCCGTTGGGGAACGAGGCGGGACTTTGGCGGATCGGACGGTTTTCAAGGGCTATGCGCTCCAGGGCATCGACGGCAAAGGCCGTGTCGCGCTGCCCGCGCCGATGCGCCTGATCGTCGAAGGCGCCAAGGGCGAGCGCACATTGCTGCTGTCCGACGACGACAAGCGCGGATGCCTGCGCGCCGCCGATCAGGCCTGGTCGGACCGGCTGTACGATCGCCTGACCGCAGACGCCGAACGCGCGCTCGATGCCGGACATACCATCGACCGCGAAGACATCGCGGCAAGCGCGTTCGGCCGTTTCGACGAGGTGCCGTTCGACGCATCGGGCCGTTTCATCCTGCCGCCGTTCCTGCGCGACAAGGGCAAGCTGACGACGATGGCCTTCTTCTGGGGTGCCGGCGACACGATCGAGGTCTGGGCACCCGCGGCGCTGCTCGCGAGCGCCAACGCTGATCCGGCCAAGCAGGAACGCTGCAAATGGCTGATGGCCGAGCGGGGCGCGGCATGAGCGTGCCGCACGTCCCCGTGCTGCTCGACGCGGTTCTGGACGCGCTGCACATCGAATCCGGCGAGCGCCACATCGACGGTACCTACGGCGGGGGCGGATATGCGCGCGCGATGCTCGCTGCCGGTGCCGAAGTCGTGGCGTTCGATCGCGATCCCGACGCGATCGCCGCCGCCCAAACGCATGCACGCCTGACGCTTGTCGAGGACGTCTTCTCGCGGCTCGACTCGGCCGCGCCTGCCGACGGCGTCGTGCTGGATATCGGCGTCTCGTCGATGCAGCTCGACCGCCCCGAACGCGGCTTTTCGTTCCAGACCGACGGCCCGCTCGACATGCGGATGGCGCAGGCCGGGCCGAGCGCCGCCGACTTCCTCAACGCCGCCGACGAAGCGCAGATCGCCGACGTCATCTTCCGCCTGGGCGACGAGCCGAAGTCGCGGCGTATCGCGCGCGCGATCGTCGCTGCCCGCCCGCTGACGACGACAGCGCAGCTCGCCGCGGTCGTCCGCCGCGCGCTCGGCCACCGCGCGCATGAGAAAAAGGACCCTGCGACGCGGACGTTTCAGGCGCTGCGCATGCACGTCAACCGCGAACTCGGCGAACTCGAAGACGGCCTCGACGCGGCCGAGCGCGCGCTGAAGCCCGGCGGGCGGCTCGCGGTCGTCACCTTTCACAGCCTCGAAGACCGGCTGGTCAAGAACTTCATGCGTGCGCGGTCGGGTGGGCAGCCGGCGGGTTCGCGCCACCTGCCGGCGCGCGCCGATGGTCCCGACCCGACGTTCGATCGCGTCGCCAAACCCGTTCGCGCCTCGCCCGCCGAGGTTGCGCGCAACCCGCGCGCCCGCTCCGCCACGCTGCGCGCCGCCACGCGCACGGCCGCCCCCGCCTGGACCCGCAACGAAAGTTTGGCCACATGATCGCTCACCGTTTCCGTGCCATCGGCTGGTCGGCCGTCGTTGCCAGCGCCGCCACCGGGCTTTACCTGATCTCGCTGCAAGTCGCCGTCGAACGCGGCAAGCTCGAGGCGGTCGAGGCGCAGATCGTGGCGGCCGAGCGCGAGGTGAGGCAGCTCCAGACCGAGATGGGAACGCGTGCGTCGCTGCGGCAGCTCGAGCGCTGGAACGCCGACGTCCTCGCGTTGTCGGCGCCAAAGGCAAGCCAGTTCGTTCGCGGCGGTGCGCAGCTGGTCGCACTCGACCTCGATGCAAAGGTCGCTGCCCCGAACGCCCCGCCGCCGATGATGGCGTCGGTCGCGGTACCGAAACCCGTCGACGTCACCGTACCCGAGCTTCCCGACGACCCGGTCTTCGCCGCGCCCGCCCGGGTTGCCGCGGCGACGATCAGGCCCAAGCTCCAGCGCGTCGCGATGATCGAGCCGACGACCGCGCGCGACATCGCCAGGATCGCCAGTCTGGAGAGCGAAAAGCGCCGATGACGACATTGATCGCTCAGCCGCCACGGACGCGCGCACTCGACCAGCGACAGGCGTCGCTGGTCGTCGCGCATCAACGGCTGATGATCATCATGCTGCTGTTCATCGCGGCGGTCACGACGATCGGCCTGCGACTGGTCTGGCTGACCATATCGACAAGCGGCAACGCGACGGCGGGCGCGACCGGCCTGATCGCCAAGCGCGGCGACATCGTCGACCGCAACGGACAGGTGCTTGCGCGCACCATCGACGCCTGGTCGATCGGCGTTCATGCCAACAAGCTCCTCAACGATCCCGAAGACCTCGCGCCCAAGCTCGCCGCGCTGATGCCCGAACGCAGCGCGGCCGAATATCTCGCCATCCTGCAATCGGGTGCGCGCTTCACTTATCTGCGCCGCCGCGCGATGCCCGATCTGGTCGCCAGGGTGAATGCGCTCGGTGAGCCCGCGATGGCCTACGCCCGCGAACCCGAACGCCTCTATCCGCAGACCACGCTCGCCGCGCATGTGCTCGGCTACACCGATTTCGACGGGCGCGGCGTTTCGGGGATGGAACGGGTGCTGAACGACCGCCTGACCAATCCGCTGACGCGCGGCAGCGCGGTCGCGCTTTCGATCGACGCGCGCGTCCAGGCGACGATGGAAAGCGAATTGTCGGCGGCGATGGTCGATCAGCAGGCGAAGGGGGCGACGGGCCTCGTCCTCGACGTTCATACCGGCGAACTGATCGCCATGGTGTCGCTGCCGGTCTACAATCCCAACAAGCCGGGCGAAGCCAGCGAGGATTCGCGCCGCAACAACGTTACGCAGAGCGTCTACGAACTGGGATCGACCTTCAAAGCAATTACTTATGCGCTGGCGCTGGATACCGGACAAGTGCCGCTCGAAAAGCGCTTCAATGCGACGGTCCCAGTCTCCATCGGTCGTTTCAAGATCAAAGACGATCATCCGACAGGCCGTTGGTTGAACATGCCCGAAGCCCTCGTTCACTCATCGAATATCGTCACCGCGCAAATCGCGGATCTGATGGGGCAGGCGCGGATGGAGGCGATTTTCCGCAAGCTGCATTTCGATACCGCGCCCGACATCGAACTCAAGGAGCGCGGCCGGTCGCTCTGGCCCTATTCGTGGAGTCGGGCGACGACAATGACCGTGGGGTATGGACACGGCATCGCGGTGACGCCGCTGCACCTCGCCAGCGCCTACGCCGCCTTGGTCAATGGTGGCATCTGGCGGCCCGCGACACTGATGAAAATCAAGCCAGGCAAAGCACCGCAAGGCTCGCGGGCGTTCAGCCAGACGACGAGCGATACGATCCGTGGCATGCTGCGCCTGGTCGTGCTCGACGGAACCGGCAGGAAAGCGGATGCCGACGGCTTGCGCGTTGGCGGGAAGACCGGAACAGGCGAAAAGCCGGGTGTTGGCGGTTATGCCAAGAACTCGAACATCTCGACCTTTGCGGGTGCCTTTCCCATGGATGCGCCGCGCTATGTCGTACTGGCGATGCTCGACGATCCGAGGGGCAGCGCGCAAAGTGCGGGGCAGCGGACGGCCGGGTGGACGGTGGCGCCGGTGGTTAACAAGGTTGTCGCCCGGATTGGTCCGTTGCTGGGCGTAATGCCCGACGCAAATCGGGAAGTCGATCTTTCCCGGTTCAACGGAATAATCTGGAAACCCAAGGGCGAACGCTGATGCGGCTCGGTGCGCTCCTTGGTACGGACGCGACCGCCGACGTGACGGGGTTCGCCATCGATCATCGCAAGGTCGCGCCCGGAACCGTCTTCGGTGCGTTCAAGGGCGCGCGTTTCAACGGCGAGGATTTCATCGACGACGCGGTCCGCGCTGGCGCAGTCGCCGTGATTTCATGTTCGGGGCCTGTCGTCGCCGGCGCAGCCCACGTGACGTCGGATGAGCCGCGCCGCGACTTCGCGCTTCTCGCCGCCAAATTCTACGCGCCGTTCCCGCCGACGACGGTCGCTGTCACTGGCACCAACGGCAAGACCTCGACCGTCGAGCTGACCCGCCAGCTGTGGCGGATGGCGGGGCATCACGCCGCGAGCATCGGGACATTGGGCGTCATCACTGCCGACGAGCGTGTCGTCACCGGGCTGACCACGCCCGACATCGTTACCTTCCTGTCGAACATGGCGGGGCTGCGGCGCGAAGGCGTCACCCATGCCGCATTCGAGGCGTCGAGCCACGGCCTCGACCAATATCGCACCGAGGGGCTGCCCGTCGCGGCGGCCGCGTTCACCAACTTGAGCCGCGATCACCTCGATTATCACGGCGACATGGCGGCCTATTTCACCGCCAAACTCAGGCTTTTTTCCGAAGTCGTCGACGCAGACGGCACAGCGGTCGTCTGGCAGGACGACGAGGCTTCGGATCGCGTGATCGACCTGGCCCGAGAGCGGGGGCTACGGCTGGTCGGCGTGGGCACGCGCGGCGGAACTCTCCGCCTCCAGTCGTGCGTGCCCACGCAACTCGGCCAGCAGCTGGTCGTGACGCACGAGGGGGTCGAACACCGGATCAACCTGCCGCTGATCGGCGCTTATCAATGCGCCAACGCGCTGGTTGCGGCGGGGCTTGTGATCGCGACCGGCGGCGACGTGCCGACGACGCTCGCCAATCTCTCGCGGCTGCAGGGCGTCCGTGGCCGGCTCGAGCGCGCGGTCATCAGCCGCCGTGGCGCACCGGTCTACGTCGACTATGCGCACACCCCCGATGCACTCGCCGCCGCCATATCGGCGCTCAAGCCGCATGCCGTCGGCCGCCTCATCCTCGTGATGGGTGCAGGCGGCGATCGCGACGCGGGCAAGCGTCCCGAAATGGGACTGATCGCCGAAGTCATGGCCGATCGCGTCATTGTCACCGACGACAATCCGCGTTTCGAGGAGCCCGCCGCGATCCGCGCCGCGATCATGTCGAAGGCCCCCGAAGCGACCGAGATCGGCGACCGGCGCGAGGCGATCGCCGCCTCCATCGCTGAAGCCGGTCCCGACGACATCGTCCTCATCGCGGGCAAGGGGCATGAGACCGGCCAGACCGTCGGCGATCGCTTCCTGCCCTTCGACGACGTCCAAGTGGCAAGGGAAAGCGCGGCGTGACGGCGCTGTGGACTTCTGCCGATATCGCGGCCGCGACCGGCGGCACGGCATCGGCTGACTTCGCAGTCAACGGCATCGCCTTCGACAGCCGCGAAATCGGCGAAGGCGACCTGTTCATCGCGCTGACAGGCGAGAACGACGACGGCCACCGCTTCGTCGACGGCGCTTTCGAACGCGGCGCGGCCGGTGCCATCGTTTCGCAGCCGGTCGGGCACCCGCACATAATGGTCGCCGATACGGCGGCCGCACTTGTTGCCCTCGGTGTCGCAAGCAGGGCGCGTACGGCAGCAAGGGTCGCCGGGGTAACCGGCTCGGTTGGAAAGACCGGGACCAAGGAGGCCCTTGCTGCAGCACTGTCGCGCACGCCCGACACGCGCGTTCACCGCTCGGTGAAGAGCTACAACAACCACACGGGCGTGCCGCTGAGTCTCGCGCGGATGCCCGCCGACAGCGATTATGGCGTGTTCGAAATGGGCATGAACCACGCCGGCGAAATTGCCGCGCTGACCGCGATGGTCCGGCCGCACGTCGCGCTCGTCACCGCCATCGCCCCTGCGCACATCGAATTTTTCGAAAGCGAAGCGGGGATCGCCGACGCCAAGGGCGAGATCTTCGCAGGGCTCGAACCCGGCGGCACCGCGATCATCCCCTTCGACAGCCCGCACCGCGACCGCTTGATCGGCCACGCCCGTCCGCACGCCGCGCAGGTCCTGATGTTCGGAACGGGCGAGGGCGCCGACGTCCGCGCGCATCAGGTTGTGCCGGGCCCGCGCGGGACGATGGTGATGGCGACGCTGCCCGATGCCGAACTCTGCTTCACGGTGGGGCAAGCGGGTGCGCACTGGGTATCGAACGCGCTCGCGGTGATCGCCACGGTCGCGGCACTCGGCGGCGACATCGGCGTCGCAGGTCTTGCGCTTGCCGAACTCGAAGGGCTTGAGGGTCGCGGTGCCCGCTACACGCTGAAATCGGGTGCCACTCTCATCGACGAAAGCTACAATGCCAACGCCGCGTCGATGACCGCCACGCTGAACGTGCTCGCCGACGAGGACGCGACGCGCAAGCTCGCCGTCCTCGGCGAAATGCGCGAGCTCGGTTCGGAAAGCGATGCGCTCCACGCCGCGATCGCCGCGCCTTTGCTCGCCGCCGCCCCGGCGTTCGCGCTGCTCGTCGGCCGCGCGATGGCACCGCTCGCCAGGGCGCTTGAGGGGCGGCTCGATTTCCGCCATGTCGCCGATACCGATGCCGCGATCGCGCTGCTGCCGTCGATGATCGAGCCCGGCGACGCGATCCTCGTCAAGGGCTCGAACGGCGTCGGCCTGTCGGCGCTGGTCGACGCCTTGAGGAACGCCTGATGCTTTATCTGCTGGCCGAATCGCTCGGCTTTCCCGGCGTCACCAATCTGCTGCGCTACCTCAGCTTCCGCACCGGCGGCGCGGTGGCGACGGCGCTGTTCCTGGGCCTCCTCATTGGTCCCAAGTTCATCGGCTGGCTGCGCATCCGTCAGGGCAAGGGCCAGCCGATCCGCGAGGACGGCCCGCAATCACATCTTGCCAAGCGCGGCACGCCGACGATGGGCGGGCTGATGATATTGACGGCGGTGTCGGTGTCGATGTTGTTGTGGATGGACTTGACCAATCCCTTCGTCTGGGCGTGCCTGCTTGTCATGACCGGCTTTGGCCTCGTCGGCTTCCTCGACGATTTGGACAAGGTGCGCAAAGCAAGCCACAAGGGCGTTTCGGGCCGAACGAGGCTGATGGCCGAATTTCTGATCGCGGCGCTGGCGGTGGCCATCATCATCAACGAGCCCAACATCCGCGACGCCATGCTGGGCCAGTCGCCCGTCAATACCGACCTCTACCTGCCCTTCATCAAGGGGCCGGTGATCGACCTTGGCTGGTTCTACATTGCTTTCGGGGCGTTCGTGATCGTGTCGTTCGGCAACGCCGTGAACCTGACCGACGGGCTCGACGGCCTGGCGACAATGCCCGTCATCATCGCCTGTGTCGCGTTCATGATCATCGCCTATCTCGTCGGCAACATCAAATACGCCGACTATCTCGGCATCCCTTATGTGAAGGGGGCGGGCGACCTGACCATATTGTGCGGAGCCATCGTCGGGGCCGGGCTGGCCTTCCTCTGGTTCAACGCGCCACCGGCGGCGGTGTTCATGGGCGACACCGGGAGCCTTGCGCTGGGCGGGACGCTGGGCACGATTGCCGTTGTCGCGCATCATGAATTCGTGCTGGCAGTGATCGGCGGGCTGTTCGTCGTCGAGGCGCTGTCGGTGATTATCCAGGTCTTCTGGTTCAAGCGCACCGGTCGGCGGGTGTTCAAGATGGCGCCGATCCACCATCATTTCGAACAGCTCGGCTGGGCGGAGTCGACCGTCGTGATCCGCTTTTGGATCATCGCATTGGTGCTCGCGCTTGCGGGCCTGTCGACGTTAAAGATCCGGTGATTACGAGCAGCACATGGGCGGGAAAGCGTTACGCCGTGCTCGGCCTCGCACGCTCAGGCGCGGCAACGGTGCGCGCCTTGCTGGCGGCGGGAGCCAAGGTCGTGGCCTGGGACAGTGATCCCGCCAAGATGTACCCACGCGAAGGCGGGGGTCCAGACTCTTT
Source organism: Sphingomonas sp. (assembly GCA_965249015.1). GTDB lineage: Bacteria > Pseudomonadota > Alphaproteobacteria > Sphingomonadales > Sphingomonadaceae > Sphingomonas_O. Next base: position 49,193 of record CBDFLB010000003.1, on the reverse strand, counting down.
ATTAGGGCTGGGCCCCCGCCTCCGCGGGGGTACGCTGTCCTTCGCCGACCCGCTCACCCTCGACCTCGCCGGTTTCACCGCCGTCGTCGTCTCCCCCGGCGTCCCGCTCAACCGCCACCCGATCGCATCACATGCGGCAAAGTTCGGCGTGCCTATCATCGGCGACATCGAACTCTTCGCCCAAGCCCGCGCCGAACTGCCGCCGCACAAGGTCGTCGGGATCACCGGCACCAACGGCAAATCGACGACGACCGCGCTGGTGCACCATGTCCTGAAGACAGCGGGCGTGCCGACGACGATGGGCGGCAACATCGGCCTGCCGATCCTCGGGCAGGAACCGCTGTCAGCGGGCGGCGTTTATGTGCTCGAACTGTCGAGCTACCAGATCGACCTGACGTTTACGCTCGATTGCGACGTCGCAGTGCTGCTCAACATCACGCCCGATCATCTGGACCGGTATGACGGGTTCGAGGCGTATGCGGCGAGCAAGGCGCGGTTGTTCGAGATGCAGTCGCCGCGGCACGTCGCCGTTCGCTGTGCTCCTGCGCAGGCAGGAGCGCTGGAGACCGGGACAGACGACGGGTCGACTGGGCTCCTGCCTGCGCAGGAGCACTGGAGTTCCTTGCAGGGGCCGCACAACTTGCAGAATGCGAAGGCAGCAACCGCAGTCTGTCGCGTGCTGGGAATTGATGAACCACAAATCGAAACCGGCCTCCGCACTTACCCCGGCCTCCCGCATCGCATGGAGCGCATACGTGAGGTGGGCGGCGTCCTGTTCGTCAACGACAGCAAGGCGACCAATCCGACCTCGACCGCGCCTGCGCTTGCCGCCTATCCGGCGCTGCACTGGATCCTCGGCGGGCAGGCGAAGACGCACGAGCTCGACGCGTGCGCGCCGCATTTCGGGCATGTCCGCGCGGCCTATACCATTGGCGAGTCTGCCGCGATGTTTGCCGATCTGCTCCGCCCACATATGCCGGTCGAGGAATCGGGCACGCTCACCAAGGCGGTGACATCGGCAGCGGCGGCGGCAAAGCCGGGCGAGACGGTCCTACTGTCCCCCGCCTGCGCTTCGTTCGATCAATTTCGTGATTATGAAGACCGGGGCGATCAGTTTCGGGCATTGGTGGGGGCACTATGACAGCAATCGCACGCGGCACTGCGCGGGTGAAGAATTCGGTGGCCGGCCGGCTCGGCCGTTCGGACCGCAGCGCCTTCGGCCTGTGGTTCTGGGAGATCGACCGCGTCCTTCTTCTCCTCGTTTTCGTCCTCATCGCCGTCGGCCTCATCGCCGTCGCCGCCGCGTCGCCGTCCGCAGCCGAACGCTATTCGGGCGGCAATGTCACCGTTGCCCCGCTCTATTATTTCTGGCGACAGCTCGGCTGGGTCGCCGCGGGCCTGCCGGTGATGCTCGCGGTCTCGATGCTCCCCGTCGTGCAGGCGCGCCGCTTCGCGATGTTCGGCGCCGGCGTGTTCAGCATCCTGCTCGCGCTCGTGCCGCTGCTCGGCCACGAAAAGAACGGTGCGCAGCGCTGGATCGGGATGGGTTTCGCCGGCATCGAGCCGTCCGAATTTTTGAAGCCCTTCTTCGTCGTGACACTCGCCTGGCTGCTCTCCTTGCGCGCGCACGACAAGTCGTTGCCGGTCATCCCGCTGTCGGGCGCGCTCGTCGCGATCATTGCCTTTTTCCTGATGAAGCAGCCCGACTTCGGCCAGACGATCATCTTCTGCACCGTCTGGCTGGCGATGCTCATGCTTACGGGCTTGTCCTACCGCATCATGGGCGGCCTTGCCGGCGCAGGCGCGGTCGGCGTCGTCGCGGCCTACCTCTTCTATCCGGTCGCCACGCAGCGCATCAACAATTTCCTGTTCGCGGCCGGCGATACCTATCAGGTCGACAGCGCGCACGCGACGCTGACGGCCGGCGGCTTTTTCGGCACCGGCCCGGGCGGCGGCGAGGCCAAATTTCACCTCCCCGAAGCGCACACAGACTATATCTTCAGCGTCATCGGCGAGGAGTTCGGCCTGCTCGCCTGCATCGCGCTCGCCTGTCTGTTCCTCGCCATCGTCGTGCGCGTGTTCGTGAAACTGCTCGATGAAGAGGACAGCTTCGTCGTCCTCGCCGCCGCGGGCCTGACGACGCAATTCGCGGTGCAGGCGCTGATCAACATGGCGGTCAACGTCAATCTCGCGCCGTCGAAGGGCATGACGCTGCCGTTCATCAGCTACGGCGGCTCGTCGATGCTCGCGCTGTCGATGGGCTTCGGCCTGCTGCTGGCGTTCACGCGCCGCAACCCGTATCTGAAGCGCTCGCCCTATGTCGTCCGGTGGAGCAAAGGTTGAGCATATCGAAACATTTCGTTCTCGGGGCGGGCGGCACCGGCGGACACATGGTTCCGGCGCACGCGCTCGCTGCCGAACTGATCCGCCGCGGGCATCATGTCGCGCTGATCACCGACGCGCGCGGGGCGAAGATTCCGGGCCTCTTCGAAGGCGTCGAGACGCATACGCTCCCTGCCGGGCGCATCACGCGCAACCCGCTGTCGTGGTTCCCCGGCTGGCGCGCGATCCAGCGCGGGCGGATGATGAGTTACGACCTCTTCCGCGAATTCGGACCCTCGGCGGTCGTCGGTTTCGGCGGTTATCCTGCATTTCCCGCGCTGCTCGGCGCCAGGCGCGGCGGCGTGCCGACGGTTGTCCACGAACAGAACGCGGTGCTCGGCCGCGTCAACCGGCTTGCCGGCGCATGGGTCACGGCAATCGCGACCAGCTATCCGCACACCGAGCGGCTGAAGGCGGCATGGTCCAGAAAGACGCATCTCGTCGGCAATCCGGTCCGCGAGGAAGTGATCGCTTTGCGCGAACAGGATTTCCCGCCGCTCGACGACAACGGCATTTTCCGCGTGCTTGTGACCGGCGGCTCGCAGGGGGCGAGCATATTGTCGCGCGTCGTCCCCGACGGGCTCGGCATGCTGCCGCTTAACTTTCGTCGGCGCTTGCAGGTGACGCAGCAATGCCGCGCGGAGGATATCGAGGGCGTCCGCAAGCGTTACGCCGAACTCGGGATCCCCGCCGACTTGCAGACCTACCTGACCGACCTGCCCGAACGGCTCAGCTGGGCGCACCTCGTCATCGCGCGCGCCGGCGCATCGACGATCGCCGAGCTGACCGCGGCGGGGCGTCCGGCGATCCTCGTGCCCTTGCCCAGCGCAACCGACGATCATCAGACCGCCAACGTCCGCGAAATGGTCGATGCAGGCGGCGCGCGCGCGATCGCCGAACATGACTTCACGCCGGTCGAACTCGCCAAGCAGATGCAGAAACTCGGCCTCGACGCGGTCGGCCTGGCCAATGCTGCGAAACGCGCGTGGGAGTGCGGCCGCCCCGACGCGACGCGCGACCTTGCCAACCTCGTCGAAAGCATCGGCCCGGCGCCGATCGGGCTTCAGCCTGCGACCTTCAAGCCGGCCTACGCGACATGAGGGGCCCAAGATGAAAGGCGTCGCGACCGACATCGGCACGATCCACTTCGTCGGCATCGGCGGGATCGGCATGTCGGGCATCGCCGAAGTCATGCACAATCTGGGGTACAAGGTGCAGGGGTCCGACGTCGCCGACGGCTATGTCATCGAAGCGCTGCGGTCGCGCGGCATCAGCATCGCGATCGGCCATGACGCGGCCAACCTGAACGATGCGGCGGTCGTCGTCACTTCGACCGCGATCAAACGCGCCAACCCCGAAGTCGCGAGCGCCTACGAACGGCGCATCCCCGTCGTCCGTCGCGCTGAAATGCTCGCCGAGCTCATGCGCCTCAAATCGACCGTCGCGGTCGCGGGCACGCACGGCAAGACGACGACGACGAGCATGATCGCCGCGATGCTCGATGCCGGCGGCGTCGATCCCACAGTCATCAACGGCGGCATCATCAACAGCTACGGCTCGAACGCGCGCCTCGGCGCATCGGACTGGATGGTGGTCGAGGCCGACGAAAGCGACGGCAGCTTCCTGCGCCTCGACGGTACGATCGCGGTCGTCACCAACATCGATCCCGAACATCTCGATCATTATGGCGACTTCGAGCGCGTCAAGGACGCCTTCGTCGAATTCATCGAGAACGTGCCCTTCTACGGCGCGGCGATCCTTTGCCTCGATCACCCCGAGGTTCAGGCGCTGCTGCCGCGCGTCCGCGACCGGCGGATCGTTACCTATGGTTTCAGCGCACAGGCCGACGTGCGCGGCGTCAACGTCGTGCCGGGCGCGGGCGGGAACCGCTTCGAAGTCATCATCCGCCACCGCGACGGATCGACGCGCAGCATCGAAGACGTGTCGCTGCCGATGGCGGGGCGGCACAATGTCCAGAACGCGCTCGCCGCCATCGCCGTTGCGATCGAGCTCGGTCTCGACGATGCCACGATCCAGAAAGGGTTCGCGGCGTTCGGCGGAGTCAAGCGGCGCTTTACGATTGTCGGCGAAACCGGCGGCGTGACGATCATCGACGATTATGCGCATCATCCGGTCGAAATCCGCGCCGTGCTTTCGGCGGCGCGAGAGACCGTGGCGGGCCGTGTGATCGCGGTCGTCCAGCCGCACCGCTATTCGCGCCTCGGCGGACTGATGGACGACTTTGCGCAAGCCTTCAACGACGCCGACGTCGTCTACGTCGCGCCGGTCTATGCGGCGGGCGAGGCATCGGTCGAAGGCGTAAGTGCGGGTGCGCTCGTCGACCGGCTGAAAGAACGCGGGCACCGCGCGGCGGCCGAAGTTGCCGATGTCGACGCGCTCGCGGCGGTGCTGGCCGAAGAAGCGGTCGCGGGCGACATGGTCGTATGCCTCGGCGCGGGCGATATTACGAAGTGGGCGGCGGGACTTGCCGATGCCATCGCGGGCGCGCAGGCATGAGTGCCGCTCCCGTAAATTGTATTCACGCGAAGGCGGGAACCCAGACTGGGCTCCCGCCTTCGTGGGAGAACATTGCGGTGCGCGGCAAACGCACCCCCAACGCGCCGCTCGCACCACTCGTCTGGTTCAAATCGGGCGGCGAGGCCGAAACCCTCTTCGAACCCGCCGATGTTCCCGACCTGCAGGCATTCCTGCGCGCCAACCGCGAGGGCGCGGTCTGGCCGCTGGGTCTCGGCTCGAACCTCATCGTCCGCGACGGCGGTGTGCGCGGCGTCACCGTGCGGCTTGGCAAGGCGTTCTCAAGGATAAATGTCGAAGGCTTGACGATGACCTGCGCCGCGGGCGCGCCCGGCATTTTGGTCGCGAGTTACGCGCGCGACAATGCGATCGCCGGCCTCGAATTTCTGCGCGGTATCCCCGGTACGGTCGGCGGCGCGGTGCGGATGAATGCGGGGGCTTACGGCCGCGAAGTTGCCGACATCTTGGTCAGCGCCGAAGTCGTGCTGCGCTCGGGCGAGCTGCGGACGGTGACACGCGACGAACTCGCGTTCACCTATCGTCACGCGCAACTGCCCGACGACGCGATCGTCGTCGCCGCGACCTTTGCCGGGGTCCCCGGATCGCCCGCGATCATTGGTGCCGAGATGGACCGGATCGCCGCCGAACGCGAAGCGTCGCAACCGCTGCGTTCGCGGACCGGCGGTTCGACCTTCCGCAATCCGCCCGGCCATAAGGCATGGGCGCTGATCGATGCGGCGGGGTGTCGCGGGCTCCGGCGCGGCGATGCGCAAGTATCCGAAAAGCATTGCAACTTCCTGCTCAATCTGGGGAGCGCGACGAGCGCCGACATCGAAGCCCTTGGCGACGACGTTCGGGCGCGGGTCGGAGCGCATTCGGGGATCACGCTCGAATGGGAAATCCGGCGCGTCGGAATTCGTTCCGCTATCGAAACAATGGCGGGTTAGATGGATCCTTGGACTAACTTTCGACTAACTTTTGGGCCCGACCTGTGAAGGTCGCGGTGCTCATGGGCGGCTGGTCGGCCGAACGCGAAGTCTCGCTGACCAGCGGAACCGGCGTCGCCGACGCTTGCGACCGACTGGGGCACCAGGTCGTCCGTGTCGACATGGACCGCAACGTCGCCGCTGTCATCGCCGGCATCCGCCCCGACGTCGTCTTCAATGCGCTTCACGGCACGCCCGGGGAGGACGGCTCGGTGCAGGGCATGCTCGACCTGATGGGCGTGCGCTACACGCATTCGAGCATGGCAACGTCGGTCATCGCGATCGACAAGCAGCTGACCAAGCAGGCGCTCTTGCCCCACGGCATCCGCATGCCCGGCGGCCATGTCGTCAAGTCGGAAAGCCTTTATGCGGGCGACCCGATGCCACGGCCTTATGTCCTGAAGCCCGTCAACGAAGGCTCGTCGGTCGGCGTCGCGATCGTCACCACCGACGGCAATTACGGCGACCCGATCGGCCGCGACGTCGCGGGGCCATGGGCCGACTTTGACGAACTGCTCGCCGAACCCTTCATCCGCGGCCGCGAGCTGACGACCGCCGTCCTCGCCGACCGCGCGCTCGCCGTCACCGAGCTGCGGCCCAGAAGCGGCTTCTACGATTACGACGCAAAATATACCGACGGAATGACCGAGCATGTCTGCCCCGCCGACATCCCGGCCGCCGTCGCGCAGGCCTGCCTCGACATGGCGCTGACGGCGCACCGCGTCCTCGGCTGCCGGGGCACGTCGCGATCGGACTTCCGCTGGGACGACACACAGGGCGTCGACGGGGTTTATCTGCTCGAGATCAATACCCAGCCCGGCATGACCGCGCTGAGTCTGGTCCCCGAACAGGCAAGGCATCTCGGCATCACCTACGACCAGTTGGTCCAAACGATTTTGGAAGAGGCGCTATGACTGCAGCGGCGACGATCAAGCGGAGCAACCGTCAGGGCAGCAACGGACGATCGCGGGGCAAGAAGCCGCGGTCGATGCTGTCGCGCGCGATCGGCGCGATCCCGATCAGCGCGGCGACGTGGCAGCGCCTCGCGACCTGGGTCATCCTGACGACCGCGGGCGGCGCGATCCTTGCGATCGCCGTCATGCTCGGTATTCCGGCCTATGTCGGTTGGCAGCTGGCCGAGGCGGTGGGTCGCGCGGGCTTTGCGGTAAAGCGCGTCGAGGTGACCGGCATCGACCGCATGGAGCGGCTGACCGTCTATGCCGTCGCGCTCGATCAGAACAGCCGTGCGATGCCGCTCGTCGACCTCGACAAGGTCCGGACGCAGCTGCTGCAATATGGCTGGATCGCCGACGCGCGCGTGTCGCGCCGCTTGCCCGACACGCTGCTGGTCGACATCGTCGAACGCAAGCCTGCGGCCGTGTGGCAGAACGGCGGTCACCTGTCGCTGATCGACGAACATGGCATCGTGCTCGAGCCCGTCGCGCTGCGCGCAATGCCCGATCTGCCGCTGATCATCGGGCCCGACGCCAATGTCCAGGCGACCGCGCTGACCGAACTCGTCGCGCACGCACCGCGGCTGAAGCCGATGCTCGCCGGCGCGACCTGGGTCGGCGGGCGGCGCTGGGATCTGAAGTTCCAGTCGGGCGAAACGCTCGCGCTTCCCGAAGGCGAAAAGCCGGCAGCGGCGGCGCTCAACAAGTTCGAGGGGATGGACGGCGTCGATCGCCTGCTCGGCCGCGGCTTTGTGCGCTTCGACATGCGCGACCCGACCAAGATGTTCGTGCGCGCCGGCAAGAACAGGCCGGCGATCGATGCACCGTCCGGCGCAGATGAACATGAACAAGGGGGGACTGCATAATGGCCGCACCACGGCGCGAAAATCTGATCACCGCGCTCGACATCGGGTCGTGGAAAGTCTCGGCGCTGATCGCCGAACGCAGCGAGCAGGGCGAACTGACCGTGCTCGGCACCGGACAGCGCGAAAGCCGTGGCGTGCGGCGCGGCTATGTCGCCGACATGGACCTGACCGAAAAGGCGGTCCGCGAAGCGGTCGAACAGGCCGAACGGATCGCGGGCGTGAACATCGAGGATGTGTGGGTCAGCTTTTCGGCGGGCGGCCTGATCAGCGACATCGCCTCGGTCGAGGTCGAACTGGGCGGGCACCGGATCGAGCAGGAGGACATCGACGAACTGCTTGCCGCGGGCCGCGGTTCGATCGACCCCGAGGGGCGGATGGTGCTGCACGCGCAGCCCACGCTTTACACGCTCGACGGGCTCAAAGGGGTCAAGAAGCCACTCGGGCTCCACGCCGATACTTTGGGCGTCGATATCCATGTCGTGGCGGCGGACGGGTCACCGGTGCGCAACCTCGACCTGTGCGTACGCTCCGCGCATCTCGAGGTGAAGTCGATCGTCGCTTCGCCGGTCGCGACGGGCATGGCGTGCCTGTCCGACGAAGAGCGCGAGCTTGGCGTCGCGCTGGTCGAGGTGGGCGCGGGCGTGACCAACGTCTCGCTGTTCGCAGGCGGCCTGCTCGTCGGCCTGACGTCGATCCCGTTCGGCAGCGCCGACATCACCGACGATATCGCCAGCGCCTTCGGGACGCGGCGCAATCAGGCCGAACGGATGAAATGCTTCTTCGGCTCGGCAACGGCCAGCCCACGCGATAATCACGACATGATCGAGGTGGCACCGCTTTCGACCGACGAGGAGCCCGGCGAGACCGCACGCATAACCCGCGCGGCGCTGATCGCGGTTATCCGCCAGCGCCTCGAACATCTGATGGGCGAGGTCGCCAGGGCGTTGAAGGAACTGGGGTTCACCGGACCGGTCGGTCGCCAGGTCGTCCTCACCGGCGGCGGTGCCGAACTGAAAGGCCTTGCCGATTATGCGCAAGGGACGCTCGGGCGCGCGGTCAGGATCGGGCGGCCGCGCAACATGGCCGGGCTGCCCGAAGCGCATAGCGGCCCGGGCTTCGCGACGCTTGCCGGCCTGATCCATTATGCCGCGTCCGATCCGGTCGACCTGCGCGCGATCGTCGCCGATGGCCAGCTTATAACGCGGATGCCGGCGAACGGCTTCATCGCGCGGATGATGACCGCGTTTCGGACCAGTTTCTGAGTTAATTGCCAATTCGTTAATTTTTCTAGTGAATCGGCGAATCGAATAGTGCACAAGAGTTAAGTTGAAGTGATTTGGGGCGTCTATCCGCCCACTGCAACAGCGAAGGGGACAATGGATGAGCATCGAATTTCTGGCACCCGAAGTCGACGAACTGCGTCCGCGCATTAGCGTGATCGGCGTCGGCGGCGCAGGCGGCAACGCCATTGCCAACATGATCGCTTCGAACGTGCAGGGGGTCGACTTCATCGTCGCCAACACCGACGCGCAGGCGCTCAACACCAGCTCGGCCGAACGGCGCATCCAGCTGGGCCTGAAGATCACGCAGGGTCTTGGTGCCGGATCGCGGCCCGAGATCGGCAAGGCCGCAGCCGAGGAAACCATCGATCAGGTCGAGCGCGCGCTCGAAGGCGCACATATGTGTTTCATCGCCGCGGGCATGGGCGGCGGCACCGGAACGGGTGCGGCGCCGGTCATCGCCAAGGCGGCGCGCGATCGCGGCATTTTGACCGTCGGCGTCGTGACGAAGCCGTTCAGCTTCGAAGGGTCGCGTCGCCAGAAAGCGGCGGAGGCGGGCATCGCCGAGCTGCAGAAGCATGTCGACACGCTGATCGTCATTCCCAACCAGAACCTGTTCCTGATCGCCAACCCCTCGACGACGTTCAAGGAAGCGTTCCAGATGGCCGACGAAGTCCTGCAACAGGGCGTTCGCGGGATCACCGACCTGATGGTCATGCCCGGCCTCATCAATCTCGACTTTGCCGACGTGAGGTCGGTGATGAGCGAAATGGGCAAGGCGATGATGGGCACCGGCGAAGCATCGGGCGACAACCGCGCGATCGAGGCGGCGGAAAAGGCGATCGCCAATCCGCTGCTCGACGGCGTGTCGATGAAGGGCGCCAAGGGCGTCATCGTGTCGATCGTCGGCGGCGAGGACATGCGCCTGATGGAAGTCGATGAGGCGGCGAGCCACATCAAGGAACTGGTCGATCCCGACGCGAACATCATCTGGGGTTCGGCGTTCAACAATGACCTGGAAGGACGTATCCGCGTTTCGGTCGTCGCGACCGGCATCGAGGCCGAGGAAGCGACGATGCCTGAACCTGCGCGCGTGTTTGCGTTCCCCGGATTCAAGGCAAAGTCGGTCGAGACGCCGGTGGCTGCGGCCGAGCCCAAGCCGATGGTCCTGACGCCGCCCGAGCCGTCGGTCGAGGTCGCGCGGACGCAGAGCGACGACACAATTGACGCACAGGATGAAGCGCTCGTTCTCGACACGCCGGTCGTCGCCGAAGCCGACAGCGAGAATGAATTGCTGCTCGAAGCCGAAGCCGCGCCCGCGCCGGCCATCTCGTTCGACGATATCAATCCGGTCGCGGGCAGCCGCTGGCTGACTGCCGAGCCCGCCGTCGAAGAGGTCAAGCCCGCGACGCCGGGCGGGGGAACGCTGTTCGAGCGCATGTCGAATATCGCGCGCGGTGCGGCCAAGGTCGACCCCGATGCCGAGGCGAAGGACCCGCTCGACATCCCGCGTTTCCTCAATCGCCAGAACAACCAGTGACACCGTGTGCCCCGGTGAAAGCCGGGGCCGCGTTCGTCGAACGATCATGTCGTCCCGGCGCAGTTGCGCGAGGCCATGCTTGCTCCGGTGCTTTTGCGGCCTATCTGTAAAGCCGTGACGAAGCTGAACATCGAGACTGCTCGTGCCATGCGGTGCGCGTGCACGGTTCTGGCCGCTTTGCTTGCCACCGCAACGGGGGTCGCCCGCGCGCAGATGGTGCAGGCTGTGCCAGGCGTGCTGGGAACCGACCCGGTCAGCACCTTGTCCGCGCATCTGCGCGCGCTTGCCGCCAATCCGCGCAACCTTTCGGCGTTGCTCGGTGCAGGGCAGGCCGCGATCGATGTCGGCGATCCGAACGCTGCGCTCGGGTTTTTCGCGCGTGCCGACGAGATCGATCCGCGCAACGGCGCCGTGAAGGCGGGGCTTGCGTCCGCACTTGTCGAGCTCGAGAAGCCCGACGATGCGTTACGCCTGTTCGGGGAGGCGGCGACGCTGGGCGTCAGCGAGGGGGTGCTGGCGCGCGACCGCGGCCTTGCCTACGACCTGCGCGGCGACAATCGCCGGGCGCAGCGCGACTATGCGCTCGCCCTCAGGAACGCGCCCGACGACGAAGTCACGCGCCGCTTTGCGCTCTCGCTCGGCATCTCGGGCGACCGGGGGCAGGCGCTGACCCTGCTCGACCCGCTGCTGCGTCGCCAGGATCAGGGTGCCTGGCGCGCGCGCGCGTTCATCCTTGCGATGAACAACGATGTGTCGGGCGCCAACGCGATCGCACGGCAGGTGATGCCTGCGGGCCTTGCAGGGACGATGGCACCGTTCCTGGCCCGACTTGCCAGGCTGAACCCGGCCGAACGCGCGCACGCGGTCAATTTCGGTACGATGCCATCGGACGGGCAGGCGTTCGCGTCGGTTCAGATGGGCGACCCGTTCCGCCCGATCGGTGGCACGGGCAGTGGCCGCTCGCCGGGCGAAGGCCTGATCCCGGCGGGTGCGCCGCTGGGACGGACGACGATCGCTGCAGGTCCGCCGGCGCGTCCGCCTGAACGTCGGCCCGTGATCGTTACCGATACCGCGTCTCGGTCAGCAGTCGTGAGCCCCGGCTTTTCGGTTCCGGCCAGCACGAACCCGCCGGCGCGGCTCGGGACGCGGATCGGCACGCGCATCGCCGCGGTCGACCCGGCGAAGCTTCCGCCGGAGGCTCGCGGCGACCTGAGCGCGAGCACGACGCGCGTGACGGCCATGACGAGCTTGCCGCCGCCCGACGCGGCGCGCCCAGCGGCAACGCCCGCAGCGGTCGCCAGTCCCGCGATCGAGCGCGTGCTGCCGGTCGTGCAACCGGCGAGTTCAGCGACGCTGTCGACGCCGCTGCCGCCGCCGCCGCCGGTCGAGGCGGATCCGGGCCTTGCCGCGCCGGTCGCGCGTGTGATGGGCCCGCCCGCCGAGCAAAGCGCAACCGCGACCGCGCCGTTCGAGACGGTCGCGCGGCCGGTGCCGAATATCGCCGTGCCGGTCGTTACGGCCGCGGCAACCGCCCCCGCAGGCCGCCTCGCTTCGATCATCGCGGGGCTGCAGACCGAGGTCGAGTCCGCGCCCGTGGCGCTGCCCACCGCCGCCGAAGTTCGCGCCGCGCAACGCGCTGCGGTACGCAAGGCAGCGCTCGCGACCGAAGCGGCTGCGGCAGCGCAGCTCGCCAAGGACGAAAAGGCAAAGGAAGCGGCCGCGGCAAAGGCGAATCCCGCGCGGCTGTGGGTGCAGGTGGCGACGGGCAGCAACGAACGTGGGCTCGGCATCACCTGGCGCCGCATCCGCGAGGGCAGTGCCGCGGCGCTGAAGCCCTATGGCGGGTACAGCGTGGCCTACAAGGCGACCAATCGCATTCTTGCGGGCCCCGTCAAGTCGTCAGCCGACGCGCGCGCGCTGATCAATGCCCTCGCCAAAGCGGGCGTATCGGCGACGACTTACAGCAGCGAGGCCGGTCAGGAGGTCGTAAAGCTCGGCGCGAAATGACCCCGCGCGCGCCCTATGCCTGCGATCCCGCGCTCAGCCGGGGCCGACTGCATTTCGAGACCTCGGGCGAACTGCGCGGGCCGCGAACCGCTTTCCAGCGCGACCGCGACCGCATCATTCATTCGATCAGCTTCCGCCGCCTGCGTCACAAGACGCAGGTGTTCGTCGCGCCCGACGGCGATCACTTTCGGGTCCGCCTGACGCACAGCCTCGAGGTGGCGCAGATCGCGCGGACGATGGCGCGTGCGCTCGGCCTCGACGAGGACCTGACCGAAGCATTGAGCCTTGCCCATGACATCGGCCACCCGCCGTTCGGTCATGCCGGCGAAGCGGCGCTGAGCGCGGCGATGGCCGGCGTCGGCGGGTTCGATCATAACGCGCAGACATTGCGCGCGCTGATGACGATCGATTCGCCCTATCCCCGCTGGTCGGGGCTCAATCTCAGCTGGGAAATGCTCGAGGGGCTCGCCAAGCACAACGGGCCGGTCGTCGCTCCGGGGTGGGCACTGGCTGGTGCCGACGCCGTCTATCCGCTCGAGCTGACCAGCTACCCGTCGCTCGAGGCACAGATCGCGGCGGTGGCAGACGATATTGCCTACGATAATCATGACATCGACGATGGCCTTCGCGCCGGCATATTGGAGCGCGACGCGCTGCTCGCGCTGCCCTTCGTGGCGGCGCGATGGGACGCGGTGCGGCGGCGATATCGCGACGTGGATGAGGCGCGCCTGCTACCCGAGCTTATCCGCGCGCAGATCGGTGCGATGGTGAACGATGTGCTCGTCGAAACGCGGGCGCGGGTGAGCGCGGCGAGGGTGACGCGCGTCGACGAGGTACGCGCCGCGGGTCGGCCGCTGGCGGGCTTTTCTGCGCAGATGCAGGTCGACGAGCGCGCGCTGAAGCGATTCATGTACGACAATCTCTATCACCACCCGGTCCAGATGAAGGTCGCCGCGCTTGCCGGAACGATTGTCGCGGGGCTGTTCGCGACCTACCGCGCCGATCCCGCCGCGCTTCCCGAAAGCTGGCGCGTGTCGCTTCCCGCCGGAGAGCCTGGACGCGGTCGCCACATCGGCGATTTCATCGCCGGGATGACCGACCGCTACGCCGCGTCGCGCTATCGCGAGCTGGTGGGACCGATCGATCTGCCCGAGGGTTTCTGAACGCGGCGCTCACCACGTCGATGTCGCATTCGTCCAATGAACGACTCGCCGCTGCGTGTTATCGTCGCGGACCGATAACGAGAGGGGGGAGCGCCATGGGCAGCGAAATCGAGGACATCGGACTTTCGCTGCTGAGCGAGATCGCCGGATCGAAGGGCTGGCTGAACGAAGAGGCCAACGAGCTTTTGATCGACAAGATGGCCTCCGCCGGACGCAATCGTCCGCATCCCTGGTCGACGCGCTACGATTACATCTGCTGGAGCGGCCTCACCGACCGGACCTACAACGCGCGGCTGCTTCCCGCGGCGCCCTATCCGCCAAATGATGCGCCGGGCACGCGACGACCGCCGATCGCCGATGTCGTCAAACTGTTCCTCCCTGCGCAGACGGGCCAGCGGCCGTGCCCGAAATCGACCTGCCTGTTTCCCGCGTTCGCGCAATATCTGACCGACGGGTTCATCCGCACGCAGGTGTCGAACATCGATGCCGAGGAGGACCGGCGGCGGACGACGTCGAACCATGAGATCGACCAGAGCCCGCTTTACGGCCGCACCGAAGCACAGACCAACGTCTTGCGGCTGAAGGTCGAAACCGCGGGAAAGAAGGGCAAGCTGAAGACTCAAGTCATCAACGGCGAGGATTTCGCGCCGTTCCTGTTCGACGCCGGCGGCGGCGTGAAGCCCGAATTCTGCAATGCCGCAGGCGTTCCCATCCTCGACATGCCGCTGGGTCTGAACAATCCGTGGGTCAAGACGGAAACGCTGTTCGCCGCAGGTGGCGACCGGGTGAACGCCGCGCCGCAGATCGCGATGATGAACACGCTGTGGCTGCGCGAGCACAACCGCCTTGCCGGAATGCTCGAGGCGGCAAAGCCCACGTGGGACGACGAGCGTGTGTTCCAGACGGCGCGCAACATCATCATCGTGATGTTCATCAAGATCGTGATCGAGGAATATATCAACCATATCAACACGTCGGTCTTCAAGTTCCGCGCCTTGCCGACGGCGGCATGGCACGCCAAGTGGAACCGGCCGAACTGGATGACGGCCGAATTCAGCCTGCTATACCGCTGGCACTCGCTCGTCCCCGAAAACATGGTCTGGGACGGGGTGACGGTCAACGGCAAGGCGCAGCTTCACGACAACACGCTGCTGCTTCAGCTCGGCCTCGCAGGGGCGTTCGTCAACGTGTCGGCAAACAACGCGACCGAGCTTGGTCTCGGCAATTCGGCGACGTTCCTCGTCAAGGCCGAGGAAAAGGCGGTGCTTCAGGCGCGGACCGTCAATATCGCGAGCTACAATGATTACCGGTCGGCGATGAAGAAGGACCGGGCGAAGTCGTTTGCCGACATTACCGGAACGTCGAAGAACGCCAAGGAGAATGCCCGCCGCGTCGCCCTCGCCGCGCAGTTGAAGGCGCTTTATGGCGCGGTCGACAATGTCGAATTCTACGTGGGCCTGTTCGCCGAGCCGCGCGGCCGCAACGGGCCGCTGCCCGAGCTTTTGCTGGCGATGGTCGCGATGGACGCGTTTTCGCAAGCGCTGACGAACCCGCTGCTCAGCGAACATGTCTGGGGCAACAAGGATAATCAAAAGCTCGCGTTCACCGACATCGGCCTTGCCGCGATCGATCAGACGCGGACGCTGCGCGAAATCCTCGTGCGCAATTCGCAAGGCGTTGGCGACCGCTTCGTCGGCATGACAAGGCGCGACTTCAAACGCGAGTAGGTTTTGCAAGTCCGGCGGTGGGCCTTCCCCATTCACGCTGCATTTACACCCCGCGTGCCACGCTGTAGCGGGACGATCATCCTTCAGAGGCGGATTTGTGATGCGGTTGGTGCGCGGTGCGTGGGCGATTTTGGTTGGAGTGAAGGACGCGCTTGTCCTGCTCCTCATGCTGCTGTTTTTCGGCGCGCTCTATGTCGGACTGACCTCTCGGCCCTACCCCAAGGCGGTGGGTACGGGGGCGCTGCTGCTCGATCTTAAGGGAAGCATCGTCGAACAGCCGCAGGTGACATCGCCGAGCGAACTGATCGGTGGCGGTGCGCCGACCAGGCAGTATCGTCTGAACGACCTGATCCGTTCGCTCGATGCGGCGGCGGTCGACGACCGCGTCAAGCTCGTCGTCCTCGACCTCGACGGGTTCATGGGTGGTGGACAGGTCGCGCTGAGCGATGTCGGCGAGGCGCTCGACCGGGTGCGCGCGAAAAAGAAGGTCTATGCCTTTGCGACCGGCTATGGCGACGATGCATATCAGCTGGCGGCGCACGCGTCCGAGATCTGGCTCGATCCGATGGGCCTTGCACTGTTTCAGGGTCCCGGCGGGTCGCGGCTTTACTACAAGGGGCTGATCGACAAGCTCGGCGTCACCGCGCACGTCTATCGCGTCGGCAAGTACAAGTCGTTCGTCGAACCCTACACGCGTGCCGACCAGTCGCCCGAGGCGAAGGCGGCGAGCGAGGCGCTGTCGGCATCGCTGTGGCAGGGCTGGCAGGCGGACGTCGCAAAGGCGCGGCCCAACGCGAAGCTTGCCGCCTACATCGGCGATCCCGTTGCCGCGACCGGCGGCGGCGACCTGGCGAAGGCTGCGCTGGTTTCTGGTGTCGTCGACAAGCTCGGCGATCACGACATGTTCAACCGCATGATCGCGAAGCAGGTCGGCACCGGCAAGCATAATCTCGACTACGCCCGGATCGAACTTCCCTCGTGGATCGCGGCCAACCCGACGGCGCGCAAGGGCGAAATCGGCATCGTCACGGTCGCCGGCAGCATCGTCGACGGACAGGCCGACCCCGGCACCGCAGGCGGCGATACGATCGCCAAGATCGTCGACCGTGCGGTCGCGAGTGGCGATTACAAGGCGCTGGTCGTGCGGGTCGATTCGCCGGGCGGATCGGCGCTCGCGTCCGAAAAAATCCGCAGCAGCCTGGTGCAGGCGCGGGCAAAGGGCATGCCGGTCGTCGTGTCGATGGGCAATGTCGCGGCGTCGGGCGGATACTGGGTCTCGATGGCGGGCGACCGCGTCTTTGCCGAGCCTTCGACGATCACGGGTTCGATCGGCGTGTTCGGGATCATTCCCACGTTCGAAAGCGCGCTGGCCAAGGTCGGCGTGACCAGCGACGGCGTGACGACGACGCCCTTGAGCGGGCAGCCCGATATCGTTGGCGGCACCAACCCGGCGTTCGACGCGATTATCCAGAAGAGCATCGAATCGACCTATGGCCGTTTCCTGACACTGGTCAGCGGTGCGCGGCACCTGTCGGTCGATCGTGTCAACGAGATCGCGCAGGGTCGCGTCTGGGACGGTGGGACCGCACGGCAGCTTGGGCTGGTCGACGGCTTCGGCGGGATCAACGATGCGGTCGTCGAGGCGGCCAAGCTCGCCAAGCTCGACCCCGCGGCGGTGAAGGCGGTCTATCTCGAGAAGCCGCCGACCTTTGCGCAGGCGATTGCGGCGATGCTGATGGGTGGCGAAGACGACGATGCGCAGCAGGCGACCGACCTGCTGTCGACGATGGGACGCGCGCGCTTTGCGATGCTGGGTCAGGCGGTCGCCGATGCCCGCGCGCTGGCGACGGGATCGGCGGTGCAGGTCCGCTGTCTCGAATGTCCTGTATCCGCAGCACCTGTGCCTGACCGGAGCATCGTCCAGATGGTGCTCGCCTGGATCGCACGATGATCCGTCACCGCGCCGCCACCTCCGACGATGCGGCGGCTATCCTCGCGATCTATGCACCTTATGTCGTGACCAACGCGGTATCCTTCGAAACGACGCCGCCGCTCGCGCGCGACATGCGCGCGCGGATAAAGGCGGCGGGCGATGTCTTTCCCTGGATCGTGGCCGCCGACGACGATAGCGGACTGGTTCTCGGCTATGCCTTCGCCAAGCCGATGCGCCCGGGCCCCGCCTACCGCTTCGTCTGCGAAACCGCTTGCTATGTCGCGGGCGAGCTCGAGGGGCAGGGGATACGCCGGTCGCTGTACATGAGCCTTCTCGCGACGCTGACCGAGCAGAATTACACGCAGGCGATCTCGACGCTGACGATGCCCAACGACAAGGCGATCGTGCTGCACGAAGCGATCGGTTTCAAGCGCGCGGGCGTGTACCGCGAGGTTGCGTTCAAGAACGGTCAGTGGATCGACGTCGGCCTTTGGCAGAAAACGCTGAGCGAGCCGAACACGCCGCCCGACGAGCCAAAGAGTTTCAGCGCGGTCGGGGTGGTGCAGGGCTGACCGCTCCATCGAGGCCAATGTACCATTTGCGATCGGGCGGGCATGCGGCGGCGCCCGGAACGAGCTCGCGGCACCGCCCGTCGATCGCTTCGGGCGCGATCGGCAGGCCGATCGTCGCGGCGAGCGTCGGCGCGATGTCGACCGTCTCGATACTGTTGGGCTGCTCGAATCCCGCCATCCCCTTTCGCCAGAACAGGATCGGCACGCGGCGATCATAGTCCCACGGGCTGCCGTGCGTCGCGACGTAGGTGCCCTCCGCTGCGGTTTTTTCGGTGATCGGTGTCACGCGCGGTTTGAGCATGACGATCAGATCGCCCGACCGCGCCGGGTCCCACGACGCCTTGACGCGCTGCGCCAGGGTCCAGGTTTCGGGCGGTGTCGACGGCAAGGGCGTGGCCGCGATTTCTGCAGGCTCGAACACGCGCTCGACTTGAGCCGAGGCCGCGAACAACGCGATCGCGCGACGGAGCACTTGCGCGCGAAGCCTCTTGGGCACGCTCGCGTCGATCGAAACAGCGTTGAGCTCGGCCGCCCGCAGCGCCGGGCCGGCAAGTTTGAACTCGTCGACCAACGCGGCCGAGATGCGCTCGACCGAAAGTTCGCCTATCAGCCGCTCGGCATCGGGCAACGCATGACCGCGATTGCGTTCGGGAATGTCGTGTCCGCCATGATCGGCGGTCAACGCGACGATATAGTCGACCCGGGCGCGGTCGAGCGTTTTGAAAAACAGGTCGAGCCGCGCATCGAGTGCCATAAGCTGTATGCACATCTCGCTGCCCTCGGTGCCGTAGCGATGGCCGACATAGTCGGTCGCGGACAGGCCGAGGATCAGGAGGTCGGTGCTCGCCTGCTGCCCCAGTTTCATCGCGCGTACGAACCCCGAAGCGAGGTCGAGCGTCGCGGCGTCGAGCGCGGGCGATGCGCGAAAGCTGTCGACGTCGCCGGCTTTGCGCGCGAAGCGGCCGGTGCCGACGGTGATGGCGTCCGAAAGTGCGAACGGCACCGCGTGCGCGGCGCAGACAGCCGGGACCGCAAGCGCTGTGCTCGCCCGTGCGAGATCGCTCTTCAGCCGGGCATTCACCGCCGACACCGCGGCGGGTTCGGTCGCTTCGCCGGGTTTGCCGAGCGTCACGAAACGATCCTTCTTGCCCGCTTCGAGGAACCACATCTCGTCGGTGTCACGACCGCCCATCATGATGGCGGCGCGATCCTTTCCGGCGACCGCGACGACGCGTGTGCCAGGAGAGGTTCCCGAGGCCTTCATCCGTTCGCCCATCGCCTGCACGCCGGCGCGAAGATGATAAAGCGACGGGACATATTTGCCGTCCGCAGACGCGGTGCCCGCGATCCGCTCGTCCTCGGCACAATAGATGCGCTTGTCGTCGCGGACGACGCTTTGATCGATCCAGCGGTTCGCGACGATGCCCGTGCGCGCAGGGCGGTCGCCGGTCAGGATCGTCGAATGGCCCGGGCAGGTCTCGGTCGCGGCGTGGCTCTGATATCCGCTCGGGAAGACGACGCCCTGGCTCAGCCGCTTGAGGCCACCGGTGAAATGCGCGCGATATTCGGCGAACAGATCGGCCGAGAACTGATCGACCGAGATGACCACCACGAGCTTTGGCTTCGTCGGCGGCTGCGCGACCGCGGCACCCGTCGCGGCGAGCGCGGCGATCATCAACAGACGGCGGATCATCAACATCTCCCGTATCGAAGTCGGCGATGTGACGCTATTAGCCCGGCCACCATCCCGGAGTCTCGCATGCTCGTCAGGTGTTTCAGATTGTTGACACTATGGTTCGCGCTCGCCGCGATACCGGCATTTGCGCAAACGCATATCCAGCCGCGGCTGATCGCCGAAAGCAGCACGCCTGCGCCGGGGTCCACGGTGACGATCGCCATCCACATGCGCACCGAGAAGGGGTGGCACGGATATTGGTCGAACCCGGGCGAAGCGGGGTTTGCGCCGCGGCTGACGTGGGCGCTGCCACGAAGCGTCGCAATCGGAACGCCCGAATTTCCGGTGCCCAAGACGCTGATCGTCGGCGGGCTGGTCAACTATGTCTTCGACGCCGACCATACGCTGCTGATCGATCTCACCTTGTCGCGCAAACTGCCACGCGGCACGGTCATCCCCGTGAAGCTCGACGCCGAGTGGCTCGCGTGCACCGATGCGATCTGCGTCCCCGAGAAGGGGTCGTTCGCGACCGAACTGACCGTTGGCGACGGCAAGCGCGACGGCGCGGCGGCGATCGATGCGTTTCGTTCGCGATTACCCGCGCCGCTGGGTGTCGCCGCGACGTCGGCGCTGGGAAAGGGCGTGTTGCGTCTTGCGATCCCGTTTCCCGCCGACACCCCGATAACGAGCCCGCATTTCTTTCCGGCGACGCGCGGGCTGATGTTCGACGCAGCACCACAGAAATTCAGTCGTGCCGACGATCGTCTGATCATGGACGTTTCGGCACCGGTTGATGCAGCCGGGCGAGTCGAAGGCGTGCTGGCAATCGGAAACGGTCGCGGGCTGTCGATCAGTGCCGAAGAAGGCGTGGTGCCCACCGACGGCACGCCGATCGAAGCCGCCGCGGGCGGTCTGGCGACGATCCTGCTCGCGATCGGCGGCGCGGTGCTCGGCGGGCTGCTCCTCAATATCATGCCGTGCGTATTCCCGATCGTCAGCTTGAAGGCGCTGAGCCTTGCGCGCGCCGGCGGCGATGAACGCGCGGCGAAGCGCGAGGCGCTGGCCTATGCGGGTGGCGTCGTCCTGACGTGCCTTGCGCTCGGCGGCCTCGTCCTCGGGCTGCGCGCGGCGGGAACGCAGGTCGGATGGGCGTTCCAGCTGCAGGACCCGCGCATCGTCTTTCTGCTGCTTTTGCTGGCGACCGCGATCACGCTCAATCTGGCGGGCGCGTTCGAGCTTCGCGCATTCGGCGGCGGCGGCGCGCTTGCAGCGAAGGGGGGTACGCAAGGGTCGTTCTGGACCGGCGTCCTCGCGGCGTTCGTCGCGACGCCGTGCACCGGGCCGTTCATGGCGGCGGCGCTCGGCGCGGCGCTCGTGCTGCCGGTCGCGGCGGCGCTCGCGGTCTTCGCAGGGTTGGGGCTCGGGCTCGCGATGCCTTTCCTCGCGATCGGGTTCGTGCCCGCGCTGCGCCGGCTGATGCCCAAGCCAGGCCAGTGGATGGCGAAATTCCAGCGCTTCCTGGCGATACCGATGGGCCTGACAGTGGTTGCGCTGCTCTGGCTCGTCTATCGTCAGCAGGGCAATGTCGCCGGCGATTTTGCGCTGCTGACGGTGGCGATCATCGGGGCGCTCGCGCTCGGGACGGGTGTCCGCCAGCGCAAGGGCGAAGGGCTCGGCATCGCGATCGTCCTCGGCGCGATGCTTGCGAGCGGCGGTCTTGCGATCAAGGCCGACCGGATGACTGCGAATGCAAGCCGCGGCGCGGCTGCCGTTGCCTTTTCGGCCGACAGGCTCGCGGCGTTGCGCGCGCAGGGCAAGCCGGTGTTTCTCTATTTCACCGCCGACTGGTGCCTGACGTGCAAGGTCAATGAGAAGAGCGCGATCGAGACCGACGCGGTGCACGACGCCTTCAAGGCGGGTGGCGTGATCATGATGGCCGGCGACTGGACGAGCGGCGACGTTGCGATCACACGCTTCCTGAACGAACATGGCGCGTCGGGTGTGCCGCTTTATCTCTATTATCCGGCGGGCGGCGGCGAACCGCAGAAGTTGCCGCAAATCCTGACGCCGAGTTTATTGACCGGCCTTACTTCCTCCTGAAGACGCGCTTGCCGCCGATCCAGGTCTCCGTGACGCGGGTCGAGCGCAGTTCGTTTGGCGGGCTGAGCAGCGGATCGTGGTCGACAATGATGAAGTCGGCGCGCAGCCCCGGCGCCAGCCGGCCGACCTTGTCTTCGGCAAAGGCGGCATAGGCCGCGGCGGTCGTGAACCCGGCAAACGCCTGTTCGCGCGTCACGCGCTCTTGCGGCTGCCACCCGCCGAACGGCTGACCGTCGGCCCCTTCGCGCGTGATCGCGGCGGCAAGGCCGGGGAAGGGGTCGGCGCTCTCGACCGGCACGTCGGAGCCGAAGGCGAGGCGGCCACCGTTCTTCAGCATCGACGCCCAGGCATAGGCCCCGGCCAGGCGCGCCGGGCCAAGCCGCGCCTCTGCCATCGTCCGGTCGCTGGTCTGATGTACAGGTTGCATCGAGGCGATGATGCCGTTGCGGCCGAAGCGCGGCAGGTCGACGGGATCGACGATCTGCGCGTGCTCGATCCGCCATCGCCGGTCCCCGCCGAAAGTCGGCGCAATGTCCTCGATCGCGTCGAGCACCTGCGCGTTGGCACGGTCGCCAATCGCGTGGACGGCGACCTGAAAATTGTCCATCGACGCACGCGTCATCAGGTTGCGCAGTTTGGCATCGTCGAGGAAACACAAGCCGGTTTGTGCCGGCGCGTCGGCATAGGGCTTTTTGAGACACGCGCCGCGAGAGCCGAGCGCGCCGTCGGCGTAAAGCTTCACGCCGCCCATGCGCAGCCGGTCGTCATAAAGCCACGGCGTCGGCTCGCCGCCGGCGATGCTCATCATCGGTTCGATCCCGGCCGAGTAGCTGAAGACGCGTATCTGCAGCCGCCCGCCGTCGCCGGCGCGGCGGAACGTGTTCCAGTCGGCGAGCGATGTGCCCATGTCGGCAATACTCGTGATCCCGAACGCGACCAGAATCTCCTGTGCCTTCAGGAACGCAAGGTCGCGATCCTTCGACAAGGGTGCGGGGATCGCGACCTCGATCAGTCGTTGGGCTGCGTCGACGAAGATTCCGTTCTCGATCCGTCCGCCCGGTGGTGATGCAGTCGCCGAAGTCACCCCCGCGGCCTTCATCGCGGCCATGTTCGCCCAGCCCGCGTGCCCATCGACGCGCGACAGCCAGATCGGGCGATCCTCCGCCAGCCCGGCGAGGTCGGCGGCGGTCGGAAATCGGCCGAGGCCCCATTTCTCCTGGTTCCAGCCGCGCCCGACGATCCAGCGCCGGTCGGGATGCGCGGAGGCGTAAGCAGCGATCTTCGCCTTGGCGTCGTCGAGGCTCGTCGTTTCAGTGAGATCCAGCGTCAGCGCGCCGAAGCCCAGTTCCATGACATGCCCGTGCGCGTCGATCAGCCCAGGCAACAATGTCGTCCCCTTGCCGTCGAAGCGCCAGTCGGGCTTGACGACCTTGTCACCACGCTGAAGCAGTCGGCCGACCTTGCCGTCCGGAGTGACCGTCAGCCCGTTGAAATGGACCACCTTGCCCGCCGTATCGAGCGTGATGCCGTTGACATTGTCGACCCAGCCGTCGGCGAGGGCAGGGGCGGCGAGGAGGAGAGCGGTGAGCATCAAGGACGTTTTGAACATCCGAGAACGATGACAGAAAGTCATAGTGGCCGCCAGACCTGCTCGCGTCCGTCATTGCGAGCGCAGCGAAGCGTACCGGAGTGCATTATTCGACTGAGTTGCTTCGCCACGCTCGCAATGACGAGCGGTTGACCCACGCCCGCCTACCCCCCACATGCATGCCATGCTGATCGAAACCGAAGTCACGCCCAACCCGTCGACCTTGAAGTTCATGCCCGGTGTTCGGGTGATGGACATGGGCACGCGCGACTTTGCAACGCCCGAAGAGGCCGAGGCGTCGCCGCTGGCCGAGGCGCTGTTCACGATCGGCGATGTCGAGGGCGTGTTCTTCGGCCATGATTTCGTGTCGGTGACGGTCGGCCCCGGGAGCAGCTGGGCGGATGCCAAGCCCGATGTGCTGTCGATCCTGCTCGATCATTTCAGCGCCGGGATGCCGCTGTTCAAGCCGGCCTCGGCGGCGGGCATAGCGGTCGCGCCGCCCCAAGCTTTCAACGACGATCCCGAGGATGCCGACGTCATCGACCAGATCAAGGATCTGATCGAGACCCGCGTTCGCCCGGCAGTCGCCAATGACGGCGGCGACATCATTTATCAGGGGTTCGACAAGGGTCGGGTTTATCTGAAGATGCAGGGCGCCTGCGCGGGCTGCCCCTCTTCGACCGCGACGCTCAAACATGGCATCGAATCGCTGCTGAAGCATTATGTGCCAGAAGTGACCGACGTTCTGTCCGTTTAAGGGGTTTCATGTGACCGCACCGCTCGACGATGCCGCGCTCGATCAACTGTTCCGCAAGGGTCGCAGCTACAACGGATATACCGACACGCCGGTCACGCATGAACAGATGGACGCGATCTGGGAACTTATGAAGTTCGGGCCGACGTCGGCGAACATGCTGCCTTCGCGGCTCGTGTGGTGCCAGAGTGACGCGGCGAAAGAAAAGCTTGCCGGGCTTTGCCTGCCAGCCAACGCGGCCAAGGTGCGTAACGCACCGGTGACGGTCATCATCGGCATGGACATGGAATTTTACGAACTCCTGCCCGAACTCTTCCCGCCCGCCGATGCCAGGAGCTGGTTCGTCGGCAACCAGCCGATGATCGACGTCAGCGCAATCCGCAACTCGTCGCTTCAGGGCGCTTATTTCATCATGGCGGCGCGCGCGCTCGGCCTCGATACGGGGCCGATGTCGGGGTTCGACAACGCCGGCGTCGACGCGGCGTTCTTCGCAGGGACGTCGGTCAAATCAAACTTCATTTCGACGTTGGGTGTCGGCGACCCTTCGACGATTTTTGGACGCTTGCCACGCCCGGCCTTCGACCGTTTCAACACCGTAATCTGAGGCGGTGCGGCGGCTCGTGATCGAAACGGCGACGTCGGCCTGTTCGGTTGCCCTGATCGAAGAGGAGCGGGTTTTGGCGTCCGATGCCGCGCTGGTCGGGCGCGGCCATGCCGAGCGCCTCCTGCCGATGATTGCCGACCTGCCAGGCGGCGGGCGTGCCGACGAGATTTGGGTCGATTGCGGGCCGGGGAGCTTCACCGGCATTCGTGTCGGCATCGCGGCTGCGCGCGCGCTCGGTTTCGGCTGGGGCATCCCGGTGCGCGGATATTCGTCGATGGCGCTGATCGCGGCGACATGGTTTTCGATCAACCCTGCGCGCAGCGTCACCGTCGCGATCGAAGGCGGACATGGCGAGATGTTCGTCCAGCGCTTTGCGA
Organism: Sphingomonas sp.; assembly: GCA_965249015.1. Lineage (GTDB taxonomy): Bacteria > Pseudomonadota > Alphaproteobacteria > Sphingomonadales > Sphingomonadaceae > Sphingomonas_O. The sequence goes on along the minus strand of CBDFLB010000003.1, from coordinate 24,151 downwards.
CCGCACCGCTGCGGGCCACGGGACCGCTCGCCTCGGTGCCGGTGACAGCGCGCACCGACATCGACGCGCAGGCGGGTGACCACGCGCCCGATGCGCGGTGCGCGATTTTGCTTCACGACGCTAGTGATGCGGTGCGCCCGATCTATGGCCGCGCGCCCGATGCAAAGCCGATGTCGTGACCCGGATCGTTCGCGGCGACGCATCCGATCTGACCGCACTCATGCCGGTGATGACAAGTGCGTTCGATCCGCGCTTCGGCGAGAGCTGGACCGAAAAACAGTGCGTCGGCGTCGTTTCGACCGCGGGCAGCAGCCTCTTCATCGCCAAGCACGAGGCTGTTGTCGGATTCGCTCTCGTGCGGATCCTTCTGGATCAGTGCGAAGTGATGCTCCTCGCGGTGCGTCCGCAGGCGCAGCAGCGCGGGGTCGGCATGGCGTTGCTCGACGCCGTGATCGCGGATGCGAAGCGACAGAGCGTGACGACAGTCTTTCTTGAAGTTCGCGACGGCAATCCGGCAACCAAGCTCTATACTTCGGCGGGATTTGCCCAAGTCGGTCGACGTTCGGGCTATTATCGCGGCCAACTCGGCGAAACATTCGACGCGCTGACTTTTATGTTGAAGCTGTCGTAAAATTTGCACCGCTCGTTATGCCGCGGTTCATCTAGGGCAGCAAATACGGCGTGCCCGTCTTCGAAGTCACGACGCCATTGAAATCTTGAGCATGGAAGCGAAAAAATGACAGACTCTATGGAAATGCAGGAAACCTATATCACCCTGACAGCGGATATTGTTGCCGCGCATGTCAGCAATAACAGCGTGGCGGTGAACGACCTGCCGACGCTGATCTCGAACGTGCATACCGCACTTGCCGGACTGACGTCGCCCGCCGCTCCTGTCGAAGTCAAGCAGGAGCCAGCGGTTTCGATCCGATCATCGATCAAGCCCGATTATGTTGTCTGCCTCGAAGACGGCAAGAAGCTGAAGATGCTGAAGCGGCACCTGATGACGCATTACAACATGACGCCTGATCAATATCGCGCGAAATGGGGACTTCCCGCCGACTATCCGATGGTCGCCCCGAATTATGCCGAGCAGCGTCGCACGCTTGCCAAGGCCATCGGTCTGGGGACGAAGCGCAAGCGCGTCCGCTAACGGGCTTTGCGGTCGCGCGGGCTTTCCGCTAGCGTCCTGCGATGCACCGACCGATCGATATCGAGGCGCTTTGCGCCGAAAAGGGCCTGCGGATCACCGAGCAGCGCCGCGTGATCGCACGCGTGCTTTCGGAGGCCGTGGACCATCCCGACGTCGAGGCGCTTCATGTGCGGTCGTCGGCGATCGATCCCAGGATTTCGATCGCCACGGTCTATCGGACGGTTCGCCTGTTCGAGGAGGCGGGGATTCTCGAGCGGCATGATTTCGGCGACGGCCGCTCGCGCTACGAGGCGGCGGCCGAAGCGCATCATGATCATCTGATCAACGTCGAGACCGGCGACGTGATCGAGTTCGTCGATCCCGAGCTCGAAGCCCTGCAGAAGATCATCGCCGAAAAGCTGGGCTTCCGCCTCGTCGATCACCGTATGGAGCTTTATGGCGTTGCCCTCGACCGCAAGGCTTGAGGCGGCTGCCGGCACCCCACCGCCGATCTCCGCCGCCGGCTGGGCCCGCATCGGTGTGCGGGCGGCCGCGATGGTCGTAATTTTAGTCCCGATGCTCGCGGCGCACGGCGGCTGGCGGATATTGAGGCTGAGTTCGCCGTGGCCGCGCCTGTTTCTCGGGAGCATCGGCCGCATCGCGGGAGCGCGCGTCGTGCGGGTCGGCACGCCGGTCAGGCGCGACGTCGTCTATATCGCGAACCACGTCAGCTGGATCGACATCCTGGCGATCGCGGGACAGACCGGCTGCAGCTTCGTCGCCAAGTCTGAAATCAAGACTGCGCCGGTCGTCGGATGGCTCGCCGATCTCAATCGCACGATTTATGTATCGCGCGACGATCGCGGCGGCGTCGGCGAGCAGATCGACCGGCTTCGCGACGCGCTCACGGCGAACTGGTCGGTGACGCTTTTCCCCGAAGGCACGACCAATGACGGGCAGTCGCTGCAGCCCTTCAAATCGTCGTTGCTGAAGATATTGGAACCGCCGCCCGAGGGTGTGGTGGTGCAGCCGCTCATGCTCGATTATGGCTCGGTCGGGCCCGATATCGCGTGGCTGGGCGCGGAACGTGGCAAGGACAATGCCCTGCGCGTCCTGGCGCAACGCGGCAGTTTTCGCGTCGGTCTGCATTGCCTCGAGCCGTTCTCGCCCGCCGCCTTTCCGGGGCGCAAGGCAATCGCCGCCGAGGCGTATCGACGTATCGCCGCGACACTGGAAACGATGAGCGGTGTCCCGGTCGTCGAATTTATCGGGCATGACCATTGGGCTGGCGGCCAAGCTTCTCTATGAAGGCGACAATGATTCTTCCCAAAACCTACCACGTCAAATCATTCGGCTGTCAGATGAACGTCTACGACGGCGAACGGATGGGTGAGGTGCTCGATGCCGAAGGGCTGGAGGCGGTCGAGGAAAGCGTTGCCGAGCTGGTCGTGCTCAACACCTGCCATATCCGCGAGCGCGCGGTGCACCGGGTCTATTCGGAGATCGGCACGCTGAGGCGCGACGACGGCTCGCGACCGATGATCGCGGTTGCGGGCTGCGTTGCGCAGGCCGAAGGGGCGGAGGTCCGTCGCCGCGCCCGTGAGGTCGATATCGTCGTCGGACCGCAGGCGTACCACCGCTTACCGCAACTGGTCGCGAAGGCCGCGGCCGGGCTTCGTGCGGTGGACACCGATATGCCCGCCGAGACCAAGTTCGCTTCGCTCCCCATGCGCGGGCGTCAGCGGCCGTCGGCGTTCCTTACGGTGCAGGAGGGATGCGACAAATTCTGCACCTATTGTGTCGTGCCCTACACTCGTGGAGCCGAAGTCTCGCGGCCGTTCGATGCGATCGTCGACGAAGCCAGGGCACTGGTCGCAGGCGGCGCCAAGGAAATCACGCTGCTGGGGCAGAACGTCAATGCGTGGGACGACGACAGGCGCGGCCTGCACGACGTCATCGCAGCGCTCGACAAGCTCGCCGGACTGCATCGCATCCGCTACACCACCAGCCACCCGGGCGACATGCTGCAGGGATTGATCGACGCGCATGCCCATGTCGAAAAGCTGATGCCCTACCTGCATCTGCCGGTGCAGTCTGGCAGCGATACGATCCTGAAGGCAATGAACCGCACGCATACGCGCGATACCTATCTCCGCTTGCTCGACCGGGTGCGCCAAAGTCGGTCCGACATCGCGCTGTCGGGCGATTTCATCGTCGGATTTCCGGGCGAGAGCGATGCCGATTTCGACGCCACACTGCGCCTGGTCGAGGAGGTCGGCTATGCGCAGGCCTACAGCTTTGCCTATTCGCCGCGCCCCGGCACGCCGGCCGCAGCGATGGAGCGACAGGTTCCAAAGGCCGTGATGAACGCACGGCTGCAGGCGCTGCAGGCCGTCATCAACGATCAGCAGATGGCGTTCAATCACGCCAGCGTGGGCACACGAACGCAGATCCTGATCGAGCGGCGCGGCAAGCTTCCCGGCCAGTTTATCGGCAAATCGCCATGGCTGCAGTCGGTCCACGTCGTCGACCCACGCCTGGCGATCGGCGATGTCGTCACCGTCGATCTCGTCGCCGCCGGACCCAACAGCCTGACTGGAAAGCCACTTATGATGCCTGTGCTGAATGCCGCGTAAGCCCGTCCAGGCCCGAGTGGGCGACCGCAGCCGCCTCGAGGTGGTCTTCGACAAGCCGCAGTTGCTCGGGCGTCTGTTCGGTGAATTCGACCAGAATCTGGTGGCGATCGAAAACCGGCTCGGCGTTTATATCGCGGCGCGCGGCAACAAGCTGCAGATCGAGGGTGAGGCGGAAGCAACGGCGCGCGCGCGCGACGTCCTGACCGGGCTCTACAACCGCATCGTGCAGGGACAGGACATCGACGCCGGAGCGGTCGATGCGGTGATCGCCATGTCGTCCGAACCGACGCTCGAGGGCATCATCCGCCACGACGTCGCCGAACCGCCGAGCGTGATGATCCGCACGCGCAAGAAGACGATTGTGCCGCGATCGGCGACGCAGATCCGCTACATGGAGGCGCTCAACCGTCACGACATCATCTTTGCCCTGGGGCCGGCGGGGACGGGCAAGACCTATCTCGCGGTCGCGCAGGCGGTGGCGCAGCTCATCACCGGATCGGTTGATCGTCTCATCCTCTCGCGGCCGGCCGTCGAGGCCGGCGAGCGTCTTGGCTTCCTTCCCGGCGACATGAAGGAGAAGGTCGACCCTTATCTGCGGCCCATCTACGACGCGCTCTACGACTGTCTGCCAGCCGAACAGGTCGAGCGGCGGATCGCGAGCGGCGAGATCGAGATCGCGCCGATCGCCTTCATGCGCGGGCGGACGCTTGCCGAGAGTTTCATCATCCTCGACGAGGCGCAGAACACGAGCGCCGCGCAGATGAAGATGTTCCTGACGCGCTTCGGGCAGAACAGCCGCATGGTCGTCTGCGGTGACCCCAACCAGAGCGATTTGCCGCAGGGACAAGTGTCGGGACTGAACGACGCGGTGAGCAAGCTCGAAGGTGTCGAGGGTATCGAAATGGTTCGCTTCGGCGTCGCCGACGTCGTGCGCCACCCGGTCGTCGGGCGGATCGTCCAGGCGTATGAGGGCGGTGGCGATTGACCACTGCGGGATATCCCTAGTATATCTTTATTCATGGAGGATGCCATGGCATCGTTGTACATCAAGGATCGCCAGACGGCAGAGTTGGCGGCACGGGTTGCGCGAATTCGCGGCGTGACCAAGACACGGGCGGTTCGTGATGCCCTTGAGGCGGCTTTTCAGGACATTCGACCGAAGGAAAGCAAGCCGGAACTTTTAAACTGGATCGAGAGTCGCAGAGCAGAACGCCCACTTCGTCCGACCGGGCGCGTATCCGATAAGCGCTTCTTTGATGCCTTATGGGGTGACGCTTGACGGTATTCGTCGACGCCTCTGCGCTTGTGGCGTTCATCGCGGGCGAGCCGGAGCGCGCTGACATCGCGGCTGATGTGGCGTCTGATCCTGACCCATTATGGTCTGCGATGACAAGCTGGGAGTCGGTTGTCGCGTTACGCAACAGCTATGACTTGACGCTGGAAGACGCGCGCGATGAGGTCGAGCAAACCGCCGCGTTCATGGAACTTCGCTTGGTCGGAATCGAGCGCGACGAATTGCGCTTCGCTCTCGACGCGTATCAACTTTACGGGAAGGGCCGTCATCGGCCAAGCTCAATATGGGTGATTGCTTTGCCTACGCCTGCGCAAAGACAAACAGCGCTCGTCTGCTCTATAAGGGTGACGATTTCGCTCACACCGACTTGACATGATCGCAGTCGAGACGGCAGTCGAAGGCTGGCCAGATGGCGACTGGCCAAAGGTCGCCCGTCGCTCGGTCGAAGCCGCGATGGCCGCCACCCCGCATGATGCGCTCATGGCGACGTCTGCGCTGGTCGAGGTTTCGATCCGGCTGACGTCCGACGATGAAGTGCGCGTTCTCAATCGCCAGTATCGCCAGCAGGACAGGCCGACCAACGTCCTGTCGTTTCCGATGGTGCAGGCCGACTTGATCGATGCGCTTGCCAATACCGACGACGGCGAAATTCTTCTCGGCGATATCGTGCTTGCGCACGAGACCTGCGTGCGTGAGGCAGGCGCGCGCGGTATCCCGCTCCACGATCACGCAGCGCATCTTATTGTGCATGGTACGCTGCATCTGCTAGGCTCCGACCATATGAGCGACGCCGATGCCGAAGCGATGGAAGCGACCGAACGCGCGGTGATGGCGACGCTCGGTCTGCACGATCCCTACCCAGTCGAGGACTGACATCGATTCATGAAAGAGGGAGACAGTCGGGGCGGGCATTCGGGATTGCTCGGACATTTGCGATCGATCCTGTTCGGCGAAGACCGCGAGCCCTCGCTGCGCGACCAGATCGCCGAAGCGATCGACGAGCATGAGGACGATCCCGCACCCGACAGCGAAGGCGACCTGACTCCGGTCGAGCGGCAGATGGTCAAGAACCTGCTCGATTTCGGCGAGCGCACGGTCGACGACGTCGGCGTGCCGCGCGCCGACATGGTCGCGGTGCCCGAGACGCTGACCTTTCTCGAACTCGTCGCGACGCTCGCGCAGGCCCCGCACAGCCGCCTCCCGGTCTATCGCGGAACGCTCGATTCGGTCGTCGGCATGGTTCACATCAAGGATATCTTCGCGATGCTGGCGGGCGGACCGCCGTATCCCGACAACATCGAGCCGCTGATCCGCCAGCCGCTTTACGTGCCGCAATCGATGAGCGTGCTCGATCTTCTGGGCGAGATGAAGGCGAAGCGCGTCCATCTTGCCATTGTCATCGACGAATATTCGGGAACCGAAGGGCTCGTCACGATCGAGGACCTGATCGAGGAGATCGTCGGCGACATCGAGGACGAGACCGACGATGCCGTTACGCCGATGCTTGTCCCGCTCGCCGAGGGTCTTTGGGAAGCAGACGCGCGCGCCGAGCTCGAAGATGTGGCCGCAGCGATCGATCCGCGGCTGGCCGAGGTCGGTGAGGGGATCGACACGATCGGCGGGCTCGCCTTTGTCCTCGCCGGGCATGTGCCGCAGCCGGGTGAAACTTTGCTCCATCCGAGCGGTTGGCATATCGAAATCATCGAGGGTGACGCAAGGCGGACCAGGCGCGTCCGTTTGCATCCCCCCGCGGCAATGGCGGTAGACTGATCGTGCGGATAAGGTTGCTGGTCGTTTTCGGACTGGTCGTGCTGATCGCGGGCGTGGCCTGGTATGCCTTTGGGCGGCCCGACGTCGCGCGATTGCCGCTGGACGCGGTGTCAGGCGCGAAGCCAGAGATCAGCGAAGCGCGCGTCCAGACGATCCCAACGGTCAAGGTCGCGGACGTTGTCGGTTGGCAGGGGGACGCAAAACCGGTCGCGGCCGCGGGCATGACCGTCACCGCATTCGCCGGCGGGCTCGATCATCCGCGCTGGATCTACGAATTGCCCAACGGCGACGTGCTGGTTGCAGAGACCAATTCGCCGCCGCGTCCGTCGCGCGGCATCACCGACGTCGTCATGGGCTTCATGATGCGCAAAGCCGGGGCCGGGGTTCCCTCCGCCAACCGGATCACGCTTCTGCGCGATGCCGACGGCGATGGCACGGTCGACACCCGGTCTGTCTTGCTGACCGGATTGAACTCGCCGTTCGGGATGGCGGTGATCGGAAACAAGCTGTTCGTCGGCAATCACGATGCGCTCGTCGCCTACCCCTTCAGCGTCGGGCAGACGAAGATCACCGCGACCCCGGAGACGATCGTCAAGCTGCCCGGCGGCGGCAATCACTGGGCCAAGAATATCGTCGCCAGCCCCGACGGCAAGCTGATCTATGTCGGTGTCGGTTCATCGTCGAACATCGCCGAATATGGCATTGAAGCCGAAGACCATCGTGCCGCGGTGCTCGAAGTGTCCCCCGCCGCCAGAACGATGCGTATCTTTGCCAGCGGACTGCGCAATCCGGTCGGCATGGCGTGGGAACCGCGTAGCCGTGCGCTGTGGACGGTCGTCAACGAACGCGACATGCTCGGGTCGGACCTTGCGCCCGATTACATGGCGCGCGTCGAATTCGGCGGCTTCTATGGCTGGCCTTACAGCTATTGGGGCGGATATGAGGACAGCCGGGTCGATCCGCGACCCGATCTTTTGCAATATACCAAGCGCCCCGATTATGCGCTCGGTCCGCACACGGCGTCGCTCGGACTCGCATTTGGGTCGGTGGGGCCGTTCGTGGGCGGCATGTTCGTCGGCCAGCATGGGTCGTGGAACCGTGTGCCGGTGTCGGGTTACAAGGTCGTATTTGTGCCCTTCGGCGCGAATGGCTATCCGAGCGGGCCGATGCGCGACGTGCTGAGCGGGTTCCTGACCAGAGACGGCAAGGCGCAAGGGCGGCCGGTTGGCGTCATCGTCGACCGTAAGGGTGATCTTCTGGTTGCCGATGATGTCGGCAACCGGATCTGGCGGGTCAGCGCCGGGGGCGCAAAGACTGCGCATACGCTCGCGGCCTCGACTAATCGGCGATCCGGATCGCTCGCCGCTCGAACAGTCGCCACTGGAAACCGCGCCACACCCTGAGCGCCTTTGCAAAGACAGCGTTGGCCAAACGAATCGTGCTGTCGCCGGTTCGCTGATCCTCCTTCGCAAGCCAGTCGGCCAGATGCGGACATTCGTCTGCGAGACGGGCGAGAAGGATCGGCCGATACGGTTCGGCGAGCGAACCCGAATAATGCAGGATCGAGGACCGGCCCATATGCGGCGCGGCGATGTCGCCCTCCAGAAGCCCCGGAAAGATCATGTGATGATCCTCGACGCGCATGTGACGCCAGCGCAGCTTCGCGCGCGTGACCACGCTGTTCAGGATGATCTGGTCGGCGGCGAAGAACGACCCGTCCGATTGTGCGATGCGGCTCGCAAGCAATCGCCTGAACGAGTCGGCATAGACGGCGGCGAAGTCCGACGATCTCCGCCAGACGAATGCGCCTGAATTGAAGTATAGTATCTTTTTCGGTTGCGGGTCGCGATCGAGCCAGATCAGATCGTCGAAATTCGATCCCGTCACGCGGCAGAGTTCGTACCAGTAGTTTCGATTGCGCGGGCTTCCGGCTTCGACCGAAGGCATGATCGGCTCGCATCGCCCGGCAAAATCCTCTTCGTCTGTCAGCTTCAGTCCCTCGGGCGGGCCTGCGAACAAGATGTCGCTGTCGATCCAGGCGATCGTCTCGGTGTCGCAAATCCGGTTGGCGAGCGCGACCGCGACGATCTTGTTCGCGTAGTTGAACCAGGGAAACGGGTTGTCGCGGTGCGGCGAGTGGATCAGCCGGACGCCGAGTGCGCTAAGGTCGTCGACGGTTCTGCGGCTCAACGGGGCACCGATCCGCCCGACGACTGCGATCACCGGCAGCGTCGACAATGCCCCGCCAAAGGTGCGCAACGATCGCACCATCAAGAGCGTCTGCGCTTCGAGGCGGCCATGCTCGACACAGCACACCAGCGTGAGGCTCGGCATTTCGCTGACGTCTGACAAGTCGCCGTCGCCTTTATGCGACCGCGTGCAGTTTCACCGGCTCGAGCGGCCGAACATCCTCCGCATGCGCCCAGCACAGATCGTGCAGGCTGAGTGTGCGCCCGTCGTGCGACAGGATTTCGATCGCGCGGATCGGCTGATGATCGCGTTCGTCGACCAGCACCGGCGTCGAGGGTGCCCCAGATTCCCAACGTTCGCCCCACTGGCGCAGCGCAAGCATCGCGGGGAGCAACTCGGCCCCTTTTTGCGTCAGGCGGTATTCGACCTTGCGCCGGTCGTCCGCCATTGCCTCTCGCGACAGGATGCCGTGATCGACCAGCCGGCCAAGGCGATTGGCGAGGATGTTGCGGGCAATGCCGAGAGTCGACTGGAACTCCTCGAAGTGGTGGAGCCCGTTGAACGCGGCACGCAGGATCAGGAACGACCAGCGCTCGCCCATCGCTTCGAGTGCAGCCGGCAGTGCGCACGCGGCCAGTTCGCGGAGATTCTCTTTCAGTTTTCCCATCCTGTTGTCAGCCTAACCCAAATCAAAAGCGAAGCCAAACGCCATATAAGTTTCGTGTTGCAACTTGAAACCTAATGCAATAGGTAGTGATTCGCAACTTAATACGAAGGAGATTTTTGATGGCCCGCATCGCAATGTTCGTCGCCGCCTCGGCGCTGACACTCTCGCTTGGCGCCGCGATCGAACCCGCGCGCGCTCAGGCACCCGAATATCGTGCCGTTCCTGCTGCCGCCGGTGCTGCCGGCAACGTGATTGCCGATGGTGTGATGTGGCGCTGCGGCGATCAGGGCTGCGTCGCCACGAACGCGACGTCACGTCCTGCGATCGTCTGCGCACAGGCCGCGCGCAAGGTCGGGAAGCTCTCGTCCTTCACCGCCGGTACGGTGCCCTTCGACGAAGCCGCGCTTGCCAAGTGCAACATGAAGGCAAAAGGCTGATCTAGCGCGCCAGCAGCACGCGCGCCTGGCCTGCGATCTGTGCGAGCATCGCGCTCGACGGGATCGCGACCATGCGCGCGCGGTCGATCAGGCCGCGGAACTGCGCGACGCGTGGCGCGTGTGCCTCGATCCAGGCGGTCACGCGCGCTTCCGGCTCTTTGGCATCGCGCGCCAGGAACTCGAGGCGCATCTGTTCGAAGTCGCGCGCGAGGCCGGAGATCAGCAGCCGCTCCCACGGGTCGGTCGGCGACTGACGCATTGCCGTTCCCTGCGCCCAGTCGAGGCCGAGCGCCGATCCCAGCGCCGCGAATGCGCGCGTCAGGACGATCGCGTCGGTGCCGGTACGGTTGCCGAGCGCGGCAAGGCCGATCGCGCCGTCGAGTTCGGCAAGTCGCACGACGCGGTCGACCAGTCGCGTCGGCGCGCCAGCGTCTGACAGCCTTTGCGCGAACGCGCGTGCCTGCGCGCGGGTCTCGTCATGAAGGAGCGTGTCGACTGCGGTGTTGAGCCGTGAGACGCCGGGTGCGAGCTGCGCGACGGTTTCGCCCACCGAGCGGCCCGCAACGGCATTGCGCAGCAGGTCGGCCATTTGGGCGCGAACCTCGGCCGCGACCTGTTCGAACAGCATCAGCCGTGCGCCTTCACTGACGACGGCGGCGTCGATCGCCTCCCAAAGCGACCCGAGATCGTATAACCGTTCGACGATCACGAATGCCGCTGCGATGTCGCCGAGCGATGCGCCCTCTTCCTCAGCCAGCTCGAACGGGTGGATGAGGCCAAGGCGATTGACCATCCGGTTGGCAACCTTCGTCGCAACGATTTCGCCGCGCAGTCGATGATGCTCGATGGCGCGTGCGTGCGCCTTTGTCATCTGGCGCGGAAACGCCGCCAGCAGATCATCGGTCAGCGCCGGGTCTTGCGCGACGTCACTATGTTCGATCGCCTCCTGAAGCGCGAGCTTGGCCGTCGCGAGCAGGACCGCGAGTTCGGGCCGCGTCAGGCCCGAGCCGTCCTGCGACCGGCGGACGAGGATGTCGGTCGGCGCCAGCCCCTCGACCGCGCGGTCGAGACGCTTCGCCGCCTCGAATGTCTCGATAAGGCGGATATGCGACGGCACGGCCCCCGCACCTCCGCGCTGCGCGATCGAAAGCGCGAGCGTCTGCAACCGATTGTCTTCAAGGACGAGCGCAGCGACCGCATCGGTCATTTTGGCGAGCAGCGCATTGCGCCTCGGCGTTGTCAGCGCGCCGCTCGCGACTTCCGAATTCAGCGCAATCTTGATGTTGACCTCGTGATCCGAACAGTCGACGCCGGCCGAATTGTCGATGAAATCGGTGTTGATGCGCCCGCCGTGCAGCCCGAACGCGATCCGGCCCGCCTGCGTGACACCCAGGTTCGCGCCTTCGCCGATCACCCTGGCACGCAAGTCCTCGGCGTTGACGCGCAAGCCGTCGTTCGCGGGATCGCCGACGGCACCGTTCGCTTCGCTTGCGGCTTTGACATAGGTACCGATACCGCCGAACCAGATCAGGTCGGCGGGACTTTTAAGGATCGCCGTGATCAAAGATGCAGGCTCCAGCTCGGTCGCGTCGATCGAGAGTACGGCCCTTGCCTCTTTCGACAGCTTGATCGATTTCTCGGTGCGCGCAAAGACGCCGCCGCCCTTTGAGATGAGCGTGGCGTCGTAGTCCGCCCAGGACGATCGCGGCAAAGCGAACATGCGCGCGCGCTCGTCCCAGCTTTTTGCCGGATCGGGATCGGGATCGATGAAAATATGGCGATGGTCGAACGCGGCGACGATCTTCAGCGATTTGGACAGCAGCATGCCGTTGCCGAACACGTCGCCCGACATGTCGCCGCAACCGACGACACGCACGGCTTGCGTCTGCACGTCGACACCGGCTTCGGCGAAATGGCGCTGCACCGATATCCACGCGCCCTTCGCGGTGATCCCCATCGCCTTGTGATCATAGCCGACCGACCCGCCGCTCGCGAACGCATCGCCGAGCCAGAAGCCGCGTTCGAGCGCGATGGCGTTGGCGACGTCGGAAAATGTGGCCGTCCCCTTGTCGGCGGCGACCACGAAATAGGGATCGTCGCCGTCATGGACGACGATGTCCGCCGGGTGCACGATCTTGCCTTCGACGATGTTGTCGGTGATCGACAGCAATGTTCGGATGAAGATGCGGTAGCTTTCGGTTCCTTCGGTCAGCCATCCGGCACGATCGGCAACCGGATCGGGAAGCATCTTCGGGTAGAAGCCGCCCTTTGCCCCCGTTGGCACGATGACCGCATTCTTGACGCGCTGCGCCTTCATCAGGCCGAGGATTTCGGTACGGAAATCATCGCGCCGGTCCGACCAGCGCAGCCCGCCGCGCGCAACCGGTCCGGCGCGCAGATGGATGCCCTCGACGCGCGGGCTGTACACCCAGATTTCACGCCATGGCACGGGCGCAGGGAGGCTCGGGACCAGCGCGCTGTCGAATTTGAACGCAACCGCCTCGCGCGCGGCCGGCGCAAAGAAATTGGTCCGCAGCGTCGCGCGGATTACACCGCGCAGGCGCCGCAGGATGCGATCGTCGTCGATCGCCGATACCGCGGCCAGACCGCGTTCGATCGACCGTTCGACGTGGTCGGCGTCCGTGCGATGCGCCGGGTCGTGGCTTGCTGCGAAAAGCAAGACGAGGTCGCGGGTGATCGCGGGCTGGCGGCGCAACGCATCGACGACCGTCGACAGGCCGTATGCCATCCCCGTCTGGCGCAGATAGCGGAACAGCGCACGCACCAGAACGATATCGCGCGGCGCAAGGTTCGCTGCGATCAGCAGCGCATTGAAGTCATCGTCTTCGGCGTCGCCGGCGACGGTCGCGGCGATGGCCGATTCGACGATTTCGGCGCGCGCAAGGACATCGCGCGCTTCGCCCTGCGGAAGGTCGAGGACGAAGCGGTGCATGTGCCCGAGGCCCCCGTCGAGCGCCGTCGACATCTCCTCGATCACCAGAAAGCCGAAATTCTCGAGCGCCGGCACCGCGTCGGACAGGATGACCGGCGCAAGGCTGTAGAGCTTCAGCCGCAGCCGCGCGGGGCCGTCGTCGGCGTTGCGATAAAGGCGCACAGCGCGCGCCGCCGGATCGGGCAGTGCGTGCAGACGGATGATGTCGAGCGCCGCCTCGTCCGCGCCGGCACCCGCGCGATAGGGCAGCGGAAACGCGTTGGCGTAGCGGATCGCAAGCCGGGCGGCGCGTCCGGCGTCTCCGAGCCTTGCGAGGCTTGCCTCGACCGACGGTGCCCAACCGCGCACCATCGCCTCGATCCGGGATCGCAGCGCATCGGCGTCGGGGTCGCGTGCCGATTGACGACGGTCGAACGTGTAGCGGATCAGCGCGACTCCGCTGTCGCCCATGTCGACCGACCAGCTGAGCAATTCGGCATCCGCAGCTTCGCCCAGCAGTTCGGCGATCGCGATCCTGCGCACCGTCGAGAGGTCGTCGCGCGGCAGCCAGACGAATGCGAACAAATGGCGGTCGAGCGCATCTTCGGCGAGAACGAGGTCGGGACGCGGACGGTCGGCGAGCGACATCGCCGTCAGCGCAAGACATTCGAGCGCATCCGGTGCCAGCCCGACGAGCAGGTCGTGCGGCAGCGCGGTCAGCGCGTGTGCGAGCGCCTTGCCCGCATGACCGTCGGGCGAAAAGCCATATTTCGCCTGAAGCATCTGCAGGCGCGTCCGCAGAACGGGGATGTCACCCGGCGCAGCGGCAAGCGCGGCGCTGGTCCACAGCCCGGCATGAACCGTGATACCCTGCGCGGCCTTGACGATCAGCAGGTCGAGCGGTGCGCGCCGGTGCACGGTGGATATGAAATTCGACTTGACGATCAGCGGGCCCGGGTTCGTCGCAAGCCACGCCAGAGCCTTGTCGCGCGCTTCGGGTGAAAGCAGCGCGTCGCCGATATGCCGAGCGATGCCGAGCGCGCTCTCGATCGCGCCGTTACGGCCGAATCGCGCAGCGCCAAGCAGCGTCATGTTGCGATCGAGCAGCCATCCGAGCAACGCCGCGCCTTCGCCGTCGCCCAGCCCGTCGGCATCGGCGCGAAGGCTCTCCTGCATCGCGTGCCAGTCGGTCACCGCTGCGCGAACATGCGCGAGATTTGTTTCGATGTCGCCGATCAGCGCGCGTCGCCCCTTGGCATCGGCGCGATCGGTCTCGAGATAGATCAGCGACGTCGGCGTTCCCATGTCGACGACGGGGTGGAGGATGCGATACGTCGCGATGTCGCGCGCGGCGATTGTCGCTGCGATCGAATCGACCAGAAACGGCATGTCGTCGTTGGCGATCGCGATGCGCATGATCCGCCGCCCGCGCGCATCGGTCGCGGTTTCGGAGATGATCGCCGGGCGCGTTCGGGCATCGAGGGCGGTTTTGGCGAGTGCCGAGGCGGCAGACCGGTCGGCGCGCGTCATCCCGTCGGTTTCGCCAGGCAGCGCGGCGGCGAACAGGATCTTGCCGATGACGGTCGGGGCGCGGCGGGAAATGCGTGCGGTGGCCATAAGCTCGTCCGTTGGTCCTCTTCCGGTGCCGCTATGCGCGCCCCGTGGACCAAGCTCAACGGCAATCTCAGCGAAGAGTTTAGCCCGCGATCGACCGCAAGGCGCGATCCATCAACGGCTTGTCGTCGGGCACCACGCCGATGACGGCGACGCGTTCGCCGTCGATCCGGCGCGCGACCAGAACGACGAACTCGTCGTCGCCGGGCAAGGTCAGCACCGCCTGCGGCTCGAGCGCCCTTGCGGCATCGCGCGCGGCGTCGGGCTTGAGCGGCCTGCCCTCGGGCCGGCGCTCGCGTCGGTCAGCGGCGACGATGGCCTTCAGCCCGCCGGGATATTGTTCGAGAAACACGCGCATGCCGCCGTGCGGGAGTCCGTGGCGCTTGCCATAGGTCAGCGCAGCCGCGAACTCGGTCAGCCGCGTCTTGTCGTAATCGACGCCGAACACGAGCTTGACGAGCGGCGTCATCGGCGCCCGGTCCTGACCGACGATCCCGCTGTCGCTCAGCAAGTCGGCGTAGTCGTCCTTGCGAACGTCCGCGAGCAACGCGAAGTCGTAGGCGTGACCGAGCGCATGATAGAGCGCGCTGCGGCCACGACTGTCGGCGCTTCGCAGCAGTTCGGCGCTCGCGCGCGCGGTCGCGAGCCAATCCGACAGTCCGACGCCCTCGGGCTCGGGGACGGCTTCGAAAGCCTGATCTTCCGCGCCGAGATCCTGATCGAGGATCTCGGGCCGCGCCTGCGGGACGCGAGGTTCCTCGACCGCACTCGGCCCATCGGCCCAGACCGGCATCGTCGGACGCGGCGATTGCGACGCGAGCGCACGCGTCAGTTCGCCTTCGAGTGTGTCGGCCGCGGCACCGCCGACGACTTCCTTCCAGTTGATGACGCCATAGACGAAATCGATCATGTCGTCGTCCGACGACAATGGCATCAAGATGCCGCGGTACATGGTGTTGTGTTCGCGCGTGTTGACGAATTCGGCCTCGAAGCCGATCGGCGCGCGATTGGCGATGATCTGGAGATAATGGTCGGTCAGCCGCGACAGGAGCGACCGGGCGGGAACGTCGGCCACCGTCATGGGGGCCTCGTCGAAGCCACATTCGTGCCCGAGCTTTGCACCCAGATAGGCGATCGCCGGGTTCTCGGCACCGCCGGTGAAGTCGAGCAGGACGCTGTTCGGGCCAAAATCGGTCATCTCGGCCGGGTTGAGGTCTTCGATCGAGGGCAATGCCCGCCCGTCGAGCAACGAGACCCAGTGATTGTACGCGCGGACGTGCATGCGGCGTTCGTCCGAACCGATCGCGGCGGGCGCGTCGACGGCATGGTCGGACGCGTCGACATCGTCCTGCCTGATTTCAATCGCGAATTCGCGCATTCCGTCCATTCGACTAGCCTTGAAAAAACGATTGGTCACTGCCGCTATGAACCAAAGCTGGTTACCAAGCCGTTAAGGAGTGTGACGCTTGCCCGCCGCATGCTTCGCTGTTATCGGCGCGTGCACGGTCGTGCCGCCTTAGCTCAGCCGGTAGAGCATCGCATTCGTAATGCGGGGGTCAGGTGTTCGAGTCACCTAGGCGGCACCAGCCCTTCCAAAACGAAACATCAAAGACACAAGCGGAAAGTGCCTTAAATTGGAAAGGCAGTTTGGGTCTAGGTTCGGGCGCTTCGACCGGGACGCTGCTCTTGGCTCAGCCAATCCTCTGCGGTGCATGATCGATGGTCGCTTTAGTGATCGAGGCCACGCGTTCGGTTCGCGCCGAATCCGATCATCATCTCGTTGCGTAGGAATACGACGGCTTCACCGCATAGAATTTTCGCATCGGGCAATTGATCACCCCAGTACACGGACAGGCGCTGTGCATCGTCGTGTACGTGGATCGTCGTGACGATCTCGGCACTGGGGGCAAAGGATTCGTGATCAAACTTTTCGGTTGAAAAACATGGAATGCCATGCCGAATCGCCAGCGTGTCGGCCTTCCTGCTTACATCGCCCATATCGACACTGGTCGTTACAAGTGTAGCGCCAGTGAGCCGACCTGTGCTCATATCGATGCCGAGGTCGACAAGCGTGCGATCATCTTGCGTTCGAATGACGATTGTCGCTATCGGGCCAACGCCCTCTGAAAACGACAGGCTAAGCGGCACATAGGGATCAAACGTCGCGGTGCCGTCGAAGGCAGCCTTTGCGGACACGACTTTGAGTTCGGATAAATCGAATATTCGTCTGCCCATGCGGTGCTTTACAGCGGCAGCGCGTGTTTGAGAACCGGGAGCAAGCCGGCCTCGCGCGGGGCTGAAAAAATGAGTTCCCAACCACCAACGCGCATCACTTGTTCGTAAACGACACCCTGCTTGCCAGCTGCCGCTACAGCGGCTTGAAGGCTGGTCAGTTGCACTTGCGATGCGACGTTGACGAGATTGGGTGCGACACCGCGGTTCAACATGGAGGTCGCATATTGCGCGATATGCTCGCTCGCGTTGCCATGAACCCAAACCTTCGTCGATCCTGCGGCGAGCTCGAAAGAGCGGGGTACGACCGTGCCTTCGTAAACCGGCTGGGTTGCTTTGATACTCGTCCAGACCAATCGCGAACTGGCGGCCAGTCGTCCGAGTGAGGCCAGTCCCGATCCGGCGAGGCCAACACCGATGTCGACGCCAACGCCGATGCGGCTGGCCGTCACTGGATCAGCGCCCAGTTGGCGCGCGACGGTTTCGGCGCCCTGCTGCGTCATGCTCTCGGTCGGCAGCCCCGACCAAAGCTGGCGGAACCCGGCCACGAAATTGTCCGATCCATGAACGGCCATGATGCCGCCGCCGACTTTGGTCAGCATCGTCGCTTCGGGGGCGAGGACCAGTGCCCCGCCGACGATTGCCTCGAGTCCGCCACCGACCGCGCGTACGCCACCCCATATCCGGTTGCCGACGGTCGGCTGCTCGCCGGCTGCGGTTACGTGCGCAGCAACATTTGCGCCCCCGGCTTCCAGCAGCGCTGGCACGAGCGAAGGCCGGTTCTCGGCGAAGGCATTGATCACGGCATCGATTTTGTCCGGGTTTGCCTCCATGTAAGAAGCCGCCGCCGCGACATCGCCCTGCCGCGCCAGGCGCGTTGGCTCGGCGACATTTTGCGCAGCTGCTTTGGCTTCATAATCGGCGAGAGAAAGGCCGCTTGCCCGCAAGTCACGAAGCCCGGTGTTGATCTTGTCGACATCGTCCGTTCGCGGATTTCCGTCACCCCAGATGCGGTCGAATCGTGCATAAAGCGCGGCGCGGTCGGGCGACGCGGGTGATGTGAAGTCTTGCCGCACGGTGGGCGCGTTGGGCGCAAAACTGATGCTCCGCCCGTCGGGTCCAGCAATGCTGTATCCCGCCGAAGCATATTGACCCTGCTGCACCGGCGTCAGTTGCGCGAGAACGGCCGCCTCAACTCGACTGCCGCCAGCGGGATCTTGGGCTTTCAGGCTATCGACAGCCTTGCGAACTGCTCCCAGATCAAGGCGACCGTTTCGCGTCGCATCAGCGATTATCGCAGCCCCGACAGTCTGTGGATCATCGCTAAAAACGGTCGCTGTCGTGACGGCAAAATTCGGCCGGTCAAGCGTTGAACCTTCTATACCCATGACGATCGCTCCATCAGGCTATGACATAAGGGTAAATTCCAAGCCCGTATCTAAACGATTCGTTGAGGCCCAGGACTCCCGGAAGCAGATGTGCAGCTGCGTTAACCGAGCGGGTAAGTTACGTCCTGAGCGTCCGACGCCATGTCGGTTGGCGCAGTTTGGGTCCCGGCGCTTGAGCGCGCGATGGCCAGCGTGAGGGTCGGTTGTTCAAGTTACGTTGGCGGCACCAGCCGGTCTGTCTTTCCGGTCGTCGCGTGGTAAGGGCGCGGCCGATGAACTGGCTGGCAAACCGCTTTGGAACGCTTCGCGGCGCCATTCGGCTTGGGCTTTCCTATATCGAAGTCGCAGTGGGACGGGCCGCGATAACGCATTTCGACCCCGCCGACATTCGCCGCCTGGTATTCGTCTGCCACGGCAATATCTGTCGCAGCGCCTATGCCGACGCGGCGGCGCGGAAGATGGGTCTGCGGAGCGCGTCGTTCGGTCTGTCGGCCGACGCCGGCAAGCCGGCGCACCCCCCGGCAGTCGCAGCCGCCGCCGAACACGCGATCGATCTCAACGCGCACCGGGCACAGTGCGCAATCGATTTTGTGGCCGAATCCGGCGATTTGCTGTTCGCGATGGAAACGCGCCAACTCCGGCGGATCGCCGCGGACGCCCGGCTGTCGCATTTGCCGCGCACGCTGCTCGGCCTCTACGGCGCGCCGCCGACGCCGCACGTCCACGATCCCTACGAACTCGACGATGCCTATATGCAAATCTGCCTCGCGCGGATCGATCGCATGGTGGCTAATCTCGCAAGGATGTTCCCCGGCGCAACAGTTTCCTGATCCCGTTCGCGACGTCAGCGAAAAAGGGGTCGCGCAAATGCGAAGCGGCGAGAATGCCGCCGCCTTTAACGGGGCTGTTGCCGCCGATTCATTCTCGCAGGCGTGTAACCTGATACTGCTGACGTCAGCGATGATTGCCGTGCTGCTCGCGCCTCACGTATCTGGAAAACAAACGGCTGAACCTGGGCGAGTATTACGCGCTTGTGCTGTTTTCCACGTCCGGCGCGATGCTGATGGCCTCGGCGTCCGATTTGATCGTCCTCTTTGTGGGCATCGAAATACTGTCGGTCGCGCTGTACGTGCTGTCCGGGTTCGCCCGCACGGAAGAACGGAGCGAAGAGGCCGCGCTGAAATACTTCCTGCTCGGCGCATTCGCGGCGGGCTTCCTCCTGTACGGAATCGCGCTTATCTATGGCGGTTCCGCAGGGGCCGTATCGGGTGGCGGGGGAACCACCAACCTCAACGTGCTGGCCCACTTCCTTGTATTGGGCGGAACGCCGCCCGTGATGCTGATGACCGGGATCGCGCTTCTCCTTGTGGGGCTGGGCTTCAAGGCCGCGCTCGTGCCGTTCCACATGTGGACCCCGGACGTGTATGAGGGCGCGCCTACCTCTGTGACCGCATACATGGCGGCAGCCGCCAAAATCGGCGCGTTCGCGGCCATTCTGCGCGTGTTCAACGCGCTCACGCCGATTTCCGACTACTGGCTGATTGCGGTTCAAATTCTGGCCGTCCTGACGATGTTCGGCGGCAACATTCTCGCTGTCACGCAGGACAACGTGAAGCGTATGTTAGCGTATTCGTCCATTGCTCACGCCGGGTATCTGATGGTGGCGGTTTCGGCGGCAACGGACAAACGGGCCAGCGTTGCCGCGCACAATGCGGCGATGGGCGCGGCAACGTTTTACCTGCTCGCCTACACGCTGATGACGATGGGCGCGTTCGCGGTTCTGATTTACCTGTCACGGCGGGGTAAAGACTACCAGACGATGGCGGACTTGAAGGGACTGGCGCGCAACGATTCGCCGTCCGCGTATCTGATGCTGGTCTTCATGTTGTCGCTGGGCGGCATTCCCGGCACGATGGGCTTCATCGGCAAATGGTATATCTTCAACGCCACCCTGATGGCAGGGCAGACCGGAATGGCGCTGCTGCTTGCGGTTGCCAGCATCATCTCGATCTACTACTATCTGCGCGTGATCAGCATGATGTGCTTTCAGGAGCCGACGCGGATTGAAGAACAGCCTCATGCCCTTGCTCCCACAGGCGTGATCCTGTCGCTGATTATCACCGTAGTGGTGTCCATTGTGGCAGGCATTGTCCCGAATCTGATTGTGCCGCTGATGAACGCCGCGACGAGCGTACTGCGCCCGTAGGAATTGGCTGCCACTTTCCGCATCGGAAATGGTCAAAACGAGACGGCAGCGATGCCCGTCTCGTTTTCTTTCCTCAATCCGAGCGGGGAAGATGGAGGGCGAGGAAATTCCTGCCACGAACAAAGGCGCGTCTCAGAACGTCTTTGATTGCAGAACGAACACCATTTCCTTATAAAGGACGAAGCGGGTAACGACGATAAATACCGAAAACGCAAGGAGCGCAATGTGATGAGCGCGGGAACACGCGGCGATTTGCCGGGACGCCTGATCGGGATGCTGGTCTTTTTAATCGGCATCGGCCTGCTGCTGCTGGTCTTCAAAGTCTCCTATGACCTGTTCACGTCCTCGCCGGAACACGCCCTGCACATGACGATTACGGGCGACCCGAAGCGCGATCCGGGCGCGGCGGTGATTGGTTCCGGGTTCGGGTGGCTGCTGCTGCGGATCGGGTTTTTGTTTGTCATGGCGGTATCGGCTTCTCTTCTGTCGCAGAAGGGCATCAACCTGTATTTCAGCGCGGTGCATGGCCCCCAACACAAAGACGTTCTCAAGCCCACGTCTACGGTCTCGGCAGAGGGATAAGAGACAGGCGATTCGTGGATACGATTGGCAGGCTGAACCCTGCCGCAAGAGTCATGACCCTAATTTCCTTCATTATCACCGCCTCCAGATCGCTTCTGGAGGCGATTTTTCCGTTTGGAAGTAAGCTGTTACGGAAGGCGAGAAAAGCTGAGATCTGGGAACTAAGCGCATCTGCTGCACAGTATTGATACTTGTGCATAGAGAAATGGTGCGGAGTAGAGCAAGGAAAGAAGTGAAAAATGAGAATTCAGTCTTCGATGCTGGTGCATCTTGGCTTTGGCAAATACGTGCGCTCTGACCGCGTGACGGCGGTGCTGCCGATTGAGGAAGAGCGGGGGCCGGGACGCCGCACCTTCGTGCATATCGAAGGACAGGCCGACCCGATGGTGGCATCCCGCGCCGAGGATTCGATTGTGCGCGATCTGGTGCAGGAACCCCGCGAAGTCACGCAATCCCGGCAGCAGCAAGAGATTCTGCGCGATCTGCTGCAAGACCTGAACACGGTGAATGGAACCGTCCGGCGTATTGCCCGCGACGAAGGGCTTGATCTGGAAAAGTACGAGCGGCGTATCCGCGAAGTCGTGGAAGATTAGCCTCACTCAAAGACGCAAAGAAAAGAGAAAGGAAACCACGGGGGTCACGGAGAAGGACAAAGCGGATAGGCTATTCCCTTGTTTCCTAAATCTGTGTTTTCAGTGTCATCTGTGAATACTCTCCGCTTGTTTTTCTTTGCGTTCTTTGCGTCTTTGAGTGAGGACACGCTTTACAGCATGCCCCGGCGTTTGCGGACAAGCCATTCCAGACTGAGCGGCACGATGAACAGGATCAGGAAAATGGGCGCATCCCACAGTTCGATTTCCTGTTCGCTGCGAATCTGGAGCGGGTGGTAGGGCAGGGAGCGCATCCAGTCCTTGAGTTTGTCCGCCGCGTAGTATTTGCCGCCCCCGGAGGCGACGATTTTTTTCAGCATAGTCTCATCCAGTTCCGGCTTCTGCTTTTCCAGCGCGAGACTTTCCACGACAAAGGCCGCGCTGGCTTTGGCCTGCGCGTTCACGGGCGAGATCACGTTTACGGCGTATTTGCCAACCCGGTCCGGCTGATACAGCGTCGTGTACAAACCCGGCGAACCCGGCGTGGCCTGCAAGACGAGTTTTTGCTGCTGGCCGCCTTCGCCCGTTAAGGTCGCCGTGACGTTTGGCGCTTTGATCGGGTGATAGTACGCATCGAGCAAACGAGCGTTCAGGGCGACTTTTTCGCCTAATCGGTAGTTGCTGCGGTCGGCATTCAACTGAACAAAGCGGCTGTTGCCGGGCAGTTCTTTGGGCGTGAGCGTGCGGAACACCTGTCCCCAGTAGCGGTAAAAGTAGCGGTCGCCGACGCGCCATCGCCATCGCCACGTGCTGTCCACAAGCTGGAGGAAGCACTTGCCCGCGCCGAACGGCTGCGTGGCGACAAGCGGGTAGGGGCCGTCCGCGTTGCGGCGCGTGGGATGCACGACCAGCACGGTCGCGCCCGGCTTGGCGCGGGGAACGCCTGCGGCCCAGAACATGCCCGGCAGCAGGGAGGCCCAGACGTGATCATTCTCCGTCGAATCATCTTCGAGCTGCGTGACCTGGCTGCGCTTTCCTTCCGGCGTCAACTGCCACTTGAACTCGTCGTCGGTTAAGACGGGATCGGGCGAAGGATTGATCACGACGGGCAGAATGGCTTCCAGAGGCGTTCCCGCGAACTCGTGCGGCATGTGTTGTTCGCCTGCAATCACGAGCAGGCTGGCTCCCCGGTCTTCCACGAAGCGGCGCAGTGCGTCCAATTGCTGCTGCGAGAAATAGGCGCGCGGCACGTCGCCGAGAACAACGATGTCGTACTCGAACAGTTCTTTTTCGTTGGTCGGGAAGCCTTTCACGGGAATGTTGCCTTCGCCGCCCTGTGCCGCGTCATCGGCGGAAAGCAGTAAGCAGGCGAAGTCCAGACTGGTATCGCGCAGAATGGCATTTTTGAGATAGCGAAATTCGTAGCGCGGTTCGCCCTCCACGTACAGCACTTTCAATTTTTTATCAATGACCGTTTGGACGAACGCGCGCTTGTTATTGGCAAGAGTCACTTCGCCGGGCAATGCGGTCGCGCTGACCGTATAGTAGAAGCGTCCCGCATGATCGGGCGTGTACGTGAAATGGATTTCCTGTTTTTGTTCGTCGGGGCCGAGCGTGACGCTCTGGTGCGCCACTTCCACGCCGTCCCTCTGCAAAACAACCGTGACCGAGCGACTTTTGTAGCCCCGGTGCGAAAGCGCGGCATAGACCGTGACCGTATTGTTCACGCGCACGACATCATCCGCAAGGACACTGAGCAGGGACACGTCTTTGGTTTTGGTAGGGTCGCCTAGCCCAATCGCGCTGACGGGAATATGCGCCTGCCGGGCGGCGTCCGCAACCGCTATCGGGTCTTCGCCGAGATTGCTGCCGCCGTCGCTGATCATCAGCATTCCCGCAAACGGCTGCCCGGCCATGTCGTCAAGGACGCGGCGCAAACCTACGCCTAATTGCGTGGAATCGCCGGTCTTCGGGTCGGCCTGCAAGTTGAACTTGTACGTGCCGCGCTTTTTGGCGTCGTTGGGCAGGGACACGGCGCGGGGAATACTGTCAATCGTGTACGCTCGGACGTTATACTTTTTGCTGAGTTCCTTGAGCGTGTCGGCGTGGTTGAGCAATGCGCTGGCTCGTTCCAGACGGGTCATGCCCGGCACACGGTCAGTGGAAACGCCCGCGCCCGCCGATTCCACGGTCACACGCGAACCCGACAATCGGGGATCAGGCAGGTTCAGGCTCTGAGAATTGTCCACCAGCACGGCAACGGTCGGGCGCACGCTGTCCACCTGCTGCAAGCGGAGTGTGGGCTGCGCCAGCATCACGAACAGCGCGGCAATTGCGAGAAGCCGCAGAAGCACAAGCGGCCCTTTGATCCACCATGTGGGGCGCGTGCCGTCCTTCCAGTAGAAAAACGTGAACCAGAGCAGGGCAATGGCGAGCGCGACGCCTGCCGTGACCTGCGGCCAGGGCGCGGCGAACGAAAGC
>CBDFLB010000002.1:0-115496 GCA_965249015.1 Sphingomonas sp. | reverse complement strand
CGAGCTTCGGCCCACTGTCGATCACAAGCGTCGGCCTGTCGACGATGCGCGTCATCGCGACAAGAAACAACTTGGTCGACGCAAGGCGCCGTTCGGCCGCGCTCATCATGACGATGCCATGCTCTGCGGTGACGCCCTGAGCGACGTGGACGTTGATCGCATAGGCGAGATCGAGATGACGCAGCATCGGGTCGTCGCGCTTGAGCTTGTTGATCTCCCCGTCCCTCAGCGACGCGATTTTGACGGTGTCGCGCGTGATGCTTTCGATGCGCCCAAGATCGGCATTGAGCAATCCGTGCGCGCGGTCGTTGGCGGTCCAGCGGATGCGATCGCCCGTGTGCAGTGTGACGTCGCGCGGCGTGTAGATCGAGACCGCATCGTGCCGACCATTGCGCGGCAATTTGTCGGGCCGCAGCACATGGGTGCCGCCACGATCCATCGCCAGGTCGACCTTGCCGTCACGAACGCCGGTTACGCGGGCCTCGCTTCCGCGCCGCAACCCCTGGCTCGGCAGGTCGGTATGGAACTTGATCCGCTGGCCTTCCTGATAGCTATCGGCCGAGCGCGTCTGTTCGCGTGTCGCGTTGACGCGATCGAGGATCGTCATGGTCACCCCGCGTCCGACCAGCTCGCCCTGCTTGCGCATCTCGCTTTGCGCCGCGCGGTTGGCCGCCGCGCGCACCGCACGCCCTGAAGCAAGCAGCAAGGTCTTGTCGCGCTCGTCGCGGGGCAGGCTCGCCCAGAGCTTTGCGGCGCTTTCGGCGAGCTTGTCGCGCGGCACTTCGCGCGTGTGCGGTTTGAGGGCGGCAAACGCCGCGCGCATATCGCCGTCGACGAGAACGCGATTGACCTCCTTCATCACCGGCGATTTGGCACGCAGATTTTCGGTCACCTGCTCGGTCGGTGCGCGCTGCTGCGACTGGACGAACGGCTTGCCCGCGCTGATCGCGGCGAGCTGCCCGGTGTCGCCTGCAAAGACGATGCGCCCGACCTCGAAGCGATTGGCGATGCGCAGGAGCCGAAGCATCTGGTCAGTCCCCAGTGTCGAACTTTCGTCGACGATCAGCATCGCGCCCTTCAACGCGCGTTGGGTCTCGACGATCGCGGGGGGACGCGCCCTTCCCTCGAGCGCGCGTTCATGATGATTGAGGAAACTGTGGAGTGTCCTCGATTCCGCGCCCGTCTTTTCGCCCAGATCACGGACCATCTGGTTGGCCGTCGCCAGGCCGATCACGTTGACCCCTTGTGCCTGGGCGATGGCGACAACCGGCGCCAGTGCCGCCGACTTTCCGGTGCCCGCCGCACCTTGCACGAGCACGACACGGTCGCGCGACGACAGCATGGCGCGTGCCGCGCCCTCCTGCCCCGGATTGAGCCGCCGCAGGCCGAGCGCACGCGCCGCCGCCTGTACCCTCACGGCGGCTTCGACGTCGTCGAGGATGACGATCCCCCTGCCCTGTCCGGCGGCGCGTTCCTGCTGGACCGCGCGTTCGGCGACGACCGCCTGCTCGGTCGTCATCATCCGGTCGGTGCCCGATGCGAACAGCAATCCCTTTTCGACGAGCAGGTCGATCCGCGACTCGATCGAGTCCACGGTGATCGGCCCTCGCCGCTGCAGCGCGACAGTGATCAATTCGATTCTGTCGAAGGCTGCCTCGCGCTCGCCAAGGTGCCGCGCCGCCGACGCGACCGCTTGCGCGGCAGCGTAGCGCGCCGGATCGAGGTGACCAAACCGTTCGGGAACGAGCGGGTCGCCATCGCGCGGCGTCAGGCCCATCGCGGCCGCTATCGCCATCCCCTCACGCCCCGCGCCACGTGCACCCTCGACGATCTTCGACCACATGGTTTCGCGCTGCGTGGCTCGATGTTCCGCCCCCGCAATAAGCGGCCCAGGATTGAACCCGGTGGCAGCTGCCATGGCCTTCCAGCTTTCTTGACGACTAGACGGATCGAGCGTGACGTCCTTGCCCTTTCGGGTTGCCAGTGCGGCAAGCTCGCGCTCGCGCGGACTGCCTCGGCCATCATTGTCGAGCGCGGCCAAGACCTCGGCGCGGCGGGTTGAAAATGCCTCGACGATCGAACGATCCACGCCGGCGATTTCGAATGCGCCATCGACGGGATTCTTGGCAGCGACAGTCTCATAGCCGAGCGCTTCGATGCGTGCCCTCAGTTCCGCATTGAACACGGCACCGATGGCGTGCTGATGATTGTAAAGCGCGTCATTGTGCACCGCGTGCCATTTTCCGTCGGTTGCCTTGGTCGCATTCACGATCACCGCGTGAACGTGCAACTGCGGCTCGCCGTTGCGGTTCACGTCGTGTAGGAACGTCGCTGCGACCATCCTCTTGGTCGCCTCTGGCTTTTGCCCCTTGCCGTCCTTCACGCGCGCTTCGATCAGGTTTTTCTCGGTCCATTTGAGCGTGGCCGAAACTGCCTGACGAAAGGCCTGGACGACGCGCTTGTCGCCGCCGACGAGCGCGATCAGCGAAACACTTTTTGAGGCCGAGAATGTCAGGTCGAGCCCGGGTCGCCGCTCCCCATTCCTGGCATCGATCACGCTTCCGTCGGGAAGATCGCCGTCGAGCACCTGCGTGAAGATTTCGGCATCGACCTCGCCGCGCAAGCCCAGCTCCTCGGCCCCTTGCCCGACCCATTCACTGGCAGCGGTCGCCTGGTCATCGGTGTAGTAATTGTCGGTCGTGTAATAGCCCGCAGCACCGCTCGCAGAGGCGACGGGCGAGAGGCTGATCACGGGTTGGTTCCAGGCACCGTACGGACGCGCACGCCCACTTCCCTTCCGCCCGAGATTGTCGTGCATCCGGTCGCTCGCGTCCGGTATTCAACGAGCGTGCAGATCGCCTGGTCACCGGGCCCAAGCAGCCGGTTCGCGATCGGGACGGCGACCCAGCCTTGCGGTGCGATCGCGGCGATTGTCATGAGGAAAACGAAGCCGAGCAAGGTCGACGCGAACAGCCACAAAAAGGCAACTGGCCAAGCGTGAAAGACTTCGCCGAAACCGATCACGATCTGTGTTTTCGGCACCTCGGCAACGGTCTTCACCTCGGCGAGCGCGGTCGCGATTTTTGCCATCGGAGGCGGGTCGGCGACCTGTTTCGAAAGCGCCGTGAGCTGCTCCTGCATCGGCCATAAAATCTTGACGAGACGCTCGCCGAGTTCGCTGATCGTCGCGCGTTGAATCTCGTTGACCGACAACGCCTCGCGCCGGCTCGCTTTCTGCAGATCACGCTCGCGCGACGAGGTCTGCCTGAACACGCGATCAAGCTCGGTGGTCATCTCCCCGACGCGGTAGATGAGTTCGGCGACGCGGATCTGGTCGGCCGCCGCCGGTTTGGAAAAAATGCCCCGCCCTTCAAGGTCGGCGGCATAGCCTTCGCGGATCAGTCCGCGCACACATTCGGCGCGTGACTTTCCAGCCTTGGCCGCCAGCGTCTCGAGCATCCGGTCGAGATCATTGTCGAGCTCGATCCCTACCTGTGGTCGTCTGGCCATCGCGTGCCCCTGTCAAAATTCGAATCACAGGCTGCGCGGTCGGCAGGGCATAGGTCAAGCGAGCGGCGAAACGCGGCACAAGTCATTGATCTAGAGCATTTCTAGGAACGCGCCCTAGAGACGCTTCACGGCGATTTCAGCTTTTTCGTCCGGTTTAGATTTGTCCTAGGCGACTAGATGGCGCATTTCAGCCATTCATGACGACACACAATCGGCTACACCGTAGCGTGGTATGTGCACATCCTTTTCGATTGATGTCATCGCTTGTTTCCGTCGTCTCGGTTCCAGGTTGGCGTGGCTTTCCGGTGGTATCTGGCGTCCACGCCGGATTTTTGACTCAGGTACGTGCCGATGGTTATGACTATCTCGCTATCTCTTCCAGAAACTTGGCAATTTGGTCCGATCGAAGACCGTGTATTTCGCGTGCGGCCTGCCGCCTCTCTGACCTGATGAGATCGGTCATGTGAAGGACCTGTCGTCGCGATACGGGGAATGCCGCGCTTGCCCAAGGGGTCGCCCGCGTGAGGATTATCGCAGCATCCTCGCGGCCCACGACGGCGACGAAAGCGGTAAGCCATGCACGCGTGACCGGCGCTGCATCACGACGCATGCAGATGGCGTTTGCAATGAGCAATATCGATATGGCCAGCGGCCCCACCGCAAAGAGAAAGACGGCCACTTTTTGTCCCGCCATCGCGACCGGGATACTCAGGGCCGACACGGACGCGGCAACGATCGCAATGCGGATCAGCAGACGCGTATTCGACACGACCAATGCGATCCTCACGCGGATTTGCTGCGCCATGGTGGATATCACTCGAATGCCCATGTCACACTCCCTGCATTCGGGCCGCGGCGATACCGGTCGAACCTCGTGTGACCGAGGTACGTCAGATCGTATCCCGTCAGCGAAAGCAAGCCATGCATCCGCGCAATCCGGAAGTTGGCGGCGGCATCCGTCCACTCGATTCCGGGACCGAGCGCGGCACCCAGATCATGGCTTCCGCTTGCCAGTTTCGCCATGGTCATCGTCAGCGGCACGATGGCGACAAATGGATCGTCATTGCTGGCGTTCATACGCACGCCGGCATCAGTCAGCGCACCAGGTGCGGGCATGGTTTGGAAGCCACCGCGTTCGCGGAACTGCTCAAAAAGCGCCAGGAAAATTCCGGCAACGGGATCGCGTCCGCAGCGCACCGCGGCCATGAGCCAGCGTGTTTCCTGTTCATCAATTGCAGTGTCTTCGCGGTCCCTTTGCCATTGATCAATGGCAAGCGACAGA
This sequence comes from Sphingomonas sp., assembly GCA_965249015.1. Lineage (GTDB taxonomy): Bacteria > Pseudomonadota > Alphaproteobacteria > Sphingomonadales > Sphingomonadaceae > Sphingomonas_O. The sequence goes on along the minus strand of CBDFLB010000002.1, from coordinate 110,704 downwards.
AACCACAAAGCGGCGGTCGGGCCCGAGCCGTGTTTCGCAATCGTGCGGACACATTCACCGACCGCTTTTGAAGCGCTGCGCGCCATCTTGCGCAAACCTTCGAGCAAGGGATCATGGTAATAGGGCGACGGCGCGAACTGCCACGCGGCCAGCCAGTCTTCGAGCTTGAAGACCATGTCGGGTTCTTCGTCTGCCCACCTGGCGCATTCCTTTTCGACCTGCCTGGCGGCTTCGGTCATCGCCGTGGCAAGCATGGCAGCGACCGTTGTGATAGGTATTTCGTGAAGGAGTTCCCCGAACAGAGAAGGCCAGTCGGGCGGTTCGCTTCCTCTGCGCTTCAGCCTCCAAGCGGGCCGCGCTTCTTTCGCGGGCATTGACGGCTCCTCCTGCCCGCCCGCACGCGATATCTTGTTTGCTCGTGTCATTGGTTAAGGGCTTCCATAGGTGGGGCGGCAAGCGACCAGCGACGACTAAAAATGTCAAAATCGTAGCAGGCGTGTGCCGATCCTCTGGGGCTCAACAGGTTGCGCTTCACGAACAGCCGCGACGCGCCGTTTTCGAGCTTGACCGTGTCGGGCACCTGCACCTCGACAAGCGGTCCGTTGACCGCAAGCACGAGTCCACAATTGGTGTCGTCACCCACAATGACGGCGGCTTGGAAGCGGCGGAGAGCGGGCAGTGCCTGTAAGACCTTGGCCTCCTTCTCGGCGCGACGTGCGGCGTTTGCTCGCGCTACGTCATCGGCGCTGGTCTTTTCGGCTTGCCGCAGCGCGGCGATGGTCACCTGGACGCGTTCAACGAGCGCCCGATCAACTTCCCGGACCGAAAGCGTCACCGCCTGATCACCGCTTAGGCGTCCGTCCGTCGCAAACGCGCGCCATGCGCCGGCCATCGTCGGCAGGATCGCGATGTGCCACTTTGCAATGCCACCTGATTTACAGCCAAACAACCCGAGCGACCCTTTGCCATCGACCTGCGCCGCGCGGTCGTTCGTGAAGGGTCCATAGGTGTCTGTCTGTATCTCAGCGTGTCCGTCGATGCCGGACGCGATCCAATGACCGAGCACCGCACTGGGCACGCGAAAACTTCCCATCGCATCGCGCAGCTCGGTCGACCCGAACGCGAACTCATGACGCGCCGACAATGCAAAGGGTTGAACACGCTCGAGGACGCCGCCGGAGGTCGCACAGAACTTGGCGAGCGCATTGCGCGGATCGTCGAACATCCTGACGTTGCCCGTGTTGAAAAACGCGCTCGTCCAATAGCTGCCGTCGGCTTTGCGCCCTTCCATGCCGGCGATCGAATTTGGATCGAGCTTGCCGGGAATGACGTTGGCGATCGCGCCGAACACGCCCCGCCCTTGCTTGAAACGGTTGGCGAGGAATTGCTGAAGGTCGCTTGGAAGACTTGTATCGGCAAACGCCATCATCGGCATGCCAATGCCCAATAACAGTGCGATCAGGAACTGCTTCATCACGCCCGCCCTCGCTCATTATCGACGAGGCAGCCCGAAGCCGGGTGTTAGTAACCCTGCGTCACCACAAGGCGCCGCCACCTTTAGGCGAGCCTTGGACATACGCGACGGCCACCCGGCCGAAACGAGTTCGACCGGCGGTGACGGTTTGAGGTTACTACGCCTCACAGCCGGAATTTGCCGGGCTGCGAAGCAAGATTGGCCTTGATCTGGGCGATGCGCAAGTAGAGAACTCGCCGCGGCCGACGACGCTGCGCGATCAAAGCCTGGACTATGGACTCACGCTCGCGAGTGATTGGTGAGGGCCGCCAACGATCGCGCGCTAAGGTGGCGGACGCGACTTCAACAGCGTCGAACGCATCTTTATCGCGGCCAATACCTCGAGTTCGACGCGGTACGCCACCCGCCACCGCGTTTCACGCGATCGGTGACGCGGCCCTCATAGGAGCCATGAACTAACCGTCTTGGCCAGAATGATGGCTGCCCGGCTAACGTTCGCCTTGCCGGTCGTAAGCGCCGCCCCCTCGGCTGCAACGTCGATCAGCGCGGCATCGTGCTCTGCATCGCCCGTGAGCCGGTGCCGTAGCCCAGTAGCAACGCTTGCGCGCAATTCGCTGCGCCGCCCCTCTCGCGTGCTAAAAAGCATCAGTTGCATCGTCAGCCAGTCGCAGATGAATGTGATCCCCTCGCTCTCGCTTACCCACGGCCCCGCCCCGCCCTTCGCAATTGCTGCCTCGCCGATCAGGTTAGGCACCATGAGCCCATCGCGCGGTCGTGCCAAAACGCTCGCCAGCGTCTAGAAGATGTCGCTGATGCGGGCGGGGGGCTAGGCTCGCGATCAGCGTGAATAAAGCACAAATGCGTTCCGGCGTGATCTCTTCAATTTCCCAAGGAAAGTGATCGGCCGTGATACTATGATGCGCACAAGCGGCAAAGTGTCACGCGTGGCACCTAGATTAAGCCAAGCAAACCGGTGGGACGAGGGACCCGCCAGCTCCTTCTCCGCCCCAGCGCCACAGCACCTAATTGAGCCCTCGCGTCTGTGTCGACGGCACGCGTAGCCCGTCGTATCCCGCCGCGATCGCCGCATCAGCTAGGTGCCAGCTCGCCGGTCGCGTCTAGTCGACATCGCGGCGACGCCGCCAGTCGATGGTGATCAGCGCATCTTCAACGCCGACGTCCTGACGCGCCTCACGGTCCGAGAAATCGAGAATTGCTTCGCTCGCTACGGATCAAGGTCCGTCAAAGTCCGTAAACATCCGCCGCGGTCCACAATCTTGACGATTGAAAAAAATAACGAAAGCCTTGCCGTGCACGCACAATGTCTCGAAAGTGACGACATGGCACACCCGGAATTAGGGCCGTCGAAAAGGATCAGGTTGGCAACTCTAGATGGGCTGACAAACGGCACGACACCTGCCCGTCTTGCGCTTGCTTTGCCCCTGGCGGCTGAGCGGTTCGCGGCGCAGGGAGACGAAACAGCGTCATTTCATAAGCACTTGTTGATCGTGACCGCGAGAACGAACTGCTTGAGTAGCGCACGTATATTGTTCGCGTCGATTGGCTGGGTTGGCCTTCTCGTCGGCGGCGGCTTGTTCGTCACTGGTGCAAACCCGATCGGCATCGCACTGCTGATCGCATCGACCAGCCTTCTCGCGTTCAGCATCGTAGGCTGGGTAAAGTTTCAGCATAGCGATCTTGGTCGCGCCTGGATTGCAAACTTTTGCCCGTCTTTACCAAAGTCGGTAGACGATTTGTTACGCGGGCTGCGGACGGGAGACGGCTATTCACCGACATCATCCCTTCGTGCGGACGCTTCTCTCTTGGACAGTGCATTCGCGGTCCTTTTGTGCTCCAACAACGAGCATGTCCGGTCGCTGGTCCGCGGGAAAAGCAACCAGCGGTGGCATAGCGTGCTGACCGTTATCGTGGAGCCGGCTCCACTAGGTTCAAAAGGCGATGAAGCGTGCGGCTATCCGTCCTCGGACGCACCGATTGAAGAAACGCGTGCTGTCAGAATTGATAACGTGCCATTCGATCCGATCATACCGCCGGCAACAGATGAAACGGATCTGTTGGCCTTAGTGGTCGAGCCAGCACCGGAGGAAGCACCGCCGCTTGTTCAAAAGTACAAATATGATTGGGTGCGCTCGTTGGATATCGGGGCGTTAGAGACGACCGCTAGGGTCAGGGCACTTGTGTTTCCGGCTGAACTTCTCAATCCGTCTATAACACGCGCTGGCCTCTCTGCGGCGCTACCGCATTTAATCATTCATCCGCAGTCCTCACTTGCCGATGCGCTAGCTGCCGCCGAAAGGTCACTCGAGAAAACCTTTAAGACGGTTGGTAAGCGGGATAAAGCAGCCAGTGCCGCATGGCTTGCCGCGATGCTCAAAACTCCGCCGGATTGGCTGCTTGATGGCATGCGTCGGCCTTCGGAACCCCCGCCGTTTAGCGAAATACTCGATTTCCCTATCCAATTTCCGCCACCGAAAGCGCTGCCAAGTAAATTAGGTACGCCGGTCGATAAGACTGTGGACGAAATGTAGGATGACTTCGCTAAGTGCCTAATCCCGGGCTGGTGGAGTTAATCGATGACCAAGCAAAAAGTGTCGAGGGAAGCGACGCTGCCTGCAACGACCGACAGGCAATTCGCGCTCTCGTTCGACGGAGCGCACGAGCCAACAAAGCCTTCCGCCGTGCCAATTGCAACAATGCATTTGCCAAAGCGCGCGTCCAATAGGCCGAAGAGATCGGACACTCCCACTCGTGTTTCCACGTCCCGACCGCTGGCCGTCACGATCAAGGATGCTTGTGCGCATCTCGGGGTCGGAAGGACCACGGTCTACGCGTTAATGGAGCGGGAAAAGCTGGCTTGGCAGAAAATTGGGGCGCGCCGCGTGATCCTTTTTTCGAGCATCGAAGAGCTCCTCGGGATTAGTGAGGCACCGTTGAAGGCCTGATTTGCCAATCAGCTTTTAGTCCAGTTCCTCGACACAGGCAGAATCAGGGTGCCGAACGGCTCAATGAGCCAATGCTGAGCGTAAAAAACAAAGTGACGCGAGAGGCTAAATCCCACCCTGGGAATCTCTTGTCGAACTCAGATGGTCCGGAGATGTTCGCCGCAGTTCGCTCAGAGCCATCCAAATGTGAGGGAACAAGTGTGGTAACGAATTCAAACTTCCCAACAAAAAACGTGCCAAATGAGTGAGTTACGAGAAAGAATTGGTGGAGCCTAGCGGGGTCGAACCGCTGACCTCAACACTGCCAGTGTTGCGCTCTACCAACTGAGCTAAGGCCCCTTTCCGAGACGGTCGCCATATGGCAGCGAGCGGTCGGTTGCAACGTTGTCTTGAAATCAGGGGCCTGGTCAGACTTCCTGCTCCTCGGGACCCGTATCGACGCCCAGGTCGTCGTCGTCGCCCAAATCGACCTCGTCGTCGGGCGACTTTTCGGCATCCTCGTCGACATCGATGTCAAGATCGTCGCTGAGATCGGCGTCGGCCACAACCGCTTCTTTCTTCGGCTCGTCGAACGGCAGCGGCTGTTTCGATTTCAAAATCGATTCGGGAACCCAGATATTCCCGCAGTTGATGCAGGTAACGGGATCGTCTTTCGTCAGGTCGTAAAAGCGGGTCGCACATTTCGGACAAGTCCGCTTCGTGCCCCATTCAGGCTTAACCATGGGCTCGTTCAGCTCCAGCAAAATCAGGGGTATCGCGGGCGCGTGGCTCGCGAAGTCGAGCGCCCTTGCCATAGCGAATCGCCGCTGTCAAAGCCGCGCGACATGCCGCCTTCCCCGCGCACCTTCGTCGCGTCCGGCCCGCTGACCGGCACGATCGCCGTCCCCGGCGACAAATCGATATCGCACCGCGCGCTGATGCTTGCGGCGCTGACAGTCGGCGAATCGGTCATCGCCGGGCTGCTCGAAGGCGAAGACGTGCTGGCGACCGCGTCCGCGCTTCGCGCGATGGGCGCGACAATCCAGAAACATGACACGCGCTGGCATGTCCGTGGTGTCGGCGTGGGCGGGCTGCTGCAACCGCGAACCGTGCTGGACATGGGCAATTCGGGCACCTCTGCGCGTCTGCTGATGGGTCTCGTCGCAAGCCACCCGATCACGGCAATCTTTACCGGCGACGCATCGCTCAGCGCGCGCCCGATGCGACGGGTGATCGATCCGCTCGCTGCCATGGGCGCATCGTTCGAAGCCGGTCCCGGTCAGCGCCTGCCGCTCCTGGTTCGCGGCATCTGCCCTGCGCTTGCGATCGAATATCGTCTTCCCGTCGCCTCGGCGCAGGTCAAGTCGGCAATTCTTCTGGCCGGGCTGAACACGCCGGGGATCACGCGCGTGATCGAGCCGGTTCCGACACGCGACCACAGCGAACGTATGCTTGCCGCATTCGGAGCCGACGTCGTCCGCGACGGCGAAATCATCTCGATCCGCGGCGAAGCGGAATTGAGGGCGCAGGATGTGATCGTCCCTGGCGATCCGTCGTCGGCCGCCTTCCTCACCGTCGCCGCGTTGCTGGTGCCAGGCTCGGACGTGCGAATCGAAAACGTCGGCATGAACCCGACGCGCAACGGACTTTACATCATCCTGAAGGCGATGGGCGCCGACATCGCGATCGACAATCTGCGGACCGTGGGTGCTGAACCCGTCGCCGATCTGCGAGTTCGCCATTCACGATTGACCGCGATCGAAACCGACGCGGCGATCGTCCCGAGCATGGTCGATGAATTTCCCATCCTCTTCGTTGCCGCCGCGATGGCGACCGGGCGCAGCGTGTTTCGCGGGCTCGACGAACTGCGCGTCAAGGAATCGGACCGCATTGCCGTGATGGCCGCCGGTTTGCGGGCGATCGACGTCAACGTCGAGGAACTGCCCGACGGCCTGATCGTCGAAGGTCGCGATGGCGCACCGTTTTCCGGCGACGGACCGATCGCGACCTGCCTCGATCACCGGATCGCGATGAGCTTCGCCATCGCCGGACTCGCCAGTGCGCGCGCTATCACGATCGACGATATCAGCCCGGTCGCGACCAGTTTTCCGACATTCGAAACTCTGCTTGCAGACCTCGCGACATGATCGGTCCCGTCGCCGCCGACGTCATCGGCATTTTCGGCAGCATATTGTTCATCGCGGCGTTTCTCTATGCCAACCACGCATCCATCATGAACAAGATTATGTTCAATTCTGTCAATCTTATAGGGGCAATACTTCTTTTGATTTCGCTTTCCGTTCACTTCAACCTGGCAGCGGTCGTTCTCGAAGCCGCGTGGGCGATGATCGCTTTGTTCGGCCTTGTGTCAGCGCTGAGGAATGAACGCTCGTGATCATCGCGGTCGACGGTCCGGCGGCGTCGGGCAAGGGCACGATCGCGCGCTCGCTGGCGGCGCATTTCGCGTTGCCGCATCTCGACACCGGATTGCTGTATCGGGCGGTGGGTATCGCGACGCTGCGTCACGGCGGCGATCCTTCGCACGCGATCGACGCGCTGCGCGCCACCGATTTCAGCGACGCGATGCTGCACGATCCCGAAATCAGGAGCGAAGCGGCGTCGCGCGCGGCTTCGATCGTCTCGGCGCATCCAGCGGTGCGAACGCGCCTGCTCGAACGGCAGCGCGCGTTCGCGGCGCAGCCAGGCGGCGCGGTGCTCGACGGACGCGACATCGGCACCGTCATCGTCCCGGCGGCGCGCGCCAAGCTGTTCGTGACCGCGCCGATCGAGACTCGCGCCCGGCGGCGTTTTGCCCAGCTGGTCGGCGAAGGATCGCGCGTCGCCTACGATCATGTCCTCGCCGACATCCAGACACGCGACGACCGCGATTCAGGCCGCGAGACGGCACCGCTGGCGCGCGCTGCCGATGCCGACTTGCTAGACACCGGCGACATGACTATAAACGCCGCCGTCCGCCGGGCGATCGCCCTGGTAGAAGCGCGCGTCACAGCGTAGGCGCGACGATAAGATCGTTCTCCTGCGGGTGCCCCGTTTCTGTCCTTCGATCGTTCACGCGGATGCCGCTCGGACATGGGGTCCGCGCGGCAGCTTCGGTCAAAGACCGCCGGAAACAACCGGCTGGCCGGAAATCAGCAATTGGGAATTCGACCTTTATGGCCACGATGGCACATCCGACGCGCGACGATTTCGCCGCCCTTCTCGAACAGACGATCGGAGCCGATGGCGGCTTTGAAGGCAAGGTGGTCAAAGGGACCGTCACCGGAATCGAAAACGACATGGCGGTCATCGACGTCGGCCTGAAGTCCGAAGGCCGGGTCTCGCTCCGCGAATTCGCTGCACCGGGCCAGAAAGCCGAACTCAATGTCGGCGACATCGTCGAGGTCTTCGTCGACCGCGTCGAGAACATGCATGGCGAAGCGATGCTGAGCCGCGACCGCGCGCGCCGCGAAGCCGCCTGGGACACGCTCGAAACCGAATTCGCCAAATCTGCGCGCGTCGACGGCGTGATTTTCGGCCGCGTAAAAGGCGGTTTCACCGTCGATCTTTCGGGAGCCGTCGCCTTCCTGCCCGGCAGCCAGGTCGACATCCGCCCGGTCCGCGACGTGACCCCGCTGATGGACATCGTCCAGCCGTTCCAGATCCTCAAGATGGATCGTAAGCGCGGCAATATCGTCGTGTCGCGCCGCGCCATCCTCGAGGAAAGCCGTGCCGAAGCGCGCACCGGCCTGATCTCGACGCTTGCCGAGGGTCAGATCATCGACGGCGTCGTCAAGAACATCACCGACTACGGCGCGTTCGTCGATCTGGGCGGCATCGACGGTCTGCTCCACGTGACCGACATGAGCTACAAGCGGATCAATCATCCCTCTGAGGCGATCGCGATTGGCGATACGGTCAAGGTCCAGATCATCCGCATCAACAAGGACACGCAGCGCATCTCGCTCGGCATGAAGCAGCTCGAGAGCGATCCGTGGGATGGCGCCGAAGCCAAATATCCGATCGGCGCAAAGCTGTCGGGTCGTGTCACCAACATCACCGAATATGGTGCCTTCGTGGAACTCGAGCCGGGTATCGAGGGCCTGGTCCACGTCAGCGAAATGAGCTGGACCAAGAAGAACGTCCACCCCGGCAAGATCGTTTCGACCAGCCAGGAAGTCGATGTCATCGTCCTCGAAGTCGACAACGAGAAGCGTCGCGTTTCGCTCGGCCTCAAGCAGGCGATCTCCAACCCTTGGGAGCAGTTCGCCGCCGATCATCCGGTCGGCTCGCAGGTCGAGGGTGAAGTGAAGAACGCGACCGAATTCGGTCTGTTCATCGGCCTCGACGGCGACGTCGACGGCATGGTCCACATGTCGGACATCGCGTGGGGGATTTCGGGCGAAGACGCGCTCAACCTTCATCGCAAGGGAGAGACCGTCACCGCGGTCGTTCTCGACATCGATGTCGAAAAGGAGCGCATCTCGCTCGGTTTGAAGCAGATGGAAAAGGGTGCGCCGGTTGTCGGTTCGACGGGTGCCGGCTCGGGGCTTCAGAAGAACGCGGTGATCACGGTCACGGTTCTCGAGGTTCGCGACGGTGGTCTCGAGGTACAAGCGGGCGAAGACGGCGCGACGGGTTTCGTCAAGCGTGCCGATCTGGGTCGCGACCGCGACGAGCAGCGCCCCGAACGGTATCAGGTCGGACAAAAGTTCGATGCGATGGTGATCGGATTCGACCGTTCGAAAAAGCCCAATTTCTCGGTCAAGGCCATGCAGGTCGCCGAAGAAAAACAGGCCGTTCAGCAATATGGTTCGTCCGATTCGGGCGCATCGCTGGGCGATATCCTGGGCGAGGCCTTGAAAGCGCGCAACGACAAGAAGTAGGCGTCGCCGGTCGTCGCGTACGGCAGGTTCGATCGGCGCGAGTTGAGTGCGCGTATCACCAGTGATATGTCGGGGTGGCATAGCGGCCGCCCCGACAGCATGAAACGGAGAGCGTCATGATTCGTTCTGAGCTGATCGACCGTCTCGTTGCGCGAAACCCCGGTCTTGCGTCCCGCGATGTCGAAGGGATTGTCGACAGTTTCTTCGAAGAGATTTTGAGTCAGCTTTCGCGAGGCGGGCGCGTCGAACTGCGCGGGTTCGGGACCTTTTCCACGCGTGACCGTGACGCACGCACGGGGCGCAACCCGCGGACGGGCGCAGCGGTCGAGATCGACGCCAAGCGCGTGCCGCATTTCAAGCCCGGCAAGGACATGCGCGCCCGCTTGAACGTCTAGGTCAAAACATCCGGCTGCCGTTGGCGACGTCCTAGCGCTCGGTGATTTGCGCGCTGGATCGCTTGATTTCGGTCACCGGGCCAAAATCGATTGACGCAGCCGCATCTGCGGTCGCATTCGGCAAGCCATGGGTCACTCGACAGTCACCGACTTCGCCAGATTGCGCGGCTGATCGACGTCGGTCCCTTTCACACACGCGACATGGTATGACAGAAGCTGGACCGGCACGGCATAGACCAGCGGCGCGATCAGGGGGTGCACCTTTGGCATCTCGATCGTCGCCATGCAGCCGTCTGCCGCTTCGGCGAGCCCGTCGGCGTCCGAAATGAGCACGACCTTGCCGCCGCGCGCACGCACTTCCTGCATGTTGCTCACCGTCTTTTCGAACAGCGGGCCGCTGGGCGCGATGACGATTACCGGGACCGCCTCGTCGATCAGCGCGATCGGCCCGTGCTTCATCTCGCCCGCCGCATAGCCCTCGGCGTGGATGTAGCTGATCTCCTTCAGCTTCAGCGCGCCTTCGAGCGCCATGGGATATTCGGGGCCGCGACCGAGATAAAGGACATCGCGCGCGGGCGCGATCAAATGCGCCATCGCCGCAATATCGTCATCGTGCGCAAGTGCCGCGTTCAACGCCGCAGGCGCTTCGGTCAGATGCGTGACGACCTCCTGCTCTTCGGCGCGCGTCATCCGGCCCTTGATGACCGCGAGGTGCGCCGCAAGCGCCGCAAGAACGGCGAGTTGACAGGTAAAGGCTTTGGTTGACGCGACGCCGATTTCGGGTCCGGCATGCGTCGGCAACAACAAGTCGGCCTCTCGCGCCATCGAGCTGGTCGGAACGTTGACGACGACGGCAATCTTCTGATCGTTCGCCTTGGCGTGGCGCAGCGCGGCAAGCGTGTCCGCTGTCTCGCCCGATTGCGAGACGAAAAGCGCCAGGCCCCCGGCCTCGAACACCGGATCGCGGTAACGAAACTCCGACGCGACATCGAGGTCGACCGGCAGCCTCGCGAATTGTTCGAACCAGTATTTTGCGACCATCCCGGCGTAGTAGCTGGTTCCGCAGGCGACGATGGTGACGCGTTTGATCTGCGACAAATCGAAATCCATCTGCGGCAAGGCGACCTGGCGCTCGACGCCCCGAAGGTAGCTGCGCAGCGTCTGCGCAACGACGGTCGGCTGTTCGAATATCTCCTTTTGCATGAAGTGGCGATAATTGCCCTTTTCGATCGCTGCCGCCGAGACGCCGGAAGTCGTTATCTCGCGCTCGACCGGCCTGTTCTGCCTGTCGTAGATCGCGGCCCCGCCGCGCGTGACGACGACCCAGTCCCCCTCCTCGAGGTAAGCGATCTGCTGCGTCAGCGGTGCGAGCGCCAAAGCATCCGAACCAAGGAAGACTTCGCCGTCGCCATAGCCGACGACCAGCGGCGATCCGAGCCTTGCGCCGATGAGAAGGTCCGGATGCGCCCGGAACGCGATCGCGAGCGCAAAGGCGCCGCGCAGTTGCGGTAGCACTGCGCGCACGGCGTCCTGCGGCGATGCGCCGGCTTCGACCTGTTCGCTCACCAAATGCGCGACGACTTCGGTGTCGGTTTCGCTTTCGAACCGCCGCCCGCGCGCAACCAGACCGTCTCGAAGCGTCTTGAAATTCTCGATTATCCCGTTGTGGACCAGCGCGACGTGGGCGGTTGCGTGCGGATGCGCGTTCGCCGTGTTGGGAACGCCGTGGGTCGCCCAGCGCGTGTGGGCGATGCCGGTGAGCCCGGGCGCGGGATCGACGGCAAGTACGTTCACGAGGTTGGCGAGCTTTCCCTCCGCGCGCCGCCGGATCAGTTTGCCGCCATCGACGGTGCAGACGCCCGCCGAGTCGTAGCCGCGGTATTCCATCCGCTTCAGCCCGTCGACGAGCCGGTCGGCCACGGGGCTTCTGCCAACGATTCCGATGATGCCACACATGGGGTTTTCTGCTTTCTAAGGAGTGGTATAAGGGACCCGGATACCCGGCATCTGGGCTGGAAAATCTCTGGTATTTCTTGTTACGAGAATTGAGCCGTTTACCTGTGCTGTCGCAAAGATATAGGCATCAAGCAGCTTTATGCGCATTCGGTAGCGAATGTCTGCCGCAGCCAATGCAATGCGGGTATCGAGTTCGACTATTTCGAAAGGTGCGATAATCTGCTGAATTTGATCGCGTCGTTCTAGCGGCTCTCCGGCTAAAACTTCGGTCCAGACAATCCGGCTGATCCGGTGACGAGGATAACGCGCGAGTTCGTTCGTCGCTGCCTGAGAGCCCTTCAGCCAGTCGATAACAATGTTGGAATCAAAAAATGGGTCCGACACGGATCACAGTTCGTCGTAGGGTGTGCGATCCTCACGGATTGCTAACTGATATTCCAGTCCGTTGCCGATATCAGTGCGGTCTTTCCAGAAACCGCGCCCGCGCTGAATCCAGTCATTATTGTCAGCATTGTGAACCAGATAGAGTTTCACCGCATCGCGGATCGCCGCAGCGCGTGAACTCTTTTTCCTGTTCGCCAAAGCGTCCAGTTCCTTAACGTCGTCGTCGGGTATTTCGGTTAGGATTCTCATTCGCAACCTTCGCGCCGCTCGAGGAATGATATACCGATATCATATCATGATATCATGTCAAGCGCGACATCGATCAGTAGGTAAGATAAACAATAACGAGAAGAACCGCCGCGATCACAACAGCAATCCAGAAAACGACACAGCCTATTTCGAACGTATCGCTCACGTCCCTTCTTTCTTTTTCGACATCAACTCGCGAAACCGCTTCGCCCAGCCCGCCTTCTCGCGCTGTTCGGGGCGGACCAACGTCAGGGCATCGGCCGACACGTCCGACGTTACCACGCTCCCCGCGCCGATGATCGCCCCGGCACCGATCGTCACCGGCGCGACGAGAGCGCTGTTCGATCCGACGAACGCGCCCTCGCCGATCATTGTTCGGTACTTGAAGAATCCGTCATAATTGCAGGTAATCGTGCCCGCGCCGATATTCGCGCGCGCGCCGACGTCGGCGTCGCCGATGTAGCTCAGGTGATTGGCCTTCGCGCCCTTGCCGAGACGTGATTTTTTGACCTCGACGAAATTACCGACCTTGGCGTTTTCCTCGAGCACCGCGCCGGGACGGAGCCGGGCAAAGGGGCCGACCTCGGCCCCGGTGCCGATCACCGCACCTTCGAGATGGCTGAACGCCCGGATCGCAACGCCGTCGGCGACGGTCACGCCGGGCCCGAAAAAGACATTCGGTTCGATATGCACGTTGCGACCCAGGATCGTGTCATAGGCGAACCAGACGGTATCGGGCGCGACCAGCGTCGCGCCGTCGGCCATCGCCTGCGTCCGGCGTCGCATCTGCCACTGCGCTTCCATCGCCGCGAGTTCGGCGCGGCTGTTGATCCCTGCGACTTCGAAGGCGTCGGTCGTCAAGGCAACGCACAACCGGCCGTCGGCACCCGCGATATTGACGATGTCGACGAGATAATATTCGCCGGCCGCATTGGCGTTCGTCACGCGGGCGAGAAGCGCGAAAAGATCGCGCGCCTTCACCGCCATCAGCCCCGAGTTGCACAGGCGGCACGCGCGTTCGTCTGCAGTCGCATCCTTGTGCTCGACCATTTTGACGATGCGACCGCCGTCGACGATGACCCGGCCATAGGCTTGCGTGTCGTCGGGCTCGAAGGCGAGTACGACGACCGCCGGTGAATCGGGCGCGTTCAAACGGTCGATCATCGCCTGCATCGTCGTCGCTCGAACGAACGGGACATCACCGTATAAAATCAACACGTCGCCGTCGAAGTCGATCAGCGCGTGCTCCGCCTGCAGAACGGCGTGGCCGGTGCCATGCTGGGGCGACTGGACGACAAGTTCGGCCGAGCCTGCGAGCGCGCCTTCGAGTTGATCCCGGCCGTTGCCGACGACGACGATCTTGCGCGCGGGAGCAAGCGCATCGACGCTCGCGATCAGGTGCATCAGCATCGGCCGCCCAGCGATCGGGTGCAGGACCTTGTGCAGGTCCGACTTCATCCGCGTCCCCTGCCCCGCGGCAAGAATGATTGCGGCAACGGGCGGTGGGGAGGAGGAGGCGCTCATGCCGGGCACCCATGCCACCTAATTCTCGCGGGTGCCATATCGACGAGTGCGAGAGACGACCTTGTCCGTCGCATGAGTGCCCGCCGGCGATTTTCTTGCTTCGCGCCCGTTCCTAGCGCCGCCGCCATTTGGTCCACAGATGTCGGACCAGCAAGTGAAACGGCATGCGGATAAAGTGCGAGCGGACGTAGAACGCGAGCCGCAAAATCTTCCGTGTCTCGCGGCCCCAGCCGTCGCGCGCGGTCAGCCGGGCGATGAAGAGCCGGTCGACGATGCCCGAAGCACCTCGCGATCCGAACAAGGCATCGGACAATCGCAGTGCACGATCGACTTCGCGACCCAGTCCGTGGCGATCGGCGTGGGCGCGCAGCCGGTGAAGGTCGACACCGTCGAGCAGGCAGCGGATGTCCCACAAGTTGCGCAACCCGCCGCTCAAGTCACCGTCGGCAAGCAAGTGTGCGGCGGCGTGCACGATCATGTCTTCGGCACAAAGCATGCGAAGCCCGCTTGCAACCTCCACACTCTGCGCGATCAACGCTGCGGCGTCGGGCTTCGGCCTCGCGGTCAGCGGCAGGATCGTGTGGTGAACGTCGATCATCGAATCACGCTCGCGGTGGATCATGGGGGGAAGCTCGTGCATCCATGTCCGGTAGTAATGATCGTCATAGGCGTCGGTTTTGAGCCATTCCCAGTCCGCGTCGAGCAACGCTTGCTCGACCCGGCCGAGCGCATCACGCGGCACGAGAATGTCGAGATCGCCGATCAGGCGCCCCTGCCCAGCCTCGAGGCCTGCCGCGACGAAAGCACTCCCCTTCAGAAGCAACACCGATATGCCAAGCGAAGAAAGCGCACGGCGCGCCATTTCGACCTCCCATAGCGCGCGCGTGCGGCCGGCCTCGGCATTCTGCTGCGCGTTGCGGAAAACCGACGCGACGTCATGCGGGATCGGGAGCCCGTCGACGCGGTGTGCCAGTGTCGCCGTCAGCCGTTCGGCGTGCGCTGCACACAGCAGCCCTGTCCAACCGTCGCCGTCGAGCGCGAGCACCGTCTCCGGCTCTGCGAGCGCACGCGCCAGGATCAAAGCGACGCGACCAAGCGCAGCGCAGTGTCGGCATCGGGATAGTCGATCGCGATCGCCGGTACGCGTTGGACGAGCTGTGTCAGCGCGTCGAAACCACGCTCCGCAAGCGTCGTATAATTGGTCGACGCCTGCGTGAGCCGCACGAAACATTCGGCCGGCGGAATCTCGCGCACGGCGCTATCAAAGCCGAAGCGCGGGAAAAGGATAGCCGCCGGCTCGGCGGGAGTGTCCATCATCGCAAGCGCGTTTTCGGCGGGGATGAGATGGCGGATAGTTCCCTTCGGCGTGCCGACCAATCGCGGCCCGAAGCGATCGGCAGCGATGACTGCTTCCATTGCCGCGATCGCTTCGTTCTTCAGGCTTGTCGGTCGCGGGAATGGTCGCATCAGATGCGTTTCGGGATCGATCAGGACGAATTCGTCGCTCATGAACCGCCAGCCTTTTGCGCCCAGGAGCGCCGCCAGCGTCGACTTTCCCGACCCCGATTCGCCGGTCAGGATCAACGCTTTCCCCCCCTTCTCGACACTTGCGGCATGAAGAAGGAGAAATCTTCGCTCGCCGAGCGCGACCTGAAGGTTCATGCCCATTTCAGCAGCGAGCAGCCCCTGAGCCAGCGGCAGCGGCAAGGCGTCGGGCAGCATATGGTCGCCGCGGATCGCGACCGACGGACGGATCAGCCGTCGGAATGAGCTCCCCGGTTCGAGCCGCACGGTATAGTCCGGAACCAGCGGCGCGCGCGGATAGTCACGGTAGAGCTCTCGAAGCGCGACGACCGGCCCGCGCCAGGCGGAGCCGACCCGAAACGATATCGGGCCCACGCGGACGTCGAAACGATATCTCATGCGTGCTCGACGAGCCCCGAGAGGCACAGCTCGCCAAGCCGTTCGCTCAGAAGTTCGCGGCTTGCGTTGTCGTCCGGCAGGCGCAGCCGCCCGATCAAATCGTCGAATGTCCGTGCTTCGTCTCCCAACGCGTCCAGAATTTGCGGAACCGGTTCGGCCACAACATGCGTTTGCCCACTCGCGCGATGATAGATCGCGGTCAGGTCGTCGAGCGGGACGATACGCAGCGTGCCCGATGGGGCACAGCGGAACCTCGGCGCATTGCTCAGCGGCCGGGAACCTGGAGCGAGGCGTAGCATGTGAAACCGCTCTGGCCATATTGCAGGCGACGGACGTAGTTCATGTAGGCTTGGCTCGCGGCGGGGTCCTGTCCGGGCAGCGAACCGCCGGCGAGTGCGGTCTTCACGTCCTGACCTTTCAGCGGCGAAACCGGCCCCGGGAACGATCCCGCGGTATCGGGCGCAACCAAAGACCCGTCGGCGGCGATATGATTGCCGGCGCGCGCAGGGTCGGGAACCGGAATCTGGCAATTGATGACCGACGCCATCGTCGACGCAAGCGCAGGCCGGACCGTCAGGATCGCCGAAGCGCCCATTGTTCCCAGCTGCAAAACCCGCCGTCGGTTGTTCCCCCCGGTCGTCTCAGTCATCGGCTTGGCCCCTCTACGCATACGCCCCCATAATAAAAATAATCGCGCGTGGCGATTGCGGATGGTTAATCTTCCTTACTGACCGCCGGTTCAACGGCTAATGTCGGCCGCGTGACTCGACCGAGTGCCCTGCGTATCGCCGTTGCCCTGCTTTTTACGGCGGCGCTGGTCCTCGTCGCGCTGCAGCGCGATTCCTATGGCTATGGTGCCGTCATCGTCGCCGCGTGCGGCCTGCTGACGGTTGCTGTGTTCTTGCTGTTCACCGAGCGCGAATCGGTTCGCACCACGACGCAAACCGGCGCGGGGGATGACATGGACCTCGGAGTGATCAAGGCGATCGCCGAGCCGGTGCTGATGCTTCTCGACAACCGCGTTCGCGCCGCAAATCCGTCTGCGACCGCGCTGCTTGGCGAACATATTATCGGCGAAGACATCAGGCTGGCGATCCGTCACCCGGCGTCGTCCGCACGCTTTGCACCTGGCGCGCCCGACGGGAGCGTCGAACTTGCCGGGATCGGGACCGCCGACCAGCGCGTCGAGATGTACGTGACCACGATCGCGCCGGGCAAACGGATCGTCCACCTCGTCGATCGCGCCGAACGCCACGCCGTCGATCAGGCGCGTACTGACTTCGTGGCGAATGCAAGTCACGAGCTTCGCACGCCTCTATCGGCGATCCTGGGCTTCGTCGAAACGCTTGCCGACGAAAAAACCGGCGACGACCGCGAGGTGCGCACGCGCTTTCTCGGCATCATGCTGAAGGAAGCGCAGCGGATGCAGCGCCTGATCGACGACCTTATCTCGCTTAGCCGTATCGAAGCCGAAAAGCATCTTTTGCCCGACGAGATCATTTCGCTGCCGGCGCTTGTCAGTGAAGTCGCCGACGAGTTGGGGAACGCCGCGTCGCGGATCGAACTCGACGTGCACAGCGGCGATGTCGTCGGCGATCGCGCGCAACTGTCGCAGCTCACGCACAACCTGCTCGGCAACGCGATCAAGTACGGGCGCGCAGGGTCGCCGGTCAGGATCAGCGTAAGAGCCGACGGCACCTGGGTGCGTCTGACGGTGACCGACCAGGGTGAAGGCATCGCCTCGGAACATCTTCCGCGGCTGACAGAGCGTTTCTACCGCGTTGATGCCGGGCGAAGCCGCACGGTCGGCGGAACCGGCCTTGGCCTTGCGATCGTCAAGCATATCGTCGAACGTCACCGTGGACGGCTTGAAATCACCAGCAAGATCGGTGTCGGTACGACTGCAGCGGCGATCTTCCCCACTGCGCCGGTTGCCGCTGTCACGGAAACGTCACTGAACTGACACACAGAGGATGCGAATCGCCGCTAGCGCTGCGGCACTTGGGGGGAGCACGACAATGATCCGCATCACGGCCGGGATCGCCCTTGCGCTGGTCGCCCTCGCGGGGTGCGACAACGGCGGCGCTGGCGGCGCTTCCGGCGTCCGCGATCAAATTCGCGCCGTCGGCTCGTCGACGGTCTATCCGTTCGCGACCGCGGTTGCAGAACAGTTCGTCAACAAGAACGCCGGCACGAAGTCGCCGATCATCGAATCGACCGGCACGGGGGCCGGTATGAAGCTGTTTTGCGAAGGCGTTGGCGCAAGTTTTCCCGACATCGTGAACGCTTCGCGCAAGATGAAGAAATCGGAATATGATGGCTGCGCGAAAAACAAGGTGACCGATATCGTCGAGGTGCAGATCGGCCTCGACGGTATCGCTTTTGCCGAGGCGAAATCGGGGCCGAAACTGACATTGACCGCGCGTGACATCTATGTCGCGCTCGCGGCCAAGCCCTTCGGCAAAGATCAGACGGCCAGGACCTGGCACGACGTCAACCCAGCGCTGCCCGCAATCGATATCGCCGTTTATGGTCCGCCATCGACCAGCGGAACGCGCGACGCTCTCGCCGAGCTCATCCTGACCAAGGGTTGCGACACCGATGCGACGATGAAAGCGTTGAAGGAAAAGGACGCCGAAGCGCACAAGAAGACCTGCACGACGATCCGCGAGGATGGTGCATTCGTCGACGCTGGCGAGAACGATAATCTGATCGTTCAGAAACTCGTTTCCAATCCCAAAGCGGTCGGCATTTTCGGCTTCTCGTCGCTCGAAGAGAACGGCGACAAACTCGTCGGCAGCGCAATCGACGGCGTGATCCCAACGTATGCGACGATCGCGGATTACAGCTATCCCGGCGCACGACCGCTTTTCATCTATGTGAAGAGCGCGCATCTGAGAGCGATCAAGGGCTTGCAGGCGTTCGTGGCCGAGTTCGGCAACGCATGGGGCCCCGAGGGTTATCTCAAGCAACGCGGCATGGTGATCGCGCCGGCTGACGTCCGGACTGCATCGGCGCAGCAGCTAAAGGACATGAAGCCGCTCGACCCCGCGACTCTGAAGTAGCGACGGCCATGCCCAAGCCGGTGCGGCGTCGATGATAGCGTTTCTCCTGATCCTCGCGCTCGGCGTTATCGCCTGGTTCGTGGGGCGGACCAGAGCAGCCGGCTTCGCCACGAGCGGCGATCGCGCGTCGCGGCTTCATTCGCTGCCGGGCTACCACGGCTGGTTCGTCGCGATCGCGGCGATCCTGCCGGCGTTGCTCTTTGCAATAATGTGGTCCGGCGTCACGCCGTCGCTTGTCATGCAACGCGTCAACGCGAGCGAGGCGGCGCGTGCCTTGCCGGCCGAGCCCATGGAACGCGCCGCCATCCTCGCCGAAGCGCGGGACCTTGCGCACGGCCAGATCGAGAACGCGTTCAACCCGAAGGCCGAGGCGCTGTCGCCCGAATTTCGTGGCGCTCGAAATTTCCTTGCCATGCTCGGGCTTGGTCTGACGCTTGCATTGGGGGTCGCGTTCGGCGCGTTTGCGTTCCTTCGGCTGAAACCCGATTTTCGCGCGCGGACGAATGTCGAGCGCGTCGTCATGATCACGCTTCTGCTCGCGTCGCTGATCGCAATCCTGACCACAGCGGGGATCGTGATTTCCCTGATGTTCGAGAGCTTCCGGTTCTTCTCGCTCGTCAATCCGGTCGATTTTCTTTTCAACACGCGCTGGAGCCTTCAGGCGGCAGCGGGCGGCGATACCAAGGCGCTCGGTGCCGTCCCGCTGTTCTGGGGAACGATCTTCATCGGTGCCATCATCGCCATGATCGTCGCGATTCCCATCGGGCTCATGAGCGCGATTTATCTGACGCAGTACGCCCGACCCCGCATCCGCAAGTGGGTCAAGCCGACGCTCGAGATCCTCGCCGGGGTGCCAACTGTGGTCTACGGTTATTTCGCGGCGCTGACCGTTGCGCCCGCAGTGCGCGATTTCGCGGTCATGCTCGGCATCCCCGGTGCAAGTTCGGAAAGCGCGCTCGCGGCCGGGCTTGTGATGGGCATCATGATCATCCCGTTCGTATCGTCGATGGCCGACGATTCGATTGCCGCGGTCCCGCAATCGATGCGAGACGGGAGCCTGGCGATGGGTGCGACGACATCCGAAACGATCCGCAAGGTGATCGTTCCCGCGGCACTCCCCGGCATTGTCGGCGGTGTCCTTCTGGCCGTAAGCCGCGCGATCGGCGAAACGATGATCGTCGTGATGGCTGCGGGACTCGCCGCAAATCTTACCGCCAATCCGTTTGCCAGCGTCACCACGGTAACGACCCAGATCGTTCAACTCTTGACCGGCGATAGCGAATTCGACAGCGCCAAGACGCTTGCGGCCTTCGCGCTCGGGCTCGTCCTGTTCATCGTTACCCTCCTCCTGAACATCGTCGCCTTGCGCGTCGTGAAAAAGTATCGCGAAGCCTATGACTGATCCAGCCGTCCGCCTCCCGACCGACTGGACGTCACAGGCGATGAATGGACGCATCGCACGGCGTTACCGCGGCGAGCGGATGTTCCGCCTTTTCGGGCTCGCCGCCGTTCTTCTTTCCGTGGGTTTCCTTGCCTTCCTGCTGTTTACGATGCTGAACAACGGTGCACGCGGCTTCACCCGGACTGAGATCGCGATCCCGTTTGATCTGAAAGCGCTCGGCATCGACGCGAACGCGGCCCGCGCGGGGGTGGGTCTCGTCGAGGTGCCAGCAATCGCCGCGGACGCGGCATTCGGCCGCGGCGCGGGCCAGGCCGTGTCGCAGAATGGCTGGCTGACTTTGCGCGACGCGATAGCGCGCGACCCCTCGGTCCTGACGCGCACGACGACGATCAAGATACCGACGTCGTCGGCGATCGCCTTTGCCGACCGCGGCGAAGGCTCGGCCGAGGATCGTGCCCTCTATGCCAGGCTTGCCGATCGCGGCGTGATCAGCACAGGGTTCAACAGCCAGTTCCTGTCGCGCAGCGACGCGACTGACCCGACGCAGGCGGGAATCTGGGGCGCGCTGAAGGGATCGCTGCTGACGATGGCGGTAACGTTGTTGCTGGCGTTCCCGATCGGCGTGCTGTCGGCGCTCTATCTCGAGGAATATGCGCCGCGCAATCGGTGGACCGACCTGATCGAGGTCTCGATCAACAACCTCGCCGCCGTCCCGTCGATCATTTTCGGGCTGCTCGGACTTGCCGTCTTTCTCAGCATGTGGGGGTTGCCGCGGTCCGCGCCGATCGTCGGCGGAATGACGCTCGCCCTGATGACGATGCCGGTCATTGTCATCGCCGGTCGCAACGCGATCAAGGCGGTGCCCCCTTCGATCCGTGACGCAGCACTCGGCATCGGTGCCTCACGCATCCAGGTCGTCTTTCATCATGTCCTGCCGCTCGCGCTTCCCGGCATCCTCACGGGCACGATCATCGGCATGGCGCGCGCGCTGGGTGAAACGGCTCCGCTGCTGATGATCGGCATGCGTGCATTCGTCGCCACACCGCCCGATGGCATCCGCGATCCGGCAACCGTCCTTCCGGTCCAGATTTTCCTCTGGTCGGACGAAGTCAGCAAGGGGTTCATCGAAAAGACCAGCGCGGCGATTATCGTGCTCCTGGTCTTTTTGCTCGCGATGAACGCCGTCGCGATCTATCTGCGCAACCGCTTCGAAACCCGGTGGTGATCCAATGACTTCCAAGATGACGGCGCGCGACGTTTCGGTCTGGTACGGCCAGAAGCAGGCGATCAACGACGTGTCGATCGACGTCGACATGGAAAATGTGACGGCCTTCATCGGCCCGTCGGGCTGCGGCAAGTCGACGTTCCTGCGCACGCTCAATCGGATGAACGACACGGTGGCATCGGCGCGTGTCGAAGGTGACATCACGCTCGACGGCGAGAATATCTACGCGCCATCAATGGACGTCGTTCAGCTTCGCGCGCGCGTCGGCATGGTTTTCCAGAAACCCAATCCGTTCCCCAAATCGATTTACGAGAACGTGGCATACGGCCCGCGCATACACGGGCTCGCTTCGGCAAAGGCCGACATGGACGGGATTGTCGAAGAGTCTCTGAAACGCGCGGGGCTATGGGAAGAGGTCAAGGACCGGCTGGCCGAAAGCGGAACCGCGCTGTCGGGCGGCCAGCAGCAGCGGCTGTGCATCGCACGCGCGATCGCGGTCGATCCCGAGGTGATCCTGATGGACGAACCCTGCTCGGCACTAGACCCGATCGCGACCGCAAAGATCGAGGAACTGATCCACGCACTGCGCGGCCGCTATGCCATCGTCATCGTGACACACAACATGCAGCAGGCGGCGCGCGTTTCGCAGCGCACGGCGTTTTTTCATCTGGGAACACTCGTCGAATATGGCGTGACGTCGGACATCTTCACCAATCCGAAGCAGGAACGAACGAAGGACTATATCACCGGCCGCTACGGCTAAGGACAGCAACGATGACCGATCACACCGTCAAGATTTTCGATAATGAAATTGGCGAATTGCGCGGGCACATCGCCGATATGGGCGGCCGCGCCGAACTTGCGATCACCGCGGCGATGCAGGCGCTGATCCGGCGTGATCTCGACCTCGCGCGCAAGGTGATCGAGGACGACAAGGCGATCGACCGCCTCGAGACCGAGGTCGAAAAGCTCGCCGTGCGCATTATCGCCCTGCGCGCACCGATGGCCGATGACCTTCGCGAGGTGGTCGCCGCGCTGAAGATCGCTGCCGTGATCGAACGGATCGGCGACTACGCAAAGAACATTGCAAAACGAGTCGGCGCGATCGAGGGGCGGCGCAAGATCGAGCCGATTTCGCTCCTGCCGACGATGGCGCAAGTTGCGACCGAGATGGTGCGCGACGTCCTCGACGCCTTTGCCGCGCGTGATATCCATGCTGCGGTCGCGGTCAACGAACGCGACCGGATCGTCGACGATTTCTACAACTCGATCTTTCGCACGCTCGTGACCTACATGTACGAAAATCCGCAGAGCATCGGCGACGCGGCGCACCTTCTGTTTGTCGCCAAAAACCTCGAGCGCGTCGGCGACCACGCGACCAACGTCGCCGAGATGGTCTATTTTGCGGCAACCGGCGAATATATGGCCGAGCGCGAGCGCGGCGATCCCTTTGGCGAAACACGGGACGACGTCTTATGAGCCGGATAAACATGTTGCTGGTCGAGGATGACGCGGCGCTCGCCGAACTGCTCGTCTATCATTTCAAGCGCGAGAACTTCGACGTCCGCCAGACCCCCGATGGCGAGGAAGCGCTGTTGATGGCGACCGAAACGCCGCCCGACATCATCCTGCTCGACTGGATGCTCGAGACGCTTTCGGGGCTGGAGGTGTGTCGCCGCCTGCGCCGCATGCCCGAGACGGCGAACGTCCCGATCATCATGCTCACCGCGCGCGGCGAAGAGGAGGATCGCGTCCGTGGCCTCGAGACCGGCGCCGACGACTATGTCACGAAGCCGTTCAGCCCGCGCGAACTCGTTGCCCGGGTAGGGGCGGTTCTCCGCCGGGTCCGGCCGGCGCTCGCCGGTGAGACGATGAGCTATGCCGACCTCGAGATGGATACCGTCGCGCACAAAGTCAGGCGGAACGGAACGATGATCCCGCTCGGCCCAACCGAATTCCGCCTGCTTCGCCATTTCCTCGAACATCCGAGCCATGTGTTCTCGCGCGAGCGGCTACTCGACAGCGTCTGGGGGCACGACAGCGACATCGAGCCGCGGACTGTGGACGTCCACATTCGGCGTTTGCGCAAGGCGATCAACGAAGGCGGACGTCCCGATATCATCCGTACGGTCCGCTCGGCCGGCTACGCCCTCGACGCAGACGGTCGGCTCTGAGCGGCGTCCTGCCGCGACTTCGGGAACAGACGAGACATTAACGCGTTCGTCAGTCGCTGCGCATTTGCGCTAATGATTGAGGAGTCGCGCCATGAAGACACTGGCTTTCACTTTTGCCCTGCTGTTGAGCGGGGCCGCAACCGCCCAGACTACGCCCCCTGCCGAGCCCGCAATGCCTGCGCCGGCGCCGACCGGCGACGCTCCGATGCCGCCGACGACGCCCGAAGCTGCGCAGCCTCCGATGCAGACTCCGATGGAGACGATGCCGGCACCTGCCGCCCCGACAATGGCACCGATGACGGCGTCACCGGCTCCGGCCGCCCAGGCCGAATATCCGCGCTGCTCGAAGTCGGTGACAGACCAGTGCGTCCAGAGCTCGGCGCGCGAGGCCGATGTCAAAGGGGGCGCTCCGGCGCACCGCAAACGTCGCACCCGTTGATCTGAGCGATCTTTTGGGCGCCGGCGATCGCAATTCTCCGGTGCCCAAAAATGGCCTGTGGTGAGGCCGCGGTTCAGCCCGCCACGAGTTTCATAAGCCGTCGCTCGACCGGCGCGAGTACGGGAGCAAGCTCGTGACTGCGTTTGAGTACCGCGCTGCCTTCCCCGATAAGCGCCCATTGCCCCTGGCGATGGCGGAGCGCCGGGCGCTTCTCGATTCGCACTTCGGGGCGCTCGGCGGTGCGGCGGAACGCGCTGAACACCGCCGCCTCGCGACCGAGGTCGATCGCATAGTCGCGCCAGTGGCCCGCAGACACCATCCGGCCGTACAGGTCGAGGATCCGGGTGAGCTCGGCTCGGTCGAAGCCGACCTGCAGTCCCGCTCGCGGAAACGGCGCAACGATCCCCATCAGGCCGATTGCGCGCGATCATTGTCGACGTACGCCGCGAGTTTTGCACGAAGCGCCTCGACCTCGCATCTCAGAATTTCGAGCTGTTGCGTCGCCGGGTCATAGCGTTCGCTGCACGGCGTTCCATATGGCACGAATCCCGATTGCGCCTCGATCAGCGTGGAGCGCGCCGGAATGCCGACCATCGTCGCGCCGTCGGGCACATTCTTGGTCACGACCGAATTTGCGCCGATCCGCGCGCGTTCCCCGACGGTGATCGGGCCGAGAACCTGCGCGCCCGACCCGACGATCACGCCGTCGCAGAGCCGCGGGTGGCGTTTACCCGCAATGCCGTTGGCGGGGTTCGTCCCGCCAAGCGTCACATTCTGATAGATCGTGACGTCGTCACCGATCTCTGCGGTCTCGCCGATGACTGAAAAGCCATGGTCGATAAACAGGTTACGCCCGATCGTCGCACCGGGATGGATGTCGATGGCTGTCAGCAGGCGACCGATATGGTTGACAAGGCGCGCGACGAAGTAAAGCTCGCCGCGATAAAGCCAGTGCGCCGCACGGTGAAACATGACCGCCCAGACCCCGGGATAGGTGATGATTTCCCAACGCGACCGCGCAGCGGGATCGCGCGCTTTGATCGAATCGAGATAGGCGACAAGACGATCGAACATATGAGAGGCGTTCCGTCGTTAAAGCCCGCGTCTAAGCATTTGCGGCCCCGATGAGCAATCCCAAGTGCAAAGCTGGACTTTCGTTTCCCCTAGCCAAAGACAGTTGCGCCCCGCCATCGCGCCTGCGAAGTCTCGGCCATGGGCGACATCTTCACCTTGCAAGCGCTGCTTCCGTTCATCCTGATCGGCTTCACCGCGCAGCTTGTGGACGGTGCGATGGGCATGGCGTTTGGCGTCATTTCATCCACGCTGATGGTCAGCGTGATGGGCGTCGTGCCTGCCCGGGCCTCGGCGAGCGTTCATTTCGTCGAGGTCTTCACCACCGCTGCCAGCGGGATTAGTCATGCGCTTCAAGGCAACGTCGACTGGCGACTGTTCGCGCGTCTCGTCGGCCCCGGAGTCGTCGGCGGCGTGCTGGGCGCCTATATACTCATCAACATCGACAGCGACGTAACCAGACCCTTCGTCATGGCGTATCTGAGCCTGGTCGGTGGCTACATCCTCTGGAAATCGTTTCACCCTGCGACATCGAAGAAGCCGCGCGTCATCGCGCCACTGGGCTTCGCCGGCGGGTTTCTCGATGCGATCGGCGGCGGCGGCGGGTGGGGCCCGGTCGTCACGTCGAACCTTCTCATTCAAGGCACTGCCCCGCGCACGACGATCGGTTCGGTCAACGCCGCGGAGTTCTTTCTGACCGTCACGATCTCGATCACGTTCATCATCGGGCTCGGGTGGCAGGCGTTCACGACGGTGACCGTCGGGCTGTTGATCGGCGGGATCGGCGCTGCCCCCTTCGGCGCGGTGCTTGCCAAACGGGTGCAGGCGCCGATGCTGATGCGTCAGGTCGGCACGGTCCTGCTGATCACGAGCGTCTACAGCCTTGCCAAAGCGCTTGGCTACGACCCGCTCGCCTGATCCCAGATCGCGGCTGCCGCGGTGTCGGACACCTTCGCCTCTACCCATCTGGCGCGACCATCGGCAAAGGTTTCGCACTTCCAGAACGGTGCGTCGGTCTTTAGCCTGTCGATGAGGAATGCGCACCCTTCGAGCGCCGCCGCACGATGTGGCGCGGCCGTTCCGACAAAGACGATCCGCTCGCCCGGCACGAGCGTCCCGACGCGGTGGACGATGACGACGTTCAGAAGGTTCCACCGCATGCACGCCTCGCCGGCAAGTGCCCGTAACGCCGTTTCAGTCATCACCGGATAATGTTCGAGCGTCAGCGACCGCAAGTCACCGTCGCCGCGCACGATGCCGATGAACGATGCGATGCCGCCGACCCCGGCCGCTGATAGCCGGTCGAGCTCGCTTGCCACGTCGAACGGTGCCGAAGCGACGCGGATTTCGATCATCCCCCTGTCACCGGCGGAAAAAAGGCGATCTCGTTTGCATCGACGATGGTCGCCGAGAAATCCGCCATGACGTGATCGACCGCGACGCGCAGCCGCGCCGTGTCGGCAAAGGCGGCCGCATGCCCCGAAGTGCGGCGCGACAGATGATCGACAAGCTGGGCAACGGTCACGACCTCGACCGGCAGATCCAGCCGCTCCTCGCCGACGCCGACAGCCTCGCGCACTGTGGCGAAATAGAGGATCGTCGTCACCGCGTGCAGTCCATGTGCCTGATGCCGACGCGCAGATAATCCCAGCCGGTAACGAGCGTCAGCGCGGCGGCTGCCCATAACGAACCCAGCCCGATCGTCTTCACCCAGGATAACAGAGGTAACGCCCCGGCAAGGATCAGCGCCCCCAATGCGACGATTTGAAGCGCCGTCTTCCATTTCGCAAGCTGCGACACCGGCATCGACACCTGGAGTCCGGCGAGAAATTCGCGCAGGCCCGATACGGCGATCTCGCGCAGCAGGATGATCAGCGCCGGGATCAGGTGATAGCCCGAAATCGACGCCGCCTCGTGCCGCGTGCCGACCAGCATCATGATGACGGCCGCAACCATGATTTTGTCGGCGATCGGGTCGAGAAAAATGCCAAGCTTGGACACTTGGCCTTGTGCCCGCGCAAGGTAACCGTCGAAATAGTCGGTAATTCCCATGAGGCAGTAGAGCGCAAAACCGAGCGCATAGCCGAGCTCCCAGCCCGGGAACCAGAGCAGCGCCACCAGCAATGGCACGGTCACGATCCGCGAAATCGTCAGGAGATTGGGCAAGCTCAGCATCGGCACCCGTTATAGCGTTTGGCGCGGCAGGCAAAGCTGGCTATGTCGCCGGCGACACGCAACCGCCGGACACCCCCTGCCCTTGATGCAGAACACGACCCATTTGCTCAAGGCGCGCCGGTTCTTGCCGCTCTTCGTCACGCAGGCACTCGGTGCTTTCAACGACAACCTGTTCAAGCAGGCGGTGGTGCTGTTTGCGACTTATCAGGTCTATTCGGACGCCGCCAAGGAAGCGCAGTTCAGCGCGATCGCGCAGGCGCTGTTCATCCTGCCGTTCTTCCTGTTGTCGGCGCTTGCCGGCCAGCTCGCCGATCACCGTGACAAGGCCAAGCTCATCCGTATCGTGAAAACCGCCGAAGTCGCCATCATGGTCGTCGGCGGGATCGGCCTGATCCTCGCCAACATCCCGCTGATGCTGGCCGGCATCTTCGCAATGGGGGTTCATTCGACGTTCTTCGGACCCATCAAATATGCGATCCTGCCGCAACATCTCGCGCCCGACGAAGTGCTGGGCGGTACGGGTCTGGTCGAGGCGGGAACCTATCTCGCCATCCTGCTCGGTACGATTACGGCAGGCTTCATCGCGACCGACGCGCGTGTCGCTGCGCTCAGCGTCGTCGCGTTCGCGGTTCTGGGCCTGATCGCGGGCCGGAAGGTCCCGCCGGCGCCGCCCGAAACAGCGGGCCGGGCGCTCGATTTTCATATCATCCGCTCATCGATCGCGCTGGTCAGCGCGACAATGCACATCCGCCGCCTCTTCCTCGCGATCCTTTCGATCAGCTTTTTCTGGACGATCGGCGCGGTCATCATCATCGTGTTTCCTCCGCTCGTAAAGAATGTGCTCGGCGCGAATGAACAGGTCGCAAGCATGTTCATCGCGATCTTTTCGATCGGCATCGCGATCGGGTCGGTGCTGATAAACCGCCTGTTGAAAAGCGAGGTTTCCGCACGCTACTCTCCCGCTTCGGTCATCATCATGGCCGGGTTCGTGCTCCTGCTGCATTTCGTGGCGCGCAGCTGGGACAAGCACGGCGTCGCCGAACTGACGACGCTTGTCGGCTTCCTCGCGCACCCGCTGGCGGTGCCGATGATCGTCGCGCTGCTGGGGGTGGCGATCGCGGGGGGGTGCTTTGTCGTACCGCTCTACGCATTTCTGACGACGACTGTACCCAAGGATGAGACCGCGCGGACTGTGGCGGCAAACAACATCGTGAACTCGGGCGCGATGGTCGTCGGCTCGGGGCTGGCCTTCGGGCTGACAGCGGCTGGCTTCACTTCGGTCACGCTTCTTTTGCTGATCGCGGCGATGTGTTTGGTTTCGGCGTGGCTTGCCTGGCTGTTGCACAAGGCGTGCGACTGACACTCATTGATCGGCAGACGCCGCTTCGGGCGCATCGGAGACAACAGGTGCAACCCCCGCACGACGCGACAAAAAACGGTCGCGCAGTGCCGCCGCTGCATCCGGATTCGCCGCGCGGAACGCCCGCCGCTCTTCGCGACGCGCGATCATGGCGGCGCGCAGGTCCGGACGATCGGCAAGAAATGCGCGTCGGTCGGCGGGCGGAAGACGACGTAGCGCGCGCACCTCAGGATATTCACGAACGAAGGCTCGCTCGCGTCGTATCGCCTGCCGAAGCACCGGGCGTAGCTCGGGGTGTGCATCGAGGAAGGCGCGGCGTTCGGCGCGCCTTGCCGTCACGTCGGCGAATGGCGGACGAAGCGGCACGACAGGCGCGGGGGTCGCGGGGTCGACAACGGCGCCAGGCATGGTCGCGGCTTTCGAATGCCGTGCTTTGGGTGCCGCAGCAGCACGCAACGTAACCGGATGCGACCCGGTTGCCGGGCGCGCACTGGGTGCCGGAGCAAGCATCGCCGTCAAAACAGGGACGCGGATGCCTGCCGCGCCGAGCAGCCCCGACGCCACTGCCGCTGCGCTGACAAGACCTGCGGCGACCGTCGCGAAAAGAGCGCGTCGTGCCAGTCGCCAACCGCCGCGCCGGTCGCGCGCGCTCAGGCGGGGTACGGGCGCAACCGCACGCATGATCCTGTCGGCAAAGCCGTCGCGCGCACTGCCGACTTCGAACCGGTCGAGCGCCGCTCGCAATCCGGGCGAATATGTACTGCGGCTCATGTCTCATCCTCTTCGTCGATCGCCAAGACACGCTTCAATGCGCCGCGGGCACGCAGCAGCAGCGATTCGAACGCCTTGATATTCATGTCCATCGTCTCTGCAGCCGCGGCATTGGACATATCCTCATAGTAGGTCAGGACGATCGCCGCCCGCTGGTTATCCGACAACGCCGCGACCGCGGCCACGACTCGTCGGCGATCATCCGCAGCTTCGATCAGCGCGGGCGCGAGCGGTTGTTCGTCGACACGTTCGGGAGCGCTGTCGTCACTGGTGAACCGTCGCCGCCGCAGCCGGTCGAGGCAAAGGTTCATCGTGACGCGCGTCAGCCATGCGGCGATGCCGGGACCACCGGCGCGCCAACGTGCGGCGTGCTGCCACAGCCTCGTCAGCGCCTCCTGCGCCAGGTCCTCGGCCTCGACCGCGTCGCCGATCATCCGCGCCGCGGCCCGGTGCAGGCGCAGCGCATGCGCTTCGACGATCGTCCGGAACGCTGCGGCATCGCGGCGCTGAACGCGCGTCATCAGCGCGTCGTCAACGGACTCACCTTCGTCGAGCTCCGCAGACACTGCACTTGCCAAGCCGGAGCCCCTCGATCGTTCGGTTCGTAAACGCTCAGGGCGCCGAAGTCCTTCGCGTCACGACAGATAGCCATAAAAGGCGAGAAACGCCGCAGTGAAACTGAGCAGAAAGAATTTGCCGTCCGCCATCGGCAGTTCCTGCACCAGCGGGGTCAGCGTTTCGGGCGGAAGCAGGCTGCGGAAGCGATGCCGGGCGGCTTCATCGGTCAGTACGAGCGGTCTTTTCATGACCAGACGTTAACGCGCCGTTGACCATTTCGACCATTTGCAATCGGGGTTAACCGTCGTGCCGTTCCGGGACGTCAGATCATTGCCATGCCGCCATTGACGTGGATCGTCTGGCCGGTGACATACGCCGCCTCGCGGCTCGCCAGATAGACGACCGCGGCCGCGACGTCGGCACCCTCGCCTAATTTTCCGGCAGGGATCCGCGTGATCAGCGCCTCTTTCTGCGCCTCGGGCAACGCATCGGTCATGGCCGACGTGATGAACCCCGGCGCAATGCAATTCACCGTGATGTTGCGGCTTGCCAGTTCCTGCGCCAGCGCCTTCGACATCGCCGTAAGCCCGCCTTTCGACGCGGCGTAATTCGCCTGCCCCGGATTTCCGGTCGTGGCGACGACACTGGTGACCGATATGATGCGGCCGAACCGCGCTTTCATCATCGGCTTGGCGGCGGCGCGGACCAGCCGGAACGCGGCCTCGAGATTGACGCCGATGACCTGATCCCACTCCTCGTCCTTCATCCGCATGACGAGGTTGTCGCGCGTGACGCCCGCATTGTTGACAAGGATATCGAGGCGTCCGCCGAGCGCGGCCAGAGCATCTGGCACGAGCCGATCGACTGCCGCTCCGTCGGACAGGTCGCACGGCACGACAATCGCGCCCGGGACAAGATCGGCAACGGCGCGCAGCGCATCCTCGCGCGTTCCCGACAGCGCGATCGTCGCGCCTTGCGCCGCCAGCGCCTTTGACACTGCGGCACCGATCGCGCCCGACGCACCGGTCACGAGCGCCGTCATCCCTGTAAGGTCGAACATCACAGATCCTTCAGCAAAGCTTCGACATCGTCCATGCTCATCACGGGTCGTGTCGTCGCGTCGGGGGCGATCCGCTTGATCATGGGCCCCAACACCTTGCCACCGAATTCGACGAAGGTCGTGACGCCTGCGTCGACCATCGCGAGCACGCTTTCGCGCCAGCGTACCATGCCCGTGACCTGGTCGACCAGCAGCACGCGGATCATGTCGGGATCGGCGACGGACGATGCCGTGACGTTGGCGAAAAGCGGAACCAGTGGTGCCTGGACGCGCGCGGCCGCCAGAGCATCACGCATAACGTCAGCCGCGGGCGCCATCAGCGCGCAGTGAAACGGCGCAGACACTGCAAGCGGCAGCGCGCGCTTCGCCCCGCGATCCTTCGCCAGCGCGATGGCGCGCTCCACCGCGGCCGCATGGCCTGAAATCACCACCTGCCCGCCGCCGTTGTCGTTGGCTGCGGTACAGACTTCGCCCTGCGCAGCCTCGGCGGCGAGGTCGGCAACGGCATCGAAGTCGAGCCCCAGGATAACCGCCATCGCCCCCGCGCCCACCGGCACGGCGGCCTGCATCGCCTGTCCCCGCGTTTTCAGCAGCCGCGCCGTCGTGGTCAGGTCGATTGCCCCGGCAGCACACAACGCCGAATATTCGCCAAGCGAATGGCCAGCGACGAAGGCGGCTTTCGCGGGCAGGCGAACGCCGCCTTCGCGTTCGAGCACGCGTAGCGTCGCAATCGCGTTCGCCATGATCGCGGGCTGTGCATTTTCGGTCAGCGTCAGCACGTCTTCGGGGCCGTCGCGCATAATCCGGAATAGCGCCTGACCCAGCGCGTCGTCGACCTCGCCGAAGACCTCGCGTGCCGCCGGGCTGGCATCGCCAAGCGCAGCACCCATGCCGACCGCCTGACTGCCCTGTCCCGGAAAAATAAATGCGCGCAACGGCATGTCCTCGTTCGGAAAGCGACGCACCTACGGCACAGATCGCCGCGCGTGCAAGCCACCGTGTCTGTACAACGGCCATTCGCCGGTCTATGCCGCGCCGAAGCTCCCGGGTCGCCGGTCGAGCGCGCGCCGCAAGGTTAAAATGCCGCCGGCGGCGAAACGTCGGCGTTGTGCGTGGTTATTTTTGCAACGGGAGACCGGCAATGAGCCGTATCGTCCATATTCTTTTCGCTCTTGTCGCCTACGCGATCTTCTTCGCGACGTTTCTTTACCTGGTCGGGTTTGTCGGCGATTTTCCGTTCGTCGGGACGACGGTGGACCGCGGTGGCCCCGCACTGGCGACGGGGGCCGCTGTCGCCGTCGATCTTGCGCTGATCGCGATGTTCGGCGTGCAGCACAGCGTGATGGCGCGGCAGGGGTTCAAGCGCGCGTGGACGCGCATCGTGCCCGCAACCGCCGAGCGCAGCGTCTATGTCCTTGCGTCGAGTGTGACATTGATTGTTTTCGTGATGCTCTGGGCGCCGGTACCGGCGGTCTTGTGGTCGGTCGGCCCGCCCATCGCGTTCATCCTGTGGGCAGTCTTCGCACTCGGCTGGGGTGTCGTGCTGCTGAGCACGTTCCTCATCAACCATTTCGAACTGTTCGGGCTTCAGCAGGCGTGGCACAACCTGCGCGGGCACGAACCCGCCGCCCCCAAATTCCATACGCCGATGCTCTACCGCATGGTCAGGCACCCGCTTTACCTCGGCTTCGTCCTCGCCTTCTGGGCGACGCCGGTGATGACCGTCGGGCACCTCGTTCTCGCCATCGGCATGACCGCGTATATCGTCGTCGCCATCGGATATGAGGAACGCGATCTGATCGGCCTGTTCGGCGATCAATATCATGACTATAGCCGCCGCGTCGGCATGCTGATCCCGGGATTCGGTCGCAAGCCCTGAGCGCGCTTGCTATTTACGGGCCGATCCGCCATAGGCCCGCCTTCGCAGAAAGCCGGAGGGGCGTTGGCACGGTGCCACGTCAGCGATCGGCATGGAAGGAAGACAAGGCATGGCTCTGTACGAGCATGTATTTCTCGCGCGTCAGGATCTGGCCCAGGCCCAGGTCGATGCCCTTGCAGAAACCGCAACCAAGATCATCGAAGCGGGCGGCGGCAAGGTCGTCAAGACCGAAACCTGGGGCCTTCGCAGCCTCGCCTATCGCATCGCCAAGAACCGCAAGGCGCATTATGTGATGCTCGAGTTCGACGCGCCGACCGACGTGGTCATGGAGCTCGAGCGCCAGACGCAGATCAACGAAGACGTGATCCGCTACATGAGCCTGCGCGTCGATGCGCACGAAGCCGGCCCCTCGGCGATGATGCGCCGTAACGAGACCCGCGACCGCGAACGTTCGGAGCGTGGCGAGCGCCCGCGCCGCGACGACCGCGAATTCTAAGGATAATCTGATATGGCCCGCCCATTTTTCCGCCGCCGCAAAAGCTGCCCCTTCGCCACGAAGGACGCGCCGACGATCGATTACAAGGATGTCCGCCTGCTCCAGGGCTTCGTCTCGGAACGCGGCAAGATCGTGCCCAGCCGCATCACCGCCGTCAGTGCCCCCAAGCAGCGCGAACTCGCCCAGGCGATCAAGCGCGCGCGGCACATCGGCCTCCTCCCCTATATCGTGAAATAAGGATCGACTGACATGGAAGTGATCCTGCTCGAACGCGTCGAAAAGCTCGGCCACATCGGCGACGTCGTCACCGTGAAGAACGGCTTTGCGCGCAATTTCCTGTTGCCGAATAAGAAGGCGCTTCGTTCGAACGCGGCGAACCTCAAGCTGTTCGAAGCGAACAAGGCAAAGATCGTTGCCGACAACGAAAACCGCAAGGGCGACGCCGAGACCGCGGCGAAGGATGTCGACGGCAAGTCGGTGACTCTGATCCGTCAGGCCTCGAATACCGGCCAGCTTTATGGTTCGGTTGCGGCGCGCGACATCATCGAAGCGCTTGAAAGCGAAGGTGCCAGGATCGCCAAGAACCAGATCGTGCTCGACAAGCCTATCAAGGCGATTGGCCTTTACGACGTCAAGGTGCAACTGCACCCCGAGGTCGCGGTGACCGTCAAGGTCAACGTCGCGCGCAGCCCCGAGGAAGCCGACCTTCAGTCGCAGGGTGTCGACGTGATGGCATCGATGTTCGAAAAGGACGAGGCCGGGTTTACCGAAGCCTATAATCCGAATGCGGAACCGGGCGAAATCGCGGTCGACGCGCCGGTGGCTGCCGAAGCCCCGACCGAAGGCTGAATTATTTTTGATTGTAAAGAAATCAAAGGCCCGGTGGCGAAAGCGACCGGGTTCTTTCGATCAGACACCCTGCCTTCCCGATCTCGTAAAATGATAATCATTTCATACGCGAGAGACTGCAATCGTTATTCCGGCGTCCATTCTTTCGCGACGGTCCAGCCACCGCCATGCGCTTCAACGCGGTAACGTTCCCCTGCTATGAGTGCCTGCGGTGGCATATCGGTTTCATAACCGGGCAGCATTTGCCCATAAGTAACGCGGCTACGGCAATCTGCATCGCCACGACCAAAAATCCGGCCAATCCCCCATGACGATCGCGGGTTCCGCTGTTTAGCATTAACGGGATGAACCAGCAGCCGATCTATGCAAGTCGTGCCGCCGCTTGCATCAACAATGAACTCAGGCTTGGTTCCGGTGCCGACAATCGTGATTGTCGCATCCAGCTGGCATGAAGCGAGCAGACCAAGAAGACCGATAAAGCAAGGCGTGATACAGAAAGTTCGGAGCTGCATTTTCGGTAACCTACCGCTAGAGCCCGAATAGGCCAGTCCCCCTGAGGCGGCTTTCGACATTGGAAGGTTGTGCCGGCGTCATCGCCACCGGGCCGCTTTGGCCCGCCTTATAACCAGCATAATCACCAGCCATCGCAGCCACGCGGCGTCAAGGACAAGTCCTTCACGTAATTTTCGGACCGAACATACACTGTATTGCCTTCGGTAATCGCGGGATTGCCGCCGATGTTGAAGGCAATCCACGCGTCCGGATTGCGGCCGGGCCCATCGACAATCCGCACATTGTTCAGGTCTATACTGTTTGCAAAGGCGTTACGTAGCGCAGTCGTCTCACCTGCCGTCAACGTGCGCGAGTTCGGTCCACGCATAGAATCGGCTAATGCACTTGCTGCGCTGTTTGGCAGGGCTGCAAGCTGATCACGCACTTTGTCGGCCAGATCGGCAATTCCGTTGCCTGCGCTTTTGGCCAACCCCGCCAGCCCATCGAGCGTGCGCGAGATTACGGCTTGTTCGAGTGCCGAAAGCCCGCGCCCAAGCAGGTCATCGACCGACCGCGGCATCGAAGGGAACGGCAGCGGAAAATCACGGGCCGGAATGAAGTTTAATAGGCCGAAGCCGGAGAGTGCGTTTGGCATTGGGGTCTCCGCGAAGGCCCGATTGGCACACGAAGAAAGTTACCGGTATCGACGAATCGCTTAGGTTTAGCGCACGTCTCGCCAAGCGTCGCTCAATACCCCATCAGCTTCAACACTTCCGCCCGGCTGCGGTGATCCTCGAGAAAACACCCGAGCAGCCGCGACGTCGTCATTGCCACGCCGGGTGTGCGCACGCCGCGACCGGTCATGCAACCATGCTGCGCCACGATCACGACCGCGACGCCCTGCGGGTGCAGGTTCTCCCAGATGCACTGCGCGACTTCGGCGGTGAGCCGCTCCTGCACCTGCAAGCGCCGCGAAAAGCCGTTGAGGACGCGCGCCAGTTTCGAAATGCCGACGACGCGATCCTTGGGCATGTACGCGATCGACGCCTTGCCGACGATCGGTGCCATGTGATGTTCGCAATGCGACTGAAACGGAATGTCCTTCAACAAGACGAGTTCGTCGTAGCCGCCGACTTCCTGAAACGTGCGCGACAGATGATAGGCCGGATCGTCGCCATACCCCTCGCAATATTCCTTCCAGGCGCGGCCGACGCGCGCGGGCGTGTCGACCAGGCCCTCGCGCTTCGGATCGTCGCCCGCCCAGGCGATGAGCGTCCGGACCGCATCCTGCACTTCGGCGGGAACCGCGAGTTTTTCGGGCTTGGTAAATGAGTCGGTACTGTGATGATCGGCCATGTCCATCTGCCTAAACCGAAGTCGCGGGCGACGCCAACGCTAATGCGCGCGCACCGCATGTGCAATATTTCATGATTGACGACTTCGACAGGCGGACGCAGACAGAAGCGCATGAGGTGGCCAAAGCGTCGCCCGCCGCAATGTCGGCGTTGTTAAAAGGGGAGCTTGTCCATGCGTCAATGTCATCTCATCGGCTCGTCGCTTCTGGCTGTCGTGGCCGCCCACCCTGCCTATGCGCAGATCGCACCGCCAAAAGCCGTCGAAGCCGATACGGGTGACTCGGATGAGATCATCGTCACCGCGGCCGGGCGCACGCAGATCGCTCAGGACGTCCCGATCGCGCTCTCCGTAATCGGTGGCGAACAGCTCACCAATTCGGGCGCGTCGGACATTCGCGGCCTGCGCCAGATCGCGTCGTCGTTCCAGGCGACCACCGGGCAGTCCTCGGCAACCGGCGTCGTCCTCCGTATCCGCGGCATCGGAACCGCAGGCGACAATCCCGGCTTCGAGCCTGCGGTCGGCGTGTTCATCGACGGCGTTCTTCGCGCGCGCGCTGGCGTCGCGCTCGCCGACCTGCCGCCGCTCGAGCGGGTCGAGGTTCTGCGCGGTCCGCAGGGGACATTGTTCGGCCGCAACACCAGCGCCGGCGCGCTCAACATCATCACGCAGGGAGCGGCGTTTGACCTCGGCGGCTATGCCGAGCTTAGCTATGGCAATTATAACGAAATCGAAGCGCGCGCGGGGATCACGGGCCCGGTTTCCGAGACCGTCGCGCTGCGCGTCGATGGCGGCTATCACAAGCGCGACGGATATTTGCGCGACGTCAATTCGCCACGCGCCATCAACAACCTCGATCGCTGGTTCGTGCGCGGTCAGGCAAGATTCGAAAACGAAGACCTGAAAGTCCGGATCATCGGCGACTATGCCAAGACCGATGAACTGTGCTGCTATCTCGTCAATACAGGCTCGGGACTTCAGATCGCGCCGACGAACACGAACGCCGTTCTCGGCCGTGCGACCAGCACGATCATCGAGAACTTCTCCGCCATTCCCGCATTCGGCGGCGCCGTCGGCCGCGACGGCATTGTCCTCCCGTACGACCCCAACGCCCGTCGGATCGCGATCTCGCCCAACCGCGACCTGACCGAGAAGGTCGAGGAATGGGGGATTTCGGGCCAGATCGACTATACGCTGGGCGACGTTACGCTGACATCGATCACCGCCTATCGCCACTGGAAGGCGCTGCGTTCGCAGGACATCGACTTTTCGGGCCTCGATCGTGCGTATCGCGACGGCTACCGTACCAGCCTTACCGATTTTACGCAGGAAGTGCGGATCAAGGGCACGGCATTCGACGATCGTCTCGACTGGCTCGTTGGTGGATTCTATCTAAACGAAACCAACACGCTTCACGACACGGTCCGCTTTGGAACCCAGGCCGATCAATTCGTCGACGGCCTGTTTTCCGCGCTGACGACCAACGCTGCGGCGGGCCTGCCCGCCGGGTTCACGCTGTTCGGAACGATCCCCGGCGCACCGACCTTCGGCCAGGTCGTACTCAACCCGAGCGCGCTCAACCCTTATGCGGCGATCCGGAATGCGGCGCTCGCTTCGGGCCCCGCCGTGATCGCCACGTTTGCGAACCCGATTCCGCGCACGCCCAACGGCGCGGGACAGATCGACGACGCCTATCGCGTCAAGACCGAAGCTTTTTCGGCATTCACCCACAACATCATCAAGATCAGCGACGCAGTGTCGCTGACGCTCGGCCTGCGCTGGAACCATGAGACCAAGAAGATCGATACGAACCTGAACTCGCAAGTCCCCGCATGCAGCTTCTTCCTCGATCCCAACAGCGCTTTGTATCGCCAGGCGCTGATATCGACGAACCAGAGCGCTTCGAACCCGCTAGGGTTGTTCGCGCTTGCCCATCTTTATTCCTGCAACCCGACGATCAATTCGGAATTCAACGGAACGCGCAACAGTTCGCGCAGCGAAAATGAATTTACCGGCACGGCAAAGCTCGCGATCAAGGTCAGCGACGACATCCTGATTTATGGGGGTTATGACCGCGGTTATAAATCGGGCGGCTATAATCTTGACCGCGCCTCGTTCGACAGCGCGCTGCTCGGTGGCAATGGCGCGCAGCTGACCGATCTCGAATTCCAGAACGAAACCGCCGACGTGTACGAAATCGGTGCCAAAACCAACTTCAGCCGCGCGTTCCAGTTCAACATCGCAGGCTTCCATTCGTCGTTCTACGGCTATCAGAACCTGCAGTTCGTCGGCACGCGCTTCGTCGTCCAGAACTATGCGAAGGTCGTCTCGAAGGGTATCGAGGTCGAGGCGCTGATCCGTCCGATCCGCGAAGTGAACATCAACCTTGGCTACACGCTCCTCGATGCCAAGGTCCGCGATCCGCTGTCGGAAAATGACAACAACATGCAGCTCACCAATTCACCGCGCAACGTCATCACCGCCGCGCTGACATGGACGCCGCGGCTCAGCGACGGCGTCGGCGCGCTCTTCCACGTCGATTCGCGCACGCAGAGCGATTCGAACACGCTCAACGACCCCGTCGGCGTGCCCTTTACGACCAACGACGCCTTCACGATCGTCAATGCGCGTGTCGGGCTGAACTTCGGCGAGGGCGGACGCTATTCGGTCGAAGCCTATGTCGAGAACCTGTTCGACCGCTATTACAACGTCACCTCGAGCCCGATCCCCGAACAGGGGACGAGCTTTGGCGTCTACCCGTCGGCGCCGCGCTTCTATGGCGTGAAGGCGCGCGTGCAGTTCTAGAGCGTCATTACGGGGTGCACTCGCCGCGCCCCGCGGCCGACCCGGCGAACATCTCGCGCTCGATCAACGCGGGCGGGATGATCCCGGCGTCGATGATCCGTTCGAAGACCTTCCCCGTTTCGAACGGCACCCTGCGACAGTCGGCCTCGTGCGACGCGCGCGCGAACAGCCTATCGAGCTCTGCCTTGCCGACGATGTAGCTTGGCCCATAGCCGGGCTGCCGCAGATAGAGCAGTTGCTCGAAACCGACGAGCGGGCTGTCCGGATCGGACCAGTGGCGCGGCGTCCACCAGGCATGCAACTTGCCGGCGGCCGCGAGGTCGATCTCGTTTGCCTGCACCCGAAGCGAGGCAAGCCCGCGCGCTGCGCGATTGGCGAGCATGATCCACACCAGTTCGCGACCATGCGGGATATCGTCGTACAGACCCGCCTGCATGACGACCTCTTCCATCGCGGTGGCAAAGCCTTCGGACCGGTCGGCAAAGATATTGAACAGCGGTGCGGTACGACGGATCGGGCTTTGCCGCGGTTCGTGCTTCAGCCGCGCAAGTTCGATCCAGTGCGTCGAGTGCGACAGCAGCGGCAACGGATCGAGCGCCGTGACGTGCGAAAAGAAATTCCGCTGATCGGACGGCGTATAGGTGCTCGTCTGCGCAACGAGCGCGGCGCGGAAATAGGGTTTGTCCGCGACAAGCCCCGTGTCGATCAGAAACGCGTTGAACTTGGCCGTCTTGGCTTCGGCCATTCGCCGATATGCCGCCGGATCGTCGATCGTCGCGATCTGAGCGAGGTTGCGGTTACGCAATTCTTCGAGCCTGAGCGAGGCCAGCGAGCGGTCGAGTTCGCGTTGAAGCAACGTCACTTGCTGATCCCATGTATATGGTGTCAACGTCACGTTCGCCAGATACCAGTCGTAATTGGCCTTTCCCACGCCCGACGGACCTGTCTTTTTCGCTGCCTCGGCCTTGATCCACTCGGCAAAGTCATCGGTCGCCCGCTTCGCTGCAGCGACCGCGGCGCGAAGCTCGGTGCTTGCGCCCGACAAGGTCGCCGTCCGCTCTCCTTCGAGCGTGCGCATCCGGAGATCGCCACGCTCGAGCGCGGCCAGCACCTTGCTCTGTTCGCGGAACGTCCTGTCGCCATAGCGCCACAGGTCGGCGGCATTGCTTTGGGCAAGATTGGTCCGCGCGGCCCGCAGCATCGCCGGCAACGCGCCCAGCATTGTCGTCAGTTGTCGGTCATCGCCCGCCGTCAGCGGATAACTGTACTTGAACAGGTCGATCGTCGGGTTCGCCGACGGCCCCTCGTGCGCCGGCACATCGCTTTCCTCGCCGAATACGGTCTGGTAAAATCCAGGATCGCGTGCCCAGGGCTTCAGGACACGGAGGAAGAAGTCGAAGCCGTTCATCTCCGCCTCGATCAGCCGCCGGTCATTTTGTGCCGCGGGCAGCGAACCCCGCATGTCGATCGCTTTCAACCGCGCCTGCAGCCGCGGCAGCCCTTCCGCCTTGCGCGCCATCGCGGTGGCGGAATAATCGGGCAGTCCGCCCTTGATGTCGGGTCGAACAAAAGCGCGCCAGTCGTCGAACAACGCGATCAGGGCGCCATGCCCCTTGGCCGCGTCGGCAGCGATCGGCATGGCTTTCCGGTCGGCGGGCCGGACCTTCGCCATCGTCGGCGGCGCCACCGCTGCCGTGGCGATCGCTGCAAGTGCGATGATGGTACGCCGCATCGTGTACTCTCCCTGGCCAAAACGGCGTAATTGCCGCGCTGGTGTTCGCGCGTCGATCTTGGGGCTGTCAAGCGGCCGAGCGTCAGCACAGTGTTGCGCCGCAACAACAGTTTCGCGCCAATTGTGCCTCGAGGGCGTTTTCGGCTTGGCAATTCCGCCGATTGGGCGAACCATGGCTGACCGACACCCGGGGACATGTTATGACCAAAACCGCACTTTTCTCGACCTGCGCGACGTTGACCGTGGCGATATTCGGCATTGCCGCACCGGCGGCGGCGCAGGTGGTCGCGGCAGCACCTGCCGCAAGCGCGGGTACCGGTGAGGAGATCATCGTCACGGGTTCGCGCATCCGCCGCGATCCGCTCAGCCAGGATTCGCCTG
This sequence comes from Sphingomonas sp., assembly GCA_965249015.1. Taxonomy (GTDB): domain Bacteria; phylum Pseudomonadota; class Alphaproteobacteria; order Sphingomonadales; family Sphingomonadaceae; genus Sphingomonas_O. The sequence continues at coordinate 69,687 of CBDFLB010000002.1, read as the reverse complement.
TCGTTGTCCTCGACCAGGGGTCGATCGCGCAGACCGGGCTTTCGGCGATCGCCGACGTGCTGCAGCGCCTGCCGAGCGCGGCCGGCGGTCTCAACACCAAGGTCAACAACAGCGGCAATATCGGCAACCCGCCGGACGGTGGTGGCGTTGGCGCGGGATCGGCCGAGATCGATCTCCGTTATCTCGGGGCAAAGCGAACGCTGGTGCTCGTCGACGGCTTGCGCTTCGTCAACGGCGCGAGCGCGAGCGGCATACCCTCGACGGTCGATCTGAACACGATCCCTGCGAACATGATCGAGCGGATCGAAGTCCTGCAGTCGGGTCAGTCGCCGCTCTACGGGTCGGACGCGCTCGCGGGTGTGGTCAACGTAATTACCAAATCGACGCAGACCGGGCTTCAAGCATCAGCGCAATTCGGGACGTTCCGCCAGGGCGACGGCCACACGCAGGACTATAACGCGAGCTATGGTATCAACGACGAGGGCACGAGCATCGTCTTTGGCGCGAGCTACGTAAAGCAGGACGCGGTGAGGACACGCGACCGGGCGATTTCGCAGTTTCCCAATCCCGGCCAGACGAGCTGTTCGGATCCGATCGGCGGTTGCAGCAGCGCGCCTCTCCTCGGCCGGTACGACGTCAACGGACAAAGCTTGACGCTGCGCGCGCCGGTGATCGGTCGCAAACCGGTTTATGATCCGAAGCTGGTCACGGGCGACTACATCCCGTTCACCTCGGCGGCGCGGTTCAACTTCTCGCCTTTCAACTACTTCCTGACGCCTTCCGAACGCTATGGCGGCTTCGTCAACATCAAACAGGAGCTGACGTCGGACATAAATTTGCGCGTCAAGGCGGTGTATTCGCATCGCACGTCGCAAAATCAGGCCGCGTTCCTGCCGCTGTTCATCGGGCCCGACGCGGGCAACGGAAACCTGCTCGACACGATCACGATCGATGCATCGAACCCATTCAATCCGTTCGGAACGCTTTCCGCTGGAAACCCGGGCGACCCGCCTGCCAATTATTCGACCGTCCGTCGCCGCCTGGTCGAGGCGGGGCAGCGGACCTACACGCAGTTCGTCAACACGATGTCGATCACCGGCGGGCTCGACGGTTCGTTCGACGTCGGAACGCGCAAATGGTATTGGGACGTGAGCGCCGTGTTCGGGTTCAACGACGCCAAGCAATCGTTCACCGGTAACGTCAACGCCGCCAACCTGAAGCGTGCGCTCGGTCCCGTCGCCGCGTGCACCGCGCCGTGTGTGCCCGTCAACATCTTCGGCGGTGCGGGCTCGATCACCGCCGACCAGCTCGCCTACATCACCTATACTGAACGCAATCGCAGCGCGCAGGAGCTTCAGGACTACACCGCGAATCTGAGCGGTGACCTGTTCGAACTTCCGGCAGGGCCCGTCGGCTTCGCGGTCGGTTACGAACACCGCTATCAGAAAGGCAGCTACGATCCCGATCCGATCACTGCGGCCGGGCTGAGTTCGGACATCCCGTCGCTACCGGCGCGCGGATCGTATAATTCGGACGAGTTTTATGGCGAACTGCGCGTTCCCCTGCTCAAGGAGGTTCCGTTTTTCCATTCGCTGGAAATTGACGGGTCGATCCGCCAGTCCAATTTCTCGCGCAGTGGCGACAGCACGACCTACACCGGCAGCGGCTCGTGGAAGCCCGTTCGCGACTTGCTGTTCCGCGCATCCTACGCGCGTGGGTTCCGTGCGCCGGCGATCGGCGAACTATTCGGCGCGGCATCGCGCGCGGACGCACCCATCGACGATCCGTGCACGAACGTCCCGGGATCGCCGTTTGCGCTCAATACCGGCAATGTCCGGGCAAACTGCATCGCCAACGGCGTGCCGGCGAACGGCAGCTACCAGGAGCCCAACGGCGGACAGCTGAGCGTGCTGACCGGCGGCAATCAGAACCTGAAGCCAGAGACGTCGCGAACATGGCTTTTCGGCGGCGTCTATGCCCCGCAATGGGCGCGCAGCGGCGGCTTCGCCAGCCAGCTGAGCCTCGAGGTCAATTACTATGACATCAGCGTCAACAATGCGATCGCCCCGGTCGATGCGCAGCTGACGCTGAACCGTTGCGCGTTCGGCGGCGATCCGCTCAGCTGCGGTTCGATCACACGGACCCCCGCCGGGCTGATCTCCCGGATCGGCGCGCAATTGCAGAACATCGGCAGCATCCGCACGCGTGGCATCGACGTGACCGCCAACTATCGCACGCCAGAAACGGGTGCGGGCCGCTTCGGTCTTCAGCTCAACGGCAATTTCCTGATGAAATACAGCGAGACGTTTCCGGCGGCGGTCGGCTTTTCGACCACCAACTATCTCGGCAAGACGCGTGGCTTCCCTGACCAGTCGTATCCGCGCTTCAAGGGGAACGGCACGCTCGACTGGGCATTGGGCGGTATCACGGCGTCGTTCACGGGCCGCTACATCGACGCTGTTCGCGAAGCCGACGGGCGAAAGCTCAACAACCGCCTCTATGGTGACGTTCAGATCGGCTACTCGTTCTTCGAGCGACGCTTGGGACTGACGGTCGGCGTGAACAACGTCTTCGATCAGGACCCACCGCCCTGCTTTAGCTGCACCGGTCCAAACTACGACCCGACCACCTATGATGTGCCCGGGCAGTTCGGTTATGTTCGGCTGTCGTACAAAATGTAGTCGGAGCCCGGTCAGCCGCTGGTGCCCTGGGAGAGACTCGAACTCCCGACCTGCGGTTTAGGAAACCGTTGCTCTGTCCTGCTGAGCTACCAGGGCGACGCGTTTGCGATATGGCTTGCCCCGGCGTCGGTCAATCGCACACGCGCTGGCCCCGGCTTGCGCTTCGATTAATCATTTAATAACCATTTGATCACAAGGTTCGAGCGTCGATTCGTTCCGGGGGTCGCAAAGGCATGGAATCCGATTTTCGTTACTATTCGCGGCGCGCTGCCGAAGAGACTTCGGCTGCCGCGCGTGCCGTGACCGATCAGGCCCGGGAGCGTCGTCGCGGCCTTGCGGACAAGTTCTGGGAAAAAGCGCAACAGGTGCAGTTTCAGGCGAGCGCCTAGGTCTTTCGCGTCAATCCGCGCATCGCATCGTCGAGACCGCCGAGCGTCAGCGGATACATGCGATCATTCATCAGGCTCTTTAGCAGCGCGATCGATTGCGAATATCCCCAGTGCGCCTCCGGCACGGGGTTGAGCCAGGCCGCTGCAGGATAGGTCGTGGTCAGCCGCTGCATCCATGTCGTCCCGGATTCCTCGTTATAGTGCTCGACCGATCCACCCGGGTGGCTGATCTCATAGGGTGACATCGATGCATCGCCGACAAAGATCAGCTTGTAGTCATGACCATATTTGTGGAGCACGTCCCACGTCGGCGTGCGCTCGGTGAAGCGGCGCTTGTTGTCTTTCCACACCCCTTCATACGGACAATTGTGGAAATAGAAGAACTCGAGGTTCTTGAACTCGCTGGTCGCCGCGCTGAACAGTTCCTCGCACAGCTTGATATGGGGATCCATCGACCCACCGACATCGAGGAAAAGCAGCAGCTTTACGGCGTTGTGCCGTTCGGCGCGCATCCGGATGTCGAGCCAGCCCTGCCGCGCGGTCCCGGCAATCGTGGCATCCATGTCGAGTTCGTCGAGCGCGCCTTCACGCGCAAAACGGCGCAGCCGGCGGAGCGCGATCTTGATGTTGCGCGTTCCCAGCTCCTTGGTCGAATCGAGGTTCCTGAACTCGCGCTTGTCCCACACTTTCAGCGCGCGCCCGTGCTTGCCATCACCGCCGATGCGCACCCCTTCGGGGTTGTAGCCGCCGTTGCCGAACGGTGACGTGCCACCGGTTCCGATCCATTTGTTGCCGCCCTGATGGCGTTCCTTCTGCTCCTCGAGCCGCTGTTTCAGCGTCGCCATGATCTCGTCCCACGAACCGAGTTTCTCGATCGCGGCCATCTCTTCGGCGGTCAGGAATTTCTCGGCCATTGCGCGCAGCCATTCGACCGGGATTTCCGGATCCTGCGCACCAAAGGTCGTCGCGATGCCGCGAAAGACCTTGGCGAACACCTGGTCGAATCGGTCGATCAGCCCTTCGTCCTTCACGTAGACCGCACGCGACAGATAATAGAATTGTTCGGGCGTGCGCTCGATCACGTCGCCCTCAAGCGCTTCGAGCAGAACCAGATGCTCTTTCATGCTCGCGGGGATGCCGGCCGCACGCAGTTCGTCGAGAAAATTTAGGAACATGTCCGCGCTATGCCGCCCCGCCACCTTCGCGACAAGGCATGTGCTGGTTAACGCGATCGCAACTCGCCACCGCTAATCCGGCGCAGACAACAGGATTGCCCGATGTATCACACGCGTATCGAAGCCGCCGACTCCCGGCTGATGGACCGCGCGGCCGCGCGGTGCGGCGTGCTCGCGGTCGGATGTACCGATGCCGCCGGCCAGATCAGGTCGGTCGCCGGAAGTGTTGCCGAACAGGCGCGCGTGTTGGCCGAACTTCAGGCGGTGATGGCAAGTCTCGAGACCGACCAGCGCCAGGTCACCGACGCGACCGACGAAGCGCGGATGCTCTCCGACAACGCACGTACCCGCCTGACCGCCGGTGCCGCAATCGTCGCTGATTCGGTGTCCGCCTTCAGTCAGCTGACGGCGATGGTCAACCGGCTCGGCGCGCAGATCACCGGCTTTTCGACCGCGATGGAGCAAGTGCGCCGCACGACGCAGATCATCGACGGCATCGCACGGACGACCAACATGCTCGCCCTCAACGCCGCGATCGAGGCCGAAAAAGCTGGCGAAGCGGGCCGCACCTTTGCCGTCGTCGCTTCCGAAGTGAAGAAGCTTGCGCGGGACACGCGTGCGGCGATCGACGAAATCGGAACGACAATGGATTCGCTCTCGGACGAAGGCGAAGCGTTCGTTAGCGAAATCCAGAAAGGCATCGCGCGCAGCCGCCATGCGGAGACCGGATTTGGCCGGATCAACGACACGGTTGCCGAAGTCATCGAGCTCGTCGGGCAGGTCGACCGTCAGACCGACGACATCGCGCGCTCGACCAGCCTGATCCACGACAGCGTCTGCCGGGTCGGCGACGAGCTGGCCGGATTTGCCGACACCGCACGCGCGAACCACGACCGGCTCGCCGGGGCGATGACTCACATCAGCTCACTCGAAACCGGTGCCAACGAGATGCTCGACTTGATCGTGCATTCGGGTTTCGCGCTCGAGGATCGTCGCTTCGTCGACATCGCGCTGGCAGCGACCGCCGACGTCCGATCGGTAATCGACGGCGCGCTGGCCGACGGCACAGCGCGCGCCGACGACGTCTTCGACGTCACCTATCGTCCGGTCGCAGGGTCGAACCCTGCACAATTCGACACCCGTTTCAACGATATCGCCGACGCTTTGGTTCAGCCGATTCTCGATCGGGTCGCGCTTGCGGACCCGCGCATCGTCGGCGTGGCGATTACCGATCTGAACGGATACCTGCCGACACATCTCTCGTCCAAGTCGCTGCCGCAACGACCCGACGATCCCGCCTGGAATGCGCTTCACTGCCGTAACAAGAGCAACTTCATGGACGATGCCACCGCGCGCGCCGTCGCCTCGGGCGCCGATTTCATGCTGAGCACCTATCGCCAGGATCTCGGGTCGAACGGCTACCGGACGGTCAAGAACGTCTTCGTTCCGCTCGAGTTCGGCGGTCGTCGCTGGGGTAATTTCGAGGTCGCCTACGCAATCGACAATTGATCGCAGGTGCGCCAATGGCGCAACGTCGGACGGGATGGTGCGTGAGGAGGCCGGATGAACGCATCGCAGCAAGCCCGCTTCGAGGCGATGCTCAAGGCATCCGGGGTCGTTGGTGGTCACGGTCAATGGGTCAAGCGCGCGCGCTGGCGGATCGCGGCGATGCGTCACGCCACGGCGTACGCCCCGCTCCTCGGTGCGACCCCCGACAGCACGATGGGAAGGCTGGTCGACGATCGCCCCGAAATTCTTGGTTTCATCCGATCACCCTATCTGTGCGCGAACTGGACTGTCGACGAGCGGTTGCGCCGTTTCGCGGCGCATGTCGAAGCGCTCGCGCCACCGCTCGATTTCCGGGTCGCCCAGTCGATCGAGCTGATGCCGCTTGCCGAGGTCGGCGATCATATTCACGTCGTCATCGACAAGCCGATCTGGTTCCACCGCGAAGGCACCCTCGCGCTCAATCTGTTCGACGGTGACCGGCGGCTCTTCACGCTCGTCTTTGCGATCGAACCCCACGGCGCCGGGCCGCGCGCGCTCATCGGCGGGATCCAGGGTCGCAATTTCCCCGATGCGCTCGATCGCTATCGTGACCTGACCAAGGCCGCGCAGGGACTTCGCCCGCGCGACCTGATCATCGAGCTCTTCCGGATGGTCTGTGCTCAGCTCGGCGTGACCGAAATACGCGCCATCGCCGACAAGAACCGCCAGAGTCGTCACCCCTATTTCGGCAAGGACGTCACCCGCGAGCTGCCGCTGAATTACGACGAGATCTGGTGCGATCGTGGGGGCAAGACGCTTGGCGACGGGTTCTTCTCGCTGCCGCTTTTGGGAGAGCGTCGCGCCGACGCCGACATCCCCGCAAAGAAGCGCAGCATGTACCGTCAGCGCTATGCGATGCTCGACGTGATCGCAAAGCGGCTCGCCGACGCGTGGCCGGCGATGACGCCGACCATACGGCCCGAGGCGCTCTAGGCGTTTGCGCCCTGCCGGCGCGCCATGAAGGCAAGCCGTTCGAACAGCATGACGTCCTGCTCGTTTTTCAGGAGCGCGCCGTGAAGCGGAGGGATCGCCTGCCGCGGATCGCGCGACTGCAGCACGTCGAGCGGCAGGTCCTCGGCAAGCAGCAGTTTCAGCCAGTCGAGAAGCTCGCTCGTCGACGGCTTCTTCTTGAGCCCCGGAACGTCGCGGACGTCGTAGAAAATGTCCATCGCTTTGGAGACGAGAATTTTCTGGATCCCGGGAAAATGGACATCGACGATGGCCTGCATCGTGTCCCTGTCGGGAAACTTGATGTAATGAAAGAAACAGCGGCGCAGAAACGCGTCGGGCAATTCCTTTTCGTTATTCGACGTGATGATCACGATCGGCCGTTCCTTGGCCGCGATCGTTTCGTGCGTTTCGTAAACGTCGAACGACATGCGGTCGAGTTCTTGAAGAAGGTCGTTGGGAAATTCGATGTCTGCCTTGTCGATCTCGTCGATCAGGAGCACCGGCAACGTCGGCGATGTGAACGCTTCCCACAATTTGCCCTTGCGGATGTAGTTCGAAATGTCGTGGACGCGCGCATCGCCGAGCTGCCCGTCGCGGAGCCGCGCCACGGCGTCATATTCGTAAAGCCCCTGATGCGCCTTGGTGGTCGACTTGACGTGCCATTCGATCAGCGGCGCCCCGAGAGCGCGTGCGATTTCGTGCGCGAGGACGGTCTTGCCAGTGCCGGGCTCGCCCTTCACGAGGAGCGGCCGTCGGAGCGTCACCGCCGCATTGACCGCGACCTTCAGGTCATCGGTCGCGACATAATCGGACGTTCCGGTAAATTTCATGCGCGCGGCGCCTTTGACGTTAACGTCAAGAGCGTTTGGCGAGGCCATCGCCAAAGGGCAAGCGGTTAATAAACGCTTCGGGCGATCGCGCGCGCTTCGAGCAAGTCCCATAGCCCGCGGTGCTGCGCCACGATCTGTTGCGCGCCGAACAGCATCGCCCGGTCAGCCGCTGCGTTGTTTTCCGCCGACCTGATGACCGAGGCGATGACGTCGGAATTGGGCACCGCCGACGGATCGACCTCGAGTGAAAGGCGTCGCGCCGCAGTTGCGAGCACAGGACGCACCGCCGCCCAGTCCGCCAGCAACGCCAGCGCCGCGCCGAGTGCGCATCCGTCGCGCTCGGACTTCGCGAGCATGTCGAGCGCATGATATTGGGCGTGAACCGCTGTCTCGGTGTCGGCCTGGCCGGGTGTGCTCGGCAACGGTCCCACGGCAACGACAAGCTTGGTCAGCAGCATCCGCTCGACCGCAAATGCGTCGGCGGCATCGCTCAGGAATGCGCGCGTGCTCGCATTTCGAACGCGCGCGACGGCATGGTCGATAACGCCCGGGTGGCGGCCGTGCAGCAGGCACAGGAGATGGACAATATCGGCAACGTTGCGCGCCGCCTCCGGACCCTGACCCAGAACGTCGGCCTTCGGATGACGATGCGACGCGCTCCCCTCCGCAACGACGAGCGCAAGCAATGCGTCCGCTGAGTCGCGTGAGGTGCCTAACGAGGCGGCGTGTCCGATCATTCCGATCCTTTGTGTTCGCAAGAGCGCGTAAGCTGGCACCCTTGTCGACCAAGGCTCTAACAAAAGCGCGTAAAGACAGCGTGTATGAAGCGTTAATCCAAACGCAGGGATTGCGCCGCCTTCAATATAAGGTGAACGTCTCGCTCGTCGTGACCCACGCCGTCTCGTCGGGCCCGGCTAGCGCGTCGAGGTCGGCGGCAGTCGCCGCTTCGTCATCGACCCACTCGCGCAATTGAGGACCGCCGCTGATCACGTCGATCGCAAGCTTCCCATGTTCATACTCATACGCAAAATCACGCCATAACGGATAATCCGGATAGAGCGCGCGGATGCCCTTGAACGCGAGCGCCTGAATGCGCCACGGTTTGAACATCATCGGGTCGTACGACCCGCCCTCGGCGTGGATATGAAGGCCGCTGCACAATTTACCGACATGCTTGTGGAACGTCGGTTCGAACGCAATGTCGCGCAAGGTGCACCCGCTGAGCCAGTGCGGCGCGATCCGCCGCATTTCGGCGAGCAGGCGGCGCGCATCGATACCGGGCGCGCCGAATAGCTCGAGCGGTCGCGTCGTCCCCCTGCCCTCGCTCAATGTCGTGCCCTCGACCATCACCGTACCCGCAAAGGCGCGCGCCATGTTGACGTTGGGCGCATTGGGACTGGGATTGATCCAGATACGATCGGCCGGCCAGCCGAATCCGGGCGCGGCCCTCGGCTCCCACCCTGTCATTTCGATAACGCGGTAATCGACGTCGAGGCCGTGTTGCGCGATGAACCAGCGACCCATTTCACCAAGCGTCAGCCCGTGGCGCATCGGCATCGGCCCCGCCCCGACGAAACTCTCCCAGCCTTCGCGCAACGTCAGTCCTTCGACGGGCCGGCCCGCCGGGTTTGGCCGGTCGAGCACCCAGACCGCCTTGCCGTGCGCCGCTGCTGCTTCGAGGACGTACAGAAGCGTGGTGATGAACGTGTAGATCCTGCAACCGAGATCCTGCAGGTCGATCAGGATCGTGTCGAACGTTCCCATCGACTGTCCGGTCGGGCGACGCACTTCGCCGTACAGGCTGAAGACCGGAATGCCGTGGACCGGGTCGGTGAAATCCGGGCTTTCGACCATATTGTCCTGCTTGTCGCCGCGTAGCCCATGTTGAGGTCCGAACGCAGCGGTGACGTTCACGCCCGCCATGACGAGCGCGTCGAGCGTGTGCGTAAGATTTGCGGTGACCGACGCGGGATGCGCGAGCAGCGCGACGCGCTTGCCCGCCAGCGGCTGGCGCAGTGCCGGGTCGGCGAGCAGCCGGTCGATACCGAATTCCATGTCAGGCAGGTGGCTGAAGCACGATCGCAAAGCAATCGCGATGATGGAAATCGGGTTTGCCCGGTGGATGATGCAGCGCCCAATAGCTTTTCGTCCCGTCGTGCGCTTCGATCACGGCGGACAGGCCGATCCTCAGCGGGCCGCTCATGCCCGGATCTGGAAGTGCAAAATCGGCCGATATTGAAAACGCATCTCCTTCCCCCTGTTTAATGCGAATATCCGGCGTATCGACCGGCGTAAGCTGCTGCATTCCCTGGCGATAATCGTCGAACCGGTAGGCGGCCCAAAGCCGGGAAGGCGCGAAATTCAGTTCGACATAGCCCGAGTCATGGTTTTCGCCGACAAAAGCCTCGAAACAGGTCCGCTCCCAAAGCCCATCTGCCCTTGCCGACGGTCCTCCTCGTGGAAGATTAATACTGTCGATTGCACCGCTTACGACGAATTCGATACTGAACATGTGAGAACGACTGATCGCAAGCCTCGCGCAAATCCGGACGGCCGGATGCGGCGCGTCGGGGTGTGGCACGAGCGCGTGCATCTTTTGCGGCCTACTCAACAGCCATCCCCCCTGCTAGACGGCCGCGCACGATGACCGAATTCCGATCCGCACTGCTCAATCAACTCGCCACGCGCGGCTATATCCACCAGATGACCGATGCAACCGCTCTCGACGCGCTTGCCGATACACAGGTTGTCCCGGGCTACATCGGTTTCGACGCGACCGCGCCTTCGCTTCACGTCGGCAGCCTTGTCCAGATCATGATGCTGCGCCGGCTGCAGCACGCCGGGCACAAGCCGATCGTCGTCATGGGCGGCGGCACGACGAAGGTCGGCGATCCATCGGGAAAGGACGAGAGCCGCAAGCTGCTGACCGACGCCGACATCGCGTCGAACATCGCCAGCATCCGCCGCATCTTCGAGCGGTTCCTGACCTTCGGCGACGGCCCCACCGATGCCGTCCTGATCGACAATGCCGATTGGCTCGACCGGCTGGAGTACGTCCCCTTCCTCCGCGACGTGGGAAAGCATTTCACGATCAACCGCATGCTGACGTTCGACAGCGTCCGGCTGCGGCTCGAACGCGAACAGCCGCTGACTTTTCTCGAATTCAATTACATGATCCTCCAGGCTTACGACTTCCTCGAACTGTCGCGCCGCGCCGGATGCCGATTGCAGATGGGCGGGAGCGATCAGTGGGGCAATATTGTCAACGGCATCGAACTGACGCGCCGGATCGACGGCACCTCGCTCTTTGGTCTGACCACGCCGCTGATCACCACCGCGGACGGCGGAAAGATGGGCAAGACTGCGGCCGGCGCGGTCTGGCTCAACCGCGACGCACTCCGCCCCTATGATTACTGGACGTTCTGGCGCAACACGCAGGGACTCGACATCGGCCGTTTCATGAGATTGTTCACCGATTTGCCGCTCGACGAGATCGCGCGGCTCGAGGCGCTGCGTGGCGAGGAGGAGAACGAGGCCAAGGTCATCCTCGCCGACGCCGCGACGGCGCTCGCGCACGGCGACGATGTGCAGGGGGACGCCCTTCCAACTCACGCGATCGCGACATCGTCGATCGGCATCGTCGATGCGCTGATCGCACTCGAGTTCGTTGCGTCGAAAGGCGAAGCCCGCCGGCTGATCGCGGGCGGCGGTGCGCGGATCGACGGCGAGAAGGCGGGAGAGGATGCGTTCATCGTTCCCGGCGCCGAGCCCATACGCATCTCGGCGGGAAAGAAACTTCACGGACTCATCATCCGGTAAATCCATGCTTCACCACGCCAGTTAACGCGCGCGATGCATGTGACGCGCATAGCGGGAGCGATGATGACGACCGCCCCCGACCTGACCACGCAAATGCTCGATACCGAGCGTCGCAAGCGGTCGCGCGCTTCGGTCGCGCTCGATACGCTGATGAGCGATCGCGAGGGGCGTACCTTCGGTGTACAGATTCTCAATCTTTCGAACGGCGGGCTGATGGCGACGACCGAATCGCCGTTGTGCGAGCGCGATCCGGTCCGCGTCGATCTGCCGACGATCGGCTGGGTGCGCGCGACTGTCGTCTGGGTGCTGGGCGAGCGCGTGGGCGTGCAGTTTCGCGACCCCATCGATCCCGACGAACTGGCTGTTTTCTGCCGCCTGTTCGGTTAACCCGATCGCAACAGGGCCACGGCCGAATCGCGCTCGAACAGATAAAGCAGCGTTCGCGCCGCCTGACCCCGCGCGCCGTCGAGGCCGCCGTCACGCTCGACGAGTAACCGTGCGTCGTCGGTGGCGACCGGACTGAACGCATGCACCTGGTCGGCGCTCGCCAGGCGAAAGCGCGCCTCGCCCGATTGCTTCGTGCCGAGCACTTCGCCGCCGCCGCGCAGACGCAGGTCCTCCTCGGCAATACGAAAACCGTCGTTAGTCTCGCGCATCAATGCCAGACGCGCGCGTGCCGTCTCGCCAAGCGAATTGCCACGCAGGAGCAGACAGACCGACCGCTCGGCCCCCCGCCCCACCCGTCCGCGGAGCTGGTGCAATTGGGCAAGGCCGAAACGATCGGCGTCCTCGACGATGATCAGCGAGGCGTTCGGCACGTCCACACCCACTTCGATCACCGTTGTCGCGACCAGCACCTTCAGCGCGCCACCCGCAAACGCTTCCATGACGGCGTCCTTTTCCGGCCCCTTCATGCGCCCATGGACGAGACCGACCGTATCGTCGAGCCTGAGCCGCAACGATACGGCACGCGCTTCCGCCGCAGCGCGGTCGGCGCGTTCGTTCTCCTCGACAAGCGGGCATACCCAGAACGCCTGCTTTCCCGATTGTATGTGTCGTGACAGCCCGTCGATGACCTCGTCGATCCGATCGCCGGCGATGACCCGCGTTTCGACCGGCGTGCGCCCCGGCGGCATCTCGTCGATACGGCTGACGTCCATCTCGCCATAATTGGTCAGCGTCAGCGTACGCGGGATCGGGGTCGCGGTCATCGCCAGCAGATGGGGTGGCCGCTCAGCCTTCGACGTCAGCAGCAGCCTTTGCGGAACACCGAACCGGTGTTGCTCGTCGATGACCGCCAGTCCGAGGCGCTTGTACGTCACCGCCTCCTGAAAGATCGCGTGCGTGCCGATGAGAATATCGATGCTGCCATCGGCAAGTCCCATCAAAGCGGCTTCGCGCACGCGACCCTTGTCGCGTCCCGTAAGGATCGCGATGCGCACGTCGACGCCGTTGAGCAGCCGCGACAAGGTGTCGAAATGCTGCCGCGCCAGGATTTCGGTCGGCGCGAGCAGAGCGCCCTGTGCGCCCGCCTCGACCGCGACGAGCAGCGCGTAGAGCGCGACCAGCGTCTTCCCCGACCCGACATCGCCTTGCAGCAAGCGTACCATTGGCGTGGGCTGCGCCAAGTCGCCCTCGATTTCGGCAATCGTTCGCCGCTGGGCACCCGTCAGCGCATAAGGGAGCCGCAATTGCATGCGCAGTCGCCCGTCGCCGATCAGCGGTGTTCCCCGCCGCCGTCGCGACGATGCGCGCACCAGCATCAGCGCGAGCTGGTTGGCGAAGACCTCGTCATAAGCCAGCCGGTCACGCGCCTTCGCGTCTTCCGGGCTGTGATGCGCCTCTGCCGCCGCTTCGCGCCACGACGGCCACCCGCGGTCGGCGAGAAGACTCGGCTCGATCCATTCGGGGAGTGCGGGTGCGCGCGTTATCGCCTGGTCGGCCAGCTGTCCGAGCCGCCGCGCGGTCATGCCTTCCGCCAGCGGGTAGATCGGCTCTTTCAACATTACCGTCTCTCCGGGCGTCAGGATCTGATCGGGATGGACGATCTGGCGTTCCTCGCCGTAGATCTCGAGTTTGCCGGTCACCAGTTTCGCCTCACCGAGCGGCAGCAGCTTGCGCGCATAGCCGCTATGTCTGCCGAAATAGGTCAGGCTGACGTAGTCGCCTGCGCCGTCAACCGCCTGTACGCGCAGCGGCCCGCGTATCCCGCCCTGCTTATACGCCACCGGCGTGACCATGATGGCAATCTGCGTGCCCGGTCGCGCATCGTCGAGTCGCTCCACGCGGGTCCGCTCGATCGATCCGGTTGGAAGATGAAACAACACGTCGATGACGCGGGCCAGGCCCAGCCGCGCCAGCGGTTTTGCCAGCACCGTCCCGATCCCCTTCAGCACCTCGATTTCGGCGAATAGCGGATTGAGAAGGTCGGGTCGCATGCTAGGGCGTCCTACACCAACCTTCCCGCGTTTGTCGCGGGGAGGCATTTTGCATTGGAGACTGCCCTTGGACCGCGAAATCCGCCTCAAGCGCCTGCGCTTCCGCAGCTGGCACCGCGGGACGCGCGAAGCCGACTTCATGGTCGGTGGGTTCTTCGACCGCTTTTCATGCGGTTGGAACGATGATGAAATCGGCTGGTTCGAAGCGCTCATGGACGAACAAGATGTCGATATCATCGCCTGGGCGATCGGCACCGCGCCCGTTCCCGCTCATATCGCCGGGCCGTTGATCGCCGCGATGCAGCGGCTCGACTACATTCCCGTCGCTGAATGACAGATCTTTCGCGGATAAAGGCGGCGCGCGCATCGCTGACCCTGGCAGGCGTGCCCGACGGCTTCCTGCCTTCGCTGATGACCGACCTCGCTCGCGCCGCCGCAACGCGCGCGGTGCTGATTGCCGCCGACGATGCCGCGATGCGCGCGGTCGCCGACGCGGCGTCGTGGTTCGCGCCCGAAGTCGAGATACTGATGTTCCCGGCTTGGGACTGCCTGCCCTACGATCGCGCTTCGCCTTCGTTGCGAATCACGTCCGAACGCATGGCGACGCTCGCCGCGCTTCAGGTCAAGTCGACCCGGCCCCAGCTGCTGATCACCACGGTCAATGCGGTCACGCAGCGCGTGTTGACACCATTCCGCCTCCGGGCGCTAACCGCGCGTCTTGCGCCGGGCGAGCGCTATGACCGCGATGCTCTCGCAGCACTGCTCAGTGCCAACGGCTATGTGCGCAGCGAAACCGTCGCCGACGCCGGCGACTTCGCGGTGCGCGGCAGCCTTGTCGACCTTTACCCCGCCGGATTGCCGCACGCGCTGCGCCTCGATTTTTTCGGTGACGAGATCGAGAGCGTTCGCGCTTTCGATCCCGCTGACCAGCGCACGATCGCGCGGGTCGAGACGTTCACGCTGATCCCCGCCTCCGAATCGCTGCTCGACGACGAGACGATCAAGCGCTTCCGGACACGCTACCGCGAAGTCTTCGGTGCGACCGCGACCGGCGATCCGCTTTATCAGGCGATCAGCGAGGGCCGCCGCCTGTCCGGAATGGATCACTGGCTGCCGCTGCTCGAAGAGCGGCTGGTCACGCTGTTCGATCATCTGACCGATAGCGATATCATCGTCCGCGATGCGGGAAGCACGGGTGCTGCCGACGCCCGCTTCGAGGCGATCACCGACTATCACGTCAATCGCGTCCGCGCCGCCTCTTCGGACCCGGGCAGCTACCGGCCGCTCGGTCCGGACACCTTGTACTTGCAGGTTGCGGACTGGGACGCATTCAACGCAAATCGTCCGGTTCACGCTGCAACGTCGTTCCACGCGCCGCCGTCGGCGACGACGCTCGATTTCGGGATCGACGGACCGCGCGACTTCGGCCCCGAACGCAGTCGCTCTGAAAACGTCTACGATGCCCTCGCCGACCATGTCCGAAAGCTCGGCCAGACGGGGCTGATCCTCGCCAGTTATTCAGCCGGGTCGCGTCAGCGTATCGCCGGACTGCTCGCCGATCACGGGCTCGACCGGACCGCAATTGCCGACAGCTGGCAAGAAGCGCAGGGCGTCGCGGCGAGCGGCAGGGTCGCACTCGCTGTCGTGCCGCTCGAACATGGCTTCGCAGCGCCTGCGGTCGCGATCGTCACCGAACAGGATCTTCTCGGCGATCGTCTCGTCCGGCGCAACAAGCGCAAGAAGTCTGCCGACGCCTTCATGTCCGAATTGGCGATGCTGAGCCCCGGCGACCTCGTGGTGCACCGCGATCATGGCATCGGTCGCTATGAAGGGTTGACGTCGATCCCCGTCGGCGCGTCGCCGCACGATTGCGTGGCACTGACTTATGCCGGCGGCGACAAGCTGTTCGTGCCGGTCGAGAATCTCGACGTCATCTCGCGCTACGGTTCCGAAAGCGACGGCGTTGCGCTCGACCGCCTCGGCGGCGAAGGTTGGCAGCGCCGCAAGTCGAAAATGAAGGAGCGCATCCGCGAAATCGCGGGTGACCTGATCGCAGTCGCCGCCGAACGCGCGCTACGTCCTGCCGACGTGATCGAACGTGACGGGAGTTACAACGAGTTCGTCGACCGCTTCCCCTATCAGGAAACCGACGATCAGGACCGCGCGATCGAGGATGTTCTTAGCGATTTGTCGAGCGGCACGCCGATGGACCGCCTCGTCTGCGGCGACGTCGGCTTCGGCAAGACCGAAGTCGCGCTGCGTGCGGCGTTTACCGCGGCGATGGCGGGTCATCAGGTCGCACTCGTCTGTCCGACCACCCTGCTCGCGCGCCAGCACCATCGT
This sequence comes from Sphingomonas sp., assembly GCA_965249015.1. Lineage (GTDB taxonomy): Bacteria > Pseudomonadota > Alphaproteobacteria > Sphingomonadales > Sphingomonadaceae > Sphingomonas_O. The sequence continues at coordinate 53,513 of CBDFLB010000002.1, read as the reverse complement.
ACCTTTGTCGAGCGCTTTCAGGGCTTTCCGCTGAACATCGGTCGATTGTCACGCCTCGTTCCTGTTGCCGAAGCCAAGGCGACGCGTGACGGCGTCGCAGAAGGCCGCATCGACATCGTCATCGGCACGCACGCGATCCTCGCGAAATCGGTCGCGTTCAAGCGTCTCGGCCTCGTGATCGTCGACGAGGAGCAGCGCTTCGGCGTCACGCACAAGGAGCGACTGAAGGCGCTCAAGACCGACGTCCACATGCTGACGCTGACGGCCACGCCGATCCCGCGCACGCTGCAGATGGCAATGTCGGGCCTGCGCGAACTGTCGGTCATCCAGACGCCGCCGGTCGATCGCCTCGCGGTGCGGACCTATGTGATGCCCTGGGATCCGGTCGTCCTTCGCGAAGCTTTGCTGCGCGAACATTATCGCGGCGGCCAGAGCTTTTTTGTCGTGCCGCGCATCGCCGACCTGCCCGATGTCGAGGCGTTCGTGCGTAAGGACGTGCCCGAAGTGCGGCTGGTTACCGCGCACGGCCAGATGTCGCCGACCGAGGTCGAAGAGCGCATGTCGGCGTTTTACGATCGCAGGTACGACGTGCTGCTGTCGACGACGATCGTCGAATCGGGTCTCGACATCCCGAGTGCGAACACCATGATCATCCACCGCGCGGACCGGTTCGGCCTCGCCCAACTGTATCAGTTGCGCGGACGCGTCGGACGATCGAAGACGCGCGCTTACGCCTACATGACGACCGCTTCGGGTCGCCAGATGACCGAAGGTGCCGACAAACGCCTGAAAGTGCTGTCCGATCTCGATAGCCTTGGCGCAGGGTTCCAGCTTGCGAGCCACGACCTCGATATCCGCGGGGCAGGCAATCTGCTCGGCGACGAACAGTCGGGACACATTCGCGAGGTCGGCTTCGAACTTTATCAGGCAATGCTCGAGGAAGCGATCCTGGAAGCCAAAGCGGGCGGCATCGCGACCGAACGCGCGTCCGACTTTTCGCCACAAATCACGATCGACGCGCCGATCCTGATCACCGAAGACTATGTCCCCGACCTCGACCTGCGCATGAGTCTTTACCGCCGCATCAATGATTTGACCGACGCCGCGGCGATAGAAGCGTTCGCAGCCGAAATGATCGACCGCTTCGGCCCGCTTCCCGAATCCACGAACAATCTGCTCAAACTGATCGCGATCAAGCTGAACGCCCGGCTCGCGCACATCGCTAAAATCGATGTGGGTGCAAAGGGCGCACTGGTCAGTTTCTGGAACGACAGCTTTCCGAATGTCGATGGGCTGCTTGCCTATGTCGAGCGGTTAAAGGGGTCGGCCAAGCTGCGCCCCGACATGAAGCTCAGCATCGCGCGCGACTGGGCCGATTCCGTTGCCCGTCTGAACGGCGCGCTCCAGTTGTCGAAAGGACTGGCGAAGCTGCTCGGCTGAGCTAGACTGAAAGATATCCCGCGGGGAACCAACCGATGCGCTACGAAATTTCCGGCACCACGATGCAGACCGTTGCGATCGACCTCGCTCAGGGCGAGCGGCTCTATAGCCAGACCGCCAGCATGGCGTGGATGTCGGACACGATCCGCATCGACACGCACACGGGTGGCGGGTTGCTGGCCGGACTGAAGCGCGCGGTAAGCGGTGGAGGCTTGTTCATCACCGAATTCATTGCCGACCAGCCGGGGCATATCGCGTTCGCCCCGCGCTTTCCCGGACAGATCGTCGCCGAAATTCTGCGCCCCGGCCAGACGATGATCTGCCGCAAGGAAACCTTTCTTTGTGCCGAGATATCGGTCGAACTCGACATCGCGTTTCAGCGTCGCTTCGGCGCTGGCGTGTTCGGCGGCGACGGTTTCATTCTGCAGCATGTCAAAGGCCCGGGAACGGCGTTCCTCGACCTTTCGGGCGAGGTCGTCGAGAAGACGCTGGCCCCCGGCGAACGGCTAATCGTCCACGCCGGTCACGTCGGGATGTTCGAGCCAAGCGTCGAATTCGACATCCAGATGATGCGCGGTTTCCGCAACATCCTGTTCGGCGGTGAAGGCCTGTTCCTCGCGACGCTCACCGGGCCCGGCAAGGTCTGGCTGCAATCGATGCCGATCATGAACCTCGCCGAAGAGATCGGACGCTACCTGCCCGGAAACCACAGCGGCAGCGATTCGGGAACGGTATCCAGTGTCGTCGGCTCGGGACTCGGCGGGGCTGCCATCGGCGGGATCTTGGGAAGCGTCTTTGGCAACGACTAAGCCCGCTCCTGCTTTGCAGGCGGACTTCGACCCGTTTTGGCCAGCAAGTCCACAAGCATGTCGGTGTTCACCGCTTCGGCGAACAGAAAGCCCTGATAAAAATTACAGCCCTCGGCGGCGAGCAAAGCCAGTTGCTCGTCGGTCTCGACCCCTTCGGCGATGACCGCAAGGCCGAGCGAACGCGCCATGTCGATGACGCCGCGCACGACGATCCGGTCGCGGGTCGAACCGCCGATGTCCTGCGCCATCTGCTTGTCGATCTTGAGATAGTCGAGCGGAAGAGCTTTGAGGTAGGCGAGGCTCGAATAACCCGTGCCGAAATCGTCGATCGCCACCCGGCATCCGCCGGCGCGCAGCGTCGCGAGCACGGTCGCTGCCGAATTGAGGTCTTCCATCAGCCCGCCCTCGGTGATCTCAACCGTCAACCGGTCGGTCGGAAAGCCGCTCGTCGCAACGATCGCGAGAAAATCTTCGACGAAGCCTGCACGTGCGATGTCGCCTGCGGTCAGGTTGATCGCGAGACGCAGGTGAGAAAGCGCGCCGGGCCAAGCCATCGCATCGGTCAGCGCACGCCGCTGTATGTAGGCGGACAGCGTCGCGAGATACTCCGATCGCTCGGCAACGGCGAACAGCGTTCCAGCGCCCAGCTCACCGTGATCGGGATGACGCCACCGCGCCAGCGCTTCGACGCCCGCCATCCGGCCGTCGGCGATCGACAGCTGAGGCTGGTAAAGGATCTCGATCTCGTCACGTTCGAGCGCATGCCGCAGGTCGGCCTGCAGCGCACTGTCGAACAGCACAGCGCGCTCATCTTCTGCACTCAGAATCTTCACATTGGATCGTTCACCGACTTTCGCATCGGCCAGCGCAGCGGCCCCGCGCCGCAGCAATCGCGTCACGTCGTCGCCCTCGACACTTTTCACGATACCGATACGGCAGCCGAGCGTGACCATATGCCCGTTCGCCAGAAATGGTCGTTCGACGCGCTCAACGATGCGTCTGGCCAGCACGAGCCGCGCGGCGTCATCGATCTCTTCGATCGTCGCGACGAATTCGGCACCACCTGTGCGCGCCAGGAACGCACCCTTCCCTCCCATTTCACGGATCAGCGGGTCAATGCGATCCGCCACGGCATCGATGAGAACGTCTCCGGTGTCACGCCCGAACGCGGTGTTGATCATGTCGAAGCGCGTGAAGGCGATAAGCAAGAGCCCCAGCGATGCAGAGGTGGCTGCCAGACGCACGGCAATCCGTTCGCGCGCGCGCGTTTCACTTTCGACCGCGAAGGCCCGCGCGGGCGTCGCCCGCCGGTCGACCTGTCTGCGGATGCGACTGACGTAACGCTCCGCGAGGCGCAGGACCCGCGCAAGGTCTCCGTCGTCGAACGGGCGGGGAAGATAGTGTGTCGCCCCGCTGTCTAGCAGCGCGTCGAGCGCGCGATCGTCGGGTCGGGCGATCACGATCATCGCCGCGCGGGCAAGCGTTACTGCGCCCGCGACTGCGTTCAGGTTTGGAGCGTCCAAGCCCGAAGGGTCGACGATGCAAATCGAAGCGCCGCTGGCGACGAAGTCGGACGTCGGATCGGTGCCGCCTCCGTGAAAGATGATCGGTCGATTTAGCTTGGCGACGAGATCGCCTTGACGCGCGGCCGCCAATAAGAAAATTCGAGGTGCCGCCGCTTTTACATCAAGATGCTTTGATCGCGTCAATCTGCCCCCCGTCCTTCTCTGCTACCCGGTGCATCGGCGCGCGCCAACTGTACATTTGCCCAATTCCTCCGTTGCGCCTAGTTTAACGCCGATGGTTCCGCGCACTTCCCCCATGCTGAACGACGCCTTTGGCCGCCGCATCGACTATGTCCGCCTGTCACTCACCGATCGCTGCGACATGCGTTGCCGCTATTGCATGGCCGAAGACATGACGTTCCTGCCGCGCAGCGAAGTTCTTAGCCTCGAAGAAATCGTCGAACTTGCGCAACGTTTCGTCGCGCGCGGCGTCAGGCGCATCCGGCTGACCGGTGGCGAACCGCTGGCAAGGCGCGGCGCGCTGCAGGTCGCGGCGGGTATCGGCCGGCTGATCGGTCCGGGGGGCCTCGACGAGCTGACCCTGACGACCAACGGAACGCGGCTCGCCGAATTTGCCGAACCGCTGCACGATGCCGGCGTAAGGCGCATCAACGTAAGTTTGGACACGCGTGATCCGGACCGGTTCCGCTTTATCACCCGGCGCGGAGACCTTGCGCGCGTGCTCGCGGGAATCGCGGCGGCAAAGGCGGCTGGGCTTGCAGTCAAAATCAACATGGTGGCGTTGAAAGCGATCAACGACGACGAAATCGAGACGATGTTGCGGTGGTGCGGACAGGAGGGCCACGACCTGTCGCTGATCGAGACGATGCCGCTGGGTCAGATCGACGAGGACCGTACCGACCGGTTCGTGCCGTTATCGGTCGTACACGAGCGGTTGGCAGGCGTCTTCACGCTCCGGCCGAGCGATCGCAAGACCGGCGGCCCGGCACGCTATTGGGATATACCCGAACTCGGAACGACGCTTGGTCTCATCTCTCCGCTGACGCGCAATTTCTGTGACACGTGCAATCGCATCCGGGTATCGGCGTCCGGACAACTCTTCATGTGCCTCGGCCACGAAGACAATATCGATCTGCGGTCCGCGCTTCGCTCGGGCGACAAATCCGCGCTTGACGACGCTGTCGACACAGCGCTTCGCCTGAAACCGCGTCGACACGAATTCGATCTCAGGACGCCGGCCACGACGCGACATATGAGCGTTACCGGCGGATGAGCGTGGCCGAGCCGCGACGCGCGTTGTTGGTGTCGCCGACCGATGCCGCGGCGGAAGCGGCACGATCGCTGTCGGAGCGGCGCGACTGGGTCCCCTTGAAGGATGCAGACATGATCGTTGCGCTGGGCGGCGACGGGTTCATGCTCCAGACGCTGCACACAATGCTCGAAGCGCGGCGGATCGTTCCCGTCTTCGGGATGAATCTCGGTACCGTCGGCTTCCTGATGAACGAGTGGCGCCCCAAAGGGCTCGACCAGCGTATCGTCGGTGCCAGGCAATTCGACGTGACACCGCTTCGCATGGAGGCTGAAACGATCGATGGTGAACGCGTCGTCCTGCCTGCGATCAACGAAGTGTCGCTTCTGCGCGAAACGCGACAGACCGCGAAACTCGAAGTCATCGTCAACGATCGGATCGTAATACCCGAACTCGTCTGCGACGGTGTTCTCGTCGCCACGCCGGCGGGATCGACCGCCTATAATTTTTCAGCGCAGGGCCCGATCCTTCCGCTCGGGTCGGCTTTGCTTGCCTTGACGCCGATCAGCCCGTTCCGGCCGCGCCGCTGGCGTGGCGCGATCCTGCCTGAGCGGGCGACGATCCGGTTTCGGGTTCTCGACGCGATAAAACGCCCCGTGTCTGCCGTGGCCGACCAGCGCGAAGTTCGCGATGTGGCGACTGTCACCGTTTCGATCGATCGATCTGCGCCACTGAAGCTTCTCTTCGACCCTGAACATGCGCTCGACGACCGGATCGCAATGGAACAATTCGCGGTCTGACTTGCAAAGCGGGCGGCGGCGATGCTACGGGCCGCGCCTGCCAATGTTCCCCGGTAGCTCAGCGGTAGAGCGTTCGACTGTTAATCGAATGGTCGCCTGTTCGAATCAGGCCCGGGGAGCCATATTCTGGGATTGCCGTTGCGCGACCGGATGCGCTAGCGCCCTTCGGTGCTTCGTGTCTTCCGATCTTCTTCACCGGCCGCGTGCGTCATGCTTGCCGAAGACAATGCCGAGCTCCCGTCGGATACGATCTGGATCGATTTGCTCGAACCCACGCATGCCGAAGAGCAGCTCGTCGAGCGCGCGCTGGGCCTAAGCATACCCACGCGTGAGGAGATGGCCGAAATCGAACCGTCGAGCCGTCTTTATGAGGAACATGGCGCGGTCTACATGACAGCCACCGTGCTGGCAGGTCTCGATGAAGGCGACCCGATTGCCTCGCCGATCTCGTTCGTGCTCAGCGCATCGCATCTGGTGACGGTCCGCTATGCCGATCCCAAACCGTTCAGGGTGTTCGCCGACCATATCGCGCGGCAGCCCGAACTGCTGGGCAGTGCCATGGAAACGCTCGGCCGTCTCCTTGAGGCCATCGTCGATCGGCTGGCGGACGCGCTCGAACTCGTCGCCGCCGAGATCGACCAAATATCCAGACGCGTCTTTCGCCGGACTCCGGGGGAGCGCGGCCGACGGATTCCTTCGCTGACGCTCGAAGCGTTGCTGAACCGTATCGGCGACACGCAGAACCTGCTCGCCAAGGCACGCGAGACTGCGGGGAGTACGGCGCGCGTGCTCGGTTTCGTTGCTGCGTGCTCGCACTTTCGCGGCGACGCCGTGCAGCGCGATCATCTCCGCAGCCTCAGCAGCGACACCGATTCGCTCATTGATCATTCGGCGTTCCTGTCGAATAATATCACCTTCCTCCTCGACGCGTCGCTCGGCCTCATCAGCATCGAACAGAACGCGATTCTGAAGATTTTTTCAGTGGCCTCGGTCATCCTGCTGCCGCCGACGCTGGTCGGCGCGATCTACGGAATGAATTTCGATCACATGCCTGAATTGAGGTGGGTGTTCGGCTATCCGATGGCGCTGATCGTGATGCTGTTGTCTGCTGTACTGCCCTATCTTTTCTTCAGGCGGCGCGGCTGGCTTTAAGGTCTCCGGAGAAGTGCAGCACGCCGTCATCGACGCGGCCGAACTTTAGCGACGCATAATCGCGCGCATAGTTGTGATGAACTTTCCACGGATGGCGGATGCCCTGTTTGGGAACCTTGTCCTGCGCCCGCGTCAGATAGCCCGACGTCAGCCCGAAGAAATTGCCATCGGACATCTCGGCCGGATTGAGCCGGGGAACGACTGAAACGAATTTCCGCCGGTCCATGTAAGTGATGATCCGACAGGCATGGGCACTGCTGAGGTCCGCCTTCAAAGTCCACGACGCGTTGTTGTAGCCGATCACATAGCTGAAATTAGGGACCCCGCCGAACATCATCCCCTTGTAGATCATCGTATCGGGCATTGCGACCTTGGCCCCGTCAAGGAACAGCGCAGCCCCGCCCATCAACTGCATCTCAAGCCCGGTGGCAGTAACGATGATATCCGCATCCAGTGTAGCGCCCGACGTCAGCTCGATACCCGCGTCGGTAAACGTCTCAATGGTGTCGGTCGCAATCGAAACCCTCCCCGCCTTCATCGCGTCGAACAGGTCGGAATCGGGCACCGCGCACAGTCGCTGGTCCCACGGATTGTAGCGGGGCGTGAAATGCGTCTCGACATCGTAACTAGGGCCGAGCGCGTCGCGCACCATGCCGATCAGCCGTTCCTTTGCCGGACCCGGGTTTTTGCGCATCAGCCTGAACATAATCATGCTGACGATTATGTTCTTCAGCCGTACCGCGCGGTAGGCAAGCCCGGCAGGCAGAGCGCGTCGCAGCTTGCGCGCGATCGGATCGTGCGACGGCACCGACGCGACATAAGTCGGCGAGCGCTGGAGCATCGTCACATGTACTGCCGTTTGCGCGAGCGCCGGGACGAGCGTCATCGCCGTCGCGCCGCTGCCGATCACGACGATTTTCTTCCCCGTATAGTCCAAATCTTCAGGCCAGAACTGCGGGTGGATGACGCGCCCCTTGAATGAATTGAGGCCAGGGAATTCGGGTGTATAGCCCGCATCATAACGGTAATAACCGGTGCACATCATGATCCAGCCGGCGGTCATCCGCTCGCCGTTCGCGAGCGTCAGCATCCAGCGCGCATCGGCGCTCAACCAGTCGGCGCTGACGAGTTTGCGACCGAAACGAATGTGCTTGTCGATCCCGTTTTCGCGCGCGGTTTCCTCGATATAGTCGCGGATCGACGCGCCATCGGCGATGGATTTGTCGCCCAGCCACGCTTTGAAGTCATATCCAAGCGTGAACATGTCACTGTCAGATCGGATGCCCGGGTAGCGGAACAGGTCCCAGGTTCCGCCTATCGCCTGTCGTCCCTCGAGGATGACGTAGGATTTGTCCGGACACCGCGTTTGCACATGCCAGGCAGCCCCGATGCCCGAAAGCCCAGCGCCGACAATGATGACGTCGTAATGTTCCATCGCTTGCGTTGTCAGTGCGATCGACGGGTCCGTCAACCGTTGAACGTCTGCCACAACAAACGCACCGCAACGTACAGGATCAGCGTTGCAGTCAGACGGCGGAGCCAGATCGGCGGCAAGACGCTCACCCCCGCACGGCTGCCGATCTGTCCCCCGATCAGCACGGCCACCGCAAGGGGCCAGTAAGTCAGCACCGGCGTCAACGCAGCCCCGCTGCCGCCGGCAAATTTGCTGAGCTGTCCGATCAGTCCCGCGAGCGAATTCGCGAGGATAAAGACCGACGCGCTTGCGGCCACCCGTCTGGTCTTGTCCCAATGCAGCAAGTGCAGAACCGGCGCCAGAAAGATACCGCCGCCGATACCCACGATCCCTGCCAGAAGGCCGAGCGGACCCGCAATGACCGGGCCGACGATCGCAAAACGTCGTCGCGCATCGCCGCGGTCTCGCGGTTGGGGTTGCAGGAGTAACAGGATTGCCGCCACGAAAAGCGATCCGCCCAACAGCGCAACAAACAGTGGCTTGGAGACCGGCAGCGCCCCGCCGACAAGCGCCGCCGGGATCGAGACCGCAAGCAGAGGCCACAGCCGTCGCCATGGGACGAGCCTGGCTCGAGCAAAACGAACACTCCCGCCCGTCGCGACGATCAGGTTGCACAGCAGCGCGATGATCGGGAAAATCGTCTGGTCGACGCCTGCGAGGACCAGCAGTGCATTATAGGTCGATCCGCCTGCAAACCCGACGCTGGCATAAAGCAATGCAGTCGCGAAAAATGCGGCGGCGAGGCCGAGCATGGCGTTACGCAATCGCCCCGTGACAATGCTTGTACTTGCTCCCCGACCCGCAAGGGCACGGCGCGTTGCGGCTGACGATGCCGACCCAGCTGTCGGGGTCCTCGCCCAGCATCTCCTGCGGATCGGGCTGGACGATCTGCAGCGGCGGGAGGCGGGTCGTGATCAGCCCCATGCCCGACATGTCGTCGTAAGTGTCGTCGTCGCCGGTGAGCGGATCGATATGCTGGGTAAAGATGCTGGGCATTTGTGGCATCTGGTCTGCCGGCGCCTGCATGAACTGGGCATGTGCGAGGACTTTGGTCACATCCTCGCGGATCAGCGTCAACATCCGTTCGAACAGCGCGAACGCTTCCTGCTTATACTCGTTGATCGGCGTTTTCTGCGCATAGGCACGCAGGTGGATGACCTGTCGCAGCGCGTCGAGCGTGGACAGATGCTCCTTCCAGTGATGATCGAGGTTCTGAAGCATGACGCTCTTTTCGACCTGCGCCCAGGTGCCGACGGGGAGGTCGGCCGCCTTTGCATCGATCGCCGCATCGGCGGCCTCACGGATACGGTTCTCGAGCGTCTCGGGTTCGATGCCTTCTTCGCTCATCCAGTCGGTGACCGGCAACTCCAGGCCAAGGATGTCGCGCGTGCGTTCAGCCAATCCATCCTTATCCCACTGCTCGGGATAGCTGCCGACCGGGCACGCCTCGCCGACCAGATTGTTGACCGTCTCGGCGCGCATGTCGACCACGACATCGTTGACCGTGTCGGCGTCCATGATGTCGCTGCGCTGTTCGTAGATCACCTTGCGCTGGTCGTTCATCACGTCATCATATTCGACGACCTGCTTGCGAATGTCGTAGTTGCGCGCCTCGACCTTTTTCTGCGCGGTCTCGATCGCTTTCGACAGCCATTTCGAACCGATCGCCTCGCCATCATCGAGGCTCGATTTCATCATCCGTGCAAACATCGTGTTGTCGCCGAAGATGCGCAGCAGATCGTCGTCGAGGCTCAGGTAGAATTTCGACAAGCCCGGATCGCCCTGCCGCCCGGTGCGTCCGCGCAACTGGTTGTCGATGCGGCGGCTTTCGTGCCGTTCGGTGCCGAGCACATAAAGCCCGCCCGCCGCGAGCACTTCGGCCTTTTCAGAAGTGATTTCCTCGCGGACCTGCGCGGCCTTGGCTTCATATTCGGGCGTTCCCGGCGTCAGATCCGAAAATTCGTCGGACAGCCGAAACTCGAGGTTGCCGCCGAGCTGGATGTCGGTCCCGCGCCCCGCCATATTGGTCGCGATGGTGACGCGGCTCTTGCGACCCGCCTGCGCGACGATGTGAGCCTCCTGTTCGTGAAAACGCGCGTTGAGGACCGAATGCTCGACGCCTTCGGCCTTCAGGAACTCGCTAAGCAACTCGGATTTTTCAATCGAGACCGTGCCAACCAGCACCGGCTGGCCGCGCTCGGCCTTCTCGCGCACCGACTTGGCGATCGCGCCGAACTTGTCCTGCGTATTCTTGTAGAATTCGTCCTGATCATCGACGCGCAGTACGGGCACGTTGGTCGGGATCGACACGACATTCATCTTGTAAATGTCGTAAAACTCCGCCGCTTCGGTCGCCGCAGTTCCGGTCATCCCCGAAAGCTTGGGATACATGCGGAAATAATTCTGGAAGGTGATCGACGCCATCGTCTGGTTCTCGGGCTCGATCTCGACGCCTTCCTTTGCTTCGACCGCCTGATGCAATCCGTCGGACCAGCGCCGCCCGTCCATCATGCGCCCGGTGAATTCGTCGATGATGACGACCTTGCCGTCCTTCACGATATAATCGGTATCGCGCTTGAACATCACGTTCGCTCGCAGCGCCTGGTTCAGGTGATGGACTACCTGCGTATTCTCGAAATCATAGAGGTTCGCCCCTTCGAGCAGCCCCGCAGTCTCGAGCATCCGCTCGACCTTTTCGGTGCCGTCTTCGGTCAGGATGATCGACTTCTGCTTTTCGTCCATTTCATAATCGAAGGGGACGAGCTCCTTCACGACCGCATGGACCTGCTTGTAAAGTTCCGACTTGTCATCGGTCGGTCCCGAAATGATGAGCGGCGTGCGCGCTTCGTCGATCAGAATCGAGTCGACCTCGTCGACGATCGCGAACGAAAACGGACGCTGCACCATCTGCCCGCGCTCGTATTTCATGTTGTCGCGCAGGTAGTCGAATCCGAACTCGTTGTTCGTGCCGTAGGTAATGTCCGCCGCGTAGGCCGCGCGCCGCTCCTCATCCGAAATGTTCGGCACGATCACGCCGACGCTCAGCCCCAGATATTTATAGACCTGCCCCATCCAGTCGGCATCGCGCCGCGCCAGATAGTCGTTGACGGTCACGACATGCACGCCCGTCCCCGGCAGCGCGTTGAGATAACAGGCCAGCGTCGCAACCAGCGTCTTGCCCTCGCCCGTGCGCATCTCGGCGATTTCGCCACGATGAAGGACGATCCCGCCGATCATCTGGACATCATAATGCCGCTGTCCCAGCGTCCGCTGCGCCGCCTCGCGCACCGTGGCGAAGGCTTCGGGGAGGATGTTCTCGAGCGTCTCGCCCGCCTCGATCCGGTCGCGGAACAGCACCGTCTGTTTCGCGAGCTCCGCATCGGTCAGCGCCGATATGGTGCTCTCGAACCCGTTGATCGCGGTCACGGTCGATCCGAGTTTCTTGACGTAACGATCGTTCGACGATCCGAAAACAGCCTTGGCAATACCGCCGAGCATAGGGAATTCCTGTTGTTTGGATGATGTGTTTTATTGCGGATGAACGTTCCCCCGCGCAGGCGGGGGCCCTGCCCAGACAAAGAGTCTGGACCCCCGCCTGCGCGGGGGAACATGCGATAGCTAAACGCGCAGTCGCCCGGCGTAGAGCGGAACGATCGTCGCCACCGTCGCCCCGGCGCAGACCGGGGCCGCTGCGAGACTATGCATCGACGGCATCACAAAAACCGGCCGCACCCCCGAAGCCACCGTCGCCCCCCGCGCCGCACACCGCTCGACCAGCGCGGAAACCTGCGCCGCCGAAACCCCCGCCGCCCGCGCAGGGACAACCCCCGCGGCAAACGCCGACAGCAAAGCGGAAAGGAGCAGGATCAAACGCATTGCGTGTGCATATAGGGGGGGAGTGTTGAAAGGTCTATAAGTTGCGTTTCCAGTCGACAGGGACGTTACGAACCCGGGTATCTGGATGGAGCGGGGAGACGCCATATGGCCACGCTACGTCGGCTTCGGGATCTGTTAACTCGCCCTGCACAACTTGCTTGAGCACTCTAGGATTGTAGTGTGTAGGAAATGCTCTTGAGGGCGGATTTACCTCAATGCCCGAAGACGGCCAAATTCGCACCATGCCCCATTTTGGCAAAGGCGCGATATTTTGGGTCTGGTGTGAACCATTCCATGCGAGAACAATAAGCTTGCCAATCAGCATGACGAAAATTTGGCCGATTAAAAAACCCTCTATGATCCAAGGCTTTCGAATCCCATTCACCTCATGACCATCACGACAAATAATATGCCAACGGGAACCCCCCCGGTCGGGACCGTGCGGCGATCGTCCGATCCAAATTTGCCAGTCCGGCGTGATCTCTTCCGTCAGCGCAAAGTCACGTCGCTCAGCTGGGGCAATTTCGGTCACTTCGGGCCCAACTTCGCCTGCGCATACCATTGCTGTCATTACCGACCAGGCTGAGATCGCCTCTGCTGCGTCGGACGAAATCGCGTTCCAACGTTCAGCAGTCAGCAGCGGCACAATATGCGGCTTCGCCCGATTTTGAATGCCGCTCATCCAGCCGCCGTTGCACTCTTTGCAAACGTGCTGGAACGTGAGCGTTCCCACATCTCGATTCTTTACCTCACCGGTCGAAAAATTATTTGCAGTAACGTTCTTCCCGATCGGGACGTGTTTACGAGTCCACTTCGGGAAATAATGTTCTTTGCTCAAAATTCGATCTTCGCGGCAGAAATAACAAATACCTCTTGCCACACTCTTGATCCCTCCCGTGCTGGCAACTAATTTCCAGTCTCCACTTTCATTGGCGCGCGCAACAATTTTCGTTAGGTGCGCCAGATGGTCCCCTCCCCCCCCGCCACCCCCTTCCCCACCCTCGCTCAGCCCTTCCCCACCCTCCCCGCCATCCCCGGCGTTACGCCACGCATTGCCCGTGCAGGGTACAAGGACTGGGGCCGCTGCGACCTGACGTTCGTCGAACTCGCCGCCAACACGAGCGTCGCGGGTGTTACCACGCAAAGCAAATGCCCTTCGCCCGAAGTCGAATGGTGCCGCGCTGCGCTAACGCTTGGCCACGCCCGCGCGCTCGTCGTCAATGCGGGCAATGCCAATGCGTTCACCGGGCATCGCGGCAAGGTCGCCGTCGAGACGATCGCGGCGAAGGTCGCCAACCATCTGTCGTGCCAGCCGTCGGACGTGTTCATCGCCTCGACCGGCGTCATCGGCGTCCCCCTGCCCGTCGACAAGGCCGAAGCGGGGCTGACCGCCGCCTTCGCCGCCCCGCCCTGCTCATGGGAAGACGCGACCAACACCATCGGCACTACCGACACTTTCCCCAAGGCCGCACAGACGCAGGCCGTCGTCGATGGCAAGACGGTCACGCTGGTCGGCATCATCAAGGGCAGCGGCATGATCGCGCCCGACATGGCGACGATGCTCGGCTTCATCTTCACCGACGCAACGGTCACGCCCGCGTTCCTTCAGACAGCGCTGTCAGAAGCCAACCGCGCGACCTTCAACTGCATCACGGTCGACAGCGACACCTCGACCAGCGACACCGTACTCGCGTTCGCGACGGGCAGCGAAAATCCGCTGACCAGCTACGACGACCCTGGTGCCGACGCGTTCCAGGCCGCGCTCACCGATCTCTGCCGCCAGCTCGCCCAGCTCGTCGTCCGCGACGGCGAAGGCGCGACCAAGTTCATCACCGTCGCCGTCACCGGCGCGGAGTCGGACAAAAGCGCGCACCGTATCGCCATGAGCATCGCCAACTCCCCGCTCGTCAAAACTGCGATCGCGGGCGAAGATGCCAACTGGGGCCGCGTCGTCATGGCCGTCGGCAAAGCAGGCGAACCCGCCGACCGCGACAAACTCAGCATCCGCTTCGGCAACACCGAAGTCGCGCGCGATGGTTTGGTGGTCGAAGGCTATGATGAGGCCCCAGTCACCGCGCACCTGAAGGGCAGTGAGATCGACATCGGCGTCGACTTGGAGTTAGGCGAAGGGCGCGCCACAGTCTGGACCTGCGACCTGACGCACGGGTACATCAGCATCAACGCGGATTATCGGAGCTAGGCACCGGTGGTGCACTGCCTTTCACCGGCTCGACCGTTCTCGTATGATGTTCGACAACCCGGACCGCTATCGGGTTGCCGCTCTCATCCTTTACCGCGACGTTGTTGCCCGCCTTGGCGCATTGCTCGGCCGTTGGCGCGCTTTGTTTCGGCGTGGCACTGATCTCGCAATCGCGAGCGATGCCATCCGTCCCGAGCGTGTAGCGGTAAGTCACTTCATAAGGTCCCACCCACGGCGCATCACCGGCGGGCAGCCGCCATGTGATCCTCTGGCTCCGGGTCTCGCGCGTCGGTGCGCCATCGGCACCGCGCGCTGGCTTGTAAACGAAGCGTTCCGTGATCAAAGCGCAGCTCTTGTTGTCCAGCGCGACAGAACCGCTCGATGTACCGATGCCGCAATCATGAGCGCGACCGTCGACGCCGATATCAAACGTCACTGAGGTCGTTCCCGACGCCCCGGCTTTCGCGGCCTCGGGCGGATAATCGCCATCGTCGATCGACCCTGACACGAGCTCGGCGCGGGCGGCTCGTCCGCGCAGTGCGGCGACGTCGACCGGATCGCGCCGGTTGTAAAGCGGGCGATCAACAACCGCGGACACTTGCGTCGGAAGATAGATGAATACGCGCTTTTTTGCGAGCGCGTCGGTTGCCTTGTCCGCCGCAACCGCTTCTGAATAGGTCAGTTCGCCCTCGCGCGAGCGCGTGACCACGGTAATCGTAAACCGCTCGCCCACCAGTGATTGGGTGCGCTTGTAGTGAACGCCGCCAATCGTGGTATCGACGGGATCGGCTTCGAGACGAAAGCCCTTGCCACCCTCTGGTAGCAGGATCGTTTCATGCATCACGTCGAAACGCGGGGAAACATAGATTGGCGCAAGGTTTTGCTGCGCTTCGGGGCGTTTCCAGACGAGATTCTGTCCCATCGTCGCCCGGTCGGCTTCATAATTATTATAGGTTTCGCCGTCCTTGTTATTCCAGTCCATGTCGCCCGTCCCGGTCATGTCGAGACGCATTTCCCCGGTCTGTTCGTCATAGACCGACGTCATCTTTTCGGCCTTTATCCAATAGTGCCGATCGAGCCACATCTTGCGCAGCACCACGTCGCGGCTTGCGGCAGGAACGAACGACATCGATGTGCGGAGAGCGCTTGCTGATTCTCCCCGGAAGATTGCCGTGCCATGCACTTTGGCTGGCTGGTCGACACCGCCGCGAGCGTCGAGTTCGAGGCTCCATTCGGACTCAGTCAGCGGGGGATCCGTCGCGATCATCGGCTCGAGCGCGTGCGATCCGGCGCGGATTGGCAACGCCCACCTGAACCCAGGCACGGCAAGAGTCTCGATCGCCCGGTCACCCAGCCGCGTTCCGTCGAGCCAGTAGGTTTTACCATCAACCACAGCCCTGACGATCACATGATCGAACTGACTCGGCATGGGCAGGCGTGTATCGAGCCCGTCGCCACGGCCAGTGGAAACCAGCGCAGGATCGGCGAGAAAACCCAGCCCGCGAAGCAGTGCGACGAGCAGCGTGGTCTTCCCCTTGCAATCGCCCGAACGTGCGACCCACACGCTCTCCGCGCTTTCGGGAAGATACCCACCAAGCCCGTCAGTCCGTGCAAAATAACGGATATTGCCCTGTACGCTTTTCAACGCTTCCGACGCGCGCATCTTGGGATCGTTCGACAGCGCGGCGATGCGAGCAATCTCGGTCGCAACCGGTGACGCTGCCGCAACCTGGATCGCCTTCTCGTAAAGCGGCAGCATGGTATTCACGACGGCGCGCCAGTCATTGAATTCACTAACTTCGACGATACCGTCACGCTGAAAGCGCGCGGGCGCGCCATCGGGCACCGGTGGAACGGTAAATTGCTGCCGATCGATAACAAAGCCGCGGTCGGATGCCGCGTCGATCACGACCGGTTTGGGCAGACTCATGCCGGCGGCCCATTTTACCTGTCGCGTCTTTGGCCAGCTGTAGCGCAGGTAGAAAGCGTCAAATGTTGGCCCAGCCCCGAATACCTGCTGAGATTCGTTAAGACCTCCCAACACAGGATTCTGTTGGTCGAGCGTCCATGCCAGTTCAAGCTCGTCGCCCACACGCAGGTCGGCAACGGGCATGACCGCTGTCATCGTGCCGTCTATTTGCATGCGCTCGAGGTTTGCCTCGCGACGCAAGACCTGAAACGCGCCGCCCGTTCCAAGCAGATCGATCGTCAACGTTCCTCTGTGGATTTTGAGCATGTGAACGCGGGCGCTGCTGATCTTGGGTTGCCAGGCGACGCCAAAATTCCCGAGCAGCGGCAAGCCCTCGGGTGTCATCACCCGCACAATCTGATGAAAATATTGGTGAAGGCCGCTGTCGTCGATCCGGCTTTGAACATTCATCAGGCGGATGTCGATCGCACTGTCGACCTCTTGCTTGATGCGCGGCGGGGTGGCCACGACCACCCAGTCGGGGACCGGCACAATGACGACCTTGTCGTCTGCCTTTGCAAGCGTCGAAGCACTGACGGCAGCGACGACGACGCTGACTGCAAGCCATATTTTTTGCGCAGCCGCCATCGTCACTCCCCAGACCTGCTCGAAGTCACCGGGTAGAGCGAAGCTCGCGAGGTTTCACACACTTATTTTTGTTCGATGACGTCGTTCGCGATCAAAGCTCACCCTCGAGCCAGCCCTTCAACTGTGACTTCGGTGCCGCGCCGACCTTGGTCGCCGCCGGTTTGCCGTCCTTGAACAGGATCATCGTCGGAATGCCGCGCACACCATATTTTGCAGGCGCATCGGGATTGTCGTCGATGTTGAGCTTGGCGATCGTCACCTGCTCGCCGAGTTCGTTTGAGATTTCCTCGAGGCTCGGCCCGATCATTTTGCACGGCCCGCACCATTCGGCCCAGAAATCGACGAGCACGGGGCCGCTCGCTTCGAGGACGTCGACGGCAAAGCTGCCGTCGGTGATCGTTTTGGTGGCCATGCTCGCACTCCTTCTGATCGTTTGCATCTAGTGCCTGGGCGGCGTTGCCTCAACCGGCGGCCGGCAACTTGTCCTGCGCACTGGTGAAGCCAGGCTTGTGCGCCGCAAGCAAGGCTGGCGGCAAGCGCAGCAGCACCGGGCCGTGACTGTAGAGGAGCGAAGCCCTGACTTCGAAATCGGGAAATATGCCCGCGACGACGGCTGCATAGGCCGCCATCTGACGTACGTGCCCGATCGGTACCTGGTCCGCCGATTGCGGAACACGGCTACCGGTCTTGAAATCGATGATGTCGACGACCCCGTCGCCGATCGCGAGCCGGTCGACAGTGCCTGACACGACAAGACCGTCGACCACCCCGGCGATGGGCGCTTCGGCAAGTGCGCCGGCCGCAAAGATCGCCGCAAATCGCGGATCCTCGATGATGTTCAGCGCAACATCGACCAACGCGGGGTCGGGCGTTTCGCTCGCCAGCCAGTGCAGCCCCGCTGCGCGTCGCTCGGATGCGGGTAGCGACGGAAGCCGCTCGAACAAGGCGTGTAAAAGCCGCCCGCGCGCACCGGCCTGCGCCATCGCCGCGCCTGGGGGCGGGCTCGCATCGTCGTCCTGCCCGATCGCCGACGGGGCGAGCGGACGCGGCGGCCGGGCCTCCAGCGGCGCGGACGTGTCGAGCCAGGGTTCGCGCCTTGAAGGCAGTGGGGACGCGTTGGCCTCGGGGCGGTTCAGGTTATTTTCCGCGGCTGACTTGGGACCGCCCTTGACCGGGTCTCCGTACCGCAGGGCGCTGCCCCACAAGGCATCGTCCGATCGCTCCGCGCCCATCGTGATCATCGCGCATTCGACCGCGCTGTGCCAACTCTGCGGCGGGACGACTCCCTTGGCGCGCGAACCCAGCGAACCCGCGATTACAAGCCGTTCCTCGGCACGCGTCATCGCGACATACAGCAATCGCCAATGTTCCTTGCGCGCCCGGTCGTCGTGATCGTCCATCGACTCCTGAAGCGACGCGATCAGCGCCCGCTCGGCACTGCGCGGTCGAAACAGCGGCAGATCGTCGGCGACGCCCTCGATCGTCCATTTGAAATTGCGCTCGAGCGGCCTGTCGGGATCGGCACACGCGTCGGCCAGAATGATCAAGGGGGCCTGCAGTCCTTTTGCGCCATGGACCGTCATCACGCGGACCGCCCCGCCCGCCGCTCCCGCGTCGCGAACGATATCGGTCTCGCCCGAATCGAACCAGTCGAGAAACGGTTGAAGCGTGGCCAGGCCGTCGCGTTCGAACTGAATCGCGGCGTTCAAAAGCTCGTCGACGGGATCGCGCGCTTCCTCGCCAAGTCGCGCGATCAGTTTGCGGCGTCCTTGCAACGCACCCGAAAGAAGGTTCTCGAAAAACGCGTACGGCGTAGTGAAATCGGCGGCGCGCAGAAGCGTCCCGAGCGCGTCGCGGGTCGGCCCCGGCGGGATCGCCGCCCAGAGCGACGCCGGGCGCCCGAAGGCGACGTCGAGCAGGGCGTCCTGAGACCAGCCCATCAGCGGCGATACCAAAAGGCTTGCCAGGTTCAGGTCGTCGTCCGGTTGCGCGGCAAAGCGCGCCGCGGCCAGAAGATCCTGGACGGCGAGTGGAGTCTTGAGCTTCAGGCGGTCGACCCCGGCAACCGGAACGCCCTCCTCCTGAAGCCGGGCAACGAGCAGCGGCGCAAGGTCGCTTCGCGCGCGGACGAGGATCATCACGTCGCCAGGCTGGAGTGGTCGACCGCCATCCTTGGCCAGCAAAAGCGGCTCCGCAATCCAAGACCTGACCTGCCGCGCAAGCTTCGTGGCAAGGTCGCGCGTCGCGTTCGGGATCCAGCCCTCCTCCCCCTCGTCGACCAAGTCCATGTCCGACGTTACCGGCGGCAGGATAACGACTTCACCGGGGCCGCCGTTGGCGCTGACATGCGGCGCGCTCGCGTCGATCAGGCCCAGCGCTTCGGGCTGCAACGCGTCGAGGACGGCGTCGACGACGGCGAGCACCGGCGGCGACGACCGGAACGATCGATTGACCGACAGGCGCCGCAATGTCTGGTTGGCGTTCACCGCTTTCAGGTCGAACGCGAGCCCCGCCCGCTCGTAATGGCGCGGGTCGGTTCCCTGAAACCCATAGATCGCCTGCTTGTAGTCGCCAACCGCAAAGATCGTCCGCGACCGGTCGCCCCTCGCGCCTTCACCTGTCCAGAATTCGGCAGCCAAAGCGTCGACGATATCCCACTGCGCACGATTGGTATCCTGCGATTCATCGACAAGAATATGGTCAGTCGCCGAATCGAGCTTGTAGCGGATCCAGTCGCCCATTCCCGGTTCGACGAGCAGCGCCCGCGTGAGCCGGATCTGATCGTCGAAGTCGACGAGGCCGCGGGCGCGCTTGGCGTCGGCATAAGCGCGCGCAAAGCGCTGTGCGGCTCTCAGCGCTGCCGTCGTGTCGGCGGCGAGCGCGGCGCGCCCGGCGCGCTCCAAATGGCTGCGGCACCAGGCGTCCAGTTTTTCGACCAACGCATCATAGCCCGGGTCGTCGGGCACCCAGCCTTTTCCGGCGAACAACGTGCCGTCGGCCTTGCACCATGCGCGCGCAAGCGCGGGCAGTTCGGCGGCACGCTGCTCCGCCGTGCCGAGCAGCCATCCGGCGATACGCGTTCCCCGTTCGGTTGCGCGTTTCGAACCCCAGCGGTCGAGTGCGGCGCTGAGGTCGAGGAGCGCCTGCCGATCGAATCCGTCGTCGGCACATGCGGCGACTAGATCGTCGAAGGAATACTCGGCCGGCACGTCCATCGCGCGCCGCACCGTCGCCTCGACGCCGGGACCCAGCGCCTCGAGCGTTTCAAGCGCCGGGGCCGCGCGCTTCAGAAATGCTACGACACCATCCTCGCCGAGCCGCATGCTCATCGCCCGGACATCGCCAAGCAGGCGCGCGTCGCCTTCGCGCTCGGCGGTCACGATCAATTCGCTCAGCACATTTTGGGCAAGCAATGCCTCTTCACGCCCCTCAAGCGGCCGAAAGCCCGGGGATATCCCCGCTTCAAGCGGGAAACCGGCGAGAAGCGTCTGACAAAACGCATGAATCGTCATGATCCGCAGACCGCCGCCACGCGATTCGAGCACATTTGCGAACAAGGTCCGGGCGACGGCGATCGACGCCGGGCCGAAATCCTCGTCGAGCGTTTTCAGTTCGGCCGCAAGCGCAGGTCCGTCGAGCCGGACCCAACCAGCGAGACGGGTATGGACACGCTCGGCCATCTCGGCCGCGCCCGATTTGGTAAAAGTGAGGCACAGGATCGCATCGGGTGCCACGCCGCGCAGGAGCAGCCGCAGCACCCGCGCCGAGAGCACATATGTCTTGCCCGTGCCCGCCGATGCCGACAGCCAGACATGCTCGGCCGGGTCCGAAGCTGCCTTCTGCTCGGCGCGTAGCGCGGCGTGCGGCGCGAAACTCCTAGCTTTCACGGCCATACCATTCGCCAAGGCGCATCAACTGGTCATATTCGGCGTAGGGAGCATATTCGGGCTGGAGCTTGGCGACGAACGGTTCGCTCCCGGTAAGCCATTTCAACGCAGTGCTCGTCAGGTTTGCGGCCGCCGTTGCGACGATGTCAGGGTGCTTCAGAACGCTTCGCTTGCCAAAACTGTCGCCATCCTTGGCAAGCGACCAATATTCGAAGTCGGCCGGGTCACCTGCGACATCCGGAAACCCGCCGCGCGCGGCGATCAGGCCAAGCAGGCCCAACTGATTTGCAAAGCCG
Organism: Sphingomonas sp.; assembly: GCA_965249015.1. Taxonomy (GTDB): domain Bacteria; phylum Pseudomonadota; class Alphaproteobacteria; order Sphingomonadales; family Sphingomonadaceae; genus Sphingomonas_O. The sequence continues at coordinate 32,247 of CBDFLB010000002.1, read as the reverse complement.
GCGTTTATGGCTTTCGGACTCGGCGGCTTGCCGGTTTTGTAATCGACGATCGCCAGCCCGCGGTCACTTTGGTCGATCCGGTCGGCGATGCCCTTGAGCGTGATCCCGGCGTAAGCGATCGCCCCCTTGCACTCGCTCTCGATCACGTGGCGCCCCAACGCGGCGTCGTGAGCAACCTGCCCGGCGATCCAGTCGATCGCGCGGACAAGGCGTGGCTGCCACAGCGCGCGCGTAACGGGATGCATGGCCGGATCGTCGAACAGGTCAGCGACCCGGTCTGCAAGCCTTGCCGGGTCAAGGCCGTCTTCTCGAAACCATCGGTCGAAGATCGCATGGACGATCGTGCCACGCCATGCGGGCCCGGGGTCGGCATCGACCGCGTCGAGCGCGGACAATCTCAGGATCTGGCGAGCGTAAAATGCAAAAGGGTCCGCCCTCAGCCGGTCGACATCGGTCACCGAGATCATCTTCGGCCGCATTTCGACCGATGGCGACGGTGCCGGACGGGCGGCAAGCTGCGGCTTCGCATCTGCAGCATCGATATTCTGAGCAAGATTTACGACCCGGTCGTCGGCATCGATCCCACCCAACATCGCCTCGAGTCTGAGGATGAACCGCGACGATATCGTCGGTGCCCGCATATCGCGGCGGGCACGCGTCAAAAGGACCTCGCGGCCCCCCAGCGCCGTGGCAAGATCATGCGCCGAAAGGCCGACGCGCCGGTCGAGCCCGCCAAGACCCAATTCGAGGCGGACCTTGGGTGCAAGCCACGGGTCGGGCGTCGCACCCGGCGGCCACACGCCTTCGTTCAGCCCGCCGCAGATCAGCAGGTCGGCCGACTGCAAACGCGCTTCGAGGAGGCCCCAGATCGCGATCCGCGGGTGTCCACCCTGCGGCGGCCGAACAGCGATCTCGCTCATCAGCTGATCGAACAGCGGCGCGAGCGCTTTGCTTTCGAAGTCGAGCGGCGCTTCGACTGCCGCGGTCGCTAGGGCGGCGAGCAGATCGGATGCAGCGCGGCCCGCCGCACCGTCCCAGGCGTGATCTCCAGCGAGTACAGCCACCGTTTCGCGAACCGCTTCGACAAGCGCCGCGAACTCGGGATGCGCGGGCGCGAACGCCCGTTCGATGGGCTCGAACAGCGGACTGACGTCGGTCCACCACGCCTCGGCAATCTTGCCAATCTGGCGTGTCCACACATCCCCTGCGGCAAGATGCGCGGCAAGCCCCGCCAGGCCCGGTGCCGGTCGCGGACCGCGCAACGCGAGGTCCAGTGCCCGGACGCCCCGCAACCACTCCTGCCGGTCGCGTCCGGCGTCGACCAGCGGATGTTTCAGCAGCGAAAGCAGCGCAACCGGTGCAAAGCCCGACTCCGCCACCTCCACAACGGATCGGATAAGCGTCCCGGCGGGCGTCACCCCGAGCGGCCGCCCCCCTGAATCATCGGCATCGACGCCCCAGCGCTTCAGGTGCGCCACGACCCGTTGGGCAAGTGCACGATCGGGCGTGACCAATGCCGCCGTACGGCCAGGGGTCTCCAGCGCCTCGCGAAGCGCGATTGCGACGCCCTGCGCCTCATCGGCGGGGGTGGCGAACTCGGCAATGCGCACGCCGGGCAGCGATCGAAAGCGCGGCGTCAGCGCGTTCCACTTTGCGGTGAATCGCGCGGGAGCGAACGCATTCGATACCGATCTGGCGCGCTGGGCCTGACGCACTTTTCCGTCGCCCCATCGCCAGCGCTTCACGTCGCTTCGCGCCACGGCAATCCGGTCGAGCAGAAGACGCAGGTGATGCTGCGGATGTCCCTCGCTTGCGCTCGAGGCGATCACCTCCCATTCGTCATCGGTGCTGTAGATATCGAGTCCTGGCAGCACCACCGAACCGTTCGGCAAACGTGCGACAACGTGCAGCAGCTCTGCCACCGCTTTGACCGACGTGGTCACGCCCGCCGCCACGACAAAGCCCGGCGGCGGTGCCTCGCTCCATGCCCGCGCCTGTCGCCGCAACAGGATATTGTTTCGCGCAACCACGTCGATCCGGTCGAGCCGCGCCAGCTCTTCGGGCCAGCGGTGGAGCAGGATCGCGATCAGGTCGAGCGACTTCTGCCAGTGGATCGACAGTTCGGCTCCGACGTCGAGCGTTTTCAACGCGGTTGGCGCGATGTCGTCCGCCAGTAGAGTGTCAAGCGTCGCGGCGAGGTCGGTCGCAAGCCGCACCGCTTCGGCCGCATCCACAGGATTGCGCATTTCGGCGCGCGCCTGCTGCAACAGGCGCGCCATCGCAAACCGACGGACCAGCGGTGCGACGGGCGCCTTGAGCGTCGCACCGCCCGCCGGATCGAGCGCGAGGCCCACGGCATATTCGCCGACCTCGCCGACCGCTACCATGCGCGGCAACAGCAGTCCGGCTGCGGCGCGCCGGACGAACGCGTCGGTGATCGCGCGCACGGTGCGATTGTTCGGAACAAGGATCAGGCCGCGCGCAAGTGCGAGGCGATCTTCACCGAATTGGGCCAGCAGACCGTTGACGAGTGCATCGGCGAAGTTGCGGTGAACCGGGATCGTGAAGACCGCCGGTCCGCGCTGGGCGACGCCTTGCCTCGTTTCAGGCATCCGCAAGAATGGCTTCGGCTTCGGATATCGCCGCCGGATGTCCGACGTCGAACCAAAGCCCTTGATGCACGACGCCGAAAGCGCGGCCGGCGGCAATCGCACGATCCCAGAATATGTTCGTCGAGAAACGCTCCGACGGCGGATCGACGATCAATCGCTTCGACAGCATCTGCAAGCCGGTCCACACGAACGGCGCAATCCGTCCGGGCTTGCGGCGACTGAGCCTGCCGACCGCATCCATATGGAAGTCGCCGCGCCCCTTGTGGCAGTTCGCTCGCGCCTGCGGCACCATGAGTAACAGGGCGTCCATCGTCGTATCGTCCCACCGCTCCGCCATCATCGTGAAGGCATCGGTCGGACCATCGACCCACAGATTGTCGCAGTTGACCGCGAGAAAAGGATCTGCGTCGATCAGCGGCAACGCGCGGATCAGCCCGCCCCCGGTCTCCAGAAGAAGCTTGCGCTCATCCGAAATGACGATCGCCATGCCGTGATGGTTGCGTTTCAAATGCGCCTCCATCGCGTCGGCAAGATAATGGACGTTTACGACCGCACGTTCCACGCCCGCCGCGGCAAGCCGCGACAGTGAATGATCGATCAGCGATCGGCCGGCCACGGCCACGAGCGGCTTTGGTTTGGTCGCGGTCAGCGGCCGCATGCGCTTGCCGAGGCCCGCCGCCATGACCATCGCGGTCTTGGGGACCTTCGCGCTATGTGGCAGCGACAACGACAGCGGACGCCGTGCGTTCATGCGTATTGTGACCATGCCGCTGCCCGCGCGTGCGCCGGGACGTTGGCGTCGAACCATTCGCGCACCGGGGCAAGCGCCGGATGTTTCAGGTCGCGTTCGAGAAGACCCCACATCCGCGATTGAAAGGCGCGATAATGCGCCTTGCCGTCGCGCTGCCACAGGCGGACGAATACCCCCAGGATCCGCGTGTTGCGCTGTGCGCCGAGCGTCCAGTACGCATCGGCGAACTCGGGGGCGCGCCCGGTCGCCTGCATGTAATAGTCGAGCATCGCCGATTCGACCTCCGGTGAGACGTCGCGGCGGGCATCCTCGAGCATCGACACCAGATCATAGGCGGGATGACCGATGCGCGCGTCCTGAAAATCCAGCAGGCCGAAACAACGAAGACCGTCGCCATCGGTCAACATCACGTTTTCGGCATGAAAATCGCGAAGTTCGGTCACCCAGTCTACCGGATCGTTGTCCGCAGGTTTCAGCACTGTGCGCCATGCCGCGCGATATCCTGCGTCGTCGACCGCCAGGCCCAGCTTTGGGCAATACCAATCGACGAACAGGTCAAGCTCGTCGATCCACTGGTCGAGGCCATGACGCGGCAGTTGCGGCGGCGCATGACGATGCAGCTCGATCAGAACATCAACCACGCCGCGATAAACGCGCGCTTCGGTTGCAATTTCCGCATCGACCGCCTCGCGCATCCGACAGTCGCCAAAATCCTCGATCAGCAAAAGCCCCGCATCGAGGTCCTGTGCAAGGATCGCCGGCGAACGCAGGCCGACGCTGCTCAGATATCGGCCAACCTCGACGAACGGTCGCGGGTCCTCATGCGGCGGCGGCGCGTCCATCAGGACCGCTGCCCGGCCTGGGGCGATGACGCGAAAATAGCGGCGGAACGACGCGTCGCCCGCAAGCGGGCGGATCTCGGCATCCGCCCATCCCGCCTTGTCCAGAAACGCCAGTGCCGCAATCGGCGGTATCATCGGAACGGCCATCGCGCTTCCCATGACGCAGGGACCTTCGCTGTCAAGCGCCGTGCGTCGCGCTCGCGGACGAAGTCGATCCGCAAGGCGTCTGCCCAGAGCGATGCACCCATGCGTTCGGGCCATTCGATAATCAGCACGGCGTCGATGCGGGCGTCGTCCAGCCCGAGTTCGGCGATTTGTCCCGGATCCTCGATCCTGTACAGATCGACATGCCAGACCGGCAGCCGAACGTCGGGTGGTGCATAGGGGATCACGATGCCGAATGTGGGCGAAGGCACCTCGCCTTCGAAGCCGAGCGCGCCGATCAAGCCGCGCGCGAACGTCGTCTTGCCGGCGCCAAGCGATCCCGACAGGGCGATCACATCGCCGCGCGCGACACGGCTGCCCAATACCGCGCCTGCGTTACCCGTCGCGTCGGCATCGGCCAGGCGCATCAGCGCGGCAATTCGATCGTGGTTGCGGTCCCCTGCCCGACTTCGGCAAGACGTGTGAGAACGCCGCCGTGCGCTTCGACTGTCTCGCGCACAGCACGCGCATCCTCGCCCGCCTCGCCCGATCCGTTATCCGAAACGACGATCGTCGCGACATCCGCGGTCCCCTTTGCATGCAAAAGTACGCGTCCGCCGACCGGTGTCGTTTCAATCGCAGCTTCGAGCAGCGCTGCGATCGCCACGCGCAGGCGTTTCGCATCGCCTTCAACGCGACCGACGCCGGCTTCGAAGTCGGTGACGAAGTCGAGGTTTTTTGCCCTTGCCGCGGCGTCATGCTCGGCGGCGGCGGCATCGAGCACCTGGATCAGGTCGACCGTCTCACGGTTGACGCCAGCCAGCCCCGCCTCATCCTGTGTCGTCAAAAGCACTTCGTCGACGAGTTCGCCAAGCGTGCCGACCGAATCGAGAATTGCCTTCACATAATCGCGCGACGGCTCGGTCAAAGGCCCGGCATAGCCCTTGTCGAGCATCTCGGCGAAACCACCGATGGACGTCAGCGGTGTGCGCAATTCGTAGCTCACGTTGGCCACAAATGCAGTCTTGACCTTGTCGGCCGCCACGAGTGCGTCGGCGCGTTCACGCAACACGCGCTCCACACGGCGGCTGTCGGTGATATCGAGCATCGTGAAAAGCGCGTTGCCGTCCGGTAACGGCACCGCGGCGAATTCGAAGTGCCGCCCGTCCTTGAACGCCACGCGCCCGCCGCGCGACTTGCGTTCGGACGTCGCCGCGCGGACGAGTTCGCGGATCATCGCTGCGCGCGCCGGATTGTTGAGCCGCGACGCCGCGTTTTCCGCCAGCGCGTCGACACGCGGATGTCGGGCGAGCATCTCGTCCGAAAATCCCCAGACATCGCGAAACTTGTTGTTCCACAGATGCAGTCGTCCGTCGGAGGCAAACACCCCGACAGCCTCGAAAAGATTGTCGAATGTCGCCTCACGCACGCGCAACAGCGTGTCGCGCGCGCTCGCAAGCTGGATCTGTTCGGTCCGGTCCTCGAACACAAGAAGCAGCCCGCCATCGGGAAGCGGCTGGGCGACGACGCGCAGGTGGGCGCCGCCCGGCAAGAGCCACGCTTCCTCCTCGGCGCCGCCGACGGCTGTAAACCACTCGCGCCGTTCGGCCTTCCAGGCCGGGAAGTCGCGCGCCTCGGGCACGCGTCCGGCTTCACGCATACGTTCGAGCACGCGATCGAATTCGGGACGGTCGGCGATCCATTCGGTCTTGAGGCCGAACATCCTCTGAAAAGGAAGGTTGCAGAAAGTGAGCGTACGGTCGGGGTCGAACTGCGCCACCCCGGCCGACAAGCGATCGAGTGTGTCGCGCTGCGTATCGGCGAAACGCCGAAAAGCCGCTTTCGCCCGGTCGAGCTCGTCGTTGTCGAGTGCGTAGCCGGCAACACCCGATTCGCCCAACGGCACGTCGACAACGCGCATCGAACGGCGCTGGCCTTTGATCGTCGCGGGCACGTCGCGCGCGCGTGTCTCACCGGCATCGCGCGCCGCGGCGGCGGCGGCGAGCGGGCTTGCACCCGTCCCGGGTTCGACGAGTTCGAGACCGCGCGCGATCGCATCGTCGGCATCGGCCGCGTCGACCGCGTCGACGAACGCGCGGTTGACCAGCGTCAAACGAAGGTCGGGGCCGCGATGCCACATCGGGATCGGCGCTGCCTCGATCAGTTGCGACAGCGCCGCAAACGCCCGCCCAAGCCGAGCAACCTCGTTCCCGAGACGCCCGATCTCCGCCTGGCTTTCCGTCGCGTCGAACACCCAGACGATGACCGAGCCACGTGACCCAAGGCCGATCGCGGCGGGACTGCCGCGCAAAAGCAGCGTCCGGTTCGACCCGATCGCCTGCATCGACAGAGTGAAGGCCTTGCCGGTGCGATGCGCGGCTGCAACCTCTGCCACCAGTGTTGCTGCGTTCGTGTCCGAAAGTCCGGCGTCCTTGCCCGCAAAGTCGGCAAGAAACGTCGGCAGGCGCGGTAGGCCGAGCCAGTCGGCAAGCCGCGCCTGCGCCTCGACGCGCCCGTCGGCGCGGACGACCAGCGGCAGCGCGGGTGCCGATTCGAGCAGCGCGGCAAGCCGGTCGGCCTGTTCGGACGCGAATTGCGATCGCCTGCGCATCTGCAGGCCACTGACCATCGTCCACGCCGCCGTGCAAAGCCAGACGGCAAGCACGCTCCCCGCAATCGTCGCTTGTGCGGTGGTCAGCGTAAGCATGTGAACAAGCGGCCGATCATCGGGGCCGTCTTAGACAGGCGATCCGCCGAAAGGAAACCGGCGTTTCGTTCAATAGCGATAATGGTCGGGCTTGAACGGTCCGCTGGTCGGAACACCGATATAACTGGCTTGTTTATCGCTGAGCGTCGTCAGTTTCACCCCGAGCTTTTCGAGATGCAGGCTCGCGACCTTCTCATCGAGATGCTTGGGCAGGACATAAACCTGGTTCTGATACGTCTCCGACTTCGTCCAGAGCTCGATTTGCGCCAGCACCTGATTGGTGAAGCTCGCCGACATTACGAACGACGGATGTCCGGTGGCACAGCCGAGGTTGACGAGGCGGCCCTTGGCAAGGATCAAAATCTGCTTGCCGTCGGGAAACTCGACCAGATCGGTCCCCGGCTTCACCTCGGTCCACTTGTAGTTCGACAGTGCCGCGATCTGGATTTCAGAATCGAAATGCCCGATGTTGCAGACGATCGACATCGGCTTCATCGCCTTCATATGGTCGGCGGTGATCACGTCGGCATTGCCGGTCGCCGTGCAGAAGATGTCGGCGCGCTGGACGGCCTCTTCCATCGTGACAACTTCGAAGCCTTCCATCGCCGCCTGCAACGCGCAGATCGGATCGATTTCGGTAACCATCACACGAGCGCCGCCGTTGCGCAGCGACTGCGCCGAACCCTTGCCGACGTCGCCGAAGCCCGCGACGCAGGCGACCTTGCCCGCGAGCATGACGTCGGTCGCGCGACGGATCGCGTCGACCAGCGATTCCTTGCAGCCATAAAGGTTGTCGAATTTCGACTTGGTCACGCTGTCGTTCACGTTGATCGCCGGAAACGGCAGCTCACCCTTCTTGGCGATTTCGTAGAGGCGGTGGACGCCGGTCGTCGTTTCTTCCGAAACGCCCTTCAAATTCTTGACGGTCTCCGTCAGGTAACCGGGACGCGCCTTAATGAACGCTTTCAGCGCACGCTGAAACTCGACCTCTTCTTCATTTTCGGGTTCGCCGAAGCTTTGGCCTGCTTCGAGCTTTGCGCCCCATAGCGCAAACATCGTCGCATCGCCGCCGTCGTCGAGGATGATGTTCGACGTGACATCACCCCAGTCGAAAATGCGGCCGACATAATCCCAATAGTCGGCAAGGCTCTCGCCCTTGATCGCAAATACCGGTATCCCCTCCGCCGCGATCGCCGCCGCTGCATGGTCCTGCGTCGAAAAGATGTTGCATGTCGCCCAGCGGACATCGGCACCGAGCGCGGTCAGCGTCTCGATCAGCACCGCCGTCTGGATCGTCATGTGCAGCGATCCGACGATCCGTGCGCCCTTCAGCGGCTTCGATGCGCCGAACTCCTGACGCAGCGCCATCAGCCCTGGCATTTCGGTTTCGGCAATGTCGATTTCACGGCGGCCAAACGCGGCAAGCGAGAGATCGGCGATGACGTAATCGGCATCGTTCAGGACGGCAGCGGTAGCCACAAGAAGTCTCCAGGTCAGATTGGGATGAGAACGCCCGTATCGACCTGGCAGTTGAAAGGCAAATATAAAGATGTCTTTATATGTTATCGCCCCACGGTGGTCGAGGCGATACAGTTGACCGCTTGTCCCGGCGCCGCGACGATCACGACGGTGGCGAGCGTGAAGATGATAGCCTTGATCATGGGACCGCCTGCGACATCGTGGAGAGCTGACCCTTGGCCAAAAACATATCGAAAGGATTAACGCCGCTTGCGCGCGGCGAACCAAGGCGCGAGACGAACTTTTACCCGAATCGCAGGAGACGAACGATGACGATTGCCGTTGGCGACAAAATACCGGCAGCGACGCTGACCAAGGTGACGGAAAGCGGACCCGAACAAGTGTCTACTGCGGATTATTTCGCGGGTCGCAAGGTCGCCTTGTTCTCGGTCCCGGGGGCATTCACGCCGACATGTTCGGCCAAGCATCTTCCCGGCTTCGTCGAAAAAGCGGCGGATCTGAAAGCCAAAGGTGTCGACGAGATTGCCTGTACCGCGGTCAACGACGCGTTCGTGATGGGCGCGTGGGGCAAGAGCGCGGGGGTCGACGGCAAAGTCACGATGCTCGCCGACGGCAACGGTGATTTCGCCAAATTGCTGGGGCTGACGATGGACGGCAGCGGCTTTGGGATGGGGACGCGCGGTCAGCGTTTTTCGATGCTCGTCGACGACGGCACGGTCGCTCAGCTGAATGTCGAAGCGGGCGGTGAATTTCGGGTCAGTGCGGCCGAATACATGCTCGAACAGCTTTAATCCTCAATCTTGCGGCTGTCATCGTTCGCGGATAGAGGCGGACGATGACAGCGCAGATCGCGAGAACTCCGACCGGGCGTCAGCTTGTCGACCAGCTCGACGCCCTGTTCGTCGCGTCCACGACACGGCTTCGCGAGGCGATCGTGGCATATGTTCTCCACGGCACCCGGCCCGATCCTGCGGCGCGGAACGACGGAAGTTTTGCCTATCCCGAGATACGCGTTCACTATTCGGGCGATGACAACGGGGTTCTTCCAAGCCGGTCGTTCGGGCGACTGACGCAGGCAGGACATTACGCGACGAGCATTACCAGGCCGCGCCTGTTCTCCGAATATCTGATCGAACAGCTCGACCTCTTGATCGCCGATTATGATGTCACCGTCGAGGTTGGCCCCGGACGTCAGGAAATCCCTTTTCCCTATGTTCTCGACGCCGACATGGGACTGGACGACGTCAGCGCGACGGAACTCGCGCGCTGGTTTCCGGCGACCGAACTCGCCCATATCGGCGACGAGATCGCCGACGGAGTCTTCGACATCGGCGATGGCGGACCGCGTCCGCTCGCGCTCTTCGACGGTTTGCGTACCGACTTTTCGCTGGCGCGGCTCCGACACTATACGGGTACCCCGCCCGAGGATGTGCAGAAGTACATCCTTTTCACCAACTACCACCGCTATGTCGACGAATTCGCTCGTTGGGCGCTCAGTCAGCTCGGTGGCGATACGCCGTACACGCATCTGTCGGGCGCAGGCGACGTCTGCGTCACGCGCGATACGCAAGATCCCGAAACCGTCATCACCAGCGACGCCTGGCGCCGTCACCAGATGCCTGCCTGGCACCTGTGCGCTCCTGATCGCAGCGGCATTACGCTCGTCAACATCGGCGTGGGGCCATCGAATGCGAAGACGATCTGCGACCATCTGGCGGTGCTCCGCCCCGAAGCGTGGCTGATGATCGGCCATTGCGGCGGCCTGCGCCCGTCGCAGCGCATCGGCGACTATGTTCTCGCGCACGCCTATTTGCGCGACGATCATGTACTCGACGACGTGCTTCCGCCTGAAATCCCCGTGCCCGCGATCGCCGAAGTGCAACAGGCGCTTGCCCGCGCCGCCGAGACCGTTTCGGGCGAAACCGGAGATGTCCTCAAACGGCGTCTGCGCACCGGCACGATCGTCACCACCGACGATCGCAATTGGGAACTGATGTTCTCGAAATCGGCGCTGCGCTTTTCGCAATCGCGCGCGGTCGGCATCGACATGGAATCGGCCACGATCGCCGCGCAGGGCTACCGCTTCCGCGTCCCCTATGGCACGTTGCTGTGCGTGTCGGACAAACCGCTCCACGGCGAACTCAAACTTCCGGGCCAGGCGAACCGGTTCTACGAACGCGCGATCGCCGAGCACATGAAGATCGGTATCGAAGCCTGTAATGAATTGCGCCGCGAAGGCGCAAAACTACATTCCCGTAAACTCAGGGCGTTCAACGAGCCGCCGTTCCGCTAGCCGCGCGGATGTGCGTTTCGATAGACGTCGAGCAGGTGCGCGGCATCGACCGACGTATAGATTTGCGTCGACGACAGGCTGGCGTGGCCGAGCAGCTCCTGAAGACTCCTGAGGTCGGCGCCGCGCGCGAGGAGGTGCGTGGCAAAACTGTGTCGCAGCGCATGCGGGGTCGTGCGCGTGGCCAGCCCGAGCCGGCCACGCGCGACGCGCACCGAGCGCCGGACGACCGCCGGGCTGAGCGGGCCGCCGCGCACGCCCCTGAACAACGGTTCGTGTCGCTGCACAGCGTGGGGGCAGAGCGCGACATAATGCTCGATCGCGGTTTTGACCTGCGCAAGAAGCGGCACCAGCCGCGTCTTCTCGCGCTTGCCGGTCACCGTCATCGTCGCGCCGAGCGGAAGTATGGCCCCGGTCAGCCCCGTCGCCTCGCCGATCCGCAACCCTGCGCCGTACAGCAGCATCAGCACCGCCCAGTCGCGCGCCGAAACCCAGGCTTCGTCAGCCTGTCCTGCGACATCCTCGGCAAGCGCGATCGCTTCGCTAGGGGTGATCGGACGCGGCAGGCCTTTCTTGACGCGCGGACCCTTGATCCGCGGCCCCGCGTCGGCACCACCGATGAATTCCAGGAAGCACCGTATCGCCGAAAGCTCGCGCGCGGCACTGGCGTTCGACAGCCCATCGGAACGGCGGGCGGCCAGGTATCCGCGCAGCTCGAGCGTGTCGGGCACGCGGACCGAGCCGAGGTGAGCCGCCAGACGTTCCGCGGTCGCGACATAGGCCCGAACGGTATGCACCGAACGTCGCCGGTCGCGCGTCAGATGTTGCGCAAAGGCGACGACCTCATGCAATCGCCTGTCCGGTCTTTGCCCAGTCGGCCATGAAACCGGCAATCCCCTTTTCTGTCAGCGGGTGCGCGAACAGCGCCTTGATGACGGCTGGCGGCGCCGTCATGACATCGGCACCGATCCGCGCGCTTTCGAGGATGTGGATCGGGTGGCGAACGCTCGCGACGAGTATTTCGGTCGCGAATGCGTAATTGTCGTAGATCAGGCGGATGTCGCGGATCAGGTCCATCCCGTCCTGGCCGATGTCGTCAAGACGTCCGACGAATGGCGAGATGAACGTCGCTCCGGCCTTTGCCGCAAGCAACGCCTGGACCGGCGCAAAGCACAGCGTCACGTTGACCATCGTTCCCTCGCCCGACAGCGCCTTGCATGTCTTCAACCCGTCGATCGTCAGCGGCACCTTGATGCAGACGTTCGCTGCGAGTTTGCGAAGAACGTCGGCCTCACGCATCATCTCGGCATGATCGAGCGCGACGACTTCGGCCGATACGGGCCCGTCGACCAGGCCACAGATTTCCTGCACGACCTCAATGAATTTGCGCCCCGATTTGTGGATCAGCGAGGGGTTCGTCGTGACCCCGTCGAGCAGACCGGTTGCGGCCAGTTCAGCGATCTCGGCGGTATCGGCGGTATCGGCGAAAAACTTCACGGATCGTCCTTTCGGTTGGCGCCGCTCTACTTCGGTCCGCGGGTCAGCACCATATGCCACGAAAGATAGCGCGTCTCGACAATCCGGCCACATCGTCGCAGCAAATGACGGCCGGCGCGCGATTTGCTTTCGCGCTTTTCGCCGCGTCACGCTAGTGGGCGGCATGGCACGCGCGCGGGTTCTTCTTCTCAATGCCGCGCTCGGCCCGCTCGATTACCGCATCCCCCAGGGCATGACGGTCGAACCCGGATCGATCGTCGTTGCGCCATTGGGGCCTCGGCAGCTCGCAGGCGTGGTCTGGGAACCCGAAACCATGCCCTCCGATGCCGAAGTCGGCGACAATCGGCTGCGCAACCTGGCTTCGGTCTACGACCTGCCGCCGCTGCCCGCGCCGTTGCGGCGGCTGATCGAGTGGACTGCCGACTATTACCTCGCCCCGCCCGCAGCCGTGTTGCGGATGGCGCTGGCCAGCGCGTCCGCGCTCGACGACCGCCGGACGGTCGTCGAATATCGTGGGACGGGCCTCATCCCCGGGCGCCTGACTCCGCAGCGCGCGCAAGCGCTCGATCGCATCGGCGAACGCCAGGGGCTGATCCGTGAACTCGCCCTGATCGCCGATGTCTCCGACGGCGTCATTCGCGGGCTCGTAAAGATCGGCGCGATCGAGGCCGTTGCAGTCACCATCGACGCGCCTTACCCGCCCCCCGATCCCGCATTCGCGCCACCGACCCTGTCCGTGGCACAGGGTGCCGCAGCGGGCGCGCTTGTCGCCGACGTTCAAGCCCGAGCATTTGCCCCGACACTGCTCGACGGCGTCACCGGGTCGGGCAAGACCGAAGTCTACTTCGAAGCCATCGCTGAAGCCCTTCGCGCGGGCAGGCAGACACTTGTCTTGCTTCCCGAGATCGCGCTCACCGAACCGTTCCTGCGCCGGTTCGAGGCGCGTTTCGGCCATGCACCAGTCGCCTGGCATTCCGGATTGCGACGGTCGCAGCGGCGGCGCGCCTGGCGGGCAATCGGTGTGGGCGAAGCACGCGTGACCGTCGGCGCGCGCTCGGCGCTGTTCCTGCCCTACCCTAATCTCGGCCTTATCGTCGTCGACGAAGCGCACGAGACGAGTTTCAAGCAAGAAGACGGCGTACATTATCACGCACGCGACGTCGCCGTCATGCGCGCGCGCTTCGAAGATTGTCCGATCATCCTCGCGACCGCGACGCCGGCAATCGAAACACAGGCTCAGGTCGCGCTCGGTCACTACCGCGAACTGAAACTGCCCGGCCGCTATGGCGCAGCGCAGATGCCCGAGATCGCCGCGATCGATCTGCTTGTCGACCCGCCGGAGCGCGGGCGCTGGCTCGCGCCGACGCTCGTGCGCGCGATCGGGGAAACGCTCGAAAGGCACGAACAGGTCCTGCTGTTCCTCAATCGCCGGGGCTATGCGCCGCTCACGCTGTGCCGGTCGTGCGGTCACCGCTTCGAATGCCCGAATTGTACGGCGTGGATGGTCGAACACCGGCTGATCGGGTGCCTGCAATGCCATCACTGCGGGCACGTGACCGCGCCGCCGCGTGCGTGCCCCGAGTGCAAGGCAGAGGATTCGCTGGTTGCTTGCGGCCCCGGAGTCGAACGGATCGCCGATGAGGTCGCCGAACTTTTTCCCGAAGCCAGGCGCGTCATCGTGACGTCTGACACGCTCTGGTCACCTGCAAAAGCGGCCGAATTCGTCGGGCGCATGGAATCGGGTGACATCGACATCATCATCGGCACGCAACTTGTGACCAAAGGCTATCATTTCCCGAACCTGACGCTTGTCGGCGTGATCGATGCCGACCTTGGGCTGCAGGGCGGCGACCTTCGCGCGGCGGAGCGAAGTTTCCAGCAGATCGCGCAAGTCGCCGGGCGCGCGGGTCGCGGCACGAAGCCCGGACGCGTCTTCGTCCAGACGCGCGAACCCACGGCTCCCGTCATCCGCGCGCTCGTTTCTGGCGACGTCGAAGCCTTCTACGCAGCCGAGACCGAAAGCCGCCGAGAAGCAAGTGCCCCGCCTTTCGGGCGCCTCGCAGCGATCATCGTCTCGTCGGAAGACTTGCGCGAGGCGCAAACGACCGCCTCGGTCATCGCCCGCGCCGCGCCCGCTGTCGAGGGGATGGAAACCTTCGGCCCCGCCCCTGCGCCGCTCGCGATGCTGCGCGGTCGACATCGCCAGCGCCTGCTCGTCCACGCCCGGCGCTCGCTTGCCGTTCAAGACGTGATCCGCACCTGGCTCGGCGCGCTCGAATGGCCGCGCGGAGTCCGCGTCGCGGTGGATGTCGATCCGTACAGCTTCGTGTAAGGCGCTCGCATGACCCGCATCCTGTTCCTGTTCGCGCTTATCGCCACGACCGTCGCGCACGCGCAGGAAAATCCCGACATTGACGCCGCCGCGCGCAGCGTCGTGCGGATCGTCGTGCTCGCGCCCGACGAAACCGGTCAGAACGAAGCGCTCGGCATGGGCAGCGGCGTCGCGATCTCGCCGACGCGCATCGTCACCAACGCACATGTCGTCGAGGCCGCGGTCGAGCGTGGCGGTTTCGTCGGCATCGTGCCGAGCGAAGGCCGCAGGCGCTACGTCGGCGAAGTCGTCGCTTACTCAGCCGCACTCGATCTTGCCGTCATTGCGCTGAAGTCGGGGAGCATCACGCCCGCGACGCTTTACGGCGGATCGGTCGCCGACGGCGCGGCCGTGGCGGCGCTCGGCTACCCCTATGGCGTCGACCGCGCGATGGCATCGGGCGTGGACGACGTCATCCGCCCGCAGTCGCCGGTCAAGAGCCTGGGCCATGTCGGCGGCCGGCGGTCCAACGCGCGCTTCGATACCGTCTTGCACGATGCCGCGATCGGCCGCGGCAATTCGGGCGGACCGCTTGTCGACGCCTGCGGCCGTGTCGTCGGCATCAACAGCTTTCTGTCGGTCAGCGAGGGCATTGATTCGACTTTCGCGTTTGCGATCTCGGCGCGCGAACTGCTCGCGTTCCTCGAAAAGTCGAAAGTCACCCCTTCGGTCTCGACCGCACCATGTGTATCGCTGGGCGACGTCGCGGCGCGCGAGGCGGCGCTCGCGCGTGCCGATCAGGATGCGGCGGCGATTCAGGCGAAACGCGCCGAAGGTGATGTCGCAAAGGCGGCGCTCGAGAAGAACAAGTTGCGGGACGAGATCACCACCGAACGCGAGAACGCAATCGCGATCGCAGCGCTCATGCTTGCGCTCGGTGTGCTGGCCACCGGCGGGGGCGGGAGCGCGCTCGCGATGGGCAAGCGCGCCCTCGGCTGGATCGGCATTGTCGCCGGCGTCGCGATTGCGCTGGGTGCGGCTATGACATTCCTCTCCCGTCCCAAATTGTCCGAGGTCGAGGATCGCTACGCAGCCGCGCATCCCGCAAAGGCAGCGAGCGCGGCCTATGCATCGACGACCGGCGCGAAGCTGTGCTCGATCAACGCCGATCGCAGCCGCGTGACGGTTTCCAAGATCGACGATGTCCCGATCGACTGGCGGAGCGACGGCTGCGTCAACGGAAAGACGCAATATGGCGCGAACGCCGGCGTGTGGAGTCGGACCTTCGTACCCAATACCGACGCGACCGTGACGATTCAGAGCTTCGATCCGGCAAGGACGCGCTACACCGTCGAGCGTTTCCTGATGACGGCGGACGCGATGGACAAGGCTCGGACGATCCGCGCACGTTACAGGAACAACAGCTGCACCGCCGATCCCGCGCAGCGACAGTCGGTCGCTGATATGGAAAGCGCCGTGCGCGCCGTCCTGCCGCAAGTCCCGAACGAACGGCTCGTGTACGACTGCCGCGCAGCCGGAAAAGCGGACTAAAACAGGCTCCAGATCGTTGGCCGCACGAGCGGACGCAACCCGGGGACGCAGGAGGGCAGAACGCGCGACCGTTCGGCCGCGCCTGAACCGACGACACTCAGGACATAGCGCTGACCTCCGTAGCTGCCTTCGTACGACGCAAGCGTTCGAACGAGATCGCGCGGCAAGGCGTCGACCGCAAAATCGGTCATCAAGTAAAAACGACCGTCGTTCCGCAACTTCGCGCGCAGATAGGCTTCGAGGTCGCGATAGTCGTAAATCTCGGTCCGCGCGTTCCACCGGATGAGCGTTTGCGTACAGTTCTGGCCAACCCGTTCGAACGGCGTGGCGGTCAGCGCGCTGATCCCCTGCGCGCGGTTTTCGGGATAGACCAGCCAGCGCTTGCCCGTCAGGCCGTGCGCCTCGATGAAAGCGGCGGCGCGGTGCGCGTCGTCGAACGGCCGTGTGAAGTTAACCGCGGTGACGATCAGGCCACAGACTGCGCCCGTGACGAGCCATAGCCGAAACGCGTGATCGGGCGTGCGCCCCGCCTCGCAGTCGCGCCACTTCAGGAGGTAGAGAGGCAGCGCAAGGACCGCGAGATGCCGGACATGCTGCGGATACACCGCCACGCTGAAGACAAAGCTCAGCGATATGATCCCGCCATACAGGATCAGGTGAAGCCGATCGTGCCGGGTCTGTCGATATGCAAACCACAGGAACAGCGGGCCGCAGACCAGGCCGAGACGAAGGGGCAGGAACGCTTCCCAGCGGATCTGGCTGCCGATCATCTGGAACGGGACGAGCAGAAACCCCATCCGCTCGACCCACTGGTACGCGTCGAACCACCAAAGGTTTCGTTGATTGGCAGGCACCATGTCGGCGGCAGGAATGACCGTCCAGGCCGCGAGCAGACCGCAAATCAACCACAGCGCCAGACCCGGTGCCCAGAGCGTCCGGTCACGCGCACGCAGCGCGATCAGCGCGATCGAGATGACGCCGAACGGCAGATCGACGAGCGGCAGCAGCGCCAGCGGAAGCCAGGACCAGCGCGACTTGAAGCTCGCCAATGCGATCAGGCTTAGAGCGACGCCCAGCGTCGTCCCGCGTGCGATCGTCATATATTCGAACAGCATCACCACGCCGAGCGACAACGCCAGCCGCTCGACCCGCGAAAATGGTGACCGGAACAGGATGATCGCCTGCGCCGCCGCCGCGAGTCCTGCGGTGACGACGGGAAGGATCCAATAGGTCGGGATGATCCACGACCCTGCGCGCAACAGCAGATACCAGAGCGGCGGATGACCCTCGTAAAGCAGGTTGTCGAGCAGGCTTGCGAGCGTCGGCGTTTCGAGCGCGATCTGCAACGCCTGCCACTCGTCGACCCACGGCCGGTGCGTGAAAATCAGCGCGAACTGGAGAAGGAATGCCGCCGCTACGGCCGTGGACCATCGTCTCTGCGAGGACAGAATTCGTTGGATGGCTGCGCTCGCCAAACCGAAGCGATCGCTTGGGCCCCGTCCTTGCGTCGCGCGGCTCACCCCGATCTCGTTCATACTCACCCGCAGCCCTCGGACCCGGGTCGCGCTTAGTCGAACATGGTAAATATTCGGTTCGCCGCCCGGCTTCAGCCCGTGACCGTCGCACTTTCGGCAAGGACCGTCAGCCCCGCCTCGCCGATTTCGGCGAAACCGCCCGCCACGCTGATCCGGTGCGAAATCGTGGTCGCGTTCGAATAAACGCGGATTTCGCCGTCGCGGATCGTCGTCATCAGCGGCGCGTGCCCCGCCATCGCGCCGAATTCACCCTCGCTTCCGGGGACGACAATCATATGCGCGTCGGTGCTGAGCACCGCGCGTTCGGGGGTGACGAGTTCGAAATGGATCTCGGCCACTCAGGCGTCCTCGGCCATTTTCTGCGCCTTGGCGACGGCTTCTTCGATGCCGCCCACCATGTAGAACGCGGCTTCGGGAAGGTGGTCGTACTCGCCCTCGACGACGGCTTTGAACGACTTCACCGTGTCCTCGACCTGCACGAACTTGCCGCTGATGCCGGTGAAGACTTCGGCGACGTGGAAGGGTTGCGACAGGAACTTCTGGATCTTGCGCGCGCGGCTGACGGTCAGGCGGTCGTCTTCCGACAATTCGTCCATGCCGAGAATGGCGATGATGTCCTGCAGCGACTTGTATTTCTGCAGCGTCTCCTGAACCTTGCGGGCCGTGTCGTAATGCTCCTGCCCGACGACCGCAGGCGTCAGCACGCGCGAGGTCGAGTCGAGGGGGTCGACTGCGGGATAAATCCCGAGTTCCGAAATCGCGCGGTTGAGCGTGGTCGTTGCGTCCAGGTGGGCGAACGACGTGGCAGGCGCAGGGTCGGTGAGATCGTCGGCGGGGACGTAGATCGCCTGCACCGAGGTGATCGAACCCTTGTTGGTCGAGGTGATGCGCTCCTGCAGCGCGCCCATGTCGGTCGACAGCGTCGGCTGATAGCCCACCGCCGAAGGAATACGGCCGAGCAGCGCCGACACTTCCGACCCCGCCTGCGTAAAGCGGAAGATGTTGTCGACGAAGAACAGCACGTCCTGCCCTTCGGTATCGCGGAAATATTCGGCGATCGTGAGGCCCGACAGTGCCACGCGGGCACGTGCGCCGGGGGGCTCGTTCATCTGGCCGAATACCAGCGCGACCTTCGATCCTTCGGGCGTCGGGTTGCCGTCGGCGTCCTTGGCGATGACGCCCGCGTCGAGGAATTCGTGATAGAGATCATTGCCTTCGCGCGTGCGTTCGCCAACGCCTGCGAACACCGACACGCCGCCATGGCCCTTGGCGATGTTGTTAATCAGTTCCTGGATCAGCACCGTCTTGCCGACGCCAGCACCACCAAAGAGACCGATCTTGCCGCCGCGCGCATAGGGCGCGAGCAGGTCGATCACCTTGATGCCGGTGACGAGGATGGCGCTTTCGGTCGACTGGTCGACGAACTCGGGGGCCTTGCCGTGGATGGGTGCGGTCAGAGTCGCGCCAATGGGGCCGCGCTCGTCGATCGGCTCGCCGATGACGTTCATGATGCGGCCGAGCGTCATCGGGCCGACGGGCATGCGAATCTGCGAGCCGGTGTCAACCACGCGCTGGCCGCGTGTGAGGCCCTCGGTCGCTTCCATCGCGATCGTGCGCACGGTGTTCTCGCCGAGATGCTGCGCGACTTCGAGGACGACACGGACGCCGTTGTTGTCGGTCTCGAGCGCCGAGAGAATCGCGGGGAGCTGATCCTCGAACGTCACGTCGACGACCGCGCCGATAACCTGCGAAATCGCGCCGACATTGTTCGATGTCTGGATCGGCACGACGTTGCTTTCGGGCGCGGCGGTCTTATTGGCACGCGGCTTGCGGGCGGGTTTTTCGGTCGTGGGGGCTGCGGTTGCCATATTCGTTTCCTGCTTTCGGTCGGTTTAAAGCGCTTCAGCGCCAGCAATGATTTCGATGAGTTCGGTCGTGATCGCCGCCTGCCTCGTGCGATTATACTGGATGGTCAGGCGGTTGATCATGTCGCCGGCGTTGCGCGTGGCGTTGTCCATCGCGGTCATGCGGCTGCCCTGTTCGGACGCGGCATTTTCGAGGAGCGCGCGGAAGATCTGGATAGCGACGTTGCGGGGAAGCAACTCGGCGAGGAGCGTTTCCTCGTCGGGTTCGTATTCGACCGAAGCGCCTGCCGAAGGTGACAAAGGTGACACTAGCGAGGCGCTGAAATCTTGTAACGGTACCGGAATGATCTGAATCCCGGTGGGGTCTTGAACCAGTGCCGACTGGAATTTGGCGAAGAACAGGTGCGCGACGTCGAACTCGCCCGCTCCATAGCGGCGGATGAGGTCTTCGGCGACGACCTGGGCGTCGGAAAATGCGACATATTTGATATGTCCCATTTCCTGATCGTGTAGGACAGCGGCAGGACTGAAGCGTTTGAGAACGCGGCCCTTTTTGCCCGCGATGTAATAGCGCACGGTCTTGCCCGCCGCTTCGAGCGCTTCCGCCTTCTTGCGCGCGGCGCGGACGATGTTGGTATTGAACGCGCCTGCCAGGCCGCGCTCCGACGTCGCGACGACGATCAGGTGAACCTGATCCTTGCCCGTGCCCGCGAGGAGCTTGGGCGATGACGCGCTGACGGTGACTTTCGATGCGAGCGAGGCCATCACGGCTTCGAGTTTTTCAGCGTACGGCCGGCCCGCGACCGCCGCCTCCTGCGCACGACGCAGTTTCGCCGCCGCGACCATCTTCATCGCCTTGGTGATCTTCTGCGTCGACTTCACCGAGCCGATGCGGATCTTGAGGGCTTTCAGACTTGCCATTCAATTCCCTTGTGCTCCTGCAAAAGCAGGAGCCTTGGTCGCCAAAGCTCCTGCTTTCGCAGGAGCACAAACCTAATTACGCAAACGTCTTCGCAAAGGCGTCGAGCGCGGACTTGAGCCCCGCTTTCGCATCGTCTCCCAAATCCTTCGACGTGCGGATCGCGTCGAGCACACCCGCGTGATTGGCGCGCAGGTCGGAGATCATCGCTTCCTCGTAGCGCGTGACGTCGCTGACCGGGATGTTGTCGAGATACCCCTGCGTGCCCGCGAAGATCGACGCGGTCTGCTCTTCGAACGGCATCGGCGCATACTGCTTCTGCTTGAGCAATTCGGTCAGGCGCGCGCCGCGGTTGAGGAGCTTTTGCGTCGAGGCATCGAGGTCCGAACCGAACTGAGCGAAGGCCGCCATTTCGCGATATTGCGCGAGCTCGAGTTTGATCGAACCCGAGACCTTCTTCATCGCCTTGGTCTGCGCGGCCGAACCAACACGCGACACCGACAGCCCGACGTTGATCGCGGGGCGGATGCCTTGGAAGAACAGGTCGGTTTCGAGGAATATCTGGCCGTCGGTGATCGAGATCACGTTGGTCGGGATGTAGGCGGACACGTCGCCGGCCTGCGTCTCGATAATCGGCAGCGCGGTAAGCGAGCCCGAGCCGTTGTCGGCGTTCATCTTCGCCGCGCGTTCGAGCAGGCGGCTGTGGAGATAGAACACGTCACCGGGATAGGCTTCGCGGCCCGGCGGGCGACGCAGCAGCAGCGACATCTGGCGATAGGCGACCGCCTGTTTCGACAGATCGTCGTAAACGATCAGCGCGTGCATGCCGTTGTCGCGGAAATATTCGCCCATCGCGCAGCCGGTATAGGGGGCGAGGAACTGGAGCGGCGCAGGCTCCGACGCCGTCGCGGCGACGACAATGGTATATTCCATCGCGCCCGCTTCCTCGAGCGCGCGGACGATCTGTGCCACGGTCGAGCGCTTCTGGCCGATCGCGACGTAGATGCAATAGAGCTTCTGGCTCTCGTCATCCTGCGCGTGGCCCGCCTTCTGGTTGATGAAGGTATCGATCGCGACGGCGGTCTTGCCGGTCTGGCGATCGCCGATGATCAGTTCGCGCTGGCCGCGGCCGACGGGGACGAGCGCGTCGAGCGCCTTGAGGCCGGTCTGGACGGGTTCGTTGACCGACTGGCGCGGGATGATGCCGGGCGCCTTGACTTCCACTCGCGAACGCTGGTCGGAAACGATCGGCCCCTTTCCGTCGATCGGATTGCCGAGCCCATCGACGACGCGGCCCAGCAGCCCCTTGCCGACGGGGACATCGACGATCGTGCCGGTCCGCTTGACAACGTCGCCTTCCTTGATTTCCGAGTCCGACCCGAAAATCACGACGCCGACGTTATCGGCTTCGAGGTTCAGCGCCATGCCCTGCACGCCGTTGGCGAAGGCGACCATCTCGCCGGCCTGGACATTGTCGAGGCCGTGTATCCGCGCGATGCCGTCGCCGACCGACAGCACCTGCCCGGTTTCGGAGACTTCGGCTTCGTTGCCGAAGGACGCGATCTGTTCCTTGATAACGCGGGAGATTTCGGCGGCGCGGATATCCATGGGTCGTCTCTAGCCTTTCATCGCATGCGCGAGGGTATTGAGTTTGGTGCGGATCGATGCGTCGATCAGCTGTGATCCGATCTTGACGATCAGCCCGCCGAGAATGGACGGGTCGATCTTCATCGTAACGGCGACGTCGCGGCCGACGCGGGCCTTTAGTTTCGCCTCGAGCGCCGCGACCTGGCCGTCGTCGAGCGGGTGCGCGGTCGTCACGGTCGCGCTCGCCTCGCCGCGATGGCGTGCGGCGAGTGTCCGGAAATCTGCAATCACCCGTGACACTTGCGAAAGGCGACGGTTGGCGGCGAGAACGCCAAGCATTTTCGCGGTGAGCGCATCGATCGAGAGCGAAGCCGCGACCGCAGCGATCGCGGCGGCGGCCGCACCGCGCGCTACGAGCGGACTTGCAACGAGCCGCCGCAGATCGTCGGACTGCGCGACCGCCGATTCGAACAGGGTCAAACTTGCGCCGACCGTGTCGATCGCCTTTGCATCGCGCGCAAGATCGAACAGTGCCGATGCGTAGCGGCCCGAAAGGCTAGCCTGAATACCGCCGGAAGTCTCCACGCGTTTCCGTGTCCCTGAACGTTACGGTTGAATCCTGCACACGGTGCGACGACTAAGCGTCCTGCGGCAGGAATTGGCGGGCGACTAGCATTGGCTTTGCTGCGATGCAAGGTTGCCGATGCGCGTGTCCTGCGCTTCGAAATCGAAGTTTGACCGCAAGGTTCGGGATGCAGCGTTCGTCGATGTCGCCTAATCCGCGTTCACAAGCAGGAGGGCGTGTAATGACGTATCGCATAACCGGGCTCGATCCGGCGACCTTTGCCCACCTGGCGGGCGCGGATACCGCCGACCTGACCGTGCAAGGCGCCCAGCGGGTAACCGCCGACGCCAAGCCGGGTTATCCGTGTCGCATCACGCTCGCCGACGCCGAGCCGGGCGAGACCCTGATCCTGCTCAACCATGTCAGCCATGACGTCGCCACGCCGTTCCGAAGCTGTTATGCGATTTATGTTCGCGAGACGGCCACGAAGGCGGCCGACTATCTCGACTGCGTCCCCCCGGCCCTTAACGGCCGGCCGCTTGGTCTCAGGGCCTTCGACGCGTCGGGAATGTTGCGGGCGGCTGCACTAGCGCTGCCGGGACAGGCCGACGCCAAAATCCGCGAGGTGTTCGTCAATCCCGACATCGCCTATATCCATGCCCACAATGCCGCGCCGGGATGCTTTGCGGCGAAGGTGGAACGCGCATGACCGAAACTCGCGGCATCGACGCTCAAGCCGCCTGGGACGCCTTCTCGGCTCGAAATCGTGCGTTCGACGGCATATTCGTCGGTGCGGTCAGGACGACCGGCATTTACTGCAAGCCGTCATGCCCCGCGCGGCATCCTTTGCCGGGCAATGTCGAATATTTTGCCGACGGTGCGGCCGCGCGCGCTGCGGGGTATCGCGCTTGTCTGCGCTGCAAGCCCGACGAAGTGGGTCGCGACTGCGAGGCGGTGGCGAAAGCGCTCGAGCTGATCGCAGCCGCCGATGCCGTACCGCCGCTCGACGAGCTGGCGCGGGCCGTCGGCTATGCACCGCATCATTTCCACCGGCTGTTCAAACGCGACACCGGCGTGACCCCCGCCGCTTATGCCCGTGCACTCCGGGCCGGAAGGACCGAGACGATGCTGGCCCGGAACGAGAGCGTGACCGCCGCCATCTATGATGCCGGATATCAAAGCCCGTCGCGCTTCTATGCCGCAGCGCCCGACCGCCTCGGCATGACGCCTTCGGCGTGGAAACGTGGCGGTGCGGGGGTAACGATCCGCTATGCCATCGTCGACACGGTGCTGGGCACGATGCTTCTCGCCGCGACCGACAGAGGAATATGCCGGCTGTCGTTCGACGAGGACGCGCAGGCGCTGAAAAACCGCTTTCCCAACGCGACGATCGAATCCGGCGGCTCCGCGATGGCCGCCTTGGTCGAAGGCGCGGTGGCGGCCTGTGCCGATCCCGGCAACATGCCCGACCTTCCGCTCGACGTTGCCGGGACCGCGTTTCAGCAGGCCGTGTGGGACGAGCTTCGCCGCATCCCGCCGGGCGAAACGCGCAGCTATGCCGCGATTGCCGCGGCTGTCGGCAGGCCCGCAGCGGTCCGCGCGACGGGATCGGCGAACGGCGCGAACAACGTTGCCGTTCTTATTCCGTGTCACCGGGTCATCCGCAGCGATGGTGCGCTTGGCGGCTATGCCTATGGCCTCGATCGCAAGCGCGAGCTGTTGAAGCGCGAGGGGCATCGGGCCGCCTGATTCGGCGTCGCGGATGCGCGTTCGTCGAATTAGGAACTTGTCAAAGTTTCCAGCCTATTCACCCTAAATCGCCATCCGATCTTTGGGACGGCACCCTTAAACGCTGGGTACAGAATGAGTGCATTCGGAAAACGAGGCGGCGTCAGCGGAACACCGAGCGGCAACCGCCCGGCGTTTGGCGTTGCGCGGCCGATGCATGGCCCGGGAACCGCGCCGCCCGACGAAGGCGGCAAGCAATTTCCGCCGCTCGATTCGGTCCCGCTGCCCGGTGCGATGGCCGAACCGCCGGTGGTCGAACAATCGGACGCGATGACACGGCTGAACGACCGCCAGTCGAACGAGATGGAAGTCCAGCCCAAAGCCGAAGGCTTCGAGGCGAGCGTCCACAAGATAAAGGAACAGGTGCTCCCCCGCCTGCTCGAGCGCGTCGACCCCGAGGCGGCGGCGACGCTCAACAAGGAGGAGCTTGCCGAGGAATTCCGCCCGATCATTGGCGAGGTGCTCGCCGAGCTGAAATTCACGCTCAACAGGCGCGAACAGTTCGCGCTCGAAAAAGTGCTCGTCGACGAACTGCTGGGATTGGGACCGCTCGAAGAGCTGCTCAACGACCCGGCGATCACTGACATCATGGTCAATGGCCCCGACCAGACCTATATCGAGAAAAAGGGCAAGCTGACGATCGCGCCGATCCAGTTCCGCGACGAGGAGCATCTGTTCCAGATCGCGCAGCGGATTTGCAACTCGGTCGGCCGCCGTGTCGATCAGACGACGCCACTTGCCGACGCCCGCCTGAAGGACGGCAGCCGCGTCAACGTCATCGTGCCGCCGCTCAGTCTTCGCGGCACGGCGATCTCGATCCGTAAATTCTCCGCCAAGCCGATCACGCTCGACATGATGGCCAAGGGCGGATCGATGTCCGAAAAA
Source organism: Sphingomonas sp. (assembly GCA_965249015.1). Lineage (GTDB taxonomy): Bacteria > Pseudomonadota > Alphaproteobacteria > Sphingomonadales > Sphingomonadaceae > Sphingomonas_O. The sequence goes on along the minus strand of CBDFLB010000002.1, from coordinate 6,919 downwards.
ATGTCGACCGCGCTTAAGATTGCGGGCGCATGCCGCTTCAACATCGTCATTTCGGGCGGCACGGGTTCGGGTAAGACGACGATGCTGAACGCCTTGTCGAAAATGATCGACCCGGGCGAACGCGTGCTGACGATCGAGGACGCGGCCGAACTTCGGCTGCAGCAGCCGCACTGGCTTCCGCTCGAAACGCGGCCGGCGAACCTCGAAGGTCAGGGCGAAATCTCGATCCGCGATCTCGTGAAGAACGCGCTGCGCATGCGGCCGGACCGGATCATCCTCGGCGAAATTCGTGGTCAGGAGTGTTTCGATCTTCTGGCCGCGATGAACACCGGCCACGATGGTTCGATGTGCACGCTCCACAGCAACTCCCCGCGCGAGGCCATCGCGCGCATGGAAAACATGGTCATGATGGGCGACATCAAGATGCCCAAGGAAGCCATTTCGCGCCAGATCGCCGATTCGGTCGACCTCGTCATTCAGGTTAAGCGCCTGCGTGACGGGTCTCGCCGCGTTACCGACATCACCGAGATCGTCGGCATGGAAGGCCCCGTGATCGTGACGCAGCAGCTGTTCAAGTTCGAATATCTCGACGAAAGCGCCGACGGCAAGATCATCGGCGAATATCGCGCGATGGGCCTGCGCCCCTACACGCTCGACAAGGCAAAGCAGTACGGGTTCGACCAGCCGTTCCTCGAAGCCTGTCTGTGATCGGCGTCCGGTGATTTCGGGCGTCGTCGATGATCGCAGTCGACCGGTCATGCGCACGCTGAGCGGCAATCTGATCGTCCCGATCTTCTGGGCGGCATTCGCGCTCGGCGTCGTCTACCGCGTTCTTGCGATTGCCGATGCACCGCTCTGGTTCGACGAAGCCTATACAGGAACGATCGCGTCGCAACCGACGGTCGAAGGGCTGATCGACTGGTGCCTGAACGAACTCAGCGGTCCGCTTTATTATTCGAGCATCTGGCTGTGGCAGAAGCTGGCGGGCGCCGGTGACACCGCGCTCCGCGTGCCGAGCCTGTTCTGCTCGATTATAACCCCGCTGTTCGTCTTGCGCTTCGGGCCAGCGGACCGCACCACGCGCTACGTCTGGGCTGCGCTGCTGGCGTTGTGGATGCCGGGCATATTTTACACGACGCAGGCCCGCCCCTACGCGCTTATATTTCTTTTCGCCGTCCTGCAATGCGTGGCGTTTCTCAGGATGATGTCGGACAAGACGTCGAGAACGACGGTGATCTGGGCGACACTGTCGTCGCTCGCAATCCTGACCCATTATTATTCGCTCCTGATCACCTGCGTCCAGGGCCTTTTCTTCCTGCTGAGCGACCGGCGAAACATCTCGCGGCATGCCAGGGCCTGGGCCATATTCTGTCTGCCGCTGGGCTGGATCGTGCTCAATTACAGCTTTGTCGCACGATTCCTCGGGAGCGGCGCGCCCTATCCGCTGCTCAACATCTGGTACCCGGTCGACATCCTCAATCGAATGGCGGGATTTCCGATCATGGCGATCGTCTATCCGCTACCGGTCATCGGCTGGATCGTCGCGCGATTTTCAGGGCAGCTCAAGGCCGGTCGCGACGCCGCTTCGTTCGCGCTCGGGCTGTCGGGTCTTGTCAGCGTCGGCGCGATCTTCGTCCTCGGCTGTATTTTTTCGATCTACTCCCCGCGTTATCTCACGGCTTACGTCCCGGCGCTAGCATTCGGGCTTGCGACGATCGTCAGTCGCCTGAACGCCACCTACCCGTCGTTTGCAAAGGCGTATGTACTCGCCGTCGTCCTGCTCACCGCGCTCAATCTCCAGTCGTTTACGAAGCGGGCAGCGAACGATTTCAATTACACGCTGCATTTTTCCGAAGCCTCCGACGTCATCATGCAGTCGAACGCGCGGTCGGTCGTCTTCTTCTGGGACAATCCTACGATGACCGTTAACGCGCCGAAACGTATGGCGCAGGTCGCGGGCTTTTTCTTCGACCGTGCGTCGCAACACAAGTCGATCGACGTGGCGCGTCTGTTTCCTCAGGATGACCCCGCGGTCGAGCTGTCACGGCGCGCGCTTGCCTCGCACAGCGCTATCCTTTGGCTTTACGACACCAGCGCCGCGCTGACGCAGGCCGGCAAGCGCGCACCGAACCTGCGTGCGTTGTCGGCACATTTCGTCTGTCGCGACTTCCATTTCGATCGCGTGCACAACATCGCCTGTGTTCCGAGATAGCGCTCGCAAAGCCGATTTTCGCAAAACCCCAGTAAGCCGTCGCTTTTTGCGCACGCGTCCAGTAGCGCGGGCACCGATCGCGTGGCGGTCGCCATCATATCAGTTGCGGACGGGCATAATGACGACGATATTGGACACGCTGCGCCACCGCGACATCCGCAACCGGATCGCCAACCCCGTCGACGAATATTGGGACCGCAAGCTCGGCGTCCGCACGTTCGGATGGCATGCCGGAACCGGCGTACCGGGTGGGGTCGATGCCTATCTCCCGTTCGTGCCATCGGCTTATCGCGACATCTTCCAGTATCTGCGCGCGGCCAGCATCGGTCCCGAGGATGTCTTCGTCGACCTGGGATCGGGCCTGGGCCGGACGGTTTTCGCCGCCAGCTGGCTCGGGGCGAAACGCGCCGTCGGGGTCGAGCTGATCGAAGCGCTGACCGAGGGCGCCGAGGCGAACCGCAAGCGCAGCACGCTTAAAGATCATGACATCGAATTCATCTGCGCCAATGCGCTCGAATTCGCCGAGCCGGGCATGACCATCCTCTACATGTTCCACCCGTTCGGCGAAGCGGTGCTCGAGCAGGTGCTGGCGAACATCAAGGCGACGCGTAACGCCGCGGCCGGTGCGAAACCGCTGCGGATCGTCTACGCCAACCCCTGTTATGAAAATGCCCTCGAACGCGCGGGTTGGTTGCGCAAGACGGCACATATCATGCCCGAGAAACGCCGCTTCGCCAAAATCGGGCGCTTCGAGACGGCGATCTGGGAATCGCTGTGAACCGACATGGAGACTGAGGAGTCAGGGCGGCGCCGCCGGATCGTCGTGTTGCACGAGATTGCGGACCCGGGCTGGCGTTGGGTGTCGCATCATATGCCCGACTATGAGTGGACCTTCGTGCTCGCGCCGCCGGCCGCGGGCAGCCTGCGCAAACGGCTGGCCCGCCTTAACGCCGCCTTGCAGGTTGCGCGGGCGGGACGGCATGCAGACCTGCTGATCTCATTTGGTGCAGGGCTCGGTGCCGCGCTCGAACTTGCCCGGCAGATCGCGCGCGTCGATACGCCGCATGCATGCTATTATCTGAACTTCGACAAGCTGCCCAGGGGGTTGCGCCGGATGCGGCAGGCGCGCCTGTTTCGGACGATCGACCATGTCGTCGTCTCGGCGGCGGCGGAAAAGCGGCTTTATGCGGACCATTTCGGCATCGATCCGGCGCGGATCGACGTCCTCCTGTGGGGCGTGGCCGCGCCCGTCGCGTCGGACATGCAGCTTCCCGCCGGCGATTATGTCTGCGCGGTGGGCGGCAACGCGCGCGATTACGCGACGCTGATGGAGGTTGCGGCAGCGCGCCCCGCGACCCGCTTCATCGTCGTCGCGCGCCCCGCCAATCTCGACGGGCTGAGCGTACCTGCCAATGTCGAGGTCCTGTGCAACATCCCTTATGCCGACGCGATGGCCGTGATCCGCGGCGCGCGCGTGATGGCGTTGCCACTGCTCACGACCGACACGCCGTGCGGCCATGTCACGATCGTGTCGTCCTATTATCTCGGCACGCCGCTCGTCGTCACCGCTTCGACCGGGGTCGAGGATTATGTGCGCGACGGCGCGACCGGTCTTGTCGTGCCCATGGGGTCGGCGGCCGCGATGGGTGCGGCGATCGACCATTTGCTCGGCGATGATGCGTTGTGCCAGCGGATCGCGCAAGCCGCGCGGCGCTTCGCCGAGAGCGAATGTACCGAGGCGAACTATCCGCCGCACGTCCGCAAAATCCTCCAGTCGCGCAGCGCAGGCACGATTTAGCGAAGCTAGATCGACCATGCGCGAGCGCGGCCGACGAGCCAGCGGCTCGATCGACGGCGCGGCTTTGCCGCGACACTGAAAAAATTACCCCCGCCGCCCCATCATTTTACCGAGAAGGAGCACCCCGCCGATGCCGGCACCGCCGGCGGCGGCGATCAGGACATAGGAGGGCGCTGCGGGGGTGCTGTCGCTGGCGGCGAGCGCCTGTTCGGGCGTGCCCGGCTCGGGCGCGGCGGCACCGGTTTTCTTTGCCGGCACGAAACCCTGATCGGTGAGCGTCATCGTGTCGAGGTCGAGGCCCATGACCTTGGCACCCTTGGCGATCGCGGCGCGGGTTTTGACGAGCATCGCCGGGTCGGACTTGTAGGTGTCGATCGTGTCGCCGATCAGCGCGGCCTGCACAAGCAGTGCCTCGGCCATTTCCTGCTTGCCGGCATCGGTCGCGGCCGTGAATTCAGGCGTGGCGGCGAGCGCATTGGTCGCCTGGCGCTTGACCATCGCCATCTGCCCGGGGGTGGCATCGTCGCTGCGCCCTTTCGCGCCCATCCAGGCGCTGACCCACCACACGGCATAGGCATCGGCGACATTGTTCGCACGCATGCCATAGGTCGCCTGCATCTTCTGGTCGATCATGCCGATGATGTCGGTCGATGCGAAGAGCGCCTGCATTTTCGCGGCGCCGGCGGGATCAACGGCCTGAGATTTTTGAGCGAAGCGGGCAAGATTTGCGCTCCTCCGAGTCAAGGACGGCCTGTATTGTAGCGATTCTATTGCGGCCTTGCTGGCCATTGCGGAACTGGGACCCATCCCCCTCGATAGCGAACTCTGCGTGCCGCGAGGATCTTCTGATCGATCCTTGGATTGACTTGCAATCACGCCGAACTGATTCATGGTCGCAACTTCTGGCCAGCTCATGGACTGTTGGAATACCGGCATGTCCTGAGAGTGCGCACTGGAGGCGATCAACGCCGACATCATTATCATAATCGTGCGCATTATTTTTCTCCTGACTTCGCCAGAGATTATCACCAATTATGACATTCAAAAAGAAGGCGCGGACGCTTCACAACGCCCACGCCTCCCTTCGTCGCAAAAAAACCTACTCTTAGGATTTGCGGGCCAGCGTTGTTTCGGCTTCGCCGATCGCCTTGATCGCATTGTTCATGGCGTTCGAAATGATCCCCAGTTCCTGTCCAGTGGCAGCCAACTGACCATTGAGCGTACCAAGTTGCGTCTCGCTGCCCTTCTGCCCCGACTGAGCGGAGATTTGATCGGACAAGCTTGCCATTTTGTTCATCTTCTGATCCATCACCTTCCCAAGCGCAATCGCAATTTTCTCCAAGAAACTGCCGCTGCCCTTGACACCACGTGATTTCACCGAGTTTGCGTCGGTCGATTCCTGCATGTTTGCAAGCATATCGTTCAGGCTGCTCTGAGCGGAACGCTGAAGCTGACCCTGCTGAACGGGCGACAACCCGACTTGCTGGGCCACCTGCGATACCGCATCCATGATCGTCGACGGACCGCCTTGCGTTCCCGATGCCGCCGAGAACGCAGTTTTCGCAAAGTCGATGATGCCCTGAGGCAATCCAAGCTGCTGCCCGAGCGCTTGAATCAGTTCCTTACCGATTGCAGACGCAATTGTCTTTACCGCCAGCGATGCCCAGCCGGCTGGCCCCATCGCCAGCTGCATAAGCGTGGCCGGGTTGATGATCGATTTCATAATTCCGCTGAGAAAGCTCATGATCTGTCTCCTGTTGAAAATCTCGTCCAAGAGCGGCCGGTCGGACCGCCTTGCAACGATGGTTCTGACAGGTCGAACCGAGTCGCGCGCTCGGCGGAAGGGCAAGATTGCCTTACCCGCTCAATGACTTAGTCAAATTTGACTCTGGAACGCGCGGCCGGGTTCACAACATATGTTGTGTTTGTGCCTTCAGACGAATTGCACACTCACGCGAAGGCACCAAGCGAAGCGCACAGACATGGTTTGCGGACACGCAAAGCACGCTGAAGGCCAAAACTAAACGAATCGCTTAGGCAAACTAAACGATTTGTGGAGCGCGCGACTCATTTGTTGGAGCCATAACCGTCATTGCAGGGCGGCCCCCGCCTTGATCGGGATTTTAACAGGAGACAGATCATGAGCTTTCTCAGCGGAATAATGAAATCGATCATCAACCCGGCCACGCTCATGCAGCTGGCCATGGGGCCGGCAGGCTGGGCATCGCTTGCGGTGCGGACAATCGGTATGGCTATTGCCCAGCAGGTCATTCAGCAAATCGGTCAGCGACTCGGTTTGCCGCAGAATATTATCAACATGGCACAGACGGCATTTTCTGCTGCTACTGGCCAACCCGGATCGGCGGTTCAGTCTGTCACCGATGCCGTCGCACAGGTTGCGCAGCAGCTGAACTTCTCGCCGGTTGATCAGGGTCAGATGGAGCGTGATGCCAATAACTCCGTTTCGAACCTCATGAAGAGCTTCGAGAAGGTTAAGCCGGAAGATGGTGAAGATGGTGGCTCGTTCCTCGTCCGCCTTGCGAAGGCAATGGGCAAGGTTATGGACAAGAAAATGGGTCAGATGGACACGCTGTCTAAGGAAATCAGTGCACTTTCGACCAAGGACACTAAGGCTGGCTCCGCTGAAGCAAATCAGCTTGGAACGAAAAACAATTTGCTTCAGGCGTACGGCCAAGAGCTTGGCATTCTGAGCAATGCTTTTGCCCAGATAAGCAAGTCGGTCGGCGAAGCACAGGTCACCGCAGCACGCAAATAATCTGACGCAACTCCGGTTGCCGAAGCTACGATATGGGTCCAAGATCAGCATCTTGGGCCCATTTTTTTGCGGAGCAGATGATGCGAAAATCACAGCAGTTTTGTTTGCTTGGCCTTTCGTCGTTGATTATCGT
>CBDFLB010000001.1:0-293534 GCA_965249015.1 Sphingomonas sp. | reverse complement strand
CCGCCGACGGCGACGCAATCGGGGCGTTTCCTCGCTCAGGCGTCGATGGGCACGACCGATGCCGACATCAACGCGGTGGTCGCACAAGGGTTCGCCGGCTGGCTCGATGCCCAGCTCGCCATGCCGCGCCCGACGACCTTCTGGAACTGGCTGATGGCGCGCGGCTATGACGTGCCGGTCAACATCTTTCGCGATGCCGGCTTCGACGCGATGATCTGGAGCCAGCTGATCTCGTCACCCGACCAGCTGCGTCAGCGCGTCGGCGTCGCGCTGATGTCGATGCTCGTCGTCGGCATCGGTTCGATCCCGACGCAATATCAGCAGTTCGGAATGGCCGCCTACATGGACCTCCTGTGGGACAATGCTTTCGGCAACTACCGGACGATCCTCGAAAAGATTTCGTCGAGCCCGGTGATGGCGTTCTACCTGACGTTCATCAACAGCAAGAAGGCCAACGGCCAGGGCGCGATGCCCGACGAGAATTTCGCGCGTGAAATCATGCAGCTGTTTTCGATTGGTCTTCACCAGCTGAACCTCGACGGGACGCAGAAACTCTCGGCAGGCAAGCCGATCGAAACCTACACGCTCGACGACGTGACCGGCCTGGCGCGCGTCTTCACCGGCTGGATCGACGACAAGAGCAAGCTGTCCGCCGGCTACGAAAACCTGAACATTCCGATGATCCAGGTGCCGTGGGATCACGAACTGGGCGAGAAGAAGTTCCTCGGCAAAACGATCCCGGCCGGTACCGATGGCGTCGCGAGCATGAAGATCGCGCTCGACACGATCTTTGCGCACCCCAATGTCGCGCCGTTCGTCTCCAAGCAATTGATCCAGCATCTCGTCACCTCGAATCCGGCCCCGGCTTACGTCCAGCGAGTCGCGACCGTTTTTGAAAACAACGGCTCGGGCGTCCGCGGCGATCTGCGCGCAGTCGTGCAGGCGATCCTGCTCGACACCGATGCGCGTAACGACGCGGCGGCGGCATCGAGCACGACGTTTGGCAAGCTGCGCGAACCGCTGCTGCGCTTCACCGGCTGGGCGCGCGCGTTCGGCGTGACCTCGCCGTCGGACAAATGGCTGATCGGCGACGTGACCTCGCAAGGTTATCGCCTGGGACAGAACGTCGGTCGCTCGCCGAGCGTCTTCAACTTCTTTCGCCCCGGCTACGTGCCTCCGAACAGCCCGATCGGCACCGCAGGCATGGTCGCGCCTGAATTCCAGCTGACCAACGAAGTCTCGGTCATCGGCTATATCAACTTCATGATCCTGTCGATGCGCGACGGGTGGGACGACGTGAAGGCGAATTTCACCGATTTCCTCGCAAAGGCGACCGATTCGAAAGCACTGCTCGACCTGATCAACCTGCGCGTCGCCGCCAATCAGGTGAGCGCGGCAACGATCGCGCAGATCAAGTCGGCAGTCGACAGCTTGCCATCCGCGACGCCCGCCGACCTTCAGGCGCGTGTGAATACCGCGACCATCCTGATCGTCGCTTCGCCCGAATATCTGATCTTGAAATAGGAATTGTCGATGAAATCGGATCAATCGCGCCGCGCGTTCCTGAAGCGGTCCGCAGCACTCGGCATCGCCGGATCGGCGGCACCGTTCGTCACCAATCTGGCCGCGATCGGCGACGCTGCCGCTTCGGTCGCCTCCGATTACAAGGCGCTCGTCTGCGTCTTCATGTTCGGCGGCAACGACTTCGCCAACACGCTCATCCCTTATGACCAGGCGACGTACAATCAATATCAAGCCCTGCGTCCAAACATCGCGCTCGGCCGCGACCTGCTGACGCCGACATTGTTGTCGCCGACCACTGCGCTTGCGGGGGGCGCGCAATATGCGCTCGCGCCCACGCTCGCGCCGCTTATGCCGATTTTCGCGGCAGGCAAGATGGCCCCGGTGCTGAACGTCGGCACGCTCATTCAGCCGACGACCAAGGCGCAATATACCGCACAAAGCGTTCCGCTTCCGCCCAAGCTTTTCTCGCACAACGATCAGCAAGCGTTCTTCCAGTCAGCGGCGTCGGCCGAGGGCGCCGATTCGGGCTGGGGCGGGCGCATCGGCGACCTGTTCGAAGCCGGGAACGGCAATGCCACGCTGACCTGCGTCAATTCTTCGGGAAACGCGGTTTTCCTGAGCGGCAAGGTCGCGACGCAATATTCGGTCGGGCCGAACGGGCCGATCGCGCTTTACAGCAACACGCCGACGCTGTTCGGCTCGGCGACCGCCAACAGCGTCCTGCGTTCGATGATCACCTCGCCGCGCACGCACATGCTCGAGACCGAACATACGCGCGTGACCAAACGCTCAGTCGACGCGTTTCAAGAGGTCGCCTCGGCGCTCGGCGGAGCCCCGACGCTCGCGACCTATTTCGACGGGCACAACGCGCTGTCGGTACAGCTCAACATGGTTGCGCGGCTGATCTCGGTCAGTCAGCAGCTCGGTATAAAGCGTCAGGTCTTCTTCGTCTCGCACGGCGGCTTCGACCTCCACTCGCTGCTGTCGAACCGCCAGCCGCTGCTGCTCCAGACCGTCGCCGACTCGCTGCGGTCGTTTTACGATGCCACGGTCGAACTCGGCGTCGCCGACAAGGTGACGACATTCACCGGCTCCGACTTCGGGCGCTCGATCGTCAACAACGACGACGGTTCGGATCACGGCTGGGGCAGCACGCACTTCGTTCTGGGCGGTGCCGTGAAGGGCAAGCAGTTCTACGGCAAATCGCCGGTCTACGCGAACAACGGCCCCGACGACGTGGGTCAAGGACGACTGCTGCCGACGACCTCGGTCGATCAATATGCCGCAACGCTCGCCAGCTGGTTCGGTGTCACCGACGGTCAGATGTCGACCGTGCTGCCCTCGATCGGCAACTTTTCGACGCGCAATCTGGGTTTCGTCTAGACGCTGTCCAGCGAAACTGACTTGCGGCGTGTCGCGTCGGTGTGACACTAGGCTGACGATGCGCGTGCCGTTTCCGTTTTCCGCGATCGTCGGACAGGACGAGATGAAGCGCGCATTGCTGATCGCCGCGGTCGATCCGCGCATCGGCGGCGTCATGGTGTTCGGCGATCGAGGCACCGGCAAGTCGACCGCGGTGCGCGCGCTCGCCGCGCTGTTGCCGCCGATCGTCGGCGACGATGGCCGCAAGATGGCGGTGCCGTTCGTCGACCTGCCGCTGGGCGCGACCGAAGACCGTGTCGTCGGCGCGCTCGATCTCGAACGCGCGCTCGGTGCGGGCGAAAAGGCGTTCGAACCGGGGCTGCTCGCAAAGGCCGACCGCGGGTTCCTCTACATCGACGAGATCAACCTGCTCGAAGACCATATCGTCGACCTCCTTCTCGATGTCGCCGCCTCGGGCGAAAATGTCGTCGAGCGCGAGGGGCTCAGCGTCCGACATTCCGCGCGCTTCGTGCTGGTGGGCAGCGGTAATCCCGAAGAAGGCGAACTGCGCCCGCAATTGCTCGATCGCTTCGGCCTGTCGGTCGAGGTTCGGACGCCGCAGGACCTCGACATGCGTGTCGAAGTGCTGCGCCGCTGCGATGCGTTCGAACGTGACGGCACCGCCTTTGCGCTCGCCTGGGCAAAGGACGAGCGCAAGGCGATCAAGCGCATCGCAAGGGCAAAGGCGCTTCTCCCCTCCGTCGCCATGCCCGACGCCGTGCTGCGGCGCGCGTCCGAACTGTGCATCGCGGTCGGTGCCGACGGCCTGCGCGGCGAACTGACATTGATGCGCGCGTCGCGCGCGCAAGCGGCACTCGACGGGCAGGGCGACGTCACCGAAACGCATCTCGCCTCGGTCGCCACTCTTTCGCTTCGCCACCGGCTGCGGCGCAATGTCCTCGACGAGACCGGATCGACGGCGCGGATCGAGCGCGCGATGGCCGAGCTCTTCGGGTGATCGACGACGCGCTGATCGCGGCGCGGCTGTGCACGATCGATCCGGCATTGGGCGGGATCGTGCTGCGCGGCGGCGACGCGGCGACGCGCGACGCGATCCTGGGTTCGGTCGGCCGGACTATCCGCAGGCTGCCGCTCCATATCGATGACGAGCGCCTGCTCGGCGGCCTCGATCTGTCGGCGACGCTTGCCGCCGACCGGCCCGTCGCGCGCATGGGCCTGCTCGCGGAGGCTGACGGCGACCTGCTGGTCGTATCGATGGCCGAGCGACTGGATGCGGGCATCGCCAGCCGCATCGCCGCGGTCATCGACACCGGTGGCGTCGTCGCCGAACGCGACGGGATGCGGCGCGAGGACCCAACCCGCTTCCTCCTCGCACTGCTCGACGATGGCGTGGACGACGAACGCGCGCCCGATGCGCTCGTCGAGCGACTGGCGTTCCGGTTCGACCTGTCCGAGGTCGCGACAGCAGGCGAGGTCGCGAAGGCATCGCCGGCAACGACTTCACGCCCCGGCCCCCGCGCGGACGTTTGCGTCCCGGATGACGCTCTCCACGTCCTCGCATCGGCGGCAACGTCGCTTGGCGTCAGCTCTGCCCGGGGGGCATTGCTGGCGTTGCGCGCAGCCAAGGCGGCCGCGGTGTTCGACGGTCGCGACGCTGTTACCGAAGCCGATCTCGTCCTCGCCGTCCGCCTCGTTCTCGTGCCGCGCGCGATGCAGTTTCCCGAGTCGGTCGACGAAGCCGAGACGATGCCCGAGGACTCCGACCCTGGCGATCAGAGCGTCGGCGACGCCAGCCAGCCGCTCGAGGACGTCGTGCTCGAGGCAGTCCGCGCCACGCTGCCGCCGAATATGATCGCGGCGATTGCCGAGAACGGGCGGCGCGCGGCAATGAGCAAGAGCAAGGGGAGCGGTGCCAGACTGAAGGCGCAGGTCCGCGGCCGCCCGACCGGCGTCCGTGCCGGGCTTCCGCGTGGAGGCAACCGGCTGAACCTGATCGAGACGCTGCGCGCCGCGGCACCGTGGCAAAAGCTGCGGCGTGCACCCGGCGACGCCCGCATTCGCATCCGCCGCGACGATCTGCGCATCAAGCGTTTTCAGGCGCGCGCGGGGACGACGACGATCTTCGTGGTCGATGCCTCAGGGTCGTCCGCCGCGGCCCGGCTGGCCGAGGCGAAGGGCGCGGTCGAACTGCTCCTCGCCGAAGCCTATGTGAAGCGAGCGCAGGTTGCCTTGATCGCATTTCGCGGAACGACGGCCGAGCTCATCCTGCCGCCGACACGGTCGCTGACGCGGGCGCGGCGTGCGCTCGCCGAGCTTCCCGGCGGCGGCGCGACTCCGCTCGCGGCGGGGCTGGCGATGGCGGGACAGGTCGCGGCGATCGAGCGCCAGAAGGACCGGACGCCGTTTGTCGTTCTCCTGACCGATGGCCGCGCGAACGTCGCACTCGACGGCAGCGTCGTTGCTGCGACCGCCAGGCACGATGCCGAATGCGCGGCGCGCTTGCTGAATACATCCGCCGTGCTGATCGACATTTCGGCGCGCCCACGCGATGACGGGCGCGCGCTTGCGGCGATCATGGGCGCGCGCTTCGTGGCGCTGCCCCGGGGCGATGCCGCCGGGCTGCACAGCGCCGTGCGCGCGCCGTGAGCGACCGACCGAACTGGGAAACCGACGGCCGCGACTGGCCGAACCGCACCGCCAGCCGCTTTGTGGTCGCGAGCGGCTTCAGATGGCACGTCCAGATCGCAGGCGATGGGCCGGTCCTCCTGTTGCTACATGGCACGGGTGCCGCAACGCACAGCTGGCGCGACATGTTGGCACCGCTTGCCGAGCGCTTTACCGTCATCGCGGCCGATCTGCCCGGACAGGGTTTCACCGCCCGCGGGCCGACGTCGTTGCCCGACATGGCACGCGCAATCGCTGCGCTGCTCGACGAAGTTGGCCTGCAACCGCCGATGATCGTCGGTCACTCGGCGGGAGCGGCGATCGGCTTGCGCATGGTGCTCGACAAGCACGTCGCGCCGGCAGCGTTCGTGGGTTTGAGCGCGGCGCTGCTGCCGTTTCCGGGTCTTGCCTCGAAGCTGTTCCCGACGCTTGCAAAGCTCCTGTTCGTCAATCCGTTCGTCCCGCATATCTTTGCGCGGATCGCGCGCGGCCGGGGCGAGGTCGGTCGCTTTCTCGCGCGCAGCACCGGCTCGACGATCGATGTCGCGGGCGTCGACGGCTACGCGCGGCTCTTTTGCAAACCGGGGCACATCGCGGGCACGGTGGCGATGATGGCCAACTGGGATCTCGACCCGCTGGCGCACGACCTGCCGACGCTCGCGACACCGTTGCTGCTGATCCATGGCGAAGCCGATGCGGCGATCCCGATTGCCACGGCGCATGAGGCGGCGGCGCTGGTTCCGGGCGCACGGCTTGAGGCTCTCGCCGCGCTCGGCCATCTGGCGCATGAAGAAGCGCCCGAGCGCGTCGTGGCGTTGATTGTCGATTTCGCGCGGGAAACGGGAGTGTTGGCATGATCGAGCGCTATGGCGGTATCATCGAAGCCCTGCTGACAGGGGGCCTCGTCCTGGCCTTCTGCGTCTACCAATATTGGGCGACCAGCCGCGCTGCAGCCGCCGACGATCGCTCAGATCGTGACGCGCGGCATGCGGTAGGGGAGCATCCACTGGACGACGGGCGAGACGAAACGATCCATTGACAGGCTTTCGTGCACGGCGTCGACGCGCTCTCCGTAAAGCTCGGTCGAGAGCGCCGACCGCGCGTAGAAGGGCGCATTTTCCCATGTCCGGCGGATCCGCGCGTCGCGCCCGCGCGTCCGGCGCGGCATCCCGAAACTTGTCGAGCGAAGGCGCGCGCTCGGCGGCAATTCGGCATCGTGCCAGTTTCGTTGAGGGTCGTAGCGCAGCGCCATCGCGAAGTCGCTGCCGTCGCGCCGCTCGCCTTCGTAGATGACCGCGACATCGTCCTTAAGGTGCGCGCGCGACCATTGCCATTCGCGAAAGCCCGCCTCGAGCGGTTCGCATCCAAAATTCGAATCGAGATAGCCGCTGCCGCTCCAGTTCAGGTCGGGCGCATCCATGCGTACCTCGATTTGCGCGCGCGGTGCGATCGGATGCCACAAATGCTGGCCGTCCTCGTGCAGGCCGAACGCCGTCGTCGAGACCTGCTCGGGGATCACCCGCACGACGCCCTTCACTTTCCAGGGAAGCGGCGTGGCGCATTCGTCGATCGCGATCGTCAGGGCATCGCCGTTCCAGTGCATCGCGCTGGGGCCGACCTGAAGCGTATCGGCGCTTCGCCACAGGCGCGACGACGGCCGTTCGGTCATCGCCCAGCGATGCCCGCGCGGACCGTAAAGCGCGACGTTGATGGCGCAATGATCTTCGGGCCGGTCGCGACCGCTTGCTTTGTAATAAGGGGAGAAGACACTGCCGACGAAGCCGATGATCGTCAGCCCGAAGTTGCGGTCCGCGCTGATCGCGTCGAGATACCACCAGGCATAGCCACCCGCCACGACCGGCGCGTCGAAGCGCGGTCCGATATGATGCACGCGGCGGCCGATTGTCCCGACAGCGCGGCCATCGGCACGCCCGCGCCCGGGTGCGTGCTTCCTCCCGCCAAGTAAAGCCCAGGGATCGTCGTGCGTGCGCCCGGCCGGCGGAAGGATGCCGCCCACCCGTGCGAGGCCCGACCATAAAGGGCTCCACCCGTCGCCGGAAAGCGCGCCGCGAAGTCGCTCGGCGTCGTCGCCTGCAGATCGCCCGAAAGCGTCAGGCCCGATCGTGAAAGTGTCGCCGTCAGCGCGGTGCGGCATAGGTCGATCTCCCGTTCGGTATAATGGTGCGTGTCGCCGTCGGCGGGCGCGTTGACGATGATCTGGATGCGTTCGCTGCCCGTGCGATCATCATCGTCGCGGCGGTCCTGCGCGCAAAGGTAGACAGTCGGGCAGGGGGCGAGTCGGCCCGCGCTCAGCGCTTCGAACTCGGCCGCATAGTCATCTGAAAAGAAGACGTTGTGGTGTGCGAGCGGAAAGCCCCGGGTCTCGACATTGCCCAGGAACGTCATCGCCGACAGCGAGCGCGCCGATGCCGGGCAGGGGGTTCCCGCCGCTGCACCGAAGAGACCGGCCGAGAGTGCGTTGCTGTCGCCGTTCAGAACGACGCGGTCGGCGACGAGCCGCTCGCCGCCGGCAAGCTCGACGCCCGCCGTGACGCCGTTTTCGGTCAAAATGCGCGCGACGCGCGCGTTGTAGCGCATCGTCGCACCGTTCGCGCTCGCAAGCGTTTCGAGCCCGGTTGCGAGCGACGAAAGCCCGCCGTCGACGAACCACACCCCTTGCGCCTCGACATGCGCGATCAGCATGAGCGTCGACGGCGCGAGGAACGGCGACGAACCGCAATAGGTCGCATAGCGCCCGAACAACTGACGCAGCCGCGCATCGCGGAAATAATCGCCGAGGACGGACCAGAGCGACTCGAACGGTCGCATCGCCCATAAGTCGCGCGGATCCTGCGTCGCGATGCGCATCGCCAGCCCCAGCGGACCGACACGGCTGCCGCGCATGAAGCTGTGATCGAGGCAATCGTGGACACGGCGTGCGTCGGCGCGGAAACGGGCAAAGCCGCGCGCAGCTTCGGCTCCTGCAAAGATGCCGACCGCATCCTGGCTGGCGGCCGCATCGGCGAACAGGTCGAGCCGGGCGTCGTTCCAGGCGTGGCGCGCCAGCGTGTCGGCTCGCGTCAGGCGGACGTGCCGATCGAGCGACGTCCCGCACGCATCGAAAATCGCGTCGAACACCGCGCGCTTGGTAAAGACGGTCGGCCCGGCATCGATCGCCATCCCGCCGACGCTATCCTTGCGAACTTTACCGCCAGGACCAGACCCGGCCTCGACAAGCGTGACGTTTTCGCCCTGTGCGGCGAGCAGCGCTGCCGCCACGAGCCCGCCGACCCCGGCACCGATCACGACGACGCCGGGCGCTTGCATCCGTCCACTCCTTGCAGACCGCCAATATGTCCAGCACACTGGACAGATGCAACCGACAAGATGTCCCCGGCAACTTGCGCTCGCGCGAAAATGGATCGCGCTTCGCAACCGCATCTATGGCAGCGCGCGCTTCCGGTCGTTCGCGCTCCGAACTCCGATCATCCGCGCGGTCGGACAGCGCAAAGCGTCGGCGTTGTTCGACCTCGTCAGCGGCTTCGTCTATTCGCAGATCCTGCTCGCCTGCATCCAGACCCGTCTTATCGAAAGGTTGCAGCCGGGACCTTTGGCGGTCGCCGACGCGGCGGCGCTTGCTGACCTCCCGCTTGCCGCGGCGGACCGCTTGCTGAAGGCCGCGGCCGCGATCGGCATTGCACAGCGGCTCGCCGACGATCGCTACATGCTCGGCGCGCAAGGGGCGTCGCTCTGCGCCAGCCCGGGGGTGATGGCGATGATCGCGCATCATCCACTGCTTTACGCTGACCTTAACGATCCGGTCGCACTGCTTCGCACCGGTCGCGGGCAGGGCGCGCTTGCCGAATACTGGAACTACGCCGACGGTCACACCTATGCGGCGACCGCTGCGCCCTACTCGGCATTGATGGCGGCATCGCAGACGATGGTCGCCGAACAAGTGACGCGCCGCTATTCTTTCGGGCGACACCGACGGCTTCTCGACGTCGGCGGTGGCACGGGCACGTTCGTCAGGGCGATAGCCGCTGCACATCCGCAGCTCGAGACTGCGGTTTTCGATCTTCCGGCGGTAACCGGGCAACTGCCCGGCAACGTCGCTGGATTTGCTGGAAATTTCCTGACCGACGAACTCCCCGGCGGGTTCGACATCGTCTCGCTTGTCCGCGTTCTGCATGATCACGACGACGGCCCGGCAATGATTTTGCTGCGCGCGATCGCCGCAGCATTGCCGGCCGGCGGGACGATCCTGATTGCCGAGCCGATGGCGCGCACCCGCGGCGCACGCGGCATGGGCGACGCCTATTTCGGCCTTTATCTCTGGGCGATGGGGTCGGGCCGGCCACGCTCGGAGCGTGAGATCGGAGCGATGCTGAAAGAGGCCGGTTTCGACAAGATCCGGCGCTTTTCGACCGATTTGCCGCTCGTCGCGACGATCATGACAGCGCGGCGTCAGAATCCGTAAAGTTTTGTTGACAACCTTTAGTGTCCAAGTAGAGTGACACTCGATGACGCAGGAACGTCCTGCATTCACGGGGAGGGTCGTATGGACGCGGTCGCGGTCATACTCGAAGCACCGGAGCAGCTGACGCTCCGTTCGCTCGCCCTCAAATCCGCTACCGCCGCCGATGTCGTCGTCGAAATCGCGTGGAGCGGCATCAGCACCGGAACCGAACGCCTGCTCTGGTCGGGGTCGATGCCCGACTTCCCGGGCATGGGCTATCCGCTCGTCCCCGGCTACGAATCGGTCGGTCGCATCGTCGACGCAGGGGCCGACGCGCGCGCACGGATCGGCGAATGGGTCTTCGTTCCCGGTGCCAATTGCTACGAAACTGCGCGTGGTCTGTTCGGCGGATCGGCATCGCGTGTCGTGCTCGCCGGGGCGCGTGCCGTTCCGGTTCCCGAATCGCTCGGCGTTACGGGGGTCCTGATCGCCCTTGCCGCCACCGCACATCATGCGCTCGCCGGGCACGCGGCTCCCGACCTGATCGTCGGCCACGGCGTGCTCGGTCGCTTGCTGGCGCGAGTCGCGATCGCGATGGGCCATTCTGCGCCTACGGTGTGGGAAACGAACAGCTTGCGCCGCAAGGGTGCCGAGGAGTACCCGGTGGCGGCACCCGGTGCCAACCAGCGCTCTGACTTTCGCGCGATCTACGACGCCAGCGGTCATGGTGCAGGCCTCGACGGTCTTATCGCGCGTCTGGCAAAGGGCGGCGAGGTCGTTCTTGCCGGTTTCTACGACAAGCCGCTGCAATTCGCCTTTCCGCCTGCCTTCATGCGCGAGGCACGGATTCGCGTCGCGGCCGAATTTACCCCGATCGATGTCGCCGGCGTGACCGCGCTCGTCGCGAACGGCGCACTTTCACTCGACGGCCTGATCACCGACGTGCGCCCGGCGCGCGACGCCGCCGACGCTTATCCGCAAGCCTTTACCGACCCCCGGTGCCTGAAGATGGCGCTCGACTGGAGTGCCCTATGAGTATGTTCGACCCGAGCGACCTGCGCGAAGAGGCGAGCCACGAGCCCGATCCCGTCCACACCGGGCCGGTGACGAAGGAAACGCAGATCATCGCGATCTATGGCAAGGGCGGCAGCGGCAAATCGTTCGCGCTCGCCAACCTCAGCTACATGATGGCGCAGCAGGGCAAGCGCGTACTCCTTATCGGCTGCGATCCGAAGTCGGATACGACGAGCCTGTTGTTCGGCGGCAAGTCGACGCCGACAATCATCGAGACGTCGTCGAAGAAGAAACTGGCGGGCGAGGAAATCGGCATCGAGGATGTCTGCTTCCAGCGCGACGGTGTCTTCGCGATGGAGCTCGGCGGCCCTGAAGTCGGTCGCGGTTGCGGCGGACGCGGGATCATTCACGGGTTCGAGACGCTCGAAAAGCTCGGCTTTCACGAGTGGGGCTTCGATTATGTCCTGCTCGATTTCCTCGGCGACGTGGTGTGCGGCGGCTTCGGCCTGCCGATCGCGCGCGACATGTGCCAGAAGGTCATCGTCGTCGCGTCGAACGACCTGCAATCGCTCTACGTCGCCAACAACGTCTGCAAGGCGGTCGAATATTTCCGCAAGATGGGCGGCAATGTCGGCGTGGCGGGGATGATCCTCAACAAGGACGACGGCACGGGTGAGGCCAATGCCTTTGCCGAAGCGGTGGGCATTCCGGTGCTGACCGCGATTCCGGCGAACGAGGATATCCGCAAGAAGAGCGCGAATTACCAGATCATCGGCAAGCCCGGCGGGCAGTGGGCGTCGCTGTTCGAAGACCTGGCCGAAAATGTCGCAAGTGCACCGCCGCTCAGGCCCACGCCGCTCGATCAGGACGGATTGCTCGGGCTGTTCAGCGCCGACATTACCGGCGCTGACTATTCACTGAAGCCCGCGTCGCAAGCCGACATGCGCGGCAAGGCGTTCGTGCCCAAGCCGAGCCTCGAAGTAGTCTACGATGCAGTCTGAAGCTCCAAACTTGTCGCAAGAGCACGGGGCTTGCGCGTCAACATCAACCCTCCGCGATGCCGCCGTTCAGGCGGGCAAGGCGGACGTGCTCGATCGCTATGATGCGGACTATCCCAAGGGGCCGCATGACCAGCCGCAATCGATGTGCCCGGCCTTCGGGTCGCTCCGCGTGGGTCTCAGGATGCGGCGGACGGCGACGATCCTGTCGGGCTCGGCCTGCTGCGTCTACGGCCTCACCTTCACGTCGCATTTCTACGGCGCACGGCGTTCGGTCGGCTACGTCCCATTTTCGTCGGAAACGCTCGTCACCGGCAAGCTGTTCGAGGACATCCGCGACGCGGTGCACCAGATTGCCGACCCGGCGCTCTATGACAGCGTGATCGTCACCAACCTGTGCGTGCCGACGGCATCGGGCGTACCGCTGCAGCTGCTGCCCAAGGAAATCAACGGCGTCCGCATCATCGGCATCGACGTGCCGGGCTTCGGCATCCCGACGCATGCCGAGGCCAAGGACGTGCTTGCGGGTGCGATGCTCGCTTATGCTCGTGCCGAAGCTGAGTCGGGGCCGGTTGCTGCGCCCAAAGAACGATCAGCGCTGCCGACAGTGACTTTGCTCGGAGAGATGTTCCCGGTCGATCCGGTCGGGATCGGCCAGATGCTTGAGCCCCTGGGTCTGGCCGCTGGCCCGGTCGTCCCCACGCGCGAATGGCGCGAGCTTTACGCAGCACTCGACTGCGCGGCAGTCGCGGCGATCCACCCCTTCTACACCGCGAGCATCCGCGAATTCGAAGCGGCTGGGCGGACGGTGATCGGCTCGGCGCCGGTCGGCGTCGACGGTACGGCAGCGTGGCTCGACTCGGTCGGCAAGGCATGCGCTATCACGCAGGACAAGGTCGATGCGGCGAAGAACAAATTTCTCCCCGCGATTCGCGCCGCGCTCGCCGCCAGGCCTATTGCCGGGCGGATCACGGTTTCCGGGTATGAAGGCTCCGAACTTCTCGTCGCACGCCTGCTGATCGAAAGCGGTGCCGACGTGCCCTATGTCGGCACCGCGTGCCCGCGCACCGTCTGGAGCGATCCCGATCGCGAATGGCTGATCGCGCGCGGCGTGAAGGTGCAATACCGCGCCAGCCTCGAAAATGACCTCGCCGCGGTCGACGGTTACGAACCCGACCTCGCCATCGGCACCACACCTGTCGTTCAGCATGCCAAGGCAAAGGCGATCCCGGCGCTCTATTTCACCAATCTCATCTCGGCGCGGCCACTGATGGGCGTTGCAGGTGCGGGAAGCCTTGCCACGGTCGTCAACGCCGCACTCGGCAATCAGGCGCGCTTCGACAAGATGAAGGCCTTCTTCGAAGGCGTCGGCGAAGGCCACAGTGCCGGCGTCTGGGACAAGACCCCGGTCGACCGGCCCGAATACAAAGCCAAGTTCGCCGCCAAGCGTATTGCAGCGGCGAAAGCCGAAGAAGCGGTGGGCGTATGACGCGCTTGCCGTCATTGCGAGCGCAGCGAAGCAATCCATCGCTCTCGCGGCAACGTGGATTGCTTCGCTGCGCTCGCAATGACGGATGGAGGGCAGAGCCATGACCCTCATCCTCGATCATGACCGCGCGGGCGGATACTGGGGTGCGGTCTACGCGTTCACGGCGATCAAGGGCCTGCAAGTCATCATCGACGGCCCGGTCGGCTGCGAGAATCTTCCCGTAACGAGCGTGCTTCACTATACCGACGCGCTGCCGCCGCACGAACTGCCGATCGTCGTCACGGGCCTCGGCGAGCAGGAGCTCGGCCGCGACGGCACCGAAGGTGCGATGAAACGCGCCTGGGCGACGCTCGATACCGATCTGCCTGCGGTCGTCGTCACCGGAAGCATTTCCGAAATGATCGGCGGCGGCGTCACGCCCGAGGGGACGAACATCGTCCGCTTCCTGCCGCGCACGATCGACGAGGATCAGTGGCAATCCGCCGACCGCGCGCTGACCTGGCTGTGGACGCAGTTCGGCCCCAAGAAAGTGCCTGGCCCGCGCATCCTCCCCGAAGGCGCAAAGCCCAAGGTCAATATCATCGGGCCGATGTACGGCACATTCAACTGCCCCTCTGATCTCGCCGAAATCCGGCGGCTGATCGAGGGGATCGGCGCCGAAGTCGCGATGTCGTTCCCGCTCGGGTCGCATCTCGCCGACGTGCGCAAGCTCGCCGACGCAAGTGTGAACGTCTGCATGTACCGCGAATTCGGGCGCGGGCTGTGCGAGACTCTGGAGCGGCCTTACCTGCAAGCGCCGATCGGATTGGAAAGCACGACGCTGTTCCTGCGCAAGCTCGGTGAGATGACAGGCCTCGACCCCGAGCCGTTCATCGAACGCGAGAAGCACACGACGATCAAGCCGCTGTGGGATCTGTGGCGTTCGGTAACGCAGGATTTCTTCGGCACCGCGAGCTTCGCCGTCGTCGCGACCGAAACCTACGAACGCGGCATCCGCAATTTCCTCGAAGGCGACATGGGGCTGCCATGCACCTTCTCGTTCCGGCGCAGCGCAGGCGTGAAGCCCGATAACCAGGCAGTGATCGACGCCATTAAGACCACGCCGCCGCTGATCCTGTTCGGCAGTTACAACGAACGCATGTACCTCGCCGAACTCGGCGCACGCGCGATGTACATCCCCGCGAGTTTCCCCGGCGCGGTCATCCGCCGCCATACCGGCACGCCGTTCATGGGCTATGCCGGCGCGACCTACCTCATGCAGGAAGTCTGCAACGCGCTGTTCGATGCGCTGTTCAACATCCTGCCGCTCGCAAGCCAGATGGACGCCGTCGAAGCCACCCCGGCGCGGCCGCATGCCGAACTCAAGTGGAACGACGATGCCAAGGACGCGCTCGATGCGATCGTCGAACGCGAGCCGGTCCTGGTCCGCATCTCTGCCGCCAAGCGCATTCGCGACGCCGCCGAACGCGCCGCGCGCCGCGCGGGCGAGCTTTCGGTCAGCGCCGAACGGCTCAACAGCATATTGGCCTTGAGCGGAGCGGTGTCTTGACCGTCGCCGCCGCACCGATCGCCCGCACCCGCGGGCTCACCGATCCTTCGGGCACGTCGCCCGCTGGGTGCCGCCGGGGGCGCCTGTCGCTCCATTTTTCTACCGGCAAAACTGGAGACGAAACATGAGTGATGGAAACCGAGACGAGCTCGGGACTTATTTGACCGCTGCGGAGGCCAAGGAGTTCCACAAGCTCTTCATCTTGAGCTTCGGGATATTTACCTTCATTGCCATCGTTGCACATATCCTTGTGTGGCAATGGCGTCCCTGGCTTCCCGGGCCGAATGGCTATGGGGACACGCGAACCGCACTATCGGCACCGGCGACCACGCCTGCGCCTGCAACCCACATTTAAAGAAGGAGCTTTCCTATGTGGAGAATGTGGATGATGTTCGACGGGCGACGTCTTTTGACGGTGCTCGCTATCTTCCTCTTTGCGCTGGCAATCTTGATTCACTTCATCTTGCTCAGCACCAACCGCTTCAACTGGCTGGACGGACCGCATGCGCCCATGGCGGCGACAGTGGTTGCCCCTGCGGCACCCGCCTGATCAAGCGGCGGCTCGACGGGCGGGGCAGCGCAGACGCGCTCTCCCGCTCCCGAGGACGGAATATCTGGAGCGACCCCGTGACTTCATCGGCGGGGCAAGCGGAGACGTGGCATGGCGTTGTTGAGCTTCGAACGGAAATACCGCGTGCGTGGGGGCACGCTCGTCGGTGGCGACCTGTTCGATTTCTGGATGGGCCCGTTCTACGTGGGCTTCTTCGGGGTGATCGGCGCGTTCTTCATCGGTCTTGGCACCGCGCTCGTCTTTTACGCCGCGTCACAGGGACCGACGTGGAACCCGTGGCTGATCAGCATCGCGCCGCCCGATCTTCGCTACGGCCTCGGCATGGCACCGCTGCTGCACGGCGGCTTCTGGCAGATCATCACGATCTGCGCGGTCGGCGCGTTCGTTTCGTGGGCGCTACGAGAGGTCGAGATCTGCCGAAAGCTCGGCATGGGCTATCACGTCCCGTTCGCGTTCGGCGTCGCGATCTTTGCCTATGTGTCGCTGGTCATCATCCGGCCGGTCCTGCTCGGCGCGTGGCATTTCGGCTTCCCTTACGGCATTTTCAGCCACCTCGACTGGGTGTCGAACACCGGATACCAGTATCTGCACTTCCATTATAACCCGGCGCACATGCTCGCGGTGTCGTTCTTCTTCACGACGACGCTCGCGCTTGCGCTGCACGGCTCACTCATCCTTTCGGCGGTCAATCCGCCGGGCGACGGGCGCGGCAAGGGCGAAGTCAAGTCGCCCGAATATGAAGACACGTTTTTCCGCGACACGATCGGCTATTCGGTCGGCACGCTCGGCATCCACCGCGTCGGCCTTTTCCTGGCGCTCAGCGCCGGATTCTGGAGCGCGGTGTGCATCATCATCTCAGGACCGTTCTGGACCCGCGGATGGCCCGAATGGTGGACATGGTGGTTGAACCTGCCGATCTGGTCTTGAGGGAACGCTGACAATGGCAAGCTATCAGAATATCTTTACCCAGGTTCAGCTGCGCGGTGCTCCCGAACTCGGCCCCGATCTCTGGGCGGGCAACGCCCCGCGCGTCGGCAAGGGCTCGTACCAATATTGGTGGGGCAAGGTCGGCAACGCGCAGGTCGGGCCGATCTACCTCGGCACGCTCGGCGTCATCTCGCTGGTATGCGGTTTCATCGCGTTCGAGATCATCGGTCTCAACATGTGGGCCTCGGTCAACTGGGACCCGGTGCAGTTCGTCCGCCAGCTGTTCTGGCTTGCGCTCGAACCGCCCGGACCCGAATGGGGGTTCAGCCCGTTCGTGCCGCTGGCACAAGGCGGGTGGTGGATACTCGCCGGCGCATTTCTCACCACCTCGATCCTCCTGTGGCTTGCCCGTACGTACCGACGCGCCCGCGCGCTCGGGATGGGGACGCATGTCTTTTGGGCGTTCGCAAGCGCAGTCTGGCTCTATCTCGTGCTCGGCTTCATCCGCCCGATGATGATGGGCAGCTGGGCCGAAGCCGTGCCGTTCGGCATCTTCCCGCACCTGGATTGGACCGCGGCATTTTCGATCCGCTACGGAAACCTCTTCTACAACCCCTTCCACTGCCTTTCGATCGTCTTCCTTTACGGGTCGACGCTGCTGTTCGCGATGCACGGCGCGACGATCCTTGCGGTCGGGCGCTACGGCGGCGAGCGCGAGATCGAGCAGATCACCGATCGCGGCACGGCGTCCGAACGCGCCGCGCTGTTCTGGCGCTGGACGATGGGGTTCAACGCGTCGATGGAATCGGTCCACCGCTGGGCATGGTGGTTCGCGGTGCTGACGACGCTGACCGGCGGCATCGGCATCCTTCTGACCGGAACCGTGGTCGACAACTGGTACCTGTTCGCGCAGGAACACGGCTACGCACCGCTGTATCCGTCGACGGGTGTCATCGATCCTGCAACGCTGCCGGGGGCCCCGAAATGACGCAGAAAGCCATATCAATCCTGATCGCAGGCGGCGTCTCGCTGACACTCGGCGGATGCGAGGTCGGACAGAAAATCACGTCGCAGAACGGCTATCGCGGCACCGGCATGAACCAGATCGTCAACCGGTCGAAAGTCACGCCGCAGCAGGCGATCCCCGCCAATGTCTATGCCACGCCCGACGATAGCGGACCGCGCGCCGGCGCGACGTATCAGAACGTCCAGGTTCTGGGCGGAGTCAGCACCGAACGCTTCAACCATTTCATGGCGCAGATCAACAACTGGGTCGCGCCGCAGACGGGTGATCCGAACAACGTCGGGTGCAATTACTGCCACAATCCCGAAAACATGGCGTCGGATGAGAAATATCCGAAGGTTGTCGCCCGGCGGATGATCCAGATGACGCAGAACATCAACGGCAACTGGACGAGCCACGTCAAGCAGACCGGGGTCACCTGCTGGACTTGTCACCGCGGCAACACCATTCCGCTCAACCGCTGGTCGCTCGACGAGACTGCGGGCAACGGCACGATCACCGGCGAAAAGCACGGCCAGAACACACCCGATCCGCGCGTCGCCTTCGCCTCGCTGCCGCACAACGGCTTCGGCAAATATCTGCTCGGGTCGACCAGCGTCAACGCGCGCGTGAACAACACCGCGATCCATCCGTCGCCCGACCACAGGGTTTCGGTGAAGGAAGCCGAACAGGTTTATGGCTTCATGATGCACATGTCGTCGTCATTGGGCGTCAATTGCACTTATTGCCACAACAGCGGATCGTTCGCGTCGTGGAACATGAGCCGTCCGCAACGCGCGCTGGCCTGGTACGCGATCCGCATGGTGCGCAATTCGAACGAGGAATATGTACAGTCGGTGGCGACCGTTCTCCCCGCCGATCAGAAGGGGCCGCACGGCGACCCGTACAAGATCAACTGCGCGACCTGTCACAACGGCATCAACAAGCCGATGTACGGCGTCAGCATGCGCGCGGACAATCCGGTGCTGTGGCCCATATCGACCGCGACGGCGTTGACCGGCCCGATGCTGCGCGCGCCCGCCGCCGACCCCAACGCCACCGCGGCGAGCTGCGATGCCGACTTTGCAAAAGCGCTCGCCGGCAAGACGATCGAGTTCGACACCGGCGCGGCGACGATCCGCGCGGCCTCGACGCCGCTGCTCGATGGCCTCGTCCAGATCGCCGGTCGCTGTTCGCGCTTCAAGATGTCGGTCGAGGGGCATACCGACGCCACCGGCAACCCGGCGGCGAACATGACGCTCAGCAAGGCGCGCGCGGCCGCGGTCGACAAATATCTCGCCGATCGCGGCGTCGCAGCGGCGCAGCTTGCGGCGACCGGCTACGGCCAGACGCGCCCGCTCGACACGTCGGGAACGCCTGCGGGCAACCAGCGCAACCGCCGGATCGAGATCAACGTCGCCGGTGCGGCCGTTGGTGCGGGCGGATCGCCGGCAGCGCGATAATTCTATTTGCCGGTGCGACGTCGTCGCATCGGCAAAAGCACAAGGCCCACCAGCACGCTGATCGCGGCGACGCCGGCAAACAGCATCAGGACCGGGTGGTTCGTATCCTCGCGGCCCTGCAAATCCATGATGTGCAGGCCCCACATGAAATCATAGACGCGCCAAAGCTTCGTCCGCGTTGCAAGCATGGCACCGGTGTCGGCATCGATGTAAACATTGGACCCGTCGGCGAACGTCGCGCGCCAGGCGGGTCGCTTGCGGCGCAGGTCGAGCGGCGGCATGGCAGCGGGCGTACGCGTCACTCGCTGCAATTCGGCGGCACCGGCAAACGAAGCACGCGCGAGGAGGGCGGCACTCGGCGCGTCGATCGGGGGTAGCAGCGCGCCCGTCGCAACATCGGCGAGCCGCCCGCCGCCGTCTATATAGGCGATGACCCAGCGCGGTCCGTCTGGGCGCGCCTCAAGCGTCATCGACTTGACAGTGCGCAGCCCGGTCTTCGGCGCGACCACCGGACCAGTCAGGACCAAAGGCGCGGGCGGGCGTTTAAGATGCTCGCCGCGCACCGTCTCAATTGGCTGCAGCACCATGAACAAGCCGCTCGCGGTCCACAGCAGCAACGGCACGCCGACAATCCAGCCGAGCCAGATGTGCGCGCGGGCGAGGAACCGCCGCATCATCCGCGATACGCCGGGATCGACAGGCCGCGCGTGATCGCCAGCGCGCGTAACGCAAAGCCCGCACCGGCGCCGCAAACCGCCGCCCAGAGCAACGGCACGCCGAGCAGGATCAATCCGACCGACAATGCAGCCGCAAGCGCCGCCGCGGTCACATAGATTTCGGGCCGCAGCAGGATCGACGGGACGCCCGCGAGCACGTCGCGAATGATCCCGCCGACGCAGGCGGTGATGACGCCCATCATGATCGCAGGCAGCGCGGGCGTGCCGAGGCCGAGCGCCTTGACTGCGCCGAACACCGCATAGATCGCGAGCCCCACCGCGTCGAACCAGTCGAGCGCGCGGCTTCGCCATTCCCGTCGCGGGGTCAGCCAGACCAGCAGCGCCACGCTCAGGCAGACCGCCGGCACGCGCCAGTCATGCACCCAGAAGACCGGCGCGCCGATCAGCAGATCGCGCACCGTGCCGCCGCCCACACCGGTTACCAGCGCGAAAAACGCAAAGGTGACGAGCGTCTGTTTCGCACGCGCCGCCGCAAGCGCGCCTGACGTCGCGAAAACCGCGATACCGAACAGGTCGAGCGCGGCAAGCAGATCGGGGATCAGCGGGGTCAAGGCTCAAAAGCCTGTTGGATGCTCGGCAAGGAACGCGCGCTCTTCCGCCGTGCTCTCGCGCCCGAGTGCAGCGTTGCGCGCCGGATAACGGCCAAAGCGCGCGATCGTGGCGGCGTGGCGCGCGGCAAACGCTTCGCCCGCTTCGTGACCCGCGGCGTGCATCAGCGCACGCGACCGTTTGACGTCGGCCAGGACTTCAGAATGCATCAGCGGCATATAAAGGAACTGGCGCTCATCGGCGCTCAGGTCCGCGTCCCAGCTCCGCTCGAGCGCGTCGCGGGTCAGCGCAAGCGCCGACGCATCCTGCGCGAACGCGCGCGCATCGTCACGGAACAGGTTGCGGCCGAACTGGTCGAGAACGATCACCGCGCCGAGCAACGGGCGTGGCGCGCTCCGCCATCGCGGGCCGACGTCCGCCGACAATTCGGCGTGCAGCGCGCCGAAGCGGCCGGCGATCGCGGCGTCGACCGCCGCATCGCGCGCGAAACGCTGGTCTTCGCTCAGTTCTTCGAACCAGAAGTGCAGGATGCCGTCGGGCGTGGTCATGTTCAGATGTGAATCGGCTTCCCCTGCACGCCCATAGCGGCCTCCTTCAGCGCTTCGGAATGGGTCGGGTGCGCGTGGCAGGTGTAGGCGATGTCCTCGCTCGTCGCACCGAACTCCATCGCGAGCGCGGCCTCGGCGATCATCGTCCCTGCGAGCGACGAGATGATGTGGACGCCCACGACCCGGTCGGTCGTTGCATCGGCGATCACTTTGACGAACCCGTCGGTGTCGCGGTTGGTCTTCGCGCGGCTGTTGCCCGCGAACGGGAACTTGCCGACCCTGATCTCGCCCTTTTCCTTCGCCTGCTCCTCGGTCAGGCCGACGCCGGCAATCTCGGGATGCGTATAGACCACATTGGGGATCACGTCGTGATTGACGATGCCGGTGTGTCCGGCGATATTTTCGGCGACCGCGATTCCCTCGTCCTCGGCCTTGTGCGCGAGCATCGGCCCGGGGACGACGTCGCCGATCGCCCAGATGCCGGGCACGCGCGTCGCAAAGCGCGCGTCGATATCGATCTGCCCGCGCGCATTTGCAACCAGCCCGGCCTTGTCGAGCGCCAGCCCCTCGGAAAACGGCTTGCGACCGATGCTGACGAGGACCGCGTCGGCCTCGATCGTTTCCGACGCGCCGCCTGCTGCGGGTTCGACGCTGACGGTCGCCTTGCCGCCGTCGACCGTCACGCCGGTGACCTTCATCGAGGTCTTCAGCTCGAAGCCCTGCTTCTTGAAGATTTTCGCCGATTCCTTGCGCACCTCGCCGTCGAAACCGGGCAGGATCTGGTCGAGATATTCGACGACCGTGACCTTCGCGCCAAGCCGCCGCCAGACGCTGCCGAGCTCGAGGCCGATCACCCCGCCGCCGATCACGACGAGATGCTCGGGGACTTTGGGCAGTGCAAGCGCGCCGGTCGAATCGACGACGATATCGGGTACCAGTTCGACACCAGGCAGCGGCGTCACCGACGATCCGGTTGCGATGACGATGTTTTTCGCCCGATAGGATTTGCCCGCGACCTCGACCGTATCGGCGCTCGTGAACGCGGCAAATCCCTGAAGCCAGTCGACCTTGTTCTTCTTGAACAGGAAGGCGATGCCGCCGGTCAGTTCCTTGACCGCAAGCGCCTTTTCGGCATGCATCTGTGCAAGGTTCAGCGACGCGCCCGAAATGTCGATTCCGAACTTGGCGAGCGCGCCCGAATGCGCCTCCTCGTAAAGTTCGGATGCGTGAAGCAGCGCTTTCGACGGGATGCACCCGACGTTGAGGCAGGTTCCGCCGAGCGTCTCACGCCCCTCTACGCACGCCGTCTTGAGCCCAAGCTGCGCGGCCCGGATCGCAGCAACATAGCCGCCGGGCCCGCTGCCGATGATGAGAACGTCGTAATCATACTCAGCCATGGTCGCTCTTTCGCCGCGGGAATCAGTCACCGCGACATAGGCGTTCGGGGTTTCGGCGCAACCACCGGCGCAACGAGCGCTCTGGGTTCCGGCGCGGTCACCGGCGGCACCAACTCGGCGCTCGTCGCCTCGAGATAGGCAAGGATCGCGGGTTCGGCAGCGCGATCGACCGGGGCCTTGTAAACCTCCTTCATCTTCTTGATCTCGGCTGCCCACTGTTCGCTGGTCAGCGCGGGTTGAAGCAGGATCATCGACGGCGAATGACAGGCGGCGCAATTCGCGGTCATCGCGTCCGATCCTGCGCGGACGGGAAACGTGCCGCTGTCCTCGGGCAGGGGGACCGACAGGTCTGCAAAGGCGAACTGGTTCGCTGGCTGGCCGGTGCAGGCCGCGAGCGCGAACGGCAGAATCAGGCCGCGCCTCATGCCGCGCCGATCGAGACGAATTCGACGCCGTCGCGCGCGTAGCCGCTGGGGTTCCAGCTCTGCATCAGCGGCTGCACGACGCCTTTGGCATTGGTGCAACGTGGTCCGATCCGCGCGCCGGCGGGGAGCGGGGGCAACGCCGCGACCCATCGGCGAAAGCCGTACTTGCCGTCTTCGGGGCCGAGTTTCGCCCTGCTCGGCGCGCCGGTGCCGTCTTCCAAAACGAGTTCGACGCTCGCCACGCCGCAGTCGCCGCCCATCGCGATGCCGCGCACTTCCCTCGGCGCGGTTCCTTCGCCGGCATGGCTCGTGATCCACGCGCGCGGCACCATCGTCGATATCGGCCGCGTCGGAAAACCACTGTCGCCCGGCGTCACGGCGACGGTCGGCATCCGGTAAGCCTTAGCCATCCAGAAATTCTGATCCTCGGCGGTCAGCACTTCGATGTCGCTCAGCATCTTCACCCAATAGGTCGAATACCAGCCCGGCACGACGATGCGCAGAGGAAAGCCGTTGAGCAGCGGAAGCGCGCTCCCGTTCATGGCTAAGGCGATGATCGTGTCGTCGCGCCTCGCGACATCGATCGGGATCGATTTGATGAACTGCGGCGCGCCCTCGGCCGGTGGCCGGTCGAGCCCCTTGAAGCGCACATATTTGGCGTTCGCGCGAACGCCGGCTTTGTCGAGGACATCGCGCAGCCGCACCCCGCGCCAGCGCGCATTCGCAATCGCACCATGGCCCCATTGCGCGCCGGCGACACGCGGCTCGAAATGTCCGCGTGCGTTGCCCGCGCATTGATTGACCGCGGTGATTTCGACGTGCTCGCCCGCGCCGAGCACCTGCGCCAGCGAGAGCGTCAGCGGGCTCTGCAGCGCGCCATAGACTGCGACCCGGTATCGCTCGACGTCGATGCTGGTCGGAAAGCTCCAGTGCCAGCGCACGAAATGGCGGTCGTTCGGCGTGATCAGCCCGGAATCGAAAACGCCGAACGGGGTTTCGAGCAGCGGCGGCATCACCCGCTGGACGATCATCTCGCGCTTTTGCGGGAAGCGCGGCAGCAGCGGTCGCGCGCTCGGGCCGCCGGGCAGCCCCAGATCGACCATCCGGTCGGCGAGCACCGGCAGCGCGATCGCGGCACTCGCACCGGCTCCGGCGATCAGGCTGCGGCGCGTGACGGGTTGCATCGCGCGAGGATACGCCGCGCGCCGCCAGCCTGTCGAGCACCCATCGCACTTTGAACGCGATGCGAAACGCTTTACGGGTCCGGCGATGCCGCGCCGCCTCCTCGCCTCGATTCACGACGTCGGCCCCAAATTCGAACGGCAAGTCGATGCGCTCGTCGACCATGTGCAGCGGCATGTCGGCGCCGGACGCTTTGCCATGCTCGTGGTTCCCGATCACTGGAGCGAAGCGCCGCTGTCGGCCGCGCCCGCGTTCGGCACCAAGCTTCGCGGCTGGGCCGATGCCGGGGTCGAGATGTTCCTGCACGGCTTTGCCCACCGTGACGATACGCCGGCGGCGGGGTTTGCGCGCAAGCATATGACCGCGGGCGAGGGCGAGTTCGCGGGCCTCTCGGCAACCGATGCCACGGCGCGGATCGTGGCGGGGCGGCAGCTCGTCGAGGATGTGATCGGTCGTCCCGTTGCAGGATTCATCGCGCCGGCCTGGCTCTACTCGCCGGGCGCGCGCGCGGCGGTGCGCGATGCGGGTTTTGCGCTGGCCGAGGATCATCTGAAGGTCTGGCACCCCGCATCCGGGCGGGTGCTTGCGCGCGGGCCGGTCATCACCTGGGCCAGTCGCAGTCCGGGCCGCATCCGCAGCTCGCTCGCCGTCGCCGCCGTCGCGCGCCGATTTCCCCTCGCGCTGTCGACGGCACGGATCGCGGTGCATCCCGGTGACGTCGGTGTCGCCGCGCTGCTCGCAAGCATCGACGCGACGCTTGCGCGCTTCGTGACCACGCACAGGCCTGCGCGTTATGCCGATCTTCTCGCCTGAATGCGCGTTCTGACCTTTCTGCACAGTTTCGAGCCGGGGGGTGTCGAGCGGATCGCCTGGCGGCTCCACCGGGCATGGCGGGCACTCGGCGTCGACGCGCGGATGGTGATCGGCCGACCCGACGGCGCCGCGCCCGATGCCGCCGACCGTACCGACGCCATCCTGCTGTCCGACGGGCGCCTGCCGACTGCGGCGTGGGAGACGCTGTGGATGATGACGATGCTGCCGCGCGTCGTGCGCCGCGAACGGCCCGATGTCGTCTTCTGCGCAGGCAACACCTATGCGGTGGTCGCCGCGGCGCTGCGTCTGACGCTCGGGCGGCAGTGCCCCCCGATCGTCGCCAAAGTCAGCAACGACCTCGAACGGCGCGACATGAACCGGCTCGTGCGCCGTCTCTACCGCCGCTGGCTCCGCCTCCAGCCGCACGTCATCGATACATTCGTCGGAATGGCCGAACCGATGCGGCGAGAGATTGCCGACCGCATGCGCATTGGCGCAGAGCGCATCGCCATCGTCCACGATCCGGCGATCGACACGGCCGATCTTGCCACCGCGCTCTGGTCAGCGCCGGGTGGGGCAGGGCGTCGCTTCCTGTCGGCCGGTCGTTTGTCGGCGCAAAAGAATTTCGCGCTGCTGCTCGGTGCCTTCGCGCGCATCGCCACGCCGCACGACCGGCTGACCATCCTTGGCGAAGGCCCCGATCGGCGAGCGCTGCTGCGCCTTGCCACCGCATTGGGCATCGCCGACCGCGTCGACCTGCCCGGCTTCGTCGGCCGCACACGCGACTGGTTCGCCGACAGCGACGTCTTCGTCCTGTCGTCCGATTATGAAGGCGTGCCCGCCGTCATCATCGAAGCGCTCGCGGCCGGCCTGCCGATCGTCGCCACCGACTGCAGCGTCAGCATGGCCGCGATGCTCGGTAACGGCGCCTGCGGGCGGCTCGTCCCGGTCGGCTCGGAGTCCGCGCTTGCGGCAGCAATGGCAGCGGTGGCGGAGCAGCCCGGCGACCCTGCGCAACGGCGCGACGCGGCGCGCGCGTTCACGCTCGAAGCCGCCGCCGGTGCCTACCGCGACGTGTTTGCGGCGGTGATCGCCAAACGTCCGGCCGGCCGCGATGGATGACGCTGCAGAACCCGGCCGGGCACTGATCCTCATCAGCTGGGACGGCAAAAGCGCGCCGCTCGGCAGCGTCGACTTCGACGCCGCCCCCGATTTCGATATCCTGCTCTTCGATTACAGCGGCACTGGTGCCGCCGCCGACACGCCGGTCGCGCTCGCGGGCACGATCAGCTTGAAAACCGAATGCAAGGGTCAGATCTATGCGGCGCTTCACGCCTATTTGCCCGCATCGTCGCGCCACGACTATGTCGCGCTGATCGACGACGACATCGCCGTCGCCGTGTCCGCACTCAATGCCGCGTTGCAGATCGCCCGCATCGACGCGCTCGACAGCTTTGCTCTCGCGCTCACCGCCGACAGCTATGTCAATCACGCCGTCTTCGTCCAGCGGCCCGGCTCGTCCGTCCGCGCGGTGCCATGGGTCGAGGTGATGATGCCCTTCTATCGAACAGAATTGTTCAGCGCGGCCGAACCCTATTATCGCGACTCGATATCGTCTTATGGCATCGATCAGTTCGCGATGCCGCTGATGGCGCGCCTGACCGGCATGACGCGCTGCGCCGTTATCGACGCCTACACCGCGCGTCATCATCGTCCCGTCACCAGCGACGCGCGGACCTTCTCAAACGGCCGGACCGCGCGCCAGGAACGGATCATCGTCCGTCGCCAATGCCTCGCGCGCCTTCGCACCGATCGGCCGGACCTAATCGGAACGCGTTGGTTTTACAAGACATTTTCCCCGCCCGGCGGCCCGGCGCGCTTCTGGCTCCTGTACCTGGCATGGCCATGGCATGCGGTCGTCGGACTTGTCTCGCGCCGCCATCGCAGGCAAGTGCCGCAGCATCCACCGATCGAGGCCGCTTGATGAACTGGTACGTGCCCGCAGGCAAAGCGTGAGCGCGGTTTCCGCGACCGACGCCGATCCCGGTCCCCCGACGAAGCCCGACAGCCGGCGGTCGCGGGTTGCTCGCCATCTCGGCCGCATCATTTCGCTCGCCGTGCTGGTCGCCGTGGTCCTTCAGCTGCGCCGCGTCGATTTCGGCTACGTCTGGTCGATCGTCCCGACCGCGCCGCTGTTCTGGGTCGTCTTTGCCGCGAACTATTTCTATATTTCGGTCGCCGACTGGATTATCTTCCGGCGGCTCTGGCGAATCCCGGTTTCGGGCATCGTCGCGCTGCTGCGCAAACAGATCGGCAACACCTTGCTGTTCGGCTATGTCGGCGAGCTTTATTTCTACGACTGGGCGCGCAAGCGCGGCGACCTG
Source organism: Sphingomonas sp. (assembly GCA_965249015.1). GTDB lineage: Bacteria > Pseudomonadota > Alphaproteobacteria > Sphingomonadales > Sphingomonadaceae > Sphingomonas_O. The sequence goes on along the minus strand of CBDFLB010000001.1, from coordinate 266,455 downwards.
ACCGATTCACCGTTTGGCGCGGTCAAGGACGTCGCGATCCTTTCGGCGATCGCGGGCAACCTCGTCACCATCGCCGGAATCCTGGTGGCGTGGCCGTTCTTCCTCGCCAAGAACCTCGGCATCCGCACCGACCTCATCGTCTATTCTCTGCTGTTCCTTGTCGGATCGACGGTCGTCATCCTGGCGTTCCGACGCCGCGTGTTCAGCCTGGCGCGCGGCCAGCTATGGTTCATCGTCAGCGTTCACGTGGCGCGCATCCTTACCGGGCTGACGCTCACGGGCATCTGCTGGCACCTTGCGCTGCCGGCGGTCGATCTCAGCTGGTGGGTCGTCCTGTCGGTTGCGTCGATGCTGCTCGGCCGGTTGCCGTTCGTCGGCAACCGCGACTTCGCCTTTGCCGCGCTCGCGGTGTTCCTGATCGGCCACGACGCCGACATCCCGACGCTGATGACGATGATGGCGAGTGCGATCCTGGCGACGCATCTTGCCTTCGGGGTCGTCCTGATGCTCTCTGACGTGCTGACACCCGACCGGCGCCGAGAAATTCCTGTCCTACATTAACCCCTTATGTCAGAGGTCCGGTATGATGATCGATCGACTTGGGGGCGGCTCCATCGGGACTCTGCCCGCGCGCTTTCGACGTGATTGCGATAGTGTCAACTTCGTCAACTTCGCGCCGCGCTGGCGGCCGGCATGAACCGGGTCATGGTCGGCATCGCGGGGATCGCGCTCATCCTCGCCATCGCGCTTCTGCTCTCGTCGAACCGCCGCGCGATCCGCCTGCGCGTGGTCGGTGCGGCGTTTGCGCTGCAGGCGGGTATCGCGACGCTGGTGCTTTACGTGCCGGCGGGCAAGGCAGTGATCGAGACGATGGCGCGCGGCGTCACCAACCTCCTGGGCTATGCGCAGGCGGGAATCGATTTCATCTTCGGCCCGCTCGCGAAACCCGAACTCGGCGGGCATAGTTTTGCGCTCGCGGCACTTCCGGTCATAATCTTCTTCGCCGCGCTGATCTCGATCCTTTATTATCTTCGTGTCATGCAGTTCATCGTCAAATGGATCGGCGGCGGCATCCAGTATCTGACGGGTATCTCGAAAGTCGAATCGCTCGGGTCGGCGGCGAACATCTTCGTCGGGCAGAGCGAGGCCCCCCTCGTCATCCGCCCCTATCTCGCCGCCCTCACGCCGTCGCAGCTGTTCTGCGTCATGACCGTCGGCATGGCCGGAGTGGCGGGGACGATCCTTGCCGCCTATGCCTCGATGCTCGGGCCGCAACTGCTCCCCTATCTGCTCGCGGCAAGCTTCATGTCGGCGCCCGGCGGCATCCTCATGGCGAAACTCATCATGCCCGACCTGCCCGAGGATGCGGGCAGGGAACCGTTCGTGGAGGGCGACATTCCATTTGGCGAAGAGCGCCCCGCAAATATCATCATGGCAGCCGCCGAGGGGGCCCAGACCGGCGTGAAACTCGCCGTTGCGGTCGGCGCGATGGTGCTGGCGTTCGTCGCGCTCGTGGCGCTTGCCAACGGGCTGCTCGGCGGCGTCGGCGCATGGTTCGGCCATCCCGACCTCAGCTTTCAGGGCCTGATCGGGCAGCTCTTTGCGCCGGTCATGTTCCTCCTCAACGTGCCGTGGGACGAAGCCGCGCGCGCGGGCGGGCTGTTCGGGACCAAGATCGTCCTCAATGAATTCGTGGCCTTCATCGATCTCGGTGCGATGAAGGGGCAACTCTCGTCGCGTACCGTCGCGGTCGTCACGTTCGCCTTGTGCGGTTTCGCCAACTTCAGCTCGATCGCGATTCAGATGGCGGTGACCGGCGGCCTCGCCCCAAACCAGCGCGCGACGATCGCGCGACTGGGGTTGAAGGCCCTGGCGGCAGGAAGCCTCGCCAACCTGATGAGCGCGGCATTGGCGGGGATGCTGATTCCGGTCTAAAATCCGCGCATGGAACTGCGCTTCACTAAGGGCAGCGGCAAGACCGACCGCCTCGAAATCCGCCGCGGGGACGGCTCGGTGGCGCACGTCGAATGCCCCAAACAGCGGCTCATCCCGCACGACATGGTGCATTACGCCGTCGAATCGGTTCTCGATGCGCGCGGATTCCTGTCACGGGTTCGCGCTGGCGAGGACGCCGCGTTCACGATGGCCGGCGCGGCGGAAAGCGACGGGGTCGAACGCCTCGTCGAAGCGATGCAGGGCGAAGCTTGGTCGGGTGTTTCGGACAGCGCCGCCGTCATCGATCTTTACAGGGTGACCTGCGAGGCACGGGAATGCCCTATGCTTGCCGTGGACGAAGCGACGATCGACGCCATCCGGGCCTGTATTTTCGATTTGACGACAAAGTGGGACGCCACGCCGGTCGGGGGCGTGCTCGTGCTAATATTCGCCGCTCAGTCGAGCCACGCCGGAACCCGCTCCGCGCCCATGATGGTGGCGGCCGCTATCCGGTCGGCGACGACGGCATAGCGGTCGCCGTCGACCAGCACTTCGGGCACCAGCGCGCGGCTGTTGTAGGTGCTCGCCATCGTCGCGCCATACGCGCCGGCGGTGCGGAACACGGCAAGGTCGCCCGCGCCGACTTCGCCGCAATGCCGCGCCGTGGCAAAGGTATCGCCGCTTTCGCAAACCGGGCCGACAATGTTTGCCGTCCACGCCTTGTGCGCTTCGTCGACCGGCGCGAAATGATGGTAGGCGTCGTAGAGCGCGGGCCGGGCAAGGTCGTTCATCGCCGCATCGACGATGACGAACGGGTGCGTGACGCCGGGCTTCACGCGGATGACGGTCGTCAGCAGGACGCCGGCGTTGCCGACGATGACGCGCCCGGGTTCGAACATCAGCATGACATCCCACCCCCGCGTGACGCGCGCGACCATCGCGCCATAGTCTTCGGGCGTCGGCATGACGTCGCTGGGCCGATACGCTACGCCCAGGCCGCCGCCAAGATCGACGTGCGAGATGCCGTGCCCGGCGGCCCGCAGGTCGGCGACGAGAACACCCATCCGCCGGAACGCGGTTTCGAGCGGGTCGATCGTCGGCAGCGCGCTGCCGATATGAAGCGCCACGCCGCGCAGGTTGAGCCCCGGGAGCGCGGCCAACCGGGCATAGATCGCCGGTGCCTGTCCGATCGCCACGCCGAATTTGTTCTCGGCCTTGCCGGTTGAGATTTTGGCATGCGTCCTCGCATCGACGTCGGGATTGACGCGAAGAACGCAGTCCGCCTTCAGCCCGCGTGCGGCGGCGATGGCGGAAAATTCGATCCCTTCTTCTTCGGACTCGAGGTTGAACTGGCCGATCGCGCGGTCGAGACCCTGCGCCATTTCGCTTCGGGTCTTGCCGACGCCCGAAAAGACGATGCGATGCGGGGCCATTCCCGCGGCCAGTGCGCGCTCCAGCTCGCCGCCTGAAACGACGTCGGCCCCCATGCCGGCATTCGACAGCACGCGCAGCACCGCGAGGTTGGGGTTCGCCTTCACCGCGAACGCCACGTCGGTGCGCCCGGCCGCTTTTACCGCCTGCTGGAATACGCGCGCATGGCGATCGAGCGTGGCGCGCGAATAGATATAGACCGGCGTGCCGACTTCGGCGGCGATCCGGCTCAATGGCACATCCTCGGCATGGAGCGTGCCCGAGCGATAATTGAAATGATCCATCGATCAGCCGGGCGGGGGAAGGTCGAACTTATCGTCGCGCCGCTTTTCGGACTTCAGCAGCAATTCGTCGTTGCGTTGCGGGCGCGCCTGATCGTCGGGCGTCATCAGGTCATCAGGCGTCGGCACCGTGCGCGCGAATTCGGGTTTGGGCGGCAGGGCGACGCCATCCTTGGGGGCCAGCACCTGACGCCCGCCGCACGCCGACAGCGTCAGGATCAGGACGAGAACCGCGGCCGTCTTCATCGATTGGCATCCAGCGCCGCGCGCGCGGCGGCAATGGCTTCGCTTACCCGCACCGGCGCGGTTCCGCCATGGCTGATCCGGCTGGCGACCGAGGCGTCGACGCCGAGCACATCGTAGACACCGTCAGTTATGCGCGGATCGATCGCCTGCAGCGCGTCGAGCGGCAGGTCGGCAAGGCGGCATTCACGGTCTTCGGCGAGCTTCACGATGCGTCCGGTGACGTGATGCGCCTCGCGGAAAGGGACGTCGGATTCGCGCACCAGCCAGTCGGCAAGGTCAGTCGCGGTCGAAAAACCGCCCTCCGCCAGCGCGCGCATCCGGTCGGTCCGAAACGTCAGCGTCGCCATCATGCCGGTCATCGCCGACAAGCACGGCGTCAGCAGGTCGAACGCTTCGAACACCGGTTCCTTGTCGTCCTGCATGTCCTTCGAATAGGCGAGCGGCAGCCCTTTCATCGTCACCATCAGGCTTGTCATGCACCCCATGATCCGCCCGCTGTGCCCGCGCACCAGCTCGGCGGCATCGGGATTGCGTTTTTGCGGCATGATCGAACTGCCGGTCGACCAGGCGTCGGGCAGCGTCACGAAGCCGAACGGCTGCGATGCCCAGATCACGATTTCTTCAGCGAGGCGCGAGAGGTGCAGTGCGCACTGCACGGCGGCGGTCAGATATTCGATCGCGAAATCACGGTCGCTGACGCCGTCGATAGAGTTCGCGGTCGGGCCGTCGAACCCGAGTGACTGCGCAGTCATTTCGCGATCGATCGGAAATCCCGTGCCAGCCAGCGCCGCGCTCCCCAGCGGACATTGGTTGAGCCGGGCGCGGGCATCGGCAAAGCGACCCCGATCGCGCACCAGCATCTCGACATAGGCCATCAGGTGATGACCAAGCGTCACCGGCTGCGCGCTTTGCAGGTGAGTGAAGCCTGGCATCACCGCATCGGCATGTTCGCCAGCGCGGGTCAGTAGGGCGTCAATCAGCTCCAAGATCGCGGCATCGGTGGTGTCGATCGCTGCGCGAACCCAGAGCTTGAAGTCGGTCGCGACCTGATCGTTGCGACTGCGCGCGGTGTGGAGACGTCCGGCGACCGGTCCGATCAGCTCGGCAAGCCGCGTTTCGACCGCCATGTGAATGTCTTCGAGGGCGTCGTCGTCGGGCTGGCCGTTCGCATCATACTCCTGAAGAATTTGTTCGAGCCCGTCGCCAATGGCGTCCGCATCGGCTGCGCTCAGGATCCCCGTGGCACCCAGCATCGCCACATGCGCTTTCGATCCGGCGATGTCCTGGCACCACATCCGCTTGTCGAACCGCAGCGAGGCATTTATCGCGCGCATCATGGCGTCGGGCCCATCGCCGAAGCGCCCGCCCCACATGGGGTTTGATTCCCGGGAGCTTGAAATGTCGGTCCGCGTCGTAATCGCCCTGATCCCGGTCTTGCTGCTTGCCGCATGCGATAAGCAGCCTGCGACCCCGCCGCAACCCAAGGCTGTCGAGACGCCGGGCACGGACGCAGGAAAGCTCGACGCGACGCATCGCGGCGAGGCCGTGGCGGCAAGCGCGTTCACAGCACCCGACGGTAAAGCGATCACGCTGGCGGCGTTCAGGGGCAAGCCGCTGCTCGCAAACCTATGGGCGACCTGGTGCGGACCGTGCGTAAAGGAAATGCCTTCGCTCGACCGGCTGGCGCAGCGCAGCGCGGGCCGTCTGACCGTCGTGACCGTGAATCAGACCGACGACGCCGCGGCGATCGCGAAATGGTGGGCGTCGCGCGACCTGAAGGCGCTGCGACCCTATCGTGACGAAGAGGGCAAACTCGGCTTCGATTTCGGGTCGGGCGTGCTGCCGACGACGGTGCTCTACGACGCCGATGGCAAGGAGGTGTGGCGCATTGTCGGCGGCATGGACTGGGACGGCGCGCGCGCCGAGGAACTGCTGGCAGCGGTCCTGTGATCGCTTGGTTGGCATGCCCCGGGTAGCGGACCACTTGTCAGGAAATCACTCTCTCCGTCGATCTTGGCTGACCCTCTGGCATATTGCTTGGCATCGTAGAGCGCCATGTCGGCGCGGTGGAGTAGCTCGCTGCCGTTCAGCACCGGCGGGGACCAGTGGCTCGCTCCGACCGTGGCCGACACCGTGAGCGAACCGGCGGGGTGCGCAGCGGTCGCCCGCAGATCCTCAAGCAGGCGGATCAGGAATGCGCCGAAGCCCGCACGCAGGCGCGGGTCATCGACGACCGCGACGAACTCGTCGCCGCCCAAGCGCGCCACGAAGCATCCACGTAGCTCGGGCCCCTGCAGCTTGCCGGCGAATTGCTGCAGAATTTCGTCGCCTGCCCGGTGGCCGCAGCGATCGTTGACCGCCTTGAAGCCATCGAGATCGATGATAAGGACTGAAAATGCCTCCCCGTGGCGGGTTGCCTTTTCCATCTTGCAGGAGAGAAATTCGTTGAAGTGCGCGCGGTTGGGAAGGCCGGTCAGGTCGTCCTTTTGCGCGGACCGGCGGAGGCGGTTTTCGAGTGCATGCTGTTCGGTCACGTCCTGAAAGACGCCAATGACCGCGACCGGCCGCCCGTCCTGAAGCTCGACTTCGCCGATGCTCCGGACGCGTCGCAAATGTCCGCGCGCCGTCACGAAATCGGTCTCGATTGCAAACGGTTTTCCGGTTTCGATCGTCTGGGCGAGCGCGCCGGTTACGATCGCGCGGGCCTCGCCCGGGTAGAAATCGAGCGCGTTGTCGAGGCGGGGATTCTCGCCGACGGGCAGGCCGTGGATTGCGTAGACCTGCTCGGACCACTCGGTGCGATTGTCGGCCAGGTTCAAGCGCCACGATCCGATATTGGCCATGCGTTCGGCCTGACGAAACTGGCGGTTGCGCAGATCCATGCGGCGCAGCGTCTTCCTGCGGTCGTCGGCGAGCGCTTTGGCCTCCCGAACCGATGCGCGCCGCTCGATCAGCACTTCGGACAGCCGCGCGAGGCGGATGAGCGCGTCAATTTGATCGGTGGTTAGCGTCCGGGTCTTGTCATCGATGACACAAAGTGTGCCGACTGCAACGGGGCGGGCGGCACCAGCGCGCACCCTGATCGGAACGCCAGCATAAAAGACGATATGAGGATCGCCGGTCACGAGCGGATTATCGGCAAATCGCCGATCCTGCCGAGCGTCGGGGACGATCAGCATGGCCGGCTCGCGGATGGCGTGCGCGCAGAACGCGATGTCGCGCGATGTTTCGGGCGTGTCGATGCCGACCCTCGCCTTGAACCACTGGCGCTCGCTGTCGATAAGCGAAAGCAAGGCGATCTTGCAACCGCTGACCTGTTTTGCAAGCGCGACAAGCGTGTCGAACTCGCTTTCGGGCGGCGTGTCGAGGATGGCGAGTTCGGACAGCACCTCTTGCCGCGCCTGCTCGTCGGCGTCACCGCCGCGGGTGAAGATATCTTGTTTTGGCTGGTCCATCCCGCGGTCAACGGACGCCACCGCCGATTGTTAAGTTACCACTGCCCTCGATCAGTCGCGCAACAGCTCATTAATCGCGGTTTTCGCGCGCGTCTGTGCATCGACGCGCTTGACGATGACGGCGCACGACAGGCCCGGCCCGGGCGACCCGTCGGGCAGCGGTCTGCCTGGCAGGGCACCGGGCACGACGACCGAATAGGCCGGGACGCGTCCGACAAACACCTCGCCGGTTGCGCGGTCGATGACCTTGCTGGTCGACGAAATGAACACGCCCATCGAAAGGACGACGCCGCGTTCGATGTGGACCCCTTCGACGACTTCGCTGCGCGCGCCGATGAAGCAGTCGTCCTCGATGATCACGGGCCCCGCCTGAAGCGGCTCGAGCACGCCGCCGATGCCGACGCCGCCCGACAAGTGGACGTTCGCGCCGATCTGTGCGCAGCTGCCGACGGTCGCCCAGCTGTCGACCATCGATCCTTCGCCCACGCGCGCGCCGATGTTGACGAAGCTCGGCATCAGGACGACGTTCCTGCCGATATGCGCGCCGTGACGGACGATGCTGCCCGGGACCGCGCGAAAGCCTGCGTCGCGGAAGCGATCCGCATCCCAGTCGGCGAATTTGGACGGAACCTTGTCCCACCAGTTGCTGCCGCCCGGGCCCGCCATGATGCGGTTATCATTGAGGCGGAACGAAAGCAGGACGGCCTTTTTCAGCCACTGGTTGACCTGCCAGCCATCGCCCGCCGGCTCTGCAACACGCGCGCGGCCGTCGTCGAGCATGTCGAGCGTGCGCGCGACCGCATCGCGGACGGCACCGGTGGTCGTCTGGTCCATGGTCTCGCGCGCTTCCCATGCCGCATCGATCGTCGCTTCAAGCGTCATGCAAGTTCCTCCGCCACTTCGTGGAGCCAGTCGCTCAAATCGCTGATCTCGTAGTCGACGTAGGACGAGCAGGAAGCGCTGCCGGCCTGTTCGGACCCGTTGTTGACCCACACCGTCGTCATGCCGAGCGCCTTGGCGGGGGCGAGGTTGCGGACCATGTCTTCGGCGAACAGCGCCGATGTGGGCTCGATCGCCCAGCGTTCGCACAGTGCGGCGTAACTGGCGGGGGCAGGCTTGGGCCGATAGTCCATCGCGTGAATGTCGTGCACCCCTTCGAAACTGTGCCCCAGGCCGAGCCGGTCGAGCACTCGCTGCGCATAGGGCGCATCGCCGTTGGTGAAGACCAGCTTGCGCCCGGGAAGCTTCGCGATGCTCGCGACCAGGCGCGCGTCGTGATCGACACGCGTCAGTTCGATGTCGTGGACATATTCGAGGAATTCGTGCGGGTCGGTCCCGTGATCGGCGATCAGCCCGGCGAGCGTCGTACCATGTTCGCGAAAATAGTCTTTCTGCACGCGGTGCGCCTCGGCATGCTCGATGCCGCGCAGTTTCACGATATAGTCGGTCATCCGCGCGTCGATCAGCGCGAACAAATCGGTCGCCGCCGGATAGAGCGTATTGTCGAGATCGAAGATCCACGCATCAACATGAGAGAGGCCCGGGCGCACGGCCATGTCATTAACGTCGGCCCATCGCACCGCAACCATCTTAATCTTGGCACAACGACTGGCGATCTATAGCGACGGTGCCACTGGGTTGGAGTCGGCGTATGCGTGTGCGGAGCCTCTTGCTGATTGGTAGCGCGGTGCCGCTGCTGCTGCTCGGCGCATGTGGGGGAGGCAGCGGCGGCGTTGCCTCGACGCCGCCCGCTCCACCTTCGGCAGGCCCCCCACCGGCACCGCCACCACCGCCGCCGCCGCCGAGCGCAGTCTACGACACACCCGAATATCAGCGTTCGAACGCCGCCGTTCAGGCGCAGGCGCTCAGTGCCTATGTCGCGGGCGCGACGGGGGCAGGGGTGATCGCGGCGGTCATCGACAGCGGCGTCGATGCGACCAGCACCGAATTTTCCGGCAAGCTCAGTCCGTTGTCAGCGGATCTCGCCGGATCGCGCGGGATCCAGGATCAGGGCGGACATGGCACCGCGGTGTCGGGCGTCCTGCTCGCGGCAAAGAATGACAACGGCATTCACGGCGTCGCGCTCGGCGCGACATTGCTCGTCGCGCGCACCGACAATCCGGGCACCTGCAGCGCGGCGGGCTGCGCGCACGACGACAACAATATCGCCAAGGGCGTCGACCTGGCGCGTACGGCCGGGGCACGCGTCATCAACATGTCGCTCGGCGGATCGCCGCCCAATGCGACACTGCGCACTGCGATCGACCGCGCGACCACGGCGGGGATCATCATCGTCATTTCGGCGGGCAACGAAGGCGTCAGCAATCCGACCAATGCCCAGAACCCGGACCTCCTCGCGCAGGTCGCGAACGATCCGATCGCGCACGGCCTCGTCCTGATCGCCGGTGCGACCGACTCGAACAAAGTGCTCGCCGACTTTTCGAACAAAGCGGGGAACGGCGCTCTCCATTACCTAACCGCGCTTGGTGTCAGCGTCCGGGCCAACGACGAAACCGGCAAGGCGTTCCTTTGGACCGGGACCTCCTTCTCGGCACCGGTCGTGTCGGGCGCGGTCGCGCTGTTGGCGCAAGCGTTTCCGAACCTGACGGGTGCGCAGATCGTCGATCTGCTGCTGCGCACGGCAACCGACCTTGGTGTCGGCGGAACCGACGCCGTCTATGGGCGCGGCGAGGTCAATATCGCGCGTGCGTTCGCGCCGCAGGGTCAGACGTCGCTCGGAGGATCAAACGTTGCCGTCTCGCTGACCGACAACGGCAGCTTGTCGTCGCCGATGGGCGACGCCGGGCAGAGCGGCATGGCGACGATCGTTCGCGACGCGTACGGTCGCGATTTCGATGTCGACCTCGCGTCGACCTTCGCCCGCGCGCCGCAGTCTTTCCAGCTTTTGCCGGCGCTGTCGCATCGGTCGCGGCAGCTGAACGCGCGGGGGCAGACCACGACGCTTGCCCTGTCGGTTGCCGACCACGCGCCCGAGCGACTGCTGCTCACGCAGGCGGATTATGGCAGTGCCCGTGCGCTCGCCGGATCGGTCGCGACGCGGATCGGCCGCGACACGTCGCTCGCGCTCGGCTTTGCGACCGGCAGCGAAAGCCTCGACCGCAATCTGTCGGCGCAATCGTCGCCGGCGTTCCTCGTCGACGAGGGGCGTCGCGGCGTCGAGCGCGCCCCGCGCGGCGCGTTTGCGCTGCGCCGGCAGCTCGGTCCGGTCGGCATGTCGCTCGCCGCCGAATCGGGTGACGTGCAGATTTGGCAGCGCAGTGCGCTCGGGCCGCGCGGTGACCGCTACCGACGTTACGGCTATGGCGCGGTGACCTGGGGGGCGGACGGCGCCGTCGGACCGCTGGCGTTGGACGGACGCATAACGCGCATGAGCGAGCGCGAGACTGTACTTGGTGCGCGATTCCTGTCGGCACTGGGTGGGGAAGGGGCGACGAGCTGGTTTGCCGACGGTCGCGTCACGCTTGTGCCGGCCGTGAACTGGCAATTGCGCGCGGATTACCGTCACGGGCGCACGCTGATCCCCGCGGGCTCGGCGCGAATGGGTTCGGCCCTGACGACGCGTGCATTGGCGATCGACGTCGCGCGGACATCGCTCCTGACGGTCGGCGACAGTTTCGCGCTGCGCTGGTCGGAGCCGCTGCGCGTGACATCCGGGGGCATCGCCCTGATCGGCCTCGACCCGATCAGCCTGACGCCATCGGGTCACGAGCGCGACGTCGAGGCGGTTTACGCCCGGGCACTCGGGCCGGGCTGGATGACGCTCAACAGCTATTGGCGGCAGGAACCCGGCAATTATGCCTCGGCACCCGATGATATCGGCGTTGCCGCGCGCCTGACGTTCGGCTTTTAAGCCGTCGTCAACGCGGGCAGTTGCGGCTAAAGGCCGCCGGCATGACGCTTTATTCGATTTATTCGGCGCATCTCGACGCTGCGCTCGACCTATTGCCGCAGGTGGCGGGCCTTTCGCGCGCAGGTGTCGCCGTCGAACCCCCGCGCGATCCGTCGCATGGCGACCTTGCCACCAACGCGGCAATGGTGCTGGCGAAGGGGGCGGGGATAGCCCCGCGTGCGCTCGCCGAGTTGTTGAAGCCGTTGCTCGAAGTCGTACCCGGCGTGCGCGGCGTCGAGATTGCCGGGCCGGGCTTCATCAATCTGCGCCTCGACGAGGCTGTTTGGCGCGACGAGCTGACCGCGATCCATGCCGCGGGGGCGGACTATGGGCGTTCGGACGCCGGAGCGGGAACGACGGTCAACATCGAATATGTCTCGGCCAATCCGACCGGGCCGATGCACATGGGGCACTGCCGCGGGGCCGTGGTCGGCGATGCGCTGGCAAGCCTGCTCGAATATGCCGGGCACAAGGTCATCCGCGAATATTATGTCAACGACGCAGGGGGGCAGGTCGATGTCCTCGCACGGTCGGTGCACCTTCGCTATCGCGAGGCGCTGGGCGAGACGGTCGAAATCCCTGAAGGACTGTATCCGGGGGATTATCTGGTGCCGGTCGGCCAGGCGTTGGCGACCGAGTTCGGTAATGCCCATGTCGGCAAGCCCGAAAGCGAATGGCTTGCGCTCTTCCGCGAACGTGTGGTCGCCGCGATGCTCGACCTGATCAAGGCCGATCTCGTAATGCTCGGTATCCACCATGACGTGTTTTCGTCCGAAGCCAGCGTTCAGGCGGCGCAGAAACCGGAGGCCGCAGAAGCGGTTCTGCGCGCGGCGGACCTCGTCTACGATGGCCAGCTCGACGCGCCGAAGGGCGAAGTCGATCCCGACTGGGAGCCGGTCACGCTGCCGCTGTTCCGCTCGACGAAGTTCGGCGACGATCAGGATCGGCCGATCCGCAAGTCGGACGGCAGCTGGACCTACTTCGGCGCTGACATGGCGTATCATTATCAGAAGGCGGAGAGCGCCGATGCGCTGATCGACATCTGGGGTGCCGACCATGCCGGGACGGTCAAACGCATCCGCGCGGCGGTGTCGGCGCTGACCGGCGGCAAGCCGTTCGACGTGAAGCTGATCCAGATGGTCCGATTGCTCAGGAACGGCGAGCCGGTAAAGATGTCCAAGCGCTCGGGCAATTTCGTGACGCTCGCCGATGTCGTCGACGAAGTCGGCAGAGACGTCGTCCGCTTCACGATGCTGTCGCGCAAAGCCGATGCACAGATGGATTTCGATTTCGCCAAGGTCGTCGAAGCGTCGAAGGACAATCCGGTCTTCTATGTGCAATATGCACACGCGCGGATTTGTTCGCTGGGACGCAAAGTGGCCGATTCGGGGATCGAGCGCGCCGATCCAGCTCTTGCGCGGCTCGACGCCGAGGATCTCGATCTCGTCAAATTCGCCGCCCAATTCCCGCGAATCGTCGAGGCCGCGGCCGCGAGTCGCGAGCCGCACCGTATCGCTTTCTATCTTTTCGATCTCGCCGCGGCGTTTCACGGATATTTCAACATGGGCAATGATCGGCCCGAACGGCGGGTCCTGATGGTTAACGATCCCGAATTGACACAGGCACGACTTTATTTGGCGGATGGTATAGGTCAAATTATCCGTAATGGCCTCGATATCATGGGGGTTCGGGCCGCCGAGGAGATGTAGTTGTGACTGACCACGATCGCGATACGCTGCCGCTGCAGGACGAGGACCGGCTGCCCTGGCTCGAGGCGGTCGATGACGACCCGGCCGAGGACACGATCTCGACGGGCAAGCTGATCGGCTTTGCGATCGCTGCGATCGTCGCGCTCGGCGTCGTGATCGGCGGGATTTCACTCTTGCGCAGCCAGGATGCGCCGCGGGGCGACGGGAAGCTCATCGCCGCGCAGGAGGGTGATTACAAAGTGCGCCCCGACACCCCCGGCGGCATGAAGGTCGAGGGGCAGGGCGATAGCAGCTTTGCCGCATCCGAAGGTGCCGAGGCGAACGGCAAGATCGACACTAGTGCTGCTCCCGAAGCGCCGGTCAAGGGTGCCAGGGCACCGGTCGCAAAGCCCGGCTTCACAGACGCGCACGCCAAGTCGGTCGCGACGACTCCGGTTCCGGCCTCTGGTGGAAAGCTCGTGGCAGCGCCGCCTGCCAAGCCGCTGCCCAATGCGGCGATGACCGGTGCGAGCGGTTCGCTCGTGCAGCTCGGCGCGTTCGGATCGGAAGCAAAAGCGAACGAAGCCTGGACGACGCTTGCCAAGCGCTTCGGTTATCTGTCGGCGCTCCCGAAATCGGTCGTCGTCGCGCAGGTCAATGGCAGCCAGGTCTACAGGCTTCGCGCGAACGCCGGGGGGCAGGCGTCAGCGGTTTGCGGCAAACTGAAGGTTGCCGGAGAGAATTGCCTGATTGTGAATTGATCGCATGGCGGTCTAGATGACGGAATGAAACCGGTCATCTTCGGGCTTTCGGGCGCTACACTCACGGCCGGTGAACGCGCCTTTTTCAAGGATGCCGAACCGGCGGGCTTCATTCTTTTCAAGCGCAATTGCATCGACCGTTGGCAGCTGCGCGGGCTGACCGACGACCTGCGCGACCTGACGGGGCGCGACGACGTGCCCATCCTGATCGACCAGGAAGGTGGTCGTGTGTCGCGCATGCTGCCACCAGAATGGCCGGCGTTTCCGCCGGGCGCAGCGTTTAACGCGTTGTACGAGCTTGCCCCGATTTCGGCGATGGAGGCGGCGCGCGCCAATGCCCAGGCGATTGCCCTGACGCTCAGCGAAGTCGGAATAAACGTCGACTGCCTGCCGCTGCTCGACGTCCGCACGGCCGATACGCATGCCGCGATCGGCGACCGGGCGCTCGGGGACGACCCGTTTCGCGTGGCCTCGCTCGGCCGCCATGTCATCGATGGCTTGCGCGAAGGCGGCGTCGTCGGCGTCGTCAAGCATATGCCGGGGCAGGGGCGCGCAATTGTCGACAGCCACCATGAAATGCCGCGCGTCGATGCGAGCGAGGACGAACTCGCCGTGGACATTACGCCGTTCGAGCGGCTCAACGCCGCGCCGATGGGAATGACGGGGCATGTCATGTTCCCGGTGTGGGATAGCGAACGCTGCGCCACGATGTCGCCGCTCATAATCGAGACCATCATCCGCGATCGGATCGGTTTCGACGGTTTCCTGATGAGCGACGATCTCGACATGAAGGCATTGTCAGGCGACGTCAGCGATCGTGCCGTCGCCTGCGTGGCGGCGGGATGCGATGTCGCGCTCAATTGCTGGGGCCGAATGGACGAGATGGTCGCGATCGCGGGAAAGCTGCCTGCGATGACGGATCGCGCTGTCCAACGGCTTGGAGCGGCGATGGCGACGATATCGACCGTTGCCGATTTCAGCGCGTTGCCCGAGCTGATTGCCAAACGGGACGAACTGCTTGCACTTGTCTGACGGCGAAGCGCTGACGCTCGACCTCGGCGCGTGGGAGGGTCCGCTCGACCTTCTGCTCGCACTTGCCCGTGCTCAGAAGGTCGATTTGCGCGAAATCTCGATTCTCGCGCTAGTCGATCAGTACCTCGATTATCTCAATCGCGCCGGGGCGATCGAACTCGAGCAGGCTGCCGACTATCTGGTGACCGCGGCGTGGCTTGCATATCTGAAATCTTGCCTGCTTCTGCCGGGCACCGGGCAAATCGAACCAAGCTCCGAGGAACTTTCCGCTCGGCTCCAGCAACGGCTGCAACGGCTCGATGCGATGCGCGATGCCGGCGCACGGTTGATCGCGCGCGACCGGCTGGGCCGCGACGTCTTCACGCGCGGCGCGCCCGAAGGTCTCAGGACCGACCGCAAAGTCGAGTGGCATGCGCGCCTTTTCGACGTGATCGAAGCCTATGGGCGCGTGACCGCACGCACGGCACCGGTCTTGCATCAGGTCGCCCGGCGGCCGGTCCTGTCGCTCGAGGCCGCGATGCGGCGGATCGAAGCCATGCTGGGACGCATCGGCGACTGGACCGCCATCGCAGCCTTCCTGCCGCGCGACAGCCGACTATTCGGACGCTCGGCACTCGCGTCCACCGTGGTCGCAATGCTCGAACTGGCGCGACGCGGGCGCGTCGACATACGGCAGGACGATGATTTCGGCGCGATCCTGGTCAAGCGTCGATGAGCGCACCGCCGCTCGTTCCCGATTCGGTCGCATCGGGCTTGGAAAAAAGTCTCGTCCGCGCGGTCGAGGCTCTGCTGTTTGCGGCGCAAGAGCCACTTTCTGTCGAGGAGATCGAGCGTCGACTGGGGGTAACGGCGGTTGTCGCGGTTCTGCGCTCGGTTCGCGAATTTTACGCCGGACGCGGCATCAATCTGATCGAATGCGGCGAGCGCTGGCACTTTCAGACCGCGCCTGACATGGCACACCTTCTGCGCGAGACGCGGGAGACGACGCGACGCCTCAGCCGCGCGGCCACCGAAACGCTGGCGATCGTCGCTTATCATCAGCCCGTCAGCCGTGCCGAAATCGAAGCGATTCGCGGCGTGCAGATCTCTAAGGGCACGCTCGACGTTCTGATGGAGGCGGGGTGGGTCGCGCCTGCCGGGCGCAGGCAGCTTCCGGGTCGACCACTCACCTACGCCACGACTGCCGACTTTTTAACGCATTTCGGCCTACACGATCGGAACGACCTGCCTGGAATCGACGATCTGCGCGCGGCGGGCATGCTCGACCGCTTTTCAGGGGAAGATTTTGCCGGCGAACTGGAAACGACGCAAGAAGACGACTAGATAGGGTTAACACCGAGGGAGATTTGTGATGGGTGGCCTGAGCCTGTGGCATTGGCTGATCGTCGGGATCATCGTCCTGTTGCTGTTCGGCAAGGGGCGTTTTTCCGACATGATGGGCGACGTCGCTAAAGGACTGAAGAGTTTCAAGAAGGGCATGTCCGAAGAGGACGAGGCTGTCATCGCGAAGCCCGCGCCGCTGATCGAAGGACGGTCGGCAGCCGATATCATTGCCGAGCATGAAGCCGCAAAGGTGGCGGCGGCGACCAAGGACGCGGCTGCCTGATCGATCTGACGTCAGACAGGGACTGAAATGCTCGACGTCGCTCCGACTGAATTGCTGCTGGTGGCCGTCATCGCGCTGGTCGTGATCGGGCCGAAGGACTTGCCGCGTGCGATGCGCGTGGTCGGGAATTGGGTCGGGAAAGCGCGCGGCATGGCGCGTCATTTTCGCAGCGGTTTCGACGCGATGATGCGCGAATCTGAGCTCGCGGAGATGGAAAAGAAGTGGAAGGAAGAGAACGCGCGGATTATGGCCGCCAACCCTCCGCCTGCGCTCGAGGCCCCCGCCGAGCCGCCGCTGGTCGTTGACGAGCGCCCCTCGTGACCCCGGGCGAGGGGGACGGCGGTTCCGAGCTCGACGACAGCAAGGCGCCGCTGCTCGACCATCTGATCGAACTGCGTCGGCGGCTGCTCTGGTCGGTCGCCGCACTTGCGGCGGCGTTTGGCGCAAGCTTTTACTTTGCGCGTCACATCCTCGAGATCCTCGTCGCGCCGCTGTTGAAGGCGGGACAGACAAAGGTCATCAACACCGAGGTGTTCGGCGGATTTTTCGTCGAGCTGAAAGTGGCGTTCTTCGCCGCGCTAATGATTGCCTCGCCGGTCATCGCAAATCAGATCTGGCTGTTCGTGGCACCTGGGCTTTATCGCAAGGAACGCAAGGCGCTGCTGCCGTTCATGCTGGCGACCCCGATCCTCTTTTCGGCAGGTGCCAGCCTTGCGTATTTCATCGCCATCCCGATCGCGCTGAAATTCCTGCTCGGCTATCAGGGTAACCTGGGTGGGGTGACGCAGGAAGCGCTGCCCGATATCGGCAATTATCTAAAATTCATGATGCAGTTCATGTTCGGCTTTGGGTTCGCATTTCTGATGCCGGTTCTGCTCATGCTCCTCGAAACGGTCGGGATTATCACTCGCGACCAGCTGGTGGGCGCGCGACGCTACGCGATCGTCGGCGCATTCGCGATCGCCGCAGTCCTGACCCCGCCCGACATCGGCTCGCAGCTTCTTCTCGCGGTGCCGCTGTGCGTATTATATGAACTGACACTCGTTGCGACATGGTTCACGCAGCGCCGGCGAAAGCGCGCCGAGGCAACGCCTGCCAAAGTCGCGTAGGCCTTGCTCACGGAGCGCGGGCAAACAGACAAAAAAATCGAGCCCGGAAACGCGCCTTGGGGGGTGGCGACATATCCGGGCTCATGTTCCGGACAGCGAAAGCGGGGGGGGCAAAAGCTCGCTGTCCGATCTCAAAACGGGCAGCCGCGCAAAGGGTTCCCGCTGGCGCAATAATTTTTTAACGACTTATTTTGACTGCTGAACCGAAAAGTGGATTGCGAAACGACCGGCGGCTTCGTCATGGCCAAGCGGTGCGCGAAGTTGGCGCGACAGGCCTTCGAGGACGCGTGCATAACGAAGCGACAGCCGCGCCTTCATCAAGGGCGTACCGCACAACGCTTTTGACGTGACCGCGAGCTGCGCCTTGCCGGGCGACGGACAATTCTCCACGACGATTGCGATGGTCGCCGAAGCGTCGAGGCCGACCGACAACTCAATCAGCTCGGTCAGGAGAAACGCAAGCGCGATCGCGACGTCCTGCGAAACGCCGAACCGGACCGCGTGGATCGAGATTGCCGAGCTCGCACCCTCGTCACCATAACCGGCGCGCAAGTTCGCCGCGAGCTCGCCAAGCAGTGCCTTCAAATCGATCCCGTGCTCGGATCCGAGCTCGGCGTAATGATTGCGATGCACGATCGACAGCGCGTCGACCCGACGCTGGATCGCCGCATAGGCCGTCGCTGCTTCGGGGGCATGATCCCCGCGCGCGTGCAGCGAGATCAGACTGGCAATGATCTGAAGATTGTTTTTTACCCGATGATGGACCTCGCGTGTCGCCCGTGTTTGATCGGCGAGTGCACGCGCGATTCGCAAGTCGTGCTGCCCGATCTGCTCGTTGAGCCGCGCGAACGCGCCGGCCAGTTCGCCAAATTCGCGCGTCGCCGCCATGGGTGAGAGATCGAACGGCGCACCTGGGACGTGTCGCGTCACGGCATCGGAAAGCCTGTGCAAGGGCCGGATCAGCAGGCGGTCCGCGACGAGAAAAGCGATCAGAGCGGCCAAGACCCAGGTCGCCACCACCCCGGCCACGCCCGACAAACCTGCGGCAAAGGGTACGACCGACGGCAACGTCGCCAGCGCGATGGTCAGTAATATCTTGATTTGGGTCGATAGATTTCGGAATCGATCGACCGGCCCGCGCACGCTCAGGTCAGCGCAGTTGCGCGAGAAGGTCGAGCATTTCGGGTGGGATCGCCTCGTTCACCGCGCTTTCGTAAGCGGCGCGCAACGTTGCGCCTATGTCCTGCTCGGTCGTCCGGCCCGCGTCGCCCGGTTGTGCGGTTGCGGGCTTTCCTGCCTCGGGTCCCGGTTTTTGCGCCTTGTCCGACGTCACTCGCTACGCCCCCCTGCACCCTTCGGCCGCGCGCCGACCTCGTCGCTGATATTAACGGCGCACGCTGTCGCGAATTTACGGTACGTACAAGCGAAAGAAACAAATTTGCGGCTCGTTTGTTCCAATACTAGAAAGAGCGCCACAAACACAATCGCCTTGCTTACGGCGTCGCGCGCACAGCCGTGCGGTCGGTCAAGCAAGGTCGCAGCCTCGTTCAGGAGATAGGGTTCATGTCGCTCGGCCAGCAGATTGCCCCGCACTTGACATTCTTGCGTCGCTATGCGCGCGCGCTCACGGGCAGTCAGGAACATGGCGATGCGCTGGTGCGCGCGATGCTCGCCGCAATCGTTGCCGCGCCCGGCGACTTTCCCGACCAAGTCGACATACGCCTGGGTCTGTATCGGACGTTTCAGCAGGTCTGGGAGGCGGCGGGAGCGCGTCGGGGCGACGCCGGCACGGGCAATGCGCGCGAACAGCTGGCGACCGCGCGCCTGGCACGCGTGACCCCGTTGTCGCGTCAGGCGCTCCTGTTGACCGCCATGGAAGGTTTCACGCACGAGGACGCCGCATACCTGACGGGCGTCGACGAGGCCGATATCGGGGCCTTGGTCGGCGCGGCGCTGACGGAGATCGAGACGCAGACGCGGTCAAGCGTCCTCATCATCGAAGACGAGCCGATGATCGCGATGGACCTCGAGACGATCGTTCGCGATCTCGGCCATGAGGTGACGGGGGTCGCGGTCACTCACGCCGAGGCCGTTGCCGACGTCAAAAGGCTGCGCCCGGGGCTGATCCTCGCGGATATACAGCTCGCCGACGACAGTTCGGGGATCGATGCAGTCAAGGACATTCTTTCGGAATTCACGGTGCCGGTGATATTCATCACTGCCTTTCCCGATCGATTCCTGACCGGCGAACGCCCCGAACCGACCTTCCTGATCACAAAGCCCTTTCAACGCGCGACCGTCAAAGCCGCAATAGCCCAGGCGTTGTTTTTCGATGTCGAGACCGTTCCGGCGGCGTGACGGAACCGGCTCCATGCGCTAAGCGTTGGCGTTGGAGTGGATCGGGTGGCATGCAACGAGGACGACGTCGGCGACGGTGACCGGGGGGAACGGGTCGCCTTGTCCGACGGCGAATTCAAGATTCAGCTTGCCAACGTAATTCCACAGCTTCGCGCGTTCGGCCGATCTTTGTCGGGCAATGTCGATCTTGGCGACGATCTGGTGCAAGAGACCTTGCTGAAGGCATGGGCGGCGCGCGACCGGTATGAAGCGGGGACGAACATCCGCGCCTGGACATTCATCATCCTGCGCAACCTGTTCCTGTCGCAGATGCGCCGCAACCGCTTTCGTGGCGAATGGGACGAACTGACCGCGGACAGGATATTGTCGGCACCGGCGTCGCAGGACAAGCATGTCGAACTCGGCGACCTGCAACGCGCGTTGCAATATCTTCCTGAACCACAACGCGAGGCGCTGATTTTGGTCGGCGCCGGCGGTTTTGCTTATGAGGAGGCGGCTGAAATCTGTGGCGTGGCCGTCGGCACGATTAAGAGCCGGGTCGCGCGCGGACGGGTCGCGCTCGAGGCGGTGATGACGGGGGCCGACCTTCCTTCGCGTCGCGATGACCCCGATTCGAAGGGATCGTCGGCACTCGATACGATCATGGATCAGGTGAGGTCGCTCAGTCGCGACCGATAAGCGCAAGCCGGTCGTCGATCGCCGCGAGCAGGGCAAGCATGTCGGCAGGCACGCCGTCATGATCGGGCGCATAGGTTTCGCACAAAGCATAGGCGACACCGTCGCCACGATATGGCAACGCCACCCGATGCGGATGCACCGGAACGCCGTTCGACCGTACTGGATAAGTCGTTGCCATGAAGTTGTAACGTCCAAACCGCGCGATTGTTTCACAAGATGACTTCGGCGGCGGCTGAAAATGCCCTTCGGCGGGCATTTGCGAACGCACCTTTTCTTGCAGCGGCGAGCCGTCGGCATCCCCGTCTGTGCGACCTGCTTCTCCAAGGTGCGTTCGATGCCGCGCTGGCGCAGGCGTCGGTTTTGACGGGGGACGGCGTTCGTCAAACCCTGCGCAAACGCCGCGACGCGCTTGCGCTCGTGCTGGCGATCGGCGATCTGGCAGAGCATTGGCCGCTCGAAGCGGTCACGACGCGGCTATCCGATTTCGCCGATCATGCACTGGATCAGGCGATCGTCGAAGCGATCCGCATTCGCGTACCCGACGTCGACCCGGCAGGATTTTTCGCCATCGCGCTCGGCAAGCATGGCAGCCGCGAACTCAACTACAGCTCGGACATCGATCCTATCCTGCTCTACGATCCGGACACGCTGTCGCGCCGCCCGCGTGACGACGCCGGCGAAGCTGCGGTCCGGATCGCGCAGGGGGTTGTCGACCTGTTGCAGACGCGCGATGCCGATGGCTACGTGCTGCGTGTCGACCTGCGCCTGCGACCCGCATCCGAAGCGACGCCACTCGCGCTTCCGGTCGGTGCGGCGATTTCGCATTATGAATCGAGCGCGCTGAGCTGGGAACGCGCCGCCTTCATTCGCGCGCGGGCGGCGGCAGGCGATATCGCTTTGGGGACCGCCTTCCTGCAAACGATCGAGCCGTTCGTCTGGCGCCGGAGCCTCGACTTCGGCACGGTGGAAGAGCTTCGTTCGATGTCGCGGCGTATCCGCACGCACCACGCAGCTGGTCAGACCCTGCAACCCGGATATGACCTGAAACGCGGGCGCGGCGGCATTCGCGAAGTCGAATTCTACGTGCAGATCCAGCAACTCATACACGGCGGGCGCGATGCCGCGCTGCGCGTTCCCGACACGCTCGGCGCGATCGCCGCCCTGACCACGGCGGGCCGGATCGACGAAGCGACGGGGCTGACTCTCGCCGAGGCTTACCGGACATATCGGACGGTCGAACATCGGCTGCAGATGATTGACGATCGCCAGACGCACAGCCTGCCGGTCGACCTTCAGGCGCTCAATGCCGTCGCGCGCCTCCACGGTCTTGACGACGGCGCGGACCTGCTCGCGCTGCTGCGCCCGCATGTCGATGCCGTCGGCACGCTTTACGATGATCTCGACGGTCCCGTCCGTGGCCAGATTCCCCGGGCCGAAGATACACTGCTGGTTCTCCTGCGCGAAAGCGGCTTCGTCGAGCCCGATCACGCCGCGGCGCGTATTGCCGAATGGCGCGGCGGAAAGCTGCGGTCGGTTCGCAGTGCCGCCGCGTTTGCCGCGCTCGAATCGGTGCTGCCGTCGCTGCTGCCTGCTCTTGGTCGTGCGCCCGACCCCGGCGCGGCGTTGCGCGCGTTCGACGCGCTGCTCGCCGGCCTGCCGAGCGCGCTGAACCTGTTCCGCCTGCTCGACGCGCAGCCGATGCTGTTGGCCGTCCTTGTCGAGATCGTCAGCCACGCGCCTGCGCTTGCCGAAGCCCTGGGCCGGAACGCGGCGCTGCTCGACCACCTGCTCGATGCGAGCGCATTCGATCCCGTCGGCAGCGTTACCGAACTGAAGGAAGAGATGCGGTGCGACCGCAAGGATCTCGAAGCGAGTCTCGACCGGGTGCGACGGATCGTCTCCGAACATCGCTTTGCGCTGGGCGCGCAAATCGTCCGCGCGGCCGCCGACCCGCTCGACGCCGCGGCGGGTTACGCACGGGTGGCCGAAGCCGCCGTCACCGTCATTGCCGACAATGTCATCGATGCTTTTGTTACCGCGCACGGTCGGATCGACGAGTCCGAACTGGTCATTCTGGCACTTGGTCGGCTCGGCGGCGGCTTGCTGACGCACGCGTCCGACCTCGATCTGATCTATCTGTTCACGGGGGATTTCACCCGACAGTCGAATGGCCCGCGCGCGCTCGGCGGCTCGCATTACTATAACCGGCTCGGGCAGCGCCTCAGCAGTGCACTAAGCGCGCCCACCGCTGCGGATGCGCTCTACGAGGTCGACACACGCCTGCGCCCGTCGGGCAGCGATGGCCCATTGGTCACGTCGCTCGCCTCGTTCGACCGGTATCAGACCGAGAGCGCCTGGACGTGGGAACATATGGCCCTGACCCGCGCGCGGGTCATCTACGGCAGCGAAGACTCCCGCGGTCTGGCGCGCGCTGTAATCGACCACGTTTTGCGCATGCCGAGGGATGCCGTCGTTATCGCAGGAGATGTCGTGCAGATGCGCGCCGAAATGGCGGCGCACAAGCCGCCGGCCGGACCGCTCGATCTAAAGCTCGCGGCTGGCGGGCTCGTCGACCTCGAATTCATCGTTCATTTCCACCAGCTGACAAGCGGCATCGGGCTCGACCCGAAGCTCCCGGTCGCGATCGACGCGCTCGTTGCAGCAGGGCGGATCGACCCTGCTTTGCGTGACGCGCATGACGTGCTTACACGCCTCGTGGTCACGCTACGTCTGGTATCGCCCACGTCGGCGATGCCCGGGCCGCCGACGAGAGAGATCGTGGCGCGCGCCTGCGGTGCCTCGAGCTGGGACGATCTGCTTGCGCGGGTCGCTGCGGCGCGCGTATGTGTGACCGTGAACTGGAAAGCGGTGAAGGACATGGCGGGCAAGGTTGATGCTGGACGTCGGTGATCTCGCCCCGGACGCAGCGTTCGACACCGCCGACGGCAAACGCGCACGGATCAGCGACTGGCGCGGCCGAATGCTGGTGGTGTATTTTTACCCCAAGGACGACACAAGTGGTTGCACGCGCGAGGCGATGGATTTCTCAGCGCTGAACACGCAGTTCGAAAACGCCGGCGCGACGATCGTCGGCATATCGAGAGACTCGGTCAAAAGCCATGTCAGGTTTGCCGACAAGCATGCGCTGACGATCATGCTCGGCTCGGACGGTGACGGAGGCATGTGCGAAGCGTTTGGGGTATGGGTCGAAAAATCGCTCTATGGGCGCAAATATATGGGCATCGAACGCGCGACGTTCCTGATCGACGCAGACGGCCGGATCGCGGAGACATGGCGCAAAGTCAAAGTCGCCGACCATGCCGATTCGGTTCTCGCATCGGTCCGCCGCCGCGCCTGAAACGGCTTGACCGTATGCCTTGCCGACGAAATTCGGCTCGCCGCGTGCGTGCGGCAACCCGTCCCGTCCCGGGCGAGCGAACCTTGTCAGCCGCGATTTGTTATTTCAGACAGATTGTCGAACGAAGTGGGTGGGCAAACCGATCTTCGTCAAAACATAACGCTGCGACGCTAAACGGCATCGTGGCCCCTCTGGTCGCACGGGGATTTGAATGCTTAACGCGCGTTATCTGGCGGACAACGATGTAAAGTCGAAGCTTCGCAATTTGTTCCGCTCGCGGGATGTTTTTGTTCACGATGGCGCGACGATGCGCCGAATTCATCTGTCGGGCCGCGTCCAGGCGATCGCCGCGTCGGTAACGACGGCAGCAATCGGTCTCTCGTTGCTTGGAACGGCGCAGCTTGCTGGCGCGGCACCTGTGGCAGTGGCAGCGGTGTCGCGCGAAGTCATGACGATAGAGATGCAGCACCGGATCGATGCGATGCGCTCCGACGTCGCGTCGATCCGCACCGAGGTCGCCGCGCACGCGGCGCGGCTCGAGCAGCGTCAGGCGATGCTCGATGCCGTCCTGACCGGGAAGGGCGTTCCGGCACTTCCGGCGACGTCACAGAAACTCTCGGCGAGCGCCGCGAGCACGCTCGAACCGTTCAACATGGTTGAGCAGCGTCAGGTCGACCTGGCGACACGTGCGCAACGCGCAGTCGAGGCCCGATATCACGCAACGACCGCGACGCTGGCGGCGTACGGCATTCCGGCGCAACGCATTGTTACCGATAAGGTGGCGATGGGCGGACCGTATGAGCCCGTCGATGCGGCATCGATGAAGGCTTTGCCCGACCCGACGTTCCGGGCATTGTTCGCATCGTGGAAGCGGCTCGATCAGCTTCAGCAAGGCATCGTCGCGATCCCGTCGCAGCGGCCGGTCGACCTCATCGATTTCACCAGCGGCTTTGGTGTTCGGAACGATCCGTTTCGCGGTGGTGCTGCGATGCATTCGGGCGTGGATATCCGGGGGCCCTACGGCACGCCGATCTATGCCACCGCCGACGGGGTCGTCGGCCGCGCCGGGCCCGCTTCGGGTTACGGCAATCTGGTGGAGCTCGACCATGGTCGCGGTATCCAGACGCGCTACGGGCATTTGTCGGCGATCCTCGTTCAGCAGGGCCAGCGGATCAGGCGCGGTGAGCTGATCGCGCGGATGGGATCGACCGGGCGCTCGACCGGCAATCACCTCCATTACGAAGTCCGTCTCGACGGTACTGCCGTCAACCCGATGCCGTTCCTTCAAGGTGCCAATTATCTGACCGCAATGCAGGCGCGCGGCAACATCGCCGTTGGCGGTCCGGCGCAGCCGCTGAAATAAGCGCCGCTTGCTGGCGCGCCCTTCAGCGCCTATCTCGGCACCGTGACGATTGAATTGACATCGAGTGCCGCGGCGCGCGTAGCCGCGATTGCCGCGAGGCAAGCAAAGCCGGCGGTCCTGCGGCTGTCGGTCGAAGGCGGCGGTTGTTCGGGGTTTCAATACAAGTTCGGCCTTGCCGAGACGATCGACAGCGACGACGCGATTGCCGAAACCGATGGAGTGCGGCTCGTCGTCGATGCGGTCAGCCTCGACCTCGTGTCGGGTGCTGCGGTCGACTATGTCGAATCGCTCGGCGGGTCGGCGTTCAGGGTGACCAATCCCAATGCGGCGTCGGGCTGCGGCTGTGGATCGAGTTTCTCGGTTTAGCGCGGCTGATTTGAAGATCGCCACTTACAACGTCAACGGGATCAAGGCACGCCTGCCGCGCCTGCTTGAATGGCTCGAAGAGACCCGGCCCGATATCGTCTGCCTTCAGGAGCTGAAATCGAGCGACGAGACCGTTCCCGACCGCGAAATCCGTGATGCGGGCTATAGCGCGATCTGGCACGGGCAAAAAGGGTTCAACGGCGTCGCGATCCTTGCGCGCGGCGCTGACCCTGTCGAGGAATTGCGCGGGCTTGCCGACGATCCCGACGATACCCACAGCCGCTATATCGAAGCCACGGTCGGCGACATCATCATCGCTTCGATCTATCTTCCCAACGGCAATCCGCTCCCGGGCCCGAAGTTCGATTACAAACTCAGCTGGTTCGAACGGCTGAACGCGCGCGCGGCCGCGCTGCTCACGCGTGAACGGCCGGTGGTGCTGGCGGGTGACTATAATGTCATTCCCACCGATGCCGACGTCTGGAAACCGTCAGCGATGGCATCGGACGCGCTTATGCAACCCGAGTCCCGCGCCGCCTTCCGGCGGCTTGGTGCGCAAGGCTGGACCGACGCATTGAAAGCGCGGCATCCGACCGCGCCAATGTGGACGTTTTGGGACTATCAGATGAACGCGTGGCCGCGCGATGCCGGATTCCGAATCGATCATCTGATGCTCTCCCCCGAAGCCGCCGATCGGCTCTCCGACGCGGGTGTCGACCGCGAACATCGCGGACGCGAACGCGCAAGCGATCACGCTCCGACGTGGATCACCTTGCGCTGATCAGCCGTGCGACTGCGCCGCCAGCGTGACGGCAGCGCGGTCGAAAGCCGCCCAAGCCGCGTTGGCGAGTGCGCCGCCGACACTGGCGCGGCGGACGCCGAGCGCTGCAAGATCGCGCGGAGTCATCGCGTCGTTCATGATCAGCACGTTCAGCGGTCTCGGGGCAACCGCACCGACCATCGCCGCGATGTCGCCGGAATCGGTAACGCCGGGCGCGAAGAGGACGTCGGCACCGGCCTGCGCAAAGGCAACGAGACGATCGATCGATGCGCTGCATCCGGCAAGCTTCCAGAGCATCCCCTCTGTCCGCGCAACCAGCAACACGTCCTCCCCGCTGGCATCGATCGCCTGCCGCGCCGCCGCGATGCGCTCTACCGCCAGCGGTAAGGGATATAGTACGCCGTCATGTTGATCTTCGATCGACAGGCCCGCGACCCCCGTTGCAATGGCACGTGAAACGTTTTCTGCAACAGCGGCGGGATCGTCGGCAAAACCGATTTCGAAATCGGCATTGACCGGCAATGCGGTCGCGGCGCAAAGCATGGTCAGGTGATCGAGACACTGGTCGAGCGTGATCGTGTAATCGGTCAGTCCGAGCGTCCTGGCGGCGGCCGAGCTTGACGATGCAAGCGCCTCGAACCCCAGCGCGGCGAGACGACGTGCACTGCCGACGTCCCAAGGGTTCGGGATGACAAAAAATCCGCTTTCATGCAGCGCTCGGAACGCGGCGCGACGCGACGCCCAGTCGATCATCACAGTGGTTTTTCGTAAATGCGGTAAACCTTGTTGACGACGCCGCCGACGGCTTCGCCGACCGAACGCATCGGGCCGTTCGACGCGAGCACCCAGCCGAACTCACCGCGTGACGACCCGTATTTGACGATCGAGTCGCGCCGGATGAACTCGATAAGCATGAAGGCGAGCTGGCTCGCGACCCGCGACGACTGCAATCGCTTCAGAACCCCCATCAGCGGCACCCGCATCGTCCGCGCTTTCGGCTTTCGCAACCACCACAGCAGGCGCGCCCAGTTGAAGGGCAGCAGATTGCCGCCGTATTTCACGAGTTGTTCGTTCATGTCAGGCAGCGTCATCATGAACGCCACGGGCTCGCCGTCCACCTCGGCGATACGGATGAGGTCTTCGAAAACGAGCGGTTTCAACTTCTTGCCCGCGTACGCAATCTCGGCGGGGGTGAAGGGCACGAAGCCCCAATTGTCGCTCCATGCGTCGTTGAGGATGCCGATGATCAGCGCGGCTTCCTCGTCGAATTTGCGCTTGTCGACGCGCCGGATGCGGATGCGCGGGTTGCGCTCACCCGACGCGACGATGCGGTTGGTCAGCTCGGGAAACCCTTGGTCGATGACGAGCGCGTAGGTAAACAGATCCTGCACACCGACATAACCCGCGTTCTCGACCCATGCCTGATACGACGCCGGATTATGCCCCATCATGACTGTTGGTGGATGGTCGTGCCCCTCGACGAGCAACCCGACTTCGTCCCAATAGGAAAAGCTGAACGGCCCCATCGCCTTCGTCATGCCGCGTGCGCGCAGCCACTCTTCTGCCGCATTAAAGAGCGTCGCCGCCGTCGCGCCGTCGTCGGCTTCGAAAAAGCCCCAGAGCCCCGTGCCCGGTCCCATGCCCTGGTCGGCCGGCTGCACAAGCGCGAGACGGTCGATATGCGCGGAGATCCGTCCAACGACGGCACCGTCGCGCTCCGCCAGATACAGCTGCGCCTCGCCATGCTCGAACCAGGGGTTCTTTCCGGGCGTGATCAGGCCGATCACTTCGGTCTTCAGCGGCGGTACCCAGCTGGGGTCTTTTGCATGAAGCCTGTAGGGAAGCGCGACAAACGCCTTGCGGTCCGCATTCGATACTACGGGCCTGATATTCAGCGTCACGCATCCTCCGTTCGGCGGCGCAGGGTGGTAATCACCCGGCTTCGCCACTATTTAGCAGCAACGACCGAACCATGGACAGCATCTTTTCCCTCGACCGATCCGACACCGGGTCGAACATGTTCGTACCGGCGCAGAGCGGCCGTGCGCGCGTCGCCGACGACGTCGGCATGCTGCGCACCGCCGCCGAACTGACGCGCGATATCAACGTCGCACGGCCGATGATATATTGGGGCGACTTTCTCGGCTCGGCAGCGCTCGGCTATGCTGGCCTTGCGGGTGCCATCCTGTTGACAGGGGTATGGGCCATCGCTTCGGCGGTCGTTGCCATCCTCGCGCTTTATCGCGCGGGAAGCTTCATTCATGAGCTGACGCATGTCCGCCACCGCGAGCTTCCCGGTTTCCGGTTCGGATGGAATCTGCTCGTCGGCGTTCCGCTTCTGGTTCCCTCGTTCATGTACGAAGGCGTGCACAATCTCCACCATGCCCGGACGCGTTACGGGACCGTGGACGATCCCGAGTATCTGCCGCTCGCGATGATGCGGCCATGGACGCTGCCGCTGTTCGTCGTCACCGCCGGGCTCGCCCCGATCGCATTGCTGTTCCGTTTCTCGGTGCTGTCGCCGTTGTCGTTGCTCAGCAC
Organism: Sphingomonas sp.; assembly: GCA_965249015.1. Classification (GTDB taxonomy): domain Bacteria; phylum Pseudomonadota; class Alphaproteobacteria; order Sphingomonadales; family Sphingomonadaceae; genus Sphingomonas_O. Next base: position 237,556 of record CBDFLB010000001.1, on the reverse strand, counting down.
GCGGCTGCGCTCCCTGGTCGTCGGACGTTTTTCGGGCCTGCAGATCAATCCCCGCTTCACCCGCCGCGCCCCCGACGGCGCGCTTCGACGGCATTGGGCGTGGCAGGAAAGCGCGGCGAGCCTGTGGTCCATCGGCCTGATCGCGCTCGTAATCACCGGAATCGTTCCCTTACGCGCATTCGCGATTTTCCTCGCGATCCTGTCGGGAACGATGCTGCTGAACCAGCTGCGTACGCTGGTCGCGCATCTCTGGGAGAACGACGGGGAGGCGATGAGCGTGACGGCGCAATATCTCGATTCGGTCAACGTGCCGCCGCCGGCGGCGCTTCCCGCGCTGTGGGCGCCGGTCGGCCTGCGCTATCACGCGCTCCATCATCTGTTGCCGAGTCTGCCTTATCATTCGCTCGGTGAAGCGCACCGGCGTCTCTCCGCGGCGCTCGGGCCAGACTCGCCATTTCATCGCGGCAATCATGCCGGACTGCCAAGTCTCGTCGCGCGTCTCTCCCGGAGCACATGGACGTCCTGCGCGTAGGTTGACCCGTTTCGGGACATGTCACGTTCGGGGTTGTCGTTCAGTGGTAGCCTAAAAGGAGTCGTTAACGAATCGTTCATCGAAACGATGTGGTCGCACCGCCTTGGACTTTGTCCGTAACTTAAAACGGGGTACGATCATGCGCTTATTCGCCAAACTCGCTGCGGTCGCTTTGTCCGCCGCTGTCGCGACCAGCCCGGCTTATGCCGTGGACAGCTATCTGTTCGGCTTTTCGCCGTTCGGTACCCAGACCCTGATTCTGAACGGCGGTGCCTTCACGCTCACCGCGACGGAAACCGGCTGGTATTTCCAATCGGGCACGCGCGACGCGACGAATCAGAATTATATCGTCGGCGATTGCACGAGCTGCACGTCGACCGGTGCCGGAAGCTACAACGACTATTTCATCTTCAACCTGGCGAGCACGCTGCCGACCATCACGTCGGCGGTTCTGGATATCGGCAACGGCAACGGCTATGTCGCTGGGCCCATGTCGACATATAGCCTGTTCGATGTCACCTCACCGATCGGTACGATCGACGTGACCCGTGCGACCGCGAACGCGGTGGGCGCGGCGATCTTCACCGATTTTGAGAGCGGCGTCTTGTACGGGACGCGGTCGATCACCAGCGTCGTCCAGAACTCGCAGGTTCAGACCACGCTGAATGCCGCCGCCGTTGCCTCGCTCAACGCCGCGCGCGGGCAGTCGTGGGCGATTGGTGGCACGCTGCGTCCGGGCAATGTGGTTCCGGGCGCTGCGGTTCCTGAGCCCGCGAGCTGGGGGATGCTGATCCTCGGCTTCTGCATCGTCGGCGCATCGCTGCGCCGCCGCCGCCGGTCGGCCCCGACCGTCTTCGCCTAATCGCGAAGCCCATTACGACGGAGGGCGGGTGCGAGAGCATCCGCCCTTTTTCATTCCTCGGTCCGGATCAGGACAGCCTCGCCAATCAGCGCGAACAGCGCAAACGGTCCCCACGCTGCGAGCAATGGCGGATATGCGCCCAGATTGCCCATCGCCAGGCCGAAATTGTCGGCTACGAAATACATGAAACCCAATGCCATTCCGACGACCGCGCGCACGAACAGCTTGCCCGACCGCGCCAGGCCGAACGCCGCCACCGCGCCCAGCAGCGGCATAAGCACGGTCGACAGGGGGCCCGAAATCTTGTGCCACAGCGCCGATTCGAGCGGCGCGGTCGGCCGCCCCGCGGCTTGCAGATCGGCAATCGCCTCGCGAAGCCGCACGAACGACAGCCCCGCCGCATCGACGCCCGCAAGCGTGAACTGGTCGGGCCGCACGGTCGGCGCTGCAACGATCGTCGCGGGCATCGTCCGGGTGCCGCTCGCAATGTCGAAAACCTGCGCCTTTTCCAGCCGCCAGCCCTGTGCCGCGACCGAAGCCCGGCTCGCGGTGACGATCTTCGACAAGCTGCCGCCGGTCCGGTCATAGAGGCTGACCCCGGTCAGCACCGTTGCCTTTCCGCGCCCTTCGACAACGTCGGCATGGATCAGGTCGTCGCCCTCGCGTACCCAGACGTTGGTCATCGCCTCCAGGCCCGACGGCAGCGTCCCGTAATCGACGCCTTCCCAGCGGTTGAGCGTCGCGGTCGCGCGCGCGACGATGCGCTCGTTGAACATGAACGATCCCGCTGCGATGATCAGGCTGGCGACGATCAGCGGTGCAAGCACCTGATGCGCCGACAGGCCGGCCGCCTTCATCGACACGACTTCGCTGTGCTGGTTGAGCGTGATCAGCGTGACGATGGTGCCGAGCAGGACGCAAAACGGCAGAAACCGCTGGATGATCCCCGGAATGCGCAACGAGACATAAGTCAGGATCTGCGCCTGGCCGTTGCCCGCATGCGCAAGGATTGCGTCGCTTTCGCCCAGCAGGTCGAGAACCTGCAACACGATGACGAGGATCGCGAGCACCGCGAAGACGCGCACGACGAACATCTTTGCCATGTAAAGCGTCAGCGTTCGCGACGGGAACAACGCCTGTATCATGCCGCCCTCGTTACGAAGACACGCGCGATCCGTCGCGCGCCCGCGGTGACCTTCCCGGCAAGCTTGTCGAGACCGCCGATCGGCTGTCCGCCAGGAACGAACGCCAGGGTATGAAACATCTTGAGAATCATAGCGGCAAACAGGAGGAACGGCACCCACAGCGCGACGAAGGGATTGATCTTGCCGAGTTCCCCCATGCCGGTCGCATATTCACTGATCTTGTAATAGGTCACGACCGCAACGATCGAGACAAACACGCCGATCGCCGAGCTCGACCGTTTAGGGGGAACGGCAAGTGCGACGGCGAGCAGCGGCAGCAGCAGCATCATCGCCACCTGGACGACGCGGAAATTGAACTGCGACCAGCTTTCGTTGCGCAGCGTCTTCGTGCTCCTCGCGTCAGAGCCGACCGCGACGAGTTCGGGCAGCGTCAGCTCGCGATCGGCCTGGCCGCGCCCGCGAAACGCCTCGATCTTGGGAAGATCGATCGGTAAATCATGCGCATTGAAGCTCAGGACGCGCGGCACGCGGAAATCGGGCGCGTCGTGCGTCAGCGTTCCGTTCGCCAGCCGCAGGATGATCGTGTCGGGGTCGTCGGTCGCCATGAAGGTCCCGCGCTCGGCGGTCACTGCAAGGCTCCGGCCGCCCTTCTCGCGCGCCATTACGAAAATGCCACCAAGTTTGCGGCCTTCCTCGCTGCTCGATTCGATCCGCAACGTCATGTCCTTACCGAGCTTAGTGAATTCGCCGACTTTGATCGATGCGCCGAGCGCCCCCGACCGAAGCTCGAAGCGGAGGCGTTCGTAGGCGTAGCGCGCGCGCGGTTGCACGACGCCGACGATCATCAAATTCAAGACCGCAAACACGATCGCGTAGAGGAATGGAACCCGCAACAGCCGCAGATAGCCTTGACCGACCGCCTGCAGCACGTCGAGCTCGGACGAGAGCGCGAGCTTGCGGAAGGCAAGCAATATGCCGAGCAGGACACCGATCGGGATTCCGAGCGAGAGATATTCGGGAAGCAGATTGGCAAGCATTTTCCATACGATGCTGACGGGGCCGCCTTCGCTTGCAACGAAATCGAACAGTCGCAGCATCCGGTCGAGCACGAGGAGCATCGCCGCGATCACGAGTGAAGCGAGCAACGGCACGATGATCAGCCGCGCGAGATAGCGGTCGGTCGCGGAAAGGAAGGTTGCGGGAATCGTGATGCCGTTCGCTGTCTGATCGTCTCGCCTTACGCATTCGCGCGCGCGATGGGAATCCCTATGCCGCGTGCGAACGCCGTACCGGATCGTTCGCAAGCAGCGTGCCGACCGCCTTGCCAAGCGACGCCAGCGTAAACGGCTTGCGCAGCACCATATGCCCGCCGAACGCAGCGGCGGTATCGATGTCGCCGGCGTAACCTGTAACGAACAGGACCGGCAGACCCGGATACTCGCTGCGGATCGATGCGACGAGTTCGGGGCCGGTCATGCCGGGCATCAGCACATCGCTGACGATCAGGCCGACGTCGGGATTCTCGTGCAGCTGCTTGCGCGCCTCGGCCGGATGGAGACAACGCACCGTGCGCAACCCGAGTTCGACCAGCGCATCGCCGGTCGCGGCGAGTACACGCGGATCGTCCTCGACGATCAGGACTGTGGTTCCGCGGCGACGCGGGAGTTCGGCGACCGATTGCTCGACCTGCTCTTCGACGACAGGACTGGTGGCACTGCGCGGCAGGTAGATCGACACCGTCGTCCCCTTGCCGACGTCGCTGTCGACAACGACCGCCCCGCGCGACTGGCGGACGAAGCCGAAGATCTGACTGAGGCCGAGCCCTGTTCCTTTTCCTGTCGGCTTGGTCGTGAAGAAGGGCTCGAAGGCGCGTTCGAGGACATCGTTGGTCATGCCGGTCCCGGTGTCGCCGACGCTCAGGCGGATATGCTCGCCGCCGTTCACACCCTCGATCTGGCCATCCTTCAGCACCACGTTCTCGGTTGCGATCCTGAGCGTTCCGCCGTCGGGCATCGCGTCGCGCGCGTTGACCGCCAGATTTAGCACGGCATTTTCGAGCTGATAGGGGTCGACGAACACCGGCCACACGTCGGCGCTCGTTTCGAATGTCACCGTGATGGTATCGCCGATCGTGCGCTCGATCAGGTCGGACATGCCGCGCAACAGCGTGTCGGGATCGACAGCCGATGGGAGCAGCGGTTCGGACCGCGCAAACGCAAGCAGGCGCTTGGTCAGCGCCGCGGCGCGGTTCGCGCCTTCCATCGCCTGATCGAGATGCCTGACAACTTTCGCGTTGTCGGCGGGCAGCCGCCGTTGTGCCAGTTCTATCCCGCCCATAACGACCGCCAGCATATTGTTGAAATCATGTGCGATGCCGCCAGTCAACTGGCCGATCGCCTCCATCTTTTGCGCCTGGCGCAATTTTGCTTCGGTTTCCTCACGCGATGTCATTTCATCGCGAAGCTCGGCGGTCCGCTCGGTTACGGCAAGTTCGAGGTCGGCGTTGCGCACTTCTTCGAAGCGGCGCTGCCGCCACGCGAGCACCGCTGCCCAGCCGAGCACCACCGCCCCGACCACGAGGAGGAGGCCGAATGCGGATACGACCAGCCCGAGCGAATTCGACCGGCGGATCGACGCGTCGGCTTCGACCCCGCGCTGGGCGAGCGTATCGCGCTCGGCGGTGATTACCGCTTCGAGCAAGCGATCGATCTCGCGCAGGCTGTCCGACTTTCCCGCCTGATAATATTTCGACAGCGCCGCCGGATTCTGGCCATAATTGGTGCGGAGCGCGATCGCCGACAGTTCCTTGCCGCGCACGGCGTAGGCGATCTGCAGCCGGTCGATAAGCTTTTGCGTCGGGACGTCGGCAATCATCTTGTCGAGCGCGTCGAGCTGCGTACCCGCGCGGCGCCAGTCGTCGAGATACTGCCGCCCGAGATCCTTGTCGCCGCTGATGACGAAACGGCCGAGAAAAGCTTCGGCCTGCCCGATGCTCGCGTCGAGCGAGCGCGCGAGGATCATCGCTTCGTAGCTTTGGCTTCGCGAACCGAGCGCGGTGTCGCGATCCTTCGTCGCGGCCCCCAGCATCAGCACGAGCGTGACGATCGTCGCTGCGGCCGCAAGCGCAACGATGATCCCGAGCGCCAGTCCCCAGCGCGGACGTTCCTCGATTTCCGTTTCGCCGTCCATCCTGTCGTCAGGAATAGGCCTAAAAACCGCGCGAAACAAACCGCTAGTTGATGACCCCCGTTCGCCGTCCGGCGGTCGCGAAATGCGCAAGGATCGTCGACACTTCGTCGCTCGAATGCTCGGCGCACAACGAACAGCGCAGCAGCGTCATGTTGGCTGGCGTCGCTGGCGGGCGGGCAAGGTTGACGTACAACCCCTCGTCGAGAAGCGCGCTCCACATCGAGGCGCCGCGCTCGAGATCGGGCATGATCACCGCGATGATCGCGCTCTGCGCTTCGGGCGTGCCGAGCGTGAAGCCCAGATCGCGCAAGCCCTGATGCAGCACGCGTGAGTTTTCCCACAGATGCGCGCGCTTGTTGCCCGAATGCATCAGCTTCCTGATCGAAGTCGCCGAGCAGGCGACGACCGCTGGCGGCAGCGAGGCGGTGAAGACGTAGGGCCGGCACACCAGACGCATGATTTCGAATTTCGCATGGTTCGACATGCAGAATCCGCCGACCGTACCGACTGATTTGGAGAAAGTGCCGATGACGAAATCGACGTCGTCGAGGCAGCCTTGCGCTTCGGCGACCCCACGGCCGTTCGCGCCGAAAAAGCCCATCGAGTGGGCTTCGTCGACCAGCACCATCGCCCCGTGCTTCTTTGCGACCGCAATCATTTCGGTCAGCGGGGCGATGTCGCCCATCATCGAATACACGCCTTCAAGGATCACGAGCTTGCCCGCTTCCGCCGGGATGCGGCCGAGACGTTTGTCGAGATCTCCGACGTCGTTGTGGCGAAAGCGCACCGTTTGCGCAGTGCCCAATGCACAGCCGTCGTAGATCGAGGCGTGGCTGTCGGCGTCGAGGACGATGAAGTCATCCTTGCCCGCGATGGTCGAGATGATGCCGAGGTTCGCCTGATATCCGGTCGAAAAGACCATCGCATGGTCCATGGCGTAAAATTCGCGAAGCGCGTCTTCGCATTCCTTGTGGCCCTGAAACGTGCCGTTGAGCACGCGGCTCCCGGTCGTCCCCGCGCCGAAGCTGTCGAGCGCGTCCTTGCCTGCCCGGATGACGTCGTCGTCGAACGTCATGCCCATGTAGTTATAGGTACCGAGGAGGATCGTCTCCTTGCCGTTCACGACCGCGCGCGTCGGTGACAGGACCTGCTCCATCACGAGCGAAAACGGATCGCGTACGCCGGTCGCCAACAGCGTCTCCCGCTGTTCGATCAGCGCATCGAATTTCGAAAACAGGTCGCTCATCGTTGAAGCATCTGCACGGCATCGACCAACTGTCCCACCGTCGCGATGTCCGCCTGCATGTTCATCGTGATCATCACGTCGAACGCGTCTTCGATCGCGGCGACGAAATCCATGATCGTCAGCGAATCCCATTCGAGATCGCGCATGAAGCTGGTCGCCTCGCTCACGACGACCCCCTTTTTGTTGAAGGGCTCGATCTGCGCGATCACGGCCTCGTAGGTTTGCGTGCGGTCGGTCATCGGCGGTCTGTATAATGCGGGGTCGGCTAAAGCCAGCCCGCCGCGCGGTACCAGTCGGCGGTGGCGCGCAAACCGTCGGCGGTTGCAATACACGGTGTCCAGAGATCCACTGGCGGTCGCTTCGACGGGTCGATGACCCAATCGGGATGAACCATGTACGAGACACGGTCGGGCGTCAGTTTGGCCTTTTCGCCCCTGAACAGGCGATCGACCCGAGCGCCGATGGCCAGCACGGCTTTCGGCAAAGGCACGACGAGCGGGCTGCGCTCGACGGCATCGCCGATCATCGCCGCGTAATCGCGGTGGCTCCATCCGTGTGCGTGACCATCGTCGGCCTCGTAAAATGTCCTCGCGCGCCTGCCTTGGACAAGCGACACGATCAGTCGCGCAAGATCGTCGGCATGGATCAGCGACAGCCGACCGCGCGGGGGCAGGGGCACGATCCCGCGACGGGCCAGACGGAACAGTTCGAAATTGTCGGTGTCGCCGGGACCATAGACGGCGGGCGGACGCACGATACGCCAGTCGCGCGACGACGCTGTCACCGCGTCCTCGCCTGCGCGCTTCGACGCGCCGTACGCCGACAGGCCGGGCTCGCGCGCCGCCAGCGACGACACATGGACGAAGCGTTCGACACCCGCAGCTTCCGTCGCATCGAGCAGCGCAATCGTGCCGCCCCGGTTGCCCCGGTCGAACGCGCCGGCATCGGGCGCGTTGGTGACCCCCGCGACGTGGACGACGGCGTCGGTATCGCCGCACAACGCCGCCAGCGATGTCTTGTCCTCGAGCGACCCTTCGACCCACGTCACGCCGGCGGTGGGCGGCTGGACGCGACGCGTAAGCGCCCTGACGCTGTGCCCGGCGTCGATCAGCCGCGCGACCACGAAACCGCCGAGGAAGCCGGTGCCGCCGGTCAGGGCGACGATCACCGCATGACCATGTGATTGCGGTGGATCAAGGCCGCGCGTGGCGCGTAGCCGAGTGCGGCCCCCTGCGCCTGCCTCTGAAGCCCGACGATCCGCGCTGCGTCGGACACGTCATATTCGCTCAATCCACGCGCGACACGGATGCCTGCAGGGTCGACGACCTCGACCACGTCGCCGCGCGCGAACGTGCCCTCGACGCGCAGCACCCCCGCAGCGAGCAGGCTGGCACCCCCCAGAAGAGCGCGCGCGGCGCCGGCGTCGACCTCGACTCGCCCTTTGACGGTCAGGCGTCCGGCGATCCACGCCTTGCGCGCGCCGGCGCGGCGGTCGGCGAAGAAGCGCGTGCCGGCACCGCGCGTCGCGCGCGCCAGCGCATCGGGTTCGTGCCCCGAAACGATGATCAGGTCGACGCCCGTTGCCATTGCGATGCGCGCAGCTTCGATCTTGGATGCCATGCCCCCCGAACCGATGCCCGATGAGCTTGCCGCCCCCGCCATCGCCACGACCGCCACGTCGATCCGATCGACCCGTTCGATGAGCGTCGCATTCTTGTCACCTCGCGGATCAGCGGTGAACAGCCCGTCGACATCGGACAAGAGAATCACCAACTGCGCGTCCGCCGCCTGTGCGATCCGCGCCGCGAGCCGGTCATTGTCGCCGAACCGGATTTCTTCGGTCGCGACGGTATCATTTTCGTTGATGATCGGCACCGCGCCCAACGACAGCAACCGTTCGAGCGTTGCCGAGGCGTTCAGATAGCGTCGACGGTCCTCGAGATCGTCCAACGTCACCAGGATCTGCGCGGCGGTCAGCCCGTGGGCGTCCAGCAACGCCGACCACACTCCCGCAAGCGCGATCTGTCCCGTCGCCGCCGCCGCCTGCGCATCCTCGAGCGAGGCGCGACCACGCTTTGCAAGTCCGAGCTTGCCGGCACCGAGCGCGATCGCTCCGGACGATACGATCGCGATCTGCTGTCCTGCGGCGATGGCGGCGGCGACCTCGGCGACGAACGCATCGAGCCATGTGCGTCGCACGGCTCCGGCACCGTCGACCAGCAGCGACGATCCGACTTTGACGATGACGCGCTGGAGACTGCCGGATGCCATCCGTCCGCGGTTAACGGGGCCGCGTCGCGGGAGCAACCGGACCCCGCAGGGCTGGCGACGGAACCTCGCCCCGACCGGAAGGTTACTTTGTGACATATCCAGTATGTAAAGGACTAGTCATGCGTATTACACTTCTCGCCACGACCGTGGCTCTTGCGTCGCTGACGCCGTCGATGGCCTCGGCGGCGTGTCAGGACCGGATCGGGAAAACCGGCGGCACGATCATCGGTGCCGCCGCAGGCGCGGTCCTTGGCAGCGTCATTGCCGGCCGTCGCGACCGTGGCGTCGGCGCCGTTGTGGGCGGCGTGGGTGGTGCCGTTGCGGGCAACACCTTGTCGCAGTCGAAGGGCGATTGCGCGCGTGCCTACGGTTACTACGACAAGGATGGCGTGTGGCACGTTAACAATGTCGATCGCGCCAGCGCGAGCGGTTATTACGACCGCGACGGGCAATGGGTCGATGGTCAGCCGTCGGGCTATTATGACCGCCGGGGCAGGTGGGTCGCCGCGTCCGATTCGCAGGCGGGCGGCTATTACGACAGTCACGGGCACTGGGTTCCGGCATCCGCTGGCGGTTATTACGAGGCCGACGACCGGATGGTGACGGGCACGGCGAGCGGACATTATGATCGTCGCGGGCGCTGGATCGCCGGCGCGACGACCGGATATTACGACAGCCGTGGCCGCTGGATCGCGGGAAGCCCGCGTGGACAGCGTTACGCCGATGGCCGGACTCAGCCGGGCTATTACGACAGCGACGGGCGCTGGCGCCGTGGTTCGGTGTCGGGCTATTATGACAGCCAGGGTCGCTGGGTACGCGTCGATGCCGATGGCAACGTTCGCTGATCCAAGACTGATTTTGACCCACCGCCGCCTGTTCGGTCGCCGGACAGGCGGCGGGGGCTTGCCTAAAGCGGCGACCAGTCGTCGCTCGACGGTTGGGCACCGTTGGCGGTCGCGACTGGAATGTCACTCGCTAGCCGATCGAGCACGGCTTCGATCCCCGTGCCAGCCGCGCCCGACATCGGCATGATCTCCGCCTTCGATGCACGCTTCAGCTTGGTCATCAATGCCTTTAGCGCGGGCGTCTCGAGCGCGTCGATTTTGTTCAACCCTATGACCTCAGCCTTGTCGACCAGCCCGGCGCCATAATTGCCGAGCTCGGTACGCACCGTCCTGTACGCCGCGACCGGATCGTCGCCGGTCGCATCGACAAGGTGGAGCAGCACGCGGCAACGTTCGATATGGCCGAGAAAGCGATCGCCAACGCCCGCGCCATCGGCCGCACCTTCGATTAGTCCGGGAATATCGGCGATCACGAACTCGCGGTCATGATGCGTGACTACGCCCAGTTGCGGGCGCAGCGTCGTGAACGGATAGTCACCGACTTTCGCACGCGCATTCGTCACCGCGTTGATAAACGTCGATTTGCCCGCATTGGGAAGGCCGACCAGCCCCGCATCGGCCAGGAGCTTCAGTCGCAGCCATACCCAGCGCTCCTCGCCCGGCCAGCCAGTCCCATGCTGCCGCGGTGCGCGGTTGGTCGACGTCTTGTAGCTCGCGTTGCCGCGCCCGCCGTCGCCGCCGCGCAGGAAGACGCGCCGTTCGCCCGCCTTGGTGAAGTCGGCAAGAACATGTTCCTTGTCGTCGCTTAACACCTGCGTGCCCACCGGTACTCGGATGACGACGTCGTTTCCGCCTGCACCGGTCTTGTTGCTGCCAGCACCCCCCTTGCCGCGCGGCGCACGAAAATGCTGCGTGTAGCGGAAATCGATCAGGGTATTCAGCCCCGGCACCGCCTCGAAGACGACATCGCCGCCCTTGCCGCCGTTGCCGCCGTCGGGTCCGCCGTATTCGATGAACTTCTCGCGCCGGAACGCGACCGCGCCCGGGCCACCGGCGCCCGAGCTGACGTAGATTTTTGCCTGGTCGAGAAAATGCATGGCGACGCGTCTAGCGGTTCGGCGCGGACTTGTCTCTTAGTGCGCCGCCGCCGCGAGCTTTAGGCGTGGCGAGGCGAGCAGCTGCTTCAGCGCAATGTCGCGCGCCGCCGTCGGCGGAAGCCCGAGCGACTGCGCCATCGGCTTGCCCAGCAGCGCGTCGCCCAGCGCCATGAAGACCAGCGTGAGCGTGTGTTCAGCAACCAGGCCCGAGTCGTCGTCGTCCGACAGGTCGTGCACGATCTTGTTGATCGCGTTCAGGATGGGGTCGAGCGCGTCCTTGTTGCCCGACATGATCATCCATGTCGCGAGCGCACCCGCACCCTGTTTGTCGAAAGCGGCAAACGTCCAGTCGACGATCCCGCGCGGGTCGGCCTCGCCGCGCCTTGCCTTCACGACGGTGTCGGCGATCGTCGCGCAAACACGCTCTGCCAGCATCGCCGCCAGCGCTTTTTGCAGATCGAGCGCCGAGCCGAAATGATGCAGCAGATTGGCATGCGTCCGGCCGATTTTCGCGGCGACTGCCTTCAGCGTCACCGCCTGCGGACCGCTTGCGAGCAGGATGTCGTGTGCGGCTGCGAGTGCCGCCGCGCGGCTCTCTTCCTGCGACATCCTTCGGCGATCAGTCATAGGTCGTTGTTTTCTCATCGATTGCGCCCGGTCTGTGCCTAGCACGTCCAACGCGCATCTGGCCATCGCCCTTGACTTCGCGAGTGATTGTCGCGCGGACTTAAGCGATGGACATGCCGACTCTGAGGACGCGCAGCCTGATCCTGCGGGCTACCACGATGGCCGACTGGGCGGCGTATGCCGCGATGTGGGCAGATCCGCGCGTCACCGCGCACATCGGCGGTGCACCCCGGCCGCGCGATGTCGCGTGGACCAAGTTCGGCCAGTCGGTCGCGATGTGGACGCTTTTCGGCTACGGCATGTGGACGGTCGTCGACGGCAACGAGGCGCGCTTTCTCGGCCTTTGCGGTTTTGCCCGTTACGAGCGCGACATTCTTGAGCTCGAAGGATTTCCCGAGGCGGGGTGGGCATTTGCGCCGCAAAGCTGGGGCAGGGGGGTCGCCAGCGAAGCAGTCGGCGCGATCGTGGCTTGGGCCGACGCGAACGATATTGCCGAAACGCGTTGCATGATCGACGACGCAAACCACGCCTCCGTCCGTGTCGCGACGCGCAACGGCTACACGCCCTTTGCAGCGCTATGCGACAAAAAGATTTTCAGGCGGCGAGCGCCATCGCCCGCAGATCGATGACGTAACGCCGTGCGGGTGCATGCATCCCACGCCCGGCGCTGTGCAGCAAGTCGATCGCGCCATCGCTTATGAAGCCCAGCTTTTCGAGCACCCGCCCCGACGCCGGATTGTCGACGAAATGCCGTCCGACGATCCGGTCGACCCGCAAGCTGTGCCGCGCGAGTTCGATGACAGCACGCCCGGCTTCGGTGGCAAAACCAAGGCCCCAGCACGAAGGGACGATCCAGTATCCAAGCACGACGTCGCCGCCATCCTGTGCAAGCCCAATCCCGCCGATCAGCCGCGGCGTACCACGCGTTCTCATGAAGATCAGGAAGTCGGCCTCGCTGTCCTGACGCGCGCGGCCCAGGTGCGTCTGCGCATCGCTTACGTCGTATGGCCACGGCACTTTTGCAAGATTAAGGACGATCGCTTCGCTATCGATCGCTGCCGCCAGCGCGGGCGCGTCCTCGACCCAGCCGGGTCGCAACAACAATCGTTCGGTGCGCGCAAACATCATGTCTCTCCTTGGCGTGCCCTAACCCGCGTTGACGACGGGCCGGTGACATCTTTTGGGGAGATACAAAAAAGGAGCGCGGGGGTGACCCTTGCTCCCTGCGGTCCGCCTCAGCGAACCTTCGGGTCACCCTCGAGGCGACCCGCGAATCGGATCGCCGGTTATTCGGCGGCGGCCATGATCGGGTCGACCGAAACATATTTGCGGCCCTGCTTGCCGTCGTGAAAGGCGACGCGCCCTTCGGCGAGAGCGAATAGCGTGTGGTCGGTTCCGCAGCCCACGTTGCGACCGGGCCATACCCGCGTGCCACGCTGGCGGACGAGGATGTTCCCGGCAAGCGCGGTTTCGCCGCCGAATTTCTTGACGCCAAGACGGCGCCCGGCCGAATCGCGGCCGTTACGTGACGATCCGCCTGCCTTCTTATGTGCCATGGTACGTTACTCCTGCGGGGCTGCGTCGGATGCGATGCCAGCCGAATCGTCTGCGGGCGGCACCGCCTTCTTGACGCGCGGCTTCTTGACGGGGGCCGCGGCCTCGACAGGTGCCGCGGTTTCGTTCGCGGTTGTTGCAACCATTTCGGGCACGGCGGCTTCGTTCGTCGGTACCGCAGCGACGCCAGTGGCTTCGGCTTCGACCTGCGGCTGAACCGACTCGGCTACCTTCGCCTTCGGCTCCTCTTGCGCGGCACCGACGCTGATGATCTTCAGGATCGTGTGCTGCTGGCGGTGGCCGTTGCGGCGGCGGTAATTGTGCCGGCGCTTTTTCTTGAAGACGATGACCTTGTCGGCCTTTGCCTGCGCGATGATCTCGGCGGCAACGGTCAGCCCTGCGGTCGCGCCTTCGCTGGCGAACAGGACGTCGCCGAGCGAAATGCGCGCGCCCGCGTCACCGTCCATGCGGTCGACAACGATCTTGTCTCCGGCGGCAACGCGATACTGCTTGCCGCCCGTGCGCACGATTGCGAACATGGGCCTCACACTCTTCTTCAAAGCAAATGGCGCGGGTGGCGGTGCCACTCGCGGGAAACAGCGCCGTTAAGCGAGGGTGCCCGGACTGTCAACATCGATGCATGTTGCAGGCGCGCAACAGCGCGACACAAAACCGTCATCACCGGACAATGCGCGGTTGTGTGCGGCGGTCATCACCCTAACCTAATTACTATCCAAGATTAAGGGGCATTTTGATGATTTCCGCGCGCGCCGCCATGTTTGCATCGCTTTCCGCCCTCGCCGTGGTGACGATACCTGCGCTGGCACAAACGCCCGTCGAAGGAGCGGCAGCCGACGCCGGCGAGGCGATCATCGTCACCGGCACGCGCCGCACCGACCGGACACTCGCCGACTCGCCGGTTCCGGTCGACGTGATCAGCGCCGAGGCGATCCTCATTCGGGCCAGACCGAAACGAACAAGCTGCTGAACACGCTCGTCCCGTCGTTCAATTTTCCGCAACCGTCGATCGCGGACGGGACCGACGCGATCAAGCCTGCGTCGTTGCGTGGCCTCGCGCCCGATCAGACTCTCGTGCTGGTCAACGGCAAGCGGCGGCACGTGTCTGCCCTGCTCAACATCAACGGCACCGTCGGCCGCGGGTCGGCAGCGGTCGACCTCAACCTCATCCCCGGACTCGCGATCGACCGTATCGAGGTGCTGCGCGACGGCGCGTCGTCGCAATATGGCTCCGACGCGATCGCCGGCGTCATCAACATCCAGCTGAAGCGTGCAAGCGAGGGCGGGCGTGCCTCGGTCAGCTACGGCAAATATATCACCACGCTCGACAATGTTGCGAACGTCACGGGTCTGCAAACCAACGCTGGTCAGCCGTTCTTCGACCCTGCCGACCCTGGTCGGGTCCTTGCGGCGACGAGCAGCGGTGAGCGAAAAGCACGCGACGGCCAGCTGATCACCTACGGTGCCAACGTGGGCCTGCCGGTGGGTGCAGGCTTTCTGAACGTGACCGCTGAATATCGTGATCGCAAAGCGACCAACCGCGCCGGCTACGACCTTCGCCCGAACTACATCCGCCCCACCACCGCGTTCGATGCGCGTGAGCTCACGTTCAACCGGCTGCAGTTCAAATATGGCGACGCCAAGACCAACGACTTCAACTTCCTCGTCAACTTCGGTCACCCGCTCGGTGACGTCTTCGATCTCTATGCGTTCGGCACCTATGGTCTGCGCGATTCGTTGAGCGCCGCGAACTGGCGGCAGCAGAGCGCGGCCGCCAACCGCGACTATTCGACGATTGCGCCTGGCACCACTCCGACTGCGACCAACTTCGCGGCACTGACGCCCGACGGCTTCTTGCCCTTCATCGACACCGAATATGAAGATTATGCGGGCACGATCGGCGTGAAGGGCGAAGCGGCGGGGTGGAACACCGACTTGTCGGTCGGATACGGTCGCAATCGCTTCGACTACGATGTCGAGAATTCGCTTAACACCTCGTTCGGCACGGCGAGCCAACGCAGCTTCGACGCCGGCGGACTGCGCTATGGTCAGCTGCTCGCGAATTTTGACGTCGCGCGCGAATTCGACATGGGCTTTGCCAAGCCGCTGTCGCTCGCGTTCGGCCTTGAATATCGGCACGAGAATTTCGTGATCCGCGCGGGCGATTTGCAGAGCTATGCCACGGGTCCGCTGTTCCAGCCGTCGGTGACGACGACAGCGGCCGGGTGCATCACGCTCGGCGGTGTCTATAATGCCACGACCGGCGTCTGCAGTTTTCCGGGCCGCGCCGCACCCGCCGGGGCGCAGGGCTTCCCCGGCATTCCCGCGGTCAGCGCGACCAACGCAAACCGCCACAGCTATGCGGCCTATTGGGAAGCCGACACAGATGTCTTTACCGGCTTCACGATGACGCTTGCCGGTCGCTACGAACATTTTTCCGACTTCGGCGGCACTTACAACGGCAAGATCGCTGCGCGCTTCGAACCCGTCGCGGGCTATGCGATCCGCGGCTCGGTTTCGAACGGTTTCCGCGCGCCGTCGCTGCATCAGCAATATTTTACGACGACCTCGACCAACTTTATCAATGGCTTGCCGGTCGATATATCGACGCTCGCGGTCGGCGCACCCGTTGCCCGCGCGCTCGGATCGAAACCGCTTCAACCCGAAAAGTCGTTGAACATCAGCGGCGGCGTGACGCTCAATTCGTTCCGTGGCTTCACCCTGACCGCCGATTATTACAACATCCGCATCCGCAATCGCAGCGTGCTTACCGAAAATCTCGGCGCGGCGGGCAGCGGCACGGCGGCGGTCAACAACGCGGTCAAAGCGATCCTCGACGCCAACGGCTTTCAGAGCGTCGGGGCGGCGCGCTTCTTCATAAACGGCCTCGACACGACGACACGTGGCTTCGATATCGTTGGCAGCTATCGCTTCAACATGGGCGATGTCGGCAATTTTTCGCTGACCGCGGCGTACAACAACAATAAGACGAAGATCGACCGGCGCATCAACACGCTCGGCCCGCTTGCCCAAATCCCGGGGATCGTCCTTTTCGGCCGGGTCGAAGGACTGCGCTTCACCGAAGGCCAGCCGCGCGACAAGATCGTCCTTTCGGCCGATGGCAAGGTCGGCGCGTTCGGTATGACCGCGCGGACAACGCGTTATGGCAAGGTCATCTCGACGGGAGCCGTCAATCCGGTCGCCAACCCCACGAGCCTCACCGATCTTGGCCCCGATGACATCCTGCTGGGCGCAAAATGGATAACCGATCTCGAAGTGCGCTTCACCGCGTTCGACAAGCTCGATCTTGCGGTCGGCTCGAACAATGTGTTCGACATCTATCCCGACCGCTCTCCGATCGGTGCGCGCCCTGCGAGCGCGGGCGGCGGCGTCTATCCGGTGAACCAATATTATCTGCCCTATTCGGGCTTCTCGCCGTTCGGGTTCAACGGCCGCTTCGTCTATGCGCGGGCGAGCTACAAGTTCTGACGGCATTGGCGCGCCCGAGTGGATTCGAACCACTGGCCTCAAGATTAGAAGTCTCGTGCTCTATCCAGCTGAGCTACGGGCGCGTCGCGGTTGCTGTTAACCGCAAATCGCTTAAGGCTCCATGCCCATGACGATCGGGTCGGCACCAAAGGCGATCAGCGCCGCGAGCGTCGGGCGCGACGGCTTTCGCTATTTCGATTTCATCATGGCGGCGTTCGTCGCGATCCTGCTGTTGTCGAACGTCATCGGCGCAGCCAAGCCGGCGCAGCTCTGGGGCGTCACCTTTGGCGCCGGAATCCTCTTCTTTCCGCTAAGCTACATCATCGGCGACGTGCTGACCGAGGTTTACGGCTATGCCCGCGCGCGTCGCTGCGTCTGGGCCGGGTTTGCAGCAGTGCTGTTCATGGCATTGATGTCGTGGATCGTCGTCAGTTTGCCGCCCGCGCCGGGCTGGGCGGGGCAGGGGGCTTACGAAAGCGTGTTCGGGCAAGTCCCCCGTATCGTCCTCGCTTCGGTCGCGGCGTTCTGGGCGGGCGAACTGGTCAACGCCTTTGTTCTGGCGAAAATGAAGGTCGCGACCAAAGGCAAATACCTGTGGTCGCGCACGATCGGCTCGACGATATTCGGGCAGGGCGTCGACAGCTTGATCTTCTACCCGCTCGCGTTTCTGGGTGTCTGGACCACAGCGAACGTCCTGACGGTGATGGTCACGAACTGGGCGCTGAAGGTCGCGTGGGAGATCCTTCTGACGCCCGCCACCTATGCGGTCGTCGGGTTTCTCAAGCGCCGCGAAGGCGTCGACGTCTTCGACGAGGGCACCGACTTCAGTCCATTCCGCGCTCAAGTCTGATCGCTAGCGCGGGGCGCTCCGCATGGGGCGTGTCGGCTCCCATGGCCTCGCGCCTTTGACGCTGGCGAGCGTGGCGTAGATCACAAGGCGGTTCCCGTTCGCCAGCGGTGAGCGCGCCATCGACACGGCAAAACCATGCACGCCGTTCAGATACAAATCGGTCTGGTCGATGCCCGGCTGCGCCTCGGGCATCCACGCCAGATCGCCCGCCAGGCGTTTTTCGCTTCGGATGTTCTGGACGAATTTCGAGACCGGCATCCATCCGACCAGCTTATCCACTTCGTAAAAGCGCAGCGACTCGAGCGTGTAACGACCTCGCAGGTAGCGGACGAGCGCTTCCCGAAGCGCGGTTCCTGCGGCACCGGCCTCACGCGCATTACGCTCGGCGATCGTTGCGGCGGGCGGGGGCGTTTCGATCATTGCGGAACTTTTCGCGCAGGCAGCATAGAGCGGCAGCGAACAGACAATGGCGGTAACGCTGACAAGGTGGCGCATCGGCGGTTTGATCCTTTGGTCACGCCCGGACTATCGGTCAGCGCCGATCATTTGCCAATGCGGAAACTTTCCAGGCCACCAGTCGAGACCAGCGTGTCGAGCGGAACGACGATCGTTGCTGCGGCGACGTCCTTGCCTTCGCCGACGCCGACGTTGTGCGACCAAGGGTTGCGCAACGTCACCTGCCAGTCGCCACGCGCGTCTTTCGAAATCGACTGGACCGAATAGACGTGATTGTCGGCAAGCCCGTCCTGAGGAATGGCGCCGCCCATTAGCTTGTCGATTATGCCGCGCGAGTCGCGTTCGGGGACCGACCATGCCGTCACGGGCTTGTCCGCTTTCAGCGCGGCGTCGATCTGCGACCCATAACGATCGAGCGCTGCGCCGCGCGTTTCGAACAAGCCTTGCGAGAACTTGGCTTCGGTCCCGGCATTTCCGGTCACGGCGCGCATCGCGTCGGCCGGCCAGCCCCCGTTGACGATCGCTTTGTAGCCTTCGTTCAGACCATTTTTCGGATTGCTGTCGTGCATTTTGGCATAGGCCGTTTCCATCACGGCGGGCCACGACGGTCCGGTCTTGCCGGTGTTGTCCATCGTGCTGCCGCCCTGCCGCTTCACATTGTTGGCGATCTCGGCCTGCGTCACGCGGATCGTCTGTGCCTTGCCCGCCGAATCATAGAGTTTAACGCTGAACGTCGACGTTTTCGCGTCAAAGCTGATCGCGTTGCGGATCGCCTGCGGACGCTCCTGTGCCACTGCGGCGAGAGTCGCGACGAAATAACAATCGCCCATCGCGTCTTGGCGGATGTCCGACGCCTTGGGCCCGCCTGCGGCATAAAGCGTCTTGTCGGTGTATGCCGGTGCCGTCGTTTTTGTTGCTTTGCCGGGAGCCGTCTGCGCGGGCACAGTCGCATCACCGCGCAGCAACGCATCGGTAGACTGACGCCCACCGGTGACACCATCGAGCGCGCGCAGCAGTGCGCCTTGCTCGAAGCTGGAGGCGCCTGCCGCTAAGCTTTGCAAAAGCGCCGCGACGGGGTCTGCAAACGCTGTCTTCAGATCCGTGCTCTTCACGAACGCCGGATCAAACCCGACAGGGCGGGCAGCAGCGAATGCGGATGCTTGGGCAACGGCGTTCATGGCAGGACTCCAGCAAGATTGCCTGAAAGCTTAGGCCGCCGCCGCATCCGCGAAACTAGACGAATCGTTTAGATCACGCTCAGTTCGTCGCGTTCAAAAGCCCCTCGAACAGGCGCCGGCCGTCGCTGCCGCCGTGCGCCTCGTCGATCATGCGCTCGGGGTGCGGCATCATGCCCAGCACATTGCCCGCGTCGTTGATGATTCCGGCAATGTCGCGTGCGCTGCCGTTGACAGGTTCGGCGTAGCGCAAAATCACGCGTCCTTCGCCTTCGAGGCGATCGAGCGCCGCATCGTCGGCAAAGTAATTGCCGTCATGATGCGCGACCGGAAATCGTACGCGTTCGGCCGATTCGTAGCGCGCGGTGAACGCGGTTTGGCTGTTGGATACGGTCAGTGCGACATCGCGGCCGACGAATTTGATCCCCGAATTGCGCATCAGTGCGCCGGGCAGGAGCCCGGCTTCGGTCAGAACCTGAAAGCCGTTGCAGATGCCCAGCACGATGCGGCCTTGCCCTGCCGCGTCGATCACCGCCTGCATGATCGGCGATCGCGCCGCCATCGCGCCCGAGCGCAGATAATCGCCGTAGGAAAATCCGCCGGGCACGCCGATGACGTCGAGCCCGTCGGGCAAGGTCGTTTCGCGGTGCCAGACCATCGCGGGCGCTTCACCGCCGATGTCACGGAACGCAACGGCGAGGTCGCGGTCGCAGTTCGAACCGGGAAAAACGATGACGGCGGCCTTCACCGCTCGACCTTGAAATTCTCAATGACCATATTGGCGAGCAGCTTGCTGCACATCGCCTCGAGCTCGGCGTCGCTCACGCTTTCGGCAAGATCGAGCTCGATCAGCTTGCCCTGCCGCACGTCGTTGATTCCCGTGAAGCCCAGCGCTTCGAGCGCGTGATGGATGGCCTTGCCCTGCGGGTCGAGCACGCCGGGCTTCAGCGTGACGAGGATGCGCGTTTTCATGAACGCGAGCCTATGCCTCCCCCGGCGACGGCGAGCAAGCGTCAAGCGTCGGGCACGAAGACCGAAAGCGCCTGCGGGCGGACGCGAAATTTCAGCGGGGTCGCCAATTTCATCACTTCGCCATCGAGGGCAATCGGAATGTAGCGACGGCGTGCGTTGACGACGAGGCGTTCGCACGTGCCGATTGCGGCGAAATCGCGCGTCGCGTCGCTGCGCCCGCCCAGAGTGCGGACGGCGAAGCCGAGCAGTCCCCACCTTGTGCTCTTGGCGACGGCGAAGACGGATAATTTGCCGTCGTCCATCGCGTCGCGGGTTCCGACTTTTCCCGGATCGAGCAAATAGATATTGTTGCCGACAAACAGCAGCGGCGTGACGACCGGCTGCGCGGCATCATCGAGGGTGATCCGATAGCGATGATGCGTCAGATTGCGCAGGACGGTCCACGCCGCGGGTGCCTTGGCTAGCCACTTCGGGAGGCCGCGCTCCTGCGCATCCTCGCGCAGTTCGACCATTTTTGGGTAAAGCCCGATCGAAGCGTTGTTGATGAAGACATGGCCATTGACCTCGGACAGGTCGATCATCTTTTTGTGCCCAGCGGCAATCACCGCGGCTGCGCCCTCTAAGTCGGGCGGTATGTCCAGTTGTCGGGCAAGATTGTTGCGCGTGCCTAGCGGAAGCACGCCATGAGTGGCGCCAGCATCGGCCAGCACGGCTGCGGCGCATCCTTGCGTCCCGTCGCCGCCGCCGACCGCGACTGCGCCCAAACCGGCCAGCCGCTCGATCGTCGCGATCAGATCGCCACCATCGACCGCATGTACCTCAGCAAGAAGTCCCGCCGCCGCGAACGCAGCTTCGATCTGGCCGACGAGCGCATCGCCCGCTTTCGAAGCCGCCCCGCCGCCGCGATTGACGACGACGGCGATCGTATCTGTCACCGACCCCGCTTTTTGCGCTGCGCATCGAGGTCGAGAACGACATTGTCGGCCCCCTCAGGAAGCAGCCCAAGTCGCCGCGCGACTTCCTGATAGGCCTCGACCTCGCCGCCGAGATCGCGGCGGAAGCGGTCCTTGTCGAGCTTTTCGTTGGTGGTCATGTCCCACAAGCGACAGCCGTCGGGGCTGATTTCGTCGGCAAGGATAATGCGCGCATAATCGTTGTCCCAGACCCGCCCGAATTCGAGCTTGAAGTCGACCAGCCGAATGCCGATCCCGGCGAACAGCCCGCTCATGAAATCGTTCACGCGGATCGCCATGTCGGCAATGTCATGCATCTCGTCCTGGCTGGCCCATCCGAACGCCGCGATATGTTCTTCGGTGATCATCGGATCGTTGAGCGCGTCGTCCTTGTAATAATATTCGATGATCGTACGCGGCAGCTGCGTCCCTTCCTCGATGCCCAGACGCGTCGACAGCGATCCCGCGGCAACGTTGCGGATCACGACTTCGATCGGGACGATCTCGACCTGCCGGATCAGCTGTTCGCGCATATTCAGGCGACGCATGAAATGGTGCGGAATGCCGATCGTGCCGAGCAGCGTGAAGATATGTTCGCTGATGCGGTTGTTCAGGACGCCCTTGCCGTTGATCGTCCCTTTTTTCTGGGCGTTGAACGCGGTCGCGTCGTCCTTGAAATACTGGATCAGCGTGCCGGGTTCTGGACCCTCATAAAGGATCTTGGCCTTGCCTTCGTAGATCTGGCGGCGGCGGGACATGGGCGGTTCCTAAAAAGACCTCGAAAGAACGATGCCCCGGCAAGCGCGCTTGTTGCACGCGGGCCGGGGCTTGCTGCCGCTATAACCATGCGCTCGTTGACACGCAATGAAGCGCCGGAGCCGATCCGTTTCAGGCAGCGGTTTCGACCGCCTCGGTCTTGCGCGGCTGAACCTTGCGCAGCCGTCGGTAGATCCAGAGCCCGAGCACCGCCAACAGCGCCCATGGCAAAAGCGCGCCGACCGCGACGATGGCAAAGCCGAGCATCGTCAGAAACGACGATATCGCGGTGGCGAACGCCTCGCGGATCGGCGAGCTGCCGTCGAAGCCGGGGATGAGGTCGCCTGAGCCGTAGTCGAAGACCATCGGGGTCGTGGCGAGGCTTTCACGGGCGTCGGTGCGCGTGGCCGAAGCGCTTCGGATCTGTTCGCGAAGCGATGCCCCTTGCTGCGTCAGTTCGGTGCGTTCGCCTTCCGAAAGGCCTGCGCGCTTCAGTTGCTCCTCGACCTTCACGAGTTCGTCGCGCAGGCCTGCCGAAGCGCGGTTCGCGCCTTCGATGACGGCACCGGCATCGGTCCCGGTGATTTCGCTGTCGACGAGCATACCTTCGGCTCTGGTCACGGCGGCGATGCCCTGCTTGCCGAATTCGCGCGCGAGTGTGGGATCGAGCTTGAAAGCGAGCATCGCCGAAACCTCGTCGTCGCTGACGAGGCGATAGCGCATCCCGGTAATGCGGCAGCGGTCGACGCCAAGCTTCTCGCACGCCTGCGCATGTTCTTCCTGAACGGCAGCGATCTTTGCGTTGGGGACGCGGAAGGCATAGCGGTAATTGAACGCGACGCCGGGGGCGGACGAGATCGAAATTCCCGGCGCGGCGGGCGGTCCGGCGGCGCTGTCTGCCGCCTCTTCCTTGACGTCCATCGTCCGCAGGTCCGACGTCCGTTGCCGCTCTGGCGCCTTGCTGCATCCGGCCAAGACCAGCGTGGCGGCGGTGACAAGCATGAGGGCACGCATCGACACTCTCCTTTGATCCGCGCACGATGTTATCGCAGACATTCAATTACGCAAGCCATATTTTTGCCATAATCTAACCACTATCTGCCTCAATGCTATGGTTAGCCTCCGGAGAATATTTCGGCTAGCGCGCTGCGATGGCCAGGACGCCCGACGCTTCAGACCCCTTCGACCTCATCGTCGATGCGCCATTCGATACCGCGCTGTCGGACCGCTATCTGGTTTATGCCCTCTCGACGATCACGGCGCGGTCGCTCCCTGATCTGCGTGACGGGTTGAAGCCGGTGCACCGGCGGCTGCTCTGGGCAATGCGCCTGCTCAAGCTCGACCCGGCGTCGGGCTACAAGAAATGCGCACGCGTGGTCGGCGACGTCATCGGCAAATACCATCCGCATGGCGACCAGTCGGTCTATGACGCGATGGTCCGTCTCGCGCAGACATTCTCGCTGCGCTACCCGCTGGTCGACGGGCAGGGCAATTTCGGCAATGTCGATGGAGATAATGCCGCGGCTTATCGCTATACCGAGGCGCGGCTGACGGCGGTCGCGATCGACCTGATGGCCGGGCTCGACGACGGCACGGTCGATTACCGTCCGACCTATAATGGCGAGGACGAAGAGCCCGAGATCATGCCGGGGCTGTTCCCCAACCTGCTCGCAAACGGCGCGAGCGGCATCGCGGTCGGCATGGCGACGAACATTCCGCCGCACAATGCCGCCGAGGTGATCGATGCGGCAATACACCTGATCGACCAGCCCGACGCCGATGACTTGTCGCTGCTGGACTTTGTCAAAGGGCCCGACTTGCCGACCGGCGGCCTGATCGTCGACCCCCCCTCCGCTATTGCTCAGGCCTATGCGACCGGGCGCGGAAGTTTCCGCGTGCGGTCAAAATGGGCGGTCGAGGACCTCGGGCGCGGCGCCTGGGTCGCGGTCGTCTCCGAAATTCCCTATGGCGTTCAGAAGGGTAAGCTGATCGAGGCGCTGGCGGCGCTCGTCAACGAGAAGAAGTTGCCGATTTTCGCCGATGTCCGCGACGAGAGCGACGAGGCGATCCGCATCGTCATCGAGCCGCGCAGCCGCGCGGTGGATCCGCATGTGCTGATGGAAAGCCTGTTCCGGCTGTCCGAACTCGAAGTCAAAATCCCGCTCAATCTCAACGTGCTGGGTGCAGACCGGACGCCGCGCGTGATGAGCCTGAAGGGCGTGCTGACCGAGTGGCTGTCGCATCAGATCGAGGTGCTCGTCCGCCGCGCGACGCATCGGCTGGGCAAGATCGATGACCGCATCGAACTGCTCGACGGCTATCTCATCGCCTATCTCAATCTCGACCGCGTGATCGAGATCATTCGCACCGAGGATGAACCGAAGCCGGTCATGATCGCCGAATTCGGGCTCAACGACCGGCAGGCCGAGGCGATCCTCAACATGCGCCTGCGCTCGCTGCGCCGGCTGGAAGAGATGGAAATCAAGACCGAGCGCGGGAAGCTCGACAAGGAGCGCGCCGAACTTGATGCGCTCATCAACAGCGACACCAAACAAAAGAACAAGCTGAAGAAGGACCTGGCCAGGCTGCGCGAACGCTATGGCCCCGAAACCAAACTCGGCGCGCGGCGAACGCTGATCGAGGAGGCCGCCCCGCCGCGTGACATTCCGCTCGATGCGATGATCGAGCGCGAGCCGGTGACGATCATATTGTCGGCGAAGGGCTGGATCAGGGCGCTGCGTGGCCACGCCGAACTGTCGGGTGCCGAAGCGCTTGGCGGCAAGGATGGCAGGTTCAAGGAAGGCGATGGCCCTGCCTTTGCCATCCATGCCCAAACGACCGACAAAATCGTGATCGCCGCGGCCGACGGGCGTTTCTACACTCTGCCCGCCGACAAGCTTCCCGGCGGGCGCGGGTTTGGCGAACCGGTGCGACTGATGATCGATCTGCCTGGCAATGTCGGCGTCGTCCATCTGCTCACGGCGCGTGCCGAAGCCCGGCTGCTCCTTGCCGCCTCCGACGGACGCGGGTTCGTCACCCGTGTCGCCGACATCATCGCCGAGACGCGCAAGGGCCGACAGGTCGTCAATCTTCGGCTCGGTGCCCGACTGCTCGTCGTGAGGCCGATCGCCCCAGCGCATGACAGCGTCGCGACAATCGGGGAAAACCGCAAGCTCGTGATCTTCCCGTTGAGCGAACTTCCGGAAATGGGGCGCGGGCAGGGCGTGGCGATGCAGCGCTTCCGCGATGGCGGCCTTTCCGACGCCATCACGCTCGCGCTTGCCGATGGTCTCAGCTGGCCGATGGGCGGCGACAGCGGCCGAATTCGGAGCGAGCCGGACCTGACCGCCTGGCGCACCGCGCGTGGCGCGGCGGGTCGCATGCCGCCGACCGGTTTTCCGCGCGGAAATCGTTTCGGAGGCGACGTGCTTTAGACGCTGTTAACGCCTGCGATCTACCACCCAAAGCATGAGGACGATCGCGCAATCGATCACTGTCGAGCGCCAGGACATCCCGGCGGCCGCTATCGATGAAACGGCTGCGGTCCTGCCGGTCCGCCAGGCGTTTCTCGAAGCGTTGCCGATCGCTGCCGCTGTCGTGACGCGTATCGACGGCACGGTCGTGGTTCAGGCCTCGAACCTGATCTGGCAGCGTCTCGAGCAGAACCAGGCCGGCGCGACGAGCCTTGTCGACCGCGCCTGCTGCGACGAGCGTCTTACCGACGTCATGTCGGGATCCTGTCAGGCACAGCGCTACGGCTGGCGCGACGGCGGACCGATCGACGGGCGCCATTTTACGGTCGCATTGTCGCGCCTTACGCCCAGCCCGTTGACGGGCGATCGCGTGCTGGTTTCGATGATCGACCGGACGACCGAGGTGCAGGCCGAAAAGTCGCTGCGCAGCGAGATGCTCACCGACAGCCTCACCGGCCTCGCCAACCGGCTCGGTTTCGTCGAGCGTGCAGAGGCGCAATTCGCGGCTGCCACCCTACGGGATCATGCGGTCGTGCTTGTCGATCTGGCGCGCTTCAGCCGGGTAAACGAGTGCATCGGGTCGCTTGGCGGGGACGAACTGATCATGACCGTCGCACGCCGTCTGGCGTCGGCATTGCGTGGGCATGATCAGGTGGCGCGCACCGGTGCCAACGAGTTTGCGCTGATCGTGAAGGTCGTCGACGGTCCGGGCGACGTGCTTCACATCGCGCGCCGTATCGAGGGCGTCATGGCCCAGCCTTTCCGGCTTTCGGATTTTGAATTGAAAGTTGATTGCGCGATCGCGTGCGCCTTTGCCAGCGAAGCCGACGGCGATGCCGAACGCCTGATGCGTCATGCCCAGATCGCACTCAAAAGCGCCAAATCGACCAAGCGCGTCGAATTCTACAAGTCGAGCACGCTCGCCGCCGCGCGCCGCCACTTCATCATCGAAACCGAGCTGCGCCGCGCGTTGGAACGCGGTGCGCTGTCGATGGCGTACCAGCCGCTGATATCGCTGCGGACCGGCCGGATCGTCGGCTTCGAGGCGCTTGCCCGGTGGAAACATCCGATCATGGGCATGATCGCACCCGATGAATTCATTCCGGTTGCCGAAGATTCGGGCCTGATCGTCCCGCTCGGGCGCTGGGCGCTCGACCATGCAGTGAAGACGTTGCGCGTCTGGGACCTGGCATCCGAAACGACGCTGCCGGTATCGATGGCTGTCAACCTGTCGGCGATCCAGATGGCGCGCGATCACATCGGGGGCGCTGTCGAAGACGTTCTGCGCGAACACCGGATCGATGGACCGCGCCTGACGATCGAACTGACCGAAAGCGCAATCGTCGCCGATCCCGATCGCGCCGAACGCGCCTTGGCCGCGGTCAAGGCGAGTGGGGCCATGATCGCGATGGACGATTTCGGTACCGGCTTTTCCAATCTGGCTTCATTGCACAAGTTGCCGATCGACACATTGAAGATCGACCGCAGTTTCATCACCGGCATGATCGGCGACGCCGACAAGGTTGCGATCGTCCGCGCGATTTTGTCGCTCGCCGAAGCGCTGGGAATGGCAACAACCGCTGAGGGGATCGAAACCGCCGACCTTGCCGATACGCTTGCCGGCCTCGGCTGCACGACGGGGCAGGGCTATCTTTACGCCGAGCCGATGAGCGCCGATGCCGCGCTTGCCTTCGCACTCAAATCGCTGGCCGCAGCGGCGGGCTGAACCGGTCGACGATTGCGTCGAAGTCGGTTCCCGACGGAAAGCCCGCATCGACCCAGGCGTCTTCGATGCGCATCAAAGTCCGCGCGACGTCGGGTCCCGGATCGAGGCCGCGCGCGATCAGCGACGCCCCCGTGATCGGAAGCTTGCGGGGTATCCAGCCTTCGATCGCGGTCGCGTCCAGACCGCCGAGCAAAAGCCGGTCGCGCGCCCCCTCTACGCCAATGCGATAGGCGAGCGCGTGCGGCGACGAAAATGGCGCACGCCAGCCGCAGGCAACGACCAGGCGCTTCATATTTGCCTTGGACAGCCTCAAACGCCGGGCGATCGCCTCCGCAAGGCCGGGGTCGGGCCCGATCAGCGCGGCAAGCCGCCGGACCGGCTGGGCGTCGTGCCCCTCGCGCGCAACCAGCGCCGCCAGTGCGTTCGCCGACGCGATCTCGGGCAGAACCGGGCTCAATATATCGCGCGCAAGCATCAGCCGTATCGCCTCGACCGGGGCCGGATAGCTGAGCAATTTCAGGATTTCCGCCGCGATGCGTTCGCGTGACAAGGCCATCAGGTCGTTGGCGCGCCGGGCGCACGCATCATAAGCGACGGCGTCGGGATCGCCTTTGCCAAAGCGCGCGAAAAAGCGGAAAAAGCGAAGGATGCGAAGATGATCCTCGGCGATCCGACGCAAGGGTTCGCCGATGAAGCGCACCCGCCCGGCGGCAAGGTCGTCGTGCCCGCCGAAATAATCGAACACTTCGCCGCTGTCGGGGTCGGCCGACATCGCGTTGATCGTAAAGTCGCGGCGTGCGGCATCTTCGCGCCAGTCGTCGGTGTAGGCGATCGTCGCGCGCCGTCCGTCGGTCGAAACGTCGCGCCGCAGCGTCGTGATCTCGACCGGCCGGCTGTCGAGGATCGCGGTCACCGTCCCGTGCGCCAGCCCCGTCGGCACCGACTTTATGCGCGCAGCGTCGAGCCGTGCGATCACCTCGTCGGGGGTCAGGCGAGTCGCCATGTCGACGTCGCTCACCGGTTCGCCGAGCAACGTATCGCGCACGACGCCCCCGATCAGTCGCGTCGTCGCGCCGCCGCCAAGAACGGCCACGAGCCGATCGAGCCCTTCGACCTTCACCATCGCAGCCGCGCCGCCAGGTTCTGGAGGATCGCTGCGGTCGCGCCCCAGATGCGACGGTCGTTCCACATGATCTCCGAATAGACGCGCGCACGGCCTTCGATCATCATCCGCCGTTCGGTCCTGCGGTCTGGATCGAAAAGATAGGCGATCGGCACCTCGAACACGGCATCGACTTCGCGATGATGCGGTTTCAGCGCGATGTCGGGCGGGATTATTCCGACAACCGGGGTGATCGAAAAGCCCGTGATTGTCAGGTACGGCGCGAGCGTATCGACGACCTCGACCTGGTCGCGCGGCAGCTCGACTTCCTCCTCGGCCTCGCGCAGCGCGGCATCGATCGCGCCGTCATCGTGCGGATCGACCCGCCCGCCGGGAAACGCGACCTGTCCGGCATGGCGTCGCATCGTGGCGGGGCGTTGCGTCAGGATGATCCCGGGTTCGGGCCGGTCGGTCATGGCGATCAGGACCGCCGCCGCGCTGGTCGGGGTGTCGGGGCCGCCATCGACATCGCCCGAATGCGGCACGTGATCGGTTACGGTGGCCGCAAGGCTCGCGCGAACCCGTTCGGCAAGCCTCATGCGTTCGTCATCGCGAAGAACGTACCTTCGCTCCACAATCCGGGCGGATCGTTCGCTTCATCGATCGCGAGGTTCGCTATCTCGTAATAGACCGGCCGCGCGATCTTTGCGTCGAGGCCGCCGCGGACGTGCAAGTACGGCGTGGCGGAAAAGCGCAGCGGATGATCGGCGCTGGCGACGATCAGGTCGCCGGTATTAAGCCGAAACGCCAGTCGCCGCGCCTTGCCGCCGCCCTCGGTCTTCACCTCGACGGCGATGAACGGCGCATCGTCGACCAGGATGTCGAGCTTTTCGGCGGGCGTGACGAGGACATAGCGACCGTCGGCCTCACGGCGCAGGATGGTCGCGAACAGCCGCACCATCGCCTCGCGCCCGATCGCAGACCCCTGATGATACCATTTCCCGTCCGAAGCGATGCGCATTTCGCTGTCGCCGCAATGCGTCGGGTTCCATTGATCGACCGGCGGCAAGCGCTGTTCGGCAAGCGCCGTCGCGACCTCGGCCAAGCTCATGGACGAAAAGTCGGGCGCGGGTGGCATCGGCATTGCGTGGGCTTAGGCGCTTGCCAACTCGATCGCAAAGGCCCGCGGGCCCAGGCGTCCGAACCGGGGCAGATCGGCTGCGTTTCGTGCGAGCAACCGGTGCCGTTCGACCGGGCCCGGAACGTCCCAATCGGCGGTCGCCGCCGCGCTGAAGCCGAAGAAGCGGCCGTAATATTCGGGATCGCCGATCATCGCCATCGGCGATCCGCCCGCGGCATCCATCAGTGCGCTCATCAGCGCGCGACCGATCCCCTCGCGCTGCCGCGATGGCGCGACGGCAACCGGCCCGACCAGCGTCAGCGGTACCCCGGCGACCGCGACCGGCCAGCTCTGCAGCGTCCCGACAAGTACGCCCGCATCGAACGCCGCAAAACTAAGGTCGGGAATCCACACCGTGCCCGCGCGGACGCGATAGGCCGTGCGCGCATGACGGTTGGTGCCGAACGCTGCATCGAGCAGTCCCTCGACCGCGTTACGATCGGCGTTCGCCAGGGGTGTGATCGTGATCGTCATGCGGACCCGCGCCGATAACGCTGTTTTCGCCGATTGGAACCCCGCAACTTTTGCTTTAGGCGCGCGCAGTCATGAACGACCTTCTCCAGCTCGAGGTGCACGATCTCGAGGTTCCCGTGCTGACAGGCATCTATTCCGAAGAAACGCACCTGCCACAGCCTTTGCGCATCTCGCTCACCGTCGACCTCGACGTCACGGGGTCATTTGCCCCCGACACGCCGCTGAACGCATCGAAGAACTATATCGACCTGAAGCGTGCGGCGAATAATTTGCCCGAGGGCGTCCACTTCGTCCTGATCGAGGCAGTCGCGGACTATATCGCCGACACGCTATTGATCGGCGACAAGCGCGTGTCGCGCGTCGAGGTGAGGATCGTCAAGCTCGCGATCGCCGAACATGGCGAATCGATCGGCATCCGTCGCATACGGTTTCGGCGGTGAAGCTTGCGCTCGTCACTGGCGGGCACCGGCGGCTCGGTGCTGCAATCTCGGCGCGGCTGGCGGCGGACGGGTGGACGCTGGCCATCCACGGTGCGCATGATGCGACGCCCGATGCCGACCTTTCGGCCGTCCTGGGTGTATGGCACGGCTTCGTCGCCGATTTGAGCGATCCGCAAGCGGTCGCGCGGCTGATCCCCGACGTCCACGCGCATTTCGGCGTCCTGCCCGGCCTGCTCGTCAACAATGCATCAATGTTCGCCTGGGACGATGTCGCCGACGCGTCGACCGCTGCCATCGCCGCGCATCATGCAGTGAACACAGCGGCGCCGGTCGCGCTTGCGCTTGCGCTTGCGCAAGCCGGAGCGAACGGTTCGATCGTGAACATTCTCGACCAGCGCGTCCGCAACCCGAATCGCGATCAGCTCAGCTACACCTTGTCGAAAACCGCACTGGCGGGCGCGACGCGCACGCTCGCGATCAACCTTGCCCCCGATTTGCGCGTCAATGCCGTTGCACCCGGCCTGACGCTGCCAACCGCGGACTATGATACCGCGCAACTCGACCGGCTGGCAGCGGCGATGCCGCTCGGAACCTTGCCACGACCAGCCGACATTGCCGAAGCCGTGTCTTATTTCGCAAATGCGCAGGCGGTGACCGGGCAGACGCTTTTCGTCGACAGCGGCGCAAGTCTCAAAAGCTTCGATCGCGACTTCGTTTACCTCTGAGCGTCAGATTACCGGTATCTGGTAATGGTGCCAGGCAAAGATCGCCGCCGCGCCCCGATAAGGCCGCCACCGTTCGGCCAGCGCGCGAACCATCTTCTCATCGGGCCGGGCGTCGAGCCCGAGCAGTCGCCCGACATCCTCCTGCACGGCCAGGTCGCCTGCGGGCCAGATATCGGCGCGACCTTCGGCAAACAGCAGATAAATCTCCGCCGACCAGCGTCCGATGCCCTTGATCGTCGTCAGCGCGGCGATCGCGTCTTCGTCGTCGGTCGGAAGATCGTGAAGGTCGAGTGTGCCGTCCGCCACCAGCCCGGCAAGGCTACGGCAATAGCCGACCTTCTGGCGCGAAAGACCGGCCGCGCGCAGGTCATCGTCGCTTCGCGCCAGCAACGCCGCGGGATCGTCGATCGTGCCGACCGCGGCCTCGACCTTTTTCCACACCGCATCAGCCGCCTTGAAACTGATCTGCTGGCCGACGATCGTCCGCAGCAGAGTCCCATATCCGCGATCGCGAATGCGCGGTTCGGGATAGCCCGCTTGCGCCACCGCTCGCGCGAATGCGGGTTCGATCTCGCCAAGCGCGTCAAGGTGCGTGCGCAGTTGATCGGCGGTCAGGCCCATGTCGTTCCTTGATTTGCGTTGCGCGTCGCGACATAGCGCGCCGGTACGCCGAGGGAGAGTCACAAAATGCCAAGTCTGATCGTGGAGACGCGCGACGGCTCGGTCCGTGAACTCGAGGGGCAGGCGGGCCTGTCGGTCATGGAAATCATCCGCGATGCCGGGATCGACGAACTGCTCGCGCTTTGCGGCGGGTGCTGCAGTTGCGCGACCTGCCACGTTCACGTCGACCCCGACTTTGTCGACAAGGTCAATCCGATCGGCGAGGACGAGAACGACCTCCTCGATTCATCCGATCATCGCGATGCGACCTCGCGCCTTTCCTGCCAGATTCCGTTCACGGCAGCGCTCGACGGGCTAAAATTGCGGATCGCCGCCGAAGACTGATGCGCCGAACCGTTGCGCCCGTGATTAGCTCGCCTTGGTCGCATCGGCATAAAGCGCGATTGCGGCGGCGTTCGAAATATTCAGGCTTTCCACCTTCGAGCTGATCAGCAAACGCGCAAGCACGTCGCAGTGCGCAGCGACGTTGGGCCGCATCCCTTCACCCTCTGCCCCCAGCACGAGCGCGGTCTTCGCGCTGTCGAACGCCTCCGACAACGGCGTTTTCGCTTCCCCTGCAAGGCCGATCCGCCAGAAGCCCCCTTCGGCGATTTCCTCGAGCGCGCGCGCCAGATTGACGACGCGCACCCAGGGGACAAGTTCGAGTGCGCCCGATGCCGCTCGCGCCAGAGCCCCTGATTCGGGCGGCGCATGGCGATCCTGCGTCACGATGCCGAGGGCGTTGAACGCGGCCGCCGATCGCAACACCGCGCCAACGTTATGCGGGTCGGTGACCTGATCGAGGATGACGAGCGGGCGGCGATCGTCGGCACCATGCGCGATCAGGTCGCCCAGCCACATCTCCTCGAGCGGATCGACCTCGATCACGAGCCCCTGATGCGGCGCATCGTGCGGGACCATCCGGCCAAGGTCGGCGACGTCGGCGAAAAGGACTGGCAGGACGGGCGGGAGGTTGAGCGGCCCCACCGCCTCGCGCGTGCCCCATAATTTTCGCACCTGCCGCTCAGGATTGGCAAGCGCGGCGATCACCGCGTGCCGGCCCCAAAAGCGCACCCGGCCGCCCGCTGCCTGTGATGGTCGATGTCCCCGTCGCATAGGTCCTGTTAGGCGCGGCTCGCGTTGACAGGCAAGCGCGCTTTCGCCAATAGCGCCCGCTTCGCAAAGAGCGCCTGGACAGGTGGCCGAGTGGTTAAAGGCGGCAGACTGTAAATCTGCTCACGCAAGTGTACGCTGGTTCGAATCCAGCCCTGTCCACCATTTCCCTTTCTCAATATCACAAAGTTTCCCAGAGATAAGCGTCGCTTGGAGACGACGGTCAACGTCATGTTGGTCGCCATGGCACCAACCTGTCATGCCGGAAGCATGACAGGTTGGTGCAAGGGAGCCTGTTTATGGCGACGGCGAGAAATCCGGGGAGGCAGGATCGTGTTACATGTTCTCGATGCGAACACGCTCGTCTAAGCGATACGAAATGATGCGCAAACCGATCGCTGCCCTCCTACTGGCGCTGCTGAGTGGCTGCGCATCGTATCGGCCCTTGCCCCTACGCACCGGTCAGACCGTGCTCGCGTCACCGGACGTCACGGCCCTGTCCGCCGATGCGTCGAAGATTGAGCGTCCATTCCTGGCAGCGCAGCCCGTCGATCTGACGCAACCTCTGACGCCCAATGCTTTGGCCGTGATCGCGGTGCTCGAAAATCCGGACCTGAAGGCGCTGCGTGTCAAAACCGGCGTCGCTGATGCGCAAGCCTTTGCGGCGCGACTGCTCCCCGATCCGACAGCACAGGTCGGCGCCGACAAACCCGTGGCAGGCCCTGACAATCTGCTCGCCTTCGCAGGATCGCTCGGCTTCGACCTCACAGCGCTGCGGACGCGCAGGGTTACGTCTGAGAGTGCTGCGGCAGCGCGGCTGCAAGTTCGCCTCGATCTTGCCTGGGCCGAATGGCAGACGGCGGGAGCCGCGCGGTTGCAGGGTGTCCGCGTGGTGGCGCTGACTGGTCAATTGGCGCTGGCACGAGCCAGCGCAGCGTCAGCCGAAAGCTTGCTCGGTCGATCGCAGCGCGCAGCGGGGCGCGGCGACATCTCGAATGCCGATACCAACACGCGCCGCCTATCGGCACTCGATGCCAGTGCCACCTTGCGCACGATCGAGCGCGACCTGACGGCCGCGCGGCTCGAACTGAACAAGCTTCTCGGCCTGCCGCCTTTAACGACGCTGCAGCTCGCAGTGCCAGCCGAACACAATATTCCGCCTGCAGCCGACATACTCGTTACGCAGGCACTGACGCGGCGGCTGGATCTACAAGCACTGCGCGCAGGATATGGTGTCGTCGAAGCCGATGTGCACAAAGCGGTGCTCGACCAATTCCCCAATTTGTCGCTGACGATGGCGAGTGCGCGCGATACCGCCGGAGTCTATTCGGTGGGGCCACAGGTGGGATTTTCATTGCCTTTATGGAACCGCAATCGCGGCGGCATCGCGGTTGCTCAGGCCACGCGCGCGCAGCTTCAGGCTGAATATGATGCGCGCCTGTTCCAGACGCGCGCCGAAATCACCGCCGCGGTCGAAGGGCTGAAGACAATCCGCCGCCAGCAGGCCGAGTTGCGCGCTGCACTTCCCGGGCTGGGCAAGTTCGCCGCTGCCTCGGCGCGCGCGGCAAGGCGTGGCGACGTGTCACGCGCCACTGCCGAAACCGCGCTGCAGACGCTGCGCGACCGCCAGACGGCCCTTGCGACGCTCGACCAGCAGGCCGCAGAGGCGTTCATCGCACTCGAGCTCTTGTCCGGCGGACCCGCCGAAGGATGGACCCAATGACCCGCCGAATCATACTCCTACCCTTTGCGCTGCTCACTGCCTGCAGCGGCGGAGCGGACGAGGAAAAGGCTGCCGAGCCCGTTGCGTTGGTCCGCACGGCACCCGCCGCACTCGGCGCGTCGAGCGAAGCGGTGACGATCTACGGAGCCGCCGAGGCGGGGGCCAGCGGCACGCATGCGCTCGTTGCCCAGAGCGAGGGGATCGTTACACATATTGCAGCCCCGACGGGCACGGCCGTGGGGGCGGGGCAAGTCGTCGTGACGATGCGCCCGAGCGCGGCGGCGCGGCTCGATCTTGTGAAGGCCGGGAGCGATGCCTTTGCTGCCAACGCCGCGCTGGCGCGGGCCATCCGCTTGCGCGCTGACGGCTTGGTGAGCGATGCCGAAGTCGATGCGGCGCGCGCCGCAGCAAATGCCGCGAATGCGACGCGTGCGAGTTTTGGCGCGCGTAGTGGCACGCTGACGCTGCGCGCGCCGGTCGCGGGAACGGTGCAGAACCTGACCGCGCGGACCGGCGACCTGATTCCTGCAGGAACGACCGTGGCAACCGTCGGCGTGATCGGCGACCTGCGCGCGCGCTTCGGCGTCGATCCTGCCATCGCTCACCGGTTACGCCCCGGCCAGGCGATCGAGATCGAACCGATCAGCGGCGGCACCGCCTTCTCCGCAGCAATTGTCGGCGTCGATCCGCAGGCCGACGCGACAACGCGTCTCGCCTCGCTCTTCGTGCGCCTGCCATCGGGCTATGCGGCGGGGCCGGGCACGCCGATGAAAGCGCGCATAAGCGTCGGCGCGGTGTCGAACGGTGTGACGATACCGTATACCGCGTTGCTCGACGATGGCGGCAAATCCTATGTGTTCGTCATCGAAAAGGGCGTTGCCCACAAACGCGACGTGGTGACCGGTAGCGCAGCGGGGGACCGCATATCGATCACCAGCGGCGTTTCGGCGGGTGCCCATGTCGTAACTGAAGGTGGCACCGCGCTCGAAGATGAGATGAAAGTCCGCGAGCAGGGCTTAAAATGAGATCGCTCCTCGACCGTCACCGTCGGTCGATCTGGCTGAGTGTCCTCCTTGTCACGCTGGCGGGGCTTGTTGCGGGGACGCGGCTGCCGGTCGCGCTGTTTCCGCATATCGATTACCCCCGCGTCGTCGTGTCGATCGACGCGGGCGAGCGCGATGCGACGCAAATGGCTGCCGACATCACGCGTCCCGGCGAGATTGCGCTGCGCAGTGTTCCCGGCGTCACCCAGTTGCGTTCGACCACCAGCCGTGGGTCGGCCGAGATATCGCTCGGTTTCGAATGGGGCGAGGATATGGTGGCGGCGACGCTGGCCGCGCAGAATGCGCTGGCGAGCATATTGCCCGACCTGCCAGCCGGAACGCGGTTCACCGTGCGCCGTTCGGACCCGACGATCTTTCCAGTGCTCGGGCTGTCGCTGACTTCGACAAAAATGAACGGGGTCGCCCTCGCGCAGCTTGCCCAGTTGCGCCTGCGACCGCTGCTTTCGACGGTGCCCGGTGTCGCAGGCATCGATGTGCTCGGCGGTGCAAGTCCCGAGATCGCGGTCGATGTCGATCCTGCCAAGATGCGCGCGCTGGGGCTGACGCTCGCCGATATTTCGACTGCGCTCGGCACCGCCAATAACGTGGCAGCCTTGGGCAAGATCGAGGATCGTCACCGGCTCTATCTCGCGCTCGTCGAAAATCGCGTTGTCACGGAAACCGACATTGCCGACGTGTCGGTAAAGACGGGCGCTACGGCGGGCGCCGGCGTGGTGACGCTCGGCCAAATCGCGACGATCCGCCGCGCGCCCGCACCCGCATGGACCCGCGTCACCGCAAACGGCACCGATGCCGTCCTCGTCAACATCCGCCAGACGCCCAATGCCGATGCGGTCGCGCTCGTAAAGGCTGTCGACGAACGGCTGAAAGGCGCGGGCCTGCCTGCCGACGTGAAGGTCAGCCCGTTCTACGACCAGTCCGAACTCGTCACTGGCGCCGCCAACGCCGTGCGCGACGCGATCCTGCTCGGCGCTTTTCTTGCAGGCGTTGTCCTGTTCATTTTCCTGCGCAGCTGGCGATTGATGGTCATGACGGCGGCGCTGCTCCCCGCGGTGCTTGCGGCGACCTGCCTTGCGCTCGTGGCGCTCGGCATGAGCTTCAACATGATGACATTGGGCGGGATGGCGGCGGCAGTCGGTCTTGTCGTCGATGATGCCGTCGTCATGCTCGAACACATCATGCGGCGGATGCAGGAGGCGGAGCCTGGCACCAAGCCGTCGGTGCTCGACGCCGCCGCCGAAATGGCACGCCCGCTGTTAGGATCGACCACGGCGACGATCATCGTTTTTTTGCCGCTCGCGTTCGTGACGGGCGTGACCGGCGGCTTCTTCAAGGCACTGGCGGTGACGATGACTGCGGCGCTCGTGGTCTCGCTGCTCTACGCGCGCTACGTCCTGCCGCTGGTCGCCGCGCGCTGGCTGACGATGAAGGACGTCGAGGCAGCCGAGAAAGCCGACGGCTTCATGGGCAAGCTTGGTGATCGCTACACACGGGCAACGCACCGCGCCTTCGCCAGACCTGCCTTGTTTGCGGGAGTCACCGCAGCCATCCTGATCGTGATCGGCGTCGTTTCGTGGAACAACGTCGCTTCGGGCTTCATGCCGAAGATGGACGAAGGTGGGTTCATCCTCGATTATAAGGCGAAATCGGGCGCGGCGTTAAGTGATACCGATCGACTGTTGCGCCAGCTCGAAAAAATCGTGCGCGATACGCCGGAGGTCGTAAGCTACTCGCGGCGCACCGGAATCCAGCTGGGGGGCGGGCTGACCGAGGCTGACGAAGGCGACATGTTCGTGCGCCTGAAAGGCGGCGGCCGCCGCGACATCGAAGCGGTCATGACCGAAATCCGTTTGAAGGCCGAGGCTACGGTCCCCGGTCTGCAAATCGAAATGTTGCAGCTGATGGAGGACCTGATCGGCGACCTGACGGCGGTACCGCAGCCGATCGAAGTCAAACTGTTCGGTGACGATTCACAGGCGCTCGCCGACGCCGCGGGCCAGGTGGCGGAGGGGATCGGCAAAATCCCCGGCGTGGTCGAGGTGCAGGACGGGCTGCGCGTCGCGGGCGATGCGATCATCGTAAGGGTCGACCGGGCGGCCGCAGCGCTTGCCGGGCTCGATCCCGACGCGGTCGCGCAGCAGGTGTCGGCGCAGGTCGGCGGCACCGTCGCCACGCGGATCCTGTCCGGTGAAACGCTGATCGACGTGCGCGTCCGCCTGCCGCTGGCCTTGCGCCAACGGGCCAGCGATCTCAATGCCTTGCCATTACGCGCCACCGATGGACGGACCGTCACGCTCGGTCAAATCGCGCGAATCAGCATCGCCGCAGGGCAGCGCCAGATTACGCGCGAAGACCTTGCGCCCTTCATTCCGGTTACCGCACGCCTCGAAGGGCTCGACCTCGGTTCGGGCGTGCGGGCCGTGCAAGCCAAAGTCGCCGAACTCAAGCTGCCCGCCAGCATTCGCGTCGATTATGGCGGACTCTATGCACAGCAAAAACAGTCGTTCCGCGACCTGACGACGGTGTTCGTCGCCGCGCTCCTGCTGTCG
This sequence comes from Sphingomonas sp., assembly GCA_965249015.1. Taxonomy (GTDB): domain Bacteria; phylum Pseudomonadota; class Alphaproteobacteria; order Sphingomonadales; family Sphingomonadaceae; genus Sphingomonas_O. Next base: position 199,290 of record CBDFLB010000001.1, on the reverse strand, counting down.
GCGTTGCTGCTGACCTTGCTGTTCGAAACCTGGGCATTTACTGTTTCGGTCATCGCGACCGTACTGCTCTCGGGCTGTGCCGTGCTTGCGGGACTCTGGATCACCGGCACCGAGCTCGACATCTCGGCACTGATGGGGGCGACGATGGTTGTCGGCATGCTGACCGAACTCGCCATCTTCTACCTCGCCGAACTGATACCCGATGCGCCGGTCACCGGTGAGGCGCTGATCGAGGCCGGGCGTGCGCGGCTTCGTCCAATCCTGATGTCGGCGCTGATCGCCATCCTGACGCTGCTCCCGCTCGCGCTCGGCATCGGGCGTGGCTCGGGGCTGCAACGCCCGCTCGCCACCGCGATCATCGCCGGCCTCGCAATCGGCGCACCGCTCATCCTGACGATGTTGCCCGGCCTCGTGCTCCTGCTAAGCCGTAACAAGGCCGAGGATCGAGAAGCTGTACCCTGATCCGACCGATCCGGAGTCCACCACCTGAAGTGAGGCCACGGTTAACGTCACGGCGTCGCTATCGCGCTTTTCCAGCGCTCGAGGAAGTGCGCACGCGTCAGCCGGTCCTGGTCGATCAGCAGGGCAGGGCCGACCCGGATCGCCGGCGCCGGAACCTGTACGATCCGCAAGCCAGATCGTACCGGGACGTCGTTGCGAACAGGGGTCATATAGCGGAGCGCGAGCTGCGCCCGTCCCTTGCGCGAGAGCAGAGAATCAAGGAAGAGCTTGGCAGCATTCGGATGCGTCGCGGCGGCCGGGATCGTGGCGATCCGCGACATCACCAGCGTGTAGTCCTGAGGCATGACCACGCCGATCGGGATTCGTCGCCTGCGCTTCGAACGCATAGGATCCGATCATGTCGAAAGCGATCGCGTGTTTTCCTGCGGCGAGATCGCGGAGCATCGCGCTTGTCGTTGGATACAAAGCTACCTTGGCTCGTCACAGCGCCGCCGCCAGTTTCCAGCTGTCCCGGTTCGCCTGCAGATCCTGCATGAAATAGAGAAAGCCGACTTCCGATCCGACCGGGTCGTACGTTGCCAGCCGCCCGCGCAAGGCCGGAGTGGAGTCAATCAGCTGTTGCAGCCCATCAGGCGTCGTCGGCATGCGCTTCTGCGCGATCAGGCGCCGGTTAAAAGCGAAAACGATCGGCTCGGCTGTTATGCCCCACGCCTGGTCTTTCCAGCCCAGTCGGGCAACGCCGCACGCTCGAGCAGCGTCAGCGACCGGTTCGGGCCGAACCCGCGCAAATCGCCGTTCGACTGGCCACCCGAAAAGCCGATTCCGCCTTGCACGTCGCCGATTTCGGCAGCACCCTGAGCCGCGGAGAACTGTGGCAACTCGCCGATCGCCTTGTCGAGCGAAGGCTGGCCCGATGTTGCGAGTGCCGCACCGCAAACCGTCGACATCGGACTGTTCGACTGATAATCGCGCTGACCGATGCGGGACCCCGTCACGACAATGTCGGCGACGGTCGGCTCGGTGGTGGACGGGGAGCGTCGAGTTCTACAGCAGTCCCGGTGGTCGCGGCGGCCTGCGCACGTGCGGGCGTCGGCGCGAATCCTGCAACGAGCAAGGCTGTGGCAAGCGATAAACATGCGACACCCGAAATCGCTTCTGCGCGAGTCGGTCTACGTCTAATCGCGCCGCAGAAGGGCTTTGCAGCCGAAGCGGATTTTGTCTGTTCAATCCTGTGATGCACGATTCTGCCCCTTCGGTGCGACCGGTGATCGGCTGCCTCTCAAGCCAATATTGTTCTGGCCTCCACGTCATTGCTAGAGGTGCAACCTGTCACCAACCTGTCACAGGTGACGAGATTTCGCGGGACATCGTCACGGCATCGGGGGCCGATCTGTCCACCACCGCCGTTCGCCGGAGCGCCCGACGCGCTTGCCCGGGCGGCGGCGTTCGCCTATGGGCCGGGGACATCGCGGGTGTAGCTCAATGGTAGAGCAGAAGCCTTCCAAGCTTACGACGAGGGTTCGATTCCCTTCACCCGCTCCAATCTTTTCAACAACTTACCGCAAAAAAAAGTAGTCGTGCAAACGGTTCTAGGTAGCGCATAGGTAACAAGACTTTACCCCTTGGAGGCGGCGGCATGAGTTGCCGTCCAAGTCATCGCTTCGGTCTAGAATTGTGGTTTGATCACGAATTGCAGTTTGAAGCGTAGGGAAGTGGGCCACGAACGGACTGTCGGCTTTGCGGCGGAACACGATCGAAAGTCCGCTACCCCGCGATCTTGTCCAAGAGCAGGCGGTCGGCTTTCGCCCCAAAGGCAGACATCCGGACGCTCGCTCCCAAGTAACGAAAGCTGCCTTCGGTCGGGCTGATTGCTCAGGCGAGTATCTTATGTTGCCTCGACGCGAGATCGGTAAGAACAAGGCCAAAGATAATCTCAGTGACGGACACGAGCAATGGCGTCAGACCATGCATTTGCGCAGCAAAGATGTCACCAAGTCCGATACCGGTGACAATAACTGCGAGCATCCAGAACGAACGGTTGCCGTACACGGTTTTGAAAATGAAATAATGGGTTCCCACCGCGACTGCCGCTAGAGGAAAGACTAGCAAGGGCTTCAACGGAAGAAAAAGCCAAGCCGCGAAAAGCCCTCCGATCATGGCGATCGTGCCTTCCAGCACCGTCTTGCCAAAAGGGTTGCTTGAAGACTCGTTTGCCCGGCTAAACACCGTTCGACATACGAGTTTGGAAACAGGAAAGATCAGCATTCCCCCGAAGAACAGGGCTGCAAACCCGGCGCCGACACCGTTCGTGTGCTGGATCCAAGCGGCCGCCAGCCATATGATCCCGGAGATGACGACGCCTGGACCGCCGCCGACGTAGGCCCGCCGTAAATCGTCCTGAGCATCGAAAATGAGCACGCGGCCTGACTCCTACCTGGCTCGTTCCGAAAGCGAACCGCAGGTTGCCGGGCATGACACCCCCGAAGCGGACTGCCAAGTATCCACCCAAAGCCCGACGTAGGCGACGGCTCGTAAGTCGCTCGAAACCGGACGCCAAACCGAAGTGTGACATGCGGCTCGAATTGGGCCGAAAGCGCTGAGTTAGATCAAGAATTCTGGCCGTAAAAGGACATTGTCAGTCGACGATCTAAGGACGTGGAATCACACCGTGAGGATTCGGTGGGCATTCAGACTTTCGCGCACTCGCGCAAGGGCGGTCGCGACCGGATGATCCTCGCCCATCAAGGCGAAGCTGCGCGGACAGGGCAAATGCGCAATGACCGTGGACCGTCGCGATCAACGATCGCGCCAGCGCTGAAACGCCTGCGTCGACGTCTCCCCCCAGCGCCTGCGCAACCTCTTCGAACACGACGGCGGTGAGCAACGCGCGGGTCGCCGCGTCATCATCCGGGATCGGCATCGTGGCCGGAACCCGGTGTTCGTAGATCGCCGTCCACAGGTTCGGATTGGTCTGGGCAAATTCGAAATAGCCTTCGACCTACGCCCCGGTCCGTACCGGCGAGGCGGAGGGCGGAGTGGAAGTGCTCGGCCCATAGCGCGAAGGTGCGAGTGTTGATCGCCACAATGAGCGCGTCCGCTCTGTCGCTGAGCCATGGTCTCGCGCGCGCATAAACGCGCGAAGGTCGCGCCACATCACCGACCGTGCGGGGTCGCGCCGACGCCACGACTGCCCATTGTGCGTTTTGCCCGGCGTCATTACGCTTGACCGACGCAGCTGACGGATGACGGACTTTCCATGACCAACCGAACCGGCGGCCGCATCCTTGTCGATCAACTCGTGCTTCAGGGCTGCGACCGCATTTTCACCGTGCCGGGCGAAAGCTTTCTCGCCGTCCTCGATGCGCTTCACGATACGCCGCAGGTGCAGACGGTCGTCTGCCGTCAGGAGGGCGGTGTCGCCTTCATGGCGTGCGCCGACGGCACGATGACCGGGCGCCCTGGCGTCGCCTTCGTCACGCGCGGACCCGGCGCGACCAACGCCAGCATCGGCGTGCACGTGGCAGCACAGGATTCGCAGCCGATGATCCTGTTCATCGGCGACGTCGCGCGCGGCGATCGCGACCGCGAGGGATTTCAGGAAGTCGACTTCGCCGCGATGTTCGCGCCGCTCGCGAAATGGGCAGCGCGGATCGACGACGCGCGCCGCATCCCCGAATATGTCGCCCGCGCCTATGCCGTCGCCATGTCGGGCCGTCCGGGACCGGTCGTGCTGGCGCTTCCCGAAGACATGCTGACCGACGTCGTCGAAGCGATCGACCGTCCGCGCCTCAACCCGCCCGAACAAGACCCCGACGGTGCTGCGATGGAAGCGGTGTTCGCGCTGCTGAAGGATGCCGTAGCCCCGGTCGCGATCATCGGCGGCGCTGGGTGGGACGCCGGCGCCGCACATTATTTCGCGATCTTTGCCGGGCGCCTGGGTATCCCGGTCGCGACCGCCTTCCGGCGCCAGGACGCGATCGACAACGCCTCGCCGGTCTATGCGGGCAATCTGGGCTACGGACCGAACCCGAAGCTCGTCGAACGGATCCGGAATGCCGACGTGATCCTGTGCGTCGGCGCGCGCCTGGGTGAGGCAACGACCGATGGCTATACGCTGATCACGCCCGATCACCCGGACCAGATCCTGGTTCACGTCCACCCCGACCCCACCGAACTCAATCGCGTCTATCGCGCCGACCTGCCGATCTGCGCCTATCCGCACGAATTCGCCGAGATGGCGGCTTTGTGGACCGACGATGTCATCCCTTTCAAGGATGGACGCGAAGCGCACCGGGACTGGCTCGCCTGGTCCACACCTGCCCCGTTCGACACCGCGCTCGACCTCGGCCAGTGCGTCGCGGCGATGCGCGATCGCCTTCCCGCCGATACCTTCATCTGCAACGGCGCGGGCAATTTCAGCGGCTGGTGGCACCGCTATTGGCGCTATGCCGGGCCCGTGTGCCAGCTCGCGCCGACCGCGGGCGCGATGGGCTACGGCGTCCCGGCCGCGGTCGCCGCGAGCCTGCGCCATCCGGAGCGCAGAGTCGTCGCGCTTGCCGGCGACGGCGACTTCCTGATGAACGGACAGGAACTGGCAACCGCGATCCAATATGGCTGCGACATGCTGGTAATCGTCGTCGATAACGGCGGCTACGGCACGATCCGCATGCATCAGGAACGCGAATATCCCACGCGCGTCAGTGGCACGACGTTGCGCAATCCCGACTTTTCGGCGCTTGCCCGTGCTTATGGCGCGACCGCCGAGACCGTGACCGCGACGGGCGAATTTCCTGCCGCTTTCGATCGCGCGATGAAGCGGGGCGGAGTCCGCCTGCTGCATTTGAAGACCGACATCGAGCGCATTTCGGCCGGGACGACGATCGCAACACTCCGGGCGCGGACAAAAAATTAGCCGCCCCGGTTTCCCGGAGCGGCTGCCCTCGGTGCGACCCAAAGGGATTTAGATATCGTCGCCAAGCGCGCCTTTGACTGACCCTGCAGCCTTCTGAAGGTCACCTTTGGCTTCCTGCACGTCGCCCTCGGCGCGCGTTTCAGGATCGTCGGACTCACGCTTGATCTTGCCGATCGCTTCGTTGACCGAACCCTTGATCTTGTCGGTTAGTTCACCCATCGTAAATCTCCTTGTGCGCGAAGAATAGACCTGCAAGCAACGCGGAACATGCCGACTTGTTCCGCTTCTTGCTCATATCAGCCCTGCCAGTGGTGACGACGGATCGGCGTAACGCCGTAGCCCCATCCGCCCCGCAAGATAGGCCATGCGCCCGCTTTCCACGGCCAGCTTCATCGCGCCCGCCATCCGCACGGGGTCTCGCGCTTCGGCGATCGCGGTGTTCATCAGCACGCCGTCGCAACCGAGCTCCATCGCAACGCTCGCGTCCGATGCCGTGCCGACGCCCGCGTCGACGAGCACCGGCACTTTCGCGCCCTCGACGATCAGGCGTATCATGACCCGGTTCTGGATGCCGAGCCCCGACCCGATCGGCGCGCCCAGCGGCATGATCGCCACTGCGCCCGCATCCTCGAGCCGCTTCGCCATGATCGGGTCGTCGGCGCAGTAGACCATCGGGTGAAACCCCTCGTTGGCGAGGACCTCGGTCGCGCGCAACGTCTCGATCATGTCGGGGTACAACGTCTTGGCCTCGCCCAGCACCTCGAGCTTGACGAGGTCCCAGCCGCCCGCCTCGCGCGCCAGCCGCAACGTCCGGATCGCGTCCTCGCCGGTGAAACAGCCTGCGGTGTTGGGCAGATAGGTGATCAGCTTCGGATCGATATAGTCCATCAGGATCGGCGCGTTGCGGTCGCTGACATTCACGCGCCTGACGGCGACCGTCACGATCTCTGCCCCGGACGCGGCGACCGCAGCGGCGTTCTGCGCGAAATCCTTGTACTTGCCCGTGCCCACGATCAGCCGCGACGCAAACGTCCGCCCTGCGACCGTCCAGCTGTCGTCGGGCCCGCGATCTTCATGGTCGCCACCGCCGACGAACGTCACGATCTCGATCTCGTCGCCGTCTTCGACCATGGCGTCCGAAAGCGTCGAGCGCGGAACGATCTCGAGATTGCGCTCGACCGCAACCTTGGCCGGATCGAGCCCGAGTTCGTTGGCAAGGTCGGCAAAGGTCGAACCGGCGAATATGCGACGGTGTTCGCCGTTGACCCGGATGCTGATCGTATCGTCGCCTGTCATGCCTGTTCCGATGCTGGTTGCGCGTCTGCAGATAGGATCGACCGACGCGCGGGTCGAGGTGTCGTTGACGGCAATCGTCGCGCCGCGCTATCGCTCGCCGATGCAGCCCGTCACGATCATCGAAGGCCGCGCCTACCCGTTCGGGCGCGCAAACGTCGATACCGACGTGATCATACCAGCGAAATGGCTGAAGACGATCACGCGTGTCGGCCTCGCAAAGGGTGCGTTCGAAACGGTCCGGGCGGAGGACGGCAATGTGTTCGACGACCCCGCCTTCGCCGGCGCGTCGATCCTGATCGCGGGCGACAATTTCGGCTGCGGGTCGAGCCGTGAACACGCCGCCTGGGCGCTCGACGACATGGGCGTGAAAGCCGTGATCGCCCCCAGCTTTTCCGACATTTTTTCCGGGAACGCCTACAAGAACGGCCTGCTCGCAGTGGTCCTGCCACAGGACGCGATCGATCGCCTGATGGTCGTCGCGACCACCGATCCGATCCATATCGACCTTGACGAGCAAAGCGTGACCACGCGCTTCCAGGACCGCTTCGCCTTCGAGATTGATCCGTTTCGGAAGCAATGCCTGTTGAACGGGACTGATGAGATCGCACTGACGCTTGCATCGGGCGCAGCGATCGACTCGTATGAAGCACGGGCAGGGTCGGCACGACCATGGCTCAACAAGGGGATGGCCGCGTGAAAGCATTGCTGTCGGTTGCAACGGGTGGCCCCGAAACGCTCGTGATGAGCGAAATCGATACGCCGGTTGCGGGTGCGGGTCAGCTTCTGGTCGCCGTGAAGGCGTGCGCGGTCAACTATCCCGACGTTCTCATCATCGAGGACCGCTATCAGTTCAAGCCGGCGCGCCCGTTCGCACCCGGTAGCGAGATCGCGGGCGTCGTCGAGGCGGTGGGGCAGGGGGTTACGGGCTTCAAGGTCGGCGACCGTGTCGTCGCGGTGACTGGCCACGGCGGCCTTGTCGAACAGGTCGCGATACCCGCCACCTCCGCCTACAAGCTTCCGCCCGAACGCAGCTTCGAAGACGGCGCGGCGTTGCTGATGACATACGCGACCTCGATCCATGCGCTCGCCGACCGCGGCCGGATCAAGGAGGGCGACGTCCTCCTCGTGCTCGGTGCCGCCGGCGGCGTCGGCCTCGCCGCAGTCGAACTCGGGGTGGCATTCGGGGCGCGCGTCATCGCCGCGGTGTCGAGCGCGGAAAAGGCCGATGCTGCACGTGAGGCCGGCGCGCACGACACGGTCATCTATGGCCGCGCCCCATTCGACAAGGATGCATCGAAGGCGCTTGCCGACATGTTCAAGGCGGCGGTCGGCCCCGACGGTGCCGACGTGGTCTACGACGCCGTCGGTGGTGACTATGCCGAGCCCGCGCTGCGCTGCATGGCATGGGAAGGACGCTACCTCGTCGTCGGCTTCCCGGCGGGCATCCCCCGCCTGCCGCTCAATCTTACGCTCCTCAAAAGCTGCGACGTCTGCGGCGTCTTCTGGGGTGCGTTCGCGGCACGCAACCCGTCGGCCAACGCGGCGCATGTCGCGCGCCTGTTCCGCTTGTGGGCCGACGGAAAGATCGCGCCGCGCGTCACGAAGGTCTATCCGTTCGACCGCGGCGGCGACGCGATTGCCGCGCTCGCCGACCGGAGCGCGATCGGAAAGCTGGTCGTCAAGGTTGCCGATTAGAGCGGCGGGCCCTATTTGCAGCCGTGGCAGCCCAAGGACCGACGCATGACCGACTTCAAGGATCGCGAAGCCGCTTTCGAAACCAAATTCGCCCGCGACGAAGACATGCAGTTCCGCATCAACGCGCGCCGGGACAAGCTCATCGGTCTGTGGGCTGCGCAAAAAATGGGGCTGACGCCGGACGAGGCCGGTCCGTACGCCACTTCGGTCGTTCAGGCCGACTTCGAGGAAGCCGGCGACGAGGATGTGATCCGCAAGCTGCTGGGCGATCTGCGCAAGGCCGGCGTCGAGATCGAGGAACCGCAAATCCGCGCCGCGCTCGCCGAAAAGACCGTCGAAGCGCGCCGCCAGTTGATGGAATCGCAATAGCATGGGCATGTCCGCGACCGAGATCGAAGCGATGATCGCCGCCGCCATTCCCGGTGCGCTGGTCGAGATCACCGACCTTGCCGGCGACGGCAATCATTACGCCGCGCGTGTTGTGTCCGACAGCTTTCGCGGCCAGCCGCGGGTGCGCCAGCATCAGGCGGTCTACAACGCGCTCGGCGGCCGCATGGGCGGCGAGCTTCACGCGCTTCAACTGACCACCGCATCCGAATAGAGGATCCACGACATGACCGACGCTCACGCGCGTATCGCCGAACTCGTCACGACCAACAACGTCGTGCTCTTCATGAAGGGCACACCGCTGTTCCCGCAGTGCGGTTTTTCGTCGAAGGCGATCTCGATCCTCGATCACCTGAACGTCGAATATGAAACCGTCGACGTGCTTCAGGACATGGAGATTCGTCAGGGTATCAAGGAATATTCCGATTGGCCGACAATCCCGCAGCTCTACGTCAAAGGTGAATTTCTCGGCGGCAGCGACATCATGATCGAGATGTACGAAGCCGGCGAACTTCAGGACGCCTTGGCGAAATAACGGCTAAGGGTCCGGGTGAGGGCGGGCCGGTTCGCGAGACCAGGGAAGCTGGAACCGACCCGCCACTCGTTCGGCGGGGGACACCGCCGTTGGGACATGAACCATGATGCAGGCTCCGTGCCAGATCGCGGCGATCGCGCATTCGTGCGCTCGACGATGGTTTAGGCACGTTAACGATCGTGCCGGATTGTAAGCAAAGCCGACACGACCATGTCGCCTTGCGCGCGCCTGCATCAGGGGCCACATCGCGGGCATGGACGGTCAGCCTCACGATATCGTGCAACCTCTCACCCCGCTCGTCCGCCGCGTGCTCGCTGCAAACCCGTCGCCGTTCACCTTCACCGGCACGCAGACCTATATCGTCGGACAGGGTGACGTGGCGGTCGTCGATCCGGGCCCGGCCGATCCTGCGCATATCGACGCGATCCTCGCCGCAACCCGCGGCGAACGCATCGCCGCCATCGTCTGCACGCACACGCACCGCGATCATTCGCCCGCTGCCGCGCCGTTGAAGGCCGCGACGGGCGCGGCGATCATCGGCTGCGCGCCGCTGAGCCTCGACGACGACGGCCCGCGCGCCGATGCCGCCTTCGACAGGAGCTACGCGCCCGACCGCATCCTCGTCGATGGTGAGCGCCTGAACGGTCCGGGCTGGACACTCGAAGCCGTCGCGACGCCCGGTCACACCTCGAACCATCTCTGCTATCACTTGCCCGAGGAGAACGCACTTTTCACCGGCGATCATGTCATGGGCTGGTCGACCACGGTCGTCTCGCCGCCCGACGGCGACATGGCCGATTACATGCGCAGCCTCGACAAGCTGAGGGCACGCAGCGACGCGATCTACTACCCCGCGCACGGCGAACCCGTCACCAATCCGCAGCAATTCGTCCGCGGCCTCGCCGGGCACCGCAAGCAGCGCGAGCGCCAGATCATGCGGCTGCTCGAGAGCGGGGAGGGCATCATCGCCGACATGGTGCCGACCATGTACGCCGGCATCGATGAACGCCTTTACGGCGCAGCGGGCCGCTCGGTGCTTGCCCACCTGATCGACCTGCGCGACCGCGGCCTCGTTCGCGAAGGCACAGGCTGGACGCTTGCATGAAACGCGTCGCCGCGGTCATGATCCTCGTCGTTGTCGCAGCGCTCGGCTGGCTGCTGTTTCAGCGCCATCAAGCCGAACAGGAAGCACGCTCGGTCGGCATCGAAGTCTCGCGGACGATTACCGCAAGCTTTTCCGGCATGAACGCATTGAAAGTCGGTACCGTCAGCGGCGACGTGCTGTCGAGCAGCAACAGCACGACCTTCTTCGGGATGATGCCGCTGATCCAGCGCAGCCGCGCGCCTTATTCGGTCGATTATTTCATCGACCTGTCGAAGCTGTCCGCTGCCGATTATCGCTGGAATGCGGCGGCGCGAACGATGAGTGTCGACGTCCCCGACGTCACCATCGCCGCGCCCAATATCGACGCCGCAAAAGCGGCGATCGTGCAACAGGGCGTCTACATCCCGCGCGGTGCGGGGATCGCGCTTCAAAAGCAGGCCGCCGAACGCGCGACCGCCGCCGCCCGCAAGACGGCCGAAGACCCGAAATATGTCGCCCAGGCGCGCGGCAACGCTCGTGCCGCCATCGCGCGTCTCGCCGCTGCGCCGCTCAAGGCTGCAGGCCACGGCAACGTCCGCATCGCGGTCCGCCTGCCCATCGATCCCCGCCCCGCCGCGATTGGCCAGCGCGAATGGGACGAATCGACTTCGGTTGCCGAGATACTGGCGCGGCCCTAAAACCCGGTCCAACGGAGAACGCATGACCTATCAGTCCAAAATCCTCAAAGGTCTCGACCTGCGCGCCGAAATCGACCGCCTGCGCCGCGAAGGCAACGCCGTCATCCTCGCGCACTATTACCAAAAGCCCGAGATTCAGGACATCGCCGATTTCGTCGGCGACAGCCTCGACTTGTCGCGCAAGGCCGCCGCGACCGATGCCGACGTGATCGCTTTCTGCGGCGTCCGCTTCATGGCCGACACCGCCAAGATCCTGAGCCCCGACAAGATCGTCGTCCTGCCCGACATGGACGCCGGCTGCAGCCTCGAAGACTCATGCCCGCCCGACAAGTTCGCCGCCTTCCGCGCCGCGCACCCCGATCATATCGCGCTGACTTACATCAACTGCTCGACCGAGGTGAAGGCGCTCAGCGACATCATCGTCACCTCCTCGTCCGCCGACAAGATTCTGTCGCAAATCCCGCTCGACCAGAAGATCATTTTCGGCCCCGACAAACATCTCGGCGGCTATCTCGCGCGCAAGACCGGGCGCGACATGCTGCTCTGGCCCGGCGTTTGCATCGTCCACGAGGCGTTCAGCGAGACCGAACTCGTGAAACTCAAGGCGCAGCATCCCGGCGCGCCCGTCGCCGCGCACCCCGAATGCCCCGCGCACATCCTCGACCACGCCGACTATGTCGGCTCGACCAGCGGCATCCTCGCCTTCGCGAAGGACTTCCCCGGCGACACGCTGATCGTCGTGACCGAGCCGCACATCATGCACCAGATGGAAAAGGCCTTGCCGGACAAGCACTTCATCGGCGCGCCCGGCGCTGACGGCAACTGCAACTGCAATATCTGCCCCTACATGGCGCTCAACACGATGGAGAAACTCTACGTGGCACTGCGCGATCTCCAGCCACGGATCGAGATCGAGGAAGACCTCCGCCTGCGCGCCAAAAAGAGTTTGGACCGAATGCTCGAGATGGCGGGCAGCACCGTCGGGCAGGGGGATCTGGGGGCGAGAGGATGAAGCGATTGCTCAGTTGGTTTGAAAACAGAAAGTACACGAACGCCTCTGGCGAAGTCCATTTGCCCACGGTGCTCGAAAGCAAGTTTGAACCGCTAAACCGGCTTGAAGAATTGTTGATCGAGGCCGCTTACGATCCAGAAGCTAGGCCCCATTTTGAAAAGTGCTTTCTGGATCACGAAGTCCTCGCAGGTATCCGCGACGATGGTCAACCGGCTGGCTTGCAAGAGCGCGCTGGCGGACTGGACATATACACGTTGGTAGCTGATGATGGCGAAATATACCCTGTTGGTTTTACGGCCCTAGACCGTGGATATGATTGCTTCGGCCCGGAAACCGTAATGGCGATGATGACCGGCCGCCAGTTGTTCGAAATGGTCTTGGAAGCCGGCCTTTGGATCAATCCGTCTTCGGGCTTTGGCGTGTTTTGGAAATCGGAGGATTTGCGCCGTATCTTGTCCTGACGGCCTAATTTTCTCTCCGTTTCGGAAAGGATTAGGACATCCAAAACCTTCGCGCCTTCGCCCTCCTTCGCGCCTTCGTGTGAACCCACTTCCTTCGCTCGCAACGCATGCGCTGAAGCAGAAGGAAAGCGGTTCACGCAAAGGCGCAAAGAAGAAGGAAAGGCGCGAAGGGGACGCAATCACCCTGGTCGAACCGCCTCCACACCTTCGCGTCGCGCGATCTCCAGCAATGCGGCGTCATTCGTCACCAGGGTCAGGCTGAGACGGCGACACGTCGCCAGATGGATGGCGTCGCCCATCAGGAGCTTGGGCATCGGATTGCGCACCAGTTGCCCGGCAAGTGCGATGTCTTCCGGTGCATGATCGACGATGGTCAAGCCGCCGCCGACGAATGCGTCAAGCGCCGCAAGGGCAGATTCGCCTTCGGTATCGGACAACTCGGTCATCCGTCGCCGACGCGACAGCGCCGAAGCCGCTTCACCGATTGCCAGTCGACCGATCAACAGTGCGGTGGACTGACGTTCGATCCATTCGGTGATTACAGCGGTGGTCGGTTCTGCGACCAACAGGGGAACGACAATGCTCGCGTCCAGATAGGACGTCAAAGCTGGCCGTCCTCATCATCCATGCCTTTGAGGTCGAGAAAGGACGTCCGCGCAGGCGGCAACGAGTCCCGAAGCGTCTTCAACCGCTTCATCCATTCGGCGTTGCTCGGGCGCGGCTGTGGGTCCGCCTCGACTGCACGAAGCGATACCGTCGGCTTGCCATGCCGCGTGATGATCACTTCCTCGCCTGCCAGCGCCTTGTCGATCAGGCTGGACAGATTGTCCTTCGTGGTCGCGACACTGTAACGAGCCATAGCGGTGTTCCTGAATATGGCCATAACTTAGCCGCTATGGCCATTTTGTCAAACGCGCCTCACACGAACCCCACCGCCAGCAGCACTACGAAGGCAACGACCACCAATGCCAGCGACCCATACAGCACATAGCGATTGGCAGGGTTGCCGTCGCCCGCGCGCGCTTCGGTGGTGGTTTCGTGGATTGGGGGTTCGTCGGCCATGCTGATCTCCGCTATCGAAACACAATCTTCCTCGGTATGGCCGGTTCCGTCGCGCATGCGCATGGGCGACCGCCCGAATTCGCGCTTTCCTACAGCCAACGCGGCTGCTACGCCAAGCGTCCTGTAAAAACAACGCTTTGTCAATGGTTTGAACAGAGTCTGTGATACGCCCTGTTAGTGTAAACTTCGTCAACTTCGGATCGCTTTAATGACGTTTCAGCTCGACCGTTTCGATCTCGACGCCTTCGTCGCGGCGACTCTCGCTGAGGACCTGGGCGATCATGGCGACATCACCGCCGCCGCGGTCATCCCGGCCGACGCGCACTTCACCGGCGTAATGGACAGCCGCGACGCGATCGTTGTCGCGGGGCTCCCGCTGGCAGAAGCATTTTTCCGCGCGCTCGATCCCGTGGTCACCGTCGAAACTCTCGCAATCGAAGGGCAGCACGTCCCTGCCGGAACCGATCTCATGCGCCTGTCGGGCAATGCCCGCGCTTTGCTCACCGCCGAACGCTCCGCGCTCAACACCGTCCAGCATCTGTCGGGCATCGCCACGATGACGCGGCGCTATGTCGACGCCATCGCCGGAACCGGCTGCACGCTGCTCGACACGCGCAAGACGATCCCCGGTCTGCGCGTGCTCGAGAAATATGCGACGCGGATGGGCGGCGCGACCAATCACCGCATGCGGCTCGACGATGCGGCGATGATCAAGGACAATCATGTCGCGGTGGCCGGCTCGGTCGGTGAAGCGACACGCCGTGCGGTCGCGGCGGGCATTGCGCGCGTCATTGTCGAGGTCGACCGGCTCGACCAGATCGACGAAGCGCTCGACGCGGGCGCGACGCACATCCTGCTCGACAACATGACCCCGCAAATGCTGCGCGAGGCCGTCGCGCTGGTCGGCTCGCGCGCCGTAACCGAAGCCTCGGGCGGGGTCCGCCTCGACACGATCCGCGCCATCGCCCAAACAGGAGTGACTTATGTCAGCGTCGGCCGCCTCACGCAAAGCGCTCCTGCGGCCGATATCGGCCTCGATTTCGCTTTGTCTTAGCGTCTTGCCCGTCGCAGTGCGCGGTCAGGCGCTATCGTGCCACATCCCTGCCAGGCAGGCGCTGCCCCCGGTGCAGCGCCCTTTCGACGAGCCGGTGCGACCGGGGCCGGTGGCGGGCTACACGCTCGCGCTCAGCTGGTCGCCGGCGTTCTGCGCGCATCATCCCGACAGCCGGCCCGACGACGGTCAGTGCGACGTGGCGACCGGTCGCTTCGGTTTCATCGTCCACGGTCTGTGGCCCGAGGGGGCGGGCAGAAGCTATCCGCAATGGTGTGCGCCCGCGCCGCCGATACCTGATTCGGTCGCGCGCGCGCAGTTCTGCGCGACGCCCAGCCCCCGGCTTATCGCGCATGAATGGGCCAAGCACGGGGTCTGCGCGACCGACGATCCGGAACGCTATTTCGGGGCAGCGCGCCGTATTTTCGAAGCGCTGCGCTTTCCCGATATGGCCAAGCTCGGTGGTCGGAGGATCACTGTCGCACGCTTCAAGCAACTGTTCGCAGCGGCCAATCCGTCATTCCCTGCACCCACGCTCGCCATCGAGAACAGCAGCGGCCTGCTCCACGAAGTGCGGATCTGTCTTAGCGTCGCGCTCGTAGGGACACCGTGTCCGCCACAGCGCCGTGGTGCCGCCGATCAGGCCCAGATCGTGATCTGGCGTGGACCCTAACCCTCGATCGTCGCGGTGCCCGGATGATGCTTGTCGAGATGCTTCTTGATGATCTTCAGGTTGCGCGTGTTCGAACGGAAGAAAAAATCGGGAATCGCGCCCACGAACGGGATCGCGCCGAGCAGCGCGTCGATGCCGATGTTGCCCGCCATGCGCGCGTAAACATGCTTCGGCATGCCCAGGTTGCGCGCTTCCCAGGCAAGCCAGCTGCCCATGATCGCGGCGATGACGCTGCCGCCGACCGGCACGACGTCGAAGATGACGTCGAGGCCGAAGCGCCGGTTCGTGCCCGGGATCACGAACAGCCCCTCGAGCAGCTTTTCCATCGCCTCGATGCGCCTGCGCACCGCCGCCGGATCGCTGCCCGATAGGCCAATCGTGCGCGTGATCGCCGCGAAGTCGGGGGTGTCGATCTTGGCCATGCGGATCTCCTCTCCGTTTCGATATGGGGATCGTGACCGCGATACGCTAGTTCTTCGAACGCTCGCGAAGTTCGGCAAAGGGATGCGTGGCCATCGCATTGTCGCGATACCGCGTCAGCGCCGCACCCACGAGCGACCACCGCACCGGTTTGCCGAGCGGAATATATCCCGAATTGGCGGCGAAGGCTGCGTCGGCGCGGGCGATCGCCGCCGATCGCTGGCCAAGCGTGGGTGCCGCGCGCGCCTCTCTCAACGCCAGGTCGCCGGGCACGCTGCAGGCCAGTCCATAGTCGCACCCGGTCCGCGTCAGATACCAGTTGGCGCTCGTGTTGGGCGACACCTCGTCGATCAGGCGCATGTCCGCTGCATCGTCGGCAAGCGAGACCGTCACCGCGTCGACGCCGATCCGGCGCCAGTCGGCGGCGAGATGTGCAAAGAGAATGCGCATGCCCGGCCCTTTGGGCAGCGCGACGCGCAACGGCGAAAGCTTGCCCCGGCCGCGCACCCAGCCCGCGATCCGGTCGCGGGCGATCGACCGTCGTTCGTCGATCGAGTTACCGAGCCAGTCGGGCGCGACCGCCGCCTGGCCGCTGTCGAGCTGCGCGGGCAGCAGCCGGTCCATTGCGGTCCAGCGCGGCAGGTCGAGACCGCCGTCGAGCGCACTTCGGTCGATCGCCATCGACAGGGCTTCGCGCAGCGTCCGCTCTTTCAGGAATGCCGACTGCGGCATGATGGCAAGCCCGAACAGACCGTCGACCGGATCGCGGCGGATGCGGTTCGTGCCGTCGAGCGCGGCGGCGCGCACCAGCGGCCAGTCGGCGAGCGTCCCGCCCATCACCAGATCGTTCCGTCCTGCCGCAAAGCGCGCGATCGCGAGTGCGGCGCGTCCGCCGCTCACCCGAACTTCGCGCAGATCCCTCGGCGCGTCTTCCAAGCCCTCGCTCGCGATATCGGGCGCCGGGCGCAACGTCAGCGCGCCACCGCCGCGCCCCGTTATCCGCCACGGCCCCAGCCCCGCACCCTTGCGACGAATGCCGAGTTCGGGCTGTGCGAGGAGCTGCAACAGATAGGGTCGCGGCACTTTCAACCGCACCTCGACGACGCGCCCGGTCATGCCGATGACGGCGTCGATCGCGCTCAGCAAAGGCTTCAACCGGTTCTGGCTGTTCGCCGCCAACGCGCGATTGATGCTCTGCGCGACCTCGTCGCCGGTCACTTCGCTGCCGTCGGGCCAGCGCACGCGGTGGATGCGAAAGATGATGCTGCGCCCGTCGTCGGTGACGATCCAGCTTTCGGCCAGCGCGGGCTCGATCTGTCCGCTCGCGTCCAAGGTAACGAGCCCCATCGCCGTTTCGCGCAACAGGATGCTGCGCGACGCATCAAGCGCTTCGCGGTCGGGATCGCCCAGCCGCGGTGCCGGCCCGATGATGCTGACGTCGACGCGGTTCGGATCGTCGGCGGGCGTACAGGCCTGCAAAGCGACGATCGCAGTCGCCGCGGCGATGGTGCGGATGGCGGGACTCGAACCCGCACTTCCATAGGGAAAACAGATTTTAAGTCTGCTGCGTCTACCGGTTTCGCCACATCCGCCCATGCTGCCTAGACGCGCGCCCAACGGGGATCGTCAACCCTCTTGCCCGACGCCGATCAAAAAAGCCGGTGCGTAGCGCTTGCCCCGACGCGTCATCGACTCGTAAGATGGCGACAGGGGGAGGATAGCATGGCCGACGCGATCATACCGCTCGATCCCAAGCGCGACCGGCTGGTGATCGTTGCGTCGTCGCTGGGCACCGTCTTCGAATGGTATGATTTCTTCGTCTACGGCATTCTTGCTGCGCTGCTCGGCAGGCTTTTCTTTCCATCGGACAATGCCACCGCGGCGACGCTTGCCTCGCTAGCGGCGTTCGGCGCAGGCTTCGGCGTTCGCCCGATCGGTGCCATCCTGTTCGGCTATTTCGGCGACCGGATCGGCCGCAAATATACGTTTCTCGTGACGATCACGCTGATGGGCGGCGCGACGGCGGCGATCGGTTTCCTGCCGACCTACGCGACCGGGGGCATCTGGGCACCGGTCCTGCTCGTCGGTTTTCGCCTGTTGCAGGGGCTTGCGCTCGGCGGCGAATATGGCGGTGCGGCGATCTATGTCGCCGAACATGCTCCACCGGGCAAACGCGGCCAGTACACCAGCTGGATCCAGGTCTCGGTGGTCGGCGGGTTCCTGCTCAGCGTCGTCATGGTCCTCGTCTGCCGCCATGCGCTGAGCGTCGCCGATTTCGAAGCGTGGGGCTGGCGGATCCCGTTTGTCGCCTCGCTCGTCATGCTTGCGATCTCGCTCTACATTCGCCTGAAACTGAATGAGAGCCCGGTCTTCAAGGCGATGAAGGACGCGGGCACGACATCGAAGAACCCGCTGCTCGATTCGTGGCGGCACCCGGGCAACAAGGGCCGCATCCTCACCGCACTGTTCGGCGTCGCCGCCGGGCTCACCGTCATCTATTACACGTCGCAATTCTACACGCTCTATTTCCTCCAGGGTACCGCGCGGATCGCCGAGGAAGAAGCGCTGCTCTACATGGCCGTCGGGGCCGTCATCGCCGCGCCTTTCTATGTCCTGTTCGGAGCGTTGAGCGACCGCATCGGGCGCAAGAAGCTGCTGCTCGCCGGCTATGCGCTGTCGATGCTGCTCGTCTTCCCGCTGTTCCACATGATGGCCGATGCCGCGAATCCGGCACTCGCGCGCGCGACGGCGGCATCCCCCGTACGCCTCGAGCTGCCGGCGTGCGATTTCAGCATCTTTGCGTCCAAGCAGACCGCCGCGTGCGGCAAGGCGCTGGCGTTCCTCGCCAAGCGTGGGATCAGCTACAAGAAAATATCGCCCTACAGCGACGGTCAGGTCGCACTCCAGGTTGGTACCCACCGGATCGCAGGATTCGACGACAAGGCCTATACCGCGGCCCTGGTCGCCGCCGGCTATCCCGACACGTCGGACCCGGCCGAAAAGCAGCCGTGGAAGATTATCCTGGGCGTCGCGCTGATGGTCGGCTTGTCGGCGATGACCTATGGTCAGGTCGCCGCAATCCTTGTCGAGATGTTCCCGGCGCGGATCCGCTACACCTCGATGTCGATCCCCTATCACATCGGATCGGGCTATTTCGGCGGCTTTCTGCCGCTGATCTCGCAATATATCGTCGTGCGCACCGGCGATGCCTATGCCGGCCTGTGGTATATGGTTGGCGTCGTCGCGCTGGCGTTCGTCGTCAGCCTCTTCTTTCTCACCGAAACCGCGCACAAGCCGCTCGACGAGGCGGTTTGAGCGCAGCGCTTCGTCTCCGGCTCGACGCACAAGCGCTGGCCGCCAACTGGCGCTGGCTGGCGGCACGATCGGCCGGTGCCGCCTGCGGTGCCGCGGTCAAGGCCGATGGCTATGGCCTCGGGGCGCGCGCGGTCGTCGCGCGGTTGGCGAAGGCAGGGTGCCGCGATTTCTTCGTGGCGACCTGGGACGAGGCGATGGCGCTCGGCAATCTTCCCGAAGGCTGCTCGCTCTCGGTCCTTCATGGCGTCCGCGCGGAGGACATGGCGACCGCTCTGGCATCGCCCGCCCGCCCGGTCCTGAACACGCCGGCGCAAGTCGCGCGCTGGCGGCAAACCGGGCGACCTTGCGACGTGATGGTCGATACCGGCATGAACCGTCTCGGCCTGGCGTCGGCGGATGACATCACCGGCCTGACGATCGAAACATTGATGAGCCATCTCGCGCGTGCCGACGAAGACAGTCGGGCCAACGCCGTGCAGCTCGAGGCGTTCGGCGCGCTCGACGCCCCCGCACGCCGCCGCAGCCTCGCCAATTCGGCGGGCGTCTGCCTCGGCGCCGGTTACCATTTCGACCTGACCCGGCCGGGCCTTGCGCTATACGGCGGCGTGCCGCGCCGCGAAGCTGCGCCGCACGTCCGCCAAGTCGCCCTGCTCGAAGCACAGATTCTCCAGCGCCGGCGCGTGCGCGCGGGCGACAGCATCGGCTATGGTGCACTCTGGACCGCTGCGCGCGACACCGACGTCGCGATCCTCAACATCGGTTACGCAGATGGCTATCGCCGCGCCTTTTCGAACAGCGGCACAGCGGGGCAGGGGGCGTTCGCCGTGCTCGGCCGCGTCTCAATGGACCTGATCGCGATCGACGTCGGGTCCGAAGGTTCGCTTGGCGAAGGCGACTGGGTCGCCGTCGACTTCGACCTTCCCACGGCAAGCGCTGCCACGGGCCTGTCGCAATATGAGCTGCTGACCGGCCTTGGCAGCCGCTTCGAACGCGTCTGGACCTAGGCGCGCTCGACCGCCATCGCCACGCCCATGCCGCCGCCGATGCACAGCGTCGCCAGCCCCTTTTTCGAGCCGCGCCGCGCCATTTCGTGGAGCAGCGTCGTCAGCACGCGCGCGCCCGAGGCACCGATCGGGTGACCGATCGCGATCGCGCCGCCGTTGACGTTAACCTTGTCCGGGTCCCAGCCGAGTTCCTTGCCGACCGCGAGCGCCTGCGCCGCAAATGCCTCGTTGGCCTCGATCAGGTCGAGGTCGTCGATCCGCCACCGCGCCTTTTCGAGCGCCTTGCGCGTCGCGGGGACCGGGCCGATGCCCATGATCGACGGATCGACGCCCGCCGTGCCGAACCCTGCGATCCGCGCGAGGATCGGGCTCCCGCGCCGCGCCGCCTCATCGGCGGACATCAGGACGATCGCCGCCGCGCCGTCGTTCAGCCCGCTCGCGTTGGCGGCAGTCACGGTGCCTTCCTTCTTGAACGCAGGGCGCAACCCGGCGAGGCTTTCGGCGGTCACGCCGTCGCGGATGAATTCGTCGCTGTCGACAATCGTATCGCCCTTGCGGCCCTTGATCGTCACCGCAGCGATCTCGCCTGTGAAGCGTCCCTCGGCACGCGCCGCCGACGCCCGGTTCTGCGATCGCGCGGCAAACGCATCCTGCATCTCGCGCGTGATCTGGTGCTGTTCGGCAAGATTTTCCGCCGTGATGCCCATGTGATAACCGTTGAAGACGTCGGTCAGCCCGTCCTTGATCATCGTGTCAATCAGCTCGAGCGCGCCCATCTTGGTGCCGCCGCGCAGGTGCTGCGCATGCGTCGACATCGACATGTTCTCCTGGCCGCCTGCGACGACGATGGTGGCGTCACCGGTCATGATCGCCTGCGCGCCCAGTGCGACCGCGCGTAGTCCCGAACCGCAGACCTGATTGATCCCCATCGCCGACACCTCCTTGGGGATGCCCGCCGCCATCGACGCCTGCCGCGCCGGGTTCTGGCCCTGCGCCGCGGTAAGTACCTGGCCAAGGATGACGTCGGATACCTCTTCGGGCGCGACGCCAGCCGATTCGAGCGCGGCCACGATCGCGGTGCGGCCCAGCTCGTGCGCCGGCGTGCCGGCAAAGCTGCCGAGAAAACTGCCGACTGGCGTGCGGCGTGCGGCGGTGATGACGATGTCGGTCATGGCAGGCTCCTGAATATCGCCACGGCTTTAGGCCAATTGGCATGGCCTTTCCACACCGGTTGTCGCGGCCAGGCATTTGCTGCGCAGCAAGCGCTTTGTTGCGACGCACCATCGATCGGTGCTAGCGTGACGTCGCCACCATATAAAGATCACGACATGGCCAGATCAAACGCGCAGAACGCGGCCGGCGAACCCTTGCCGGTCATCATCAAGAAATACGCCAACCGTCGTCTCTACAATACCGAATCTTCGAGCTACATCACGCTCGAACATCTCGCGCAGCTGACGCGTGAGGGGCGCGAATTCAAGGTGCTCGACGCCAAGTCCGACGAGGACATCACGCACGGCGTCCTGACGCAGATCATCATGGACGAGGAAAGCCGCGGCGAATCGATGCTGCCCGCCGGCTTCCTGCGCCAGATCATCTCGATGTACGGCGATTCGATGCAGTCGATGGTGCCGCAATATCTCGAAGCCTCGATGACCGCGTTCCGCGACAATCAGGCGAAGTTCCACGAGGCGATGAAGGGCGCGTTCGAGCGCGGCCCCTTTGCCGAGATCGCCAAGCGCAACATGGCGATGTTCGAGGCGGCAACGACCGCGTTCGTGCCGAAGCCGGCGACGACAAGCTCGAAAAAGGACGACGAGATCGCCGCGCTGAAGTCGCAGCTTGCCGAATTGCAG
This sequence comes from Sphingomonas sp., assembly GCA_965249015.1. Classification (GTDB taxonomy): domain Bacteria; phylum Pseudomonadota; class Alphaproteobacteria; order Sphingomonadales; family Sphingomonadaceae; genus Sphingomonas_O. The sequence goes on along the minus strand of CBDFLB010000001.1, from coordinate 177,367 downwards.
TCGAAGGTCGATCAGCTCGGCCGCTAACCCACCGGAGCGTTCGTGATGACCGACCTGCCACAGACCAATCTTACTATGCTGACCCTCGTCAAGCCCGAGGGCGAGCTCGAGATTTCGCTCGTCCGCAAACCCATGCCGGTGCCCAGGGATCACGAGGTTCTTGTCCGGGTGAGCGCGACGCCGATCAATCCGTCCGATCTCGGCCTGCTCGTCGGCGGCGCGGACATGACGACGGCACGCGCCTCGACCCGCGACGGGCTTCCGGTGATCAGCGCGCAGGTGCCGCCGCCGGGCATGCGCGCGATGGCGGGCCGGGTCGGCGAAGCGCTGCCGATCGGCAACGAAGGCTGCGGCGTGGTCGTCGCGGCGGGCGCGTCACCCGAGGCCAAGGCATTGATTGGCAAGACCGTCGCGATGATCGGCGGCGAGATTTACGCCGAATATCGTGCCTTGCCCGCCGCGATGTGCATGGTCCTGCCCGACGGGATTGATCCCAGGGACGGGGCGTCGTGCTTCGTCAATCCGCTGACCTCGCTTGCCTTTACAGAGGTCATGAAGAACGAGGGACATTCGGCGATCGTCCACACCGCCGCCGCCTCGAACCTTGGCCAGATGCTCGTCAAAATCTGCGCAAAGGACGGCATCCCGCTCGTCAACATCGTGCGCAGCGACGCGCAGGCCGAACTGCTGCGGGGCATCGGCGCGACGCATATCGTCAATTCGGGTGGCGAGGATTTTCTCGCTGACCTCACGACCGCGCTCACCGAAACCGGCGCGACGATCGGCTTCGACGCGATCGGCGGCGGCAAGCTGTCGGGACAGATTCTCGGCTGCATGGAGGCTGCCGCCGCCAAGCGCGCGACCAGCTACAGCCGCTACGGCACCGACGTCTTCAAACAGGTCTATATCTATGGCGCGCTCGACGTCGGGCCGACCATCCTCAACCGCAATTTCGGGCTGACGTGGGCGCTGTCCGGATTTCTGCTGACGCCGTTCCTGCAAAAAGCGGGGGCCGAGACCAACGCCCGGATGCGCAAACGCGTGAGCGAGGAACTGACGACGACGTTCAAGAGCAATTACAGTCACGAGATCTCGCTGACCGAAGCGCTCAACCTCGACACGCTGATGGCCTACAATGCCAAGCGCACCGGCGAGAAATATCTCATCCGCCCCTGACCGCCGCCGTCATTGCGAGCGAAGCGCGCTCGCAATGACGAAACAAGCCTTATATCGCCTTGGCTGTTCCGGCTAAGATCCGCACCGCGTCGAGCATTGCCTTTGCCTCTGCCTTGTTCAAAGATGCATCGATCCAGGCCTCATGTTTCTTGTGCGCCGCGCGTCCGGCATCGAGCAGCGCGCGCCCCGCATCGGTGAGCGTCAGCGCATAGGACCGCCGATCGTCGGTGTTGACGCCACGTTCGACCAGGCCGCGCTCGACAAGGTCGTCGATCAGCACAACCAGATTGGGTCGCGCGATGCCGAGCGCGTCGGCGATATCCTGCTGCTTGCAACCGGGCGACGTGTCGGCAATCAGGAGTGCGGCATAGCTTTGCGGCTTGAGCCCGACCGTGGCGAGCGTCGCGACAAGGTCGTTCCAAACCGCAAGGCTCGCCTGGCGCATGACGAACCCCGGCTGGTCGGCGAGCCCGCTGCGCTTCAGAAACTCGTTGACCAATTCGATATTGCCTATAACAGTTATGGTTGCTACCGACCGCTGTAGTCGCGAACCGGCGGCGTGCAAGATTGGAAAGCGACTTTGGCCGATTTCGACAGTGCAAAGACGTTTGAGCGTCGAAACCCGATCACCGGCGACGTCGCTTCGACCGCACCCGCCATGACCCCCGTGGAAGCGCGCGCGGTTGCCGACAAGGCCGCGGCTGCGTTTCCTGCCTGGGCCGCGACGGGGCCCAACGCGCGCCGCGCTGTCCTGATCAAAGCCGCCGACTGTCTCGAGGCCAGACGCGACGCGCTGATCGCGGCGATGATGCATGAGACCGGCGCGTCGGCGGGATGGGGCGCCTTCAACGTCATGCTGGCGACCGGGATGATCCGCGAAGCCGCAGCCATAACCACGCAGATCGGCGGCGAAGTCATCCCTTCGGACAAGCCCGGCTGCCTGGCGATGGCGTTGCGCGAACCCGTCGGCGTCATCCTCGGCATCGCGCCTTGGAACGCACCCGTCATCCTCGGCGTCCGCGCGATCGCGGTGCCGCTGGCATGCGGCAACGCCGTCGTCATGAAGGCATCCGAGATCTGCCCGCAGGTCCATTCACTCATCATCGAAGCTGTCGTCGAAGCGGGTTTCCCCGACGGCGTCGTGGGTTTCGTGACCAACGCGCCCCAGGACGCAGGCGATGTCGTGGGCGCGCTGATCGATCATCCGGCGATCCGTCGCATCAACTTCACCGGGTCGACCAGCGTCGGCCGGATCATCGCCAAACGGGCGGCCGAGCATCTCAAACCGTGCCTGCTCGAACTCGGCGGCAAGGCGCCGCTGATCGTGCTCGAGGACGCCGATCTCGACGAAGCGGTCAAAGCCGCCGCGTTCGGCGCGTTCATGCATCAGGGCCAGATCTGCATGTCGACCGAACGGATCATCGTCGTCGATGCCGTCGCCGACGCGTTCGCGGCAAAATTCGCCGCCAAGGCAGGCACGCTCATCGCGGGCGATCCGCGCGAGGGCAAGACGCCGCTCGGCGCGGTCATCGGGATCGATACGATCACGCATGTCAATGCGCTGATCGATGACGCCGTTGCCAAAGGCGCGACCGTGATCGCGGGCGGCAAGGGCGAAAGCGTCATCATGAACGCGACCGTCGTCGACGGCGTGACCGCGGCAATGAACCTCTACCGCGACGAGAGCTTCGGCCCCGTCACCGCGATGATCCGCGCGAAGGACGAAGCCGACGCGATCGCGCTCGCCAACGACAGCGATTACGGCCTTTCCGCCGCCGTCTTCACGCGCGACACCGCGCGCGGGCTGAACGTCGCGCGCCAGATCCGCTCGGGCATGTGCCACATCAACGGCCCGACGGTGCACGACGAAGCGCAGATGCCCTTCGGCGGCGTCGGCGCATCGGGCTACGGGCGCTTCGGCGGCAAGGCGGGGATCGACAGCTTCACCGAACTGCGCTGGATCACGATCGAGACGCAGCCGGGCTATTATCCCATCTGAAGGACCAAGCATGACCGAACGCAGCGAGCAGGACACCGTGTCCTGCACCGTCGAAAACAAGATCGCCTGGGTGAAATTCAATCGCCCCGAAAAGCGCAACTGCATGTCGCCGAGCCTCAACCGCCAGATGAAGCGCGTGATCGAGGACCTCGAATTCCGCGACGACGTCGGCGTGCTTGTCCTGTCGGGGGAAGGCGATGCCTGGTCGGCGGGCATGGATTTGAAGGAATATTTCCGCGAGAACGAAGCCAGAGGACTCGGCGCGATCCGCGGTGCGCAGCGCGAAGCCTATAGCTGGTGGTCGCGGCTGCGCTGGTACGAAAAGCCGACGATCGCGATGGTCAACGGCTGGTGCTTCGGTGGTGGCTATGGCCCGCTGTTCGCCTGCGACCTCGCCTTCGCCGCCGAGGATGCGCAGTTCGGCCTGAGCGAAATCAACTGGGGCATCCTGCCCGGCGGCGGCGCGTCGAAGGTGGCCGCCGAACTGCTCGGCTTCCGCAACGCCATGTACCATGCGATGATGGGCGAGAACCTGACCGGCATCGAGGCAGCCCGGCAGGGCCTCGTCAACGAAGCCGTTCCCGCCGACCAGCTCCGCGCGCGCGTCACCGAAGTCGCAAACGTGCTCCTCGCCAAGAACGCCGCCGCCTTGCGCGCGACCAAATGGGCGGTCCGCCGGGTCCGCGAGATGTCCTACGACAATGCCGAGGATTATCTGATCCGCGCGCAGGAAGCCGCCAACAGCTTCGACAGCGAAGGCCGCAAGGAAGCGACGCGCCAATTCATCGACGAGAAATCGTTCAAGCCCGGCCTCGGCGCGTATGACAAGGACAAGGTCGGCTGATGCGCGTCGATCCGGTCGCGACGCACGCGCGCGCCAGGCCGGGTACGCTCGCGGTCGTCGATCTCGAGAGCGGGCGAGACTGGAACTATGCCGCGCTCGACCGCGCCGCAAACCGCGCCGCCAGCTGGCTCGTCGGCGAGCTCGGCCCGGCAAGCGGCGAGCGCGTGGCGACACTGGCGAAAAACAGCGCCGACCTGCTGATCCTGCAATTCGGCTGCATCCGCGCGGGCGCGATCTTCGTGCCGTACAATTGGCGCCTCGCGGGCCCGGAGATCGCCGCGCTGATCGCGGATGCCGATCCGGCGATCGTCTTTCACGATGCCGAGTTCGCGGTCGATGACTTCGCAGTCAAAGCGCGCGTCCTCGCCGAAATCGACGCCCTGACCGCCAACCAGCCCGACACCGCACCGGCGAGTGCCCGCCGCGACTGGCACCAGCCCTCGACGCTGCTCTACACCTCGGGCACCAGCGGCAAGCCCAAGGGCGTGATGCTGAGCGAAGCCAACGCCTTCTGGGGGGCGACCAATTTCCTTCACGGCAGCGCGGTCTCGCCCGACAGCGTCTTCCTCTGCGACATGCCGTTGTTTCATGTCGCCGGCCTCTTCGCCGCCGTCCGCGTGCCGCTACTCGCCGGCGGGACGGTGCTCATATCGAAGGGCTTCGACCCCGCCACCACGCTCGCGCGCATCGCCGACCGCAGCCTTGGGATCACGCATTATTTCTCGGTGCCGCAGATGGCGCAGATGATGTGGAACCTGCCCGGCTTCGACCCCGAAATGCTCCGCGGCCTGACCTTTTACGCGACCGGCGGTGCGCCCAATCCGGCCGCGCAGATCGAACGCTTCCAGCGCGCCGGCATCCCCATGCTCGACGGCTTCGGCATGACCGAAACCTGTTCGAACTTCAGCATGCCGCCCGGCGACCCCGACCGCGTCATCGCCAAGGCCGGCTCGATCGGCTTCCCGCTGCTCTCGCTCGAAACGCGTATCGTCGATGACGAGGGTGCGGACGTCGCGACCGGCGAGACCGGCGAACTCTGGCTGCGCGGTCCCAGCGTCACCGCGGGCTATTGGCAGCAGCCCGAGATCACCGCAGCCGCATTCGACGACGGCTGGTTCAAGACCGGCGACGTTGCACGCTGCGACGCCGACGGCTTTTATTTCCTCGTCGACCGCAAGAAAGACATGTTCATTTCGGGCGGCGAGAATGTCTACCCCGCCGAAGTCGAGGCGGCGATCGCCGAACTCGACGCCGTCGCCGAATGCGCGGTCATCGGCGTAGCCGATCAGAACTGGGGCGAGGTCGGCCAGGCGCACGTCATTGCCGTCGTCGGTCGGTCGGTCACCGCGGACAGCATCATCGCGCATTGCCGGACTCGGCTTGCCGGGTTCAAGGTCCCGAAATCGGTGATCCTCACCGACACCATCCCGCGCACCGCATCGGGCAAGGTGCAGAAACATCTGCTGCGCGACCCGTCATTGCGAGCGTAGCGAAGCAATCCAGCGGGAGCGATCTGGATGGCTTCGCTACGCTCGCAATGACGGTTCAGGCCGACGCAAACTCCTCGGTATCGATCGCCGCCTGCATCGCCGCCGGGTAGCGTTGCCCGGCGACGGTCTTCTCGTTGATCAGCGCGTCGATCTTCGCGATCGTCGCCGCATCGGGCACCCAGTCACAGCGCGCGATATTCTCTTCGACATGCGCGATGTTCTGGCTCCCCGGGATCGTCACGATATGCTCGCCCTTTGCCAGCACCCAGGCATTGGCGAGTTGCGATGGCGTCACACCGGCATCCGCGGCGATCGCTTCGAACCCTTCAGCGAGGCTGAGGTTGACCGAAAAGGCGGGCTCCTGAAAGCGCGGCCAGCTTGCCCGCAAGTCGCCTTCGCTCCAGACCTGACCCGCCTTCAACGTCCCGCCCAGCAAACCACGTCCTACCGGGGAGAACGCAACGAACGTCACGCCCAGTTCCTTGCACGCGTCGAGCACCGCGATCTCGGGATTGCGCGTCATCGGCGAATATTCGGTCTGCATCGCCGCGCAGGGATGCACCGCATGCGCGCGGCGCAGCGTGTCGGCCGACATTTCGGACAGGCCATAGCTGCCGATCTTGCCCTCTTTCACGAGGTCGGCGAGCGCCCCCACCGACTCCTCGATGGGCGTCGTGAAATCGCGGCGGTGGAGGTAATAGAGATCGATATGGTCGGTCTGAAGCAGCTTCAGGCTGGTCTCGCATGCCGCAATGATCGTCTCGGGCCGGCAATCGATCCGCCGCGCCTTGCCATCGACGATGATCCCGGTTTTCGACGCCAGGAAATATTCGTGGCGCCTTGTCTTCAGCGCTTGCCCGATCAAAGTCTCCGACTTGCCCTCGCCATAGATGCGCGCAGTGTCGAGATGATCGTACCCCGCGTCGAGCGCAACGTTCAGCAGCCGGATCGCATACTCGTCGGCGACCGGCGGCGCATAGGCCCAGCAGATGTTCATGCAGCCAAGGCCGACCGGATTGACCGCGCGACCGTTGATCGTTCGCTTCGTGAAACTCGTCAAAGCGGCAATCCCACATAATTTTCGGCGATGCTGGTCTGCGCCGCCTTCGACCCCGCGATATAGTCGAGTTCGGCGATTTGCATACGCCGTTCGAACGGCCCGTCCTCGGGAAAGCGGTGCATCAGCTTGGTCAGCTGCCAGCTGAAACGTTCGGCTTTCCAGATCCGTCGCAACGCGCGGTCGGAATAGCCATCGATACCCGCCGTATCACCGCGCTTGAACCAGTCGATCAGCGCTTCGGAAAGATAGGTCACGTCGGAGGCCGCCAGATTGAGCCCCTTCGCGCCCGTCGGCGGCACGATATGCGCGGCGTCGCCGGCGAGGAACAGCGATCCGTGGCGCATTGGTTCGGAAACGAACGAGCGCAGCGGCGCGATCGACTTCTCGATCGACGGTCCGCGCGTCACACTGGCCGCGACCTCGGGCCCGAGCCGAACGCACAATTCGTCCCAGAACCGGTCGTCGGACCAGTCCTCGACTCTCTCGTCGAGCCCGACCTGAACATAATAGCGGCTGCGTGTCGGCGACCGCATGCTGGCGAGCGCAAAGCCGCGCGCGTGGCTCGCATAGATCACATGCGCATGACACGGCGGGACATCGGCGAGGATGCCGAGCCAGCCGAACGGGTACGCACGCTCGAAAACGCGCGCGTCCGGAATGCACGCGCGCGACGCTCCGTGGAATCCGTCACAACCCACGATGACTTCGCAGTCAATCCGCCCGCCCGCCCAGGTCACCGAGGGCGCGTCACTGTCGACGTCGTGCAAGACGACGTCCGCGGCCTCCCAGACGATATGCAGCCCGGCACGCGGCGCGGCATCGATCAGGTCGCGCGTGATCTCGGTCTGGCCATAGGCCGTCACATGCTTGCCGGTCGGTCCGAAAATGTCGACCGGGATCGACTGCCCGTCGTTGACCAGCACCAGCCCGTGATGGCGCAACCCTTCGGCCTGCAACCGCGAATCGAGCCCGAGCCGCGCGAGAAGATCGGTCAGCGTCGTTTCGAGAATCCCGGCGCGGATGCGCTCCTTCACGCGCGCCTGCGACGTCCGTTCGACGATGACACACTCGATCCCCGCTTGGCGCAGCGAATGGCCGAGCAGCAGCCCGGCGGGACCCGCACCGACTATGGCGACCTGAGTTTTCACTGCATCGCCGGTGCAAAAAGTCCCGTCATTGCGAGCGCAGCGAAGCAATCCAGCGGCACCGTGAATTGCCGCGTCGCTTCTCTTCTTGCAACGACGAAACGGTCAAAACTGCCGTTCCAGCGCATCGAGCACCCGGTAGCAAGGCAGCACCTGGCGGACGCTGGCGTTCGGTTCGCGTCCCTCGCGGATCGCAGCGATGAACTCGCGGTCCTGCAGCTCGATGCCGTTCATTGACACATCGACCTTCGACACATCGATCTGTTCGTCCTTGCCCGTGAACAGGTCATCGTAGCGCGCGATATAAGTCGCGCTGTCGCCGATGTAGCGAAAGAAGGTGCCGAGCGGTCCGTCGTTGTTGAAACTCAGCGACAAGGTGCAGATCGCGCCCGATTCCGCTTTCAGCTGGATCGACATGTCCATCGCGATGCCCAGGTCGGGATGGTGCGGCCCCTCGACCGCATTGGCCTTGACGATCGGCCCGGCCTGATATGCGAAGAGGTCGACGGTGTGCGCGGCGTGGTGCCACAGCAGATGGTCCGTCCACGACCGCGCCTCGCCCTTCGCATTGATGTTCCTGCGGCGAAAGAAATAGGTCTGCACGTCCATCTGGCTGATGTTGAAGTCCCCCGCGACGATCTTGTCATGAACATATTGATGGCTCGGGTTGAAGCGCCGCGTATGGCCGACCATGCAGGTGAGGCCGGTCTCGATCGACTTCGCCAGCACCGCTTCCGCATCCGCCAGCGAGTCCGCCAGCGGGATCTCGACCTGGACATGCTTGCCCGCGTCCATGCACGCGATCGCTTGGCGCGCATGCATCTGCGTCGGCGTGCACAGGATCACCGCATCGACATCGTCGCGCGCCAGCGCATCGCCGAGCTCGGTCGAAGAATGTTTCGCGCCATATTTCGCCGCAACCGCCGCCGCCTGCTCGGCGGTGCGAGAAATGACCGAAACGATTTCCACTCCGTCGATCAACTTCAGCCCGTCGAGATGCTTTTCGCCGAACGCCCCGGCGCCTGCGAGCGCGATCCTCATGCCACCGGCTCCAGTACGATATGCCCGATCGCGGTGTTGCTGCACGGCACATGATAATGGCGGTGGAGCATCCGCGTCGCCCGCCCCAGCGCCCCGCGCATGATCAGCCACATCACCATCTCGATCCCCTCGCTCCCGGTTTCGCGCAGATATTCGATATGCGGAATGTAGCGCGCCGCGTCGCTGTCGCCGGTCAGCAGGTCGAGGAACCGGTTGTCCCATTCGGCGTTGATCAGCCCGGCACGCGGCCCCTGCAACTGGTGGCTCATCCCCCCGGTGCCCCAGATCTGCACGTTCAGGTCCTCGGGGAAACTCGCCACCGCCTTGGCGATCGCCTCGCCCAGCGCCCAGCAGCGATTGCCCGAGGGCGGCGGATAGGTGACGACGTTGACCGCGAGCGGGATCACCTTGGCTGGCCATTTGTCGGTTTTGCCGAACATCATGCTCAGCGGCACGGTCAGCCCGTGATCGACGTCCATCTCGTTGATGATCGTCATGTCGAACTCGTCGAGGATCAGGCTCTGGGCAATGTGCCACGCCAGGTCGGGATGCCCCTCGACATCGGGAACGTCGCGCGGCCCCCAGCCTTCGTCGGCGGGCGTGAAGCGCTCGCCGCAACCGATCGCAAAGGTCGGGATGATCTTCATGTCGAAGGCGCTGGCGTGATCGTTGAAGACGAGGATCACGACGTCGGGCTTCTGCTCTGCCTCCCAGTCCCGCGTCCACTCGAACCCGGCAAAGATGGGCCCGAAATAATCGTCGCGGTCCTTGCCGAAGTCGTGCGCGACGCCCAGCAGCGGGACGTGGCTGCACCCGACGCCATAGGTGATCCGCGCCATCAGTATTTCCCTTTGATCGAGCGCTGCCCTTGCGGAGAGCGCCCGCCCGCGACCATCATCGCGGTGTATTCGTCGAAGCCCATGCCGGTCATCGTCGACACCGCCTGCGCAAAGCTCTGCCCGTCGGTCGAGAACACCTTGGCGAGGAAATAGATGTTGCCGCCCAGATCGAGGCAGGCGTTGTAATCGCGCGCCAGGATCGCCTGCTTCTGCGCGTCGGACATCGGCCAGTCCTCCAGATACGCCCGCTCATCGGCCTTCCAGCGCTCGCGGTTTTCGGGCTTCATCAGGCTCATCGCGAACTGGTTGAGGTGATATCCCGCCCGCGCTCGCGCCGCCGTAAACACGCGCGTGCCCGGAATATCTTCCATCTCCGCCAAATAGTCGTGGATATCGTCGATCATAGCCCTCTTGCTTTCAGCTGCGCATCGAGGCGCGGAAAGACGCGGCGCGCATTGCCCGCGAAGATCATGTGTCGTGCGGCGTCGCTGATGTCGAGCGCATCGACATAGCGCTTGGTATCGTCGAAATAATGTCCCGTCGTCGCGTCGATCCCGCGCACCGCGCCGACCATCTCGCTGCCGAACAATATATTCTTGTTGTCGATAACGTCGGCCAGCAGGTCGACCCCCGGCTGATGATAGACGCATGTATCGAAGAACACATTGTTCATCACATGCCGCGCCAGGTCGGGCTTCTTGAGCATATCCGCAAGGCCGCGATACCGTCCCCAGTGATAGGGCACCGCGCCGCCGCCGTGCGGAATGATGAAGCGCAGCGTCGGGAAGCGCGCGAACAGGTCGCCCTCGATCAGCTGCATGAACGCGATCGTGTCCGCCGCGATATAATAGGCACCCGTCGCGTGCAGCCCCGGATTGCACGAACCCGAGACGTGGATCATCGCCGGCACGTCGAGCGCGACCATCGCCTCATAGATCGGGAACCAGAACGCGTCGGTCAGCGGCGGCGACGCGAAATGCCCGCCGCCGGGATCGGGGTTCAGGTTGCAGCCGACGAAGCCCATCTCGACGCAGCGCTCAAGCTCCGCCACCGAAGCGTTGAGGTCGGCCCCCGGCGACTGCGGCAACATGCACACCGGGGCGAACACATCGGGGTAAAGGCCGGCCACCCGCGCGATAAGATCGTTGCACGCGCGCGACCAGGCGATCGCGACGCCCTGATTGCCGACATGCGGCGCCATCGCCGATGCGCGCGGCGAAAAGATCGTCATGTCGGCACCGCGTTCGCGCAGCAGGCGCAGCTGATTCGCCTCGATCGTCGCGCGGATTTCGTCGTCCGACATCGCGGGGTAGGGTGGGGCGATCTCGCCCGCTGTGAACGCCGCAACCTGCGTCTGTCGCCAGGCGTCATGCGCCGGCGGGGCGGTCGTATAGTGGCCGTGGCAGTCGATGATCATGCAGCGTCGCTCCTTCGCTTTCGCCCTGCGGGAGAGGGCGACTCGCCGACGGCGAGCGGGGTGAGGGGCCGTTCCGCCATCGCCCGCTGCCAAACGATCGTGCCCCGCGTCATCACCGGATCGACGCCGAGCGCCAGCAATGTGTTCGCCGACTCCTCCATTTCGCTTGCGCGACGCGCCCCATGCGTCGTCATCCTTTCGAAGTTATACGCCGCTTTCGTCACCCAATCATCGCCGAGCGACGCCAGTACTTCCGCTTCCACGCCGGCCGCGCGCGCCGCCAGCATCATCTCGGCGGTCAGCGCCTCGACTCCCTTGACCATCACCGACCGGATCATCTTGATCGCCGACGCGTGACCGACATCGTCCCCCACGACGCGAACGTCCGAAAACCCCGCATCGCGCAATGCCTGTGCGCCCGTCGTCGCCTGCGGACCGCTGACGATCAGCGGCACCGCCATCTGCAGCGGATGGACCGGAGCCATCACCGCGACGTCGAGATAATGTCCGCCTGCATCTTCGATCGGCGCGGCCGCGAACCGCTTGGTTTCGGGGGCGACCGAATTCATGTCGAAATAGATGACGCCGGGCTCGATAAGTTCGGCCGCCGCCTCCGCGGCGCGCAATGCCTCACCGGCGGTGACGAGCGACAGGATCATCGGCCTGCCCGCGATCGCCGCCGCCAGGTTGCCATGCCCGGCAATCGCTTCGCGCCGGGCCGGATCGACGTCGTATGCCGCCGTCGCCAGCAGCCCGCCGCCGACAAATGCCCGCGCCGCTTCGCCAAAGCCGATCAGACAGATATCCACGCCGCCGCCTTGTCGCGGCCACGCTGCCTGACGCCAATCGGAAAGACCCGCCGGCTATAAGACTTGACGAAGTCAGGCGCGCGCGAGGTCGGTCACGACGGCGCGGAATGCCGCCTGCATCGGTGTCGCCCGCCAGCCGCTTCGCGTCGTCAGGCCGATCGTGCGGACCAGCCCCGGCAGGGCATCGCGGATCGTGACGAGCAGCCCCGCCTCGAGCTCGACCGCGACCTGATCGGGCGACAGCAGCGTCAGGAAATCGCTGTCGCGCAGGATCTGGCGGATCGTGATGACCGACCCGCATTCGACCGGAACGTGCGGTGGCGCAACGCCGGCGTCGGTGAACATATGTTCCCACTGCGTGCGCAGCGGCGTGCCCGGCGCGGCGATCGTCCAGGGATAGGCGGCGAGCGCGGCGACCGAGGGGTGTCGCGACGCGAGCGGATGCCCGGCACGCGCGAGCACGACCGGCCGGTCCGCGAACAGCGCCTGCTGCGCCAGGTCCGCCTCCGCCTCGTCGCGCAGCGCGCCGATCAGCAGGTCGATCTCGCCATCGCGCAGCGGCTCGATCATCTCGGCGTAGGACCCCTCGACGATGCGCAGCTCGCACGACGGAAATCGGGCGTAGAAGGCGGTCACCGCCGCGGGCAGGAGGCGTGCGCGCGACAGCGGCATCGCCCCGATCGTGATCCGTCCGGTCTCGCGCCCGGCAAGCGCCGCGATTTCGGACAGGCCGGCGTTCAACTCGGCGCGGGCGAGCCGAAAATTGCGCAAGGTTCTTCGCCCCGCGTTGGTCAGGACGATGCCCTTGCCACGCCGTTCGATCAACACGCGGCGCAATGCCACCGCCAGGTCGGCGCTTGCACGATGCAGTGACGCCTGCGCGAGCCCCGTCGCAACGCTTGCCGCGACGTAGCTGCCCGCTTCGCCGACCGCGATCAGCGCACGCATATGCGCCATCGTCACGCGCGGGCTGCCGACATGCGCCATCGCGGCGTCGATACGCGCCGCAAACATCGTTGCCGCTTCGGTCGCGACCATCCCGTCGGATCGCCGCTCGAACAGCGACTGGCCGACCTGGCGTTCGAACTTGGCGAGACCTTGCGTCAGCGCCGGTTGCGTCAGGTTGACCGCCTGCGCCGCCGCCGACAGGCTGCCCAGCCGCACGGTTGCGGCAAGCGCCGCCAGATGGCGCAGATTGAGCGGCCAGATTTCCATCCAACAGGATTAGCTTTTTCTTATCGGCGCCGGCAACTTGCGATTTGCATCGTTGGACTAAACTTTGACTAACCTTTGACGCTTTTGACAGGGATATGGCATGTCCGGGATCGTGGTTCAGAACATTGCGCGGGCGGCCGCCGACGTGATCGATGGCCTTGGCTTATGCGGCGTCGCCACGGTTCACGAGGCGCAAGGGCGCACCGGTCTTCTCGCGGCTTCCATGCGCCCGGTCTACCCCGGCGCACGCATATCCGGATCGGCTGTCACCATCTCCTCGCCGCCCGGCGACAACTGGATGCTCCACGTCGCGATCGAACAGCTTCAGCCTGGCGATATCCTCGTCCTTGCGCCGACAAGCCCTTGCGAAGACGGCTATTTCGGCGACCTTCTGGCGACGTCGGCGATGGCGCGGGGATGCCGCGGCCTGGTCATCGACGCGGGCATCCGCGACGTCCGCGACCTGACCGAAATGGGCTTTCCCGTGTGGTCGAAAGCGGTCTCTGCACAGGGGACGATCAAGGCCTCGCTCGGCTCGGTCAACGTGCCGATCGTCTGCGCCGGGGCCGCCGTCAATGCGGGCGACGTGATCATCGCCGACGACGACGGCGTCTGCGTCGTGCCCTGCGCACGCGCCGCCGATGTCCTCGCCAAGGCGCAGGCGCGCGAAGCGAGCGAAGCCGACAAGCGCGCCCGACTGGCGGCGGGCGAACTCGGCCTCGACATGTACGAGATGCGCGGAAAGCTCGCCGAGATGGGCCTCAGATATGTCTGACCGCATCCGCTGCATGTGGATGCGTGGCGGCACGTCGAAGGGTGGATACTTCGTCAAACATGACCTGCCCGCCGACCGCGACGCCTTTTTGCTGCGCGTCATGGGATCGCCCGATCCGCGCCAGATCGACGGCATGGGCGGTGCCGACCCGCTGACCAGCAAAGTCGCCGTCGTCAGCAAGTCCGACCGCCCCGGCGTCGACGTCGACTATCTCTTTCTGCAGGTCTTCGTCGACCAGGCGCTCGTCAGCGACCAGCAGAATTGCGGCAACATCCTTGCCGGCGTCGGCCCCTTCGCGATCGAGCGCGGCCTCGTCGCGGCGACTGGTGATGCCACGCGCGTGACGATCTTCATGGAGAACACCGGGCAGGTCGCGGTCGCCACCGTCGCCACGCCCGGCGGCCAAGTCACTTATGAAGGCACCGCGCGGATCGACGGCGTGCCCGGCAGCGCCTCGCCGATCCCGCTCGAGTTTCGGGATACGGCGGGATCCTCGTGCGGCGCGCTGCTGCCGACCGGCAATGCCGTCGATACGATCGAAGGCGTCGCCTGCACGCTGATCGACAACGGCATGCCGTGCATCGTCATGAAGGCCGCTGACGTCGGCGCAAGCGGCTATGAGGATCGCGATATGCTCGACGCCGCCGAGACGGTAAAGGCCCGCATCGAAGCGATCCGGCTGATCGCGGGGCCGATGATGAACCTTGGCGACGTCACCGACAAATCGGTCCCAAAGATCATGCTCGTCGCCCCCCCGCGCGAGGGCGGTGCGATCACCGTGCGCAGCTTCATCCCGAAGCGCGCGCATGCCTCCATCGGCGTGCTGGGCGCGGTCAGCGTCGCGACTGCCTGCTTGATCCCCGGATCGCCTGCGGCGGAGGTTGCCGTTATCCCGGCGGGCAGGCGCAAGACGCTTTCGATCGAACATCCGACCGGCGAGATGGCCTGCGTTCTCGAAACCGACGAGACGGGCGCAGTCACGAGTGCGGGCCTGCTGCGCACGGCGCGCAAACTGATGGACGGAGTCGTTTTCGGATGAGCAAGAGCAAGACCTGGGTCGATCATCCCTCGAAGCCTCGCTTCGTCCCGCCCCCCGGAGCCGTCGACGCGCATGTCCACGTCTTCGGCCCGGAGGCGCAGTTTCCGTTCAGCCGCCTTGCCAAATACCATCCCGAAGATTCGACGCCCGGCATGCTGTTCGCCTTGCGCGACCGTCTCGGCTTCAGCCGCAACATCATCGTCCAGGCAAGCTGCCACGGCTTCGAGAACGACGCCACGCTCGACGCCATCGGCAAGTCGGGCGGCAGGGCACGCGGGGTCGCGGTCGTCGATCCCGACATCAACGACGCCGAGCTGCGCGCGCTGCACGACGGCGGCATACGGGGGGTGAGGTTCAACTTCGTCAAACGCCTCGTCGACAATGCACCCAAGGACAAGTTCCTCGACATCGCCCGCCGCATCGCCCCGCTCGGCTGGCATGTCGTCGTCTATTTCGAGGCCGATATCCTCGCCGAACTGATCCCCTTCCTCGAGGCAATTCCGACGATCGTCGTCGTCGATCACATGGGACGCCCTGACATCGCACAGGGGCCCGACGGCGCGGACATCAGCGCGTTCAAGACGCTGCTCGACAGTCACGCCAACATCTGGACCAAGGTCTCGGGTGCCGAACGCCTGTCGATCGACGGTCCGCCGTTCGACGATTTCGTTGCGGTGGTCCGCCCGATCGTCGAGCGCTATCCCGATCGCGTGCTGTGGGGCACCGACTGGCCGCACCCGAACATGGAGCACCGTATTCCCGACGACGGCCAGCTGGTCGACGTCGTGCCGCGGATCGCGGTGACCGCCGAACTGCAGCGCAAGCTGCTCGTCGACAATCCGATGCGGTTGTACTGGCCCCAGGTCTAGCGAGTGGGCTATGCCCGTCCGTCATGATCGCGACCGAGCGCCTTGCCGAGATCATCGCGCGCCACGCCGGGCGCGAAGGTGCCTTGCTGCCGATCCTGAACGACGTTCAGGCGGCGTTCGGCTGCGTCGACGAAGCGGCGATCCGAATCGTCGCCGCCGCCGTCAACTTGAGCCGGGCAGAGGTCTACGGCGTCGTCAGCTTCTATCACGACTATCGACAGGTGCCGTCACCTTACCGCGTCCTGAAGCTTTGTCGTGCCGAGGCGTGTCAGGCACGCGGGGTCGAGGCGCTCGACGCAAGCGATCCGCGGATCGAACCCGTCTATTGCCTCGGTCTTTGCAGTGTCGGTCCGGCGGCTATGATCGATGAAACGGTCCATGCACGCGTCGATCAGGCAAAGCTCGACGCGCTGGTCGCCGCGCTGTGACCGTCCGCATCGCCGATGACGCGGTGGCGCTGGCGTGCGGCGCGGACGATGTCGCTGCGGCGTTCGTGGACCGCGGCCTGACCGTCGAGCGTGTTTCGTCGTGGGGAATGCACTGGCTCGAGCCGCTGGTCGATATCGACGGCGTCGGCTTTGGCAATGTCGGCGTGGGGGACGTAGCGGCGATCGTGTCGGGCAGCGCGGCCGATGTCGGCCGGATCGCCGATCACGCGTTCATCGCGCGACAGACTCGGCTGACGTTTGCGCGCGCGGGCAAGACGCGGCCGCTGAGCCTCGACGACTATGCTGCAACCGGCGGGTGGTGCGGGTTGAATGCAGCGCACGCGATGTCGCCTGCGCAAACCTGCGATGTCGTTCTGAAGTCAGGACTGCGCGGCCGCGGCGGCGCGGGCTTCCCGGCGGGGATCAAGTGGCAGACCGTGCTTGCCGCGCCGGGAACGCGCAAGTTCATCGTCTGCAACGCCGACGAAGGCGACAGCGGCACCTTTGCCGACCGGATGGTCATGGAGGGCGATCCCTTCATGCTGATCGAGGGAATGGCGATCGCGGGCCATGCCACGGGCGCGGGGCGGGGATATGTCTACATCCGTTCCGAATATCCGCATGCGATCGCCAAGATGCGCGCGGCCGTTGCGCTTTCGGCGGGGATCATCGCGCCCTTCGAGATCGAAATCCGCGTCGGGGCAGGGGCCTATGTCTGCGGCGAGGAGACATCGCTGCTCAACAGCCTCGAGGGCAAGCGCGGCGAAGTGCGCGCCAAGCCGCCGCTGCCGGCGCACGCGGGACTGTTCGGCTGCCCGACGGTCATCAACAACGTGCTGACGTTGGCCGCCGTGCCGTGGATACTGAGGCACGGCGCAAAGGCCTATGCCGATTACGGAATGGGCCGGTCGCGCGGCACGATGCCGATTCAGATCGCGGGCAATGTGAAGCATGGCGGGCTGTTCGAAACCGCGTTCGGCGTCACGCTCGGCGAGCTTGTCAACGACATCGGCGGCGGCACCGCGAGCGGAAGACCGGTGCGCGCGGTGCAGGTGGGCGGGCCGCTCGGCGCCTATCACCCGGTATCGGACTTTCATTTGCCGTTCGATTACGAGGCGTTCACCGCCGCCGATGGGCTGATCGGGCATGGCGGGATCGTGGTCTTCGACGACAGCGTCGACATGGCCAAGCAGGCGCGCTTTGCCATGCAGTTCTGCGCGATCGAAAGCTGCGGCAAGTGTACGCCGTGCCGGCTCGGCGCGATGCGGGGGATGGAAACGCTCGACCGGATTATCGCGGGCGATCGACGCATCGAAAATCTCGCGCTCATCACCGACCTTTGCGAAACGATGAAGTTCGGCTCGCTGTGCGCACTCGGCGGCTTCACGCCCTATCCGGTGATGAGCGCGATCACGCGCTTTCCGGAAGATTTCGCTTGAGGCTGCTCGGTGCGATCATCGCGGGTGGGCGCTCGCGCCGTTTCGGCGGTGACAAGGCGGCGACGATGCTCGGCGGCAAGGCGCTGCTCGACCATGTGCGCGATGCCTTGACTGCACAGGTCGATGCGCTCGTCGTCTGCGGACGCGACTGGCCGGGGATGGTTTCGGTCGCGGATCGTCCCGGGCCGGAGATGGGACCGCTCGGCGGGCTGAGTGGGGCGCTGAACCATGCGGCGGACAACGGGTTCGACTCCGTGCTGACGGCGGGGTGCGATGTGCTCCCGGTGCCGGACATACGGGCGCTGGCGGGGCCGACACCTGGGGTCGTGATCGATCAATGGCTCTTCGGCTTCTGGCCGGCCGCCGTGGCGGCTCGCCTCGACCATCATCTCGCTACCCGATCCGATCGCTCGATGCGCCACTGGATCGCTGTGAGTGGCGCACGCACGCTGCCGTGCGATACGCGTTTCCATAACCTCAACACGCGCGACGATTTTGCGCTATATGCGGCGTCGCAAGGACTTGTCACATGACCTATCAGCGCCAGACCGACTTCGGGACGCCGCCCGGCGATGGCGCGCCGGTGACGCTGACGATTGACGGGCGCAGCGTCACCGTGCCGCTGGGGACGACCGTCATGCGCGCGGCGGCCGAGAACGGGACGTCGATCCCCAAGCTTTGCGCCACCGACAATCTTGCGAGCTTCGGTTCCTGCCGCCTGTGCCTCGTCGAGATCGATGGAGTACGCGGAACGCCCGCTTCGTGCACGACGCCGGTCGCCGAGGGCATGACGGTCACGACGCAGAACGCACGTCTTGCCAAGCTGCGGCGCGGCGTGATGGAGCTCTATATCTCGGATCATCCGCTCGATTGTCTGACCTGCGCGGCAAACGGCGACTGCGAGCTGCAGGATCAGGCGGGGGCGGTCGGCCTGCGCGATGTCCGCTACGGCGCGGGTGACGATCACCTCGCGCAACCCAAAGACGTCTCCAATCCCTATTTCGATTTCGACCCCAGCAAGTGCATCGTCTGTTCACGCTGCGTGCGCGCCTGCGACGAGGTGCAGGGGACGTTTGCGCTGACGATCGAATCGCGCGGGTTCGGGTCGAAGGTCTCGGCGGGGCTGCCGACCGACGATTTCATGTCGTCCGAATGCGTGTCTTGTGGCGCGTGCGTGCAGGCGTGCCCGACCGCGACACTGACCGAAAAGGCGCTTGTCGAGATCGGCACGCCCGAACGCAGTGTCGTCACGACCTGCGCCTATTGCGGCGTCGGCTGTACCTTCCGCGCCGAGATGCGCGGCGAACAGGTCGTGCGCATGGTGCCCTACAAGGACGGCAAGGCCAATCGCGGGCACTCATGCGTCAAGGGCCGCTTCGCCTGGGGCTATGCCACGCATCAGGAACGCATCACCAAGCCGATGATCCGCGCGTCGATCGACCAGCCGTGGCGCGAAGTGTCGTGGGACGAGGCCTTCGCGCACACCGCGTCCGAACTGCGCCGGATCGCATCGAAATACGGCAAACACGCGCTCGGCGGCATCACGTCGAGCCGCTGCACGAACGAAGAGACCTTCCTCGTCCAGAAGCTGGTTCGGGCAGGCTTCGGCAACAACAACGTCGATACCTGCGCGCGCGTCTGCCATTCGCCCACCGGCTACGGATTGAAGACGACGTTCGGCACATCGGCAGGGACGCAGGACTTCGATAGCGTCGAGCACTCCGACGTCATCCTCCTCATCGGTGCGAACCCGACCGATGGTCACCCGGTTTTCGCCAGCCGCATGAAACAGCGGTTGCGCAAGGGGGCAAAGCTGATCGTCGTCGATCCGCGCCGCATCGATATCGTCCGCACGCCGCATGTCGAGGCCGCGCATCATCTGCCGCTGCGCCCCGGCACCAACGTCGCGGTGCTGACCGCGATGGCGCATGTGATCGTCACCGAGGGGCTGGCCGACGAAGCCTTCGTCCGCGAACGCTGCGACTGGGACGAATATGCCGATTGGGCCGAATTCGTGGCGAATGCCCGCAACAGCCCCGAAGCGTTGCAGCCGGTCACGCTCGTCGACGCGGCCGAACTGCGCGCCGCCGCGCGTCTGTTTGCGACCGGCGGCGAACGCCGTGGCGCTTTTGCGCACAGGCGCAAGGCAAACGCCGCCATCTATTACGGCCTCGGCGTCACCGAACATTCGCAGGGGTCGTCGACGGTCATGGCGATCGCCAATCTTGCGATGGCAACGGGCAATATCGGGCGCAAGGGCGTGGGCGTGAACCCCTTGCGCGGCCAGAACAATGTCCAGGGCGCGTGCGACATGGGCAGCTTCCCGCACGAACTGTCGGGATATCGCCATATCTCGGACGTCGGCGCGCGCACGCTGTTCGAGGCCGACTGGGGCGTGACGCTCGATCCCGAGCCGGGCCTGCGCATTCCCAACATGCTCGACGCTGCGGTCGACGGAGACTTTAAGGCGCTGTACGTTCAGGGCGAGGATATCCTCCAGTCGGATCCGAACACCCGCCATGTCTCCGCCGGGCTCGCGGCGATGGAGTGCGTGATCGTCCACGACCTGTTCCTGAACGAGACCGCGAATTATGCGCACGTCTTCCTGCCGGGTTCGACCTTTCTCGAAAAGAACGGAACCTTCACCAATGCCGAGCGGCGGATTCAACCGGTGCGAAAGGTGATGACCCCGCTTAACGGTCTCGAAGACTGGCAGGTGACGCAGGGGATCGCCAATGCCATGGGGCTTGGCTGGTCGTACACGCATCCCGGGCAGATCATGGACGAGATCGCGCGGCTGACGCCGAGCTTTGCCGGTGTCTCGTTTGCCAAGCTCGACGAAGTCGGCTCGCTGCAATGGCCTGCGAACGATGCGGCACCCGAAGGCACACAAGTGATGCATGTCGACGGCTTCGTGCGCGGGAAGGGCAGGTTCGTCGTGACCGACTATATCCCCACCGACGAAAAGACAGGGCCGCGCTTCCCGCTGCTGCTCACGACCGGGCGTATTCTCAGCCATTACAATGTCGGCGCGCAGACGCGGCGGACGGCAAATGTCGCCTGGCATCCCGAAGACCTGCTGGAGATCCACCCTGCCGATGCCGAGGACCGCGGATTGAAGAGTGGCGACTGGGTAAAGCTCGCGTCGCGCGCCGGGCAGACGACGTTACGTGCGACCGTCACCGACCGCGTCGCGCCGGGCGTGGTCTACACGACGTTCCACCACCCGGCGACGCAGGCCAACGTCGTGACCAGCGACTATTCCGACTGGGCCACGAACTGTCCCGAGTACAAGGTGACGGCGGTCCAGATCAGCGCGTCGAACGGTCCGACCGGCTGGCAGGAAGATTACGAGGCGTTGTCGGACCGGTCGCGACGGATCGAGCGGGTCACGCCTGCGTGAGCGCGATCGAGCGCCTGATCTACATGGCCAACCAGATCGCGCGCAACTTTGCGACGCGGTCGGCCGACGACGCGGCGCTGGCGGTCGCCGATCACATCGCATCGTTCTGGGACCCGCGAATGCGCACGGCACTTGCGCGCTATGAAGCCGACGACGGAGCCGCGCTGCTGCCGGTTGTGCGTGCGGCGATCGTCGCTTTGCAAACGCGCGGGCCACCGCCGCACCAGACACGCGCGACCGAGACGATCGCAGGCGGTTCGGACGCCGGATGACGGCAACGCGCATCGTCGACGTCGCGCGCGTCTCGCCCGCGTCGACCAGCGCGGGCCAGCGCACGCTTGCGGTCGAGACGCCGATCGCGATCGAATATAACGGCATCGGCTATGCGGTGATGATGGCGACGCCCGACGACCTTGAAGATTTCGCGATCGGCTTCAGTCTTTCGGAAGGTCTGATCGATCAAGCTGCCGACATCCTTGGCGTCGATACGGTCGAAGATCTCGCCGGGTGCGTGCTCCGCGTCCGCGTCGCGGCCGAACGCATGGTGCCGATCGTGGAGCGCGCGCGGCGGCGGATCACCGAAAGCAGTTGCGGCCTGTGCGGCCTCGAAACGCTCGCGCAGGTACTCACGCCGCTTGCCGCGATCCGGAGCCGCATCAGCGTGACGCGCGACGCCCTTTTCTCGGCACTCGACCGCCTGCAGGATCATCAACCGCTCAACGTGGCGACGGGGGCTGCGCATGGCGCGGCATTCTGCCTGCCCGACGGCCAGACCGTGCTGGCGCGCGAAGATGTCGGCCGCCACAATGCGCTCGACAAGCTCATCGGCGCGCTGGCGCGCAACGGGCGCGCGCCATCGACCGGATTTTTTCTGCTGACGGCGCGGTGCAGCTACGAACTCGTCGAAAAGACGATACGTGCGCGCTGCCCGCTTCTGGTCACCGTTTCGGCGCCGACGTCGCTTGCCGTGGAGCGCGCCATCGCTCACGATCTGACACTGGTCGCGCTGGCGCGGCGCGACGCGGTGCTCGTCGCCAACGATCCGCACCGGATGTTCGCCTGAATTGACCGGCTCACGCCAAACACATTAAGCCTGAATGCGATGAGCATCGACCCGCAAGCGCAAAAGGCATCGGCCGCAGGTGGCGCGATCGCTATCGGCGTGACGGGCCACCGGCTCGAGCGGATGATCGATGCCGATCTGGCGGCGCTGCGCGTCGCCCTTCGGCAGACGCTCGAGAAGCTGGCGAGCGCGTCGGGATCGCCGATGCGCCTCGTCACCAGCCTTGCCGATGGGGCGGACAGCATCACTGCGGACGAAGCGCTCGATCTCGGCTGGACGCTCGATGCGGTGCTGCCGTTCTTTCGCGCCGACTATTTCGCCGATTTTACCGAAGCGCAGGCCCGGAGCGATCACGAGACGCTGCTCGCGCGCGCGCGCAACGTGTTCGAACTCGATGGGGATCGCGACGTCGAGGGCGGGAGCGCGGTTGCTTATGAACGCGCCGGCCGCGTCGTGCTCGCGCAAAGCGACATCCTGATCGCCGTCTGGGACGGCGGCCCGGTGCGTGGTCGCGGCGGCGCGGCGCAGATCGTTGCCGAAGCTGTGCTGGCAGGCATTCCCGTGATCCATATCGATCCTGCGTCGGCGTGCGCGCCGCAATTGCTGTGGGACAAGCTTGCGGAACATGATCTGGGCCAGCAAACGATCGAGACCGTGCCGCGCGGCGACCTGTCGGTGCTGCCGGCGCTGATGCGCGGCCTGATCGACCCGCCCGGCGACGGCGTGGAGCGCGCGATGCTCGACCGTTTCGACACCCCCGCAAGGCCGCGGCGCAACTGGGCGCTGGCTTATCCGTTGCTGCTGGCGCTGGTGGGTGTGCGGCGGGTTCGCAGGTCCGACTGGGCGGCCGCCGATGCGGCAAGATCGATGCCGACGCTCCTGCGCTTTTGTACGGGCGAAGCGCTCGACACGAGCGGCTTCGGAGCGACGCTGCGCACCATTCTCGCGCCGCGATATGCGCGGGCCGATGCGATGGCGACGCATATCGCGCAGCTGTTCCGCAGCGGTTACGTGACGAATTTCACCTTTGCCGCTCTTGCGGTCGTTCTCTCGCTGCTCGGTCTGGCGCTGCCGTCGGCTTGGAAGCCTGTGCTGATCGTCCTCGAA
Source organism: Sphingomonas sp. (assembly GCA_965249015.1). Lineage (GTDB taxonomy): Bacteria > Pseudomonadota > Alphaproteobacteria > Sphingomonadales > Sphingomonadaceae > Sphingomonas_O. The sequence continues at coordinate 154,209 of CBDFLB010000001.1, read as the reverse complement.
TTCGTCGTCATCGCCACCATATTGCTCGTCACGCGCGCGGGTCATCGTTCGCACTGGCACCGCCGCTGGCTCGACAATCGCCACCTTGCCGAGCGGCTCCGCTGCCTGTCGGTCGCAGCGCAGCTCGGCGAGCTCGGATTGCGCAACGGCGTCAACCTTCGTCCGGGGTGGGTCGACTGGTATGCGCGTGCGTCGGCGCGAGAACTGGGCCTGCCGCCGGTGCGCGTCGACGCGGCCTATCTGACCTGCGTCAGGAACGGTCTGACGATGCTGCTCGAAGGGCAGATTGCCTATCTTCGCGGCGATGCGCGCAGGATGCACCGGCTCGAACACCGGCTGCATCTGCTCGGAACGATACTCTTTGCTGCAACTGCGATCATCTGCCTGGGACTGTTGCTGCTGAAAATGGCCGACACCGTCGTCGCAAGTCCCTTACTCGACGCGATGACACATCCGATCCTGACCGCGGCGACGATCGCCAGCGCGGCGCTGCCGGCCATCGGCGCTGCGATCTATGGCATCCGGATGCAAGGCGATTTCGCGGGCATCGCCGAACGGAGCAACGCGCTGGCGCATAATCTCGACACCTTGCGACAGGTCGTCGCGGACGATGCGCTGCGTTTCGACACACTCAAACGTCGCGTCGTGCGGGCGACCGAATTGTTGACGCAGGACCTCGCGAGCTGGCTGCAAACCTATCATGCGCGGCCATTGACGCTCCCCGGGTGACATGAAACACTCGGCGTCATGAGGAACGCGGTGGCGATAGCGCTGGCGGCGGTTGCGTTAACAGCGCCGGCTGCGGCGCGGCAGGGCGGGGCGCCCTGGCAGGCGCAGATCTATGCCACCTTTACCGAACTGAGCGAGGAGGACGCCGACAAGAGCGAGGCCGAGCTTCGCCATCGCTGTGGCGGGGCGCTGATCCGGCCCGACTGGGTGTTGACCGCGGCGCATTGCGTGAAGCCAGCCGATCTTGCCAAGGGGCGACGCGTTCGCCTCGGCGCGACCGACCTCGACCGACAGGACGGCATGACCTACGCGATCAAGCGCGTCGTTCGCCACGCGCGTTATGATCAGCCCGAACATGCGAACGACATCGCGCTGATCCACATCGTTGCCGACGCTCAGACATCGAACGCCAGTCACGGCCGGATCGCGCCGATCCGCCTGCACGGGAGCGTCGAGGGAGACGATGTGCCGCTGTCGGACGACACGCGCGTGACGGTCACCGGCTTCGGGCGGACCGAGGACGGCTCGGCTTCGTCGCAGCTCCTTCAGGTCAATCTGACGACGGTGGCATGCGACGATACGCCCGCTTACCGCGGCAAGACCGATGACAATATGCTATGTGCGTCGGGGCCCGGCAGGGACAGCTGCCAGGGCGACAGTGGCGGGCCGCTCGTGCTTCGCGACGGGCCACCGGTCCTCGTGGGCCTCGTCAGCTGGGGCAAGGAATGCGGCGACGAGGAACACCCCGGCGTCTACGTCCGCGTCGCGTCCTACCTCGACTGGATCGACCGCGCACTGGCAGCCGACCCGTCGGTCGAGGCGGTCGATTAGCTAGCGGTTATCGGGGCCGCTGCGGTCATCTGGGCCGCCACGGTCGTCGGGACCACCGCGATCGTCGGGCCCGCCGCGGTTGGGATCGCCAGCTTCAGCCTCATCGCCTTGCTGTCCCTCTTCGTTCATTTCCTCTTCTTCGTCCACGACCGGCTTTCCTCCAACGATCATGTTATCGACTCCCAAAGTGCAAAATTCTGCCCGATGCCGTAAATCTTGCGCTTGTCTGCTTGAGCCTGTCAAGCGCGGCGCGAAGCGGGGGCGAATTGCCGATCGCAGGTGTGGCCGCTCAGGATTGCGATATCCCGATATAATTGCGCTACCGGGCTGCACTTTCCAGCAGTCCTGCAAAGATTGGGTCCTTGCGCAACGGATCGAGCAGCGGATCGGTGGCGAGAAAGAGAAACCCTGAATCTCCGACTGCCTTTGCGCGCCGAAGCGCGGCGAAGGCGGCGTCATCCGAGCCCGCCTGCGCATGAATTTGCGCCTGCTGATAAACGGCGGCGTCACCGAATTCCGCGATGAGGCTTGTCAGGGCACCTTGCGCTGCGACGTTCGCGCCCAGTTTGTGCTCGACGATTGATAATCCTGTCAGCTTGAACATGCGAACCGGTTCGCGGAGAAATGCCTTTCGCGCGTCGCGATACCGACCCAGCATAATCAACGCCTGGCCCTTGATCGCGTAGGCGTTGCTGATCTTGGCGTTCATTGAAATTGCCTTGTCAAGCAATGGCAGCGCCTCGTTGTATCGCCGTGCAATATAACGGACCGTCCCAGCCGCCCGAAAAGCGCGCGGGTTTAGCGGGTCCAGACTCAGCGCCCTTTGCGATGCCCCCAATGCATCATGCGCGCGGCCCGCCCGCGCGCAATATTGCGCAAAAGCCAGCAGCACGTCGGCGTCGCCGGCACCAAGCCGCGCGGCGCTTTCGTAGGGTCCGCGCGCGCCTGCGGTGTCGAGCCGCCCGGTATTAGTGGCATAGCCCAGTGCAAGCTGAGCAGCCGCAAGATCGGGGGCCAGCACGACCGCCCGTTTTGCGGCGACGATCGCGTCTTCGTAAAGGCGGTGAACCTCTTGCCCCTTTGCATATTTGCTCGCCATCCCCGCAAGCACACGCGATCGTGCCGCATAGGCGTCGGCATATTTCGGGTCCGCCGCAATCGCCGTGTCGAACTGTGCCAGCGCCGCGCGATCCGATTCCTCGCCGCTGTCGCTGTTGTAGAGCGCTCGCCCCTTCAGAAGCGCGTCGTACGCCGCGACGACCGTCGTTCCGCCGACTGCCTTGGCCACGCCGGTCATGCGCGCGGCGAGGGCCCCCGCCACGACGCCCGCGATTTCGCTCTGCACCGCGAAAACGTCGGTCAGCCGCCGGTCGAAACTCTGCGACCATTTGCTGAAGCCGGACTGGGAATCGACGAGTTCGGCGGCAATGCGCACGACGTCGCCGGCGCGGCGTACGCTGCCCTCAAGAAGGAAAGCGACGCCGAGGCTGCTGCCGATGACCTTGGCGTCTGCCTGGCGATCGCGAAAGATATTCGCAGATGTCGGTGCCGCGACTTTCAGCTCTGGATTGCGCGCCAGCGCCGACCGGATCTCCTCCGACAGGCCGTCGGAAAAATAGGCCTGGCTCTTGTCGTTGCTGAGGTTGGCGAAGGGCAGCACCGCGACACTGTTCCCGGCATGACCGCCACCGATCAACCTGAACGCGATGAGGCCGCCGCCCGCCAGCACGGCTGCGCTCGCGCCCCCCAGAACTGCGGCGCGGCGAGTGACGCGCGGCGCGGAGACGCGGACCGGACCGACCGCAGCGGTGGTCGCGCCGACTCCGGCGATACCCGCAGCGATGGCCGCGACCTCGGGCGAACCGGCATGTCCGCGCCATTTCGAAAGATCGATCGTGTGATACTGCCGAAATCCCAGCGGCGCCTGCGTGCCGTCGATCGAAACGGGCACCAGTCGTTTGCGATCGCGCGCATGGGCCGCTTCGTCGCGCACCCAGTCCGAGCCGACCGATGCCGCCGACCAGGCGACGACCACGGCGTCGGCCGCGTCGAGCTTGGCCTCGATCGCAGACGCAAATCCTGCGCCGCCTTCGATCAGCGCATCCCACCAGACATCGAATCCCATCGCCTTCAACGCATCGGCCAGCGGCGCGACGCGCGGCCGGTCGGCGCGCGCATAGCTGATGAAGATCAACGCGCGGTTCGGCGTTGCGGCAGTGGCGGTATCATCCTGAATCGGCATGGTCCCCGTCCGACGATGCGAACCCTCTAACCGATCGCCGGCCGTAACGAAATGCTTGGGCGCAAAGCTTTTGCGCGACTCTTGTGTTTACGCCCACTTGACGGCGATGCTTTCGGCCCGTCACCCTCGCACGCACACGTAGGAGGTTTTCGGTTCACTCATGCAACTCGTCATCGTCGAATCACCTGCCAAGGCAAAAACCATCGAAGCCTATCTCGGCAAGGACTATCGTGTGCTCGCATCCTACGGCCACGTCCGCGATCTGCCGCCCAAGGACGGGTCGGTCGATCCGGATCACGGCTTTGCGATGGAATGGGAAAATTACGCCGACAAGGCAAAGCAGCTGAAGGCGATCACCGACCTTGCCAAGACTGCAGATCGGTTGATCCTCGCAACCGACCCCGATCGTGAGGGCGAAGCGATCTCATGGCATGTCCGCGAGGTGCTGGCAAAAAAGAAGGCGCTGCCCAAAGAGGTCGAACGCGTGACCTTCAACGCGATCACGAAGGCGGCCGTGCTGAGCGCGATGGCGGCGCCGCGCGCGCTCGACGACGATCTGATCGATGCGTATCGCGCGCGGCGTGCGCTCGATTATCTGGTCGGTTTCACATTGTCGCCGGTGTTGTGGCGCAAGTTGCCGGGGGCCAAGTCCGCGGGGCGCGTACAGTCGGTCTCGCTGCGGCTGATCGTAGACCGCGAACGCGAGATCGAGGCGTTCCGTGCGCAGGAATATTGGTCGGTCGCTGCGGCGCTCGAATATGACGGAACACCGTTTTCCGCCCGCCTGGTCCGCTGGCGCGGCGACAAGGTCGACCGCCTGACGATCGGAAACGAAGCCGATGCGATGGCCGCCAAAGCCGCGGTCGAAGCCGGGCACTTCACTGTCGAAACCGTCGAGACCAAGCCGCTGGCGCGCAACCCGCCGCCGCCGTTCACGACCTCGACCTTGCAGCAGGAGGCGTCGCGCAAGCTCGGCTATTCGGCGAGCCACACGATGCGACTGGCGCAAGGCCTGTATGAGGACGGCGCGATCACATACATGCGCACCGACGGCGTGCAGATGGACGGCAGCGCAATCTCGGCGGCGCGCGCCGCGATCGCCAAGCGCTACGACGCGTCGTACGTGCCCGACAAGCCGCGCGTGTACACCGCAAAGGCCAAGAACGCGCAGGAAGCGCACGAAGCGATCCGGCCCACTGATTTTGCCAAGGGCCAGGCGGGGTCGGGCGACCACGCAAAGCTTTACGAGCTGATTTTCAAACGCGCGACGGCGAGCCAGATGGCGTCGGCACGGCTCGAACGGACAACCGCAGAACTGACCGAGGGGACCGGGCAGACCGGCCTGCGCGCGACGGGACAGGTCGTCCTTTTCCCCGGTTATCTGGCGCTTTACGAAGAAGGGAGCGACGACGACGTCGACGAGGATGCGCGGCGTCTGCCCCGCCTGGCTGCAGGCGATGCGCCACTGAAGCGCGCGGTCACGGCCGAGCAGCATTTCACGCAGCCACCGCCGCGCTATTCCGAAGCCAGTCTCGTCAAGAAGATGGAAGAGCTCGGTATCGGACGGCCCTCGACCTATGCTTCGATCCTCCAGACACTGAAGGACCGCGCGTACGTCGCGACCGACAAGAACCGCTTTGCCCCGAGCGAAAGCGGGCGGCTGCTCACCGCCTTTCTCGAACGCTTCTTCGAACGCTATGTCAGCTATGATTACACCGCAGGCCTCGAAGACAGCCTCGACGAAGTGTCGGGTGGGCGCACCGCCTGGCAATCGGTACTCGAAGCGTTCTGGCGCGACTTCAAACCAAAGACGGTCGAAGTCATGGAGGCCAAGCCGTCCGAAGTGACCGCCGCGCTCGACGAGTTCCTCGCGCCGTTCCTGTTTCCACCGAAGGGCGACGGCGGCGATCCACGGCTTTGCCCGCGCTGCGGCGACGGTCGACTTGCGCTGCGCGGCGGCAAGTTCGGGGCATTCGTCGCCTGTTCGAACTATCCCGAGTGCAAATATACGCGACAGTTCGGGCAGGGTGGCGATGCGCCGGCGGATGATGCGGGCGAGGAAAGCATGGGCGTCGATCCGGACAGCGGGCTCGATATCGTCAAGAAGACCGGTCGTTTCGGGCCGTATATCCAGGTCGGAGAGGGCAAGGACGCCAAACGCGCGTCGATCCCGCAAGATGTTGCTGAGGTCGACCTTGATTGGGCGATCAAGCTGCTGTCGCTGCCGCGCACCGTCGGGACTCACCCGGAGAGCGGCAGTCCGATCACGGCGAGCATCGGTCGCTATGGTCCTTATCTTGCCCATGACGGGAAGTACGCGCGTCTGACGTCGACGGTCGAGGTGTTCGAGACCGGCATGAACACGGCAGTGGTGAAGCTGGCCGAGGCGTTAGCGAACGGCGGGCGTCCTGTGCGCGGCGCGCAGGCGCCGCTGAAGATCCTCGGCAAGCATCCGCGTTCCGAAAGCGAGATCAGACTGATGGCCGGGCGGTTCGGCCCCTACGTCACCGACGGCACGACCAATGCCACCGTTCCCAAATCGGTCGAAGCCGAGGCGCTGACGCTCGAAGAGGCGGCGCAACTCATCGATGCGCGTGCGGCGGCCGGGCCTGTCAAAAAGGCGCGCAAAGCACCGGTCAAGAAGGCCGCGCCGAAAAAACGCGCAGCGGCCAAGGCTAAAGCTTAGCCTTCAATGATCGCGATATCTTTGCCGTACTGATACCCGGCGAGATGACACGCAACGGTCAGGCGTCCGATGATCTGCGCGCGCGATACATTGGTGTCGACGAACCAGTTCGGCGCGATGGCGTGCGCGTGGTCGGACGCCAGATGAGGCGACGTGACGAATAGCGCCTCGGGCGACGGTGCGATCCACCGGCGGCGCTCAGTGCCCTCGATCGACAGCAGCTGGAACAGCGACGCCTTGTTGCGCACGAGAGCGGTCAGCGCACTCAGATACGCGTCTTTCAGATTCAAGGCGGGCTGGACGCGGCCGAACAGCATCAGCTTGCAGTTCCCGCGCCGCCTTCCTGCGCCATGAACGGGGCTTGCACGCGGCGCGACCATCGGGCGTTGCTTCGACGTGCGCTCGGAAAGCGCTCGGCGTATGATCGCATCGTGGCTTTCGCTAAAGGTCATCCGCTGCGCTTCGATCGCCTTGTAAGTCGTAAGGCTCACCGACACCGCCTGAAGTGCGCTCATCCGTTTTCCTCCGCAATCGCAAGCGGTTTACATCCGTTCTGCTTATAAGCCGTTAACGCGTCCTTTACCCCGAACAGGTGCGGCACGCCGGATCTTTGGGCATGCGGATCGTTCGCAGCGATGGACCGAGGCCGTCGACGAGATGCAGCTTCCCACACTGTCGCTCGCCGAACGGATGAATGACCCGCAGCGCTTCGAGCGCCGCCATGCTGCCCATGACCCCGGTCATCGCGCCGAGCACGCCCAGTTCGGCACAGCTGTCGCAATCGTCGCTGTCGCGCGCGTCGCCGACATAGCAGCGGTAACAGGGCTGTTCCGGCTCCCACCCGTACCAGGTCGCCAGCTGGCCGTGAAACTGGCCGATCGCGGCGGAAACAAGTGGTATACGCAGGCGATACGCCGTGTCGGCGACGGTCAGCCGCGTGAGGAAATTGTCGGAGCCGTCGACGATCACGTCGGCACCGGCGAGCAGCGCAGCCGCGTTGTCCTTATCAATCCGGATTTCGATCGCGGTCACGTCGACATCGGGGTTGATCGCCGACACGCGTTCGGCGGCACGCCTCGCCTTCGCGAGTCCGACATCGGCGGTGTCGAATATCACCTGCCGTTGCAGGTTCGACAGGGTTACGGCGTCGTCATCGACGATGATCAACTTTCCGACCCCGGCAGCGGCGAGGTATTGCAGCAGCGGCGCGCCGATTCCGCCGGCGCCGATGACGGTCACGCTGCTCGCGCGGATCGCCGCCTGGCCCGCACCCCCGATTTCGCGCAGAACGAGATGACGGGCATAACGATCGAGCTGGTCGTTGCTGAGACTCATTGCCCCGTCGACCCGAAGCCCCCGCTGCCGCGCGTCGTGTCGTCGAGGGTGGACACTTCCAACAGTTCGGCGCGCTGGACAGGGGCGGGGACGAGTTGCGCGATGCGGTCGCCGCGCCTGATCTCGAACGGTTCGCTACCGAGATTAGCGAGGATGACTTTCACTTCGCCGCGATAATCGCTGTCGATCGTGCCGGGCGTGTTGAGGCAGGTGATGCCATGTTTGAGCGCGAGACCCGAACGTGGTCGCACCTGCACCTCATATCCATCGGGTATGGCGATCGCAAAACCGGTCGCAACCGCGTGGCGCGCGCCGGGCGCAAGGTGCAAATCCTCGGCGGCGACGACGTCCATGCCAGCCGCGCCGCTGGTTGCGTAGGCGGGAGGAGGGAGGTCGACGCCGTGCGGCAGGCGGCGGAAGGCGATCGTTATGACGGACATGCGGTCGGACGTAACGGCGTCGGTCGCCCGCGTCACGCCCCACCGGACGGTCAGCCCGCAAAACCGTCGTCGCGGGGACTTTTTTTTCGCGAATCCGTCGATCAGTCGATTGCAATTTCGTATGTAATGCTGACATTGTGAAGATCGCAAAAGCGCGGTCAGCGCCGACATGATCAACAGGGGAGCAGCGGATGTCTTTTCGGAATAAGCGCGGGATCTATCGTGCAATGCTGTGGTCGGCGACCGCTTTGATTGTAAGCCCGGCCATGGCACGGTCGACGTCGGTGGCCGCGGACGAGGATGGCACCGGCGATATCGTCGTCACGGCGCAGAAGCGTGCTCAGTCACTACAGGATGTCAGTGCCGCCGTTTCGGCCGTTTCCGGGTCGGCGCTGACAAATGCAGAGATCAGCAACCTTGCCGACGTTCAGCAGCTCGTTCCGACCGTCACCTTCGGCAACGACTTCAACCAGGCGAAGGTCTTCATCCGCGGGGTCGGCGCCAACACGTCGACGACCGGATCGAGTACGGGCGTGGCACTTCATGTCGACGGTGCCTATGTCGCCCGCGCCGAAGCACAGCTGACCTCATTGTTCGATCTTGAACGCGTCGAAGTGCTGCGCGGGCCGCAGGGCAGCCTTTATGGACGCAATGCCGTCGGCGGCTCGATCAACCTGATTACGCGCAAGCCGACGGCAGAGCTGACCGCCGACATCCGCCTGTCCTATGGCAACTACAACGCGGTTTCGGCCGAAGCGGGCGTCGGCGGGGCGATCACGAACTGGCTGCAATTCCGGATCGCGGGCAAGGCGGAGTCGCGCGACGGCTATGGCATCGATCCGGTCCACGGCTGGGATGTCGACGATCTCAAGCGACAGATGCTGCGCGGGCAGCTACGGGTCCTGTTCAATGATCGCTCCGATCTGACGCTCAGTGGGGAGTATTACCGCCAGCGCGACCATAGCGGTGCGGTCCATTATGCCGAGTCGGCCTTTCCCGGCGTCGCGCGACTGGCGCCACTCGGCACCGGCGGGTTTGCATCGCGACCGCGCGATCTGGAAAGCGACGAGCCACCGTCGGTCAATACCGAGACATACAGTCTGACGGGCACGCTGAATGTCGCGCTGGCCGAACAGCTGACATTCACCAACATCGCCAATTTCCGGCAGTTCGACACGCAGTTGATCCAGGATCTCGACATCTCGGCAGTGGTCAGTCAGCTCCCGAACGCGACGACAGTGCAGACACGCACGATCGACTCCAGACAATATAGCAACGAAGCTCAGGTGAACTGGGACAGCCCGGCGCTGAAGGCAGTGCTGGGCGTCTACTATTTCCGCGAGCGTCAGCGACCGCGCGACCAGGTCGGCCTTTCGAGCAGGACCGGAATGGCATCGAATATCACCGTGCTGGCGACCCGGCCGACGATCCGCGACGGCGTCTTCAATCCCGGCGGCGTCAACAGCGTTCCGCTCGCCGAAGCGCTCGCCATGTGCGGATTCCCGGCGGGGGTCGCTCCCAATCGCGTGTGTCTGAAATCCAATCTCGGCACCCGTGCGATCGCTGTTTTCGGCCAGGCTAATATCGATCTCGGGGTCGTCGCGGGGCTTGACGGCGTATCGCTGAAGGTCGGCGGCCGGTACAGCGACGAGAAGGTCGATAGCGCCAATCCGTCGATAATCCTCACGGCCAATGCCAATCCTGCGGTGGCGAGCGTACTCGTGACGACGACGGCAGCGACGTTCCGCCAAAAGACGTTCAGAGATTTCACGCCGGAACTCGGCCTGCAGTGGGCACCGAACCGCGACCTGCTGTTTTATTATACCTATGCCGAGGGCTTCAAGGCGGGATCGGGCGAAAACGCTGCGGGCAGCACCACGATCGTGCGCCCGGAGAAAGTCCGCAATCACGAAATCGGCGCAAAGATGCAGCTGTTCGATCGTCGCGTAACGCTCAACCTCGCCGCCTATTCGTACAAACTCGACGACTTGCAGATCAACAAGACCGTAGGTGGCGGCCCCGCCGGTTTCACCACAATTTTCGAGAATGCCGCGAAAACATCTGCAAAGGGTGTGGAGGCGGATGTGCTGGTGCGCCCGGTGGACGCGGTCCGGTTGTCGGGTGCGGTCAGCTACACCGACAGCAAATATCTCGATTTCGTCACGCTCGACCCGCTCAATCCGGTGAATGTCGCGCAGGCGGGGCAGCCGGCCTATAATCCTACGACCAACCCGAGTCCGACGGCGTTCGGCGCGCCCTGTCCGGCGGGATCGCTGAACGCCTTCGGTCCGTGCCAGATCCAGCTGGCCGGCAATGCGACACGCAACTCACCGACATGGTCCTACAGTCTGCGCGGCGAGTTCGACGTGGCAGTGGGCGACTCCGAGAAGGTGACTTTTTCGGGTGACCTGTACGGCAAGAGCAATGTTTATTTCACCGAGTTCGAGCGGCTGACCGAAGGCAGCGCGGCGTACACCATGTTCGATGCCGGGCTTCGCTGGACAAGCGCGAGCGATGGTCTGACGGTCCAGGCGTCGATCAAGAACCTGACCGATGTCCTGCGCAAAAGTAGTACGTTTGCGCTTTCAACCGGACGCGTGATCGGTGCGACATATTTGCCGCCCAGGACTTACACGGTGTCGTTGTCGTACAAATATTGACGGTGGGACGCGCGGCTTCGCGGATGCTCAGACGCTGGTGAGAGCCGCTCCGACCCGCCGTGCCAGCCGCTCCGCCACGGCGCGTTTGTCCATCCGGGTCCAGCTCTCGACGCCGGCTGGCGTGATCAGGTGAACGCTGTTGGTCTCGCCCCCCATCACGCCTTTGCCCGTGGGCCCGGACACATCGTTCGCGACGATCCAGTCACAGCCTTTTCGCGCCAATTTGGCCTTCGCGTTGGCGACGACATCTTCGGTTTCCGCCGCGAAACCGATCACAAGTCGGGGACGGCGCGTGCTTCGGGCGAGGCTTGCGAGGATGTCGGGGTTTTCGACGAGCACAAGCGTGGGCGGTTTGCCGCTGCCGTCCTTCTTGATTTTGCCTGGCGCGCAGTCCACCCGCCAGTCGGCAACGGCGGCGACGAGGATCGCGGCGTCGGCGGGAAGCGCCGCTTCAAGCGCAGCCGCCATTTCGCGAGCGGTCTCGACGTCGACGCGCGTGACGCCGGGCGGCGTTTCGAGCGTGACCGGTCCGGCGATCAGCGTGACGCGCATCCCCCCTGCCGCCAGCGCAGCCGCAATGGCGAAACCCTGTTTGCCCGACGATCGGTTGGCGATGTAGCGGACGGGGTCGATCGGCTCATGCGTCGGCCCCGCCGTGACGATCGCATGCATGCTCACGGCTTCAGGCGGTCGAGCGCTGCGGCAAAGATCGCGCCGACATGCGGCAGCCGGCCGACGCCATATTCGCCGCAGGCCATCGTGCCCTCGGCGGGCTCCATGACGGTCGCGCCGTCCGCGCGAAGCTGTGCCACGTTGCGGCAGGTGGCGGGGTGAAGCCACATGCGGACGTTCATCGCCGGCGCGACGAGCACCGGCTTGTCCGTCGCCAGAAGAAGCGTCGTTGCAAGATCGTCGGCATGTCCGTGTGCCATCTTTGCCATCAGGTCGGCCGTCGCCGGCGCGACGACGACCAGGTCGGCATCGCGGCTGAGCGCGATATGCCCGATCTTCGATTCGCGCTCCAGGTCCCACAGCGTCTCGCACACGGGTTGTTCGCTGAGCGCCGCAAGCGTCATCGGCGTCACGAACTTCGCGCCTGCCGCGGTCAGCGCGCAACGCACCGGCATGTCGGCGCGGCGAAAGAGCCGGACAAGTTCGCAGACCTTATAGGCGGCGATCCCGCCACCGACGATCAGGAGGATGCGCTTGCCTTGCATCACGTGAAAAACGCCATCGCGCCTGCGCCGGCCAATGCAGCGAGTACCGCGACGAGGCCAAAGCGCCAGAGCCCGCCGAGATTCGCGCCGACGACGTCGACCGGGATCAGCGGCAGCGACGGCGGCGCCGCGCCGGGCACGGGCACGAGCGCCTCGACGCGTCGCAACAGGTCGGGCAGGCGGCCAAGCAAGCGCAGATTTTCGACGATGCTGTCAGCCGCGATCGCTTCGGGCCCGAGCTCACCGCGCAGCCAGTCGCGGACATAAGGGGCCGCGGTTTCCCACATGTTGATCTCGGGATCGAGCGCCGAGGCCACACCCTCGACCATAACCATCGTCTTCTGGAGCAGCAGCAGATGCGGCTGCGTCACCATGTCGAAATCGCGCGTGATCGCGAACAGCGAATCGAGCATGTTGCCGACCGACATGTCCTTGACCGGAAGCCCGCGCATCGGCTCGCCGACGCTGCGCAGCGCGGTCGCGAACTCGGCGATATTGTGATGCGCGGGGACATATTGCGCTTCGAAATGTATTTCGGCGACGCGGCGGTAATTTCCGGTGATCAGCCCGAACAGGATCTCGGCGAGCCAGCGCCGCGCCTTGCGGTCGATCCGGCCCATGATGCCGAAATCGATCGCGATCAGGTCGGCGTGCCCGTCCCCTGCGGGCCGCGCCATCAGATTGCCCTGATGCATGTCGGCGTGGAAGAAGCCTTCCGAAATCGCCTGGCGAAGGAAACCGCGAACGAGCACGCGCGCGAGCGCCGGACGATCGATACCCGCGGCGTCGAGCGCTGCGATGTTGGAAAGCTTGATTCCGTCGATCCACTCGAGCGTCAGCACGGTGCGCGCGGTGCGCCGCCAGTCGATCGCGGGGATGACGAAACCGGGCTCGGCGGTCATCGCGGCGGCAAGTTCGGACGCCGACGCCGCCTCGCGCCGCAAATCGAGTTCGCGCAGCGTCCATTGGCGGAAGGTCGCGATGGTCAGGCGCGGGCGAAGGCGGGCGAACTCGCCGCCCATCGCCTCGACATGTGCGGCGGCCCACTCGTAGGTTTCGAGCGCTTCGGCAAAGTCGCGTTCGACTCCCGGCCGGATGACCTTGATGGCGACAGTCGTGCCATCGGTCGTGACGGCACGGTGAACCTGCGCGATCGAGGCGGCACCGACGGGGACCTCTTCGATGCTCTCAAAAAACTCTTCGACCGGGCGCGTCAGGCCGCGCTCGATCGCAGCCTTGATCATCGGAAAGGGGAGCGGGGGCAGGCGGTCCTGAAGCCGCTGCAGATCCTGCGCGGCGAATTCACCGACCAGGTCGGGCCGCGTCGCAAGCGCCTGACCGAGCTTGATCGCCGCCGGGCCGATCGCCTGGAAAGCATCGGCATAGGCGGGCTGTCTGGGCACGCGCGCCCCGAGCCGCGCGATGCGGATCAGGCGCTTGACCGGCACCGGAGTCATGGCGTCGCGCTCTATGCCCGTCAGCGCGCCGTGACGGGCGAGGATGCGGCCCCACTTCAGCAGCCGCCAGACATGCGTTGCGGGCCGGGTCAAATTTTCCAGCCGCTGTGGATCGCGACGAGTCCGCCGAGCATGGGCTCGACATTCGTGTGCACGAAGCCCGCGCTCGCGATCATGCGTTCGAAGGCGGCCATGTCGGGAAAACGGCGTATCGATTCGATCAGGTAGCGATAGCTGTCGGCATCGCCCGCGATCGCCTGCCCGATCATCGGCACGACCCGGTGCGAGTAAGCGTCGTACACCGTGCCGAAACCCGGCCATAAAGTCGTCGAGAACTCCAGACAGAAAAACCGCCCGCCGCGCTTCAGCACGCGGTGCGCCTCGACGAGCGCCGCAGGAATATCGGTCACGTTGCGAATGCCGAACGCGATCGTGTACGCATCGAAGCTCCTGTCGGGGAACTGCAGGGCCTCGGCATTGGCTTCGGTCCAGACCAGCCCGTCGATACCCTGATCGGCGGCACGATCGATGCCGACGGCAAGCATGTCGGGATTGATGTCGGCAACGGTGATCGCCGCACCCGACGGCGCCATGCGAAACGCGATGTCGCCGGTGCCCCCCGCCATGTCGAGGATGAACTCGCCTGCGCGCGGCTTCACGCGGCGAACGAAGCGATTCTTCCACAGCCGGTGCATGCCTGCCGACATCGCGTCGTTCATCCGGTCATAGTCGCCGGCGACGCTGGTGAAGACGAGACCCACGCGCTCGGTCTTTTCCTGCGGTGCCACGTCTTCGTAGCCGAATGATACGGTCTGAGTCATGATCTAGGCCTCTAGCGGGGGGTTGCGAGGGCGGCAAACGCAACCTAGCCGCATCGTCAATGCCCGAACTCCCCGAAGTCGAAACCACCGTGCGCGGGCTCGAGCCCGTGCTGCTCGGCGCGCGGCTCGCCCGCGTCGACGTCCGCCGGGCCGATCTTCGCCGCGCCATTCCCGTCGATCTGCGCCAGCGGCTGACGGGCGCGCGCGTCATCGGCCTGTCGCGGCGCGCCAAATACGGCATCATCGGGACCGACCGTGGGACGAGCCTGATCTTTCATCTCGGCATGTCGGGACGATGGCGCGTCGATGCCGGAGACATCGGCGCGCACGACCATCTCATCCTCGAAACCGAAACCGGCCGCGTTCTGGCATTGTGCGATCCCCGGCGTTTCGGATCGCTCGACCTGGTCGAGACCGCAGACCTGCCACAATGGCCTGCCTTTGCAGCGCTCGGTCCCGAACCGCTTGGCGACGATTTCGACGCAACATATCTGAAACGGGCGCTTACGGGCCGTCGCGCACCGATCAAGGCGATGCTGCTCGATCAGCGGATCGTTGCGGGCCTGGGAAACATCTATATCTGCGAAGCGCTGAATTTGGCGCGAATCAGGCCGACGCTTGCGGCGGGCCGTCTGTCCAGACCGCGCCTGTCGCGGCTGGTCGAGGCAGTGCGACATGTTCTTGCCGCCGCGATCGAGGCGGGGGGATCATCGCTGCGCGATTATGTGCGCCCCGACGGGCAGCTCGGCTATTTCGCCAAGCAATGGCGCGTTTACGGGCGCGAGGGGCAACGTTGTCCCTGCGGCGCGGGCACCGTCGAACGCCGGGTCGACGGCGGGCGGTCGACCTTCTGGTGCCGGTCCTGCCAGCGCTAGCATTGACCTTTGGACCATGGATCGATAACGGCGCGGATCGACCGGCGTGAGCGACTCGCGCCGTTTTTTGTTTCACAGCAGCTCGAGGGTTTATATGGCGAACACGCCGCA
Organism: Sphingomonas sp.; assembly: GCA_965249015.1. GTDB lineage: Bacteria > Pseudomonadota > Alphaproteobacteria > Sphingomonadales > Sphingomonadaceae > Sphingomonas_O. The sequence goes on along the minus strand of CBDFLB010000001.1, from coordinate 138,805 downwards.
GGCAAAAAAGCGTATCCGCCGGAACGACCGGCGCGCAGAGATCAACGGCAATCGCGTCGGGCGGATTCGTACGTTCGTCAAGAAAGTCGAACTTGCACTGGCTTCGGGCGACAAGAGCGAAGCGGCGGCGGCACTGCTCGCGGCGCAGCCCGAAATGGCACGCGGCGTTGCAAAGGGCGTCTTGCACAAGAATACCGCATCGCGAAAATTTTCGCGGCTGTCCAAGCGCGTGGCCGCGCTCGGCTAAAGGTCGATCTCGGTTGAGATAACAGCCTGTCGATCTCTGGTCGGCAGGCTTTTTGCGATGCGTGCCGGCGATTGTCGGAAACTCCAGCTTTTCCCGCGATTCGGGTCGGCCGATCGCATCTGGACACTGCGAAGCCACTGAGAAATGGGCCGTTTTTTCCAGATCGGGGATTTTACGCGCGTTGTTCGAGTCAACCGCGTTTATTTCAGTTTTTTTGCAAGGGCCGTCCTTGCAGAAGCGAGATCGCTAGCCCAAAAACAATGGCGACACGCGGCCGAATCGGCTCCGCGGATCGGATTGAAGGTTGCGACGGAGACACTTGGGCTGCGGCGGGTAGGACGCTGTGCAGCGCGGTGAGCAGTGCTTTGTTTCGTCCCGGAGGGTGGTTTTCGTGTCATAGCGGCCGGGGGAGGTTGTGTGGACGAGGTGACGACCAAGGATCATGAATCGCGCGACCGTCTTGCCGATGCATGGGTGGTCGTACGCGAAGGAGTCCGGCGCGATGTCGGCGCGCGCAGCTTCGATCGCTGGCTCGGGCGCGTCACGCTCGGTCCCTATTGCGCCGCGGACCGGTCGGTCACGCTCGTGCTGCCGTCGGCGTTCATGGCGAACTGGGTGTCGAGCAATTTTGCCGATCGCCTGACGCTGGCCTGGCGAACAGTGTTCCCCGACGTGCGTACGGTCAGGATCGCCGCCGAGGCCGCAAATGTCGAGCGGATCGAGCCGGTCGCGCCGATTGCGCACGCCGAATCGGTCGAACCAGCCACGCCACGCTTTCGCTTCGAACCGAAGTTCACGTTCGACACGTTCGTCGTCGGCGACGCCAACCGCATCGCCTGCAACGCCGCGCGTGCGATTGCCGAAGGCGGGCCGATGCGGTTCAACCCGCTTTTCATCTATGGCGCGACCGGACAGGGCAAAACGCACCTGCTCCATGCGATCGGCCACGGCTATACCGCGCGCAAGCCACAGGCGCGGGCGCTGGCGATGTCGGCCGAACGCTTCATGATCGATTTCGTAAACGCCATGCGCGCCAAGGACACGATGGCATTCAAGGACCGGCTGCGCTCGGTCGACATCCTGCTGATCGACGATTTCCAGTTCATCGCCGGAAAGGAAACGACGCAGGAGGAGTTTCTTTACACCATCGATGAGCTCATGCGCGGCGGGCGTCGCCTGATCATCAGCGCCGACCGGAGCCCGCAGGAGCTCGACGGGGTCGAGGGCCGCATTCTGTCACGCCTGACGCAGGGGCTGGTCGTCGATATTCAGCCCGCCGACTATCCGCTGCGCCGGGCCATCGTCGATGCGAAGGTCGCAGCGATGCCCGGTGTCGTCATTGCGCCCGTGGTGCTCGACATGCTTGCAAGCCGCATCGCCGCGAACGTGCGCGAGCTCGAGGGCGGGTTGAACCGGCTGGTTGCATACGCCTCGCTGAACGCGCGGCCGATCGACGAGAGTTTTGCCGAAGAGGTCCTCGCCGACATGTTTCGCGCCAGTCGCAAGCGCGTGACGATCGACGAAATTCAGAAGCGCGTGTCGGATCATTTCAAGATCCGCCAAGCCGAGATGGTTTCCGCGCGGCGGGCACGTGCCGTTGCGCGTCCGCGTCAGATCGCGATGTACCTTGCCAAGCAACTGACGCCGCGATCGCTGCCTGAAATCGGTCGGCGCTTCGGCGGCCGCGACCACACCACCGTCATCCACGCGGTCAAACAGATCGAACGGCTGCGTGCGGCCGACAGCGAGATCGACGCCGACGTCCGCGCGCTGCTTCGCGTTCTCGAAGGCTAGCCGCGGCGCTTGCCGGGAGGTGCGACGGTGATGTTGACGGTTTCGCCCGAGTTTCCCGGAAAGCCGGTAAACATGGCTTCGATCAGGTTGGGAACCAGCGTCGTCAGATCATCGTCGGTCGACATCGCCTTGGCCGTGCCTTCGAACACACGCTCGCCCGACCCGCGCCGTGCGATCTTCATGTCGAGTTGCGAAGCATAGACAGTATAGCTTTCGACCTGATTATAGTCGTCGAACAGGAACGGGTCGTAAAATCCATACATGAACGCGCGACGTCCGAACCCGTAATATGGACGACCGAAACCGCCATAGCCGAAGGCGCCGTAGTGACCGAACCCGCCATATCCGAACCCTGAGCCCGGGAGGCTACGCACTTTCTCGCGACCCTTGTCGACACCATAATCGAGCGAGACGATCAAATTTGCGGCGGCGGGGCTCGAAGCACGTGTATAACCAAACGCGTTCAGCCGCTGCGCGACGAGGTTGGCATAATTCTGAAATTCAAGCCCGCCATCGAGGCGCGGATCGTCCGACCGGATCGCGAACGTCTGGCCCTGCGCGGCCGGCAAGGCCTGAAAGCGTGACACCTTGGCTTGAAAGGGCGTTGCGCACGCCGCGAGCGCGAGCAAGGCCGAGGGTACGAGATATTTTATTTTGCTTATCATCTGCTTGAACCTCGAATGCGACTCCGAAGGGAAATTGAATCGAGAGTGAAGCTTTGTCGCTGAACGTCGCTTGAACGGCACGGCTGGTCGTCAGCGCTGCAGCCCGAGCGCCGAATAGGCCTGTCGTAGCGTTTGCGCTGCAAGCGCGCTGGCCCGTTCCGCGCCCGCGGTCAGGATTTTATCGATTGCCGTCGGATCGCGCAGCGCTTCGAACCGGGTTCGTATCGGATCAAGTGTGGCGACGAGACGCTCTGCCAGCGCGACCTTGAAAGGCCCGAATTGCGATCCGCCATAGTCGTTCAGGACGGCATCGATACTGCGGTCCTCGAGCGCGGCCATTATGCCGACCAGATTGCGCGCTTCGGCGCGGCCGTCGAGGCCCGGGCTCTCGCTTGGCAAAGCTTCGGCATCGGTCTTGGCCTTGCGTATCTTCTGCGCGATCATGTCGCGGTCGTCGGTCAGGTTGATCCGGCTCATGTCGCTCGGGTCCGATTTCGACATTTTCGCGGTACCATCGCGAAGGCTCATGATCCGTGCGGCGGCAGGCGGGATGATCGGTTCGGGCAAGGTGAAGAGATCGACGGCGAAATCGGTGTTGAACTTCGTCGCGATGTCGCGCGCCAGCTCGAGATGCTGCTTCTGGTCGTCGCCCACGGGCACGTGCGTCGCCTGGTAGAGCAGCACGTCCGCCGCCTGAAGCACGGGATAGGCAAAGAGGCCGATGCTCGCGCCCTCGCGGTTCTTGCCCGACTTTTCCTTGAACTGCGTCATCCGGTTGAGCCAGCCGATCCGCGCCGTGCAGAACAGCAGCCATGCGAGCTCTGCATGCGCGGGCACGCGCGCCTGATTGAACAGGATCGACCGCGCCGGATCGATACCGCTTGCGATCAGGGCCGCTGCCATCTCGCGCGTGTTGGCGGCAAGCGTCGCGGGATCGTTGTGGACGGTGATGGCGTGGAGGTCGGCAAGGAAATACAAGCACTGGCCACCAGCCCCGCCGGTGACGTCGTCCTGCATCCGCACCCAGTTGCGGATCGCCCCCAGATAGTTGCCGAGGTGAAGATTTCCGGTCGGCTGGATGCCCGACACGACGCGCATGCTCATCTCGTTCGCCCGAATTGCTGCCTCAGATCGGCAATCGTCACTGCCCCGAAAAGCATCGCCGCAGTTGCATAGACCGCGGCTCCCACGCCACACAACAGCGCGAGCGCGCCGACGCGTTCGACAGCGCCGCTTGTCATGTGCGCGTCGGCGAGCGGGTTGAGCAGCCAGAGGACGCCACCCATGATCACGCCTGCCGCCACGATGCGCAGCGCCTTGTCCTTGAAGCGCGTATCGAAGCGCAGGTGGTCGGCGCGGTGGAGCGTCGCGTAGAGCAGAACGACGTTCACCCATGCCGCCAGCGCGGTCGACAGCGCGATGCCGACGAATCCTGCGTCGAGCACGAGCACCGAAAGCAGATTGCCGGCAAGGTTGACCGTCATCGATATCACCGCGAGCCGCACCGGCGTCCGCGTATCCTGCCGCGCATAGAAGCCGGGCGTAAGGACCTTGATCAGGATATAGGCGGGGACGCCCAGCGAAAAGGCGGCGAGCGCCCCGGCGGTTCCGGCCGTATCGGTGGCCGAGAACGCGCCATGTTGAAAGACGCCGCGGATCAGCGGCGTCGCCGATACGACGAGCGCGACCGCAGCGGGTAGCGCGAGCAACAGGCTTAACTCCATCGCACGGTTCTGCGTGTGGCTGGCTGCACGATCGTCACCGCTCGCGATCTGTCGCGAGAGGCCCGGCAGGATCGCGGTACCGACACCGATCCCGATCAGCCCGAGCGGAAGCTGGTTGAGGCGATCGGCATAGTAGAGGTAGCTGACCGCGCCCTGCTCGAGAAAGCGCGCGGCGAGCGAGGTCGAGATCAGCAGGTTGAACTGGATCGCGCCCTGGCCGATGGCGGCGGGGCCGATCAGCCACAGCATGCGCTTGACGTCGGGCGACAAGCGCGGCGCGGTCAGTCGCAGGACGACGCCCGCGCGGCGGCACGACCCGATAAGCCAGAGCAGTTGCAGCACCCCCGCCACCGTCACCGCGACCGCTTGTCTCTCGGCGATTTCGACGCTGTTGTGCCCGCGAAAGAAAACGATCGCGACGATCATCGCCACGTTGAGCAGGATCGGCGCGGCGGCGTTGACCCAGAAGCGGTTGAGCGAGTTGAGGATGCCGCCGAGCAGAGATACGAGCGAAATCAGCCCCAGATACGGAAACGTGATCTGTGTCAGGTGGCTGGCAAGCGCGAACTTGGCCGGGCCGCCTTCGGGGAAACCGCCGGTCATCGCGTAGACGACGGGGCCCGTCGCTGCGATCATGATCGCGGTGAAAACGATCAGGAACGGCAGCAATACCGACAGCACCTGCCCCGCAAAGACGTTGGCGGCGGCGAGTCCCGATCCGGGATCGGCGCCGTCGGCCTCGGCCATCCTTCGGTTGAACATGGGCACGAAGACGGCAGCAAAAGCGCCTTCGGCAAAGAGCGCGCGGAACAGGTTGGGCAGGCGCCACGCGATCAGGAACGCATCGGAGGCGAACCCCGCGCCGACATAGCGTGCCATCAGCATGTCGCGCACCATGCCAAGCACGCGGCTGACGAGGGTCAGCCCCCCGATCGAGGCGGTGGCGCGGACGAGGTTCATGCGTCCGCGAGCAGGGCTCAGGCTTCGCCCACCGGCGCGGCCATCGCTTCGGCCTGCGCGGCTTGGGCAAGATACAGCTGTCCGAAATCGATCGGCTCGAGCATCAGCGGCGGAAATCCGCCATCGCGCACGACGTCGGCGAGCGAACGGCGCGCGAACGGAAACAGGATGCGCGGTGCTTCGGCAAGCAGAAAGGGTTGCAGCTGGTCGGCGGGAATATTGCGCAGCGCGAACAGGCCGGCATAGGACAGCTCGACCTGGAACGCGGTCTTGTCGGCCGCACTCGCCTTGACTTCGATCTTCAGCACGACCTCGTACATGTCGTCACCGACCTGTCCCGAGGCGATGTTGAACTGGACGTCGATCTGCGGCTGCCCCTGCCATTGATAGACCGCCGGTGCGTTGGGGTTTTCGAACGACAGGTCCTTCACATATTGCGACACGACGCCCGCTTGAGGGCTGGTGTCCTCACCGTTCGCGAGTGTTTCGGTGCCCTGCTCGTCAGCCATGTCGTCACGATCCTGCAAAAGATATTGGAATATGCGAGCCGCGCGCCTAGCAGGATGAAACCCCGAAGGGCAATGCCAGTTTGAAGTGTTGGCCCGTGCGCCCTATGTGGGGGATAGAACAACCGGAGGTTTTGTGGTCGGTATCGTCCTTCTCGCCATGGTTGCCGCGTTTCTGGCACTGCGTCTTTATTCGGTGCTCGGCAAACGGACGGGGCACGAACAGACCTATGTCGCGCCGCTTGATGCCGCGCTGACGGGTGCGCCGGTTGCGATCGAGGAACCGCGGACGGCGAGCGCGACATCGTCGGACACGGTGTTCGAGCCCGCTGCCGCCGCCGGTGTCCGCGCCATCATTAGCGCCGACAACAGCTTCGACGTGGCGCGCTTTCTCGAGGGTGCGAAGTCGGCCTACCGCATGATCCTCGAAGCCTATTGGCGCGGCGACGAAGAGGCGCTCGCCCCCTATGTCGGTGAAGAGGTGCGCGAAGCATTTGCAGCGTCGATCGCCGAGCGCGCGACATCGGGCCACGTCCTTGAAAACCGTCTCATGAACATAGAGAACGCCAGGATCGCGTCGGCCGAACTGGTCGGCAAAATGGCGACGATAACGGTGCGCTTCGATGCCGATATCTCGGCGGTGACGCGCGACGCCGACGGCAACGTCATCGCCGGGTCGCTGAGCGATGCCGTCCCGACGCACGACGCGTGGACATTCAGCAAGACGATCCGCGCGGCGGATCCGAACTGGATATTGGTCGATACCGACGAATCGGCGTGACGCTGCGGCTCGTCGCGCTGGCTGCGGCGTTTTTGACATTGTCGAGTTGCGTCGCACCGCGCCGAGCTCCATCGACCACTTCGCTGCCACCGCCGCTCGACGCACGCGCGGCGGGTGTAAGCGCAGGTCCTTCGATCACGGCGCTGGGGATCGACGCGGCACGGGCCACGCGTGCGCTGGCGGCGTTCCGGATGACCTGCGTGGCGCTGCTCCACCGCGATGACCGTTCGCGACTGACCCGACCGAGCGACTGGCAGGCCGCGTGCAACGCTGCGTCCCAGGCGAGCGACGCGCGACGCTTCTTCGAGGACGCCTTTGAGACGGTGCGCGTCGGGACGGGAAGCGCTTTTGCGACCGGATATTACGAACCCGAAATTGCCGCTTTACGGTCACCGCTGTCGGGTGCGATGCCGGTCTATGCGCCGCCGCCCGACCTGATCGAGCGGACCGGCGTACAATGTCCGGCAGGCTGGCCCGTCGCAACTGCGCCCGCCGTCCCACCGTGCCGCAATGCGACGAAGCGCGGCCGGATCGCCGACGGCCAGTTCGTACCCTATTTCGACCGGGCCGCGATTGAGACGGGCGCGCTTGACGGACGCGGGCTCGAACTTGCGTGGGCGGCCGATCCGATCGAATTTTTCTTTCTCCAGGTTCAGGGGTCGGGGCGGCTGCGCTTCCCCGACGGGTCGGTGATGCGGATCGGCTATGCCGGGCAGAACGGCCATGACTACACCGGGATCGGCCGGCTGATGCGCGAGCGCGGGCTGCTCGAGCCCGGGCGGACAACGATGCAGGATCTGGTGGCGTGGCTTCGCGACAATCCCGATGAAGGGCGTGCGATCATGCGCGAGAACAAGAGCTGGATTTTCTTTCGCGAGCTGACCGGCCCGGGTCCGATCGGCGCGCTCAACACGCCGGTGACCGCGCAGACGTCGGTTGCGGCCGACCCGGCGTTCGTGCCGCTGGGCGCACCGGTTTTCCTCAGGGTCGACCGGGCGGAGGCGAACGGGCTGTGGATCGCGCAGGACACCGGCGGTGCGATCAAGAGCGCAAATCGTTTCGACACGTTCTGGGGCGCTGGCGACGAAGCGGCGCGGATCGCCGGGGGGATGACCGCCCGGGGGACCGCATTCGTGCTGGTCCCCAAGGGAACGCTTGCACGATTGGCGGCGGATGGCGGGACGACGCCTTAGTCCGCAGGAGGCCGCGCTGTGGCGGCGCGTGACCGAATCGGCGCGTGCGCTGCGGCCGACCTCGACCGTCGTCGACGAGCGCCCCAACCCCGAACCTGTCGACGCGCGGCCTGCCGGACGAACCGCACTTCGCCAAGCGCAGAACTTCGCCAATCAGCCAAAGCCGTCGCAAAACACGCTCGATGGCACCTGGGACAAATCGATCGCCACTGGCCGCATCGTTCCCGATCGCACGATCGACCTGCACGGCTGCACTCTGTCGGCGGCGCACCACCGTCTCGATCGCGGGCTCGACGAGGCAATCCGCGACGGTGCCCGTGTCATCCTGCTGATCACCGGGCGGCCACCCGCCCGTCATGTCAATCGCGCCGACTTGCCAGTGCGCGGGGTCATTCGCGCATCGGTCGGTGACTGGCTGGCGGCTTCGCGCCATCGCGCGATGATCGCGGCGGTGCGCAATGCGCATCCGCGCCATGGCGGGGCCGGGGCGCTCTACATCGTTTTCAGGCGAACACGCGCCTGAGGATCGCCGCATAGACGTCGGTCAGCGCTTCGAGATCGTCCAGCGCCACCGCCTCGTCGAGCTTGTGCATCGTCGCGTTGCACAGGCCGAATTCGACGACCGGACAAAGCGCGACGAGATAGCGCGCATCGGACGTTCCGCCCGTCGTCGACAAAAGGGGCGCGAGGCCGGTCACTTCGGTAATGGCGTCACCAACCAGCGCGCTGAACGCGCCGGGCGCAGTCAGGAACGCTTCGCCCGAAATGCGCGCCGTCACCGTCGCACCCGAGGCGACGTCGCGGATGCGTTCGACCAGCGCCGCGCCGCGTTGCAGATCGTTGAACCGGATGCTCAGTCGGGCACTCGCTCGGGCCGGAATGACGTTGGTCGCGGCGTTGCCGACGTCGACCGTGGTGATCTCGATGTTCGACGGCTGGAACCAGTCGGTGCCGTCGTCGAGGTGGATCGCGTCGACCGCCGACAGGATATGGATGAGCTTGGGGACCGGATTGTCTGCGAGATGCGGGTAGGCGACGTGACCCTGCGTACCGGCGACCTCGACCGTGACGTTGACCGAACCGCGGCGCCCGATCTTGACCGTGTCGCCGAGGCGATGCGTCGACGTGGGTTCGCCGACCAGACACAGGTCGGGTATCAGCGCGCGCGCCTTCATTCGCTCGATCAGCGCGACGGTGCCGTAGGTCGCGGGGCCTTCCTCGTCGCCGGTGATGATGAGGGTAAGGCGGCCCGCATGACCGCGGTGCCGGTCCGCCGCGGCGACGAAGGCGGCGATCGCGCTTTTCATGTCGACCGCGCCGCGGCCGTGAAGAAGGCCGCCGCGCACTTCGGGGACGAACGGGTCGGTCGACCAGCCCAGACCCGGCGGCACGACGTCGAGATGACCGGCGAAAGCAAAATGCGGCCCCGTATCGCGCCCGCGGGTCGCGAGAAGATTTTCGACGGGGCCATCGGGAGCTTCACCGGTCATGAAGCGATCGACTGCGAAGCCCTGAGCGACAAGCGCGGCTTCGAGCACGTCGAAGACCGGCCCGGTGGCGGGCGTTACGCTCGGCGCCGCGATCAGGGACTTGGCGAGGGCGAGCGCTTGCGACATATTTCTCCCTATGCCCAAAATAAATCTCGACGCCATCCCGCAGAGCAATGCCACCGGTTACCCGCCGCCGTTCGATGCCGAGGTGCAGGGGCGGTGGTATCGCCGCCTTGCGCCGGCGAACGGGATGACCGACTTCGGCGCGAGCCATGTCGTCCTGAAACCGGGAGCCTGGTCGTCGCAGCGCCACTGGCATGAGGGCGAGGACGAGTTCCTCGTTATGCTGAGCGGCGAGGCGGTGCTGATCGAGGATGATGGCGAAACCGTCCTTCGGGCGGGCGATTGCGCGGCCTGGCCCAAGGGCAATCGCAACGGTCATCATCTGATCAACCGAAGCGCCGCCGATTGCAGCTTCGTCGTCGTCGGCGGGGGGACACGCGCCGGCGGTGGCTATTCGGACATCGACATGATGTTCACCGCCGACGATCGCTACGTCCGCAAGGACGGGACGGATTACGCGACGGGCCGCATATGACGGGCGAAGTTGACGAAGTTGACACTATTCGAAAGCGCGGACACGTGTTCGGGTTTTTCCCTCTTCTCAATAACTTTAGATACCAATGGAACGAGCATCGGGATGATCCCGTGTAGAACAGGCCTTTCCCGTCATTGCGAGCGCAGCGAAGCAATCCAGAGTGCGCGACTGGATTGCTTCGCTGCGCTCGCAATGACGAGTGTCAGACGACCGCGTCCAGGATCGCCGCGCGCAGCTCGGCGATGCCGATCATCTTCTCGCTCGACGTGACGAAGATCGTCGGGTGCGCGGCGGGGCGTTTGCGCGCCTGGTCAGTGGTCCGCTGAGTCACCGCATCGAGATCGGTGGCCTTGACCTTGTCGGTCTTGGTCAGGACGAGGTGATAGCTGACCGCCGCCTTGTCGAGCATGTCCATGATGTCATCGTCGACGTCCTTGATCCCGTGACGGCTGTCGATGAGGACGAAGGCGCGGCCGAGCACCTGCCGCCCGCGCAGATAATCGTTGATGAGGAAGCGCCAGCGCTTGACCATGTCGCGCGGTGCTTCGGCAAAACCATAGCCGGGCATGTCGACGAGGCGAAGCTGCGGCGGATCGCCGACGTCGAAGAAGTTCAGTTCCTGCGTCCGCCCCGGCGTATTCGAGGTACGGGCAAGGCTGTTGCGATTGGTCAGCGCGTTCAGCAGCGACGACTTGCCCACGTTCGAGCGTCCTGCGAATGCGACTTCGGGGAAGTCGGGATCGGGAAGGAATTCGAGCGTCGGGGCGGATTTGAGGAACGTGACGGGCCCGGAGAAGAGTTTCCGGGCGGATTCGATCAAGTCTCGCTGATCCGCCGCGGGAGCAAGTCCCGCGTCGTCGGTCGGGGCCTCGCCCCGCCGTCCGGGAGTGCCGGTCGCTCGAATAGCAACGCTATTCGAGTCGCCGATCACTTGACGACCGCCTGCTTCAGCACCGGATGGCGCGCGTAGAGCAGCTTCTGCTGTGCGATGGTCAGCAGGTTGGTCGTCATCCAGTAGACCTGAAGCCCCGCCGCAAAGGGCGCCATGACGAAGATGAGGACGAAGGGCATGATCTTGAAAACCTGCTGCTGCGCGGGGTCCATCGGCGTCGGGTTGAGCTTGAACTGCACATATTGCGTGATGCCGACGATGACGGGCAGGATGCCGATGGCAAGAAAATGCGGAATGCCGAGGTTCGGAAACAAGCCGAACAGGAACGGGTCGGGTGCCGACAGATCCTTGATCCACAGGACGAACGGCTGGTGCCGCATCTCGATCGTCAGCAACAGCACCTTGTAGAGCGCATAGAAGACCGGGATCTGCAGCAGGATCGGCGCGCAGCCGGCGAGCGGATTGATCTTTTCGGACTTGTACAGCGCCATCGTTTCCTGTTGCAGGCGCGGCTTGTCGTCCTTGTAGCGGTCCTGCAGCGCCTTCATCTTGGGCTGGACGACGCGCATCGCGGCCATGGAAGCGAACTGCTTTTGCGCGATCGGGAACATCAGCCCGCGCACGGTGACGGTCAGCAGGATGATCGCGAGGCCGAAGTTGCCGGTGACACGGAACAGCCAGTCGAGATATTTGAAGATCGGCTTTTCGACGATCTCGAACCAGCCCCAGTCGATCGCCTTGCCGAAATGCGTGATGCCAAGCTTGTCCTCATAGGCGTCGAGGATGTTGGTCTCCTTTGCGCCCGCGAAGAAGTGCGATGTCACAGTCTGCCGCGCGCCCGGCGCGATCGTGGCAGGCGCCAGCGCAAAGTCGGCCTGATAGGTGCTGCCGCCGGCCCGAAAGCCGGTATCGACCCCGGCTCCCTGCGGAGGAATGAGTGCCGTCAGCCAGAAGTGATCGCCAAAGCCCATCCAGCCGCCTTTCGACTGGAAACGCGTGCCCCCCGCACCCGCGGTGTCGAGGTCGGAATAGTTCACGCTGTAATTGGTGGCAGCGTTGAACGTGCCGATGGGGCCGACGTGCGCAGTCCAGGTGTCGGGATCCTTCGATTTGCCGTCGCGGCTGACATAGGCATAGGTGCGCGCGGCAATCGGCGCGGACCCGCCGTTGCCGACACTCTGTTCGACGGTGAACATGTAGTTCGAGTCGACCGAATAGCGGATCGTGAACGTCTGCCCAGTCGGATTGGTCCAGCGCAACGTCACCGGCGTCGTCGGCGTGAGTGCTGCGCCATCGGCCTGCCAGACGGTCGCGGGACCGGGGGCGGCGAGGCCGTCGCCCGACCAGCCGAAGCCGGCATAATAGGCATTGGCGCTGCCGCCGGGCGACAGCAGCCGGATCGGCGGCGAATTTTTTTCGACCGTCTGGCGGTGGGCGGTCAGCACCAGATCGTCGATGCGCGCGCCGGTAAGGTTGATCGAGCCGACGAGGCGCGGCGTGCGGATGGCGATGCGCGGCGTCGCGGCGATGACCTTGGCGCGGTCCTGCACGATAGTGACGGGCGAGGGGGCAGGCGTGCTCGCAGGAGCGACTGGCGAGGTGTTGACGGTCTGCGCCGCCGGCGGCCGGGGCGTCGGGAAAAAGCGCTCCGACACCGCGCTCCAGCCGAACAGGACAAGCGCCGACAGGATGATCGCAAGGATCATGTTGCGCTGATTATCCACGGCTTGAATGTTCCTGACGATTACGGGACGGGGTCATAGCCATGCCCGCCGAACGGGTGACAGCGGGCGATCCGGCGCACAGCCAGCCAGCTGCCGCGACCCGCGCCGTGCTTGCCGATCGCCTCGATCGCATAGGCCGAGCAGGTCGGCAGGTAGCGGCACGACGGCGGCAGGAGACGCGACGGGCCAAGCTGCCAGCCGCGCGCGATGGCGATCAGAGCCCGCGCGATCATCGGCCAAGTTTTGCGACCGCTTTCACCAGGTCGGCGCGCAAAGTCGCGAATGCGCGATCGATGCCGCCCGCGCGGCCGATCAGTATGTGGTCGCTGCCCGCAGCCCCCTGCGCGGCGATGACGTCGCGCGCGAGTTCGCGAAAGCGGCGTTTCATGCGGTTGCGGACGACGGCGTTGCCGATCTTTTTCGTGACGGTGAAGCCGACGCGCCGTAAGGAATCGCCGTCGGCACGATCGCGGACAAGCAGAACGAAGCCCGGCATCGGCGCGCGCTTTGCAGAATTCGCCGCGAGGAAATCGCGGCGCTTCGATATGGTGATCAGGCCGACAGCTTCTTGCGACCGCGTGCGCGGCGGGCGTGGATCACGGCCCGGCCGCCCACCGTCGACATCCGGTGACGGAAGCCGTGACGCCGCGCGCGGACGAGATTGCTCGGCTGAAAAGTGCGCTTCATCGCTCATGCCCTGATACAAAACTTTGAAAAGAAAAGGTCGTCCCGTGGAAGGAACGACCGCTGAGGCGCGCTTATGGGGGGCGGCAGCGAAAGTCAATTCTCTTTGCGCCCGATCGCGGCGCGGCGTTTCGCGCTCGCACGGCGCAGGCCCCAGTCTGCCCACGACCCGTGCTTGGGCCAGCGCCGCTTGAAGTGCACGTACCGTCGCTTGGCCCAGCGCGAATATTTCAGGCACAGGCCGAGCCCCAGCGGGAAGACGATAATGAACCCGGGACCCGGAAGCGCGCCGATGATCGGCGAGATCACCATCAGGACGACGCCGAGCGCGAACAGGCCGGCACGGACCGCCGGTCTGCGCTCATACCTCCGCCATCGGCTGCCCACGTCCATGCGCTGCGATGTGGTTGGGGCAAGGCCGCTTGGCAAGGCCACGATTATGACGTTAAATCGATTTGGGAACGGGGGCACAGGATTCATGGTCGCGACGGTGCCGACAGTGGCGTATCTCGGACTCGAAGCGCGCGCCGTCGAGGTGCAGTGCTCGCTGATCGCTGGCGTGCCGAATTTCAACGTCGTCGGCCTCGGCGACAAGGCGGTCGCCGAAAGTCGCGAGCGCGTGCGCGGCGCGATCGCTTCACTGGGATTGTCGCTGCCGCCCAAGCGCATCACGGTCAACCTGTCGCCCGCCGACCTTCCCAAGGAAGGGTCGCACTACGACCTGCCGATCGCGCTCGCGCTGCTCGGCGCGATGGGGATCGTCGATGCCGAGACGCTGGCGAGCTATGTCGTCGTCGGCGAGCTCGGGCTCGACGGGCGCGTCGCGCCGTCGCCGGGTGTACTGCTCGCGGCGCTGCATGCATCGGAAATCGGCAGCGGGCTGGTGTGTCCGGCCGTGCAGGGTCCCGAAGCCGCATGGGCGGGCGATGTCGAAGTCATCGCCGCGCCCGACCTGCTCAGCCTGCTCGATCATTTCAAGGGACAGGCGCTCCTGCGTCCCCCCGAGGCGGGGCTGGTCCAGGCACGTGATGCGGGGCCCGATCTTGCGCAGGTCAAGGGGCAGGAGGTCGCCAAGCGCGCGCTTGAGATCGCCGCGGCGGGCGGGCATAATTTGCTCATGGTCGGGCCGCCGGGTGCCGGAAAATCGCTGCTCGCCTCCTGCCTGCCCGGTATTCTGCCCGATCTAACCGCGTCGGAGGCGCTCGAAGTCTCGATGGTGGCGAGTGTCGCGGGCATGCTGAACGATGGGCGGCTGATCAGGACGCGGCCGTTCCGCAGCCCGCATCACTCGGCGTCGATGGCGGCGCTGACGGGGGGCGGGCTGAAGGTGAAACCGGGCGAGGTGAGCCTTGCGCATCTCGGCGTGCTGTTCCTCGACGAACTGCCCGAGTTCCAGCGCGCGGTGCTCGATTCGCTGCGCCAGCCGCTCGAGACCGGAAGCGTCAGCGTCGCGCGCGCCAACGCGCATGTGACCTTTCCGGCGCGTGTCCAGCTGATCGCGGCGATGAACCCGTGCCGCTGCGGGCATCTGGGCGATGCTGCGCTTGCGTGCTCGCGCGCGCCGCGCTGCGCCGCCGACTACCAGGCGAAGGTGTCGGGGCCGATGCTCGACCGGATCGACCTGCACGTCGACGTCGCCGCGGTGAGCGCAGCCGATCTTGTCCTGCCGCCGCCAGCCGAGGGGAGTGCCGAAGTCGCCGCGCGCGTCGCCGCTGCACGCGCGGTGCAGACGGCGCGTTACGGCCCCGACGGCCCGCGCACCAACGCCGAAGTCGACGGCGAGTTGCTCGAACGACATGCGACCCCCGACGACGCGGGTCGCCGTCTGCTCGCTCAGGCGGCCGAGGCCATGCGCTTGTCGGCGCGCGGTTACACCCGTATCCTGCGCGTCGCGCGGACGATCGCCGATCTTGGCGAAAGCGAGGACGTGGGTCGCATCCACGTCGCCGAGGCGCTGAGTTATCGACGGCAGGCGCCAAGAAACTGAAAGCCAGCAGGGGACGATGCGATGCAGTGGGTGATCATGCCGTTCCGCCGGTTGACCGATTATGCCGGGCGATCGCGGCGGATGGAGTTCTGGCTGTTCTGGCTTTTGGCGCTGATCGCGCAGATGCTGGCAAGCTATACCGAAGCGGCGACCGGCCAGGCGGCGTTGTTCGCAGGCATGGGGCCGGTGACGCTGATCGTGACGCTTGTCCTGCTGCTGCCCGCGACCACGGTCGGAATCCGGCGTCTCCACGACATCGATCGCGCCGGATGGTGGATGCTGCTATTCGCGGTTCCGTATTTCGGCTGGCTGGCCAGCGTCGAATCGGGCGCGCAAAGCATCGTCGCCGCGATCGCGTTGCTGGTCGGTGCCATCGTCCTGCTGATCCTGCTCGTCCAGCCGGGGAAGCCCGGCGAAAACCGCTACGGAACCGACCCCAAGACGATCAGCGCGGGTTCAGGTCGACCCGTCTAAGTTGCGCACCCGAGGAGACGATATCATGCGCACCCTGTTTGCAGTCGTACCTGCCACGTTGTTGACCGCGGCTGCGGCACAGGCACAGACGCCGGCGGGCGACCAGATCTTCAAGCAACGTTGCCAGATGTGCCATTCGGTAAAGGCCGGTGCGCCTGCGGGGATCGCGCCCAACCTGGCCGGTGTCGTCGGGCGAAAGGCAGGCTCGACCGCGTTTGCCTACAGCCCGGCGCTGAAGGCGTCGAAGATCGTCTGGACCAAAGCAATCCTCGACTCATATCTCGCCGCCCCGGCCAAGGTCGTGCCGGGTACGCGGATGGTCGTCGCAGTCTCCGATGCCGGGCAGCGCGGTGCGCTGATCAATTATCTCGCGACGCTGAAATGACGCGCATCGCGGGGGCATCGACTGAGCATACCGGGATCAGTCGGTGGCGCACCGGAAGGGATTCGAACCCATGACCCCTGCCTTCGGAGCCCGAAAAGCTAACTTTCGCTATGGTTTCTTTTTCTACGCTAGAGCGCGCTAAACCACTACGATCGTTCATTTTTCTGGCGTCATAGACCGAAGCCAGTATCCTACAACAGGTCCGAGCTTCCGCTCAGGTGCTTCCGTGGTGCTTCCGCGGGACAACCCTTGGAAGCGGTTTTGAGACCGCCGGAGTAGGTCAAATGGCAAAACTCAGCAAGCGTATCGTGGACCAGGCCGAGCCTGGTGCCGCCGACTATTTTATCTGGGACGACGACTTGGCCGGGTTCGGCCTCCGCGTCTTCCGTTCGGGCAAACGCAGCTACCTCGTCCAGTATCGCGCTGCGGGGCGCAGTCGACGCTTCACGATTGGGCCGCACGGCGTGTGGACACCTGAAGCAGCGCGCAAGGAGGCTCGCGTTCTCCTCGGACGGATAGCGCAGGGCGACAACCCCGCCGACGAGCGGCAGCTCGACCACAAGGCGATCACCGTGAAGGAGCTCTGCAACAACTACATCGCCGACCTGGAAGCCGGACTCATCCTTGGGAAGGGTGGGCGTCCGAAGAAAGCGTCCACGATCGTTACGGACATCGGCCGCATCCGGCGACACATCATCCCGCTCATCGGCACGCGCCGGGTCAAGGACCTGGCCAAGGCTGACGTGAACCGCCTGCTCAAGGACATCATGGCCGGCAAGACCGCCGTAAACGTGAAGACGAAGAAGCTTCGAGGCCGGGCGATCGTGCGCGGAGGGGCCGGAACCGCGACACGGACGGTCGGACTGCTCGGGGGGATCCTGACCTATGCTTGCGAAAACGGCATCATCGAACGCAACCCGGCCCACGGCATCCGGAAGCCCAAGGACGTTGTTCGCGATCGGCGCCTGACCGAAGTCGAATACCGCGCACTGAATGCGATCCTCGCCGAGGCCGCCAAGGACACGCGCTACACGTTGACGGTCGAAATCATTCGCCAGCTGGCGATGACGGGATGCCGTCGAGGTGAGATCATCGGCCTCGGGTGGGATGAGGTCGACCTCGATGGGAGCTGCCTACGGCTCCAAGACAGCAAAGAAGGAGCGTCGATACGGCCGATCGGGTTGCCGGTGATCGAATTCCTAGAGGGCCAACGGACCGGCGAGAGCGGCACCTTCGTATTCCCCGGTATGGGCGAGGATAACGCCTTCGGCAGCTTCCCCAACCATTGGGAGAAGATTTTTTTTGGAACCGCACTCGCGGACGTCACGCCCCACGTCTTGCGCCACAGCTTCGCGAGCATCGCGAACGATCTCGGCTTTACCGAGGTCACGATCGCCGCGCTTCTCGGGCATTCGAAGGGGACGGTAACCAGCAAATACATACACAGTTTGGACACAGCGCTGATCATGGCTGCCGACACCATATCGGGCTACATCCAGGGCTTGCTCGATGGCGTTGCATTCAAGCAAACGGCCTATGCGCTTGATCGCGATTCCCGAAAGGCCGCCCTCGCGCGCTTCCTGGCGCAGGCCACGGAGGACCGAAGCGACGAACCAAGCTGCATAGCAGCGTAGATACATTGGCCGATCTACTACAGATCACCGTCTTAGGGCGGCGTGCTCGCAGCGTTCAATGCAGATCACGAATACAAAACTTGATTTGCGCCGACAACGTGGCACTCACGGTAGGGAGGCGGAGAAAATGACTGGCGCTCAATTTATTGCGAGCATCCGAAAGCGGATGGAGCGCGAGCTTGGCAAGCAGCCAACCAACCGCGCGGTTGCGGCGAAGTTAGGCGTAACCGTTCAGGCGTTGTCGAACTGGGAAGCGCGCGACGAGGTCACTGCGGACCAAATGGCGGGCCTTATATTCAAGGTTGAGTCTGTATCGGCCAATCGAACTCAGTTGTCGGCCTTGCGTCCGATCGTAGAGTTTTTCGAGTTGACCCCGGCTCAGATTGGCTCGGGGGAGAACTACTGTATCTTCCAGGCAAAGGTGGACGGTTTCGAGCACCCATATCTTTTGGGGCTGCGCAAGGAGCTGGAGGCCCACCATGGCATTTACATCTTTCATGATAGCCGGGGCCGTGCACTCTACGCGGGCAAGGCGAGGAGCCAATCGCTTTGGAAAGAGATTAACTTGGTGTTCAATCGGGACCGCCAATTGCAGAATATCCGGCGGGTGAACCACCCCGAGCACCGTCAGGATTTCCGCACATCGGACGAGCTGCGCCGCCAGATTCGGACGGTGAATGTCCGACTGCACGAGCTGGCCGCTTACGTCAGCGCCTACGAGGTTGCGGATGGCATGATCGGGCAGTTGGAATCGCTGCTGATCCGGGCGTTCGCTAACGACCTCTTGAACAAGCGCATGGAAAACTTCTCCTAGATCGATGCTGCACCGGGCGGCCCGGGTCGAAGCGCCATGATTGGATCGACAGCAGTTGGGATACGGGCAACTTCTCGGTATGGGCAGGTGGGGGGTGGCGAAAGATGATCGGATGTTGATCGGCAGTGAAGCAAGCCTGCCACATCAGTGGGGAGGTGGTAGCGCGTGAAGCTCCACCCGACGACGATCGCCCAGCACGAGTTGTATCAGGAGATCGCAGACGCGATCGCCGAACCAACCACGCTGGTGTTCGTGGACACGAACGTCCTGTTCTGGCTGTTCAGTCTCGGGAGGGAGCCTCGCGGGGAGTTCTTCGACTGGGTCGCAATGCTCGGGACGCGCTTCCTCGTCCCGGTGTGGGCGGCGCACGAGCTCTACGGTTATCTAAGGTCGAACCAGGCGGCCCTCACGCCCCTGAAGGCGGCAATCAAGAGTCTGCAGCAGTCGGTCGAGCAGGCTAAGGCGCATGTCGCGATGGCGGCTGACGACCGGCAGGTGCGCGGTTTCGCCGATCTCGCGACCTACCAGGCGGAGATCGATCGTCTCGGCCAGGAGTTGATGAGGTTGTGCGGGATGACGCCCGCGACCGGTTGGGAAGACCTCGCATCCGAGATCCTACCTTTCATCAACGATCACGTCCTCGATAGTAACATATTCCCGATCCTGCAGTGGATAGATGCCGAGGTCGCCGCGCGCGTCGAGGGTCGGATACCGCCTGGGTTCGCCGACCACAATAAGCCTGAGAACCGGTTTGGCGACCGTATGCTCTGGAACGAGGTCGTCAATCACTGCCATGGCAAGGCCGCGGGCTCGGTGATCATGCTTACGAACGACAACAAGGACGACTGGGTCTACAGGCCCGCGGGGATTCTCGACGCCGCCGGTCGTCGCCAAGGAAACCAGCGCGAATTCGAGACGGTCCTGCCTTCACCGCTACTGCTCCACGAGCTAACGACACATACCAATATGACCGAGCTGCACGTCGTCAGCGTCGAGATGCTGGTTGTGGTCATGCACCGGTTCGCCCGGCTGCCGGTGCCGCAGCTCTTCCGGGCCGTGCAGCCACTGATGGCGCCCACCGCCGAGGAGATCGCCGCCAGAACGCCGAGGAGGCGTCCGCCGCCAAACGCCGAACCCGACGCGGCAGACGACCAAGGCGGTGCGCAGCCAGCAACGATCTCGACGCTCGCAGAGCTGATGGCGCCGCCTGCACAGCCCAATCCGGTGTTCGCAGCCACAGTGGCCGAGCTCGTCTCGGCCGATCCTTTTCGTCAGGAGGCGGCGATCGCCGGACTAGGGGAGCAGCGGGATCCGCCGTTGGCCCCCTCGGAATGGTTTGCGCTGGGCAAGTCGGTGCGCGAGGCGGCGCTCGGCGGCCTCCAGAGTGCCCTGAATCTGATAGCGAACACCGCAGCGGATGGGACGGCTCCTGCGGAGGCCCTCGCGTTCTTCGCCGGAGTGCTGCACGGCATCTACTTCGAGCCGGCCGGCAGGCGTCGACGCCTGCCGCTCGGAACGGGGGCGGCAGCAGCGCTCTCGGCCGCCGAGCGACAACACCTAGGTCCCGCCGTGGCGCTTATCGTTGAAGCGCTGCAAGCGGATGTCGAACGGTATTTGGCGCTTCCCCTCGCTGGCAGCCGACCCGCGATCGCGGTCGTCCTCGACCTCGAGCGGGCACGCGGGCGTTCGTCCGTGCTGCTCGGGATGCGCGTCGGCGCGCGTGACCTCCTGGAAGATATCGAGACAGGGGATGCGGATACCCTGAGTGTGCTGATTCCGCAGGAGGGGGACGACGGCTTCGGCCGTGGAACCGTGGCTGCGCTTAGGCGCGCCGTGGCTGCAAGATACTCCGTCCCAGAGGACTGGCTGAACTTTGATGAGCCGGACGCCTCCAAACTGAAATGGTCGAACACGAAAGGCTTTCGACGCCTATGAGTACCACCCAGCAACCTACGGCACCTGCCGCTGCAACGGGCGCCCAGCCTGTGGTTCGTCGCGCCCACATCGGCAGCTACGTGCTCGAGACGCTGACTGTCGGTATGTACGGTGAGCCACGGCACGCCATCAGGGAATACATTCAGAACGCGTATGATTCGATCCGGCGAGCAAGGCGGAGCAAGTGGCTGGAGCCGACCAAGGGATCCGTGACCATTACCCTGGACGACCCCGCCAGCACGTTGACGATCGAGGACGACGGCACAGGCATATCCGCCGCGACGGCCTGGAGCGTGCTCTCCTCGGTGGGTGCATCGAGCAAGGATCGACGGCAGCAGGCCGGCTTCCGCGGCATCGGCCGCCTGGCGGGCATCGCCTACTGCAACGAGCTGCGCTTCGTCACAAAATACGCCGGAGAGACAACCGAGACGACCGTCACGTTCGACTGCGTGCGGCTGCGTGAAGCGATGGACCCCGACCGAAGCGCCGGCGAGGACATCCAGGACCTTCTCGCGGCAGCTGTCACTGACAAGCCTCGGGCGCTCCCGCCATCGGAAGCGCCCAGCCACTACATGCGGGTGATCATGGATGGGCTCAGCGAGGCTCCTGAGGAGATCACGGACGTCGCCCTACTGCGAACCTACCTGGTCCAGACCTCCCCTGCAGACTTCAACAAGGACTTTCCCTTCACCGACCGGGTCCGCGCGCTGGCTGTGGAGGCTGGCCAGCCACTCGAGCCGATTGAGATCAACCTCGTGCACAGGAGGATCGACGAGGATGCGCAGACCGAGGAGGGGCTCGACGGCGCGGATGATCTACTCGAGGAGGTTCCGGCAGGCGACGACGCGCAGCCGCAGCCGGCGATCACCGTCGATACCTACGAGATACGAAAGCCCTACCTGAGTTCGGTGAAGCCGGCCAATCGGAACGCGGTCAAGCTCCAGAACATCCGCGGCATACGCGACGAGGCGACTCCGCCCAAATGGTGGGGCTGGATCGGAACACATCAGGTGCTCGGAGCGCTCACCGACGAAGGCCGGGGCCTGCGAGTCCGTGTGCGCGACATCCAGATTGACGGCACCGTCATCACAGACGGCATGTTCGCTTCGATCCGACCGACATACGCGCGCTTCAACGAGTGGCACATCGGCGAGATTCATGTCGTCAGCGCCGACGCAATCCCGAACGCGCGCCGGGACGGCTTTGAGGAGAACGCCACCTGGCTGGCCATCCAAGCCGAATTATCGCCCACGTTGAAAGACCTGGCGTCGAAGACCTACAAGGCCTCCAGCGGCCGCTCCAAGATCAAGAAGCTGGCAGAGAAGGTAGAGACCTACCTGGCAGCGGCGTCACAAGCGATCGGGCCGACGATCACCATGGACGAGCAGCAGGAACTGATCGCAGAGGCCGGTGTCGTCAGCGGTGAGATTGCGGACGCAGCCAGCCAAGACCTTATCTCGGCGGAGGACGCGGCGGCCCTGACGGTGCTGACCGCGCGGGTCAACTCGACGAGACGGCGGATCGAGGACGTGGAGGTCGTTCGTCCGGGCGAGACTGCAATCACCATGTCGCCCGCAGACGCGATGTCTGTCGTCTACGAGACGCTGGCCGACATGCTAGACCCCGCACTTTACCGCCGCGTACGCCGCCGCATCGAGGAGGAGCTGGCACGGCGGCAGACCTGACCTAGCGCGCCCGGCGCCGCAACTAAGCGGCGAGCCGCTGTATGATTTTATCGACAAGAGACTTAGCGGCCACCCTATTCGCGGAACACTCGTAGATCAGGTTGAAGACCTGTCGGTAGGTATCGCGCTCGCCCTCGGCAACGACGTCGAGCGGATCGGAAGTAACGCCCTCGGTAACCCGATCGAGCTCCGCCTCGACGACCGCAATCCTGCTTAACATGCTATCGCGAACGGCTTCCTCAATTCCGTCGGCCTCCATCGCTTTGCGCATGCGCAGGACGGATTGATGCACCCGGCCGATCTCCGCGGCGTGAGCGCCAGCCGACATGGCCCCCTGTCCGATGACGGCCATCCGCCCCTGTGCGTCCCCGACTGCAAGTTCAAAGTCCCGCAACTTGGACCGAAGGTTCGAACTCGTGCGGCAACGTCTTGCGACGTCACGACCGACCGGCGAGAGTTGATTCACCAGATTTGCGTAGTGGGCATTAGCTTCGAACTCGTCACGACGACCGTTTGGCACGATACGGCGGTCGAGAACATGAACTTCGCCGATCGTCCACGAATTGAAGCGGCTTTCTGGGAAAATTTGCTCCAGGATGGCTTGATCGCCGATCTGAATGTTGCCGACCCGGACACGGACTCCCTTCACAAGCGCCCCCGAAGGAATGGCGCCCTTGTAGTCATGGTGCGCAAACCAAGCGACGGCCGCCAAGCCGCCGTCCATCCCAGGCACCTCAAGCAGGGTGAGCTCGTGAATCGTGGATACGCTGCCCCCGAGCGGAATGGCGTCCCGATGCGGACGCTTTATCGGCGCGCCCCCGTCGATCGTGACCTCAAGCTCCCCGAGCGGACCGGCCGCACGGATAGCGTCTGCGATGGCGGCGCCATGATGAAACTCGTCCGCGAAAGGCACCGGCGCGATTTGGGCCAGGTAGCCCTCGACAGCCGACGGATCGAGGAGCCGGTCACCGCGCTGGCGCACGATCCGTCCGATCTCGACCTCGAAGAACCGCGGCTCCTCGTCCCCGGCCGGGAGCGTACGCACATCTACAACCGTTGCGACTACCGACGCGAGGTCGCCGGAACCAGCGTCGGCGAGAGCAGAGCGCAGACGGCGACCATCCCACGTGACTTCGGTGATGGTATCCTCGCCCTGGGCGCGAGCGCGGAAAGTGAGGTACTGGGCATATCCAAGAGCGGCGAGCCGGCCAACGCCTCGAAAACCGCGGGCATCGGTGCCACGCTTGCTGCTGCCGCCGAGAGCGAGCAGCCGGTCGACGACCTCTTCCGCCGGAATTGAGGCCCCGTTGTCGCGTATGCGGGCGACACGCGCCGCCTGATCGAGGAAAATGTCTACACGGCCGGGTTCACCCACGCCGAGCAGCCCAACTCGCCGGGCCTCGTCAATCGAGTCCGCCGCGTTCTGCAGGTACTCGCGATAGGCAGTCAGCGGCTCGACATACATCGCCGACGAAACGAGCTCGAGCAGGTCCTTGCCCACGCGGACGTCGTTGGCGGTCGGGTTTTCGTGTCGTGTCATCTTACTCGTTCTCAAGCAGCAATCGGGGGCATCACCGCGTCAGGTGTCTCGGAGGTATCCTCGTAGTCGAGCCCTGCATCCTCGACCCGCTCGTCCTCCGCCAAGCCGCGGTTGACCTCGGCCGAGACGGCGTCGCGTTTGCTCTGCCAGACTGTCAGCCACTCCTCCTTCGGCCGCGGCACGTAGAACGGGAGGACGGCGCGCAGGGCGTCGGAGTCGGCATCGTCGCGAAGCGTATGGAAGTGCCTCGGATCCCGCGATGACAGGAGACCAAGAAGTTCGGCGCGGTCGGTCTCCGAAAGGCGGTTGAAGGCCCGCTGGAAGTCGGTGAACTCAGCCCGACCGGGGCCGTTTTCGTAATACTCCCGGTTGAAGATGATGTCGTGCGGCATCGCCAGTATCCGCTCGTAGTCGGCGAACGTGTCGCCGAAAGCGCGTTTAAAGAACTCCGGCTCGCCGCTGACGACACCGTGGGTCGCCTGCAGGATGATCTGCATCGACCGGAGCTGGAACCGCGTCCACTTGTCTCCGATATGTCCGCGGTCCGGGCGGTCCGTCGGCTGGAAGCGCATCGGGAACGACCAGATGCGGATCCCGAGCTCCTCGTTTAGCGTGACGTTCAGGCGCATCCGCTCGAACAGGTCGTCAGGACCGTCGTGAAAGTTGTAGAGCATGTAGTTGGACAGCTCGTGTAGTCCGAACTCGTGCGCATACCTTACCGCCTGCTCATACGGCTTGCGGACGCCGAGATGGTCGAAGGCGATCCTTAGCGGGCGCAACGCGATCGACGATAGTTCGCGGAGATACATCTTATCCTTGCACAAAATCCGCGCATCGACCCCCTGATTAAAGTCGACCCGGCGCTGGACGGGAACCCGCGTGCCGGGACGTAGAAGCTTCGCGCCAGGCGTGAAGCCTAGGTCGCGGATCTCTGCGATGATCTCCTTGAAACGCGGTGACGCCACCACGTTGTTGTCCATTAGAATGAGGTCCTTACGCGGTCCGTAGAGTTCGTCGATGGCGCGCACTGTGGCGGTAAGAGAGTCCGTGTCCCGCTGCATCCCCTCGAGCTTGGGCACGCCGCAGAAATGGCATTTCCTGATGCAACCGCGCGACGTGTAGGCGAAGTAGGCGTCGCGGACAGGGTAGCGATACTCGACTTGGTCGAGGATGGAGTAGTCCGGGATCAAATCCTCGATTGGCTTACCCGACAGGTCATCGGAATAGAGTTCCTCGGCGAAATCGTCGAGCTGTAGCGACTGCGCCGGCGGTGCCGTCAGGAGACCCTTGATGAAGCGCACGCCATGCCAGCGGCGCTCGTCTAGGAAGCGCTGGTGCATCAGCGACGCGGCGATGCCGCCGACGAAAACCTTGTCCGCTTGTCCGTTCGCGACCTCAAGGGCGAAATCGATCGTCTCGGCGATCTTCGGATACTCGAACGAGAATAGCGTCGTAACGTAGATGCGGTCCCATGCCTGGTTCAGCGCCGACCGGTCGCGCCCCTTTACGAAGCGCACATTGTCCCGCTTGCCGTTTGGCCCGTGATACTGCGCGATTTTCATCAGACCGAGCGGGGGATACTTATTCTTGTAGTCGGGCTCAATGAGGAGGATATTTCGATCAGCCATTGGCCACCGCCAGGCGAGGACGGCGTCGAAGCTGGCGCAGGATGTCGGCGGCACGGGAAGCGCCGCCCTCGCCACCCAGACCGCCGAGTGGCCCGTCGTTGCTCCAGTCGAGAAGGGGGGCGAGATCGCCGATAATCGCCGTGAAGTAAGCCACGTCGCACCTTGTGCCGGAGGGCGCCTCTTGGACGAAGTCCGCAGCCAGCTCAGAAAGCGCGTAGACGCCAATGCCCTTCGTCACGAGACTCCTGCGAGGCTTCGAAAAGGCGTCGGGCATCACGAGCGCTACGGCGCGCCAAAAGTCGTGCGCGATGCGGGCCACCTCATCCGCCGCTGCGGGCTTAAGTCGCTTGGTAAGTATGCGGCAAGCCTTTTGCATCGTTCGCAAGGAGGCGCGGCGCTCAAGTCCGGACACCTGGTTCCCGCCCAGATCAAGCCGGTTGTACCAAGGCGAGCTCGGCTCGTTCTTGAGGTGCAGGGCGACCAAGAGCTCGGGCCGTTCGCTGGCGATATCCGAGCACAGTTGAGCATCATGGAAGTCGAGGAGGCTGTTGGACAGCCCCTTAGCCTTGCCATTGATGACGCCGAAGATTTCCATTTCCTCGCGCTCGGACAGGCCGATGAAGGTCATGAATGGCAGCTCGACGTCGAGGTCGGAGAGATGTCCGAGGCGGTGCTGGCAGTCGACCTGCGCCAGTGGCCGGGCGCCATCATGGAGATGCAGCAGCGTCGAGCCGTCGCGCGCCTCTAAGCGCCAGCCGTCACCGTCCTTGCCGCGGAGGTTGAAGGTGAGCGGTATGGTGGCGCTGCCCGGACCCTGCACATAGCGCCGGAAGTCGAGACTGTGGCGCGAGTTGAGCCGGCGCTGATAACCGCGCCCCGAAGCCTCGTCGAGGACGTCCGCAAAGCTCGCCGAGTGCAAAGCGCGTGCTGTGGCAAACCCTAGCAGGACCGTCCGGTCAAGCGAGCGGCCGCGCATGCACGGTAATGTGGTCTCGTGAATCATCCGCACCCCCATACTGCCGAAACTGCAGCGCAGGAATGCAAATAGCAATGGCGATCGCCTCTGTCGATCCCGGCCGAATGCACGGCCGGCCGCAATCGCCTCATTCGATGTCGAGCTTCTTCTTTTCGATCAGATCCTTGAGTTTCTTGGTTTTTCGCTCGATCTCCTTGAGCTCGTACTGCATGCTGTCGCGAATTGCCTTGGGCGCCTCAAGGAGGTCGTCCTCGGTCTCCGCATCCGCAAGCCATTTGCGGAAGCGCTTGAGCCGGTTGAGCGCGTGGTGCTCGCCGCCCGCGGTCACCGCGTGCGAGTAGGCTTCGGTGAGGTCGTATGCGCCGGAAATGTAGCGCTTGAGTATCTTGGGCTGTCCGGCGCAGATTACGGGGAGCTTGTCACGAAGGTCCATCGCCTTGCCCATGCGACCCGACTTGATCTCGCCGACAACGAAGTCGTCGAAGCCGGCTACCTCGTCACGCGCCTTCTTGATTTTCCGGGACTTCAGGAACTCGTCATAGTAGCTCCAGTGTGCGGGGTCCTGGTCATCGCTGCCGATCATGTACTCGTAGACCGCGATGAGGTGCTTGGCCTCCTCGCGCGTGATACCGAGCTCCGGCGCGGCGACCTGCAGGTCGACGTTCTGCTGCTTGAAGCGCCGATAGATGAAGCCCGCCTTCTCGTATGGTGCCCAGTCCTTCTTTCCCTTCACGTGGTATTGAGCGAGCAGGGCGAACACGAGGTGCTCGTCGATGTCCGCAGGCAGGAGGGTGCAGGTCGCGTCCGCCCACTTGATCGGGTCCTCCTTCGCGAGGTGGCGATAGGCGGCGAGGCGGCTGTTGCCCTCCAAGACGACCATGTCGCCCTGGCGCACGATCAACGGGTCGATGAGCCCGCCGTTCGCGCGTATGTCCTGGACGAGCTGGCGCACGTGCTCGAGCGCCTGCAATCGCGTCAGGATCTCGGCTTGGGATGGCTTCTGCCCGTCGGCGTAAACGATCGAGTAGATGCGAGGGTTCTCGGGATAGAAGGTCAGTTCCCGGACAGGGACCTCCCGCGTGACCGTCGGCACCTCCATCCCGCGCAGCCGCATCATCCCGGCAAAGCCGTCAGTCTCCATCAATGCTGTCCCCCAAGCACCTGCTGAACGATCCGGCCGAAGTCGTAGTTGGCCGCCGCGTCGTATTGCGCCTGATCAACGTCCGCCTGCACCAGCTGCGCCGCCAGACGCTTGGCGCCCAGCAGCGCGTCCACCCATTCGTCGACGGTGCGCTCGCCCACAAGGTTCCAGACGTAGCAGGTCCGCTGCTGCGAGATCCGGTGGATCCTGTCCTGCGCCTGGAGGTAGTCGTCGAGGCTGAAGCCGCGATCGTAAAAAACGGCGTGGTTCGCGACCGTCAGCGTCAGTCCCTCCTTCGCAGCACCAGGCGTCGCGATGAGGACGCGGCACGCCGGATCACCCTTGAAGCGGGCTATCGCCGCGTTGCGATCCTCCATCTCGACCTTTCCGTGCACCTTCACAGGCGAGTAGCGGTCGAGCTTGCGCTGCAGCCAGTCGGCGTTCTCGATAAAGTTGGTCCAGACGATGGCCTTACCGTCCTCATCCTGGACCGCACGCTTGAGGAGCCGCTCCAGCACGGGCAGTTTCCCAGGGGTTTCGTCGTAGGATTCGTCGATCAGCCGAGGGTTGGACGCGACCTGCACAAGTCTCAGCAGGCGCTTGAGGATCGACTCCGCATCGTCCTCTACCAGGTGACCGTCGACCACGACCTCCGTACGAAGCGACTTTGCGATTTCGTCGTAAATCTCGCGCTGGCGCGGTGCGAGCTCGACCGGAACGTTCTCGATCACCTTCTCGGGCAGCTCGATCCCGGCACTAGCCTTGGTCTCCCGAACGGAGAATGACGAGATTCTGCCAAACACGGCGCCGGCCGCTCGCGCGAACGCATCACGTCGGCCCTCGTCCTTCCAGAGGTCGTTGGTGAGGTCGAGGTCCGCTTTGAACTCCTCGAAGTTGCCGCCGAGCGCCTCGCCGTGGTCGAGGAAGTATATCTGCGACCAGATGTCGTAAGGTCGGTTGGCGACCGGCGTCCCCGTCATGATCACGCGACGTACGAACGAGGGGCCCAGCCGGTGCAGCGCCTTGGCGATATCGGTGTCGGGGTTCTTGATCTTGTGGGCCTCGTCAAGGATCACGCCAACCCGGCGGGTCCGCAGATACAACGCCAGCCGCCTCTCCTCCGACTTCAGCACCTCGTAGTGCGTCAGCAGGACTGGAAGCGACTTGTTCAGCGCGAAGAAGTTCGACGAGTGGTTCTGGTCCAGGATGCGGGGCCTGAGGCGTGAGTGCGCCTGCATCTCTTCCGACCAGTTAGCGATAAGGCCGCGCTTGGTGACGAACAGGATGGTGTCGACGACGTCCTCTTTCAGCCATCCAAGAGCCAGATCGATGCCGATCTTGGTCTTGCCAAGGCCCTGCTCGTGAAAGAGGGCGGCATACTCCATGTCCTTGACTGCCTCGACAGCCTGGAGTTGGTAAGTGAAGCCACTGTGGACCGCCGCCAGGTTGAGGCGGTCGTCCCGGCGCATGCGTAATGGACCCTCAGCCAAGCGTGATGACCTCCACGTTGACTAGCGCGCGAGACGGAGTGCGGAGGCGCTTGAGGAGCTGGCGGCCGCGCCCGACGGAAAGCGGCGGCACGCACAGGTAGAACCAGCCGGAGGCCTGCAGCGAGAGGTGGTCGAGGAACGCGGCTATCTGGGCGTGAGAACGGGGGCGCTCGAGATCCGGTCCGGTCTTCGCCTCGCCCAGGATCTCGAATGTCGAGGGCAAGTCCGACGCAAACAGGTCCGGGCAGTAGCCGTTCACTCGGTGCGGCCGGTCGCGCCCGTAGCTGTCGTGGTCCAACAGCATCAGCAGCCCGCGCTCAGTCGGGTGGCGTTCGCGCACGTGCCGTTCAAGGCACTCGACGAGCCGAATGTGAAGCGCTGATTCACCCGACACCTATTTCTCAAAGTCCGCCAGGAAACTCGCCAACCCGTCCTGCGCGTCGAACAGATAGCGCAGGGTGTCGTCCTCGACGCTTTCCCGCATGCGTTTGATATCCGCCCACTGCACAGCATCGAGCTTCTCGCTGAGGACGCGCGCCAGCTGACCGATGCTCGCCTCGCGAAGGGTGGAATTCACCTCGGGCTTCTCGATCGCGTCCAGCGCGGCCCTGATGCCGCGCTTGACGAAGATGTCGCGCGTCTTCTTATCGGCCAGCACGCGCGGCAATTGCCGCACGTTGATCAATCCCTTGATGCGCTCGTCCTTAATCCACGCCGCAAAGTCGTCGAGGTTGAAGCCGGCCTTAAGAATAGCTGTCTTCACCTTGGGGCTCTGAAGTTCGACGAAACCGCTGTAGCGCTCGGTCTTGTAATCGTCTCCTGGCTCGAACAGATTGCGGAAGTGGTTTTCCATGTCGGCGTAGGCATTAATAGACCGCTGCACGTCGCGACGGTCGCCGCCGCAAAGGTCGACCAGCCGGTCGAGCGGCATCAGGTGCTTATAGTGCAGCTCCCACTGGTACTTCGCCTTCGAGTAGGCGTCCCACGCCCTCGGTCCCACGAGATGCGCCTGAAGGCGGATCGCATCGACTTCAAAGCCCTGAAGCCCGTCATGGACGATAGCTGGTATCGACGACCAGTCGCCCTCAATGCCTGTCGCGTTGAAGTCACGATAAATCCAGAGGCGCGTGTTGCCTTCGATGCACACCAGCCTTCCGTCGGCGAGGCGGTTCACGATGATCGGCTGCATGATCCCATTGTTCGCCAGGATCGAGTTACGCAGCTTGTCTGGCGAGGTGGCACCCGCGCCGTCCTCGCCAGTATCGGCACCCACGTCGAGCGCAAGCGCGATGCGGTCGTCGTTGAGCTCGCCCTCGTAGTCCTCCAGGAAGCGGCGAATGCGTGGGTTCTCCCGATCAAGCTCGACCAGATCGACCGCTAAATACTCTTGATTACCCTTCATCCGATCCCCCCAAGAACTCCGACCCTTGCCTGCCGCTAAACGTGACCCGTCCGCCGAATCGCCCCAACTTTGTCGACGTTCAGCCCCTCCCTTAAGCTGCCTACAAATAAATCCCTAAATCGCCGCCACCCTTGGACCATTCGCGCGAAGCCGTCGGAACGCGACAGCGGGGTCGTGAGGGCAAATCAAGATGAAACCTCGAGAGTTCCGCTAGCGGACTACCCGGGGTGATCGTCAGAGCGCAGCCAGGAGATCGGCGGGCGCGTCCTTCTTCTCGCCGCGCGCCACCACGCGGAGTGAACCGCGCCGGGTTTGCCGGAGGCTATTTGGTTTGAGTCATGCGGCCATAGGCCGTTGTTCGATCATGGCATAGTATTGCTCCTCTGCTTCTGCGGGCGGGATGTTGCCGATGGGTTCGAGCAACCGGCGGTGGTTGAACCAGTCGACCCATTCCAGGGTCGCGTACTCGACAGCCTCGAACGATCTCCATGGTCCCCGCCGGTGGATCACCTCGGCCTTGTAAAGGCCATTGATGGTCTCGGCCAAAGCGTTGTCATAGCTGTCGCCGACACTGCCGACCGAGGGCTCGATGCCCGCTTCGGCGAGGCGTTCGGTGTACTTGATCGAGACGTACTGGCTACCGCGATCGGAGTGGTGGATGAGACCGCCGCTGTGCGTCGGTCGGCGATCGTGGAGGGCCTGCTCGAGCGCATCGAGGACGAAGCCGGCGTGCGCGGTCCGGCTCGCGCGCCAACCGACGATCCGCCGTGCGAACGTGTCGACGACGAACGCCACATAGACGAACCCTGCCCAGGTCGCGACATAGGTGAAGTCCGAAACCCACAGCATGTCGGGCGCTGGCGCGCGGAACTGCCGGTTGACGTGATCACGCGGGCACGGTGCCGAGCGGTCGCCGATCGTCGTGCGCACAGGCTTGCCACGGATGACACCCGCCAAGCCCATCGCCCGCATGAGCCGTGCGACCGTGCAGCGCGCGACGTCGAACCCCTCGCGCTGCAGCTGGCGCCATACTTTGCGCACGCCGTAGACCCGGTAGTTGGTATCGAACACGCGCCGCACCTCGATCCGAAGTGCAAGGTCGCGGCGCGCCCGCGCCGACAGGCGCAATGGATCACGACGCTTCGCCTCGTGCGCATGATAGGTTGACGGGGCGATCGGCAGCACCTTGCAGATCGGCTCGACCCCATGAACGGCGCGCTGGTCGTCAATAAATGCGATCATCGCTTGAACGGGCGGTCGAGCTCCGCCTGAGCAAAATACGCCGATGCCTTGCGCAGGATCTCGTTGGCCTGGCGCAGCTCGCGGTTCTCGCGCTCCAGCGCCTTCAGCTGTGCCGCGACCTCGGTGGGCACGCCGACGCGTCGACCGCTATCGACCTCCGCCTTCTTGACCCACTCGTGCAGCGTCTGCGCCGCACAGCCGATCTTAGCTGCGATCGATACGACCGCCGCCCAGCGCGATGCGTGGTCGCGCTCGTGATCCAGCACCATCCGGACCGCACGCTCGCGCACTTCAGGCGCATACTTGTTCGTTGTTTTGCTTGTCATCGCTCCACCTTCTCAGGAGTTGGAGCCTCCGACAAACCCGGCGCGGTTCAGAGCGCCCCGTCGGGCAGAGGTCGCTGCAGCTGGCAAGCCTCCGACCAAGGTGCGGTCAACCAGGTATCGATCTCGTCAGGCTTGGTCAGGATTACCGGCATTGCCTTGGAATGGTAAGTCCCGACCTCAGCGTTGGCACCAGTCGTCAGGAAGGCGAACAGGTCGCAGGTGACCTCACCCTCCTTGATCTTGCGGACGCAGGTATGATCGCGCTTCCAGATACCGGCAAAGAAAGCGAGCGGCCTTGTATCGTCGAGGGCGAACCAGATCGGCTGAAGCGAACCGCCGACCTGATCCGGCTCCGAAAAGGAAGTGAACGGCACGATGCACCGCTGCTCGGGGCAAAGATACGGCTTCCAATGCGCGCTGGCGGTGTTGCGGACGTTCGTCGTTCCCTTGTCCGGCTCCTGCCGCAGCAGCTGGTCGAAATCGACATCGGTGCCTTTGGCCAGGAGCTTGTCGGCGCGCTTCGATGCCGCGTCGAAGATTGCCTTCTTGGACGAGGGCATGCCCCACCGCACCATCGTCAGCTCCCGAACGCCGTCGGCTGCGGTTCGGACGATCGGCGCCGGATAATCGGGGAACACACCAGGCAGCGGCGGCAGATTACCGGTCGTGTCGCGCATCGCCCGACTGAGCTCACGGATTGCCTGCTGGCCCTTGGTCATCGAATAGAGATTGCACATCGTCCCATTTGTCCCCGCCCTCGCTCTGCATGACAGGGGTAGAACCGGAACGCGGGAGGGGAAAGTCTTCCCCTGCGGCCGAGCCGGTCGTCTCGGCCGACCCCTTCTGCGGGGACACCCCGCAACGCCCCGAGAGGGAGAGGGCCGCGGCTTCCGCCGTGACGGGTTGAGGGTCGAGAGAGAGGCTCCCGGCCAGCCCGTCACGGAGACCTGCGATGACCAATGTGAAAGTTCTGGACGCCCGCCCCGATGCCCGGGGCGGCTACCGTGTC
The DNA here is from genome assembly GCA_965249015.1 of Sphingomonas sp. Taxonomy (GTDB): domain Bacteria; phylum Pseudomonadota; class Alphaproteobacteria; order Sphingomonadales; family Sphingomonadaceae; genus Sphingomonas_O. The sequence goes on along the minus strand of CBDFLB010000001.1, from coordinate 105,879 downwards.
GATGTCGGCCGCGGGCAGCGGATCGGGCGCGTATCGTCCGAGTGGTTCAGCCGACCTGCCGACGAGCGTTACCTGTCGCTGTCCGAGCTGATGGCGTCGGTGAAGGGCCGCGCCGACCGCAGCCGGACGCGCACCGTCGGAAGCGCTGCGGTCCGTGTCGAAGCCGATCGCGACAACGCCGAGCGGCTCGCCCTCGTGCTGCCGGGCTCCGATCAGCCGGTCGCGCCCACCCACTGGAGCTTCGGCCAGCTCGCCGCGCTCGTCGGCGCGCCGGCAGCCTATCTCCGCCAACTTCCGGCCCCGCTCGCCGGCATCAATCTGCAGTACGGGCTGACCTCGCACCGCGCCGAGCAGGTGAAGACGCTCGAGACCGACGACGGCCGGATCGAACTGCGCGCCGTCACCGGCCCGGACTATGGCCGCATCTACGATCATGAGTTGGTCGCGGCAGTCCAGCGCATCGCGGGCAACGGCACCGGCGACACGCGCTGGAAGGTGCCGGGCGTGCTCGACTGGTCGACTGGCGTCTACAACCCGCTGGTCGACATCACCCAGGACACCACGACGCTCTACGCGTCGGACCGCGACGTTTTCCTGTTCCTGGTCGACGATCTCAACCCGATCGAGGCCGGGCGGCTGCCTGACGGCTCGCCCGACCTCTACTTCCGCGGCTTTTACTGCTGGAACTCGGAGGTGGGTGCCAAGACGCTCGGCATGGCGAGCTTCTACCTCCGTGCCGTCTGCCAGAACCGCAATCTGTGGGGCGTCGAGGATTTCGAGGAGATCACCATCCGGCACTCGAAATATGCTGCCTCCCGCTTCGCCCACGAAGCTGCGCCGGCGCTGACCCGCTTCGCCAACTCATCACCTCAACCCTTCATCAACGGCATCGCACAGGCCCGTCAGCGCATCGTCGCGCGCACCGACGAGGATCGGACCGAGTTCCTAAGGAAGCGCGGCTTTGGAAAGGCCGAGACGGCGAAGATCATCGAGACGGTGCTCGCCGAGGAAGGCCGCAAGCCGGAGTCCGTCTTCGACTTCGTCCAGGGCATCACCGCGGTCGCGCGCGACAAGCCGCACCAGGACGCGCGGCTCGATCTCGAAGCCCGGGCCAAGAAGCTGCTCGACCGGGCGGCGGCCTGATTCCCGCCGAACCGGATCGCCGGACTTCCGGGTCCACGGCTTTCCGGTTCTGCGCTTCTCCACATCCACGTTTTCGCGGCGTCGCCCTTTCAGAGTGAGAGGGCGGCGCTGCGCTTCGTGACGGGTTGAGGTCTAGAGAGAGGCTCCCGGCCGCCCGTCACGGAGAACTACCGTGGCTCAGTCCCAGAAGAAATCAGTCCAGAAGATCACCCTGTCGTCCTCGCGCGACATCCCGTTCGACAAACTGCTGCTCAGCCAGTCGAACGTCCGCCACGTCAAGGCGGGCGTCTCGATCGAAGAGCTCGCCGAGGACATCGCCCGGCGCGGCCTCCTCATGGGCCTGAGCGTCCGGGCCGTCACCGACGACACCGGCGAGGAAACCGGCATGTTCGAAATCCCCGCGGGCGGCCGCCGCTACCGGGCGCTCGCACTGCTGGTGAAGCAGCGCCGTCTCGCCAAGACCGCGCCGGTGCCGTGCGTCGTGCGGACCGACGGTCTCGCCGAGGAGGACAGCCTCGCCGAGAACATCCAGCGCGCGCCGCTGCATCCCCTCGACCAGTTCCGGGCGTTCCTCGCGCTGCGCGCCAAGGGCCAGTCCGAGGAGGAGATCGCGGCGAACCAGTTCGTCTCGGTCGCCGTGGTCAAGCAGCGTCTCCGGCTCGCGTCGGTCAGCCCCAAGCTGCTCGACGTCTACGCCGAGGACGGCATGACCCTCGACCAGTTGATGGCGTTCACCGTCAACGGCGATCACGAGCGCCAGAAACAGGTGTTCGAGCGCCTGTGCCAGTCCTACGACAAGCAGCCCGACACCATCCGGCGGATGCTGACCGAAGGGGCGGTCGGGGCGTCGGACAAGCGCGCCCAGTTTGTCGGTGTCGACGCCTATGTCGAGGCTGGCGGCACGGTCCTGAACGACCTGTTCCAGGGTGACGACGGCGGCTGGCTGCAGGACGTCGGCCTGGTCGACATGATGGTCGCCGAAAAGCTCAACGAGGCGAGTTTCACCATCGGCGCCGAAGGCTGGAAGTGGGTCGAGGCCGCGCCCGACTTCGGCTACGGCCACACCTACGGCCTGCGCCAGATCCGCGGCGAGACCGTGCCGTTCACGCCCGAGGAAGCGGCGACGCTCGCAGCACTCCAGCAGGAGGTCGACGACATCGAGACGGCTTCCGCCGAGGCGGAGGAACTGACCGAGGAGCAGGACCAGCGCATGGGCGAGCTCGAGACCGCGATAGAGGCGCTGAACGACCGACCGGTCGTGTTCGACGCCGACGAGGTGGTCCGCGCCGGCGCCTTCGTCAGCATCGCCGCCGACGGTTCGCTGCGCATCGAGCGCGGCTATGTCCGGCCCGAGGACGAACTGCCGGTCGAGCCCGAACTTGCGGATGATGGATACGCTGACGGCGTGCCCGGGGCTGGCGTTACCGAGGCCGGGGGCGACGAGCCGGACGGCCCGGCAATCGTCACGGCGACCGAGCCGGAGGAGGACGAAGGGCTACGGCCGATCCCCGACAAGCTGCTGACCGAGTTGACCGCCCACCGCACGCTGGCGCTCCGCCACGCGCTCGGCGAGCGGGCCGACGTTGCGTTTCTCGCCGCACTGCACGCTCTGGCGCTGGGGGTGTTTTATACCTACCGCTCGGACACCTGCCTGGAGCTCGACCTGAAGAGCGTCCAGTTCGGGAGCCAGGCGCCGGGGCTGAACGACACCGCGATCGCCCGGGCGTTCGGCGAGCGGCACCAGTCCTGGCGCTCGGCCCTGCCCAAGGACTCGGGCGATCTGTGGGATGCGCTCGACGCGTTCGACGGCGACAGCCGCGCCGCGCTGTTCGCCCACTGCGTGTCGCTCAGCGTCAACGCGGTCCACGAAGCCTGGAACCGACGCCCCAAGGCGTTCGCGCACGCCGACCGGCTCGCCCGGACGGTCGACCTCGACATGGCCGCGAGCTGGTCGCCGACCGCGGCCAACTTCCTCGGCCGCGTCACCAAGGCGCGCATCCTGCAGGCGGTCGCCGAAGGTCGGGGTCAGCGTGCGGCCGACCGCATCGAGCATCTGAAGAAGGTCGAAATGGCGACCGAGGCGGAAACGCTGCTTGCCGGCACCGGCTGGGTCCCCGAGCCGCTGCGCACGCCGGGCCGGGCGATCGTCACCTCGGTCGATGGTGGCGCCTCGGAGCCGGTATTCGATGTCGATCCCGTCGTCGAAGAGTCGGCGGTGGACGGCGGCGAACCGGCTGTGGCCGAGGAACAGGCTTCGGCCGAAGATGAGGACGTCGCCGTTCCGACGGTCGAGGTGGAGGTCGTCACCCCCGGCGAAAGCTTCCTGGCCGGCGGCGGGGTGATCGACGAACACGACGACGCGTTCGAGCCCCACGCGATCGCCGCCGAGTGACGTCGCACCCGTGACCACCCTGGGGCTCGCCGGCGACGGCGGGCCCCTTTTTCTTTTCGAAAGGCCGACGATGCCCAATACCGCATCAGAACCGGCCCGCCGCCTCGCCGACGACGCCGAGGCCGTCTGTCGCCACTATTTGTCCAACGGTCGGCGTGAGGGGCGATGGTGGACCGTGGGCGACGTCCACAACACCCCGGGTCGCTCGACCATGGTCCGGCTTAAAGGCTCCGACCGGGGAGCGGCGGGCAAATGGACCGACGCCGCGACGGGCGAGCATGGCGATCTGCTCGATCTCATCGCCCAGTCGCAGAACTGCGCGACGCTGGCCGACGCCCTCGACGAAGCCCGACGCTTCCTGAGCCTGCCTCGTTCCGAGCCCCGGGAGCTGGTCGCGCCCGCACCGCAGGGATCGCCGGAGGCAGCGCGCCGCCTGTTCGCCATATCGAAGCCGATCGGTGGCACGATCGCAGAAGCGTATCTGCGCAGTCGCGGGATTACGGATTTGCGAGACTGCACGTCGCTGCGCTTCCATCCGCGCTGCTACTACCGGGGTGACGAGGACGACCCGGCCGACGCCGCCCGTGATGCCTGGCCGGCGCTGATCGCCGCCGCCACCGATCCGACGGGCACAATCACCGGCGTACATCGCACCTGGCTCGACCCCTCTGGCGAGACGAAGGCGCCGGTCTCAACACCACGACGGTCGATGGGGCTGATCAACGGCCATGGGGTCCGCATCGGCAAGGTGAATGGCATCGTCGCCGTTGGCGAAGGGCTGGAGACCATGCTGTCGCTCCGTGCCGTATTACCCAACCTGCCAGTGGTTGCCGCAGGCTCGGCCAACCATCTCGACGCCTTGCTCCTGCCCGACGGGCTATGCCGACTCTATGTCGCCGAGGACGACGATACGGCCGGGCGACGCTCGACAGGGTCGGTGACGGCCAGAGCCGAAGCGGCCGGGATCGAAGCGATGCGGCTGAGGCCGCAGCGGGGCGACTTCAACGACGATCTGCGACAGCTCGGGCGGGACGCGCTCCACGCGACATTGCGGGTCCAACTCGCCCCCGAGGACGTCGAGCGGTTCTGGACGCCGGGGCGGGAGAGCGTTCGCGCAGCCTGACGGGGCCGTGCTTCGCAGCAGCGCAGATAGCCGTGTGGTGTCCCGAACCAGCAGGAGAGCCGCACCCCTGGCCTCTGAGAGGGGCGATCGGACCGGAGGCGGTCCGGGCCGACAACGGCTGCGCCCGACTTTCTTCCCCTGGGCTTCCACCCCACGCGGCAAGCCGCGCGGGGGCCCCGATGCGCCCATTCCTCGCGAGACAAGAAAGCCGGGCTCGCCGTCCTCCGCTGCGCTTCGGCCACGGGCGAGAGCCCCGCGGTGCAGGCCCGGTCCGCCCCCGCTCTTGCGATCCCCACGAGGCCGCGAAGGGCGCGGTCGACCTGCCGGAGGCGAACACCATGACGCGACTGCCGCACACCGACGATCACGAACCCGATCATGCCGAGAGCCCGACCGCTCACCTCCTCCACGAACTCCAGCTCTTCGGCTACCGTCCGTTCGAAGGCGAACCCGACCCGAGGCCGCTGCCCGAAGACCGCCTGGTCCGCGCCGCAGTCGCCGACACGTTCGACGCCTTCGTCACCGCCTTCCAGGACACGCGCCTCGAACCCGATCTCGATGACCTGCTCTGGGGCTTCGTCAACGTCCTCCACCGCGCCACCGGCCGCGTCGAGCGAGAGCTCGACGATAACGAGCAGGCGCAGCAGCGCAGCCAGCGCGAGCAGGACGGCTCCGAGGTAAAATCGGTCGAGCTGGAGCGCCTCCTGGCCGAGGGTCTGACGCTGATCGAACGCCGCAACGCGCACGAGGTCCTGCGCGATCTCGCCTCCGACGCGTACGACCACCATTTCGGCAAGTCGTGGCGGCCGCACTCCGGCTCGCTGGTAAGCCGCCGCACACTCACCGCGACGCTGATCGACAGCCGGGACTTCGTCGCCGCGCGCAAACGGGCCGAAACCCAGGTACTTCTACCCGCCGGGCCGAAGGTCGCGTTCACTGGCGGCGCGGACGTCAACGACCATCAGGCGATCTGGGCGGCGCTCGACCGCGTGCATTCCAAGCACCCCGACATGGTGCTGCTCCACGGCGGATCGCCGAAAGGCGCCGAGTTGATCGCCGCCAAATGGGCCGACGCCCGCAAGATCGCCCAAATCGCGTTCAAGCCCGACTGGACCCGTCATGCCAAGGCCGCGCCGTTCAAGCGCAACGACCAGATGCTCGACGTCCTGCCGATCGGCGTCGTGGTCTTCCCCGGCACGGGCATTCAGGACAACCTCGCCGACAAGGCGAAGAAGATGGGCATCCCGGTGTTCGACTTTCGGAACCTAAGCGGGGCATGAGCCCCACCTTTCTACAATAGCGAGCTACCTCACCCTAGCTAAAAGGGCCCGCTACCCGGCTGCGGGCGGGCTCGCCAGCGAGACCAGTACGCCATTGATATCGCGCAGACGGGCGACCGTCTGACCCCACGGTTCGGTCTTCGGCGGGTCGCGTCCGGTGGCACCAGCCGCGATCGCTCGATCCCAAGTCGCCTGCACGTCGGGCACGAGGAGCGAAATCAGGATAGCGGCAGGATCGGCGTCCAGGCGGTTGGCATGATAGCCGTCAGCAAAGAGGCGATCGGCCTCCTCTTGTGATGAGAAGGCGAGCGTCGTCCCCGCTCCGGTTTCCATCTCTCCCCAGGTCGTCGTTCCGAACGTGGTGACGAGACGGCGCTTCAATCCAAAAGCGTCCTCGTAGAATGCAACGGTCTCCTCGACCTCGGTCACCCAAACGACAGTGTAACCGAAGCGAACCGGCGCGCTCGGTACGGCGGCCCCTTTCCCCCCGACGGGGACGAGTGGAAATACTTCCGGCGGTCCTGCCAGCATGGACTCGGTCTCGGCACGGGCACGAGCGTACTCCGCGCCCGCTTCATGGACGCGCCGACCTTCGTCGCTGGCATAGGCCTCGTAAAGCCAAACTGCGTCCGCATCCCCCGGATCGCGATGAACAAGCCACAGGCTGGTTGCCGTTTCTGTTTCGGCGATTTTTGCGGTCTTCAGCAGATGCCGCGCGAGCGCATCACCCTTTCCCGCGTGAGCGCTAAAGCGGATCATGACACCTGTCGCATTCTCAGCCATCACCGTCTCCTAACGAGTTGCATGCCATCAGCACAACTTGTTGTGCTAATGACAGAGGGAGAGCCGTTCCGCAATGACAGTTGAACATCGCCGATGAAGACCGAGGAAAGGCTGAGCTATCAATTGGCCCGAACAGAGCATGTTGTCAGATTGGCGATTGAGCGGGCGCTCCGGGAACAAGGCCTCGGCCTGATCGCCTGGGCAGTCCTCAGCTGGCTGTGCCGCGAACCAGGCTTGTCGGTGACCGAGCTCAGCCGCCGCGTTTTCGTCTCTCAGCAAGCTGTTTCAAAGTTAGTGGCGGCACTCGCTCGCGATGGCTTGCTCGAGCGCCGGCCACGCGTTGGAAAGGTGCGCGTAAAGGATCTTGTGGCAACGGCCAAAGGTCTACAAGTCTCCGCGGCCTGCGATGCGCATGTCGTTGAGATCGAAAGACGTCTTCGCCACCAGCTCTCATCGCGCCAGATCGAGACACTGGGGGCAGCGTTGGAAATCGTTCGTCACGCCTTCTCGGAACAGGACCCACCTACTCACAGTCGCTGACCCTTGATCCGACGCGGCCCCTTTGACGATCAACCCGCAAGGGGTTCGCTAAGCAAAGCATGCGACCGCTCCGGCTTCGCCTCCGGGTGATCGCGGCCCCGCGTCGGACACTTCGGGCGCCTGTCGAGCGGGGGCGGTCCCCGCTCCGAACAGGAGCCGGTCCGATGTCGCTTTCCATCGCCCAACCCACGCGGGTCAAATTTCGAGCTTGACTCCGTACTATGGTACGGCGGGTAAAGGGACCCGGGAGAGTGTATGACCGTGCGAACGATCGGAAAAGCAGCGCGCGAAGCAGGCGTGAACGTTGAGACTATTCGCTATTATGAACGGCAAGGTTTGATTGATCAACCGCCACGTAATAGCGGTCCTCGCCACTATGATGATTCCACTCTCGCGACGCTCAAATATATTCGGGTAGCGCAGGGGTTCGGGCTCACCCTACGTGAGATTAAGTCTTTAAGAAGTGAAGTAGGCACAGGACGCGGGTTTTGTGCATCGTTGCGGTCACTTGTTGAAGCAAAGCTTGAAGACATTGCAAGAAAGCAAATCGAGCTCGCCGCACTCAAAAATGAGCTAAGCATATTTCTTACCAACTGCCGCGCGCGCGCCGCCCATTTGCCTTGTCCGGTGGTAGAAGAGCTTTCCAGCCTCGATATTGCGATCGCTGGTAAAACAAAAAAGAGGATGCCAGACTGATGGTAAACACGCGCCCACCCCATGCATTGCTGGTCCATCGTCTGACCGGAATATGCGGCCTGATTGGCGGATTCCTTTTCTTTGCAGGCGATATGCTCATGTACGGCCATTGGGGAGCAGCTGCCGATTTCCCCGCAGGCGCACTTGGGACTATACGTCATATCCCGCTGGTTCAGCTTTATCTTGGCGGCCTGATCGGTCCGCTTGCCGCTTGCCTATGCGCATTGGGATTTTGGCACGTTTATCGAAACGTAAATTCGGCCATCGCTGGCTGGATTATATTGACGCTCGCCAGTGCCGGTATGGTGACGCTCGGGGCGGTTCATGTCCTTTATGTTGCGAAAGGCTTGGCCCGGCGCGCGTGCATCGAGCCGTCAAGCCCGTGCCAAATCTTCACGTCTCAGTTAAATGACTATTGGACCACAGCGTACTACCTAGGAGTTATTCCAGCTTACATCGCCTGCGCGATTTTAGCCTTTGTTGTCTTGATGGGACGAAGCCAGTATCCTCGCTGGACAGTGATCGCCAATCCGGCTTTATCTCTCCTAATCTCGCCAATGCTGCTGTTCATACCAGCGCCGCTTGGGGCGCCGCTCGTCGGTGGGGACGCGAATTTATTCATCGCGTTGTTTTTCGCGGTGTCTTTGATCACTACGTGGTCTAACGGGATAAAGAACCCTTTCTAGGCTCAGGACTCATTGAGGCAACCAGAAGATGACGGTTGCTGCGATGGCGATGGCGGAGAAGAAGGTGTGGGCGCAGCGGTCGTAGCGGGTGTGGATGCGCCGCCAGTCTTTGAGTTTGCCGAACATGTTTTCGATGCGGTGGCGCTGGCGGTAGAGCGCCTTGTCATGCGGGATCGGGATTTTGCGGTTGGTTTTGGACGGGATGCACGGCGTGATGCCCTTGGCGATGAGCGCGTTGCGGAACCAGTCGGCGTCGTAGCCCCGGTCCCCGAGCATTGCCTTGGCTGACGGCAGGGCATCGAGAATGAGCGCGGCACCCTTGTAGTCGCTGGTCTGGCCCTCGGTGAGCAACATGACCAGCGGTCGGCCCTGGCCGTCGCAGACGGCGTGCAGCTTGGAGTTCAGGCCACCCTTTGTGCGTCCGATACGTCGGGGAACAGGCCCTTTTTTAAAAGGCTGGCCGCCGTCCGGTGCGCCTTCAGGTGCGTGGCATCGATCATCAACCGATCAGGCTTGCCGCCCTTGGCTGCCAGCGCCGCGAAAATGCGGTTGAACACGCCAAGTCGGCTCCAGCGGATGAAGCGGTTGTAAATGGTCTTGTGCGGACCATAACCCTTGGGCGCATCGCGCCAGCGCAGGCCGTTGCGGATTACGAAGATGATCCCCGAGATCACCCGCCGGTCATCAACCCTCGGCACCCCGTGCGACAGTGGAAAATACGGCGCGATCCGGCGCATCTGCGCCTCCGACAACCAAATCAGATCGCTCATGGCAACGCCTCCTCAGCGCCGCCATTGAATCAACCAATCAATCCGCCGGCAAGCGGGTTAACAGGTCCTGAGCCTAGTTTCATTGGTTTTGCTCGAAGATCACTACTCGCCTACGGCCCCTGAGACTTTGGCTGCCCGGCGCCTGCCGCCGGACAGCAGTGCGATCAGGCGTAACTCGAAGCGCAGCACTGTACCGCCAAGCATCAAACCATTGGCTTTCGGGTCCGAACGAGCCTTCCCTGTGAAACGCGATCTAAATTGGCGTAGCCCTTTACGATCTTCTCGGCCGTTCGGGGACTCGGCCTCGAGTGACGTTGTGCAAAAAATGCTTCGCTGGCGAATTGCAGACGAAGGCCGGCACATGACTAATGATCTCGTCATTAGCTGCGAAAATCGACGTTGACGGTCCTGCCGACTCCAAATGTTGCACGAACCCTGCGTCCCGTTTCGATTGGGACGATGCCAGTCGCAGTTCCGGTGCTGATGATCTCACCGGCTTTTAAACCGTCGCCCCAACGCGCACGCTCGTTTGCAAGCCAGACGACGGCGTTAAGCGGGTCGCCCATCACGTCCGCCCCATAACCTTTTGCGACCGTTATCCCATCCACCGCGAGTTCGACCGACACGTCAAGTAAACCGTCGCGCCAGTCCACGATCTCGGCTCCGATGATGTAACGACCGGTCGCACTACCGTCGGCGAGCACCGCCGTCATCGGCGGTGGCGAGCTCAGCGGAAACCGCACTTCGGCGACCTCGATACCGGCATGCACCGACGCGATTGCGCCGATCGCGTCGCTCAGTACGTAAGGCTGGGTCATGGGCGGCATGTCCGCAGCGAGGATCACGAAGAATTCGCACTCAACCATCGGGTCGAGCAGATCGGCAAGTTCGAGCACGGCAGGGGAAGCGTGCGCGAAGCGCGTGAATGAGCGCCCGTAAATAGGCCCGTCGAGATTAAGCTCGTTACGGACCTGTTCGGTGGTGCCGGCAATCTTCCATCCGAGCGGCGACCACGCTAGCCGCTCGGCCACGACGCGGGCGACCCAATACGCTTCGTCGTCGCTGCGCGGTACTTGGTCTAACGGCAGATTAGCGATCTGACGGTTACTCCGGCGCGCCTCCTCGAGCATTCGTGCGAGCGCCTCGAGACGGTCGGGCAAAGCTTCCAGCCCGCGATAGGCGTCTGGCGACATCAGCGCTTACTCCAGTGCGCTAATGCAGCGGTCGCGATATACTGCCCCCACTCCTGCACGAAATGACCACCTTCCTCGACTACGAAGGCAGGGCCACAACCCCGAATTTCCTGGCGCAGTCGCTCCATTGCCGCTGGAGGGAAGACTGGATCCCGCGCGCCATAGGCCATGAAACTCGGGCCGCTCCACTCGTTGCGCCAGAACCGCTGTGCCGCCCGGCCGAGATCGACGCCCGCCATTGCAGGGTCGGTCGGCACGATCGCGGGGAAGGCGCGAACGCCAGCTTTATAGTGCTCTTCTGGGAAAGGGGCGTCATAGGCGGTCACTTCGGCGGGGGTCAGATGCGGGCAAGACCGCAGCATTAGCGCGCCAACCGGCAAATCGGGATTTGCCTTGGCGTAGCGCCGCCAGGCATCGAAGCCCGGGCTCGCAGGCTCACCGGTGCCGATCGTCGTGTTCATGACAAGCAGCCGCTTAAGCCTCTTCCTGAAGGCCGGATCGATCGGCAGTGTCAGCCCCAGTAGACCACCCCAATCCTGCACGACGAGCGTGACGTTCCTCAGTTGGAGGCGCTCGCCAAGGGCAAGGAGCGAACCGCGATGAAAGTCGAAGGTGTAGACGGGGGCGTCGACGGGCTTGTCCGACCGCCCGAAACCGAAGAGGTCGGGTACGACGACGCGCGCGCCCGCGCCGAGAAACACTGGCAACATGCGGCGGTAGAGGAAGCTCCAGGTCGGCTCGCCGTGCAGGCATAGAAAAACGTCGCGTGCGTCTTTGGGCCCTTCATCGAGGTAGGCCATCCTGAGCCCGTCATACCCAGTCAGATCATCCAGGTAGCGCGGCGCGAAGCAGAAGTCAGGCAAGTCTCCGAAGCGGTCCTCGGGCGTCCGGAGCACTTTGCCGACCATCATGCGCCTCGCCCCGCCGCAATCACGACGAGCCTGACGGCGACATCGAAGGGTTCGCGCGAGCGCTGCGCGCGGGCGACGACCCACGCCCCTTCGATCGCCAGCACGAGCCCGGTCGACAGCAGCTTCGCTGTCTGCTCGTCCTCGCCGAGGCGCAGCGCATGACCGCGCACCGCTTCGATCCAGCTTTCAAAGGTCCCACGGCAGGCCTCCGTCAGCCGCGCCGAACCGGGGACTGTCTCGAGCAGAACCGAAGTGATCGGGCACCCCTCACCATAGCCGCTCGCCTCGAACCAGTCGGCGATAGCCTTGCCCATTCGTGCCGCGCCGTCAGCAAAGTGGTCGACGGGCGCGAAGGCCTTGTCGATCATAGCGACGATGCCCGCGCCGGCCTGCGATACAGCGGCTTCGGCGAGTTCCTCCTTCCCGCCGGGGAAGTGATAGTAGAACGACCCCTTCGGTGCGCTGCTCTCTTCCAGCAACTGGATCAAACCAGTGCCGTTGTAGCCTTGTCTCTGGAACAACGCGGCTCCGGTCTCGACCAGGCGCTGGCGCGTGGGCTTGGGCTTGCCAGTGCCGCCGCTAGCAATCAGGCTAGTATTGGTACTCATACGAAGATCAACCGCGCGCCCGCAGCAGCCCATCCGCCGTCCACCGGCAACACGGCACCCGACACATAACGCGCGGCGTCCGATGCCAGAAACAGGCAGGCGTCGGCGACGTCGACCGCGACGCCCATACGCCGAAGCGGCACCGAGTCTATGACAGCTTTCGTTGCCGCGGGCGTGGGAGCGAGCCGTGCCATTCCCTCAGTACCGTCGATCGGCCCCGGAATAACCGAATTGACGCGGATGCCTTCGGGACCCCACTCGATGGCGAGTGTCCGCGTGATCATATCGACCCCAGCCTTGGCTGCGCAGACGTGCACCTGCAGCGCCATCGGGATGATCGACTGCGGCGCGGAAATGTTGATGATTGCGGCCCCCGGCTTGCTCAGATGACCGTAGCAGCCGCGCATTACGTTGAAGGTGCCAAGCAGATCGATGTCGACGACCGACTTGAAGCCGTTGGGCGACAGCGTGGCGGCGGCAGCGGGAAAATTGCCGGCAGCGCCCGAGACGAGCACGTCGATCGGACCCAAGGCTTCGGCGAACGCTCGCGCGGCGTCGGCGACACGGTCGGGCTCGCGAACATCGAGTGCGAATCCGAGAGCATCGCGCCCGGGTCGCGCAAGTCGGAGAACCGCAGCGTCGACCTTCTCCTGTCGCCGGCTCGCGACACCCACATGCGCGCCGGCATCGGCGAACCGCTCGGCGATCCCGAGGTTGATGCCGCTGGTGCCGCCGAAGACGAGCACGTTCCGGCCGGTGAAGTCGAAGGCGACGTTCATGATGCCTGCCCCGGCAGGCGGCCTTTCGCGGTCGAACCAGGCCGTAGCCCCTCATGCCGGACACCGCGCTCGATCAACTCCGGACGAAGTCCCTCATAGAGGCGACCCAGGCGGTAGAACGGCACGCGCGGCCAGAGATGGTGCATCAGATGCAGATTTTGCCACATAAGCGCCAGTTCCGCGCCGGGCCAGAAGCTCAGTCGGCCGCTCGTGTAGCGGCCAGTATCGGAATGCGGATGATGCGGCAGCCATTGGAAGAAGATCATGAGGAGAAGCGAGCCGATGCGAGCCGGCACGAACCAGAGCGCGAGGTAAGCGACAAAATGCCCCGTCGATGTCGCTGCGGCCAGCAGGACGAGCTGCAACGCCTGCGCAGCATTTGCCTGGAGCCATTCGGACCGGGTGAGGAGCGAACGCAACGCGAGGTCGCGGCCAGGGGCCCGCCACCGCAGCAGCGCGAACGGTACAAGAGGATCGAGGGATGAACGCAACCACGTCATCAGGAGTTTTGCGAAAGAGCCCTTGACGAAGAGATCAGGATCCTTCGCACCGTTGGTGTTGGCATGGTGTGCGATATGCGTCCGGCGCGCGAGCGGCCAGCTGCTCAGCAAGACAAGAGCCCCGATCCAACCAAGGACGGCCTCAAGCCTTTTTAGCGGCGGCCGTCCCGGCGCGAGGTTGTGGTGCAGGCTCTCGTGAACCAACATATAATGCATGTAAGCCAGCGGACCCTGCACGGCGCAGCAAAGCCAGAGCGGGAGGCTGCCAGAAAGCCCCAGCGCGATCAGGCCCAGATAAGCTGCAGGCAATAATACCCCGAGCATCAGCGTCGGCCACGCCACGACGGGCATGAGCGCCTGCGCAATGTCCCGCTCGACACGAAGTGCATTGCTTGGCGATCCACTCATCGACGCTCCTTCCCAGCCGTGTCGGCTCACATCTGCCAAACTCATTTATCGCTTGTATGGCGACCGGTCTAGTGAATAATGCGGGGCAGAGACTCGGGGAGTGACACGATGCGGCAATTGAATTTCTTGAAGGCGCGCGAGCTCGAATGGCGTGACGTTCCGATGCCGACCCTCCCCGACGACGATGCCGTCATTGTCAGGCCGCTGACGGTCGCGACCTGCGACATGGACGGGATCATCATCCACGGGCTCTTGAAGTTGCGCGGGCCGGTTCCGCTCGGGCATGAGGGCGAGGGCGTCATCACCGACGTTGGCGACCGCGTGACCAAATTCGTAATCGGCGACCGCGTCATCATTCCCTGGAAGATCGCCTGCGGTCATTGCACGGCATGCTCGCGCCGCTTCACCGCGCAATGCTCGACCGTCCCCCCCGAGGATGCCTTCGGTTGGGGACCGACCGCACCGCAATGGGGTGGGTTCATCTCCGACGCCGTCGTCGTGCCCTTCGCCGACCACATGCTGACCGCACTTCCCGTTGGCGTCGACCCAGTGTTAGCTTGCGGCGTCGCCGACAACATCTCCGACGGCTGGCGCGCCGTCGCTCCAGCGCTTGCCGAACGCCCCGGCGGAAGCGTCCTCGTCGTCGGTTCGACCGCACCCGGCAGCATCGGCCTCTACGCGGCGGGTCTCGCCAAAAGTCTTGGCGCCGAACGCGTGGTCTACGCCGACCTCGACGACACACGGCTTTCGATCGCCGAACGTCTCGGCTGCGAACCCGCCGATCTGCGCGCGACCGACCCGGAGAGCTTCACCAGCGACGTGAAGACCCTTGCCGGCGGCTTCGACGTGACCGTCGACGCATGCGGTAACGCGGCGATACTCAATACGCTGCTCCGCGCCACGGGCCGCGGCGGCGTCTGCACGTCGATCGCGGGCATCATGTACCGCGGGCAGGACCCGGTCATGCCGCTTTACGACATGTACCGCAAATCGGTTTCGTTCCACACCGGGTGGGTGCACACCCACGCGATCATCGACGGTCCGCTAGCGCTGATTGCCTCGGGTCAGTTCGATCCGTCACCGGTGACAACGGTTGTCGCGGACTGGGACGATGCCATCCCCGCGCTGATCGAGCCGTTCACGAAGGTCATCGTGTCGAGACCGGCATGAGCGCGCCCGCACGCACATCGCTGCGCACGCACGAAGTTTCCAATCAGCCTCCGGCTTTCGCTGGGCGCAACCTGTTTGCCACGGACCCGGCGATGGTCGCGGCGGCGACACGCGAGGCCGGGGCGTGGGCCATTCCTCGCTTCGAGGCCCTTGGCGCGGCGGTCGGATCCGGGAAAGTCCTCGAATGGGGCGAGCTGGCTAACCGGCACGTCCCTGAGCTTGTCACCTTCGACCGTTACGGTGGTCGCATCGATGAAGTGCGGTTTCACCCAGCCTATCATCACCTGATGTCGCTTGCGACCGAGCACCGGCTGCACGACATTGCGTGGGCTAGGGACATCGAGGGATCCGGCGGCAGTCATGCCGCGCATGCCGTGCTGCTCGCCCTGTTCTCGCAAGCCGAAGCGGGCGTCATGTGCCCGATGTCGATGACCTATGCCGCGGTCGCGCCGCTCGCCGCCCAACCTGGGATCGCTCAAGAATGGGCCGCAAAGGCAGTTGGCGGTCGTTACGACGCGTCGCTACGCCCAATCGCTCAGAAGGCCGGAATCACGATCGGCATGGCGATGACCGAGAAACAAGGCGGCTCCGACGTTCGCGCGAACACGACCGTCGCGACGCCCGAAGGCGGGCGCGGTCCGGGCTTGGCCTACACGCTGCGCGGCCACAAATGGTTCTGCTCGGCACCGATGTCCGACGGGTTCGTGACACTCGCGTATGCGCCCGGCGGTCTCAGCTGCTTCCTCGTACCGCGTGTCGATCCCGACGGCGGGCGCAACGCGATCGAGCTGATGCGGTTGAAGGACAAGCTTGGGAATCGCTCGAACGCTTCGTCCGAGATCGAGTACCACGACGCGCGCGCGATCCTCATCGGCGAAGAGGGGCGCGGCGTCCCGACGATAATCGACATGGTGCACGGTACCCGGCTCGACACGGTCGCGGGATCGGTCGGCATCATGCGTATGGCTCTGGCGCTCGCGCACCACCACGTCTCGCACCGTCGCGCGTTCCAGAAGACGCTGATCGACCAGCCGGCGATGACCGCCGTCATCGCCGACCTCCAGATCGAATATGAGGCGGCAGTGGTCCTCGCGATGCGGATCGCGCGCGCGTTCGACGGAGATACAGCCGAAGAGCGGAGCTTTGCGAGACTTTCGGTGGCGGTCGGAAAATACTGGCTCAATAAACGGGTCGCCAACTTCGTCTATGAATGCATGGAATGCCTAGGCGGCGCGGGTTACGTCGAGGAGAGCGGGCTTCCCCGCCTATACCGGGAGGCGCCACTCAATAGCATCTGGGAAGGCTCGGGAAACGTCGTGGCGCTCGACGTCCTTCGCACCCTCGCAAAGGACGTCGCGGCAAGGGCTACCTTTCTAGCCGAACTCCATCTCGCCCGCGGCGCGGACGCCTCGCTCGATCGTGCGATTGCGGCGCTTGAGGACGATCTAAACGGCCCGATCGAAGAACGCGACGCGCGGCGCATCGTCGAGCGTATGGCGCTTGCGCTGCAGGGCGCGCTGCTCGTCAGGCACGCGCCCGCCGCCGTCGCCGACGCATTCTGCGCCAGCCGGTTCGGTGACGACAGGGGTGTTACTTTCGGCGTGCTGCCGAGCGGCGTGGCCACGCTTGTCTTGATCGAACGCGTCACCGGTTAGAGCACGTGACCGGCGTCGATTTTGATCTCACCGCAAGCGACGGACGGCGGCTTGCCGCGACGCTGTTCGCCGCCACAGGCAAGCCGCAACGCGCGATCCTGATCAATTCCGCGACAGGCGTGCCACGCCAATACTACCGGCGCTTCGCGACCTGGCTCGCTGAGCACAATTATGCCGTCCTCACGTTCGACTATCGCGGCATCCATGGCTCGCGCGACGGGCCGATCAAGGCCGATCGCGCAAAAGTTTCAGAATGGGGCACGCAGGATGTCGCCGCCGCAATTGATTTGCTCGCAGCGCGCTTTCCCGCCCTGCCGCGGATCGCGATCGGACACTCGATCGGCGGGCAGTTGATCGGGCTTGCCGCCAACAACATGCTTCTCCACGGCGCTGTCGGCGTCGCGACGCAGTCGGGTTATTGGCGGCACTGGCCGCGTGCCCAGTCGCCCTTGCGGGTTTGGCGATGGTACGTCGACCACCCGCTAAAGGCCGCTCTCTTCGGCTATTATCCAGGCAAGCGCCATTATGGCGTCGATTTGCCCCGTGGCGTAGCGGTCGAGTTCGCGCGCTGGTGCCGGTCGCCCGATTATGTGGTGGACGCAGATGGTCGTCCGTTGCGTCGGCACTTCGAGGGCTTTTCGCGCCCTTATCGCTTCATCGGGTTCACCGACGACCCGATCGCGCCCGCCCCTGCAGTCGATGCGCTGCTTGCGATGTTTGCGACCGCCGACAAGCGGCTCGACAGGTATTCGCCTGCGCAACTCGGAATGACCGAGGTCGGGCACTTCGGATTCTTCCGCGAAAGCGGCCGTGCACGACTGTGGCCGCACGCGCTCGACTGGCTCGCATCTGTCGCGCCTGTCGCCATCGATCGAACCAAGGAGACCGCAGCATGACCGAATTCGTCAAGCGCGAGGTGAGCGACGACGTGCTCACCTTGACCATAAACCGAGCCGAGAAGCGCAACGCGCTCACCGGGGAAATGTACGACGCGCTCCGCCAGGCCATAGAGGCATCGGCTAGCGACGGCGTCCGGTCAATCGTCCTGACAGGATCGGGTGGTAGCTTCTCGGCGGGCAACGACCTGGCGGGCTTCCTAGCCCCGCGCACCGGACCCTTTGGGCAATCGCCGGCGGCGCTCTTCATGAAGGCACTGGTCCGCAACACCGTCCCGATTATCGCCGCGGTCGACGGAGTCGCGGTTGGGATCGGCATCACGCTGCTGCTGCACTCCGACCTCGTCTTTGCGACCCGCGATCAAAGTTTCGGCTTCCCTTCGCTGATCTGGGTATCGTTCCCGAAGCCGGGTCGAGCGTCATCCTGCCGCAGCGCCTTGGCCTTCAAGTCGCGTCGGAACTCCTCATGACAGGTCGATTCTTCGACTCGCACGAGGCCCAACGCTGGGGACTCGTCAACGCCATCGTCAAGGACGACGCGCTCCCGGACCACAGCCGCGCAGCTGCGCTTGCGCTCGCCGAAAAGCCTGCGACGGCACTAGCGTTCACAAGGTCGATGATTAGGGGCGACACGGACAAGCTCGTCGCCGTCATCGACGCCGAGTTTGAAGCGTTTGGCCGGGCGCTCGCGAGTCCGGAGACGCAGGGTCGCATTGCTGCCGCAGGAAAGCCACGCGCGTGACAATCATTACCGTCAGTTATCCAAAGGGCCGGCTCGATGTCGACGCACGAAGGCTATTGGCAACGAGCCTGACCGACGCAGTGCTCGAACCCGAGCTAGGGCAGATGTTCGAGCCCGCGCGTATGGGATTTCAGGTTTGGTTTCATGAGTTCGAACGCGACCGCGTTGCGATCGGCGGACAGGTGCTGTCCGATCGCGAAGTTGACGTGATCGCGATCGACATCGCCGTAATGGACGGAGACTGGCCGGTCGAGCTCCGCGGCTCAGTCATCGGACGGTCGCTTCGCGCGCTAGCCGACGCTCTCGGGCGCGAGCAGCCCGTTTCCACATGGTGGGTCACGTTCCGAACGATCGACGAGGGAAGTTGGGGATCGCGCGGCGGCCCTCTATCGATCCTCTCTCTGCTCGAATCCGGCGCGTTCTCAGCCAATCGCGGTGCCGAAATCAGCCGCGCGCTCGCACCGACTAAGCCTGATATTACTTCCTGCGCTCAGAGAGGTGACACTTTGGAGCATCAACCTGAAGTATTGGCGTCCGCCAGCTAACAGTCCAAGTGATGTGGCCCCCGTTTTTTCCTCCAACTGGAGTTGGATTCAGACCCTGAAGAAGGGACGGACTGAACTAGCGCGGACGAAGAAGCTTCGACCGGCGTTCGTCGGTTCAACTCCTTCCGACGACCGGTGAAACAGGCTCACCGCGAGTGCATCTTCCAGCGATCGTAAACGATGACTGACGGAGGACTCGCTGATCGCAAGCGCCTTCGCCGCGCGCCGAAGGCTGCGATGATCAGCGATAATCAACGCCAATCTGACCGACGTTAAGTCGATACGACTTCCTCCAAATCGTGGCATGCGTCACGCGATCCGCCCGAATTTGCCTGCCTGAAAGTCGCGCACCGCGTCTGCCAGTTCCTTGTCCGTGTTCATGACAAAAGGGCCATAGCGGCGGATCGGCGCGTCGAGCGTCGGGCCGCCGATCAGAAATGCGTCCGCATCGCGATGTCCCGACAGTGCCGGTGCCGCACCGGGCGCAAGGATCGCAAGTTCGCCTTCGTTGACCGCGCACTCACCGACCCCAACGCTCCCGCGTGCGACGTAGACCGCGCGTTCTTCACCGGCGAAATCGAGGACGACCTCGTCACCTTCGCCAAGCGCTGCATGCACCAGAAACGGGTCGGCGAACGTGTCTACCGGTCCCACGGCACCACGATGCGATCCGGCGAGCAACCGCAGGCGGGCGCCGCCCTCGACGATTTCGGGGATGTCAGCATGATTGATCTGAAGATAGGCGGGTGGGCTGAGCTTGCGGCCCTTGGGCAAGTTGATCCAGAATTGCAGCCCGTGCATGCGGCCGCCATCGCGGCGGATGCGCTCGTCTGGGCCTTCGTCATGTAGAATGCCCGATCCGGCGCGCATCCACTGTGCCTCGCCCGGGCCGATGCTGCTGACATTGCCCAGGCTGTCACGGTGCGCACCGCGTCCTTCGAGAAGGTAGGTCAGCGTCTCGAAGCCCCGATGCGGGTGATTGGGCGCGCCCTGCGCCTTCCTGGGTGCCACCTCGACCGGCCCGAAATGGTCAAGGAAAATGAACGGGCCGACGGCTTCGAGGCCGCGCGCCGGGATCGCCCGGCGCACCTCCATGCCTTCGCCTTCGAGCGTCCGGAACGCCGGCACGATCCGGGTAACGGCGGTGCGGTCGAGTGTAGCAGCCATGACGATGTCCTTTTGACAAGTATCTCTGTTCGGGGCGGTGTCAGCGGCGGAGCGCGGCGCTGATGCGGTCGCGACGCAGCCAGGCGACGCTTGCGGTGACGGCGAACAGCACGATCGCGGGCAGCGGATTGCCACCGATGACGAACAAGTGGGTCAGCGTCGCGAACACCATCGTCGTGGCGAGCAGCAGGCCACCGAATGCGGCGGCCGCCGGGATCAGCATCGCGAGCCCGCCGACGATTTCGACGATGCCGGTGACGACGCGGAACCATTGGCCGATGCCGATGTGCTGAAAGATTTCGACCATTTGCGGCGCGGCGATCAGTTTGAATGTGCCCGCCGCGATGAAGGCTGCGGCGGCGAGAACTTGCAGAACCCAGAGCACGATCGTGATCGTACGTCCGCGGGGAGCGGATTCGGTGATGGCCGTCATGATGAAATCTCCTGTTTCGCGCCAACCAGCGGCGTCGAAGCAGAGATAGCCAGGCTCTTTGAATATGACTATACGGATTGAAACGGTCATAGTGTCCACTGGGACGAGACAATCATGCAATTCGAGGACATGCGGCTCCTGATCGAAGCCGTCGACCGTGGCAGCTTCTCGGCAGCCGCACTTCGCCTTGGACTCTCCAAGCAGTTCATCAGCCGTCGCATCGCCGCGCTCGAGGCGCGGCTAGGCGTCCCGCTGCTGTTGCGGACGACGCGAAGCCTCAGCCTGACCGACGCCGGGCGTGACTATGCCGCGCGCGTGCGACGCATCCTCGCCGACGTCGACGAAGCCGATCAGCTCGTGCGCGGCGCCGGAGAATCGCCGCGCGGTACTTTGCGCCTGTCGGCACCGCTATCGTTCGGAACGATGCACCTGTCGCGCCATCTGACCGGCTTCATGACGCTGTATCAGCAGGTCAACCTCGATGTCGACCTCAGCGACCGCACCGTCGATCTCGTCGCCGACGGCTATGACATGGCGATCCGTATTGGCCAGCTCGACGATTCGACGCTTGTCGCACGCAAACTTTGTGACCTACGCATGCACATCGTCGCCAGTCCCGACTATCTCCGGCGCCAGGGCGTGCCGACCTCGATCCGCGACCTCGCCGGGCATCGCTGCCTTCTCTACCGCCATAGGCAGGGGACCGGATGGTGGGTGGTCGGGGGCGGCAAGACCGTGTCGCTGCCGATGACGGGCATCATGCAATCGACCAACGGCGAGCTCCTGCGCGACGCCGCGCTGGCCGGGCATGGACTTGCGCAACTGCCCGACTTCATCACCGGCGCGGCGCTCGGCAGCGGGGCGCTTGTTTCCGTGCTGGACGATCAAATGCCACCGCCGGCTGCCGCATACGCGGTTTGGCCGGGCCATAGGCAGAGTGCCCTCACGGTTCGTGCCCTCGCCGATTATCTCGTGATGGCGCTCGGCGACGCGTCGTTTGATGCTTGACGCCTGGTTTTCCTCATTGCCGACCTAGCCGACGCCACCGCGCGGCACATCGAGCTTGGCAGGACCCTCATATTCTGGTTGCCAGGTGAAATATTCCGGCAGCCACCGATACGCGCCAGCCGCGCGCTGGACGCGGCCCAGATTGGGAAATGGCGCGTGGCAGAAGAACGTCCGCAGCCGCTCATCGGCAGCCATCGCGAACAGGCGTTTGCGACTCGCGATTTCCATCGGCTTGTCCACCGTCGCGAAAAAGCTCCACTCGGGGTGCGCCATGGTCAGCACGTAATGCGCGAGCAGATCGCCGCCGTGGAACAGCGCATCGGATCCGGACCGGATCAGCAGCCCGCAATGGCCGGGCGTGTGGCCTGGCGCGTCGACCGTCGTGACGCCACTTACGATTTCCTGACCCGGCGCGGTCAATTCGATGAGCTTTTTCAATGCCGGAGCCGTCATCACCCGTCGCGCCACCTCGGTCGCGGCGACGCGCTGGAAATCGATACCGGGCCCTTTGGCGACGTGGTATTCATAGTCGCGGCGATCGTAGAAGATGCGTGCGTTGGGAAAGGTTGCCGTGCCATCGTCTTGCAGCAGCCAGCCGAGATGATCGGGGTGACCGTGGCTGATGAATACTGCGCGTATGTCGCCGCGCTCGATGCCGGCGGCCTTCAGATTGCCGGGGATCTGACCGGTTCTCGCCAGCCAGGCGGGCGGTGCGCCCGCGAGTGCGCGAAACCGCGGGGCCATCCCGGTCTCGCACAACAGAAGTTCGCGGCCATTGTCGACCACCAGCCCGCTGGTCTGATTGTGACAAATGTCGCGGGGCAAGCCATTTGCTTCGAGCAAATCGTTGATCGCGCTCAGATCGGCATTCGATGCGTACCACTGCGCGGGAAAATCGAGCTGTCCGTCGCTGACGACGAGGCACTCGAAGGCACCGACTTTGAAGGCGTAGCTACCCCAGGCATTGACGAACCGCTGTCGCCGCGGACGGCCGCTCGGTCCCGGAACAACGTGCGTCGCCGCCTTGAGGGTGGCAGTCAAGGCAGCCGAGGCGATCAGCGCGCCTGAGAGTATGTTTCTCCGTGTCGTCTCGATCATTTCTCTCTCCAGCCGTGGGTGTCAGAATTTGAACTCGGTACGAAGCTCGATAAAGGTCGTGTCCTTCGCTCGGGGCGAGCCGTCGAATGCATTGCCGACGACGAAGTGCTCGGCCAGAAGTCCGGCAGTGAAGTGAGGCGAGATATGCAGATCGGCCGACAGGCCCGGCACCTCGCCGATATGGCGGCCCGCCGACGGACCTGGCGGACGCACGATGAAACCGGGCGGTGAATAAAGCGCGTCGCCGCGGTTGAGGCGCCACAGCGTATAGACAAATGCCTTTACCTTGATGTTCTTGTTTATCGCGACGGCAATCGAGGGATCGAGACCACCGATGTTGCCGGGTCCAAGATTGGTCGAGGCACCGAAATAGCGGCCGGTCGGAAAGGGTGACCGCCAGGTGCCGAGCGACTGGCCGCCCCTGTCGCCACTGGCGACGCCGAAACCAAGTCCCAACTCCACCGGTCGAGGTCCGCTCGCAAGCGGAACGGTCGCGCTTCCAGCAATCGTCCATGCACGGATCGGCACCGAGGTGCCGGTGGCGAGCGTCAATTGCCCCAACTGAACCGCCGCCTCGCCTTCGAGTGCTGCGCTCCCGACCTTTCCCTGAAGCCGCCCGCCAATCGTGTACCGCCGCTCGCGCCCGAGCAGGCGGGCATATGCGCTGTCGCGGCGCGTCGCACCGATCACATACACCTCGGAACTGCCTGTTTTGCCTCGGTGGGTGGCATAGATGCCGAAGAGTGAGCCGCCGGGCTGTCGTGCATCGTCGAGCACGCCCGGACGCGTGTCGACCGGCTGAAACGCCAGCAGATCGGCTGTCCACCCCCGCGCGCGCAGCCGAAGCATGGCACCGTCGAAGCTCTGGCGGACGTTCGGGCCTTCTCTGACGGCGATGATCCGCCCCGAGCCGTAATCCAGTTCCTGTCGGCCGATCCGCAAAAGCGCCGAAGAGGAGCGGCGATCGCCTGGGCTAAGGCTGCCGAATTCAACAAAGGCCTGATTGAGGTCGAGCCGGTCAACATCGGGCCCGCGTACGGGATAACGCGCGCTGCCCACGTCGCTGCTCGCCAGTTCGACGAAGAGTCGCGCCCGCTCGGCGACAACCAGCCCGACATGCAGATTGGCGCGGTATTGGAAGCGCAGGTCGGGACCCGGATATAATCCCTGGAATTCGTTGTCGACGAACTGGCTGCGCAGCCTCACGCCGCCCCCTAAATAAACGAACGCCGTATCGGAGAGAGCAATGTGCTTGAGGGCATCGAGCGGTTCGGTTCGCGCGTTGGGAAGTTTCAGGAACGTCCAGTCCTCCTCCTGCCGCAGCATCGAGAGCGAGGGTCGGGCGGACGGAAGTGATGGTTCGACTTGCTGGGCCTCAACGGCCCGGCTGGACAGCATCAGTGTGCCGGCCAGCCAGAACCGTCGCTGCCACACTTCAGCGCCCTTGAGTCTGGAGCTTCACATTCATGTTGAGGATCGACGGCGCCGCCGAATAGCGCGAGAACCAGTCGAGCATCTGCGGCTGCCTCGTCTTCGATGCCGCGAGGTTCTTGACTGCGTCCGAGTTCTGCAATTCGCCGACGAGCGACTGCAGATTGATCGGCGTGGCCCCCATCTGGATGAGCCGCTGGATCGCCGTCTCGTCGTTTTGCTTCGTCCACGACCCCGACGCGTCGGTGACGATGAACACATGATAGCCCTGCGCGATCAGCGATGCTGCGGGGTACACAAGGCAATAATCGGTGGTGAGGCCGGCAAGAATGACCTTCTGCGCCCCGTTGCATACACCGCGGCAGAAAAGCGCGGATCGCTCATGGCGTTGAAATAATCGACGCGGTCGATCACCGGAACGTCGGGGAATGTCTCCGTGATAGACGGAACCAGTCCACCCGCCGGTCCCTTCACGCCCCCGCCCGTCGTGGTCAGGACGACGGGCAGACCGAAGATCTTGGCGAGCTTCGCCAGGCCCTCGGTGTTGGATCGCAGCAGCGTCGTATCGATCGAGTGTACGCCGAGCATGAGATTGGTCTGATTGTCGATAAACAGCACCGCTGCATTGTCGGGGCTCAGCGGCCGGACATATTCCTCTCGCGGCGTCTCGGCGATCGCCGACGTGCTGAGAACTGGAACGATGGCGCAGGCAGCGGCAAGTAGGATCCTTAGCATATCGACTCTCCGAGCGTTGGGAGCAACACCGCTACTGATCGAGCGATGGTCAGGAATGTTAGCTTTATTGTAACAGGAGATGAGACCAAGCGTTCCTCGGAAGACGGTGCGGATCAGGCGACTCAATGTTCCATTAATCGGAACTGTCGAGAGCGGCCGGAACGTGTTTGACGAGGTGATCGAGAAATACGCGCGTTTTGTGGGGCAGGTTTTTCCGGTCGGCGTAAATTGCATAGACCTCGGGTCCGTCGAGCATACGGTCAGGCAGACATCGCACCAGTCTTCCGTCCGCGACCTCTTGCCTGACCAGATAGAACGGCAGCCACGACAAGCCGCCTCCCGACAAGACGATCGATTTGAGCAGACTTGGGTCGTTTGCGCTGATCCGCGCCCGCCTTGTCGCCTCTGCGCCACGTGCTGCGGCATTGGTCGACGCATGCGCTGTCAGCCCCACCAGATTGTCCCGCCCAAGCATTGGCTCATCTGCAGTCACTCCGCGGCTTTCGAGATAGGCGGGCGTGGCGAACAGTCCGAGTTGCACGTGCGAAAGTCGCTTGGCGACATAGGCACCGCCGCGTAGCGACCCGCCGCGCACTGCCACGTCGAAATCGTCGCGGACGAGATCTTGCAGTCGCGAAGCGGCTTCGATTTCGACATCCACGCGTGGGAACTGCTTTACGAAGTCACCAATGATCGGCGCGAGCAAAGTATGCGCGAGCGTGAAGGTCGAGGCGATGCGCAGCAGGCCGCGCGGTTCATCGCTGCCGACCGCATCCGCGATCAGCGCAACCTCGTCGAGAATGCGCGTCGCATGCTCATAGATCGTCCGACCGGTGTCGGTGAGTTGCAAATTGCGCGACGTGCGATTGAGCAGTTTGGCGCCGAGGCGTTGCTCGAGCCCGGCGAGGCGCCGGCTGATCGACGACTTCGGCGTGTTCAGCGCGCGACCCGCGGCGGAGAGCCCCTGTTTATCGACGATACAGACAAACGTGCGCAAATCCTCGATATCACCGATCGGCATATCACGTTCCCTTGTTTCATAATGCGGAACAATGTGTCCTGAAAACACGCACGTGTCGATGGGAGGGATTGTGCGTTAAGGAGTGAACTTGCCCGCCAGGAGTTCCGAAAAATGCAACCTCGTTCGCTGTTCGAACCCGCCCGGCTGGGCCCGATCGATCTTCCCAACCGCGCCGTGATGGCGCCGATGACACGGACGCGCGCCAGTGACGACGGTGTGCCGACCGCGCTGATGCGCGACTATTACACGCAGCGCGCATCGGCGGGGCTGATCGTTTCCGAATGCACCGAGATTTCCGCGCAGGGGCGCGGCATCATCCGTGCGCCGGGGTTGCACCGGCCCGAGCACGTCGATGGCTGGCGGGCGGTCGTCGATGCCGTGCACGCGGCGGGTGGACGCATCTTCTGCCAGCTGTGGCACTGTGGCCGTGCGTCGCACCATGGCATCCGTGACGGCGAGCCACCGGTAGCACCCTCGGCGATTGCCGCGATCGGCGAGTTCTTCCTGCCGACCGGGCGCGAACCCTTCCCGGTGCCGCGCGCGCTCGAAACCGATGAGATACCGGCGATCGTCGCTGACTTCGCGACCGCTGCGCGCAATGCCAAGGCCGCAGGCTTCGACGGCGTCGAACTGCACGGTGCCTTTGGCTATCTGCCCGATCAATTTCTGCAGGACGCCAGCAACACGCGAACCGACCGCTATGGCGGCGGCATCGAGAACCGCGCGCGCTTCATGCTCGAGACGATCGACGCGCTGATCGCTGTCTGGGGTGCCGAAAAGGTCGGCATCAAGCTGTCACCGTCGAACCGTTTCTACGGAATGTTCGACAGCGACGCGCGTGCGACGTTCGGCTATCTAATCGGCGAACTCGATAAGCGCGCCATCGCTTACATCCATCTGATGGAACCCAACGCCAATGATCTGACCAGTGGCACCGTGCAGATCGCGCATGTCGCCGAGACGTTCCGACCGCACATCCGCACGACGCTCATCGCCAACGGTGGGTTTGACAGAGCAAAAGCCGAGGCGGCGATCGCTGCGGGCACGGCCGATCTGGTCTCCTTTGGTGTCCCCTTCATTGCCAACCCGGATCTGGTCGAGCGGATGCGCGCCGATGCCCAGCTCAACGCCCCCGACCCGAGCACGTTCTACGGCGAGGGGCCGCAGGGATACACGACCTACCCGACGCTCGCGCAGGCCGCGTGAGCCTTTGCGACAATCACGGAGATCACCATGACCGATGCAATGGGCGAGCAGGCGCCAGGCACGATCACCACAGCGCAACCTTCGCCCCCGCCCGCGCGCGCGCCAAATAAGCTGGAGGATGGCGCGGCGATCATGGACCTCGTCGCGCGCTTCGACGATGCGGTGAACCGCAAGGACGCCGAAGAATTCGCCAAGCTATGGGCCGAGGATGCGGTGTGGGAGATCGGCGAGCCCATGCCACTGCACCTGCAAGGGCGCGACACCATCGTCGAGACCTGGACGGGCATGGTCGCCGGCACCGAATGGCTGTTCCGCGGCAGCTTCATGGGCGTGCTCGACGTGACGGGGGACAGCGCGACGGGACGCTGGCCGTGCGTCGAGACCGGCTCCTTCAAAGCGACCGACACCGCGCCCGCGCGCGGCTACGACAACCGCGCGCTCTATGAGGATCGCTACGTCAAACAGGGCGGCATCTGGCACTTCCAGCACCGCCGTTACCTCTATCTGTGGCTGTCGAGCGAGAAGCTGCCGGGTTCGCCGGTGCCGCTCGGCGAAGAAATCGCGTTTGCGGGCCAAGTATGAAACTGTACACTATGGCGGGTGCCTGCTCGCTCGCGTCACACATCGCGCTAAGGTGGGCGGGGGCGTCGTTCGAGCGAGTCCAGCTTACGCACGAGGAGGCGGGCGGTGACGCTTTCCGCGCGATCAACCCGAAGCGCGCGGTCCCGACGCTCGTGTTCGACGACGGGACCGTCATCACGGAATCGCTTGCGATCCTCGTCTACATCGCTGATCGGTTCCCCGACGCGCGGCTGGGTTCCGACGGCAATGATCCTGTCGAGCGGGCGCGGCTCAATGAACGCCTCTCCGAGCTTGTCAGCGACGTCCACAAGGCCTGGGCCCCGGTGTTCGTGCCCGAACGCTTCGTCACCGAGGCCGCGTTCCAGGACGACGCGCGTCTTGCCGCGTTTGCGCAACTCGACGGGCAGTATGAGCGTCTGGATGCGTTGATGCGTGACCGCGAGTGGCTCGTGCTCGACCGGCGCACCGTCGCTGATGCTTACCTTTACGTCATGTGCCGGTGGAAGGAGAAAACGCCGACGCCGCTCGAGAGGTATCCGGCGCTTTCGCGCTTCAAATCGCGGCTCGATGAGGACGTCGACGTCCGTTCTGCGTTGACCCAGGAAGCCTCGAGCTAATCCCTGCCTACCGTAACGGAGACCATCATGCGCGCCATTCTCATCGCCTCGACCATGCTCGCGAGCCCGGCGCTTGCCGCTTCAGACTGGCCGAGCGTGAACAACAGTTTGGAAGGCGCCCGATTTGCCGGGCAGACCGAGATCACACCCGCCAACGTCGCGAGCCTCAAGCCCGTCTGCACGTATGATCTGGGGCGGCAGACGAGCTTTCAGACCGGACCGGTGGTGGTCGGCGGCACGATGTATCTGACGACGGATTTCGACACGATCGCGCTCGATGCCGACACTTGCGCGGTGAAGTGGCGGACGACCGAAAGCTACAAGCCCGCAGGGCCGCTCGCGGTCAACCGCGGCGCGGCGGTGATGGACGGGCGCGTCTATCGCGGGACGCAGGACGGTCGCGTGCTCGCCTACGATGCGACGACGGGCAAGCGCGTGTGGGAAGCGACGATCGCCAACCCGGCGATCGGCGAGACCGTGCCCACCGCGCTGCTTGCGTGGCGAGGGCTTGTCTTCGCAGGCAACGCCGGTGGTGACAACAAGGGCGTCAAGGGGCGGATGTACGCGCTCGATGCCGCGACCGGCGCGATCGTGTGGGAGCAATATATGGTTCCGCGCGAGGCAGGCGATGTCGCCCGCGGCCCTGCCGCTCCCGCACCGCGCATCGCCAACTGGACCAACAGGCCCGGCGTCCCGATCACCGGCGGCGCATCGTGGACCAATTACACGCTCGATCCGTCGACGGGCACGCTCTACTTTCCCGGCGGCAACCCGGCGCCCGACTTCGCGCCGCATCTGCGCCCCGGTGCCAACCCCTATGCCGGCTCGATCGTCGCGCTCGACGCGAAGACCGGCGCGGTCAAACAGGTCTACCCGATCGTCGAGCGCGACAATCATGACTGGGACGTGTCGTCGGCTCCCGCGATCCTGACGACACGAGGCGGCAAGCGCATCCTCGCGTCGGCGATCAAGGACGGGTATCTGCGCGGCATTGATCCCGAGACCGGTCGGCTGCTCTACAAGACCGCGGCGACGACGATTACCGATGCGGCGGTTCCGCTGACGGCCGGCAAGCCGGTGCGCTTCTGTCCGGGCACGCAGGGCGGAATAGAGTGGAACGGCCCGGCATATTCGAGCGCGACCAACCTCATCTACACCGGTGCCGTCGACTGGTGCGTGACCGTGACCGTCGCGCCGGACGCGAAGATCATGGCGACGAAGATTGGCCAGCCCTGGTCGGGCATGGACGACGAGAAGGCGGTGTTCGGCAAATTCGACCCGCCCGGACACTGGGCAGGCTGGCTCACGGCGACCGACGCCGACACCGGCCGCATCGCCTGGAAGTTCAAGGCACCGGCACCCATCCTCGGCGGCACCGTCGTAACCGCGGGCGGACTGGTGTTCACCGGCGACATGGCGGGCACCGCCTATGCTTTCGATGCAAAGTCGGGAGCCAAGCTATGGCAAACCGATACGGGCGGCGCGATCGGCGGCGGCGTCATCAGTTACGCTGCCAACGGCAAGCAGCGCGTCGCCGTCGTGTCGGGGATGACCTCGCCGATCTGGCCGACCGCCAAAGTCAACGGGCGGGTGATTGTTTACGGATTGGACTGAATTGAAATGTTAACCTCGTGCAGATGTCGCCCAGCGAATGGCGGACATCCTGACCGGTCGAGTTGGGGCTGATGACGTTACGGTTTACGACTTGCTTTGTCTGCTCGGAGGTGCCGTCCGGACGAATTTGTTTGCTGCGATAAGTTTGAGTGCTGTGTAAAGCCAAGCTGCGTCATCGTCGAGGC
The DNA here is from genome assembly GCA_965249015.1 of Sphingomonas sp. GTDB lineage: Bacteria > Pseudomonadota > Alphaproteobacteria > Sphingomonadales > Sphingomonadaceae > Sphingomonas_O. The sequence goes on along the minus strand of CBDFLB010000001.1, from coordinate 75,962 downwards.
TGATCATGAATTTATGGCCGCAACTCGACTACGCTGAGTGGCGCGATACCGCGCGGACGCTGCATCTGTGGACGCAAATTGTCGGCAAGATCAGGCTGAAGCTGACGCCTTGGCTGAACCACGGCTGGCATGTCCCGCTCTATGTGACGGCGCGAGGATTGAGTACCTCGGGGATGCCGGCGGGTGACGCGATGATCGACATCGAGTTCGATTTTGTGGCGGATCGCCTGACCTTTCGCAGCAGTCGCGGCACCGAACGCAGCATACCGCTTGGCCCGATGTCAGTCGCCCATTTCTACGAACAAGCCATGGCGACGATGGTCGAGTTGGACGCACCGGTCGTGATCGATCGGATGCCTAACGAAATCGCGGATGCAGTCAGGTTCGACGAGGATTGCACGCACAGGGGATACGACGCTGAGGCGGCACACCGCTTCTGGCAGGCGCTTGTTCAGATCGATCGCGTGTTCAATGTGTTCCGCAGCGGGTTCCTGGGGAAATCCAGCCCGGTCCACTTGTTCTGGGGCAGCTTTGATCTTGCGGTGACGCGGTTTTCAGGACGCCGTGCGCCGCGCCACCCTGGAGGCACACCCGGACTGCCCGACGCGGTCACGCGCGAGGCTTATTCTCACGAGGTGAGCAGCGCGGGCTTCTGGCCCGGCAATGACGCCTTTCCGCGTGCTGCCTTCTATTCCTATGCCTATCCTGAACCGTCCGGTTTCCGTGAGCGGCAAATGCCGGGCGGCGCAGTTTTCGACGAAGCGCTCGGGGAATTTATCTTGAGCTACGAAGCCGTGCGCACGGCTGCGGACCCCGACGATCTTCTCCTCCAATTTTTAATCGCGAGCTATGCGGCGGCTGCAGATTGCGGCAGTTGGGATCGTGCGGCGCTCGAATGCCCGTTGGGCACGCCAGGTCGCGTGCGTGCCGTGTAGCAAAGTTGAAGATATCAGCCCATCCGCAGCGCCGTCGCACGACATGGTCAGCAACGCCTAGATCGAAACCAGCGTCCGCACCTCGTCGCCGGCATAGGCCTTGACGGAAGCGGCCGCGATCTTCGCCCCCGCGAGCGCGTGATTGAACGCCGCCATATGCGGTGTCGCAAAGTGCGCCGTCAGCGCGGCGTCGTCGGTCCAGCGCTCGATAATGCGCAGCAGCTCGGGCTCAGCAAGGTCGACCGCATAGGCGTAGTCGAGGCAACCGGGTTCGGCGGCTTTCGTGGCGCGCATCATCTCGACCGCTGCACCGCGCAGGCGATCGATCTCCGTAGCGGACGTCATCCGCACCCAGCCTTCGACAATGATCATGGTCGTTTCTCCCTGATTGATGGTTGCGCCGCCGCCGCAGTGACGCGCGCGAGCCTCCGTACCGCGTCGCGGTAGGCGGGTTCGGTGCGCACTTCGTGTTTCAGACCCGCGCCGGCGGTCGCGACAAACTGTGACAAACCTTCCGCACCGCCGAACGCCGTCAGATCGGCTCCCGCCTGCTCGGCGACTTCGGCGAAGCGCGTCAGCAGCGCCGTATAGCCTGCGTCGAGCCGCGCGACGTGCCGGTGCGTCAGTTCGGCATCGATGGCGAGAAGCTCGGCCCCGTGCGGCGTCGCGTTGATCAGGTGAAAAAAGCCGAGTTCCTTGGCGAGGACGACCGCCTCGAGATTGGAAGCCAGCTCGCCATCGTCGTCCCAAGCTGCCTCCGCGCCTCGCAGGGCGTCATCGACGAGCATGGCGGCGAGCGCCTCGAACAGTGCCCGCTTGTCTGAATAGCGCAGGTAGAGCGTCGCGCGCGCGATCCTCGCCTCGCGCGCGATGTCAGCCATGCTGGTGCGCTGAAAGCCGTGACGGCCGAACAGCGTCTGCGCAGCGGTCAGGATACGGCGCATTGCTTCGTCGGACATACTGGACATCGACTGTCCATTATGCTGAACAGAACGCCGAGGCAAGGAGATCGATATGGCTGAGTTCGAAACGGTGCTGGTGACGGGTGGCTCGGGCTATGTGGCGAGCTATTGCATCGCCCAGCTCCTGAACGACGGCGCTCGCGTCCGCACGACCGTGCGCAGCCTCGCGCGTGACGCGGAGGTCCGCGCATCAATCGGCAAGCTCGCCGACGCGGGCGAGCGACTGACCTTCGTCGCGGCCGATCTCAACCAGGACGCCGGATGGCGCGAGGCCTGCGCTGCCTGCACCGCGGTGCTGCACGTCGCCTCGCCGCTGCCGTCGAGCAACCCCAGAGACGACGACGAGCTGGTTCGCCCGGCGCGCGACGGCGCGCTCCGCGTCCTCGCCGCCGCGCGCGATGCGGGCGTGAAGCGCGTCGTGATGACCTCGTCGACCGCGGCGGTGACCTATGGCTATGGCAGCCGCTCGACACCCTATACCGAGGCCGACTGGTCCGACCCCGCCGACCGCTCGGACAGCTCGGCCTATGAGCGCTCGAAGATGATCGCCGAGCGCGCGGCGTGGGACTGGCACGCGCGCGAGGGCGGCGCGCTGGAGCTGGTCACGATCTGCCCCGGCGCGGTGATCGGCCCGGTGCTCGGCAGCGACTTCTCGGCCTCGATCGACATCGTCAAGAAGCTGATCGACGGCTCGCTCCCGGGCCTGCCGAGGTTTGGCTGGCCGCTAGTCGACGTCCGCGACATCGCCGACCTGCATATCCGCGCCATGCGCTCGCCGGCGGCCCCGGGACAGCGCTTCATCGGTGCGGGGTCGTTCTACTGGATGGCGGATATCGCGAAGGTGCTGCGCGAACGACTTCCGGAGGTCGCGCGCAAGGTCCCCAGGCGTCAGCTGCCCAACTGGCTCGTCAGGCTTTCGAGCCGGTTCGATCCCGTCGTCCGCGAACGGCTGTTCGAACTCGACAAGGAGCGCCCCGTCTCCGCCGACAAGGCCAGGCGCGCGCTCGGCTGGTCGCCGCGGGATAATGACCAGGCGATCGTCGATACGGCGAAGAGCCTGATCGATCAGGGCGTCGTCCGCGTGTGATCCACCGCTGTCACCCGCCAAGGCACCGAGCCGCTGGACCTTCGATGCGCTAGGCCGCACCCTCAAACGCGCGTTCAGTCTTCGTCTCCCGCTGCGAACCGAAATCACCGTTCGGCGCCTCTTGGTATCGAACAGGGAGGACGGATGTATACTTACGGGCTCAGCTTCATCGCGGGATTGCTCACGACGCTGTCGCCGTGCGTGCTCCCGATCTTGCCGCTGGTGCTTGCCGGGGCGACGGCGAAATCGCCCTACGGGCCGCTCGCTCTGGTCGCCGGCCTTGTGCTGACCGCAACGTCGATGGCGCTGCTGCTGAGCGGGGTCGGCTTCTTGATCGGCATCGATACCGCCATGCTGCGGCTGGTCGGCGCCGCGATGCTGGTGCTGACCGGTGCCGTGATCCTGCTGGTGCCGCTCCAGCGGCTGCTTGCCCGGGCAACGGGGCCGCTTGCCAATTGGGCAAATGTCGGCGCGACGCGCCGAACTGGGGACAGCGGAGTCTCCGGTCAGTTCATTCTCGGTGCGCTCACCGGGGTCATCTGGACCCCGTGCATCGGTCCGGCGGTGGGCGCGGCAGCCGCACTGGTGCTGCAATCGCAGACCGCACTTTCCGGTGCGCTGCAGCTTGCGCTGTTCAGCCTCGGGGCGGGGTTTCCGATGATGCTGCTCGCTTATGGCGCGCGCGCCGGTATCCTCCGGCGGCGATCGACCCTGTCGAGCGCCGCAGCCATCTTACGGCCATTGATGGGCGGTCTCCTTATCTTCATGGGTGGCGCGGCGCTCACGGGCTTCGATCATCGCATCGAAAATTGGCTGCTCATGCGGATGCCGGCATCGCTGCTCGATCTGACGACCGCGATCTGACAACTATATTTTCTACCGGGCGCGAACCGTTTCCGTCGAATGACCTCTCTTGTTGATGTGCCCCTTGAAGGGCTTGCCACGGAGACGCGATCATGAAGACATTCGTTCGTTTTGCCTGCACGGCGCTCGCCCTGCTGATTGCGAGCGGATCTGCTCTTGCGGGCACGATCCAACCGGTCACGATGGCGGCTTATCAGAGCGCGGCGGCCGCCAACAAGCCGATCATCTTCTACGTCCACGCCGACTGGTGTCCGGTGTGCGCCAAACAATTGCCGATCCTTGAGAAACTGATGAAGGACGCGGCGTTCGCCGATTATGTCGTGCTCGTTGTCGATTTCGACAAAAACAAGCCGGCCATGCAGATGCTGCATGTCGAGCAGCAAAGCACGTTCGTCGTCAATCACGGTGCCAAGGAAGTCGGTCGCGCGACCGGAATTGTCGATGAAGCCGCGATCCGCGCGCTTTTCATGAAGGCCGCAAACTGAATTGGCGGATTAGAAGCGGCAATCTGCATGAGGAAAGCAAAAATGTGGTATGCAAAGAACGTGCCCGGGGTTGAGCGGGCATTGCGTGTCCTGCTTGGCATTGGAATGACCGTCGCTGGCTATTTGATCCTTGGAAAACCGGGTGCAGTTGCGCTTGGCCTTGGCGGGATTGCGCTGGTCTTTACAGGCTTTTTCGGCTTCTGTCCGGCGTGCGCCCTGGTTGGGCGCCGCCTCAGGCCGTGAGCGGCTATCCGGTCGAGCTTGTGACGGCGGCCTGCGACGGCGACGACAAGGCCATCACGTTGCTTCTCACGGCGGCACGCGCCGACATTCGCCGTTATGCGCAACGATCGTGCCGAACGACTACCGATGTCGAGGATGCGGTGCAGGAGGTGTTGATCATCCTGCACCGCCGAATGCCGACGCTCGTCGCAATGCGCTCGATCACCGGCTGGCTGTTCGTGATCGCCCACCGGATGTGCCTGCGCCTCTGGAAAAGCGCCCTGCCCGGTGTCGACGTCTCGATTCTTCCCCGGCACGATATCGCGTGCTGCGACCAGACCGATCTTCGCATCGATTTGACGCATGCCATCGAATCGCTCCCGCCGCATTATCGTCAAGTGCTGGTGCTTCGCGACATCGAAGAGCTGACCGTCAACGAGATCGCCGACCGTGTCGGCGCGAGCCGGGAAGCGGTCAAAGCCCGGCTGCTCAGGGCCCGCAAACTCGTCCGGGAATATCTTGCCGACTAAGGCGATGTACAGGCATCGCACCGGTGCGACGTGGTCCTCCACGGTCTATGGATCATCTGAAACCCCCGAGGCATCGGCCTCGTCCACCAGAGCCGACAGGATGTTCAAAAATCCATCGACATTGACCAGACCAAGCCGCGAGAAAACGCGGTGCACCACCCCGCCGCTGATCGCGCGACCGGTGTTGATCTCTCGGCGCTTCGCGCCATTAGTCGCGTCGAACGCGTACGTCGTTCCGGCCACGTTGCTGGTGAAAACAAGGCGGCCAATAGTCCGGGGCGTATTAATGAACGGGGCCGTCTCACCGAGACCGACGAGCTTCAGCGCGCAGTCGTTGAGCTTTCTGCGCGCGTCGGCGGCGCCGCGACGATCAGCGCCCGCGTCATGGCGCGCATCCGCGAAGCCAAACGCGCGGCAGACTGGTCGCCGCGACTGCCATGGCAGTCGCGGCGCGGCTGACGTCGGCGGATCGGTCTATCGTCGCCCCGGATCGCGCAGCGCATCGATCAGCGCCCAGAACCCTCGTGTCGCTCGGCCGATCGCCGCACCTTCCCGCGCCGCGCGGCTCGTGAGATAGCCGCCCTGCACGACCGCAATCGCCGCCGCTGCAAGCGCGTCCGGATCGAGTGCGTCCGGTAGTTTGCCGGCTGCGATCGCCTCCGCAAAGGCCGTAGCCAGCAACCGCTCGGCGTGCGCGAGATAGCGCGCGATCGGGCCGCGCAGCGCGTCGGAGGCAATCACGTCGCTTTCGCTCGCGAGGCGACCGAGACGGCAGCCGCGCAGCCCGTCACGCTCTGCGAGCAGGAACGCGTGGACGCGGTCGAGTGCCGGCGCGTCGTTGTCGAGCAGGCCCGACGTCTAGGTGCAGAGTTCGGCCTCGACTTCGGCAAGCGCGTCCGTGGCGAGCGCTTCCTTGCCCGTGTAATGGTGATAAAGGCTACCATGCCCTGCGCCGCTTTCGGCAAGGATCTGCCGCGGGCTCATCGCGGCATATGTTCCTCTCGCCGCCGCGCCGGTCTATTCGGCGACCAAGGCGGCCGTGCATAGCTTTACCGTTTCTCTCCGCCGCCAGCTCGCAGACGGTCCAGTACCGATCGTCGAGATCATCCCGCCGGTCGTCGAGACCGAGCTTCACCGCCACCAGGGGCATCGGTCACCGCGCGCGATGAAGCTCGATGCCTTCGTCGCCGCCGCCATGGCCGGGCTCGACGCGGGCCGCGAAGAGATCCCCGTCGGGCTCGCCCGCGTGCTCCGGACCGCCAGTCGCCTCGCGCCGGGTCTGTTCCTCAACATCGTCAACAAGGCGCGCTCATGAGCAACTTCGAGGGCTTCAGCGCGGACTTCCTAGCGTTCTTCCGCGATCTCGCCGCCACCTTCACCCGCGATCCCGGCGAGATGTCGCCCGGTCTGCTCTATCTGCAACTTTCGCCGGAAGAGAGCTTCGCCGGCCTGGGCTTCTACGCGGTCGAGCCGGCCGACCTGGCCTCGCTCCGCGCCGCCATCACCGCCCGATCGGGCGAATGGCTCGCCATGACCACGGCACTCGAGCAAACCGGACATCCGCTCGAACGGGGCAAAGCGTTGAAGCGCATGCCCAAGGGCTTCGAGACCCACGCCGACGCGCCTTTCGCCGACGACCTCCGCCGAAAGGCGCACGTTTGTAAATTGCGTCTTGGCTCGGACGACCTCGGTCCTGACCTTCCCGACCGGATCGCTGACTTCGCCGCAGCTAGCAGGCCGCTGCTCGATTTCGGCTGGCGGGCTCTGAAGCCATGATCCCGACCGAACGGTTCGAGAAAGTGCAGGTCGAAAGCCTGGAGCAGCTGCGCGACTGGCTGGAGCACAACGCTGACCGCGAGGAGAGCGTCTGGATGGTGCGCTTCAAGAAAACGGTTCCGGCTAAATTCGTCGATCGGCTGGACGCGCTCGACGAACTACTGTGCTTCGGCTGGGTCGACGGGCTCGCGCGGGTGCTCGACGTCGAACGAACGATGCAGCTGATCTCGCCGCGCCGCCAGCAGGCCTGGTCGCAGAACTACAAGGACCGCGCCGCAAAGCTCGAAGCGGAGGGGCGCATGCAACCGGCCGGTCGTGCCGCAATCGAGCGATCGAAGGCCCTGGGGCTGTGGGACGCCTATGCCGAAGTCGACGCCCTGACGATCCCGCCCGACCTACGCCAGGCCCTGGATGCAGATCCTGCGGCGAACCGTTTTCTCTCCCAGGCTGCGCCGTCTTACCGCCGCAACGTGCTGCGCTGGATCGGATCAGCCAAGAAGCCGGAAACGCGCACCGCGCGCTTGACGAAGACCGTGGAGTTCTCCGCCCGCGGCGAGAAGATCCCGCAGATGTGATGAGGCGCCCGCCGCGTCGGCGCGTGATCTACGCGTCCCGCTTCACACCCTCGACCACAGCCATCAAGGTCCTCGCAACGACGTCCATCCGCGTGGGACCTGAGACCTCGAGTCCCGTGCGTTTCAATACACCTGCGTATTTCCCCGTTTTGATGTAGTCGGCGATCATCGCGCGACCCCCGGGCTTCAGCACCCGCACTATCTCGCGCAGCGCGCCCTCGCGGTCGGCGGCAGGCTCGATGTTGTGAATGCACAGCACGCTGACCACCACGTCCACACTGGCATCGGGCAGATCCAGCTTGCGCGCATCACCAGTTACGATCTCGATCCGGTCGGCGACCCGTTCGAGGCGGGCGTTGGTCGCTAAAGCTTCGGGACCGTTTCCCGAGAGATCAACTCGGCTCCAGATGTCGAGCGCCAACACGCGACCACGCGGAACCCGTTTCGCTGCGCCGACTGCCATCAATCCGCGCCCCGCGCCGACGTCGAGTACAATCTCGTCGCCCCGCCACTCGAGCCGGTTCAGCAGCGCGTCGCGCAGCACCAGCTTCCCGCCGGTCGCATAGGCGACCATCGACAAACCCAGCCCAGTCGGCACCAGCGCCGCGGCCGCCAGCAATGCGCCGACGGCGTCGGTCCATGGCGGTTTCCCGAAAGCGATGAAAGCGGCGCCGAGACCAAGGCCCACTGCGCCGCTGCCCAGCAGCCCGCGGACGACGCCCGGCGCATCGACGCCGTAGCGCGGTTGTGCGCTCATGCCTGCTTCCAGATATAGCTCTGCGCCAGTCGCTTGGACGTCGCGCGGTCCCTGTCTTCGACGTAGTCGATGCCGAACCCGGTCACCATCCGGTTGGCGAAGCCAAACAGCGCGGCCACGAAGATGACGTCCTCGACGGCCTTCTCATCGAACCCGGCTGATCGCACCGCGTCGATGTCGGCATCCTTGACCGCATTGGCGACCACCTTGTCCGCCAGCGCGTAGAGCGCGGCGAGTTCGGGCGTCGGTGCATCCACGAGGGCGCGTGCCTCGGGTCCGCCAAACTCCTCTGCAACATCGACATGGCCCAGGTGGCAGAAGCTGCAACCGAACTGCTTCGATACATGGGCCCCGACCAACTCGCGGTCGAGTTTCGACAGTCCACCGGCAGCGGCCATCACCTCTTGGGCGAGCCCAAGAAAGGCGGAGAATACATTTGGTCGGCGAGTGGCAATGCCGCGCATCGCGTGCTCATGCGTGTCAGGAAAGATGGTCAGCACCGGCAGTATCCTTTTCGTTGTGGTTCAGCGAGTCGACGCTTATGGTCCGATTAGGACCTAAGCGAGAGATAGTCTGATTAAGACCAATGAGCAAGCCGGTGAATGAGCGCTTGCCTCGGGGACGTCGCGCGTCAGAGGCGGGTGCGTTGACAACCGCCGACCTTGTCGCGCTCAGCCTTCTCGCGGAGCGTCCGATGCACGGCTACGATCTGCTGGCAGAGTATCAGCGCCAAGAGGTGATCGACTGGGCCAGCGTCTCGAAAGCGCAACTCTACTATGCGCTCAACAAGTTGGCCGGGGCGGGCCTGATCGTGGGCCAGGCGGAGAGCACTGGCTCGCGCGATCGGACGAACTATTCGGTGACCTCACTGGGGCGTGACGCGCTTTCCGACGCCTTGGCCGATGAAGGTTGGGCAACGCGTCGGCATGCACAACCGTTCACTACCTGGCTTGGCCTTTCGATCCACGCTGGCGAAGATGCCTATCGCGCGATCCTTCGATCGCGTCAGGAGTTCCTGGTCGCCGAGGTGGCGAAGGAGCGGGAGAGTCTCGCTTACGTCGAGAAGCTTGATCACGACCGCGCCAAACGAGGCGCGGACATTATCACACTCACCATCGCTCAGCTCGAGATCGAGCTGGAGTGGGTCGGTCGACTGCTAAGCCGGCACCAGTCTTGATAAGTTCCAACGGTGGTGCGGGCGGTCGGGCTCGAACCGACACTCCTCTCGGAACGGGATTTTGAAACGAGCGCATCTACGCTGCGATACCCCGGCAAGGCACCACTAGTACGACGATTCGGAGCTCGAAGCGCTCGAGCGTGCGCCTATACGGCACCTACGAACCGCCGTTAAGCATCGGATATCCCGGCACTTATCGCCCAGCGAAATCCACCGCTCCGCACCTGGCCGAACTCCATCTGTAAATGGGAGTTGGCGCACCCGACACGATTCGAACGTGTGGCCTCCACCTTCGGAGGGTGGCGCTCTATCCAGCTGAGCTACGGGTGCCTCGCCCGACGAGCTATCCCCGGTCGGGCCCAAAAGGTCAACCGGTCAAACGGGTGTGCGCCACGCTCCGCCGACAGCGCGCTAGGCCACGCCATGGCCCGCTAGTCACTGCTTCCGCGATGCTTCCGCAGCGATTTCCCGCTTCCGAAACGCAGAATGGGCAGCTTGCTAAACGACTGTGTTTATTGTAGAAAGCTGGTGCACCCGACTGGATTCGAACCAGTGGCCTCTGCCTTCGGAGGGCAGTGCTCTATCCAGCTGAGCTACCGGTGCGTGCGCGACGCCCTTAGCAAGCGGCTCGGCGTCTCGCCAGCCCTAACGCGTCGAGGCAAGCTTGACCGGCTGGAACTTGCCGAGACCGCAGCTCGCGCCCTGGCTGAGGCCCGGCGACTGGAGCACGGTGATGATGTCGACCGAGCAGAGCTGGCTGAGCGACGTCTTGTACAGGAACCGCTCTTCGAACCCCAGGCTCGGGCAGCTGTTGGGCAAGGTGTTGCGATAGACCTTGCCGCCGCCCATGTGAAAATCGATGACGCTGTCGCCGTGGACGCGGGTCGACTGGATGCTGCGGATCTGCACGCAGTCGACAGCGTCGCCGACCGGCGTCGCCTCGGGGACGGCATTGCGATCGCGCGCGACGGCGGCCGTTGCGGTGGCGGCGAGCGCCAGCGCGAGAAGAGTGATGTTACGCATCGGCGAGTCCTTTGATGTTCGTTGTCGCTTTTTGCGTCGGCGCGGCTGTCTTGGGCCTGAACGCGCAGAGATCGGCGACCGCGCAGCGCCAGCATTCGGGGCGGCGCGCCTTGCAGATGTAGCGACCGTGAAGGATGACCCAGTGGTGGGCGTGGCGGCGGAAGGGTGCCGGGGTCTGGCGTTCGAGGATCGCTTCGACGGCGGCGGGCGTCGTGCCGCGCGCAAGGCCGGTGCGGTTGGCGACGCGGAAGACGTGCGTGTCGACGGGGAATGTCTCTGCGCCGAGCGCGACGTTCAGGACGACGTTGGCGGTCTTGCGTCCGACGCCGGGAAGCGCCTGCAGGGCATCGCGATCGGTCGGGACGATGCCGTCGTGATGATCGACCAACAGGCGGCTGAGCGCGATGACGTGCTTTGCCTTTGTGTTGAACAGGCCGATCGTCTTGATGTGCTGCTTCAGCCCGTCCTCGCCGAGGTCGAGCATGGCCTGCGGGTCGAAGCAGGCGGCAAACAGCGCGAGCGTGGCTTTGTTGACGCCGACGTCGGTCGATTGCGCGGACAGGACGACCGCGACCAGAAGCTGATAGATATTGGCAAATGCGAGTTCGGATTCGGGCGCCGGATTGGCCTCGGCCAGACGCCGGTAGAATTCGAAAATGTCCGCGCGCTTCACAGGCCGAGGACGTCGGCCATCGTGTACCGCCCGGCGGGCTTGTCCACGAGCCAGAGCGCGGCCCTGACCGCGCCGCGGGCGAATATGCTGCGATCTTCGGCACGGTGACCGAGCTCGATGCGTTCGCCTTCGCCCGCGAGTACGACCATATGATCGCCCGCGACCGAGCCGCCGCGAAGCGAGGCGAATCCGATGCTGCCGACATCGCGCACGCCGTCGCGATCGAAGCGGCTGAGTTCGGGGAGGCTCTTTCCGCGCCCCTTCGCCGCCGCGGTGCCCAGCAGGAGCGCGGTTCCGGACGGCGCGTCGGCCTTGTGCCGGTGATGCATCTCGACGATCTCGATGTCCCAGGCGTCTTCGAGCCGCGACGCCGCCTGCTCGACGAGCGCGGCGAGCAGGTTGATGCCGAGCGCGGTGTTCGCGGCCTGGATGACCGCGATGTCGTTTGCGGCGTCATCGATCAGCAGCTGATGCGCGGCGTCGAGGCCGGTCGTGCCGATAAGCAGCGGTGTCCTCGCGGTGCGCGCGGCCGTCAGATGCCCGGCAAGCGCCACGGGGGAGGAGAAGTCGGCGACGACATCGCTGATGCTCGCAAGCGCCTGGGCATCGCCACCGACGTCGATCCCGGCGTGGGTGCAGCTCGCCGCCTCGGCCGCCGTCGCAAGCGCATGTCCCATTCGTCCCGCGCTGCCGAAGATGCCGATCTTTGCCATCGTCCGCACTTTCGCGCGTTTAGCCGAGCCTTGCAATCACCGCCTGTGCGGCGGCGGGGTCGCGGACCTTGGCACCGCTGATGAAGAACAGATAGGCATCGCCGCGAGTTGCCCAGGCGCGTGCCTGCTTGGCCCATTTGTCGAGCGCTGCGTCGTCGTAGCCGGTCGGCTGCTCGATCACCGTGCGTTGCAGCCGGGCGTAGCGGAAGTCGGCGGTGTCGGCATCGATGCAGGGATAGATATCGTCGTCGGCAAAGACGATCGCGACATTATGTGCCTTGGCGAGCGCGACGAAGGCGGGATCGTCGAAGCTTTCGTGGCGCGGCTCGATGACATGCTGCAGCTGCAGTCCGCCGAGCGTCGGCGGCAGCAGCGGCAGGAAACCGGCGATATCGTCGGCGTCGAACCGGCGCGTGCCCGCGAGCTGCCAGAGGATAGGGCCGAGCTTGTCGCCAAGCTCGGTCAGCCCCTGCGCCAGAAACTGCGTGATCCCCTCGCCGGCGTCGGCAAGTTTGGGCCGCGTGACGCTGTAGCGTGACGCCTTCACGGCGAACTTGAAGCCCGGCGGAGCGCCGGCCGCCCATTTGGCGAAGCTTGCGGGTTTTTGCCGGCCGTAAAAGGTCGCGTTGATTTCGATCGCGGTGACGTGATTGACTGCGAAGTCAAACTCCTTCGACTGCGGCAGACCTTCGGGATAGAACGTCCCGCGCCAGGGCTCGTAGGACCAGCCGCCCATGCCGACGCGGATGTTGCCACGAGTCATGGCCCGGCTATAGCGCGTGCGTGCGCGACATCCACAATATCGTCGTCCTGACCGGCGCGGGTATTTCGGCCGAAAGCGGCCTCGCCACCTTTCGCGGACCGGGCGGACTTTGGGAGGGACACCGCGTCGAGGATGTCTGCACGCCCGAAGCGCTGCGCCGCGATCCCGAACTGGTGCACCGCTTCTACGACGACCGGCGGGCGGCGCTCGCGACCGTCGAACCCAATGTCGCGCACCGCGCGCTGGCGCGACTCGACGCGCAGTGGCCGGGCGCGTTGCTGATCGTGACGCAGAATGTCGACGACCTGCACGAGCGCGCGGGGGCGAAGCGGCTGATCCACATGCACGGCGAACTGCTTTCGGCGCTGTGCGCGACCTGCGGCGACAGCGGTCCGTGGCAGGGGCGGTTGCCGCCGGGAACGGCGTGCGGTGCCTGCGATGCGCTGACGCTGCGTCCCGATATCGTCTTCTTCGGCGAAATGCCGTACCGGATGGACGAAATCGACGCTGCGCTGCGCGATTGCGATCTGTTCGTCTCGATCGGCACGTCGGGCGCGGTCTATCCGGCGGCGGGGTTCGTGCAGACTGCGCTTTACGTCGGCGCCGCGACGCTCGAGATGAACCTCGAGCCGTCGCTCGGCAGCATTTACTTCAAGGAGACGCGCACCGGCGCGGCGAGCGTGCTTGTTCCGCAGTGGGTCGACGCTGTGCTTCAGTCGACCCAGTCGAGGCCGATGTCGCGATAAACGTCGCGGTTTTCGTCCCACTTGGGCGAAACCTTGACGTGCAGATACAGGTGCACCTTCGCGCCGAGCATCACCGCCAGTTCGGCGCGCGCCTTGCTGCCGATCTCCTTCAGCCGCGCGCCGCCCTTGCCGAGCACGATGGCGCGCTGGCTGTCGCGCGCGACGAGGATCTGCTGGTGGATTTCGACCGCGCCGCCCGCGCGCTCCTCGTATTTTTCGGTCTCGACCGCGCAGGCCTGAGGAAGTTCCTGATAAAGCTGAAGAAAAATCTGTTCGCGCGTGATCTCGGCGGCCATGACGCGGTCGGTCGCATCGCTGATCTGGTCGGGCGGGAAGTGCCAGGGGCCCTCGGGCATCGCCGTTGCAAGGCGGGACTTCAAATCGGCCACGCCGTCGCCGGTCGTCGCGCTGATGATGAGCGTGTCGGCGAAGGACAGCCGCTCGGTCAGCACCTTGATATGGCGCAGCATCTTGCCGTGATCGGCGATGTCGACCTTGTTCAGGACAAGGAGCTTGGGCTCGGGGCGCGCCGCGAGCCCCGTCAGGATCGTTTCGAGCTTGGCGCCGATCCCGCTCTTGGCATCGACGACGAGGACGATCAGGTCGGCGTCCTGCGCACCCCCCCATGCCGCCTGCACCATCGCGCGGTCGAAGCGGCGCTTGCCCTCGAAGATGCCGGGCGTGTCGACGAGGAGGATTTGCGCTTCGCCTTCGATGGCGATGCCCATCAGCCGCGTGCGCGTGGTCTGCGCTTTCGGGCTGACGATCGCGACCTTCTGGCCGACGAGCGCGTTGACCAGCGTCGATTTCCCCGCGTTCGGTGCGCCGAGGATCGCGACCAGGCCGCAGTGCTGGGTCATCGCAGTTGCTTGAGGAAGGCCGTTGCGGCACCGGTTTCGGCCTCCTGTTTCGACGTGCCGGTTGCCGATGCCTCGCCCGCGCTCCCCAGGCTGACCGTGACTGTGAAGCGCGGACTGTGATGCGGGCCGCTGCGCTCGATGACCGTGTAGACCGGGGGACGCCGACCCATGCGCGCGGCCCATTCCTGCAGCGCCGACTTGGGATGGCGTGGTGCTTCGATATGTCCTTGTGCAAGCGCCGCCCAATGCTTGCGGATGAACGCTTCGGCGGCCTCGAAGTCATGATCGAGATAAAGCGCGCCGATCAGCGCCTCGGTCACGTCGCCGAGGATATTGTCGCTGTCGTACGCGCCGTCGTCGCGCGCCTGTTTGCCGAGTTTGAGATGAGCCATAACGCCGATCGTGCGCGCGACCTGTGCACAGGCTGGGCCGGTGACGAGGCTGTTCAGCCGGCGTGACAGCTCGCCTTCGGGCTCGGCGGGATGCGTTTCATAAAGCCAGCGCGCGATGGAAAGTCCAAGCACACGATCGCCCAGGAACTCGAGCCGCTGGTAACTGTCGCTCCCTGCGCTGCCGTGCGTCAGCGCGCGCTGATAAAGCGCGATATCGCGCGGGGGCCTGCCGAGCGCGTCGCCGATCCAGCCGGCAAGCGTCGTCAGAAGCCTTCCCCGATCCGCTTCCAGCGCGCCGCCGACACCCATGTCCACGGCAGCAGCCAATTTGCCGATCCGTCGGTCGAGAAGACCGAGACTTGCGCCTTCCCGACAAGATTTTCGACCGGCACGAAACCGAACCCGCCGGCTTCGAGGCGGCTGTCGGACGAATTGTCGCGGTTGTCGCCCATCAGGAACAGCTTGCCTTCGGGCACAGTGTAGACCTGCGTGTCGTCGGCGGCGATCGTGCCGAGATCGATGACATTATAGCTTTTGCCATTCGGCAGCGTCTCGCGATATTGCGGATATCGGCAGCGGTTCAGGCCGTCCGACCCCGCCTCGGTGAACTGCGGGCCGTAACAGTGCGTATTGGCCGTTTCGGGGAGCAGGAAGTCGCCGACGCGCTTTTTCTGAACCGGCGCACCGTTGATGAAGAGCTGGCCGCCCTTCACCTGCACGAAGTCGCCGGGAAGGCCGATGACGCGCTTGATATAGTCGGTGCTGTTTTCGGGTGGTTCCTTGAACACGACGACGTCGCCGCGCGCGGGTGTCGATTCGAACAGCCGCCCGGGTCCCGACAGGAGCGGCAGGCCGAAGGGAAAGCTGTAGCGCGAATAGCCGTACGACCATTTCGTCACGATGAGATAGTCGCCGGTCAGCAGACGCGGCACCATCGACTCGCTCGGAATGCTGAACGGCGCGAAGACGAAGCTGCGCAGGATAAAGACGAAGATGCCGAGTTTCAGCAGGAATTGAAGGAAATCGCGCGTTTCGGATTTCGCCTTCGGCGGGGTATCGGCGAGTGTGTCGGTCATTGCCGCGCGCATTGCGGCGCGCGCACGAACGCGTCAAGCAGGCGGCGGTGATTCGGGACGAGTGAAGATGCGCGACTGGACTGCGATCGAAGCCCTGCCGGTGGTGAGCCTTGCCGCGCTGTTCGAAAGCGAACCCGATCGCGTCGATCGCCTGTCGATCGCGCAGTCGGGCATCCTCTTCGACTTTTCAAAGACGCATCTGTCAGCGGAAGGCTTCGCCGCGTTCGAGGCCTTGGCGGTGCAAGCCGGGCTTGCTGCGCGGCGTGACGACCTGTTTGCCGGGCGAATCGTAAACCCAAGCGAGGGCCGCGCTGCCGAACACACCGCCGAGCGTGGCGAAGGTGCGCCCGAAAGCGTCGCCAACGCACGCGCGCTGCACGGGCGGATGCGCGCGCTTATCGATGCGATCGAGGGTGGCGCGCTGGGCGCGGTGCGGCACATACTGCACGTCGGCATCGGCGGGTCGGCGCTCGGCCCCGACCTGATCGTGGATGCGCTGGGGCGCGACGCAGGACGCTACGATGTCGCGATCGTGTCGAACGTCGACGGCGCTGCGCTGGAGGCGGCGTTCGCGCGTTTCGATGCTTCGGCAACGCTGCTCGTCATCGCGTCGAAGACGTTCACGACGACTGAGACGATGCTCAATGCCGCGTCGGTTCTGCAATGGATGGAGGAGGACGGTGTCGTCGATCCGATGAGCCGTGTCGTCGCGCTGACCGCCAATCCCGACGCCGCGGTGGCATGGGGCGTGGACGAGACGCGGATCGTTCCTTTCAACGACGCGGTTGGCGGGCGTTACTCGCTGTGGTCGTCGATCGGCTTTCCGGCCGCACTTGCGCTCGGGTGGAGCGGCTTTGAGGAACTGCTCGAAGGTGCGGCCGAAATGGATCGCCATTTTCGCTTGCAGCCACTGGCTGAAAACGCGCCCGTCACCGCCGCGTTCGGCGACCTGCTGTACACGCAGACGCGCGGCTGTGCGACGCGCGCGGTGTTCGCATACGACGAACGGCTACGCCTCTTGCCCAGCTATCTGCAACAGCTCGAAATGGAATCGAACGGCAAATCGGTGACGGCGGATGGTGCGCCGCTGGGCCGGCCGAGCGCCGCGATCACGTGGGGCGGCGTCGGCACCGATGCGCAGCATGCGGTCTTCCAACTGCTGCATCAGGGGACTCACTTGGTGCCGGTCGAGTTCGTGGCGGCGATCGAGGCGGGCGAGACGCTCGACCCCGAACATCATCGCACGCTGCTGGCGAATTGTTTTGCGCAGGGTGCGGCGCTGATGGCGGGGCGCGCCGCCGACGACGGCAATCGCAATTATCCGGGCGATCGCCCTTCGACGACGATCCTGCTCGACGATCTCGACCCCCGCACAATGGGCGCGCTCCTGTCGTTTTACGAACACCGCACGTTCACCAACGCCGTGCTGCTCGGCATCAACCCGTTCGACCAGTTCGGAGTCGAGCTCGGCAAGGACATGGCCAAGGCGATCGACGACGCGGGCGCGCGGGCGAACTTCGATCCGTCGACGCAGCGGCTGATGGCGAAAGCCGGACTTTGAACGGCATCAAATCATGACCGATTACGACTACGACCTTTTCGTCATCGGTGCCGGTTCGGGCGGGGTCCGCGCGGCACGCGTGTCGGCCGCCCATGGTGCGCGCGTCGCGATCGCCGAGGAGCACCGCGTCGGCGGCACCTGCGTCATTCGCGGCTGCGTTCCCAAAAAGCTGCTCGTCTACGGCGCGCACTTTGCCGAAGACCTGGCCGACGCGCGCCAGTTCGGATGGAACGTCGGAGCGCCGAGCTTCGACTGGGCGGTGTTGCGCGACAACGTCCTTGCCGAAGTCACCCGGATTGAAGCCGTCTACAGCCAGACGCTTGCCAGCAACGCGGTCGAAGTCATCAGGGAACGCGCGGTCCTGACGGGGCCGAACACGGTCCGGCTGGCGAGCGGGCGCGACATCAGCGCGGGCACGATCCTGATCGCGACCGGCGGCTGGCCGGTGCGCCCCGAATTTCCGGGCAGCGAACATGGCATCACGTCGAACGAGGTGTTCCACCTCGAAACCTTGCCGAAGCGCGTCGTGATCGCAGGCGGCGGCTATATCGCCAACGAGTTTGCCGGCATCTTCCACGGCCTCGGCTCGCACGTCACCATCGTCAACCGCGGCGATCAGATCCTGCGCGGTTACGACGAGCAGATCCGCGATCGCCTTCTCCAGATATCGATGACCAAAGGGATCGAGTTCCGCTTCAACGCGCCGTTCGAGCAGATCGACAAGCACGACGACGGCAGATTGACCGTGCAGATGAAGGGATGCGACGAAATCGTCGCCGACCTCGTCCTGTTCGCCACCGGCCGTGCGCCCAACGTCGCAGGGCTGGGCCTCGACGCGGCGGGGGTCGCGCTGAGCGACAAGGGCGCGGTCATCGTCGACGACGACAACAAGTCGAACGTGGACAGCATCTACGCCGTCGGCGACGTCACCGACCGCATTCAGCTGACTCCGGTTGCGATCCGCGAGGGTCAGGCATTCGCCGATACCGTCTTTGGCGACACCCCGACGCGCGTCGACTACGACATGGTGCCGAGCGCCGTCTTCAGCCACCCGCCGATGGCCGGCGTCGGCCTCACCGAATCGCAGGCGAAGAACAGATACGGCACCGTAAAGACTTACACGTCGGACTTCCGGCCGATGAAAAACGTGTTGGCAGGGCGCAACGAGCGCGCGCTTTACAAGATGGTCGTCGACGCGGCGAGCGACGTGGTCGTCGGACTGCACATGATCGGGCCCGATGCCGCCGAAATCCTGCAGGCGGCCGCGATCGCGGTGAAGGCGGGGCTTACGAAGGCGCAGTTCGACCAGACCGTCGCGCTCCATCCGACGATGGCCGAGGAGTTGGTGCTGCTGAAATAAGGCGCGTGCGGTGACCCGCGTTAACGAATTCTGACCGAATCGGCTGCTATGCAATCCGGATGCGCAACCGCTCAGACAAGGGCACCGGCAAAAGGGGTCATGCCGTCGAGCATTATACGCGGCTGGCCGAAGAGTTCGGCTTTTCGCGCGGACCCTATCGCACGCCCGATGACCGACGCACACCGGGCGGCCAGCACATGCTGCTTCAACCGCTCTCGCTGTTCATCATGTCGCTTATTGCGCTGGTGCTCGTCTGCGCCGTCCAACTCTGGCGAATGGGAACGTTCGACTCGGTGTTCGGGGCGAGGAGCGCAGTCGTCGAAAAGGGTTCGAAACGCTGGCTCCTGGGCGGCCACGCGCGCCGGGTTCGTGACGACCGCAAGGCCGCACCCGCCAAGCCCGAGGCGGCGTTCGACGACGATCCACCCCCGCCGCCCAGCGCGCCTCAACCCCAGGAAGACGCGGTGCCCGAGCCTCTCGGCTGATTTCAGCTTGCCGAGACGCAGGCCGGCTCGACTCTCAGTGGTTCTCAAGGACTTTCGCGATCAGCGCTGATGGTGCCGGCTGCAGGAATCGAACCCGCGACATCCAGTTTACAAAACTGGCGCTCTACCAACTGAGCTAAGCCGGCGTCATCGTTGGCCGGATCGGATCGCAGAAGGCTGCTGCGATCCGGCCGCGTCGGTGCATTGCCTCAGCGGACGCCGAACGTCCACCCCTCGGTATGGCGGACGGCGTCGAGGCCCGCCGGGTTCCACAGCGCAGGGTCATGCGCCACCGTGCGCAACCACGCCGCGGTCAGGATCGCGTCGGTGGCATGATCGGTGTAGCGGGGGAGGGGGACATGCGCGGCGCTGCCGAGCGCATCGAGCGCATTGTCGAGCGATGCGGCATCGCGCATTTTGGTGCGCCCTTTGGGCAATCCCGCGGCGACCGCCGCGAGGCTGGTGTAGATCTCAATGACGATCGACCCCGTATCGCGCAGCCCGTCGAACGGCCAGACGGGCAAGCGCCAGGTCAGGCGGTTCAGCATGCGCATGCCGGTCAGGCTCGATTTGCCGACCTGCGCTGCGCCGACAAGGTTGAAGTTGCTGTAGGGGTTCAGCCCCTGCGCGCGCTGACGCTGCTCGGTAAGGCGAAGCCGCCCGCGGCCGCCCACGAACAGGTCGCCGGTGCGCCCGCCGTGGCGACGATAGTGACGGCTGGCTTCAGCGTGATCGACGAACGTCGACGCGCCGAGGTTGGCGTCGTAGGCGCACATATCATCGACAAGGGCCCAGAGCGCGCGCGCATCGTCCGGGGTCGCTGCCCACCCCGGAAAGAACGCGCCGCAGTCGGCAAAGGCAAGCGACATGCCGAGATCGAGGCCGACAAGGGTGCGGTCGGGCAGGTCGTCGGTCAGCCACTCGAGCAGCTCGCTCCGCGACCAGATATGCGCGGCGCGGACCAGAGTCGGTGCGATCGCGCCAGCACTGCACGTCGCGACCGCGATACCCGGCTGGCGGGGGCCGACTGCCCCCGACCAGTCGATTGCTACGAAATGATCGAACTCAGGCGTTTTGCAATGCGCCGGTCGGCCGGCGTCGGCGCAGGCTCGCACCGACTACGCCGAACCCGACGATCAGCATCGCCCAGGTCGACGCTTCGGGCACCGGCACGAGCGCAAACTGGCGGTTGATGTCGCGCGCCGCTGCAGCCTGGACGGCGGCAGTCGGGTGCACGTCGTCGAAGTAGAAGAAGCCGGTGCAATCGATGTTCGGTCCGGGCGTCTGCGTACGCAGGCAGGTCGTGTCGGTCCTGAGCGGCGGCAGCCCGAGCGAGCCGGGGTCGGTCGCGACCCGGTTGAAGAAGTTGATGTAGCTGTAGCGGTAGACATTGGTTCCTTGCGACAATTGCGGCGTCAGCGCATCGAGCGCAGACTGCAACCGCGCCTCGAGCGCAACGCCGATCGGGTCGGTCGCGTTGGGGATGCCGGTGATCAGGATGTTCTTTGCGCCGAGCGAATTGAGGTAGCGAACGCTGTCGGCATACTGGGTGACGACCTGGGTCTTATATTGCTCGGGCGTCAGTGCGCCGATATCGCCGCTGTTGAGCGCGAAGACGTCGTTGCCGCCGAAGTTCAGGACATAAAGCGCCGTGGGATCACCCACGTTCAGCGCGCGCGCCGCATAAGCGCCGAGCTGGAGCGCGAGATCGGGAATGACGTCGGCGTTCGCGACGACGCGCGCCCCGCCCCAGGCAAAGTTGTTGCCCCCGGCAAGCGATGCCCGGGTCGGCGTTCCGAACGTGGCGATGCTCAGGAGGTCGGTATAGTCGTAGCCGTTGGTGAAGCGTCCCTGAAAATAGCCGAGCGCGGGGTTGGGCGTCGTCCCGCCGGTCGCGATGCTGACATTGCCCGCGTCGACGAGGCTGTCGCCAAATACATAATAGGTCGAGAAGTTTGCCGCGCAAGCGAGCGAGGGCAGCGCGAGTGCCGCTGCGAATGCGATCGACCGAAGGGTTTTCATGTTTCTCTCCTTATACTTATGGTTACGCGCACCATAAGAAGCTGCGCGCGCATGGCAACGAGATTATTGCGTCGCGCGCAGCATGTTCCAGTGCGCGAGACGTTCGGCGATCCTGGCCTCGAACCCGCGGTCGGCGGGCGCATAAAAGATCGCCGCGCTCATCCCGTCGGGCCAGTAGTTGGCACCCGAAAAGCCGTCGTCGGCGTCGTGGTCGTACGCGTAGCCTGCGCCGTAGCCGAGATCCTTCATCATGCGCGTCGGCGCGTTGACGATGTTCATCGGCGGCATCAGCGATCCGCTGTCGCGCGCGGTCTTCCATGCCGCCTTCTGCGCCTTGTAGGCGGCGTTCGATTTGGGCGCAGTCGCGAGATAGAGGCAGGCCTGGACGATCGCGAGTTCGCCCTCCGGGCTGCCGAGAAAGTCGTAGGCGTCCTTGGCCGCGAGGCACTGGACCAATGCTTGCGGATCGGCGAGGCCGATGTCCTCGCTTGCAAAGCGGACGAGGCGGCGGAGCACGTAGAGTGGCTCCTCACCGGCGACGAGCATCCGCGCGAGCCAGTAGAGCGCGGCCTGTGCGTCCGACCCGCGCAGCGACTTGTGGAGCGCGGAGATGAGGTTGTAATGCCCCTCGCGATCCTTGTCGTAGACCGGCATGCGGCGGTGCAGGAGCGCCGAGAGAGCGGCCGGGTCGAGCGGCTCGGCGATGTCGACGGCGAATAGCGTCTCGGCCTGGTTGAGGAGGAAACGGCCGTCGCCGTCGGCGCTGACGATGAGTGCCGTACGCGCGTCGGGGGTGAGCGGCAGGGCGCGGGCTTCGGCGGCTTCGGCGCGGGTCAGGAGTTCGTCGAGCGCGCCGGGGTCGAGGCGGTGAAGGACCAGAACTTGCGCGCGGCTGAGCAGGGCGGCGTTGAGTTCGAAGCTCGGGTTCTCGGTCGTCGCGCCGACAAGGGTGATCGTGCCGTCCTCGACGAAGGGCAGGAAGCCGTCCTGTTGTGCGCGGTTGAAGCGGTGAATCTCGTCCACGAACAGCAAGGTGCGCTGACCGAGCGTGGCGGCGTCGCGCGCGGCGGCAAAGACGCGTTTCAGGTCGGCGACGCCCGAAAAGACCGCGCTGATGCTCTCGAAGCGAAGGCCCACGGCGGCGGCAAGGAGGCGCGCGATAGTGGTCTTGCCCGTACCGGGCGGGCCCCAGAGGATCATCGATGCCAGTTTGCCCGCGCCGACCATGCGGCCGATCGCGCCGTCGGGGCCGGTCAGGTGGTCCTGCCCGACGACATCGGCGAGCGTTGCCGGACGCAGGCGGTCGGCGAGCGGCGGCGGCGGAGCGGGGGCGGCAAAAAGGTCCGGCATCGCCCGCAAAATAGCGAAAACGCGGCCAAAAGTTAGTCAAAAGTTAGTCCAATGAACTTTGCCCTTGAAGTCTTACAAGATATATCTTAGATAGCTTTCATGTTTGAAACGAAAGGAATGAAAATGTTTCACATGAATGGCAACCGTGGATGCCGACCCGAAGGTCCGGTCGGACGCGGATATTACGCAGTGTGGGGTCATATGGCGCGTGGCGGTGGGTTCGGTCGCGGAATGGGCCGTGGCGGCGAAGGCGGCGGTCGACGTGGCCGCGTGTTCGACTCGGGTGAACTGCGGCTGGTACTGCTGAAGCTGATCGAGGAAGCGCCGCGCCACGGCTACGACCTGATCCGCGAGATCGAGGAACGGACCGGCGGGGCCTATGCGCCGAGCCCGGGGGTGATCTATCCGACGCTCACGTTACTCGGCGACATGGGGTTGATCGAGGAAGCCGCGTCTGATGGCGCAAAGAAGCAGTATGCGATCACCGAGGCAGGCAGCGCCGAGCTCGCGGCGAAGGCCGACGAAGTGAAGGCTTTGCTCGAGCGTCTGTCCGAAATGGGTAAGCAACGCGCCAAGACCGACGGCGCGCCAATCCGCCGGGCGATGGGAAACCTTCGCGCCGTGTTGCAGAATCGTCTTGTAAACGACGATGTCACGGCGGAAACATTGCACGATGTCGCCGCGATCCTCGACGAGGCGGCGCAACGGATCGAACGGCTGTGAGCGGTTATTCGTCGAAAGCGATGGTTTCGACCACGAACGGCAGCCGTTACCTCCAGCAGCTTTGCAAGCACTGGTCGCACAACATGGCCGTCGACTTCACAGCGGAGCGGGGGACGGTGACGTTCCCCCGCGACGCGCGCGGAGCCGACTGGCCGGGCGATGCCCTGGTGACGATGATCGCGCATGCCGACACGCTCGAATGCCGGATCGACGCGAGCGCCGAGGGGCAGCGCGACGGGCTGAAGGGGGCACTTGCGCGGCATCTCGACCGGTTTGCGTTTCGCGAGGCGCCGCTTAGGTTCGACTGGGTGGATGCGGACTAGCTTAGCGCTGGGCTAACTTGGGCAACCGTTAACGCTGACGACCCGATCATTTTGATAAATCACGATGGCGCTGGCCCCGTTGGCAAGCCGGTAGAACCAGTTGTCGATCCCCGAGCCCGCGACGCCGTCGGGTGGTCCCCACGCGGCGTTGACGTCGGCGGCAGAGGTTGGCTTACGAAAGTCAATCTGGCTACATTGACGCGCCTTTGTTGCCGCCAGCGCGTCGTAAAGAACGCGCACCTGCGGGGCCGCGCTGTCGGTCAACAGCAAGGCGCGCGTCAGCATGCTTGGCTCCGCATCCGAAAACGACAGCCAGACGCGCTCGTTGGTTGCAAGCCCGTAAAGCTGAAGAATGCCGCCCGGACCATATCGCAACGGCTGTCCCCACCGCGCAATCACCGCCGCCCGTGTGGTCGATGCATCGAACGTCAGATCGGACAGCGCCCGCGACTGCGCTGAGGCTCGCGCACCCGTCGTCTCCGCCGTTGCCATGTCCGCCACTCCCGTTTGCGCGCAGCCCGCAATGACAGCCATTATCGGTGCCAAATGTAACGATCGCAATCGCATTGTTTACGGCTTCGCCTCGGTGTCGCTACGGCTTAACGCCGACTTGTGCGCCTGGCGTCACCGCATAATAGCCGACGAACTTATTATAGTCCAAGTTGCCGGCGCGGAACGAGCCGACGAAGCGGTTGGCGGTCCGTGGATCAAGAATGGTCTGACCTGCCCCATCCTTGTCGGTGGCGTCGCTCGCGCCGCCCTTTCCGCTCCAAGTGCCGTCGGGATTGTGCCGGTACCAATGGTAATCCTGCACGCTGTCCCTAGTGTCGACCACCAACGCGACAATGTAACTGCCCTTGGGTGCTTTCAAAGTGTCCGACGGTTGGTCGCCGAGCCACTTGATGCCGGTGGTCTTGCCATCGGCAGCGATTGCGTCCTTGAGCTTGCCGACGTCGATCTTGCCACCGGGAAAATAATCGATCGTTGCTCCGGCGCGCTCGCCCGGCTGAGGCTTGCTGGTTCGTGTCGGCGACAGGTCATTGACGGCATATGCGTAGCAATTGTTATATTCCTGCTCGGCAGTGCCAGCGCCCAGATTCCATTTGTTCGGTTCGTACTTTGGCTCATTGCCCGATAGCCGGACACCGAAGCCATCGGTTTTCGTTCCGTCCCGGAGCGTCAAAATTTCCGGCTTGCCGGCCGCAACCATTTCGCGGTGATCGGCGGCGCGGCGTAGCTCACCGACTTCGGTTGGCGACAGCAGCGCCTCGACCGCTTTGCGGACATCGGCGCCCCGCGCCGCGTCTTTGGCCGTGATGGTGGCTGTCTTGGCGTCGATCGCGACAACGTCATGCGCCTTGCCCTTGCTGGCGCCATCTACGATCGCCTTGGCGATCGCCTGCGGGGTGTCTGTTCTGCTACCGACTTGCAGCGCGCTGATGCTCCCTACGGCACCGCTTGCAGCTCCCAACGTAGCGCCGCCGAACTCCGCATAGCCCATCGATCGACTCCTCAATTCCTTCGATCGTTGACCTAGCAACGGAAACAATTGCCGTAACTAGACGAATCGTTGAGTTCGTCCGCGCGGTGCATCGGCGTGACCGCGCGTCTCCCTTGCCGTGTCGTTTCGTACCGCGATAGCGATCCGCCATCCTATAGATCCAGCCGCTCGTCGCCACGACGACAGCGAAGAAGGAGCGGACCCTCGGGCCAAGCCCTGGGTAACGGGATCAAGGGGTTTGACAGCTTGAGATGTCTTACCACTCGGGCGGAATGACAGCAATCTTATCAGTCAGCCACTAATCCGCCCGCCGCCCGATCACCTCGAGATATTTCGCCGCGAGCGTGCTGTTGACGGCGTCCCAAGTGTAGCGTTCGGCGATCTTCGCGCCGGCTTGCCCTGCGGCGCGGGCGGCGGGGCGGTCGGCGGCGTAGTGCGCGATCGCGTCGGCGTAGGCGTCGATGTCGCGCGGAGGGAGGAGGCGGCCGTTGACGCCGTCGGTGATCATGTCGCGCGTGCCGGTGGCGTCGGCGCCGACCACCGGCAGCGCGCAGGCCATCGCCTCGGACGTGACGTTGCCGAAGGTTTCGGTGACGCTGGGTTGCAGCAGCAGGTCTGCCGAGGCGACGGCGCGGCCGAGGTCGGTGCCGTTCTGGTGTCCGGCAAAGATGGCCGCAGGAACCTGCGCTGCGAAAGTGTCGCGTGCGGGACCGTCGCCGAGCACGAGGACCCTGTGTGCGACGCCGCGGTTGTTCAGTGCGGCGACCGTGTCGGCAAAGACGTCGATCCCCTTTTCGAGGACGAGCCGCCCGAAGAAGAGGATCACGAAATCGTCGTCGGCGATGCCGAGCGCGCGCCGCCATTCGAGGCTTCGCCGGGCGGGATCGAAGACGTTGCGGTCGATGCCGCGGCCCCAGATGCCGATGTCGAAGTTCATGCGTTCGGCGCGCAGCACCGCGGCAAAGGATTCGGACGGCGCGACGATGGCATCGCATTTGCGATAGAAACGACGCTGGAACGCGGTGCCTGCGCTTTCGAGAAAGCCGAGGCCGTAATAGCGCAGATATGTCTCGAACCGCGTGTGCACCGATGCGACGACGGGGAGCTTGTTCGCCCGCGCGTAACGCACCGCGCTGTGGCCGAGGAATTCGGGTGACGAAACATGGATGATATTGGGCTCGAAGGCATCGAGGTCGGCGCGCGCAGTGTCGAGGCCGAGCGGAATGCGGTATTCGGGGCGCAGCGGCACCGGCACCGATCGCACGGCAACGAGATCGCCGGTCGGCGGAAACGCGGGATGCTCGACCACGGGTGCGTAGACGCGCACCGCCGCGCCCTTTTCGAGCAGCCAGCCGACCAGATTGTTCAGCGCCCGGTTCGCGCCGTCGCGAACATAATTGTAATTTCCGCTGGTCAGGGCGATGCGGAGGTCCGAAATCTGCATAGGCGCAAACGTTACAGGCGCGCGCAAACAATAGCCAATCGCTACCGCGGCGCGAGCAGCCGGTCGAGCGCGCCGTCGGCCGTGCCGGTCTTTGCAAAGCGCGGGTAGCGCAGGCCGCCATTCCAGCGCAGATCGACGGTGCGGACGCCAACGTCGTTCCTGAGCGTGAGGCGGATCAAGTTCGCGTTGCCTTTGGCCGCAGCCACGGCGGCGGTGATGACATCGTCGGTGTAGGGGGTGCCGTTCACCGCGACGACGTCGTGCCCCACCGTGACGCCCGCATCGAAGGCGGGACCGTCCCAGACGACGGCGCTGACCTTTGCACCCTTGGCGATGGTTAGCCCCAGCGACCAGGTCAGGTCGAGCACCTTGGCGGCCTTCATCGCAAGGCTGGTCATCGGCGTCGGCGCGTCGGTGTAGACGAGGCGGTAGCCGCTGCGTTCGAAACCGCCGAGCGGTGCGCGCTTTGCCTTGGCGGTCAGGCGTTCGGTCAGGAATGCGGACCAGTCGTAGGGCATGACGCCGTTCAGCGCCGCGACCACATCGTCGAAGCTGTAGGTCAGCTCGCCCCAGTCGCCGTCGTTGATCCCGAAGAAGGCGCGCGCGAAATCATCCATGCCGCGCGCGCCGCCTGTGCCGTCGCGGATGATGGCATCGGCTTCGATCCACAGCAGCATGCCTTCGTTGTAATAATCCTCCGATCGCTGCCACGATGCCCAGCCCTTGGGCCGGCGCGCCGAGACGATCGGATCGTTGGTGGTGTCGTCGAGACTTCGCCACTGCCGCGCGGGGAGGGTATCGAGGCGCGCCGCGATTTCTGCGAGGCGGTCGAGCTTGTCCTGCTTGCTCGTCATGCCGCTGCGCACCTCGAGCACGTGTCCCCAGAACTGCGTCTGCCCTTCGTAGACCCAGAGCAGGCTGCCGCGCATGGGGGTGCGGAAATCGGGCGTCCAGAGGTCTGCGGGGCGGCGGAACTTGCCGTTCCAGCTGTGCGCGAATTCATGCGGAAGTATATTGTGGTCGACGATGCTGCCCGACCAGTTCGTGAAATAGCCGGGATCGTTCTGATCTTCCGAACTGCGATGATGCTCAAGGCCGACCGGACCCATGCGATCGGTAATGGCATGGAGGAAGTCATAATGATCGAAGTGGCGCGCGCCGAAGAGCTTCACCGCCTGCGTCACGAGGTTACGGTGGCGCTGAAGCACGGCGGACGGAACGACGAGTTCGCGCGCGCTGTCGGCGACGGTGTTGAGCGTGACCCCCTGGCCAAGATCGTCGCGACGGAAATATCTGCCGGCGAGCACGGGGCTGTCGATCAAAACGTCGTAGCTGACCGTCGCGTAGGTCACGGTGTCGCCCGACGTTGCGGTGGGGCGGAGCGCGGTCGCGGCCCGCCAGCCCTTTGGGTAGGTCACCGTCGCGGCAACCGGAATCTGGCGGGTGAAATAGCCGGCGGGGTAAAGCGAAACCGCTTCCCATTGGAGGTCGAGCATTTCGGGCGTGACGACGATCCGGCCCTGATCGGGCGCGGTCGCCGAGACGAACTCGAAGCTGAGGTCGAGCATGTCGGTGCCTGGCGGCACGTCGACGGTGAAGGCATAGACGTCGACTGGATCGCGTTTCCAGACGAGCGTCCGCGCGCCAACGCTGATGACGAAACCCGTCAGCTTCTCGATCTGGCCGCGCGGCGCGTGATTGCCGGGCAGCCATTTGGGAAACAGCAGTGTCATCGGGCCGGGCGAGGTGACCGGGATGGTTTGCCGGACCCGAAAGATCGCGCGGTCGATGTCGGTCGCGTCGACCTTCAGCGTCATCGTGCCGGGGTAGGGGATGTCGCGCGGCGCGGGGATCGTGTCGACGATCGGAAGCGGCTGTGGAGCGCTGTTGGCGGCGATCAGGAACAGGACGGCGAGCGGACGCATCGAGATCATTGGGGTACGCAACTTTGGGAACGAGCGACCGCGTTTAGGTGCTGGGACGGGCGCGTCTAGTGGCTGCCAAGGACATTGATCGTGAACGCGAGCACGCCGATGTTGAACACGAACGCGGCAAAGCTGTGCACCGTCACCACGCGACGGAGCCCGGGCGTCTCGACTGCCGTATCGGACGTTTGGAAGGTCATGCCGAGCGTGAAGGCGAAATAGACGAAATCGGCGTAGTCGGGGTCGTCGTCGCCCGAAAAACCAAGTCCGCCCTTGCTCCCCTCGACATAATAGAGATGCGCGTAGTGAAGTGCGTAGATCGTATTCGAAAAGAGCCAGGCGGCCGCGAGCGTCGCGACGATAAGCAGCTTTGGCGGGTCATTTGCCTGTGCCTCGCTGCCGACAGCGGTGAAGATTGCGACGGTGACGATGGTGGAGATCACGAGCAGCATCACGCGGTTGGCGTCGTTCTCGGCGGCGTGCTGGCGCATCGTCGCCGCATTCTGCTGGCGCAGCATCGGCACGAGCGAAAGCAGGAATACGGCGGCGGCAAGGTCGAAACTGACCATCATCGCATGCGACCAGTCGGCCACGCTGAACTGGACCGCAAAGGCGGCGACGAAGATCGCCAGAAACGCGATGAACCGCGGCGGGGCGATGCGCTGACCGAGGGTTTGCCCTGCCGCCTGATCTGGCAATCGTCGTCTCCGTTCGGTTGCGCGTGGGCGTGCTATCCGATTAAGGCGCGGCGCACCAATGGCAAAGATCGAAACCCCCCGCCCCATTCGCGGCACGCAGAGCATGATCGGTGAAGAGGCCGACCGCTTTCACCATGTCGTGCAGACGTTCGACCGCGTGCGGCGGCTTTATGGCTTCGTGCGGGTCGAAGTGCCGGTGTTCGAGGCGACGGCGGTGTTCGCGCGGTCGCTGGGCGAGACGACCGACGTCGTTTCGAAGGAAATGTATTCGTTCGAGGATCGCGGCGGGGATTCGCTGACGCTGCGCCCTGAGTTCACGGCGGGGATCGCGCGGGCGTATCTGACCGAGGGGTGGCAGCAATATGCGCCGCTGAAGGTCGCGACGCATGGACCATTGTTTCGCTATGAGCGGCCGCAAAAGGGGCGGTTCCGGCAGTTTCATCAGCTGGACGCCGAAGTGATCGGCGCGGCGGAACCGGCGGCGGATGTCGAACTGCTGTGCTTTGCCGATCAGTTGCTCAAGGAACTGGGCATTATTGACGGCGTGACGCTGAAGCTCAACACGCTTGGGGACATCTCGAGCCGTAACGCATGGCGGTCAGCGCTGATCACCCATTTCGAGGCTCACCGCGCCGACCTCTCCGAGGACAGCCAGCGCCGCCTGGAAACCAACCCGATGCGCATCCTCGACAGCAAGGACCCCCGCGACCGTCCGGCGGCGGACAGTGCGCCGAAGATGGTCCTGTCGGGCGAGGCGGAGGATTTCTTCGCGAAGGTGCGCGAGGGGTTGGACGCGGCGGGTGTGGCGTATGAAATCGCGCCGCATCTGGTGCGCGGGCTCGATTATTATCGGCATACGGCTTTCGAGTTCGTCACCGACCGGCTGGGCGCGCAGGGGACTGTGCTCGGCGGCGGGCGCTATGACGGGCTGATCGAAACGCTGGGCGGGCCGCACACGCCGGCGGTTGGATGGGCTGCCGGAATCGAGCGGTTATCGGTTTTGGTCGACGAAGAAGCGCTTCCGCTCAATAATTCTGACATCATTCTTGTGTCGGAGGCCGACACAATGGACGTCGTGGCTTCGTTGGTCGCGCACAAGCTGCGCACCCGAGGTTTCAGCGCACAAGCGTCAGTCACAGGCAACGTCCGAAAACGTTTTGAGAAGGCGCTGAGAACGGCTCCCAACTTCATAGGAGTTCTTGATGGGCATGCAGTAGACTTGGACCAAATCGGTAACATCCGAATCAAGCCAGTACTTCGACAAGATTTGCCGATCGATCTTGCGGATGCCCTGATGCAAGCACTTCGTGAAGACTATTCGGTATACCTCGACGGCGATGAATTTGCGGTTGCTCAAGAGGTTAAAATTTTCGAATGACCCCCCAAATATCCGACGAGCGCATTGCCGCGATCGAGGCGCGGCGCGAGGCTTTGCAGGGGCAGTTGTCGGCGGGCGATCTTGCAACCGACCGGCTGATCGCGCTGTCGAAGGAATATTCGGACCTCGAGCCGGTCGCGAAATCCGCCGCAGAACTGCGTCGCCTGCGCGCAGAGCAGATCGTCATGGGCGAGATGCTGAAGGATGCCGACGCCGAAATCCGGGCGATGGCGGAGGAGGAGTTGCAGGACATTCGTGACGCGCTGCCGGGGGCCGAGCGCGACCTGGCGCTGCAGCTGCTCCCAAAGGATGCCGCCGACGAGCGCGCCGCGATGCTCGAAATCCGCGCGGGGACGGGCGGCGACGAGGCGGCACTGTTCGCGGGCGACCTGTTCCGCATGTATCAGCGCTATGCCGAATTGCGCGGCTGGAAGGTCGAGCAGATTTCGGCGAGCGAGGCCGATGTCGGCGGATACAAGGAAGTGATCGCGAGCGTGAACGGGCAGGGCGTGTTCGCGCGGCTGAAGTTCGAAAGCGGCGTCCACCGTGTCCAGCGCGTGCCCGCGACCGAAAGTGGCGGGCGGATTCACACGTCGGCGGCGACGGTGGCGGTGCTTCCCGAGGCCGAGGAGGTCGACGTGCAGATCAACGATGCCGACCTGCGGATCGACGTCTACCGGTCTTCGGGTCCGGGGGGGCAGTCGGTGAATACGACCGATTCAGCGGTGCGGATCACGCATCTGCCGTCGGGGCTGGTCGTCATCCAGCAGGACGAGAAATCGCAGCACAAGAACAAGGCGAAAGCGCTGAAGGTGCTGAGGACGCGCCTTTACGAACTCGAGCGAAGCCGCCTCGCCGACGAACGGTCGGGCGCGCGCAAGGCGATGGTGGGGTCGGGGGATCGCAGCGAGCGCATCCGGACGTATAATTTCCCGCAGGGGCGCGTGACCGATCACCGGATCAACCTGACGCTGCACCGCCTCCCTGAAATTCTGGAAGGGGCGATGGACGAGCTGGTCGGCGCGCTGATTTCGGAAGACGAGGCGGCGCGACTGGGGGCGCTGGGTGAATGATGGTCCCTCTCCCCCTGTGGGAGAGGGTGACTCGCCAGCGGCGAGCGGGGTGAGGGGTTCGGCAGGCACCGAGGTTCCGACCGCCGACCCCCCACCCCGCTCAGCTTCGCTGAGTCGCCCTCTCCCGCAGGGGGAGAGGGGTTTACTGGCAACCGTTTCCGACACGCCCGAACTCGATGTCAGGCTCCTGCGCGCGCACGCCTGCGACGATGCCGAATTCGCGCGCTTCATCGCTCGCCGCCTTGCTCACGAACCGGTCGCCTACATCACCGGCACGCGCGGCTTCTGGACGATCGACCTCGACGTCACGCCCGCCGTGCTGATCCCGCGGCCCGACAGCGAGACGCTGATCGAGGCGGCGGTGGCGCATTTCGGCGCTGCGGGGCCCAAGCGGGTGCTCGATCTGGGCACGGGGTCGGGCGCTTTGTTGCTGGCGGCGCTCGACCAGTGGCCCCGGTCGACGGGGGTGGGTGTCGATGCGTCGACGGCGGCCTTGGCAGTCGCGGCGCGCAATGCCGACCGGATCGCACCGGGGCGGGCGGAGATGCTGCCGGGCGACTGGACGGAGCGGATCGACGAGGCGTTCGACCTGGTGCTGTGCAACCCGCCCTATGTCGAAAGCGGTGCGAACCTGGACGCGCAGGTTCGCGACTATGAACCTGCAGCGGCGCTCTTCGCCGGCGTCGACGGGCTCGACGCCTATCGCGTGCTGGTGCCACAGCTTGTGCGCGTGACGGGGGGGATCGCCTGCATCGAGATCGGCTGGACGCAGGCCGATGCGGTGACGGCGATGCTCGAGAACGAGGGCTTTGCGGTAACGTGCCGACGCGACCTGGGCGGGCGGGATCGCTGCCTGATCGCGTCGCGATAAATAATGCTTGGTTCGTTAGACATTCGCCGCTAAACGACGTTCAAGACGCGAACGCACATTTCCGCTTTTCGAAGTGAGTGCGCCGTTTCTTTACCCCCAACAGTAGCCGGCTTTTGGCATGATGCCCGAAGTTCGGCGAAGCGGCTGATCGTCCAAGGGTTGGATACGACGGCACGCAAAGGGGACAGAGGGACATTTGTTACCCCCGTTGCTAAGGACAACCCACTCTTGATCAACAATCGCCAGCAGAACGGTCGCCGTCGCGGCCGTGGTAACAACAACCAGCGTCCGCAGGGCGGCAACGGTGGCGGTAACCGGAACCAGGACAACGGCAACCGGATCGACAACCGGTCGCGCGGAAACGCGGCGCAGCTGCTCGAAAAGTTCAAGACGCTGGCACGCGATGCGCAACAGTCGGGCGACCGCGTTCTGACCGAATATTATCTTCAGTTCAGCGACCATTATTTTCGCGTCCTCGCCGATACGCGCGCGCGTTACGAAGAAAACCAGCCGCGTCGCGAGGGCGGGCCGGAGCGCGAGGACCAGCAGGGCTTCGACGGCGACGACGGCGAGGAAATGTTCGACGGCGACGAATTCGACCCGCGTCCGCAGTCGCGGGTGCAGGCGCCGCAAGCGCAGCCGCGCTATGACCGCGACGCGCAGCAGCAGGACGGGCGCGAGCGTTCGGATGCGCGCGAGCGCGGTGACGAAGGCGAGCGTCCGCGCCGCGATTATGGCGATCGCCCGCGCAACAGTGCGACGGGGAACGGGCAGGACCGCGCACCGCGCGACGACTATCGCCGCGATCCGCAGCCGCGCACCGAGCAGGCACCCCGTCAGGAACAGTCGCCGCGTCAGGAGCAACGTCCGCGCGATGACCGGCCGCGTGAAGATCGGATGCGCGACGCGCGTGAGGATCGGGTCCGTGAGGATCGCCCGCGACGTGACCGCGAGCCGCGCCCCGTACGCAGTGAAGACCGCGAGGAGGCGGCCGAAGAGTCGACGATCAGCCTCGACCTGTTGCCACCGGCGATCGCGACGGTTCCGGTGACCGATGAAGAGGCACCCGCCCCCAAGCGTCGCGGTCGACCCAAGAAGGTCGTCGACGAGGCTGTGGCCGAAAGCTGATCGCATCCTCCGCGCGTCCGCGACAATATTCATTTCGCAGTCAGCATCAATGTCGTCATGATCGCGCGAGGCCAAGGGGAGGATCGCTGATGCGTGCCATATTGTTGTTGCCGCTGCTGTTTGCCGCACCTGCTCAGGCGCAGACTGTCCAGAGCGCGGGTTCGCCCACTTCGCAGGGCGACGTTTCGGTCACCATCTACAACAACAACCTCGCGCTGGTGCAGGACGTGCGACAGACAGCGCTGCCGAGCGGGCGGACGGTCGTCGAGTTCCCCGATGTGTCGGCACAGATTCGTGCCGAGACCGTGACGCTCAACGGTGCCGATTTCGGCATCGTCGAGCAGAATTTCGATTACGACCTGCTGAGCCCGGCCGCGCTGATGCAAAAGGCGGTGGGGCAAGTGGTGACCATCGTCCGCATCAATCCGGCGAACGGGCAGGAAACGCGCGAACAGGCGAAGGTACTCGCGGCGAACGGCGGTGTCGTGCTGCAGATCGGACAGCGTATCGAGGTGCTGCGCGACGACGGCCTGCCGGTGCGCGTGATCTTCGACCGCGTGCCGCCGAACCTGCGCGCGCGGCCGACGCTGTCGGTGACGCTGCAGTCCGAGCGGGCGGGGACGCGACCGCTGACGCTCAGCTATCTGACGCCCGGCCTCGGCTGGAAAGCCGATTATGTCGCGCTGTTCGACGAAAGCGCGGGAAAGATCGACGTGCAGGGCTGGATCACGCTCACCAACAATTCGGGCACGACCTACACCAACGCCGAGACGCTGCTGGTGGCGGGACAGGTGGGCACCAGTGGCGATGGCGGCCAGCCGCAATATTCGTATCGGCCGCAACCGCGGGGCGGGTTGGTCCGGCCGGGGACGGAAACCGCGAACCGCGCGCAGCTCGGTGACTTTTACCTTTACCCGATCAAGGGGCGGACGACGATCGCCGAAGCGCAGCAAAAGCAGGTGAGCTTCCTCGACGTCACCGGGTCGCCTGCGTCGAAGGGATATGAATATCGCAACGGCTGGCTGGGCACTGTCGACGAGGCGCAGTCGGCGGCGACGGTGCTGCGCTTTTCGACGTCGCGTGACGGCGGCCTCGGCGATGCGCTCCCGGCGGGCACCGTTCGCGTCTACATCCGCGATGCCAAGGGGCAGCCGCAGTTCATCGGCGAGAACAATATCGGCCATACGCCGATGGGCTCGGCGCTGGGGCTGAAGACCGGTGAGGCGTTCGACGTCAAAGTGCGTCCGGTGGTCGAGAAGCGCGAGCGGATCGGCGCCTCTCGCTGGCGCACGTCGATGCGCTATACGCTGACCAATGCGCGCGCCGCACCGTTGACGGTCGACCTGATCCAGAGCGGGCTCGACAATTATTACGACGACACGCGGATCGAGAGCGAGAGCCAGAAAAGCGAACGGCGATCGTCGGACGAGGCGGTGTGGAAGGTCAGCGTGCCCGCCAATGGTGAGGCGGTCGTGACGGTCGTTTTCGACACGCGGTATTGACGATGCGCATCCTGGCGGTGCTGGTCCTCCTGGCGACGCCAGTGTTCGGTCAGACGACGACCATTTCGCCGGGTCCCGAGACGGCGTCGGTAAGCATCTATCGCGCGCCCGATCGTCGCCGCGACGAGGCGATGAATCTGAATTATCTGCGCGGCTTTGCGCTCGTGACCGAAACACGGGCGGTGAACATTTCGGCCGGCGAAGGCGTGATCCGCTTCGAGGGCGTTGCGGGCGGGATCCTGCCCGAAAGCGCGATCGTGACCGGGTTACCCGACGGCGTGGTCGAGAAGAACCAGGATGCCAACCTGCTGTCGCCGTCCAGTCTGCTCGGCGCGTCGGTCGGGCGGCACGTGACGATCCGGCGGACGGTGCGCGCGACGGGCAAGGTCAGCGAATTCGATGCGGTCATCCGGTCGGGACCGGGCGGGCAGGTGGTGCTGCAGACCGCCGAAGGGTTCGAGGCGTTGCGCTGTTCGGGGCTGCCCGAGACGATCGTCTATAACGGCGTCCCCGAGGGATTGTCGGCAAAACCAACGCTGTCAGTGCGGACGCGTAGCGCGCGGGCGGCGACGGCGACAGTGACGCTCAGCTATCTTGCGACCGGCTTCGACTGGCAGGCGAATTATGTCGCGACGCTCGGCGCGGATGGGAAGTCGCTCGACCTGTTCGGCTGGGTGACGCTCGCGAGCGGCGACGAGACAAGCTTTCCGCGGGCGCAGGCGATGGTGGTCGCGGGGAGCGTCAATCGTGATCGCAACCGCAACGGTGGCACGCCTCAGCCGCAGCCGATCAGTCTCATTTGCTGGCCGCAGGGCACGACGAGCGATATTCCGGTGCAATATCCGTATCCGCCGCCACCGCCGCCGCCGCCCGCGATGATGGAGATGGCCGCACCGATGGACATCGTCGTCACCGCGTCGCGCGCCAAGGCGGCGATGACGGTGCGTCAAGAGGATCTGGGCGACCTCAAGCTCTATCGCGTCCCCGCGCGCGTGACCGTGGCCGCGCATGCGCAGAAACAGGTCGCGTTGCTCGACAAGACGAACGTGGCGGTCCGGCTGGTCTGGCAGACGCGCGTTTCGGGTGGCGAGGCCGCACCGGTAACGCTGCTGGTGCGCGCGAAGAACCGGGCGGCCGAGGGCCTGGGCCTGCCGCTGCCGGCGGGAAAAGTCGCGGTGTACCAGGCGGGGCTTCTCATCGGCGAGGGCGATGTCGGCGACAAGGCGATCGGCGAGGAGGTCGAAATCGAAGCGGCGCGGTCGCCGAGCGTGATCGCGACCGCGGCTCGACAAGTGAAAGGGCAGGTGGCGCTGACCGTCACCAATGCCAACGCCTTTCCGGTCGCGTTCGAGGCGAAGCTCGAAGGCGAGGGATTGTCGGGCTTTTCGGGCAAGGTCCGGCGCAAGGACGGGGCTTGGCTGTGGGAGACGACGGTGCCGGCGAACGGGACGATGGTGCTGGGGTATCGGGACGCGGAACAGTAAGCTAGTCCGTCACTGCAGAGGCAGTGAAGCAATCCATCCGGACCAGGGCACTCTGGATTGCTTCGCTGCGCTCGCAATGACGGAATCGAGGGGCTACGATGTCACTTCTTCGCCGCAAGGCCATCGTGCCCGCGCACGAACTTCCCGCGCATCAGCAACTGGCACGGACGCTGTCGTGGCCGCATCTGCTGGCGCTCGGCGTCGGTGCGATCGTCGGCACGGGCATATTGACGCTGATCGGAGTCGGTGCCGATCGGGCGGGGCCCGCGGTCCTGCTGTCGTTCGCGATCGCGGGCGCGATCTGTGCGTGCGCGGCGCTCGCCTACGCCGAGATGGCGACGACGATTCCGGCGTCGGGGAGCGCGTACACCTATAGCTACAGCGTGCTGGGCGAAGTGTTCGCGTGGGTCGTCGGCTGGTCGCTGATCCTCGAATATTCGCTGGTCGTGGCGACGGTCGCGGTCGGCTGGGCCGGGTATGCGGGCGGGTTTCTGGCGGGGGTCGGCGTGCATCTGCCCGAGGCGATGACACACGGCCCGGTGGTGAAGGACGGCGTGCTGGTTTCGAGCGGTATCAACGTGCTCGCCATCGTCATCATTGCCGTCGTCGCTGGCCTGCTGACGCTGGGCACGCGTGAAAGTGCGCGGCTGAACACCGCGCTGGTCGTGCTGAAGCTGATCACGCTGGCGCTGTTCGTGGGCGTCGCGCTGCCGCATTTCGATCCCGCGAACCTGCATCCCTTCGCGCCGTACGGCTATGGCAGCACGGTCGCCGACGGCGGCGTGAAGCTGGGCGTCATGGGTGCAGCCGCGATCATCTTTTTCGCCTTTTACGGGTTCGACGCGATCTCGACCGCGGCCGAGGAAGCGAAGAACCCGGAGCGCGACCTGGCGATCGGGATCGTCGGGTCGATGGCCGCCTGCACCGTCATCTACATGATCGTCGCAGCGACGGCCGTGGGCGCGTTGTCGTTCACCGCGTTCGGCAAGAGCGCCGAGCCGCTAGCGCTGATCCTGCGCGAAATCGGTCAGCCGGGCGTCGCGACGGTCGTGGCCGCAGCGGCGGCGATCGCGCTGCCGACGGTGTTGCTCGCGTTTCTGTACGGGCAGAGCCGGATCTTCCTCGTCATGGCGCGCGACGGCTTCCTGCCGCAGGGTCTTGCTGCGATTTCCAAGCGCGGGACGCCGGCGCGGATCACGCTTGTCACGGCGGTGTTCGTCGCGATCCTCGCCGCGCTGCTGCCGCTCGACCTGATCGCGAGCCTTGCGAATGCCGGAACATTGTGCGCGTTTGTCGCCGTCTCGGTCTGCGTGCTCGTCCTCAGGCGGCGCGCCCCCGAGATGAATCGTGGATTTCGGACCCCGGCGGCGTGGATCGTGTGCCCGGCGGCGATCCTCGGCTGCCTGTATTTGTTCACAAGCCTTCAAACGGTGACCCAGGTCAGCTTCTTTGCGTGGAATGCGTTCGGGCTGATCGTCTATTTCACATATGGCCGGGCGCGCAGTCTGGTCGGGAGGACGACGGGGTGACGTTGAAGACTCGCAACCGCAACATGGGCTTGCTAGGCCGTCGTGCGAGGATCGCCCGATGATCCCCACAACAACCAGAAGGACGTTCGCATGAGTATTTTCGGCGCTATCAAGAATGCAATTTTCGGTCATTCCGCAGAAGCCGCAACGCCGGCTGCGCCCGCGGCACCGATCGCGACTGCACCCACCCCGCCCCCGCCCGCCCCGGTGCCCGCGACGGCCGAAGCGATCGACGCGCGCCTCTCCGCGATCGCCGCCGAAAAGGGCGTCGAATCGAATTACAAATCGTCGATCGTCGACCTGATGAAGCTGCTCAACCTCGATTCGAGCCTGTCGAACCGGACCGAGCTTGCCAAGGAACTTGGCTATACCGGCGACACCAATGATTCGGCGACCATGAATATCTGGCTGCACGGTGAAGTCATGAAAAGTCTCGCCAACAAGGGCGCTTAAGCCGCTTGTAACGCATGTGTTTTGATGGTTAGCGTGACTGCCATCGAGCGGATGCGACTCATGTTGATAACGGGTTGCGGGCGCGTGAGCTCGATGAGTTCGCGTGTCCGAACCTGCCGCGACGGCATTCGTCACGGCCAACATGGGGATCACCAGTCATGAAAATTCAAATTCTGTCCGCGGTTGCGCTCGCCGCGACCGTGCTCATCTCAGCACCGTCCTCGGCGCAACGCTCGGTCGCGGTGCCAGGTAACTACAGCGACGTGACCGACGTCAAAATCCTGCCCGGCCATTTCGAAGAATATATGGATTATCTGAAGACCAAATGGATCAAGCAGCAGGAATGGGCCAAGTCGAAGGGCTACATCACGGGGTACAAGGTTTATCTGAACGCTTACCCGCGCGAGTCCGAGCCGACGCTCTATCTGCTTACCGAATATAAGACCGTGCCGTCGGCCGCCGAGATCGAGCGCCGCGCCGACGAATATGCCGCGATGATGAAGATGGACGAGCATCAACAGGATGCCGATGCCATGACCCGCGGGCCGATCCGCACGATCGGCAGCCAGGCGATGCTTCAGGAGATCAGCTTCAAATAACAGGGCGGCGCGGAGCGCACCTCCGCGCCACCTTATTTACATGTCGGTATCGACGATGTCGTCGAGGTCGTCGGCATCGTCCTCGACATCCTCATCCTCGAGATCGGTTCCGCCCAAGTCCGGAGCCATATCGGTCAGGATCGTGCCGTCGCTTTGCCCGCCGCCTTCGGCTTCGGCGATTTCGGCCCGCTGGGCTTCGTCGTAGCCGTCAATATCGGGTTCGTCTTCGGCGCGTGCGCCGCCGGGGACGTCGATGCGCAGGTCGGGGTCGGTTTCGTCCATGGTGGCCTCCTGATTACGCCTTGATAACCGGACGCGGCGACACCCGGTTCCCAATTCGGCGACATGCGATTAAACAATCGCCATGCTCCAGACTCTCGACACCGTCCGCCCCCTCTGTCTGTCCACGCAAGCCGCCGATCCGAACATGTTCGCGCGCGATTTCGGCAGATCGTTCGAACGCTTCGGTTTCGCGATCGTCGCCGATCATGGCATCGACGCCGACCTGATCGCGCGGGCGTGGGCCGCGACGACGCAGTTTTTCGCCCAGCCCACCGACGTCAAGATGCGCTACAAATCGTCACGTGGCGGCGCGCGCGGCTATACGCCTTTTGGCATCGAGATCGCCAAGGACGCAGTCGCGAACGACCTGAAAGAGTTCTGGCACGTCGGTCGCGACCTGCCGCCGGGCCATGCCTATTCGAGTTCGATGCCGCCAAATATCTGGCCCGAATATCCGCCGGAATTCAAAGCGGTGCTGAGCGAACTTTACGCCGCGTTCGACCGCGTGGGCGCAAAGTTGCTGTCGGCGATCGCGATCTATCTGGGCCTGAAACCTGACTGGTTCGAGACTGCGGTGCGCGACGGCAACAGCGTTCTGCGGCTGCTCCACTACCCGCCGATCGCAGCCGACGCGCCGGGCATCCGCGCAGAGGCGCATGAGGACATCAACCTGATCACGATGCTGCTCGGCGCCGAGGAAGCGGGGCTGCAGCTTCTCGACCGCGACGGGCAGTGGCTCGCAATCGATCCGCCAGCGGGCGCACTGGTCGTGAACGTCGGCGACATGCTGCAGCGGCTGACAAATCATGTCCTGCCTTCGACCACGCACCGCGTCGTCAACCCGCCGCCCGAACGGCGCGGGGTGGCGCGCTATTCGATGCCGTTCTTCCTGCATCTGGCGAGCGACTTCCCGATCCGGACGTTGCCCGGATGCGTAAGCGCGGCGCGGCCCGATCGCTATCCCGAGGCGATCACGGCCGACGATTATCTCCAGCAGCGGTTGAAAGAAATCGGATTGCTGTAGATAGCGCTGGCGATGGGGAATTCGCTCAGAATCGCGCTTGCCGGGCTCGGCACTGTCGGTGCGGGCGTCGTCAAGTTGCTCGATACGAATCACGACCTGATCGGGCGACGGGCAGGACGGGCCATCGAGATCGTTGCGGTCAACGCGCGCGACCGGCAGCGCGACCGCGGCGTCGACCTGTCGCGATTCGAATGGGTCGACGACACGCAGGCGCTGGCGACGCGCGGCGACGTCGATGTCGTCGTCGAGCTCATCGGCGGTGCGGACGGTCCGGCACTGACGCTTGCGCGAAGTACCATGACCGCGGGCCAGGCGTTCGTGACCGCGAACAAGGCGATGATCGCGCGCCATGGTCTCGAACTGGCCGAGCTTGCCGAGGCGAACGCCATCGCGCTGAAGTTCGAGGCGGCGGTCGCGGGCGGCATTCCCGTCATCAAGGGGCTGCGCGAGGGGGCGGCGGCAAAT
Source organism: Sphingomonas sp. (assembly GCA_965249015.1). Taxonomy (GTDB): domain Bacteria; phylum Pseudomonadota; class Alphaproteobacteria; order Sphingomonadales; family Sphingomonadaceae; genus Sphingomonas_O. The sequence goes on along the minus strand of CBDFLB010000001.1, from coordinate 35,166 downwards.
GCGCTGACCGAAGTTTACGGCATCCTGAACGGCACGTGCAATTACATACTGACTCGAATGGAGGCCGAGGGGTCGGGCTTTGGCGATGTTCTCGCCGATGCGCAGGCGCTGGGCTACGCCGAGGCCGATCCGTCGTTCGATATCGACGGGGTCGATGCGGCGCATAAGCTCAGCATTCTTGCGAGCCTTGCTTTTGGAACGCGTCCCGATTTCGACAGCGTGCAGGTTTCGGGGGTCCGCCACGTACTTGCCGGCGACATCGCGCAGGCGCGTGCACTGGGTTTCAGCGTCCGGCTGGTGGGGATGGCGGAGGCGAACGGGCAGGGTCTGTTCCAGCGTGTGCAGGCGTGCCTGGTCCCGCTGTCGCACCCGCTGAGTGCCGTCCACGGGGCGATGAACGCCGTCGTCGTCGAGGGCAATTTCGTCGGGCGCCTGCTGTTCGAGGGACGCGGCGCCGGGGCGGGGCCGACTGCGAGCGCGGTCGTCGCTGACCTGATCGACATCGCGCGTGGCGAGTTCGGTCCGGCGTTCGCGATGCTGGTGGCGAGTCTCACGCTCGCCAACGCCGCCGATCCGGGCGCGCGGCGCGAACGCAGCTATCTTCGCTTCATGGTCGCGGACAAGCCGGGGGTGCTTGCCGAGCTTGCTGCGGCAATGCGCGACGGCGGGGTATCGATCGAGAGCCTGATCCAGCGGCCGAGCACGTCGGATGGCGGCGTTCTGGTCGCAATGACCACGCATGAATGTACAGGGGCGGCGATCGATGCCGCGCTCGACCGGCTCGAGGGCAGCGCGAGCCTGACCGGCAAGCCGATGCGGATGCCGATTTTGGATGTGTGATCCTTAAACGTCTAGTCGGCGAGCGGCCTTAGCTTCACGCCCGACCCGCCGCCAATCGCCGTGCTGACGCTGAGCCCGACACCCTTGCCACAGCCGACGAGGAAGATGCTGTGTTCGCGGCACGGCGTGGTCGTGGGGATGAGCGCGGCGCGCTCGGCCGCCACGTTCTGAATGCTCGGGTCGCCCGCGTCCTTCAGCAGATAGGGCACGCGCCAGCGGTCGGCGCGGCGGCGGCCGCAGACGATGATCTCAGTTCCGGCAGCCGGTCGCGCACACCGCGGCTCGACGCGCGTCATCGTTTCATACGTGGCGACGACATCCGTCCTATTGGGTGCCGCAAGCGAAGGCGTGACCGCAACGAGCGCGATTACCAGCGCGATTCTCGACATTGCCATAACCCTCGCCTATCGCGCCGCCACCAACGGACAAGGAACACAGATTCATGGTTGCCGCAAGTCAGGTCCTCGACCGCGTGCTCGTGCTCGAAATGGTGCGCGTCACCGAAGCGGCGGCGATCGCGGCGTCGACGCTGGTCGGACGTGGCGACGAGAAGGCGGCCGACCATGCCGCGGTCGAGGCGATGCGCGCGGCGCTGAACGAACTTTACATGGACGGCACCGTCGTCATCGGCGAGGGCGAGCGCGACGAAGCGCCGATGCTGTACATCGGCGAGAAGGTCGGCTCGGCGATCGGTACGGGGCCAAAGATCGACATCGCGCTCGACCCGCTCGAAGGGACGACGATCACCGCCAAGGCGGGGCCGAACGCGCTCGCGGTGCTGGCGGTGGCCGAGCACGGCAACCTGCTGAACGCGCCCGACGTCTACATGGACAAGCTTGCGGTCGGTCCGGGTTATCCCGACGGCGTCATCGACCTGAACAAGACGCCGACCGAGAACATAGCCGCGGTGGCGGCGGCAAAGGGCGTGACGCCCGGCGAGATCATCGCCTGCGTGCTCGACCGCCCGCGTCACGAGAAGCTGATCGCGGAGCTGCGCGCGATCGGCTGCGGCGTGATGCTGATCGGCGACGGCGACGTCGCGGGGGTGATCGCGACGACAAACCCCGACACGACGATCGACATCTACATGGGGTCGGGCGGCGCGCCCGAAGGCGTACTGGCGGCGGCGGCGCTGCGCTGTGTCGGCGGGCAGTTCAAGGGGCGGCTGCTGTTCCGCAACGACGACGAGCGCGCGCGGGCGCGCAAATGGGGCATCGACGATCTCGACCATGTCTATGACCTGACCGAACTGGCGAAGGGCGATTGCATCTTTGCCGCAACCGGGGTGACCGACGGATCGCTTCTGGCCGGGGTCAAGCGACTGCGCGGCGGCGGGATGACGACCGAAAGCGTGGTGATGCGCGCGAGTTCGGGTACCGTACGCTGGGTCAAGGGCGAACATCGCAAGACCTAGTTGACCCGGGTCCTGAATTTCATCGTGAAATTGGGCTGGCCCGCGACGGTTGCAGCGGGGATGGTGCCGGTCGGGGCGATGCGGAGGTTGGTGACCGCGCCGTCGTATCCGGCGGCGTCGGGAACCAGCGGCAGGCCGCCGGTGCGCGTCCAGGTGACGTTGGCGGGGTAGGCGAACGACAGGCTGCTCGCGGGCGTACCGTCGGTGAACGACACCGCGTTCGCGCCGACGAAGGTTGCTAAATTGGGCGGGATCGGATCGTTGATGACGACGGTGCTGAGGTCGACCGGGCCAGTGCCGGCGTTCGTGATGGTAATCGTATAGTCGACGATCGCACCGGGGATCAGTTTGGGGTTGGTCGCGCCGTTGACAGGGTCCGAGACGACAGCGAGCGTCTTGGTTATCGTCAATCGCGCCTTGTTGATTGCTGTGTTGGTGATCGTGCAGGTGATGTTGTCGCCGAGCTGCGGCGTGACCGCGCCACCGACCGTCGTCGGGAGTGTCGTCGGTAATGTCGGGACGTAGCTGTTCGTGCACGCCAGCCCTGCGGTGTAATAAGCAAGATTTGTCGTGCCCGAGGGCGCCTCGTCGAAGGTATAGGATTTGGCGACGGCACCGATGTAGGACGCGCTGGCATTGCCAAGCGCCGCGCCGCTGCCGGTCGTCGTGGTCGTGGCGACTGCGGTGGCACCGGTGTTGATGTTCATGACGAACTGGTCGCCGGCAAAGACGCGCGCGCCGCCGAGCGCCTTGGTCAGCGTGAGGCGCGGAAGCGGCGTGTTGGTGAATGTACAGTTGATCGTGTCGCCGTAGCTCAGCGCACCATAATTATAGGAGGTCGTGACGACATCGACGGTGGTCGCGCCGCCGGCGTTCTTGCAGATCAGCCGTGCGTTGTAGCTCGTCAGTGCGCTGACGCTGCCCCCCGCCATCGTTTCGCCGAGCGTCAGCGGCAGCCCCGATGCGAGCGACACGACCGCCGAGGAGAAGGGGCCGTTGCCGCTGCCGCTGGTCGTTCCCGAAGTCAGCGTCGTACCGGTATTGGTCGATTTGACGGTATAGGTGAACTGATCGGCGGGGTTGATGCGCGAACTCACGATCTGCTTGGTGAGTTTGAGCGAGGCGAAGCGGACCGCGAACATCGCCCCTTCCAGCCCGCCCGCGCTCATCGTGCTCGATACGGCCGTGGGCGTCACGCTGCCGACGATGTAGCCGCCGACGTTGCCGGTCAGGCCGCCGCCGTTCTCGGTAAAGGTCGTGGTTCCGACGCCGGTGATCGGCGGATACTGGTTGCCGCTGATCGGATCGACCTGATCGAGGATCGACCAAGGACCGCCATTGGTCGTGAACGAAAGCGATTCGACATTGTCGGTCGACTCGGCATCGGCGCCGATAAACATGTACGCGCTCGCCGCGCCAGCGCCGACCGGAGCGGTGATGAGGATGTTGCTGAGTGTCACCGTCGCGATGCCTGCCGCTGCGGTATAGATGATCGGGCGGCCCGGAATGCCGATGAACGCGCTGTTGCCGACCGCCGCGCCGGTCCACGAGGGCGCAGTCGTAGCGGCGAACGCGGTCGGGTTGGCGCTGGTCGCCTTTACCGTCAGCGTGAGCACCGAACCGTCGGTGAGCGTGAAGCTGAACGGCTGTCCCGCGGCGGACTTGGCCGCCGCGTCGACATAGCCGGTGAAATCGAGCCAGCAATAGGTCTGCCATTCGGGCGGCGCCGTGCCCGGCGACGTCGCGGGCGAACAGGTATTGGCGTGCGCGGGAACGATCGAAGCGAGACAAGCGGCGGCGACGGCAGCGAGCGCGCGCAGAACCGGCCCGAGCGGCCGCAAAGCGATCCGAAACACTGTCATCTGGTCCCGCCCGTCACGGTAGCGCTCCTTGGTTAACATTGGGCAAAAGACAGTTAACCAAATTTGCTCGCAATCTGTGTCTTAGTGAGATAACACAGCAAGTCATGATCGAACGGCTGCCAAGCATGGACGAAATCTGGCTTCGCGATCCGGGCGTGTGGGACCCGGTCGTGCCTGCGGCACCGGCGGCGGTACCCGAGGCAGAGCCGTCGAAGTGGGCGCGCAGGCGACGCTGGATCAAGCGTGGATTCTGGGCCCTGTCGGCGCTGCTCGTCGTCCTCGTCGGGTGGCTCGCGCTGACCGCACCGCTCTCCAAATCGCTGCAGCCGATGGCACCGCCGCGGATCACCCTGCTTGCCGCCGATGGCCAGCCGATCGCGCAGAACGGTGCGATCGTCGACCGGCCGGTAAAGCTCGCTGCATTGCCGCCGACGGTCAAGCAGGCGTTCGTCGCGATCGAGGACCGGCGTTTCGACAGCCACTGGGGAGTCGATCCGCGCGGCCTGATCCGCGCCGCGTGGAACAATCTGCGCGGAGGCGGCATGCAGGGCGGGAGCACGATCACGCAGCAACTCGCCAAGATGACCTTCCTGAGCCCCGAACGCAGCATCAGCCGCAAGGCGCGCGAGATGCTGATCGCGTTCTGGATCGAGGGGTGGCTGACAAAGGACCAGATCCTCGAGCGCTATCTTTCGAATGCCTATTTCGGCGATAATCTTTATGGCCTGCGCGCCGCTTCGCTGCGTTATTTCAATCGCCAGCCCGAACGCCTGACGCTTGCGCAGTCGGCGATGCTCGCGGGGCTCGTCCAGGCGCCGTCGCGCTTTGCGCCGTCACGCAATCTGAAGGGCGCGCAGGCACGAAGCCGCCTCGTGCTCATGGCGATGGCCGAGACCGGGGCGATCAGCGCGGCGACAGCGCGTGCGACGCGTCCTGCCATCACCGATCTGCGAACCGTGAAGGCACTGCCGACGGGGACGTATTTTGCCGACTGGGCAATGCCGCAGGCGCGCGCCGCGACCGAACAGAGCTATGGCGACACGAGCGTCACGACGACACTCGATGCGCGGCTGCAGCGGATCGCGCGCACCGCGATCGCGCGTGCGGCGCTGGGCAAGGCGCAGGTGGCGCTGGTCGCGATGCGGCCCAACGGCGACGTCGTGGCGATGATCGGCGGACGCAGCTACGACGCCTCGCCGTTCAATCGCGCGACGCAAGCGCGGCGGCAGCCGGGGTCGACGTTCAAACTGTTCGTCTACCTTGCCGCGCTGCGATCGGGAATGACGCCGGACACGATGATCGACGACAGCCCGATCGTCGAGGGCACGTATCGGCCGAAAAATTCCAGCGCGCGCTATCGCGGCCAGATCAGCTTGCGCCAGGCGTTCGCGCGGTCGAGCAACGTCGCGGCGGTGCGGCTGTATCAGCGCGTTGGTGCCGATGCGGTCGTTCAGGCGGCGCGCGACCTAGGCATCCGCAGCCCGCTGACCGAAGACCCGACGCTTGCGCTCGGTTCGTCGGGTGTGACGCTGCTCGAGCTGACATCGGCTTACGCCGGCGTCGCGGCAAATCACTGGCCCATCGCCGCGCACGCCATCGCGCAGGAGGACGAAGGTCTGCTCGCGCGACTGCTCGGGAGGACGCGGTCGTTCGACGCCCGGACCCATGCGATGTTGCTCGACCTGCTTCGTGCGACCGTGCGTGACGGGACCGGACAGTCGGCGCGGCTCGCCATCGACGCCTTTGGCAAGACGGGCACGAGCCAGGACAATCGCGACGCCCTGTTCGTGGGCTTTGCCGGCGACCTGATCGTCGGGGTCTGGGTCGGCAACGACGACAATACACCGCTTAAGGGCATGCACGGCGGCGGTGTGCCGGCGCGGGTCTGGCGTGATTTCATGAGCGCAGCCGTGAAGGGCGCGCGCCCCGCCGCATTGGCGCGCGTGGCCAGACCGGCCGACGACCCGCCCGCCGAACTCGACGTGCCACTGGGCGACAATCTTTCGCTGAAGCTCGGCAACGACAGCGGCGTGCGCGTAAACGGCGAGATCGGCGGCGGTCCGCTCGACGTGCGGATCGACGAAAGCGGCGTGCGTGTCGTGCCGCCGCCGCCCGCGCCGCCACCGCCCGACGAACGTTAACCAGTTGCCGGGCGCACGTTGCACGCGCTAAGCGCAGCCATGAGTCCGCTGTCGGTAACCCAGTCGATCACCGGTCAGGCGTGGCGCTGGCGCGGCGGGAGTCAGCGCGACAGCGATGACCTGGTCGCGCAGCTCCTGCTTGCTCGCGGGTGCCCGCCCGAGGCGCTCGACGCGCACCGCGATCCGACCATCCGTGCGTTCATGCCCGATCCTTCGATCTTCAACGACATGGACCGCGCAGCGCAGCGCCTGGCGGAGGCGGTGCGCACGGGCGAGGCGGTCACCGTGTTCGGCGATTACGACGTCGACGGCGCGACGTCGGCTGCGCTGCTGATCCGCGTGTTGCGCCAGCTCGGCCTCGCTCCGCAGGCCTATATCCCCGACCGGCTGATGGAAGGCTATGGTCCCTCGGGCGAGGCGCTGGTGAGGATCGCGGCGAGCGGGGCGTCGCTGATCGTCACCGTCGACTGCGGCGCGCAGGCGTTCGAGGCGCTGTCGATGGCCAAAGCGGCGGGTGTCGACGTGATCGTCGTCGATCATCACCAGTGCGCAACCGCGCTGCCCGACGCGTTCGCGCTCGTGAACCCGAACCGTCTCGACGAGCTGGCCGAGGCTGCCGCGCACGGGCATCTGGCAGCGGTGGGGGTGGCATTCCTGCTCGCCGCCGCGCTTGTCCGGATGTTGCGTGCCGAGGGTTTTTTCGCCAGCCGGCCCGAGCCACGGCTGATGGATCTCCTCGATATCGTCGCGCTGGGGACGGTCGCCGATGTCGCGTCGCTGCGCGGGCTCAACCGTGCCTTCGTCGCGCAGGGACTGAAGGTGATGGCGGCCGGGCGGAATATCGGTCTGAACGCACTGATCGCGGCATCGCGGCTGAAGCGCGCGCCGATCTGTTCGGATCTGGGCTTTGCGCTGGGGCCGCGCATCAATGCCGGCGGGCGGGTCGGCAAATCCGATCTGGGGGTGAGGTTGCTGACGACCGAGGATGCGCAGGAAGCCGCCGACATCGCCGAAGAACTCGACCAGCTGAACCAGGACCGGCGAGCGATCGAAGGCGACGTGCAGGCACACGCCGACGCTGCGGCCGCCGGGTCGGGCAATCGCGCCGTCGCGGTCGTCGCGGGACGTGGCTGGCATCCGGGCGTCATCGGCATCGTCGCAGGGCGCCTCAAGGAAAAGCTCGGCAAGCCCGCGATCGTCATCGCACTCGACGACGATGGCATTGGCAAGGGGTCGGGACGTTCGGTCCCCGGCGTCGATCTGGGTTCGGCCGTGCTCGCCGCCAAGGCGAACGGTTTGCTGGTGGCGGGCGGCGGTCATGCGATGGCTGCGGGGCTGACGATCGCAGCCGGGCGGATCGAAGCCTTTGCCGACTTCGTACACGACCGGCTCGAAGGCGACTGCGCGCGCGCATCGGGCGACCGGGCGTTGCTTCTCGATGCGGTCGTGGCGACGGGCGGAGTCACGCCGGGGCTGGTCGAAGCGCTTGATGCCGGCGGTCCCTATGGCATGGGATGGCCCGCGCCGCGGCTTGCGGCCGGGCCGATGCGCGTGATCAAGGCCGATGTCGTCGGCACGGGGCACGTCCGCGCGGTGATGGCGGGCGATGACGGCCGGTCGATCAAAGCGGTCGCGTTTCGGAGCGCCGATAATCCGCTCGGTCAGGCGCTGCTCGGTGCCCCCGGCGACCGCCGACTTTGGCTGGCGGGGCGCGCGAAGATCGACGATTGGGGTGCGCGCCCGGCCGCTGAGCTCCACCTCGACGACGCGGCTTGGATCGACTGAGCCGCTTGACCGCCACGACGCGAATCCGTAAGGGCGCGGCTCGCTTTTCGCGCGGCCCCTTCGTCTAGCGGTTAGGACGCGGCCCTTTCACGGCTGAAACACGGGTTCGATTCCCGTAGGGGTCACCACAAGCCGCGGTACGGAGCTTGCATATGACCGCGCGTCCGCGCCGCAGTGCGCTTTATGTTCCCGCTTCGAACAGGAGGGCGGTCGACAAGGCGCGCACGCTTTCGTGCGACGTGGTGATCGTCGATCTTGAAGACGCGGTCGCGCCGGACGCAAAGGGCGTCGCGCGCGATCAGGCCGTGGCGGCGGCGCGCGATGGTGGCTTTGGCCGGCGCGAGCTGATCGTCCGCGTCAACGCGCTCGACACCGTTTGGGGCAGCGACGATCTTTCAGCGCTCGGCGCGTGCGCGATTGATGGCATATTGCTGCCCAAGATCAGGGAAGCGGCCGACGTCGATCGCTTTGCCCGGCTCGTCCCCGACGGCATCGCGCTTTGGGCGATGATCGAGACGACGGCATCGCTGTTCCGTCTCGACGCGATCGCCGGGCAGGCCCGGGTGCGGGGGCTGATCATCGGCACCAACGATCTCGCACTCGAGATGGGCGCAGCGCCGGGACCCGACCGGCTGCCGTTCGTCGGCGCACTCGGCCTTGCCGTCGCGGCGGCGCGTAGCCACGGCATCGCGGCGATCGACGGCGTGTTCAATGCGATCGACGACGACGCGGGCTTTGCGCGAGAGGCACGTCAAGCGGTCGCGTTCGGCTTCGACGGCAAGACGTTGATCCACCCGCGTCAGATCGATCCGTGCAACGCCGCGTTCATGCCCGATGCCGCAGCGGTGGCGTGGGCCCGGCGGGTCATCGACGCGTTCGACCTGCCCGAGAATTTGCAAAACGGGGTCATCGGCCTCGATGGCAGGATGGTCGAACGGCTGCACCTTCGCCAAGCGCACAAGATAATCGCGGCGGCGGCGCAGAGTCCGGGCTGAACGGTTCAGACCGGGGCAAGGCTCGAAAATTCAGGTCGGGCGTTCGGCCCGTGGAACCGGCTTCGCCGCGTCCGGTTGTAGCCGTCAACAGGAGCGCAGATCGACGATATGTTCAAGCTGACATTCGACAATGACCACGACCTCGCCGAGCAGTTTCGTACGTTCGTGAAGGCCGCCGACTTCCCCTGCGTCGGCGCAAAAGCGGCGCTTTCACGTCAGCAGATGGACTTCGTCGTGTGCCGAACGCTGGGATCGGCCTGGGATGACCTGCGCGTCTTGCCGGCATTGCACGACGTGATCGGGCGCTACCGTCGCGACCCCAATCTGTTTCGCACGTTCGTCGTTCTGTTCGAGGACGACGAGCCGATGGCCGAGGACGTTTTCGAGGAACTCCTGTGGGCGCGCATCCAGTCGCTGACCGACAAGGACGAATGGCTCGGCTACCGGCCCGACCCGAGCGTCGATAGCGACCCGCAGAGTCCGCATTTTTCGTTGAGTTTCGGCGGCGAGGCATTTTTCGTGGTCGGGCTGCACCCGCAATCGAGTCGCCCCGCGCGGCGCTTCGTGCGTCCCGCAATGGTCTTCAACCTCCACGACCAGTTCGTCGCGCTGCGCAAATCGGGCCAGTACGAAAAGATGCGCGGGACGATCATCGAGCGCGATATCGCGCTGGCCGGTGACGCCAATCCGATGCTCGCGCGACACGGCGAGACGTCGGAGGCGCGCCAGTACAGCGGGCGTGCCGTTCCGCCCGGCTGGGAGTGCCCATACCGGCGCGCGGCATAGTGAGCGGCGCGCAGATACCCCCACGCAGCGGCACTGCCTTTGCGCTGAATGCAGGTCAGACGCTGACCGTGATCGACCCGCAAGGCGGGCAGGTCGCCGACCTCGTTGCCTATAACGCGCGCGATCTTCGCGAGGTGATCTCTTCGGGACGGACGCTCGATTTTGCAGGCCGGATATATCTGACGACCGGTGACATGCTCTATTCGAACCGGAGCAACGTGCTGCTGACGATCGGTCAGGACGACGTGGGCCGACACGACTTCCTTCTGACGCCGTGTTCGGAAGCGACGTTTCGCATCCTTTACGACGATCCCCACCCGCACCGGGGTTGCTTTGGCAATCTCGTCGAGGCGCTGGCACCTTGGGGTGTAGAGCCGGACATGGTCCCGACCGCGTTCAACTGCTTCATGAATGTGCCGGTGGACGGCACGACAGGGGTCTTCACCGTCGAGCCGCCGCTGAGCCGCGCCGGCGACAAGGTTGTTTTCACGGCCGCGATCGACCTCGTCATCGGGCTGACCGCGTGTTCGGCACCGCTGTCGAACGGCGGAACGTTCAAGCCTATCGATTACCGGATCGACTGAGTTTGCGCCGATCAGGGCTCGATAGAGTTGGGGAAAAGGAACGAAGCCTCGAGTTCGCCGCCGTTGATCCCGATCGCCATCGTGCCGTCGAGTTGCCGTTCGACCACATTTCGCGCGATTTCGAGGCCGACCCGCTCCTCCAGCGTCGCACCGTCAAGCGTCGGCCCCCGCTCGCGCCAGCGCAGGCGCAAGTCGCCGCCATCAATCTGCCACGAAAGGTCGACCTCGCCGGTCCCGTACGACAGCGCGCCATGGCGGACCGCGTTCGAGATCATCTCATGCAACACCAAGCTCAACGGCTGCACGATCTGTGGTCCTACTGCTACCGGCGGGCCATCGGTCCTGAGGCCACCGTTTGGCCAGATCATCGTCTGCGTCTCGATAAGCTGCAGCAGGTCGACCCCTTGCCAGTGCCGTGTGGCCAGAAGCCGGTGTGCGCGCGCGATCGAAGACACGCGATTGTTGATCGCGAGCGACAGCGCTTCGACGGTTTCGGCGCGCGAGAGACTGACGAAGCTTTGCACCAACATCAGCGCGTTCATCGCGCGATGGTCGATCTCGAGCAAAAGCCGATGTTCCTTGGCCTCGAGCGCCTCGGCGTGCCGGCGCGCTGAAACGTCCTTTTGAGATCCGAAATGATAAAGCAGCTGGCCGTCGCTGGCGCGGACCGCGCTGATGCAAAGCTGGTTCCAAAAGGTTGATCCGTCCTTGCGATAGTTCAGGAGCTCGACATCGATGTGGTCGTCGCCGCGCTCGAGCGCCGCGCGGAGTCTCGCCAAGTCTTCGGGCGCAGTCTCGGGGCCCTGAAGAAAGCGGCAGTTATGACCGACGATCTCGTCGGCTTTATAGCCCGTCAGGTCGAGAAAGGCCTGGTTTGCCAGGACGATCGGATTGTCGGGCTGGCGCGGGTCGCTCACCATCATCGGCATCCGCGCGCGCTCGACCGCGACAAGCGCAAGTTCGCGTCGGTCGCGCAAATCGGATTGCTGCGCCGCGGCGGGGGGATCGCCAAGAAACGACGTTTGTGTACCTCGACCGTTCACTGCGCCGACCTACTCCTCGCCCTTGTAACTTGCGCGACGGCGCTAAGTTGCCAGCGATGCTCGTTTTCGCAATCGACGGCGTAATGTGGAAGCGCGTTCACGTTTGGCGCTGACGCCTAAACGATTCGTCTAGTGACGAGCGGCAACAGTTTTGTCACAAAGGTGATGCTGGCGACGAATGCGCAGCAACGGAGGCCTCGCGGCGATGGTCGGAGCTATCAATACGGACGTGTGCGATCGCGCCGCTGTCGGTCGGCTTGACCTGTCGGCGCGGGTTCGCGTTCCCGATTTCTCGCTCGACGAACGTCGCCCGCTCCCGCCGCGCGAAGGACTGGCCTGGGCGCAGCCGCAAGCGCCGGTGCAATTTGCCCAGACCCCGACCAACGCCATATCGATGCCGGTGACGCCGGCGACGCGCGATCTCGCGTTGCTCGCGGCCGACGTCTATCGCGACATCGCGACCCCGCCCGCGGCATATCGCGTGGCGACGGAAGCCGACCTTGGCAGGATCGGGCTGAAACCGCAGGACCTGACGTCGACACAGAGCGCGTTTCGTGCGCGTGTGTACGTGACGGGGGCGAACGAAAGCACCGAATATGTCGTCGCGTTTCGCGGAACGACGAGCAGCACCGACTGGCAGGCAAATCTGCGTCAGGGCGTGGGCCTCGCATCCGATCATTACGCGCGCGCACTGGTCATCGGACGCGCGCTGGCGCGCAACCCGCAGGCGAAGGTGAGCGTGACCGGCCATTCGCTCGGCGGCGGACTTGCGTCGGCGGCGGCGATCGCGAGCGGTCGCGACGCCACCACGTTCAACGCCGCCGGTCTCAGCAGTGCGACGGTCGCGCGGGCGACGGCGGTCCGAAGCGCGGCGGGGATCGGCCGCGCGGCCGAAGTGCAGGCGTTTTACGTACGTGGCGAAGTCCTGTCGGCGATCCAGGACGGCGGCGACCGGGTGATCGGCGCGATCTTCGGCGGCGTCACCGGCGCTGCGGTGTTCGATGCGCCGCCGGCCTATGGTTCACGCCATGCGCTTAACGCCAGCCGGCCTGCCGACGTGCCCTGGTACGCGGACAACGCGGTCGCGCGGCATGGCATGAACTGGGTATTGAGCAGTCTCGGAATCCGCTGAGTTGACGTTGCAAAAGCGTCGGGCAAGGTCGACGGGTCTTGCGGCCGCGCTCCTGACCTTCGCGGCGACGGGAGGATGCAGCATGGCCGACGATCGTCGCTGCTTTTCGAAACGACCGTCGGCGGTGTTGCCCGACCCGACGAAAGTCCTTGCCAACGTCAGCAACGGCGGATCGGGCCGCGCGATCGCCGAAGCGCTTTTCGCCGATCGCATCGACGTTGCCGCGGCGATGCTGGCGCGCGATCCGCGGCTGCTGACGACGATCGTGACGCACGATCCGCGCATGGATGCGCCGCCGCCTGGGCAGGCAGGCGATCTGCTGACGATTGCCGTGTCGCGCTGCGATGGCGATGCGATCGCCATGTTGCTGAAGGCCGGGATGCCGCCCAATGGCGTCAAGGTCGGCGATGCGCTTTCGCTCGCATTGCTCGCCGACACGCCGGCGATGGCCGAGCAGTTGCTCACGGCCGGAGCATCGCCCGATCCCCAGGCGCTGCCCGGTGGGCAGGACGCCATGGCAACCGCAATCGCCTTCTCGCAGATCGGTGCGGTGATGACGCTGTTGCGGCACGGGGCGGATCCGCGCTGGACCGATGCGTTCGGCGTTGATCGGCTCCGCCTCGCTGTCGACGCCGAACAGATGGAGATCGCGGAACTTCTGGTCGATAAAGGCGCGAGCCCGTGGACCGTAGCCGAGGACGGCAGCATGGCGGTACACGAACTCACGGCCAAGCCGATCGTGTTCGACGATGCCGCAATGAACGCAGCGCGCGCGCGGTTGGTCGAGCGTGCGCGCAGCGGCGGTCTGCCCTGGCCGCCGCCCGATCCGGCGACGGTCACGAAAATGGCGCGGTCAGGCCAGTGGCCTACCGCGGCGATGACACGGGCGGGGATGACGGTGTCGCCGCAGGCGCTGGCGCGGATACAGGCACGCTGAGCGGAAGCGTCGACCCCCACAGCGATTCGAACACCATATCGTCGATCGGGAGGCGCTTCATCGTCCCGAAGCTTGCGACACCGTTACAAACGGGCAGGCGACCGGGGGTCGCGACGTCGTCCTGCACTGGCGCGACGATCGCTTGCTCGCCGATGACGCGGAACAGCGCGATGCTCGCCATCTTGCGCTTGCCGGGAACGGCGACTGCCGCGTTGAATCCGCCGCTTCCGACTGCGGTCGTCTCCGCGTGCAGCGAGCAGCTGCCGCTGCCCGGCGTCGTCGCAAAGCCGCGGACAGTGACGCGTTTACTTCCTTCGACTCGCGCCAGCATATAAGCGGGCGACAACCGAACGAGGACCTGAGCAACCCCGGGCCAAGAGGGCTGCGTCGTCGCACCCGATGCAAGCGCGATGTCGTTGCGCACGAAGAGGACTTTGCGCGCGCGCTTCATCCACGTCATCGGCGCGTTCGTGGCGAGCAGCCCCGCGCGCCGCGTCCGGTACACCCGGATGAGGCACGAAACGCGGGTGTCGCCGGTTTGCGCAAGGCAGGCGTCGCGCCCCTTGTCGAACGCAAGGACGGCCTTGCGTTTGTCGACGGCGCCCGAGGCGACGAGGCGGACGACGTCGGCGTCGAAGCTCATCAGCTGACCTGTCTTGTCGTCGCAAAACGCGGTTTCAAGCGCGTTGGCAGGGGTCGCACATTTGCCCGCGACACTGCCCGGCGTGATAAGCGCCCCGGCGAGCACCATTGCAACCGGGCCGTCGACCAGCGTCGACATGCCGCGGTGATGGAGCGTCAGCACATTGGGCTCGGTCGCGCCGATGATCTGGCCGACGTCCTCGATCGCCATTTCCGCGCCGTCGAATACGGCACCTTCGACCGTCGCGCCCCAGAGCGAAAAACCATCGAAAATCACGCCCGAGAAGTCGGCATTGCGCGCGGTAATCCCCTGGCGGTCGAACGGGCAGCCGTCGATGGCACGCGTTCCGCAGACGAATCGGAACCCGCCGAGCCGCGCGAGATCGAGCTTGAGGTTCTTAAGACTCGCGTTCCAGCCGCCGTCGAGCCGTCCGCCGCTAAGGTCGGCGGCCGTCGCATCGACGCTTGCAAGGGTCGTCGTCCGGAACAGCGCGCTGCGCATGATCGCGCCATTGACGACCGATCCGGTGAGGTCGCTGTCGATGAAGCCCATGCCGGTCGAGGTCGATCCGCTCCAGTCGGTGTTGACGAGCTTCGATCCGCGAAAACAGATGTTGTCGAGCTTGGCCTTGCGGAAATCATACGCCGTGAAGTCGCCGCCATCGATCACGATCGTCCGCCCGTCCTTGGCCTTCTTGCGGAGCTTTTCGATGGCATGCGATTTCTGGTAATTGATTCCGGGAAGGCCGATCGGCAGCGTCGATCCCTCGCCCGTTACGGCACCAGCGCGCGCGACGCATGAATTGGTCGCCGGAGCCGACGCCAACGTCAGCAGAATCGAAAGCGCGATACCCGGCATCATTATCCCCCAATGGCCCGAGCGGCCCGATTCCCGATGCGCCCTAAACGAAACCTTTGGTTACAGCCATTCGCGTTGATGACGTGCGTTGTCCCAAATTGACGGAGTCGGTTATCGTCGACGCAATCGCTGCACGAAACGCGTTACCGGTCCTCGGCAAGACAGGCGGGAGCTACGCAGTCGTGAGAGACGATACCTTGTCCGATATCGCGGCATCGCACGGCAAGACAATCCTGCACGCGCCTGCAAGTCCCAGTACATCGATTATCGGCCCGGCCGGCGCGCCGACCGACGCCGCGATACCGAAAGCATTGATGTGCGACACGGGAAATTCGCTCCTTGCGTTCGCCGGGAGTGGCCGATCCCGCCTAATCGATTCGCTTAGCGCGCCGGACGCTGCGGTGCGCTATATGATTCGGATGATGTCCTTTATTAAGCAAAGTTTCGTGACGTGACGCCGCCTGTAAACATCGATCGGCGCAGCGCCGTCTCGCTTCGTGCGGTCGGCGGCGGCAAGGGGAGCCCGGCAGCCGCGGCCGCAGCGGCGATGACACAGGCCTCGACGCGGCTGGCGACGGCGCTGACCGCCGAGCTCGACCTTGCCGAGATCGATCCGCACGCGCGCTATTCGGGCGGAACCGCATCCGACGCGTACGGCGTCGAAGATCTTGCCGCCGAGCTCGTTCAGGCGATGGGCGGCGGTGCGAAAGAACGCGGCGAAGTCGCCCGCGCGCTGCACGGCTTCGTCAGCGAAGGCGCAGCGCTGTTCGCTGCGCGGCCGGAGAGCGGATCGGTCGAACGCCTTTCCGCCGCGATCGCCGGCGCACAAAGCGATCGCGCGGCAGGTTCCGACCTCGATCGCGTGATCGGGACGATCGACGATGCGGTCCGCCGGCTGCAGGCGACGGCGCGATGATCGATGCAACGTCCGGTCTGTCAGCGGGGTTGACGACATCGCGAATCGCGTTCGCATCCGAGGCACCCGCCGTCCTGATCGTCGACAGCGTCCGGAGCGACCCGATCAAGGTATCGGCCAGCGCAGTCGCCGTGCTCCCCGACCCGGTCGACATCGTCCTTTACGATCGGCCGTCGGTGTCGGGGATCGGTGGCTTCAAGATCATCGGCGCATCGATGGGCAGCATCCGGTTCGATCTGACCAAGGGATATTCGATGCTGGTCGACGAACGGGAATCCGAAGTCGTCGTGATGCACGAGGATACGAGCGAGCGGATCCGCGTCTGGGGCGCGGCGCAAATCGAGCTCGGTCAGGCGGTAAGCGCGCGCTTCTGGGGAACCACGACCGTCGTCCTTGGCAACGGCGCGAAGATCACGCTTGAGACGAAACCCGACGTCGCCGCCGCGACTATCCCTGACGTCGCCGCCGCCGCGACTATCCCTGACGTCGCCGCCGCGACGAAGTCCGACGTCGCCGCCGCCGAGACGTTTCGGCTCGACCGGCTGACGGTGACGCTCGACGAACGTGCGATGGTCATCTCGGGCGCTTCGCAGGACAAGTTGGGCGACATGAAGATCGTGCAGTCGAATGCCGGCGACGACGTCGACGAAAGCACGCGCGATGGTCTCGTCGTGGCACGCGATCCGGCTTCAGAGTGGGCCGATGACTATGGCGCCGCGGTGACCCAAGCCACGTTCGACGCCACGGCCATCGGCGCGGCGTTCGGCCCGGGCAGTACGATGTTGAGCCTTGGCGAATTTCAGAGCCTGTTGTCGCGTTTCCTGAGCTGGGGACAGGCCAGCGCCATGTTCGCGACAATGTCATACAACCGATCCAACGACATCACGCGGCAGGATCCGAACGACATCGCGCGCACCGCTGCGATTCATCGCGCCTGGATCCGTCATGCCGATGAGGCCGCCGCCGTGATGCGCGACCAGATCAGAACCGCCGCAGCGCAGGCCTAAGCGCGCCTGTCGACGCGCTGCAAAGACATCCGCGCGACGCGAATCTCACGGCGGACAAGACGCTCGTTCAGATCGGCCTGCAACTGCGCTGCGCTGGCGGGCGTGATCGCCGACGCGGTTGTCAGGACGATGTGCAGACCCCCGGATTCATTGCGGCCGATCACCGCACCATCGATGCGCGTCGCGCCGGGCGGAAGCTGTATGTGGACCTCGGCGTGAGCACCCCCGCTCGCTACCTCAGCGATCGCAGCCGCAATCCGTTCGATATGCGCAGCGATGGCCGGGTCCGCCGGGGCAGCGGGCGCAGACACCGTTGGCGCCATAGCATCACCGGGCCGGACCGGCGCGTGGTTGGCCGAGCCGGACGGCGCATCTTCGGCAAGCTTCTTGCGCGCCGGCGTCGGCTTGGCATCGGCACGCTTCAATGCATCGGCGAAAAGGCGGGTCGTTTCGGGAAGCGATCGCGCGGGGACGGCCCCGATCGAAACGGCAGCGTTTGCTTTTGCGAGCGGCCCCGTCGCGATTTTCTTCACGCCGGACGCCCCGGTCGTGCGGGCTGATCGAGCTCTTCGCGCGCCTCGGCGGCAAGACGTTCGGACCGCAGCTCAGCGCGATGAAATTGCGCGACGCGATCGTCGCGTATCTGATGCCGCGCACAGGCACGGTTCGCGTCGTCGCGATCGGTTTCGGCGATCGTGACGTCGCCCTGCGCATCGACAAGCGCATCGGCCCCCGCATGCATCCGCGTCGTCGTATGCGAAAGCCAGATCGCTGCCTGTGCACAGGCGGGGTCACGCGCAAACATGCCGCGCGCATTGTCGACGAGGCGACGTTGCCGTTGCAGATGATCGCAAGCCGTGGCTTCGGCCGCGAGCGCCTCATCGTGCGCGCGCCGGGCGTCGTCGGCAATGCGCAGCAGCCGCTGGCCACGGACCTGCGTGACCCGCGCCATCCGCGCTCGATCATGTTTAACCGTCATCGTCACAGTCGAAGGCGCGCAGGCGCGCGACGCTGTGGCTTGACGGCGTGTGGTCGTCGCTGTCCTGCCGAAGAAAGGCGTCGATCGCGCCACGCGCCTCGATCGCGCGGTCGGCGAGCATGTCCCGCCCCGGCTGGTACTCGCCGAGCTGGATAAGCAGGTCGATGTCGTCGAGCTTGGCGAGCATCGAGCGCAGGCCGACGGCGGCACGTTGCTGCGGGTGCGACGCGAGTTTGGGAAACAGTCGCGAGAGACTTCCCAGTATGTCGATCGCGGGATAATGGCCTTTTGCCGCCAGTTTTCGCGAAAGATGGATATGCCCGTCGAGCAGCGAGCGCACTTCCTCGCCGATCGGATCGCCTTCCTCGTCTTCGAGCAGGACCGTGTATACCCCGGTGATCGCGCCAGTTGCAGCGCATCCCGTGCGTTCGAACAGACGCGGCAGCTCGGCGAATACCGACGGCGGAAAGCCGCGCCGTACCGCCGGCTCGCCCGCGGCCAGGCCGATCTCGCGCAATGCGCGCGCAAAGCGCGTCACGCTGTCCATCAGCAGGAGGACGTGACGACCCTCCTCGCGCAGCCCTTCTGCGATCGCCGTCGCGACATACGCCGCCCGCACCCGTTCCATCGCCGGCCTGTCCGACGTCGAGACGATGACGACCGAACGCGCGAGCCCCTCGGCGCCGAGCGTATCTTCGACGAATTCGCGCACTTCGCGGCCGCGCTCGCCGATCATCGCGATGACGATGGCATCGGCATTCGACTGACGCGCGAGATTGGCGAGCAGCGTGCTCTTGCCCCCGCCGGCGCTTGCGAAAATGCCGATCCGCTGGCCGACGCCGATCGTCAGCAGCCCATCGATCGCGCGTATGCCGGTCTCCATCGCGGTATCGACGGGCGCGCGCTCCATCGGCTTGGGCGCGTCGGCGTGAATTGGCCGATCGGGTGTACGGCGGACGGGGCCAAGCGCGTCGAGCGGTTGAAGCCGCGCGTCGAGGACGCGGCCGAGTAGATGGACGCCGTAGGGCGTCCGGTCCTCGCCGCTGCGAAGGATGACGTCGCTGCCGAGGCCGAGGCCACGGATATCGCCGAGCGGGGTCAGGATCGCATCGCCGTCGGCGAGCCCGACGACCTCTGCCCAAAGCCTGAAATCGCTTTCGGGGTCGACGATCTCGCAATTCTCGCCGATGCGCGCGCGGACCCCGGTCACGCGCAGCGTCGTGCCGAGCGCGCCGACGATGCGCCCGCGCTGTTCCACCATCGGCGCGCTGTCGACGGCGCGAATGAGCGAGAGGCTGTCGCTGCGCATGTTACAGGCCCCAGCGCGCGGCGAGCGCGTCGAACTGGACCGACAGACTTGCAACGGTGCGTCCGGTCGCTGTCGAGATCCGGCAGTCGGTCGGCGCGAAATCGGCGTTGGCGGTGACCGATACGTTGGCCAGCTTCGCGATCTGCGCCGACAGCGCGGGCGCAAGGGCAGCGGCGACTTCGACAACGACGGGCATGTCGGTATCGAGCCGCGCGATCGTCCGATCGACGATGCGCTGCATGGCGTCGACGTCGTCGAGGTCGCCGACGATGGCGCGTGCCGCCGCAAACGCCGCCTCGGCGATGTCGGCGCGCCGCGCTTCGGCATGAGCCTCGATCGCCGCGGTGATGTCGGCAAGACCAGTGCGAACCGCGTCGTTCGCCGCCGCGCGTGCCTCTGCCAGTCCCTCGCGGCGCGCCTCGGCGCGTGCGGTTTCGGCAGCGTCACGCGCCCGATCGCGAATCATGGTTGCCTCTTGCAGAAGTGAAAGCGCGTCGTCGAACGCGTGCGTGTCGCGCCGTTTGATGACGGGTCGCTTGCTCGTCAGGAGCACATGATCGTCGGCATACGCGAGGTGAAAGGTCATTGCGCCATCGCCAGATCGAATGCGCGTTCGGACAAGGCGCGCGCCGGTTCATCGCCGCACGCTTCGGGATATTCGCCGGCAAGCATCGCTGGCAGGCCGCGGCGCAGCATCTCCCACCCGTCCGCCACGATCCGGTCGGGGCGGGGGAGGGCGCCATCATTCGTAGGCGAGCCGAATTGAGCGGCCGCAGATACCGCGTCGATCAGGTCTTCGCCGACCGCGTCGGCGAGCAGTGCAAGCCGCGGCCCGGACAGTTCGCGGTCGATCGCGGCGCGATGACGCATCAGTCCGGCGACGCGGGCGACGCGCTCCTGCTGCGCTCGTTGCAGCAACAGCCAGCGCGGGACCGCCGCGAGGTCGGCAAAGCGCGGCAGGGACGCGCCGTTCAATGTGCAGGCGAAGCGCGCGCCGCGGCCTAGCCCCGCCCCGAGGGCGTCGCATTGCGCGGCCCGACGCGCGATACGCCCTTCGAACCGGTGTCCGCTCAAGGCTTCTGTGTGAATGATACCGGCAGTCCCGATTTACGGCGAGCCTTGAGCAGCGCGCGAATGGCAAAAATCAGGAGCGCCGCCGCGCCGAGCCCTGCGAAGATGCGAGCAAGCGTGCCCAATTCGATGCCGGTCTGTGCGGTGGCCGCGGTCGGCAGGGTCTGCGCCGGAACCATCACCACCGAAACGCGATCGTACGTCAGCCCGTCGATACCATTGGTAACCAGCGCCTTGATCGCGCCGGTCTGGCTGCGCAGATCGAAGCCGGTGCGATATTTGACGAAAACCGATGCCGCCGATGGTTTGGCCTCACGCGACAGCGGATCCGCTTCGGGCATCGTCAGGTGAACGCGCGCCTGGACGACACCGTCGATCTCGCTGATCGTCCGGCTCAATTCCTGCGAAAGGCCATAGATGAGCCGCGCGCGCTCTTCGAGCGGCGTCGATGTGAAGCCTTCCTTCTTGAACACGGTGCCGAGCGAATCATAGTTTTCGTGTGGAAGACCGTGCGCACGGAGCGTTTCAACCGCGCGTGCGAAGTCTGCCGGTTCGACGGTGATGCTCCAATTGTCCTTTTCGCCCGCCACCTTGGCTGCGCCGATCCCGCCTTGCGAAAGCACGGCAATCATCTCGTTCGCGCTCGCTTCGGTCAGTTTGCCGTAAACCTCCTGCTGCCCGCAGCCGGCGAGCAGCAGCAGCGCGAGGATGGCAGCACGCGGCGCGAAGCGTGCCATCATTGCTGCTTGAACAATTGCTGGACGCCGTCGGAGCTGCGGTTGGCGATGTTCGAGGTCAGTTGCGCCTGAAACATGAATTCCTGGCATTTCATCGTCAGCTGGACGATCTCGCCGGGGGTCAGTTGCCCGCCGCTCGCTTCGGCGGACGCGGCGTAGTCGGAAACCGATTTTGCCTGGACGTTGACCTGATCGAGCGCGCCGAAAAGCGCCTTGATCGCTGGCGGGACGGAACCGGTCGGGGCAAGCCCCTCGACGCCACCGACGCGGGAAAGTGCCTGGTGAAAGCGCGCTTCGAGTTGCGGCGAACCGCCACCCGATCCGCCCGGCGGGGCAAGATCGACGGCCCGCGTTCCGGTCGACCGCGCGCCCAGTGATTGCGCGGCGACCGCGCCGATGGGGTCGATCGGCATCAGCCTTTCCGCGCCATGGTTTCGAGCGCCTTCGACACGCTGTCGAGCGACGTGTGCGAGCTGTTCGAAATGAAGCTCAGCCGCATCGATTCGGCGGTGAGCTTGGTGATGTCCGACGGCTTGTCGCCGCCTTGCGACAACGCATCGGACTGCGCGACGATGACGTCGGCCTGTTTGTCGAGCGCCTTGCCCCAGGCGTTGGCGAAAGCCTCGAACCAGTTCGTCGACTTGGAATCGAAATCGCCGATCCCGGGTGCCGCGGCGATCATGCCGAGCGACGTGTTCGAAATTGCGTCTGTCATAACTGCGTCCTTCCTTGAGTGTCAGTGGCGGCGGGGGTTGGTGTGGTGGTGGTCGACGGAGAACCGAGGATCAATTCTTCGATGCGGCCGTCGCGTTCGAAGCTGGCGCGCCCGTTGCCGATCGCGATGATCTTGTGGCCGGTGGGGACCTGCGAGCCGGTGAACCAGTGTGTTCCGTCGGCGGTGACGATGTAGCCGGGGCTGCCGTCGACGAACGTGGCAAGTCCGTACGCCGTCCCGGAAAAGAAATATTGGAGATCGCGGTCGCCGCGCGCACTCGACGTCGTGAAGGCGACGCGGGTGACGCCGGGAAGATCGCGGCGGATGAGCTTGGCGAGCTCGTCCTGACGATCGACGGGGAGAAATTCGGTAGTGACGAGAAGACTGTTGCCGCGCATCGGCCGTGCGTCGGCGTCGATCCCTTGCGCACGCAGCATGTCGGTGGCCGCCGCCGCCATCGCCTGCATCGTGTCGACATCGATACTCGCCCGGCCGATCCGCGCGCTGACAAGTGCGCGCAAGCGAGCAAGTTCGGCATCGTCCCTCACGACGCCGTGGATGACCGGACCTTGCCCGCCGGGCCCGTCGGTGACGGTCAGATCGCGAAACCCCGCATTTGCAAGGACGGCCGCATCGCTCTGCGCGCTGTGGACCTGTCCGCTGATCCAGTCGGTCGCCGGCGCCCCTGCGATCGCGAGCAGCAGGACGACCGCGGCGATGATCCCGTAGAGCGGCCAGTTGCGTTCGGCCGCGATGGCATCGCGGAACGGATAGAGACGGGTCGCGATCCGCTCGGACACCGCCGCCTGCGGGGTCGCAAGCGACGCATCTGTCGCGGGCGCGATCATGGTCGACAGGCGCTCGCTTTCGGCCCAGCGATCGGAAGTGGGGTCGCCGATCGCGACCGTGAACGCGCCGAGCGTCAGCGGGACGTACGCCGGAAGGCTCGCATCCTCCCCCGCTGTCAGCGGCCGCCCGAGCAGCCCCGCCTCGCCAGCGACCATCCGCACTGTCGCGACGTCGGCGCCCATGTGCAGTTCCAGGGACAGCCCCTTCGTCGAGGGATCGCGCAGCACGATGTCGTGATCGAAGGCGTGGCCGACGCGGACGAACTTGCCCGCAGGCAGGCGATGTTCGGCACCCTTGAGCCGGCCCGAAAGAACGCGGAAAACCATCGCGCCGAGCATCAGCGGCGGCGGAAACGGCGCGTTCATCGCGACCCCCCCTTGCGCAGGCGACGTCCGCCCGCGATCGCCTGCAGCCGGTCGAGCGGGATCACGCCATCGGTGTTCGCGGTCGCCGCCGTCGGACGTTGCGACAGGATGCGCGCCGTGATCAGGAACAGCCGCTCGAAATGCTGGCCGCCCTTGCTGCGCTTGCGGAACAGCTGGCCGACCACCGGAACGTCGCCCGCGACGGGGATTTTGGACCGATAATCGAAGTCGGTATCCATCGTCATCCCGCCGATCATCAGGCTTTCGCCCTGTTTGACGACGGCGTTGGTGTTGATGCTCGACTGCTTTACCGCAGGGATACCGTCGACGATCAGGCCGCTCGGCGACCCGTCGACGATGTCGATCGCCATGCGCGTGCGCAGTTCGCCACCGTCGTAAAGCACCGACGGATTGACGCGCATGATCAGGCCGGCGGTGATCGGGAACAGATCGACCTGACGATCGCCGGCGACACGCGCATAATAGGTCACCTGATTGTTGAACACGACGGGGATGTTGTTGAGCGTGCTCATTCGCGGCCGCGAAATGACGCGCAACGCGCCCGATTTCTCGAGCGCGGTGATGCGCAGCGAAAAGCCGTTCAATGCGCCGGTCAAGAGATTGGCGTTGAGGTTGCCCGGCGAAAAGCCCGACGTCGGATTGGTCTGCTGCCCGCCGAACAGCGCGTTGAGGCCATGGTCGGCAATGTTGAAATCGATCCCGAGCTCCTTCAGTCGCGAGGTGTTGAGCTCGAGGATCGTCGCTTCGATCTCGATCCCGCGCGGCTCGACGTCGAGCGCGCGGACGATGTCTTCGTACACGGTCATCGATTCGGGCCGGTCGCGAATGATGACCGCATTGTTGGTGGCATCGACTTCGACCCGCGGGCCGTTGACGTCACGTGGTGCGGATTGGCGGGTCGGAGCGCTGCCGCCTCCACCCGACGCCTCGTCGTCGTCGTAGTCGCGCTGCGACGCGTCGGGCGGTACCGATCCTAGTCCCCGGCCGAGCAGCCGGGGAAGCGACTGGCGCGCAATGTCGAAATTGCCACTCGTCGATACCGTCTGCGAGAGGCGTCCGTCCCCCATGACACCACGCAGGATCGTCGCGACCCCGGGGATCACGTCCGTCCGGTCAAAGCTCTTCTGAATCGTGTCGTCGGCGCGTGCATAGCGGAGGTAGAAAATACGCACTTCATACGGGTTGCGCGTGCTGGCGCGCGCGAGCACCGAGGAACGGACGGTCGCGAGCGTCGCCGGGCCCGCGAGCATCGGCGAGATGACCGGAACCGAGGCGGGGGTGACCGTGCTGATCACCGACGGAGCCGCCACCGCCGCCGTGGCGACGGGCGCGCGGATCGATCCGGCAAGCTGCGACACGCGCGACAGGAATTCGGGCACCCCCGTCGCCGTCACGGCATTGCCTGAAGCGACAAGCATGTTCGAGTTGTCGACGATCCGCATCGCCTGGGCATTGCGGATTATCGTCTGCGGCGTGTTGCTCGCAAAACTGCGCGTCTGGATTTCGCTTGCGGCATACACGCGGACCACCGCACCGTCGTAATAGGCAACGAGATTATAGGCGCGCGAAAGCTGTGCCCAGATGTCGCCCGGGCTGGCCGTGAAAGTGCCGTTCATCTTGCCGCCCACCGCCGAGCTGACTTTCACGCGCAGTCCCGCCTGCCCGAACAGGTCGCTGATGACGTTGGCGACTGCCTGATTGCGTGCCGTGATCGTCACCGTCTTTGCGGGGAAAACGGGCGCAGCCGCGCTGCCGACACCGGGCGCCGCGAGAAGGAAAAGGATAAGCAGACGCAGCAGGCGGGTCACTCGGCAAACTCCCTCTCGACCTGGTCGGTGAGGCTTTCGGGGGCACTGTTCAGTTCGCCGACGATGTCGAGCGGAACGGCGGGATTGAGCTCGTTGAAACTGATCACCGGCACGTCGAAAAGGTCGGCGGCGATCAGCAGGCGCAGCGGGCGGCGAAGGTCTTGCGCGGTCAGGATCGCCCGCGCGCCCGAAGCTTCGACTTGCTCGGACAGCAGCGCGATCAGCGCACGCATCTGGTGCGGGTTGATGGCGAGGCGCATCTGTCCGTCGACCGGGGTCAGCGTATGGCGGATGATCTCTTCGAGCGCGCTGCCGACCATCAACACGCGCAACCGCCCGTCGACGCAGATCGGCGCGATCAGGTGGCGGCGCATCGCCACGCGCGTCCGCTCGGCCATCGGCACCGCCTCGCGCTCATATTGTCCGATGTCGCCGATCGCCTCGATCGCGTCGCGGAAGTTGCGCAACGGAACGGCCTCGTCGACGAGCAGGCGCAGCGTCTCGGCGATCTTCCCTGTCGGCACGGCGCGGACGGCCTCCTTCACGACTTCGGGATGCGTTTCGCCGAGCCGGTTGAGCTGATCTGTGACTTCCTGCAGGCCGAGGAAAAGACCGAGATTGCGGGCCAGAAGATGTTCGACATAGAGGCCCAGGCGTCCTGCGAAGTCGTCGTGATCGATGATCCCGTTGCCGACCGGCGCATCGTGCGCGACGAGCGCCCAGCCATTGGGCGCGAGCCGGCCGCTTTCGTCCGATACGATGCGCACTGCGGGAATGGCGACGCCGCTGCGGTCCTGCAATGCCGCGACGCCTTTTCGCACCTGATCGGTCACCATGGCGAATTGCGGCGACGTCGACGGCAGGCCGAGCGTCAGGCGGATCGCATCGAGCGCCGGAAGCGCCTGCGCGGCGATCGTCGCCTCGCCCGCGATCATGCTCGTGTCGGTCGTCGCAAAGCCGGTCCTGGTTCTGACCCACGCGCCCGAGGTCGGATGGCTGATGATACCGCCGGCCAGCATTGCCGCCGCCAGCGCAAAAAACACCGAGGTCGGAAACCCGGGGATCAGTCCGAGGAGGATCGCGAGTCCGCCCGCGATCATCAACACGTGCGGCTTCCCCGAGATCTGGCGCGCGATGGCCGGGCCCAGGTCGCGATCGCGCTCCTCATCGGTCGTACGCGTGACGAGCAGACCCGCGGCCATCGCCGAGAACAGCGCGGGGACCTGCGCCACGAGGCCGTCGCCGATCGTCAGGATCGAGAACGTCGCCGCCGCCGCAGTGACCGACATCTCATGATACATCATGCCGATCGCCAGCCCGCCGAGCAGGTTGACGAGCACGATGATGATCGAGGCGATCGCGTCGCCCTTCACGAACTTCATCGCGCCGTCGAGACTGCCGTGGAGCTTGCTTTCGAGCTCGAGCGTGCGGCGTTTCTCCTTCGCCTCTTCCTTGCTCAGGATTCCCGAGCGCAGGTCGCTGTCGATCGACAGCTGCTTGCCGGGCATCGCATCGAGGCTGAAGCGCGCGGCGACTTCGGCGACGCGCTCGGCACCCTTTGAAATGACGATGAACTGTACGACGGTGATGATCAGGAAGACGACGAGCCCGACGACGAGATTGCCGCCCGCGACCATCTCACCGAAACGCTGGACGATGTGGCCCGCGTTCATCGTCGTCAGGATCATCCGCGTCGTCGAAATGCTGATCGCCAGCCGGAACAGCGTTGAAAGCAGAAGCACGGTCGGGAATGTCGAGAAATCGAGCGGCTTGGTAACGTAGATCGCGCTTAGCAGAAGCAGGATGCCGATCGACATATTGGTCGCGATGAGAATGTCGAGCACCAGCGGCGGCATCGGCAGAATCATCAGCATCACGACCGCGACGATCACCCCGACGAGGAGAACGTCGGCGGCGCGGACCGGCAGCGCGCGGAAACGGGGGAAGGGGAGCGTCCGTGCCAAGATCAGCGACTGCCCAGATTCTGTTCGGACACCAGCCGCTGATAATTGGCGAGCACTTTCTGCACGTAATTTCGCGTTTCGGCATAGGGCGGAATCTGGTTGCCATATTTCGCCACCGCGCCCTCTCCAGCGTTGTAGGCGGCGAGCACGAGCGGAAAGTCGTTATAGCGCGTGTACAGCCGTCGCAGCAGGCGGGCACCACCGTCGACGTTGCTTTCGGGATGGGCGATCGTGCCGACGCCGAGCATCCGCGCGGTCGCCGGCATCAGCTGCATGAGCCCGCGTGCGCCGACCGGGCTGGTCGCGCGTTCGTGATAGCGCGATTCCTGGCTGATCACTGCATGAAGGAGCAGCGGGTCGATCCGATGCCGCTGCGCGACCCGGCCGATCATGTCGTCGTACGGCGTGCGATAGCTGATCGGACGCATGGCGAGGATCGTGTCGCTTCCGACCGCGCCGTCGCCTGTAACATAGCCGGCGGGAAGCGGCTCGTCCTGTTTCGGCGCGATCCGGACCACGACGTCATTTCGTGCCATGTCGACGATGGGCATGACGCGTGCGCGGTTTTCGGGCGAAATGCGCGTGTTGCGCGGTTCCAGATATTCGGCAGGGGCCGCGGGCGCGATGACGATATGGCCGGCGCACGCGTCGAGCATCGAGACGCCCGTCAGCGACCCTGCGCCGGCAACGCGCAATATTCCCTCCACGGGGCACGGCACCGCGGGCAGGGGTTCATCCCTGGCCGTCGCCGCGCTGGCGCAAGCGCTGGCGATCGCCAGCAAGCCGAACCGAAGGCCTTTTCGCATCTGCATCGCTCCTCCGGCACGTCGGATCACTGACCCGAGGTGCTTCATTACGATGCCCCACCCTGCGTCCGGTCATGCTCGTCCCGGTCAACGGAAACTTAACTGCATTTCTATTTTGTCAAATTCAAGTCGGTTTGATGCAATATTTTCGTGCGTCCCACTTCGGTGCGCTTTTTCTGGGGAATACTCCCGGACGCGGTTAAATGCGAACCAACTTACTTGAGTGTCAACAAGCCCGATTGGTTGAGCAAACGCGCCGAATCGCCTCGAACTTGCCTGCAGGGCGAGCAGCGCGTGGCGAAAAAAACTGTTTAATTACATTCATGTAAGTATCGCCCGCAACCAATTCCCGGTTGACTCGTTGTAGGAAGTGTCCAATTTTATGGACGCGAGTCGTGCTCACGCCCCAGGGCGCGGCTCGTCTGCTTACTTCGTTTGCGTGCATGTCGCACGCGCCAGTTCTTTATAAAGCGGCCATGCTCGGGCTGCGCATCGTAATTCGCTTCGTCGTCTTGGTGACGACGTGGTGTCTTTGCTTTGACGCCGGGGAGGACGCGTTCGCGCATGGCCGATAAAAACGACGGTGCCGACAAGAGCGAGTTGCCGACCGCGAAGAAACTTCGCGACGCGCGAAAAAAGGGCGACATCGCAAAATCGAAGGATTTGAGCGCGGGCCTGCTGACGCTTGCTTGGCTCGTACTTTTCGCGCTCGTTTCGGGTTTTGTGGCGACCGATCTGGCACGGCTTGCCACCGACACGATGGTGGCCGCGACGCAGATGCCGTTCGCGCAGGCCGCGCCCTCGATCGGCTGGGATGCATCGCTCACCTTGGTCAAGATTTCGCTGATGACGCTCGTGCCCGTCGCCGCCATCGCGACCTTTGCCGAGTTTCTTCAGGCCGGGCCGATCTTTACGACCGAAAAGCTTAAGTTCGCGCTCGACAAGCTCAACCCGATGGAAGGCCTGAAGCGGATGTTCGGCATGGACGGGCTGGTCGAGCTCGTGAAAACGCTCGTCAAGGTGATGTTCGTCTGTGCCATCGCTTATGTCGTGATCCGCACCGCGATCGGCGAAGCGGGGCAGATCATTCGCCTTGCAAGCTGGTCGCCGGTGGCCGACACCGGTGCTGCAGCGGCATTCGCGACGCTCGATCTCACGTACCGGCTGACGCTCAAGCTGTTCGCGATGATCGTCGGCGTCTTCCTTTTCGTCGCCGTCGCCGACTGGTTCTATTCGCGCCACAGCTACATCAAGAAGATGAAAATGAGCCGGCGCGACATCCGCCAGGAGTATAAGGACGACGAAGGCGATCCGCACG
This sequence comes from Sphingomonas sp., assembly GCA_965249015.1. Taxonomy (GTDB): domain Bacteria; phylum Pseudomonadota; class Alphaproteobacteria; order Sphingomonadales; family Sphingomonadaceae; genus Sphingomonas_O. The sequence goes on along the minus strand of CBDFLB010000001.1, from coordinate 6,281 downwards.
TCCGCTCGCACCGTCGCGAGCTGCATCAGGAATGGTCGAACCAGAACACACTCGGCGCCACGCGGGGGTCGGCGGCGCTGCTGGTCAATCCGACGCACATCGCAATCGCGCTCGATTATGACGACGAAAAGGCGCCGGTGCCGGTCATCGCTGCCAAGGGCGCGGGCGAACTGGCAGCGGCGATGCGCGCGGAGGCCGAAGCGGCAGGCGTCCCGATCATCCGCAACATCGCGACCGCGCGTACGTTGTGGGCACGCGGCGAGATCGGCGAGATCGTTCCGCAGGATATGTTCGATGCGATCGCCGCGATTATTCTTTGGGCAAAAAAGGCCCGCGACGGGGCGGCACCGATGGACCATGATATGGACGCGGCGCGGCCGCTGCTCGCTCGGCTCGACGCGGCGGGCTGACGGGAGAATTTATGGGCATTGGGGCTGTTCTGTCGTCGATCCTGGCCGTGGTCATCGCGCTTGCCTTTGTCCTCGGGCTGGCATGGGGCGTCATTTGGCTGCTGAAGAAGGTCCAGGATCGTCAGCTTGGAGTCAGCGAGGACGCGGGCGACGATCGTGCGATCCGTTTCCTGCGCTCGATGCCGCTCGGCCAGCGCGAACGCGTGGCGCTGATCGAGGTCGGTGGCGAAACGATGCTGCTCGGCGTGACGGGCGGCTCGATCACCTTGCTCGCGCGGTGGGATGACCAGAAGGCACCGCGCTTTCCGCCGAGACCGGGCGCACCGACATGAGCGCTATGAACGAAGCGGTCGCGGTCGAGGGGCTGACGTCGCTTCGGCAGGTCGATCCGGACGAGGCGGCGTTTGCGAGCGCGCTTTGTGCATTGATGCGTCACGCAGGTCTCGACGTACGGGTCGTCGATGCACGGCTTGCGTCGCCTTGGTTCGCGGTCGCTGAGCACCTGCAATTTCATGTTGCGGCGATCGCCGAACGGGCCGTGCCGCTGTCGGCCGAACGCGTCGCAGATACCGTCGCGGCGCTCGACGCGGTCGACCCGATCCTCGTCGCGATCGAAGGGGCCCTCGGCGTTTCGATGGATGCCGCCGCGATGGTCGCAGTCACGCCGCTGCATTCGATCATGTTGTCGCTCGGCAGCGGGGGTGACACAGTGTTCCTCGCTGTCCCCACCGAGCATGAACGGCGCGACGGCTGGATCGATCGCGCGGCGAAGCTACCGCCCAGCGACATGCAACTGCCTTGCGTCATCCGCATCGACGCGGCGGGCCCGCGACTGACGATCGCCGAAGCAAGTGACCTCGACGCCGGCGATCTCGTCCTGATCGCCGATCAGCTTCGCGCCACGCTCACTCATGTGCACTTCGGGGCTTTTGCGGGCGTTGTCGAGCTTAACACCGGCCGGTTCGCTGCCGGTCAGAATGGAGCGCTCATGTCCGAAGAAACGAACGATTTCCTCGTGCCGCTGACCATTCGTTTGCCCGATCGGATGACCAGTGCGGCGGCGCTGGCGTCGCTCGTGCCGGGCACCACTCTGCCGTTGGGTCCGCTCACTTCCGGCATGCCGGTCGAACTGCGCGTCGCCGACCGGCTGCTCGCGCATGGCGAACTGGTCCAGATCGGTGACCGGTTCGCTGTCCTGATCGAGTCGCGCGCCGACATCGCCGATCCGGTCGTTGCCGAGGACGCGCAATGAACCTTGCGCAGTTTACGCCCGGTTCGGCGCTGATCACCGTCGTCCTGCTTGCGCTCGCGCCGTTCTTTGCGGTGATGGTAACGAGCTTCACCAAGATCGCTGTGGTGCTGAGCCTGGTGCGCAACGCGCTCGGCCTGCAGCAGGTACCGCCAAATATCGTCCTGAATGGCCTTGCGCTGATCCTGTCGGTGTTCGTAATGTATCCAACGATCGAGAAAATGCAGGTCGCTGCCGCGATCGCAGGTCCCGCGACGCCGACGATGCCCGGCGACGACGCGACCGGCACCAACCCGCTGTCGAGCACCGGCGACATCTTCGGCACCGCCGACCGCGCCAAGGAGCCCTTGCGCGAATTCCTGATGAAGCACAGCGATCCGCGCGAACGCGCCTTTTTCCTTCGCACGCAGCAGCGCATCGGCGATCCGGGGACGGTTCAGACCTTGAAGGAAAGCGATTTCGTCATCGTCATTCCGTCGTTCGTCGTGAAGGAATTGAAGATGGCGTTCCAGATCGGCTTCCTCATCTTCCTGCCGTTCCTCGTCATCGACATGGTCATATCGAACATCCTGCTGGCGATGGGGATGATGATGCTGTCGCCGGTCACGATTTCGTTGCCGTTCAAGATCCTGCTGTTCGTGCTTGTCGACGGGTGGGTAAAGCTCACGCACGGGCTGGTTCTGTCCTATGTCTAGCGACCTCGTCGGCCTTACCTCACAAGCGCTGTGGCTGGTGCTGCTGCTGTCGGCGCCGCCGATCATCGCGGCATCGGTCGTCGGCCTGCTCGTCGCGATCGTCCAGGCCGCGACGCAGCTGCAGGAGCAGACGCTGCAATATACGCTCAAGTTCTTTGCAATCGTCGTCAGCATCTTCGTGACCGCCAGCCTGATGGCGGGCAGCCTCTATGCCTATTCGGACGCGATCTTCTCGGGCTTCCCGGCCATGGTCCGATGACGCCGGGCGTCAGCGTGCCCCTCTTCGTCACGGTCCCATGGCTCGACCAGTTGCTGACCGTCGGCACGGCATCGGCGCGTTTTGCATTCGCCTTCATTTTCGTGCCGGTCTTTTCGACCGAGGTGATGCCGCCGACGGTGCGCAACAGCATCATCGTGACCTTCGGGCTCGTCGCCTTGTCGATGCAGCCCAATTTCGCGCCGGCGGACCTGTCGGCGATGGGCTGGGTGACGATGCTCTTTAAGGAAGCCGCTGCGGGCGGGATCATCGGCCTGTTTTTCGGGACGATGCTGTGGGCGATGGCGGCCGCGGGCGAGATCATCGATACCAAGGTCGGCGCGACCGTCGGTCAGCTGATCGATCCCTTGAGCGGCGTGACGACGTCGTTGACCGGCATCTTGCTCGGGCGGTTCGCGCAAGTCGTCTTCGTCAGCGCGGGCGGGCTCACCCTGCTCGTCGGCACGGTGATGGGAAGCTATGTCGTCTGGCCGTTGGGGCCGGGCGGCATCACCCTCAACCTTCAGGCCGTCCAATATTTCGAAGGCGAATTCGGGCGGCTGTTCACGCTTGCGTTTCTCTTCGCGGCGCCGGTGCTGACGGTGCTCTACGTCATCGATGCATCGATGGGCTTCCTCAATCGCTTTGCGCAGCAGTTCAACGTCTTTGCGCTTGCCCTGCCGATAAAGTCGGTGGCTGCGGCGCTGATCCTGATCCTGTGCCTCCCGCTTCTCGCCGATGCGGTGATCGGCGACCTCGGCGCGCGCGAAGGTATCGCGAGCGGAATCCTCGATCGCGTCGGCAGCGTCGCGCGATGAACTCGCCCGAGGATCCACGCCTGTTCGGTGGCCTTGCCGCATCGGCGGGAACCGCTGTCACGCGGCCCGCGCCCGCCAGGCCAGGCGCTTTGCCCGGCGAGGGCGTGACCGACACCGCCGAACTCGCGCGCCTCGTCGGCATGCTGCGTGCGTCCGAAGCGGCCAGCGCCGCCACGCGTCGCGATGTCGTGATCGGCGAATTCAGCGTGTCGGGCCCGCGCGTCCCCGAACATCATATCGCCGCGCTCCAGCATCTGACGCGCAACGAGGCGGCGGTGCTGCGCTTCCTCGGCTGGGGGCGCGCCAACGCCGACATCGCAACGCTGCTCGACATGACCGAAAGCACCGTGCGCACCCACATGAACAACGCGATCCGCAAGCTCGCGCTCGACGGCGTACGTGAATTGAACAGCCTGGCCGGTCTGCTGTTCCTGCCGATCGACTGACGCGCAGCGCAGGCGCGATTTAGCGAAGCTAGATCGACCATGCGCAAGCGCGGCCGACGAGCCAGCGGCTCGATCGACGGCGCGGCTTTGCCGCGACGCTGAAAAAATTACCCCCGCCGCCCCATCATTTTACCGAGAAGGAGCACCCCGCCGATGCCGGCACCGCCGGCGGCGGCGATCAGGACGTAGGGGGGTGCGGCGGCGGTGCTGTCGCTGGCGGCGAGCGCGTGTTCCGGCGTGCCGGGCGCAGGGTCGGCGGCGCCGGTCTTGGCGGGGACGAAGCCCTGGTCGGTGAGCGTCATCGTCGAGAGATCGAGGCCCATGCCCTTGGCACCCTTCGCGATGGCGGCGCGTGTCTTGGCCAGCATCGCCAGATCGGATTTGTAAGTGTCAACACTGGCCTGGATCATCATCGTCTGCACGAGCATCGCCTCGGCTATCTCCTGCTTGCCGGCATCGGTCGCGGTCGTGAATTCGGGCGTGGCGGCAAGCGCGTTGGTCGCCTGCCGCTTGACCATCGCCATCTGCCCGGGGGTGGCATCGTCAGTGCGCCCCTTTGCCCCCATCCAGGCGCTGACCCACCACACGGCATAGGCATCGGCGACATTGTCGGCGCGCATGCCAAACTTCTGCTGCATCTCGCTATCGATCATCCCGATAACGTCGGTCGAAGCGAAGAGCGCCGCCATCTTTTCGGCACCCACCGGGTCGGTGGCGCGGGTCTTTTCGACGAATTTGGCAAGGTTGGCGCGAGTGCGGGCGGGGGCTGAGACAAAGCGTTCGAAATTCGTATTAGGACCTTGAACGGGCCGGCTCTCACCGCCCTCCCCATGTTCAACGCTGCTCGCTTGTGCGGTGACCCCCTGCATAACCAACCGATTGATGGCAAGATTGCCGCCCAGATTACCCCACATCGGCGAGAAGTTTTGAGCGAGTGCGGGCGAAGTCGCGGTGATGGCAAGCGTCAGGAAACCGAAGAGCGCCGATGTAAAAGCCAGCTGTCCCGCGCACCATTTCCTGACTGTCATTGTGATACTCCAAAAGGGGCCGACAGACAGTGCCGACGTCACCCCATACCACTGCCAGACCGGTTTATCGATCACCCCTCGCGATAGGGGAAAACCCGGAGTGACCCTCAGCCCCGCCGTCCCATCGCCTTGCCGAGCAGGAGCACGCCGCCGATGCCGGCTCCACCGGCGGCGGCCATCAGGACGTAGGGGGGCGTGGTGGCGTCGCGGGCGGCGAGCGCGCGTTCGGGGGTGCCGGGCGTGGGATCGGCCGCGCCGGTCTTGGCGGGAACGAAACCCTGATCGGTGAGCGTCATCGTGTCGAGGTCGAGGCCCATGCCCTTGGCACCCTTGGCGATCGCGGCGCGGGTTTTGACGAGCATCGCCGGGTCGGACTTGTAGGTGTCGATCGTGTCGCCGATCAGCGCGGCCTGCACAAGCAGTGCCTCGGCGAGTTCCTGCTTGCCGGCATCGGTCGCCGACGCAAACTCAGGGGTCGCGGCAAGCGCGTTGGTCGCCTGGCGCTTGACCATCGCCATTTGACCCGGCGTGGCATCGTCGCTGCGGCCCTTGGCACCCATCCACGCGCTCACCCACCACACCGCATAGGCATCGGCGACATTGTTCGCACGCATGCCATAGGTCGATTGCATCTTCTGATCGATCATGGCGATGATGTCGGTCGAAGCGAACAACGCCGCCATCTTGTCGGCACCCACCGGATCGGTGGCGCGGGTCTTTTCGACGAATTTTGCGAGGTTTATTCGCCGATTGGCCGCGGAGGGTGTAAAAATCAACTTTGTGGCAATTAGTCGTGAAGATCGAATCTCGGATTGCGCGGAACGCGGTTCCATCGCTTCAGCGAAAAACTGTTTGTTGCGCTCGGCGTTAAAATAGTTGTGCCTTGCCAAACGCCGGACACCGGTGCTTGCCATCCCAACTGTGCGGTGGCGGGCACGATAATCAACGACGAAAGGCCAAGCAAACAAAACTGCTGTGATTTTCGCATCATCTGCTCCGCAAAAAAATGGGCCCAAGATGCTGATCTTGGACCCATATCGTAGCTTCGGCAACCGGAGTTGCGTCAGATTATTTGCGTGCTGCGGTGACCTGTGCTTCGCCGACCGACTTGCTTATCTGGGCAAAAGCATTGCTCAGAATGCCAAGCTCTTGGCCGTACGCCTGAAGCAAATTGTTTTTCGTTCCAAGCTGATTTGCTTCAGCGGAGCCAGCCTTAGTGTCCTTGGTCGAAAGTGCACTGATTTCCTTAGACAGCGTGTCCATCTGACCCATTTTCTTGTCCATAACCTTGCCCATTGCCTTCGCAAGGCGGACGAGGAACGAGCCACCATCTTCACCATCTTCCGGCTTAACCTTCTCGAAGCTCTTCATGAGGTTCG